>NZ_WKJZ01000009.1 GCF_009763245.1 Pseudomonas xionganensis | reverse complement strand
CCATCGTCTTCGAACTGAATCAGCTGACCAATACCAACCGTTTCACTAACCGCTTGGTCACCATCACCATCTGTCACCGTCACCACGGCATTG
The DNA here is from genome assembly GCF_009763245.1 of Pseudomonas xionganensis. GTDB lineage: Bacteria > Pseudomonadota > Gammaproteobacteria > Pseudomonadales > Pseudomonadaceae > Aquipseudomonas > Aquipseudomonas xionganensis. The sequence continues at coordinate 404 of NZ_WKJZ01000009.1, read as the reverse complement.
ATCAGGTTGATCGGCTCTTCTTGCTCACCGCCGCTAAACAGCAAGCTAACCGCTTCGTCATACTCATTCGGACTATCCGGATGATGCAGCGACAGGTATTGCGCAACGCTCAACACACCACTGTCCGCATCAATGCTCACCGCAAAGGCGGCCGGGCCATCTGACGCACCAACACGCCCAACAACCAGGTCGCCCTCTTTGTACAAGAAGATGCTTTGACCATCGGTCGTTTCAAGGCCGGAGTCCGTTCCATCACCACCCGTGATGCTCAGACTGATAACCGTACTGACCGCACCTTCATCATCCGCGCCGTAGCTGCTACCTGCCGCGCTCACCACGGCACCGGCACTTTGTGACCAGCCTATGGCACTGCCCAAGGCTGCAAACATCAACGGCAGTGGATT
>NZ_WKJZ01000008.1 GCF_009763245.1 Pseudomonas xionganensis | reverse complement strand
CTAACGGTTAGTTAAGGGGCGGGCTTTAGCCCGTCCCAACGAGCGAAGCGAGTGGCTTGAATGCCTGGTTAGGCGCAGATGGCACGCCGGGCGCAGGGTTGTTAGGCGACTCGATTTTGAATGTGTGGCCTGAAACATACGCGCACGATTTTGCGGGAAAAAGCTCCCGACGGCGGTGAGGACGCGCGCTGATGAACCTGTTGGCGAGTTTTGGATAATTGTGTTCTGGCGCAAATGTTCCGGACCGGATTCGTACAGCCGCCGCACATTTGCAGAATGCCAAAGGCAATTGTTATTCGAGCGCATAACTTCCTTGTTACTAGATTTCTGCTTTTACGCCTAACGTTTGGTTAAGGGGCGGGCTTTAGCCCGTCCCAGTGAGCGAAGCGAACGATTTGAACCACTTGTTAAGTGTTTTGCGCGCTTTGGCCTGCGTACTGGGATACTTCTTTGCTTAAACCGCCGCCTACGACAATAGCAGCGCTTAAGATCACACAATTTTTAATTATGTACTGACCTTCAAGTGTGAGTGCGTATGGGAATTTGATGAAGCACACTTCTGGCAGCATAAATAGCGGCAGTACGGTTCCGAATAGCTGTAAAAATAGCAAGGTTAATGCGATTCTCAACAGCGGCTTGATGAGAAGGCAAACGCCAATGGCAATTTCCCATAACCCCAATATGGGTATGAATATATCTGAAGGGAGCCAGGTTATCGTGTTTGTCACTAGATCATTTACTGGGCTTAAGCCAAGTGGCTTTAGAGCGCCAAGCCAGATGAATATGATCGACAAGGAGTACTTTAATAGGGCTTGACCATGTTGGTGCATCCATTCAGCAGCAATTTTGTCGCATCTTCCGAAGGTGAAACTTCCTACTTTGAATTCCATGATTTCTTCCTGAAGACACTTAAC
>NZ_WKJZ01000007.1 GCF_009763245.1 Pseudomonas xionganensis | reverse complement strand
CGAAGGTGAAACTTCCTACTTTGAATTCCATGATTTCTTCCTGAAGACACTTAACGTTTGGTTAAGGGGCGGGCTTTAGCCCGTCCCAGCGAACGGAGTGAGCGATTTGAACCATTTGTTAGACCAGTCCGAGATCTATTTTCATGGCGCATTTTTGGTTTACCCGTGCCAGAAACTCAGCGGGAGGGCGAAGTATGCAATTACCATAGTTAAAAAACCGCCAGAACACAGCCTGTAAAGTGTGCCGCTCTTAATTAGCTCTTTCTTCTTGGTTGCCTTGTATTCACCGCTCAGCACGTAAATCATGACTCCGAATTGATCTCCTCGGTTGAATATTCCAGGTTTTCCCAGTGATACCCATTGCTCAGGTGCATGCAGTTTTAGCTTGGACACAAAACTCTGGTGAGTGATTATCAGTAAAATTATTCCGGTAAAAAAGAAAACCTCAAACATGCAGATTATTTTGCTCTAGGTCTAACGTTTGGTTAAGGGGCGGGCTTTAGCCCGTCCCAGCGAGCGGAGCGAGCGAATTGAACCAATTGTTATGCATTTCTAACTAAATAGGCTAGCAATTGCACTTGCTATGCCTTCGATGACTGCTACGACCCCGTCGATCATGGCCTCGAAGGTGCCGATGACTATCTCAAGGAATCCCTCGTCGCTCTGAACAAGAGGCGCAGCTGCTCCTGCAACGGAAATAGCCATAGCCGCCATAGCAACAGAATTGAAGCCCATAACCATAATGTAAATTGCAGAGCCCATGAGCAGGGCGGCACACAAAGAATTAAAGGCCCTCAGCCCTTTTGACCGTTCCACTTTCTTTTTCATATACAACTCCATTTGTAACTGGATGCCAACTTTCCGAATATGCATAACGTTTGGTTAAGGGGCGGGCTTTAGCCCGTCCTAGCGAGCGCAGCGAGCGATTTGAACCATTTGTTAGCTCCTCCCTAGAGTCCTTTGCCTTCAATTTCTTTTTGCCTAATATCATATGCGCCACAAATTACATCTGCGATTCCACTTGCTATATTATTTCCGCCAAGCACAAAATCAATTGAATCTATATACTCTCCGCTTATGTCTAGCAGTGCCATTTTTCCCGATTCTTTTTTGCAGTCGTCAACTGAGACATACCATTTGTTGTACTGGAGGGTGTTATTGGTTTTGTCTTCGATTTGACCAATGATTATTGCAACTTGTGATCCGTTTTTTGTATTTGTGATTTCTAATGAGCCTGCCTTTCCACTATATGATCTTGTATTATCTTGGCTGCTCGCGATTAGAAACCAGTCGGAGTTCTCCTTCGGAGATTTCTCAGAGGCCATTGCAGTTGAAAATACAAAGCTAGTAGCCACGGTAATTATTGATTTCGCAATATTCATATTTTTCCTCTGAGAGCTAACGTTTGGTTAAGGGGCGGGCTTTAGCCCGTCCCAGCGAGCGGAGCGAGCGATTTGAACCGCTTGTTAGGCAAGCGGTTCGAAGGACGGCAGCAGGGCGCTGATGCGACGCCGTACCTGCCTTTGATGTTTGATGTACTTGCATGCGTTCCTTCGCCTTTTCCTCTGGGATTTTGAGCGCCTCAGCGCTGGCGTGATGCCGAGGCCAGCGTGATGACATTGCTTTCAGCAGATTACCTGACCTGCCAGCGATTGACTGGCCCGGGCGATGATATGGCCTCCGCCGATTGCTGGCCCGCCAGCGGTTTCAAATACGCCGATGCTTTTTCAGGGATATGCAGGGTGCCGGATTACTTACTCTGCAATTTCTGATGTGTGCACGGCTTTAAGCTCTATATGCCTAACGGTTAGTTAAGGGGCGGGCTTTAGCCCGTCCCAACGAGCGAAGCGAGTGG
>NZ_WKJZ01000006.1 GCF_009763245.1 Pseudomonas xionganensis | reverse complement strand
GGTTGAGTAGAAAGGCTTTTCTGAAAAGAATTTTGAAAAACAGCTTGACGGAAAGATGGGGTGCTGTAGAATGCGCGCCTCGGTTGAGACGAAAGACTTAACCAACTGTTCTTTAACAACTGAATCAAGCAATTCGTGTGGGTGCTTGTGAGGTAAGACTGTTAGTCGCAAGATTATCAGCATCACAAAGCAACACTCGTTAATTCGAGAGTTACCTTTCATTAATTTGAAAGTTTGCGATTGCTGAGCCAAGTTTAGGGTTTTCTCAAAACCCAATGCAGTATTGAACTGAAGAGTTTGATCATGGCTCAGATTGAACGCTGGCGGCAGGCCTAACACATGCAAGTCGAGCGGTAGAGAGAAGCTTGCTTCTCTTGAGAGCGGCGGACGGGTGAGTAATGCCTAGGAATCTGCCTAGTGGTGGGGGATAACGTTCGGAAACGGACGCTAATACCGCATACGTCCTACGGGAGAAAGCGGGGGACCTTCGGGCCTCGCGCCATTAGATGAGCCTAGGTCGGATTAGCTAGTTGGTGAGGTAATGGCTCACCAAGGCGACGATCCGTAACTGGTCTGAGAGGATGATCAGTCACACTGGAACTGAGACACGGTCCAGACTCCTACGGGAGGCAGCAGTGGGGAATATTGGACAATGGGCGAAAGCCTGATCCAGCCATGCCGCGTGTGTGAAGAAGGTCTTCGGATTGTAAAGCACTTTAAGTTGGGAGGAAGGGCATTAACCTAATACGTTAGTGTTTTGACGTTACCGACAGAATAAGCACCGGCTAACTTCGTGCCAGCAGCCGCGGTAATACGAAGGGTGCAAGCGTTAATCGGAATTACTGGGCGTAAAGCGCGCGTAGGTGGTTCGTTAAGTTGGATGTGAAAGCCCCGGGCTCAACCTGGGAACTGCATCCAAAACTGGCGAGCTAGAGTACGGTAGAGGGTGGTGGAATTTCCTGTGTAGCGGTGAAATGCGTAGATATAGGAAGGAACACCAGTGGCGAAGGCGACCACCTGGACTGATACTGACACTGAGGTGCGAAAGCGTGGGGAGCAAACAGGATTAGATACCCTGGTAGTCCACGCCGTAAACGATGTCAACTAGCCGTTGGAATCCTTGAGATTTTAGTGGCGCAGCTAACGCATTAAGTTGACCGCCTGGGGAGTACGGCCGCAAGGTTAAAACTCAAATGAATTGACGGGGGCCCGCACAAGCGGTGGAGCATGTGGTTTAATTCGAAGCAACGCGAAGAACCTTACCTGGCCTTGACATGCTGAGAACTTTCCAGAGATGGATTGGTGCCTTCGGGAACTCAGACACAGGTGCTGCATGGCTGTCGTCAGCTCGTGTCGTGAGATGTTGGGTTAAGTCCCGTAACGAGCGCAACCCTTGTCCTTAGTTACCAGCGGGTTATGCCGGGAACTCTAAGGAGACTGCCGGTGACAAACCGGAGGAAGGTGGGGATGACGTCAAGTCATCATGGCCCTTACGGCCAGGGCTACACACGTGCTACAATGGTCGGTACAAAGGGTTGCCAAGCCGCGAGGTGGAGCTAATCCCATAAAACCGATCGTAGTCCGGATCGCAGTCTGCAACTCGACTGCGTGAAGTCGGAATCGCTAGTAATCGTGAATCAGAATGTCACGGTGAATACGTTCCCGGGCCTTGTACACACCGCCCGTCACACCATGGGAGTGGGTTGCTCCAGAAGTAGCTAGTCTAACCGCAAGGGGGACGGTTACCACGGAGTGATTCATGACTGGGGTGAAGTCGTAACAAGGTAGCCGTAGGGGAACCTGCGGCTGGATCACCTCCTTAATCGAAGACTTCAGCTTCTTCATAAGTTCCCACACGAATTGCTTGATTCATTGCGAAAGACGATTGGGTCTGTAGCTCAGTTGGTTAGAGCGCACCCCTGATAAGGGTGAGGTCGGCAGTTCGAATCTGCCCAGACCCACCAATTGTTGTGGGTGTAGGCCTTAGAAGTACCTGGGGCCATAGCTCAGCTGGGAGAGCGCCTGCCTTGCACGCAGGAGGTCAGCGGTTCGATCCCGCTTGGCTCCACCACTTACAGTCTTGTGAGAGTTCAGAAATGAACGTTCCTACAATGTGTAGATGAATGTTGATTTCTGGTCTTTGACCAGTAACAAATCGTTCTTTAAAAATTTGGGTATGTGATAGAAGTGACTGATTAATTACTTTCACTGGTAATTGATCTGGTCAAGGTAAAATTTGTAGTTCTCAATTGCAAATTTTCGGCGAATGTCGTCTTCACGTTATTAGACAGTAACCAGATTGCTTGGGGTTATATGGTCAAGTGAAGAAGCGCATACGGTGGATGCCTTGGCAGTCAGAGGCGATGAAAGACGTGATAGCCTGCGAAAAGCTTCGGGGAGGTGGCAAATAACCTTTGATCCGGAGATCTCTGAATGGGGGAACCCAGCCAGCATAAGCTGGTTATCACACACTGAATACATAGGTGTGTGAGGCGAACCAGGGGAACTGAAACATCTAAGTACCCTGAGGAAAAGAAATCAACCGAGATTCCCTTAGTAGTGGCGAGCGAACGGGGACTAGCCCTTAAGTTGATTTGAGAGTAGCGGAACGCTCTGGAAAGTGCGGCCATAGTGGGTGATAGCCCTGTACGCGAAACTCTCTTATCAATGAAATCGAGTAGGACGGAGCACGAGAAACTTTGTCTGAATATGGGGGGACCATCCTCCAAGGCTAAATACTACTGACTGACCGATAGTGAACCAGTACCGTGAGGGAAAGGCGAAAAGAACCCCGGAGAGGGGAGTGAAATAGATCCTGAAACCGTATGCGTACAAGCAGTGGGAGCCCACTTTGTTGGGTGACTGCGTACCTTTTGTATAATGGGTCAGCGACTTATATTCAGTGGCAAGCTTAACCGAATAGGGGAGGCGTAGCGAAAGCGAGTCTTAATAGGGCGTTTAGTCGCTGGGTATAGACCCGAAACCGGGCGATCTATCCATGGGCAGGTTGAAGGTTAGGTAACACTGACTGGAGGACCGAACCGACTACCGTTGAAAAGTTAGCGGATGACCTGTGGATCGGAGTGAAAGGCTAATCAAGCTCGGAGATAGCTGGTTCTCCTCGAAAGCTATTTAGGTAGCGCCTCGTGTATCACTGCTGGGGGTAGAGCACTGTTTCGGCTAGGGGGTCATCCCGACTTACCAAACCGATGCAAACTCCGAATACCAGCAAGTGTCAGCACGGGAGACACACGGCGGGTGCTAACGTCCGTCGTGAAAAGGGAAACAACCCAGACCGTCAGCTAAGGTCCCAAAGTTATGGTTAAGTGGGAAACGATGTGGGAAGGCTTAGACAGCTAGGAGGTTGGCTTAGAAGCAGCCACCCTTTAAAGAAAGCGTAATAGCTCACTAGTCGAGTCGGCCTGCGCGGAAGATGTAACGGGGCTCAAACCATACACCGAAGCTACGGGTTCAACGTAAGTTGAGCGGTAGAGGAGCGTTCTGTAAGCCTGTGAAGGTGAGTTGAGAAGCTTGCTGGAGGTATCAGAAGTGCGAATGCTGACATGAGTAACGACAATGCGAGTGAAAAACTCGCACGCCGAAAGACCAAGGTTTCCTGCGCAACGTTAATCGACGCAGGGTTAGTCGGCCCCTAAGGCGAGGCAGAAATGCGTAGTCGATGGGAAACGGGTTAATATTCCCGTACTTCTAGTTACTGCGATGGAGGGACGGAGAAGGCTAGGCCAGCACGGCGTTGGTTGTCCGTGTTTAAGGTTGTAGGCTGAGATCTTAGGTAAATCCGGGATCTTAAGGCCGAGAACTGATGACGAGCACTCTTTTAGAGAGCGAAGTGGTTGATGCCATGCTTCCAGGAAAAGCTTCTAAGCTTCAGGTAACTAGGAACCGTACCCCAAACCGACACAGGTGGTTAGGTAGAGAATACCAAGGCGCTTGAGAGAACTCGGGTGAAGGAACTAGGCAAAATGGCACCGTAACTTCGGGAGAAGGTGCGCCGGTGAGGGTGAAGTATTTACTACGTAAGCCCATGCCGGTCGAAGATACCAGGCCGCTGCGACTGTTTATTAAAAACACAGCACTCTGCAAACACGAAAGTGGACGTATAGGGTGTGACGCCTGCCCGGTGCCGGAAGGTTAATTGATGGGGTTAGCGAAAGCGAAGCTCTTGATCGAAGCCCCGGTAAACGGCGGCCGTAACTATAACGGTCCTAAGGTAGCGAAATTCCTTGTCGGGTAAGTTCCGACCTGCACGAATGGCGTAACGATGGCGGCGCTGTCTCCACCCGAGACTCAGTGAAATTGAAATCGCTGTGAAGATGCAGTGTATCCGCGGCTAGACGGAAAGACCCCGTGAACCTTTACTATAGCTTTGCACTGGACTTTGAGTTTACTTGTGTAGGATAGGTGGGAGGCTTTGAAGCGTGGACGCCAGTTCGCGTGGAGCCATCCTTGAAATACCACCCTGGTAACCTTGAGGTTCTAACTCTGGTCCGTTATCCGGATCGAGGACAGTGTATGGTGGGTAGTTTGACTGGGGCGGTCTCCTCCTAAAGAGTAACGGAGGAGTACGAAGGTGCGCTCAGACCGGTCGGAAATCGGTCGTAGAGTATAAAGGCAAAAGCGCGCTTGACTGCGAGACAGACACGTCGAGCAGGTACGAAAGTAGGTCTTAGTGATCCGGTGGTTCTGTATGGAAGGGCCATCGCTCAACGGATAAAAGGTACTCCGGGGATAACAGGCTGATACCGCCCAAGAGTTCATATCGACGGCGGTGTTTGGCACCTCGATGTCGGCTCATCACATCCTGGGGCTGAAGCCGGTCCCAAGGGTATGGCTGTTCGCCATTTAAAGTGGTACGCGAGCTGGGTTTAGAACGTCGTGAGACAGTTCGGTCCCTATCTGCCGTGGACGTTTGAGATTTGAGAGGGGCTGCTCCTAGTACGAGAGGACCGGAGTGGACGAACCTCTGGTGTTCCGGTTGTCACGCCAGTGGCATTGCCGGGTAGCTATGTTCGGAAAAGATAACCGCTGAAAGCATCTAAGCGGGAAACTTGCCTCAAGATGAGATCTCACTGGAGCCTTGAGCTCCCTGAAGGGCCGTCGAAGACTACGACGTTGATAGGCAGGGTGTGTAAGCGTTGTGAGGCGTTGAGCTAACCTGTACTAATTGCCCGTGAGGCTTGACCATATAACACCCAAACAATTTGATGTTTGCGTGTCTACATGAAGACTGCAACAGCCGAAAATTTGCAAAACTACAAAGCAATCACATACCCAATTCGGGATGGCGCCTAACCGCGACATCCCAGCTGAATCGCTTGACGACCATAGAGCATTGGAACCACCTGATCCCATCCCGAACTCAGTAGTGAAACGATGCATCGCCGATGGTAGTGTGGGGTCTCCCCATGTGAGAGTAGGTCATCGTCAAGCACCTACACCAAAACCCCCGATCGTGAAAACGGTCGGGGGTTTTA
>NZ_WKJZ01000005.1:39854-147436 GCF_009763245.1 Pseudomonas xionganensis | reverse complement strand
ACCGCCCTTTCACGGCGGTAACAGGGGTTCGAGTCCCCTAGGGGACGCCATTTTTCCCGCTATGCGGGGTTTTTATTGTCTGTCATCCCTGGCGACCACCCTACGGGTTGTCGCTACGCGACGCTAAAAATCACTCCAGGCGATTTTTTGAAGGGCCATTCTTCGGAATGGCCCTTTTGTTTTTATGGCCTACCATCCCTGGCGGCCACCCTGCGGGCCGTCGCTGCGCGACGTTAAAAATGGCTCCAGGCAATTTTTTGCGCCTCCCGTAGATTTTTCTCGCCGGCCGATCAACGGTCGCATGCAGTACTTGCTTAAATTTATTACGAGCATAATATTTCAATCGTAATATTTTGGAGGCAAGCATGAACGACAAGAAAGCTCAGACCCGCGAGCGCATTCTGGCGGCTGCCAGTTGTGCCCTGCTGCAGCGCGGTCCGGCCGAGCCCAGTGTGAGTGAAGTGATGGGCGCCGCCGGGCTGACCGTGGGCGGTTTCTATGCCCACTTCGAAAGCAAGGATGCGCTGATGCTGGAGGTATTCCGGCAAATGCTGGGGCAGCGCCGCGAGCTGATCGGACAGCTGGATCCGACCTTGCCTGCCGAAGAGCGGCGGGCGCTGATGGCGGCCTTCTATCTGTCACGCAAGCACCGCGACAGTCAGGAGCAGGGCTGTCCGCTGCCCAGCTCCCTGGGTGAACTGGCTCACCTACCCGAAGGCTTTCGTCAGGCATTGGCCGAGTATCTGGAACGTTTGATGGCCGAGTTGGCCGGCAATGCCGAAGAGGCGCCCAAGGTGCTCGCCGATATGGCGTTGATGGTGGGGGGGCTGGCGCTGGCGCGGGCGCTGGGTCCCTGTGAGTTATCCGACCGCGTCTTGCGTGCCGCCAAGTCGGCCATTCTGTGAGGTACTGAACCATGAGCAATATGACCTGGGTACGTGGTTTCAACGCGGCGGTTGGCCATGTGGCCCCCCATGCCCTGGCTGGCAAGATGCGTCGCGCCTTTATGACCCCGCGCGAGTCCTTGCCGCGGGATTGGGAGCTGCCCCTGCTGGCCCAGGCCGAGCGCATCACCCTGCGCTTCGGCCTCTCGGCCCTGCGCTGGGGCAGCGGCCCGACAGTGTTGCTGATGCATGGCTGGGAGGGGCGCCCAACCCAGTTTGCCGGCCTGATCAGGGCTCTGGTGCACGCGGGCTATGCGGTAGTGGCTCTGGACGGGCCAGCCCATGGGCGCTCGCCTGGGCGTGAGGCCAATGTGGTGGTATTTGCCAGGGCTTTGCTGGAGGCTGCCAGTGAACTGCCGCCGCTGCGGGCGGTGATCGGTCACTCCATGGGAGCCGCCAGTGCTCTGCTGGCCACTCAGATGGGCCTGCGTACGCAGAGCCTGGTCAGCATTGCCGGACCCAGTCGGATTCTTACCGTGTTGCGGCGCTTTGCCCGCTATATGGGCTTACCCGCCAGGGCTGGTGCGCATTTCGTGCGCCTGGTCGAGGAAAAGGCCGGAATGCCGGCGGGGCGTCTGGATGTGGCGCACTATCAGCTGGATTTCCCCGGGTTGATCGTTCATGCGGTGGATGATCCAGTGGTGCCCTATGGCGAAGCGGAGGCCATGCACAAGGCCTGGTTCGACAGCCGTCTGCTGCGTTTGGAAGAGGGCGGTCATCAGCGCGTGCTGGCCGATCCCAGGCTGCATCAGGCGGTACTGCAGCTACTGGAAGCGGTGCCTCAGGCTTCGCCTGGCGTGCTGGCTTCGTAACAGCGCACCTGATTGCGTCCGCCGGCCTTGGCCTGGTACAGGGCCTGGTCGGCCTGACGCAGCAGCTGTTCGCGGTCAGTATGCTTGTCCGGTACCAGGGCGCAGACACCGATGCTCAGGCTCAGGGGGATGACCTGCTGCTGGTAGTGGCAGGGGTTTTGCTGCAGGTCGAGACGTAATTGCTCGGCCAGGTCGCGGGCGCCATCTAGGTGGGTGTCACTGAGGACTGCGGCAAACTCTTCCCCACCAAAGCGCGCGAGCAGGTCATTGCTGCGCATGCGTTGTTGCATGCGTCTGGCCGCGTGCTGCAGGCAGGCATCGCCGGCCAGGTGGCCATGGTCATCGTTGACCTTTTTGAAAAAGTCCAGATCCAGCATCAGGATGGCCATGGGCTGACGGCTGCGCCGGGCCTGGGCCAGTACCCGCTCCAGTTCTTCGTTGAGTACCTGGCGATTGAACAGGCCGGTGAGACTGTCATGTCGGCTCAACTCGGCTAGGCGCTGGTTGGCGCTGGACAGCTCCCGCAGGGCTTGTTGCAGGGAAGCAGTGCGCTCCTGCACCCGGGTTTCCAGACCTTCGCTGATCTCCCGTTGCAGCTGCAGGCTCTTGGCCTGCTCCAGGCGCAACTGTTGTTCGTTGGCCAGCAACCGGGCCTGGGCCAGTTGCTGCGCTTGCTGGGCCTGGCGAATGCGTGAACCCAGGGCGATGGAGAAAATCACCAGCTCCAGCAGGCCGCCGATCTGTTGGGCATGCAGGGTGAGCTGGGAATTGGCGATCACCCCGGTGCCGCTGAGGATGCTGAACAGGCTGGCGATGATCAGCATCGACCAGCCCAGGGCAAATAGCTTGGCCGGGCGATAGCCCTGGCGCCAGCGCAGCAGGGTAAAGACAAAGGCCAGCAGGGCGCAGGCCACCAGCAGGGCAAAGCTGCCGATCAGCGCCAGGCTGTAGGGCGCGAGCAGGGCCAGGGCGATAACCAGCAGGCTGGCGGCCAGCAGACACCGGGTGAGGTGCGTATACAGTGGCGGCCCGGCCTTGAGGTCCAGCACGCCGTAGGTAAAGAGAATGCCGAACAGGGTGGCCAGGGCCGAACTGAAGGGGAAGCTCAGCTGCTGCCACCAGAGGGCTTCGGGCCACAGCCACTGGAAGGCAAAGCCCAGCTGAATAAATTGGTAGAGGGTGAAGCTGGCGACAAACAGGCTGTACCACAGGTAGTTGCGGTCGCGGGTGATGATAAAGATCGACAGGTTGTAGATCAGCATCACCAGCAGGGCGCCAAAGAACAGACCCTGGAGTAACAGCATGCGCTGTTCGTGAAGGTTGAAGGTGGCTGCAGTCATCAGGCTGGCGCTGAGGTTGGCCGAGCCCTCGGTCTGCATGCGCAGCAACAGCTCGCGCTGTTCTCCCGGGGCCAGACGTAGGGGCAGCAGCAGTTGCCGGTGTTCGATCCAGCGGGCGCCAAAGGGGCGTTGATCGCCGGCCTGGTAGACCCGCTCGCCATCCAGGCCATAGGCGTCCAGGTGGTCGAGAAGCGGGTTGCCGATCAGCAGTATCCAGTCCTGGGGCTGGGCCGTGGGGTTATGCACCTGCAGGCGCAACCAGTAGGCGTGGCCGTTGTAACCGAAGCTGGCGTCACGCCGCGCCACCGGCTGCCAGGCGCTCCCTGGTAGTTGGCGCACCTGCTGGATATCGGCCAGGCCTTCAGGATCTTCCCACACCTGCATATAGGGGCCAGGCAGGAGCCTCTGTTCCCCTGGCCACAGCGGCATGGGCGTCGCCTGGCTAAGTGCCGGCAGCAGCAACAGGAACAGGGACAGGCGCAGCAGGGTGGTCAATGCAGGTGCTCCATGCGACAGAATGATCCGGGGTCGATAACCGGGGCATTATCCTATGGCCATATGACATACCGATAGCTTAGATGAATCGAGCTGTCGATACGGCCCGCGTTAGGGCTAATTGACTTTTGCGGTGACCGGGGTGATTGACTGGCCTTCCAACGCCCATACAGGCAAGCTGTAGTCGGCGCCGCCAGATAGCGGGGCTGCTAGACAAGCAGGGGAGACACGATGCAACTGACAATGGATGAAGTGCTGCAACAGGCCCGCCCGGTGTTGCCGGTGCTGGTGATCGAGGATGTGGGCCTGGCGGTGGACCTGGCGCGCGCCTTGTATGCCGGTGGCGTGCGTGTGCTGGAGGTGACCCTGCGCACGCCGGGAGCTTTGGATGCCCTGGCGGCCATGCGCAAGGAGTTGCCGGAGCTGCTGATCGGCGCGGGTACCCTGATCCATGCCGAGCAGTTTGCCGAGGCCCGCGATGCCGGCGCTCAGTTTACCGTCAGTCCGGGCTGCACCGAACGCCTGGCCGCTGCAGCGGATGATGCCGGTTTGCCCTACCTGCCTGGGGTGATGACACCCTCCGAAGTGCTGCTGGCGCTGGAGTACGGCTATCGCTCGCTGAAGCTCTTCCCGGCCAATGGCGCCAGCAGCATCAAGATGCTCAAGAGCTTCAAGGGCCCCTTTACCGGTATTCGCTTCTGCCCCACGGGCGGTATCACCCCGGACAACCTGCTGAGTTTTCTGCGCCTGCCCAATGTCGCCTGTGTGGGGGGCACCTGGATCGCCCCGAGCAATCTGGTGCGTGCCCGCGCCTGGGATCAGATTACCCAGCTGGCTGCCGAAGCCCGGGCCTTGGCCAGCAGCCTGGAGCAGCCCCTATGAGCTGGGATCTGGCCAACCCTTTTGTAATCGACATTCAGGTCGGCGCCGAGGATATCGATGGCCTGGGGCACGCCAACAATGCGGTCTATGTCAGCTGGCTGGAGCGCTGCGCCTGGCGCCACTCCCAGTACCTGGGCCTGGACCTGGCCGAATACCGACGTCTGGACCGTGCCATGGCGGTGCTGCGCCACGAAATCGACTACCTGGCCAGCGCTTACGAAGAGCAAGAGCTGCAGATGGCCACCTGGATCGTCGAGTCGGACCAGCGTTTGAAAATGGACCGGCGCTTTCAACTGGTGCGCCCGGAGGATGGCGTGACCCTGTTGCGGGCCAAGACCACCTTCGTCTGCATCGAGCTGTCCAGCGGCAAACCCAAGCGTATGCCGGCGGAATTTGTCGAGGGCTATGGCAAGGCGCTGCAGCCGCCTTTTCCCATGGAGCTCTGAGACGATAGTCGGCCATTCATCCAGGCCCGTGTGCCGCGTACACTACGCGGCGCTTGGCCCGCTGTGCCATCTTCTGAGCTGCACTCCATAGTTTTTACCCGAAACTTCAAGAGCCTGCCCCATGCAAATCGCCCTGGCCCCGATGGAGGGGTTGGTCGACAACATCCTTCGCGACGTGCTGACCCGAGTGGGAGGCATCGACTGGTGCGTCACCGAATTTATCCGCGTCAGCGATCGCGTGTTGCCGGCCAGTACCTACCGCAAGCTGGCGCCCGAGCTGTTCCTGGGGGCGCGTACGGCTGCAGGCACGCCGCTGCGGGTGCAGTTGCTCGGTTCCGATCCCGCCTGTCTGGCAGATAACGCCGCCTTTGCCTGCACCCTGGGGGCGCCGGTGATCGACCTGAACTTCGGCTGCCCGGCCAAGACCGTGAACAAGTCCCGCGGTGGCGCGGTGCTACTCAAGGAGCCGGAGCTGCTGCATGCCATCGTCCGTGAGGTGCGGCGCGCGGTGCCGGCGTCTATTCCGGTGACGGCGAAGATGCGCCTGGGTTTCGAGCACAAGGACGGCGCCCTGGATTGCGCCCGGGCCCTGGCCGAGGGCGGGGCCAGCCAGATCGTGGTGCATGCGCGGACCAAGGTCGAGGGCTACAAACCGCCGGCCCACTGGGAATGGGTGGCGCGGGTGCAGGATGTGGTGGCCGTGCCGGTGTTCGCCAATGGCGAGATCTGGACCCTGGATGACTGGCAGCGCTGCCGTGAGATCAGTGGCGTCAAGGACATCATGCTCGGCCGTGGTCTGGTGGCGTGCCCGGATCTGGCTCGGCAGATTGCTGCCGTCCGGGCAGGGCAGCAGGTATCAGTCATGAGCTGGGGCGAGCTGCAGCCGCTGCTGGCGGATTTCTGGCTGCAGGCGCGGCGCAAGCTGTCACCGCGTTATGCGCCGGGGCGACTCAAGCAATGGCTGGCGATGCTGACCCGCAGCTATCCAGAGGCCACCGAGTTGTTCAACCTGCTCCGCCGGGAAAACGACTGCCTGCGTATTGATGCCCTGCTCGGCATCGACATGCCGGTGTCGCAGCCTTATCAACAGGTCAGCGCCTGATACTCAGCGCCCGCCGCTGATATCCAGCAGTGCCCCACTGGTATAGGAAGCCTGCTCGCTGGCCAGCCAGAGAATGGCTTCGGCCACCTCACTGGCCTGGCCCCCGCGGCCCATGGGCACGCTTCGGCTGACCCGGGCCACCCGCTCAGGTTCGCCGCCGCTGGCATGAATTTCAGTGGCGATCACCCCCGGCCGCACCGCGTTGACCCGGATGCCATCGGCCGCCACTTCCTTGGCCAGGCCCAGGGTCAGGCTATCGATCGCGCCTTTGGCCGCGGCATAGTCGATATATTCCTCGGGAGCCCCCAGCCGTGCCGCCATCGAGGACAGGTTGACGATGGCGCCGCCGCTGCCACCCTGGCGCGTCGACATGCGTTTGATCGCCTCGCGGCAACAGAGAAAGCTGCCGAACACATTGGTGGTAAAAACCCGCTGCCAGCGCGCCAGGTCCATCTGCTCCAGGCGCATCTGGGGCTCCAGCATGCCGGCATTGTTGACCAGTACATCGAGGCGCCCAAACTGCTGATCGAGGCGGGCGAACAGCTGCATTACCTGGCGCTCATCGCCCACATCGGCCTGTACGGCAATGGCCTGGCCGCCCGCCTGGATGATCTCTGTTGCCAGCGCCTGCGCCGCCGCCGCTTGGCGCTGATAATTCAGACACAGGGCATAGCCCTGGGCGGCTGCCAGCCTGGCGGTGGCGGCACCGATGCCACGGCTGGCGCCGGTAATCAGCATGACTTTGCTCATCGACCTGCTCCCTGTAAGAAAATTTTGCACAGGCTTGAAATCTAACCGAGGCGCCACATTTTCAGCATTGTGGGACGCCGCAAGCGGGTCCCGCACCTTAACTCGCTGAATATCAGGAGAGACGCCATGAGCACCGCATTTTCCATGACCCCGTTGTTTCGTCAGTCCGTGGGTTTCGATCGTTTCAATGACCTGTTCGAGTCGGCCATGCGCAATGAGTCGGCGGGCAGCAGCTATCCGCCCTATAACGTCGAGAAGTACGCCGACGATCAGTATCGTATCGTCGTCGCCGCCGCCGGCTTCCAGGAAGAAGACCTGGAACTGCAGGTCGAGCGCGGTGTGCTGACTGTGACCGGCGGCAAGCGTGATACCAGTGCCGAGAACGTTACCTATCTGTACCAAGGCATCGCCCAGCGTGCGTTCAAGCTGTCGTTCCGCCTGGCCGACCATATCGAGGTCAAGGCCGCCAGCCTGGTCAACGGTCTGCTCAATATCGATCTGGTGCGCATCGTGCCGGAAGAGGCCAAGGCCAAGCGTATTCCCATCGGCAGCCAGCACCCGGCCTTGCAGCGTTAAGCACGGCTAGAAACGAACAAGAGCACCTTCGGGTGCTCTTGTTCGTTTCAGCGCGGGCCGGTTGGGTGGTTGTGCTGCAGGAGCTGGCGGAAGGCCTCCAGGGGTACCGGTTTGCTGAACAGGTAGCCCTGATAGTGATGGCAGCCCTGTTGCTGCAGGAAGTCCAGCTGATCGGTCTGTTCCACCCCCTCGGCGATCATGTCCAGGCCCAGGCTGCGGGCCATGGCCACGATGGCGCGGATGATTTCCGCATCGTTGGCGTCCAGGGTGGCGTCGCGGACGAAGGACTGATCGATCTTCAGCACATCCACCGGCAGGCGCTTGAGGTAGGTCAGGGAGCTGTAGCCGGTGCCGAAGTCGTCCATGGCAAAGCTCACCCCCAGGCGCTTGAGGCGGTTCATCTTGGCGATGGTGTCGTCGATATTCTGGATGACGATGCCTTCGGTGATTTCCAGCTTGAGCATGTTGGCTGGCAGCTGGCTGCTCACCAGGCTGTTTTCCACCCGTTCGACAAAATCGTGCTGGCGGAACTGCCGTGGGCTGATATTGACGCACAGGCTGAAGCTCTGCGTATCGGCCAGCCCCTGGCGCAGCAGTTCGGCACAGGCATGGCAGGCTTCGGCCAGGACCCAGCCACCCACTTCGAGGATCAGGCCGCTTTCTTCGAGAATATGGATAAACAGGGCCGGTGACTGCTGGCCCAGGGTCGGATGGGCCCAGCGCAGCAGCACCTCGGCGCCGGTGATCAGGTTGCTGCGGGCATCCACCTGGGGCTGGAAGTGCAGCTCGAACTCGCCCCGGGCCAAGGCCAGACGCAGGTCGTTTTCCAGGCGCAGGCGTTCACTGGCGGCCTGTTGCATGGTCTGGCGGAATAGCTGGATGCAGTTGCGCCCCGAATCCTTGGCTCGGTACAGGGCAATGTCGGCGCGCTTGAGCAGGTCGGCCGGGGTGTCGCCGTGATCGGGAATCAGGGCAATGCCGATGCTGGGGGTGACTTGTAACTGGTGACCGTCCAGCAGCATGGGTTCGGTCAGCAGTTGACGCAGTTTTTCCGCGACAACCCGCACTTGCTTGACGACGGTCGAGCGTTTGCCTTCCAGGCCTGAAAGCAGCACGACAAATTCATCGCCGCCCAGGCGCGCCACTGTGTCCTCCTGGCGCACGCTGGACTCCAGGCGTGCAGTCACCAGCTTGAGCACGGCATCGCCCACCGGGTGGCCGAGCGAGTCGTTGATGTGCTTGAAATGGTCGAGGTCGAGAAACAGCAGGGCGCCGCGCAGCTCATGGCGTTTGAGCAGCGCGATCTGTTGAGTCAGACGATCAAGCAGCAGGGCGCGGTTGGGCAGGTTGGTCAGGGAGTCGTGGTAGGCCAGGTGCTGAATCTGTGCCTGGATGCTTTTCAGCTCACTGATGTCGCGGGCGGTCAGCAACAGGCAGGCCCTGCCATTGAGTTCGATGGGCTCCACCGACACTTCCACCAGCTTGATGGTGCCGTCGCGGTGCTTGCCATGCATTTCCATATGGTAGACATGGCCGTCGTTGATGATGCGCTGCACCATCAGCTCGCGTTCGTGCGGATCGGCCCAGACGCTGAGCTCGT
Source organism: Pseudomonas xionganensis (assembly GCF_009763245.1). Lineage (GTDB taxonomy): Bacteria > Pseudomonadota > Gammaproteobacteria > Pseudomonadales > Pseudomonadaceae > Aquipseudomonas > Aquipseudomonas xionganensis. The sequence continues at coordinate 138,489 of NZ_WKJZ01000005.1, read as the reverse complement.
TGGCGCAGCGGCCGATGACCTCGTCGGCCTGATAGCCCGTGAGGCGGCAGAAGCCCTGGTTGACTTCGATATAGCGACCCGTATCGCGCTCGGTGATGGTGATGGCGTCGGGGCTGGAGTGGAAGGCCAGGGCGAACTTTTCCTGGCTGGCCTTGAGTGCGGCCTCGGCCCGTTGGCGTTCGGTAATGTCGCGGAAAGTGGTGAGAATACAGGTCTGTTCACCCACCTGGATGGGCCGCGAGGAGACCACGCACGTCAGGCTGTGGCCCTTTTTGTCGCAGAACTCGGCAATTTCGTTATGCAGGCTGCCATCACGCCTGATCTGTTCGTACAGTTCGGTGCGTCGCTCCAGATCGGCCCACAGCGCGATATCCATCATGCGCCGGCCCACCACTTCTTCCGCTTGCCAGCCGAAGGTCTGGCAGAAGCTGGCGTTGACCTCCAGGGCGATGCCGTCGGGCAGTGTGGTCAGGCTGACCGGATCGGGACTGGCCTGGAACAGGGTGGAGAATTTTTCCTCCGAGGCGCTCAGGCTCTGCTCGCGCAGCACCCGCTCGGTAATGTCCATGAGAATGCCGGCCATGCGCAGCGGTTGGCCCTGGGCGTCGCGGTAGAGCTTGGCGGTGCTCTCCAGGTAATGCACCTCCTGGTTGCCGTAGATGGCGCGGTAGGTAACCTGATAGGACTCGCTTACCCCCTGCAGCAGGTTGTTGTAGTGCTGGCGCATGGCCTGCCGATCTTCCATCGGCACGAAGCAGAAGAATTTGCGGAAATCATCATGGAAGGGCTCTTCGGCCAGACCGTGCAGCTTGGCGGCGCGGGCTGAGCCGAACAACATGTTGCTGGGGATATGCCAGTCCCAGGTGCCGAGTGCGGCCGAATCCAGGGCCAGGTCGAGGCGCTCCTGGCTGTCCTTGAGGGCTTGTTCCTGCTGGCGCTGCTGGGTGACATCGCGTAGCGACAGTACCAGGCAGGGGCTGCCGTCGAGTACCACCTCACCGCCGAACAGCAGGTTGCGCCGTAGGCTGCCGTTGCGGTGGTAGAGACTGACCTCCAGGCCGTTGAGCTGGCCCTTGGCGATGGCGTCGAGCATGCGTCGACGGTCCTTGGGGGCGGCCCAGATGCCCAGTTCCACCGAGGTGCGCCCAAGGGTCTGGGAGCTGTGCCAGCCAAATTGGCGCTCAAAGCCGGCATTGACCTCGATAAAGCGCCCGGTGCTCTTTTCGGTGATCACCACGGCGTCGGGCGTGAAGTTGAAAGCCTTGGCAAACTTCTCTTCGCTGCTGCGCAGGGCCTGTTCCCGCTCCCGTTGGCGGGTGATATCGCGGATCACGCCCATCACCCGCGGCTTGCCATCGGCATCGTGCTGCAGGCTGCCGGTGATTTCCAGCCAGTGCAGGCTGGCGTCGGGCCAGATGATGCGATGCTGGAAGGCCTGGTTGGGATTGCCGGCGAGAATCTGTTCGAACAGCTTGAGGATGCCGGGACGATCCTCCTCGGGAATCAGCTCGATATAGTCGACCCGTTCTTGCAGGGGCTTCTTCGGGTCCAGGCCGAACAGTGCCTGAGCCCCACGCGACCAGTTGACCCGGCCGCTTTCGATATCCCAGTACCAGGTGCCGAGGCGCGCGCCATTGAGGGCGCGCAGCAGGCGCGGGGCATCGTTCCAGGTCTTCTCGAACTCGGCGGGGTCAAGGGCTGGAATAAAGGGCAGGGGCGGGCGGCGGTCAGTAGGGCTGGACACGGTAGGCCCTGCCTGTGGCTGATTGATGGACTGCGCCGCGCAGTAGGCGACTGAAATGGATCATGCACCGGCCTTTTTTATCGTTATAGGCCCACGTTAGCTTCTTGCTGCGGGTCTATGCAAGGCTGTCGGCACGGCTGTCGAGCAGGGTCATAAAGGCCCGGGCGGCATTCGACAGGGTGCGCTCGGTATGGCTGATATAGCCCAGCTGACGCGACAGCTGGATACCCGGTAGCGGCAGGCGAGCCACCTGCTCGTCGAGCATGGTGCGCGGCAGTACGCTCCAGGCCAGGCCGATGGAGACCATCATCTTGATCGTCTCCAAATAGTTGGTGCTCATGGCGATATTGGGTGTCAGCCCCTGGGCCTCGAACAGGCCCTGCACGATATGGTGGGTAAAGGTGTTGCCGCCGGGGAATACCGCCGGGTGGCGGGCCACGTCCGCCAGACTGATGCGGCCGTTGCGGGCCAGGGGGTGCTCGGGGGCGGCGACGAAATCCAGGGGGTCGTCCCAGACCGGCACGGCATGTACCGGCTCGCGGGTTTCCGGCGCCAGGGTGATCACCGCCAGCTCGGCGCGACCGTGCAGCACTTCTTCATAGGCCACTTCCGAGTCGAGAAACTGGATATCCAGTGCTACGCGCGGGTACTGGCGGGTAAAGGTGCGCAGCAGCGGTGGCAGGCGGTGCAGGCCGATATGGTGACTGGTGGCCAGGGTCAGGCGGCCGCTGACCTCGCCAGACAGGTTGGTCAGGGCGCGGCGGGTGTCGTCCAGTACATTGAGAATCTGATAGGCCCGCGGCAACAGGGCGCGGCCGGCTTCGGTCAGACCGATCTCGCGGCCCAGGCGGTCGAACAGGCGCACGCCGAGTTGCTGCTCCAGGCTGGCGATGCGCTTGCTGACCGCCGGCTGGGTCAGGTGCAGGCGTTCGGCCGCGTCGGAGAAGCTGCCCAGTTCGGCGATGGCGATAAAGGCATTGAGGTTGGCCAGGTCCATAACAGCAGCTCCAGGCTTGCGGCATCTAATGATTCCTGTTTGGAATCGTTAGGATAAAAAATATGAATTTGAGTTATTCGCTCCGGAATCATAGCATCTCCATGCATAAGCCAAAGGGCTATCCGCCCAGGCATAGAAAGACGCTGATGAGGGACTCGCTGATGGCCGGCAAAACGCTCTACGACAAGCTCTGGGAAATGCATGAGGTCAAACGTCGCGACGATGGTTCGTCGCTGATCTATATCGACCGTCATATCCTCCACGAGGTGACTTCACCCCAGGCCTTCGAGGGGCTGCGTCTGGCCGGGCGCAAGCCGTGGCGCATCGACGCCAATATCGCCACCCCGGACCATAACGTGCCGACCACCAAGGCCGAGCGCCAGGGAGGCCTGGAAGCCATCGCCGACGAAGTCTCGCGCATCCAGGTGCAGACCCTGGACGAGAACTGCGACGACTTCGGCATCCTCGAATTCAAGATGAACGACGTGCGCCAGGGCATCGTCCACGTGGTCGGCCCGGAGCAGGGCGCCACCCTGCCGGGCATGACCGTGGTCTGTGGCGACTCGCACACCTCCACCCACGGCGCCTTCGGTGCGCTGGCCCATGGTATCGGCACCTCCGAGGTCGAGCATGTGCTCGCCACCCAGTGTCTGGTGGCCAAGAAGATGAAGAATATGCTGGTACGCGTCGAAGGCAAGCTGCCCTTCGGCGTAACCGCCAAGGACATCGTCCTGGCGGTGATCGGCAAGATCGGCACCGCAGGCGGCAACGGCCACGCCCTGGAGTTCGCCGGCAGCGCGATCCGCGATCTGTCGCTGGAAGGGCGCATGACCATCTGCAACATGTCCATCGAAGCCGGGGCCCGCGTCGGCCTGGTGGCGGTGGACGAGAAGACCATCGCCTACGTCAAGGATCGCCCGTTCGCGCCCAAGGGCAGCGACTGGGACAAGGCCGTGGCGCAATGGCAGAACCTGGTGTCCGACGCCGACGCGGTATTCGATACCGTGGTCGAGCTCAAGGCTGAAGACATCAAGCCGCAGGTCAGCTGGGGCACCTCGCCGGAAATGGTCCTGGCCGTAGACCAGAAGGTACCGGATCCGGCCGTTGAAGCCGACCCGGTGAAGAAGGATTCGATCACCCGCGCGCTGAAATATATGGGCCTGCAGGCCAATCAGGCCATTACCGATATTCGTCTGGATCGCGTCTTTATCGGCTCCTGCACCAACTCGCGGATCGAAGATTTGCGCGCCGCCGCCGAGGTGGCCAAGGGCCGCAAGGTCGCTGCGACCGTCAAGCAGGCGCTGGTAGTGCCGGGTTCCGGCCTGGTCAAGGCGCAGGCCGAGGCCGAGGGGTTGGACAAGATCTTTATCGACGCGGGCTTCGAATGGCGTGAGCCGGGCTGCTCCATGTGCCTGGCGATGAACCCGGACAAGCTGGGCAGCGGCGAGCATTGCGCCTCGACCTCCAACCGCAACTTCGAAGGCCGTCAGGGCGCCGGTGGCCGTACCCATCTGGTCAGTCCGGCCATGGCTGCGGCGGCGGCCGTCACTGGCCATTTCATCGACGTGCGCGAACTGATCCGGCCTTAAGGAGTAGCAAGATGAAAGCCTTTACCCAACACACCGGCCTGGTCTGCCCACTTGATCGCGCCAACGTCGACACCGACCAGATCATTCCCAAGCAGTTCCTGAAATCCATCAAGCGCACCGGCTTTGGCCCCAACCTGTTCGACGAGTGGCGTTATCTGGATGTGGGGCAGCCGAACCAGGACTGCTCCCAGCGTCCGGTCAACCCGGAGTTCGTGCTGAACTTCCCGCGCTACCAGGGCGCCAGCGTGTTGCTGGCCCGTGAGAACTTCGGTTGCGGTTCCAGCCGTGAGCACGCGCCCTGGGCGCTTGAAGAGTTCGGTTTCCGCACCATTATCGCGCCGAGCTTCGCCGACATCTTCTTCAACAACAGCTTCAAGAACGGCCTGCTGCCGATCATCCTCAAGGAGGATGAGGTCGATGCACTGTTCCAGCAGGCCGAAGCCACCGAGGGCTATCAGCTGACCGTGGACCTGGCGGCACAGACCGTGACCCGTCCGGATGGCGTGCAGTACAGCTTCGAGATCGATGCCTTCCGCAAGCACTGCCTGCTCAACGGCCTGGACGACATCGGCCTGACCCTGCAGGACCAGGAGGCGATCAAGGCCTTCGAAGCCCAACACCAGCAGAGCAGCCCTTGGTTGTTCGGCGCGATCAAGTAAGAACAGAGGGTAGGGTGGATGGCGCTTTATCCATCCACCATGCTGGGTTTCGGTGGATGAAAACAACGTCATCCACCCTACGGATAGATTGAGGAATGCAATGAGCAAGCAGATTCTGGTTCTCCCTGGCGACGGCATCGGCCCGGAAATCATGGCCGAGGCGGTCAAGGTGCTGAACCTGGCCAATGACAAGTACAGCCTCGGTTTCGAACTGAGCTTCGACGACCTGGGCGGCGCCGCCATCGACCGTTACGGCGTGCCTCTGGCCGACGAGACCCTGGAGCGTGCCCGCGCTGCCGATGCCGTGCTGCTCGGCGCCGTGGGTGGGCCGAAGTGGGACGCCATCGATCCGGCTATCCGCCCGGAGCGCGGCCTGCTGAAGATCCGCTCGCAGCTGGGCCTGTTCGGCAACCTGCGTCCGGCCATCCTCTACCCACAACTGGCCGAGGCTTCCAGCCTCAAGCCTGAGGTTGTGGCGGGCCTGGATATCCTGATCGTCCGTGAGCTGACCGGCGGCATCTATTTCGGCCAGCCACGCGAGAGCAAGGTGCTGGAGAACGGCGAGCGCATGGCCTTTGATACCCTGCCGTACAGCGAGAGCGAGATCCGCCGTATCGCCAAGGTCGGTTTCGACATGGCCATGGTGCGGGGCAAGAAGCTCTGCTCGGTGGACAAGGCCAACGTGCTGGCCTCCAGCCAGCTGTGGCGCGCGGTGGTCGAGGAAGTGGCCAAGGACTACCCGCAGGTCGAGCTGAGCCATATGTACGTCGACAACGCCGCCATGCAGCTGGTCCGCGCGCCCAAGCAGTTCGACGTGATGGTCACCGACAATATGTTTGGTGACATTCTGTCCGACGAGGCTTCGATGCTCACCGGCTCCATCGGCATGCTGCCGTCGGCATCCCTGGATGCCAACAACAAGGGCATGTACGAGCCGTGCCACGGCTCCGCCCCGGATATCGCAGGCCTTGGCATCGCCAACCCGCTGGCGACCATCCTCTCGGTGTCGATGATGCTGCGTTACAGCTTCAACCAGTCTGCTGCCGCTGACGCCATCGAGCACGCGGTGAGCCTGGTGCTGGATCAGGGTCTGCGTACCGGCGACATCTGGTCGGAAGGCAAGACCCGCGTCGGTACTGCAGCCATGGGTGATGCGGTAGTCGAAGCGCTGCGTAGTCTGTAATCTTCCAGTCCCGCCGGGGTGGTTCCGGCGGGCTGCTTATATAGGTGTAGTCGTTATGAAACGTGTAGGTCTGATCGGTTGGCGTGGCATGGTCGGTTCCGTGCTCATGCAGCGCATGCTGGAAGAGCGGGACTTCGACCTGATCGAGCCGGTGTTCTTCACCACCTCCAATGTCGGCGGCCAGGGCCCGGCCATTGGCAAGGACATCGCGCCGCTGAAGGATGCCTACAGCATCGACGAGCTGAAGGGCCTGGACGTGATCCTGACCTGCCAGGGCGGCGATTACACCAATGAAGTCTTCCCCAAGCTGCGCGAAGCCGGCTGGCAGGGCTACTGGATCGATGCGGCCTCGTCGCTGCGCATGGCCGATGACTCGGTGATCGTGCTCGATCCGGTCAACCGCAAGGTAATCGACCAGTCGCTGGATGCCGGCAGCAAGAACTACATCGGTGGCAACTGCACCGTCAGCCTGATGCTGATGGCCCTGGGTGGCCTGTATGAGGCGGGTCTGGTCGAGTGGATGAGTGCCATGACCTACCAGGCGGCCTCGGGCGCCGGGGCGCAGAACATGCGCGAGCTGATCAAGCAGATGGGTGCGATCAACGCCTCCGTCGCCGATGAGCTGAGTGATCCGGCCAGCGCCATCCTCGACATCGACCGCAAGGTCGCCGAGGCCATGCGCGGCGAGTCCTTCCCGGTCGACAACTTCGGCGTGCCGCTGGCCGGCAGCCTGATTCCCTATATCGACAAGGAGCTGCCCAACGGCCAGAGCCGCGAAGAGTGGAAGGCCCAGGCTGAGACTAACAAGATCCTCGGCCGCTTCAAGAACCCGATCCCGGTGGATGGCATCTGCGTGCGCATCGGCGCCATGCGTTGCCACAGCCAGGCGCTGACCATCAAGCTGAACAAGGATGTGCCGATGGCCGACATCGAAGGGCTGATCAGCCAGCACAATCCCTGGGTCAAGCTGGTGCCGAACCATCGCGAGGATTCCATCCGCGAGCTGGGTCCGACCGCTGTAACGGGCACCCTGAGCGTGCCGGTCGGTCGTCTGCGCAAGCTCAACATGGGCTCGCAGTACCTCGGCGCCTTCACCGTCGGTGACCAGTTGCTGTGGGGCGCGGCCGAGCCGCTGCGGCGCATGCTGCGCATCCTGCTGGAGCGCTAAGCTGCTGTATTTGTCCGCATTGAGTGTTTGCGGGCTGTGGATAAAAGCCAGGGTCGGTGCTGCCGATCCTGGCTTTTTGCTTTGCGCTAACTGCCTGGCGCTATAAAGTGCAGAACCTAATTTGTGGATTGGGTCTGATAATGTGCCAAAAGGCGCTGCGCTTGCTGCTGTGCAATTGGCCGAGTTGTTGATAAAACACTATCTGTAAAAGATACTTACCTAGAAATTTGAAGAATCTTTCGAGCTTGGCAATACTGGCTGAGTTAATTGCTGTATGGGGTTGAGCCTTAGGCTTGGGCAGGCAGCAGTTTCCAAGATCCTCTCGCGCCGCGAGAAAAAAAGATAAAACAAGGGATAACGCTATGGTTCGGGTTCGCAAACTGGCGCTGGCAATCGCAGCTGCTTCGGCACTGTCCTCCGGTATGGCGCATGCGTTGGGGCTGGGGGAAGTCACTCTGCAGTCGGCGCTCAATCAACCGCTGGTGGCTGAGATCGAGCTGCTTGAGGTGCGCGACCTGGCCACGGGCGAGGTGCTGCCCACCCTCGCGTCCCCTGAGGAGTTCAGCAAGGCGGGTGTCGATCGCCAGTATTTCCTCACCGATCTCAAGTTCACCCCTGTACTCAAGCCCAATGGCAAGAGCGTGATCCGGGTGACTTCCAGCAAGCCGATGCGCGAGCCCTACCTGAACTTCCTGGTTGAGGTGTTGTGGCCCAACGGTCGCCTGTTGCGTGAATACACCCTGCTGCTTGATCCCCCTCTCTATAGCCCGCAAAGTGTTGTTCCAGTGGCCCAGGCTCCGGCAGTTGCGCCGACCCCTGTCGCTCAGGCGCCTGCCCGCACCGCCGCTCCGGCAACCAGCACGCCTCCGCGACCAACTGCCCCGGCCGCACCCCGCAGCATCGAAGGCAGCGAGTACACCACCAGCAAGAACGACACCCTGTGGGAAATCGCCCAGCAGGTTCGTGGCAGCGGCAGTGTGCATCAGGCCATGTTGGCGATTCAGGATTTGAACCCGAATGCCTTTATCGACGGCAATATCAACCGGATGAAGAGTGGCCAGGTGCTGCGCTTGCCGGATGAGCAGCAACTGCGCAGTCGCAGTCAGGCTGAGGCCATTGCCCAGGTTGCTGAACAGAATAATGCCTGGCGCGAGGGCCGTAGTCTGGCCGCCAGCGCGCGTCAGCTGGATGCGACCAAGCGTGAAACCGCCGGTGCTGCACCGGCTCAGGTCGAGAGTCGCGACACCCTGAAGCTGGTTTCTGCCGAGAGTGGCAAGGCCACCAGTGGTAGCGAGAAGGGCAGTGAAGATACCAAGGCCCTGACCGACAAGCTGGCCGTTACCCAGGAGAGCCTGGATTCCAGCCGCCGTGAGAACGCCGAGCTGAAAGATCGTATGGGTGATCTGCAGAGTCAGCTGGATAAATTGCAACGTCTGATTCAGCTCAAAGATGATCAGATGGCCAAGCTGCAGGCCGATCTGGCCGCCCAGGCCAAGGCCGGTGAGGCGGCAGCGGTTGCTGAAACCCCTGAGGCAATCGAAACACCACCCGTGGCAGCTGAACCGGCTGCAGTGCCGGCTGAAACCCCTGCTCAGCCGGTGGTTGAGGCGCCAGCGGTTGCGAGTGAAGAGCCAGACTTCAACTACAGCGAAGAGCCCGCCAGCCAGGCTGCAGAACCTGTAGCGCAAGAGCAGGTGGCTCCCGCTGCGGTAAAGCCGGTGGTCAGCGAAGCCCCCGTCACCCCGGTCAAGCCTGAGGCCCCGGTAAAACCGGTCAGCAAGCCAGCGCCAGTTCAGGCTCCCGTCGAGGAGCCAGGTTTCGTTGACCAGATGTTGCAGAATCCGATGATGCTGGGCGCCGCTGGTGGCGGTGCACTGTTGGTGCTGCTGCTGGCGCTGATGATGCTGTCCCGTCGCAACGCGATGAAAGAGGCGGAGCTGCAGGAAAGCCTGGCCATGGCTGAAACCGAACTGGCAAGTGGCGAGGCCCTGCAGGATGATACCTTCGAGGGCCTGGGCGATGATCTGACTTCCGCCGACCTTGCGACGGGTGAGGCGCAAGCGCCCATTACCCCGCAAACCGGCGATGCCTTGGGCGAGGCGGATATCTATATCGCCTATGGTCGTTTCAATCAGGCGGCCGAGCTGTTGGAGAATGCCCTGAATCAGGAGCCCCATCGCGCTGATCTGCGCCTGAAGCTGATGGAGGTCTATGCCGAGATGGGTGACCGCGAAGGTTTTGCCCGTCAGGACAACGAGCTGCGTGAGATCGGCGGCAGTGCGGCTGAAGTTGATCAGCTCAAGGCCAAGTATCCGAGCATGGCAGCTGCACTGGGCGGTGGTCTGGCGGCAGCTGCTGCCGATGACACAGACCTCGATAGCTTTAGCCTGGATGATCTGACTCTGGATGAGCCGGTATCGTCCGCAGCGAGCGAAACTGCCGGCGATCTGGACGATGCCTTCGATCTGAGTCTGGATGATTTCGAGACTGATCAGGAAGCCCCGCACAAGTCTGGTGACAGCCTGTCTCTGGATGCAGATCTGGAGTTCGATGCGCCTGCAGCAACTCCGGCTGCCGATGCTGATGACCTGGGTTTCGACCTGAGTCTGGATGAGCCTGATGCCCCCGCAGCTGAAGCCGAGGCTGATGTCCTGTCCCTGGATACCGATCTGGCGGATTTCAGTCTGGACCTGGATGAGCCGGCTAAAGCTGCTGCGACCCCCGAGGAAGACGATTTCTTGCTCAGCCTTGACGAGGACGAAGCCCCGCAAGCCGTTGCGAGTGAAGTGCCGGAACTGAGCATGGAGTCGCTGGAAGATGATGCCGATAACGCTTTCGATCTGCCGACGGACTTCGACTTGTCGGTCAGCGAGGAAGAGCCTGCTGCGCCCGTCGCCGATAGCTTTGCCGCTCAGCTGGATGAAGTGAGTGCCGAGCTGGAGCAGCTCAGCGACAACCTGCAGCAGCCTGCCGATCTGGATGAAGCCATGCCCGAGCTTGCTGGCGCCAGTGCGCCCGCCGGTCTGGAAGACGAGGATGACTTCGACTTCCTCTCCGGTACTGATGAAACCGCAACCAAGCTGGATCTGGCCCGCGCCTATATCGATATGGGCGATGCCGAAGGTGCCCGCGACATTCTCGATGAAGTGGTCGCCGAGGGTAGCGAAGCCCAGCAGCAGGAAGCGCGTGAGTTGATCGCCAAACTGAGTTGATAAATGTCTGATGGTGTAATTGCAGCGGCAGCCGATTCGGCTGCCGTTGGCGTTTTCAAGGTGGCCCTCGGGGTTGAGTACAAGGGTTCCCGTTATCGTGGCTTTCAGCGGCAGCGGGCGGGCGTGCCTTCCATTCAGGAATCTCTGGAGAGGGCCCTGTCCAAGGTGGCGGGTGGCGCGCCTATCGTCCTCAGTTGCGCCGGGCGCACCGATGCGCTGGTGCATGCCAGTGGTCAGGTGGTGCATTTCAGCACGCCCGTGGAGCGCTCTATGCACGCCTGGGTCATGGGCGCCAATATGAATCTGCCGGCTGATATCAGCGTCACCTGGGCCAAGCTGATGCCGGCGCATTTCGATGCGCGCTTCTGCGCCATGGCCCGGCGTTACCGCTATGTGATCTATAACGACCAGATTCGCCCGGCCCATATGGCTGAAGAGGTGACCTGGAATCACCGCCCGCTGGATATCGAGCGCATGCGCGAGGCGGCCAAGGTGTTTCTCGGTACCCATGACTTCAGCGCCTTTCGCGCCCGCCAGTGCCAGGCCAAGTCGCCGGTGAAAACCGTGCACCACTTGGAGCTGCTGCAGCACGGCCGCTTTATCGTGCTGGATATCCGCGCCAATGCCTTCCTGCACCATATGGTGCGCAACCTTGCCGGGGTGCTGATGACCATCGGCGCCGGCGAGCGGCCGGTTGAGTGGGCGCGGGAAGTGCTGGAAACCCGCATCCGTCGCGAGGGTGGGGTGACCGCGCACCCCTATGGGTTGTATCTGGTGCAGGTCGATTATCCGGAAGAGTTTGATTTGCCCAAGCGTTATCTGGGGCCGCATTTTCTTTCCGGTCTGCCGGACGTGGCGGCTGACGCCTGAAAATGCCTTTGCTACCATCGAACGCAATGCACCCCAGTGAGGCCGTACCTTTGTCAGGCGTTCGCAGCAAGATCTGTGGTATTACCCGCATAGAAGACGCATTGCTCGCCGCGGCAGCTGGCGCTGACGCCATTGGTCTGGTGTTCTATGCCAAGAGTCCGCGGGCGGTAACGGTGCAGCAGGCTCGCGCCATAGTCGCTGCCTTGCCGCCTTTTGTGACCAGCGTGGGGTTGTTTGTTGACGCCAGCCCTTGTGAGTTGGGTGAAATCCTCGATGCTGTGCCCCTGGATCTGTTGCAGTTCCATGGTGATGAGGCGCCCACCTACTGTGATGGCTGGCGCAAGCCCTATATCAAGGCGCTGCGGGTCAAACCGGGGGATGATGTAGGCGCGCAGATCGACGCTTATGATGGTGCCCGCGGTGTGCTGCTGGACACTTTTGTGCCTGGTGTGCCGGGAGGCACCGGCGAGGCATTCGACTGGTCCCTGGTGCCGCAGGCGGCAAGTAAGCCGATCATTCTGGCCGGTGGCCTGACCGCCGATAATGTCGCGGCCGCAATCGCGCAGGTACGCCCCTATGGGGTTGATGTCAGTGGCGGCGTGGAAGCAGCCAAGGGCATCAAGGATGCGCAAAAGATTTATGGCTTCATGCAGGCGGTAAAGCAGGCGGGCAGTTGATGTGACGGCATTCGAGACCAGGCCGTCCATACCCCTGTTGCAGCGGTTGGATAAACACTGCAGGCATGTCACGACGCTGTTGGCTGCATAAGTTGCATGATTTGCGCCCGGTCGGACTGATTCCCTGAATTTGCCTGGACAGGCCAGGTGCCTCGCGCCCTTGGCCGGTCTGGCCCCATAGCTTGGAGATGCTGAGCATGAGTAACTGGTTGGTAGATAAACTGATCCCATCGATCATGCGATCCGAGGTCAAGAAGAGTTCGGTGCCGGAAGGGCTGTGGCACAAGTGTCCGTCCTGCGATGCAGTGCTGTACAAGCCCGAGCTGGAGAAGACCCTGGATGTCTGCCCCAAGTGCAACCACCACATGCGCATCGATGCCCGCTCGCGCCTGGATCTGTTCCTCGATAGCGAGGGGCGCGAGGAAATCGGCGCCGATCTGGAACCAGTCGACCGTCTGAAGTTCCGTGACGGCAAGAAGTACAAGGATCGTCTGGCGGCTGCGCAGAAGCAGACCGGCGAAAAGGATGCCCTGATTGCCATCGCCGGTACTCTGGAAGGTATGCCAGTGGTGACCTGTGCCTTCGAGTTCTCCTTTATGGGTGGCTCCATGGGCGCCATCGTTGGTGAGCGTTTCGTTCAGGCCGCCAATGTCGCGCTGGACAAGCGTTGCCCGCTGGTGTGTTTCTCCGCCTCCGGTGGTGCGCGTATGCAGGAAGCGCTGATTTCCCTGATGCAGATGGCCAAGACTTCGGCCGTGCTGGCGCGTCTGCGTGAAGAGGGTATTCCCTTTATCTCGGTGCTGACCGATCCGGTCTACGGCGGCGTGTCGGCCAGCCTGGCCATGCTCGGTGATGTGATTGTCGCCGAGCCGCGTGCGTTGATCGGCTTTGCCGGGCCGCGGGTGATCGAGCAGACCGTGCGCGAGAAACTGCCGGAAGGCTTCCAGCGCAGTGAGTTCCTGCTGGAGCATGGCGCCATCGACATGATCATTCACCGTGCCGAACTGCGTCCGCGCCTGGCTCGTCTGCTGGCACAGCTGATGGGGCTGCCATCGCCTGCCGCGCTACCGGCCACGGCATGACCGAACGTTCCCTTGCCCAGTGGCTGAGCTACCTGGAGCAACTGCATCCCAGTGCCATCGATATGGGGCTGGAGCGTTGCCGGGCGGTGCTGGAGCGCCTGAATCTGGGGCTTCTGGCCCCGCGGGTGATTACCGTCACCGGCACCAACGGCAAGGGATCGACCTGTGCTTTTCTGGCTGCCCTGCTGCAGGCGCAGGGCTTGCGGGTTGGGGTCTACAGCTCGCCGCACCTGCTGCGTTACAACGAACGGGTGCAGATCTGCGGCGTTCAGGCCGACGATGAAGCCCTGTGCGAGGCCTTTGCTGCAGTCGAGGCGGCCCGCGGCGATATTTCCCTGACCTATTTCGAAATGGGTACCCTGGCCGCCTTCTGGCTGTTCCGGCGTGCCGGCCTGGATGCCCTGGTGCTGGAAGTGGGGTTGGGCGGGCGCCTGGATGCGGTCAACCTGATCGATGCCGATATTGCCCTGGTCACCAGCATCGGTATCGACCATGCCGACTGGCTGGGCGATAGCCGCGAGTCGGTGGCATTCGAAAAGGCCGGTATCTTCCGCGCCGGCAAGCCGGCACTGTGTGGCGACTTGGATCCGCCGCAGCCGCTGCTGGATCAGGTGGCCCTGCTGGATGCACCGTTCTTCCTGCGTGGGCGCGACTATGACCTGAGTGTCGAGGATCAGCACTGGTCCTGGTTTGGCCTGAATGAGCGGGGCGAGGTGCTGCAATTGAGTCAGCTGCCGCTGCTGGATCTGCCCATGGAAAACGCCGCCCTGGCCCTGCAGGCCTACGCCCTGACCGGCTTGCCCTGGCAGGCCGAGATCCTGGCCCAGGCGCTTGCCGGGACCCGTGTGACCGGGCGTCTGGATCGGCGCACCTTGCAATGGCAGGGCAAGTCCCTCACCCTGCTGCTCGATGTTGGGCATAATCCCCATGCTGCCGAGTACCTGGCTCAGCGCCTGGCGATGCGACCCTTGGCAGGCAGGCGTCTGGCGGTATTCGGTTTGCTTGCCGACAAGGAACTAGCCGGGGTGGTCGCGCCGCTGTTGGGCGAGGTTGCCGATTGGGCGGTGGCTCCCCTACCGACACCGCGTAGCCGGCCAGTGGCCGAGCTGCAAGCCTGTCTGCACAACGCCGGTGCCACTGTTTCGGCCCATGCCAATGTGCTGACGGCGCTGCAGGCCCAGTGTGCAAAGGCACAGAGCGGGGATGAAATACTGCTGTTCGGATCATTCTATTGCGTGGCTGAGGCCCTGGATTGGCTGGCCCGCCAGACCCATGGGGAGCTGCAGGATGGCTTTGCTGGATAAAGGATTGAAGCAGCGCATGGTGGGTGCGCTGGTATTGTTGGCCTTGGCGGTGATTTTTCTGCCGATGTTGTTCTCCCGCCAGGACGAGACGCCAGCCGTGGTGGTCGATGCGCCGGCGATGCCGATTGCGCCGACTGCACCTGTGGCCGAGCCGCAGCCGGTGATCGTGCCCGAGCCGCAGGTATTCGACGAGCCTGAACCTGCCGAGCCCGCCGTTGAGCCTGTCCAGCCGGTTGCCAGTGCGGCGCCAGTGGTGGCCACGCCGGCTCCGCCTGCCAGTTCGCCGAGCAAGCGTCTGGATGGTAATGGCCTGCCTATCAGCTGGTCGGTACAGCTGGCCAGCCTGTCCAGTCGTACTGGCGCCGAAACCTTGCAGAAGACCCTGCGCAGTCAGGGTTATAACGCCTATATCCGCAGTGTGGATGGCATGAATCGGGTGTTTGTCGGTCCTCTGATCGAGCGCAACGAAGCGGATCGGGTGCGTGACCAGCTCAATCGTCAGCACAAGCTCAATGGTTTTGTCGTGCGCTTTCAGCCCGAGCCGGGCTGATAAAGCTTTGCTTACCTGTGGGGGAGGGCTCTGCTAAAATGCAGCGCCTTTTCCGTCGGTAACCGTATCGTGGCATTCACCTGGGTCGATTGGGCGATTATCGCCATTGTCGCCATCTCAAGTCTGATCAGTCTGAGTCGAGGTTTCGTCAAGGAAGCCCTGTCGCTGCTCACCTGGATCGTCGCCGGCGTGGTCGCCTGGCTGTTTGGCGGTGCCTTGGCGCAGCATCTGGCCGGTTATATCGAAACCCCCTCGGTACGCATCATCGCCGCCTGTGCCTTGTTGTTTGTGGTCACCCTGATGGTTGGGGCGCTGGTCAACTATCTGATCGGGGAGCTGGTCAAGGCCACCGGCCTGTCCGGCACCGACCGCCTGCTGGGCATGGTATTCGGTGCGGCTCGCGGCGGTTTGCTGGTGGTGGTGCTGGTCGGTCTGATCAGCCTGGCGCCGGTTCAGGAGGACATCTGGTGGCGCGAGTCACAGCTGCTGCCGCATTTTCTGCTGGTGGCCGACTGGTCGAAGAATCTGATTCTCGGCCTGTCCAGCCAGTGGCTGGGCAGCGGCACTGCCCCGCAATTACCGTTCAACGAAGTGCTCTCGGGGCCTAAACTGCCCTGAGGTACGACGGGTTTGCCCGTCAGGATTTTTCTGTTTTATTGACTAGAGGTTGCGTCACATGTGCGGCATTGTCGGTATCGTCGGTAAATCGAACGTCAATCAGGCGTTGTATGACGCGCTCACCGTCCTACAACACCGCGGCCAGGATGCTGCCGGTATCGTCACCAGCCATGATGGCCGCCTGTTTCTGCGCAAGGACAACGGCCTGGTGCGCGATGTCTTCCAGCAGCGCCATATGCAGCGCCTGGTTGGCCATATGGGCATCGGCCATGTGCGCTACCCGACCGCCGGCAGCTCCAGCTCGGCCGAGGCCCAGCCTTTCTATGTCAACTCGCCCTATGGCATTACCCTGGCGCACAACGGCAACCTGACCAACGTCGAGCAGCTGGCCAAGGAAATCTACGAGTCCGACCTGCGTCATGTGAACACCAATTCCGACTCGGAAGTGCTGCTCAACGTGTTCGCCCATGAGCTGGCCCAGCGCGGCAAGCTGCAGCCCACCGAGGATGACGTGTTCGCCGCGGTCAGCGATGTGCACAAGCGCTGCCTGGGCGGTTACGCCGTGGTGGCGATGATCACCGGTTATGGCATCGTCGGCTTCCGCGACCCCAATGGTATTCGCCCGATCGTCTTCGGCCAGCGCCATACCGACGAAGGCGTGGAATACATGATCGCCTCGGAAAGCGTTTCGCTCGACGTGCTCGGCTTCACCCTGATCCGCGATCTGGCGCCGGGCGAAGCGGTATACATCACCGAGGAAGGCAAGCTGTTCACCCGTCAGTGCGCGGCCAACCCCAAGTACGCACCCTGCATCTTCGAGCATGTCTATCTGGCGCGCCCGGACTCGATCATGGATGGCATCTCGGTGTACAAGGCGCGTCTGCGCATGGGTGAGAAGCTCGCCGACAAGATCCTCCGTGAGCGTCCACAGCACGATATCGATGTGGTGATCCCGATTCCCGATACCAGCCGTACCGCGGCACTGGAACTGGCCAACCACCTGGGCGTGAAGTTCCGCGAAGGCTTCGTCAAGAACCGCTATATCGGCCGTACCTTCATCATGCCCGGCCAGGCGGCACGGAAGAAATCCGTGCGGCAGAAACTCAACGCCATCGAGCTGGAGTTCCGCGGCAAGAACGTGATGCTGGTGGACGACTCCATCGTGCGCGGCACCACCTGCAAGCAGATCATCCAGATGGCCCGTGAAGCCGGGGCGAAGAACGTGTACTTCTGCTCGGCGGCGCCGGCGGTGCGTTATCCCAACGTATACGGCATCGACATGCCCAGCGCCCATGAGCTGATCGCTCACGGTCGCACCACTGAGGAAGTCTGCGAGCTGATCGGCGCCGACTGGCTGATCTATCAGGACCTGCCGGATCTGATCGAAGCGGTCAGTGGCAGCAAGAAGATCAAGATCGACAACTTCGACTGTGCGGTGTTTGACGGCAAGTACGTCACCGGTGACGTCGACGAGGCTTACCTGGACAAGATTGAGCAGGCGCGCAACGATGCCAGCAAGGTCAAATCCCAGGCGGTCAGCGCGATTATCGACCTGTACAACAACTGAGTGTGGGCGGGCAGGGTGTGGCCCTGCCTGTTGCCAGCGCGCTTGGCGTACGCCGTACAAGGCGCCAATCCCGGGTGCAACCCGGGATATTTTTCTTGAGGTAGCGATATGACACTGGAATGGGATGCTGGCCGCCTGGATAGCGAGCTGGATGGTGCGGGCTTCGATACCCTGGCGGTGCGTGCAGGCCAGCATCGTTCACCGGAAGCCGAGCACAGCGAAGCGATCTACCCGACCTCCAGCTATGTCTTCCGCAGTGCCGCCGATGCCGCCGCGCGTTTTGCCGGCGAAGCGCCGGGCAACGTCTACTCCCGTTACACCAACCCCACGGTGCGCGCCTTCGAGGAGCGTATCGCCGCCCTGGAAGGGGCCGAGCAGGCGGTGGCAACCTCTTCGGGCATGGCGGCCATCCTGGCCCTGGTGATGAGCCTGTGCAGCGGCGGTGACCATGTGCTGGTGTCGCGCAGCGTGTTCGGCTCCACCATCAGCCTGTTCGAGAAGTACCTCAAGCGCTTCGGCGTCGAGGTCGACTATGTGCCCCTGGCCGATCTGGATGCCTGGGCCGCCGCCTTCAAGCCCAACACCAAGCTGCTGTTTGTCGAGTCGCCTTCCAACCCGCTGGCCGAGCTGGTGGATATCGCCGCCCTGGCCGAGATTGCCCACAGTCGTGGCGCGTTGCTGGCGGTGGACAACTGCTTCTGTACCCCGGCTTTGCAGCAGCCGATCAAACTCGGTGCCGATATCGTCATGCATTCGGCCACCAAGTTTATCGACGGTCAGGGTCGCAGCATGGGCGGCGTACTGGCCGGGCGTGCCGAGCAGATGAAGGAAGTGGTGGGCTTTCTGCGCACCGCAGGCCCGACTTTGAGCCCCTTCAATGCCTGGATCTTCCTCAAGGGCCTGGAAACCCTGCGTGTGCGCATGCAGGCCCATTGCGCCAGCGCCCTGCAACTGGCCCTGTGGCTGCAACAGCAGCCAGGTGTGGAGCAGGTCTATTACGCCGGTTTGCCCAGTCACCCGCAGCATGAACTGGCCAAGCGGCAGCAGAGTGCCTTCGGTGCTGTGGTCAGCTTCGAGGTCAAGGGCGGCAAGGAGGCGGCCTGGCGCTTTATCGACGCCACCCGGGTGATCTCCATCACCACCAACCTGGGTGATACCAAGACCACCATCGCCCACCCGGCTACCACTTCCCACGGGCGCCTGTCGCCGGCCGGGCGGGCCAATGCCGGCATCCGCGACAACCTGATCCGTCTGGCGGTGGGGCTTGAAGACGTGGCCGATCTGCAGGCTGATCTGGCCCGGGGTCTGGCTGCGCTCTAAACGTCTGCTCGTTCAACTGCTGCCGGTGCCCAACCTTAGATTGGGCACCGGCAAAACATGATCCACTGCAAAACTCCAGGAATCCGCCGCGCTAGCATCCAGGCCAGCGCATAGGGCTGTTGCGCAAAACAACAACACATGCCCAAACCGGATGCCTGCCCATGGACTTTTCTCCATCGCCGCTCGCCCAGGGCCTGCTACGGCAGGAGCTGGTGGATCTGCTCGCATGCAGCGAGCGTTATGCCCTGACGCTGTTGCTGGCTCCGGCGGGTTCGGGCAAATCGACCCTGCTCGACCACTGGCGTGCTGCCTGCCCCCATGCCGTGGTCCACTATCCGCTGCAGGCGGCCGACAATCAGGCGTTGTGCTTCTTTCGCCGCCTGGGTGAACGCATCCGCCGGCAGTTCGGTGCGTTCGATACGTCCTGGTTCAACCCTGTGGGCGCCGTGGCTGGCGAGCAACTGGGTGAACAGCTGCTGGAGGCGCTGGCCAGTCTCCAGCAGCCGCTCTATATCGTGCTGGATGATTTCCAGTGCATCGATGAGCCGCTGATCCTTGAGGTGCTGGCCGGTCTACTGGAGCGGCTGCCGAGCCATATCCGGCTGATCCTGGCCAGTCGCAAGCAGCCAGGCTTCAGCCTGACGCGCCTGCAGCTGGACAATCGCCTGCTGTGCATCGGCCAGCAGGATCTGCGCCTGTGCGCCGAGCAGATCCAGCGGCTCAACGTCCATCTGGGCGGCCAGGCGCTGAGCCAGGACTATGTCGCCAGCCTGTTGCAGATGACCGAAGGCTGGGTGGCTGGGGTCAAGATCGCTCTGTTGGCTTATGCCCGTTTCGGTACCTGCGCCCTGGAACGCTTCAATGGCA
Source organism: Pseudomonas xionganensis (assembly GCF_009763245.1). Classification (GTDB taxonomy): domain Bacteria; phylum Pseudomonadota; class Gammaproteobacteria; order Pseudomonadales; family Pseudomonadaceae; genus Aquipseudomonas; species Aquipseudomonas xionganensis. Next base: position 119,082 of record NZ_WKJZ01000005.1, on the reverse strand, counting down.
GTCAACCGGAAATCGTCGATTACTTCGCCCATGTGGTACTGCGTCAGCTATCTCCAGCGCTGCGCAGCTTTTTGCTGTGTTGCGCGATGTTCGAGCGCTTCGATGGCGACCTCTGTGACCATGTGCTGCAGCGCCGAGGCTCGGCCCTGTTGCTTGAAGAGCTGGCCGAGCGCCAACTGTTCCTGCTTCCAGTGGAGAACCGTCCGGGCTGTTATCGCTTCCATGCACTGCTGCAGGACTTTCTCGGTCGCCGCCTGTTGATCGAGGAATACGCCCGCCTGGATAACCTGCGCCGGCGAGCGGCCGAGTACTGTCTGGGGCGGGGTGAGTACGAACAGGCCCTGCAGCATGCCCGGGGTTGCACTGAGCACAATCTGTGGCTGGAAATGCTGGAACACAGCTGTGCGGCCTGGGTGCGCAGCGGCCAGTTCGCCGACATTCTGCGCCGGCTGGAAGGCCTGGCCGATGATGCATTGCGTCTGCGCCCACGCTTGCTGGGTTGGCTGGTCGCCGCCCTGGCGCTGTCACGGCGCTTTCATCAGGCTCACTACTATCTGGAGTTGCTCGATGCACCGGCGCCGGCAAACGCTGCGCCGCCACTGGCGTCGGCCACCCGGCAGTTTCTTGATCTGCTGCTGGGGCTGTTCGAGCAGGACAAGGACTTTGTTGCCCCGGACAGTTGGCCCGATCTGCTCGAACCTGGGCAGGATCTGGAAATCCGTGCCTCGACCCTGGCGGTGCTCGCCTACCAGCACCTGCTGGCCGCGCGTCTGCAACAGGCGCTGCGTTGTGCCTGCGAGGCCAAACAGTTGCTGGCCCAGTGTGGGCAGCGGTTTCTGGAAAGCTACGCCGACCTGATTATCGCCCTGGCCCAGCGCAATGCCGGCCATGCACCTCAGGCACGCAAGCAGGTCTGCAGCGACTACGCCGGCACCGCTAAAAGCGAGCCGGCCTGGATCAACCGTGCCACCGCCATGGTGGTGGTGCTCTATGAACAGAATCAGTTGAGTGACGCCCAGCAGCTGTGCGAGGAGCTGATGACCCTGGTCAACTCGTCCTCGGCCACCGAAGCCATCGCCACCGTGCATATCACCCTGTCGCGCTTGCTCTATCGCCGTCAGCAAGGTGCGCGCGCCACGCGCCTGCTTGAGCAGTTGAGCTGCATTCTGCAGCTGGGCAATTACCGTCGGTTTGTCAGCCAGGTGATTCAGGAGTCCATGCGCCAGGCCTTTCTGGAGGGCAAGACGGCTTTGATGGAGCATCTGGCTCAGCAGCATGGGCTGCGGCAGCGTCTGCAGGCCGGTGACTGGGCGCGCAGCCGCACTTACGACGAGTGCTGGGAGCGCGAGGGGCTGGCCTGCGTCTACTGGCTGCGCGGGCAGGGTGCCCTGGCCCAGGCCGAGCAGATTCTGCAGGTGGTGGCCGGGGCGCTGCGCCGCAGCGAGATGCGTGCGCGCTTGCTGGTCATCGAGGCCAATCAGTTGGTACTGGCCGCCACCGGGCAGAATCCGGCGCGGCAGTTGAGCGGCCTCAGCCGTCTGGTGGAGGCCTACGGCATCGTCAATATCAACCGTTCGGTGTTTGATGAAGCGCCAGGCTTTGCCGCCGGAATCCTGCGTCTGGCCGAGGCCGGGCTGCTGACCCTGCCTGAGCGTTACCGGCAGCTCTATGGCGAGTTTCTGCAGAGGCAGACCGAGTTGGCCGAGGGGCGGGTGCTGGAGACCGAACCGTTGACCGAGCGCGAAATGGAGGTGCTCGAATGCCTGCTGGCGGGGTTGTCCAACAGCCAGATCAGCGATCGCACCGGGATCGCCCTGTCCACCACCAAATGGCACCTGAAGAACATCTACGCCAAGCTCCAGGTCTCCAGCCGTACCGAGGCCATTCTCAGCCTGCGTCGCAGCGCGCCCTGATTGACCCACCCCCTCCGAGGGGAGGGGGCGCCCGTCTGCCTCCCTACCTTAGGCTCCCCGTGCGGCTGCCATTCGGCGTCGCCATGTCCGTACAACAATAACAACGGGAGCCTTGTCATGTCGGTATGGGTCACTTGGCCAGCTCTAACCAAGCTGGGAACGCTGGGGGTCGTCTCCGGCCTGCTGGTGCTGGCGGTCGAGCGCCAGGCACTGTTCGAGAACAATCTGTTTGATGTGGAGCATTACGCCGCCTACAACGCCGCCATCCAGTGCAATGCCCGCAGCCTGGCGGCGCGCACCGAGGACGGCACCTGCAATATCCTCGACAACCCGGCCGAGGGCTCGGTGTATCGGCGTTTCGGGCGCAACGTCGACCCGGCCGTGACCCATGGCGAGAGCAGCACGCTGCTCAGCCCCAACCCCCGGGAAGTGAGTAACAGCCTGATGGCCCGGGGCGAGTTCAAGCCGGCGCCGAGCCTGAACTTTATCGCCGCCGCCTGGATTCAGTTCATGGTCCACGACTGGTTCGACCATGGCCCCAACGCCGAGGCCGACCCGATCCAGGTGCCGCTGCCGGCCGGCGATGTGCTGGGCAGCGGCAGCCTGTCGGTCAAGCGCACCCAGCCTGACCCGACCCGCAGCAGTGCCGACGCCGGAAAGCCGCAGACCTACCGCAACCACAATACCCACTGGTGGGATGGTTCGCAGCTGTATGGCAGCAGCAAGGCAAGCAACGACAAGGTGCGGGCCTTTGTCGATGGCAAGCTCAAGGTCAATGCCGATGGCAGCCTGCCCACCGAATTGCTCAGCGGCAAGCCGATCACCGGGTTCAACGAGAACTGGTGGCTGGGCCTGAGCATGCTGCACCAGTTGTTCACCCTGGAGCACAACGCCATTGCCAGCAAGCTCAAGCAGGCCTACCCGGGCCAGAGCGACCAGTGGCTGTATGACCGCGCGCGCCTGATCAACTCGGCGCTGATGGCCAAGATCCACACCGTGGAATGGACCCCGGCGGTGATCGCCAACCCCATCACCGAACGCGCCATGTACTCCAACTGGTGGGGCCTGCTCGGTCAGGGTGGCCCGCGTGACGATTTCCAGGCCGAAGTGCGCATGCTGCAGGAAGACCTGGCGCGCTCCGACTCCTTCGTCAAGCGTATCCTCGGCTTTGACCCCAATGTCGCCCCCGGTGTGGGCAATAGCGCCATCGACCATGCCCTGACCGGCATCGTCGGCTCCACCGCGCCGAACAACTATGGGGTGCCCTTTACCCTGACCGAGGAGTTTGTCGCGGTCTATCGCATGCACCCGCTGATGCGCGACGACGTGCAGGTCTACGATATCGGCTCCAACCAGCTGAGCCGCAGTATTGCCCTGCAGGACACCCGTGACCGCGACGCCGAGCAGCTGCTGGCCCGTGAGCGCGCCGATCGCCTGTGGTATTCCTTCGGCATCACCAATCCGGGGTCCCTGACCCTGAACAACTACCCCAACTTCCTGCGCAACCTGTCCATGCCGCTGGTGGGCGATATCGACCTGGCCACCATCGACGTACTGCGCGACCGGGAGCGTGGCGTGCCGCGCTACAACGAGTTTCGCCGGCAGATCGGCCTCAACCCCATCACCCAGTTTGAAGACCTGACCAAGGACGCGGCCACCCTGGCCGAGCTCAAGCGTGTCTACGGCAATGACATCGAACGCATCGATACCCTGGTCGGCATGCTCGCCGAAACCGTGCGGCCGGAAGGCTTCGCCTTTGGCGAAACGGCCTTCCAGATCTTTATCATGAACGCCTCGCGGCGCCTGATGACCGACCGCTTCTACACCAAGGACTACCGCCCCGAGGTGTACACCCCGGAAGGTATCGACTGGGTCGAGCACACCACCATGGTCGACGTGCTGCGCCGGCATAACCCGCAGCTGCACACCAGCCTGGCCGGGGTGGACAATGCCTTCAAACCCTGGGGGCTGAAGATTCCGGCCGACTATGAAAGCTGGCCGGCGGCGAGCAAGCAGGAGCACCTCTGGGTCAACGGGGCGCAGCGCAGTCAGTACCCGGCAGGCGAGTTGCCGGCCCTGCAGCCGGTGGATGTGGGCGGCCTGATCGGCTCGATCCTGTGGAACAAGGTGAAGAGCCGTACCGATGTGGCGCCGGCCGGTTATGCAAAGCCGATTCACCCCCACGGCGTGATGGCCAAGGCGCGCTTCGTGGCGGTACCGGGCAACCCCTACAGCGGCCTGTTCCAGGGCGCCGAACACGGCCTGCTGCGCCTGTCGCTGACCGGTGATCCGGCAGATCGCGGCTTCGCCCCGGGGCTGGCGTGGAAGGCCTTTGTCGACGGCAAGCCATCGGAGAACGTCTCGGCGCTCTATAACCTGAGCGGGCAGGGCGGTAACTACAATTTCTTCGCCAACGAGCTGTCGCAGTATGTGGTGCCGGAAGCCAACGATACCCTGGGCACCACCCTGTTGTTCTCTGCGGTGAGCCTGAAACCGACCCTGCTGCTGCTCGACGATCTGGCCGAAGTGACCCAGGCCGGAACCCCGGTGGCCAGCCCCAGGGCGCCGACCCAGGTGTATTTCGTGCCGCGTAGCGAGCTGCGCAACCGCTTTGTCAGCACGCCCCACGATTTCCGTGAGGACCTGCTGAGCCTCAAGGCGGGTACCAAGGTGTATGACGTCTATGCCACCTCCATGGCGATCAAGACCTCGATCTTCCCCTCCATCAGCCGCGGCTATGCCGCCCAGCGGCGCAACAGCGCGGTGAAGGTCGGGGAGCTGGAACTGACCTCGGACTTTATCGCCTCGGCCTTCGGCGATAACGGGGTGTTCTTCAAGCACCAGCGCAGCGAAGACAAGTAAGGCAATACCCGCAAAGCAAAAGGCCTCGGTAACTACCGAGGCCTTTTGCTATCTGCCGCCTGCCCATCTAGGTGATAAAGGGCGCTGGTTTAGTTGCGCAGATCTACCGCAGGCTGGGCGTCACCGTCGAACAGCTGCACGGGATTGAGCGGTAGCACGCCAGGGCGGTAATCGCTGCGGCCATTGCCGAGCACGCGGATATCGCTGTACTTGCGCCCGGACAGGGCGGCCAGACCGGCGCCATCGCGGACCACCGTGGGGCGCAGGAACACCATCAGATTGCGCTTGATCCGGGTCTCCTTGCTGGAGCGGAACAGCCGGCCCAGCACCGGGATGTCCCCGAGCAGCGGCACCTTGGAGTCGGCCTGGGTCACGTCGTCCTGAATCAGCCCGCCGAGGACGATGACCTGGCCGTCTTCGGCGAGGATGGTGCTCTTGATCGAGCGTTTGTTGGTGATCAGGTCCACCGCGTTGACCCCCTGGCTGGTGGGGGCGATGGATGAAATCTCCTGTTCGATCTCCAGGCGCAGGCTGGCGCCTTCGTTGATATGCGGGGTGACCTTGAGGGTTACGCCGATATCCTGGCGTTCGATGGTGGTAAAGGGGTTGTCCGCCCCCGAGGCGCTGGTGGTGAAGGAGCCAGTCTGAAACGGTACGTTCTGCCCCACCAGGATTTCCGCCTTCTGGTGATCCAGGGTCAGCAGGCTCGGCGTGGACAGCAGGTTGCTCTTGCTGTTGGCCGACAGGGCGGTGATCAGCACGCCGAAGTCGTCGGTGCCCAGGCCGATAATGGCGCCGTCCGGCAGATTGCTCAGGGTGTTGTTGGCGGTGCCGGCGCGCTGATCCTGGATCGCCTGCAGCACCCGGCCGATGGCCAGGCCCGTGCCGCTGAAACTGGTGCCACCGAGGCCGCCGCTGTTGCCACGGGCATCCACCGCCCACTGCACGCCCAGGGCATCGCTGATATCGCCGGAGACTTCGACGATGGCGGCTTCCACCATCACCTGGGCGCGCGGCACATCGAGCTGGCGCACGATATCTTCCAGGGTGGCCACCACATCCGGTTCGGCCAGCAGCACCAGGGCGTTGAGGCTTTCGTCGGCGCGGATCAGGATATTCTGCGGTTTGCCGCCGCCTTCGCCGCCGGTTTCCGGCTTGAGCTTCTCGGACAGCTCACCGAGGGTTTCGGCCAGGCTCTTGGCGTCGCCATGGCGTAGGCGAATCACCCGGGTATTGGCCGAGCGGCTGGCCGGGGTGTCCAGGGACTGGGCCAGGGCCAGCAGGCGGCTGCGGGCGGCGGCCGGGCCGAGGATGATCAGGCGGTTGCTGCGCCCATCGGCAATCACCTGGGTGCCCGAGGCGCCCTTGGCCTGGCCGCGATCGGCGGCATTGCGCAGCACTTCGGCGGTGTCCATGACCCAGGCGTGCTGCAGGTCGAGCACGCTGTAGTCGTTGCCGCCTTTCTGATCGAGCTGACGCAGCAGGTCCTCGATGCGCTGAATATTGGCCGAGCGGTCACTGATGATGATGGCATTGGCCGAGGTCACCGCTGCCAGGTGGCCGTATTGCGGTACCAGCGGGCGGATCAGCGGGATCAGCTCGGTGGCTGAGCCGTGCTGCACCTGAATCAGCCGGGTTTCCAGGCGATCCGGCGCGGCGCGGCCGCTGTCCGCCTCGGCCTTGGCTTCGGCATTGGGCACGATGCGCGCCTGCTCGCCCTGGGTGATCACACTGAAACCGTGGGTGGCCATCACCGAGAGAAACAGCTGATAGACCTCGCTGAGGTTCAGCGCCGTGCTCGACACCACGCTGACCTGACCCTTGACCCGCGGGTCGACGATAAAGGTCTGGCCGCTGATCTGCGCCACCTGGTCGATAAACTCGCGGATATCGGCGCCCTTGAGGTTGATGGTCCAGCTGTCCTGCTGCTGATTGGCGGCGGGCGAGTTGGCGCTGCTGACTGCCAGGGCGGGCAGGGGAGCAAGACTCAGGCCGGCGGCCAGCAGGGCAAGGGTAAGGCGGGAGAGAGTCGGCATCATGGGATCAGGGGGTTTCCGTGGGCTGAGCCTCGGGCTCGTTATCGTTGGGCAGGGCGCCGGAAACCTGCATCTGCTCGCGCAGGGCCTCCATGCGTTCACGCAGTTGCGTCATGTTGTCGTCTTCCAGGGCGCGTAGCTGTTCCAGATTGTCCTGCTGCTCTGGGGCGCTGAAGCGGCTGTCGCCAGCTGCCTGGGGAAAACTCAGACTTTCGCGCCGGCCATTGCGCAGCAGCTGCACATGGTCGGCGGCCACCGCGTGCAGGCGCACGCCACTGCTGATTTCTTCATCGATCAGGTAGCGTCGGGCACTGCTGCCCTCGCTGCGGATAATCGCGCTGGAGCGATGAGGGTCGGCATGCACAAAGCTGCCCAGCAGGGTCAGGCGCAGGCTGGTGGCCGGCGCTGGGGCGTCGCCGCTGGCCTGGCTGGCACCAAATAGCTGGCCGAGTTGCGGGTCGAGGGCGCGGCTATGGGGGCGGCTGCCCTCGCTGCTGGTCACTGTGACGGGCTCGCGCAGCAGGCGCAGCCAGTCAGCGGTTTGCCAGGCCAGGCTGATGCTCATGGCCAGAATCAGGGCAAAACCGAGCAGGGTGGGGGCATGCTGACGCAGCCGGGGGGATATTGCCGAAAGGGGCAAGGGCGACACTCCAGGGCTTCTTATTATGTGGTGCTGGTTATGTGGCGTGGTTCGCGCGCTGATCATAGACAGCTTTGCCGCGTTTGACAGCCCCCCGTCGGGGTGGTGTGCGCAGCCGCTCAATATGCTAAAGATAGCGACCTGTTTGCCCGTGACTCTGGGCGAAATACAACAATTAATCGTGGAACCCCGTGTAGCCCTGATAACAGGCTGGCTGGCGAGGGTGACCAGATCAAGGCTTGTCGCTTATGAATGCGTTGCTCACCGAGGTGCCTGTGCGGCGTCTGCCTTTCAGTTTTGCCAAGCGTCATGGCGTGGTGCTGCTGGTGGAGGGGGGCGTGGCCTGTCTGGGCCACCGGCCCGGGGTTGAGCTGGTGGCCCTGGCTGAGGCGCAGCGCTTCGCCGGCAGCCGCCTGGCCCTGCGCAGCCTGACGCCGGAGGCTTTCGAGCAGGCCCTGGGGCAGGCCTATCAGCACGATTCGGCGTCCATGCAGCTGGCCGAGGATATCGGCGGCAGCCTGGATCTGGCGGCCCTGGCCGAGCAGGTGCCGGAGACCGAGGACCTGCTGGAGCAGGAAGACGACGCGCCGATCATTCGCCTGATCAACGCCATCCTCGGCGAGGCGATCAAGGAAAACGCCTCGGACATCCACCTGGAAACCTTCGAGAAACGCCTGGTGGTGCGCTTTCGTATGGATGGCGTGCTGCGTGAGGTGCTGGAGCCCAAGCGCGAGCTGGCGGCCTTGCTGGTGTCACGGATCAAGGTTATGGCGCGGCTGGATATTGCCGAGAAGCGCATCCCCCAGGACGGACGGATTTCCCTCAAGGTCGGTGGCCGCGAGGTGGACGTGCGGGTTTCCACCCTGCCGTCGGCCAATGGCGAGCGGGTGGTGCTGCGCCTCCTGGACAAGCAGGCCGGGCGCCTCAACCTGCAGCACCTGGGCATGAGCCCGCGTGATCGCCAGCTGATGGAAGCCACCGTACGCAAGCCCCACGGCATTCTGCTGGTCACCGGCCCCACCGGCTCGGGCAAGACCACCACCCTGTATGCCAGCCTGAGCAGCCTGAACGACCGCACGCGCAATATCCTCACGGTGGAAGACCCCATCGAATACCACCTGGAAGGCATCGGCCAGACCCAGGTCAACACCAAGGTGGACATGACCTTTGCCCGCGGCCTGCGCGCCATCCTGCGTCAGGACCCGGACGTAGTGATGGTCGGCGAGATTCGCGACAAGGAAACCGCCGAGATCGCCGTGCAGGCCTCCCTGACCGGCCACCTGGTGCTCTCCACCCTGCACACCAACAGCGCCATCGGCGCCATCACCCGTCTGGTGGACATGGGCATCGAGCCCTTCCTGCTGTCCTCGTCCCTGCTCGGGGTGCTGGCCCAGCGCCTGGTGCGGGTGCTCTGCCCACACTGCAAGCAGGCCTATCAGGCCGATGAAGCCGAATGCGCCTTGCTCGGGGTGGCGGCAGACAATCCGCCGAGCCTGTATCACGCCTGTGGCTGCAATGAGTGTCACCAGCAAGGCTATCGCGGCCGTACCGGGATCTATGAGCTGGTGGTGTTCGACGACCAGCTGCGCACGCTGATCCATAACGGCGCCGCCGAGCAGGACATGCTGCGCCACGCCCGCAGCCTGGGGCCGAGCATCCGCGACGATGGCCGGCGCAAGGTGCTGGAGGGGGCGACCACGGTCGAGGAAGTGCTGCGAGTGACGCGAGAGGAATAATGGCCGCCTTCGAATACCTGGCCCTGGACCCCAAGGGCCGTCAGCAGAAGGGTGTGCTGGAAGCCGACAGCGCGCGCCAGGTGCGCCAGCTGTTGCGTGATCGGCAACTGGCGCCACTTGAGGTCAAGGCCACCCGCACCCGGGAGAACAGCGGCGCGGCCGGGCACTTCAGTTTATCCCGGGGGCTGGGTGCCAGCGATCTGGCCCTGCTCACCCGCCAATTGGCGACCCTGGTGCAGGCGGCCCTGCCCATCGAGGAGGCCCTGCGCGCCGCCGCCGCCCAGGCCCGCTCGCCGCGTATCCAGGGCATGCTGCTGGCCGTGCGGGCGCGGGTGCTGGAAGGCCATGACCTGGCCAGCAGCCTGAAAGAATTCCCCTCGGCCTTCCCCGAGCTGTACCGCGCCACGGTGGCGGCGGGCGAGCATGCCGGCCATCTGGGCCCGGTGCTGGAACAACTGGCCGACTACACCGAGCAACGCCAGCAGTCGCGGCAGAAGATCCAGCTGGCGCTGCTCTATCCACTGATTCTGATGTGCGCCTCCTTGCTGATCGTCGGCTTTCTGCTGGGCTACGTGGTGCCGGATGTGGTGCGGGTGTTTATCGATTCCGGGCAGACCCTGCCGGCCCTGACCCGGGGCCTGATTGCCCTCAGTGATGGGGTCAAACATTGGGGTTGGCTGGCCCTGCTGCTGGTGCTGGGCGGCGGATTCGGCCTGCGCTGGGCCTTGCGTGACGAAACCCTGAAGAAGCGCTGGCACGCTTTCTTGCTGCGCCTGCCCCTGGCCGGACGATTGATGCGCGCCACCGACTGCGCCCGTTTTGCCTCGACCCTGGCCATCCTTACCCGCAGTGGCGTGCCCCTGGTGGAGGCCCTGGGCATTGCCGCCCAGGTAATCAGCAACCGGGTGATCCAGGCCGAGGTGGTGGTGGCGGCGCAGAAGGTGCGCGAGGGCGGCAGCCTGACCCGCGCCCTGGAGGCCAGCGGCCAGTTTCCGCCGATGATGCTGCATATGATCGCCAGCGGTGAGCGCTCCGGCGAGCTGGACCAGATGCTGGCGCGCACCGCACGTAATCAGGAGAACGATCTGGGCGCCCAGGTGGCGTTGCTGGTGGGGCTGTTCGAGCCCTTTATGCTGGTGTTTATGGGCGCCGTGGTGCTGGTCATCGTGCTGGCGATTCTGATGCCGATTCTTTCGTTGAACCAACTGGTGGGGTAAGCAGTGAGTAACAAGCAGAAGGGCTTTACGCTGATCGAAATCATGGTGGTGGTGGTCATCCTCGGCATCCTCGCCGCGCTGGTGGTGCCCCAGGTAATGAGCCGGCCCGACCAGGCCAAGGTCACCGTGGCCCAGGGCGATATCAAGGCCATCGCCGCGGCGCTGGATATGTACAAGCTGGATAACCACAGCTACCCGAGCACCCAGCAGGGCCTGGAGGCCCTGGTCAACAAGCCTTCGGGCAACCCCCAGGCGCGCAACTGGAACCGCGACGGTTACCTCAAGCGCCTGCCGGTGGACCCCTGGGGCAATCCCTATCAGTACCTGGCGCCGGGCAACAAGGGGCCCTTCGATCTGTATTCCCTGGGTGCCGACGGCAAGCAGGGCGGCAGTGAGCTGAATGCCGATATCGGCAACTGGGATCTCTAAGCCCCGATGCGGCGCAGTCGCGCGTTTACCCTGGTCGAGCTGCTGGTGGTGCTGGTCATCCTCGGCAGCCTGATCGGCCTGACGGTGCTCAGCATGGGCGTGGCCGGCCCTGGGCGCGAGCTGCAACAGGAGGCCGAGCGCCTGACCGGGCTGATCGGCGTGCTGGTCGAGGAGGCGGTGCTGGATAACCGCGAATACGGCCTCTGGTTCGGCCGCGACAGTTACCAGGTGCTGCGCTATGACAGTGCCAGCCAGGGCTGGCAGCCCGTGCCGGGCAAGCCCCATGCCTTGCCAGCCTGGGCCGAGCTGAGCCTTGAGCTGGAAGGCGCCGCCTTGACGCTGCCGGCGCCCACTGATGCGCCGGAGTCAGCCAGAACCCCGCAGTTGTTGCTGCTCTCCAGCGGTGAGATCAGCCCCTTCCGCCTGCATCTGGCCGAGCGCCGCGCCGATGGCCTGCGCCTGCTGCTGGCCAGCGATGGCTTCAATCTGCCCAGGGTCGAGATCGACAGCGCCGCAGGACGGCCGCGATGAAACGCAGCGCCGGCTTTACCCTGCTGGAGGTGCTGGTGGCCCTGGCGATTTTCGCCCTGGTCGCCGCCAGCGTGCTGAGCGCCACCGCCCGCAGCCTGCAGACCGCCGCGCGCCTGGAAGACAAGACCCTGGCCATGTGGATCGCCGATAACCGCCTGACCGAGCTGCAGCTGGCAGCGAGTGCGCCGGCCGAGGGTCGCGAGCAGGGTGAGCTGGAGTTCGCCGGGCGGCGCTGGCAGTGGCAGAGCGAGATCAAGGCCACCAGCGAGCCGGGCATGCGCCGGGTCACCCTGTGGGTCGCGCCCCATGAGCAGGCCGGGCTGCGCGATGACCTGAGTGAGCGGGCGGTGGTCAGCCTCAATGGTTTCGTCGAGGTGCGGCCATGAGGCAGTGCCGCGGCTTTACCCTGCTGGAGTTGCTGATCGCCATCGCCATCTTCGCCCTGCTGGGGCTGGGCACCTATCGCATGCTCGACAGCGTGCTGCAGACCGATAAGGTGACCCGCGCCCATGAGGCGCAGTTGCGCGAGCTGGTGCGGGCCATGGCGGTGTTCGAACGTGACCTGTTGCAGGTACTGGCGCGGCCGGTGCGCGATGCCTTCGGTGATGCACGCCCAGCCCTGTTGGGCGATGACAGCGGCGGTGCGAGTATCGAGCTGACCCGCGCCGGTTGGCGCAATCCTTTGGCGCAGCCACGCTCGACCCTGCAGCGGGTGCGCTGGCAACGCAGTGGCGAGCAGTGGCAGCGCCAGTACTGGGGTGTGCTGGATCAGGCCCAGGACAGCCAGCCGCAGGTGCAGCAGGCCCTGGAGGGCGTCACCAGTCTTGAACTGCGCTATCTGGATGACAAGGGCGTCTGGCATGACGCCTGGCCACCCTCTGGGGTGGAAGCGGCCAGGGCCCTGACAGCGCTGCCGGTGGCGGTCGAGCTGCTGCTGGAGCACCGCCGCTATGGTCAGCTGCGCCGCCTGTTGCGCCTGCCCGATGTGCTGCCCGAACAGCTGACGCGCGCGCCCGAGGAGGGCGCCGAGAACCCGCAGCAGCCTGCACCTGAGCCGGAGTCGCAGTTATGAGGCGCGAGCAGGGCATGGCCCTGATCACCGTGTTGCTGGTGGTGGTGGTGGTCACCGTGGTCAGCGCCGGGATCATTGCTCGTCAGCAGCTGTCGATTCGCAGCAGCGCCAACCAGCTGCATGTGCGCCAGGCCCTGCACTATGCCCTGGGCGGTGAAATGTTGGCCAAGGCGGTGCTGCAGCGCGACCTGGCCGCCGGCGATCCGCGCGCGCCTCTGGATCATCTGGGTGAGGCCTGGGCCAGGTCCCTGGCCAGTTTCACTCTGGACGAGGGCGGCGAGCTGCGTACCCAGATCAGTGATCTGAGCGCACGCTTTAACCTCAACAGTCTGCTGCGCGAGGGCCAGCCCAACGAGGCTGCCGTGGCGCAGTTCCGCCGCCTGTTGCGTCTGCTGCAGATTGAAACGCCCTATGCCGAACGCCTGCTCGACTGGCTGGATGCCGATCAGGAACCCACAGGGGGTTATGGCGCCGAGGACAATCAGTACCTGCTGTTGCAGCCAGCCTACCGCGCCGGCAATCGTCTGCTCAGCGATGTCTCCGAGCTGCGCCTGTTGCTGGAGATGAGCGAGGAGGATTACCAGCGTCTGTTGCCCCATGTTGGTGTGCTGCCGGCCGGCGCTGCGCTGAATGTCAACACGGCCAGCGCCGAGGTGCTGGCCAGCCTGGCCGAGGGTATCGCCTTGGGTACTGCCGAGGGCTTGGTGGCGGCCAGGGCCGGGCGGCCCTTCGAGGATGTGCAGGCTTTTCTCGCCCAGCTCGGTGGTCTGGCGGTGCAGAGCCAGGGCCTGGCGATCGGCAGCGAATATTTTCAGGTGGTCAGCGAGGTCAGCGTCGGCGATCGTCGGCAGCTGCTGCGCAGCACCCTGCAGCGGGCCAGTGATGGCCGCGTGTATGTACTCTCCCGTGGTCTGGGTCTGACCGCCATGCCGGCGGCGCCCATTGAGGATCTTCAACCATGAGTCATATCACAGTGTTTCTGCCGCCGGCGGCCTGCGCCACAGTGCAGGCCGAGCTGCCCGTGCAGCGGGTACAGGAGGGGCATGTCGAGCAGCTGCCCTTCGAGCAGGCCGTGGCCGCGACAGGGGCAGACTGGACCCTGGTGCTGCCGGTGGAGGCAGTGACCGCCTGCGCCGTCAGCCTGCCCACGCGCAAGGCTCGCTGGCTGCGTCAGGCGCTGCCCTTCGCCGTGGAGGAGCTGCTGGCCGAAGAGGTGGAGCTGATGCATCTGGCCCTCGGCGAGTCCCTGGCCGATGGCCGCCAGCGGGTCTTTGCCCTGCGCCGCAGCTGGCTGGCCGCCTGGTTGCAGCTGTGTCCCCAGGCGCCGAGTCGGATTGCCGTGGATGCCGATCTGCTGCCGGGCGAAGGCACCCAGCTGCTGGAGCTGCACGGGCGCTGGCTGCTCGGCGGTGCGGGCGCCGCGCGTCTGGCCCTTGATCTGGATGATTGGCCGGCGCTGGCGGCCAGTTGTCCCGCGCCTCATCGCCTGTTAAGCCCGAGCGGGCAGACGCTGGGCGCTTGCGAGGTGCAGCGAATCGACGAACCCTGCGCTTGGCTCGCCAGCCAGGCACTGCGCAACAACCTGGCCCAGGGCGAGTTCGCCGTGCGCGAAACAACGGGGCAGTGGCAGGTCTGGAAGCCTTTGGCGGCGGTGCTGGGGCTGTGGTTGCTGCTGCAGCTGGGCTTCAACCTGGGCCAAGGCTGGTACCTACAGCGCGAGGCTGATCGCTATGGGGCGGCCAGCGAGGCGCTGTACCGCGAGCTGTTCCCCGAGGATACGCGCCTGGTGGATATCCGTGCCCAGTTCGATCAGCACCTGCGTCAGGCCTCGGGTGGCGGCGAGGCGCAGTTGCTGGGCCTGCTCGGTCAGGTCAGTCAGGCGCTGTTGAGTGAGGGTTCGGTGCGCATTCGCCAGCTGGACTACAGCGAGCAGCGCGGCGATCTGGCCTTGCAGGTGCAGGCGCCGGGCTTTGCCGAATTGGAGCGCCTGCGTGAGCGTTTGCAGGAAAGCGGCCTGGCGGTACAACTGGGCTCGGCCAGTCGCGAGGCTGAAGGGGTCAGTGCGCGCGTGGTGATAGGGGGATAACGATGAGCCAAATGACTAAAGACTGGCGCGGGCAGCTTGAACAGTCACAGCTGTTGCAACGCTGGCGCGCATTGGCAGCGCGGGAGCAAATGGCGTTAGCTGCCCTGGGGCTGTTTCTGGCGCTGGTGCTGCTGTACCTGGGCATCTGGCAGCCCGCTCAGCGGCAACTGCTGGAGGCGCGCCAGGCCTTTGCCGAGCAGCGTGAGCTGCATGCCTATCTGCAGGCCCATGCCGATCTGGCCCGGGGCCTGTCTGCCAGCCCCCAGCAGCGGGTCGAGCCGGAACGCCTGCAGGGCCTGGTGACCAGCAGCGCCCAGCAGCAGGGCCTGAGCATCGAACGCCTGGATGGTGATGGTGCCGGTATGTTGCAGGTCAATCTGCAGGCCGCGCCCTTTGCCCAGCTGTTGCGCTGGTTCGCCGTGCTGCAGGAGCAGGGGGTGGAAATCGCCGAAGCCGGGTTGGAGCGCAGCGACGACAATCGGGTGCTGGCCCGCCTGAGTCTGCGCGTTGCCCCCTAGTACCGACAGCCCCAGGCTGGTGCATGGCACTCTGATGGGCCCTGGAAATGGGCATGCGGATTTCCGCCTTTTTAGAAAAACTTTAAGCAGGGTGTTGACTTAGCTGCGGCCCTTGCGTAAATTTCGCGCCTCGCAAGCAGCGGGTGATTAGCTCAGCTGGGAGAGCATCTGCCTTACAAGCAGAGGGTCGGCGGTTCGATCCCGTCATCACCCACCACTCTTGCGAATTGGACGCAAGTCCACCGACGCGCAGCGGTAGTTCAGTCGGTTAGAATACCGGCCTGTCACGCCGGGGGTCGCGGGTTCGAGTCCCGTCCGCTGCGCCATATTTTCCAGTTTGAGTTCGCTCAGGCTGAGATGCAGAAGCCTCAAGGCTGCTGCATCAGACGAAGCAAGAGTTCCAAGGACGCAAGTCCACCGACACGCAGCGGTAGTTCAGTCGGTTAGAATACCGGCCTGTCACGCCGGGGGTCGCGGGTTCGAGTCCCGTCCGCTGCGCCATATCGAGAAGCCCGCTGATAGCACTATCAGCGGGTTTTTTCTTGTCCGCGACAAAGTGTCATCTTTTCTTCATCGGCCTTCTCTAGCTTGATTGGCATATTCCTTGATGGATGTTTTCCATCGAGGTCAAGGCCGCTTGGAGGGCATTGCGATGGACGATTATCAGGAAGAACTGCTCGAATCCCGTGCCGTGGAGCAGGATGATGTGGCCTGGGATGAGGATGCCACCGAGCTGTAAAGGCTTGGGCTTGGGTTTGGACTCAGGCGCCGCGCCGCTGACTGCGGCGAAATTCCCCTGGGGTTTGCTGGTTCCAGCGCTTGAAGGCGCGCTGGAAGGCTTCGGCCGAGGCGAAGCCGAGCAGGTAGGCGATTTCGCCAAAGGCCAGTTCGGTGTCGCGGATATAGGCCATGGCCAGGTCGCGGCGGGTGTCGTTGAGGATGGTGCGAAACTGGGTGCCTTCCTCGGCCAGCTTGCGCCGCAGGGTCCAGGTCGGCAGCTGCAGGCGGTTCGCCACCTCGCTCAGGTCCGGTTCACGGCCATGCAGCAGAGGGCCCAGCAACTGGATAACGCGCTCGCGCAGGCTGCGGGTACGGGTCAACTGCTCCAGCTCCCGCTCACAAATCTCTAACAAGTGTCGCCAGGTGCTCGGGCAGTGTTCCGGGTTGCGCAGGTTCAGGCTGTCCTGGCTCAGGCGCAGCTGATTGAGTGGGCTGGCAAACTCCACCGGGCAGGCGAAGAGCTCGGCATATTGCTCGGCATAGTCGGGGGCGGAGAATTCGATTTGCACTTTCTCCACCGGCAATGGCTGCTGGGCCAGGCGACCCAGTTGCTGTGCCCAGCCCGCCAGCAGCGAATCCACCACAAAACGGTTATAGGCGTTGTAAGGGCTGATCGAGTAGAAGCGCAGCCAGGCGCCCTGGGCGTCTTCGTGCAGGCTCGACCGGCCCCGGTAGTTGGCGGCATACAGCGGCTCGAAGCGGATCAGGGCGCGGGCGGCTTCACGCACGGTAGGGGCCTGGGCCGCGGTGACGCCCGCCAGGCCGGCCTGGCTCAGGCGGCTGCAGCTGCCCATCAGCAGGCCCAGGCCGGGTTGCCCAGTCAGATGGATGGCCGCATGACCCAGGCGCATATAACGCGGGATCGACAGGCGGGCACGGGGTTCAGCCAGGCGTGCGGCATCCAGGCCATAGCTGAGCAGCAAGGGTTGCGGGTCATGCCCCTGGTGGCGCATGGCGTCGGCCAGGCTGTTGACAAAACCGACCGAAAGATCGCCAAGGCGGATGCGCGGTGCTTGCATGCTGAGCTCGTGTTGGGCGTTTGTGCGGCAGCTTAGGCAGGGCCGGGTGATCTGCCAAGACTGTACTGTTATTTTTGATCAATAACTTGTCACTTTAAGTCATTGAGGCTCTCGCCTGGCCTGATTATCGTCTAGACCATATCGACTGCAGCCCATCAAGAGGCCGCAGCACTTCCGTGAAAAGCCGACATCCGATGTGGAGATCTTCATGACTGCTCACTACCCGCACCTGCTTGCCCCGCTGGATCTGGGCTTCACCACCCTGAAGAACCGCACCCTGATGGGTTCCATGCACACCGGGCTGGAAGAGAAGCCGGGTGGCTTCGAGCGCATGGCGGCCTATTTCGCCGAACGTGCCCGTGGCGGTGTCGGCCTGATGGTGACTGGCGGTATTGGCCCGAACGAGGAAGGCGGCGTGTATTCCGGGGCGGCCAAGCTGACCACTGCGGAAGAAGCCGAGAAGCACAAGATCGTGACCCGCGCGGTGCATGAAGCCGACGGCAAGATCTGCATGCAGATCCTGCATGCCGGCCGCTATGCCTACAGCCCCAAATCGGTGGCACCGAGCGCCATCCAGGCGCCGATCAACCCGTTCAAACCCAAGGAATTGGATGAGGAGGGCATCGAGAAGCAGATCCAGGACTTCGTCAATTGCTCCGTGCTGGCCCAGCAGGCCGAGTATGACGGCGTCGAGATCATGGGCTCGGAAGGCTACTTCATCAACCAGTTCCTGGTGGCCCACACCAACCAGCGCACCGACCGCTGGGGCGGTAGCTATGAGAACCGCATGCGCCTGCCGGTGGAAATCGTGCGCCGTGCGCGCGAGGCCGTCGGTCCGAATTTCATTATCATCTACCGCCTGTCCATGCTCGACCTGGTCGAGGGCGGGAGCACCTGGGACGAGATCGTGTTGCTGGCCAAGGCCATCGAGCAGGCTGGCGCGACCCTGATCAACACCGGTATCGGCTGGCACGAGGCGCGCATCCCGACCATCGCCACTAAGGTGCCGCGTGCGGCGTTCACCAAGGTCACCGCCAAGCTGCGCGGCGAGGTGAGCATTCCGCTGATTACCACCAATCGCATCAACACCCCGGAAGTGGCCGAGCAGGTGCTGTCCGAGGGTGATGCCGACATGGTGTCCATGGCCCGTCCGTTCCTCGCCGACCCGGATTTCGTCAACAAGGCCGCCGAAGGCCGCGCGGACGAGATCAACACCTGCATCGGCTGCAACCAGGCCTGCCTGGACCACACCTTCGGCGGCAAGCTGACCAGCTGCCTGGTCAACCCGCGCGCCTGCCACGAAACCGAGCTGAACTATATCCCTACCACTGCGGTGAAGAAGATCGCCGTGGTCGGCGCCGGCCCGGCCGGTCTGTCCGCCGCCACCGTAGCCGCCGAGCGCGGCCATAGCGTTACCCTGTTCGATTCGGCCAGCGAAATCGGCGGCCAGTTCAACGTGGCCAAGCGTGTGCCGGGCAAGGAAGAGTTCTTCGAGACCCTGCGTTACTTCAAGCGCAAGCTGGAAACCACCGGTGTCGACCTGCGCCTGAATACCCGTGTATCTGCCGAGGATCTGACCAAGGGCGGTTATGACGAGATCATCCTGGCCACCGGTATCGCCCCGCGCACCCCAGCCATTCCGGGTATCGAGCATGCCAAGGTGATCAGCTATCTGGACGCCATCCTGCAGCGCAAGCCGGTCGGCCAGAAAGTGGCGGTGATCGGTGCCGGCGGCATCGGCTTCGATGTCTCCGAGTTCATCACCCACCAGGGCGAGGCCACCAGCCTCAACCGCGAGGAGTTCTGGAAAGAGTGGGGGATCGACACCGCCCTGGAAGCCCGTGGCGGTGTTGCCGGCGTGCAGGCCCATCCGCATCCGGCGGCGCGTGAGGTATTTTTGCTGCAGCGCAAGAAAACCAAGGTCGGTGACGGTCTTGGCAAGACCACTGGCTGGATTCACCGCACGGGCCTGAAAAACAAGAACGTGCAGATGCTCAACTCGGTGGAATACCTCAAGGTGGATGACGCCGGCCTGCATATCCGCATCGGCGAAGGTGAGCCGCAGGTGTTGCCGGTGGACACCGTGATCGTCTGCGCCGGCCAGGACCCGCTGCGCGAGCTGCACGACGACCTGGTGGCCGCCGGGCAGACTGTGCACCTGATTGGTGGTGCCGACGTCGCCGCCGAGCTGGATGCCAAGCGGGCGATCAACCAGGGCTCGCGCCTCGCCGCTGCCCTCTGATGACAAAACGCCCCGCCTCGTGCGGGGCGTTTTGCAGATGGCCAATAATAAAAAAGGAGAAACCCGTGACCGCCAACCTCCAACTGCAGCTGGCTGCGGCCGCCACCCTTGCGCAGTGGCATGGCCTGATGCAGGGCAATGACCTGAGCCGGCTGCCTGAGCTGCTGCATCCGCAAGCGGTGTTCCGTTCCCCCATGGCCTTCAAGCCATACGTCGGCGCCCCCATGGTGTCGCTGATCCTGAATACCGTGAGCAAGGTCTTTGTCGATTTTGCCTACCACCGCGAGCTGGGCACGGCCGATGGCCTGAGCGTGGTGCTGGAATTCAGTGCCCGGGTGGGCGAGCGTGAACTCAAGGGAATCGATATGATCCGCTTCGATGAGGCGGGCAAGATCGTCGAGTTCGAGGTGATGATTCGGCCCATGAGCGGCCTGCAGGCCCTTGGCGATGAAATGGGGCGGCGTTTGGCGCCTTTCTTGGCTGCCGCCAAGGGCGTGTAAGCCGATCGAGTACCGGTGTGCCAGCCGTTTTTCGGCTGGTTGCACCAAACCCATCACATTTTTTCCCTGCCATCGTGCTTTTGTCGCAGCACCTGCCGGGTCAGTGCCAACCCAGTCACATTGCTGCGCGCAGCTTTTCCCCTAGACTTGTCTGAATTCAGCCGTGCTGCCTCCACAGGTGCAGAACTTGAGCTGTCAGATGATGGTCTGTTTGTTCAATGCGCCTGGCTGTGGTGTCATTGAGCGAACTGCTGTTACGCGTTGAACGGTGCGCCCCGTTTCGGCATAGAGGAAAGTCCATGAGCATGCAGAGCAAGCCGCAGATGGTTGAGGCCGTGATGTTCTTCAGCGAACGCGGCGGTATCTGCAAGCAGATGTTCCTGCCCGAGTTTGAAGCCCTGCTCGATGGCGTGGTCAACCTGCCTGAGTTTGCCGATCAGCAGATGCGCGTGGCCTATGTGCTGATCAATCCGCGGTTGATGATCAAGGCGCTGGTGTTCTTCTATCTGGACTTCGACGAGAAGGGTGCGCCCGACTCGGGCTGGAACATGCCCCTGCAGCACCTGGCGGAAAAGGCCGGTCGTGGCCCCGATCTGGGCGCCGGACCGATTCGTCTGGCCTGTCGCAGCCAGTGCCCGGTGTCCTGGCACCAGATGCATATGTGGGACCCGAGCCTTGCACCGGGGCAGAACGACCTGATTCTGTTGCGCGATGCGGTCAAACGCAATGTATTGGGCATTCTGATTGAAGAAGAAGCGTCCCAGGTGGTGGCACCCGAACGCTTGCAGATGGCCTCTGAAGACCGCTGGTATACCCAGGAACAGGCCCTGGAGAAGGCCGAAGCGGAGCGCAGCGGGGAAAAACACGACCAGGAGCATCGCCTCAAGACGGCGCAGTTGATCAAGCAACAACGCCTGCGCATCAGCAGTCTGACTCGCCAGCATGAGGAAGAATTGGCCAAGCTGAAGCTGGTCCATGATGAGCAGAGTAAGGGCCTGCAGGCTCAGATACATGGCCTGCATCAGGCCCTGCAGCAGCAGGAAGCCCTGAATGCCAGCCTGAAGCAGGAGTTAGCTGCCCAGGCTCAGAGCTTGCAACGTTCCCGTGAGGAAATGACCAAGCAGATTCAGGCGCTGGAGCAGCATGGTCGCAGTGCCAGCGATGGCCTGCGCGCGCAGCTGGAGAGCGAGCTGCAGGCCAAAGTGGCCAGCGCGGTCATCGAGTACAAGGAACAGATCGCCATCCGTGATGTCGAACTGGCCTATCACGGCGAGCAGGAGGCTCGTCTCAAGGAAGAGATCGAGCGTCTCAAACGTGAGCGTGACGAGCTGGCCAGCCAGGGCGGCGGACAGGTGCTTGAGCGTCTGGCCAAACTGGGCGTGGTCTTTGTCGTGTATCACCCGGGCGCCGGTCACCTGACCATTGCCCTGCAGGATATCGCCGCCTATCAGGACAATCCCATGGCCTATGTGGCGGCCAAGTGTTATGTCTCCGAAGAGCAGTATCGCCAGTGGCTGGCCCATTATCAGCAGCCCTGCTGCGAGGGGCTGCTGTCCAGTGGCGAACGCTGCGCCATCCCCATCGACCGGGTGGATACGCCGAGCCGCTTTATCATGGGTGACTCCAACTGCTGTGCCCGGCACAAAGCCAGCAGCCGCCTGCGCACCGTCAGCTAAGCCTTGCCTGTTATCGCGCCAGCCTGGTCGCCGTCGGCACCCCTGCAGGTCTTCGCCACGTCCTGGGCGGCTGCGGCTGGGGTTGAGTTGGCGGTATTGCGCCTGGATCTGCTGGATCCGCTGATCAGCGGCAACAAATGGTTCAAACTCAGGTATCACCTGGAACAGGCAGCGGCCCAGGAGGCACAAGGCCTGATCAGCCTGGGCGGGTCCCATTCCAATCATTTGCATGCCCTGGCCGCTGCGGGCCGGCGTTTCGGCTTTGCCACGGTTGGCCTGCTGCGTGGCGAACCTCAAGACACCCCTACGGTGCGCGATCTGCAGGCTTTTGGCATGCAGCTGCACTGGCTCGACTATGGCGCTTATCGGGCTCGCCATCAGCCTGGGTTCTGGTGGCCCTGGCTGGAACGATATCCGGCATTTCATGCCGTGCCCGAGGGTGGCGGCGGTTTGTTGGGTGCGCGCGGTTGTGGCGTGTTGCGCGAACTGCTGGAAAGCCAACTCGCCGCCATCGGCTGGGCGGACTTTGATGCCTGGTGGCTGGCTGTCGGCAGTGGCACTACCCTGGCCGGGCTGGTGCTGGCCGAGGCGGGGCGGCGTGTGGTCTATGGGGCGCTGGCGGTGCCCGAACGTTATGGCATCGCCACCCAGGTGCGGGAGATCCTGCGAGAGGCCGGCGCGGCGGATCAGGGCTACGCACTGGTGCCGGCGGCGCGGGGCGGTTTTGCCCGGGTTGATCACGAGTTACTGGCCTTTATGCGCCAGTGCGAAGACGAAACGGCCCTGCCTTTGGAGCCGGTTTATACCGCCAAGGCATTGCTGGCGTTGCGTGAGCGCGTGCAGGCCGGTTATTTTGCTCGCGGCAGCCGCCTGCTGTTTGTGCACACAGGTGGCTTGCAAGGGCGCAAGGCTGCAGTGCAGGCGTGTCGAGCCAGCGCATATGCCGAGCCAAGCAAGATGGCTACACTGAAGTCTGACCAGCGGAGCCTGGAAATTCCATGAGCGAACCCCTCAACCCCGAACAGTTACGCAGCCTGACGCCGCTCAATGTGTTGTCCGAGCAGCAGTGGCGCGAATTGCGTGGCCAGTTGACGCCCCAGCCTTTACTCCAGGGGCAGGTGTTGTTTCGCCCGGGCGATCAGGCCCGGGTCACCTATTACCTGTTGGCGGGTGAATTGTTGCTGCAGTCGGCCGAAGGGGTGCAGCGGGTACAGGCCGGCAGCGAGCTCAGTTGTCATCCGCTGTCGCCGAGCCTGCCGCGTCTGCATGAAGCCCGCGCCCTGACCGATGCCAGCGTACTGGCGCTGGATACCGCCACGCTCAACCGTATGCTGACCTGGCGCCTGGCCTACCATGACCTGCTGCTGGAACTGGGGCAGGGCGAGGATGAGCTGGAGTGGCTGGAACGCCTGCTGGAGAACCCGCTATTTGCCAAGGTGCCGCCGTCCAATGTGCGTGCCATGCTTGAGCGTTTGCAGCGTGTCGAACTGGCCGCCGGCAGCACGGTGCTGGCCGAGGGTGAGGCGGGCGACTGCTGTTATTTCCTCAAAACTGGCCGAGCCGAGGTGATGCGCGGGGCCGGCAGTGAGCAACAGGTACTGGCCGAACTGGAAATCGGTGCCTGCTTTGGCGAGGAAGCGCTGCTTGCGGACAGCCCGCGCAATGCCACGGTGACCATGCTGGATGATGGCGTGGTGCTGCGTCTGGATCGCCAGGACTTCTTCGCCCTGCTCAAGGCGCCGGTGGTCAATGAAGTGTCCCTGGGCGAGGCTTCGCGCCTGCTGGCGGCCGGGGCGCAGTGGCTGGATGTGCGCCTGCAGAAGGAGTATGAGCGGGCCCATGCCCTGCAGTCGCTGAATATGCCTTTGCAGCTGTTGCGGTTGAAAGCGCGTCTGCTGGATAAGAATCGAACCTATCTGTGCTACTGCGACAGTGGCAAGCGCAGTGTGAGTGCAGTCTTTCTGCTTACCCAGCTGGGCTTTAGTGCCTATGCCCTGCGCGACGGGGTGGATGCCTTGCCACCGGTGCAGCGCGATGCTCTGCTGTGCGAAAGCGGCTCAGGTTATCTGGCGCGCTCCGGTGGGCGTACCGAACGCAGTCTTTGACGCTGTCTGCGGCCAGGCGTCGTTGACCAGAAAGATGCGTTCGGCTTCCCGCCACAGGCCCTCTGTATCTGCTTCCAGGCGTACCAGCAGCTGGGCCTGGGCATCCTCGGGCAGGGCCTGGCGCCATTGGCGAAAATGCTCCGTCGTCCACAGTTCATTCGCGTCGATATGCGCCGGGCTTAACCAGCGGTGGCGGACCAGGGCTTGCCAGCGCCCGTCCGATTGTTTGTCGACAAACTCATCCCAGTGCCGCTGATGGACCCAGCGCCCGCGTAGGTGCGCGGGATTGCTGCCTTGTGGGCTATCGATGGGTGCTTGCCAGGGGTAGAACAGGTAGCCACTGAGCCAGAGTGCGGCCTGGGGCTGACTGATATTCAAGGGGTTGAGGCTCGGCAGGGCTTCAGTCCGGCCGGACAGGGGTAGCTGATGACGGCTCAGGTGATCGAGCTTGATATCCAGACGATCATGGCTGCCTGGTCCCAGCCAGTTGTTTGCTGCGCGACCCTTGTCGGTGTCCAGGCCCAGGTAGAGCTTGATCGCCAGTTCCAGATGATGCACTCCCTGCTCATCGCGCAGCAGCAGGTCCAGCTCGCCCAGGGTATGGCAGTGCTGGCGGATCGGCAGATTGGCCGCCAGCACCTCGACATCGGGGGCGGCCTGCAGGATGAACTGCCAGAGCCGTTCGTAGTAAAGCCCCAGGCGGCGTACCGAACTCTGGGCCAGCCAGGCTTGCAGGGCATGCTGGTCCTGATCCTGACGCAGCAGCCAGTCGCCAAGCAGCGCTGGCTGGCGCCACCAGCGACTGGCGCTGAGCGGGTGGCGCTGTGGGCAGGGTGGGCTGCTCAGCAAGGGGGGCGATAGGACGACCCAGGCCAGATCACGCACCAGGGGGTGGTGCAGCCGCTCGGGCAGGTCGCACAGTTCAATCAACGGCGTCATGTCAGCGAGCATAGCTGTTCTGCCGCGTGCTGGTGCCTGTCGGGCGCTGGTGGGTTTGCTGCCATCGGCGCCTTTCACCCATAATCGAGCCTGTCTAAATCGAGCAGTCG
Source organism: Pseudomonas xionganensis (assembly GCF_009763245.1). Lineage (GTDB taxonomy): Bacteria > Pseudomonadota > Gammaproteobacteria > Pseudomonadales > Pseudomonadaceae > Aquipseudomonas > Aquipseudomonas xionganensis. The sequence continues at coordinate 94,671 of NZ_WKJZ01000005.1, read as the reverse complement.
GCGGGAGCACCATGGATCAGTTTCGCAATATCGGCATCATCGGCCGCATGGGCAGCAGCCGGGTGCTGGAGACCATCCGCCGGCTCAAGCGCTTTCTGCTCGACCGCCATCTGCATGTGATTCTCGAAGACACCATTGCCGAGCTGCTGCCGGGCCATGGCCTGCAGACCTCCTCGCGCAAGATCCTCGGCGAGGTCTGTGACTTGGTCATAGTGGTGGGTGGTGACGGCAGCCTGCTGGGCGCCGCCCGCGCCCTGGCCCGGCACAAGGTGCCGGTGCTGGGGATCAACCGTGGCAGCCTGGGCTTTCTGACCGACATCCGGCCTGACGAACTGGAAGTCAAGGTGGCCCAGGTGCTGGAAGGTCAGTACACCAGCGAAAACCGCTTTCTGCTGGAGGCCGAGGTGCGCCGCCATGGCGAGGCCATTGGCCAGGGGGATGCCCTCAACGATGTGATCCTGCACCCGGGCAAGTCGACGCGGATGATCGAGTTCGAGCTGTATATCGACGGTCAGTTCGTCTGCAGCCAGAAGGCCGATGGCCTGATCGTCGCTACCCCCACCGGCTCCACCGCCTACGCCTTGTCCGCTGGCGGGCCGATCATGCACCCCAAGCTGGATGCCATCGTTATCGTGCCCATGTACCCGCACACCCTGTCCAGCCGCCCCATCGTGGTGGATGGCAACAGTGAGCTGAAGATCGTGGTGTCCCAGGACTTGCAGATCTACCCTCAGGTTTCCTGCGATGGGCAGAACCATTTCACCTGCGCCCCCGGTGACACCATTACGGTGAGCAAGAAACCGCAGAAGCTGCGCCTGATCCACCCGCTGGATCACAACTACTACGAGGTGTGCCGCACCAAGCTGGGATGGGGCAGCCGCCTCGGTGGTGGAGGTGACTGATGCACCTCGACCCCGCCCGTGGCTACGACCTGATCGGCGATATCCATGGCTGCGCCAGGACCCTGGAGCGTCTGCTCGATAGGCTGGGCTATCGTCAGCAGCAGGGCGTCTGGCGCCATCCGCAGCGCATGGCGATCTTCCTTGGCGATCTGGTCGACCGTGGCCCGCGTATCCGCGAAACCCTGCACCTGGTGCGCGATATGGTCGAGGCCGGCCAGGCCCTGTGCATCATGGGCAACCACGAGTTCAACGCCCTAGGCTGGAGCACCCCGGCGGCGCCGGGCAGTGGTCGCCAGTTTGTCCGCGAGCACACGCCCCGGCACGCCCGTCTGATCCGGGAAACCCTGGAACAGTTCGATGCCTATCCGGCCGAGTGGCGCGAGTTTCTCGCCTGGTTCTACGACTTGCCGCTGTTTATCGATGCCGGGCATTTTCGCGTGGTACACGCCTGCTGGGATGCAGGGATGATCGAGTCGCTGCGCGGGCTGCTCGATGGCGCCTGCATCGACGAGCATTTTCTCCAGGCCTCGGCCACCCCCGGCAGCTTTGCCAATATGGCTCTCGATCGCCTGCTGCGCGGCACCGATATGCGCCTGCCCCACGGCATGACCCTGACCAGTGGCGATGGCTTTACCCGTTCGCATTTTCGCACCAAGTTCTGGGAAGAAGACCCGCAGACCTACGGCGATATCGTCTTCCAGCCCGATGCCCTGCCCGAGTTGGCGGCGCAGATGCCGCTGTCGGAAATGCAGAAGACCGAGTTGCTCAAGTACGGCGCCGACCAACCCCTGCTGTTTGTCGGCCATTACTGGCGCAGCGGTAAGCCGGCGCCGATCCGTCCCAACCTGGCCTGCCTGGATTACAGCGCGGTGCTGAATGGCAAACTGGTGGCTTATCGGCTGGATCAGGAAAGCCGTCTGGACCCGCACAAGTTTGTCTGGGTAGAGGTGCAGCCATGAGCGCGGTGGAGGCCATGCGCCTGCCGGAGCAGGTCGATCTCAGCGGCTTTGTCGCCTTGCTGCAGCGCCTGCAGGTGCCCCATCGGGTGGCCGAAGAGGCCGGCGAGCAGGTGCTCTGGGTGCCCGGCGAGCAGTTGGCCGAACAGGTGCGCGAGCTCTATGCCCGCTACCCCCAGGGCGATGCCCTTGCTCAAGGTCAACCGGCGCTGCTGGCGCAGCAGGGGCCGGGCGTGCTGCAGCAGCTGCTGGGCAGCCGGCTGACGGCCAGTGTGCTGATCCTGACCCTGGTCATCTTCGCCTTGATCGGCGGCGGTGATAATTACGCGGCGATCCGCTGGCTAAGCTTTGTCGATTTCCGCCTGCAGGGTGACTACATCTATTTCAGCTACCTGGCCGAAACCTGGAACAGTGGCCAGTGGTGGCGTCTGCTCAGTCCCATGCTGATCCACTTCGGCTGGCTGCACCTGGCGATGAATTGCCTGTGGTACTGGGAGCTGGGGCGGCGCATCGAGGCCTACGAAGGTGCCCTGATGCTGCTGGCGCTGAGCCTGCTATTCGGCCTGGCGGCCAACTTCGCCCAGTACTGGTGGGTCGGGCCGTCGCTGTTTGGCGGCCTGTCCGGGGTGCTTTACGGGTTGCTCGGGCATTGCTGGATCTATCAGCGCCTGGCGCCGAACCCGGCCTATCGTCTGCCGCCTGGGGTACTGGTGATGATGTTGGCTTGGCTGCTGATCTGCATGACCGGCATCTTCGAGTTGCTGCAATTCGGCGCCATCGCCAATGCCGCCCATGTCGGTGGCCTGCTCGCCGGCTGCCTGAGCGGGCTGCTGGGCGGTGCGCTGGCCCGCCGTGGCCGTTAAACTCATACTTTGTATTTGGAGGCGCTTATGTCGTCCTTTCTTGAAGCCATTGAAAATATCACCCCGGAAATCTATGCCAGCCTCAAGCTCGCGGTGGAAATCGGCAAATGGCCTGATGGTCGCAAGCTGACCCAGGAGCAGAAGGAGCTGACCCTGCAGGCCATGATTGCCTGGGAAATGCAGAACCTGCCGGAGGAAGAGCGCACCGGCTATATGGGCCCCCAGGAATGCGAGTCCAAGTCTGAGCCGATCCCCAATCTGCTGTTCAAGTCCTCGGATAGCCTGCACTGATGATTGAGCTTGGACGCGGTTCCCTGAGCAAGATGGCGGTGCAGCTCGATGCGCCGGTGCAATACAGCTTTCGCCTGGGTGATGAGCAGGTGTCGGTCAACCCGCTGCTGGGCAAGACGCTGCGCCTGGAATACCTGGGCGCCATTCACTGCAGCCATTGCGGGCGCAAGACCAAGAGCAGCTACAGCCAGGGCTACTGCTACCCCTGCATGCAGAAGCTGGCCCAGTGCGATATCTGCATCATGAGCCCGGAGCGTTGCCACTATGAGGCCGGCACTTGCCGCGAGCCGAGTTGGGGCGAGCAGTTCTGCATGACCGATCACGTGGTCTACCTGGCCAACTCCAGCGGCGTAAAAGTGGGCATTACCCGCGCCAGCCAGATTCCCACGCGCTGGATCGACCAGGGTGCGAGTCAGGCCCTGCCAATTCTGCGCGTGGCCACCCGGCAGCAGTCCGGCTTTGTCGAAGACCTGCTGCGCAGCCAGGTGGCGGACAAGACCAACTGGCGCGCCCTGCTCAAGGGTGATGCTGCGCCGGTGGATCTGCTGGCCGTGCGTGAACAGCTGTTCGACAGCTGCGCCAGCGGCCTTGTCGAGCTGCAGCAGCGCTTTGGTATCCAGGCCATTCAGCCGCTCAGTGAACAGGCCGTGGTGCAGATCAGCTATCCCATCGACGCCTACCCGGCCAAGATCAACAGCTTCAATCTGGACAAGAACCCCATTGCCGAAGGCACCCTGCTGGGCATCAAGGGCCAGTACCTGATGTTCGACAGCGGGGTGATCAATATCCGCAAATACACCGCTTACCAGCTGGCGATCCACGAGATTGCCGCCTGAACCACCGAATGCCATCTGGCGCAGTTGCGCCGTCAAACAGGGGCCAGAGCTCATGCGTACCGAACAGCCGAAGATGATCTACCTCAAGGACTATCAGGTTCCCGACTACCTGATCGACGAGACCCACCTGACCTTCGAACTGTATGAGGACCACAGCCTGGTGCACGCCCAGCTGGTGATGCGGCGTAATCCCGACGCCGGTGCCGGTCTGCCGCCGCTGGTGCTCGACGGCCAGCAGCTGGAACTGCTGGAGCTGAAGCTGGACGATCGGCCCCTGGGCGCCGGGGACTACCAGCTGAGCGACAGCCACCTGACCCTGCAGCCGACCCAAGAGCGCTTCGTGATCGACAGCAGTGTGCGCATCCACCCGGAAAGCAACACCGCCCTTGAAGGCCTGTACAAGTCCGGCAGCATGTTCTGCACCCAGTGCGAGGCCGAGGGCTTTCGCAAGATCACCTACTACCTCGACCGTCCGGATGTGATGAGCAAGTTCACCACCACGGTCAGCGCCGAGCAGCATGCCTACCCGGTGCTGCTGTCCAACGGCAACCCGATTGCCAGCGGTGTTGAAGAGGGCGGCCGGCACTGGGCCACCTGGGAAGACCCGTTCAAGAAACCGGCTTACCTGTTTGCCCTGGTCGCCGGTGACCTCTGGTGCGTGGAAGACAGCTTCACCACCATGAGCGGCCGCGAGGTGGCGCTGCGCATCTATGTCGAGCCGGAGAATATCGACAAGTGCCAGCACGCCATGGACAGTCTGAAAAAATCCATGAAGTGGGACGAGGAGGTGTACGGCCGCGAGTACGACCTGGACATCTTTATGATCGTCGCGGTCAACGACTTCAACATGGGCGCCATGGAGAACAAGGGCCTCAATATCTTCAACTCCAGCTGCGTGCTGGCCAAGGCCGACACCGCCACCGACGCGGCGCACCAGCGGGTCGAGGCGGTGGTGGCCCATGAGTACTTCCACAACTGGTCGGGCAACCGCGTGACCTGCCGCGACTGGTTCCAGCTGTCGCTCAAGGAAGGCTTTACCGTATTTCGCGATGCGGAGTTTTCCGCCGATATGAACTCGCGCACGGTCAAGCGCATCGAGGATGTGGCCTATCTGCGCACCCACCAGTTCGCCGAAGACGCCGGCCCCATGGCCCACCCGGTACGCCCGGATGCCTTTATCGAGATTTCCAACTTCTACACCCTGACCGTCTACGAGAAGGGTTCGGAAGTGCTGCGCATGATCCACACCCTGCTCGGCAGTGAGACCTTCCGCAAGGGCTCGGATCTTTACTTCGAACGTCACGACGGCCAGGCCGTGACCTGTGACGACTTTATCCAGGCCATGGAAGATGCCAGTGGCCGGGATCTGAGTCAGTTCAAACGCTGGTACACCCAGGCCGGCACCCCGCGCCTGGCGGTGAGCGAGGCCTTTGATGCGGCTACCCGGACCTACAGCCTGACCTTCCGTCAGAGCTGTCCGGCGACGCCAGGGCAGAACGACAAGCTGCCCTTTGTCATTCCGGTCGAACTGGGCCTGCTGGATGCTCAGGGTCAGGACCTGCCGCTGCGCCTGCAGGGCGAGCGCGCGGCCGTTGGCCGCAGTCGTGTGTTGTCGGTCACCGAGGCCGAGCAGACCTTTACCTTCGTCGATATGCCGGCCAAGCCCCTGCCGTCGCTGCTGCGCGGCTTTAGCGCGCCGGTCAAGCTGAGCTTCCCTTACAGCCGTGATCAGCTGATGTTCCTGATGCAGCATGACAGCGACGGTTTCAACCGCTGGGAAGCCGGGCAGCAGCTGTCCGTGCAGGTGTTGCAGGAGCTGATCGGTCAGCAGCAACGTGGCGAAACCATGCAACTGGATCAGCGTCTGGTCACGGCGCTGCGCAGCCTGCTGGAGAATGACCGCCTGGATCAGGCCATGGTGGCCGAGATGCTGTCGCTGCCGGGGGAGGGCTACCTGACCGAGATCAGCGAAGTGGCCGATGTCGATGCCATCCACAGCGCCCGCGAGTTTGCCCGCCAGCAGCTGGCCGAGGCCCTGTTCGAGCCGCTCTGGCAGCGTTACCAGGCCAATCGCAAGCTGTCGCGCAATACACCCTATGTGGCCGAGGCGGCGCATTTCGCCCGTCGCAGCCTGCAGAATATCGCCCTGTCTTATCTGATGCTGACCGAACGCGCGGAAGTCTTGGCTGCCTGCCTGGAACAGTACGAGGTCTGCGACAACATGACCGAACGCCTGACTGCCTTGGCGGTGCTGGTGGGGTCGAACTTCGACACGGAAAAGGCCGAGGCGCTCACGGCCTTTGCCGAACACTTCAAGGACAACCCCCTGGTCATGGACCAGTGGTTCAGCGTGCAGGCGGCCTGCACCCTGCCGGGTGGCTTGGCCCGGGTGCAGCAGCTGATGCAGCACCCGGCCTTCACCCTGAAAAATCCGAACAAGGTACGCGCCCTGATCGGCGCCTTTGCCGGGCAGAATCCGGTCAACTTCCATGCCGTCGATGGCAGCGGCTACCGCTTTCTCTCCGACCAGGTGATCATCCTCAACGCCCTCAACCCGCAGATCGCCGCTCGCCTGCTGGCGCCCCTGACCCGCTGGGCCAAGTACGACAGTAACCGCCAGGGACTGATGAAAGCTGAACTGCAGCGCATTCTGGCGTCGGGTGAGCTGTCCAGTGATGTGTTTGAGGTGGTCAGCAAAAGCCTGGCGGGCTGATCCGACGCAGATTGTGCGTTGCGCAGTCGCTGTGTACCTGCACCTGGGTTGAGGCTGTGAATAACACGCCCGACTTATGCTTGCCCTTGTAATAAGAGGGCTTTCTGAGCACTGACGGAAATGACAAAAAGTGTTACCGATGTTGTTCGGTAACACTTTTTTGTTACCTGATTAAAATGTAAACAGGGTTTTCAGTGGAAGAAATATCCTGTGCGGCTTGACTCTTTCGCTCTGGTCTGAGGCTGTGGTTTTTAGCGTTTATGGGGCTTGTGACATTAAGCGACAGAATGTAGGACAAAATAAGACAGTCAATGCTGTAGGGCTGATTTGTTGATCAGTGAATGATCGGTCATAAATTGAATGTATGGTTTAGTTCTTGTCTGATCGATATTTTTATACGGTTGTTTGAATTGGCACTATGGTTGCTTTTGTCAGGCTGATTTGACCATTCGGGTAGGGTGCAGCCTGTCTGCACCACCTGAGAAGGTTGCCAGTCGTTTATCAAGGTCGTCATCAGTATGGCCATTCGCTCCCGGTATTCGGGGGCTTAAAAATGATCTGTCCGCGGAGTGAAGTCTCGATGCAAATTAAGTCCCGTAAACCCGTTTTGCGTTTTGCCCCGGCCAAGGCGGGTTTCGCCTTTGTCGGCCTGCTGCCACTGCTGGTGGCTGTCCATGCCCAGGCGGTGGAGTTCAGCTTCGCTGACGACCAGATCACTGGCGCCCTCGACACCACCATTTCCTACGGCCAGCTGTGGCGTGTGCAGGGTCAGGACAAGAGCAACAACGATATCAATACCAACGACGGCAATCGCAACTTCGATACCGGCCTGGTTTCCGAAGTGTTCAAGATCACTTCCGATCTGGAAGTGACCTATGAGAACTACGGCGCTTTTGTCCGCGGCACTGCGTTCTATGACACTCAGATCATGGATAAGCGCAATAACTATCTGGATACCAGTCTGGCCTATCAGCCGAGCCAGAATGTCCCGAATGACACCAGCTTTACCCGTGCAACCCGTCACTCGGCTGGTCGCGATGCGCAGATTCTCGATGCCTACATCTACGGCAACTGGGATATCGGCGATATGCCGATAGGGGTTCGTTTCGGTAAGCAGGTGTTTAACTGGGGTGAAGGTATTTTCTATCGCGGGGGGGTCAATACCACCAACCCTGTAGATGCAGGCAAATTCCGTCTGCCAGGTGCAGAAATCAAGGAAGTTCTGGTGCCAGTTGAGGCCATTAGCTTCAATATCGGCCTGACCGACAATCTGTCGATGGATGCCTTCTACCAGTGGAACTGGAAAGAAACGGCGATTGATCCGGTGGGCACCTTCTTCTCTGAAACAGACTTGTTTGGTGAGGGTGGCAATACTGCCTATAACAACTTTGACGGTACTGTGCTTGCTCCTGCTATTGCGGGCTATAACGGGTTGTCCGCATTCGCTGGGCCTCTCTCTGCAGCTACAGGATTGTATGCAAGCGGTGTTAATACTTCATTTGGGAATATTCTGAAGGTTGCAGATGTAACCAGTGATCTCAATGCCAAAAATGACGGTCAGTACGGCTTTTCTTTTAAATATATTGCTGAAGAGTTGAATTCGACAGAGTTCGGCCTCTATATGGTTAATTATCACGCCAAAGAGCCAACTATTTATGCTGATCTGAACGGGTATCAGGGTGTCGATATTCTTAGCCTGGCTGGTTTTGATCCGGGTACGGGCGCGCTTGGGTTTGCTACTGCCAGTGGGTTGGCTACTGTAGATCTCCTAGGTTCGACCCAAGCCAAGCGTGAATATGCCGAAGATATTCGTATGTATGGTTTTAGCTTCAACACCACCGTCAATGAGACTTCGGTCTTCGGTGAGTTGGCCTATCGCCCGAATCTGCCTGTAGGTATTGCTGCAACCAATGACCTGCTGGGTGATCTGGTGCTGCAGGGGGCTCAACTGGCTGATAACTCGGGTACGTTGCCGGGCGCGGGCACCGCATTGATTGCTGGTCAGCAGATCACTCGCGATGGTTCCGTCAGCAATTATCGTCGTGTTGAGGCATTTAACGCCTCGATTGGTGCCATCCACAACTTTGGCAATATCTTGAGTTTTGATTCGCTCTTTGGTGTAGCCGAACTGGCATCCGAGCACCTGCGAGGCGATAGCCTGAAGTACAACGCTGTGAATGGCGAGCGCTGCATTGCTGGTCGTGCCAATACGTCCTATTCGACCGACGCTGCAATGGCCAAACAGGATTGCGCCAGCAGTGATGCTTATGGTTATACCCTGCTGATGTCCGGTACCTGGAACGATGTTTACGCAGGCGTCAATTTGTCGCCGTTCGCCGTCTTTAAACATGACTTCCAAGGCAATGGCCATCAGACCGGTAACTTTATCGAAGACCGCAAGGCTTACACCGTAGGCCTGCGTGCCAGCTACCTGAACAGCCTGGAAGCCGAGATTCAGTACACCGAATTTATGGGCGCTGGCCAGAGCAACTCGGGTCGCGACCGCGACAATATCGGTCTGAACGTCAAGTACTCCTTCTAAATATAAAACCAGAACAATGCCGGGCGCCGACAGGCGCCTGGTCTGTAAGCTCTCACGGAGAATCAAGATGCTGAAAAAGCACACGCTGATCGGTGCTGCCATTGCCCTGGCACTGTCTGCTGGTAGCGCGCTGGCTGCCGTATCGCCTCAGGAAGCCGCCAAGCTGGGCGCCAGCCTGACCCCCTTCGGTGCCGAGAAGGCCGGTAATGCTGCGGGCACCATTCCCGAGTGGACCGGCGGCATCACTCAGCCGCCGGCCGCCTATAAAGGTGCCGGGCAGCACCATCCCGATCCCTTTGCTGATGACAAGCCGCTGTTCACCATCACCCAGGCCAATCTGGATCAGTACAAGGACAACCTGACCCCAGGTCAGATTGCCATGTTCAATGCCTACCCGACGACCTACCAGATGCCGGTCTACCAGACCCGCCGTTCCGGTTCGGCGCCGCAATGGGTGTATGACAACAGCATCAAGAATGCCAGCACTGCCAAGTTGGTCGACGGTGGTAACGGCTTTACCGACGCCTACGGTGGTATCCCGTTTCCAATCCCGCAGAGCGGTGTCGAGGCTCTGTGGAACCATATCGCTCGCTACCGTGGTACCTACATCGTGCGTCGCGCTTCGGAAGTGGCGGTACAGCGTAACGGCAGCTATTCCTTGGTGACCTCGCAGCAGGAAGCCATGTTCAAGTTCTACAACCCGAAAGGCTCGGCTGCCGATCTGGGCAACATCATGTTCTACTACCTGTCCTTCACCAAGAGCCCGGCGCGTCTGGCTGGTGGTGCGGTGCTGGTGCATGAGACCCTGGATCAAGTGAAAGAGCCGCGTCAGGCCTGGGGCTATAACGCCGGTCAGCGCCGTGTACGTCGCGCGCCGAATCTGGCTTACGACACCCCGATCGCTGCCGCCGATGGCCTGCGTACCGCCGATGACACCGATATGTTCAACGGTGCACCGGATCGTTACGACTGGAAACTGGTAGGCAAGAAGGAAATCTACATTCCCTACAACAACTACAAGATCACCAGCCCGAGCGTGAAGTACAAGGACCTGCTGCAGGTCGGCCATATGAACCCGGCCTTCACCCGTAACGAGTTGCACCGGGTGTGGGTGGTCGAGGGTACCTTGAAGTCAGGCGCCCGCCACATCTATTCCAAGCGCACCCTGTTCCTCGACGAGGACAGCTGGCAGGCCGCTGTGGTGGATCAGTATGACGGTCGTGGCGAGCTGTGGCGTGTATCCATCGCCTACCTGAAGAACTACTACGATCTGCCGACCACCTGGTCCGCACTGGACAGCTTCCATGACCTGCAGGCTCGTCGTTACCACGTGCAGAACCTGGATAACGAGGAGTCGAGCACCATCGACTTCAGCCAGCCGGTACCGGATGACGGCTACTTCAAGCCGGCTGCCTTGCGTCGCCGCGGCACTCGCTAATTTGCTCGATTGTTGAGGCGAAGGCCGCTACGCAAGTAGCGGCCTTTTTCCGTCAGAGGCTTGGACAAAAGCTGCTCTACACTCAATCAATGCCTCTATCGCGCGTGCTGGCTTAACAAAAGATAACGTCGCGCCGATTGTCAGGCCTTTTCAAAGCTCAGTAGGATACACGGCTCTGCTATAACGGTAGTGCTACCTATAAGAACAAGGGGGAAGGTATATGAGTGAGCCCGTCATGCGGCGCACCCAGACCGGTCATGCAATGGGTTTGTCCCGCATGTCGGCGTTCCGCGTCCACTCGCCGCTGGCTAAAGCGCTCTCGCTGTGCAGTGTGCTATCCATGCTGACTTTTGCAGCCCTGCCTGCCTATGCGCAGACCGGCAGTGATGCTGCCAGTCAATACGCCGTTGAATCTGCCAAGGCCCAACAAAGCCTGTTGTTGGATGTTGCCAAGGTCGGCAAGCGTCTGGTCGCGGTGGGTGATCGTGGTCATATCCTCTACTCCGACGATAATGGCTCGCGCTGGGTTCAGGCCAAGGTGCCCACCAAGCAGCTACTGGCCGCCGTGTTCTTTATTGATGAACAGCATGGCTGGGCTGTGGGGCACGATGCGCAGATTCTCGCGACCCGTGATGCTGGTGCCACATGGGTCAAGCAGTATGAAGACCTGGAGATGGAAGCGCCGCTACTGGATATCTGGTTCCGTGATCGCAACACCGGCTATGCCATCGGAGCCTATGGCGCGCTGCTGGAAACCACCGATGGTGGTGCGAACTGGGAAAGCGTTAGCGATCGCATGGACAACGAGGACGGCTATCACCTCAATGCCATTGTCTCGGTCAAGGATGCCGGCCTGTTTATTGTCGGTGAGCAGGGTGTGATGTTCCGCTCCGCCGATTGGGGGCAGACCTGGGAAACCCTGGAAAGCCCATATGAAGGTTCCCTGTTCGGTGCCCTGGGTACAGACCAGGCCAATACCCTGCTGGTCTATGGCCTGCGTGGTCACCTGTTCCGCTCCACCGATTTTGGCAGCACCTGGGAGGCGATCAGCCTCAATACCGAAAACAATGGCCCGCTGGAGTTCGGCCTGTCCGATGGCAGTCTGCTGGCCGATGGCTCGGTGGTGGTGGTCGGTCATGGCGGAACGGTGCTGACCAGCCGCGACAGTGGCCAGAGCTTCAGGGTCACCAACCGTGCCGATCGCCTTTCGCTGGCCGGCATTGCGGCAATGGATAACGGCAACCTGATTCTGGTGGGGCAGGGCGGCGTGCACCTCGCATCGCCCACTGGCGCCGATCTGGGCCAACAATAACAAGCCGGGAGCCTTTGCATGACTAAGCACCAACAACAACCAGCTTCGTTTCTGGAGCGGTTGATCTTCAATAATCGCCCGGCCGTGATTCTGCTGTGCCTGTTGATCAGTATTTTCCTGTTCTTCCAGGCGGCCCAGGTTCGTCCGCAAACCAGCTTCGAGAAGATGATCCCCCTGGGGCATCCCTATATCCAGAAGATGCTTGAGCATCGCAACGATCTGGCTAACCTCGGCAATACCGTGCGTATTTCCGTGGAAGCGGTGGATGGCGACATCTTCAGCAAGGAATATATGGAGACCCTGCGTCAGATCCATGACGAGGCGTTCTATATCAATGGTGTCGACCGTTCCGGCATGAAGTCGCTGTGGAGCCCCAGCGTGCGCTGGACCGAGGTGACCGAGGAAGGCTTTGCCGGTGGCGAAGTGATCCCGCAGACCTACGACGGCTCTCCAGAAAGCCTGGAAGAGCTGCGCAGCAATATCCTCAAGTCCGGTCAGATCGGCCGCCTGGTGGCCAACAACTTCAAATCGAGCATTGTCGATTTGCCGTTGCTGGAAACCTATGCCGACCCCAATGATCAGAGCAAGCAGATCCCTCTCGACTACCAGAAGTTCTCCCACGAGCTGGAAGAGAAGATCCGCGAGAAGTACCAGGCGCAGAACCCCAACGTCAAAGTTCATATCATCGGCTTTGCCAAGAAGGTCGGTGACCTGATCGACGGTCTGATCGGTGTGGCGATGTTCTTTGCCGTGGCCATCGGCATCACCTTCGTGCTGTTGCTGTGGTTTACCAACTGCTTCAAGAGCACCCTGGCCGTGGTGGTCACCACCCTGGTAGCGGTGATCTGGCAGCTGGGCCTGTTGCACACCCTGGGCTTCGGTCTCGACCCTTATTCGATGCTGGTGCCCTTCCTGGTCTTTGCCATCGGTATTTCCCACGGGGTGCAGAAGATCAACGGCATCGCCATGGCTTCGGGGGATGCTCCCGATGCCCTGACCGCCGCGCGCATGGCGTTCCGTCAGCTGTTTATCCCGGGTCTGGTGGCGCTGCTGTCGGATGCCGTGGGCTTTATCACCCTGCTGCTGATCGATATCGGCGTGATCCGTGAGCTGGCCATTGGCGCCTCCATGGGTGTGGCGGTGATCATCCTGACCAACCTGATCCTGCTGCCGGTGATGATTTCCTATATCGGCGTCAGCAAGCGTTCGGTACGCATCAGCCGCGAAAACGCCGCCAAGGATCATCCGCTGTGGCGCGGCATTTCCAACTTTGCCCACCCCATGGTGGCGCCGATCTCCGTGGTCGTGGCCGTGGCTGCTCTGGCGGGTGGCGTCTGGTATGGCCAGAACCTGAAAATCGGAGACCTCGATCAGGGCGCGCCGGAGCTGCATCCGGATTCGCGCTACAACCTGGACAACGATTTCGTTATCCGCAACTACTCGACCAGCTCCGACGTGCTGGTGGTGATGGTCAAGACCCCGCCGGAAGGCTGCTCGACCTACCCGACCCTGTCGGCCATGGACGAGCTGATGTGGAAGATGGAAAACACCGAAGGTGTACAGTCGGCCATTTCCATGGTCACGGTGTCGCGTCAGGTGATCAAGGGCATGAACGAGGGCAACCTGAAATGGGAAACCCTGTCGCGTAACCAGGACGTGCTGAACAACTCCATTGCCCGGGCCGATGGCCTGTACAACGGGGACTGCTCGGTGGCACCGGTGCTGATCTTCCTGGAAGATCACAAGGCGGAAACCCTGACCCGCGCCGTGGATGTCGCCGAGGACTTCGCCAAGCAGTACAACAGCGAAGACCTGCAGTTCATCCTGGCCGCGGGTAACGCCGGTATCGAGGCGGCCACCAACGAGGTGATCGCGGCGTCCGAGCGCACCATGCTGATTGCGGTGTATGCCGCCGTGAGCATCATGTGTCTGCTGACCTTCCGCTCTCTGGCGGCCACCCTCTGCGTAATCCTGCCGCTGGTACTGACTTCGGTACTGGGCAACGCGCTGATGGCCTACATGGGCATTGGGGTGAAGGTGGCAACCCTGCCGGTGATCGCGCTGGGCGTGGGTATCGGTGTCGACTACGGCATCTATATCTACAGCCGACTGGAAAGCTTCCTGCGTCAGGGCCTGTCCCTGCAGGAAGCCTACTACGAAACCCTCAAGTCCACCGGTAAGGCGGTGCTGTTCACCGGCGTCTGCCTGGCCATCGGTGTGGCGACCTGGATCTTCTCGGCGATCAAGTTCCAGGCCGACATGGGCCTGATGCTGACCTTTATGTTCCTGTGGAACATGATCGGCGCGATCTGGCTGCTGCCGGCCCTGGCTCGCTTCCTGATCAATCCGGAGAAGCTGCGCCTGAAGGGCTAACAACCCGTTCTTGCAGATGCAATACAAAAAAACCGCGGCCCTTGCCGCGGTTTTTTGTTGGCTATATCCCATCAGGTGTTGATGAGCCCTGCTTGTGCAGGAACTTCAGCCGCGCACCTCGCGGATCAATCCGTTTCTGCAGGAGCGCAACAGCGAGCGGCGATCTCGCCATCCTGAGAGTGGGGCGGGCACGTGTTGCTGTGGCGTTCAACTCAAGCGGGCGGTTGGCCGGGTTACCAGCCCGGTACGCCACTCATATCCGGCAGCTTGTGGGCGATGCCCTTGTGGCAGTCGATGCAGGTGGCCTTGCCTTCGGCCAATGAGGTGGAGTGCATCTGCCGGGCCCGTGGGCTCTGTTTGGTGAAGTCCATATAGTCGAAGTTGTGGCAGTTGCGGCACTCAAGGGAGTCGTTGGTTTTCAGCCGATGCCATTCGTGTTCGGCCAGCTCGCGGCGCTTCTCCAGAAACTTCTCGCGGGTGCTGATGGTGCCGAAGATCTTGCCCCAGACCTCCTTGGAGGCCTGCATCTTACGCGCGATCTTGTCGGTCCACTGGTGCGGTACATGGCAGTCCGGGCAGGTGGCACGCACGCCGGAGCGGTTGCTGTAGTGAATGGTGGCCTGCAGCTCGACATAGACGTTATCGCGCATCTCATGGCAGGAAATGCAGAACTGCTCGGTGTTGGTGGCTTCCAGTGCGGTGTTGAAGCCACCCCAGAAGATGATCCCGGCGACGAAACCGCCCAGGGTGAGAAAGCCCAGGCTGTAGTGCACGCTCGGGCGACGCAGGATGCCCCAGTAATCCTTGAGCAGGGCCAGCAATGACTTCATAAGGCCTCCTCAGGGCTTGGCCGCATTGGCGGCTTCGCCTTGCAGCAACTGGTCGATGTTCTGGAAGTCGTTCTCCACCAGGGGTTTGACCTCATGCTGCGACACGTGGCACTGGGTGCAGAAGTAGCGCAGTGGCGCCACGGCAGCCAGGGGCTGGCCGTCGCGATCCATGTAATGGGTGATGCTGATCATCGGCGCCTGGCTGCGGGCGCTGCCGGCGCGGCTGTGGCAGGTCAGGCACTTATTGCCGTTGGCATCGACCTGATAGCCACTGATGCTGTGGGGAATGGTGGGGGGTTGTTCCGGGTAGTTGCGTTCGCGCTTGAGGTCCTTGTTTTCCTCGTTGGCGATGGCGGGCGTCGGCAGGCTCTGGCTGATGGTGCCGCCAGCGCGGCGGCCATCCGGGGCCGGGGCGTCCAGGGGGTAATCGGTGGCCACGGCCAGACCGAACACGCCAAGCAGTAACAGGGGCAGGACAGAAAGCTTCATGGCAGCGCTCCTCAGGCCAGGCTGATCAGTTCGATCTTCACCGCACACTTCTTGTAGTCGGTCTGTTTGGAGATCGGATCGGTGGCGTCCAGGGTGACCTTGTTGATCAGCTTGTTGGCATCGAAGAAGGGCACGAACACCAGGCCCTGGGGCGGCTTGTTGCGCCCACGGGTTTCGATGCGGGCGCGCATCTCGCCGCGCCGGCTGATGATCTTCACTTCGCTGCCACGCCGGGCCTTGAGGGCACTGGCATCGTCCGGGTGCATATAGACCAGGGCATCGGGAACCGCTCCATGCAGTTCCTCGACTCGCTGGGTCATGCTGCCGGTGTGCCAGTGCTCCAGCACGCGGCCGGTGCTGAGCCAGAACGGGTAGTCGGCATCCGGCGCTTCTGCAGCCGGCTCATAGGGCAGGGCGAAGATGATTGCCTTCTTGTCGGCATGGCCATAGAACTGCACGCCGCTGCCTTTCTCCACATAGGGGTCGAGGCCTTCGCGGTAGCGCCAGCGGGTTTCATTGCCGTCCACCACCGGCCAGCGCAGGCCGCGCGCGGTGTGGTAGGTCTCGAAGGGGGCCAGGTCGTGGGCATGGCCGCGACCAAACTGGGCGTACTCCTCGAACAGGCCCTTCTGCAGGTAGAAGCCGAAGGCTGTTGCTTCATCGTTGAGATGACCGGCCTCGATCTGCTCGACCGGGAACTGGTCGACCTGACCATTGGCGAACAGCACCTGGTAAAGGGTCTTGCCCTTGTAGGCGGACGCCTTGGCCAGCAGCTCGGCCGGCCAGACCTCATCGGTGGTGAAGCGCTTGGACAGTTCCACCAGTTGCCACAAGTCGGATTTGGCCTCCCCCGGCGCCTTGACCAGCTGATGCCAGAACTGGGTGCGGCGTTCGGCGTTGCCGTAGGCGCCTTCCTTTTCCACCCACATGGCGCTGGGCAGGATCAGGTCGGCGGCCTGGGCCGACACCGTGGGGTAAACGTCGGACACCACGACAAAGGTCTGGGGGTTGCGCCAGCCGGGAAGAATCTCCTGCATGATATTGGGGCCGGCCTGCATATTGTTGCTGGCCTGGGTCCAGTAGAACCTCAGCACCCCATCCTTGAGCATGCGGCTCTGCTGCACCGCATGGAAGCCGGGCTTTTCCTGAATGGTGCCGGGGGGCAGTTTCCAGATCTTTTCCGCGGTTGCCCGGTGCTTGGGGTTGGCCACCAGCATGTCGGCCGGCAGGCGGTGGGAGAAGGTGCCGACTTCCCGGGCAGTGCCGCAGGCCGAGGGTTGCCCGGTCAGGGAGAAGGGGCTGTTGCCCGGTTCGCTGATCTTGCCGGTGAGCAGATGGATGTTGTAGATCAGGTTGTTGGCCCACACCCCGCGGGTGTGCTGGTTGAAACCCATGGTCCAGAACGACATGACCTTGCGCTTGGGGTCGGCATACAGCTCGGCCAGGGCCTTGAGCCGTTCGGCCGGCACCCCGGTTTCCGTGGCGGTGCGCTCCAGGGTGTAGGGTTTGACGAAGGCGGCGAAGGCCTCGAAGGACATATCCGTCCAGGTATTGGCCTTGTCTGCGTTCTTGGCTTGCATTTCCAGCGGATGATCGCCGCGCAGGCCGTAGCCGATATCGTCGGCGCCCAGGGCGAACTTGGTGTGCTTGCGCACGAAATCCTGGTTGACCGCGCCGGATTCGATGATGTGGTTGGCGATGTAGTTGAGGATCATCAGGTCGCTTTGCGGCTTGAAGATCATCGGCATATCGGCCAGCTCGAAGCTGCGATGCTCGAAGGTGGACAGCACCGCTACCTTGACGTGGGGGTAGCTCAGACGCCGATCGGTGACCCGGCTCCAGAGGATGGGGTGCATCTCGGCCATATTCGAGCCCCACAGCACGAAGGCGTCGGCGGCTTCGATATCGTCATAGCAGCCCATGGGCTCATCCATGCCGAAGGTGCGCATAAATCCCATCACCGCCGAAGCCATACAGTGGCGGGCATTGGGGTCGATATTGTTGCTGCGCAGGCCCGCCTTCATCAGCTTGTTGGCCGCATAGCCTTCCCACACCGTCCACTGCCCGGAGCCGAACATGCCCACGGCCTCGGGGCCCTGTTCGCGCATCGCTTCCTTGATCTTTAGGGCCATGATGTCGAAGGCCTGATCCCAGCTGACCGGCTGGAACTCGCCCTGCTTGTCGTAGGCGCCGTTCTTCATCCGCAGCAGCGGCTGGGTCAGGCGGTCGACGCCATACATGATTTTCGACAGAAAGTAGCCCTTGACGCAGTTCAGGCCGCGATTGACCTCGGCCTTGACGTCGCCGTGGGTGGCCACCACCCGGTTGTCCCGGGTCGCCACCATCACGCTGCAACCCGTGCCGCAGAAACGGCAGGGCGCCTTGTTCCAATTGAGGTTGGTCAGGTCCGCCTCGGTGATCAGGTTGCTGGCGCTGGTGGCGATGGGCAGGCCAGCCGCCGCGGCGGCGATGGCTGCAGCATTGGCTTTGGCGAATTGGCGGCGAGTCAGCTTCATTGTGCAGCTCCTTCTGGGCTCAGCACTTCGTGATAAACCAGGGCGGCATTGAGCACGCCAGGTAGCTGGTTGATCTGTTCGATACGTTCGAGTATCTGCCGCTCATGCTCGGTTTCCAGCACCACCACCAGCTTGCCCAGGGGGCTTTCCTGGTGCAGTTCCAGCCCGTCCAGCAGGCGCAGATTGGCCTTCACCGCGTCGAGCAACTCCGGGCGAACGTGTACCAGCAGGCTGGCGATATGCAGGGCTTCGGCCATATTCCTTGGCTCCAGAGTGGTTGCGGGACAGGGGAGAGGGTCAGCTGGGTGGGCCGGGTGGGCCCAGGAGCATCTGCATAAACCAGATCAGGAAGCCGTAACCACCGACCAGGGCTACAGACAGAAGGGGGAAAAAGCAGATCACCAGAAACAGAAACAGGCGGGTTTCCTTGGCCTTTGTCCTGGGGGCGTTGTGTTCGGCAGACATGGGACGCGCTCCATTGCTCTACCCGGATCAGCCTAGACCCGGAAATCTGCAGGGGCAAACCGATAAGAGGGCATGACTGATCGGGCAAAGCCTCTGTGCCGCGCACGCAAAACCATGGGCCTGGTGCCGTGCTAACCTGCCCAGACAGCCGTTCCAGAGCTGTTTTTCCGAGAGCACTGATGCCCGCCAACACTGCTTCAACCCATTTGCACCGTGGCAGCAGCGCTTATCGCCGCGCCACGCTGGCGCTGTTCTGCGCCGGGTTTGCCACCTTTGCCTTGCTCTACTGCGTGCAGCCGTTGTTGCCGTTGTTGGCCGCACATTTTTCCGTATCGGCGGCCGACAGCAGCCTGGCGTTATCGCTGACCACCCTGAGCCTGGCCGTTTGTCTGCTGGTAGCCGGCGCGCTAGCCGAGAGCTGGGGGCGCAAGCCGGTGATGACGGCAGCCCTGGGTTTGGCGTCGCTGCTCGGCGGGGCCTGTGCGCTGGTCGACAGCTGGGACCATCTGCTCTGGCTGCGCGCCTTGCTCGGCCTGGCTCTGAGCGGTTTGCCGGCCCTGGCCATGGCCTATGTCGGTGAGGAGTTCGACCCCGAAGCCTTGCCGGCGGCGATGGGCCTGTATATCGGCGGCACCGCACTGGGTGGCCTGCTGGGGCGACTGCTCGCCGGTTTGCTCAGTGATCTCGGCGGCTGGCCGCTGGCCCTGGCCGGAGTCGCCGCTATGGGGGTGCTGGCGCTGGGGCTGTTTATCTGGCTGTTGCCGCCATCGCGGCATTTCCAGGCACAGTCGTTGTCGCTACGCGGGCTGCTGCGTAACTTTGCCCTGCACCTGGGTAACGGTGAATTGCGCCGTCTGTTCCTCCTGGCGTTTCTGCTGATGGGGGGCTTTGTAGCCTTGTTCAACTATGTCGGTTTTCGCCTGGCGGCGGCGCCATTCAGCCTGTCTTCCAGCCTCATCGGTCTGTTGTTTACGGTCTATCTGCTGGGCATCGTCAGCGCCGGCTGGGCGGGGCGACTGGTGCCCCGCTTGGGCGCGCGCCAGGTGATGCTGGGCGGCATTGCCATCATGCTGCTGGGTGTGGCGCTCTGTACCACGCCCTGGTTGAGTGCGGCGGTGACGGGACTGGCCTTGTTTACCCTGGGCTTCTTTGCCGCCCATGCGGTGGCCAGCGGTCAGGTGGGGCAGCGCGCGCATGGCGCCAAGGCGCAGGCCTCGGCGCTGTACCTGTGCGCCTATTACCTGGGCTCCAGCGTAATTGGCTACGTCGCCGGCTATATCTGGGAACACGCCGGTTGGTTGCCGCTGCTGGCGGTGCTGGCAGTGCTGTTCGTTCTGGCCGCAATGAGCGTGCGCAAGCTGTAGGCCAGCTGGGAGATATCTCGTGTCCGTCTATCGATGCGCTGGTTTGCGGCCTGAGCCTGGCCATGGATCGCCCTGGGCGCAGATCATACAAATCGCTACATAGATATGCCTGCACTTGGCTTCTCTTGAGGCCGCAAAGGACTACACTGCGAGCAATAAGAAAAAATAAAGTGCCAGTCACTGGCCGCAAACGGAGACATCATCCGTGCATCTGAACCGGGCTTTAAGCATCCTGGTCGCTGTTATAGTTGCCTGTCTGAGTCTCAGGGCTTTGGCTCAACCCGATCCGATAGCGATCACACCAGCGGCAGATATCCAGACCCACTTCCAGTTCTGGGAAGACACCTCAGGCCACGCGCTGATTGATCAGGTGGCCGTCCTGCCCGAGGAACACTGGTCCCTGGTTGGCAATGGCAGCGCCACCTTCGGTATCACACCGTCGGCGTACTGGTTGCGCTTTGCCCTGCGCAACCAGACTTCGTTCAACCTCAACCTGATTGCCGAACTGGGCTACTCCCAGTTGGACGATGTGGTGTTTTACCTCTATGCCGATGGCGCCCGAATCAAGGAACTGAAAACCGGTGACGGCCGGCCTTTTTATCCGCGTGACGTGGACCATCCGAGCATGCTGTTGCGCCTGTCCCTGGCGCCGGAAGAAACGCAGACCGTGTTTGTCCGGGTCGCCACCGCCGGCTCCATGATCGTGCCGCTGCGGGTCTGGCGCGAGCAGGCGTTTTTTGAAAGCGCCGCCTATGAGCTGAAGCTGCATTTTTTCTACTACGGCTGCATTTTTGTCATCATCCTGATCAACCTGGCGGTGTACCTGAGCCTGCGCGAGAAGCTGTACCTCTACTACGCCCTCGCGCTGTTTGGCTATTTGCTGTTTTTCGCCTCCATCAAAGGTTTCAGTTTTCAGCACCTCTATCCCCAGGCGCCACTCCTGCACGCCAAGGCGCTGCTGGTGTCGATCCCCGGCCTGGCGCTGTTTTCCCTGTTGTTCTGCCGGGAGTTTCTGAATACCCGAGTCAACAGCCCGCGGCTGGATAAAGTGCTGATCGGCATGATGGTGTTTGAGCTGCTGTACCTGTGCTCGGCGCCGTTTCTCGACTATCACCTGGGTATCCAGCTGGCCTCGTTTTCCGCGCTGCTGTTCTTTTCCCTGCTGCTGGTGGCCGGGCCCGTGGTCTGGATGGCGGGGGAGCGTTCCGGGGCCTTCTTTACCCTGGCCTGGTCGCCGCTGACGATCGGGGTGCTGGCAACGGCCGGCAGGGCGCTCGGGGTCTTTCCCGAGAGCTTTTTTACCGAGCACGCCATGCAGATAGGCTCCGGACTGGAGGCCTTTATTCTGACCCTGGCCCTGGCGGATCGACTTTACCGAGAGCGCGAAGACAAGATCAGCGCCCAGGCCGCCAGCCTCAAGGAGGCGCAATCGCGCAATATCGCGCAGCACCTGCTTACCGAGGCGCTGACCCACGACCCCGTGACCGGGCTGCCCAACCGCAACCGGTTCGAGTGGATGGTGGAGCAGCAACTGCAACAGGCGCCCGAGCGCCGATACATGGTGGGGCTGGCGCGGATCTCGCGTCTGGATGAAATCAACCGCACCCTGGGGCTGGCCAGGAGTGAATGGATCATGAAGCGTGTGGCCGAGCAAATGGTCGAGCTGGCCGCCGCGTTGCCCTTTGTGCACAGCATTCGTGACGACCAAGGCCGCGAGGAGCGTGTTTATCACCTGTCCGGGGACTGTTTCTGCCTGCTGGTTGATGTGGACAAGGCGGGCAGCGATTTCTCGGCTCTGAATATTGCCCTCAGGCGCCTGGCCGAGCCCATATGGCTGGATCACCTGGCAATCGAGCTGCACCCCCGCTTTGGCGCGGCCAGTTACCCCGAACACGGTCGATCGGCTGCCGAGCTGATCCGCAATGCCCACGTGGGCATGGAAATCGCGCCCCGGGGCGGTAACGAAACCGGCGTCTATTCGCCCAAGTACGATATTTACAACGAGAGCCGGCTGACGCTGATGGCGGATCTGCGCAATGCCCTGCAGCAGAATCAGATGATGCTCTACTACCAGCCCAAGCAGGACCTCGAAAGCGGACAGATTGTCGGGGTAGAGGCCTTGATCCGCTGGCACCATGCCGAGCGCGGTTGGGTAAATCCGGCCGATTTCATCCCCCTGGCCGAAGAGACAGGCGTGATCACCCAGCTGACCCGCTGGGTGATCGGCCAGGCCACCAGCGATCTGGCTGACCTGCACAACGAACGCCAGCGGTTGAGTGTCGCCATCAATATTTCCGCCCGCGATCTGGAGTCCAGCGAGCTCAAGGATGCGCTGGACCTGGCCTTGCAGGACAACGGTCTGCAGGCACACGCGCTAACCCTGGAAATCACCGAAACCGCCGCCATGCGCGACCCCGCCCGCAGTCTGAAGGCGCTGAATGTCCTGGCTGAGCAGGGCTACCAGATTTCCATCGATGATTTTGGCAGCGGCTACTCCTCGCTGTCCTACCTCAAGCAACTGCCGGCTTCGGAGCTGAAGCTGGATCGCTCGCTGATCGAGGATATCTGCATCAGTGAAAGCGCCGACGTGATCGTCTCCACCGCCATCCAGATGGCGCGCAGCCTCGGTTACCGGGTCGTGGTGGAGGGGATTGAAGATGCCGAAACGGCCGAGCGCCTGAAGGCCAAGGGGTGCGACCTGCTCCAGGGCTTCTGGCTGTGCAAGCCCAAGCCGATCCATGAGCTCAAACAGTGGCTCAAGGATTATGAGACTGACGGGCGCGCGGCGCGCTCCCTGGGGCTATAAGCCGCTTCAGCCAAGGCAACGCCCTTGCATGGCAGGGTGGGCAACCGCGCAGCGTCTTCCGCCAGGGCGAGCTGATGGCGATCGTCGCGCTCGATCCAGGCTAGGGGCTCTATCCCTCCTGCGCCCGGTAGGCCCCAGGCGTCAGCCCCGTCCATTTCTTGAACGCCCGGTGAAAGGCCGAGGGCTCGGAGAAGCCCAGCTGTTCGGCAATATTCTGAATGGCCAGCTCATCGCGGCCCAGGTGGTAGATGGCCAGGTCGCGGCGCAGATGATCCTTCAGCTCCTGAAAGCTTGAGCCTTCTTCGCGTAGATGGCGGCGCAGGGTCTGGGGGCTGATATGCAGCTGCTGCGCCACCGCCTCCAGATCCGGCCAGTTGCGACAGTCACGGCCGAGCAGGCGGCGGATCTGGCTGATCAGGCTGTCGCCACCATCCGGGCGGGCCAGCAGGTCGGCGGGGGAGTGCTGGAGGAATTGCTTGAGGGTGCGTTCGTCCTGCAGCAGCGGCATGGCCAGGTAGCGGGCGTGGAACAGCAGGCTGGTGCGCCCGGCCGAGAAGCGCCGGGGGCAGGGAAACAACAGCTCGTATTCGCCCACATGGACCGGCTGCGGGTAGGTGAAGGTGGCTTCCTCCAGGCGGATGCGCTGGCCGATCAGCCAGCTGCCCAGGCGATGCCAGATCACCAGCAGGCTCTCCACCAGAAAGTGATCCGGGTCCCACAGGGTCGAGTCATCCACGCTCAGGCGCGCCCAGTCACCTTCCCGTTCCAGGCTGATACTCGGTGCCTCGGGGAACAGGCTGTAGAACAGCGCGCCACGGCTCAGGGCGCGCTCCAGGGTGCGGCAATGGATGATGGCATGTCCCATCATGGCGAAGGTGCCGCGCTTGCTCGGCAGGCGACCAAAGCCCAGGTATTCGTCGTCCAGGGTTTCCCACAGCAGTTGCATCAGGCGGGCGAACTGCTCGGGGGCGATGCGCGCCCGGGGTTCATCCAGTAGCGCCGGTTGGATCCCCAGCTGGCGCAGTAGCGGGGTCGCGTCATGGCCCTGGCGCTCGGCACCGCGCAGGGCGGCGCGGACAAAATGGCTGGCGATGGTGCGTTCGCGCATAACGACTCCTGGTTGATCGGCCGATGGTAGGCGGCGTGCACCGCTGAGGACAAGCCAGCCGAGCGATTGGGTCAATCGAGCCTGAGCGCATGGGTCATTGAGGCGGCAGCCATGCGGGGCCTAACCTGCAGCACGACCTCACAACAGGGAAGCCCCCATGCAGCGCACACTCTTCGATACCGAGCACAACATGTTCCGCGACGCCTTTGCCGCCTTTCTGAAGAAAGAGGTGGTGCCGTATCAGGACGAATGGGAGGCGGCCGGGGTGGTCAGCCGCGAGGTGTGGAAGAAGGCCGGTGACATGGGCTTTCTGTTGCCCTGGGCGGATGAGGAGTACGGCGGCGCCGGGCTCAAGGACTTCCGCTACGAGCAGATCATGTGCGAGGAGCTGGCCAGGATCAACGAGCCGGGCTTTATGCTGCCGCTGCACTCGGCGCTGTGCGGCCCCTATATCGCCGAGTATGGCAACGCGGAGCAAAAAGCGCGCTTTATGCCGGGCATTATCAGCGGCGAGCTGATTCTCGCGGTGGCCATGACCGAACCGGGCGCCGGCTCGGATCTGGCCGGCATGCGCACCACAGCGGTGGACAAGGGCGACCATTTTGAGCTGAACGGCTCCAAGGTGTTTATCTCCAACGGCCTGCTGGCCGATGTGGTGATAGTCGCGGCCAAGACCGACCCCAATAACAAACACGCCATGGGTCTGTTTCTGGTGGAACGCGGCATGCCAGGTTTCGAGCGTGGCAAGAACCTGGAAAAGCTTGGCATGAAGAGCCAGGACACTGCCGAGCTGTTCTTCAATAACGTCAAGGTGCCCAAGGAAAACCTGCTGGGCGATGCCAAGGGCGGTTTCTTCTACCTGATGAACATGCTCGCCCAGGAACGCCTGACCAACGCCTGTGGCGCGGTGGCCGGCGCCGAAGCAGCGCTGCAGACCACCATCGAGTATGTGCGCGAGCGCAAGGCCTTCGACCGGCCGATCTCGCACTTTCAGAACACCCGCTTCAAGCTCGCCGAGATGCGCACCCAGATCGATGTGGCCCAGGTCTTCGTCGACCGCTGCGTGCTGGATCACAACCAGAAGAAGCTCACCCCGGAAGTGGCCGCCGAGGCCAAGCTGTTTACCACCGAGCTGTTGTGCAAGGTGGTGGACGAGGGCGTGCAGCTGCATGGCGGCTGGGGTTATATGTGGGAGTACCCGATCTGCAAGATGTACGCGAACGCGCGCATCCAGCGCATCTTCGCCGGCACCTCTGAGATCATGAAGGAAATCATCAGCCGGGGCATGAAGCTCTGAGCACCAGGGTTTTAATACTGTAGGAGCCAGCTTGCTGGCGATGCTTTCTCGATGATCGGATCGCCAGCAAGCTGGCTCCTACAAAGTGCAATGCCCAATGGACCAGGTGTTATCCGAGCGAGTACAAGGTTGTTGTTCAAACGCTAACGTTCATGTCTGCAAAACAATAAGAACGAGGGATTGCGATGACGGATCAACTGCCCCTGGAGCGCCTGGCGCTCTGGGTCGAGAAACGCCCGGATGCGGTCTGGCTCAGCCAGCCGGTGAATGGCCAGTGGCATGACTTCACCTGGGCCCAGGTGGATGAGCAGGCGCGGCGCATGGCCAGCGCCTTGCAGGCCCTGGGTTGTGCACCGGGGGAGCGGGTCGCGCTGCTGGCGAAGAACTGCGCCGAGTGGTTTATCGCCGATCTTGCGATCATGCTCGCCGGTCTGGTCAGCGTGCCGCTGTATCCGCTGCAGTCGGCCGAGAGTATCGACTATGTGCTGCGCCACTCGCAGTGCAAGGCGATCTTTGTCGGCAAGCTGGATGAGCCGGACAAGCTGGCGCCGGGTATCCCGGCAGAGGTCATGCGTATCGCCATGCCCTATCCGACCATGGCCGCCCAGTACACCTGGGCCGAGCTGCTGGCGGCGCATCAGCCGCTGCACGAGGTGCACCGGCAGTCAGCCGAGCAGCTGCTCAGCATCCTCTATACCTCCG
Organism: Pseudomonas xionganensis; assembly: GCF_009763245.1. Classification (GTDB taxonomy): domain Bacteria; phylum Pseudomonadota; class Gammaproteobacteria; order Pseudomonadales; family Pseudomonadaceae; genus Aquipseudomonas; species Aquipseudomonas xionganensis. The sequence goes on along the minus strand of NZ_WKJZ01000005.1, from coordinate 68,868 downwards.
GCACCACCGGCCAGCCCAAGGGCGTGATGCTCTCGGCGGGGGCCTTTGCCTATGCCGGTAGCCAGTCGGTCAGGGAGATGCAGATTACCGAGCAGGATCAGTATTTCTCCTACCTGCCGCTGTCCCATGCCGCCGAGCGCTTTCTGGTGGAGATGAACGCCCTGTACAGCGGCGGGCGGGTGGCCTTCGTCGAGTCCCTGGAAACCTTTGCCAGTGATCTGCGCCATGTGCGTCCGACTGTATTCTTCTCCGTGCCGCGTTTGTGGACGCGCTTTCAGCAGGGTGTGCTGGAAAAGCTGCCCCAGGCCAAATTGTCGCGGCTGCTGCGAATTCCGCTGATTGGCAAGCTGGTGGCGCGCAAGATCCGCAAGGGCCTGGGCCTGGACCGCGCGCGTATTCTGGTCAGCGGCGCGGCAGCCATCCCGCGGGCCTTGCTGGAGTGGTACCAGAGCATCGGTATCACCATCTGCGAGGGCTATGGCATGACCGAGCACCTGGCCTATGGCTGTTTCAACCGCCCGGGCCAGGTGCGCTTCGGTACCGTGGGCAAACCCATGCCGGGAAACGAGCTGCGCATCGCCGACAATGGTGAAATCCTCCTGCGCTGCCCCAGTCTGATGCTGGGCTATTACCTGGATCCGGAGAAAACCGCCGAAACCATCACCGATGGCTGGCTGCATACCGGCGACAAGGGCGAGGTGGATGCCGAGGGTTACCTGAAGATCACCGGGCGGGTGAAGGACATCTTCAAGACCAGCAAGGGCAAGTACATCGCCCCGGCGCCGATCGAAGGCGAGATCGCCAAGAACCTCTGGGTCGAGCAGGTGTGCCTGATGGGTAGCAACCTCGATCAGCCCCTGGCGTTGATCGAACTGTCGCCTGCGGCCCGGGAGCAGTCGCAAGAGCAGGTCACGGCCGATCTGGCCCAGACCCTGCAGCAGCTCAATGCAAAGCTTGAGGCCCACGAGCGCCTTAGCCACTTTGTAGTGGTGCGCGAGGCCTGGACCGTGGATAACGGCTGCATGACGCCGACCATGAAGATACGCCGCAATGTGCTGGAGGCGCGTTTTGCCGACCAGCTGGGTGAGCTGGATGCCAGGCAGCCGCTGCACTGGCAATAACAGTAGCTGGACAGGCCGCAGGCTTGTCCACCGTGAGACCCATCGGCGTTAACCATTACCCCAAGGAGCTGTTATGCAAGGCCCGCTGTCGTCACTGAAAGTTCTGGATTTCTCCACCCTGTTGCCGGGGCCCTTTGCCTCCCTGCTGTTGGCCGATATGGGCGCCGAGGTGCTGCGGGTGGAGTCGCCATCGCGCATGGACCTGGTGCGCGTGCTGCCGCCCCATGATGGCGGCGTTTCAGCCAGCCATGCCTATCTCAACCGCAACAAGCGCTCCATTGCCCTGGACCTGAAAAAGCCCGAGGCGGTGGAACTGGTCAAGCAACTGGTGGCCGAGTACGACATCGTGCTGGAGCAGTTTCGCCCAGGCGTCATGGACAAGCTCGGTGTGGGCTATGAGGCGCTGAAGGCGATCAACCCGCGCCTGATCTACGTCTCCATCACCGGTTATGGCCAGAGCGGCCCGTACAAGGATCGCGCCGGGCACGACATCAACTACCTGGCCCTGGCCGGCCTTGCCAGCTATACCGGCAGGCGCGAAACCGGGCCGCTGCCTCTGGGCATTCAGGCGGCGGATATCGCCGGAGGCTCGCTGCATGGAGTAATCGGGCTGCTGGCGGCGGTGATCCAGCGTCAGGCCACGGGGCAGGGCCAGCAGGTGGATATCAGCATGACCGACTGCGCCTTCAGCCTGCATGGCATGGCCGGAGCCGGTTACCTGGCGGCCGGGGTGGAGCCGGAGATGGAAAACCAGGCCCTCAACGGCGGCAGCTTCTACGACTACTACCGCACCCGCGATGGCCGCTGGCTGTCGGTGGGCAGTCTGGAGCCACAGTTTATGCAGCAGTTCTGCCAGGCCCTGGGCCGCCCGGAACTGGCTGCCCGCGGCCTGTCGCAGAAGCCGGAGGATCAGCGTGCACTCAAGCGCGAGATCGAGATCGAGATCGAGAAACGTGATTTTGCCGAGTGGAACCAGGTGTTTGCCGCTCTGGATGCCTGTGTCGAGCCAATGCTGAAACTGTCCGAAGCGCTGGAGCACCCGCAACTCAAGGCCCGTCAGCTGATCACCGAGGTGCCCCGCGACGGTCAGGCCGCCCAGCGCCAGATCGCCTGTCCGATCAAGTTTTCTGCAGGATTACCCGAGCCTCGTCATATTGGTGCGGCTCTGGGCGCCCATAGCGATGAGGTACTGGCCGAGTTGGGCTATGCGCCCGAGCGCATCGCCGAACTGAAGGCGGCCCGGGTAGTGGTCTGATCGGGCCGCCTTGGACATCGTGTCGCCGAATAGCTAGGGCTCGTCAAACGCTGACTTTTCCGGCATAAGCCTGAGCATTGGCGTTAACGAGCTGTATGGAAAAACTATGTATCACGGGGAACGTTTCAACGCCTGGACGCATCTGGTCGGTGCGCTACTGGCCTGTGCTGGCGCAGTATGGCTGCTGGTGCTGGCCAGCCTGGATGGCGAGCTGCGCAAGATTATCGGCGTGGCGATCTATGGCCTGACCCTGGTGCTGCTCTACAGCATTTCCACGCTGTATCACAGCGTGCAGGGGCGAGCGAAGGTGCTGATGCGCAAGCTCGACCACCTGTCGATCTATCTGTTGATTGCCGGCAGTTATACGCCGTTCTGCCTGGTGACCCTCGAAGGGGCGTGGGGCTGGACGCTGTTCGGCATCGTCTGGGCGCTGGCGATTATCGGCATGCTGCAGGAGATCAAGCCGCGTTCCGAGGCGCGGGTGCTGTCGATCGTGATCTATGCCGTGATGGGCTGGATTGTGCTGATCGCAGTCAAACCATTGATTGCCGCCCTGGGCCGGGACGGCTTTATCTGGCTGGCCGGCGGCGGGGTGCTGTACACGGTGGGCATCATCTTCTTCGCCTATGACAGCCGCTTCCGTCATTGGCATGGCATCTGGCACCTGTTCGTCATGGGTGGCAGCCTGATGCACTTTGTTGCGGTGCTGCGTTACGTCCTCTAACTACCCGCTGGGTGATTCGACCCGCTGTTCGCCGGTATAGCTCAAGGTCACCTTGCAGCGCCTGCAGAAGTAGCGTCGTCCCTTGCTGACCAGGGCGTGGCGCTGGGCCGAGAAGGGAAACTCACCCTGTGGGCAGCTGCAGCGGTAGATATAACGATTGGCGGTGCGCCGTTGCACGGTATAGCTGTGGCAACGGTTGGGCGGCAGTTCATAGACACCGCGCATGATCAGCTGCCATTCCTCACCGTGGGGCTGGATCTTCAGGCCGAACAGCTGATGGGCAATCAGGTGCGCCACTTCGTGGGCTACGGTCTGGCGGAGAAAGTCTTCGTGGTTTTCCCGGTACAGCTGCGGGTTGAAGCGCAGTTTGTTTTCCGTCAGGTGTGCCACTCCGGCTTTTTGCCCGCGCAGCTTGAAGCTGACTTCCGGGCGCGCAAAGTCGCGCTTGAAGAAGCGTTCGGCTTGTTGGTAGCACTCTTCTACGCGGCTTAAGAGTCGTTCGGGCATGGCGGTCAGCGGTCTGGAGTTTGCCCGCGATTATGCCCGTACCCGTGTTGCGCTTCAGCCCTGAAACGACGAAACCACCCGCAGGTGGTTTCGTTTCTCCTTATTGACCGGTCAGCTGGTGTACACCGGGCCTACGCCAAAGCCCCAGAGAATCACCGAGCAGGCGATCATGGCCACCAGCACCACCAGGCCCACGGCCAGTACCGAACTGGAGAACATAAAGCCCTCGTCCTCGGGAATGCCCATAAAGGTCGGGATGCCGACATAGAGCAGATACACGGTGTAGCAGATGGCCGCCGTGCCCACTACCATGGCCAGCCACAGGTGTGGGTAGAGCGCCGCAAGCCCGCCGATAAACAGCGGTGTGGCGGTATAGGCGGCGAACACCACGCACTGGGTCAGGTTGGGGCTGGCGTCATAGGTGCGCGCCATCCAGTGGATAAAGGCGCCCATCACCGCCACGCCGGCGAGCATCGCCAGGTAGGTCATGATGGTCATTTGCAATGCGCTGGCCTCGGTGAGCATGACCGGCGCTCGGTCACCGATCGACCAGCCCACCTGGGTCGTGCCGATAAAGGCCGAAATTGCGGGAATTGCTGCAAGCAACAGAACGTGGGTGAGATACATGTGGCTGATGGTTTCTTCCTCGCCACGGATTTCCTGCCATTCCTGATCGGGATGGGTGAAGAGCCCCCAAACGTGATGGATCATGCCAAACACCTCCTCTTGTTATAGCGGTCGCCCCCCAGCGCAGCGCCCGGTTCGCGTGTACAGCGTCACCGGGTACGTGGCCGAACCTATGCGACCGTATGTCGCAGTATAGGCAAGGAATCCGGGTGTGGAGGAGGGTGGCCTTAGAGCAAATCGGACTCTGAAACCTATCCGTAATAGCGTTCCAGGATTTCCATCGCTTTGTTGATCGATTGCAGGCGTGCGGTGCTGCCGCCGCGATCGGGGTGGTGTTGGCTTACCAGTTGCCGGTAGCGATGCTTGATGGTGGCGAGATTGAGCGCTTGCGGCTGATCGGCCAGCTCGAACAGTTCCAGTGCCGCGAGCTTTTCTTCACCGCCCTGCATGCGTGTCCAGAAGCTGGCCAGCAGCTTCTCCACATCCCGCTCATCGGTATCGCGCAGGTGGTCGAGGTTCAGGTAGTACTCGCGCAGCGGGTCGTGTTCGCGGAGCTCGCGGCTGCCTGCCTGGTAGGGCAGCAGTTGAATGCACAGAGGGCTGATCTGCAGGTAGGCGCGCTGTTCGCCCCAGAGCCTGTCACGCAGTTGATAGAGGGCGTTGAACAGCAGGAAATGGGTGCGAAACAGCACCAGTTTGTCGGCCAGCGGCAGGTTGGGGATATGGGTGCAGTGGCCGGCCTTGAGCTGCTGGATCAACTGATACTCGGCCAGCCCGGCAGGCGCCGCCTGGAGCAGCTGATAGAGGTGGTCGGGCAGGTCCTGGCGCGGGTCGAGTTCGTCGTTCATCGGCCGAGCCTAGCATTTTGCCGTGATTGGGGTGGGGCGCTCTGGGCTTTCTGCGTAAAATGTCGCGTTTTTCCAGCTAGCGGATTCCAGCGCACCATGGGCACCCTTTCGGTCAACCAGAACAAACTGCAAAAACGCCTGCGCCGTCAGGCTGGCGAAGCCATTGCCGACTTCAACATGATCGAGGATGGCGACAAGGTCATGGTCTGCCTGTCCGGTGGCAAGGACAGCTACACCATGCTCGATGTGCTGCTGTACCTGCAGAAGGTGGCACCGATCCAGTTCGAGATCGTCGCGGTGAACATGGACCAGAAGCAGCCCGGCTTCCCCGAGCATGTGCTGCCGGCCTATCTGGAATCCATTGGTGTGCCGTACCACATCATCGAGAAGGACACCTATTCGGTGGTCAAGGAGAAGATCCCCGAGGGCAAGACCACCTGCTCGCTGTGTTCGCGCCTGCGTCGCGGCACCCTGTACACCTATGCCGACGAGATCGGCGCGACCAAGATGGCCCTGGGGCATCACCGCGACGACATCCTGGAAACCTTCTTCCTCAATATGTTCTACGGCGGCACCCTCAAGGCCATGCCGCCCAAGCTGCTGTCTGACGACGGGCGCAATGTGGTGATCCGCCCGCTGGCCTATTGCAGCGAGGCCGATATCGAGGCCTACAGCACGCTCAAGGAATTCCCCATCATCCCCTGCAATCTGTGTGGCTCCCAGGAAAACCTGCAGCGCCAGGTGGTCAAGGAAATGCTTCAGGAATGGGAGCGCAAGAGTCCGGGGCGCACCGAGATCATGTTCCGTGCGCTGCAGAACGTGGTGCCGTCGCAGTTGGCCGATGGCAATCTGTTCGACTTCAAGAGCCTGAAAATCGACGACAGCGCCACCCCGCGCTTTGTCGATGTGATGAATCTGTGACCCTTGCGTAGGATGGGTTGAGCGCAGCGATACCCATCGTTATGCAGATCAAGGATTGCCTGATGCGCGACTACAAGTGGCTTCACGAATACTGTCTGAACCGTTTTGGCTCGGCCGCCGCCCTGGAGGCCATGCTGCCGCAGCCGCGCAGCGCCGAGGAACTGCGCGCAATCAGCGATGATCGCTACCTGTCGTTGCTCAGCCTGCGGATCTTTCGCGCCGGCCTCAAGCACAGCCTGGTGGATGCCAAGTGGCCGGCTTTCGAGGAGGTGTTCTTTGGCTTCGATCCGGAAAAGGTCGTGCTGATGGGCGCCGAGCGTCTGGAGAACCTGATGCAGAATGTCCGTATCATTCGCCATCTGGGCAAGCTCAAGAGCGTGCCGCGCAATGCCCAGTTCATCCTCGATGTGCAGAAGGAAAGGGGCAGCTTCGGTGCGCTGATCGCTGACTGGCCGGTGAACGATATAGTCGGCCTGTGGAAATACCTGGCCAAGCACGGTTGCCAGCTGGGAGGCCTGTCTGCGCCACGTTTTCTGCGCATGGTCGGCAAGGACAGCTTCGTGCCCACCGACGATATGGTCGCCGCCCTCAAGGCTCAGCAGATCATCGACAAGGCGCCGACCAGCCTGAAAGAGCTGGCTGCGGTGCAGGCGGCGTTCAACCAGTGGCAGGCCGAGAGCGGGCGGCCACTGTGCCAGCTGTCGGTGATGCTGGCCCATACGGTCAACCACTGAGATTTTCACGTGGTAGGAGCGGGCCATGCCCGCGAAACTGAAAGCATCGCGGGCATGGCCCGCTCCTACATATGATTCGACTGGCGAGCGGGCGCTGCAGGGAGGTGCTCAATGCAGGAGGCGATTGGTGAGGTTGCTCAGGTCATCAGGAAGGCTGAGCGTATCCTGTTGATCACCGGCGCCGGGCTGTCCGCCGATTCAGGTTTGCCGACTTACCGTGGTCTGGGTGGCCTGTATAACGGCCATACTGCCGAGGGCTTGCCAATCGAGGCGGCCTTGTCCGGGCCCATGTTGCAACGCGATCCGGCGCTGTGCTGGAAATACCTGGCCGAACTGGGGCGCGCCTGTCTGAGCGCTCAGCCCAACGCTGGCCATTTCGCCCTTGCCGAGCTGCAGCGGCGCAAGCCTGATTGCTGGTTGTTGACGCAGAATATCGATGGTTACCACCGCGCGGCCGGCAGCCCGATGGGCAGGGTGATCGAGATCCATGGCGAGCTGGCGCCGCTGTATTGCCAATCCTGCGGGGCAATCGATGAGGAACTGATCGAGCACCTGGGGCGGCCATTGCCGCCGCTGTGTCGCAAATGCGGCGGGGTGTTGCGCCCGCCTGTCGTGCTGTTCGAGGAAATGCTCCCGGAGCCGGCGATCGGTGCGCTCTATAACGAGCTGCACAAGGGGTTCGAAGTGGTCATCAGCATCGGCACCAGCGCCAGCTTTCCCTATATAGTCGATCCGCTGCTGCGCACCCGCCAGGCCGGTGGCTTTACCGTTGAAATCAACCCCATCCATACCGATCTGAGCAAAATGGTGGATGTCCATCTGCCAGGGCGGGCGTTAGATGTTTTGCCGAAACTCGTGGGTCACATTTAGCCCAATAGAATTTGCAAATTGATCCCGCTGCGGGCATAGTCGCGAGCCTGTAAATTTTTCGACACGGTCGTGCTTATGCGCAAATGCCTCGCACCCCTCGTGCCCTTCGCACTGCTGATGACTCTGGCCGCCTGCGCCACTCATGGGCCGCAATCGCAGCCGGTTGCTGCGCTTGTCACTGAACAGCCCAGTCAATCCGGGCAAACCCTGCAAATAGTTGAAGAGCCCGACGATGCAGCGGTCGCCACCCTGCTCGATGAGCAGGACTATGAACTGCCGAATCTGGCAGAGAGCATCCTCGATCATGGTCTGACCCTGGTGGGTACCCGTTATCGCTATGGCGGCAGCTCGGTGCAGTCGGGTTTCGATTGCAGCGGTTTTATCGGTTATCTGTTCAAGGAGGAACTGGGCCTGCAGCTGCCGCGCTCCTCCCGTGACATGATCAATATCGATGCGCCCAAGGTGGCGCGCGACGAGCTGGAACCGGGGGATCTGCTGTTCTTCAGTACCGCCGGGCGCAATCGCGTGAGCCATGCCGGCATCTATATGGGCGACAACCAGTTTATCCATTCATCCAGCAGCCGCAGCGGTGGGGTACGGGTCGATAGCCTGGAGGATCGTTACTGGTCGCGCACCTTTATCGAGGCCAAGCGCGCACTGGCCCTGGCGCCACATGAGGCGCAGACGGTCGAGCGTTAGGCGCTATGGAGGTCTGAGTCTTTATAGCTCAGGCCTATCTTGATAGATATCAATGCCATGGCCCGTAAAGCTAAAGCTTGCGCTGCAGTATGCAAGCCGGCAGAGTAAGGAGCATTCCCGCTCAGGATGGCTCTGCCCATGACGGTTATCGCCCGTTTTTCCCTGCTTGCGCTGCTGGCCATGTTGGCCGCCTGCAGCAGTCGCGCGCCGCAACCCGAGTCGCCGCCGGCTCAGTCAACCCCTCTCTCTCTGTTCAATCCCGCTGCCAGTGATGTGCTGTTTCGCGCCCTGGGGCTGGTGGGTACGCCTTATCGCTATGGCGGCAATACCCCGGACGGCGGCTTTGATTGCAGTGGCCTGATTGGCTATGTCTATCGCGATGCTGCGGGTATCAGCCTGCCGCGCTCTACCCGCGAACTGATCAGTATGAGCAAGCCCACTGTGGCGCGTGATGCGCTGCAAAGCGGTGACCTGGTGTTCTTTGCCACCAATGGCGGGCGTCAGGTCAGTCATGCGGGTATCTATGTCGGGGAGGGGCGTTTCGTTCATGCGCCCTCCACCGGCGGGACGGTGCGACTGGACAGCCTCAGCAACAGGTACTGGCAGCGCACCTATCTGCAGGCCAAGCGGATTATCCCGGCGGAATTGGCCAGTAACCCTTGAAGGGTATAGCAACAAAAACGGCACCCTAGGGTGCCGTTTTTTGTTTATGGGGTTATATGCCCAGCTTGTCGCGCATGGTGTAGTACCAGGCGCCCATGGCGCTGAAGGGCACCTGGAACAGGCGGCCGCCCGGGAAGGGGTAATGGGGCAGGGTGGCGAAGGCGTCAAAGCGCTCGGCCTGTCCGCGCAGCACTTCACCCAGCAGTTTGCCAGCCAGGTGCGTATAGGTTACGCCGTGGCCGCTGCAGCCCTGGGAATAATAGATGTTGTCACCCAGGCGGCCGACCTGAGGCAGGCGCGACAGGGTCAGCAGGAAGTTGCCGGTCCAGGCGTAATCGATCTTCACGTCCTTGAGCTGAGGGAAGGCCTTGAGCATCTTCGGGCGAATGATGGCCTCGATATTGGCTGGGTCACGTGCGCCATACACCACGCCGCCGCCGAAGATCAGGCGGTTGTCACCGGACAGGCGATAGTAATCGAGCAGGTAGTTGCAGTCTTCGACGCAGTAGTCCTGGGGCAGCAGGCTGCGGGCCATTTCCTCGGACAATGGCTCGGTGGTGATCACCTGGGTGCCGCAGGGCATGGACTTGGCCGAGAGTTCCGGTACCAGGTTGCCCAGATAGGCGTTGCCGGCAACCACCACGAACTTGGCCTTGATCCGGCCTTTGGGGGTGTGCACCACCGGGTTGGCGCCGCGGTCGATGCGAGTGGCCGGGCTTTGCTCGTAAATAACGCCGCCCAGGGATTCCACAGCAGCGGCTTCGCCCAGGGCCAGGTTGAGTGGGTGGATATGGCCGCCGCTCATGTCCAGCATGCCGCCTGCATAGATATCAGTGCCCACCACTTCACGGATGCGCTTGGCGTCCATCAGCTCCAGCTGGGTGTGGCCATAGCGCTCCCACAGCTTCTTCTGCGACTCCAGGTGCTTCATATGCTTGGCGGTGTTGGCCGCGAATACGCCGCCGTCTTTCAGGTCGCACTGGATGTCGTACTTCTTGATCCGCTCGCGAATAATGCGGCCGCCTTCAAAGGCCATGTCACCGAGCAGTTTGGCCTGCTTGGGGCCGACACTGCGCTCGATCACATCGATATCGCGGCTGTAGCTGTTGACGATCTGCCCGCCGTTGCGCCCGGATGCGCCAAAGCCGACCTTGGCTGCTTCAACGATGCTGACCTTGAAGCCGTTTTCCAGCAGGGCAATAGCGGTGGACAGGCCGGTGTAGCCGGCGCCGATGATGCACACATCGGTCTCGATCTCACCGTTCAGCTCGGGGCGGGCCGGAGCCGGGTTGGCCGAAGCTGCGTAGTAGGACTGTGGGTAGGGTGTGTGCGTCATTTTGCAACCTCTGTTCTTTATATTTTACGAATGAGCGGATGCTACCCGAGTTGAAATTAGCCGGCTAGTACCCTGTGCAAAATATCCAACGTCAGCTGTTCAGCTAAAAAATTCAATTATTCAGGCAGTTAGCGAAAATAACTGTTGACTCCTGCGGGCGCCTCCGTAGAATGCGCCTCCATTGCAGGCACGTAGCTCAGTTGGTTAGAGCACCACCTTGACATGGTGGGGGTCGTTGGTTCGAGTCCAATCGTGCCTACCAGATACGTAAAGAAGGGTCGCTTAGGCGGCCCTTTTTTATTGCCTGGCTTGCTGCAGCAGCGGCTTTCTGCAAGCATCCGGCGGCTGTTTTTGCTTATTACCTCCAGTGACTCTGGTTCAGTATGGCTTGGCTCGCAAGCTCCTGCCGCTGTAAGGCAGTTATGCCGCTGAATCGCTTCCTGGCTCATCCCAACCCATGTGGCCTTTGGTAGAGGTCACCACTAGGAGAGGAGGCGCCATGCCCGTTATTACTCTTCCTGACGGCAGTCAGCGTTCGTTCGATCATCCTGTTTCTGTTCTTGAGGTGGCGCAGTCCATCGGTGCTGGTCTGGCCAAGGCCGCGGTGGCTGGCAAGGTCAATGGCCGCCTGGTGGATGCCTGTGATCTGATCGATGGCGATGCGACCCTGCAGATCATTACGCCCAAGGATCAGGAAGGCTTGGAGATTATTCGTCACTCCTGTGCGCACCTGATCGGTCATGCGGTCAAGCAGTTGTTCCCGAGTGCCAAGATGGTGATCGGCCCGGTGATCGAGGAAGGCTTCTATTACGACATCGCCGCCGAGCGTCCCTTCACGCCGGAGGATGTGGCGGCTATCGAGCAGCGTATGCAGCAGCTGATCGAAAAAGACTACGACGTGATCAAGAAGATGACGCCGCGGGCCGAAGTCATCGAGGTGTTCAAGTCCCGTGGCGAGGACTACAAGCTGCGTCTGGTTGAAGATATGCCGGACGAGCAGGCCATGGGGCTGTACTACCACGAAGAATATGTCGACATGTGCCGTGGTCCGCATGTGCCCAATACCCGCTTCCTCAAGGCCTTCAAACTGACCAAGCTGTCCGGTGCCTACTGGCGCGGCGATGCCAAGAACGAGCAGTTGCAGCGTGTGTATGGCACGGCCTGGGCTGACAAAAAGCAGCTGGCGGCCTATATCCAGCGCATCGAAGAGGCCGAGAAGCGCGATCATCGCAAGATCGGCAAGCGCCTGAATCTGTTCCATACCCAGGAAGAAGCGCCAGGCATGGTGTTCTGGCATCCCAATGGCTGGACCCTGTACCAGGTGCTGGAGCAGTACATGCGCCAGGTGCAGCGTGAACATGGCTATCTGGAGATCAAGACGCCGCAGGTGGTCGATCGTTCGCTATGGGAGAAGTCCGGCCACTGGGCCAACTATGCCGAGAACATGTTCACCACCGAGTCGGAAAGCCGCGACTACGCGATCAAACCGATGAACTGCCCATGCCATGTGCAGGTGTTCAACCAGGGCTTGAAGAGCTATCGCGAGCTGCCGATGCGTCTGGCCGAGTTCGGCGCCTGTCACCGCAATGAACCGTCCGGAGCGCTGCACGGCATCATGCGCGTGCGCGGCTTTACTCAGGATGATGCGCATATCTTCTGCACCGAAGAGCAGATGCAGAGCGAGTCGGCCGACTTTATCAGGCTGACCCAGGCGGTCTATGCCGACTTCGGTTTCAGTGATATCCAGCTCAAGCTTTCCACTCGTCCGGAAAAGCGCGTTGGTTCCGATGAATTGTGGGATCGTGCCGAAGCTGCTCTGGCTGCGGCGCTGGACAGTGCCGGGCTGCCCTATGATCTGCAGCCGGGCGAGGGTGCCTTTTACGGCCCGAAGATCGAGTTTTCCCTGAAGGATTGCCTGGGCCGGGTCTGGCAGTGCGGCACGCTGCAGCTGGACTTCAACCTGCCGGTGCGCCTGGGGGCGGAGTTCGTCAGTGAGGACAACAGCCGCAAACACCCGGTGATGTTGCATCGGGCGATTCTCGGCTCCTTCGAGCGCTTTATCGGGATTCTGATCGAGCACTATGAGGGTGCATTCCCAGCCTGGCTGGCTCCAACTCAGGCGGTGGTGCTGAATATCACCGACAAGCAGGCCGATTTTGCTCTGGAAGTGGAGAAAAACCTCAACCAAAGCGGTTTCCGTGCCAAGTCTGACTTGAGAAATGAAAAGATCGGCTTTAAAATCCGCGAGCATACTTTGCTCAAGGTTCCCTATCTTTTGGTTATTGGGGATCGTGAGGTCGAGACGCAAACTGTCGCTGTGCGCACTCGCGAAGGTGCTGATCTGGGCTCCATGCCGGTCAGCCAGTTCGCTGAATTCCTTGCGCAGGCGGTTTCCCGGCGTGGTCGCCAAGATTCGGAGTAATCATTATTAAGCGTGAAATGAGACAAGATAAACGAGCTGCACCGAAAGCCCCGATCAACGAGAATATCTCGGCTCGCGAGGTTCGGTTAATTGGCGCTGAAGGCGAGCAGATTGGCATCGTCTCTATTGATGAAGCGCTTCGCGTGGCTGAAGAGGCCAAGCTGGATCTGGTAGAAATTTCTGCTGATGCTGTCCCGCCCGTATGTCGTATCATGGACTACGGCAAGCACCTGTTCGAAAAGAAGAAACAGGTAGCAGCGGCGAAGAAGAATCAGAAGCAAGTCCAGATCAAAGAAATCAAGTTTCGTCCAGGGACGGAGGAAGGGGATTACCAGGTAAAACTACGCAACCTGGTACGTTTCCTTAGTGATGGGGACAGGGCCAAGGTATCGCTACGATTCCGCGGCCGTGAGATGGCACATCAGGAGCTGGGCATGGAGTTGTTGAAGCGAGTCGAAACCGACCTCGCCGAATACGGCACCGTTGAACAGCATCCAAAGATGGAAGGACGCCAGCTGATCATGGTCATCGCCCCCAAAAAGAAGAAGTAACCACCAGGGCACGGCAGGCCTTGCGGTTATGTTTATCAACTGAATGCGGAGTATCCGAACATGCCAAAGATGAAAACCAAGAGTGGTGCAGCCAAGCGTTTTTTGAAAACCGCTACCGGCTTCAAGCACAAGCACGCTTTCAAAAGCCACATCCTGACCAAGATGTCCACCAAGCGTAAGCGTCAGCTGCGTGGCAGCTCGCTGATCGGTCCGTCGGACAAGGCAAAAGTCGAGCGCATGCTGCGCGTTCGTTAATTGGTCAAGATAGAGGAAATTACTCATGGCTCGTGTTAAGCGTGGCGTTATCGCTCGTGCTCGTCACAAAAAAATTCTGAAACTCGCTAAGGGCTACTACGGTGCGCGTTCGCGCGTATTCCGCGTTGCCAAGCAGGCAGTGATCAAGGCAGGCCAGTACGCCTACCGCGACCGCCGTCAGCGCAAGCGTCAGTTCCGTGCTCTGTGGATTGCTCGTATCAATGCTGGTGCTCGTGTTAACGGTCTGTCCTACAGTCGTTTCATTGCCGGCCTGAAAAAAGCGTCCATCGAGATCGACCGTAAGGTTCTGGCTGATCTGGCAGTGAACGAAAAAGCGGCGTTTGCTGCGATTGTCGAGAAAGCGAAAGCCGTACTGGCTTAAGTCCCCGACAATCACCGGGTTCGCTCGGTGTTGAACGTCACCAATAGGGGAAGAGCCTTTGCTCTTCCCCTATTTCGTATCTGGAGTCTGTAAATGGAAAATCTGGATGTGCTGGTCTCGCAAGCGCTTGAGGCCGTTAGCCACACCGACGATGTGAGTGCCCTGGAGCAACTGCGGGTCCACTATCTGGGCAAAAAGGGCGAGCTGACTCAGGTGATGAAGACCCTGGGCAATCTGTCTGCCGAGGAGCGTCCTCAGGCTGGTGCGCTGATCAACGCCGCCAAAGACAAGGTGCAGGATGCCCTGAACAGTCGCAAGGCCATGCTGGAAGAGGCGGCCTTGAGTGCCAAGCTGGCGGCCGAGCGCATTGACGTGACCCTGTCCGGCCGTGGTCAGGCGTCCGGTGGGCTGCATCCGGTGACTCGGACTCTGGAGCGTGTCGAGCAGTTCTTTACTCGGATTGGCTACGGCATCGCCGAAGGCCCCGAGGTGGAAAACGATTACCACAACTTTGAAGCGCTCAATATCCCCGGCCACCATCCGGCGCGGGCGATGCATGACACCTTCTATTTCAACGCGAATATGTTGCTGCGTACCCACACCTCGCCGGTACAGGTGCGCACCATGGAATCCCAGCAGCCTCCGATCCGCATTGTCTGTCCTGGCCGCGTTTATCGCTGCGATTCCGATATCACCCACTCGCCGATGTTCCACCAGGTTGAAGGCCTGCTGGTCGACGAAGGGGTGAGCTTTGCCGACCTCAAGGGCACCATCGAGGAATTTCTCCGGGTGTTCTTCGAGAAGCCCCTGGGTGTGCGTTTCCGCCCCTCGTTCTTCCCCTTCACCGAGCCTTCGGCTGAAGTCGATATGCAGTGTGTGATGTGCAGCGGCAAGGGCTGCCGCGTGTGCAAGCAGACCGGCTGGCTGGAAGTCATGGGCTGCGGCATGGTGCACCCGAACGTACTGCGCATGTCTGGTATCGATCCCGAAAAGTACCAGGGCTTTGCCTTTGGTATGGGTGTCGAGCGTTTGGCCATGTTGCGCTATGGCGTCAATGATTTGCGGCTGTTCTTCGATAACGACCTGCGGTTCCTGGCGCAATTTCGCTAGAGCCCTCGCATTCCGTAATCGAATTGGTTCAGGAGAACAGACAGTATGAAATTCAGTGAACAATGGCTGCGTAGCTGGGTAAACACGCAAGTTTCCCGTGACGAGCTGGTGGCGCGCCTGTCCATGGCGGGCCTGGAAGTCGATAGCGTGACCCCGGTGGCCGGTGCCTTCAGCGGTGTAGTGGTGGGTGAGGTGCTGAGCACCGAGCAGCATCCGGATGCCGACAAGCTGCGGGTTTGTCAGGTCAGCAATGGCACAGAGACTTTCCAGGTGGTCTGTGGTGCGCCCAATGTGCGCCCCGGCCTGAAGATTCCCTTCGCCATGATTGGTGCCGAACTGCCGGGCGACTTCAAGATCAAGAAGGCCAAGCTGCGCGGGGTCGAGTCCAATGGCATGCTCTGCTCGGCCGCCGAGTTGCAGATCAGCGAAGAAAATGATGGCCTGATGGAGCTGTCGGCTGACGCGCCGGTGGGTGAGGATATTCGTGCCTACCTCAATCTGGATGATGTCAGCATTGAAGTCGATCTGACGCCCAATCGCGGTGACTGTTTGTCCCTGGCAGGGCTGGCTCGCGAAGTGGGGGCGCTCTACGACGTTCCGGTGGCCCGTCCGGTGGTTGCCGCCGTGGCGCCGAGCCATGAGGAAGTGCGCCCGGTTGAAGTGCTGGCGCCCCAGGCTTGCCCGCGCTATCTCGGTCGTGTGGTACGCAATGTCGATCTGTCCAAGCCGACCCCACTGTGGATGGTTGAGCGCCTGCGTCGCGCCGATGTGCGCAGCATCGATGCAGCGGTGGATATCACCAATTATGTGATGCTTGAACTGGGTCAGCCGATGCATGCGTTTGATCTCGCCGAAATCAACGGCGGCATCCGCGTGCGCATGGCCGAGGAGGGCGAGAAGCTTGTCCTGCTGGATGGTCAGGAAGTCAGCCTGCGTGCCGACACCCTGGTGATCGCGGATCATAACCGTGCCCTGGCGATTGCTGGCGTGATGGGTGGTGAGCACAGTGGTGTCAGCGCCAAGACCTGTGACCTGTTCCTGGAAAGCGCCTTCTTCGACACCATTGCCATTGCCGGCAAGGCTCGCTCTTATGGTCTGCACACCGATTCCTCGCACCGCTTCGAGCGTGGCGTAGACTGGCAGTTGGCCCGCGAAGCCGTGGAGCGCGCCACGCAGTTGATGCTGGATATCGTGGGTGGTGAAGCGGGTCCGATTATCGAGGTGGTCGATCAGGCGCAGTTGCCTGCGGTGGCGCCTATTACCCTGCGTGCCGAGCGTGTCGAGCAGATGCTGGGCCTTAAGCTGGACGATGCAGAGGTGGTTGGCCTGCTTGCAGGTTTGGGGTTGGGCGTGAGTGCCGATGGCACCGGTCAATGGCAGGTTGCGGTGCCCAGCCACCGCTTCGATATCAGCATCGAAGTCGATCTGATTGAGGAGTTGGGTCGCCTGTATGGCTACAACCGTCTGCCGGTTCGTTATCCGCAGGCACGCCTGGCGCCTCAGGCCAAGGCCGAGGCCGTGGTCGAGTTGCCGGCTTTACGCCGTCTGTTGGTAGCGCGCGGATATCAGGAAGCCATCACCTACAGCTTTATCGATCCCAAGCTGTTCGAGCTGTTCAGTCCAGATGCCGAGCCGCTGATGCTGGCCAATCCCATTTCTGCCGATATGGCTGCCATGCGTGCCTCGCTCTGGCCGGGCCTGATCAAGTCCCTCCAGCACAACCTCAATCGTCAGCAGACCCGTGTGCGTCTGTTCGAAAGCGGTTTGCGTTTCGTGGGGCAGCTGGACAGCCTCAAGCAGGAGCCGATGTTGGCCGGTGTAATCACCGGTTCGCGTCTGCCGGAAAGCTGGGCGCATGGCCGTGAAGCGATCGACTTCTATGACATCAAGGCTGATGTTGAGGCCTTGTTGGCTGCGGCCGGTGCCGGTGATGAGTTCAGCTTTGTACCTGGTGAGCATGCTGCGTTGCATCCAGGGCAAACTGCGCGGATTGAGCGTGAAGGTCGTCTGGTTGGCTTCGTCGGCGCCATTCACCCGGAGCTGGGCAAAGCACTGGATCTGGATCAGCCGGTCTTTCTGTTTGAATTGATTCTGGCCGAGGTTATCCAGGGTCGCATGCCTGCATTCAAGGAGCTTTCGCGCTTTCCCGAAGTGCGTCGCGACTTTGCCTTGCTGGTGGATCAAGGGGTTCCGGCTGCGGCTTTGTTGGATACAATTCGTGAAACTGCAGGGGAATGGCTGACAGACCTCAAGCTCTTTGATGTCTATCACGGTAAAGGCATTGATCCGCATAGAAAAAGCCTGGCGGTCGGCTTGACCTGGCAGCATCCATCGCGCACTCTTAATGACGATGAGGTGAGTACCACAACGCAAAATATCCTCACCTCCCTGGAACAAAGGTTCAACGCCACGTTAAGGAAGTAGCGTATGGGGGCTCTGACGAAAGCTGAGATGGCCGAACGTCTGTATGAAGAGCTGGGCCTGAATAAACGGGAAGCCAAGGAGTTGGTGGAGCTGTTCTTTGAGGAGATCCGCCAAGCGCTGGAGCTCAACGAACAGGTCAAGCTCTCGGGGTTCGGTAACTTTGATCTGCGCGATAAGCGTCAGCGCCCCGGTCGTAATCCAAAAACGGGAGAGGAAATTCCGATCACGGCCCGCCGTGTGGTGACTTTCCGTCCAGGCCAGAAACTTAAAGCCAGGGTTGAGGCATATGCTGGAACCAAGTCATAACGACGAACTACCGGCGATTCCCGGCAAACGCTATTTCACCATAGGTGAGGTGAGTGAGCTCTGTGCGGTCAAGCCGCATGTACTGCGCTACTGGGAGCAGGAGTTCCCGCAGCTCAATCCGGTGAAACGGCGCGGTAACCGCCGCTACTATCAGCGCCAGGATGTGTTGATGATTCGGCAGATTCGCGCGTTGCTCTATGATCAGGGCTTTACCATCGGCGGGGCGCGTCAGCGTCTCTCTGGAGATGAGGCTAAGGACGACACTACTCAGTATCGCCAGCTGATCAAGCAGATGATTGCCGAGCTTGAGGATGTTCTGCAGGTTCTGCGTAAATAAGACAAAAGAAAAAGTTGCCTTATTTCAAAAGCTTAATGTATAGTCCTCACCGCTTTCAGCAGTGCTGGGAGTAGATGTAAATCTCGGGGCGTAGCGCAGCCCGGTAGCGCACTTGCATGGGGTGCAAGGGGTCGAGTGTTCGAATCACTCCGTCCCGACCAAAAAACCCCAAAAATCCAGTCACTTAGCGGTGACTGGATTTTTTTATTTCTGGCTCCTGCAAAATTCCTGCAAAATTCCAGCAAAACCCCTGGCAGCTGGGGGCGGAGAAGTCGCTTCGTGTTACCTCGTGGCGAGGCCTGGACGTGATGACAGCGTCAATCAAGGATGTGGAGGTCGCTCGATGGGCCTCAGGCGAAGGGCTGGGGATATATGGTAAATCAGCTGATGGTGCTCATTTGCGGCGGATGTCAGATTGCCAGTCTGTTGTGAAAGGCGGCCAGAACGAAGCTGTCCGAGAAAGACAGAGCAGGGTAATGACGTACTCGTACTGCTCGGACTGAATCTTCATTTCTCGCACGCAGGCATTCCGCTCTGCATGAGGGAACCAGAGTGATGCCGGGAGCTCAACCCCGGCGCGTTCCTGGGTAACCGTTGGGCACGCAGCTAGTGAACCCGTAGGGATTTTCACGACCTTCTGGCGGGTGCGGAAGAAGGCCCCATTTCGGCGTGCTGCCGCACTGGAATACGCCCATTTCATGAAGCCATCGCGGGACAAAATGAGTACCGCACTTTCCTCGGTACATTCAATCCATTTCAGCGCGGCGGCGGTCAGTGAGACGCCATAACGCATTGCACAGTGGCGCAGCAGTTCAATATTGACATCTGTTGTGAGCTGGCTACGAAAGTCGTTGAGCGGCATCAATAGGAAGGAGGCGAACAGGTCGGCTTCTGCCTCAATGTTTTTCTCCTCCCAAGACAGCATGTCATCACTGCTACACCTGAACTCGTCACGCTTCAGGCGATGGAGAATGTAATGCCCCAGCTCGTGAGCTTGGGTAAAGCGGATCCGGCCAGGAGATGTTAATCCGTTGTTATAAAGCAGCATCCAGCGATTGCGTGCATCGTTAGCGAATAACGCTCCGTCGAATCCTTTAATGTCGACGGATTCCACCTTGGCAATCGGATCCGGCCATTTGAAAACCTCCGCTGTGCCTAGCGCGAGCTCGCTGACATCAACGGGGAAGCGTGCAACTCCATGCACCTCGCTGACTCGATCACAGATCTTGGTCAAGCGAATAGCCGCTTTCTGCGGCGTCCACACCTCGCGCTCAGGCATTATCAAAAGTCCTTTTTGAATGTATCCAGAATCCTCCTCAGCTGCGCCTTAGCATCCGGCTCAAGATTCTTGTATCCGCGGAAGAAAGCCTCATCGAGATGCTTTTCCTCTGGCTCTCGTAGATCATCCTCGAAAAAGTAGGCTGTTCCTACTCCTAGGACATCTGCCAAGGCGGTGAGCTTCTCTGCCGAGGGGCGTTGGGATTCTCGGTTCTCCAGCTCCCATAAGTAGCTCTTGCTCAACCCAGCCATGTCCGCGAGTTTTTCCAGGGTCAGCCCTCGCTGCTTGCGCAGGTCGCGGAGTTTCTCGCCGAGACGGGTAGCCATCGTCGTATCTCCTTCATAGGTTCTGAAAATATACCACGATTCCGAACAAATCGTTTGACAAGGACGGAAGACGCGCGCAGTCTGTCACAAAGTTCGCTACTCCGAACTTTTTGTCCGGCTAGACGACATGCCCCTTGAGCTCATCGCCCGGCCTTCAGCACTGTACATATCTCCAAAGGGGGATGAGATGTCAAAAGAGCATGTCGATCACAAGGATATAGCGCGGTTTGCCGAAGAAAAGGTGAACCTGCCCAAGGAGAAAGCGAAGGAGTACCGGGAGCAGGCTGGTCGTTTGCAGGACAAGCTGGAGGGGTATCTGTCGGATCATCCCGACTTCTCACTGAAACGCATGATGCTGTCGGGCAGCTTGGCTAAGGGTACGGCTCTTCGCTCGCTGAATGACATTGACGTTGCGGTCTACATCAGCGGCTCTGATGCCCCTCATGACATCCGCGACCTGCTTAATTATCTGGCGGAGCGACTACGTAAAGCGTTCCCGAATTTCAGTGCGGATCAAGTCAAACCGCAGACCTACTCGGTGACCGTGTCGTTCCGGGGCTCCGGCCTGGATGTCGATGTCGTACCGGTTTTGTACTCCGGTTTGCCGCATTGGCGGGGCAACCTAGTCAGTCAGGAAGACGGCTCCTTTCTGGAAACGAGTATTCCGCTGCATCTTGAGTTTGCCAAGGCGCGTAAGCGTGCGGCTCCGACGCATTTCGCTCAGGTTGTCCGCCTAGCCAAATACTGGGCGCGCCTTATGAAACAGGAGCGTCAGGATTTCCGGTTCAAGTCCTTCATGATCGAGCTGATTATGGCCAAGCTGTGCGACAACGGCGTGGACTTCTCCAACTATCCCGAAGCCTTACAAGCGTTCTTCACCTACCTGGTTACCAGTGAATTGCGCGAGCGCATCGTTTTTGAGGACAACTACGCGGCCTCTAAAGTCGGCCCTCTGACCGATTTGGTGCAGATCATTGATCCAGTCAACCCCGATAACAACGTGGCGCGCTTGTACACCCAGCGCAATGTCGACGTGATCATCGATGCGGCGATGGATGCCGGCGATGCCATCGATGCAGCGCTCTACGCGCCGACCAAACAGCTGACGGTGGGCTATTGGCAGAAAGTCTTCGGTTCTTCTTTCCAGGGGTGAGTACGCCATGTCTTCCTACAGTTTTACCGTTGCTGAAACACAAACTTTCACTGTTACGCATGCTCGCCATATGGCAGCAAAGGTAGCGACTGACCTGCGGCGGATGCAGCGCTTCTATGGCTACCCCTGTGATACCTGGATCGAAGAGTACGAGGCGGAATTGGTTGTGCTGCTTAAGGCTGGTTACCTGGGAGAGGTGACTTACGGCTTCAAACGTGGCGACGACTGGATCGAACCCACTTTGCGTTATACCGCTGGAGATCTTGTTGGGTCAGGCACAGATGATGACCCTGGGCGCGTTCGCCAGGGGCGGGATGTATCTGGTGCGTCTTTCTATAGCTACCTGACCTACAGCGCGAAATACCTTAACGCCTCGTCGGCTGACAAAGAGAGCACTCTTAAAGATTTGCCGTTTGAGCGCGGCAGCGCATCAGCACCGGGAATCAGCGGATATCTCGAAAGCGACAAGACCTACTCGGCAGGTGGTCGCGCCCTCAATCGTGCAAGCGTAAGGAGCTTCTGATGAACGTCAAACCGTCACTGGATGAACTGTTCGAGCGGCGTGTGTGTTTCCCAGACTTTGAGCCTCAGGAGCGTTTGTCACGGCTGGTTGGTTTGGACGAGCAGAAGGAGCGACTAGCCAAGGTATTGGGCTTGCTGGTCAATCCTTTTGGCTTGCAGGAGTGGGCCGAGAAACATCATCCGCAAGCGCGCGCTGCAATAGATACCGTATTGCGTCGACCGCCTTTGGCAGTGCTGGCAGGTGATGTCGGCTCGGGTAAAACTGAGCTGGCAGAGACTATCGGGGACGCTGTTGCTCGGCAGGAGGGAATCGATATCACCCTCTACCCATTGAGCCTTGCGACTCGCGGTCAAGGGCGCGTAGGAGAGATGACTCAGCTGGTATCGGCGGCATTCGACTACACCATTGAGGCTGCGGAGAAGCTTAAGAGCACAAGCGGTAAGGCGCGTGGTGCGGTTCTGTTGTTAATCGACGAGGCCGACGCATTGGCTCAGTCCCGAGAAAACGCGCAGATGCACCATGAGGATCGAGCGGGGGTTAACGCCTTCATTCGCGGCATTGATCGTATTGCCAATCAGAAATTGCCGGCGGCAGTTTTAATGTGCACGAACCGGTTGAAAGCGTTGGATCCTGCCGTTCAACGACGTGCGGCAGAGGTTTTAACGTTTGGTCGACCGGACGATGCACAGAGGCGGTATTTGTTGAGCTCCAAGTTGGAAGGGCTGGGTTTGAGCACTCAGGTGATCGAGGATCTAGTTAAGCTGACCGGCCCACGTGAGGCCAATGGCCCAGGATTTACCTTCTCCGATATCAACCAACGGCTTATCCCTTCGATCATCCTGGGGGCATACCCCCACGCTGCTGTCGCTGCAAGGACGGCATTGCAGACTGCCCAAGCAATGTCACCAACCCCTGCTTTTCAAGATCGCTAATCAGCTTGGCCGAGCAGAAGTGATTCACTCCTGCTCGTCAAACTCTTATCTCGGCTGTCAGTACCTATTTGATGGAGGCTGTATGTCAGCGTGGTCACTTTCAACTCTGCTTGCGTCCCTGCACGATGATATCCAGCTTCGTCTGGGCATAGCCCGCAAAGCGCTCCAACACCCTGGGGTAAAAGGTGATGCCAGTGAGGGTGTATGGCTCGATATGCTCGAAACATACCTACCTAAGCGCTACCAAGCGGCAAAAGCTTTCGTGGTGGACAGTCTGGGTAATTTCAGTGAGCAGATTGATGTTGTAGTTTTTGATCGACAGTACTCACCGTTCATCTTCAAATTTGATGAGCAGATCATCGTTCCGGCAGAAAGCGTTTATGCCGTTTTCGAAGCGAAGCAAACCGCCACAGCAGGACTTGTGGCCTACGCCCAGCAGAAAGTCGCTAGCGTTCGCAAGCTTCATCGCACTAGTCTGCCTATCCCCTATGCAGGTGGTACCTATCCAGCTAAACCGCTCATCCCAATCCTGGGTGGTTTGCTCACGTTCGAGAGCGACTGGAGTCCGGCGCTCGGATCATCGTTCGACAAGGCACTTAAGGTAGATATGCATGATGGCCGATTGGATATCGGTTGCGTGGCTTCGCACGGACATTATTTTCATGATGTCAGCGATAACACGTTCAAGTTTGTGCAGGAAAATAAGCCGGCGACCGCGTTCTTATTTAGGTTGATTGCACAGCTTCAATTCAGTGGCACAGTGCCGATGATTGACATTGATGCTTACGGGAAATGGCTGACTCAAAGCTGACAACACCTATTGTCGGGGCCTGCGGTGAAGGCAGGCTCAGTATTTGTTCGCTGTTGGTGGCTTCAGTAGGGAACTGACAAGGAAATTTTCTTTCGACTGATACGATAAGGTCGTATCACTACGAGGATCAGATGTATCACCGACCGATTCATGATGAGGTCATGAGCCGGGCATCACGCTTGGCCAGTGACTGCCATCCACTGGTAGCTGAGCGTCACGCAGATGAACTGGCTCGCTACGTCCGGGTGACCTCTGCCTGCGATGCCCTTGAGTCTTTTCTCGGGGCTCGCCCGCGAATGGATGATGATGTCTTCGCTGTGCTAGCGCAGCGTCGCGCAGAGATCGCTGATTTGATCGCGCTGGCTAACCTCGACGCCTACGAGCAGGAACTGCCCTCTGGCTTGTACTTGGCAATACCGTTTTTCCCGCGGTGCTCAGACAAACAGCCCGTATGGCTGGTGAATCGAACAGCGAAGCCCATCACCTATATCTGCCGGTCACTGTATGCGTATGCGAGCACAGATGATGGTGTCGATGAGTACCAGGCAGCAGGCTCTGCGTTCAAGGATGGGATTGCAGTTTCTGCCGTGATTGCGCCGGGCGAGAGACTGCAAGTTGATGACTACTCAATGAGCTTCGACGGTGACTTCGTCAGCAATCGCCGGATCGTTCTGACCATTGATGGTGAGCGTCGCGAGTGGTTTGTCAGTGTCCCGAAGCTCGGCGGCTACCTCTGGGATAAGGAACTCCATGGATTTCATGCACTGAAGGATGTCACTGAGCGCTAACCTAGCAGGTGCGAGAGCAGGCGCCGTGGTGGGGCAGGACAGGCCCTGTTCTCATACCCTGGCTATGCAGTTTCGAGATGTGCGATATACTGTGTATGCGTACAGTATTCGGCATTTATCGTGAGCAGCATCACTATCCTGGGCTCAGTTTCTCGAACGACCGCCTCCCTCCCGTTCTACCTCCCGTCCGTTCCGGCTGGGTTCCCTAGTCCTGCCCAGGATCATCTTGAGCAGCGTATCTCCTTCGATGAGCTTTTTCAGCTGCACCGCCCTCAGCTCTACGTGGTGCGCGTAGCAGGCGATAGCCTGCAAGGGCTCGGCATCCTCGATGGCGATCTGGTGCTCGTAGACAAAAGCCTGACGCCTCGCCGTGGCGATGTTGTGGTGGCTTGTCTCAATGGGGAGTTGCTTCTAAAGATACTCAGTGGTGACCAGCACCAGGTCATTTTGGCGTCAGCTAATCCTCAGTACCCACCACGCTACGTCTTGGAAGCGGAAGACTTTCAGATTTGGGGGGTATTTGTGGGGTTGTGCAGGGCAGGGCGGGCCAATGCCTGATCGTGTTTTTGCTCTGATCGACTGCAATGCTTTTTATTGCAGCTGTGAGCGCGTGTTTCGCCCGGCACTGGCGCGGATACCCATTGTGGTGCTGTCTAACAACGATGGCTGCGTAGTCAGTCGAACCGCTGAAGCCAAAGCGCTGGGTATCAAGATGGGGGCGCCCTGGTTTCAAATCCGCCGAGCTTTTGAGGCTGCGGGTGGGGTTGGTTTTAGCTCGAACTACGCCCTGTACGGTGACATGAGTGAGCGCGTGATGACTGTCATCGAGAGCATGGTACCTGCTCTTGAGGTGTACAGCATCGACGAAGCATTTGCTGAGTTGACCGGCGTTCTCCAAAACCTTGATTCGATGGGGCGAGAAATTCGGGCCAAGATTTTGGCTGTTACAGGTATCCCAACAGGGGTGGGGATCGGGCCTACCAAAACGTTGGCAAAGCTTGCTAACTATGCAGCGAAGCGTTGGCAGAAACAGACTGGCGGGGTAGTCGACATCACCGATTCGAGCCGAAGGATCAAGCTATTGGCGGTGACTCCCGTAGAGGAGGTCTGGGGCGTAGGGGCTCGATTGGCGGCGCGGCTGCATGACATGAATATCAAAACTGCCGCTGACCTCGCTCATGCAGACACGGCCACATTACGCGCACGCTTTAACGTGGTTCTGGAGAGAACTGCGCGAGAGCTCCAAGGCATTCCTTGCGCAGAACTCGATGATGCTGCTCCGCCCAAGCAGGAGATTTGTTGCAGCCGGATGTTTGGGGTGCGGTTACACGAGCTGGCGCCAATTCGGGAGGCCGTTGCCGCATACGTAGCCCGGGCCTGCGAAAAGCTTCGGGCCCAAGGCTCGGTCTGTAAGCGTGTGCGAGTCAGTATTCGCACAGGCATGTTCAATCCCGATGAGCCAAGGTTTGCCAGGGGAGCGCTGCTTGAGTTGCCGTATCCGAGTGACGACACGCGTTTGATAACTCGCTTGGCCCTAGAAGGGTTGGAGCAGATATATCGCCCAGGATTTGCCTTCTCAAAAGCTGAAGTGCTGCTGCTCGATTTGTGCCAGCGAGGGGAGTTCACCGAGGATCTGTTTGCGCCCATGCAGTCCGCGGACTCCCAGAAAGTCATGGCAGTGCTGGATGCGATTAATAACAGATGGGGGCGAGGTACCCTTCGCCCTGGGAGCGTGCCGGCCTCACCAGGCTGGGGCATGAAGCGCGAGTTGATTAGCCGGTCGTATACCACACAGGTTGACCAGTTGCTGGTTGTGCGCGCCAGGTAGCCGTACTCTTGTGAGGGCGTACGGGAGGTTGGTGGCGCGCTAATCACTCAGTCTCGAAGTTCTGCGTTGGCAAAGAGACTTCCTATGAGCAGATGCAGGGCTGCTAATTGGCCCGTCGAAACTCCGCAGAATGACTTTGTTCTAGTCCCTCTTTTGTCCAGACCGTAAGGGGAAAACTCTCTAGCGTGCTCTCCGCTGGAATCCCTCCTGCTTGATCAGTGCCAATGACTAGCGTAAGTGGCATGCCACTGAGATCTTCGAAAATAATTTCCAAGACCTCATTCCTGCTATTAGTGGCGCTGCACAGGGAGATGATCACGTGTTTAGCCGCTGCCATGTCAAGCAAGCAATGCTCAAGAGTTGCTGGCAGTAAGAGTCTTGCAGTGCCTGCATTCCAGCAAAGGAAGGGGAGTCCCGTGCGGCATGTTGCGGTGCGCCAAAAGTTGGTACGTACGATCAGCGGGCCATTGTTTCGGACAGTAATGATGTCGCGAGTTTCTTTGTTCATACGTGCTCCGGTTTGTTGGGGGGATCGCTTAGTCGTCGGTGAATTCGCTGATGTCCAGGTCAGGCGAGACCTCGACCCATTCGGCAAATTCGTGGCCCTTGAGGTAATTCAGGGTCATGTCGGGGCTGGCATGGCCGGCGATCTTCTGAGCGTCTTTTCCTGCCAGCTGGTACATCTTCAAAGAGGTGCCCCGGATCTCGTGCAAGCCGGGCATCTCTTTTGCTGTGTAATTCGGGTAACACTGAGCTGCGTCTCGGGCCTTTTTAAACTCGGTGCTAAGGTAGTGGCCTGTAATTTGAGTGGGATGTTCTTTATTTTCGCAGTCGCGCTTTCGATCCGGCTGGCGGTGAATTAGGAAGGGGGACTCCACCTCATCACGGCACTGATCAATAACCTTTTGAAAGGCAGGCGTGATCTCCATCTTCAGCCATGATGCGTCAGTTTGATCGCTGGTTTTTTGCTGGATGACGTACATGTAGCCATCTTTGATGCCATCAAAACGCAGATTCAGTAGATCGCAGCGGCGTTGCGAAATCAGCAGAGCCAGGTCGATGGCATTCTTCAGCCACATCGGTGCATGTTCGCGGATGGCCTTGATACCTTCTTTGGTGTGACGCTTTCGTACTTTGCGCTCATTACGTTTGAGGGTTTTTTCAGCCACGTTATTTTCTACCAGACCACGCGCAGCGGCTTGGTTAAACAGGTCGATGATGCGTGCTCTCGCCTGATTACTGGCGCGGTTAGAGTCGATTGCGCTTAGGAAATCGCTGATTTGTTTGAGTGACACCATGTTCAATGGCAGGCGACCGAAGGCGTTATCAATTTGCTTCAGGCGAATCAAGTAGTTCTCCTCGGTGCTTTTCTTGAGATGTCTCCCCGGCATCACTTTTTCTTTGTACTCTTCAATAAATGAAGAAACTGTCAGTGTGTGATCAGCCATCACCGCTGCAATCAGATCGGTGTTGACCATCAACTTTGCATTCAAAAATTGTGCGCTCTTGATGGCTTTCTGACGGTCAAAGCCGAAGTGGTGCCATTTGTTCTTAATGGTGTCTTTATAGCGATAGGCCTTGGTGTCTTTGTTGTAATACAGATTCAAGGGCAGTTCGCGATTATTTTTTTTCCGTGGTCGAGCCATTAATCATCGTCCTGCTAGCACTTTTTCAACGAGGTCATCCGCGTTTTGCGCTTGGTACTCGCTCCAGTCGATGTACCAGTTACCGACTACCTGCCTACCTGGCAACTTGCAGTTGAGGAGGTGATTGCGGATTGATTGGCGACTCAAGGGCGTACCGTTCTCACCCCAGACCCGACGTTGGAATTCTTTAATGCTGATGAGCTCTTGACTGCTGCTCATGACCTTTCTCCCGGCCAACCTCTTCACCATCGAGCTGAAGGTTCACCCACTGCTCGATCTCATTACTGTCCCAGCCAACTCTGCCGCCACCTATCTGGCGGTTCTGGGGAAATCGTCCCTGGATCATCCATAGATAAACGGTGCTGCGTGATATTCCGCACACGTGCATTACTTCTTTCAGTCGCATGATTCGGCGCATTTCAATTCTCAAAGGGATAATTATATATAAAATAAAATCGTAAATACGATTATTTAGGGCAAAAAATTAGTTCCTCCGAGAGAGGCTATCAATGACCCCAACAATGCGGACACTAGCATCTAGAGGTTGCAGTTCTTCCTTGCCCTGTTCGATCACAACCAACAGAAATTTCCCGAGAGCGTTTTCCGTGACACGGCCTAGTCGGATTTCATCATCAGAGCATACGACTACAATGTCACAGCCGGTCTTAACGGGAGCATCTGGCTCAATCAAGAGGAGGTCATCTTCACGCAACTCTGGAATAACAAAATCCCTTGTAGCGCGGAGTAAAAATGCGCGCGCGCTATGCGGATAAGCCCACCCAAAACGGCGCTGCGATTCTAAGCTTTGTTTATAAGCGGTCTCGGGCTCAAGCAGTGAGCGAACAGTCCATGCCAGTAACTTCAAGCCAATTGGCTGTGCTTTTGCTGGAGGGTTCACATCAGATTGAAGGAAAGCTGAGGATTGTTCGCCGGGAACGGCGCTGTTGAGCATTCTCTGAACATTCTGATCTTCAGCCGATGGGATCTTGCGCAGATTACCGCTAAGCAACTCCATAGCTTGTTCATGGTTATGACCGCTATCGAGCCACTCGGCAGGTACGTCTAATGCTTTGGCAAGGCTCACTAGGCTGCGTGAGCCTTTGTTGCGTCCCGCTTCCAGTGACGCCAGGCTCGACTGCGCGACGCCGGCTCGATCAGCGAGCTCCTGCTGTGTCAGGCTCCGATATTTCCGAGCATAAGCAACACGCTTTCCGACGCTGTCGAGACTGTGGGACATGGTGCAATCCTTGGTTGATGGATCGGATCATATGCATCCCAGGGTAGCTCGTCAACGTATTTGTGATAATTTTCATAATCGCCAATGAGATTGAGCTTCGAATTTCATAGGCAGCTAAGTATTTTTATCGCAATGCGGTTGGCGTGCTCAAAAATCAGATTGGCATGCCAGTCGGTCTTCGGTTGCCTAGCCCGCAGCTTGGTTTGACATGCACGAGGTTGAGCAGGAAATGGAGGCAGGTTCATGTGAACCATGACCCCGGCCAACTCGTCAGGCGCTCTGTTAGGTGAGACCCAAACCCACAGTGAAGTGATGTCCTGTAGGACATCGGCGGCATGGTCACGCGCTGATTGCCAGCCGGAGGTTGAACAGGAAATGGAGGCAGGTTCATGTGAACCA
>NZ_WKJZ01000005.1:0-39754 GCF_009763245.1 Pseudomonas xionganensis | reverse complement strand
GACCCAAATCCACAGTGAGGCGATGACCTACAGGACATCGGCGGCATGGTCACGCTGATTGCCAGCCGGAGATTGAACAGGGAATGGAGGCTGGTTCATGTGAACCACGACCCCGGTCAGCCAGTGTGGGTGTCAGCCTGATGCAGGCTGCGACATGCTGTTAAGAAGTGTCCTGTGGGCGGTCATTTGTTAGGCCGTCTTACGGCGTTCTTTGGTATGACTGAGTGGGGAAAATATATATCCGTAGGTATTGGTTTATATATTGCCTTGTAACTTTCTATGCTCTGTCAATATATGTATATCGTAAATAAAAAAGTTTCTGCTGGGGCTTGACGAATAT
Organism: Pseudomonas xionganensis; assembly: GCF_009763245.1. Lineage (GTDB taxonomy): Bacteria > Pseudomonadota > Gammaproteobacteria > Pseudomonadales > Pseudomonadaceae > Aquipseudomonas > Aquipseudomonas xionganensis. The sequence continues at coordinate 39,414 of NZ_WKJZ01000005.1, read as the reverse complement.
GCGCTCTCGACGTTTATTCTATTTGCATGTTAAAGCAACGGAGTCGATAAGGTGATCAAGCAGATCGAAGAGAAGGGCGGATAAGTAAGGTGGTTTAGGGTTACTAACTCTAAACCGCGTTTCCAGATCGCAGATTAAGACTGGCAATTCTGTCAGCACGTTTCCGTTTGGGGCACAGATATCTACGCCTTGGGGCAGGTTTTCCAGGGCAGGCAGGTTGCACCCTGAATTCAGGATCTTGCGGCATATGAGCGGAATAATGGGAGTGACTCATGGATGCTTTGAACAAGGTTGCCGCACTGTTATACGGCGCTGGAGAAGTGATGCCCGGCATTGAAATGAGCTGGGAGCAGGCGCGCGAACGCGTGGTGGCCCGAGATCGTTCGTTGTGGATGCCGTATTGCATTGTCCGCGATTGGATTTGGATTGATCTCATTCTGACCGAAGAGGAGCAAGCCATGCTGCGATCCTCTGGCCGCGAGGCGGTGATGTTATATGCGCATAGCGTTCTATTTGACAGTGAGCGGCGCTTCGATGTCGGCGATTGGGTGCGCACCACGCCCCTAGTGAGCTTCAGCGAGGGCTGCTTTTTTCAGACGCTTAACACCCTGTATGTCCTGGTCGGAGATGGCCAACGCAAGCAGGCCGAGCTCTCAACCGTTATGAGCTTGTGTTAAGCGAGTGGTGATGATGAACGATTCCGATCAACGACAGGCGGCGGTGCACTGCGATCTCTGCGGGGGTGAGACGAGTGTCCCCGGCTATGGCCAGCAGTTTGGGGTGTTGCACGCCAAGTGGGGGTATGGCTCACGGCATGACGGTGAGCATTACCGTGTTCAACTGTGCGAAGTCTGTTTCTTCCACGTGCTGGCGTACATCAAGCAAGAGCGACGCATACAACATCTTTTCGATGATGATCCACCGGATGATCAGGACTTTGGTCTGATAGTTCGTGGGGATTATTGGGATGATGTCAGTAATTAACGCTGTTAAAGCGAGTAGATCATTTGACTATTATAAGGTGGTGGTAATGAGTCTGTTCAGGGTTGGGCGGGATTGGGTCGCGAGGGTGGGAGATGTATTTCAACCTGAACCAGGTTCTATGTATTTCTGGTTGGTTGAGAAGGAGTATGCATTGCCGTGGTTTCATCTGCGGTTAGAAGTGAAGGCAGATGACGGTGTTTATTACTCACAAATGATGCCCAGTGGAGTCGAGGAATTTGAGCGACTCATGAAAAGCGCGGACTTGGATGAGCGGATCTTGTCTGTGGATGCGCAGGTGATGCTCCCGCCGCATATGACCGGGTCTGATGGCTGGACTTTACAGCGATTAGTGGCGCTCCACGAGGTCGACGCTAACTGGTTCTTTACCGTGGACTCAGGGGCTGTCTATCGAGACGGGGATGGAGACGTTGTCACTCTGGACAGCGTGCAACATCCTCGGCTGATTTATTCACGACTCTGATGTCACGTGTCGCCTAGCCCGGTCAGGAGCCATTATGCCCATTGACGTACGGTCAGACTCCACCCCGGATTCGACCATGGGCATTCGCTCTGCGCTTTGGGTGCGGGCAAACGTGTCGGCTGTAAACCGAGAGGTTATCCAGGAAAGGGAGTGGTGGGGTGGTGACGCTATGAGCTTGGCACAATTGCCAGACGAGGAGCGGGAGAAGCTGGCGGGGGCAATGCGGGTGGAATTCGGACGTCCTGTCACCGCTTATCTAACCCATGTAGTGCTTGTAGCTGGCTGCTGCCTAGGGGTCGTGTACCACCACATCCACGGTAGTAAATCGGGGCGCTTTCAAGATGGCCACCGAATCAGAACGTCAGACGTAGTCGGGGCTCAGCAGTACGGCGAATACTGGGCGCTTTATACGCACAGTGGCAGTTTGTACGTGGTAGTGACCTTCGGGGAAGACGGGGTGGCTTCACTCGACCGCCACCTGGCACTCCGTCGCCAAGGCATGCACGGAACGCCCCGTGGATTGCACTAGCTGGATGACTTGCGCTAAGGGTTCCTCGCCTGGCCAACCTCAGGCTTTACCAGTGCCTGCTGCCGGCGTTGCTTCGGGCGCTGGTATTCGATCAGACAGGAAAGCAGGGTATTTCAAGCGCAGGGCGTGGCAGCTACACCTAGTGGGAGGCAGGATGGCCGTTAAGGCGTTGTATTTGGACACCGAGTTCACTCAACTCAGCATCGACCGAGAGCTGATTTCGCTGGCGTTAGTCGCGGCGGATGGTGCGGAGTTTTATGTGGAGTTGCTAGACGGTTGGTCAGCGGATGCGTGCAGTGACTTCACCCGCGAAATCGTCTTACCGCAACTGGATTTGCAGCGATTCGGTGTGAGTAGACAAGAGGCCACGATCCAGTTGCAGACCTTTCTACAGCTGCAAGGGCCTGTCGAGATTGTCGGGGACGCGTTGAGGTGGGACTGGCCGTTGTTACTGGATCTGCTGGGGGCCTCAGGGCTGCCCGACACGGTGGTGGGGTGCCGTGAAGTGGGCTTGTCAGGCCTGGGTGACGATCTGGATTCAGAAGAACCACCCCACCATGCGCTTCTCGATGCGCGCCTGATCTGTCGAGGCGCCTCACAGCTGAAGTGACGTTGAACACGGTGTGTGCGAGATACATACGCGATCAGAGGCATCCGTTATGCGCAACTCCTGTGCATCGGATCCATGTGAAGCTTGTTGTCTCCCGCTGACCATATGGGGTGCCCATTGGGGCAGGTTCAGAAGAGAGCCATCACTCACGACGCCTTGGATGTCGGCATCGGTGGGCCCAGGTAGGCGCCGCGCAGCGTCATGCGGTCAAAGCTATAGACATGGGCGTGCGGGCTTTCGACGCAGCGACCCACCAGAGGGAGCTTTTGATCTGGTAGTCCGGGCTGGAGCTCGATGTTGCTGCCGCAAATGGGGCAGTCTGCCGAAAATCGAACCAAGCGCGTCCAGCGATAACTCTCATGCCGAAACATCTCCAACTCGCAGCTCGGTTCTTTGATGGCAGAAACCCAGTGGGGGGCTTTGACGACGCAGTCGTCAATGACGCTGAACCAAGGGGCATACACCTCGCGCCAGACAAACACAAAGCCCAGCACTGTCAGGGCCAGGGTAATCAGGCTGCCCATAGTAAGAGAGCCTTCGCGTTGGCTTAGGCTGAGCAGCATGATCCCGAGCAGGGCTAGCCATAATGCGCTGCCCAGCAAAATCGAACTCAGAAAGCTGATGCCCCGAACGCTGAGGTTGCGCATCTCTCCGTCCCGTAGAAACAGCCGGGCGGCGAGTGAGGGCCGGATCGCACCATTGCCAGAGCGTCGATAAAGCACCGTGGTCGATGGCTCGCTCTCTGTCTCAGAGGCTTTTGCTGAAGCATCTTCTGATGCCAGCTCCAGCCAGTAGAGGCTGACGTTGCCTCTGCCGCCTCCCGGCTGATAGCCGAGCTGTAAACGAGGCCCCCGGGTGGCAGGTTGGGCCAGGTGAAGCGCTCGGCGCAGGATCGCGACGCTTGGCACCCAATCCTTGGGATCCATGTCTTGCTCGGAGGCCGTGCCGCAGCCCGTCAGCAGGGCCTTGGCCTCGAAACGCAGTTTTTCAGTGGCATCAGGGCGAGCAAGGCCTTCTTCGGCCATGAATGCCAGGATTTCGTAAGAGCGTCCGCGCGCTGGATTCGCCTTTAGGTGCTGCTGGAGACGCTGAAGTGCATCGATCATGCATATCCCTATGCTTTTGAAAAATATAGATTTTTAACCTGGGTTTCCGGATTAAGGCGGTTCTTGGAGGTTTTTCTTCGCGCTTATTTTCACCCTGAGGCCTTCTCAACTCCAGAGGGAATGCTTCATGACCATGACGATAGCGATAGACGATCAGGCCCGCATTGTTTCCATAGGCGAGGTGGCACGTGGCCTGGTTTGTGGATGCCGGTGCATCGAATGCGCTGAACCGGTAGTGGCTCGCAAGGGGCCGCAGCGAGTCCATCATTTTTCTCATGTCTCGCAAAAGCAGCCTTGCGAGGTCATGCCTGAAAGTTTCCTGCACCGCTATGCCAAGCAGGTGGTTGAGGAAAGCTTGGGGTTGCAGTTGCCCCCGCAGCCTGGTCATCACCCGGATTCTGACGATCAGAGTTCCTGGTGGGATTTTGACTCGGTTGAGCAGGAAGTGTGGTTGGGGTCATTCAGGCCCGACCTGGTCGCAGAGTTACCGGATGGCCCTCTACTGCTTGAGTTCGCCTGCACTTCTTTTGTCGACGATGAGAAGCAGGCGCTGATTGAGCAGTTGGGCATACGTGCCGTCGAGGTGAATCTGAGCGGACTGCTGGTGACGCCCACTGCCGTAGGCCTGCAAGAGCTCAGAAGAGCCATCTTGCATGACGTGTCCCTTAAGCAATGGCTTTATCCGCCAGCGAGTGCCCCGAGTATGGGGGAGGCGACCCCCTTGTCAGTTGAGGTCGCCGTGGAAACCGAGCCGCGTAATCAAATGCCTGAACCGCTGCGATTCTCAATCCAAGGCCTTTGGGTAGACCTGCGTGTCCTGGAGTTTGGCTCCGTTGTCGTGAGGTCTGTGGCGTATAGCCCGGCGATCGCTGGACTGCTCAAGCGGCTGGCACGGCAATATAGCGGTCGTTACGTCGCCAAATTTAGAAATTGGATGTTTCCGGCCTGGGCCGAGACGTTTGTTCGGCAGGAGCTTGAGGCCCTGGCGGATCATGACCAACATTCGCCAGCACATGTATCTGCTGCATTTAGCGCTCTTTCGGCGGCTACCCAGATCGATCTTGGGAGCTACCTGGATGCTCGGGAGATACATCGGCAGTACCTCTCTGGACTTGCGCCAGAATGTCTGCCTTGGGGAGAGTTCGGAGCGCGGCATTTTGGTACAGGCCTGGATTGCGATGCGTTGGAGGACTTACTGAAATCCAGCGGGGTTGAGATCCTGGGAGTCGAGATTATCCGTGTGAAGGGGCAGATGGACTTTGCTTATCGACTTCGCCGCTGAGATTGGCTTGAGGCAGGATTTTGGAGGAGGCCATGGTAGGCAGCCAGTGCTGCCATGGCCGAGGTTTGAGCAGGTAATGCAGGAAGCTGATATTTTAGTCTGCATAGGATGTATGGATTGTCTGTACGAGCCTCAGCGGATCCCGTTCCTGTGTCACCTCAGCAAGCTGTCCAGCCAGAGCACATGGCCTCGTTGAGGGAGTCAACACTATTGCGCGGCAGGCCCGTCTCCTCAGGAATCCACTTGGCATAGTGGAGTTGCAGCATCTGGCCATCAATGTGCCCGAGTTGCTTGATCACCCATTCTTGTGGTGCAAAGTTCGATAGTGCTCGACTGGCGAAGGTGTGACGGCACTGATTGAGGCCGCGATAACGCACGCCGACCGCTTTTGTATGTGCTTTGAACCAGCGATCCAGTGCGCTTTGGCTCCACGGCTTACCCGTATTTGGATTCGTGAAGAGCAAGCGCACGGTTTCATACCGCACGGAGAGGTTATCCAGGCGGGTGATTTCGAGTGGCTGCATGCAGTGGCGCTCAGTATCAGCCAGAATCTCTTCGAGCAGCTCGATGGCTGGTGCCAGAAGATCGATCTCCCGTTGACGGGCCAGCACCTTGGGGGCCTTGTGCTCGCCGAGCACTTGTGCGCGACTGACCGTCAGTTTTCTGCGCTTGAGATCAACGTCTTCAGCCGCCAGGGCCACCAGCTCAGATCGGGACAGGCCCAGCCAGCAGTTCAGTACCAGCATGCGGGCAATAACGCGCTGGTGAGGGGCTGCATTCAATAGCAGCTGCATCTCATCGAGAGAGAAGGGATCCGCTTGACTCTCGCGTTCCAGGCAATGGTTCTTAAGGCTATCAGCTCGATTACGAGAGGTGATCCCATTCTCATACGCATCATTCCAAACCCCGCGGACTACCGTGAGCACATCGTTGGCTGTCTTCGGCGATAGTCCTTTCGGATTCTGCCGACTCCTCACCAGCTGATTTCTAAACAGTTGAAGATCCTGAGTCTTAACATCGGCGAGTCGCTTGTCTCCGAAGGCATTAATCACATGCTCGGCTTTGCTGGCGTAATTAATCGCTGTGGACTTGGCCTTGCCGCTGTGCTGGGTTGAGAGCCACAGCGAGACCCCCTCTTTAACCGTCATCTCTAGCAGCGATCTTTGCGCTTGCTGGGACGCGTCCTGCGCCTGGTGAAGAGCCCGCGCGCGTCGGGAGTCCGGGAAGTAGACCCGGTAGTCGAAGCGCCCAGCGGCAATGGCGCTAAGCACTTGGCCTCGTAGCCGGTCTGCCAGGGCAATACTGAATTCATCCACCCTGCCGCGAGAAACGATTTCTCGACAGCGCTCACCTTCAAAAAAGAAGCAAATGCGCAACGTGTCGCCGCGTAGCTCAACCCCTTGGGGAAGACGGCGGGAGGTAGGTTGTCTGGCTTCCACGATGGGGGCGAGGGTGGAGGGCAAGGTCATCTGAGGGCTCCTGTACGGTCATTACCGGTTTCGGCTTATCGCATAAAGAATATTTCATCAAAAATGTGTTGCGTCAATATCGTAAAAGGGATAATTCTGTTGCTGGCAGCCCCGCTTAGCGAGTCTCGGACATGAGGTTCGCTGAAGTGAGGCCATCACGTCCGATGGCGGGCTGTTGCTAATTCAATCAACCGAGGAGATGCCCATGGGCACTTACCAGCATGCCGTTCAGACCCAAGTCAATCCCGTAGACGGAGCAATGTCGCTCCTCAGCGCGACGATTCTCAACTGCGCGAAGGAGTACATTTCTCGTCAAGAGCGTTTGAGCCACCCGGCGGGGACTTTTGATAACGCCAAGCGATTCAGCCTGGCTGAGAAATACCCGTGCTGCGATGACATTCGCTTCCCTTCACGCCGGTTTCCGTACCCCGAGATGACGCATGGGCGGAGCTTGCAGCATGTAGCTCATGAATTCGGCGTCGCGCAGCATCTGAAGATCATTCGCCAGGCAACGAACCGCTTGAAGAAGCATGGCTTGGCTGATGCGGAAACCTTCTTGAGGTCGCCCAGGGTTATGCGCCAGCTGCTCGAAGCTGATCTCAGCGTGTAACTGAGAAGGAGATCTGCCTGTCCGTCCTGGATCATTGAGCTGGGAGGTAGGGAAGGGGGAAGAAAAAAGCCAGGGCGTGAGCCCTGGCTTTTTGACTGCCTATTCGGCAGAGGTGCCGCGTGGTGCAGCTATTTTCTTCAAACTGCCTATGCGGCAGAGGTATAGCTCGGTACGGCTTGGTGTCTCTAAGCTGCCTATTCGGCAGATGCATGGTGCATAGGCATCTTGCCTACTCTCTAAACTGCCTATTCGGCAGAAAAGCAAGGTACCCCCGCTTGGGAGGGGCCAAGCTTGCAGTTACTAAGTTAGGCGAAAATTTGCTATCAGTCAATGGTATTTGATAGAAAAAACTGATGATAGTATACAAAGCATACTAGTCGCGGGTGTGCGTGGCTTTTTGCTTATCGACACCTTGGGATTGCTCGCATGGGTTGGGTGGGGGCGTGAAAGTTGGACGAAATCGCCCCAGGTTTTTGTGCAAAGACCTCGTATGCATAGGATTTTTTGCATTTTTTGTTGTGAGAGGAGTTAAACCGCTGTAGCCCTAGTGCTGCGTGGCTTTGAGTGAATTAACGGGGCGTTTTCAGATTGTCAATCGCGACCGTTCGTCGGATTTGAAGGGCGGGGGGGTTAAAAAAATTTTTGAACGACGGATCTCTATATTTGAGAGCAAAAAAAAAGCAAGTCATCTCTCGGCCCGTTTTCCTCTCAGTTTTTTTGTGTATCCGCAGGCGCAGCTGATGCCCAAACCGCTCGAAAAGCAGAGGAGAAAGACGCCAGCCGCTCCTGCTCCTTCGCAAAATCGCCTTCTTCGCAGCCGACAGGCTGCGGCTTAAGCTTTGAAATCAAAAGCTGCTTTAACGAGAATTTTTTTGACTTGAAGCCTGTAGATGGTTGTGTTTCACAACCATCTACAGGCTTCAACCCCATTCAGGGATCCAGCTCACACGTTGAGGCAAACAGGGGTGTACATGATTCAGCTCGATCTCAGTACTAATGATGCCGAGGCGCTCCTTCACCATGCGCGGACATTCAAGCCCAAAAGCTCTGACCCGCGCGAAGATATGCGCCTGCAAGACGCTCTGGATGACCTGGTTGAAGCAATTGAGCGGTATTTCCATGATGCCGCTTTACAGCGCTGCGACTGAGCAGAAGTTGCTCATTCATAGAGCCAGGGCTTGAGCTCATCCAAATTGGCCACAATGATTTGCTGCGCATTGGCACGAGACTGGATCTTGTGCGGATCGAGCTGATAGCGCTGCAAGACATACTGCGCAAGGGCCCCTCGGGTAGGTATCAGCAGCTGGCCTCCAGTCATTCCGAAGTCAGTTTCGATGAATTCACGTTGGGCTGGTTTCAGCCTGGGATCCGGCTCAATGACGATGGTCACCTCAGTCAGCCAGCCATCATCCATATCTCTTGTCCTTTCCGACGCATCGAGGGTATCCAGCTCTCCTCGGAAGCGGCTCAGCACAAAGTCTCGATAGTCGCCATTTTTTTCGCAGAATGCCCGCACGTGCCAGCGCATCCCGCTGTACACAAGGGTGTGTGGGGCAATCAGTCTGACCTCCGGGGTCGGGTTCTTAAACGATACATACTCACATTCCAGGCGCAGGCCTTCCCGACAGGCCTTGAGAATCGGTCGCAGAACTTCTGGCCGAATAGAGCGGTCGGGTACCTGAACAACCTCAGTGTGGGCATAGGCTAGGGCCAGCCCCTCAATATGTGGGGCCCTTTCGTGGTTCTGGTTCAGCAGGTGTAGGTAAGCGCTTGCACTGTCGTCGATAAACAGTGGCTTAAAGCCTTTGGCAGGTACATAGCCCTTTATGTGTTTGTCATACGTAAGGTTTCTAGGCGCATGTTCGGTGATGTAGGTGTTGATGTCCTTTGAGGCCTGCTGCCTGCTGATGCCAAAGCTCTGCATCAGATGGTTAGTCGTTAAGCGCCCCTCCCACCAGGCGACGGTTTCTATAAGACGATAGCGAAGAGCCAAATCCCAGCGAACCTGCGCGACTGTCTGTGACCTTTTCACGTCCTCTCCATGTGCTCAATTTGTTTACCTGTTTATGTAAACACTATAGATGTGTAAATCTAAATTGCATATAGTTGTTTTGCGGTAGGGACGAGCAGCCAGAGGATTTGAGATGGAGTCGTTCGCACAGCCATGGCTCATTGCGGGCCTAACAGCAGTAGTGGCCACGGTGTTCGCAATAATTTTGCTGTGGCAGCAACAACACATCTCAGGCTTGCGCTCAACCTGCCAGGGCTTGCTCAAACAAGTTGATGTTCTGTTACAGCGCCAGCGCCAGCTTCAGGAACAGTGCCTAGAAATGACGTCGGCGCTGCGTGCTGAGCGCCTACATGTGGAGCAGTTGAGGCGCAAGGCTCTGCTGCTGGAGATGGCCATGCAGGATGCATCACTGTGCGGACGTCGAGAACGATGAGCTGGTCGGCTCGGCTAGTGAATACCTCGCGTAGGCCGCGATGGCAGTGCATTGCTCGCAAAACTAGGCCATTTATCTGTCCGTGGCCAACAAGGTCAGTCAGAGGAGAGAAAGTGGGCCAGGGGCTAGCACCGAGATTTGATTTGGCTGATGTGCGAAGGAACCTGGAACAGTGGTTGCCAAGACATTTTCGGCTGGCGCTCAGTTTGGCCTGCACTCAAAATGACCACTTTTATGTGGTTGATGAGTGCGAGTCATTTATGAGCAGTGTTTACCTGGCCAATTTCACCAAATGCTCATTAATCGTGCCCGAGACCCGCATCATTGCTGGCCTGTTGTTACAGGGCGTGGAGCCTCGGGAGTGGGAAAGGCAAGTCTATGAGCTGAATGTGCTGCAAAAGCGCACGGCCAAGACGGCGGCCACCTATGCCAACTTGGCACGAACCCGCTTGCAAACGATGGAGGAGGATCTCTGGTATCTGGTGCATGAAGGCAGCATGCCGGTCGCTACTCATGCGGTCTTGGCCGCAACTGTCAAGTTTTCGCCCTTGTTCGGTGATTTTCTGCGGACGGTCGTGCGGGATCAATTCCGCCGATTCTCGACCCATCTGGAGCTCCGGCATTGGGATGCCTATATCGAAGATTGCCAGCGTGCACAGCCAGATATGCCTGGCTTGAGCGACTCTACGCGGGGTAAGTTAAGGCAAAATGCCATACGTATGCTGGCGGAAGCAGGCTTCATCGAAGATACCCGTAGTCTTCGTCTGCGTAGCCAGGCCATCGAGCCAGCTGTTCTTAATTATCTACGTCAACAAAATGAGCAATACGTGCTCGATTGCCTCCAGGTATGCCCGTGAACGACCTCGACGAACGCCTCAATAAAATCCTGGAGAAGGTCACCTCTGATGACTTCCTTGGTGGTCAGGGTCTGGGCAACGAGGTGCCATTCTATGCCTTTGACTATCCACCTCAAGATGAGCTGAGGGTGCGCGAGCATGTCCTATTTCTCGAAGGCGCTATCAGCAAACGCCGCCCTGAGCTGAAGGTCGCGTTCATCAATCTGTTTGAGCTGCTGCTGGACATGCTCAACAAGCGCGATCTGCTGGAGAAGTCCATCGACCGGCAAGCGCAAAAGGGCGACGAGGCTCTGCAAAAAGCCCTCAAGGCCCCACTGGATGCAGGCAAGGTCGCCAGAGAGCTGGTTGATCGCTACCCGCCCAGTGAGTTTGACCTCCTGGTCATCAATGGTGTCGGCAGCGCCTATCCGCTGATTCGTACCCACAACCTCCTGAACAACCTCCAGCCTTTCATGGGGCAGACCCCGCTGGTGGTGTTCTACCCAGGCCTCTATGACGGCCAATCGCTAAAGCTGTTCGGTCAGCTGGGCGAGAAACCTTACTACCGTGCTTTCCGACTGGTGAGCTGAAAAGGATGTCCACCGTGCAAATCAAGAGTCTGTTTACCCGCTCCATCCACCGTTCGATCAATGGCGTGATCAAGGCTGACCAGGATGACGCTGAGTCCGTGTGGCAGGAGCTGGATGAGTACGTCATCACTCGCGAGTTGGATCAACACCTGCGGAGCTTTTTTGAAAGCTATCTGGCGGCCCTGGACAACCCCCAGGAGGCGTCTGGGCGAGTAGGGGTGTGGATCTCTGGTTTCTTCGGTTCGGGTAAATCGCACTTCCTGAAAATTCTCTCTTACCTGCTGGAGAACAAGCAGGTCAGCAAGGAGGGCGAAACGCGGCAGGCCATCGATTTCTTTGAGCGAAAAATTGCCGACCCTATGCTGGCCGCCGATATCAAGCGCGCCATCGCAGCCGAGACCGATGTGCTGCTGTTCAACATCGACAGCAAGGCCGACAGCACCGATGGCCGTGATGCCATCCTTCGTGTCTTCCTGAAGGTCTTCAACGAGCGCCTGGGCTTCTGCGGGGATCACCCGCACATCGCCCATATGGAGCGCCACCTAGATGATCTGGGCAAGTTCACCGAGTTCAAGCAGGTATTCGCTGACGCATCGGGCTCTACCTGGGAAGAGGAGCGCGACGCCTACCACTTCCAGGTTGATGCGCTGGCAACTGCGTTGTCGAAAACCTTGGGACAGGAGATCAAGGACGCTGATGCCTGGGTAGAGCGGTTTGAAAGCGACTTCAGCCTCAATGTCGAAAGCTTTGCCAAATGGGTGAAGGAGTACCTGGATAAGCGGGGTAAGGATCAGCGCATCGTGTTCCTGGTGGACGAGGTCGGCCAGTTCATTGGCCAGGACACCCACCTGATGCTCAGCCTGCAAACCATCACCGAAAACCTCGGCACGGTCTGCGGTGGTCGTGCCTGGGTTCTGGTCACCTCGCAGGAAGATATCGATGCTGTGTTGGGTGAAGTGCGTGCATCCAAGGCCAACGACTTTTCCAAAATTCAGGGCCGCTTCAAAACGCGTCTGTCGCTGTCCAGCGGTAACGTCGACGAAGTCATCCAGCGTCGTTTGCTCGACAAAGAGCCTGAGCCCAAGGATGCCTTGCGCAAGATCTATCGCGACAAGGCCGACATCCTGCGCAACCAGCTCAGCTTCACCAATACCGGGCGTACCTACAAAGCGTTCAGCGACGAAGATAACTTCGCCGCCGTTTACCCTTTTGTGCCATACCAGTTTCAGCTCGTGCAGCGCATTTTCGAAAGCATTCGCAAGGCCGGCGCCACCGGTACCCATTTGGCCCGGGGTGAGCGCTCGCTGCTGGATGCCTTCCAGTCAGCCGCCAAGGCCGTCAGCGAAAATAGCGTCGGCGTTCTGGTGCCGCTTTACCGCTTCTATCCGTCCATCGAGGGCTTCCTTGAGGGCGTGGTCAAGTCGACTATCGACAACGCGACAAGCAATCCCAGCCTACAAGAGGACTTTGATCCCCTAGTGCTGAAAACCCTGTTCCTCATTCGCTACGTCGATGAGATCAAGGGCAACGTCGATAACCTGATCACCCTGTTTATTGATGAGATCGACGCCGACCGCCAGGGGCTGCGCAAGAGAATCGAAGACAGCCTCCAGCGCCTGGAGAAGGAAACGCTGGTCAGCCGGAACGGCGATGACTTCTTCTTCCTGACTAACGAAGAGCGCGACATTAGTCGCGAGATCAAGGATGTCGAGCTCACTAGTGCAGAGGAGGCTCGCGAGCTGGGCGATTTGCTTTTCAGGGAGTCCCTGCGTGATCAGCGCAAGTTCCGCTTTGTCGATAATGGCAAAGATTTTGGGCTTAATCGTCAGTGCGATTTACATCCGATGGGTAATCGGGTCGACGGTGATTTGCTGATTTCAGTTATCAGCCCCTTAGTAGATGATCGCGATGCCTGGAATGAGCAGCGCTGCATTCTTGAGTCCAGCCAGGGCGAGGGTAGTGTACTTTTTCGGCTAGAAGATGAGCGTGATTTGGCCAGGGAGCTCCGTCTATACATACAGACTGATCGGTATGTTACGCGTAAGAACGACGGCACTCTGCCGCATAACACCAAGCGGATTCTCCAGGATCGCATGGAGGAAAACCGCCAGCGCCGTCAGCGTCTGAGTACCACTGTGGATCGTCTGCTGCGTGAGGCCGAGGTCTATGTGGCAGGCAACAAACTGGAGGCCAAGGCTTCCAGCGCACCGATGTTGGCCGAAGAAGCGCTCGACTACCTGGTGCGTAATACCTTCAGCAAGCTGGGCTACATCCAGCACCTCAGCAGCGATCCGCAGAAAGAAATCCAGGCCATGCTGGCCACGCCGCAAACCCCGGGCCTTGGCCTGGAGAGCACAGGCGAGGCCAATCCGCGTGCGCTCAAGGAGGTTAGCCAGCACATTGAACTGCTGGCTTCGCAGTCGCGCCGCATCGTTCTGCACGACCTCGCGGAGACTCATTACGGTCGCCGGCCCTACGGTTGGCCAGAATGGGAAACCGTACTGCTGATCGTACGGCTGATGCTGAACGGTGAGGTCAGCCTGATCGGCAATGGTGGCCCGCTGGCTCCGCATCAGGTCTGGAATGAAATCTCCACCCCGGCACGCTGGCGCACCACTGAAATCCAGAAACGCCAACAGGTCGGCTCTGGTGAGCTGCAAAAGGCCCGTCAGCTGTTTAAAGATGTGTTTCAGAAGATCGCTCAGGATGGCGAGGATAACCTGTACAGCCTTCTGCAAAGCAGTCTGGATAGCTGGGAAAGTGAGTTCAAACAGTGGCGTGTTTTGGCCCAAACCGGGCAGTACCCAGGGCTGGACGACATCGATCAGGGTCTCAAGCTGATTAGCAAGCTCAAGGCAGCGCCGGACAGCTTTGATGCCATCCAGCTGTTCCTCAAAGAACGTGGTGCGCTGCTCGACCTCTCTGACAGCCATGGTGACCTGGCTACCTTCTACAGCAGTCAGAAGGCCGCTTGGGACAAGCTGCGCGCCGCACAGGCTGACTTCCAACCTAACCGGCCCAAGCTGGAGAAGGATGAAAAAGCCGCTCGTGCTCTGGCTCGCATTGACGAAATCCTCAACGCCAAGGCTCCCTTCAATCTGATTCGTGAAGGTGAGGGGCTGATCCAAACGATCAACCAAATCAACGATGCCTTCCTCAAGGAGGCCCACGAGCGCGCGGATGCCTGGCTGGACAAGCAGTTGGCCAAGGTCAATGCCGAGCTGGATGCTCTTCAAGCCAGTCCTGATCAGCGCAACAAGAGCCTACTGGCCCTGCAAAACCTTCGGCAGCGTATTGCCAAACAGCGCAGCCTGGCCCACATCAGCCAAATGCAGGATGAGGCACGCGATCTAGCCGATGCCGCTATCGACCATCTTCATCTTTTGGCCGAGCAGGCCGCTGCTAAAGCCAAAGCCGTAGCCAGCGTACCGGCACTAACACCTGTGATATCGGGCAGTGGTAACTCGGGCGTGCCAGTGGCTGAGCCTCCAGTGGCTAGTACGTCTGCGGCTGTTGTCGCGCCGGTCGTACCGGTCAAAAAGCGCAAGGTAGTGAATGCTCAGCTGCTCGCCGGTACTGGGTATATCGAGACTCAGGCTGATATCGACAATTTCCTCGCCAAGCTGCGTAAAGAGCTGGAGCAGGCCATCGCTGACAATCAACGCGTTGAAATTCGCTAAGGAACGGCCATGTACAAGCCAGGCGGTACGATCAAGCAGCTATTGGATAAGGTCGCTACTCAGGAGTACATCCTGCCGGCGATTCAACGTGAATTCGTTTGGTGGCCAGAGCAGATCTGCCGCTTGTTCGACAGCCTCATGCAGGGATACCCCTTTGGCACGTTCCTGTTCTGGCGTATCGCACCGGAGAAGCGCCAGGAGTACCAGTTCTACGATTTTGTCCGTGATTACCATGAGCGTGACAACTATCACTGCGCTCTGTTGAAGGCCCTCCCAGAGCGGGATCTCGTCGCCGTGCTCGACGGCCAGCAACGTATGACGGCGCTTAACATAGGTCTGCGCGGCTCCTATTCCTGGAAGCTGCCAGGCAAATGGTGGTCGAGCAATGATGCCTTCCCGATCCGTCATCTTTATCTGGATCTGTTGGGCGAGGCGGATGCGGAAACAGGCTCTGAGTATCGCTTTGAGTTTCTCACCGAGACCAATACGGAGCTAACAGGAGACGGCCAACTATGGCTCCGAGTCTGCCGCGTTCTGGCTGAGAGTGAGGATGACCTTATCGACAGCTTGGACGAGCTTGATCTCGGTACTGATCAGCGCAAGCAAGCGAAGAAAGTCCTCCGTCACCTCTACCGTACGGTTCACCACAAAGAACTGATTAGCTACTACGAAGAAACCGAACAGGATCTTGAGCGTGTCCTGAATATCTTCATTCGTATGAACAGTGGTGGCACGCCGCTTTCGTACTCGGATCTCCTGCTCTCCATTGCCGTTGCGCAGTGGTCGAAGCTCGATGCCCGGCAGGAGATTCATCAGCTTGTCGACCAGATGAACAAAGAGGGTGACCAGTTCAACTTCAGTAAAGACCTGGTGCTCAAGGCCGGCTTGATGCTGTCGGACATCGGCAGCGTTGGGTTCAAGGTGGAAAACTTCAACAAGGCCAACATGGCGCTGCTGGAGGAGAACTGGTCACGCATACGTGAGGCTTTGCTGCTGTCAGTTCGCTTGCTGGCCAGCTTTGGCTTCAACAGCCAGAACCTGCGCGCCGACAGCTCACTCTTGCCTATTGCGTACTACCTGTTCGTGAGCCAGCCTGGTGAAGGCTACCTGTCTCGCACCGAGTACGCGCAAGACCGCGAGAATGTGCGTAAGTGGCTGATTCGCAGTCTGCTCAAAGCGTCGGGGATCTGGGGCAGTGGATTGGACACCCTGCTAACTGCCCTGCGTGATCAGATCCGCACTCATGCCCAGACGGGCTTCCCTGTGGCTCAGATCGAAAGCGTGATGTCCGCTCGGGGTAAGACGCTGTCCTTCACGGATGAGGAGCTGGATGAGTTGGTTGAGTTGCCCTATGGCGACAAGCGTACCTTTGCCTTGCTCTCGCTGATCTTCCCTGGCTTCGACCTTTCCAGGCACTTCCATGTAGACCATATCTACCCGCAAGCTCGTTTTACCAAGCCTCAACTGCGTAAGGCTGGTATCCCAGAGGATCTGGTGCCTGAAGTGGCCGATAAGGCCAACCGTCTGGCAAACCTCCAGTTGCTTGAAGGCAGCATCAATAACCAGAAGCGCCAGAAGATGCCGCATGACTGGTACGCCCAGTTCAAGCCTGATGCTCTCGCCCGCCAGCAGTACCTGGCAGGCTTGGAAATCACCGATCTTCCTGAGTCGTTGGCGGACTTCACTGTGTTCTACGAGCAGCGTCGCAAGGCGCTTAGAGCCCGAATCGTCTCAGCCCTTCAGTAGCCATAATTGCCAAGGAGAATGCCATGGACATGGAAGAGCCGATCAAGCCAGCCGAATGGCAGCGTGTTCTTGATGAGGTGAAGAAAACCTATACCTCATACCTTGAGCGCTACAGCTACAAGAAATACCCGGCGCGTGAGTATGAGAGCTTCAAGGACACCTTCTCTGCGTTGACCGAAAAGGTGGATCTGTCCGCGGCGCTGCTGTGGAAGTGGGGCCATTGGGGGAAGAGGAATTACCCGTCAAAGCAAAGAGCCTTAATAAGGACTATAGAGGCCAGATGGCCCTATTTTCGTCACTGGGTAAGCTCATCAATAGGTCAGGCATCGCCTCAGGCTACTTTCGATTGGTGGACTAAGCAGCTAGGTCAGCGGCGCTATATCACCAGCGCTTACCTGACTCACCTGATCCACCCGCAACAGGTGCCAATCATCGATCAGCACAATTTCCGCGCGCTGAATCATTTACGGCAAACCCCGTCTGCCAAGAAAAAACCATCTAACTGGTGCGATATCGTCCAGCTCAAGCACTTCCTGCGTGAGGCGAGCGAAAGGTATCAGCGCCCTGAAATCGAATTCGATAAATACCTAATGATGTATGGCCGTGCGCTCAAACCGCGCAAGGTCAGGTCGCCCCGTAAGGAACAGGCATGAACCGCTCTGCACTCAAGAAATACGCCCCTCAGGCCCGTCTCGATTTTATCGAGGCCGTCACCCTACGTGCCCGCCGCCTCGGACTTGATCCGGAATTACCGGTCAGAATCGAACAAACGGGC
The DNA here is from genome assembly GCF_009763245.1 of Pseudomonas xionganensis. Classification (GTDB taxonomy): domain Bacteria; phylum Pseudomonadota; class Gammaproteobacteria; order Pseudomonadales; family Pseudomonadaceae; genus Aquipseudomonas; species Aquipseudomonas xionganensis. Next base: position 22,272 of record NZ_WKJZ01000005.1, on the reverse strand, counting down.
GACGTACTACTGATTGGTGGCCAGCCGTTCCCGGCCAGTGTTGCCAAGCAGCGCGTCGAGCTGGCTCGCCGCATTCAGCAGCAAGGCTTTGATGCTGTAGTTGAAGCCTTGGCCTACACCTGGTTCAACCGCCTGGTGGCCATCCGCTTTATGGAGCTCAAGGGCTACCTGAGTCATGGCTACCGGGTGCTTAGCCATCCTGAGGGGGCGCAGCCGGAGATCCTCGAACATGCTCAGCACCTCGATCTGCCAGGCTTGGACAAGGAGGAGGTTATCCGCCTGAAAACCGCAGGTAATCAGGATGAGGCACTCTACCGCGAGATCCTTCTCGCCCAGTGCCATGAACTGCACCGTAATATGCCGTTCCTCTTCGAGGCACTGGACGATACCACCGAGCTGCTGCTCCCGGACAACCTATTGCGCACCGACTCGCTCATTGCCCGTCTGGTCGGCGATATCGAAGAGGGCGACTGGCAAGAGGTAGAGGTCATCGGCTGGCTCTACCAGTTCTATATCAGCGACAAAAAAGACGAAGTGATCGGCAAGGTGGTCAAGAGCGAGGACATTCCCGCCGCTACCCAGCTGTTCACCCCCAACTGGATCGTCCAGTACCTGGTGCAGAACAGTCTCGGTCGCCTCTGGTTGATGGCCAACCCAGGCTCAAGCCTCAAAGAAAAAATGCCGTACTACATCGAGCCAGCCGAGCAAACGCAGGAAGTTCAGGCGCAGCTCGATGCCTTAATCAGGGTACGGATGGATGAGGACGGCGGCACGCTTAATCCGGAGTCGCTGACCGTGCTCGATCCTGCGTGTGGCTCCGGCCATATTCTGGTAGAGGCCTACAACCTGCTGCGCGCCATCTATGAGGAGCGCGGATACCGTCTGCGCGACATCCCTAGGCTAATCCTGCAAAAGAATCTCTATGGCCTAGACATCGACGATCGTGCAGCCCAATTGGCAGGCTTTGCCTTGCTGATGAAGGCCCGCGAGGATGATCGCCGGTTGTTCGATGAGGAAGGGAATCCGCCACATCTCAATGTGATGGCCATTCAGCAAAGCGCAGGTTTGCCGGATGAGGAAATCTCTCAAGTTATTCTCAATGCTGCTATCCAAATTGAAGGGGGGGATGCATTCCGCTCTGGGCAACTCTTTGGTGGAGGTCAGCTGGAAACCCAGCATAGCTCCGGTCTTACCATGTCAGACCTACGCAAGCTAATTCAGCTATTTGAGCATGGGAAGACGTTTGGTTCGCTGATCAGCGTACCGGATGATATGAAGCCCAAGTTAGACAAGATAGTCGATGTGCTCGCGACTGTTCGTAACGAAGGTGATGACTTGTCGCGTAGCTATGCCCACCAAGTTATGGAGCAGTTTGCATGGCCGGCTTGTTTGCTTGCTCTTAAATACGATGCAGTGGTGGCGAATCCGCCGTATATGGGAAGTGGTGGGTTTAATGCAGTATTGAAGCGTTTCATTATCGAAAATTATCAAGAGGCAAAGTCTGATTTGTACGCCGCTTTTGCCTTGAGAAATGTTGAGCTGTGTAAGTCTAATGGTCTTGTGGGGATGATTACTATCCCCGGCTGGATGACATTAATGTCTTTTGATGCGTTCCGGCGAAAGCTTAGTATGCAGTCCTCCATCGTATCTTTTCTTCATAATGGAAGGGGTGTGTTCGGATCTGATTTTGGAAGCTGCGCCTTTTGTCTTCAGAGGCAAGCTCATGATGATTACGTGGGGATATATAAAAAGCTTTTCAGTAAGCAGGGTGAAGTTACAGATATTAGTGCCCTGGAAAAAAAATTCCACACTGCTCAATCTATGTTTTCATCCGGATCCAGACATAAAAAAATAAGCGGGGAGCCTATTGCGTACTGGGCGTCAGATAAAGTAGTGGCAGCGTTCTCCAATAATGATCCAGTATCCTCAGTTGCCGAGGCGAAACAAGGGCTTGCGACTGGGGAGAATAACCGCTTTTTGCGTAGCTGGAGTGAGCTGTCCATTAGAAAAATTAACTTAGGATTGTCGCGCGAAGAGGCATTGTCGAATTCGCAGGCCCTGAAGTGGTTTCCATACAATAAAGGTGGTGCTTTTCGTAAGTGGTTTGGAAACTCGGAGCTTGTTGTTAACTGGGAAAATGATGGTGAAGAAATTAGGCGGTTTGGAACTGATGGCGGAGGGCGTCCAAGGTCTAGAGCGCAGAATACCCAATACTATTTTTTGGAGTCAGTAAGTTGGTCGAAGGTAACCATAGGTGCTTTTTCTGCACGGTATTATCCTCAGGGATATATATTTGACGTTGCCGGGTGTTCACTGTTTTTTAAAAGGCGCGAGTCCTTGCCTGTGGTATTGGGTTTGCTGAATTCTGTTGTGATTAACCCTTTATTAGCAGATATTGCTCAAAGCGTAAATTTCGAAGTTGGGCAAATTGCAAGTATACCCTTGCCAGAGATTGATAGTGAATTGGCGTTTAAGGTCGAGCCGATAGTCAGTTCTCTTGTTTCCATATGTCAAGAGGATTGGGATAATTTCGAGACGTCCTGGGGGTTTAGGGGGAGTCCACTTGTTAAATATTGCCAAGTTGGGCTGGCTGAGTCTTGGAATCTGTATTCATTGGCTGTGGGTGAGGCTGTAGAAAGGGTTAAATATCTTGAGGAATGTAATAATAGAATATTTATCGAGGCATATGGGTTGCAGGATGAATTGTCGGATTCCGTTTCTGTGGATAAAATTACTATTTCACGTGCTTGTCGTGAGAAAGATATGCAAGATCTGGTTTCCTACGCAATCGGTTGTCTCGTAGGGCGGTATAGCCTTGATGAGCCAGGGCTAGTTTATGCAAATACCGGTAATATAGATTTTGATTTGAATCGATATCGTGCGCTGCCCGCTGATGAGGACGGAATTCTTCCCATCACTGAGGAGTGTTGGTTTGAGGACGATGTCGCCGAGCGTGTGCGAGAATTTGTCAAAGCGGTCTGGGGGGCTGAGGCGCTGGTTGAAAATATGGAGTGGTTGGCGGATAGCCTGGGCCGTAAGACTGGCGAGTCCGCAGACGAAGCCATCCGTCGCTACCTGTCTACCGCCTTCTACAAAGATCACCTGCGAACCTACAAGAAGCGCCCAATCTATTGGCTCTTCTCCAGCGGCAAGCAAAAGGCATTCGAGTGTTTGGTATACCTGCACCGTTACAACGAGGGCACGCTCTCACGCATGCGTATGGAATATGTCGTGCCGCTGCAAAGCCGCATGCAGGCCCGTATCGATAAGCTCACCGACGATATCGACAGCGCCACCAGCAGCGTCCAACAAAAAGCCCTGCAAAAGCGCAAAGACAAGCTCACCAAGCAACTTGAAGAACTCCGTCGTTTCGACGAAAAGCTACGCCCCTACGCTGACCAGCGCATCACCCTCGACCTAGATGACGGTGTAAAGGTCAATTACGGCAAGTTCGGTGACTTGTTGGCTGAGGTTAAGGCCATTACAGGTGGCAAAGAAGACTGACGGATCAGCGGCTCACGCGGGGAGTCGCTCTATCTAGCAAAGGAGTCGTTTATGCAAACAGGTAAGTCGACAGTCAAAGATATTTTTGATGGTACTCGTATCTTCAACGTCCCTACCTATCAACGGGCATACTCCTGGGAACGTGAGGACAACCTTGAGGACTTCCTCAATGACCTTTGTAGTCAGCATCCTGAAAGACCCTATTTCTTAGGATCTTTTCTTTTTCACCTGAACGGCAACAAGAGTGAATTTGCTCTGGTTGATATCGTCGATGGCCAGCAGCGGCTGACCACTTTGGTTATCTTTATGCACGTATTGTTGGGGCGGTTGATCGAGCAGGGATCCGCCCTAGTATCTGAGCGGACACGGCGTATTTTTGTGCGTGATGGAGATATCTTCAAGCTGGAATCAGCCAATGAGGGAAATACTTTTCTTCACGATTTAGTGCTAGGTGATCGCCTGTATAGCCCGGAAGAGGTGACGCTTGTAACTCATTCGCAGCGTTTGCTGCTGGACGCGCGGCAGTATTTCGAGGAGCAACTGGGGTGTCATGATCTGACCATGCTTGAAAAAATTTATACGACCGCTGTGAATGCTGATGTGCTCCTTTATGTGGTGGACAAGATCAGCATGGCTACCCAGATATTCGAGCTGTTGAATGATCGTGGAAGGCGCCTGACCGATTTGGAGTCGATTAAGAGCTTCCTGATGTACAACGCTGGAGTAGCTTTTGACCATCCCGAGCAGGTGATCGGAAAAATCCAGGAAGATTTTTCTGAAATCTATCGTTTGATTGAGTCTCACAAAATTAATGACCGGGATGTGCTGCGGTATCACATGCTAGCGTTTGAGCCTTACCCAAGCGACTACACCGATAAGCCAAAGGCCTACATCAAGGAAAGAATTATTCGTTTGGTGAGTGACCCAGAGAAGCGTGATGAGGCGCGAGAGCAGATTCGAGAGTATCCCGCACGCCTGAAGAAAAGCTTCCAGCTCTTTGCAAAAATTCGAGATCTCCGTTTAGCTGATCAGGAATTAGCACAGACCTATATGATTGGGCGTGTGGCGCCGTTCTATCCAGCCTTGATGAAGGTGTACAGTGAAAAGGCATCAGATTTCCACCGATTGGTTGCGGCTATTAATGCCTTTACATTTCGTTCGTCTTTGGCTCGATTGCGCAGCAATGGCGAGAGCTACCAATATACGTGCATGCGAAATGGCGATGACGTAGTTGAGCTGATCGAAAGGTTTGTCCAGGAAAATTGGTGGAATGTTAATGGTCGAGCCCGTGAGGCTCTGGATTATGAAAACTACTACGATTGGCTTGAGAAAAATGTAGTGCGCTATATTTTGTTTTCTTATGAGAACAATCTGCGTGATAAGAAAGGGTTTCCTCTGTTGTCGAGCAAAGACTACGCATCAAAAGACTCTCGTGAGAGGCTCAGCATTGAGCACATTACTGCAAAAAGGGTCAAGTCTGTTGAGTTTGATGATGAGTTCAGGGAACAATATCTGAATGCCCTCGGAAACTTGGTCATAGATCATGCCGCCTCCAACTCCAGTAAGGGGCGGAAAGATGGTCATGAGAAGCTTGCCCATTATAGTTTGGCGCCTTTAATGTCTCAAAATGAATTGAACGATTTTTGCTGCGATTGGGATAGCCTTGGCTCGATAAAGGAGTTTATTAAACGTAGGGAGGATCGGTTGAAAACTTTTATTTCTACCCGGTTCGGTGTCTGACGTTATTTTGTTTTCTGCGAATGCTGCTGTATTTAAGATTTGCTTGGTTATTGATTGTTTAGGCATATAAGGTCTTTTATGGGTATAAAATATCGCAAGGATGATGACCTGGCTTTCTTGCAGTACTGCACTGAGGAAGATCTCCAAGTGCTAGCTCGTTACTTGACCCATGACAAGGACAGCGAGCCGCGTATTACCAGTGAGCTCCTAGAGAGCCAGGACTTCAAGGCTCACTCCGGTCATGCGGAGCAGTACAGGCGCTGTTGGCATCTGATTGCTGGCGAGCTTCAGCATTTTGGTGGCGACACCTTTGTCAACGTGTTCCGTGGTGGTGGTGTTCTTTATAAGGAAGTGCTGTCAGACGTTTGTGGCAAGCTAAAAGTTAAATATGGCAAGACCGACTCCGCATACGAAATCGAAAATAAGCTTCTAGATAAATTCATCAGTGACTCTTGGGAAAAGATGAGTGCTGAACAGAAAGAGGAGCTGCTCAAAAATGTAGGTCTGGATGGCAAGCTTGGCGGTGCTGCTGGGCTACTGGCTTTGCAAGCGGCACTCCGGCTGGGGGGCGCAGCGTCCTACAAGGTATCCATCATAGTCGCCAGTGCTGTGGCCAAGATGTTTGCTGGGAGAGCACTCGCGGTGGTCGCTGGCGGAGGCGTCATGAGAGGGTTGGCAATCCTGGGTGGGCCAATTGGACTTGCGATAACCACCATTCTTACCGTTCCAGCAATCAGTGGTGCGGCATATCGAGTGACCATTCCTTCGGTCATTCAGATCGCCTACATGCGCAGGGCATACGAAGAGCAAGATCGATTCTAAGGAGAGCTTTCATGTTTCAGGACAAAATTTGGGTGGTCGACGAAACCAAGCTTTATCCGAAATTGATCCAGGCAATGTCAGAGGGAAAGGCTGTCATTCACGATGGCGTAGCTTACTGGGCTGAAGGCAGTGGAAGTACTGGGGTAATTCAGCATCTGCCCTTCAAGGAAACTGCGATGCAGAGCGTCGAAGAGGCGCTTAAGATGGCCCAGGCGACCACTGTGATTGCGACTGCCGTTTCCACTGGCATCATATTGGCCGCCATCGTGGTGCAAACCCGCTATCTGGCCGGCAAGCTCGATAAGATCCAGGAAACGGTGGACGTCATCGCCAAAGACGTGCACGCGCAAAACATCGTGTTCTATATGGACAAAATTACCGAATACGTTGGTCACGTTGAAGCTGCTCGCACATTACTCAAGGATCGCTCGTTGGCTGATGAAGTCCGTGAGCTGGCCATTCCATTGCTGATGACACTGGCTGGAAAGCGCAATCAGGTTCTGTCTTTTGTCGATAATATTCTGGGCTTGGCCAAGTCATCCAAGGACGTTACACCACGGCATTTCGAGCTGATCGCAAATTTTGCTCAGATGATGCTAGACCTGATGCCATTCGGTATTCATGTCGAGTATCTGCTGACTTCCCGTATCGGCAAGTTGCGCCTTGCCGAGCAGGTTCTTCTTGATGGCGCTGAGCGATTCAACGCCGCTTTAGGGGTGTATCGCGGGTTCATGAACGACCTGCATCGCGACTTTGTTCGTGGTCAGATTGGTGAGCGTGCCAGCGTCTACCAATCGATAGAAACCAGAGCCATGCAGCTGATCAAGTCGGAGGAGAGCAAGATTCTCCTGTCGTTGCCAACTGGCCGTATAGCTCCGTTGTTACAGGTAGCCTAGAGGTCTTGCGCAAATGGGCAGCATCCACTGGCACGCTTCTGGATGCTGTTCTAAATGATGCGCAGGGCAAGCACCGAGCCTTGCTCAGTCCTCAGCTACAAATTTCATTGGTACGACTGGATGATTGGGGTTGCTTGGTTTAAATTTATGCTCAAATCTGTCCTTATAGATGTTGATCGTCCGTGAAAATAAACCAGCTTCTGTCAGATTGGCCTGCGGGTGCTGTCGTCACGCAAGCGTGGTTGCACACGCACGGCGTCGGGCCAAGCTTGGTGCAGAAATATCAGCAGAGTGGCTGGCTTGAGCGTGTTGGACACGGCACATGGCAGCGTCGTGGTGACAAGGTTGGCTGGCAAGGCGGTGTTTTTGCATTACAGCAGGAGAACCAAATTCGTTTCTGGCCAGGCGGTGCAACGGCACTGAGTCTGGCTGGATACAGTCACTACCTGTCGTTCGGGACAGAGACCGTAGACCTTTTCGCAGCGCCTGGCACCACCTTGCCGAGCTGGTTCAGCAAGCATGAGTGGGGGGTTTTAGTAAGTTTCCATTCAACAGGGCTGTTTGCAGAAATGGCTGATCCGGCTTTGCAAACTCACCAATCAACCTACAACCTTTTTGAACTGAAAATCTCAAGCCCTGAGCGTGCGGTACTCGAATTGATCCATCGAAGCCAGAACGAGCTTCTTTTTAGCGGCGTAGCTGACGCGTTTAGCGGGTTGGCGACCTTGAGCCCGCGTCGCCTGCAAGCATTACTCGAAGCTTGCAGCTCAATACGGGTTAAACGTGTCTTCCTTCTCTTGGCTCGAAATACTGGCCATTCCTGGTATCGACGGTTGGATTTGTCGAGGATCGATATTGGAAAGGGGAAGCGGCAAATCACCCCGGGCGGACGTTTGGACAGGCAGTTTCTGATCACGGTGCCCGAGAGGTTTGCTGATGCCACTTGACCCGCGCTATGCGGCCCAGGTTCGTTTGTTAGTTCAGGTGCTGCCTTTTGTGGCTGCCGAACGCTGCTTCGCGCTCAAAGGCGGCACGGCTATCAATCTGTTTGTACGTGACCTGCCACGTTTGTCTGTGGATATCGACCTGGCCTATCTGCCCAATTCTGACCGTCAGCAGGCATTGACGGATGTGCGTGTTGCCCTCAGTCGGATCGCAACGGCTGTGATGCGAGGAGTTCCGCAAGCCGTTGCCACTCTACAGACCAACCGGGAAGATGAGTTGCGAGTCTTAGTAAGAAGCCCGCTCGCACAGATCAAAATCGAGGTTTCGCCTGTCTTGCGCGGTACGGTTCACTATCCGGTTGACTTAGATGTAGTGGGGCGAGTTGAGGATGAGTTTGGGTTTGCCTCCATCTCGGTGGTTTCCCTGCCTGATTTGTACGGCGGAAAGCTCTGTGCGGCATTGGATCGGCAGCATCCTAGAGATCTCTTCGATGTGATGCTCATGCTCCGTGAGGAGGGGCTTACACGCGAAATCTTCGAAGGATTTCTGGTGTACCTCATCAGCCACGGGCGACCGATTGCTGATTTACTCGCCCCGCGGTGGAAAAATCTGGACGGACTCTTTCAGGCAGAGTTCGCTGGCATGACTCGCGAGCCGGTTACTCTTGGGCAGCTGGAGTCGACTCGCACGGATTTGCTTAGTGCGATCAAGGGGCAATTCACAGCTCAGGACGCCGATTTCCTGCTTTCGCTCAAGCGCGGTGAGCCAGATTGGAGATTGCTAAATTTGCCTGGTATCGAAGAGTTGCCTGCTGTTCGTTGGAAATTACGCAACATCATGGAAATGACTGCCTCGAAGCGGGCAGAGGCTGTTGGCCGGCTTGAGGAGGTTGTTGATCAGCTGTTGGCGCGTGAGGCGGGCTGAGGCTTCTGGGGTAGGAGCTGACGCATCAATTGAGATGCAGAGTAGTTGGTTTATTTTTACCCTTTTAAAGAGTCTATTGGGACATTTTTTTACGTGGTTATTAAACCCGCTGGGGGCGGTGATTCATGTCAGAGCAGTCTGCACAACTCGAAAAAATTGGCGAGGGGCTGTTGCAGCTGTTTGGAGCTTGCCGGGTAGTTTGGTGGGAGGACGCTGAAGGGGAGTTCAGCGAGCTAATCGAGAATCTATGCCTGGATGATGTGCAGCTAGTGAGGCGCTCAGCGGTACCTGCATTAGCGCTCAAGCGTCGGGTAGAAGTAGAGCAGCCCAATGGGCGATTCCTGATCTATGAGGAGGGGCCTCCGCCTTCACCAGAAAGCGATTGGTTGCTGGATATCCGGCTATACGCAGCACCTTTTGCGGCTGACCGAACGTCCATGTTGCTACAACAGTTGGGTCTGCGTCAGCAGAGCCTGCGGGAGCACCTAAAGGCCCGGAGCGCCTTTTTTGCAAGCAAAGAGAGGGTATCTAAGATCCAGCGGTTGCTCGACCCTGATGATGATGAGTCGGCGCTGGATCTCAAGATCCTCGCGGTACTGGCCAAGATTGAACAGGCTGAAATTTTTGCAGTGCTCACTGCTATTTTCGCCACCTTAGCCGAGGCCGAGGAACTGGAAAACAGCTCCCTATGGGAGTCGATCAGCAAGTTCGATATGCAGCCGGTGTTCTGGCAGCTGATGTCGCAGGCATTCGGCTATCAGCATGGTGAACCTTCCCTGCGTCATTTTCTGGTGCGTCTGTTTGCCACTGATATCGGGCATGCCTTGCATACTCATGTCCCGGCCAACCTCAAAGCCCTTCAGCTCAACCCCGCACGCGCTGCTAATGTCGCGATCTTCTTATCGCAGTGGCGCGATAGCACCTTGCGACAGCGTGCTTATGATCGCCTGTCTAAGCGAGTGGCGGCAGATTTACGTCCAACAGAATTGTTGGCTCAGGTGCCATTGGAAGCGCTGATGGCTGTCAGTACTTTTGTCGATGTTGAACGTCAAATCGCCGAACGCTTACGAGATGCCGTGCTCTCCAACACCAGCGAGGCGGTTGGCCTGAAATTGCGGGATATGGCTAGCCGGCGGATGGATGGTTACTGGGCCAATCCTCGCTGGCCGGATAACGAGGACTCCAACCGTTCGGTGTGGAACGCCTACTACCGTTCGCTGATTGCAGCATCTGAACTGTTCGAGCTGAAGCTGCATCACGCCGGTGGGTTTTCATTTGCTTCCGCTGAGGCCTGCTACAGCGCCTATACCAGTGAGCTTTATCGTTTCGATCAGCTCTACAGGATGTATCACGAAGCCGCTGATGCTGTGTACGCACGTAGTCCGGATGCCTTGTCCCCGTTGACCTCCCGAATTGAGCAGGACTACTTGAACGGCTTCCTACAGCCACTGGCGCAGAAGTGGAGCAGTTTCGTCGATGGCGGCCTGCTGCAACAGTGGCAATTGCCTGACCTACCCAATCAACAAAACTTCTATGCCGAGCAGGTGGATCGCTATCTGAAAGGTGGCGAGGATCGCCGGGTGTTTGTGGTGATCAGCGATGCACTGCGCTATGAGGTGGCTCAGGAGCTGAGTGAGTCGCTTAATGGCAAGTATCGGTTCGCCGCAGAGCTGAGTAGCCAACTGGGCGTGCTGCCGTCTTACACCAAGCTTGGTATGGCCAGCCTGCTGCCGCACAAGTCACTGAGCTACACCGATGCGGGCTTGGTACAGGTGGATGGGCTGAGCAGTGATGGTCTTGACGCGCGCAACAAAATTCTAGCTGGCGTGAATGGTCTGGCCCTGCGTGCCGAAGACTTCCTGACCATGAACAAAACCGATGGGCGAGAGCTGATCAAGCCGTACCGAGTTATCTACATTTATCACAACAAGATTGATGCGGTTGGGGACACAGCAAGCACCGAGAGCAGCACCTTCACTGCTTGTCGTGATGCTATTGAGGAGCTGGAGTCCATCGTAAGCCGCATCATCAATAACCTGAACGGTCATCGGGTGGTGGTCACCGCGGATCACGGCTTCCTGTTCCAGGATTCAGCGCTTGAGGCTCTAGACAAGAGCAAGCTGGTCACCAAACCCACTGGAACTGTGGTCTCGAAAAAACGCTATCTGATTGGACGCAACCTGGGCAGTAGCGAGCAGGTGCATGCCGGCTACATTAGGGACACCGCAGGCATCAGCGACGACATGATGTTCTGGTCGCCACGCGGGGTGAGCCGTTTCCACTTTGTGGGTGGCGCACGCTTTATCCATGGTGGAGCTGCGTTGCAGGAAGTGGCTGTGCCAGTGCTCAAGGTGCAACAGGTGCGCGGTCAGAAGGCCAAAGACACGGCTGTGCGCAAGGCGCAGGTCACGGTGCTGGGTAACAACTTCACCATCACCACCAACCGCTATGTGTTCAACCTGTTGCAGACGGAGGCGGTCTCCGAGCGGGTGCTACCGGCAGTGCTGCGTGTAGGGTTATATGATGATGCTGGTGAGGCTGTATCAGCCGTGGAGCTGGTTTCCCTGGACAGCGACTCGCAGAATCTTGACCAGCGCCAACGCAAAGTCATTCTGACGCTATTGAACCGCCCGTTCTCCTCCAGCGAGCGCTACTTCTTAAAGCTGCTGGACGCCGAAACCGACGTTGAGCAGTTCCGAATTGATGTCCGTATCAACCTGGCGATTAGCAATGACTTTGACTTCTGATAGCGGCAATCTTGACCTGGATCTCGACGCTCTGCTGAACCGATTCTTTACTGGCAAGGTGGTGCGCAAGGATCTGACCAAGCGTTTGAAGGAAGGCATCAACGTGCCGGTTTACGTGCTTGAGTATCTACTCGGCATGTACTGTGCCTCGGATAACGAGGAGGTCATTGCTGATGGCCTGGAAACTGTAAAGCGCATCCTTGCTGAAAACTACGTTCGTCCGGACGAGGCCGAAAAGGTTAAGTCGAAGATCCGCGAGCGCGGCAGTTTCAAAATCATCGACAAGGTATCAGTCAGCCTGAACGAGCGTCGGGATATCTACCAGGCGCTATTCATGAACCTAGGCGTCAAAGATGCCGAGATCCCCAGCCGCTTCATCAAGGAGTTCGAAAAGCTCCTGGCTGGCGGTATCTGGTGCATCGTGACTTTGAATTATTTCTTCGAGGAAGGGGCCAAAGGTTCGCCTTTCACGGTGCATGATCTCAAGCCTATCCAGATGCCAAACATGGATATGGACGCGTTGCTGGAAGCGCGCAAGGCGTTCAGTGAAAGCGAGTGGATTGATGTGTTGCTGCGCTCAACGGGCATGGAGCCAGCTCATTTCAATGAGCGCACGAAATGGCATCTGCTGACGCGGATGATTGCCTTCGTCGAAAACAACTATAACTGCTGCGAGCTTGGCCCCCGGGGTACAGGTAAGAGCCACATTTACAAGGAAGTCAGCCCGAACAGCATCCTGGTTTCCGGTGGTCAAACCACGGTTGCCAACCTCTTCTACAACATGTCGCGCCGGCAAGTCGGTTTGGTCGGGATGTGGGATGTGGTGGCCTTCGATGAGGTGGCGGGCATCTCGTTCAAGGACAAGGACGGCGTCCAGATTATGAAGGACTACATGGCCTCGGGCTCCTTCGCCCGTGGGCGTGATTCCATCTCAGCCTCTGCGAGCATGATGTTTGTTGGCAACATCAACCAACCGGTGGATACCTTGGTCAAGACCAGCCACCTGTTAGCACCGTTCCCAAGTGCCATGATCGACTCTGCGTTTTTCGACCGTTTCCACGCCTACATTCCAGGCTGGGAGGTACCGAAGATGCGCCCTGAATTTTTCACTAATCGCTACGGGCTGATCACCGATTACCTAGCCGAGTTCATGCGCGAGATGCGCAAACGAAACTTTGCCGATGCCATCGACCGTTTCTTCAAACTGGGCAACAACCTAAATCAGCGTGACACCATTGCCGTACGCAGGACTGTGTCGGGGCTTCTGAAGCTTCTGCATCCTAGTGCTGACTACGACCGCGAAGCTGTGCGCCGCTGCCTTGAGTACGCTTTGGAGACCCGTCGTCGGGTTAAGGAACAGCTGAAGAAAATCGGTGGGATGGAATTCTTCGATGTCCACTTCTCGTACATCGACGCTGACACCTTGGAGGAGACATTCATCAGCGTGCCGGAGCAGGGTGGCGGTGGACTTATCCCTGAAGGGCAGGGCAAGCCAGGGACAATGCACCTGGTATCGACTGGTGCCAGTGGGCATCTAGGGCTTTACCGGCTGGAAACCCAGATCACTGCTGGTAGCGGCAAATTGAATATGTCCGGCCTCGGTACCAGTTCTTCAGCGAAAGAGGCTCTGAAGGTCGCATTCGACTACTTCAAGGCCAACATTAATCGCGTGAGCGCAGCGTCAAAGGTGGGCGACCATGACTACCACCTGCATACCGTTGAACTTCACAACACGGGCGCTCCCAAAGCCCTGACCCTCGCTGGCTTCGTTGCTTACTGCTCAGCATTGATGCAGCGGCCACTGCAAGCGCAAATGGTGGTACTTGGCGACATGAGCCTTGGGGGAAATGTGGTGCCAGTAGAAAACCTGGCCGAATGCATGCAAGTGGCTTTCGATGCGGGAGCGAAACGTATCCTCCTGCCTATGGCCAGTGTGACGGACATTCCAACCGTGCCCGGTGAACTGTTCGCCAAGTTCCAAACCAGCTTCTACAGCGATCCTGTGGATGCAGCGTTCAAGGCGCTTGGTGTGAGCTGAAAGACTACGGCTAATCAGGGCGCAGATGGCCGCGCAGTCCTGAGATCACAACGCAGCTCAACCGCTCGCCACTGTCTTTACGAGCCCACGCCTGAAAAGCTGTTTGCGTCTCGCCAGTCGTGGGCAATTTAAGGTTGTCCGGGGCATCGAAGAGCCCATCATAGTCTTCGGCATTTTGAACCCCGGCTAATTCTTTCATGGATAGCGAGTGAATCGGGTCGTATCCATTTTCATACCCCTCAACGAGTACCTCTGCGTCAGCAGGGTAGCCACTGAGGAGCTGGATGAGCTGAGCTACCGTCATTCTGAATTGCCTCCATCATAATTGAATGGAATCTAGCTGATGAGTTTCAGTGGGTGTTCTTCTTTGGCCCAGTGTCTTGGTCGGCGCATTGATCCTATTCAAGCGCGCTCGAAGGCGTTGGATCAACAGCAGTAGTTTTTGTCGTGTGCTGGGTTGTGGGCTCCAGTTCTGGATATGAGCTCTGACCTGGGCGGCGGGATTGTTACTGGCACCTAGATATGAAAAGCGGATGCCAGCTTTCTCCAGTAACTCCTTTGTTCCCGGTTGCTGCGTTCGAATAGCTGTTTCGACCGCACCTATAGACGCATGGAGCGTCCTCTGTTTTGTTCCTGGGTCAGCATCGAGGGCTGTCATTTTTGCCTTGAACAGGCTCGTACGGTTCGCGAAAGTGGATTCGCATTCAGGGGCCAAGTAAAACGGGCAGGCAGCCTTGGAGCGTGTGAAGGCGACGTAGGCAGAGCGCCGGTCAGTGGTTTCGCTCGTGAGATAGAAGGCATGCTCGACAGTGAGCCCCTGGGACTTGTGCACGGTCATTGCGTAAGCGTGATCGAGTTTGTCGTAGTCGCTGAGACGCCAGCTGATTACGGTACCTGAGCGATCCAAGCGGGCATGAACGACCTTTTCACTTTGTGCGCCATCAGTGCCCGGCTTGTGATCCTCGATACTGATGACAGTCGCCCGGTCTCCATTGAACACTGGCGTCTGATCAAGCTTTGAGTTTTTGCGCAGCATGATTCTGTCGCCTGGGCAGAGCGCAAGTTCACGGGAGTAGCCTCGATCATTGCTCACCTGGACAACCTTCTCGGCTTTTTTGTCCAACTCGCCATCTAGCATCCGAATTTCCCGAACGCGCTGATTCAGCTGGTTTACACGGCTATTTCGATCAGCCAGCAAGAGAATTTCACTCCAGTCTGTGCCAGCTTTGCGTACCTTCGAGGCATCGGTGAGCATGAGCTCAATAGGTGAGGCTTGGTCGTTACTGGTTTCCCGAAGTAATCCGCGTCGTTGCATCATCGTTGGTGCATCCCCGGTATCGGAAAACCAGGCCTGACTGATCGCTCTGTCATCGGCACTGCGCTGACGCGCTATCTGCTCAAGTCTTGCTGCGCCCAGGTGCTGGGTGAGCATATGCAGTGTGGAAGCAGAGCCAACAGCTTCAAGCTGCTTGGAGTCCCCTACAAGTACGATCTTTGCCCCTGCTGCTTCCACATGGCTCATAAGTTTGTGGAGCGTACGAGTATCAACCATGCCAGCCTCATCCAGCACGATCACGTCACGGTCGGTCAGGTGAAATGGTTTCCGGGCATCATCGTTCTCCAGTCGCATTAGCAGTGCATGAATGGTCTGCGACTCAATACCAGAGCTTTTTTGCAGCTCGGCTGCCGCTGCGCCTGATGGTGCAAGGCCATGTATGCGATTCCCTGCTGAGCTGTAAGCAATTTTGAGTGCAGCGAGTGACGCTGACTTTCCGGTACCCGCAGCGCCCTGGATGATCGAGATCTGCCTACCCGAAGTGGCGTGCACCATGGCCTGAACCTGTTCATCGCGAAGCGGAAAGCCTTTCTCTTGTTCGCATTGCCGTAGTGCCTGCTTGATTTGCAGGTCGGACAGGGCGAAGTGCTGACTATGTCCAGACGCTTTGCGAGCAAAGCGCAGCAGATCGACTTCGAGCTGCCTGAACGTTTCTGTTGTGAACAGTGGATCTTCACCAGGCTTGCTAGGCAGGCGCACAACTCCCAGCTGCTGCGCGACGGCAGACTCAATTTCTGGGAGTGATCCGATTCCGCCGTGGAGGATGCTGAGCATCGCGACAGCACGGTCAAGATCATGCTTTTTGAAGACGCTGCTGCTCTTGAAGACCATGGCCTCGACGGCCAGCAAAGTGGCTGGCGTGAGATCTCCTTGGGTGGGGGAAACATCTGAAAGGCAGGATTTCCATTCCTCCCGCAGAACCTCTCCTTCCACCGCAGCCTTGGCTTGGCGTGTTCTTTTGGCGATAGCTCGCGCTGCGTCCGCACCTGAAGCCCCCATGGCTTGCAGGCCATCCTGAATTTCCTGACGGCGAGTCGAAAAGCGCATGACAGTATTGCGATCAATGCCAGCGACAACCAAGCCACTGCGTTCAGGATTGCATTCAAGGTGACTGGCAATTTCTGGAAGATCGCGTTGCAGGATGCTAGCGAGGCAGGTATCGAACAGAGCTCCGATCTCAACTTGCCGTCGATATAGCTCTCGGGCATCCAGTGTTCTCCACTGACCGTCAATACCCAGAATCAGGTTGGGAAATTCTGCGTGTACATGAAGATGCGGTTCCTGGTTGCGATTGGTGAAGTGGAGGTATGTCGCTACAACGACCTCACCTGGATGGCTCTCGCTACCTTGTGCGCCTGTTCGGTATGCAAAGATGCCGCGTTTTTCGAGGTGCTGAGTGGTGCGGCTGGTGGCTTCCATCATCGCGCACTCAAATTTCTTCTGCTGACTACGGGAGAGAGTCGCGTACAGCAATGAAAGTGATTTTTCGACATTGAATGATGTGGAAAATCCGGCAAGAGCGTGATCGTCAGTTTGTAGTTGAGTTTTTCTTGTCTTGCTACAGAACACTTCATTAGTTCGTGGGTTTGTACCGGACATCAACGCTTGGTAGTCCCCAGGTTTGGGCGTTTTTCCTAGATTAAGCTTGCGTGCCCCGCTTCCAGCTAGAGCCGCCAGCAGTGTGTCGCTGTTGGCTTTAAAGTAATAGTCCTCTGACCCTGATCGAGAATAAGTTAGTTCAAGGCCGATTTCATTGTATTCGGCTCGTGATGCAATATCTTTGGAGCAAAATTTATCAATTGTGAAAATACTCATGTCGACTCTCCCGTCTCAAGAAGCGACATGACGCCTGTTTTGGCTCCCTCGGCTGCCGCATCGATTACTCTGTTGCTAAGTAGCGATATTGAGTGAGCAATCTCGTCTCGAATAAGTTGAGATGTGGGACTGTCTAGTCTGATTGAATTAGTGCTTTTTAATGATAGTTGGCGGGTGGTCAGGGCCACCAAATCGTCTATATCAATTGCGTTTAGTATTGTCTCAAGAATACGGCTTTGAGCTACGCCCAAGGATTTTGCGAGATTATCTATCGCTACCTGGGTTGAATGGTTTTTAATGCTTTGGCTGTAAATCTTTCTCATGGCATGCCTCGTTAAATATGCTTACTACGTATTTAGTAAATGCATATGAGCATGCATTGGTGCAACTACATGTTTGTGGGCTGGGCTTTTACGCTGATGCAACCTTCGAAGAAGGTGCAGCAGTGTTAAAAGTTTTTCGTTCTTGTTTTCGTGCTTTCGATTGCTTTCGTTTGTGGTCTCGTGTGCTCACGTGTTGCCTTGATTTTTCACGTGCAATGGCATGTTTTCAAAAAATCTTGTTTATATAACCAGTATTCCAGGTCTGTAAACTTCTATTGTTATGTAAGTGTGCGCATAATGAGTGAAAAGAGGGGGCGGTATGTCGAAGGGGAAAGCAAGAATTGCTCTACATTCCAAGCGCAATTATTTAGTCGAATCGCTAAGAGACTTTAAGTCGTTGCAGGAGATTAGAGATTGTCTGGTGAGCGAAGGGGTCGCCATTTCTCTGTCAAGTTTATATCGATTTTTGGTTAATGACATGAGAGAGGAGTATAAGAACTACTTGAGGGTCACAGGGCGAGGGTTGGTCAGGAACAGGGGCGGTCTCGATACGGTTGCTAATCGAATCGTCAGTAGTGCGGAAAGTTTAATGCTGCCAGTGGTAAAGAAGGAGTCAATTAGCAATCCGGGTGAGTTAAATAAATTTCTTAAAAATAGGTGTTGATTATGAAAGTAGTAGTTGCGGGCATCAGTGGGAATCAAGGTAAGTCGACATTGTCAGCTCATATGCTGGTGCCGCGAATGAACGGGGCAAAGCTTTTGGTTGTAGAGTCTATAAATCAAGATTCCCGCGATTTGGTGAGTGCTTCTGGAATGTTAAGGGGGGAGGAGTTCAAGAAAATCTACTTGGAAATGGTCGTGAACGATGACCTAGTAGTCGATGTTGGTGCGTCAAATTCTGAAGCCTTTTTCGAAGGACTTACGTCGTTTAATGCAGGCCATGATGAGGTTGATCTATTCATCGTTCCGGTTGTTCCAGGAGCTAAAGAGCAGGCGGAGTCCATTCTAACTGCGCGTATGTTAGCGGCTATGGGGGTGGAAAAGGAGCGAATCAGAGTGGTTTTTAATAGGGTAAAAAGAGATGTTTCTGAGGAGTTTCCTGAAATTGTCTACGCTGCTGAAAGCACAGGTGAATTCATTGCGGATCCACGTTGCATGGTTTTCGAAAATGACATTTATGCGGATCTGGCCGATTTGAAGATGAGCCTTAAGGTCGCGTGTGAAAAGCTTGTGCCAAATTTAAAGGACATCAAGGATGGGTTAAGGAGGCAGGCATCCAGTCCTGATGAATATTATAGATTGGTAAAAATGCTCAACGTTGGCAAGAAGGCAGAGTCTACTTCCCGTCAGCTTGATGAAGCTTTCTTGGTTCTATGCGGAGGTAGGGGTGAGTGATTATAAGAGGCCCTTGACGAGGCATGAAAACCAAATTCGTCTCCTCTATGAATACGTTGATGAAATTATAGGAAGGTTGGATTTTATAAAGATATCTGTCGATAAGCTTGAGCGTTTAGAAGTCATGCTTCATGGGGCTGAAGGGGCTCCTGGGTTAATCGAGACTATCGAGTGGCTTTCATATGAAGTTTCAAGGGTGGAGCGCATCGGTACTGGATTGTCGAGTAACTCGTCAAGAGAGTTGGATGAGCGGCTGTTGAATATTGAGGTGCTGTTGGCGGCATGCTCGAAAATACGGGCGGTAAGAGGAAATAAAACTTCCGTAGCTAGCTTCAGGTGGATACTGGTGTCTTTGTTGCTGTTTACAGGAGGAGTTATGGGTGGCGGAGGCTTCTGGTTTGTGCAGACGTTGAGTAACTAGTGGCGGTGCGAGTGATGGCACCTATAAATGGATTTTGAGCTGAACAAGCCTGATCAAGACCACGGGCTTAAGTGGCGCTATATTTACTCAGTGGCTACTATGAGATCAAATTACTAACAGGCTAAATGCTAGGGGAAGCGTATGTCTGGAGAGAATGGTCTGCTACAGCGATTCAAGCTGGAGGTGTTGGATCAGGGGCCGGAGGCATGTCTACCAGTCAATCTGAGTGAGGAGTGGCGTGAGACTTTGTCGCAGGTGATCGAGCGCTATCTCGACGATGACGATGACTCACAGTTCAGCCTTGTGGTGGGGGCTCTGCTGGGAATTCTTTTCGGCAAGAACCCAGGCGCTGAGGTTACCGTGCCGCTGGATACGATGTTCGAGTACATGCAGTCATATCGGCTGGAGCTGGCTCTGGAGGAGATCCGCCGGAAAACAGAGGTCAAGGTAGTTCCAGCGACCCTGGAAACGATCTTCACTGATCGAGACTTGGAGTTTATGCCCTCTGTTTAGAGCACCATTGAGCAGCAGCTTTTGAATCATGGCTGGCTAAGTGGCTTGAACGGGGTAAGCCCTTGACGATAGCCGGCGTTTATTTCGTGCAATCGTGACCCAACACGGTTTGGCCCTTGTGGAGAATCGGGATAGACGCCTCCTTAGGGATTGACTGATGCTTTTTTGCCCCACGTGTTTTGGGGGGGAAATCCAGGCCGCTGCAAACCGTCCAAAACCATCAGGTGCCCGATTCACTGGGCTGTAGCGGTGCTTGGAGCGGTTTTTATGTGCAGTAGGCAGGGTTCAAGTCGCTAGCTAAAACTGATGCTATTTTCATGTCTATGGATCAGGGTATCGCATCTTGCGATGCTGGGGCGGGCGCGTTACCATGCCTGCTATCGCAAGGTGCGATAGAGGCGCTATGCACGCCATTACACAGAAGCGAATCTGGGAGGCACAGGCCAAATGGCCTCGCTCAGCGACTGCGCTTGAGGCTTGGTATCGGCTGGTGAAGGCAAGTGCGCCGCGGGATTTCGCCGAGATGAAGAGGCTCTTTCCGGCGACTGATAAGGTAGGGCCTCTGCATGTGTTCGACATCGGTGGCAACAAGCTGCGGCTGATTGCCATCGTTCATTACAGGGCACAGAAGGTGTTTATTCAGCATGTGCTGGATCATGCTGAGTACGACAAAGGCAAGTGGAGGGAGTAATCATGTCCGCATTGATCAAGCAGGCTTGTGAGCACTGGCGTTACGTTGCACCGTTGCTCACCAAGCCGACGAGCGAAGATGACTATGATGCTCTCGTAGAGGCGTTGGATGAGCTGCTGATCGTGGTCGGCGATGATGAAGATCATCCGCTGGCCAGCCTGGCTTCTCAACTGGGTGACATGATCGAAGCTTACGATGAGCTTCATCGGCCATTACCCAAAGTGGGCGGTGTGGAGGTTCTTCGTTACCTCATGCAGGAGCATGACCTGAGCCAGGGCGATTTGCCTGAGGTCGGTACCCAGTCAGTTATTTCCGAGGTTTTGGCAGGTAAACGCCAGCTAAATGTAAGGCACATCCGTGCTCTCTCGGATCGCTTTGGCGTCCCAGCGGATGTGTTTTTTTAGAGCGCTAGGCGTTTCGTTCGGTTAGGGGCTATGAGGTCGTTGAGAGATTTTTTCTAAGGGCTCTCATGGAACGCTGCATAGTTTGACACCGGTACGTTGTTCAATTTTTCGAAGCATGGAGCGCTGATGTCAGACAACCATTTGACCCTTGCGAAACGGTTTTGGGTCGATGATTTACCGGGCGCTTCAGTCTCTGGTTCACGCCTGTCTAACCTTTTGGAGGCTTTTTCCCAAGGTAAACCATTGAGTGCCCTGGGGCTGCGCTTCCTGACTGAAAATGGGCTCAAGAGCCTGGCGCAATTCGTTATCGGTGAAGTTTCTGAGTCACAGTTTCTTCTGCTCGCGCCGATTGAGCAGTCGTCCAGGGTCGCCGCTGCTGCCGAGCATCAGAAAGTCCTTGAGCAACAGCGGCAGGTTGAGCGGGAGGCGGCTGAGGCTCGCCACGTTGCCATGATGGCTCGCCTCCATGCAGAGAGAGTCCAGCGCGAAAGTGATCCGAAATTCATCGCTCGCCAAAAGAATCTCGAGCTGCGAGAAAAGTACGGTGTTTTTGGCTTCGTGGATGAGCCTGACTTCAGGCAACTGATGGTTATTTTGCGCAAGCTGGACAGTGCAGAACGTCTTTCCGAGGCAGAGACCGTATGGCTGAAGAGCCAGGGCAGGGGGTACGCCAGTGAGGAAATCCTGTATGCCCACAATCGGCTTGAGGCCGACTACTACCTTGGTGAGTTTCGCAAGACGGGTGATGTTTGGCAGTTGGTGAATGCCAGTGGTCACCTGCGCAAATGCGATGCCTCGAAGGAAGCGCATGACCTCCTGGAGAAGATCCAGGATGGAGTCCTCAAGCAAGCCAAGCTGAGGTCGGCGGTTCGCACCACTCATGGTGGCGTGATGCGCGATCTTGGTCGCTATAACGAAGCACTCAAGTTCGCGGACGAAGCACACCGGCTTCTGCCGAATAGCTTTCGACCGTGCACACTTCTTGGGGCGCTGAACATCGAGATGGGTAACGTCGCCCTTGGGCATGAATGGTACTCAAAGGCAGAGGAGCGGGGTGCTAAAGCAGGGAGCATTGAATCGGAAATTCGATCTCTGCTGGGGCGTATGCCTCAGGTGAAGAGAGAGTCTGTGATAGGCCAGCTGCTGAGTATTGATCCTGTTCAATACGCTTGGCTGCGCAAGAAAACCGTCCCCAAAAAGGATCATCGTTGAGTGCTTTGGGCCAGTAGTGCGTATGCCAGGATTGCCATGGGTATGGCTGAAAGCGCTCCATAATGAGCTGCAAAACTCCTCTGGAAGCCGCGGTTTTGCGTTGTCAAAGCAGCAGATTCTTGTCAATTTACACCAATCGAAATTGAATAGATCTTCTGATAAAGCCTTTTAATTCAATTGCTTACGGATTTCAGTGTGCCCTTGATAGCTTGCATGGGGTGCAAGGGGTCGAGTGTTCGAATCACTCCGTCCCGACCAAACAAACCCTACATTAGAGCCTGGTCAGCGATGACCGGGCTTTTTTGTTTTTGCGTTCTCTCGCTTGTCTTTCTTGATGTGGCTGTCGTGCCTCTTTCGTTGGGTTGGGGGCTACCCCTTGCACCCCATGCAGGTGGTCCGTGCATGAGCTGTGCATAAGGTCGAATGGAGGTGGAGGTTAGCGTTGGTGAGAAGGTCCTGCGACCCATAATGCGCGCCTCTTGCGTTGCAGAAATCCATTTAACTGCTTTTAAAACAATGGTTTAAGTTGAATTGAGGGGTTGCAAA
>NZ_WKJZ01000004.1 GCF_009763245.1 Pseudomonas xionganensis | reverse complement strand
CCCTGTTACCGCCGTGAAAGGGCGGTGTCCTAGGCCACTAGACGAAGGGGACGCAGCCCGGAAACTGCAACTGCTTTTCCGCCTTCCCGTGCTCTGCAACATGCATTGCGCTGGAAGTGGCGCGCATTCTATGGAGCCTTTCATGCTTCGTCAACCTCCCTATAAAAAATTTTATAAATCAAAGACTTCAGCCCTGAATTTGACCTGACTCTATGAGCGCTGCAGCTAAGGCACTACACTCGATAGAAAAACCGCCGGTTCAAGAGGCTGCCCGCATGTCCCCACTCGTGATTACCCTGTTGATTGTCGGTGGCATCGTCTTGCTGATCGCCATTGCCTATATCAACCATATGGTCGAGAACAATCGACTGGAACGGGCACGCATCAAGGCCGATCTGAATGACCGCATCCGCCGCAACACCGAGCTGTCCGAGACCCTGCCCGGGCAACTGATGAGCCCGCAGCTCAAACACCTGCTATGCCGCCTGCAGCTGCACTTCCAGCAAGGTCTGCTGAAAGTCGACAAAAGCAACAGCGCCTGCAAAGCGCGAATCGAAGAGCTGCAGAAGCTGATCGCCCTGGGTGAATCGATTCCGGTCAGCAACCCACCGCAACCGGTGCTCAATGAAGCCAAGGCCAAGGACATTCGCTTCCTCCTTGAAGGCCTGCATGCGCAGATCACCCGTGGCGCCAAGGAAGGGGTAGTGCCCGCCAGCGAGGCCAAGCACTGGCTCAAGGAAACGCGCCATATGCTGACCCAGGTGCATATCGAGTTCTTCACCAACCTGGGCCAGCAGGCTCTGCAGCAGGGTCAACCCGGCCAGGCGCGCCTGGCCTTCGAACGCGGCGCTCAGTACCTGCGCAAGCAGCAGGACCCCGCGCCCTATCAGGCGGCCCTGAAAACCTTTGAAGCGCAGCTGGCCAAAGCCAATGCCATGGTGCTGGAGCAGACCAAGCCCAGCACTGCCGAGCCCAGCGAACTGACCGAAGGCCTGAAAAACCTGGACGATGAAGACGAGTGGAAAAAGAAGAATATCTACGACTAACAGGCCGTTGTTGAGGCCATATCGGCTACACCACTCGCCTTTCGCCCACGCCTCGGGCCAAGCTTCCCCATCGTCTTTATTCCTGACCAGGAGAACCGCATGTCCCTGACTGTTTACGGTGCCCCGCTTTCCCCCTTCGTGCGCAAGGTGCGTCTGTTTCTCGCGGAAAAGGCACTGGACTACCAGTTGGAAATCATCCTGCCTTTCGGCCAGCCGGACTGGTACCGCGAGCTCAGCCCGCTGGGCCGCATTCCTGCCTTGAAAGACGATGACTTCAGCCTGGCGGACTCCAGCGTGATCTGCCAGTACCTGGAAGAGCGCCATCCGCAGCCCGCCCTGCTCGGCCGCGATGCGCAGGAACGTGCCCGCA
The DNA here is from genome assembly GCF_009763245.1 of Pseudomonas xionganensis. Classification (GTDB taxonomy): domain Bacteria; phylum Pseudomonadota; class Gammaproteobacteria; order Pseudomonadales; family Pseudomonadaceae; genus Aquipseudomonas; species Aquipseudomonas xionganensis. The sequence goes on along the minus strand of NZ_WKJZ01000004.1, from coordinate 160,209 downwards.
TCCGCTGGCTGGAAAAGTACGCCGATTACGAGCTGGCACCGCTGTGCACCTTCGCCGTCTTCCGCAATCGCGCCCTCAAGCCCAGCATGGGCCAGAGCTGTGATGAAGCCGCCGTGCAGACTGCCCTGCAGGAAAAACTGCCGCCGCACTTCGACTACCTGGAAAAGACCCTGGGCAGCGCCGCCTATTTTGTCGGCGAACAGCTGAGCCTGGCGGATCTGGCCATTGCCTGCCAGTTGATCAACATGGCCCATGGCGGCGAGCAGCTGGATGCCCAGCGCTGGCCCAATCTGGCGGCGCACCAGCAGCGCATTCTGGCGCGCGCTTCAGTGCAGGGCGTACTGCCTGGCGAGCAGAAGATGCTGGTCAAGATGGCCGCCCGCTGAGCAGCCATCTGACGCCCTGGCAGCCGGCTCAGCCCGGCTGCTGCTCCAGCAAGCGCAACCCCACCCAGTCCCGGGCAAACTGATAGGCGCAGCGGCCATTGCGGTTGCCGCGCCCCAGGGCCCAGCGAATCGCCTCCTTCTCCAAGGCCTCACTCCATTGCCAGGTCAGGCCGGCCCGCGTGGCGTGAACCTCGATCCAGTGGCGTACCACGGCGAGAAAATGCGTCTGGGTAAAAGGGTAGAAGGACAACCACAGACCAAAACGGTCCGACAGGGCGATCTTGTCCTCGATGGCCTCGCTGGGGTGTAACTCGCCATCGACCATGCGGCTGTCCAGGTTGTCGCGTTCCTTCTCCGGCAGCAGATGGCGGCGATTGGAGGTGGCATACAGCAGCACATTATCCGGGGCCCGCTCCAGGGAGCCGTCCAGCACACTTTTCAGCACCCGATAATCGCCCTCCCCGTCTTCGAAGGACAGGTCATCGCAGAACAGCAGAAAATACTGATCAAGCCCCTGCAACTGCTCCACCACCCGCGGCAGATCGGCCAGATGGTCGCGCTCGATCTCGATCAGACGCAGACCGGCACTGGCATATTCGGCCAACAGTGCCCGCACCAGGGAGGACTTGCCGGTTCCCCGGGCGCCCCAGAGCAAGGCATGGTTGGCCGGCAGCCCCTGGAGAAACTGGCGGGTATTGCGTGCCAGCTGGTCACGCTGGCGATCCACCCCGATCAGATCATCCAGCCCCATGTCCAGGCTGACCTTGAGCGGCTGCAGCCCCCCCTGCCGCCCCTCACGCTGCCAGCGGGCAGCCAGGCACTGCTGCCAGTCGATCACCACTGGTGCAGCCGGCAGCAGCGGCTCCAGGCGTGTGAGCAAAATCTCGGCACGCTGTAAAAAAGCAGTCAAAGACGAATTCACAACACACTCCTAAGCAGGTGGAAGGCTCGGCTGATCCCGTTGATGGGCTATGCTAGGCACGCAACCGGCCACGAGAACATCACGCGAAAATGGATATTGCGCTCACCCAACGCCTGTCATTCAAACAGGCCGGCCTGACCGTGCTGGTGGCGTTCATCCTTGGCACGGCATTGAGCCTGATCCAGGTGGGGATCGATTATGCCAGTGAAGATGCCTCCATCAATCGCGAGATCAACGCGCTGATCGAGATCAGCCACAACCCGGCCGCCCGCATCGCCTACAACATCGACGCCGAACTGGCCCAGGAACTGGTGCTCGGCCTGCTGCGTTCACCGGCCGTGATCAGCGCACAGATCACCGACAACAACGAGCTGATCCTGGCCAGCGTCAGCCGCCCACCCAGCTCCAGCCGCTACCGGGTCTTCAGCGACTATCTGTTCGGCAAGCAACGCTCGTTCAGCACCCCGCTCTTTGTCAGCCACTCCCCGGACGAAGCCTTGGGCCTGCTCAGCCTGGAGGTCGACACCTACGCCTTCGGCAGCCATTTCCTGCGCCGCTCCATGCTCACCCTGCTGACCGGCTTCGCCCGCAGCCTGCTGCTCTCGGTGATCCTGCTGGTGCTGTTCTACTTTATGCTGACCAAGCCGCTGACCGGCTTTATCCGGGCCCTCAGTGAACGCGACCTGCTCAGCACCACCCCCGGCAAGCTGCCCTATCCACCCAACCACGAGAAAGACGAGATTGGCGTGCTGGTGGACGTCACCAACAAGCAACTCGACAGCATCGCCAGCGAGATTCAGCGTCGCGAGCAGGCCGAGAACCGCCTGACGCTTTACCTGGGCGAACTGGAAGATGCCGTATCGGCACGCACCGCCGAGCTGGAAGCGACCAACTCACGCCTGCTCGAATCCAACCGCGAGCTGGAACAGGCGCGGCGCACCGCCCTGGACATGGCCCAGGCACGCTCGGCTTTTCTGGCCAATATGAGTCACGAAATCCGCACGCCGCTCAACGGCCTGCTGGGCATGCTGGCGCTGTCCCTGGACGGCCCGCTGACCCACGAACAGCGCCAGCAGCTGTCCATTGCCCACGACTCGGGCAAGGTCCTGGTGGAGCTGCTCAACGATATTCTCGACCTGTCGAAGTTCGAGGCCGGGCAACTGGAGCTGGAACAGATCCCCTTCGACCTCGGCACCCTGGTCGAGGACACCGCCAGCCTGCTGTCGCAGAACGCCGCCCCCGATGTGGAGCTGACCTGCCTGATCGACCCACAACTGCCGCAACAGCTGCTGGGCGATCCGACCCGGGTGCGGCAGATCGTCAGCAACCTGCTGGCCAATGCCCTCAAGTTCACCCGCCAGGGCCGTGTCGATATCAGTGTGCAGCGCCAGGCCAACGGCGTGCAGCTGATTGTGCGTGACACCGGCATCGGCATTGCGGCGGAAACCCAGGCGCGCATCTTCCAGCCCTTCGCCCAGGCCGATGCCGGTATCACCCGGCAGTTTGGCGGCACCGGCCTGGGCCTGGCCCTGACCCGACGCCTGTGCGAAGCCATGCAGGGCAAGCTGACCCTGGAGAGCCAGGAGAACTACGGCAGCCGCTTCTGCGCCTTTCTGCCCCTGAGCGAGCACAGCTCAAGTCCGCCACTGCCCAACCTGAAGGGTAGGGTCGTCATCCTGAGCCCGGCCAACTCGGGGCTCAGCGAGCAACTCGGCATCCTTCTGGGCAGCTGGGGCGTGACCCAGGTGCGAGTGGACCCGGATGCCGTGCTGGGCTGTATCGAGGCTGATTTGCTGATCAGTGACAGTGCGCAGCACCTGCAGGCCTGGCGCGATGCCAGCAACCTGCCGATCCTGTTGGTCAGCGCCTACGGCAGCTTTCTCTCCAATGCCCAGATCAAGGCCCTGGCCCCTATCGAGCAACTGGCTCGCCCCCTGGCGCGCCAGACCCTGCTGGAAGCGCTGCGCCACTACCTGCAAGGTGCCGACCAGCCCCGCCCCAGCCATGAGCAGCCATCACAACCGGTGGATCGCCAGGCGCTGGTGCTGCTGGTGGAAGACAACCCGGTCAATCAGATGGTGGCCAAGGGCATGCTGCACAAGCTTGGCTGCCAGGTGCTGCTGGCCCAGCATGGTGGCGAGGCTCTGGAACTGCTGGAAAATATGCGCCCGGATCTGGTGCTGATGGACTGCAATATGCCGGTGCTGGACGGTTATGAAACCACCCGACGGATTCGCCAGCAGGCTCACTGGCAGAGCCTGCCGATCATCGCCCTGACCGCCAACGCGCTGTCCGATGAGCGCGAACGCTGCCGCGCCGCCGGCATGAACGACTACCTGGCCAAGCCCTTCCGCAAGGAAGAGCTGGCCGCTCTGCTGGATCAGTGGCTGCCCGCTGGCAACACTGCCGATTGATCGCCCAGCAATTCGCCAAGCTGCCGATACAGCGGCTGCAGTGCCTGCAACTGCTCGCCCTGTTCACAGATCAGTTGCTGCCGCAGAGGCCACACCCGCTCACGCAGCGCCCGTCCCGCATCGCTCAAGCACAGTTGCAGCTCGCGCTCATCCGCCGCCGAGCGCTTGCGCTGCAACAGGCCCAGCTGTTCCAGGCGCTTGAGCAGTGGTGTCAGGGTGCCGGAATCCAGCTGCAGGCGCTCGCCCAGGGCCTTCACCGTGGGCTGCGCCGGAGGCGACTGCTGCCACTCCCAGAGCACCAGCATGGCCAGGTACTGGGGATAGGTCAGGCCCAGTTGCTCCAGCATCGGTTTGTAGGCACGAATAATGGCCCGGGAGGCGGCATACAGCTTGAAGCACAGCTGGTTGTCCAGCAGCAGGCTGGTATCGGTGTCCTGCATGAGCATCAACCCAGCAGGGCTTCGATCTCGCCGCTGAGGTCTTCCGGCTTGGTGGTCGGGGCGAAGCGCTTGACCAGCTGACCGTCCTGGCCGATCAGGAACTTGGTGAAGTTCCACTTGATGCCCTGGCTGCCCAGCAACCCCGGGGCCTGCTGCTTGAGTTTGACGAACAGCGGATGGGCATCGCTGCCGTTGACATCGACCTTCTTGAACAGCGGGAAGGTTACGCCGAAGTTCAGCTCGCAGAACTCGGAAATGGCGCCCTCGTTGCCCGGCTCCTGCTTGCCGAACTGGTTGCAGGGAAAGCCCAGCACCACCAGCCCCTTGTCCTTGTACTGCTGCCAGAGACTTTCCAGGCCCTTGTACTGGGGAGTGAAGCCGCATTTGCTGGCGGTATTGACCACCAGCACGGCCTTGCCGGCGAAGTCCGCCAGGGTCTTCTGCTCGCCCTTGATGGTGGTGACCGGGATATCGAAGAGTTCGTTGTTCATGGGTAGGCTCCACGCCGAATGGGAAGTGGCGACACCATAGCGCGCAATTAAATTGTGTGCAATTTATAGCAAAAGACCGCTCGCCTGATCGCAACAGGGTGCGGCCGTAGCCGCGCCCCAAACACGCTAGTGCCGACGGGCTACTCGCGTGGAATCAGCTTTAATGACGCCGAATTGATGCAGTAACGCAAACCTGTGGGCGCCGGTCCATCGGGGAAGACATGGCCCAGGTGGGCATCGCACTTGGCGCATTTGACTTCGATGCGGTGCATGCCGTGACTGAAGTCGTCCAGGCTGGCAATGGCTGCCTCGCTGACCGGCTGAAAGTAGCTGGGCCAGCCGCTGCCGGAATCGTACTTGGCGTCCGAATCGAACAGTTCGGCCTGGCAACAGGCGCAGTGGTAGACACCCGGCACCTTGCTGTCGTGATACTCGCCGGTAAAGGCACGCTCGGTACCGCCCAGACGACAGATATGGAACTGCTCTTCGGAAAGCTCCTCACGCCAGGCTTCCAGGGGTTTTTCCAACTTGTCCACAGCGTGCACTCCTCAAACTAAAAAAGCCCAACCAGCGTCTTTGCCAAGATCGGGCTGCCACGTATGATTCGACCCCAGTCTGTCACCGCCGCCCCGGCCTGCCAAGGCTTGCCAGATCGCGTCTTTTACCGGGCTTTTCAGCGGCGTTCACCTTTCGGGATTCCAAACATGCAGTTCAGCAAATCGAACAAGCTGGCCAACGTCTGCTATGACATTCGCGGCCCGGTGCTCAAGCACGCCAAACGCCTGGAAGAAGAAGGCCAGCGCATCCTCAAGCTGAACATCGGCAACCCGGCCCCCTTCGGCTTCGAAGCGCCCGAGGAAATCCTTCAGGACGTGATCCGCAATCTGCCTACCGCCCAGGGCTACAGCGACTCCAAGGGCCTGTTCAGCGCGCGCAAGGCGGTGATGCAGTACTACCAGCAGAAGCAGGTGGAAGGTGTCGGCATCGAGGACATCTACCTGGGTAACGGGGTCTCCGAACTGATTGTGATGGCCATGCAGGCGCTGCTCAACAATGGCGACGAGGTGCTGATCCCGGCCCCCGACTACCCGCTGTGGACCGCCGCCGTGGCCCTGTCCGGTGGCAAGCCGGTGCACTATCTGTGCGATGAGCAGGCCGGCTGGTTCCCGGATATCGCCGATATGCGCGCCAAGATCACCCCGAACACCAAGGCCCTGGTACTGATCAACCCGAACAACCCCACCGGCGCGGTGTACTCCAGAGAAGTGTTGATGGATATCGTCGAACTGGCGCGCCAGCACAACCTGGTGCTGTTCTCCGACGAGATCTACGACAAGATCCTCTATGACGAAGCCCAGCATATTGCCACCGCCTCCCTGGCGCCGGATGTGCTGTGCCTGACCTTCAACGGCCTGTCCAAGTCCTACCGGGTGGCCGGTTTCCGCTCCGGCTGGGTGGTCATCTCCGGGCCCAAGCACAAGGCCCAGAGCTATATCGAAGGCATCGACATGCTGGCCAATATGCGCCTGTGCGCCAACGTGCCGAGCCAGCACGCGATCCAGACCGCCCTGGGCGGCTACCAGAGCATCAACGATCTGGTATTGCCCAATGGCCGCCTGCTGGAGCAGCGCAACCGCACCTGGGAGCTGCTCAATGACATCCCCGGGGTCAGCTGCGTCAAGCCGATGGGCGCGCTTTATGCTTTCCCCAAAATCGACCCCAAGATCTGCCCGATCCACAACGACGAGAAGTTCGTGCTGGACCTGCTGCTCTCGGAGAAGCTCTTGATCGTCCAGGGCACGGCCTTCAACTGGCCCTGGCCGGATCACTTCCGCGTGGTTACCCTGCCCCGGGTCGATGAACTGGAGATGGCCATCGGCCGCATCGGCAACTTCCTCAAGACCTATCAACAGTAAGCGCCCGCCATGGACCTGCAGATAGACGACTTCTACAAGGATGCTGCCGCAGGCCTGCTGCTGCTCTACCAGGCCTTTCCGCGCAAGGTCGCACTCTATGTGGAAGACCTGATCGGCCGCGAGGAGCCGGACGAATTCGGCCTGCCCACCCCGCGCCACCAGAGTTGCCTGGGCGCCCTGCTGTGGCTGGCCGAGGAAGGCTATGTGCGCTTTGAATCCACCATCGGCTACGACGCCCTGGACCAGGCAGTGCTGACCGAGAAGGGCTTTCTGCGCCTGACCCGTGGCGTGCCCCATGCCCTGCGCGAAGGCGACGCCCTGCCCCCCAGCGTGCGCCGGGTCCATGCCACCCTGGCCTTCCAGTTGCGCGAAGCGCTGGCCCAGCACCACAGCGAACGGGTCGCCCGCCTGTGCCGCCTGCTGTTCGAAAGCAGCCTGAATGGCGCAAGCGACATAGTTTGAAATAGTGCCTCGGTTGAAGATAACCGGGGCGCCCCTTATATACCCCGCATTACCTTGCTGTCTTTCCGCCCTAGGAGAAGTTTCATAATGCGTATTCTGTTGTTCCTGGCCACCAACCTTGCGGTGCTGGTCATCGCCGGCATCACCCTCAAGTTGCTCGGGGTCGATCGCTTCACCGGCCAGAACCATGGCAGCCTGCTGATCTTCTGCGCCGTATTCGGTTTCGTCGGTTCCTTCATCTCGCTGTTTCTGTCCAAGTGGATGGCGAAGATGAGCACCAAGACCGAGATCATCACCCAGCCCCGCACTCGCCATGAACAGTGGCTGCTGCAGACCGTCGAGGAGCTGTCCCGCGAGGCCGGGATCAAGATGCCGGAAGTGGGCATCTTCCCCGCCTACGAGTCCAATGCCTTCGCCACCGGCTGGAACAAGAACGACGCCCTGGTCGCCGTCAGCCAGGGTCTGCTGGAGCGCTTTTCCCCGGATGAAGTGCGCGCCGTACTGGCCCACGAGATCGGTCACGTGGCCAATGGCGACATGGTCACCCTGGCCCTGATCCAGGGCGTGGTAAACACCTTCGTGATGTTCTTCGCGCGCATCTTCGGCAACTTCGTCGACAAGGTGATCCTGAAGAACGAGGAAGGTCATGGCTGGGGCTATATGCTTGCCACCATTTTTGCCGAGCTGGTATTGGGCATCCTGGCCAGCATTGTCGTCATGTGGTTCTCCCGCAAGCGCGAGTTCAAGGCCGACGAAGCCGGTGCCCAACTGGCCGGTACCGGCGCCATGATCGCCGCCCTGCAGCGCCTGCGTGCTGAGCAGGAAGTGCCGGTAAACATGCCCAGCAGCATGACCGCCTTCGGCATCAACGGTGGCCTCAAGCACGGCCTGGCCGGCCTGCTGATGACCCACCCGCCGCTGGAAGACCGGATCGAGGCCCTGCGTCAGCGCGGCTAAGATCACCGGCATAAAAAAGGCGACCTGCGGGTCGCCTTTTTTTGTGCCAAGCGCTTAGTCGTTCAAGCCCGCGCGACCCTGGGCGACAAAGCGCATCATCCATTCGGCCACGGTATGCCCCTGGTGCTCGCTCTGCAGGCTGGCCATGGCGTTGTCATACAGGTTCTGGCCATAGTGCTGCTGACGCAGGTCGAGCAGCGCCCGGGAATAGTCATGGACAAATTCCGGGTGGCCCTGGAAGCACAACACCTGATCGCCGATGCAGTAGGAGGCAATCGGGCAGAACTCGCTGCTGGCCAGCAGCGTGGCGTTCTCCGGCAGTTTGGTGACCTGGTCCTGGTGGCTGATCAACATGTCCAGCTCTTCCAGATCCGGGCTCATCCACTGCGGCTTCTCCACCATGCGATAACGGTGTACACCCAGGCCCCAGCCCTGCTCGGCGCGTTCGGCCTTGCCACCCAGCAGCAGGGCGAGAATCTGGTGGCCGAAACAGACGCCCAGCAGTTTGTCGCCACGCTGGTAACGCTCCAGCAGGTAGGTCTTGAGCGTCTCGATCCAGGGATCGTTACCGAAGGAGTCGGCCTTGCTACCGGTGACCAGGTAGGCGTCGTAGTGCTCCGAATCCGGCGGATAATGGCCCTCCACCACGTTGTACACCTTGAACTCGGCTGAAATCGGCTGACGGGCAAACAACTGCTGAAACATTCGGCCGTAACTCGCGTACTGATCGACCAGTTCCGGGCGGATGATATCGGTTTCCAGGATGCAGATTTGCAGCGGCATAAGGGCGGTTACCTAAGGCGCAAGGGGGTTGATTTTCAGCGCGCAAGCCTGCCTGCCGACAGGCTGTAAGGCAATAGGCACAAGGCCTGGACGGCAAAAAAGGCTAAATCAACTGGCTTCGTAATAACCCACAGCATTTATACGCCTTCACACCGCCCAAGCCAGGCGGATTACCTTCCATAAAGCGCATGCAGCCGATGCTCCAGAAACACAACAGCCAGCCCGAAGGCTGGCTGTTTGTGCCGCATGCCAGTGTCAGAAGGTGTCGCCCTTGGCGGCCTTCTCCAGCAGCAGGGCCGGCGGCAGGAAACGCTCGCCATACTGCTCGGCCAGGTACTGGGCACGCGCCACGAAGTCCTGCACGCCGTACTGGTTGATAAACTGCAGCGCACCGCCGGTCCAGGCGGCAAAACCGATGCCGAAAATCGAACCGATATTGGCGTCGGCCACCGACTTCAACACGCCCTCCTCCACGCAACGCACGGTCTCGATGGCCTGGATAAACAGGATGCGGTCGCGCACATCGATCTGGGAGATCTGAGCATCGCTCTTCTCGAAGCGCGCCTTGAGCTCCGGCCACAGGTGCTTCTTGCCGCCTGCCGGATAGTCATAGAAGCCGGCCCCTGCAGCCTTGCCCGGGCGCTTGTACTCATTGAGCATCAGGTCGATCACGGCAAAGGCCGGGTGTTCGGGGATGGACTTGCCCTCGGCCGCCAGGTCCTTCAGCGTCTGCTGACGGATATGGTTCATCAGGCTCATGGACACCTCATCGCTGATCGCCAGCGGCCCCACCGGCATGCCGGCCTTGCGCGCTTCGTTCTCGATCAACGCCGCGCTGACGCCTTCGCCGAGCATGGCGATGCCTTCATTGGTGAAGGTGCCGAACACGCGCGAGGTGAAGAAGCCACGGCTGTCGTTGACCACAATCGGGGTCTTCTTGATCTGCATGACGTAGTCGAAGCCGCGCGCCAGGGTCTCATCCGAGGTGTGCTCGCCCTTGATGATTTCCACCAGGGGCATCTTGTCCACCGGGCTGAAGAAATGCAGGCCGATAAACCTGTCCTGGTTCTGCACCGCGGTGGCCAGGCCGGTGATCGGCAGCGTCGAGGTATTGGAGGCGATCACCGCCCCAGGCAGAGCCGCAGCCTCGGCTGCCGCGGTGACCTTGGCCTTGAGTTCACGATCCTCGAACACCGCCTCGATGATCAGGTCGCAGCCGTCAAAGTCGGCTTCGCGAGCACTGGGCTGGATGCGCGCGAGGAAGGCATCGCGCTTCTCCGGGGTCATCTGGCCACGGGCGACCTTCTTCTCCAGCAGTTTGGCCGAGTAGGCCTTGCCCTTCTCCGCCGCCTCCAGGGAAATGTCCTTGAGCACCACCTCGATGCCGGCCGCCGCCGAGACATAGGCGATACCGGCGCCCATCATGCCGGCACCCAGTACGCCGACCTTCTTGGTCACATAAGGCTCGAAACCCTGAGGACGCGAGCCGCCGGCGTTGATTTCATTAAGCTGGAACCAGAAGGTGCCGATCATGTTCTTCGCCACCTGGCCGCAGGTCAGCTCGGTGAAGTAGCGCGCCTCGATGATCTGCGCGGTGTCGAAATCGACCTGGGCACCCTCGACCGCGGCGCACATGATCTTTTCCGGCGCGGGGAAGCAGCCCTTGGTCTTGTCGCGCAGCACGCTCGGGGCAATGGCCAGCATCTGTGCCACGTTGGGGCTCGATGGCGTGCCACCGGGGATCTTGTAGCCCTTTACATCCCAGGGCTGCGCGGCGCCGGGGTTGGCGGCGATCCAGACGCGGGCCTTGGCCAGCAGGTCGTCCTGGTCAGAAGCCAGTTCATGGATCAAACCCGCCTTGAGCGCCGCATCGGGACGGACCTTCTTGCCCTCGGCCAGGTACGGCAGGGCTTTTTCCAGGCCGAGCAGGCGCACCATGCGCACCACCCCGCCACCGCCCGGCAGCAGACCGAGGGTCACTTCCGGCAAGCCGAGCTGGATGCTGGAGTTGTTCAGGGCGATGCGGTGATGGCAGGCCAGGGCGATTTCCCAGCCGCCGCCCAGGGCCGCACCGTTAATCGCCGCAACCACGGGCTTGCCGAGGGTTTCCAGGCGACGCAGCTGGCCCTTGATGTTGAGGATCATCTGGTAGAAGGCCGGCGCGTCGGCCTTGGTGACCTGGATCAGCTCATTCAGGTCGCCGCCGGCGAAGAAGGTCTTCTTCGCCGAGGTGAGGATGACCCCGGCGATGGAATCCTTCTCGGCTTCCAGGCGCTCGACGATCTGGCCCATGGCCTCGCGGTACACCGCGTTCATGGTGTTGGCGCTCTGGCCGGGCATGTCCATGGTCAGGACGACGATATTGTCCTGGCCCTTTTCGTAACGGATGGCGTCAGTCATGTATTTGTCCTGTCGATAGGTGCCGCGTAGGGTGGAAAACCCGCAGAGCGGTTTTCCACCAGGCAGCTACTCGGTGGATGAGCTTCGCGTCATCCACCCTACAAAGCCTTAGATTCGCTCGATGATGGTGGCAATACCCATACCGCCGCCTACGCACAAAGTGGCCAGGCCGTAACGCAGCTGACGCTTCTCCAGTTCGTCGAGCAGGGTGCCGAGGATGGCGCAGCCAGTGGCACCCAGGGGGTGGCCCATGGCGATGGAGCCGCCGTTGACGTTGACCTTGTCCTCGGCCACGCCCATGTCCTTCATAAACTTCATCACCACCGAGGCAAACGCCTCGTTGACCTCGAACAGGTCGATGTCATCCACGGAGAGGCCGGCCTTGGCCAAGGCCTTGCGCGTGGCCGGCGCCGGGCCGGTGAGCATGATGGTCGGGTCGGTGCTGGTGACTGCCGTGGCGACGATGCGCGCCCGCGGCTTCAAGCCCAGTTCTTTGCCTTTGGCCTCGGAGCCAATCAGCATCAGGGCCGAACCATCGACGATGCCGGAGCTGTTGCCCGGGGTGTGCACGTGGTTGATCTGCTCGACATGGCTGTAGACCCGCAGCGCAGTGCTGTCGAAGCCCATCTGGCCCATCATCTCGAAGCTGGGCTTGAGCTTGCCCAGGCCTTCGAGGGTGGACTCGCCGCGGATAAATTCGTCGTGATCGAGCAGGACGATGCCGTTCTGGTCGATCACCGGAATCAGCGACTTGCTGAACGAGCCGTCCTGGCTGGCGCGGGCGGCCTTCTGCTGCGAGCGCAGGGCAAAGCTGTCGACGTCCGTGCGGCTGAAGCCTTCCAGGGTGGCGATCAGGTCGGCGCCAATGCCCTGGGGGGTGAAATGGGTGTGCATATTGGTCGCTGGGTCCATCACCCAGGCGCCGCCATCGGAGCCCATGGGCACCCGGGACATGGACTCGACGCCGCCGACCACCACCAGATCCTCGAAGCCGGAGCGCACCTTCATCGCACCGATATTCACCGCTTCCAGGCCCGAGGCGCAGAAACGGTTGAGCTGCACGCCGGACACGCTGACGTCCCAGTCGGCGACCATGGCCGCGGTCTTGGCAATATCGGCCCCCTGGTCGCCCACCGGAGTCACGCAACCCAACACGATGTCATCGACCTGGCTGGTATCGAGGTTATTGCGCGCCTGCAGCGCGCCCAGCAGGCCGGCAATCAGATCAACCGGTTTGACGCTGTACAGCGCCCCGTCCTTCTTGCCCTTGCCGCGGGGCGTGCGCACGGCATCGAAAATAAATGCTTCGGTCATGGCGTCCTCAGACCTCCAGTGGAGGGTGGCTGGTGGCACAGGCTCCATTGAGCTGCGCCTGTTCTTGTTGAGTCACCGCAACCATACGCCGCCCAGCGCCAGCCTCAATGACCGAAGCGCTCAGGCCCATTGACCGCTCAGCTCAGACAAACGGTCAGACACTGGGCAAAGCTGAAGAACAGCGTCTAGCGCAAGGCCTGCTTGCCATGGCAGCGCCTTTCTCATAACCAACGGCAACAAGCCGGCAGGGCTTAACAATCAACCTATCTATAGCGCGGCTCATTGCGGCCCTAAAGTGAAGACAGGCCAGCCGTGCCGCGTGATGGGCGCAGCCAGCCTGCAACTGCCGTCGCCGGGTTTTGCCGGGACAGCGTGGATGCTCCATTCGAGGTGTGACGCCGCAGCCCGCCTAAGCCTGGCGGACGGTGAATGCCACGCCCAGAACAACAACAAGGCCAACCGCTATGTCCAACCCAACCAAGATGCGTCAGGCCGGCATGATCGTCTTTGCCACCACCCTGATCCTGATTCTTCCCAACCTGACCCGTTTGGTCAGCTGACCCTTTCCCAGCCTGTGCTGCGTCAAGCGCCGTGGAGCCGTTGGCGCAGCACAGTCCTTATCCCTGACGACAAATGGGCTTATGCTCAGCCGGTGAATACCGGAGATGACCCATGCGCCGCCTGATAGCCGCCCTTACCCTCTGTGCCTGCCTCCCTCTGACGACTGTCGCCAGCGAATCGCAGGCCATCCTCAGTGCCCTGCAAAGCCCGCAGGGGCTGTTGATCGACGTGCGTACGGCCGAGGAATTCGCCGCAGGCGCCCTGCCCGGTGCCACACGCATTGGTCATGAGCAGATCGCCGAACAGATCGCGAGCCTGGCACCTGACAAGCATCAACTGATCATCCTCTACTGCCGCAGCGGTCGACGTTCCGGGCTTGCCGAACAACGCCTGCGCGAGCTGGGCTACAGCAACCTGATCAATGCCGGCGGCTATGAGGCGCTGAAAACCCTGCTGGAGTCAGGCACGCCATGCGCCACATGCTGATTGGCCTGCTGGCCCTATTGCCCTGGACCCTGGCCTGGGGCGCCGAGCTGCATGTGGAAAGCGGCGCCAAAGCGGTTATCTGGACGACTCAGACGCTGCTGGCACATCCGCAGGTGCGGACTATCGAGATCGCCCAGGATGTCAGCTACAAGCGCGCCATGCAGTACCGCGCATTGCCCCTGAGCAGCCTGCTGGAGGGCGTGCAGGCCGGCGACCAGCTGCAGCTGCTGGCCAGTGATGGCTTTGCCGCCGAACTGCCGACCGCCCTGGTACTGAGCAGAAGCGGCAGCCGGGCCTGGCTCGCCATCGAAGATCCGGCCCAGCCCTGGCCGGCCCTGGCGGCAGGCAAACCCGGCGCCGGGCCTTTCTATCTGGTCTGGGAAAACCCTGAAGCCAGCCAGATTGGCCCGGAGCAATGGCCCTTCCAACTGGCCCGCATCCGCACCCAGGCTCCCTTGGCCGAACGCTACCCTCAGCTGCTCCGGGCTGCTGATGCCAGCGACGCGGTACACGCCGGTTTTGCCCAGTTTCAGAAGCACTGCCTGGCCTGTCACCGCCTCAATGGCGCTGGCGACTCACAGTTCGGCCCGGATCTGAATGTGCCCCATAACCCCACCGAGTATTTTCGCCTGGACTTTCTGGCCCGCTATATCCGCGCGCCACAAAGCTTGCGCCGCTGGCCCCAGGGACGCATGCCGGGCTTTACGCCCCAGGTATTAAGCGAGCAGGCACTGGGCGTCCTGCTGAGCTATCTGCAGCATATGGCCGGCAGAAAGGTGCAGCTCTGAAAAAGAAATGGCCGCCTCCATGGAGGCGGCCATATGGCTGTAGCGCAACGCTCGGCAAGCCCTTGCCGAAGCGTCCTGTGAGCTCTCTTAGGTGTTATCCACCTTGAGGATATTGTCGTCGATCATATTGGCCAGCACCGTTGCCTCATCCCCAGTGCCATAGACGCTGGACAGGTCCACCCCGACCAGGGTGATGTCCTGCACCGGCGCACCGCCTGGCGTCAGGCTGATGGAAATGGTGGTGTTCTCGCCAAAGGCGAAGTTCAGGTAGTTATCCAAGGTTCCGACATCTGTGGCCACGCCGCTGAACAGATCGGACAAGTCCAGCACATCGGAGTTGGCACCGTCCGGATCGATATAAAAGTCATGGATGGTATCGCTACCGCCCATATCTCCGGCCCGCCAGACGAAGCTGTCACGCCCGGCGCCACCGCTGAGGCTGTCATCGCCCAGGCCGCCGACCAGCACGTCATCACCGCCGCCACCGCTCAGTACATCATCACCAGCCCCACCACTGAGGTAATTGGCCTGGTCATCACCCAGCAACTGATCATCACCCGCACCGCCCAGGATGCCTTCAACCGACGAATAGCTGTCACCTTCGGCCAGACCGGCTGTACCGATTCCGCTCTGCAGGTTGACCGTCACGCCTTCGCTGTCGGCACTGTAATCGACCACATCGAAGCCTTCGCCGCCGTCCAGCTGATCGGCACCGGCGTCGCCCATCAGCACATCGTCACCCTCACCGCCCTGCAGCACATCGTCGCCCAGGCCACCGGACAGCACATCGTCACCGGCACCGCCCGCCAGCACATCGTTGCCCGCAGCGCCGGCCAGGTAATTGGCACCCGCATCGCCGCTGAGTTGATCATCACCGGCGCCACCGATAATGCCTTCGATGCTGCTGTAGCTGTCGCCCAGCGCGTCGCCGGCCAACCCGACGCCCGCGGCCAGGCTGGCCGCAACACCGGCACTGGCATCGCCGTAATCGACCATATCGATACCGCCGCGCCCATCGAACACATCCGCCAGGCTGCTGGACGCGAGCACATCATTGCCTTCGCCACCGCTGAGCACGAAGTTATCCCCGACGCCCTGGGCCACCACGTTGACGCTCAGGGCAGATGCAGCACTCAGGTCGCCATCACCATCCTCGGCCACCACGCTGAATGCCAGGCTCTGATCCTGTGGCAACACCAGAGTGCTGATGGTGGCCGTGGCAAAGCGCACCCGGCCATTGCCATCGATGCCTTCAAGCTGCAACTGGTTGAAGCTGATATCGGGGTCGATCAGCGTTTGCGCCATACCGGCCGCAATCGTCAGCGTACCGGTGCGGGTTTCGCCAGAAATACTGTTGGTCGCCGTCCAGCGAATGGTTAGCTGACCATTGACCTGATCATTGACCAGGGTGACCTTGTCCACCAGGCGCACATCCTCGCCAGGCACATTGTCCACCCCCGCCTGCCCCGAGGCATGGAACTCCATGGTGAACTGCTCACCGCGGTCGAAGAACTGATTGTTGATGCCAAAACCTGGGGTTGAGGAATTGACCGCGCCCGGGCTGCTGAACTCGATCAGGCCATCATAGGTCTCGGCAAACCCGGGGGCATGGCCGGGGGCCAGGTTATTCAGGGCGTAGGTCAGCTCACTGGCCGCCTCCGGCTGCAGCAGATTGAACAGATAGGTGCCATCGGCATTCACGGTCAGGGTAAAGACCTTGATAAACCCCGAGGTCGAGCCGGTCAGGGTGGTACTCAGGAAATTGCCCGCGCTGTCATAGCTGTGCTGTGTGCTGTAGGCCAGGCCACCGATCTCCGGCCCGCTGATCTGGAAACCGGCCAGATCATCGGCGCCCGGCACCACCGTAAAGGTGCCACTGACGCTGCCCATTTCGTTGGGCATAACCGCATTGCTGAATGCCCCCAGGGACGGCATGTCATCGAATACGCCAACCACCAGACTGCTGGACGCCGACCCGCTGCCGTCGCTGACACTGACGCTGAAACTTTCGCTGTCGTTGACACCCTCGGCAGTCGCCGTGGCCAGCTGATACAGGTAGGTCGCCACACCCGTGGTGCTGTCATAGCCGGTCACGGTCAGGGTGCCATGGGCGCCGGCAAAGCTGCTGCCGGCCAGCTCGGCAATGGCCACCGTGGTGCCGTTGATGGTCACGCTCTGGATATCGTCCAGACCATCGGCATCGCCCAGAGTAAAGGTGCCCGAGGCAAACTCGCTGCCCGCACTTGAGTCGGAACCGCTAGGCAGGCCACTCTCATAAACTTCAGCGCCTGCGACACTCAGGCTCGGCCCGTCGTTGCTGCCGGTGATGGTAATGCTCAGCTGGGCCGAGGCCGGGTCGCCATCGGCGTCCTGCATGCTGTACGGGAACACCTCCGACAGGCTCTCGTCTTCATCCAGGCCCTGCACCGCAGCCAGACCTGTATTGAGTACATAGCTGAAGGTGCCGTT
Organism: Pseudomonas xionganensis; assembly: GCF_009763245.1. Taxonomy (GTDB): domain Bacteria; phylum Pseudomonadota; class Gammaproteobacteria; order Pseudomonadales; family Pseudomonadaceae; genus Aquipseudomonas; species Aquipseudomonas xionganensis. The sequence goes on along the minus strand of NZ_WKJZ01000004.1, from coordinate 143,420 downwards.
GGCATTCAGGGTCAGTTGGCCGTAGGTGCCGTTGTAGAACCCCGGGGTGGTGACGCTGCTGCCGGTATCGGCACCACTGATATCGTTGCTCAGCACATTACCGAGCACACCACTGCTGTCTTCGCTCAGGCTGAATGCATCGTCCAGGGCGGTTGGCAGATCATCGACGATGCTGATCTGCAGGGTCGCCGAGGCCGAAGCGCTGCCATCGCTGACGCTGACATTAAAGCTGTCGGCTTCCGTGGCGTCGGGCATATCGGTGGTGGCGGCCGTCAGTTGGTACTGATAGCTCGCCACCCCCGTGGCGCTGTCATAGCCGGTCACGGTCAGGGTGCCATGGGCACCGGCAAAGCTGCTGCCGGCCAGTTCGGCAATGGCCACCGTGGTGCCGTTGATGGTCACGCTCTGGATATCGTCCAGACCATCGGCATCGCCCAGGGTAAAGGTGCCCGAGGCAAACTCGCTGCCCGCACTTGAGTCGGAACCACTGGACAGGCCACTCTCGTAAACCTCGGCGCCTTCGACGCTCAGGCTCGGCCCGTCGTTGCTGCCGGTGATGGTGATACTCAGCTGGGCCGAGGCCGGGTCGCCGTCCAGATCCGCGATGTTGTAGCCGAAGTTCTCCGTCAGGCTTTCTCCATCATCCAGCCCCTGCACCAGCGCGTTATTGAGCACATAGCTGAAGGTGCCGTCGGCATTCAGGGTCAGTTGGCCATAGGTGCCGTTGTAGACACCTGGGTTGGTCACGCTGATACCCCCGTCGCTACCGGGAAGATCGTTGAGCAGCACATTGCCCTGTACGGAAGGGCTGTCCTCACTCAGGCTCTGCGTGTCATCCAACGCAACAGGCACGCCATTAACCGGTTCGGGTGCCGGTACTGGGGTGTCCAACGGGGCCAACCCGGCTACCTCACCCTGGGGAAACTCGGGCACGCCACCCAGCCCCTCGGTGGGAAAGCCGATCACAGGTTCCAGGGCACCACCCACCTCATTGAGCAGCACAAAGGAGTGACCGCCCCCACCGGCGCCACCTGCTCCAGCGCCGGGACCGGCTGCTGGCGCCTCGGCGGCCAGAGTCGGGTCTTCGCCTGCGGCGATGGCGCGTTGCAACTCATCCACACTGGCCATGACCTCAGGGGTTGGCGACACTTCACCGGCACTGCCCTGCGCCTCGGCTAGCAGTTGCTCGCTAAGCTGATAGTCGGTGTTACGACCCAGGGTCAGTTCGCCCCCGCCCACCAGATCCACCGCTACCGCCGCACCATTACCGGTCAGCAGCCGTTCACCGGCAAACAGCGCATCTCCTGCGGCCAGGGTGCGCCGTCCACCATCCAGCGCCACCGCAACCACTTCACCGACAACCCGCCCAACCGTTCCGATCAACTTGGCCATTTATGCCTCCGCAGTATCCGCTGATACCGGCACACGAGATGCTCTCGATGCCGTCTGTAGTCAAAAATGCAGCGTTGTAATAACCCGTGAAACACCTCGGTTCCTGGCACCTCGCCGCCGGCTTTGTACCGAGCAAAACGTCCTCTTATGTCTCCAAGTTAGTCCATAAGACGCCGGGCACACTGATCAGGATCAATGAATACGCGGCCTGCAGCGCGATAGGATGCAACTCAAGACAAACGGTTCAGCACCCGCTGACAGCTGCTTAACTGTCTCCATGGATGGATGCCCATTTATCCAACAGCCGGGGGATACAGAGTGCGGACCCTTTTTCACGCCAGTTGCGGACAGTCGAACCTGCCGCCCCCATTTCCGCGCGACCATGACCTGCCTGTGAGGAGGTGCACTTGACCTCTCAGGAACGGGTAGCCCCCTCCAGCGACCCTCGCCTCAGCCATGACGACCCTCTGCTCGATGGCCTGCTGATTCTCTGCAAGCAGCATGATCGCGTTGCCAGCCGCGGCAGCCTGACGGCCGGGCTGCCCCTGCCGGACCAACGCCTGAGCCCGGCCTTGCTGCCCCGTGCTGCCGCCCGCGCGGGCCTGCAGGGTCGCCTGATCAGACGCAAGCTGTCGGCCATCTACCCGCTTAACCTGCCCGTCCTGCTGCTGCTCAAGCACGGCCGCTGCGCGGTGCTGAGCCAGTGGGGCGAAGACGGCCAGGCCCTGATCCTGCCCAGCGAAAGCGATGGCGGCGAACAATGGGTCAGTGTCGAGACCCTGGAGGAGCAGTACAGTGGCGAGGCATTCTTCGCCCGTCCGCAGCATGCCCTGGAGGATGCGCGCAGCCCCCTGCTGCCACGCGTGAATGCCTGGTTCCGCGACACCCTGAAGCTGTCGCGCTGGCTGTACCTGGACGCCATGCTGGCGACCTTTCTGGTCAACACCCTGGGCCTGATGGTGCCGCTGTTCGTCATGCAGACCTACGACCGGGTCGTGCCCAACCAGGCCACCGCCACCCTGTGGATGCTGGCCCTGGGCCTGTTGATCGCCACTTCATTCGAATTGATGCTGCGCATCCTGCGCGCCTATATCCTCGATACCGCCGGCAAGAAGACCGACGTGGTGCTCTCGGCCACCCTGTTCGAGCGCATCACCGGCATGCAGATGACGGCCCGCCCGGCCACGGTGGGCGGCTTTGCCCAGAGCATCCATGACTTCCAGGGCCTGCGCGACTTTCTCACCGCCGTGACCCTGACCAGCCTGATCGACCTGCCCTTCGCCCTGCTGGTAATTGCCGTGATCGGCCTGCTCGGTGGCTGGCTGGTGCTCATCCCGCTGCTGGCCTTCCCCCTCACGGCGCTGTTTGCCTACATCATCCAGACCCGCCTGCGCGACAGCATTCAGAAAAGCCTGGCCCTGGCCGCCGAGCGCCAGGCCCTGCTGGTGGAAACCCTGGGCGGCCTGGAAACCCTCAAGGCCTGCGGTGCGGAAAGCGAACGCCAGCACCGCTGGGAAGACACCCACGGCGCCCTCACCCGCCTGGACAGCCACGCCCGCCTGCTGTCGGCCGTGGCCATCAACGGCACCCTGTTTATCCAGCAATTTGCCGGCATGGCCACCATCGTGGCCGGGGTCTACGCCATTATCGCCGGCAACCTGAGCGTCGGCGCCCTGGTCGCCTGCTATATGCTCGGCAGCCGGGTGCTCTCGCCCCTGGGGCAGATCGCCAGCCTGATCACCCGCCTGCAACAGGCCCGTCTGACCATGAAGAGCACCGACGCCCTGATGGCTCTGCCCCAGGAGCGCCAGCCCCAGCAACGCCCGCTGCAGCACACCCGCCTGAATGGCGCCCTGGATATCGAACAGCTCAGCTTTACCTACCCGGGCCTGAGCAGCCCTTCGCTGCGCGCCATCAACCTGCATATCGCGCCGGGCGAGCGAGTCGCCATCATCGGCCGCAGCGGCTCCGGGAAGAGCACCCTGGCCCGCCTGATCATGGGCCTGTATTCGCCCAACGAAGGGCAGATCCTGTTCGACGGCCTGGATTTGCACCAGATCGACCTGGCCGACCTGCGCAGCCAGATGGGCTATGTCTCCCACGACATGCCCCTGCTGGCCGGCAGCCTGCGTGACAACCTGACCCTGGGTGCCCACTACATCAGCGATGAACGCATGCTGGAGGTGGCCCAGCTGACCGGCGTGCACGAACTGGCCCGCCAGCATCCGCTGGGCTTCGACCGCCCGCTGGGTGAACGTGGCCAGCTGCTCTCCGGTGGCCAGCGGCAGATGGTGCAGATGGCCCGCGCCCTGCTGCTCGACCCACCGCTGCTGGTGCTGGACGAGCCGACCAGCGCCATGGACAACAGCACCGAAGAAACCCTGCGCCGGCACCTGCTGAACTGGGCCCAGGGCAAGACCCTGGTGCTGATCACCCATCGCATGTCCATGCTCAGCCTGGTGGAGCGCCTGGTGGTGATAGAGGCCGGGCATATCGTCGCCGACGGCCCCAAAGCCGCAGTGATCGAGGCGCTGCGCAAAGGCAAGATCGGAGCGGCTGCCGTATGAACAGCATCCAGCCCCAACGCCCTGCACCGCGCCGCAAGACCCTGGGCCAGCGCCTGCTCAGCGACCTGCGCGGTTACAGCGGCCTGCGCCGCAGCAAGGGCGACAGCGAATTTATGCCGGAAATTCAGGGGGCCATCCTCCAGGACTCACCCTGGATCGCCCGGCTGATGGTCTGGCTGGTGTTTCTCCTGCTGCTCAGTGCCTTTGCCTGGGCCAGATTTGCCGTGCTGGAGGAAGTCACCAGCGGCGAAGGCAAGGCCATACCGTCGAGCAAGGTGCAGAAGATCCAGAACCTGGAGGGCGGTATCGTCGCGGAGATCTTCGTGCGCGAGGGCCAGGTGGTGAACAAGGGCGACGTGCTGCTGCGCCTGGACAACACCCGTTTTCTTTCCAGCCAGGAGGAAACCGAGGTGGAGCGCCTGGCCCTGCTGGCCCAGATCGAACGCCTCAGCGCCGAGGCCGAAGGGCGACCGCTGAACCTGCCGGAAGATATCAACCGCCTGGTCCCGCAACTGGCCGAGGATGAGCAGGCGCTGTATGACTCACGCCAGCAACGCCTGCAGAGCGAGCAGCGCATCCTTGAGGAACAGCTGATCCAGAAACAGCAGGAGCTGGCCGAGTTCCAGGCCAAGCAGCAGCAATATCGCGCCTCGCTGAACCTGATCCAGCAGGAACTGGCCATGGCCGAACCCCTGGTCAAGACTGGGGCCATTTCCGCCGTGGAAGTACTGCGCCTGCGCCGCAGCATCGTCGATATCCGTGGCGCGCTGGACGCCACCACCCTCGCCCTGCCCCGCGCCGAAGCCGCCGCCAAGGAAACCCAGAGCCGCATCCAGCAATCCGAGCTGGCCTTTCGCGCCGAAGCCTTCCGGCTGCTCAACGACGCCCGCACCCAGCTGCAAAAGCTCGCCGTGTCCAGCGTCGCCATTCAGGACAGGGTCAGCCGTACCCAGGTCGTCTCGCCGGTCAAGGGCATCGTCAAGCAGCTCAAGGTCAACACCATCGGCGGTGTGGTCCAGCCTGGCAGCGACATCCTGGAAATCGTGCCGCTGGAAGACAGCCTGCTGATCGAAGCCCGGGTCAGGCCCCAGGATGTGGCCTTTCTCCACCCCGGGCAGAAGGCCATGGTCAAGTTCAACGCCTACGACTTCACCATTTACGGGGGGCTGAGCGCCAATCTCGAACTGATCAGCGCCGATACCATCACTGACAACGAAGGCCGCAGTTTCTATCTGATTCAGGTGCGTACCGACAAAAGCCACCTGGGCAGCGTGGAGCATCCGCTGCTGATCATCCCCGGCATGGTGGCCACGGTGGATATCATCACCGGCCACAAGAGTGTGCTCGATTATCTGCTCAAACCCGTGCTCAAGGCCCGCTCGGAGGCCATGCGCGAACGCTAGAGCCGTTTTCTGCCAAGGCGCTTGCAGCGCCGTCATCGCTGTGTAAAATCCCGCGCCCGAAAATGCAGGAGACAACAGCTTGGCCATTCACTACTCGGCGTCCCAGGAAAAGATTGCATGCGGACGCACAGGCGCGAACCTGAACAGCACCCAGGATGCCACTCAGGTGTCATGCAAGCTCTGCCTGCGCACCCTGGAAAAGGGCGCAACCGAGCCGGTACGCAAGACGCCCACCCTGGCGGAACTCAGGGCCGCAGCAAAAGCCGCCAAGGCAGCATCGCCAACGACTGCAACGCTGCCGCCGCAGCCGCGCCTGAGTCCGCGCGCCGCCTGGCAGCAGCGCCTGGAGCAATTGCCCGGCAAGAACCGCATGCCACGCGGGGCTGCGCGGCAAACCTTTATCTAAGCGCAACTCGCCATAGACAGGTGCTTGCAGGCGCCCGTCTATGGCGACACAGGTCAGCCTTGCAGCCTGTCCTTGCGCCAGGATTGCACGGCTATCACCAACAGAGTAATGGCGGTCAGCGGCAGCACGTAGCCGAGCATGGCGGCGGCAAACTGCTCAGCCACAGGGCGACCTGCGGCACTGAGTACCAGATACAGGGTGTAGGCCGCGTAATAGGCCAGAAACAGCAACCCTTCCCAGCGGTTGATGCGGTAGCCGGAGAAGAAGATCGGCAGACAGACCAGCGCCACCCCGATCATCACCGGGAAGTCGAACGCCAGGGCGTTGGCCGCCACCAGAATGGGCGCAGGCGATACCATCGAAGCCAGGCCGAGTACGCACAGCAGGTTGAAGATATTGCTGCCGACAATATTGCCCACGGCAATATCCCGCTCGCCGCGAAGGGCCGCCAGCAGCGAGGTGGCCAGCTCCGGCAGGGAGGTGCCCACGGCCACCACGGTCAGGCCGATCACCAGCTCCGACAGCCCGAGGGCACGCGCCAGGCTTACCGCGCCCTCCACCAAGAGATTGGCGCCACTCACCAGCAGCACCAGCCCGAGCACAATCAGCAGCAGATTGATCAGCCAGGCATAGGGTTTGGCCGGCTCATGCAGGGTAAACTCCTTGGCGAACTCATCGTCGGCGGCAATATTCTTTTCCCGGTACGCACTGACAATCAGGAACCCGGTGTAAGCCACGATACCGGCAAACAGCAGCAGCCCATCGAGCTTGCTCAGGCTGCCATCCCAGGCCAGAGCCAGGGTCAGCAGGCTGGCACCGATCATGATCGGCACATCCAGACGGATCAGCTGGCGCGAGACGATCAGCGGCGCGATCAGAGCGGTCAGGCCGAGAATAAGCAAGACGTTGGCGATATTGCTGCCCACCACGTTGCCAATGGCCAGATCGCCACTGCCGGCCAGGGCCGCCTGCACGCTGACCGCCGTTTCCGGCGCGCTGGTGCCAAAGGCCACCACCGTCAGGCCGATGATCAAAGGTGGGATACCAAACTGCGCCGCCAGCTTGGCCGCACCCCGCACCAACACTTCAGCACCCGCTACCAGCAGAACCAAACCGGCAATCAGGTAACCCCACACCATCAGACTCATCACACACACTCCAGGAAAGATGCGCCAGTGTATGTGAGGCAAAAAAAGCCGCCAGAGGGGCGGCCATAAATATTTTTCAGCGACTTAGCCGTGCATCGTCACATGCCGTGGATGGCTGGCCACCCGTTGCAGCCAGGCGCGTATGGCCGGGTAAGCGCTCAGATCAAAACCGCCCTCGTCGGCCACATGGGTGTAGGCATAGAGCGCGATATCGGCGATGGAATACTGCTCACCGACCAGATAGGGGGTGCTTTGCAGCTGCTGCTCCATCACCCTGAGGGCCTTGTAGCCGCGAGCATGGCACGTCTCATACTCGGCGCGGCGCGCCTCGGGCAGGCCCTGATACAGCTGGATAAAACGCGCCACCGCGACATAGGGCTCGTGGCTGTACTGTTCGAAAAACTGCCACTGCAGCACCTGGGTGCGCAGGCGCGGCTCGCCCGGCAAGAACTCGCTGCCATCGGCGAGAAAATTGAGGATGGCATTGGATTCCCACAGGCAGGTGCCGTCTTCCAGCTCCAGCACCGGGATCTTGCCGTTGGGGTTCTTGGCCAGGAAGGCCTCGCTCTGGGTCTCGCCCTTGAGGATATCGACAGGTATCCACTCATAGGGCTGATCGAGCAGATGCAGCATCAGCTTGATCTTGTAGCAGTTGCCCGAACGGTAGTCGCCATAGACCTTGTACATGGTGCCTCCTATCTCTCCTGTCCATCTGCTCTTTGTAGGAGCCAGCTTGCTGGCGATCCGCTGTGAGCGAAAACATCGCCGGGACGCCGGACCGCAGCAAGCTGGCTCCTACGGATTGATCATCCCTGCGCCTGACGGATCACCTCGGCCAGACGCTTAAGCCCTTCGCCCAGGCGCTCCGGCGCCACATGGCTGAAGTTAAGCCGCAGATGGCCCGGATGGGCATCCGGGTCGATAAAGAACGGCTCGCCCGGCATAAAGGCCACGTTCTGCGCCAGGGCCGGGGCCAGCAGGGTGCGGGTATCCAGCGGCTGCTTGAGGGTCAGCCAGAAGAACAGCCCGCCCTGGGGCACCTGCCAATCGGCCAGGTCGCTGAAATGTTCCTCCAGCACCGCCTGCATGGCATCGCGGCGGATGCGGTAGAAGTCGCGCAGCTCGGCCAGATGGCCTCGGTATTGCTCGCTGCCCAGCCACTGCAGCGCCTGCCACTGGCCGATACGGTTGGTGTGCAGGTCCGCCGACTGCTTGAGGCGCAGCAGGTAGGGGTACAGATCCGGCGTGGCGATCAGGTAGCCAACACGCAGGCCCGGCAACAGGGTCTTGGATACGGTGCCGGTGTAGATCCAGCTGGCCTTCTGCAGGCGGCTGACGATAGGGGTCGCGCTGCCCTCATCGAACACCAGCTCGCGGTAGGGTTCGTCCTCGATCAAGGTCACGCCGAACTCGTCGAGCAGCGCCGCCACCGCGTCGCGTTTGGCTTCGCTGTAACGCACCGCCGAGGGGTTCTGGAAGGTCGGGATCAGGTAGGCGAAGGCCGGCTTGTGGTTCTGCAGACGCTGGCGCAGGGCGTCGATCTGTGGGCCATCGGCTTCCTGGGGCACGGCGATGCAGTCAGCGCCGAACAGCTGGAAGGCCTGCAGCGCGGCCAGGTAGGTTGGCGCCTCCAGCAGCACTTCGGTGCCCGGGTCGATAAACAACTTGCTGGCCAGATCCAGGGTCTGCTGCGAACCGCTGACGATCAGCACCTGACTGGCCTCGCAGGGCACGCCCAGGGCGCGGGCCTCGGCGGCGATGGCCTCACGCAGCGCCGGCTCACCTTCACTCATGCCGTACTGGCCCATGCTGGCCGGCATCTCGGCCCAATCCACCTTGGGCAGCATCGGCTCAGCGGGCAGGCCACCGGCGAAGGACATGACTTCCGGACGCTGCGCCGCGGCAAGGATTTCACGGATCAGGGAGCTTTTCAGGCGGGCAACACGTTCGGAGAAGGCCATGGATCTCACCGGTAGCAAAGGCAAATAAAAATAGGTCAAACTGTTTGACCGAAACTACGATGCCGCCCGGAGATACGTCAATATGGCTGACCTAAAAAATTTCCCCGAGAAGTTTTTAACAGCGCACAGCGACGACCAGCACAGTAGCCAGCATGGGTGGCAGGCGATCAAGAATCCGACTGCCCAGCAGGCCGCCATGGAGGCCTTCTTCTTCGGCTACCAGGCCTTTACCGCCAAACCTGATGAAATGCTGGCGCGTCGCGGCCTGTCGCGGGTGCATCACCGCATCCTGTTCTTTATCGCCAAGTACCCGGGCTTGAGCATAAAAGAGCTGCTCGGTTATCTGGGGGTCAGCAAGCAGGCGCTCAATACGCCGCTGCGCCAGTTGCTGGAAATGAACCTGGTACAGAGCCTTGCCGCCGAGGACGACAAGCGCAAGCGCCTGCTGGGCTTTACCAGCGAGGGCGCCAAGCTGGAACTGGCCCTGCGCCGCGAACAGGCCAGACTGCTGCAGCGCGCCTTTAGCGAGGTGGATGAGGAAGCGGTGCAGGGTTGGCTCAAGGTCAACCAGGCACTGGCCGGGCGCTGAATATTTCTCTGTAGAAGCCAGCTTGCTGGCGAAGCTTTATAAGGTGTGGATCGCCAGCAAGCTGACTCCTGCGAGTGCTCGACCTGGCATCAGGCAGGTGCATGGCAGGAATTCCGGACTGTACTGCTGCTCCAGACAAACTGTACCGATCTTTTCTAAAAACACTTTAAAACTGTTATGCCCATTGCCCGCCTCGCTGTACGGCGACGCCCCGCCCCGCGCCCCTTAGGCTGATCAGCACTGTCCCCGAGTGCCGCCACCATGACCCCAGAACTGCTGATCGCCTTTATCGCCTTTGCCTTCGTCACCTCGGTGACGCCTGGGCCGAACAACACCATGCTGCTCGCCTCTGGGGCTAACTTCGGGCTACGACGGACTTTGCCGCATATGCTGGGCATCAGCCTGGGACTGATGCTGCTGGTGCTATCGGTAGGCCTGGGGCTCGGCCAGTTGTTTGAACAGGTGCCCGTGTTCTATACCCTGTTGCGCTATGTCGGAGCGGCCTACCTGTTGTACCTGGCCTGGAAGATCGCCAATGCCGGCGCGCCTAGCAGTCAAGCCTCTGCCAGCGGCAAACCGCTCAGTTTCCTGCAGGCCGCGGCTTTTCAATGGGTCAACCCGAAAGCCTGGATCATGGCGATTGGTGCGATCACCACCTATACCCCGCAAGACAATTTCATAACCAACGTACTGCTGATTGCAGCGCTATTTGCGTTGGTCAATTGCCCGACCATGAGTGTCTGGACCGTTGTAGGTAGCCTTCTGCGCAACTGGTTGCAGGATGCGCGTCGCTTGCGTGTTTTCAATATCGGCATGGCCCTGCTGCTGCTGGCCTCGCTCTACCCCATCTTCGCCGACACTGGATTGCTCTGATGCACGACCTGTCTCAACCCCGTTTACGGCCACTGGCAGATACCTCCACCTCGGCGGTAGTGGCCGGTTTTATTGCCATGCTCACCGGCTACACCAGCTCCCTGGTGCTGATGTTCCAGGCCGGCCAGGCCGCCGGCCTCAGCAGTGGGCAGATTTCTTCGTGGATCTGGGCGCTATCGATCGGTATGGGGTTGTGCTGTATCGGCCTGTCGCTGCGCTACCGGGCGCCGGTCATGATCGCCTGGTCGACCCCCGGCGCCGCCCTGCTGATCACCAGCCTGCCCGGCGTGACCTACGGCGAGGCCATCGGTGCCTATATCTTCGCCTCGGCGCTGATCGTGCTGATCGGCCTGACCGGCACCTTCGATCGCCTGATGCGCCGTATCCCCGCCTCCATCGCCGCCGCCCTGCTGGCCGGCGTGCTGTTCAAGATCGGCCTGGAAATCTGCGGCGCCGCCGAACAGCAGCCCGTACTCGTCATAGCGATGCTGCTGGCCTATTTGTTCGGTAAACGCCTGTGGCCACGCTACGCGGTGCTGGCCGCGTTGATTGTCGGCAGCCTGCTGGCGGCTGTGTTCGGCCTGCTGGATTTCAGCGATTTCCAGCTGGAACTGGCGACGCCTGAGTGGACCACACCGGCCTTCTCCCTGGCGGCGATGATCAGCATCGGCATTCCACTGTTTATCGTCGCCATGGCCTCGCAGAACCTGCCGGGCATGGCGGTGCTGCGCGCCAACGGTTATGACGTGCCGGCCAGCCCACTGCTGACCACGACCGGCCTGACTTCTATCCTGCTGGCCCCCTTTGGCAGCCACGGCATCCATATGGCCGCCATCAGTGCGGCGATCTGCGCCGGCCCGCAAGCCCATGAAGACCCGAAAAAACGCTACACCGCCGCTATCTGGTGCGGCGTGTTCTACGTTATAGCCGGGATATTCGGCGCCACCCTGGCCGCCCTGTTCACCGCCCTGCCCAAGGCGCTGATCCTGTCCATTGCGGCATTGGCGCTGTTCGCCTCAATCATTGGTGGCCTGACCCAGGCCATGAGCGAGCCGGACGAGCGGGAAGCGGCGCTGATCACCTTTCTGGTCACCGCCTCGGGCATGAGTCTGCTCGGTGTGGGCTCGGCGTTCTGGGGGATAGTCGCGGGCCTACTGACCCTGGCGATTCTTAACTGGGGCAAGCGCCGGGCCTGATGCTTGATGGGTAGCGCTCGTAGGGTGCGCCGCGCGCACCGAGGCAACCAGCAAGTGACAGGTGCAAATAAAAAACGGGCTTATGCGGATGCATAAGCCCGTTTTTGTTACCGCTGCTGCAATCAGCCGCGCTGGCGCTTGGGCAGCACATCCTTGAGCTTGGCGTGCATGCCGCGCAGGGTCTTCTCGGTGGTGTCCCAGTCGATGCAGGCATCGGTGATGGACACGCCGTACTTGAGCTGGCTGAGATCCTTGGGAATGGACTGGTTGCCCCAACCCAGGTGGCTTTCCACCATCAGGCCGACGATGGACTGGTTGCCTTCCAGGATCTGGTTGGCCACGTTGTCCATCACCAGCGGCTGCAGGGCCGGGTCCTTGTTGGAGTTGGCGTGGCTGCAGTCGACCATGATGTTCGGGCGGATGCCGGCTTTTGTCAGTTCCTGCTCACAAATGGCCACACTGACCGAGTCGTAGTTCGGCTTGCCGTTGCCGCCACGTAGCACCACATGACCGTAGGCATTGCCCTTGGTGGTAACGATGGAGACACCACCTTCCTGGTTGATGCCGAGGAAACGGTGCGGGCTGGAGACCGACTGCAGGGCGTTGATAGCCACGGTCAGGCCGCCATCAGTGCCGTTCTTGAAGCCGACCGCCGAGGACAGGCCCGAGGCCATTTCGCGGTGGGTCTGGGATTCGGTGGTACGCGCGCCGATGGCCGACCAGCTGATCAGATCCTGCAGGTACTGCGGGGAGATCGGATCCAGGGCCTCGGTGGCGGTGGGCAGGCCCATTTCCGCCAGGTCGCGCAGCAACTGGCGACCGATATGCAGACCGTCCTGGATCTTGAACGAGTCATCCATATAAGGGTCGTTGATCAGCCCCTTCCAGCCCACGGTGGTGCGCGGCTTCTCGAAATACACGCGCATCACCAGATAGAGGCTGTCCGACAGCTCGGCGGCCAGGGCCTTGAGGCGCTCGGCATACTCGTGGGCGGCCTTGATATCGTGGATCGAGCACGGCCCCACCACCACGAACAGGCGGTGGTCCTTGCCATCGAGAATATTGCGGATCACCTCACGGCCACTGACCACGGTACGCTGGGCAACGTCAGTCAGCGGAATCTCGCGCTTGAGCTGGGCAGGGGTGATCAGGGTTTCGTTGGAGGCAACGTTCAGGTCATCAATCGGTAAATCAGCCATCGTGCTATTCATCTTTCAGAGTCATCAGGTCACGGGTGCCGGCCCCCAGCGAACCCCGTGTGGCGGAGCACAGCAATATGAGCACAACGGGGAAGCCGAACCTTAGCGCGTAAGGGCCGGCGGAACAATGGGCTTAACGTCTACAGGCGCATTAGCGCTTATTGGCGGGCTCGCGAATTGCCCAGGGGATGCACAGAGGTATCAGCTCAAGCGTGCCTGGGAAAACTCCGCCGCATGCTGGGCAATCCACTCCTGGGCCACCGTCTCCACCGACAGGCTGCAGCCCAGCTCCTGCTCGCGCTGATGACGATAGTGTTCGATCTGGCAGACCTGCTCGACCATGCGGGCGCGGAACAGGGTGTCCTCATCGACAAAGGCAATGCCCACCAGGTACTCGTTCTCCTGCTTGCGACACCAGGCCACCACGCCGGGGTAGCGGGCATGCTCGCCAAACACCGGGATGCGCAATTCCACCGCCGTACCGCGGCGAAAGGCGCGCTTGGAGTTGCACGCCACACCCCCGAGGCTGATATTGTTCAGGTGCTGCTTGGGGACGGGCGGCTGCTTGCGCACCACCAGCTCCACCGGCATATCACTGGGATGGCGCAGAAAATGACGCATCTCAAACCCCCTTCGATGCCATTAAATGGCTACCACTAAGAACAGTATAGTGACTGAGCTGGAACTGACCGATCTGGATGCGGATCACCATTTGCTGGTCCTACCCGGTACATCGCTGTTGATCTTTACGAGCATAGGTTGTGCCAGTTGCCGCTGGGCCCGCCGCGAACTGCCGAACTTGAGCCTGCCGCTGGCGCGCCTGGCCTGGATTGATGCCGGGCGTAACGGCGGTTTAGTGACGCGTTACGACGTACTTAGCCTGCCTGCCCTGTTCGTGGTCCATGAAGGACAGTTTTATGGCGCCCTGCACTGCCGCTTGCGCGCCGCCGACCTTACCCAAGCGCTGGAGCACGCCCTGGCGGGCCCGGCTGAGGAGCTTCCCTGATGAGTGCATCCCCCCGCATCGGCATTATCGGCGCTGGTGCCATTGGCGGCTTTTACGGCCTGCTGCTGGCCCGGGCCGGCTTCGATGTGCATTTTCTGCTGCGCAGCGAGTTCGACGCCGTGGCCCGTCAGGGCCTGCAACTCAATAGCGCGGTGCATGGCGCCCTGCGCCTGCAGCCGGTACAGGCCTACCGCAGCGCCGCCGAGATGCCGCCCTGCGACTGGCTGCTGGTGGGTGCCAAGACCACCAGCAACGCCGAACTGGCGCCGCTGATCGCCCAGGTCGCCGCCCCCGGAGCCAAGGTGGTATTGCTGCAGAACGGCCTGGCAGTGGAAGACGAACTGCGCCCCCTGCTGCCGGATCACCTGCACCTGCTCGGCGGCCTCTGCTATATCTGCGTGCACCGCAGCGCCCCCGGGGTGATCGAACACCAGTCCCTGGGCGCCATCAACCTGGGCTATCACTCCGGCCCCGAGATCTCGGCCGACGAGCGCCAGGGCCTATTGGAAGCCGGCGTCGCCCTGTTCAAGCAGGCCGGCCTGGACTCCATCGCCATGGCCGAGCTGGAACAGGCGCGCTGGCAGAAGCTGGTGTGGAACGTGCCCTATAATGGCCTGTCGGTGCTGCTCAACAGCCACACCACCGATCTGATGCGCAATCCCGACAGCCGCACCCTGATCGAAGCCATCATGCAGGAGGTGGTGGACGCCGCCACGGCCTGCGGCCACAGCCTGCCGCCGGGCTTTGCCGGCAAGCTGCTGGCGGCCACCGACCGCATGCCCGACTACCTGCCCAGCATGTACCACGACTTCGCCCTGGGCCGGCCCATGGAGCTGCATGCCATCTATGCTGCGCCCCTGGCCGCCGCGGCTCAGGCCGGCTGCGCCATGCCGCGCACCCAGATGCTCTACCAGGCGCTACGCTTTCTCGAACAACGACCGCGATAGGAACCCCGCATGAGCAAGGGATTAGGCGACAAACTGGTGCTGGCGATTTCCTCCCGGGCGCTGTTCGACCTGAGCGAAAGCCACAAAATCTACGAAAGCCAGGGTGTCGAGGCCTACCGCCAGTACCAGATCGAACACGAGGACGAGATTCTCGCCCCCGGCGACGCCTTCCCCCTGGTGGAAAAGCTCCTGGCCCTGAACAAGGCCCTGGAGCAGCAGCGGGTAGAGGTGATTCTGGTGTCGCGCAACAGCGCCGACACCGGCCTGCGCGCCTTCAACTCGATCCAGCACTACGGCCTGGCCATCTCCCGCGCCGCCTTTGTCGGCGGGCGCAGCCCCGACCCCTACCTGGCCGCCTTCGGCAGCCACCTGTTTCTCTCCACCCATGCCGAAGATGTGCGCAGTGCCCTGCGCTCGGGCTTTGGCGCAGCCACCATTCTCTCCGGCGGCGCTCGCCGCGCCGCCAGCAACGAACTGCGCATCGCCTTCGACGGCGATGCCGTGCTGTTCTCCGACGAATCCGAGCGGGTCTACCAGCAGGCCGGCCTGGAGGCCTTCCAGAGCCACGAACGCCAGTCCGCCCGCGAGCTGCTCGGCGGCGGCCCGTTCAAGCCCTTCCTTGCCGCCCTGCACCGCCTGCAGCAGGAGTTCCCCGAGGAGCAGTGCCCGATCCGCACCGCTCTGGTCACCGCCCGCTCGGCCCCGGCCCACGAACGGGTGATCCGCACCCTGCGCGAATGGAATATCCGCCTGGATGAATCCTTTTTCCTCGGCGGCCTGGAGAAAGCCGCCATCCTGGAAACCTTCGGCGCCGACGTGTTCTTCGACGACCAGACCGGCCACTGCGAAAAAGCCAGCAAGGTCGTTCCCACCGGCCATGTGCCCCATGGCGTCAGTAACGAGCCCCTCACCTAGCTCGGCGGCCCTGAATGTAGGGTGCGCCGCGCGCACCGACATCTGCCCACAGCCCACGTCGACCATCTCTGTCCGCCCGGCCTTACCACAGCGCCTAAGCTAAGTGATTGGTGCCCTTGTGCCTGCAGATGCCGGACGTGGCAGGATGATCTCGCCCCTAGCAATGCGCCCGCTCCAGCAAGCGAGGCACTTAAACTGATATTAATCCGCGTAAATTTAAAAAATTCTTTTCATTGATGCACGCACAGGTATATTTTATCGATAAATATCGAATTAAAGCTCAGGCACTCGCCTGAACGCAGCCTCGCATCACCTGTAGCAGGAGTTGGCACCATGATCGAAGTCACCGAAGTTTCCATCGCCGAACTGCGCACCGCGCTGGAGTCGGGTCGCACCACCGCCGTCGAGCTGGTTCAGGCCTACTTCGCCCGCATCGATGCCTACGACGGCCCCGACAGCCCGACCCGCCTCAATGCCCTGGTGGTGCGCAACCCCGACGCGCTCAAGGAAGCCGAGGCCTCCGACGCCCGCCGCGCCCGTGGTGAAAGCCTCGGCCATCTCGACGGCATCCCCTACACCGCCAAGGACAGCTACCTGGTCAAGGGCCTGACCGCCGCCTCCGGCAGCCCGGCCTTCAAGGACCTAGTGGCCCAGCGCGATGCCTTTACCGTCGAGCGCCTGCGCGCCGCCGGCGCCATCTGCCTGGGCAAGACCAATATGCCGCCCATGGCCAACGGCGGCATGCAGCGCGGCGTCTACGGCCGCGCCGAAAGCCCGTACAACGCCGCCTACCTCACCGCGCCTTTCGCCTCCGG
Organism: Pseudomonas xionganensis; assembly: GCF_009763245.1. GTDB lineage: Bacteria > Pseudomonadota > Gammaproteobacteria > Pseudomonadales > Pseudomonadaceae > Aquipseudomonas > Aquipseudomonas xionganensis. The sequence goes on along the minus strand of NZ_WKJZ01000004.1, from coordinate 127,003 downwards.
CTCGTCCAACGGCGCCGGCACCGCCACCGCCGCCAGCTTTGCCGCCTTCGGCCTGGCCGAGGAAACCTGGTCCAGCGGCCGCGGCCCGGCTGCCAACAACGGCCTGTGCGCCTACACCCCGTCGCGCGGGGTGATCTCGGTGCGTGGCAACTGGCCGCTGACCCCGACCATGGACGTGGTGGTGCCCTACGCCCGGACCATGGCCGACCTGCTGGAGGTGCTCGATGTGGTGGTGGCCGATGACGCCGACAAGCGCGGCGATCTGTGGCGCCTGCAGCCCTGGGTGCCGATTCCCAAACCCTCCGAAGCACGCCCGGCCTCCTACCTGGCCCTGGCCGCCACGGCCGATTCGCTCAAGGGCAAGCGCCTGGGTGTGCCGAAGATGTTTATCAACAAGGACGAACTGGCCGGCACCAGCGAAAACCCCGGTATCGGCGGCCCCACCGGCCAGCGCATCCACACCCGTGCCAGCGTGATCGCGCTGTGGGAGGCGGCGCGCCAGACCCTGGAAGCGGCCGGCGCCGAAGTGATCGAGGTGGACTTCCCCCTGGTGTCCAACTGCGAAGGCGACCGCCCCGGCGCGCCGACCGTATTCAACCGTGGCATCGTCACCCCCGAGTTCCTGCATGACGAGCTGTGGGAGCTGTCCGGCTGGGCCTTCGACGACTTCCTACAGGCCAATGGCGACCCCAAGCTCAACCGCCTGGCCGACGTCGACGGCCCGCAGATATTCCCCCACGACCCGGGCACCCTGCCCAACCGCGAGGGCGACCTGGCCGCCGGCATGGACGAATACGTGAATATGGCTAAGCGTGGCCTGAAGAGCTGGGAGCAGATCGAAACCCTGCCCGACGGCCTGCGCGGCCTGGAAAAGACCCGCAAGCTGGACCTGGAAGACTGGATGGATGGACTTAAACTGGACGCCGTGCTCTTCCCCACCGTGGCCGACGTGGGCCCGGCCGATGCCGATATCAATCCACAATCGGCCGATATCGCCTGGAGCAACGGCGTCTGGGTGGCCAACGGCAACCTGGCCATCCGCCACCTGGGTGTACCGACTGTCACCGTACCCATGGGCGTCATGACCGATATCGGCATGCCCGCCGGCCTGACCTTCGCCGGCCGCGCCTACGATGACAATAACCTGCTTAGCCTGGGGGCGGCCTTTGAGTCCCTAGGTAATAAACGCCAGATCCCGCCGCGCACCCCGCCGCTGGCACGCAGCTGATAACGCATACGGAAAAGCCGCTGAATTCAGCGGCTTTTTTGTCTCTGTATGGGGCGTTGACGCCATCAGTAGCAGCGTAGGATGGGTTGAGTAAAACGATACCCATCGGATTTTCGGTTGGTTCAGGTTTTTTGATCAGACGCTGCCTGGAACGAATGGCAGAAAGCGGCCAGAAGCAGACGGTCGGATGCGTCTACGAAATAGATATTATTGATACGCAAATGCATAAGTTATCTACAAAAATAGCAATGCCAAATTGTTTTTCGTAGAGATACCATCAGTTGCATTGCTGGCTTACGTCTCTGATCAACTTAAGGCAGGTGTTCGGCATACTCAATCGACATCATCATAGTGATCATGCAGAAAATAAATATTTACTTCCTTAAAACTAAATTCGCGCTTCTGAAAAGACCTGTTCAAGCATGCCAACCAAAGTGTTGTAGACCTGATCTTCTATAAGCGAGCGGTGTAATCTGCCCACGGCTTTAATGCGTATAAACTCCTAGAATAGGTTGCGGCACAAACACCAAAGCCTGGTGTTTGACCACGGGAATATGACGACTGTTTTCTACTGACTTATCCGAGTAGATGATTAGCGCAATACGCAAAGCTAACCAGTTCTTTTGTACCACAACTGCAATTCAGATTGATAGGCGCTAACAAACTCTCAGCAAAGGAGATTTCTATGATGTTTTACTTGCTTCCAGCATGCCAAGTTTAGCACTGGGTTGATTTATATATTTATTCAGACCGCCCTAGGGTTGTTTAGCATCACATAACGAGCATATAGATGAGTAATGAATTCGATATTAGCAAAGTCGAAGAGCGCTTGAGAATAGCTCAACTCAAAGGAGATACCGATGAGCTATCTCTACTTCTCGACAATTCCCTGTCGTTTACAGCCCTCGATGGAACGCTAGTCAGTAAAGTGGATGATTTAAATTTGCACAAGTCGCCAAACTTTTCTATAACCAAGATGAATGTGATTAATCGGTGGAGTCAGTGTTTTGAATACGCTGCTGTCGTATCCACTCTCATGGATGTTACATCTATCATAGACGGGGTTACTAAAAATCAAAAGATCCGTTATATACGTGTCTGGTATCGGTTTGGTGATGATTGGCGCGTTGTTTCAGGGAGCATGAAGGCTTGGTGATATTTTAAATTTTTGCGACAGTTTTATAAGGCACACACTTGTCTAAGACCAGCAGGTAATCTCTTCATGGCGGCTGTCAGGCCAGCCAAAATTCGATGAAAATTAATGTTGGCGAATATAGTTTCAGTATCAGCGTGCAAGAGCATCACAAAGCAGATCAAAAACTATACGTATGCATCGAGCTGTGCGTAACTCCCTGTGGGTAACCAGCCAGATCGGAAATGGTACTGGTGGCACGTCCTCAAGCACACGGACAACACCTGCGGTGTCATTAGCAATATCCTCAATCTGAGCACCTATTCCAAAACCGTGGCGTACCATTTCCCAATGAGTCGCGGTGTTATCTGCAAAACAGCGGAAATTAGCGGCTGTTACTGGCAGACCATGAGCTTGCAGGAAGGCCAGATAATTTCCGGATCGGTCTGCGCCAATAAAATCATGTTGTGCGATATCAGCAGCCGTGCGTGGATGGCCATTTTCACGCACCCAACTCTCTGAAGCATAAAAATATCCAGATGCATTGCGAACCAATCGGCCAATTAGCTCAGGTTCCGTGGGCGAAACATGGCGGATGGCAATGTCTGCCTCACGACGAAGCAAGTCACTGAGGCCATCCGTTGGAACAACATCCACAAATATTCCAGGCGCGAACTTGCGGAGCCGAAGCAAGATTTTGGGGAGCAGGTAGGATGCAATCCCGTCACAAGCCGATACCGAAACAACGCCCTCTAGAGATTCCGAGCGACCTTTAGCAGAGAGACCCAGGTCTCTAGCCGCAGCTCCCATCAGACGTGCATGCACCAATAGCTCACTGCCCGTTGACGTCAGCACCATGGCTTTGCCTACCCGCTCGAAGAGCGTCACTCCTAGGCTCTGTTCAAGCGCGGCGACCTGACGACTGAGAGTGGGTTGCGTCTGCCCGAGCTTGCGCGCTGCTGCCGACAACGAGCCGGCTTCTGCTGTCTCCAGAAAAGCTCGTAGCTGATTCCAGTCGACCTTATCCATGCGTAAATGCATATGCTCTCTGCAATTTATCTCAATACCGTCGGGTGATTAGCCGGGATAGTATCAACCCTGTTGTCGGGTTTCGCTATATATCCATGCAAAGGATGCACGCCCATGTACTCACCTCTCATCTCTCCCAGCGACCGAGGTTCTGAAGATACAACCTCTGCTGCCATGGCCAACAAAGCACGCTTCTGGAATCGAGTTGCACGCAAATATGCGAGTGATCCTATTGCTGACCTGGGTGGTTATGAAAGGACGTTGCAGCGCGTAAAAGAAACGCTGTCAACGGAGTATGAGGTGCTGGAGATCGGTTGTGGCACAGGATCAACCGCACTGCGATTGGCTCCTGCCACGCGACGATTGGTGGCCACAGATATATCCAAACAGATGATTGCCATCGCTCGGGAGAAACTCGCTAGCCACCCGGCGCCACAACTAGATTTCAATCTGGCAGACGCTGATGGATCTTTATCAGAAGATAATGCTTACGATGTTGTCTTAGCATTTAACATGCTGCATTTAGTGTCGAGTTTATCTCAGACGCTTAAATCGGTAGTCAAGTCTCTGAAACCAGGTGGCTTACTAATCTCCAAGACACCCTGCCTGAATGAGATGAACCCCCTTATACCAAAAATTGCCTTGCCGCTGATGCGAGTTGTAGGAAAAGCTCCACCTGTTTTGTGTTTCACTGCTGCGCAGTTACAGGATGCCATGAAAAAAGCTGGTTTAGAGATCATTTCTGCAGAGCGCCACGGAAGTAAAGGTAAAGATTTCCGTACTTTTATTATTGCGCGAAATATTAATTACTGAAATTAATTACTGATTCTCTACGCCTAGGCCAGTCTGATTTAGCATCCAGTCAAACATAAATAGAGCACAAGAAATATCTTCTAAATGGAAGTTATTTATTTGGGCTTAACTTTGTCAAAAAAGGAGTTTTAAAATGAAAAAACATGCTTTTGCCTTTATCTTTAGCGTTCAACTTATTCTGGGTGGCTGTGCCAGCAATAGCGGCCAGTTTGGTAACCATGCGCCTCTGCCTGAGCAAAGTCAGCAGTCGAGGCTAAATGAAGAAAGTGCAGGCTCATCAAATAATCCTGATGCTGGCATAACCGTTCGGGACACTGTGGAAACAGTACAAGATATTACACAGACTGCTCGCGAAGCCAAATCTACCGTATATGAGGTAAGGCGAACCATAAATGAACTTAAAGGGCTTATGGAGGGCTGGTAAGTTGAAAACTTATGCAGTTTCATATTGCGCCGCGTTAATGACTTTTGTGCTTTTCCCGTTCGATGCCCAAGCTCGTCCATGTGTAGAGGGGGTTTGCCTGGGGGATTCAATAAATGCGGTTAAAGCGTTCAGGTACGAACCTGTCGAGTCATTTGGTCGCCAATTATCCCCGCGCCAGAAGCGAAAATTAGATGCTACCTACCCAAGGTACCCGGCAGAGTTGGCTATGCCACTTTTACAGGGTCGATTTGATAATAGAATACTTATGATGTTGCCTGCAGTGAGCAAAGCATGCTCACCTAGAAGCATGATCGGAAAGACGCTTGAACCAGCAGGTGTGCAAACACAATTCACATTGCAACTTGATACGGCTGGGAATTGGAAGGTTGCGGGTATTGCCCAGGTTTTCCCATCTCAAACTCGCGATGAGTTGAGCAGGCTCAATATCGAACTGGACAAGAAGTATGGAAAGTATTCAATACACTCTACAAATAAAGTTCCACATTATACGTATGCCTTCAATCCCAACCTGGCGAAACCCTATTTTGTGCTGACTCAACCCATGCCAGATGAAAAAACCATGGAAAGATACAGGCATAATTGTGCTTGATTAATGTCCAGCATTATGTGCCTTTTCTGTCCTGAGGGGCAATAAGATCTATCAGGCTCTCAGCGCACATATCTGATTTTTTGGTTTTTATCCTGAGCCGGGAGGTGAAATGGTAAAAAATATATTAGCCTCAGCTTCGGCAATTGTAGTAATAGCAATTCTTGCTTATCTGGTTGTTCCAGACTCAAAGCTATATAGCTACATTGTTGGCGTTGAGCGTGTCTATGCCGGGCTTGAACTAAAACGACTAGAACTAGATGGGTTGGAAGTTGAGTATCTTCGCGGAGGAAGTGGCCGCCCTTTAATTTTGCTTCATGGCTTTGGAGCAAATAAAGATAACTGGAATCGCATTTCGAGATACCTTGTAAAAAACTTTGATGTGGTGGCGATTGATTTGCCAGGATTTGGCAATAGCACAAAGAGTCCTGATCTAGATTATGACGTTCGTACTCAGGTTGAAAGGCTCAGGTTGATAGTTGATGCGTTAAACATAGATAACTTTAATATGGCAGGCAACTCAATGGGTGGATATATTGCAGGTAATTTCGCTGCAAAATACCCTGAAAATGTTCAGAGCTTATGGCTAATTAGTCCGTTTGGCATTCATGGTTCAGAGTTGAGCGAAATGTTTGAGCTCACCCAAAAAGGTGGGCATCCACCTATTTTGCCGAGAACCAGCAGAGAGTTTGCAGAGTTACTGGATTACTTATTTGTTAACCCGCCCTATATTCCTTCACCGATCCTAGATCATTTGGCTGCTGAGTCTGAGTTAAACGTTGATGTGAATGAGAAAGCATTCGATCAGATACATAGAATGAAGCGTGGAACGCCACACCCAGAACTGCCGCTGGATAAAGTCCTCGCATCTTATAAAAGACCAGTGCTTATTTCTTGGGGCGAGAGAGATAGGGTTTTACATTGGTCAGGTTCTTTGGCTTTAAAAAATGCAATTCCACATGCAAAAATTGAAATAATTAAGAATGTTGGCCACTTGCCTATGGTGGAGTCTCCTGCGAAGACTGCCATGTCATTTTTGTCATTTTATGGAGACTAAGTTGTGCGTTCATTTTTTATGATAGTGACTGCCATAGCGGTTGCAAAAATAATGGTTGGTTGCTCTTCAATTGCAGCGAGCACAAATATACTCAGTAACAGTGACATTTTGTCAACGTCAGCGGGTGGATTAGGGTATCCAGTGAGTGAGCTTCAGATTATGGATAAGCGCATTAACGGAACCGATACTTATGTGGCCTTAAGGGCGCGGGATGGCAAAGATTATACATGCGTTATCAATGGCGGGAACTTACTAAGTTTTGGCATGACCAACCCGGCTATTTGTCGATCAAAAAGGTAAATTTTGGCCATCGCCTTTATACAATATCTGGGCAGGATATTTATCCAGTTGCATTTCGCGCTCAGATATCTATGTCAGCTTTCGTTATTTCGGAGATTTTATGCAGCATTATTTTTCACAAAAAATAGCTTCGTGTATTAAATATGAAATAGCAAGAGCCAAGAATGCTAGAGCAGTGGGAGACTATCAGTCTGAGTTCATTCATCTTGAGCGTGCCCATGTACTTGGCCAAGAGTCTACATTTTGGCATGTCAAGGTTCATTTTCTGATGTTGATATGGGCCTTCCGTAATAACTCAATAAGAGAATTTTTTGGTCAAATAATCCGTATTCTCGGGGCCGCCGTTGTAACTCCGCTAGGTTTGGTGCCATTAGGGAATACTGGAGGATCAAATGTCAGCCCGTTCAAAAAGATGCCGATTGATACAGAGTTGGATTCGCTGATCAAAAAAGCAAAGTCTGGTTCTTAATAACAGCTGATCCCGACATATAGCGGATTTATTAACTAAAGATATGGAATCGCTGCTCCTGCAGTGAGGACTTTTTGATATTTTCTTGGGCTGCTTATAACAAAAAAGATTTTTTATATTGACACTGAATCACCCCTTGTTTGGCACTCACTTTGAATGTCCGCTTCTGGCCGCTTCCTGCCAATCGCCTCACCAATTCAGCCCGGACATACAGCGGTGCAAAACGCTTTACGGCTTTCCACCCTACGCAAACTCAAGGGTGGCGTAGGGTGGGCAATATTTATTTGCCCACCGCCTCTGCGCATGGTCATTTGCTGCCGGTTTCCCGCCGCTATTCTGCGCCACCCCCTTGCACGCAATAAAAAGCCGCTAATCACTTAGCGGCTTTTTCACTTCCAGCACCCGGCTTATTCGGCCAGTCGCCAGGTGGTGCCGCCCTTGCCATCCTCCAGCACCACGCCCATGGCGGCGAGCTGGTCGCGGATGCGGTCGGATTCGGCCCAGTTCTTGTCGGCGCGGGCCTGCAGGCGCGCAGCGATCAGGGCTTCCACTTCGGCGGCATCGACCTTGCCGGCGGCGCCAGCCTGAAGGAACGCATCCGGCTCCAGCTGCAGTACGCCGAGCACGCTGGCCAGCTGTTTGAGCTGGGCGCCCAGGCCAGCAGCGGCCTGCTCGTCCGACTCACGCAGACGATTGACCTCGCGGATCATCTCGAACAGCACGGCGCAGGCTTCCGGCGAGTTGAAGTCGTCGTCCATCGCCGCGCCAAAACGTTCCACATAGGCTTCGCCACCGGCAGGCGCAACCTCTGGAAGCCCCTTGAGGCCGTTGTAGAAGCGCTCCAGGGCGCCCTTTGCTTCCTTGAGGCTGTCTTCGGAGTAGTTGATCGGGCTGCGGTAGTGGCTGGACACCAGCAGGTAACGCACCACTTCCGGGTGGTACTTCTCCAGCACCTCGCGGATGGTGAAGAAGTTGCCCAGGCTCTTGGACATCTTCTCGCCGTCCACGCGCACCGCGCCGGCATGCATCCAGGCGTTGGCGTACTGCTTGCCGGTGGCCGCCTCGCTCTGCGCGATCTCGTTCTCGTGGTGCGGGAACACCAGGTCCGGGCCGCCGCCGTGGATATCGAAGGTCTCGCCCAGGCAGCAGGTGGACATCACCGAGCACTCGATATGCCAGCCCGGACGGCCCTTGCCCCAGGGCGAATCCCAGCTCGGCTCGCCCGGCTTGGCGCCCTTCCACAGCACGAAGTCCAACGGGTCTTGCTTGATCTCGTCGACCTCAATGCGCGCGCCGATCTTCAGCTCGTCGATCTTGCGCCTTGAGAGCTTGCCGTAGCCTTCGAACTTGGTGACGCGGTAGTAAACATCGCCATTGCCGGGGGCGTAGGCGTAGCCCTTGTCGATCAGGGTCTGGATCATCTGGTGCATGCCGGCGATATGGCCGGTGGCGCGCGGCTCGATGTCAGGGCGCAGCACGTTGAGACGGGCTTCGTCTTCGTGCATGGCCGCGATCATGCGCTCGACCAGGGCCTCGAACGGCTCGCCGTTCTCTTGGGCGCGCTTGATGATCTTGTCGTCGATGTCGGTGATGTTGCGCACGTAAGTCACGTCATAGCCGCGCGCGCGCAGCCAGCGGGTGACCACGTCGAAGGCCACCATCACGCGGGCGTGGCCGATATGGCAGAAGTCGTACACGGTCATGCCGCAGACGTACATGCGCACGCTGTTGCCTTCCAGGGGCTTAAAAACGTCCTTGGTCTTGCTCAGGGTGCTGTAGATGGACAACGCCATGGATCAGGCTCCCCAGGAATCGCGCAGAGTGACGGTGCGGTTGAACACCGGTTTACCCGGCTGCGAATCCTTCAGATCGGCAACAAAGTAGCCTTCGCGCTCGAACTGGAAGCGTTCTTCCGGCTGCGCCTCGCCCAGGGATGGCTCGGCGCGGCAGCCGGTGAGCACCACCAGGGAATTGGGGTTGATATTGTCGAGGAAGCTGCCGCCCTCCTCGTCCTTCTCCGGGTTGGCGGAGCGGAACAGGCGGTCGTACAGGCGCACTTCGCACTCCACGCTTTCGGCGGCCGGCACCCAGTGGATCACGCCCTTGACCTTGCGCCCTTCCGGGTTCTTGCCCAGGGTGTTTTCGTCGTAGCTGCAACGCAGTTCGACGATATTGCCAGCGGCGTCCTTGATCGCCTCATCGGCGCGGATCACATAGCTGCCACGCAGGCGCACTTCGCCGCCCGGGATCAGGCGCTTGAAGCCGTCCGGCGGGGTTTCCTCGAAGTCGCTGGCATCGATGTAGATCTCGCGGCTGAACGGCAGCACGCGCACGCCCATGTCCTGCTTGGGGTGGCGCGGCAGTTCGAGGTTCTCGACCTTACCCTCGGGGTAGTTGGTGATCACCACCTTGAGCGGTTTCAACACACACATGGCGCGGCCGGCGTTGGCGTCCAGGTCTTCGCGGATGGCGAATTCCAGCATGCCGATATCCACCACGCCGCCGGCGCGGTTGACGCCGATCATGTCGCAGAAGCTGCGAATCGAAGCCGGGGTATAGCCACGACGGCGGTAGCCGGACAGGGTCGACATGCGCGGGTCGTCCCAGCCGCTGACGTGCTTCTCGTCCACCAGCTGCTTGAGTTTGCGCTTGCTGGTGATGGTGTAGTTCAGGTTGAGGCGGGCGAATTCGTACTGACGCGGCTGGGCCGGCACCGGCAGGTTGGTCAGGAACCACTCATAGAGCGGACGATGGTCCTCGAACTCCAGGGTGCAGATGGAGTGGGTGATGCCCTCGATGGCGTCCGACTGGCCATGGGTAAAGTCGTAGCTGGGGTAGATGCACCACTTGTCGCCGGTCTGGTGGTGATGGGCGTGGCGGATGCGGTAGAGGATCGGGTCGCGCAGGTTGATATTCGGCGAGGCCATGTCGATCTTGGCGCGCAGCGAGCGGGCGCCGTCGGCGAACTCGCCGGCCTTCATGCGGGCGAACAGGTCGAGGTTTTCTTCCACCGAGCGCTCGCGGAACGGGCTGTTCTTGCCCGGCTCGGTCAGGCTGCCGCGGTAGGCACGCATCTCTTCGGCATTCAGATCGCAAACGAAGGCCTTGCCGGCCTTGATCAGCTCCACGGCCCAGGCGTGCAGCTGATCGAAATAGTTGGAGGCGTAGCGCTCCTCACCGGCCCACTGGAAACCCAGCCACTGCACATCGCTCTTGATCGCGTCGATGTATTCCTGGTCTTCCTTGGCCGGGTTGGTGTCGTCGAAGCGCAGGTTGCACTCGCCGCCGAATTCCTGGGCCAGGCCGAAGTTCAGGCAGATCGACTTGGCGTGGCCGATGTGTAGGTAGCCGTTAGGCTCCGGCGGGAAGCGGGTGATGATCTTGGCGTGCTTGCCGCTGTCCAGGTCGGACTGGACGATGGGCAGCAGGAAGTTGGCAGCTTTTTCGACGGTGGGCTTGCTCATGATGTCCTTAGCTTGGCAGATGCGCGGCACAGGGTAGGCCGCCTTGGGCAAAGCCCGTATGATAACCAACCTGTCAAGCCCCCGACAGAGCAACCCGCCGGTTCGGGGCCATTCGCGGCCAATAACGGATACAAAGATGATCAAACTGCACACCAACCATGGCGTTATCACCCTCAACCTGTTCGAAGACAAGGCCCCGGAGACCGTGGCCAACTTCAAGCAGTACGTGAAAGAAGGTCACTACGACGGCACCGTTTTCCACCGCGTGATCAGCAACTTCATGATCCAGGGTGGTGGTTTCGAGCCGGGCATGCAGCAGAAGCCGACTCGCGCACCGATCAAGAATGAAGCCAACAACGGCGTGGCCAACAAGGTCGGCACCATCGCCATGGCCCGCACCATGGAGCCGCACTCGGCCAGCGCGCAGTTCTTTATCAACGTTGCCGACAACAGCTTCCTCAACCACAGCGCACCCACCGTACAGGGCTGGGGCTATGCGGTGTTCGGTGAAGTGGTGGAAGGCATGGACGTGGTGAACGCCATCAAGGGCGTGCCCACCACCAGCAAGGCCGGCCATCAGGACGTGCCAGTGGACGATGTGATCATCGAGCGTGCCGAGATCGTTGAGTGATCCTACTGATCTCCGATCTGCATCTTGAACAGGAGCGCCCGGACATTACCCGGGCGTTTCTGCATTTTCTCGCCAGCCGCGCCCGCCAGGCCGATGCCCTGTATATCCTCGGCGACTTCTTCGAGGTGTGGATCGGCGACGATGCCATCAGCCCCTTCCAGCGCGAAATCGCCCAGGCCCTGCGCGAGCTGAGCGAAGCCGGCACGCGCGTCTATCTGATGCACGGCAATCGCGACTTTTTAATTGGCAAGCGCTTCTGCCGCGAAGCCGGTGCCACCCTGCTGCCTGATCCCTGCCTGGTGGAAATGGGCAGCGAGCGGGTACTGCTGATGCACGGCGACAGCCTGTGCACCCTGGATGTCGGCTATATGAAGCTGCGCCGCTGGCTGCGCAACCCCATTTCGCTGTTTATCCTGCGCAACCTGCCCCTGAGCACCCGGCACAAGCTGGCGCGCAAGCTGCGCAGTGAAAGCCGCGCGCAAACAAGGATGAAGGCCAGCGAAATCGTCGACGTCACCCCGGACGAAGTGCTGCGGGTGATGACCGAAAAGGGCGTGCGCACCTTGATCCACGGCCACACCCACCGCCCCGCTACCCACATACTGCAGATCAACGGCCAGGCGGCCCGGCGTATCGTGCTGGGCGACTGGGACAAGCAGGGCTGGGCGCTGCAGGTGGACCAGCAGGGTTTTCATCAGGCGCCCTTCGCCCTCTGATCCGCTGATTCCTTGATGCCGCGCACAAAACCACATGCGCCCGGATCTTGACGACTGTGATGGCCACGCTCAGCATCGGCGCCCCCATCACCCGTGCAAGGACTAGCCATGCAGATCAACAAGGAACAGCTTCTCAAATTCGCCATCGCCCCGGCCGCCGCCCTGGCGCTGGGCTTTGTCACCTTCAATGGCGTGTTCTTCTACAACGAGGCCGGCTTCGCCACTCATGTGCGGACCATCTTCGGCGAAGAAAAGATCGTTGACGACGTCGGCTACGCCACCAAATGGTTCGGCCGCGCCACCGCCTGGAAAAAGGCCCTGAGCGTGCAGTCGGTACTCACCGAAGCCTTGGCGATCAACGACAACAGCGACAACGACTCCCTGGGCGCTACCATCGAAGCCTTTCCCATCGTCTTTCTCGGCAACGTCGACGCCAAGGTCGAGTCCTCGGCGCGCTTTCGCCTGCCCACCGGCGAGCAGTTCCTGATCATCGCCCAGGAATATCGCAACCCGGAAAACTTCATCACCACCGCCCTGGTGCCGGCCATCAAGGAAACCCTGCAGGCCACCGCCTCGCTGATGAGCGCCGACGATTTCTATGCCGGCGCCCGCAGCGAATTTGCCGCCGAGTTCGAAAACCAGCTCAACGACGGCCTTTACCTGATCAAGCGCAAGGAAGTGCGCGGCCCGCGCGGCCATCTGCCGACCCAGACCGCGATCCTGCAGGCCGGAACCGAACAGGGTAACTTCGGCGACAACAATGCCAGCCAGTTCATCACCGAAAAGGTCATGGACAGCAAGGGCATCCCGGTGCGCAAACAGCAGCAGTTCCGCAAGTACGGCGTGGAAGTGGTCGAGGCGCGCATCACCAACGTCGACCCCAACCCGCAGTACAAGCAGCGCATGGTCAAGGTTCAGCAGGCCCTGGCCGAGCTGGCTGTGGCCCGGCAGAACCGCCTGAAGGAAGAGGAAGAAAAGCTGCTGGTCACCGCCCGCGGTGAAAAGGAAGTGGAAGCCCGCCGCCAGGAAACCCTGCGCGACCAGATCGAGCGCACCACCCAGGCGGAAACCGAGAAGCAGCTGGCCATCATCAACGCCGAGCGGGAAAAGGGCCGCGCCGAGATCGAGAAGCAGACCGCCGAACTGCTGCGCGACAAGGCGGCCATCACCGCCGATGCCACGAAGATCACCGCCGATGCCGAGGCCTATGCCCGTGAAGCGGTGATCAAGGCGGACGGCGCCCTGCAGCCGAAGCTGGATGCCCTGATTGCCATCAACCAGGTCTGGGCCGATGCCGCCTCCAAGGCGCCGGTACCCAGCGTGATGATGGGGGGCGCCGGTGATGCCAGCAGCCGCCAGGGTGAGATCGGTCAGCTGATGGGGGTTCTGGCGACCAAGGCCGCCCGCGACCTGGCGCTGGATCTGAAGATCAAGCAGTAAGCCGAGCATAGGTAGCGCCCTGGGGCGCTACCTGACTGCCTCAGGTCGGTACGCCACTGTGGAAACGGAACTCCGTATCTGGCGACTCGATCAATTCCTGCTCCAGCGCCCTCACCCGCTCCACGGCGCGGCCCACATCCTGGGCATCGCCATACTGGTAGGCCAGCTTCAGGTAACCCTGAAAGTGCCGCGCCTCACTCTTGAGCAAACCGAAGTAGAACTTGCCCAGCTCCTCATCCAGATGCGGCACCAGAGCCTCGAAACGCTCGCAGCTGCGCGCCTCGATAAAGGCACCGATCACCAGGGTATCCACCAGCTTGTGCGGCTCATGGGTGCGCACGATCTTGCGCAGGCCCGAGGCGTAACGCGCCGCCGAGACCGGGCGCAGGCCGATCTTGCGCCGCTTCATGATGCGCAGCACCTGCTCGTGATGCACCAGCTCCTCGCGGGCCAGACGCGACATGGCGTTGAGCAGATCGACATAGGTGCTGTACTTGGCCATCAGGCTCAGGGCCGTGCTCGCGGCCTTGAATTCACAGTTCTTGTGGTCGATCAGCAAGGTTTCCTGATCTGCCAGGGCGGCGTCGATCCAGGCATGCGGTGTGCGGCACGCAAGAAAGTCGTGAATTTCGGGGAATTGCATGGAAATGGCTGTCCTGAGAAGCGCAAGCCGGCAACGGCCAGGCTGCGCACAAACTAGGCATGCCTGCAAATATCGATAAATTGAAGGCAATTACGCCGATATGCAGGATTGAAGCGCCATTATACGAATGCCCGCACGAACAACCAGAGCGCCCGTTGACATTGGTCAACTACACAGACAGATTCAGCCATCTATAGTGAACACAAGCCCAACCTTGTCACATGGAGTTAAGCATGCAAGCGATTCGTAGCATTCTGGTGGTAATGGAACCCGATCAGCCGGAAGGCCTGGCCCTCAAGCGCGCCAAGCTGATCGCCGGAGTCACCCAATCGCACCTGCATCTGCTGGTTTGCGACAAGAAACAGGATCACACCGCCTTCCTCAAGGACTTGAGCGGCTTGCTCAGTGGCGAGGGTTATAGCGTCTCTGCCCAGCAGGCCTGGCATGAAAGCCTGCACCAGACCATCATCAGCGTGCAGCAGGCCGAAGGTTGTGGCCTGGTGATCAAGCAACACTTCCCGGACAACCCGCTGAAAAAGGCCATTCTCACCCCCGATGACTGGAAACTGCTGCGCTACTGCCCAGGCCCGGTCTTGCTGGTCAAGACCGACAAGCCCTGGGCGGGCAGCGCCATTCTCGCGGCAGTGGATGTGGGCAACGCCGACTCCGACCACCGCGTACTGCACACCAGCATCGTCAGCCACGGTTTCGATATAGCCGCATTGGCCAAGGCCGACCTCCATGTGATCAGCGCCCACCCGGCCCCCATGCTGTCCGCCGCCGATCCGACCTTCCAGCTCAAGGAAACCATCGAGGCGCGCTACCGTGAGCAGTGCAAGGCCTTCCAGGCCGAGTACGGCATCTCCGATGAACGCCTGCACGTGGTGGAAGGCCCGGCTGACGTGCTGATCCCCCAGGTTGCGCACAAGGTCGGCGCTGGCGTTACCGTGATCGGCACCGTGGCCCGTACCGGTTTGTCCGGCGCCCTGATCGGCAACACCGCCGAGGTCATCCTCGACTCCCTGGAAAGTGACATCCTGGTACTCAAGCCGGAGGAAATCATCGCTCACCTGGAGGAACTGGTGGCGCAGCACTGACAGCCCTCGCGAGTCGCCAAAAGCCACCCTGACCCGGTGGCTTTTCTCGTTTATAACCGCTGCAAGGCTCCATCACGGAGAAACTTCGGCGCCAGGTAGCGTTCATAGTGGGCTTCGGAGAGCAGAAAAAACTCGCGGTCGATGGCATCACGCAGATCCGGCAGCGCCCAGTCGCGAAATTCCGGCAGCAGCGCCATGCCATAGGCATCCAGCTGACTGATTACCCGCGCACCCCGGGCAATCAGCTGGTAAGCCCAGCAATAGGGTGACTGCTGCGGCACGAAACGGATCTGCCGCTGCTCCAGCTGAATGCGCAGGCGCTGGGCATCGAACACTTCCACCTTGGCCTGCATCACCTGAACCAGCAGCGCCTCCAGGCGCGACCAGACCGCCTGCTTCTCGTCCTCGCTGTAACCGTTCCAGTGGGTCACCTCATGGTGAAAGCGCTTGCAGCCACGGCACACCAGATCACCGTAAACGGTGGAGCAAAGGCCGACACAGGGGGTTTTGATACGCTGATTGGACATAACGAGGACAACGGGCACTGGCTGACAGGCTGGCATCTTAGCCCTTTGTCTAAGGCAGATCACCCCCGGATCAGGCGGGGCTTTGACTTAACTTTAACGAAGCTTTCCAGTAGAATCGGCCCGCCTTTAATAGGCGCCAATGTCCGTTGGAAGCTGTTTTCAAAGCGTCACGAGCACAGTCTATCCTGCAGGTTCGATGTTGGTGCCGACCCTTGAGCCATCCTTCAAGCGTCCGCACCAGCCCTCATCAGACCCGACCTGCCGGCGTAAAACTTTGAAAGCAGCTTCTGGAAGGGAGCAACGAAACCTCGGCTAAGCGGCCCATAAAGCCACGAAGCGCCTGGTTTGTTGTTTTCTGGATCGCGTCCCGGACAACCCTTTGGGACCACTGATGAGGGTAATAACTGTGCTTGAAGCCTATCGCAAACACGTAGCAGAGCGTGCCGCTCAGGGTATCGTGCCCCAGCCGCTGAACGCCGAACAAACCGCAGGCCTGGTCGAGCTGCTGAAAAACCCACCCGCAGGCGAAGAAGCATTCCTCGTCGACTTGATCACCAACCGCGTACCGGCGGGCGTGGACGAAGCCGCTTACGTCAAGGCCGGCTTCCTCTCTGCCCTGGCCAAGGGTGAAGCCAGCTCTCCACTGCTGTCCAAGGCCCGCGCCGTTGAACTGCTGGGCACCATGCAGGGCGGCTACAACATCACCACCCTGGTTGAACTGCTGGACGATGCCGAACTGGCCTCCGTTGCCGCCGAGCAACTGAAGCACACCCTGCTGATGTTCGATGCCTTCCACGACGTGGCCGAGAAGGCCAAGGCCGGCAACCAGCACGCCAAGGCCGTGATGCAATCCTGGGCCGATGGCGAGTGGTTCCAGAACCGCCCTGCCGTACCGGAAAAAGTCACCCTGACCGTATTCAAGGTCACCGGCGAAACCAACACCGACGACCTGTCGCCGGCCCCTGATGCCTGGTCCCGCCCGGACATCCCGCTGCACGCCCTGGCCATGCTGAAGATGGCCCGCGACGGCATCAACCCGGACGTACCGGGTTCGGTCGGCCCGATCAAGCAGATGGAAGAACTCAAGGCCAAGGGCTACCCGGTCGCCTATGTCGGTGACGTGGTCGGTACCGGCTCCTCGCGCAAGTCCGCCACCAACTCGGTGCTGTGGTTCTTCGGCGATGACATCCCGAACGTGCCGAACAAGCGCGCCGGTGGCTTCTGCTTCGGCACCAAGATCGCCCCGATCTTCTACAACACCATGGAAGACGCCGGCGCCCTGCCGATCGAATTCGACTGCAGCAACCTGGCCATGGGCGACGTGATCGACGTCTACCCGATCAAGGGCGAAGTGCGCCGCCATGGCAGCGACGAACTGGTCACCAGCTTCCAGCTGAAGACCGACGTACTGCTCGACGAAGTACGCGCCGGCGGCCGTATTCCGCTGATCGTGGGTCGCGGCCTGACCGAGAAGGCTCGCGCCGAGCTGGGTCTGCCTCCGTCCACCCTGTTCAAGAAGCCGGAAGCTCCGGTCGACAGCGGCAAGGGTTTCACCCTGGCGCAGAAGATGGTCGGTCGCGCCTGCGGTCTGGCTGAAGGCCTGGGCGTGCGTCCGGGCACCTACTGCGAACCGAAGATGACCACCGTGGGTTCCCAGGACACCACCGGCCCGATGACCCGCGACGAGCTGAAAGACCTGGCCTGCCTGGGCTTCTCGGCCGACCTGGTGATGCAGTCCTTCTGCCACACCGCGGCTTATCCGAAGCCGATCGATGTGAACACCCACCACACCCTGCCGGACTTCATCATGACCCGCGGCGGTGTGTCCCTGCGTCCGGGCGACGGCATCATCCACAGCTGGCTGAACCGCATGCTGCTGCCGGACACCGTGGGTACCGGTGGCGACTCGCACACCCGCTTCCCGATGGGCATCAGCTTCCCGGCCGGCTCCGGCCTGGTCGCCTTCGCCGCCGCCACCGGCGTGATGCCGCTGGACATGCCGGAATCCGTACTGGTGCGCTTCAAGGGCAAGCTGCAGCCAGGCATCACCCTGCGTGACCTGGTCCATGCCATCCCTTACTACGCCATCCAGGCTGGCCTGTTGACCGTCGAGAAGAAGGGCAAGAAGAACATCTTCTCCGGCCGCATCCTGGAAATCGAAGGTCTGGACGAGCTGACCGTCGAGCAGGCCTTCGAGCTGTCCGACGCCTCTGCCGAGCGTTCCGCCGCAGGCTGCACCATCAAGCTGCCGGAAAGCGCCATCGCCGAGTACCTGAAGTCCAACATCACCATGCTGCGCTGGATGATCGGCGAAGGCTACGGCGATGCCCGCACCCTGGAGCGCCGCGCCAAGGCCATGGAAGCCTGGCTGGCCAACCCGCAGCTGCTGGAAGCCGACAAGGACGCCGAGTACGCCGCCGTGATCGAGATCGATCTGGCCGACGTCAAGGAGCCCGTACTCTGCGCGCCGAACGATCCAGACGACGCCCGCCTGCTCTCCACCGTCGCCGGTGAGAAGATCGACGAAGTGTTCATCGGTTCGTGCATGACCAACATCGGCCACTTCCGCGCTGCCGGCAAGTTGCTGGACAAGGTCAAGGGTGGCATTCCGACCCGTCTGTGGCTGGCTCCGCCAACCAAGATGGACGCTCACCAGCTGACCGAAGAAGGCTACTACGGCATCTACGGCAAGGCTGGCGCGCGCATGGAAATGCCGGGTTGCTCGCTGTGCATGGGTAACCAGGCGCGGGTACAGACCGGTTCGACCGTGGTTTCCACCTCGACCCGTAACTTCCCCAACCGTCTGGGCGATGCCACCAACGTGTACCTGGCCTCCGCCGAACTGGCAGCGGTCGCTTCGATCATCGGCAAGCTGCCGAGCGTCGAGGAGTACATGCAGTACGCCAAGGATATCGATAGCATGGCTGCCGACGTCTACCGCTACCTGAGCTTCGACCAGATGGCTGAATACCGTGACGCGGCGGCCAACGCCATGATCCCGGTAGTGCAGGCCTGATAGATTGAGGCACTAGCTCGACTGGCAACGGTCGAGCTTACAGCAACAAGCAAACGCCCCGACTGGTTCGGGGCGTTTGCTTATGCGCGCATAAAAATCAGTATTAGACGAGCACCGGAACGGTCTTGGCCATACAGGTGCCGTATCAAGCTGTGCCCCCTCATGCACAAAACAACGCCAGAGGTATCGCAGCAAGCACATCAGCCGTGCAGAAACGACAATGCCCGTATCTTGCGATACGGGCATTGTCTGTTCAGCTTAGCCTAACAAGGCGCTATCAGAAGCGCTCGATATCGGCCGTGCTTTGCAGTTGCTGACGGAACGCAGCGAAATCCTGCTGACCACTACGCGAAGCCAGGAAGCGGGCATACATGGCCTTCTCCTCCTCGCTCAGCGCCTGCTCGGGCTGATTGACGCCATTGAGGCGCAGAATCACGAAGTCGCCATTGTTCAGACTTACTGATGCGAACACGGGCTTGTCGGCGGATTCGGGCTTGGGCATGCGGAACAAGGCCTGCAGAACCTGCGGCTCGATGCCTTCCTGATTGCGCGTAGCCGCTTCGACCACGGCCCAGACCTGACCCAGCTCAGCCTGCTCGACCGGCGTCTGACCCTCACGCAGTGCACTCAGCAACGCCTCACCTTTGACCTTGGCGGCCTCGCTGGCACGCACCTGGGTCAACTGCTGGCGAATACTGTCAGCCACCTGCTCCAGGGCCAGTTGCTCCGGCTTGAGGTGTTCCTTGACCCGCACCACGACCACGGTATCCGGGTCCAGCTCGATCAGACTGCTGTTGCTGCCGTCTTCCAGCACTTCATCACTGAAGGCCGCCTGGATCACCTGACGATTGGCCGTCAGCCCCTCGCCGCCCTCGCGACCGAAGGGCGCACTGACCTGCACCTGCAAACCCAACTCCTGAGCAGGCTGGGCCAGATCGGACGCTTCAAAGGCGGCATCCTCCAGATCCTTGGCCACCTCAACAAAACGCTGCTCGACCTGGCGCGCCTTGAGCTCACGCTTGAGCTTGTCTTCCAGACTGGCAAAGCTCGGCAACTCGGGTGCCTGCACGCCCAGCAGCTTGATCAGGTGCCAGCCGAACTCGCTGCGCACCGGCTCGGAAACGGCGCCTTCGCCCAGAGCATAGAGCGCTTCTTCAAAGGCTGGGTCATAGACACCAGGGCCGGCGAAACCCAGGTCGCCACCATCGGCCGCAGAACCCGGATCATCGGAAAATTCCTTGGCCAGAGCAGCGAAGTCCTCACCCTGTTCGAGACGCTGACGAATGCCATCGAGCTTGGCCTTGGCCTGTTCGTCATTCAACTCGTCCCCGACCTCAACCAGAATATGGGCAGCCTGACGCTGCTCGGCCAGGTTGGCGATCTCCAGCTCGTAGGCTTCTTGCAGGGCCTCGGCGCTGACTTCAACCTGATCGAAGAAGGCATCCTTCTTCAGCTCGACATACTCCAGCACCACCTGCTCAGGACTCATAAAAGCCGAAGCCTGGGCATCGTAGTAGGCCTTGACGTCATCGTCGCTCAGGCTCACCGCGTCGGTATCGGCACTAAAGCGCAGCGTGGCGAAATCGCGAGTCTGACGCTCCAGGCTGGCGAAGGCCTGAACCTCCGCATCGGTCACGAAGCCGCTATTGGCCAGACCGGCACGCAGCTGACCGATCAGCATTTCCTGCTCCAGCATCTGCCGGAACTGCAGACGGCTGTAACCCAGCTGGCGAATAACCTGATCATAACGCTCGGCACTGAAACGCCCGTCAACCAGGAACTCCGGCGTTTGCAGGATCAACTGATCCAGCGCCTGCTGGGAAAAGGCGAACTTGGCATCCCGAGCCCCTTGCAGCAGCAGGGTGCGCTCGACCAGACCATTGAGGGCTGCATCACGCAGCAGCTTTTCATCCAGCAACGAGGCATCGAAATCACGCCCCAGCTGTTGCAGCAACTGCCGACGCTGCATTTCCACAGCCTGACCAAGTTCGGTCAGGGTGATCTCTTCACCATTGACCTTGGCGGCATTCTGACTGTTGCTGGTACCGGTAAAGATGGCATCAACACCCGTCAGTGCGAGCAGCGCAACGATAATGCCGATGATGGTTTTGGCAATCCAACCCTGTGAATTGTCCCTGATATTCTGCAGCATGATTCCCCCAGAACGGCTGTAAAGGCATAGGCAGCCGTGCAGCGTGGGTAAAGTCCGGATAGAAGAAAGGCGCATCGGAGATGCGCCTTCTCAGAGCATGCGAGCCAGATTGAACGCTGGTCGCGGCCAGACCTTGCGGCCTGGAGGGCAAGGCCCGATAGACGCTTAGTTAACGGCGTCTTTCAGTGCTTTACCGGCTTTGAAGCCTGGAATCTTGGCAGCAGCGATGCTGATCGGGTTACCAGTTTGCGGGTTGCGACCGGTACGGGCAGCACGCTCTTTAACAGCGAAAGTACCAAAGCCAACCAGTACAACAGAGTCGCCAGCCTTCAGAGCGCCAGTGACGGATTCAATTACTGCGTCCAGCGCGCGGCCAGCAACAGCTTTCGGGATATCAGCAGATGCGGCGATGGCATCGATCAGTTCCGACTTGTTCACTCTTAAGTCCCCTTAATTTCTGTTGAGTTTGTTTCTTGATTTTAGGTGTAAGCAAAGCGGGTGCTGAACGACCTGCCGACACGATAAGAGCCGCTTTATAACAAGGGCTCTAAAAAGGTGTCAAGGAAGCCCTCCGGCTAATGCGTGCTGATTCGCTCCTTGGAATCAGTCTCGCGCTTGTCATCCGTTGCAACTAACTCCGGAGCCGCGTCAGGCAAGGGCTCCGGGGCGTATTGCAGCGCAATTTGCAGGACCTCGTCAATCCATTTAACCGGTTTAATCTGCAAGTCCTGCTTAATATTCTCCGGAATCTCCTTCAAATCGCGCACATTCTCTTCAGGAATGATCACGGTTTTGATCCCACCGCGATGCGCCGCCAGGAGTTTCTCCTTTAAACCACCAATGGCCAGTACCTGACCACGCAGGGTGATTTCCCCGGTCATGGCCACATCGGCGCGCACAGGAATCTGAGTCAGCGCAGAAACCAGCGCCGTGCACATACCAACGCCTGCGCTGGGACCATCTTTGGGCGTCGCCCCTTCCGGCATATGGATATGGATGTCGCGCTTCTCGTAGAAGTCCACTGGCACACCCAGGCTCTGCGCCCGGCTGCGCACCACGGTTTGCGCCGCCGTAATGGACTCAACCATGACATCACCCAGGGAACCGGTCTTGATCAGCTGACCCTTACCCGGCACCACAGCCGCTTCGATGGTGAGCAACTCCCCACCCACCTGGGTCCAGGCCAATCCGGTGACCTGACCGATCTGGTCCTGCTGCTCAGCCAGGCCATAGCGGTATTTGCGCACACCCAAAAAGTGCTCCAGGGCGTCGGCCGTAACCGTGACCTGGAAACGCTTCTCCCGGGCATGCTCCTTGACCGCCTTGCGACAGACCTTGGCCAGCTGCCGCTCAAGGCCGCGCACACCGGCCTCACGGGTGTAGTAGCGAATGATGTCACGGATCGCCGCCTCCTCGAACATCAGCTCACCCTTTTTCAGGCCATTGGCCTGGATCTGCTTGGGCGCCAGGTACTTGGTGGCAATATTGACCTTCTCATCCTCGGTATAGCCGGGCAGACGGATGATCTCCATACGATCCAGCAATGGGCCGGGAATATTCATGGAGTTGGCCGTGCACAGGAACATCACATCGGACAGGTCGTAGTCGACCTCCAGGTAGTGATCGTTGAAATTGTGGTTCTGTTCCGGGTCGAGCACCTCCAGCAGGGCTGAAGCCGGGTCGCCACGCATGTCCTGCCCCATCTTGTCGATCTCATCGAGCAGGAACAGCGGGTTGCGTACGCCAACCTTGGTCATCTTCTGGATCAAGCGGCCCGGCATGGAGCCGATGTAGGTACGGCGGTGACCGCGAATCTCCGCCTCGTCACGCACCCCGCCCAGGGCCATGCGCACGAACTTGCGATTGGTCGCGGTGGCAATGGACTCGGCCAGCGAGGTCTTGCCCACCCCAGGCGGCCCTACCAGGCACAGCACCGGGCCTTTGAGCTTTTTCACCCGTTTCTGCACGGCCAGATATTCAAGAATGCGCTCCTTGACCTCTTCCAGGCCATAGTGATCGGCATCCAGAATGGTCTCGGCCCGGGCCAGATCCAGGCGAACCTTGCTCTCGGCCTTCCACGGCACATTCACCAGCCAGTCGATGTATGAGCGCACCACGGTGGCTTCAGCCGACATCGGCGACATCTGCTTGAGCTTGTTCAGTTCGGCCGTAGCCTTGGCGTGAGCCTCCTTGCTCATACCGGCGTTCTCGATGCGCTTTTTCAGCTCATCCAGCTCGCCCACACCCTCTTCACCATCGCCCAGTTCCTTCTGAATGGCCTTCATCTGTTCATTCAGGTAGTACTCGCGCTGGCTGCGCTCCATCTGCTTCTTGACCCGCCCACGGATGCGCTTCTCCACCTGCAGCAGGTCGATCTCGGCATCCAGTAGAGCCAGCACATGCTCGACCCGCGCCGACAAATCGGTGATTTCCAGGATTTCCTGCTTCTGCTCGATTTTCAGCACCATATGGGCGGCCATGGTATCGACCAGTCGACCCGGCTCATCGATGCCGTTAAGCGAAGCCAGCACCTCGGCCGGAACCTTCTTGCCCAGTTGCACATACTGCTCGAACTGACTGAGCAGGCTGCGCACAAAGACCTCCGCCTCACGCTCGGCGGCATCCACTTCGTCGATCAACTGCACTTCGGCCCGGCAGTGACCGTCGGCCTCGATAAACTGCTCGATCTCACCGCGCTGCTCGCCCTCGACCAGCACCTTGACGGTGCCATCAGGGAGTTTAAGCAACTGCAGCACAGTAGCCACGGTGCCGACCCGGTACAGCCCGGCTTCATCCGGGTCATCGTCAGCCGGATTGCGCTGGGCCACCAGCAGGATCTGCTTCTCGCCAGTCATGGCCGCTTCCAGCGCTTCGATGGATTTTTCGCGCCCGACGAACAGCGGGATGACCATGTGCGGATAGACCACGACATCGCGCAGCGGCAGGAGAGGCAATTCGATGGTTGTCTTCATGATATTCGGCTCTACAGCGGCCATACGGCCTAATTCAGTTGGGAGGACCCTTGCCGTTAAGATGGGGGCAGCCCAAGCAAAAAACAAGCATTGCAGCGGGAAAAGCAAAGGGGCCCGCAGGCCCCTTGCTTACAGCATGTTACGAACGCATCAGGCGTCCGGCGCAGCCTTTGCCGGCGGTTCGCTGTTCTCATAGATCAGCAACGGCTTGGAACTGCCTTCGATCACGCTCTCATCGATCACCACCTTGCTGACATCGGTCTGCGAGGGGATTTCGTACATGGTATCGAGCAGCACACCTTCAAGAATCGAACGCAGACCACGGGCGCCGGTCTTGCGCTCCAGAGCCTTGTGCGCCACAGACTTGAGGGCATCGGGACGGAACTCCAGCTCCACCCCTTCCATCTCGAACAGCTTGGCGTACTGCTTGGTCAGGGCATTCTTCGGCTCGGAGAGAATCTGCACCAGCGCCGCTTCATCCAGCTCATCGAGGGTGGCGATTACCGGCAGACGACCGACGAACTCGGGAATCAGGCCAAACTTGACCAGATCATCCGGCTCCACTGCTCGCAGCGACTCGCCGACCTTCTTGCCCTCTTCCTTGCTGCGCACCTCGGCATTGAAGCCGATGCCGCCCTTGGTCGAGCGCCCCTGGATGACTTTCTCCAGACCGGAGAAGGCACCACCACAGATAAACAGGATATTGCGCGTATCCACCTGCAGGAACTCCTGCTGCGGATGCTTGCGCCCACCCTGCGGCGGCACCGAAGCCACAGTGCCTTCGATCAGCTTGAGCAGAGCCTGCTGCACGCCCTCACCCGACACATCACGGGTAATTGAAGGGTTGTCCGACTTGCGCGAGATCTTGTCGATCTCGTCGATATAGACGATGCCCATCTGGGCCTTTTCCACATCGTAGTCGCACTTCTGCAACAGCTTCTGAATGATGTTCTCGACGTCCTCCCCCACATAACCGGCTTCGGTCAGGGTAGTGGCATCGGCGATGGTGAACGGCACATTGAGCAGGCGGGCGAGGGTTTCAGCCAGCAGGGTCTTGCCCGAGCCGGTCGGCCCGATCAGCAGAATATTGCTCTTGCCGAGTTCAACCTCTTCTTTCTTTTCGCGCTGGTTAAGGCGCTTGTAGTGGTTGTACACCGCTACCGCCAGGATTTTCTTCGCCCGCTCCTGACCGATCACATACTGATCGAGGATGGCGCTGATCTCCTTGGGCGCAGGCAATTTGTGCGCCGTGCTCTCGGCCTGGGCTTCCTGCACCTCCTCGCGGATGATGTCATTGCACAGGTCGACGCACTCGTCGCAGATAAAGACCGAGGGGCCGGCAATCAATTTGCGTACTTCGTGCTGGCTTTTGCCACAGAAGGAGCAATAGAGCAGCTTGCCGTTATCCTCGCCGTTGCGGGTGTCAGTCATTCGATCAATCCAAATCCGGTAGGCTTGAAACACAAGATGAAGGCAAATGCGGGCATTTTCAAGCCCGCAGGGCGGCTCGACATCGCCGAGCGCCCCATGCGAGAGCGACTTAGCTGGCCAGTTGGCGCTTGCTCAGTACCTGATCGATCAGGCCGTACTTGACTGCCTCTTCGCCACTCATGAAATTGTCACGGTCGGTATCGCGGGCAATGACATCGATCGGCTGGCCACAGTGCTCGGCCAGGATCTTGTTCAGACGGTCGCGGATGGTGAGGATTTCACGGGCGTGAATCTCGATATCCGAAGCCTGACCCTGGAAGCCACCCAAAGGCTGGTGGATCATCATGCGCGAATGCGGCAGGCAGTAACGCTTGCCGGCGGCGCCGCCAGCCAGGAGCAAGGCGCCCATACTGCAAGCCTGACCGATGCAGATGGTCGACACGTCGGGCTTGATGAACTGCATGGTGTCGTAGATCGACATCCCGGCAGTGACAGAACCACCCGGCGAGTTGATATAGAGGTGAATATCCTTGTCCGGGTTTTCCGCTTCGAGGAACAGCAGCTGAGCGGCCACCAGGTTGGCCATATAGTCTTCAACCGGGCCAATCAGGAAGATCACCCGCTCCTTGAGCAGGCGCGAATAGATGTCGTAGGCACGCTCACCGCGGGCCGACTGCTCGATCACCATGGGCACCAGGCCGCCAGCGGCTTGGATATCGGGCATTTGCTGCATAAAAGGATTGCGGGACATGCGTGCACTCGCTCCCTAAATAGTCATGTCACAAATACGCATAAGCCAGCGCGGAGGCTGGCTTATGACGTGCTTCTAACGAGGTAAGAATCAGGCAGCTTGCGGGGCTTGCGCAGGCTTGACAGCTTCTTCGTAAGAGACCGCTTTATCGGTCACGTTGGCCTTCTGCAAAACAGTATCTACAACTTGCTCTTCCAGCACAACCGAACGCACTTCGTTCATCTGCTGGTCGTTCTTGTAGTACCAGGCCACAACCTGCTCGGGCTCCTGATAAGCCGAGGCCATCTCCTCGATCATCTCGCGCACGCGCTCTTCGTTGGCCTTGAGTTCACCCTGCTTGACGACTTCGGCAACGACCAGACCCAACACCACGCGACGCTTGGCCTGCTCTTCGAACAGTTCTGCCGGCAGCTGCTCAGGCTTGAGGTTGCCGCCGAACTGCTGCACAGCCTGCACGCGCAGACGGTTTACTTCGTTGCTGATCAGAGCCTTCGGCACTTCGATCGGGTTAGCTGCTAGCAGACCGTCCATCACCTGGTTCTTGACCTTAGATTTGATGGCCTGGCGCAGCTCGCGCTCCATGTTCTTCTTCACCTCGGCGCGGAAACCGTCCAGACCGCCCTCTTTGGCACCGAACAGGGCAAAGAAGTCTTCATTCAGCTCCGGCAGCTGCGGAGCGGCCACGCTGTTGACGGTCACGGTGAACTCGGCGGTCTTACCGGCCAGGTCCAGGTTCTGGTAGTCCTCGGGGAAAGTCGGGTTGATCACCCGCTCTTCACCGGCCTTGGCACCGACCAGGGCGTCTTCGAAGCCCGGGATCATGCGACCGGAACCCAGTACCAGCTGAGTGCCCTTGGCGCTGCCACCGGCGAAGGCTTCGCCGTCGATCTTGCCGACGAAATCGATGTTCAGCTGATCGCCATTTTCGGCGGCACGCTCAACATTCTCGAAACGGGTGTTCTGCTTGCGCAGGATATCCAGCATGTTGTCAACGTCGGCCTCGGTGACTTCAGCCTGCAGACGCTCAACGGCGATGGACTCGAAACCGGCAACGGTGAACTCGGGGAACACTTCGAAAGTGGCGACGTATTCCAGATCCTTGCCCTTCTCGAAGGACTTCGGCTCAACGGCCGGCGCACCAGCGGGGTTGAGCTTCTGCTCGACAACGGCTTCATAGAAGGTCGCCTGGATCAGGTCACCCAGGGCTTCCTGGCGCGCAGCATCTTCATAACGCTGACGGATGACGCTCATCGGCACCTTGCCAGGACGGAAGCCAGGAACCTTGGCGCGACGGGCAGTCTGCTGCAGACGCTTGTTGACTTCAGTCTCGATGCGCTCAACAGGAACGCCTACGATCATACGGCGCTCAAGAGCAGAAGTGCTTTCAACAGAAACTTGCATGGATATTCCTCGTTGCACAGACATAAGCCGACCGTTTGCCGGCCCCGAATCAAGGGCATGCATTCTAGAGGGTCGATTTGCAGAAGTCACCCTGCTAAGAAGGCAGCAAACGGAGGGAAGCTAAAAGATGGTGCGGACGGAGAGACTCGAACTCTCACACCTTGCGGCGCCAGAACCTAAATCTGGTGTGTCTACCAATTTCACCACGTCCGCGTGGTCAGGCTTTGAAACAAAAACGCCAGGCCTTGGGCCTGGCGTTCTGGAATATGGGGTGGACGATGGGAATCGAACCCACGACACCAGGAGCCACAATCCTGTGCTCTACCAACTGAGCTACGCCCACCATATTGCATGTGTTGCAGTTGCTTGTGCCTAGCTGCCAAGTGGCACGCCCGGCAGGACTCGAACCTGCGACCATCCGCTTAGAAGGCGGATGCTCTATCCAGCTGAGCTACGGGCGCCTATCCATCTGCAAGCGCAGACTTAAAGCTTTCGGCTTGGCGAGAACCTTGCGATTCCTGCTTTGCCGTCTTACCCAGCGCCTGGCTGTGCTCGACAAGCGGGGCGAATGTTATAGAGGCGACAAACACCCGTCAACAGAAAAAGTTAAAAAAATTCAGCGATATAAAGGAGTTACAGGAAAACAGCGGCACCCGCCTTTGCCCCACCGCATGGCCATGCGAGAATACGCGACCTTTTTCCATCCTTTCTTATGGTTAACCAAGCGCAATGACCGCACAACTGATCGACGGCAAAGCGATTGCCGCCAAGCTTCGCCAGCAGATTGCCCAACGTGTCGCCGAGAGGCGCGAACAAGGCCTGCGCGTGCCGGGCTTGGCTGTCATCCTGGTGGGCAGCGACCCGGCCTCGCAGGTTTATGTTTCGCACAAGCGCAAAGATTGCGAAGAAGTCGGCTTTCTCTCCGAGGCCTATGACCTGCCGGCCGACACCAGCCAGGACGAGCTGATGGCACTGATTGATCGCCTCAACGACGAGCCGAGCATCGACGGCATTCTGGTGCAACTGCCCCTGCCTGAGCACCTGGACGCCTCCCTGCTGCTGGAGCGCATCCGCCCGGACAAGGACGTGGACGGTTTCCACCCCTACAACATCGGGCGCCTGGCCCAACGCATGCCGCTGCTGCGCCCCTGCACCCCCAAGGGCATCATGACCCTGCTGCAGAGCACTGGCGCCGACCTGTACGGCATGCATGCGGTGGTGGTTGGCGCTTCCAATATCGTCGGCCGGCCCATGGCCATGGAACTGCTGCTGGCCGGCTGCACCGTCACCGTGACCCACCGCTTCACCAAGGATCTGCCGACCCATGTGGGTCAAGCCGATATCGTCGTGGTCGCTGCCGGCAAGCCGGGGCTGGTCAAGGGCGAGTGGATCAAGCCGGGCGCCATCGTCATCGACGTGGGCATCAACCGCCAGGCCGACGGCAAGCTGGTGGGCGACGTGACCTTCGAAGCCGCCCTGCCCCGCGCCAGCTGGATCACCCCGGTTCCGGGTGGCGTCGGCCCCATGACCCGGGCCGGCCTGCTGGAAAACACCCTGCATGCCGCCGAGCATCTGCATCCATAAGCAGCATCCATGCAAAAAGGCCCCGACAGTGTCGGGGCCTTTTGCTATTGGGCAAGCAGCAATCAGATCACCGTGGCGCCGCCATCGACCACCAGCGAATGACCGGTGGTAAAGCCTGCCGCATCGCAGCACAGATAGAGCACCGCCGCGGCGATTTCCTCGACCTTGCCGATACGCCCCACCGGGTGCATGGCGGCGGCGAACTCGCCCTTCTTCGGGTCGGCCTCATAGGCGCGGCGGAACATATCGGTGTCGATCACTGCCGGGCAGACCGCGTTGACCCGCACCTTTTTCTTCGCATATTCGACAGCCGCGGATTTGGTCAGGCCGATCACCGCATGCTTGGAGGCGGCGTAGATGCTCATCTTCGGCGCCGCCATCAGCCCGGCCACCGAGGCGGTATTGACGATGGCGCCACCGCCCTGGGCCAGCAGCAGCGGGATCTGGTGCTTCATGCACAACCACACGCCCTTGACGTTGACGCCCATGATGGCGTCGAACTCGGCCTCACTGCCTTCGGCCAGCCTGCCTTTCTCGATCTCGATACCGGCATTGTTGAAGGCATAGTCCAGGCGGCCGTAGGCACCCAGGGTTCGCTCCATCAACACCTTGACCTCGGCCTCGCGGGTCACGTCGCAACGCACGAACAGGGCCTCGCCACCGGCCTCGCGGATCAGCGCGACGGTGCCTTCACCGCCCTGCACGTCGACATCGGAAACCACCACCTGCAGGCCTTCCTGGGCGAAGGCCAGGGCCGTGGCCCGACCAATGCCGGCAGCGCCGCCAGTCACCAGGGCCACACGGCCGGAGAAGCTCAAGCTCATCTGCATATCCTCACAGGATTGGAAACTGCAGCGAGTCTAGCCAGGCGCAAAGATGAACGGCAGCACTATCAGGCTGCCAGTGATGGATTGATTGACCCCAGTGATTAAACCCAACCTGACCAATCAGCAAGATCAATTCAGCATCCCACCAACCACCCCACTCAGGCCTCGGCCACCTCGCCCACCGGCAACCTCATGGGCCGCCAGCGACGCAGCAACATATAAAGGGTGGGAATCACGAACAGGGTGAAGAAGGTGCCCACCAGCAGGCCGCCAACGATCACCAGACCAATCTGCTGGCGGCTTTCGGCACCGGCACCGGTGGCAATGGCCAGGGGCAGCGAGCCCAGCACCATGGCCCCGGTGGTCATCAGAATCGGCCGCAGGCGCTGCACCGAAGCATCGATCACTGCACTGCGCAGCTCATGGCCCTGACGCACCAGCACGTTGGCGAACTCGACGATCAGGATGCCGTGTTTGGTGATCAGACCGATCAGGGTCACCAGACCAATCTGCGAGTAGATATTCAAGGTGCCACCGAACAGGCTCAGGGCCAGCAGGGCGCCAGCCATGGACAGCGGCACACTGAACAGGATGATCAGCGGGTCGCTGAAGCTCTCGAACTGCGCAGCCAGCACCAGGAAGATAAAGGCCAGGGCCAGGGCGAAGATCAACGCCACTCCGGCACTGGACTCCTTGAAATCCCGCGAGGTACCGGTGAAGTCATACTGGGTATCCGGCGGGAACACCTCGCGGGCCGCATTTTCCAGATACTCCAGAGCCTCGCCCAGGGTGTAGCCGGCGCCCACGTTGGCGCTGATGGTTACCGCGCGCAGCTGGTTGAAGTGATTGAGTTCACGGGGCGCCACGGTTTCGCGTACCTCGATCAGGTTGGACAACTGCACCATCTCCCCGTCACGCCCGCGCACATAGACCCGGTCCAGATCCTGCGGGTTGCTGCGGTCGACATCCTGCAGCTGCACCATCACATCGTACTGCTCGCCATTCTGCTTGAAACGGGTCACCTGGCGGCTGCCAAACAGGCTCTCCAGGCTGCGGCCGATGGTGGCCACATCCGAGCCCACCGCCACTGCCTGCTCGCGATTGACCGCGACCTTGAGCTGGGGCGAGTTGAGCTTCAGGTCGCTGTCCAGGCTTTCCAGCCCCGGATACTCGCGCACCCTGTTCAGCAGCTCATCGACATAGCCCTGCAGCTCGGTATATTCCATGGAGGAACGGATCACGAAGTTCACCGGCTGGTTGCGCGCACTCTGCCCCAGGGGCGGGCGGTTGACCGGAAAGGCACGCACCCCGGCGATTTCCTGGAACTTGGGCAGCAGCTCGTTACGGATTTCGAACTGGCTGCGACTGCGATCGCCCCAGTCCTCCAGTTTCATAAAGGAGATGCCCTGGGCCACCGTGGGGAAGCCGGCAATCACCATGTAGCGATTGGTTTCCGGGATACTGGCGTAAGCGGCTTCGAGTTCCCTGGCATAGCGCCCGGTGTAGTTGATGGTGGCACCATCAGGCCCACTGAATACCCCAACTATGGTGCCGGTGTCCTCGGTGGGCGCCAGCTCCGACTTGAGGCCGCTGAACAGCCAGGCGCACAGCACAAAAGCCAGCAGCAACACGCCAAGCACCAGCGGCCAGGCACTCAGGGCGCGCGCCAGGCCATGCTTGTAGCCCAGGGTGATGCGCTCGAGAAAACCCTCGATCAGGTTGTACACCTTGCTGTGCTGTGCACCGGTTTGGTGGGGCTTGAGCATCACCGCGCACATCATCGGGGTCAGGGTCAGGGCGACAAAGCCCGACACCAGCACCGCCCCGGCCAGGGTCCAGGCGAACTCGGTAAACAGCTTGCCGGTGGTGCCTTGCATAAAGCCGATGGGGGCAAACACCGCAGCCAGGGTCAGGGTCATGGCGATGACCGCGAAGGCGATCTCGCGGCTGCCCTTGAGCGCCGCCTGCAGCGGCGCCATGCCCTCTTCGATATGCCGGTGAATGTTCTCCAGCATGACAATCGCATCGTCCACCACCAGACCGATGGCCAACACCATGGCCAGCAGCGTCAGGGTATTGATGGTAAAGCCCATCAGGCTCATCAGGGCGAAGGCGCCGATCAGCGAGACCGGGATGGTCACCAGGGGAATCAGGGTGGCGCGCAGTGAGCGCAGGAAGATAAAGATAATCAGGATGACCAGCGCCACCGCTTCCCAGATGGTGATAAAGACGTTGTCGATGGACTCGCGGATAAACAGCGAGTTGTCGTTGGCCACCTGCATCTCGATGCCTTCTGGCAGCAGGGCACGAACATCGGGCATGGCGGCTTCCAGGCCATCGGAGATTTCCAGGGGGTTGGCCGTGGCCTGCTTGATCACCCCCATGGACACGGCTGGCAGCCCCTTGAAACGCACGATGCTGCGCTCGTCACGGGGACCGATCTCGGCATAACCGACATCGGCCAGGCGCAACAGGTAGCCGCGGCTGTCATCGAGAATCAGCTCGTTGAACTGCTGCGGGGTATTCAGATCGGTTTCCGAGAGCACAGTAAATTCACGCTCGCGGGACTCGATGCGCCCGGCGGGGATTTCCACGTTCTGCCGGCGCAGGGCGTCTTCCACGTCCTGCACCGTCAGGTTATGGGCGGCCAGCTTTTCCGGATCCAGCCAGATGCGCATGGCGTAGGTGCGCCCACCGCGGATCTGCACCTCGGAAACGCCGGGAATGGTCTGCAGGCGATCCTTGATCACCCGCTCCAGCACATCGGTAATTTCCATGGAGCTGTAGCGGTCGCTGTAGAAGGCGATCCAGATCACCGGCTGCGCATCGGCCTCGACCTTTTGCACGATGGGCTCGCGAATCTCCTCCGGGAGCAGGCCACGTACCCGCCCCAGGCGGTCGCGCACATCGTTGGCGGCCTCATCGGAGTTGCTGCCCAGGCGGAACTGGGCGGTGATCTGGGTGTTTTCGCTGCGACTGATGGAGGTGACGAAATCCAGCCCCTCGATCCCCGACAGCACATCCTCCACCGGCTGCGCCACCTGGGATTCCATGATCTCCGGACTGGCACCGGGATAGGTGACGTTGACCGTGACGATAGGCACATCGATATTGGGGTATTCGCGCACACTCAGGCGGTCGTAGGCCATCAGCCCGAGCAACACCACGATCAGCGACAGCACGGTGGCGAACACCGGCCGGCGGATGCAGATGTCCGACAGGGTCATGGCTGGCGCTCCACCGCCTTGGTGCGCACGGGCATGCCGGCGCGCACCTTCTGCCAGCCGGCGCTGATCACGCTTTCATCGCCATTCAGCCCCTCTCGCACCTCGACCTGGCCGTCGAAACGCTTGCCCAGCCTGACCTCGCGCAGCTCGACCTGGCCATCGACCACCAGATTGACCAGCAACTGCTCACCGACCGGCATCACCGCTTCTTCCGGGATGACCAGGGCATTGGCCCGCTCGGCGAGAATCACCGACACCCTGACAAACTGCCCGGGATTCAGGCGGCCATCGGCATTATCAATATGGGCACGGATGGCCTGGCTGCGCCCGGCTTCATCCAGGCGCGGGTTGATGGCGAAGATCTCACCGACAAAACGCTCCCCCGGGTAGGCATCCAGGCTGATCTCGATGGCTTGCCCCAGACGGATCTGGCTGACGGCCTTCTGCGGAATACGAAAATCGACTTTCAGCGGATCAAGGACTTCCAGGTTGACGATATCCTGGCCTTCGCTCAGGTAATCGCCTGGGCTGACCTGACGCAGCCCCAGCACGCCCGCGTAGGGCGCGACAATCTGCGTTTTGTCCAGACGCGCCTGGGACAACGCCAGGGTGGCGCGGGCCGCCTGCTGCTGGGCGCTGGCCTCGTCCAGGGCCTGGGCATTGCTGGCACCGCGCTTGAACAGCATCTGCGCGCGCTGAAAGTTCTTTTCCGCCAGGTTCAGGTTGGCCTGGGCCTGGGCCAGTTCGGCGCGGCTGATGGAATCGTCCAGGCTGACCAGCAAGGCGCCCTCCTCGACCCGCTGGCCCTCGCGAAAATGCAAGCGCGCCAGGCGTCCGGCGATTTCCGGACGAATCATCACCGACTCATCGGAGGCCAAAGAGCCGAAGGTGATCAGTTCATCACGCACCAGCTGCCGCTGCACCTGAACCACTTCCACCATGGGCCCCTGGGCCAGGGCGAAGGAAGAACACAGACTGGCCAGCAGCGCCAGAGGCGTCAGCCAGAGCGCAGTTGAACGGACAAACATATACAACTCCCATGATCCTGTAGAAGCTGAGTCTAACGACCTGGACAGCCCGATCAGCCGCGCAAAGTATTTCCTGATGTTTGCTACTGACGCATGCCGCGACCACTGACCAACAGGCGAATGCACACGCCATACAGCAGTGCAGCCGCCAACAGCATAAAGCCGATGGCCACCCCGATACGGATATCGGAGACGCCAAGAATGCCGTAGCGGAAGGCATTGACCATATGCAGGATGGGGTTGCCCATCGACACCGTCTGCCACAGCGGCGGCAACAGGGTGATGGAATAGAACACCCCACCCAGGTAGGTCAGCGGCGTCAGCACGAAGGTCGGAATGATCGAGATGTCATCGAAGCTGCGCGCGAACACCGCATTGATAAAACCGCCCATGGAGAAGATGGTGGCGGTCAGCAACACCACCAGCACCGTCACGCCCAGGTGATGCACCGAGAGCTTGGTGAAGAACAACGACAGCAAGGTCACGATAAAGCCCACCGCCAGCCCGCGCAGCACACCGCCGATGACATAGCCGGTGAGGATGATATGGGGCGATACCGGCGCCACCAGCAGCTCCTCGATATTGCGCTGGAACTTGCTGCCGAAGAAGCTCGACACCACGTTGCCATAGCTGTTGGTGATCACCGACATCATGATCAGCCCCGGCACGATGTACTCCATATAGGTGAAACCACCCATATCACCGATCTGCCGGCCGATCAGGTTGCCGAAGATGATGAAGTACAGAACCATGGTGATGGCCGGCGGCAGCAGGGTCTGCGGCCAGATGCGGGTAAAGCGGCGCACCTCGCGGCGCACGATGGTGCGCAATGCCACCCAGTTGGCCGCCAGCTCGCTGTTCAGATAGGTCGTGTTCATTGCGCCCCCTTGGCCAGGTTCTTTTCCACCAGGGAGACAAACAGCTCCTCCAGGCGGTTGGTCTTGTTACGCAGGCTGAGCACCTCGATCTTCTGCTGCGCCAGCTGGCGGAACAGCTCGGTCACGCCCTGGCTCTTTTCCACCTGCACCTCCAGGGTGTGGTGATCCATCAGCCGCGCCGGGTAACCGGTCAACTGAGGCGCCACCAGCTGCGACTCCTTGAGGTCGAGCAGGAAGGTTTCCACATGCAGCTTCTTCAGCAGGTCTTTCATGCTGGTGTTTTCGACGATGCGGCCGTGATCGATGATGCCGATATTGCGGCACAGCTGCTCGGCCTCTTCCAGGTAGTGGGTGGTGAGGATGATGGTGATGCCCTGCTGGTTGAGCTCGGTGAGAAAGCTCCACATCGAGCGGCGCAGTTCGATATCCACCCCGGCAGTGGGCTCGTCGAGGATCAGCAGGCGCGGCTGATGCACCAGGGCGCGGGCGATCATCAGACGCCGCTTCATGCCGCCGGACAATTCCCGCGACGGTACATCGCGCTTGTCCCACAAGCCCAGCTGGGTCAGGTACTGCTCGGCCCGCTCGCGGGCAATACGCGCCGGGATGCCGTAGTAACCGGCCTGGGTCACGACGATATCGAAGGCCTTCTCGAATTGGTTGAAGTTGAATTCCTGAGGCACCACGCCCAGGCAGCGTTTGAGCGCCGCCGGCTCACGGTCCAGGTCATGGCCGAACACATTGACCGTGCCGCCACTCTTGCGCACCAGGGTGGAAAGAATGCCGATGGTGGTGGACTTGCCGGCGCCATTGGGGCCAAGCAAGGCGAAGAAATCGCCCTCGGCCACATCCAGGTCGATGCCGTGCAGGGCTTGGAATCCGTTGTCGTAGGTTTTGCTCAACTGGCGAATGGACAGAGCGGTACTCATAAAGATGGGCGCACCTGATTGGAAAATGTGAAGCGTCACGCGCACCAGCAAAGACGGCGCGCGGCGATGGCAGTCTAGCGTCTTGCCCGGCCGGGCTGCATAACGGGCAAAAACAGAGTGCGCAGCCTACCAGCGCCAGCGAAAGTTAAAACCCCGGCATCTCGATGGTGCCTATCGAATGCATCAATACAGCGCTCAATGGCGCCACTCTCGCCAGCCCCAGGGCAAACGCCTTCGATTCAGCTAGGGCGCCATCGCCTCACCGGCTTCGCCTCGGAAGTCCCCCATCAGCAGCGGCGCCCCCTCGG
The DNA here is from genome assembly GCF_009763245.1 of Pseudomonas xionganensis. GTDB lineage: Bacteria > Pseudomonadota > Gammaproteobacteria > Pseudomonadales > Pseudomonadaceae > Aquipseudomonas > Aquipseudomonas xionganensis. The sequence continues at coordinate 90,922 of NZ_WKJZ01000004.1, read as the reverse complement.
CAAACAGATGGGGATAGCAACGCGCCAAATGGCCGAAGAACAGCGACTCGGGCAGATCGGCGAACTGACCATGATCCTGCAGGTACTCCATATAACGCTCGCCCTGCGCGTTATAGGGGTGAAAGACACTGTCATGGATGCCGTCGAACTCCAGCGGCGCCACCTTGAACACCCGGCACAGCGCCGTGTTGAAGGCCGGCGTGGCCTTGACCCAGCGCCCATGCAGGTACAGCTCGGTATAGCCATGCATGGCGAACACCTCACTGCGCAGCAGCTCCAGCAAGCGTGGGGTGGACAGGTGATTGCGCACATCGGCCAGACCGATCCGCGCCGGGATGCCGCAATGGCGGGCGCAGGCGGCCAGCAGATTGGCCTTGGGCACGCAGTAGCTCTCCCCGTCCAGCAGTGCCTGGCTGGCCTTTAGGCTCAGGGGATCGCGGCTAAAAGCGTAGGGGTTGTAGCGAATCTCATCGCGCACGGCCTGGTACAGGCAGATGGCCTGCTGACGTGGATCGCGGCTGCGCCCACGGGCACGCTCGGCGAACTCCACCAGCGCGGGGTGGTCACTATCGATGAAGCGCCCGGGTTCGAGGTATTCACGCATCAGACTTCCTCCATGACTGTGTTTGCAGTCTAAGGGCGTGGAACAGGGCCATGTCACGACGATTCGGCCAAGTTTGGCGCGCTTGCCGCCAGCCATGGCGACTACGCTTAATCGGGGCGCACCCGCACCCTGTCATCACGGAGGATTCACATGCTCGTTATCTGGTTACTCGTTCTGCTTCTTGGCGTGGCCTACCTGGCCCACCGCCGTATGGCCCCCTGGACCGTCCTCGGCGTGACAGCCGGCTACCTGCTGCTGATGGGCAGCTTCAGCCACCCGCCCGTCTGGCTGATGGCCCTGTTCTGGCTGGTCCTGCTGGCCGTGGCCCTGCCCCTGGCCCTGCCGGAACAGCGCCGCCGCCTGTTCAGCGCCCCCTTGTTTGCCTGGTTCAAGCGGGTGCTGCCGCCGATGTCGGCCACCGAGCGCGACGCCATCGAAGCGGGCACCGTGTGGTGGGATGGCGAGCTGTTCAGCGGCCGTCCGGATTGGGACATCCTGCTGGCCTACCCCAAGGCGCAACTCACCGAGGAAGAGCAGGCCTTTATCGACGGCCCCACCGAAGCCCTCTGCGCCATGGTCAGCGACTGGCAGATCGGCCAGCAGATGGACCTGCCCGCCGAGGCCTGGGCGCATATCAAGGAACATGGCTTCTTCGCCCTGATCATTCCCAAGCAGTACGGCGGCAAGGGCTTTTCCGCCTACGCCCATTCCCAGGTGGCGATGAAGCTGGCCACCCGCTCGGGCGACCTGGCCTCCACCGTGATGGTGCCCAACTCCCTCGGCCCGGCCGAACTGCTGCTGCACTACGGCACCGAAGCGCAGCGCGACCACTACCTGCCGCGCCTGGCCCGCGGTGAAGACATCCCCTGCTTCGCCCTTACCGGCCCTCTAGCCGGCTCCGATGCCGGCGCCATGCCGGACACCGGCATCGTCTGCAAGGGCCAGTGGCAAGGCAAGGAAGTGATCGGTCTGCGCCTGAATTGGGAGAAGCGCTATATCACCCTGGGCCCGGTCTCCACCCTGCTCGGCCTGGCCTTCAAGGCTTACGACCCCGAGCACCTGCTGGGCGAAGAAGAAGACCTGGGCATCAGCCTGGCCCTGGTACCCACCGACACCCCGGGAGTGGAAATCGGCCGGCGCCACCTGCCGCTTGGCGCGGCCTTTATGAACGGCCCCAACACCGGCAAGGACGTGTTTATTCCCCTGGATTACCTGATCGGCGGCCAGGAGATGCTCGGCAAGGGCTGGATGATGCTAATGAACTGCCTATCCGTGGGCCGCTCCATCTCCCTGCCGGCAGTCGGCACGGGAGCGGCCAAGTTCACCAGCCTGACCAGTGGCCAGTACAGCCAGATCCGCGAGCAGTTCAACGTACCGCTGGCCGCCTTCGAAGGGATTCAGGAGGCCCTGGCACGTATCGGCGGCAACGCCTGGCTGATGGACAGTGCGCGCATCCTCACCGCCAATGCGGTGGACCTGGGCGAAAAGCCCTCGGTGCTCTCGGCCATTCTCAAATACCACCTCACCGAGCGCGGTCGCGAATGCATCAGCCACGCCATGGACGTGCACGGTGGCAAGGGCATCGTCATGGGCCCCAACAACTACCTGGCCCGTTCCTGGCAGGGTGCGCCGATCTTTATCACCGTGGAGGGGGCCAATATCCTCTCGCGCAACCTGATGATCTTTGGTCAGGGCGCGATTCGCTGCCACCCCTATGTGCTCAAGGAAATGGCCCTGGCCGATCACGAAGACCAGGACCAGGCGCTGCAGGAATTCGATGACCTACTGCTGCAACATATCGGTTTTGCCGTGAGCAACGCCGCCAGCAGCCTGGTCCTCGGCCTCGGCCTGGGCGTCTTCAGCCAGGTGCCGGGAGACCGCATCAGCCGCCCCTATTTCCGCGCCCTTAATCGCCTGGCCGCGGCCTTTGCTCTGCTTGCCGACACCAGCATGATGCTGCTGGGCGGCGAACTGAAACGTCGCGAGCGCCTGTCCGCACGCCTCGGTGATGTGCTCAGCCACCTCTATCTGGCCTCGGCGGCGCTCAAGCGCTACCACGACCTTGGCTACCCGGAATATGCCCAGCCCCTGCTGCGCTGGGCCGTGGAAGAAAGCCTGGGCAAGGCCGTACAGGCCCTGGAAGAGCTGCTCGGCAACTTCCCCAACAAAGCGCTCGGCTGCGCCCTGCGCCTGCTGGTCTTGCCCCTGGGCCGTCGTCATAAAGGCCCCAGCGATGAGCTGGACGCCGCAGTGGCCGGCATTATCGGCCGCAACAGCGGCGACCCGGCGCTGGAGGTACTGCTTGAAGGCTGCTACCGCCCGCAGGGTGAACAGGACCCGGTGGGTGCCCTGCAGCATGCGATCACCCTGCTGGGCGAGGCGCAGCCGCTGCAGAAAAAACTGCAGCAAGCCGTCAGGTCCGGCCAGGTGCAGGCACTGCCTGGGCAAGGCCTGATCGAAGCCGCCCTGGCTGCGAATGTTCTCAGCGCCGATGAGGCCCATAGCCTGCAACAGGCCGAAGCGGCGCGGCGGGTGGTGATCGATGTCGATGACTTCAGCAAGGAGGAATTGAGCCTGGCCGCCGGCAAGGTACGCTAACAGCGCCGCTGGAAAACTACCTGCGTTGGCAATACTGCGTTAAAAACGGCCTCGGGATGCTCATTTACAGCCAGTAAACTCCGCTCCCTCGGCCCTTTTTGCCTTGTCTTGCCTGCCTCGCCTACATTTTTCAACGGTCTGTTAAGCCACAGCATGCAGACAGGACAGCGGGCGACGCGAGCCTTATACTTGCGCGCCCGTTTTACCTACAGGACAGCCCCATGGCCAACGCCCACATCGACCACCACCTCGCCCTGCTCAACCACTTGCGTACCATCCTGGTGGCCCTGGGTGAGGCCGAGCAGATTCTCGATGACAGCCATGCCATGTTTATCGAGCGCTATGACGAACTGCTGGCGGATCTGCCCAATGCCCCTGACAGCAGCCTGTACCTGGGTCAGGACCTGATCAGCCAGATCTTCCAGCGCTACCCGCAGATCGCCCACCTGATCCCCCGTGACCTGCTGTGGTTCTTTGGCGGCGACTGCCTGCACTATATGCCCGACGAAGAAATCGCGATGTACCAGCTGCTCGACGAGCGCCGCTTCCAGGCCGAGGAAGACGGCGAACCCTTCGACTGGAACCAGGAAAAGCAGCTGCTGGCCATGCCCACCCAGGGCGGCACGCACTGATTAGGCGTTACACCGCGAGCATCTGCCGCTGGGCAAAGGCTGCCAGCGCCTGGGCCGTCAGGGGTTCGGCAAACAGATAGCCCTGTCCCTGATCACAGCCCAGCCCTGCCAACAGCGCGCGAGTCGTTTCATCCTCGATGCCTTCGGCGGTGGTCAACAGCTGCAGGCTCTTGGCCATCTGGATAATGGCGGTGACGATGGCCTGATCCTGCGGATTGCCCTGCAGGTTGCGCACAAATGACTGATCGATCTTCAGCTTGTTCACCTGAAAGCGCTGCAGGTAGGCCAGGCTGGAATAGCCGGTGCCGAAATCATCGATGGACAGCCCCACGCCCAAGGCCTTGAGGCGACCCAGCAGGTCGATAAAGGCCTGGGAATCCTGCAGCAGGATCGACTCGGTCAACTCCAGTTCCAGACGTTCGGCCGGCAACCCCGTAGAGCCGAGCACCTTGCGCACCAGGGCCTCCATATCCCCCCGGCGGAACTGCACCGCCGACAGGTTCACCGACACCACGAAAGGCATTAACCCGGCGGCCTGCCAGAGCATGGCCTGGCGGCAGGCCTCCTGCAGCACCCATTCGCCGATCTCGACGATCAGGCCACTCTGCTCGGCCAGAGGAATAAAGCGCTCCGGACCAATCATGCCCTGCAGCGGATGCCGCCAGCGGATCAGTGCCTCAACGGCCAGCAGGCGACCGCTGGCCAGTTCGACAATCGGCTGATAATGCAGCAGCAACTCATTGCGCCTGAGGGCCTGACGCAGATCCAGCTCCAGAGTCAGGCGTTCATGGCTGGCGTCATTGAGCTGGGCATCGAAAAAACAGAAGGCGTTACGCCCCGAGGATTTGGCCTGGTACATGGCTACGTCGGCATGTTTGAGCAGGGTGTCGAAGTCCTCGCCGTCCTCCGGATACAGGGCAATGCCGATCGACAGCGTGCTGACCACCTGCATGCCCTTGAGCACAAAGGGATGAGCCAGTTTCTCCTGCACCTGCCGCGCCACGGCGGAAACCGCCGCCAGGCTGTCGACATCGGCCACCACGATCAGAAACTCATCGCCGCCCAGACGACTGACGCTGTCCATGTCACGCACACTGGCCTGCAGGCGCTGGGCCACGGCCTTGAGCAATTCGTCGCCAGTGCCATGGCCGAGGCTGTCGTTGATGGTCTTGAAGTTGTCCAGATCGAGAAACAACAGCGCCACCCGCTTCTGGTAACGCCGCGCCTGGGCGATGGCCTGCTCCATACGGTCGCGGATCAAGACCCGATTGGGTAAGTTGGTCAGGGCATCGTGCTGGGCCAGGTGGGCAAAGTTGGCCTCGGACTGCTGCACCCGGCGGATCTCACGGCGCAGGCGCAGCAGGGTCTTGCGCAAGTCACTGGCCAACAGCCACACCGCCGCGGCGCACACCAGGAGAATACTGCTGACATTGAACATCCGCCCCAGCCCCAGCGGCAGGGGCTCGAAGCTCTGCAGGCCACTCAGGGCGGCGTAGGTCATCAGGGCCACCGCCAGCAGCATGCTCAGCAGCACCGCAATAAACAGGCGCAACCCGGCCACCATGCCGGTCACAATCAGGATCGCCGGGTAAGCCAACAGGCCGCCGCTGTACAGCCCCTGACTGAACCACAGCGACAGCGTCACCAGCGCCGTCAGCGAGCAGATCACCAGGTTGATCGAAGCCGTCACCGCGCCTCGTCGGTTCAGGTAGCGCCCCAGGGCCACCAGCAGCAAGGCGGCCGCCACCAGGGACGTATTGAGCCAGTGCCCGGCCAGCAGGGACTGTGCGCCGATCAGCAGCAGCACCCCGAACAGCACATTGGCGATCTGCAGCAGACGCCGCGCCTTCAGGCGATGCTCCAGCGGATCGTTCAACTCATCCTGCACTTGTAGGCTTCGATCCTGCGCCATACCCGGTCACTTCCCTGACAAAACAGCTGCAGCGTGAGCCAAGTCTCACTCTGGATGGTTAACGCTAACGAATGCCGGGGACAGCGGCAAGCGTGTCCGCCGTACGGCAGCCAGAGCACCTGCATATATAACCATTCGTCCTCAAAACCCGCGGCGACTTGGACTTATGGTTGGCGCTGCTAAGCTCAAATCAGGCCCGCCCGTCAGGCAGTCAAGGAGGCCGGATGATCCGCTCGATTCTCTATGCAACCGACCTGGGGCTGTACGCGCCTTATGTGCTGCAACACGCATTGGCCCTGACGCGCGCCTTCAATGCCAATCTCTATGTGGTGCATGCCGTGGAGCCCATGGGGCTGTTCGCCGAATCGGTGCTGCAGACCTATCTGGATGAGGAGCGACTCAAGGAGCTGCGTAGAAACGGCCTGAGCACAGTCATGGCCAGTATCGAGCAACGGGTGCTGGAAGGCTTTCGCGATGAAATCGGCGAAACCTGCCAGGACCTGCAGCTGATCCGTGCGGTGCGCGTGGTGCAGGGCGATCCGCCTCTGGTCATTCTCGATGAGGCGCAGCAATTGGGGGTTGATTTGCTGGTACTGGGCAGCCACAGCCATGGCACCGATATGGATATCCCCCTGGGACGCACCGCCTCAAGGCTGGTGCAACTGTCCGAGGTTCCGGTGTATCTGGTGCCGATGTTGCAGCATCGCGGTCGCGCCGAGCCATGAGGAGGAACTGCAAACTTTGATTTTTGATCTAAATTTACTGCTCAACCAATGAAGATGGTTATATAACAACGCCGGTAATCTGAACGGCCGCCTATCTGCTTTGAGGGATTTCTATGAAGCTTCAGCAATTGCGCTACATCTGGGAAGTTGCGCATCACGACCTCAACGTCTCCGCCACCGCACAGAGCCTCTACACCTCGCAGCCGGGCATCAGTAAGCAGATTCGTCTGCTGGAAGACGAGCTGGGCGTGGAAGTCTTCGCCCGCAGCGGCAAGCACCTGACCCGCGTCACCCCGGCCGGCGAGCGCATCATCAATACCGCCGGGGAGATCCTGCGCAAGGTCGAAAGCATCAAGCAGATCGCCCAGGAGTTCTCCAACGAGAAAAAGGGCACCCTGTCCATCGCCACCACCCACACCCAGGCACGCTACGCCCTGCCCCCGGTGATCAGCGCCTTTATCAAGCAGTACCCGGACGTTTCCCTGCACATGCACCAGGGCACCCCCATGCAGATCGCCGAGATGGCAGCCGACGGCACGGTGGATTTCGCCATCGCCACCGAAGGCCTGGAGCTGTTCAACGACCTGATCATGATGCCCTGCTACCGCTGGAACCGCTGCGTGGTGGTGCCCCAGGGCCACCCCCTGACCAAGCTGCCCAAACTCACCCTGGAAGCCCTGGCCGAATACGCCATCGTCACCTATGTGTTCGGCTTTACCGGCCGCTCCAAGCTGGACGAAGCCTTCAACCAGCGCGGTCTGACCCCCAAGGTGGTATTCACCGCCGCCGATGCCGACGTGATCAAGACCTATGTGCGCCTGGGCCTGGGCGTGGGCATCGTGGCCAAGATGGCGGTGGACCCCAGGCTCGACCCGGATCTGGTGGTGCTGGATGCCAGCCAGCTGTTCGAGGCCAGCGTAACCAAGATCGGCTTCCGTCGCGGCACCTTCCTGCGCGGCTTTATGTGCGACTTTATCGAGCAGTTCGCCCCGCACCTGACCCGCGAGGTACTGGCCAAGGCCGTGCAGTGTCATACCAAGATGGAGCTGGAAGAACTGTTTGAAGGCGTGGAACTGCCCGTGCACTGACGGTCCACCACGGCAATCTGAGGGGCGCCATGCGCAACAGCGGCGCACTACTCAAGTGGGTGCGCGCGGCGCACCCTGCAGACCTTGCTTACCTGCGCAATACCCGGACCTTTGACCGTGCCCGACTCAGGCCGCCGCCGTGGGCTGGTCGTCCGGATCGCTGAGCAGATAGGCCTCGAAACCCAGCTGATTGAGCAGGTGCACGGCCAGCTCGCTGCGTATCCCGCCCTCGCTGGTCACGGCATACAGGGTGTCGCGCTCCAGGCTTTCGGCATGGGTGCGCAGATTGGCCACCGGCAGACTGATGCTGCCCAGCTGGTGGCCCAGGCGGTACTCCACCGGCAGGCGCACATCCAGCAGCAGGAACTGGCGCTGGCTGTTCTTGATCATGTCCTTGAGCTGTGCGGTGCTGACCTGGGGAATCAGGCTGGGGTGCACCAATTCGACAAACAGCTCCCGGGGCAGGCGCGCCAGCTCACCGTCTTCAAGCATGGTCACAGTGGCCGAGCGTACCGCCCCGCTGACCAGGGCCTCCTCGCCGAAATAATCGCCAGCCTGCAATTCCTGCAACACCTGCTGCTGATACACCGCCGGCAGGGTCACCGCTGCGCGACCGTGCTTGAGTACATAGAAATGCTCACCCGGCTCGCCATAACGCACCACCGCATCACCGGCCTTGACCTCGACATAGTCGAAGTGAGCCAACAGACGATGCAGATGGGAGGGCGGCAAGCGACCAAACAGGGGGGAGCGCAGCAGCAAGGCGAGCCAGTCATCGTGACCCTGCTCATCTTCCTGCTCCAGGCTGACCACCCCGTAGCTGGCACTCTGGCTCCAGTTCAGCAAACGCTCCAGCAGGCCACGCTCGATGGCGAACAGGGTCACATCGCTGAGTGCCACCACCGTCTGCGCCTGGGGCTGGGCCTCATTGAGGGCATGACAGGCCTCCAGACTGCCGCTCAGCATGGGCTTGCGCGCGCCCTCCTCGCCCACGCCCACCTTGCCTTCAAGCAGGTAATACAGCGCCAGGGATTTCTCCCCGCGCTGAAACAAACGGGTGCCGGCCTTGCGCTGCACATACTGCAGGGCATCCAGTACCTGCTGCTGATAGGTGGGTGAAAGAAAATCGAAAGGGCTGAAGCGCAGCAACAGCTCCAGGGTCAGACGTGGCGTGCTCATGGCAATACCTCTTGCGTAACCGGGTGGCGCGCCGAGCAAGGACTCAGGCATGCGCAACCCACAGTCTTACCCTAGTTGCACAGTGCCATCCTGGGTAGGTCATTTCGTCTGCTGTGCCCACCTGGCCACTATCCATTACACTGCCGGCAGCTCAGAGCCAGTCACGGCCGCACGCAAACGCTGATGAAGACCACAACCCGTAAGGAGCCTGCATGAATCCCTCCACGCTGATCGGCATGCTCGTTGGCATCATGCTGCTCGCTACCGTTCTGCTGTTTTCCACCGAAGATCCGGCCCTGTTTATCAACCTGCCGGGCCTGGGCATCGTGCTGTTCGGCACCATGGCCGCCACCTTTATCAGCTACCCGCTGCGCGAAGTGCTGCGTATCTTCGGCCTGCTCGGCACGGTGCTGCGTAACGAGCGCCTGTATGCGCGCAAGGACATCGAGGAGCTGGTGAGCCTGTCACGCCTGTGGATGGCCGGTGATCTCAAGGCCGTGGAACGCGCCCTGGACAATGTCGCCAACCCCTTCCTGAAAACCGGTGCACAGCTGGTGGTGGACATGACTCCCGAGGAAGACGTGATGGACCTGCTGCAGTGGCGCATCGCCCGCCTGCGCGCCCGCGAGCACGCCGAGGCCCAGCTGTTCCGCGTGATGGCCACCTACGCCCCGGCCTTCGGCATGGTCGGCACCCTGGTCGGCCTGGTCAACCTGATGTTCCTGCTCGGCGACGGCGATATGACCAGCATCGGCCAACAGATGGCCATCGCCCTGATGACCACCTTCTACGGCGTACTGCTGGCCAACCTGCTGTTCAAGCCGGTGGCGGTGAAACTGGAGCGGCGCACCGAAGAGCGGGTGGCGCTGATGAACACCATCATGCAGGGCATTTCCATGATGAACCGCAAGCGCAGCCCGGCCCTGATGCGCGAAACCCTCAACTCGTTCATGGCCCACTACCAGGACGAGATCAACGACGGGCGCAAGGGCAAGCCCGCCGCCCTGCAACGCTGAGGCCCAAGCATGTCCGAGCATCAGGATGCCGACGAGCAGCGCCGCGCCAACCGCCAGCTGGAGCAACAGGTGCAGGTTCTGCAGTTGCAGCTGCAGCGGGCGCAGCGCGCTGGTGACGCCACACAGCACCAGCTGCGCCGTCAGCAGGCCAGCCATGCGGTGTTTGAAAACAGCGAGGAAGATGGCTGGCTGACTGTCTACCTGGACATGCTCACCCTGCTGCTGGTGATGCTGGTGGTGATGCTGGCCTTCGCCGGCAAGGCCGATGACCATGCCCCAGCGGCCAGCAGTCCGCTGCTGAGCGAGCGCCCGGAGCCGCTGCGTTTTATCGAACCGCCCCTGCCCGCCCCGCTCGACAGCCTGCCCGAGGAGGCCGCCAGCGACCCGCTGGCCGGGCTGGATACCAGCGGCCTGGGTCAGGATATCGAAGTCATCGTCAACGAGCAGAGCGTCAGCTTCCGGATCAGCAGCGAGATCATCTTCGCCCCGGCCCAGGCCGAACTGAGCCTGGAGGGCCTGGCCGTGCTGCGCCAGCTGTTGCCGGTGCTGCGCAGCAGCGAACATCGCCTGACCATTGCCGGGCATACCGACAACCGCCCCATCCGCAGCCTGCGCTATCCCTCCAACTGGGAGCTGTCCGGCGCCCGGGCCGGCAGCGTGGTGCGCTACCTGGAGGCCAATGGCATTCCCAGTACGCGCCTGAGCGCCGTCGGCCATGCCGATACCCAGCCCCTGGTCGATAACGACACAGCCGCAGGCCGCGCGCAAAACCGCCGGGTGGAGCTGATCCTGGAGAAGTCTGCGCCCTGATGCGCGACGCGCCGGCGATCATGCACAGCAGATCGCCAGCAAACCGATTGGCAGCCCGGCAAGCGCAGAGCCGCAGACAAGAAAAAGGTTATGTCCCAATAGCCTGTTGCGTTCGCTCAGTTCCACTGAACTTAGGCAGGGCTGGATCCGTAGGGTGCGCCGTGCGCACCGGTATTGCGCGACCAAATGTGGCGCGCACAGCGCACCCTACCTATAGGCAGGCCTGATCCTGCACTTTATGCAACACATGATTGATACAGAGCCAACAAAAAGCCCCCGCAGCACGACACTGCGGGGGCTTTTGATTAATCAGCGCAGCCGATCAATCTTCGCGATAGCGACGCAGCTTGAGCGGCTTGCCACCAACGCGGGTGTCTTTCAGCTTGCCCAGCAGGCGGTCGAGGCCGTCTTCCGGCAGCTCCACCAGGCTGAAGCTTTCACGCACCTGGATACGACCGATGTCATCCCGGGCCAGGCCGCCCTCGTTGAGGATGGCGCCCAGCAGGTTCTTCGCCGCGATGCCGTCGCGGGCACCCAGGGCGGTGCGGCAACGGGCCCGGCCTTCGGCCAGGGGCAGCGGCGCGCGACGTTCACGCGGGCCATCACGCTCGGGACGGTCACTGCGCTCGGGACGATCACCACGCGGACGGGCCGCACCGCTACCAGGCACCAACGGCTGGTCGCGCTCCACTTCGGCCAGGGTCAGGGCCTGACCATTGGTGGCCTTGCGCAGCAGGGCGGCGGCCAGGGCACGGGGGCTGCAGCCGATATCGGCGGTCAGACGGTCGAGCAGATCGCCATGGCTGGCTTCGGCATCGGCCACCAGCGGCGCCAGGCTGTTGGTCAGTTTCTTGATGCGCGCATCCAGCACCTGCTGCGAGTTCGGCAGCTTGACCTCACCGACCTTCTGCCCGGTAACCCGCTCGATCACCTGCAGCATGCGGCGCTCACGCGGCGTCACCAGCAGCAGGGCACGACCGGTACGCCCGGCGCGGCCGGTACGACCGATACGGTGAACGTAGGATTCCGGGTCATAGGGCATGTCCACGTTCATCACGTGGGTGATGCGCGGTACGTCCAGACCCCGGGCGGCCACGTCGGTGGCGATGACGATATCCAGACGGCCATCTTTCAGCGAGTCGATCACCCGCTCACGCTGGTTCTGGGCGATATCGCCGTTCAGGGCGGCAGCCTTGTAGCCCTTGGCTTCCAGAGCGGCGGCCAGGTCCAGGGTGGCCTGCTTGGTGCGCACGAAGCCGATCAGGGCGTCGAAGTCTTCCACTTCGAGCAGACGCAGCACGGCGGCGTGCTTCTGGTCGGCATGCACCATCAGGTGCGCCTGCTCGATGGCCGTGACGGTCTGGGTCTTGGAAGCGATCTTGATATGTTGCGGCTCACGCAGGTGTTTCTCGGCGATGGCGCGAATCGAGTGCGGCAGCGTGGCGGAGAACAGCACGCTCTGACGGCTGGCCGGCATGGCTTCGAAGATCACTTCGAGGTCATCCATAAAGCCCAGTTTGAGCATTTCGTCGGCTTCGTCGAGTACCAGGTACTGGATGGTCGACAGCACTTTCTCGTCGCGACGCAGGTGGTCAACCAGACGGCCCGGGGTGGCGACGATAACTTGCGCGCCCTGACGAATGGCTTTCAGCTGCGGACCCATGGGCGCGCCGCCGTATACGGCCACCACGTTGAGGCCCGGCATCTGCTTGGAATAGGTTTCAAAGGCGGTGGCCACCTGCAGGGCCAGCTCGCGGGTCGGCGCCAGGATCAGGGCCTGGGGCTCGCGCTTGGCCGGGTCGATCTTCGACAGGATCGGCAGGGCGAAGGCGGCGGTCTTGCCGGTGCCAGTCTGGGCCTGGCCGATCATGTCCTGACCGGACAGGATCACGGGAATGGCCTGGGCCTGAATCGGCGACGGTTCTTCGTAACCGACCGCAGTCAGTGCAGCGAGAATATTGGGGTTGAGTCCGAGTGCGGCGAAGCCGCCGGTTTCCTGGGTCATGGGTCTGCCTCTAGTGCATCCGCAAAGACCCATGTTCCAAAGCTGCGCATGCCGTGTAAGACCCGAGAGTCACCCTGGCAGCCATGTCGGCGGGGATTTGCGAAAACGTGGTGATAAATGAATCGTCAAGGATAGTCCGCTGTGCGAACTAACTGCCAAAGTTAACCTTCGGGCGAGTTGTGCTACCTGAACGTGGCCAAGAATTGGCCGGCGCGCACTATACCTGAAAACCTGGCCGATGTGCCCGATTTGGCATAAATAAAGCACAAGCACAGCCAGGCAGCTGCCAGACGGTCATCCTCTGCTAGCCTGCATCTACTCGTTTTTCCGCCAATCTCTCCCGGATTGCACACCTCGAAGGAACCCATACCATGACGCAACACAACAGCGGCCGTGTCAGCCGCGAAAAACGCGGCCGGATCATGCTGATCGGCCTGGAGCGGCCGAGCAAGCGCAACGCCTTCGATATGCCCATGCTCGACGACCTGTGCCGCGCCTATGGCGAGTTCGAGCGTGACAGCGAGGCCCGCGTGGCCCTAGTGTTCGCCCACGGTGAGCACTTTACCGCCGGGCTGGACCTGGCCAATGTGGCGGCCCAGTTTGCCGCCGGCTGGCAGATCCCAGCAGACGGCTGCGACCCCTGGGGCGTGTTTGGCGGGCCACGGGTGAGCAAGCCGGTGATAGTCGCGGCCCAGGGTTACTGTTACACCATCGGCATCGAGCTGATGCTGGCCTCGGATATCAACCTGTGCGCCAGCAATACCCGCTTCGCCCAGATGGAAGTGCAGCGCGGCATCTTCCCCTTCGGCGGCGCCACCTTGCGCATGCATCAGAGCGCCGGCTGGGGCAATGCCATGCGCTGGCTGCTCACCGGCGATGAATTCGATGCCCACGAGGCCTATCGCCTGGGCCTGGTTCAGGAAGTGGTGGCCAGCGAGGAATTGCTGCCCAAGGCACTCTGGCTGGCCGAACGCATCGCCGCCCAGGCGCCGCTCGGTGTGCAGGCGACCCTGGCCTCGGCACGCCAGGCAGTAAGCGAAGGCCAGGCCACCGCAGCCGCCAGCCTGCACCCCACGGTCACCCGCTTGATGGCCAGCGAGGATGCCCAGGAAGGTGTGCGCGCGATGCTGGAACGCCGCCCGGGGGACTTTAAAGGGCGCTGAAGAGCGCGAAGCAGCCCAACCCCGTAGGGTGCGCCGTGCGCACCAGGATCTTATGACCTGCGCTGGTGTGCACGGCGCACCCTACCTATTCGGCACTCAGGTCGCCGGGCGTAGCGCCTGTATCAACGAGCGCAGGGAATAGCCCAGATGCGGCGCCAGCAGGTCATCGCGGCGCTGCAGTTCCTGCAGATCAAGCTGCTGATCGAGATCGGCCGGCACCAGCAGCACCACATTGCCCTCCTTCACCGGGCACTCCCAGTAATGCCGATGGTAGAGGCCGCGCAGCAGCGGCGCGCCAAGGGGTTTGCCGTCGTTGCCGGCCCACTGGTTGATGATCAGCCAGCCACCGGGATTGAGCTGCTTCTGACAGTTTTCCAGAAAGCGCCAGGCCAGATGGCCGGTGGCCGGACCATGGTCGGTATAGAGGTCGACAAACAGCAGGTCGGTCTTCTCCGCACTTTCCAGCAGTTGCAGGGCGTCGCCAATGCGGATGGTCAGGCGCGGGTCATCGGCCAGGCCCATATGCTCCATGGCCAGACGCGGCACGTCGGCGCGCAGCTCGATCACTTCCACATCATCCAGGGGCAGAAACTTCAGGCAGGCCTGGGTCAGATTGCCGGCACCCAGGCCGAGAAACAGCGCGCTTTCCGGCTGTTCGTGGCACAGCGCGCCCAGCAGCATGGCGCGGGTGTAGTCGTACTCCAGCCAGCTGGGGTCGGGCATATAGACGCAGCTCTGCTCGATCGCCTCGCCAAATTCGAGAAAGCGATAAGCCCCCATTTCCACCACCTGAATCAGGCCGAATTCATCCTGTACTTCGGCGATCAAAAGCGGCTCGGGCATCTGTCCCGGCGGCGGTAAACCTGGCATCAAGCAGTCTCCACAGTGACATCCATGACCATCCCGGCCGCAGGAAAGGCGCCAATTGTCATTGAGGCACATGCCCCTGGTCACGCGATAATTTGTCGCAGTCGGGTGCGCCGAATAAATCATGCGCTGGCTACAACAATAACAACGAGTGTCGAGGTATTTGCCATGTATGCCATTATCGGTGCCGGCCCCATGGGGCTGTGTACAGCACGCCAGCTGCACAAGCACGGTATCGACTTCGTCGGTTTCGAACTGCATGCAGATGTCGGCGGCCTGTGGGACATCGATAACCCGCACAGCACCATGTACGACTCGGCGCACCTGATTTCCTCCAAGGGCACCACCCAGTTCACTGAATTCCCGATGCGCGCCGAGGTGGCTCCCTACCCGCATCACAGTGAAATGCGCCGCTATTTCCGCGATTACGCCGAGCACTTTGGCCTGTACGCCCATTACCAGTTCAATACCCGCGTGGTGAACGTCCAGCGCCTGGATAAAGGCTGGAAGCTGATCAGCGAGTGCGAGGGTGTACAACGCGAGTGGCTGTTCGACGGCGTGCTGATGGCCAATGGCACCCTGCACACGCCCAACAAGCCGGCACTGCCTGGCGAATTCACTGGCGAGCTGATGCACTCCAGCGACTACCGCTCGGCAGCGGTATTCGAGGGCAAGCGTGTGCTGGTGATCGGCTGCGGCAACTCGGCCTGCGACATTGCCGTGGATGCCGTGCACCGCGCCGCCTCGGTGGACCTGTCGGTACGCCGTGGCTACTACTTCCTGCCCAAATTCACCCTGGGCCGCCCCACCGACACCCTCGGCGGCGCCATCAAGCTGCCACGCCCACTCAAGCAGTTTTTCGACGGCCTGCTGGTGCGCGCGCTGGTCGGCAAGCCCTCGCAATACGGCCTGCCCGACCCGGATTACAAACTCTATGAGTCGCACCCGGTGATGAACTCCCTGGTGCTGCACTACCTGGGTCACGGCGATATCAAGGCGCGCCGTGATGTGGCCAAGGTGGATGCCCTGCAAGTCACCTTCAGCGATGGCGAACAGGCCGAGTACGACCTGATTCTGCAAGGCACCGGCTACAAGCTCGACTACCCCTTTATCGACCGCGCCCACCTCAACTGGCCCCAGACAGCCGGGGCGCCGCAGCTCTATCTCAACGTGTTCCACCCCGAGTACGACGACCTGTTCATGCTGGGCATGGTCGAGGCCTCGGGCCTCGGCTGGCAGGGGCGTGATGAACAGGCCGAACTGGTGGCGCTGTTTATCAAGAGCCTGCAGGCCGGAACAGCGGCTGCCAAGGCCCTGCAAAGGCTCAAGCGTGAACGGGCGAGCATTCGCCTGGACGGTGGCTACCACTACCTGCAACTGGAGCGCATGGCCTACTACGTGCACAAAGACAGCTATCGTCAGACTATCGCCCAGCACAGTGCGGCGTTACGCGCCGACCTGCCCAACCCGCCGGCCCCTTGCAGCCAGGCACGCGCAGCAGGAAATCTCTAATGGAAGCGGTGCATATCCAGTTCGATCCCAGCAGCCTGGTGCTGATCAATCTAATCGTCGCGGTGATGATTTTCGGGGTGTCCCTGGATCTGCGCGGCGAAGATTTCAAGCGTATCGCGCGCGCGCCCAAGGCCCCGGTCATCGGCCTGCTTGCCCAGTTTCTGCTCTTGCCGGCCCTGACCTGCCTGGCCTGCTGGGCGCTGCGCATCGACCCGCAACTGGCCCTCGGCATGACCCTGATCGCGGCCTGCCCGGGCGGCAGCTTCTCCAACATCATGACCTGGATGGCCCGCGGTAGCG
Source organism: Pseudomonas xionganensis (assembly GCF_009763245.1). Classification (GTDB taxonomy): domain Bacteria; phylum Pseudomonadota; class Gammaproteobacteria; order Pseudomonadales; family Pseudomonadaceae; genus Aquipseudomonas; species Aquipseudomonas xionganensis. Next base: position 74,511 of record NZ_WKJZ01000004.1, on the reverse strand, counting down.
TGGCCGTGTCCGTGAGCATGACAGCCGTATCCAGTGTGGCGGCCAGCGTGCTGACGCCGCTCAACTTCGGCCTGTACGCCTGGCTCAACCCCTACACCCGGCCGTTGCTGACTGAAATTGCCATGGACCCACTGAGCCTGCTGCTGATGGTGATTCTGGTACTCGGCGTGCCACTGGTGTTGGGCATGTTTATCGGGCGACGCTTTCCCGGCCTGTCACGCAAGGTGGAAAAGCCTCTGCGAGTGTTCGCCCTGGCGGTGATGCTGGGCTTCGTCGCCCTCGCCTTCGGCAGGAATTTCGACCAGTTCCTCAGCCACTTCAATCTGTTCTTCTGGCTGGTGGTGGCCCATAACGCGCTGGCACTGGGCACCGGCTACTACTGCGCGCGTCTCTCGGGCCTGCCGGATGCAGAACGCCGGGCGATCACCCTGGAAGTCGGCATTCAGAACTCGGCCCTGGGGCTGGTGATCATCTTCACCTTCTTCCCCCAGGTGACCGGCATGCTGCTGATCGCCGCGTTCTGGGGCACCTGGCATCTGGTGTCGGGCATGGCGCTGGCCTACTACTGGTCACGCCGCCCCCTGGCCGAATGCACACAGCCGACACAGCCCCTGGCAACACTCGGAGAAAAATAATGCGGACCGTCATCATTACCGGGGCTGCCAGCGGCCTCGGCTGGGAACTTGCGCGCGCCTACCACGCCCAGGGCTTTCATTTGCTGCTCACCGATATCAATGCCACCGGCCTGGCTGCGCGGATCCATGAGCTGGGGGCCGAGCGGGTAATCGGCCTGGCTGGCGATATCACCGACCCGCACCTGCACCAGCAATTACTGGACGCCTGCCGCGAACGCTTCGGCCGCCTCGACGTGCTGATCAACAACGCCGGCATCACCCACCGCTCGCCCACCCTGCACACCGATCCGGCCGTGTTTCGCAAGGTCATGGCCGTCGATTACCAGGCGCCCGTGGAGCTGACCCTGAGCGCCCTGCCCCTGCTACGCCAGAGCCGTGGCCAGGTCATCGCCATCGGTTCCATGGCCGGCTGGATGCCGGTGCTCGGGCGCGCCGGCTATTGCGCGGCGAAAAGCGCCCTCGGCCAGTTCTTCGAGGTGCTGCGCGCAGAAATCGCCCGCGACGGCATCAAGATGCTGCTGGTCTACCCCAGCTTTCTCGATACACCGATCGAACAGAACGCCCTCGGCGGCGACGGCAAGCAGGCGCAACACGGCCGCTCGACCGTTGGCCAGATACGCGGCGCCGACTGGATGGCCGGGCAGATTCTCCAGGCGCAGAATCAAGGTCGCGAACGCCTGTTCCCCGACCATGGCAGCTGGCTGGCCAGCCTGCTCTGGCGCGTCGCCCCCGGGTTCTACTACCGCAAGATGAGTACGCGCTTCGCCGGGGAGATGGGCTGATGGAGATTGTCTGGCTGGCCCTGGCCGGTTTTATCCTGCTGGCCTACACCCTGGAAGCCATCACCGGTTTCGGCAGCATCGTGATTGCCCTGTCGCTCGGTGCCCTGCTGCTGCCCATCGACCAGCTGCTGCCGGTGCTGGTGCCGCTGAACATCTGCATGACCGGCTACCTGGTCTGGCGGCATCGACAGATGATCGACCGCCGCCTGCTGCTGGGCATGATCCTGCCCGGCATGGTCGTCGGCACGCTGATCGGCTATGCCCTGCTGCCCTTCCTCGACGCCGCCCTGGCCAAGCGCCTGTTTGGCGCACTGGTGCTGTGGTTTGCCGCCCGCGAGCTGTGGCGCCTGCGTCATGCGGCCGTGCAGCCCGAGCGGCCCATGTGGCTTAGCCGCCTGCTTAGCCTGTGCGCGGGTATCAGTCACGGTCTGTTCGCCTCCGGCGGCCCGCTGCTGGTGTTCGCCCTGGCCGGTACGCAACTGGACAAGGCGCGCCTGCGCGCCACCCTGGTCACGGTGTGGTTCACCCTTAACAGCCTGCTGACCGTCGCCTTCCTGCTCGATGGCCGCCTGCTGCCCGCGCTGCCGCAAGTCGCCAGTTACGCACCCTTGCTGCTGATCGGCGTCTGGCTGGGTGAGCGCCTGCACCAGCGCTTCAACGAACAGCATTTCCGCATTGCCATCTACCTGTTGCTGCTGGTCACCGGCGGCCTGCTGCTTGCGCCCTGGAGTCTGCCATGAGCTTCGACATCATCATCAAGAATGGTCTGTATTTCGATGGAACAGGCGCCCCCGGTGCGCTGCGGCATATCGGTATCAAGGATGGACGTATCGATGTGCTCAGCCTCAGCCCCCTGGATGAAAGCGGCTGCCCCGAGGTGCTGGATGCCGCCGGCAAGTGGGTGACGCCAGGCTTTCTGGAAATCCACTCGCACTACGACGCCGAAGTGATCGCCGCACCCGCGTTGAAGGAATCGGTGCGCCACGGCGTCACCAGCGTGACCATCGGCTCCTGCTCGATCAGCATGGTGCTGGCCGATGCCGAGGATTGCTCCGACCTGTTCACCCGCGTCGAGGCGGTGCCGCGTGAATACGTGCTGCCGATCCTGAAGGAGAAGAAGACCTGGCGCGACGCCGCCGGCTACCGCGCCTTCTATGACCAGCAGCCGCTGGGGCCGAACGTCAGCTCCTTCCTCGGCCACTCCGAACTGCGCGTGGCGGTAATGGGCCTGGAACGCGCCACGAGCAAGATCAAACCGACAGAAGCCGAACTGGTGCGCATGGAACAGCTGCTGGAAGAGGCACTGGACGCCGGCTGCATCGGCCTGTCGGTGATGACCACCAAGCTGGACAAGATGGACGGCGACCGCGCCTGGTCCTGCCCGCTGCCCTCGACCTTTGCCAGCTGGAGCGAGTTCTCGCGCCTGTTTGCGGTGCTGCGCCGGCGTGGCGCGGTGCTCCAGGGCGCGCCGGATGCGGTAACCAAGGTCAATGTGTTCGCCTTCCTGTATCAGGCCCACGGCTGGTTTAGAAAACCGTTGAAGTGCTCGATGCTCACCGCCCTGGACCTGAAATCCCAGCCGCTGCTGCATTACTTCACCCGTCTCTCCGGCTGGCTGGCCAATCGTGTGCTGCGCGGCCACTTCCGCTGGCAGACCCTGCCGGCGCCGTTCACCCTGCGCCTGGAAGGGCTCAACGTGAACGCCTTCGAGGAGTTCGGCGCCGGCGAGATCCTGCGCAATATCAAGGACCCGGACGAGCTGTATGCCAAGGTGCTGGAGCCGGAGTTCCGCGCACTGTTCAAGAGGCAGGTCAAGGCCGTACTGACCAAGGGGCTGTGGCACCGCGACTTCTCCGATTGCTGGGTAACCGAATGCCCGGACGCCAGTCTGGTCGGCAAGAACTTCAAGCAGCTCGGCGCCGCCCGTGGCCTGGACCCGGTAGACGCCTACTTCGAGCTGGCCTGCCAGTACCGCGAGGCGCTGAAATGGACCACCTGCTACGGCAACCAGCGCGAGGCGGTGATGCACAAATTGCTCTCCAGCCCCTGGACCCAACCGGGCTTTGCCGACTCTGGCGCGCACCTGCGCTCCATCGCCCAGTACAACTTCCCGCTGCGTTTCCTTAAATACGTGCGTGATGCCGAACTGGCCGGCACGCCCTTTATGGACCTGGGCCACGCCATCCACCGCCTGACTGGTGAGCTGGCGGATTTTATCGGGGTGGATGCCGGCTACATCCGCGTGGGCGACCGCGCCGATGTGGTGATCGTCAACCCGCAAGGGCTGACCGATGAGCTGGACGCCATCGCCGAGGCGCCGATGGAAGTGCTCGGCCTGGAGCGGGTGGTCAAGCGCAATGACGCGGCGGTGGATGCCACCCTGATCAACGGCCGGATCGCCTACCGCCGGGGCAGCGAGTTCCCCAGCGAACTGGGTCAGCAGCAGGGTTTCGGTCGCTTTCTCGCGAGCCGCGACGTAACGCCACGCTGACAATGTAGCCGGTTCACGCTCTGTAGGAGCGGGCCGTGCCCGCGACACGCATCGCGGCCATGGGCCGCTCCTACAGGGAAACGGCATAGCTGATCATGCGTCATCATGCAGCAGCTCTATCGCGCCTATCGGCTTGAAGCGTCCGGCTTATCGGTTACCATGCCCGTCCGCCTGAATTGACTTAAGCCGAGAGCCGCAATGTCGCAACCCTGGAGCCCCGAGAGCTGGAGAGCCAAACCGATCCAGCAGCAGCCACAATACCCGGACGCCACCCACCTGGGTCGTGTCGAGCAGACCCTGGCCGGCTATCCGCCCCTGGTGTTTGCCGGGGAGGCCCGCGAATTGCGCCGCCAGTTTGCCGAGGTCACCCAGGGACGTGCCTTTTTGCTGCAGGGTGGCGATTGCGCCGAGAGCTTTGCCGAGTTCAGCGCGGCGAAAATCCGCGACACCTTCAAGGTGCTGCTGCAGATGGCCATCGTCATGACCTTCGCCGCCGGCTGCCCGGTGGTCAAGGTCGGGCGCATGGCCGGGCAGTTCGCCAAGCCGCGCTCGGCCAATGATGAAACCATCGACGGTGTGACCCTGCCCGCCTACCGCGGCGATATCGTCAACGGCATCGGCTTCGACGCCGCCAGCCGGGTGCCGGACCCGGAGCGCCTGCTGCAGGCCTACCACCAGTCCACCGCCTCGCTGAACCTGCTGCGCGCCTTTGCCCAGGGCGGTTTTGCCGACCTGCATCAGGTGCACCAGTGGAATCTGGACTTTATCGCCAACTCGGCCCTGGCCGAGAAGTACAGCCACCTGGCCGACCGCATTGATGAAACCCTGGCCTTTATGCGTGCCTGCGGCATGGACGGCTCCTCGCAAGTGCGCGAGACCAGCTTCTTCACCGCCCACGAGGCGCTGCTGCTGAACTACGAGCAGGCCTTCGTGCGCCGCGACAGCCTGACCGGCGGCGACTACGCCTGCTCGGCGCATATGCTGTGGATCGGCGACCGCACCCGCCAGCTGGACGGCGCCCATGTCGAGTTCCTGCGCGGCGTCGGCAACCCCATCGGGGTCAAGGTCGGCCCGAGCATGGACCCGGACGAGCTGATCCGCCTGATCGATATCCTCAACCCGGACAACGACCCAGGCCGCCTCAACCTGATCGTGCGCATGGGCGCGGACAAGGTCGAGCACCATATGCCGCGCCTGGTGCGCAAGGTGCAGGGCGAAGGCCGCCAGGTGCTGTGGAGCTCCGACCCCATGCACGGCAACACCATCAAGGCCTCCAGCGGCTACAAAACCCGGGATTTTGCGCAGATTCTGAGTGAGGTGAAGCAGTTCTTCGCCGTGCACCAGGCCGAGGGCAGCTACGCCGGCGGCATCCATATCGAGATGACCGGGCAGAACGTCACCGAATGCATCGGCGGCGCCCGCCCGGTCACGGAAGACAGCCTGTCGGACCGCTACCACACCCACTGCGACCCGCGGATGAATGCCGACCAGTCCCTGGAGCTGGCCTTTCTGATCGCCGAGACGCTTAAGCAGGTGCGCCGCTAAAATCGCGGACACCGGTTCGCGGGCAGGGCCCGCTCCTAGCAGCGAGATAGCGCGTAGGAGCGGGCCATGCCCGCGATCAATCCCTGATCCACTCAGGCAATCAGGCGTTCACGCAAACGCCCGAGCATCCCCAGCAAACTGCCGACCTTCTCCCGCTCGCGCTCATCGCGCGGGGGCTGGGCCAGGCGGGTCACCACCTGCGCCGGTTGCGCACGCCATAGCTGCACCTGTTCGGCGGCAGCCTGCAGGCCCTTGTCGAACAACCCGCGGCGGATCGGCTTGGGCAGGTAACGGAAGATCTGCGCTTCGTTGATCAGCTTGAGCAGCGCCTGGGTGTCACGGAACGGTGTCACCACCAGACTAAGCAGGCGCGGATGGGCCTGGGCCAGGCTTTTCAGCAAGGGCGTACAGTCTTCGCCGGCCAGCTGCAGGTCGCTGACCAACACATCCACCACCTGGCTGTTGAGCAGCGCTACCGCCTCACCCAGGCTGGCCGCGCGCAGCAAGCGATGGCCGCCAGCTACGCAGAACTCGGCCACCACCTCCAGGGTCTGGGGCTGGTCATCCAGCAGCAACAGGGTCAGCGGCGCCGGCTGCAGCATGGCCAGCGGCGCACTGGGCTGCGCCTGGCGTACGGCTATCTCGGCCGCCTGGCGCAGGGTAAAGGCCATTTCCTGCGGGTCCCAGGGTTTGCTCAGGTAGCGGAAGATGCCGCCGCTGTTGAGCGCATCCACCGCCGCATCCAGATCGGAATAGCCGGTGAGCAGGATGCGCAGAGTATCCGGGGCGATTTCCCGGGCCTGGGCCAGCAGCTCGGTACCGCTCATCTGCGGCATGCGCTGGTCGCTGACGATAATCTGCACGTTCTCGCTTTTCAGGCGCTCTAGCGCACGGCGCGGATCCGTCTCGGTGAGCACCTGATACTGGCGGCGGAACTGCATGGCCAGGCTGCGCAGGATGCGCTCCTCGTCATCGACAAACAGAATACGAATCGGCTCGCTCACTTCAGGCACTCCGTTGCAGTGGCAGCGCCTGCGGGCGCGGCAGGCGGATCAGAAAGCGCGTACCGCGCCCGGGTTCGGAGGCCACGCGGATCTGCCCGCCATGGTCCTGGATGATCTTGTAGCTGATCGACAGGCCCAGCCCGGTGCCCTGACCCACGGGCTTGGTGGTAAAGAAGGGGTCGAAGATGCGTGCCAACACCGCAGGCGGCATGCCGCGCCCGGAGTCCTGCAGGGAGATAAACACCGCCTCGGCCTCGGCCCAGGTCTTGATGTGGATCCGGCCGAAACCCTCGATGGCCTGTGCCGCGTTGTTCAGCAGGTTGAGCAGCACCTGGTTGATCTGCGACGGTGCACAGGGAATGCGCGGCAACTCGCCCAGTTGCAGCAGGGTTTCGGCCTTGTCCTTGATATTGTTGCGGGCAATCAACAGAGCACTGCGGATGCACTCGTTGAGATCGACCTCCTCGCTGATGGCGCGGTCCAGGCGAGCAAAGTCCTTCAGCCCCACCACCAGCTCGGCGATCTGCCCCAGGCCGTAGAAGGTGTCATCGAACAGCTGGGCGAGGTCTTCGGCCAGCAACTCCGGCGCCGCATCCTGACGGGCCTGTTCGGCGGTTTGCAGGGCCTGGGCCAGGCGCGCCTCGTCACACTGCGGATCATTCAGGCAGTCGGCCAGGGTGGCCTGGGCGGCGGCCAGGTCGAACAGCGGCGCGCTCAGTTCACGCAGCAACTGCAGGTTGTTCTGCACATAGCCCAAGGGGGTGTTCAGCTCGTGAGCCACACCGGCCACCATCTGCCCCAGGGAAGCCATCTTCTCCGACTGCACCAGCTGGGTCTGGGACTCCTTGAGCTCCACCAGGGCCTTGCGCAGCACCAAGTTGCGCTGGGCGATGCGCGCCTCCATGGCCTTGAGCAGATCCAGCACCGTGCCCAGGCCGCGGTAGTGGCCCCGGGCGTCGACCAGAATAAAGTCCTCGGTGATAGGGTATTGCAGCTGCGCGGTGATCTGCTTGGCCGCCTCTTCCAGGCTGGTGTCCAGGCTGACCGTCAGCGGCGCCGGGTTCATCACCTCCTCGACCGGATGGCGCCCGCGCAGGTCACGGCCAAAGCGCTGCATAAAGATATCCTGCAGGGCACTGCGGCTGACCAGGCCCACGGGCCTGCCACTGCCATCGACGATAGGCAGCGAGAGAAAGGCCTTGTGCTCAGGTGTCAGCAAGCGGTCGGCGACATCGGCGATGCTGATCCCCGGAAGCAAGGGTGCGACTGGCCGTAATAGCCGTTCCAGAGCGCTGGCGCTGGTCATGGGTCAATCCCTTTGGTTGCAAAGCCGCCATTCAAGCAGCGCCAGATTGCCAGCGTGTTACAGGGCCGCAGTGGATTCCTTCAGCAGCCGACACGGCGTATGGTGAACAAGTTAATCACCCGGGATCGCCCATGTTCAGAACCCTGCTCGGCGCCACCCTGCTGAGCCTGCTGTTGAGCGGCTGTGTGCACCCGCCCGCGCCCAGTACAGCCTGCACCACACTGTTCGCGCAGCTGCACAGGACCAGTGCCGCGGTCAGCGATGCCCAGTATCACCAGCTGCCTGGCTTTGCTGGCCTGCGCAGCGAGCGCAGCCTGGCATTGCTCGGCCACAGCGCCGCCAGCCCCGAACAACGCCGCCTGTGGCTGCAACGCCTGGCCGACCTGGACCAACAGGCCAGCCACATCGAAATTGCCCAGTTGCCCACCGTGCAGCGCCAACACTGGCGCCAGCCAGCCCAGCAGAGTGCCCTGGACAACTGCCGCGCAGCCCAGATTGACGCACTGCTGGCCAAACCGGCCGCCTTCACCCGGGCGCTGCAAGCGGCTCAGGTGCCGGACGACTACCTCGGCTGGGCCAGGGTGCTAGGTCTGTATCCCTTGTTCAAACGCGCCTACCGCCGCGGTATCGACGCCTGGCAACAGCAGGCGGCCCAGACCCAAGCGCCGCTGGACAGCCCACAATGGCTGGGCTATCAACCCATCGCCCAGCCTGCTGCCAAAGCCCCGGCACCTCTGCCAACCGACAGCCTGGGCCTGCCCCAGGCTGATGCCGAACAGCTGCAGGCGCTCTTTGCCCGCCATGCGCCCTGGCTGAAAGTGGCTCAGAGCAGCCGTCATGACCGAATCGGCAGCCCCTATTACCGTGCAGATGGCGAGCGCGACCTGCAAACCGTGCAGCCACGGCTTTACCAGCACAGCAGCTGGAGCCGGATCGATGGCCGCTGGCACCTGCAACTGGTCTATCAGCTGTGGTTTAGCCAGCGGCCGAAGCAACAGCCCCTGGACCTGTTCGGCGGTGAACTGGACGGCCTGCTCTGGCGCGTGACCCTGGATGAGCAGGGCAACGCCCTGCTCTACGACAGCATCCACCCTTGCGGCTGCTGGCATGGCCTCTACCTGCCGGCAGACTCGCCCTGGCAATTTGCACAACCAGCAGATGAGGAAGCACGCCAGGCCAGACGCCTGGCATTTGGCGGCGATCAGGCGGCCACCCTGTGGCTCGACGCCCAGAACCATCAGCTGCAGTGGGTCGATAGCCGCCGCTCGACCTATCCGGCCACGGTCTATCAGCGTGCGACGCTGGATCAGCTGCGTCAGTTGCCCCATCCGCAAGGACAGCGCAGCCTCTATGCGGCCCACGGCCTGGTACCCGCTACCGAGCGCCTGGAGCGCTTGCTGCTCTGGCCTTCCGGGGTGCGCTCGCCCGGTGCCATGCGCCAGTGGGGTCGACATGCCACAGCCTTTATCGGCCGCGCCCACTTCGATGATCCGCAATTGCTGGATCGCTATATCCAGGCGCCCTGATAAGCTGGCACAACTTCATGCAAGGAGAATGCAATGCCCTGGTATATCTGGTTGCTGATCGTGCTGGTGCTGGGCTCCATCGTCAGCGGGCTGGTGATGCTGCTGCGCACCGCCAACGACAACCCACTGACCCCTGAGCAGCTGGAAAAAGTACGCCAGCGCCAGCTCGAACTGGATGCTCAGGATAGGCGCGAGGAAAAGGAACGGGGTTAAGGCGTGCTGTATGCCGCCTTGCTGAGCGGCAGCGGCGTCAGTTCGATCTGATAGGGGGTAAAGATGCGGGCCAGGTCGCCCCGCTCCCGCACCTTGTCATAGATAAGGGCAAACTGCTCGGCCTGGATCGGGCTATCCGGCCGCAGCAGCAGCTGGTGACGATAGCGCTGATCCACACGCTCGGACACCAGCAACTGTCCCTGATAGTCAGGATAGCGACGCAAAAAATCGCGGATATAGGAGCGTGTGACCAGGGCGATATCGGCGCGATCATTCAACGCCATCAACAGATTGCCATCGTGGCTATGGCTCAGGCTGGCATTGAAGGTACTGGCCAGATAAGCCGGGTCGGAATTGAAATCGGCGAAAGCGTAGTGAAAGCCATGAAACAGGGCCAGGCGCTTGTCCTTGAGATCGTCGAAATAGTCCTGGTCACGTCCCGGTACGGCACGGGCGACAAACACCTCGGCATCCTCCAGGCCCATATCCCAGGCGGTGTGGGCAATATTGCGCCAACCCCAGGACGGATTCTCGAACACCGCCAGATCCAGACGCCCCTTCTGCAGATCAGTAAACCGACGATTGAGGGACGTGGGCACCAACACAAAATGGTAGTCCTCTTGCACCCCGTTCAGCGCTTCGACCAGCTGGGCCAGCAGGCCCGGCATCTGCGCCGTCTCATGCTTGAAGACATAGGGCGGGAACTCAACCTGAGCCACCCGCACCTCCTGCTGTGCCAGCAGACTGCCGCTGCTCAGCAGCAGGCTCAGCAGGCACAGGCGCAGCACCACGCGAAAGTCATGCATCAGTACAACATCCCTATTCACTCAATTCGGCAGGCGGTGGGCTCAGGTAGTAGCGGGCAAACAGCTTGTCCAGCAGCCCCTGATCCTTGAGTTGCTCCAGCAGCCCGACAAACACCTCTGGGGCAATGGCGGACTGCTGACTGAACAATGCCTGATGGCGGTAGATCTGATCAACCCGTTCTGACACGAGAAAAGCCCTGGCCTGCGCCGGATGACGCTGCAGGTACATATTCAGATAGGAGCGGGTGATCACCGCAATTTCCGCGCGCTGACGCAGGATCATGCTCAGGTTGCTGTCATGGGAATAGGTCAGCAGCGCATCGAACTCGCGGGCCAGAAACTGCGGGTCGGCATTGAAACCGGCAAAACCGTAGTGGTAGCCGCTGTACAGAGCCAGGCGCTTGCCCTGCAGGCTGTCGAAGTAGCCCTGGTCACGACCCGGCGCATTGAGGGCCACATAGACCTCGGCGTCTTCGATATGCAGATCCGTGGCCACATGGGGCGTGTCCTGCCAGCCCCAGCCGGGGGACTCGAAGAGAATCAGGTCATAGCGCCCACTCTGCAGATCGCGATAACGGCGCTTGGTGGAAGTGGGGACCAGACTGAAACGATACTGATCCTGGGCCTGATTCAGTATCACCAGCAATTCGGCCACCAGTCCGACGGCCTCAGCCTGCTCAGGTTTTATCGCGTAGGGGGGAAAATGGTAGGCACCTATACGCACCTCCTGCGCTGCGAATGCAGAGGGCAGCAACAGCGACAGTGCCAACAGGGTGGATAAACAGACTAGGCGCACAGGGCATACCCGTTATCGTGGAGCCGGTGATGATAAACCCCTTCAACGACAGCGACACTCCCTTGACGCCAAAACGCTAGCAAAATGCCACCCGAGTTTAGCCCAGTTTCCCAAGGCCTGTTCAATCTCGCATACAGCCACCCAGCCACTAATCAGCGCAGGCTGCCCGCTCAGCTTTCCTTGACCACCAACGACAGCGCCTCCTCGGCCAGCTGATCCAGGGTCATGGGCCCTTCCGGACGGAACCAGGTGGTGGTCCAGCTCAGCGCACCGGTCAGCAGACGGCGCAGAATAAAAGGGTCAGCCCTGAAATAGCCGGCCGCCTTGGCTTCGCCCAGCACCTGCAGCCAGAGCTGCTCATAGGTGTCGCGCAAATCGAGAATAAAGGCCTGGCCCTCCTCCGACAGCGAGCGCCATTCATAGACCAGCACCGCCATGGCCTCGCCGGTGCCGCCCATGATCGACTGCAACTCACAGCGGATCAGCGCCAGCACGCGCCCGCGCAGATCGCTGGCCTCGGCCAGCGCAGCATGCATCAGCGCGGTGTTGTAGCGAATGGTTTCCTCCATCACCGAACGCAGGATCTCGTCCTTGCTCTTGAAGTGATGAAAGATGCTGCCGGACTGAATGCCCACGGCGCTGGCCAGGTCGCGCACCGTGGTGCGCTCGTAGCCCTTGCTGCGGAAAAGGTGTGCTGCGGTTTGCAGCAGCTTGCCGCGCGCACTGTCCGGGTCGGTGATCTGCCCACTGGCCACCAGCTCCCGCATCACCGCCTGCGCTTGTTGATCATCCACGCTAAATGTTCTCCAGCTTTTATTGTCTTGCCCTCAACGCCCTACGCGCTTGAGCCAAGTACTTGTCGTTATTAGTGAAATTTATGCCGCCCAGGCCAACCAAGCAAGCGCTCGGCCACACTTTCGGTTAGAAAGATCAACGCCGGGGCTTTTCAACCAAGCGCTTGCTTGGTAGCCTTCAAGGCACCTTATTTATGTGTTGCGGATAATTCCAATGACCAAGACCGTACGCATCGGCTGCGCATCCGCCTTCTGGGGCGATACCAGCACCGCCGCCGCCCAGCTGGTAAAGGGCACCGAACTGGATTACCTGGTATTCGACTACCTGGCCGAAGTGACCATGTCGATCATGGCTGGCGCGCGAATGAAAAAGCCGGATGAAGGCTATGCCCGCGATTTCGTTGAAGTGCTGACGCCCCTGCTGGGCGAGATCGCCAGCAAAAACATCCGCGTGATCAGCAACGCCGGCGGGGTCAACCCAAGCGCCTGCGCCGCCGCCCTGGCCGCTGCCTGTGAGCACGCTGGAGTCGACTTGAAGATTGCCGTGCTGCATGGCGACAACCTGCAGCCCAAGCTCGGTGAGCTGGCCAAGGCCGGCACCGTGGAAATGTTCACGGGCGCGCCGCTGCCGCCCTTCTGCGTGTCGGTCAACGCCTACCTGGGTGCGCCGGGCATCGTCGAAGCCTTGAAGCTCGGTGCGGATATCGTCATCACCGGCCGCGTGGTCGACAGCGCCGTGGTCAGCGCCGCCCTGGTGCATGAATTCGGCTGGAGCTGGAGCGACTACGACCAGTTGGCCCAGGCCGCGCTGGCCGGGCATATCATCGAATGCGGCGCGCAGTGCACCGGCGGCAACTTCACTGACTGGGAAAGCGTGCCGGATTTTGAGCATATCGGCTTCCCGGTGGTGGAAGTGGCGGCCGACGGCAGCTTTGTCGTGACCAAGCCGGAGGGTTCCGGCGGCTTGGTTACGCCTTTTACCGTGGGCGAACAGATGCTCTATGAAATCGGCGATCCACGGGCCTATTACCTGCCCGATGTGCTCTGCGATTTCACCCAGGTGCAACTGAGCCAGGTCGGCGACAACAGGGTGGAACTCAAAGGCGCACGGGGCCTGCCGCCCACCGATCAGTACAAGGTCAGCGCCACCTACCCGGACGGTTTCCGCTGCACCGCCAGCTGCCTGATGGCGGGTGTTGATGCGGTGAAAAAAGCCCAGCGTGTTAGCCAGGCAATCATCAACAAGACCGAGGAAATGTTCGCCGAGCGCGGCTGGGGGTCTTACAAGGAAGTCAGCATCGAGCTGCTCGGCTCCGAAGCCACCTATGGCCCCCATGGCCAGCGCAGCGACAGCCGCGAGATCGTGATCAAAATCGCCGTGCGCCATGCGAAGAAGGAAGCCTTGATTTTGTTCTCCCGCGAGATCGCCCAGGCAGCCACCGGTATGGCACCGGGGCTGACCGGCATCGTCGGCGGCCGCCCGACCGTCTACCCGGTGATCCGTCTTTTCAGTTTCCTTACCGACAAATCCGCCTGCCAGTTGCAGGTGGAGATCGACGGCGAACGTACCCCGGTCGCACTGCCGCAGATCGCTGTACTGGACAGTACGCAGATCGCCACCGATATCGCCGCCCCGCTACCCAGCGGCCAGGCCGACACCCGCGTGCCACTGATCAAGCTGGCCGTTGCGCGCTCCGGCGACAAGGGTAATCACAGCAATATCGGTGTAATGGCCAGAAAGCCCGAGTACCTGGCCTGGATCGCCGCTGCGCTCACAGAAGGCGCCGTGGCCGAATGGATGCAGCACACGCTCGATGCACAAACCGGCAAGGTCAGCCGCTGGTATCTACCCGGCAGTCATAGCCTGAATTTTTTGCTGGAGAACGCCCTGGGTGGTGGTGGCGTCGCCTCCCTGCGTATCGACCCGCAGGGCAAGGCCTTCGCCCAACAGCTGCTGGAATTCCCGATACCGGTGCCTCGGACACTGGCCGAGACTTTGTAGGGTGGATGACGCTTCACCCATCCACCAGCTCTTGGTGGACAACGCTTCGCGGTTGTCCACCCTACGACTAGGACGATAACAACAATGCCATACGACTCAGTCTTTAAACCCGGCCTGTTTAGCGACCAGACCATCATGGTCACCGGCGGCGGCAGCGGTATCGGCCGTTGCACCGCCCATGAGCTGGCCAACCTGGGTGCCCATGTGGTGCTGGTGGGGCGCAAGCTGGAAAAGCTCGAAGCCACCTGCGGCGAGATTATTGAAGACGGCGGCAGCGCCAGCTTTCAGGTCTGCGATATCCGTGATGAAGAGGCGGTCAAGGCTATGGTCAAAGCCGTGGTCGCCGAGCACGGACAGATCCATCATCTGGTTAACAACGCCGGCGGTCAGTTCCCCGCGCCGCTGATTGGCATCAACCAGAAAGGCTTCGAGACCGTCGTGCGCACCAACCTGGTCGGCGGCTTTCTGATCGCCAAGGAAGTCTTCCTGCAGAGCATGAGCAAACATGGCGGCTCAATCGTCAATATGCTCGCCGATATGTGGGGCGGCATGCCCGGTATGGGCCACTCCGGTGCGGCGCGCGCCGGCATGGAGAACTTCACCAAGACCGCCGCCTACGAATGGGGCCATGCCGGGGTGCGGGTCAACGCCGTAGCACCGGGCTGGATCGCCTCCAGCGGCATGGACACCTACCCCGAATCGATGAAGACCATGATCCGCTCGCTCAAGGATCAAGTGCCGCTGCAACGCATCGGCAGCGAGTCCGAGGTGGCCGCCGCCATCGTCTTTCTGCTCAGCCCCGGCGCCAACTTTATCAGCGGCAATACCATCCGCATCGACGGCGCCGCCAGCCAGGGCACCCGCGCCTGGACCCTGGGCAAGGCGAAAAACAGCCACAGCTATAACGGCTTCCACCGGGCCTATCTGCCCGATGTGCTGAAAGATCAGGAGTAAGACCCATGCCGGTTATCCAATCCGAGATCGACGTGCATGGCGAAGACTTCGCCAACAACCGCGACGCCATGCTGGCGGCCGTGGCCAGCTTTCGCCAGATCGAACAGAACTGCCTGAACAAGGCGCTTGATGCCAAAGCCAAGTTCGAAAAGCGCAGCCAGCTGCTACCCCGTGAACGCCTGAATCTGCTGCTCGACCCTGGCGCGCCCTTTCTCGAACTCTGCTCCCTGGCCGGCTACAAGCTGCACGACGACAAGGATGGCACCCAGGCCGGCGGCGGGATTATTTCCGGTATCGGCTATATCGCCGGGGTGCGCTGCCTGGTCACCGCCAGCAACAGTGCGATCAAGGGCGGCACCATCTCCCCCACCGGGTTGAAGAAAACCCTGCGCCTGCAGCAGATCGCCTTCGAGAACAAACTGCCGGTGGTGGCGCTGACCGAAAGTGGCGGTGCCAACCTTAACTACGCGGCGGATATTTTTGTGGAAGGCGCGCGCGGCTTTGCCAACCAGGCACGTATGTCGGCCATGGGCTTGCCGCAGATCACCGTGGTGCACGGTTCCAGCACCGCGGGCGGGGCTTACCAGCCAGGGCTGTCGGACTATGTGGTGGTGGTGCGCGGCAAGGCCAAGATGTTTCTCGCAGGCCCACCCTTGCTGAAAGCCGCCACCGGCGAGATCGCCACCGATGAGCAACTGGGTGGCGCCGAGATGCACGCCCAGGTCGCCGGCACCGCCGAATACCTGGCCGAGAATGACGCCGACGGAGTGCGTATGGCACGGGAAATTCTTGCCATGCTGCCGTGGAATGCCCAACTGCCGGCGCGGCCGGCCAAGGTCTACCGTGAGCCGCTGTACCCTGCTGAAGAGTTACTGGGTCTGGTACCGGCCGATGCCAAAAAGCCCTACGACGTGCGCGAAATCATCGCCCGTATCGCCGATGGTTCAGAGTTTCTCGATTTCAAGAACGAGTTCGACAACCAGACCGTCTGCGGCCACTTGCAGATCGAAGGCCAGAGCTGCGGCTTTATCGGCAACAACGGCCCGATCACCCCGCAGGGTGCGGCCAAGGCGGCGCAATTTATCCAGCTGTGCGAGCAGAGCAATACGCCGATCTTGTTCTTCCACAACACCACCGGCTTTATGGTCGGCACCGAGTCGGAACAGCTCGGGGTGATCAAGCACGGCTCGAAGATGATCCAGGCCGTGGCCAACGCCACGGTGCCGAAACTGACCATAGTCGTTGGCGGTTCCTACGGCGCCGGCAACTACGCCATGTGCGGCCGGGGCCTGGACCCGCGCTTTATCTTCGCCTGGCCCAACAGTAAAACCGCCGTTATGGGCGGCGCCCAGGCCGGCAAGGTGCTGCGCATCGTCACCGAGGAAAAACACCTGAAGGAAGGCAAGGAAGCCGACCCGAAGATGCTCGACATGCTTGAGCAAGTCACTGCGCAAAAACTCGACAGCCAGTCTACCGCGCTCTACGGCACCGCTAGCCTGTGGGACGACGGCCTGATCGACCCCCGCGATACGCGCAAGCTGCTTGGCTACCTGCTGGATATCTGTGCCGAAGCCGCTGTTCGCCCGCTTAAAACCACCACTTTCGGCGTAGCCCGCCTGTAACCCTTCGGAGAATAAGAAATGATCTTCACCCAAGAACACGAAGAGCTGCGCCGCACGGTCCGTAATTTTGTCGACAAGGAAATCAACCCCCACGTCGAGCAGTGGGAAAAGGACGGCCGCTTCCCCATCCACGATATTTTCAAGAAAGCCGGCGACCTGGGTCTGCTGGGTATCTCCAAGCCGGAGAAATTCGGCGGCATGGGCCTGGACTACAGCTACTCGATCGTCGCCGCCGAAGAGTTCGGCACCATCATCTGCGGTGGCATCCCGATGTCCATTGGCGTGCAGACCGATATGTGTACCCCGGCCCTGGCGCGCTTCGGCTCCGATGAACTGCGCGAAGAGTTCCTGAAGCCTGCGATTGCCGGTGAGATGGTCGGTTGTATCGGCGTCTCGGAAGTGGGTGCCGGCTCCGATGTGGCCGGGCTAAAGACTACCGCCAAGAAAGACTGCAGCGACTATGTAATCAACGGCAGCAAGATGTGGATCACCAACTCGCCGTCCGCCGACTTTATCTGCCTGCTGGCCAACACCAGCGACGACAAGCCCCACGTCAATAAGTCGCTGATCATGGTGCCAATGAACACCCCGGGCATCACCGTCAGCCCGCATCTGGACAAACTCGGCATGCGCAGCTCGGAGACCGCCCAGGTGTTCTTCGACAACGTGCGCGTGCCGCAGCGCTACCGCATCGGCCACGAAGGCGCCGGCTTTATGATGCAGATGCTGCAGTTTCAGGAAGAGCGTCTGTTCGGCGCGGCCAACATGATCAAAGGCCTAGAGCACTGCATCAACGCCACCATCGACTACTGCAAGGAGCGCAAGACCTTCGGCAACGCGCTGATCGACAACCAGGTCATCCACTTCCGCATGGCCGAGCTGCAGACCGAAGTCGAGTGCCTGCGCGCCCTGGTTTACCAGGCCACCGAGCAGTATGTGCGCGGCCGCGACGTCACCAACCTGGCCTCCATGGCCAAGCTCAAGGCCGGCCGTCTGGGCCGTGAAGTCACCGACAGCTGCCTGCAGTACTGGGGCGGCATGGGCTACATGTGGGAAAACCCGGTGGCCCGCGCCTACCGCGACGTACGCCTGGTGAGCATCGGCGGCGGTGCCGACGAAATCATGCTGGGCATTATCTGCAAGCTGATGGGCATTCTGCCGGGCAAGAAAAAATAGCCGGGAGCTATTTTTAACGTCGCGTAGCGACGGCCCGAAGGGTGGCCGCCAGGGATGGCTGGCCATAAAGAAGGGCTAAGAACGGAAAAACGTAGGGTGGACGTCGCTTTTTACGTCCACCGTGGTACCGCTCGGTGGGTCGATAAAACGTGACCCACCCTACGGCCACCTTCCCCTTGCGCATACATCAAGGAGCCAGCCATGGCCGACCTACCGAACTGCGAAACCCTGCTGCTAAGCCTCGACGCCGGCGTGCTGCATATCACCCTTAACCGCCCGGACAGCCGCAACGCCATGAGCCTGGCCATGGTCACGGAGCTGCGCGCCGTACTGGAAAGCCTGCGCAATGATCCAAGCGTGCGCGCCATTGTCCTGCGTGGTGCCGGTGGCCATTTCTGCGCCGGTGGCGATATCAAGGATATGGCCGGCGCGCGTGCCGCTGGCGGGGATGCCTACCGCAGCCTTAACCGCGCCTTCGGCAGCCTGCTGGAAGAAGCGCAGAACACGCCACAGGTGCTGATCGCCGTACTGGAAGGCGCAGTGCTGGGCGGCGGTTTCGGCCTGGCCTGCGTGTCGGATATCGCCATCTGTCAGCAGGACGCCAAGTTCGGCCTGCCGGAAACCACCCTGGGGATTCTGCCAGCGCAGATCGCGCCCTTTGTGGTCAAGCGCATCGGCCTGACCCAGACCCGCCGCCTGGCCCTGAGCGCCGCCCGCTTTAACGGCAGCGAGGCCGAGCGTCTGGGCCTGGTGCATTTCAGTGAAGCCAATAGCGAAGCCGTTGATGCCCGCCTGCAGCAGGTGCTCAGCCAGGTGCGCCAATGCGCCCCCGGCGCCAATGCCCAGACCAAGGCCCTGTTGCTGGCCAGTGAGCACGAAGCCCTAGGCCCATTGCTCGACCGCGCCGCCGAGCAGTTTGCCGCGGCGGTGACCGGCGCCGAAGGCGTTGAGGGCACCATGGCCTTCATACAGAAACGCCCGCCCAAGTGGGCCCAGTAGAACATAGGGTGGATGTCGTTTTTTACATCCACCGAACACCGCCCGGTGGATCGATACAGCGTGATCCACCCTACGCCAACACCGACGGACGAAATCCGGATCGACCAGCAGGAGCACACAGATGCCCGCATTCAACAAAATCCTGATCGCCAACCGCGGGGAAATCGCCTGCCGGGTGATGCGCACCGCCCAGGACCTTGGCTACCGCACCGTAGCCGTCTACTCCGAGGCCGACAGCGATGCCCGCCATGTGCAGCTGGCCGATGAGGCGGTATGCATCGGCCCGGCCCAGGTCAATCAGTCCTATCTGCTGATTGAGAACATCATCAGCGCAGCGCAGAAGACCGGCGCCGATGCCATCCACCCCGGCTACGGCTTTCTCTCGGAAAACGCCGAGTTTGCCCGCGCCTGCGAAGCGTCCAACATCGTGTTTATCGGCCCCACAGTTGCAGCCATCCACCTGATGGGCAGCAAGCGCCTGTCGAAGATCGCCATGCTCGAAGCCGGCGTGCCCTGCATTCCCGGCTATGAAGGCGCCGCCCAGGACGACGAGACCCTGAGCCGCGAGGCCGAGCGTATCGGCTACCCACTGATGATCAAGGCCAGCGCCGGTGGCGGCGGTCGTGGCATGCGTCTGGTACACGAATCCAGCGAGCTGCTGGCGCAGATCCGCACCGCCCGCTCCGAAGCGCAGAATGCCTTCGGCTCCGGTGAGCTGATTCTGGAACGGGCAGTGATCCAGCCGCGCCATGTGGAAATCCAGGTATTTGGCGATGCCCACGGCAATATCGTCTACCTTGGCGAGCGCGACTGCTCGGTGCAGCGTCGCCATCAGAAGGTGGTCGAGGAAGCGCCCTGCCCGGTGATGACGCCTGCGTTGCGTAAAGCCATGGGCGAGGCGGCGGTGAAAGCGGCGGCCTCGGTGAACTACGTCGGCGCCGGCACCGTGGAGTTTCTGCTGGACCAGAGCGGCGAGTTTTTCTTTCTGGAAATGAACACCCGCCTGCAGGTGGAACACCCGGTCACCGAACTGATCACCGGGCAGGACCTGGTCGCCTGGCAGATTCGCGTGGCCGAGGGCCAGCCGCTGCCGCTTAAGCAGGATGAAATCCGCCTCACTGGCCACGCCATGGAAGTGCGCCTGTACGCTGAAGACGCCACCCACAACTTCCTGCCGCAAACCGGCACCGCCCTGCGTTGGGAGCCGGCACTGCGCGATGGCGTGCGCATCGACCACGGCCTGGTCGAAGGTCAGGCCATCACGCCGTTCTATGACCCCATGCTGGCCAAGGTGATCGCCTATGGCGCCACCCGCGAGGAAGCCAGGCGCAAGCTGGTGCGTGCGGTGGAGGATTGCGTGCTGCTGGGTGTGAATGGCAACCAGCGTTTTCTCGCCAACCTGCTCAGCCACCCCGAGTTCGCTGCCGGCAACGCCACCACCGCCTTTATCAATGAGCATTTCGCCAATGACCCCAGCCTGAGTCCGCAACCACCCAAGGCTGCCGAGCTGGCCAGTGCCGCCGCCCTGCTGTTCCAGCAGTCGGCCAATGCCCGCGCCCATCAGCCTGGCCTCTCCGGCTGGCGCAATGCTGGCAGCGCGCCCTGGCGTTTTCTGCTCAAGCAGGGCGAGCAGCAGTTCACCGTGGAGCTGGAAGTGCTGGGCGACGGCTCACAGCCCAGTCTGCTGGCCAAGGTTGGCGAGCAACAGGTCAGCCTCAAGCTGCTGGCCAGCGACGGCCGCTGGGCCACTCTGGAGCTGGACGGCATTCGCCAGCGCCTGGCCTACCACCTGGCCGGCGACAACCTCTGGCTGTACGGCCATAACGGCAACCTGCAGCTCACCGATATCACTCACCTGCCGGTCAGTAGCACCACCGGCGCCGGCTCGGGCAGCGTCAAGGCACCGATGGACGGAGCCATTGTCGAGGTGCTGGTGGCAGAAGGTGCCAGCGTCAGCAAGGGCCAACTGCTGGTGGTGCTGGAAGCGATGAAGATGGAACACCCGCTCAAGGCCAGCATCGACGGCGTGGTGCGTCGGATTGGCGTCAGCCGTGGCGATCAGGTGAAAAACCGCCAGCTCTTGGTGGAAATCGAAGCTGCAGACGCCCCGTAAGGTGGATGGCGCTTTACCCATCCACCACCACGTCACCAAGGTGGATGAGAAAAGCGTCATCCACCCTACATAAAAATAAAATTGGAGAGCCCTATGTCACTGCAAGGCAAAACCCTGTTTATCACCGGCGCCAGCCGTGGCATCGGCCGCGAAATCGCTCTGCGCGCTGCCCGTGACGGCGCCAATATCGTGATCGCGGCGAAAAGCGCCGAGCCCCACGCCAAGCTGCCGGGCACCATCCACTCGGTGGCTGCCGAAGTCGAAGCTGCCGGCGGCAAGGCCCTGGCCCTGCAGGTCGATGTACGTGACGAAACCGCGGTGAAAAACGCCATGGCCCAGGCGGCCGAACACTTTGGCGGCATCGACGTGCTGGTCAACAACGCCGGCGCCATCAAGCTGGTGGGGGTGGAGAAACTGGAACCCAAGCGCTTCGACCTGATGTTCCAGATCAACACCCGCGCGGTGATGGTCTGCAGCCAGGCGGCCCTGCCGTTCCTTAAGCAGAGCGCGGGCGGGCATATCCTCAACCTGTCGCCGCCGCTGAACATGGACAGCAAGTGGTTTGCCCAACACGGCCCCTACACCGTGACCAAATACGGCATGAGCATGCTTACCTTGGGCATGAGCGAGGAGTTCAAGAAGTACGGTATCAGCGTCAATTCACTGTGGCCGAAAACCATGATCGCCACCGCCGCCATCGAGTTCGAACTGGGTAGCCGCGATGCCTTCAAGCGCGCCCGCACCCCCGCCATTATGGCCGACGCCGCCCACGCCATTCTGGCGAGCCATGGCCGCAGCATCACTGGGCGCCTGCTGATCGACGAGGAGATTCTGCGCGAACAGGGTGTCAGCGAGTTCGAGCACTATCGCTTCGACCCGCAGGGTGGCGCACTGATTCCTGACCTGTTTGTCGATTAGCGACCAACCGCTTGGGGCGCAGTCACCGGCAGCAGACGCGCGGCAAAGAACGCCCCATAGCCCTGCTGCGCCACCACCTCGGCCTGAGCCCGCTCATAGCGGTCGAGGTAGACCCTGGCCGCCGGCCGTGAGAAAACCGAATACAGCGGCATTTCCTGCTCCGGCAAGGGCAACAGGCGAATACGCGCCTGCATGCCCATCTCCTGCATCTGATAGCGCACAGCCAGATCATCGGGATGATAGAACGCCTCCAGCCGCCCTCCTGCGAGCATTTCCAGGCTTTGCCGCACCACATTGCTGCTGTTCAGGGTGCTTAGCTGCAGACGTGGATCGCGCAGCATCGGTGAACGGTAGCCATCCTGCCAGGCCCCCAGGCGCAGCGGCAGCAGCTGTTCTACGGTATCCACCTTCTGCAGAGGATGCTGGTGCGGCACCAGCAACACCGATTGCACCCGCACAAAGGGCTGTTGCGGATAGACCAAGCGCTCTGCACGCTCCGGGGTCTTGGCCAAAATCAGTGCCATATCCAGATGGCCGCGTTCGAGCATCAGCAACAGGCGCGGGAGTGGGTAGCGCTGGTAACTCACCTCGCTCAGCTGCATGCGTGCGGCGATTTGCTCGAAGTAGGCAATGGCCGCGCCCTGATTGTCGGCCTGCCCCACCTGGGGCGTATGAGGCGGCAAGTCAAAATAGCCGACGCGCAGGCTATCGGCGCCGGCCGCACTACTCAGCAGCCAGGCAACAGCCACCAGCAGGACAGACACAGAGCAACGAGGACGGGCAAAGAAACGCATGAACAAGGCCTGTGAAAACGCTCAAGAGAGGGTGGAACGAAAGTGCCACAGAGTCTAGCAGGCTGCTGGCTGGCCATGGTGCCCGGTATTTGCCCATCTGCCTGACGCCCTTCGCGCCCCGGTCATGGCCACCACCACGCAGCAGGACTAGAGTTGCCTTCGCCCCCGCATAACAACCCCAAGCGCGAGAGCCATGAGCCAAGCCGATCTGATTTCCCCGCTGCGATTTCTTGCCCGCCTGCCCCGGCATCTGCCACGCGTGCCGCGCATGTTGCGCGGGCTTTATTACGCCGGTATCCGCAACCGCGACAAACCCCTGTCCCTGGGCTGGGCCCTGGAGCGCGCGGCGCAGCTGCATCCCGAACGCCCGGCGCTGCTGGATGAGTCGCGCCGCCTGAGCTATGCCCAGTTCAACGCCTGGGCCAATCGCCTGGCCCGGGCCTTCAAGGCCGAAGGCGTGGGCCATGGCAGCGTGGTGGCGGTGATGCTGGAGAACCGCCTGGAGTTGCTGGCGATTCTCGCGGCACTGAGCAAGCTCGGCGCGGTCGGTGCGCTGGTCAACACCACCCAGCGCGGCAAGGTGTTGGCCCATAGCCTGAATCTGGTCAGCCCCAGTCACCTGGTGATCGGAGCTGAATTGCTGGAAGCCTACGGCGAAGTCGCCGAGCAACTGCACCAGGATCCGCCACGTTACTGGATTGCCGATCAGGATTGTCTGAAGGATGCCGGCCAGGCCCCGGACGGCTGGCGCAACCTGATGCAGCTGGCCGGCAGCAAGGCCACCGACAACCTGCCGGATTGCGCCAAGGTCCGGATGAAAGACCCCTGCTTTCTGATCTACACCTCCGGCACCACCGGCCTGCCCAAGGCCTCAATCATGAGCCACGGCAAGTGGATCAAGGCCTACGGCGGTTTCGGCCACTCCGGCCTGACCCTGAACAATCAGGACGTGCTCTACCTGACCCTGCCCTGCTATCACAACAATGCGGTTACCGTGTGCTGGAGCGCCGCCATCGCCGGTGGCGCGGCCATCGCCCTGCGCCGCAAGTTCTCCGCCAGCGCCTTCTGGGCAGATGTAGCGCGCTACCAGGCCACCTGCTTCGGCTATATCGGCGAGCTATGCCGCTATCTGCTCAACCAGCCCGAGACCCCAGCGGAGAAAAACAACAGCCTGCGCTGCATGATCGGCAATGGCCTGCGCCCCTCGATCTGGGCCGAGTTCAAGCAGCGCTTCGGGGTCGAGCAGATCACCGAGTTCTATGCCTCCAGCGAAGGCAATATCGGCTTTACCAACGTGTTCAACTTCGACAATACCGTGGGCTTTACCCCGGCCACCTACGCCATCGTGCGCTATGACCTGGAGAACGATCAGGTCATCCGCAACAAGAAAGGCTTTCTGCAGAAGGCAGGCAAGGGCGAGCCAGGCCTGTTGATCAGCGAAATCAGCGCCAAATGGCCGTTCGACGGCTACACCGACCCGGCCAAGAGCGAGGCGGCGATCCTGCGCAACGTGTTCAAGAAGGGCGATGCCTGGTTCAACACCGGCGACCTGATGCGCGATATCGGCTGCAAGCACGCCCAGTTCGTCGACCGTCTGGGCGATACCTTCCGTTGGAAAGGCGAAAACGTCTCCACCACCGAAGTGGAAAATGTGCTCGGGGCCTTCCCCGGCGTCGAGGATGCGGTGGTCTATGGCGTGGAGATTCCCGGCACCAATGGCCGCTGCGGGATGGCCGCATTGCGTTTGAGCGAGGGTAAAACCCTGGATGGTACGGCCCTGGCCCGCTATCTGGACAGCGAGCTACCGGTCTATGCCGCGCCGCTGTTTATTCGCCTGCTCGGCGAGGTGGAAACCACCGGCACCTTCAAGTACAAGAAGGCCGACCTGAAAAAAGCCGCCTATGACCCCAATCTGCTGGATGATCCGCTCTGGGTGCGACTGCCGGGCAGCGCCGCCTTCCAGCCCCTGGACAACGAACTGCACCAGGCCATTACCCAGCAGCGCTATCGCTTCTAGGCAGACAGGCGCGCTGCTCAAACGGAGCGCCCTACTGCTTGAACTCGAACTGCAACTCCGCCCCTTCCAGGGACTCCCAGTAGTCCTCCACCCGCTCGTTGCTGATCAGCTTGCCATGCAACTGGAAGGGGCTCTCCGGCTCGGTCGGCTGATCAAACAGCGGTGGCAGCAAGGGCGCCAGTGGCACCTCCTCGGCCTGCAGCGGCACCTGCAACAGGTGATCGGGCAGGCTGAGATCCAGGGGCATCGTTTCCTCGGTGGGTGCAGGCTGTGGTTGCGTGCGCGCTGCAGCCGGCGGTTTTGCCTCAGGGACGGTCTGCTTGACCGCAGCCGGCACCGATAGGCTCTCAGAAACGTCAGCGGGCTCAGGCGTCGGCTCGACCACAGGCTCAGCCGTTGGCGCGCGGTGCGCTGCGGCGTCAGCCTCGGCTTCGGGCTGGGGCACCCGCAGCGGCGGTTCAGCCACGCTCGGCGGAGCCTTTTCCGGCTGGTCGCAGGCCGCCAGGCCCAGTAGTGCCAGCCCTAACAGGGCAATGGAAATTCGCATCGGTAAGCATCACGCCATCAGATTCAGGTCGCCATGCTGTCGCGCCAGGTCGCTTCTGACAAGGCCGCCCATGCGTGCAGCCGTATCAGAATGCGACTCCGCTATTGCGGCTGCGGCTCCAGCGCCCCGAGTTCACGCTCGATATTGCGCTGTGGATAGTCGCGCATCAGCTGCAGCAGCAACTGATCGGCTTCGTCCTGCCAGCCCTCGCGACGCAGCTTTTCCAGGCGCCGCAATTGACGGGCAAACTCAGCCTCTCCAGCCTGACGTGACAGCTCCACTGATGGCGCTGTCAGCGCCGCAGCATCCACGGCCAGTTCCTCAGTTGGCGCCACTTCGCTCTTAAGCGATTGCTTGGCCGTTGACTCGGCCAGGGCCTGACGCTCGCGCGCCTGCGGTGCCGGCATGGCATCAGCCATCGGCGCAGCAGGTGCTGCGCTGCGCATGGCCGGGGCCATCAGCACCTCGCCCGGCACGGCATCGAAGGCATCCGGCGTACGTTCCAGGGTGCGCCAGGTCAGGCTGACACCAATCCCCACACAGGCCAGGCCCGCCAGGGCCAGGGACCAGCGCTGGCGGCCGGCACCAAACAGCCAGTTGTGCAGGCGCTGAGCCGGGCCCGGCCGGGACGCCTTGGTCAGTTCGGCGCGGGCCGCGCCCAGAATCAGCGCATCCAGCTCGGCGGATGGCTCCCCCCCCGCATGCTCACGGAAATGCGCCAGCAGTTGCTGCTCCTGGACATCGGGGCGCTGTTGATCATGCTTCATAGGGACAACTCCTCGGCGGCCGGATCGGCCAGCAGCCGGCGTAACTTGTGCAGGGCATAACGCAGACGGCTCTTGACCGTCTCGGCGGGGGTCTGGGTGAGCACCGCGATCTCGCTCAATTCCAGCTCACCCTGGGCGCGCAACAGAAAGACCTCGCGCTGCTCGCTGGGCAGATCATCCAGGGCGGCCTGCAAGCGCTGCTGATCGCGGCTCAGGCTGAGCTGCTGCTCGGGGCCGGGTTGCGGGTCGGGCGCGGCATGTTGCTGTTCATCGTATTCGGCATGGCCTGCCTGATGCCGACCCTGCTTGCGCCAGTGATCGATCAGACGGTTGCGGGCGATCTGGTACAACCAGGTCTTGAACAGCACCGCCTCGCGCTGCTCGCTCTGGCTGCGGATCAGGCTCATCCAGGTGTCCTGAAACACCTCCTCGGCCAGGGCGTGGTCGCCACACAGGCCAAGGAGAAAACGAAACAGGCCGAGCCGGTGGCGCTGATACAACTCGGCGAAAGCCGCTGCATCACCGCGGCGGTAACGCCGCAACAAGGCGGCGTCGTCATCCGTGAGGGGTCGATTCACTGCTGTACTCGTGCGCTAGTTGAACGGTTCGCATCAGTTTGCAGACTCTGCGCCAGTTCCACCAGCTGTACGAACTCGCCACGCAAACCGAAGCGGTCATCGCCACGGGCCGTACGTGCCAGCTCGGCGCTGTCGGCCAGGCTGAAGCGCCCGGTGTATTGACCGCCCTTGAGCTGCTGGGCGAAGGCGGCCACCGCTGCGGCAAAGCGCAGATCTTCGCTGGCCTGGCTGACAGCACGCGTATCGGCGGCCTGAATCGGTTGCTCCAGCAGCTTGCTGACGTCCTGCCCTGGCGCCTTGTAGCGAATGCGCAGCCAGGCCAGTTCGCCCGACTTGCGCTCGGCTTTTGCAGTGGCCTGATAGCGCAGCGGCTCCAGCCAGCCTTTGCTACCCACAGGCACCACTTCATAGAGCGCGGTGACCGTATGACCTGCACCGATTTCGCCGGCATCGACCTTGTCATTGCTGAAATCTTCGCGCTTCAGCGCCCGGTTCTCGTAGCCCAGCAGGCGGTACTCGCTGACCTCGGCGGGGTTGAACTCGACCTGAATCTTTACATCGCTGGCCACCGTGGCCAGGGTCGAACTGAGCTGCTCCACCAGTACCTTGCGTGCCTCGCGCAGGTTGTCGATATAGGCGTAGTTGCCGTTGCCGGCATCGGCCAGCTGTTCCATCAACTGCTCGTTGTAGTTATCGGTGCCAAAGCCCAGGGTGGTCAGGGATACACCGCTCTTGCGCTTGTCGGCGGCTAGTTGCTTGAGCGTCTCGAAGCCACTGATGCCGACATTGAAATCGCCATCGGTGGCCAGCAGGATTCGGTTGATACCGCCATCGATAAAGCCCTGCTGCGCCTGCTGGTAGGCCAGCTGAATACCCGATTCACCCGCAGTGGAACCGCCGGCCCTGAGCTGGTCGATGGCTGCGCGGATCTTGGCTTTCTCGTTGCCGGAGGTCGGTTCCAATACCACGCTGGACGAGCCGGCATAGACCACCAGTGACACCCTGTCCTGGGCGCGCAACTGCTCGACCAACAGCTTCAGGGTGGCCTGCACCATGGGCAGGCCTTCGCGGCGGTCCATCGAGCCCGAGACATCCACCAGAAACACCAAATTGGCCGGCGGCAGTTCCTCTACCCGCAGATCCGAAGCCTTGATGGCGATACGCAGCAGACGGGTTTCCGGGTTCCAGGGCGTGGCCGCCAGCTCGGTGTGCACGCCAAAGGGTGCATCGCCTTTGGGCAGCGGATAGGCGTAGGGGAAGTAGTTGACCAGCTCCTCCAGACGCACCGCATCCTGCGGCGGCAACTGCCCGCCATTGAGAAAGCGCCGCACATTAGCGTAGCTGCCGGTGTCCACATCGATGCTGAAGGTCGATACCGGCGTCTCGGCCACCGCATGCACCGGGTTGTCCGCCAGTTTCTGGTATTGCTCGCGATTCTCGTCATGGTAGCCCGGCGCCACGGCATCGGCCTGCACCGACAGCGGCAGCGGCAGCGGCGCATAGGCCACACTGGGCATCAGCGCCCTGCCCGCTACCTCGCGCTTGCGTTGCAATTCAGCCGGGGCAGGCAACTGCTCGTGCAACTCGGCACTGTTATCCAGCAGCGCCTGCTCGGCGGCCTTGGCTGGCGCCTCGGGGTTGGCGGCGCTGCAGGCACCAAGGCTGATCACGACGCCAGCGGCAAAGCCGGCAAGCAGTGGGCGGGGATATAAGAAGGGGTAAGCAGACATGACGGCATCTCCTGAGCGATCAAACAATGCATTCGCTCAGGTAGACGCAGCGCTTCTCTATATAGGGTTAAGCCACTGTTAAAAACTTGCAGCCCCCTCCTGGCATAGCTGCCCGGCCAGCATGCCCAGGGTCATCAGCGCCCGCTCGGCTTCGCGGTTCCAGGGGATGGCGCAGTTCAGGCGGATGCAGTGGTTGAACTGCTCGGTGTTGCTGAAGATCAGCCCCGGGGCGATGGAAATGCCCTGCTGCAGCGCGCGCACATGCAGGTCCTTGTTGTTGACCCGGGCCGGCAGGCTGACCCAGAGGATAAAGCCGCCCTTGGGCCGGCTCATCTGCGTGCCTTCGGGAAAGTATTGCTGCACCGCCAGCTGGAAGGCGCTGAGGTTCTTGCGGTACTCCTGGCGGATAAAGCGCAGGTGACGGTCGTAGCCGCCATTCTCCAGATAAGCCGCCACCGCCATCTGCGTCACGCTGCACGCCGAATGGGTGCTGAAGGTCTGCAGGCGCTGGATTTCCTCCTGGTACTTGCCGGCGATGATCCAGCCGATACGCACCCCCGGCGACAGGGTCTTGGAAAAGCTGGAGCAGTAGATCACCCGCCCTTCGCGGTCATGGGACTTGAGCGCCTTGGTCGGGCCCTGCTCGAACATCAGCTCGCCGTAGATATCGTCCTCGACCACTTGAATATCGTAGTCGCCGGCCAGGCGCAGCAGCTGGCGCTGGCGTTCCTCGGGGATGCTGCCGCCCAGCGGATTGGACAAGCGTGCGGTCAGCACCAGGGCCTTGATCGGCCACTGGTTGGCGGCCAGCTGCAGGGCCTCCAGGCTGATGCCGGTGGTCGGGTCGCTGGGGATCTCGATGACCTTCAGGCCCAGCAGGTCGGCCAGTTGCAGCAGGCCGTAATAGGTCGGCGACTCGGCGGCGATCAGATCACCCGGTTTGGTCAGCACCCGCAGGCTCATCTGCAGGGCATCCACGCAGCCGTGGGTGATCACCACCTCGGAGGGGTCAACCACCACTCCGGCATCAC
The DNA here is from genome assembly GCF_009763245.1 of Pseudomonas xionganensis. Lineage (GTDB taxonomy): Bacteria > Pseudomonadota > Gammaproteobacteria > Pseudomonadales > Pseudomonadaceae > Aquipseudomonas > Aquipseudomonas xionganensis. Next base: position 45,365 of record NZ_WKJZ01000004.1, on the reverse strand, counting down.
GCATGCGGATCGCCACCTGGCGACGCAGTGGCTCGAAACCCGGGCTGAACATATAGCTGAAGGCCCGGGCACTGTGAAAACGGGTGACCTTGGCCAGTTGCTGATGCAGAGCGCGCACCGGCAGGTAATCGACATGGGGCACCGCAGCGCCGAAGGGGAACACCCCTTCGCGACGTGACTCGGTGAGTATCTGATTGATGATGCTGCTGCGGGTGACCAGGCTGGGACGCTCAACCCGCGCGATATCCGGGGTTGGTGCGGTCAGGGCCGGGGTCTGGTGCACATAGAAGCCCGATTGCGGGCGGGCACGGATCAGGCCCTGGTCTTCCAGATTGGCATAGGCCTGCAACACGGTGGCGTGGCTGACATTGAGCTGGGCGCTCATCTTGCGTACCGAAGGCACCCGCTCACCGGGCTGATAAACGCCGCGGCGAATATCTTCCGCCAGTTGCTGGGCAATACGCTGGTATAGCAACAGATTGGTCATGGCCGCGCTCCTGCATCACTGAACCGTAACAGTAGCGCAGCCATCTTGAATTGCATCGGTACAGTTCGACCGTTTGTCGACAATACAGTGCGCCGCTAGCGTTCGGCGCTTAACCGTCCCTGCTCATCGGAGAAGACGATCTCCACCCGACGATTCTGTGCCCGACCACGCGCCGAGGCATTCTCGGCCACGGGGAAGTCGATACCGTGCCCCACGACCTCGACGCGCTCGGCAGCAATACCGAGATCCTGCAGAAAATCAGCCACCGACTGGGCGCGGGCGCGAGACAACTCAAGATTGAAGTCGGCGCTGCCGGTATTGTCGGTATAGCCTTCGATGCGCACCTTGCGCCGCGGATTGAGTTGAAGGAAATGCGCCACCTGCAACAGGGTGCGATTGGCCGCTGGCAGCAGATCCGCCTCCCCTACTTCGAACAGCACATCGCCCAGGGTCATGACCAGCCCACGCTCACCCTCTACCCCTTGCAGCATGGCCATCTGCTCGGCCAGCCAGGCGGTCTGCTGCTGCACGCTGAGCAGCTTGGCTTCGCGCAGGGTCAGCTGCAGGCGTTGGCGCTCCAGCTCAAGCTGGGCCTGACGTTCCTGATTGAGCAGGGTCAGGCTCTGCTGCTGGGCAATCTCGCCATAACGCAGGCTGAGGTAGGCGTAATGCTGCACATCCTCGGCACTGCCCCAGTAACTGGTCAGGCGCTCGGCCCGGGCCAGGGACTCGCTGGCGCGGACCACATCCTTGGGTGCGGCACGCAGGATATCGGCATCGTTCTTGATCCGGTTGAAGCTGGCCTGCGCCTCGCCCAGCAGTTGCTGATCGTTGGACGACAGGTTGCTACAGCCGCTCAGGCCAAGCAGCAGCATGGGCGCGAAAAACCACTTGTTCATTGCAACGCCCCCAACTGTTTGCGCAATTGCTGGATATTGCCCTGCAGGACATGCAACTGCTCCTGACTGGCATGATGCATTTGCTCAGCCTCCGCCAATCGGGCATCCAGCTCGGCCTGCTCGGCAAGCATGCGAGCCTCACGGTGCTTGCCTTGGGTCATGGCCGTTTGCGCCGCAGCAAACTTTTCTTCGGCCAGCTTCAACCCGCTGGACTGCTCGGCACTGATATTCAGGGCGCGCACCTGGGTCAGGGTCTGTTCAGTGAGTCGCAACTGCTCGCTGGGCGCTGGGTCCGACGCACAGCCAGCGAGGATCAACGCCAGCGCGGCGCAAAGGGAAGGTTTGATCACGTGGGCTTCCTACGGGGTAGATTCGGGCTCGACCTGCATCTGCTGGCTCTGCCAGAGCAGCAGATTGCGCTGCAGCAACTGCTCGGGCAGCCCGGCAAGCAACGCCTGATTCATCTTTACAGCCAACTGACCGCGCAGCCAGGCATCGTTGCAGGCGGAGTTGTGGGACAGGGTCAGATAGAGCCCTTCACTGGAAATGGGCGGCTGAAGAATCTGCAGGTGCTCTTCAAGCCCCTGGGTTCCGGCCACGGCCAGTCCCGGGTATTGCTCGTACAACACATAATCGGTGCGGCCCAGCAGCAGCTTCTGGAAAGCCTGGGTCAGGCTGGCCACGCCCTCCAGGGTCAGATGCTCCTTGGCGTAGGCATCAAATTGCTGACCGAAACTGTTATTGACCAGGGTATCGCCGGTACGTCCGCGCAAGTCGTCCCAGCCACTGTAATCGAAGGCCCGCTCCTTGCTCACCCACACCACACTGGAGGCGTAGTAGAACGGCGGATGAACGTAATCCATGCTTTCCAGGCGCGGCAGCGTGAGAAAGGCCCCGGCAATCAGATCGACCCGACCGGTACGCACTTCATCCTGGGCCCTGGACCAGGGGCCGGTATAGATCACATCCACCACCAGGCCCAACTCATCGGCAATATGCTTGAGCAAGTCGGCATTGGCACCGATCAGCTGACGGGGATTCTGCGGGTCACGCCAGAGATAGGGCGGATACTCCGGGTTGCCGGTGGCCACCAGACGCTCGCACTTGCCCGCGGCAAAAGCCGCCCATGGCAGCAGCGACAGACTCAGGACCCACAACAGAGATTTCAGGACACTACGCTCAAGCATTGACAACTTCTCGACTCAACCATGGATGGGGACTGCACTGCGACCCACCGAAAGATTTCTGCTTCATGCTAGCTTAAATGTTCAAATACCAATTCGCGATAAAGACGAAAAATGAAAAAACCAATTGCGTACCTGCTCGGCCTGCTGCTTGCCGCAGCGGCCCTGCTCTACCTGTCGCCAGCCGCCCTCTTTACCAGCGTGCAATGGTTCGAACGGCAACGGGCCGATCTGAGCGCCAAACAGATCACCGTGGGCGATCTTAGCATTCATTACTATGAAGGCGGTCCTAGGGCCGCACAAAGCATTGTCATGCTGCATGGTTTTGCCGCCAACAAGGACAACTGGCTGCGCTTCGCCCGCCACCTGACCTCCGACTACCATGTGCTGGCCCTTGACCTCCCTGGCTTTGGCGCCAGCGACAAGCCCGCAGGCAGCTACGATGTCGGCACCCAGGCCGAGCGCCTGGCTGGCATCCTCAAAGCCCTGGGTATCGGAAAGGCCCACCTGATCGGCAATTCCATGGGCGGTCATATCAGCGCGCTCTATGCTGCTCGCTATCCGGAGCAAGTTCTCTCGGTGGCGCTGTTCAACAATGCCGGCATCGACTCACCGGAGCCCAGCGAGCTGCGCCAGATCATCCAGCGCGGTGAAGCCAATCCCCTGGTGGTCAGAAGTCGGGAGGACTTCGAGCGCCTGCTGCAGTTCGTCTTTGTCGAAGCGCCAACGCTGCCGGACTCGCTCAAGGACTATTTCGCTGCGCAGGCTACAGCCAACAGCGTCCATTACGACCGGGTCTTCAACCACCTGATCGAACGCTATATCCCCCTGGAGCCGGAACTGGGCAAGATCCAGGCCCCTACTCTGCTGCTCTGGGGCGAGCAGGACCGCGTGCTGCATGTTTCCAGCATTGAAGTGATGCAGCCGCTGCTGCGCCAGCCCAGCGTGGTGGTAATGGCCAACACCGGCCATGCGCCAATGATCGAACGCCCGCAGCAGAGCGCCGAGCACTACCGCGGCTTTCTCAAGGCTCATCATGATTGAGCACGCATAAAAAAACCCGCTCGATGAGCGGGTTTTTTCTGGACTGGGGAAACTGGCTTAAACCAGCTTCTCCAGCTCAGGTACAGCTTCGAACAGATCCGCCACCAGGCCGTAGTCGGCCACCTGGAAGATCGGTGCTTCTTCGTCCTTGTTGATCGCTACGATCACCTTGGAGTCTTTCATACCAGCCAGGTGCTGGATCGCGCCGGAGATACCAACGGCGATATACAGCTGCGGTGCAACGATCTTGCCGGTCTGACCGACCTGCATGTCGTTGGGTACGAAGCCTGCGTCGACCGCCGCGCGGGAAGCGCCAACGGCAGCGCCCAGCTTGTCGGCCAGGGCGTACAGGTGCTTGAAGTTGTCACCGTTCTGCATGCCGCGGCCGCCGGAAACGACGATCTTGGCAGCGGTCAGTTCCGGACGATCGGACTTGGCCAGCTCTTCGCCGACGAACGCCGACTTGCCCGCATCAGCCGCACCGCTAACGGCTTCAACGGCAGCGCTGCCGCCTTCGGCCGCAACCGGATCGAAACCGGTGGCACGTACGGTGATCACTTTTACGGAAGCACTGGACTGCACGGTGGCAATGGCGTTACCGGCGTAGATTGGGCGCTTGAAGGTATCGGCGCTTTCAACGGCGATGATTTCCGAGATCTGATCAACATCCAGGGCAGCGGCAACGCGCGGCAGGATGTTCTTACCGTTGCTGGTGGCGGCAGCCAGGATGTGGCTGTAGCCCTGGCCCAGTTCGGCTACCAGCGGCGCAACGTTTTCCGGCAGCTGGTGCTCGTAAGCGGCGTTGTCGGCAACCAGCACCTTGGCCACGCCAGCCACTTTGGCAGCGGCTTCGGCAGCAGCGCCACAGGCGGAACCGGCAACCAGCACATGAATGTCACCACCGATTTTCGCGGCAGCGCCAACGGTGTTCAGAGTGGCTGCAGCCAGGGCAGCGTTGGTGTGTTCAGCGATAACCAGGATAGTCATTTAGATTACCTTCGCCTCGTTCTTCAGTTTCTCGATCAGTTCAGCCACGGACTTGACCTTGATACCGGCGCTGCGGGTAGCAGGCGCTTCGACTTTCAGGGTCTTGACGGTGGAAGCGGTGGAAACACCCAGGGCGTCCGGGGTAACGGTTTCCAGCGGCTTCTTCTTGGCCTTCATGATGTTCGGCAGCGACGCATAGCGCGGCTCATTGAGGCGCAGGTCGGTGGTGACGATAGCCGGCAGGTTCAGCGCAACGGTCTGCAGACCGCCGTCGATTTCGCGGGTGACGTTGACCTTGTCGCCAGCCACTTCAACCTTGGAGGCGAAGGTGCCCTGGCCGAAGCCAGTCAGCGCGCCGAGCATCTGGCCGGTCTGGTTGTTGTCGCTGTCGATGGCCTGCTTGCCCATGATGACCAGTTGCGGCTGTTCTTTATCAACCACGGCCTTGAGCAGTTTGGCCACAGCCAGGGAGTTCAGCTCGTCGGCCGACTCAACCAGGATGGCACGGTCGGCACCCAGGGCCAGGGCGGTACGCAGCTGCTCTTGAGCAGTGGCCGGGCCGATGGTTACCACGACGATTTCACTGGCCACGCCTTTTTCTTTCAGGCGCACCGCTTCTTCCACGGCGATTTCGCAGAAGGGATTCATCGACATCTTGACGTTGGCAAGATCAACGCCGCTGTTGTCCGCCTTGACGCGAACCTTGACGTTGTAGTCGACCACTCGTTTGACAGCTACAAGAACCTTCATGGATTCCTCGTTACTCTCCGGTGAATAAGAATGTCGCCAAAAGCGAACATGGCGGGACCAGCATGCCGGCCGGAACCGGCGGCCTACCTGTAACGGTGGACCCAAAACCGCCCGTATCTTGACCGCACGACCTGGCTCGGTCAATACAACGAGCCTGCCAATTGTCCGCGATGTAGTAGGATTCTAGCACCGCTACAGAAAATTCAAACAAACGTTTGTATTGGCCCATTTGAAGCGTGTGGATATAATGCGCCAGCATCGCCCAGGGAACGAGCCTGATCGTCAAATAAAATTAGAGTGCCTTGAGTAGGAGATAGCCTGTGGAACGCGAATTTATGGAGTTCGACGTCGTCATCGTCGGCGCCGGCCCTTCCGGCCTGTCCGCCGCCTGCCGACTGAAGCAGAAAGCCGCCGAAGCGGGTAAAGAAATCAGCGTCTGCGTGGTCGAGAAAGGCTCCGAAGTGGGTGCCCATATCCTCTCCGGCGCAGTATTCGAGCCCCGCGCACTGAACGAGCTGTTCCCCGACTGGAAAGAACTGGGCGCCCCGCTCAACACCCCGGTCAAGCGCGACGATATCTACCTGCTGCGCGATGCCGAGAAGGCCACCCGCATTCCTGACTTCTTTGTGCCCAAGACCATGCACAACGAAGGCAACTACATCATTTCCCTGGGCAACCTGTGCCGCTGGCTGGCCCAGCAGGCCGAGAACCTGGGCGTGGAAATCTACCCGGGCTTCGCCGCTCAGGAAGCCCTGATTGACGAAAAAGGCGCGGTCTACGGCATCCTCACCGGCGACCTGGGTGTCGACCGCGAGGGCAATCCGAAAGAGGGTTACTACACCCCGGGCATGGAGCTGCGCGCCAAGTACACCCTGTTCGCCGAAGGCTGCCGCGGCCACATCGGCAAGCAGCTGATCAAGAAGTTCAACCTCGACTCCGAAGCCGACGCTCAGCACTACGGCATCGGCATCAAGGAAATCTGGGACATCGACCCGGCCAAGCACGAGCAGGGCCTGGTGGTGCACACCGCCGGCTGGCCGATGGACATCATGGGCACCGAGAATACCGGTGGTTCCTTTCTCTATCACCTGGAAAACAACCAGGTTGTGGTCGGCCTGATCATCGACCTGTCCTACGGCAACCCGCACCTGTCGCCGTTTGACGAGTTCCAGCGCTACAAGCACCACCCGGTGGTGGCTCAGTACCTGGAAGGCGGCAAGCGTGTTGCCTACGGCGCTCGCGCCATCTGCAAGGGCGGCCTCAACTCGCTGCCGAAGATGGTATTCAACGGCGGCGCACTGATCGGCTGCGACCTCGGCACCCTGAACTTCGCCAAGATCAAGGGCAGCCATACCGCCATGAAGTCCGGCATGCTTGCTGCCGAAGCCGTGGCCGATGCACTGTTCGCCGGCCGCGAAGATGGCGATGAACTGACCGGTTATGTAGAAGGCTTCAAGGCCAGCTGGTTGTATGACGAGCTGTTCCGCAGCCGCAACTTCGGCCCGGCCATTCACAAGTTTGGCGCCATTGTTGGCGGCGGTATCAACTGGCTGGATCAGAACCTCTTCGGTGGCAAGATCCCCTTCACCCTGCACGACACCAAGCCGGACTATGCCTGCCTGAAGCCGGCCGCCGAGTGCGCGAAGATCGCCTACCCGAAGCCGGACGGCAAACTCAGCTTCGACAAGCTGAGCTCGGTATTCCTCTCCAATACCAACCATGAAGAGGAACAACCCTGCCACCTGAAGCTCACCGACCCGAGCATTCCGCTGGCCAAGAACCTGCCGCTGTACGACGAACCGGCACAGCGCTACTGCCCCGCCGGCGTGTATGAGGTGGTGACTCAGGAAGACGGCGAGAAGAAATTCCAGATCAACGCGCAGAACTGCGTGCACTGCAAGACCTGTGACATCAAGGACCCAGCCCAGAACATCACCTGGGTGGCGCCGGAAGGCACAGGCGGGCCTAACTACCCCAATATGTAAGAACCTGCTTACGATCTGCTGCGCGTCGGCCCTGCTGCGTTGAAAACAGGTTCGGAATGCTCATGTACAACAGTACACTCCGCTTCCTCACCTGCTTGACCAGCCGGAGGCTGTTACTAACGTAGCGCCTTACAAGGCTCTAGCTCGCAAGATCGTAAACAGGCATCAAAAACAACAAAGGCTCCCTCGGGAGCCTTTGTTGTTTTTGATGCCTGATACGCCCTATGGCTCCAAACCAATAGGAAAGAACTGCCCTCCACTCCACACCCCAAGCCAGCGCTGCCCATCGATATCACGGGGCACTGCCAGCTCCACCAGCTGGTAGAACACATTGCGGTGGATCAGCGCCTCCAGATTGCTGCGCACATGCAAATAGGGGGCAGGCTCGCCGGTCTGCGCATCCAGTTCGACACGAATCGGGTGGTCGGCGCCCGCCACAATCTCATCCTCGACATTGCTGGTAAAACGCAGCAGCTGGCTCTCACCCCCGCCCTCCACCTGCAGGCTGACCGCGACAAAGGGCGCATCGTCGACCTGGATACCGACCATTTCCACCGGCGTTACCAGCACGTACTTGTCGCCGTCGCGACGAATGATGGTGGAGAACAGCTTGACCATGGCCTGACGACCAATCGGCGTGCCCATATAGAACCAGGTGCCGTCGCGGGCGATGCGCATATCGATATCGCCACAGAACGCTGGATTCCACAGATGCACGGGCGGCAGCCCCTTCTTCTCGCCCTTGGGAATCTGTGCCAACAGATCGCCGACCTTGCCTGTATCGCTCATACCCACTCCTTTACCCTAGGTACGGTTATCGTAGGCGCCAGGCATCTGCATCCACAAGCTCCTGGTTTCTAATAACCCAGCCCCAGCAAACGCCGCGCATAGTCACGCAACGGCGGACCGATCAAATCCTCGGGCGTTTTATCGTACAGCGTCAGCACACCGCCACGGGTGCGGATACGGGCCGTATCGACCAGATAGCGGCTGCCGGTATCGAGCAGCATCAACTGGATCACACTGCGATCAGTGCCCAGACGATCCAGGGCCTCCTGATCCTCCCACTCCTCCACCGAGCCGATGCGATCATCGGCATAGGCGAAGCGGCTGTAGAGCAAATAATGGGCGCCGGCCTCGCGCGCCTCGCTCAGGGCCTGTTCCAGACCAAGCGGCGCCCGGGCCCGGCGGACCATGGGGAAATACTCGACAAAGCCCTTGAAGGCCTCCTCGGCCACCACATTGGCCCGCGGATGGGCCTGGCCCGGCGGGGTGAAATGGCCCTGAGCGATATAGATCGAAGAGTCGGCCTGCAGCCGCCAGGGACTGGCCCGCTGCACCTGACTATGGTCCAACACACCGACATCGCGTAGCTGGTGAAGAGCGCCATCGGCCAGATCGCTGGGCTTCATGCAGCCCTGCAAGCCAGAAAGCAGCAGTATCAGTATCAGAATGCGCATGCTTTTCTCCTGCGGCCGGTGACGGAAAACCGGCGGATAGAGCCTAGATGCAGATTTCACGCCAGCAGAGCCAGGATGCAGCAGACTCTGTCCGAGCTCTTAGAGGCCGCGCTGCCATTCCTGACGCAACCTGGCCTGCTGCGGCTGCTCGATGGCCTGGCGCACCTGAGCCAGCATGCGCGCCTTGTCGGCGCCCAGGTTGCCCTTGAGCACCAGATAGTTGGAGGCATGGTCGCTGCGAAATACCGTGTCGCGCAGCTCCAGGCCCTGCAGCAGACGCTCCACTTCAAGAAACAGCTGCTCCTGGGTCAGCGACTGGTAGTCGGCAAAATTCGCCCGAAAACGCGCCTCTCCCATGGGAAAGCTCACTACCAGGGTCGACAGGTACTCGGGCTGCGCCTCGTTCATCAGGCGCGCCGAATTGTCGGCGTGCTGCTGGCTCAGGGAGGCGCCGCCCAGGCCGTTGAGGATCATCACCGAGCGGGTGATACCAGCCTGCCCCAGCTTGTCCAGGGCGCTCAGGCTCGACTCATAGGTCTCGCCCTTGTTGACCCGCGCCAGCACTTCATCATCGCCGGACTCGCAGCCAACATAGGCCATCTTCAGCCCGGCATCGGCCAGTTCCTTGAGTTCATCCACCGATTTCTTGCGCAGATTGCGCGGCAGGCAATAACTGGAGACGCGCCTGACCTCGGGCATATGCTCGCGGATCGCCTGCAGAATGCTCAGCAGGCGGCGGGTCGGCAGCACTAGGGCGTCACCGTCAGCCAGAAACACCCGCTGAACGATCAGCTGCTGGCCGGCACGGCGGATCTCCTCCAGCACCTGGGCTTCGTCGCGGGCGCGGAATTTCTTCTGCTCCTGGGTATACATTTCGCAGAAGGTGCAATGGTTCCAGGAACAGCCGTTGGTCACCGGCAGAATCAGCGAATGGGCTTCGCTGGGCGGGCGAAACACCGGCTCGATATAGGCGATGGGGAAATCCTGCATGCTCATACCTGCTCGCCCGGCTATCAGCCCTGGGAAGGTTCGCCGTCGCGCTTGCGCTTGTTGCCCATGCGCACGCCGATGTCCATCAGGAACTGGAAAAAGCCTTCCTGATCTTCCAGCACATTGCTCCAGAACGGCGAGTGGTACAGCGCCACGGCGCCATGCACCAGGGCCCAGGCGGCGCAGTAGTGGAAGTACGGCGGCACGTCTTCCAGTTTGCCTTCGGCGATGCGGCCCTTGATCAGCTGGGTCAGACGCTCGAAGTTGGAGGCGCGAATCTTGTGCAGTTGCTCGACCATCTCCGGCACCTGGTTGCCCTTGACCACCTTCTCTTCCAGGCGGTCGAACAGGCGATAGCGCTGCGGGTCACGCATGCGGAACTCGAAGTAGGCCCGGGACAGGGCTTCCTTGTCGCGGTCGATGTCGGCCGAGTGCAGCAAGGCATTGAGGTCGCGTTCGTAGTCGAGCATCAGGCGCAGGTAGATCTCGGCCTTGGACTTGAAATGCTTGTAGATGGTGCCTTTGCCGATACCCACGGCATCGGCAATCATCTCCACTGTCACGCTGTCTTCGCCCTGTTCGAGGAAGAGCTTCAGCGCTGTATCGAGAATTTCCTGTTCGCGGCGGCGAAACTCACGGACCTTGCGGGGTTCTTTATGCATAAAAGGACTAAGAGGTCGAAAAACGAAGGGGCGTATTATGCCTAATTGACGGCAAATTGCACGGATCATCCGACCATGTACGGACTTCATGACGAGTTCCCCCAAGCGCCCGGGCTGCGCTATCTGAACCATGCAGCCGTCGCCCCCTGGCCCAGACGCGCCGCAGAGGCGGTCACGGCATTCGCCCAGGAAAACCTGCTCAGCGGCGCCCGCGACTACCCGGACTGGCTGGGGGTCGAACGCCGCCTGCGCGAACGCCTGCAACGCCTGCTCAATGCGCCCAGCAGCGCCGATATCGCCCTGGCCAAGAACACCTCTGAGGCGCTGTCCTTTGTCGCCTTCGGCCTCGACTGGCGGGCCGGTGACCAGGTACTGATCAGCGATGAGGAATTTCCCTCCAACCGTATCGTATGGGAGGCCCTGAGCCGCTTTGGTGTCGAGGTGCGGCAGATCAGCCTGACAGCTAGCGACCCGGAAGGCGCGCTGCTTGCCGCCTGCGGCCCGCGCACCCGGCTGTTGTCGGTCAGCGCCGTGCAATACGCCAGCGGCCTACGCCTGGATCTTGCCCGCCTGGGCCAAGGCTGCCGGCAGCGTGGCGTGCTGTTCTGTATCGACGCCATCCAACAGCTGGGCGCCCTGCCCTTCGACGTGCAGGCCTATGCCTGCGACTTCGCCATGGCCGACGGTCACAAGTGGCTGCTGGGGCCGGAAGGGCTGGGGGTGTTCTACTGCCGCGACGAACTGCGCGAGCAACTCAAACTGCACGAATACGGTTGGCATATGCTCGAACATGCCGGCGACTACCAGCGCCAGGACTGGCAACCCGCCCACAGCGGCAAACGCTTTGAATGCGGCAGCCCCAATATGCTCGGCGCCATGGCCCTGGAGGCCAGCCTGTCGCTGCTCGAAGAAGTCGGCATGGCGCAGGTGGCCCAGGGTCTGAACGAACGCATCCAGGCGCTGCAGGATGGTCTACAGCGCCTGCCCGGCTGCCAGCTGCACAGCCCGCTAGAGCCTGCACGCCGCGCCGGCATCCTCACGTTCAGCCTGGAGGGTTGGGATAATCAGTTGCTGCACAAGCGCCTGCTGGATCAGCAGGTGATCTGCGCCCAGCGCGGTGCCGGTATACGTTTTTCACCGCATTTCTATACGCCAGAGGGCGTGATCGAGGAAACCCTGGCCCTTGTGCACCAGCTGGTTACTGGTTGAGGACTCAACAGCGCTTCGGGTATTCCAAATCCGTTTAAGAACTGGCCGAAATGGCCTGGACGATCAGGAAACTTCGCCAATACTGAAGGGTACTGGTGTGCGGCATCTCCCCCCAAGTGCCCCGCCAGGCAAGGTACCGTGGACCGCGTACCTTGATTTACTCCTAATGGTCTTAACCCGGACTCATCCCCCATAGCCCGGGTTTTTTTTGACCTCGCCATCCGTGGCAGGCACCCTGCAAGCCAGCCCGGAGCGACGTCAAAATTGCTCCAGAGACTTTTTGCACAGCTTTTACGAGGCGACTCTGGCCAGCGGGAACAGGCGCTTGAAGTTGCTTGTGGTCTGCTCGGCCAATTGCTCGCAGCTCACGCCACGCAGTACAGCCAGGTAGTCGGCCACGTCGCGCACGTACTCCGGCAGATTCGGCTTACCACGATGTGGGATCGGCGCCAGATAGGGCGAATCGGTTTCCACCAGCAAGCGATCAGCAGGCACCTGGCGCGCGACTTCGCGCAGCGCTTCGGCATTGCGAAAGGTCACGATGCCGGACAGGGAAATATAGAAGCCCAGATCCAGAGCGGCCTTGGCCATCTCCCAATCCTCGGTAAAGCAATGCAGCACACCGGCCTGGGGCAACGCTGCTTCGCGCAGCAGGGCCAGGGTATCGGCACGGGCCTCACGGGTATGCACGATCACCGGCTTGCCGGTGACGCGCGCCGCTTCCAGGTGCAGACGAAAGGAGGTCTGCTGCAAGGCAGCGGATTCCGGTTCGTAGTGATAGTCCAGGCCCGTTTCACCGATGGCCACCACCTTGGGGTGAGCCAGTTCAGCCAGCAGCCAGTCCAGTGCCGGCTCGGCACCCGGTTCGAGATCCAGCGGATGCACGCCCACCGAACAGTCGACATCGGCATAGCGCTCGGCCAGTGCTTTGACGGTTGCGGCGTTGTCGGCACTGACACCGATACAGAGGAAGTGCCCCACACCGCGGGCGCGTGCAGCATCCAGCGCGGCATCCAGGGAGCCACCGTGGGCCGCCAGATCGAGACGGTCAAGATGGCAGTGAGAGTCGATCAACATAGAAAAGCCCCAAACTGCAAGCCACATGCAAAAGCGTAAACGCCGGCGCTTTCCTGTCGCTTGCGACTTGCGGCCTGCAGCTGTCGTTACATGGTATGGGTCGGACGGTCCGAGGTCAGCGCCCCGGCCAGGTAGGTCTCGATCTTGTTGCGCGCGGTATTGTCACCATCGTTGAACTGCACGCCGACACCGGCGGCGCGATTGCCCTGGGCACCCTTGGGGGTGATCCAGACCACCTTGCCGGCCACCGGAATCTTCTCCGGCTCATCCATCAGGTTGAGCAGCATAAAGACTTCGTCACCGAGCTTGTAGCTCTTGTTGGTGGGAATAAACAGGCCGCCATTCTTGATAAAGGGCATATACGCGGCGTAGAGCACGGACTTGTCCTTGATCGTCAGCGACAAAATCCCGTTACGCGGACCCAGATTAGGAGGCAGACTCATGCGGCATTCCTGATTTATGACTCAATAGCCGATTCTAGCCCGGTCCGGGCAGGCTTGCCCACTGCACGAGCAAGGCTTCGAGAAGCAACACACGATTGAGGTTGGCCTTGCCCAGCACCTTCTGTCGCTGGGCCAGCAACCAATCCTGGATATGCAGCACCTTGGCCTGGGGGGTTTTATCCGCCAGGTACTGCACCACCTTGCGCATATCGGCCTGCCCCAGGCCCGCCTCGTCCCGACTCAGCTGATAACGCAGGATCAGTTGCGACCACTGGCAGAACCAGTCAAACAGCAACTGCAACGAGACCGCATTCCAGCCCTCGGCCAGCTGACTGGGGGCAATCTGCTGTTTAAGCAGTTTCTTCACCCCCTCCACCACCAGGGCACGCTGGGCGATAACCCCCTGCTCATGCATGCGCACAGCCGCCAGGGGCGAGCCTGCGGCCAGGAACAGCAACTCGCGGTGCTCATCGGCGCTGCAATCCGGCAAGGCCTTGGCCAGCCACTCAAGGCTTACTGCCTCACTGGGCAGCGGGCAGGCCTGCTGCACACAGCGGCTCTTGACCGTTGGCAGCAGGCGACTGGGTTGATGGCTGACCAGCAACAACACGGTATTGCCGGAAGGCTCTTCTAGACTTTTGAGCAGGGCGTTGGCGGCATTCAGGTTCATCGCCTCCACCGGCTCCACCAGCACCACCTTGCGCCCGGCCAGCTGCGCGGTCTGCACCACGAAACCGACCAGCTCACGCACCTGATCGACCTTGATCGCCTTGTCGGCTTCTTCAGGTTCAAGGATGAAATTATCAGGGTGGCTACCGGCCGCCAGCAGATGACAGGACTTGCACTGGCCGCAGGCATCCAGGCCATTCGGGCGCTGACACAACAACCGCGCCATCAGACGCTCGGCCAGGGCGCGCTTGCCGATACCGGCCGGCCCGTGCAGCAGGTAGGCATGGGCGTGTTGGCTGCGCCCTGCCAGCTGCTGCCACAGCGCTTGCTGCCAGGGATAAGCCTCAGCCACGGGCCAGCTCCAGCAACTGCGGCAGCAGTACATCCAAACTGAGCTGCACCTGCGCCAGAGATTGCCCGGCGTCGATAATGCGATAGCGCTGCGGCTCTGCTGCGGCGCGCTGCAGATAGGCCTGACGCACCGCCTGGAAGAAGGCCTGGCCCTCCTGCTCGAAGCGATCCAGACGCCCGCGCGCTGCCGCCCGGGCCAGCCCCACCTCCACCGGCAGATCGAATATCAGGGTCAGATCCGGACGCAGATCTCCCTGAACGAAAGCTTCCAGCACAGCGATACGTGACGTAGACAAGCCTCGACCACCGCCCTGATAGGCATAGGTGGCGTCGGTAAATCGGTCACAGAGGACAACACAGCCGCGCTCCAGAGCCGGACGAATCACCTGAGCCAGATGCTGGGCCCGTGCGGCAAATACCAGCAGCAGCTCGGTGTCACTGGCCATGGGTTCAGCACTGGGCGCCAGCAGCAACTCACGAATACGCTCGGCCAGCGGCGTGCCGCCTGGCTCGCGAGTCATCAGCACATCCAGTCCCTGCCTGCGCAGGCACTCGGCCAGGTACTCGCGATTGGTACTCTTGCCCGCACCTTCCGGCCCTTCCAGGGTGATAAACAAACCGCTCACAGGCTGTCCTTACTCGTTATTGGGCACTACGGGGGGCCGGACTGGAGCGATAGTCCGCACGGCGCTTGAGCTGATACTCGCGCACGGCCCGATTGTGCTGCTCCAGGGTATTGGAAAATACATGACTACCATCACCCCTGGCCACGAAATACAGGCTAGAGCCCTCGGCCGGATTGAGCGCTGCATGAATCGCCTCGCGGCCAACCAGGGCAATAGGCGTGGGCGGCATGCCGTCGATGGTGTAGGTGTTGTAGGGGGTTGGCTCGCGCAGATCGGCGCGGGTAATGCGCCCGTTGTAGCGCTCGCCCATGCCATAGATCACCGTGGGGTCGGTCTGCAGGCGCATGCCGATACGCAGGCGACGGATAAACACACCGGCGATCTCGCCACGCTCCTCCGGCACCCCGGTTTCCTTCTCGATCATGGACGCCATGATCAGGGCCTCGTAGGGTTCCTTGTAGGGCAAGCCCTCGGCCCGCGTCGCCCACTCCTCGGCCAGCACCTGCTCCAGCCGGGCATGGGCCTGCTTGAGCAGATCCAGATCGCTCATACCGCGGACAAATCGATAGGTATCGGGGAAAAAGCGTCCCTCAGGATTCAGCCCCGGCAAGCCCAGTCGCTCCATCAACTGTGCATCACTGAGCTCAGCCAGCCGCTGATCCAGACGGGTTTCGCGCTGCAGCGCGCTGCGCAACTGGCGGAAGTTCCAGCCTTCGACCAGGGTCAGGCTGTACTGCACCACTTCCCCACGGCGCCACAGGCTCAACAGATCCAAAGCCGTGTTGCCGGGCATAACCCGATACTCGCCACTGTGCAGCGCCTGTTCACGCAGATTGAAGCGCCAGTACAGACGCAACCAGAATGCATTACTGAGAACACCATCGGCCTGCAAGCGGTTGAGCACCCCGCCAGGTGTCGCCCCTGCAGGCACTTCAATAAAGTACTCCGCATCCAGATTAAGCGCCTGATGCAGGGCCGCATGCTGTTGCCAGGCGACCAGAGCCACCAGCAGGCCGGCGATGAGCACAGCCCCTTCGAGCAACAACAGAATTTTCCGAATCACAAATCAGCTATCCAGTAACGTGCGGGCAATGGCCTGCAGTTTACGGGTCAGCGAGCCGACCGGCCAGTCGTGCAAGCCCAGGGCGCGCACCGGCCACACGCCATAAACGCTGTTACAGAGCAGGACCTCATCAGCATCCAGCAGCTCGGCATAGTCGATATCCCGCACCTGACACTCGACCCCCAGGGCTCGGGCCTGCTCCAGCAACTCGGCACGCATCACCCCGGCCACGCCACAGCGCGACAGATCGGCGGTGATCAGCACGCTATCCTTGACCAGAAACAGGTTGCTGTAGACGCCCTCGATCACCCGCCCGCTGCTGTCACGCATCAGGCCCTCGGCATGCTCGGCGTCCTGCCACTCGGCCCGCGCCAGCACCTGCTCCAGACGATTAAGATGCTTGAGACCGGCCAGCAACGGCTGTTCGCCCAGGCGCGTGGCGCAGGGGAACAGACGCACGCCCTGCTCGGCATAGGCGGCCGGATAGCTGGGCGGCGGGCTGCCCAGGAGAATACGCCGCGGCTGAGGCGCTGGCGGCGGGCCATAGCCGCGCAAGCCATCACCCCGACTCAGAATCAGCTTGGCCACCCCTTCGTTCAGCTGGCCACAGAAGGCCCGCAACTCGGCCGTCAGCAACGCCAGGTCCAGGGGTATGGCCAGGCGCGCGCAGCCCTCGGCCAGCCGGGCCAGATGACGCTCCGACAACACCGGCTGCGCGGCGCGCACGGCGATGGTTTCGAACAGCCCATCGCCATAGGCCAGGCCGCGGTCCTGCACGGACAGCTGCGTGGCCGGCGCGCCGTCAACCCAGCTCAGCATCAGCCGGCGAACCGACGAAATACCAGCGAGCCATTGGTGCCACCGAAACCGAAGGAGTTGGACAGCGCCACTTTGATCGGCATGGCCTTGGCCTGATGGGCGACGAAGTCCAGATCGCAACCCTCATCCGGCTCATCCAGATTGATGGTTGGCGGCGCCACCTGATCACGGATGGCCAGCACACTGAAGATTGCCTCCACCGCCCCGGCCGCGCCCAGCAAGTGGCCGGTCATGGATTTGGTCGAACTCACCGACAGCTTGTAGGCATGTTCGCCGAATACCGACTTGATCGCGGCCACCTCGGCCTTGTCACCGGCCGAGGTAGAGGTCCCGTGGGCATTGATGTACTGCACCTGATCGGCACTGATACCGGCATCACGCAGGGCGTTGCTCATGCAGCGCGCCGCACCGGCGCCATCCTCGGGCGGCGACGTCATATGGTAGGCGTCACCACTCATGCCAAAACCGATCAACTCGGCGTAGATATGGGCGCCACGGGCCTTGGCATGCTCAAGCTCTTCCAGTACCAGAGCGCCGGCGCCATCGGACAGGACGAAACCATCGCGCCCCTTGTCCCATGGGCGACTGGCCTTGGTCGGCTCATCATTGCGGGTGGACAATGCCCGGGCCGCACCGAAGCCGCCCATGCCCAGGCCACAGGCAGCCATCTCGGCGCCACCGGCGACCATCACATCGGCTTCACCGTAGACGATATTGCGTGCCGCCATGCCAATGCAGTGGGTGCCCGTGGTGCACGCCGTGGCGATGGCGTAGTTGGGCCCCTGCAGCCCAAGATGGATCGACAGGAAGCCGGAAATCATATTGATGATCGAGCCGGGCACGAAGAACGGCGACATGCGCCGCGGCCCCTGCTCATGCAAGGATTTGCAGTTGTTCTCGATATTGGTCAGCCCGCCGATACCCGAGCCCATGGCCACGCCAATACGCTCACGATTGGCATCGGTGACTTCCAGCCCGGCATCACGCATGGCCTGAAAGCTGGCCGCCAGGCCATATTGAATAAACAGATCGAGCTTGCGTGCCTCTTTGGCGGACAGGTACTCCTCGACATTGAAGCCTTTGACCGCACCACCGAATCGGGTGGAGAACGCGGAAAGGTCCATATGCTCAAGCAGGCCGATGCCACTGCGGCCGGCCAAAATACCCTGCCAGCTGCTCGGCACATCGTTACCCAGCGGCGACAGCATGCCCATACCGGTAACCACGACGCGTCTACGCGACACAGCAATCTCCTTTTCTAATTATCAACGCTCATACTGCGCTTAAAGAAAAGCCGCACACCTGATAAGGGAGTGCGGCTTTTCCGAGTCGGGAACCGACGAATACGTCTTAGGCGTGAGCGGTAACGTAGTCGATGGCTTCCTGAACAGTGGTGATCTTCTCAGCTTGCTCGTCCGGGATCTCGGTCTCGAATTCCTCTTCCAGAGCCATCACCAGTTCAACGGTGTCAAGAGAGTCGGCACCCAGGTCTTCGACGAAGGAAGCGCTGTTGGTAACTTCCTCTTCTTTGACGCCAAGTTGCTCGGCAACGATTTTCTTGACGCGTTCTTCGATGGTGCTCATAACTTGTTTTCACTCCTATTGGACAAAACCAGGCTGCTGGTCTGCGGCCAAGTGTATAGAAAGGGTTTTTAGCATTTCAAGCGCAATGCCGGGAGCCCCGGAACCTCACACGATCTGCCTATAAGCCTGTTGCAGCTTTATAACGGATTTTAGACAGCCTCTATGACAGTTTTTCCCGAGCCCTCGTCACATTTAGCTCATATACATCCCGCCATTCACAGGGATAGTAGCCCCTGTGACGTAAGCCGCGCCATCGGAAGCGAGGAAAGCGACCACTTTTGCGATCTCCTCGGCCTGCCCCAAACGGCCCAGCGGAATCTGGGTCAGCAGCGCATCACGCTGCGCATCCGGCAGTTCGCGGGTCATATCGGTGTCGATAAAGCCCGGTGCCACGGCATTTACGGTAATACCGCGGGAGCCGACTTCGCGCGCCAGGGCGCGACCAAAGCCTTCCAGCCCGGCCTTGGCCGCAGCATAGTTGACCTGACCGGCGTTGCCCATGGCGCCCACCACCGAACCGATGTTGATGATGCGGCCGAAACGGGCCTTGGTCATGCCGCGCAACACCGCCTTGGTCAAGCGATAGAGGCTGCTCAGGTTGGTATTGATGACATCGAACCACTCGTCATCCTTCATCCGCAGCATCAGGTTATCGCGCGTGATGCCGGCGTTGTTGACCAGAATCAACGGCTGACCAAGGTGTTGCTGGATATGTTCCAGGGTGCTGGCCACCGATTCGTCATTGCCCACATCCAATACCAGACCTGCACCTTCGATACCGTGCTCCTTGAGGGTCTCGGCAATACGCTCGGCACCGGAAGCGGAAGTCGCCGTACCGATCACGATTGCGCCCTGACGCCCCAGTTCCAGCGCAATTGCCTGGCCAATGCCACGGCTGGCACCAGTTACCAGGGCCACCTTACCTTGCAGACTCATAGCGTTTCTCCTTAATCAGACCAGGGCCGCACGCACAGCGGCGAAAGCGTCCGGGGTATCCAGGTTATGGGTATTGATGCCTTTGACGCAGCGCTTGTTCAAACCAGAGAGCACCTTGCCCGGGCCACACTCGACCAGATCGGTGACACCCTGCTCGGCCAGGCAGACCATGGACTCGACCCAGCGCACCGGGCTGTACAACTGCGCCAGCAGGTCGCGCTGCAGCACGGCCAGATCACTCACCACCGCCGCACTGACGTTCTGTACCAGAGCGATCTGCGGCGCCTGCCAGGCAATCGCCTGAACCGCTTCGGCAAAGCGCTCGGCGGCAGGCTTCATCAGTGCGCAGTGAGACGGCACACTGACCGGCAGCGGCATGGCACGCTTGGCACCGCGCGCCTTGCACGCCTCGACGGCGCGCGCCACGGCGGCGGCGCCACCGGCGATCACCACCTGGCCCGGGGCATTGAAATTCACCGCACTGACCACCTCACCCTGGGCAGCTTCGGCGCAGGCGGCCAGCACATCGGCGTCTTCCAGGCCGAGAATCGCCGCCATACCGCCCTGCCCGGCCGGAACGGCCTGCTGCATCAGCTGTCCACGGTGCTCAACCAGTTTTACCGCGGCAGCCAGGGACAGGCTGCCAGCCGCCACCAGGGCGGAGTACTCACCGAGACTATGGCCTGCCACAAAAGCCGGCTGAGCGCCGCCCTCTGCCAGCCACAGACGCCACAGGGCAATGGAAGCGGTGAGGATGGCCGGCTGGGTCTTGTCGGTCTGATTGAGCTGTTCTTCCGGACCTTGCTGGGTCAAGGCCCACAGATCGTAGCCCAGGGCTTCGGAGGCTTCGGCAAAGGTATCGAGGATCAGCGACTGCTGAGCGCCGTGCTCGGCCAGCATGGCCAGGGACTGGGAGCCCTGACCGGGAAAGACAAATGCGAGGGATGCAGACATGGAGGGAGTCCCTAAAAGTCTTGTCGTCGGAAGAAGGTGTCACTCGGCTTTGCCAAGCGCAAAAAACTGACAGTTGGATGACGGAGCACTGGCCGCGGTCACATCCTATAGCAGATGCTCGCCCAGTCTACCGTGCAAACGTTGCGGCAGATTTTCTTCAATCTCCGCCAATGCTCGGCGAATGGCGCTTTTGAAACCTTCAGGGCCGGCCGCACCATGGCTCTTGATCACGATACCCTGCAGCCCCAGAAAACTGGCGCCATTATGCTGAGCCGGCGCCAATTCCTGGCGTAGACGCCGCAACAGCGGCCGCGCCAACAGACCAATCAGGCGCGCCCCTAGACCGGAGCGGAACTGCGCTTCGATGCGCTGCCCAATCATGCCGGCCAACCCCTCACTGGACTTGAGCAGGATATTGCCGACAAAACCGTCGCACACCACCACATCCGCCTCGCCACGATAGAGCCCATCGCCCTCGACAAAGCCTATGTAGTTGAGTCCTTGAGCCTGCTGCAACAGATTGGCCGCCAGCTTGACCTGCTGATTGCCCTTGATCTCTTCCGTACCCACATTCAGCAAGGCCACCCGCGGCCTGGCCACCCCCAGCACCTCGGCCGCCACCGCCCCCATCACGGCAAACTGGTACAGGTGCTCGGCACTGCAGTCGACATTGGCGCCCAGATCGAGCAACTGACAGCTGCCTGCCTCGGTCGGAATGGCACTGACCATGGCCGGCCGGTCGATGCCCGGCAAGGTTTTCAGCACATAGCGCGATAAGGCCATCAGCGCCCCGGTATTGCCGGCACTGACGCAGGCCTGAGCCCGCCCATCGCGCACCAGCCCCAAGGCCACTCGCATCGACGAATCGGGCTTGCCACGCAGAGCCTGGGCCGGGCGCTCGTCCATGGCGATGATTTCCGCAGCCGGCTCAACACGCAGGCGTGCGCGATCTACGTGCGGATAACGGGCAATCAAGGGTTCGATAAGGGAGGGTTGGCCGACAAGGACCAGGTGCAGCGAGGGGTATTCAGCCAGGCAGGCAATACTGGCTGGAACAATGCAGTGGGGACCGAAGTCCCCACCCATTGCATCAATCGCGATGATCGAGGCGGACAAGGATTACTCGTCAGCGCCCTTGTCGATCACTTTGCGACCACGGTAAACACCTTCCGGCGAAACGTGGTGGCGCAGGTGAACTTCACCGGTGCTCTTCTCAACGGACAGAGCGCTAGCCTCGAGGGCGTCATGGGAACGACGCATGTCACGGGCGGAACGGGATTTTTTGTTCTGCTGAACAGCCATAACTGATTAACTCCTAAACGTTTGGGTCACGCTTTAACTGTGCCAATACACTGAACGGGTTGGACCGCGTTACCTCGTCCTCACTCGACTCGGGCTCTTCGAGGCCGGCCGGTTGCTGGCAAT
Source organism: Pseudomonas xionganensis (assembly GCF_009763245.1). Lineage (GTDB taxonomy): Bacteria > Pseudomonadota > Gammaproteobacteria > Pseudomonadales > Pseudomonadaceae > Aquipseudomonas > Aquipseudomonas xionganensis. The sequence goes on along the minus strand of NZ_WKJZ01000004.1, from coordinate 23,761 downwards.
CTTTAGGGTCATGAGCCGGGACAATCGGCAAGGCGAGCAGAAGCTCCTCCTCAACCAACGCCAGCAGATCCAATGGGTCTTCACCCAATTCAAGCACGTCATAGCCTTTCGGCACTGACTGGGTATTCGCACCTTCCTTCACCACAGCGTAATCACAGGCACTGTGGATCGGCAAAGTGACCAGCTCCAGACAACGCTGGCAAACCATTTTGACTTCCGCCTCAAGCTCGCTATGGAAAACCACAGCATTGCGCTCATCACGCTCGAAGACAAACTTCGTGCGTACTGCACCGCCATCATCAGCAAGTGCACCGCAGAGACGCTGCAAATCGATCAGCTGCAGCTCACCTTCAAGGGTGGCGCCACGATCAGCCAACTTGCGCGGATCTACGTGAGGTGGAATCGGTCCATTTGACATAGGCGGCGCATTCTAGGGATGCAACCCGCCGCTGTCAAAGGAAATTCGGCCTGTCCGCCGGCTGGCCGCCCCGCTAAAATCGACGCCCGATTGAAAACCCGGTAAAGGAAAAGCCATGCTGCCGTTGGTACTCGCCTCCAGTTCCCCTTATCGGCGCGAGCTGCTCAGCCGCCTGCGCCTACCCTTCAGCTGCAGCGCACCGGATATTGACGAATCTCCCCTGCCCGCAGAGCAGGCCGACACCCTGGTACGACGCCTGTCCGCACAGAAAGCCCTGACCCTGAGCCACAGCTTTGACAACCACCTGATTATCGGCTCCGATCAGGTGGCCGTGCTCGACAATCAGATCATCGGCAAACCCCACAACTTTGAGCGCGCCCGCGAACAGTTACTGGCCGCCAGCGGTAAGAGCCTGACCTTTCTCACCGGCCTGAGCCTGCTCAACAGCCAGAGCGGCCAGCTACAGACCGATTGCATCCCCTTTACCGTACACTTCCGCCCCCTCAGCGAGGCGCAGATCGAGCGCTATCTGCACGCCGAACAACCCTATGACTGCGCAGGCAGCTTCAAATCCGAAGGCTTGGGCGTAAGCCTGTTTCGCAGCACTGAAGGCAGCGACGCCAATAGCCTGATCGGCCTACCTCTGATCCGCCTGGTGGATATGCTGCAGGCCGCCGGAGTCGAGATCCCCTGAAAGCAAAAGGCCCGGTCACTGACCGAGCCTTTTGCTCTAAAACAGAACAGATCAACGCAAGACCGGCCCCTGAAATCCCATCCACAGAGCCAGACGCTCCGCCACGCTGGAGCCGAAGGCCTTGGCAAAACGATCCAGCGGAGTCTCCTGAACAGTGAAGTCCACCACCTCCTTAACCCCGATCACCTCGCGCGCCACATAGCTGCTGTTGCCGAGGGCATCGATCAACCCCAGCTTCAGCGCTTGTTCACCCGACCAGACCAGACCAGAGAACAGCTCGGGGTACTGATCGGACTTGAGCCGCTCACCGCGCCCCTGCTTGACGCTCGCGATAAACTGTTTGTGGGTGGTTTCCAGCACCTGCTTCCAGAAAAGAGTCTCCTCCTCCTTGGGCGGCTGGAACGGATCGAGAAAGGCCTTGTGCTCACCTGCGGTATAAACGCGGCGATCAACCCCCAGCTTCTCCATCACCCCGACAAAGCCAAAGCCTGCCGCCGTAACACCAATGGAGCCGACCAGGCTGGCCTTGTCTGCATAGATCTCATCCGCCGCACTGGCTATGTAATAGGCCCCTGACGCCCCCAGATCGCTGATCACCGCATACAGCTTGATCGCGGGATACTCCGCACGCAGACGGCGGATCTCGTCATATATATAGCCAGACTGCACCGGACTGCCGCCCGGACTGTTGATGCGCAGGATCACACCCTTGGTATTGCTGTCGGCAAAAGCCGCACGCAGACTGCCCACGACATTGTCGGCGCTGGCCGACTCCTTGTCGGCAATCATGCCGCGCACCTCGATCAGCGCGGTATGCCCACCACCCTTGCCAGCCGTCTCCTGCAAATCCAGCATCGGCGCAAACAATGCCAGAGCGCCAAACAGGTATATAAAGGTCAGCAGCTTGAAGAAAATCCCCCAGCGCCGCGCCCGACGCTGCTCCTGCACACCAGCAAGCAGGGTTTTCTCCAACAGCTTCCAGCTTTTCTCATCCGAATCAGCCGCAGCCGATGCCTTCCATTCATCCGCCATATGCACCCACCTCTACACGCTGCTCTTCCACGCGCCCTGCAAGCCAGGCACGCAACTGGGAAAATTCATTGATCGCCAAGCGCGGTCCATGCTCACGCAGAGCCACCAGAGGCTGAGCCCCATAACCCACCGCCACCGAATCCATACCCGCATGCCGAGCCATCAGCAGATCGAAGGACGAATCCCCCACCATCAGAGCCTGATGCACCGGCACCCGACAATGAGCCAGAATCTCATGCAGCATCAGCGGATCAGGCTTGCTCGCTGTTTCATCGGCACAGCGCGTGACATCGAAATAATCCAGCCAGCCACGCCCAGCCAACACCCGCTGCAACCCATGCCGGGTCTTGCCGGTTGCCACAGCCAGGCGGTAGCCATCGGCGCGAAAGCCATCCAGCGCCTCGGCCACCCCGGCAAACAGAGGCGACGGCTGCGCCTCCAACTGCAGATAGCAATCGCTGTAGCACTGACGAAAACGCTCTATCAGCTGCAGATCATCCAGCTGCGGATAGAGGGTCGCAATGGCCTCGGGCAAACCAAGGCCGATAATCGCCTTGACCTGCTCATCCGTGCAGCGCGCTACACCACAGCTATCGGCTGCCCCATGCATGGCCGTGACAATTCGACCGATTGAGTCGACCAGAGTGCCATCCCAATCAAAAATCAGCAGCTGATAATCAGGCACCGAGTCGCTCCAGGGTCGCGCTCCACATTTCATCCACCGGTGCCGCCAATTCCAGACGACTGCCATCGGGCATCGGCACCACCAGCTCATAGGCATGCAAAAACAGGCGCTTGCCACCCAGAGCGCGAATTTCCTTGGTGAAGTCATCGTCGCCGTACTTGCTGTCACCGGCAATCGAATGCCCGGCATACTGGGCATGCACGCGAATCTGATGGGTGCGCCCGGTCACCGGCTTGGCCTCGACCAGGGTGGCGAACTCACCAAAGCGGCGCAGCACGCGAAATACCGTGAGCGCCTCCTTGCCTTCGGGATTGACCTCGACCATGCGCTCACCCGAGCGCAGATTGCTTTTCAGCAGTGGCGCGTTGATCTGCTTCTTGGCCGTCGCCCAGTGGCCACGCACCAGCGCCATATAGCGTTTGTCGACGCCATCGCCGCGCAGCGCCTCGTGCAGATGGCGCAACATGCTGCGCTTTTTGGCAATCATCAGCAGACCCGAGGTGTCACGATCCAGGCGGTGCACCAGCTCCAGATCCCTGGCATCGGGACGCAACTGACGAAAGGCCTCGATCACCCCGTAATTCAGGCCACTGCCGCCGTGCACGGCAATGCCGGCGGGCTTATTGAGCACGATCAGGGCCTTGTCTTCATAGACAATTGCCGCCTCCAGGCGCTGCAACAGGCCCTGAGCCAGCGGCTCAGGCTCATCGCGCTCGGCCAGGCGCAGAGGCGGCACGCGCACCACATCGCCCGCCTGCAGCTTGTATTCAGGCTTGATCCGACCTTTATTCACCCGCACCTCGCCCTTGCGCAAAATGCGGTAAATCAATGTCTTGGGCACGCCCTTGAGCTGAGTGCGGAGAAAATTGTCGATGCGCTGGCCGGCAAGTTCCGGTGCAACCTCGATCAGCTGAACGCCGGAGGTTGGAGAGGCAGGAGTAGTCATTGCGCGATCATAGCAATTTTTCATGGATTTGAAGCACTTAATCATTGCTGCTATAGTCGGGAACGCCGCCAAAAGCGGCCTGGTCTGCGGATGATCTCCAAAACTGCCATCCCCAACCAACGCAACCCTTTCTGGACGTGAGGCCGTCCGACGGGCTCTTCAGAGATAGACAGGCCGCCAAGGCCGTGAAGCAGTTCGGAAATAAAGCCTTAGCCATGATGCGCGACCATCCCCACTGGACGGCCGCGGTAATAGATAACCCGCTGCGGATTTACGCGAGCGGCACCCGATTTTCAGCGATACGTGTAGGGTGGAGATGCACAACTGTCGGTCTGCGTAGCAATTTGCTTTACACAAGACGCCTCATCTCGTCCGCTACCGACAGCTGATTCCTCCTCCTGACTTAGTGCTTTCTGTCACAACAGCGAGCAGGAGACGTCCGTCGCGGCCCAGCATTACTGGCTGCCGCCGCTAGACACTGGAACGATTTACGACCGTTTCTGACGCGCCTGACACCGACCCTGATTGTCGTGTGTGCCGAACGCCGCTTCCGCCAGCACCGGAAACCGACGGTACTACATGAAAAGAATGCTGATTAACGCAACTCAACCCGAAGAGTTGCGTGTCGCCCTGGTAGATGGGCAAAAACTCTACGATCTGGACATCGAGTCCGGCGCCCGCGAGCAGAAAAAATCCAATATCTACAAGGGTAAAATCACCCGCGTAGAGCCTAGCCTGGAAGCCGCCTTCGTCGATTTCGGCTCGGAACGCCACGGTTTCCTCCCCCTCAAAGAAATCTCCCGCGAATATTTCAGCAAGGCCCCCGAAGGCGGCCGCGTGAATATCAAGGACGTGCTCAAGGAAGGCCAGGAAGTCATCGTCCAGGTCGAGAAAGAAGAGCGCGGCAACAAGGGCGCAGCCCTGACCACCTTTATCAGCCTGGCCGGCCGCTACCTGGTGCTGATGCCGAACAACCCGCGCGCTGGTGGTATCTCGCGCCGTATCGAAGGCGAAGAACGCAACGAACTGCGTGAAGCGCTCAATGGCCTGGTCGCCCCGAGCGACATGGGCCTGATCGTGCGCACCGCAGGCCTGGGCCGCTCCAGTGAAGAAATGCAGTGGGACCTCGATTACCTGCTGCAACTCTGGACCGCCATCAAGGAAGCCTCCCAGGATCGCGCCGCCCCTTTCCTGATCTACCAGGAAAGCAATGTGATCATCCGCGCCATCCGCGACTACCTGCGCCAGGACATCGGCGAAGTGCTGGTCGACAGTGTCGAAGCGCAGCAGGAAGCCCTGAGCTTTATCAACCAGGTGATGCCGCAGTACGCCAGCAAGATCAAGCTGTATGAAGACAGCGTGCCGCTGTTCAACCGTTTCCAGATCGAAAGCCAGATCGAAACCGCCTTCCAGCGCGAAGTGAAGCTGCCCTCCGGCGGCTCCATCGTCATCGACCCGACCGAAGCCCTGGTGTCCATCGACATCAACTCGGCGCGCGCCACCAAAGGCAGCGACATCGAAGAAACCGCCCTGCAGACCAACCTGGAAGCGGCCGAAGAAATCGCCCGCCAGCTGCGCCTGCGTGATATCGGCGGCCTGATCGTCATCGACTTTATCGACATGACTCCGGCCAAGAACCAGCGCGCCGTGGAAGAGCGTGTGCGCGAAGCCCTGGAAGCCGACCGTGCCCGCGTACAAGTGGGCCGCATCTCGCGCTTCGGCCTGCTGGAAATGTCCCGTCAGCGCCTGCGCCCGTCCCTGGGTGAAACCAGCGGCATCGTCTGCCCGCGCTGCAACGGTCAAGGCATTATCCGCGACGTCGAATCGCTGTCCCTGGCCATCCTGCGCCTGATCGAAGAAGAGGCCCTGAAGGACCGCACCGCCGAAGTCCGCGCCCAGGTGCCGATCCCGGTCGCCGCCTTCCTGCTCAACGAGAAGCGCAACTCGATCACCAAGATCGAACTGCGTACCCGTGCGCGCATCGTCATCATCCCCAACGACCACCTGGAAACCCCGCACTTCGAAGTGCAGCGCATCCGTGACGACAGCCCGGAAGCCCAGAGTGGCCAGTCCAGCTATGAAATGGCCGCCGTCGAAGTGGAAGAAGAAAAGCAGTCCGCCGCTACCCGCACCCTGGTACGCCAGGAAGCGGCGATCAAGGCCGCACCACAGCGCCCTGCCCCGAACCCTGCAGCCGCTGCTGCCGAGCCAGTGGCCCCTGCTGCTGCCGAACCGAGCCTGTTCAAAGGGCTGGTCAAATCCCTGGTCAGCCTGTTTGCCAGCAAGGAAGAAGCCAAGCCGGTTGTTATCGAGAAACCCAGTGGCGAGCGCAAGCCACGCAATGACGAACGCCGCAATGGTCGCCAGCAGAACCGCAATCGCGGTGGTCGTCGTGACGAAGAGCGCAAGCCCCGTGAGGATCGCGCACCGCGCGAAGAGCGCGCACCTCGTGAAGAACGCCAGCCCCGCGCCGCCCGCGAGGAACGCGCACCACGCGAAGAGCGTGCACCGCGCGAAGAACGCACCCTGCGCGACGGTGTGGAAGTACGCGAACCGCAGGAAGTCCGCCAGTCGCGCCCACCGCGTGAGGAACGCCAGCCGCGCGAGCGCAAGCCTCGTGAAGAGCGCCAGCCACGCGAACTGCGCGCCCCGCTGGATGCTCCGACTGAGGTAGCACAGAGCGAAGAAGCGGGCAGCGAAGTACGCGCCGAGCGCCCGCAGCGCGAAGCTCGCCAACCCCGCCCGCCTCGCGAAGAGCGTCAGCCACGCAACGAAGCCAGCGCTGCCGATGAGGAAGCACTGAACAGCGATGAGCAGGTGCAGGATGACGAGCAGGACAGCAACGAAAATAGCGAGCGTCCGCGTCGTCGTTCCCGTGGCCAGCGTCGCCGCAGCAACCGTCGCGAGCGTCAACGTGATGCCAACGGCAATCTGATCGAAGGCAGCGAGGAAGGCAGTGAGCAGCCTCAGGCCGCCAGCGAAGAAAGTCAGGATGCCGTCCCAGCCGTGACTGCTGCCGTCGCAGCCACAGTCACTGCCAGCGCCGCCGAACAGGTTGCACCGGCCGAGGCCACTGAAACTCCGGCCGCTCCAGCTGAAGCCAGCAGCGAGACAGCGGAAGTTGCGGTAGCGCAAGCTGCTGTGGAAATCACAGCAGCACCTGAAGCTGTTGCCCAGAGCGAAGCCCCTGCCGCCGCCGAACCAGCCGTTGAGGTGGTAAGCCCAAGCATCGCCAGCGTAGAGCCTACCGCCGAGGTCGTCGACAGCGCACCTGTCGTAGAGGCCGAGTCGGTGCAGGCTGCAGTGACAGCCGCTGAGCCCGCCGCAGTGATTCCGGTAACCCCTGGCCGCGCACCAAACGATCCACGCGAAGTGCGTCGCCGTCAGCGCGAAGCCGAGCGCCTGGCCCGTGAGGCAGCCGCTGCTGCCGACAGCGCAGCGGTTGAGGCACCGACCAGTTCAGCAGCAGCCAGCGAAACCCAGGCTGCCCCTACTGCCGATGCCGCTCAGACCAAGAGTCAGGCTACTGCAGAACCAGAGGCAGCAGCCGAGGCCAGCGAGCCTGCCGAGGCGCAAGCCGAAGCAGCTGCCGAGCAGGATCAGGAAGCGGTGAAACCGCAAGTCTGACGGCTCGCAGGTAAACGAAAAGGGGATGCTTAGGCATCCCCTTTTCGTTGGTGTGTCACTTTAACTCACTGCATTGGCGCCGCAGAACAGTAATGAAGATGCTGGTTACAGCACGTTAGGCTCGATCTCCAGCGCCACCCCGAAGCGTTCGGCAATATCCTCCTGAATACGCCGCGCCAGCGCCAGAAGCTCTCGACCTGTCGCCTGACCGTAGTTGACCAGCACCAGGGCCTGCAGGCGGTGCACGCCGGCATCACCCTCGCGGTAGCCCTTCCAGCCAGCCCGCTCGATCAACCAGCCAGCAGCCAGCTTGACCTGGCCATCAGCCTGGGGATAGGCCACCAGATCGGCATGTTGCAGGCGCAGGAGTTGTGCCTGCGCTGCACCGACCAGTGGATTCTTGAAGAAGCTTCCGGCATTGCCCAGCTGCGCCGGGTCCGGCAGTTTCTCGCTGCGAATGGCACAGATGGCGCGGCTCACATCCGCCGCCGTGGGCGCCGCGATCCCCTGCTCCGCCAGGCGCTGGCGCACCGGGCCATAGTCCAGATGCAGCGCGGCGGTACGGCTCAACTGGAAACGCACACGCAGAATGATCCAACGCCCACTTTCGCGCTTGAACAAACTGTCGCGATAGGCAAAGGCACAGTCCTGCAGGTTGAATTCGCGCAACTCGCCACTCTGTCGATCCAGCGCGCTTAGACCGGCGAAGCAATCCTTAAGCTCGACACCATAGGCACCGATGTTCTGCACCGGCGCCGCACCCACGGTGCCTGGGATCAGGCTAAGGTTCTCCAGCCCGGCAAAGCCCTGCGCCAGGGTCCACAGCACAAAGGGATGCCAGGACTCACCCGCCTGCGCCTCGAGCAGCACCTGCTCGCCATCATCGGCCAAAATACGAATACCGCGACTGGCCATGCGCAGCACCAGCGCCTGTACATCGGCAGTCAGCAGCAGATTGCTGCCACCACCGAGCAGCAGCACCGGCAGCTGGTGAAGGCGAGCATAGTCAAGCGCCTCGACGACCTGCTGGTCGTTTTCGACTTCGACCCAATGACTGGCTCGGGCCTCAACAGCAAAGCTGTTATAGGGCTTGAGCGAGACGTTCTGGCGTACCTGCAGCATCACAGACGCCCCCTGAGCTCAATCAGCAGGGCATCGCAGGCCTGCTCCAATAGATCGAGCACCTGCTCGAAGCCTTCTTCACCGCCATAGTAAGGATCCGGCACCTCATCCAGCGACAACTGGTAGCGACGCAGAAACAGATCCAGTTCTGCGACGGCACTGCCCGGCTGCAATTGCTGCAAATCGCGCAGATTGTTCTGGTCCATGGCCAGCACCAGATCAAAGCGCTGGAAGTCCGCCGCCACCACCTGGCGTGCACGCAGGGCGCTGAGGTCATAGCCGCGGCGCTGGGCCGCCTGACAAGTACGCTCATCCGGCGCCTTGCCCACATGCCAGTCGCCCGTGCCGGCCGAGTCCACCTCGACATATCCAGCCAGCCCGGCTTCACGCAGCTTGTGGCGCAATACACCTTCGGCCGTGGGCGAGCGGCAGATATTGCCCAAACAGACGAACAGAACGCGCATCAGGCCCCCAACAGGCGGCGTACGCGGCCCAGATCTTCCTGGGTATCAACGCCGGCGGGCGGCGCTTGTAGGGCATCGGCCACATGAATACGCACACCATGCCAAAGGGCGCGCAACTGCTCCAGGCACTCGGTGTCTTCCAGCCAGCAAGGGCCCCAAGCAACGAAGTCTTGAAGGAACTGGGCGCGGTAGGCATAGATACCGATATGACGACGGTACGGCACGCCTGCTGGCAGCTGATCACGATTCTGGGCGAAGGCATCCCGCGCCCAGGGCAGCGGCGCCCGACTAAAGGTCAGGGCCAGGCCGGTCTTGTCGCTGACCACCTTGACCACATTGGGATTGAACAGCGCCTGCACATCCTCAATCGGCTCGGCCAGGGTGGCGATGGCCGCCTGCGGGTTGGCCGCCAGGTTATCCGCCACCTGATCAATGATCGCCGGCGGAATCAGCGGCTCATCACCCTGCACATTGACCACGATGGCATCAGGCGCCAGGCCGAGGGCCGTGGCCACCTCAGCCAGACGATCGGTACCGGAGTTATGCTCGGCACGGGTCATCACCACCTGGGCGCCAAAGCCCTGGCACACCTCAACGATGCGTGCATCGTCGGTGGCCACCACCACCTGCTGGGCGCTGCTTTTGCACGCCTGCTCCCAGACATGCTGAATCATGGGTTTGCCGGCAATATCCTGCAGCGGCTTACCCGGCAGACGGCTGGAGGCATAACGCGCCGGAATCACAACGGTAAAGGCAGTGCTCATTTACTTGTCCAGACGTTCGTCAACGGTCAGGGTTCGGGCTTCGCTTTCCAGCATCACCGGGATGCCATCGCGCACCGGGAAGGCCAAGGCGTCAGCCTTGCAGATCAGCTCGCTCTTGTCCGCATTCAGGTGCAAGGGGCCCTTGCACAGGGGACAGGCGAGGATATCGAGCAGTTTCGGGTCCATGGGTAGTCCTTGAATTAAATACAACAGCGCTTGCCCACCAGGCTCTCAGGTGCCGGGCAACAGAGCCTGCAGGCGCTGGTCGAGCCAAGCCACAAAGGCTGCCGACGGCACGGCATCCACCGCCAGGTACCACCAGTCATCCGCGGCGAAGGCTCCGCATTTGACCGCATCCTTTTCCGTCATCAGCACCGGCAGGGCCGGGCTGAAATCCAGCAGTTCGGCGCTGTAGGCGGCATGGTCGGCAAAGGCATGGGCAACAGGCCGCCAGTGTAGCCCTTCGAGGGTCTTGAAGAAACGCTGGGGGTTGCCGATACCGGCCACCGCATGCACGGCCTGCCCCGGGGCAAAATGATCCAGTTCGCGGCGCTCGCCACTGCGCAGATTGACCAATGTCCGTGGCTGCAGGGTGAAGCCATAGCCATCCTGGGGATCGCTGAGCGCACCGTTATACAGCAGCGCATCCACGCTCTGCAGGCGCTCGACCGGCTCACGTAGCGGGCCGGCCGGCAGACAGCGACAATTGCCCAGGCCACGGGCGGCATCGATCAGCACCAGCTCCAGATCCCGGGCCAGGCGGTAGTGCTGCAGGCCATCGTCACTGAGAATCAGGTCCAACGGCTCGGTCGCCAGCAGGGCCGCCACGGCGCGGCCGCGATCCGGGTCGATCATCAGCGGCACACCGCTGCGCTGTACGATCAGCAGCGGCTCATCGCCGGCAACACGGGCGCTCTGATCCGCCCGCACCCGCCAGGGCAGTTGCGGCGGCTCGGCGCCATAGCCACGGCTGACCACACCGACGCGCAGCCCGCGGGCGCGACAGTGCTCGATCAGCCAGAGAATCAGCGGGGTCTTGCCGGTGCCACCGACGGTGATATTGCCCACCACCAGCACCGGTACTGGCGCGCGGTAGATGGCGCCTTCCCCGGCGAGAAAACGCCGGCGGCGACGCTGCACCACCGCACGGTACAGCCACTCCAGCGGACGCAGCAGAAGCAGGGCCGGGTGGCCCTGATACCAGGCGCGGGTCAGACCATCGGCCAGGCTCATACAGGCTTCCGGATCAAGGCGCGGCCTGCGCCTCGACCGTGGTGATGCGCAGATGGGCAAAGCCCAGCTTGCCAGCCGCATCCATTGCGGTGATCACCGCTTGATGCGGGGTCTTGGCATCGGCACTGATGATCAAGGGCAGACTGTTGTCGCCGTCGGACTCTTTCTGCAGGGCCGCCATCAGGCTGTTCAGATCGCTCTTCAGCAGTTGCTGACCATTGAGAGCATAGCCACCGTCGGCGCCGATCAGCACCTCCAGCTGCTTGAGTTCGGTCTGTTCGGGCGGCGTACCGCTGGCGGCCTCCGGCAGATCGACCTTGAGCTGGGTCTCGCGGGTAAAGGTGGTGGTCACCACGAAGAACAGCAGCAGGATGAATACCACGTCGATCAACGAAGCCAGGTTGATCTCAACGTTCTCCCGCGGTTTGCGCCGGAACTTCACGCCTTGCCCTCGCCCAGATCCACCTCGCGGTCGCCCTGCACCACTTCCACCAGCTTGATCGCCTCCTGCTCCATGCCCACCACCAGCTCATCGATGCGGCGCTGCAGGTAGCGATGGAAGAACAGGGCCGGAATCGCCACGATCAGGCCAGCGGCAGTGGTGATCAGCGCCTTGGAAATGCCGCCGGCGAGCATCGGCGCATTGGCCATGCCCGAGCCCATAAAGGAGCTGAAGATCTCGATCATGCCCAGCACGGTGCCGAGCAGGCCCAGCAGCGGCGCGATGCCGGCGATGGTGCCGAGGGCGTTGAGGTAGCGCTCCAGATCATGGATAACCCGGGCCGCCGCCTCCTCGATGCACTCTTTCATGATCTCGCGGCCGTGCTTGGAGTTGGCCAGGCCTGCGGCGAGGATCTCGCCCAGGGGCGAGTTGCCGCGCAGCTCCTTGAGCTTCTGGTTGTTCAGCTTCTTGTCCTTGATCCAGCGCCACACCTGGCCCAGCAAATTGGGCGGGGTAATGCGGCTGGGGCGCAGGGTCCACAAACGCTCGGCGACGATGCCGGCAGCGGCGATTGAACAGAGAATTATCGGCAGCATCATCCAGCCGCCAGCTTTGACCAGTTCCCACACGGTGGCAAATCCCCCTCACAAAAGTGGCGTCACTCTAGCATAGGGTCGCCGCCACGCCGACCGCCCGGCGGCTCATTTTTCCCGCCAAAAACGTGCGTGATCACGCAAAGCCTGCGCTTGCTCGAAAGCCCCCAGGCGGATGCGCACCGCCCCCTGCACGGCACTGTCATGGATGCGCACACCCTGGGCCCGATAACGCGCCACGACCTCGGCGGCAGGATGGCCAAAGGCATTGTGCCGCCCACGACTGATCAATACCGCCTCAGGCGCCACCCGCTGTAGCAGAGCAGTGGACGAGGACGTGCCGCTGCCATGGTGCGGCGCCAACAACCAGCGGGTCTGCAACGGCAGACCACTGGCCAGCAGCGCGCGCTCGGCTGCCGTATCGATATCGCCCGTGAGCAGCAAGACTTCTCCACCCGCGTCCACCCGCAACACGCAGGAGGCCTGATTGCCATCCCGGGCCTGATCCCACTGCCAGGTGGCGAACTTGACGCCATCCCACTGCCACTGCCGCGGCTGGCAGGGCTCGGCCTGCAAGCTCGTAGGCAACCGCGCAGGCTCACCGCTCATCACCCGTGCCACCGGCAAATGTTGGTGAAGTGCCGGCGCACCACCGGCATGATCGTTATCGGCATGACTGATCAGCATCAGATCCAGCTTGCTGACGCCCAGCGCGCGCAAGGAAGGCAGCACGATACGCTCACCGGTGTCGAAATCACCGAAGCGCGGGCCTGCGTCATACAGCAGGTCATGGCCCTGGGTGCGCAGCAGCAACGCCGCCCCCTGCCCCACATCCAGCATCCACAGTTCCGCCTGCCCCTGGGGGGGCCGTGTCTGCGCAGAGAAGAACAAGGGCAACAACAGAATCAGCCCCAGGCTGCGCAGCGGAATGCCCGGCGGCAGCAGAAGCAGGAAAGCGCCGAGCACCACCAGCCCCCACCACCACAGCGGCAGATTGCTCGGTAGCCAGGCCGGCAGCCAGGCGGACAGTAGCCCCAACCCGGCAAACAGCAGCTCTAGCAAGGCACCGGCCAACCACAACAGCCCGCTGCCCAGCCCGGGAACCGGCAGCAGTAACGTCCCCAGCAACGCCAACGGCACCACCAGCAGCCCCACCAGCGGTACAGCCACTAGATTGGCCACAGGCCCGCTGGCGCTGAGGGGCAGACCGAGCACCAGCAGCACGGGCAGCAACCCAACCGCCATGGCCCATTGCGCCCGTCCCAGACTGCGCCACCAGGACCAGCGGCCCAGACGACCGGCAAAAATCAGAATCAGCCAGGCTACTGCAGCAAAGGACAGCCAGAAGCCTGGCTGCAGGCTGGCCAAAGGCTCCAACAGCAGCACCAGCAACATGGCCACTGACAACGGCAGCCAGACGCCAAGATGACGAAAGCGCAGGCGCCACACCAGCACCAGTGCGACCATCACACAGGCCCGCTGCACCGGCACCTGAAAACCCGCCAGCCAGCCGTAGCCAAGCGCCCCTCCGAGAGCCAGCGTGCAGGCCCAGGGCAACCAGGGCCAACGCCGTGGCCAGTAGCCCAGACGCGCCAGCCCCGCCACCACGCCATAGAGCAAGCCGGCCAGCAGACCGATATGCTGGCCGGAAATCACCATCAGGTGCACCGTGCCGGTGTTCTGCAAGACCTGCCAGTCAGCATTGGACAGCCCCGAACCATCGCCCACCACCAGCGCAGCAATCGCGCCTTCGCGCCCATGCGCCGGCGTGGCCAGCAGACGCTGACGCAGTCTGTCACGCCATGCGCCCAAACCAGCGGGCTGACTGAGTCGCTCACCCGCCTTGACCGTGCCGGTAGCACCAATGCGTTGGGCCAGCAGCCAGGCTTCGTAATCGAAGGCTTGAGGATTAACCAGGCCATGGGGGCGTTTAAGACGAACCGCCAGACGCCAGGTTTCCCCTGCGCGCACAGGCGGGCCGTTGTACCAAGACAGGCGCAGGCGCCCAGGCAGTTCGGCACGGCGGGACTGGGCATCCTGCAACTGAAAACGCACCACGCCCTGACCTGCTTCGGGCAACCCCACCACCTGCCCCTGCAGCCACAGGGTACGACCATCCAATGCCGGGTTCAGTCGCTCATCCAGAGCCCACTGGGCCGACACACTGGCCCAGCACAACCCCAGCAGAAAGAGCCCCAACCAGTACAGACGCCAGGGCAACAGCAGCAGCCCAAGCAATGCCATGGCACACAACGCCCAGATCGGCGGCAACTGTGGCAGCCAACGCAGAACCAGTAACCCAGCCAGTAAAGCCGCCATCGCTATGGGCATCGACACGCTCCCTGCGTCTTGTGCAAATCCCTTGCCCCGCCACCGACTTATTTGCTGACACAAAGTGTAAAAGCAGGCCGGCTATAAACTGTGCATAATATTGGCGCTTTTATCCGCCCGAGACTCTTCATGCCGCGTCGTTTATTCAAGCGCTACATGCCCAACCCGCAGCGCATCAAGGACAACCAGTCCCTGCGCTTTCTCGGGGCCTTGATCCACGATCCCAACCTCTGGCACCTGAACCGCCACTCCGTCTCCCGCGCCATGGCCATTGGCCTGTTCTGGGCCATGATCCCCATGCCCATGCAGATGCTTGTGGCCGCCATCATCGCCATCCCAGCCCGGGCCAACCTGCCGATTTCCGTAGGCCTGGTGTGGTTGACCAACCCGGTGACCATGCCAGCGGTGTTCTACTGCAACTACAAACTTGGCGCCTGGCTGATGAGCACTCCGGCCATGCATATGCCGGAAAGCATCAATCTCAGCTGGATCGGCCAGATGCTGCAGACCCATTGGCAACCCCTGTATCTGGGTTCGCTGGTGCTGGCGATCGTGCTGGCGATCATCGGCTACTTCGCCACCAACGCTTACTGGCACTGGTGGGTCAGGCACAACTGGCGCAAGCGTCAGGAAAAACGGCGCAAGCGCGATCAGCAGCGCTAGAACGAAAAAAGCCATCGAATGATGGCTTTTTTACGCTTACAGACCATGTCACCAGCCTAGCAGCTTATTCGTAGCGCAAAGCCTCGGCCGGCTGCACCTGAGCAGCACGCCAAGCCGGATAGAGGGTAGCCAGAAAACTCAGGCCAAAGGCAGCCGAGCAGATCAACAGGACATCCGAGGCCAGCAACTGCGATGGCAGATTGCTGATGAAATAGACATCCGAGCTCATCACCTGCTGGCCACTGACCTGCTCGATCCAGCCCACCAGTTCACTGACGTTGAGCGCCGCAAGGATGCCCAGCAGTGCGCCTATCAGCGTTCCGATCACGCCAATGATGGTGCCCTGCACCATAAAGATGCCCATGATCTGCCGCGGTGTCGCCCCCAGGGTACGCAGGATGGCGATATCCCCGCCCTTGTCGGCCACCACCATGATCAGGGTGGCGATGATATTGAAGGCCGCTACCGCCACGATCAGCAGCAACAATAAACCGATCATGGTCTTTTCCATCTTCATCGCGCTGAACAGGCTGCCCTGAGTCAGGGTCCAGTCGCTGGACTTGTAGCCTTCCCCCAGCCCACTGGCGATGCTGGCTGCTACCTGTGGGGCCTGATACAGGTCACGCAGCTTGAGCCGTACACTCTGCACCTGCCCCGGCTGCAGTCGCTGGATATGGGCCGCATCGGCCACATGGATCAGGGCCAGGGAACTGTCCAGTTCGGCGCCGACCTTGAAGATGCCCACCACATTCAGACGCTGCATACGCGGGCTGATACCACCCGGCACACTGCTCAGCTCCGGCACGATCAAGGCCAGCTTGTCGCCGACCCGCAGCTGGAAACGCCGCGCGGTAATCTCACCGATCAGTACACCGAACTCGCCCTCACGCAAATCGCTCAGGCGTCCCTGTTGCAGATGCTCGCCAATGATCGATACCTGACCCTCCAGGGCAGGTTCGACGCCCTGCAGCTGCACCGGCTGCATCGCCCCGCGGTAGGACAGCATGCCCTCCAGCTCGGCAAATGGTACTGCAGCGACCACCTGCGGATGTTTGCGCGCGGTATCGGCCACTGCTTGCCAGTTATCCAGCGCCTGCGCGCCGGCAATACTGGCGTGCGGCACCATGCCGAGGATGCGCGTACTCATTTCCTTCTGGAAGCCATTCATCACCGACAGCACCACAATCATGGCCAACACGCCCAGGGCCAGACCGATCATGGAAGTCATGGAGATAAAGGAAATAAAGTGATTGCGCCGCTTGGCGCCGGTATAGCGAATACCGATAAACAGGCTGAGCGGACGAAACATCAGATGCTCACCAGCTTGCCGTCCTGCAGATGCAGCACGCGATCCATCTGCCGGGCCAGGGCCATGTCGTGGGTGACCACCAGAAAGGCCGTTTGCGAGGAGCTGCTGAGCTCCTTCATCAATTCCTGAATACCCTGGGCGGTGTGATGATCCAGGTTACCGGTGGGCTCATCGAGCAGCACCAGACCCGGACGATTGACCAGGGCGCGGGCAATCGCCACCCGCTGGCGCTCGCCGCCGGACAACTCGGCCGGCTTGTGCGCCAGGCGATGCCCCAGACCAACCCGCTCCAGCAAAGCCGTAGCGCGCTGGCGAGCCTCACTGATGGCGGTTTTGCCAATCAGCAGCGGCATGCATACGTTCTCCAGCGCGGTGAACTCCGGCAGCAGATGATGGAACTGGTAGACGAAACCCAGGGCGCGGTTGCGCAGCAGGCCACGCTCGCGCTCATTGAGCGCAGACAACTCTTCCCCGGCCAGCCAGACGCTACCGCTGCTGGGGGTATCCAGACCGCCGAGCATATTGAGCAGAGTACTCTTGCCCGAACCGGAACTGCCGACGATGGCAACCCGTTCCCCGGGCTGCAGTTCGAGCTGCAGATCGTCCAGCACCACCACCGACTGCGGACCTTCCTCATAGCTTTTGCCGAGGTTGCGACAACTCAACACAGCTTGGTTTGACATAAGCGAATCACTCATAACGCAGAGCCTCCGCGGGCTGGGTACGGGCCGCGCGCCAGGCTGGATAAAGGGTGGCGAGAAAACTCAGGAGCAGGGCCGCGCCGCAGACCAGCAGCACGTCCTGCAGCATCAGCTGCGAGGGGATGTAGTCGATGAAATACACATCGGCATTCAGGAACTGGATGCCCAGCAGCCGTTCCAGAGCGGCAATCGCGCTGCTGACATTCAGCGCAGCCCAGATGCCCAGGGCCGCGCCTATGGCAGTGCCGAATACACCGATCACCGTACCCTGCACCATAAAGATGGCCATGATCTGCCGCGGCGTCGCGCCCAGGGTGCGCAGAATGGCGATATCGGCCTTCTTGTCGGTGACCACCATGACCAGGGTGGAGATGATATTGAATGCAGCCACCGCCACGATCAGCAGCAAGAGCAGGCCGATCATGGCCTTTTCCATGCGGATCGCCTGATACAGGTTGCCATGGCTGCGGGTCCAGTCGCGGGCATAGTAATCGCCCTGATCCAGGCGCTGGGCCAGTTCCCAGGAAATGCGCGGAGCCTGGAACAGATCGGCGAACTTCAGGCGCAGGCCCTGTACCTGATCGGCCTGCCAGCGCTGCAGACGGGCCAGATCCTGGACATGGGTCAGGGCCAGATGTCCATCCACCTCACCGGCGCCGACATGGAAGATGCCCACCACGGTAAAGCGCTTGAGTCGGGGGAACACACCCGCAGGCGTCACCGTCACTTCCGGGGCGACAAAGGTGATTTTTTCACCCAGCCCAACTCCCAGTTTTTCGGCTGCGCGATCACCCAGCACAATGCCGAACTCGCCGGGCCGCAGTTCGCTCAGTCGGCCCTGACGAAAGAAATCGGCAATGATCGAGACCTTGACCTCCTCCTCGGGTGCCACGGCATTGATCAACACCTTCTGCACCTTGCCTGCATGGGTCAGCAGGCCCTGCATCTGGCTGAAAGGCGCCACCGCCAGTACCTGAGGGTCGTTCTGAACCTCTGCGGCAAGAGCTCGCCAGTCATGGATCGGCGTAACACTTTCCAGGGTGGCGTGGGGCACCATGCCCAGCACCCGGGTGCGCATTTCATGGTCGAAGCCATTCATCACCGACAACACCAGGATCATCACCAGCACACCCAGTGCCAGCCCGATCATCGACGTCAGGGAAATAAAGGAAACGAAGTGGTTACGACGTTTGGCACGGGTGTAGCGCATGCCGATAAACGCAAACAGGGGTCTGAACATGTCGGGGGCTGGTTCGAGGGAAAAAGAAACGTCCTTGTGGCGGGTCGTGGCGTGCAGCCTTACACTCTGACAATCACTGCTGCCATGGGTTCGCCATGCCGACTCAAGATGAAGATGACCGCCGCGAATACTATCGTATCGAGGATACGATCGCACTGGAATTCAGCCTGCTGTCCGGGGCAGAGGCACTGGCCAGTGACGAGCTTCACGACAGCTCGCCGCTGTTCAACCTGCTCAGCGACCTGCACCTGATGGACTTCGAGTCGCAGCACCTGCTGCGGCATATCAGCGAGCGGGATCGCACCCTGGCCAATTACCTCAAAGTCATCAACAAACGCATCGACCTGCTTGGCCAGGCACTGGCTCAGAGCCTGCTCCGCGATATCGGCGCCCCCCGCCGGGTCAGTCTGTCCGAGGGCGGTGTCAGCTTCAACAATGCCCACCCTGTCCCCAGCGGTAGTCATCTGGCGCTGAAAATGGTGCTGATGCCCCAGGCCCTGGGCCTGCTGCTGCGGGCCAAGGTTGTGCATTGCCGACCACGCGGTGAGCAGTTCGAGATCGGCACCGAGTTCGAATCCTTGACCGACGCCCAGCGCCAACTGCTGGCCCGGCATATTCTCCAGCGTCAGGCCCTGGAACGTCGCCAGGCCCGCGAACAACCTTGATGCCGAGAACTCAACCATGCCTGCACTGCTGCTACTGCTACTTGTGCTGCTACCCCTGTCGTTACAAGCCGATACCCTGATCATTCCCATAGGCGAGCAAGGCAATGCAGCCGCACTGCCTCCTCTGCCGCAATTGGGTGAGTCCAAGCGTGCCGTTCTGGAGCGTTTCGGCCTCGCTGACGAGGAACATCCCCCGGTAGGCAGGCCACCGATCAGCCGCTGGGATTACCGCGAGTTCAGTGTCTATTTCGAGCATGATCATGTGATCAACAGCGTGCGCCATCACCAGCCGCGCTACCTGGAATCCCTCAAGGAGCAACCGTGACGCTTATCTATGGCCATCGCGGCGCCAAGGGCGAAGCCCCGGAAAACACCCTGATCAGTTTTCAGCGCTGCCTGGAGCACGGCGTGAACCGCTGTGAGCTGGATCTGCACCTGTCCCGCGATGGCGAACTGATGGTCATCCACGACCCGACCCTCAAGCGCACCACAGGCCTGCGGGGCAAGGTCATCGAACAGGATGCGGCCGATCTGGTGCGCCACGACGCTCGCCTGGGAGGTCCCGGCTGGCGTCAGCCCTGCCCCATTCCACGTTTGAGTGAGCTGTTCGAGCGATGCCCCTTCGAGCACTGGCAGCTGGAAGTCAAAAGCGCCTCGAAAACCCGCTCGGTGCAGCTGGTTAAGGCCATCGATGCGCTGGTCAAACGGCACGGACTGGAACAGAAGGTGTGCATCACCTCCAGCTCCCGTGAAGTGCTACGCGCAGCCCAACAACTGGCACCGCACTTGCAGCGCGGCCTGGTCGCCGAATATGCCTGGCTCGACCCGCTCAAGGTCGCCAAGCATTACGACTGCCAGTTACTGGCTCTGAACTGGACCCTCTGCACCCCGGAACGCCTGCTCAAAGCGCAGAAGCAGGGCTTGCATGTCTCCGTCTGGACAGTCAACGAGCCTGCCCTGATGCGCCGTCTGGCCGACTTCGGCGCAGACAGCATCATCACCGACTTTCCTGGCCTGGCAGTCAGAACCCTGAGTTGACGAGGCAGAAACGAAAAAGCCCGTATCAATGGATACGGGCTTTGGGTGCTCAGAGAGTCAAGCTACTGCCGTCTTGCCATCCCCCAGAACACGATCGGCAATCACTGCCAGCAGCAATGTCACCAGTACGGGCAACAGCCAGCCCAGACTTTGATCAGCCAATGGCAATTGACTGAACACGGCCGGTACCCAGTCACCCCAACCGGCAGCCGCGATACCATCAACCAGGCCAAAGATCAGCGTAACCGCCAGCACCGGCCGGAATATCCGCGCAGACGAAAGCCAAAAGCCATCCAGCAGACTCAGGCCCACCAAGACAATCGCCAAGGGGTAGAGACCAACCAATACCGGAATGGAAAAGCTGATCAATTGGGTCAATCCCTGATTGGCCACCAGCAGACTGAACAGACCGAAGGTCACTACTACGGTGCGATAGGAAAACGGCAATAGCTTGCTGAAGAACTCGCCACAGGCTGTAAGCAGCCCCACAGCGGTAGTCAGGCAGGCCAGAGTAATCACCACCGCCAGCAGCAGACTCCCCGCCGTGCCGAAGGTGTGCTGCACATAGGCGGTCAGAATCTGTACGCCGTTCTGCGCCTCACCGGCAATCCCCTGACTGGTGGCACCGAGATAGAACAGTGCCAGATAAACCAGCGACAGCCCCACAGCTGCAATCAGACCGGCAATCATCGAATAACGGGTGACCAAAGCCGTGTCGCTTACACCACGATCACGAATGGCTGTGGCGATCACAATGCCAAATACCAACGCCCCCAGGGTATCCATGGTCAAGTAGCCCTGCAGAAAGCCCTGCACAAAGGGCGCCGCCTGATAATCCCCTGCTACCTGGCCAATCTCGCCCGCTGGCAGCAGCAGCGCCGCACCACCCAGTACCAGCAAGGCCGCCAGCAAAACCGGGGTAATGAACTTGCCGACGCGATCCACCAGCTGCCCAGGATTGAGAGCCAGAAACAGCACCGCGGCAAAGAACGCCAGGCTATAGATCAGCAGCGAGGTCGCGCTGTTACCAACAAAAGGCGCCACCCCCATTTCAAAGGACACCACCGCCGTACGGGGTGTGGCAAACAACGGCCCAATGGCCAGATACACCGCTACCGCAAAGAGAATTCCAGCCCCCTTGCCCAGGGGGGCCGTCAGCTGCGCCATGCCTCCCCCGACCCTGGCCAGCGCGACAATGGTCAACAGCGGAAGGCCAACGCCTGTCAGCAGAAAGCCCAGCGCGGCCAGGCCAATATTTTCACCGGCGGCCATACCTGCACTAGGGGGAAAGATGATGTTGCCGGCCCCGAGAAACAGGGCAAAAGTCATAAAGCCGAGGGCCAGGATATCCGGTCGTTTCAACGCATTCATGGAAAAGCAGTACCAAAGTAGAAAGTCTTGAGGGAGCCGTGCTGCCCGGCTCATGACCGGGCAAGAAGCCTGCGGGGTCACAGGCTACTCACGCCAGCGCCACTCGCCCTTGTGGGGCCCGCGCTGAATAAGCCGCGCACCATAATGCAAGGCGCACAACCCGGCGAGCCATGCTGGTCGCAGCGTCGATTCAAGGCCTGTAGATGTCGCATTCCTGTAACTTGGCGCAAACATCGGTGACAGCAGCTCTCAGGTTTGAAACTGTTCGATCAGACGACTCAACTGGCTTTCCAGCTCACGAATGCTCTGCGCCGCAGCCCGGGTCCGCTCCACCGTTGCATAGGTGTCCTCACTGATACTGTTGGCCCGCACGACTCCAGCGCCCACGTCTTCTGCGACTTTGGCCTGCTCCCCTGCGGCCGCAACCAATTGCTGGATATTCTGATCGATGGCATCCACAGCCTGAGTGATGCACTGCAATGACTGGCTGGTCTTCTCGGCACTACCATGCGCCAAGGTCACCGCCTCACGACTCTCACTCATCATCTCTATGGAAGACTGACTGCGCCGCTGCAAGGTTTGAATGATGTCCTGGATTTCCTCCGTGGAAGCCTGGGTACGTTGCGCCAGGCTACGCACCTCATCGGCCACCACGGCAAAACCGCGCCCCTGATCACCAGCACGCGCCGCCTCGATGGCTGCATTGAGTGCCAGCAGATTGGTCTGCTCGGCAATCGAACCAATGACCGCCAAGACGGAGCCGATACGCTCGCTATCGGCACTAAGGGACTCGATGACCTCAGCCAGGCGCGCGACTTTATCCGTCAGGCTCTGCATGGCCTGGCGATTGCCCTCGACGCAGCGCAAACCTTCATCCGCGGCTATGCGGGTATCACGAGAAAGCTGCTGTCCGTGCTCGGCGCCTTGCGCCATTTCCTGAGCACTGGCAGCCATTTGGATCATCGCCGAAGCAATCTGTGCACTCTCATCACGCTGCTGCTCCACATCCTGATGGGCACGCTGAGCAGATTGCTGTAAGTCCTCGCCAGCCTTTTCCAGGGTACGCGAAGCCAGTGCCACCTCGGATACCGTTGCCCGGATTTTCTCCACGAAGGTATTGAAACTACTGGCCAACAGCCCTAGGTCATCGCGCCCACGCACCGGTAACCGCTTGGTCAGATCGCCCTCGCCTTCAGCCATATCCTGCAGCATCAGATTGATTTGACTCAGCCCCTGAACCAAGGCGCGCCCCACCCCATAGGCCAGTAAAACGCCAAACAGCAACGCGGCCAGCAACAAACTCCACAACAACTGATTGACCTGCAGAACCGTCGCATCGGCCGCCTGAGCAGCCGCTTGCATGCCCGTCATCAAGTACTGTTGCAAACGACGGGCGAGGTCAGCGATCTGCGGATCAATGTCGTTCATCTGCTCTAAAGTGGCATTGCGCTGATTAACCAGTTCAACCACCCGAGCCGAAGCGGTCTTGTAACGCTCCAGACTATCCA
Source organism: Pseudomonas xionganensis (assembly GCF_009763245.1). Classification (GTDB taxonomy): domain Bacteria; phylum Pseudomonadota; class Gammaproteobacteria; order Pseudomonadales; family Pseudomonadaceae; genus Aquipseudomonas; species Aquipseudomonas xionganensis. The sequence goes on along the minus strand of NZ_WKJZ01000004.1, from coordinate 915 downwards.
GCGCCTGTGTCAGCTGGGCAGTTAAACGCTCGCTGCTACTGCGATCACGCAACACACTGATCATGCTCCTGGCGCTATCCAACTCACGCGAAAAAGCCTTGACCTGAGCTTCCTGATTTTCCTGCAAGAATTGATAGAGGTACTGGCTGCCTAACAATAAATGGCGCATCGCGGCACTGGCGTAAAAAACCGCATCCAGATTGAAGCTCTGCTGCGCATTTGTGAGTACCGCGGACAATACCTGCTCAATCGCCGGGCCATGCTCGCTCAACTCACCACTGATCAACGCCTGGCGTCGCTGACTGAGAGGCACCAATTGTTCACGAAACAAGTCACTGTACTGAGCCTGCAATTGCTGCATCGACTCAAGCAAGGCCTGTTGTTCTGGTTCGTGCAGGCGCTCCGAAGTCTCCTGCAAGGCCTCTCGCAGACGTCCATCCAGCTCGGCAAAAAGGGTTTCGGAAGCCGAGTCACCAGTACGCGCGTATTGACTGACCGACAGTTGCAGGCGCGCCATGTTGTCGCTTACCTGGGCCACCCAGTCGATGCTAGGCCCCAGATCCCGCGTTACAACCTCAACCCTGTCAGCGATATTGCGCAGCGACAGTGACGACACCACCCCCAGCACAATCAACAGCATGCACAGTACGAACGGAACAATGGCTATCTTGTATGCAATACGCAGGTTAGCAAACCAGCCCATAGAGCAACTCCTCGGTAACGAACGCAAGGACACAACGCTCCCATGCCATATCGACTGCCAGGAGCATGTCTTGAGCCTATAACCCTTTCAGCTGAGCTGCTTAACAGAAAGCGACCTAGTAGATCGAATTAAGCCTGCCGTTTTTTCACACGCAAAATAAAACCCCCGACCGTTTTCACGATCGGGGGTTTTGGTGTAGGTGCTTGACGATG
>NZ_WKJZ01000003.1 GCF_009763245.1 Pseudomonas xionganensis | reverse complement strand
CATCGTCAAGCACCTACACCAAAACCCCCGATCGTGAAAACGGTCGGGGGTTTTACTTTGCGTGTCGTTTATAAATCTGGCCGGCACTGGCTGCTGCTCAGGTTTGTTGCCAGGCGTGCTCTTAAAGTTTCTGCATCGCTGCCAAATGGCGGGCGAGCGCGATAGGCAAGATAAAGTCTGCTCGCTATGATGCGTGGCTCTTTGATCGGTGGGCTAGGCATGCTTCCATTACTCAGGCTCCTTCAGGATGGGCGTTTTCACTCGGGAGAAGCGCTTGGCGCGGTCCTGGGGATCAGTCGTGCGGCGGTCTGGAAGCAGTTGCAGGCACTGGAATCCGAGCTCGCTATACCTATCCATAAGATCCGCGGTCGCGGCTATCGTCTGGAGCGGCCTCTTCAATTGTTAGACGAGGCGCTCATTGCGGCGGCTCAGGTGCCTGATGCCTGGCCGTTAAGCGTTTTGCCTGTCGTTGACTCCACCAATGCCGAAGCATTGCGTGCTTTGCAGGGAGGGCGTCTGCCGCCCTTCGTCTTGCTGGCAGAGCGCCAGGTTGCGGGGCGTGGGCGACGTGGGCGTGTCTGGGTGAGCCCTTTTGCAGAAAACCTCTATTACAGCTTGGTATTGAAGATTGAGGGCGGGGTTCATCGGCTGGATGGGATGAGCCTGGTGGTTGGCCTGGCGTTGCTTTCGGCTTTGCGTGCAATGGGGCTGCATGATGCCGGCCTGAAGTGGCCCAACGATGTGCTCGTTGGTCGGCGTAAGCTGGCGGGCATTTTACTGGAGCTGTCCGGTGACCCTGGGGATGTTTGTCACCTGGTGATAGGTATTGGGGTTAACGTGAATATGCTGCCCGGTTTAGATGAGATCGATCAGCCCTATACCTCAATGTGTGCCGAGCTTGGGCGGACGATAGATCGTAATGATTTGGTGGTTCGGCTCAATGCACAGTTGGCGCGTTATCTCGCCATCCATCGTGATTCGGGCTTTGCCGCGTTGCGTGAGGAGTGGGAGGGCAGCCATCTGTGGCAGGGGCGTGAGGTTAGTTTAAGTGCCGGCGCGGGTGGTATAGAGGGTGTGGTGCTGGGAGTCGATGACTCCGGTGCGATTCGTTTAGAAGTGGCTGGGGCTGAGCAGTGCTTCAGTGGTGGTGAGCTCAGTCTGAGGCTGCGTAATGATTCTTGAGCTGGATTGCGGTAACAGCTTTATAAAGTGGCGGATCATCGCTGGCGCTAAGCAGGTTGTTGCTGCGTTTGGTGTGGCGGGTTCCGACGCGGAGCTTGTTGCGACTCTGGAGCTGCATGGCCCAAAGCTAAGGGCTTGTCGCCTTGTAAGCGTGCGCTCCGATGCTGAGACCTTGGCGCTGGTTGAGGTGTTGCAGAAGCATTTTGATATCGCTTGTCATATGGCGCGCTCGGCTCCTGAGTTGGCTGGAGTGCGTAATGGCTATGAGAACTATCAGTCCTTGGGCCTGGATCGCTGGCTGGCCTTGGTGGGTGCGTTCAGCCTGGGGCGCGGCGCATGTCTGGTGCTGGATCTAGGGACGGCGGTTACTGCGGACTTGGTGTCTTCTAATGGTGTGCATCTGGGGGGCTATATCTGTCCGGGAATGCCGCTTTTGCGTAATCAGCTATGCACCCATACTCGGCGTATTCGTTATGACAAGGCGGCGGCGCAACAGGCGCTGCGTAGTCTTGAGCCGGGACATTCGACGGCGGAGGCGGTCGAGCGAGGTTGTGCGCTGATGCTGCAGGGATTCGTTGATGCGCAGCTGTTAATGGCACGTGAGCGTCTGGGTGATTTTGTGGTGTTTCTGACGGGGGGCGACTCGGCCCTGGTGCGCGAGCGTTTGCCGGAAGCTCGGGTTGTGCCTGACTTGGTCTTTGTCGGGCTGGCTATTGCCTGTCCCTTGCCCTGAGGATGCTCAATGCGTTGGATGTTTTTGTGGTTAGTGGTGTTGAATTTGTTCTACTACGTCTGGCATCAGCAGCAGGCGCCTATGCGGGTGACCGAAATAGCGCCGCTGCCTTCGGTGCGCGAGGGTAAATCAGAAATTCGCCTGCTAAGTGAGTCTGATGCGCCGGTTGAGCGAGAGGCATCGAGGCGTGAGATTCCGGAGTCGGTTTGTTTGTTTCTGGGGTCGTTTGATGCGCGTGAGGCGGCCGAGCAGATCGAGCAGAGGCTGCTAAGTCTTGATATACGTTCTTCTGTGCAGGCTATCGAGGCGCAGTCGGGCCTGGATTACTGGGTGTATTTAACCCCGCTGGCGTCTCGGCAGGCCTCCTTGCGTCAGTTGCGGGAACTGCAGGCGCGCAGAATCGACAGCTACATAATTACCGAGGGTGAGCTGGCCAATGGCATATCCCTTGGAATATTTCCGCGCATTGACTCGGCAGAGGCTGTTATGCAGCGTTTGCGGGTGGCGGGTTATGAGCCGGCGCTTAAAGAGTTGCCGCGTGCACATCGAAGTTTTTGGGTGCGCATCGATCCGGCCAGTCGACGTCTTGCGGGTGATCTGCTGCTTGAGCGTTTGGCCTTGGACTTCAAAGGCTTACAACATCAATTAATGCCTTGCGAAGGGATTGCGTCGGCGCAATAGATTGCATAGAATGGCGCCCGCTTCGCAGGGTGGCGCTAACAAGTGATCTGCGAAGTTGCTGTCAATGTAGCTAAGCTCAGGTTTTTTAATGAGAAATTGCTTGACAGTAGGTTGGCATCGAATGAGAATGCCGGCCCGTTTGGAGGGATTCCCGAGTGGCCAAAGGGATCAGACTGTAAATCTGACGTCATCGACTTCGAAGGTTCGAATCCTTCTCCCTCCACCAGATTTAGCGTGAGCTGCAGGCTCCGCGGGTATAGTTCAGTGGTAGAACCTCAGCCTTCCAAGCTGATGATGCGGGTTCGATTCCCGCTACCCGCTCCAGCATTGCGGTAATCGCGAAAATGTTTCGCTCATGTAGCTCAGTTGGTAGAGCACACCCTTGGTAAGGGTGAGGTCAGCGGTTCAAATCCGCTCATGAGCTCCATTTTATAAAGGCAGATATGCAAGTATCTGCCTTTATTTTAATGGCGGTGACACTTGCTCAATTCTTCGCTGGGAGACAGTAGAGATGGCTAAAGAAAAGTTTGAACGTAACAAGCCGCACGTCAACGTAGGCACCATCGGTCACGTTGACCACGGTAAAACCACTCTGACTGCTGCTCTGACCCGTGTGTGCTCCGAAGTGTTCGGTTCCGCCAAGGTTGACTTCGACAAGATCGACAGCGCCCCGGAAGAGAAGGCTCGTGGTATCACCATCAACACTGCCCACGTAGAGTACGATTCCAACATTCGTCACTACGCGCACGTTGACTGCCCGGGTCACGCCGACTACGTGAAGAACATGATCACCGGTGCTGCCCAGATGGACGGCGCTATCCTGGTTTGCTCCGCTGCTGACGGCCCCATGCCGCAGACTCGTGAGCACATCCTGCTGTCCCGCCAGGTAGGTGTTCCGTACATCGTCGTGTTCCTGAACAAGGCCGACATGGTTGACGACGCCGAGCTGCTGGAGCTGGTGGAAATGGAAGTGCGTGACCTGCTCAGCACTTACGATTTCCCGGGCGACGACACCCCGATCATCATCGGCTCCGCGCTGATGGCGCTGAACGGTCAGGACGACAACGAGATGGGCACCACTGCCGTCAAGAAGCTCGTTGAGACCCTGGATAGCTATATCCCTGAGCCGGTTCGTGCCATCGACAAGCCGTTCCTGATGCCGATCGAAGACGTGTTCTCCATCTCCGGCCGCGGCACCGTGGTAACCGGTCGTGTTGAGCGCGGTATCGTCAAGATCCAGGAAGAAATCGAGATCGTTGGTCTGCGTGACACCACCAAGACCACCTGTACCGGTGTGGAAATGTTCCGCAAGCTGCTCGACGAAGGTCGTGCTGGTGAGAACTGTGGCGTCCTGCTGCGCGGCACCAAGCGTGACGACGTAGAGCGTGGCCAGGTTCTGGCCAAGCCGGGCACCATCAAGCCGCACACCAAGTTCGAAGCTGAAGTGTACGTGCTGTCCAAGGAAGAAGGTGGTCGTCACACCCCGTTCTTCAAGGGCTACCGTCCGCAGTTCTACTTCCGTACCACCGACGTAACCGGTTCGTGCGAACTGCCGGAAGGCGTTGAGATGGTAATGCCGGGCGACAACGTGAAAATGGTTGTTACCCTGATCAAGCCGATCGCCATGGAAGACGGCCTGCGTTTCGCGATTCGCGAGGGTGGCCGTACCGTTGGTGCTGGCGTGGTTGCCAAGATCGTCGAGTAATCGGTTGATCTGTCCCTATCAGGCCGGCATAATGGTCGGCCTGATTTTGCTTTAGGTCAGTAGCTCAATTGGCAGAGCGACGGTCTCCAAAACCGTAGGTTGGGGGTTCGATTCCCTCCTGACCTGCCATTTTCTTAAAGAATCTGGCGCGTCTATTTACAGGATTTCCTTGCATGAACGTTAAGGCTGAAGCCAAAGACTCTCGCTTTGATCTGCTCAAGTGGTTGGTTGTTGCTGCCCTGGTAGTCGTGGGTGTTGTTGGTAATCAGTACTTCTCTGCTGAGCCGCTCCTGTATCGCGTTCTGGTTCTGTTGGTGTTGGCTGTTGTTGCTGGTTTCGTTGGTTTGCAGACCGCGAAAGGGCAGGCCTTCTCCGTGCTGGCCAAAGAGGCTCGTACTGAAATTCGCAAGGTCGTCTGGCCGACTCGCCAAGAGACTACGCAGACCACGTTGATCGTGGTGGCTGTGGTTCTGGTCATGGCGCTGTTGTTGTGGGGTCTGGATTCCCTGCTGGGCTGGCTTGTTTCCCTGATTGTTGGTTAAAGGTGTCCCCCGTGGCTAAGCGTTGGTACGTTGTGCATGCTTACTCGGGTTACGAGAAGCATGTAATGCGCTCGTTGATCGAGCGTGTAAAGCTAGCCGGTATGGAAGATGTGTTCGGCGAGATTCTCGTGCCCACGGAAGAAGTGGTCGAGATGCGCAACGGGCAAAAGCGCAAGAGTGAGCGCAAGTTCTTCCCCGGCTATGTCTTGGTGCAGATGGAAATGAACGAGGCGACTTGGCATCTGATCAAGGATACGCCGCGCGTCATGGGCTTTATTGGCGGTACTGCCGACAAGCCGGCTCCCATCACCGAGAAAGAAGCTGAAGCCATTCTGCGTCGTGTTGCCGACAGCGGTGACAAGCCCAAGCCGAAGACGTTGTTCGAGCCGGGTGAGATGGTGCGTGTGGTGGACGGTCCGTTTGCTGACTTCAGCGGTGTCGTTGAAGAGGTGAACTATGAAAAGAGTCGCGTCCAGGTTGCAGTGACCATCTTTGGTCGTTCAACGCCGGTCGAGTTGGAGTTTGGTCAGGTCGAGAAGGCATAACTGACAAAAGCATCCCTTACCCCGCAGCCATAGGCTGCGGGGTTTTGTCGTCACTGGGATATACGTGTTGTTAATCGGGGAGCCTTTTGGCGCTTGTACCCGCAATTGGAGTAGCTCATGGCTAAGAAGATTCAGGCTTATATCAAGCTGCAAGTGAAGGCCGGCCAGGCCAACCCGTCGCCACCCGTTGGTCCGGCTCTGGGTCAGCACGGCGTAAACATCATGGAATTCTGCAAGGCGTTCAACGCCAAGACTCAGGGCATGGAGCCTGGTCTGCCGACTCCTGTGATCATCACTGTTTACAGTGACCGCAGCTTTACCTTTGAAACCAAAAGCACCCCGGCTTCGGTGTTGCTGAAGAAGGCCGCAGGCCTGACCAGCGGTTCGGCTCGCCCGAACACCGTCAAAGTCGGCACCGTGACCCGTGCCCAGCTGGAAGAGATCGCCAAGACCAAGCAGGCCGATCTGACTGCAGCTGACCTGGATGCGGCCGTGCGTACCATCGCCGGTTCCGCGCGTAGCATGGGCCTCAACGTGGAGGGTGTGTAATGGCTAAGTTGACCAAGCGTCAAAAGGCAATCGCCGAGAAAGTTGAAGCTGGCAAGGCTTACAGCTTTGTAGAAGCGGCCGCTCTGCTGGCTGAGCTGTCCGCAGTCAAGTTCTCCGAATCCGTCGATATCGCCGTTAACCTCGGTGTTGATCCGCGTAAATCCGACCAGGTTGTTCGCGGTGCCACCGTTCTGCCGAACGGCTCGGGCAAAAGCGTTCGCGTGGCCGTGTTCACCCAGGGCCCAGCTGCTGAAGCCGCTCTGGCTGCCGGCGCTGATCGCGTAGGTATGGACGAACTGGCTGCCGAAATGAAGGGCGGCGATCTGAACTACGACGTAGTGATCGCTTCCCCGGACGCCATGCGCGTTGTTGGCCAGCTGGGTCAGGTTCTCGGCCCGCGCGGCCTGATGCCGAACCCGAAAGTCGGTACCGTGACTCCGGACGTAGCCACTGCCGTGAAGAATGCCAAGGCTGGTCAGGTGCGTTTCCGTACCGACAAGAACGGCATCATCCATGGTTCGGTTGGCAAGGTCGGTTTCGAGCCGGAAAAACTGAAGCAGAACGTTGAAGCTCTGATCGCCGATCTGAAGCGCCTGAAGCCGTCCACCTCCAAGGGTGTGTACGTCAAGCGCGTAACCCTGAGCACCACCATGGGCCCGGGTCTGATCATCGATCAAGGTTCGCTCGACGTTTAATCAATAAGCCGGCCGAACTGAGTTCGGCCGGTTGAAAAATTGGGGTCCCTGCCTGGCGGGGGCTATCCAAGACCGTAGGTGGCGCAAGCCTTAAACCAACAGCCTACGCAGATGGTGCTCCCGATTCTTACCGAATCAGACACCAAAACGCCGTCCAGCTTCGGTTGGACGAAACGGTAACATCCAGGAGTAAACCCGTGGCAATTAAACTCGAAGACAAGAAGGCCATCGTCGCTGAAGTCAACGAGGCTGCCAAAGCTGCCCTTTCCGCTGTCGTGGCTGATGCCCGTGGCGTGACCGTTGGTGCTATGACCGGACTCCGTAAAGAGGCCCGCGCATCTGGTGTGTACGTGAAAGTCGTACGTAACACCCTGCTGCGCCGCGCCGTTGAAGGCACTCAGTTTGACGTGCTCAACGACGTGTTCAAAGGCCCGACCCTGATCGCGTTCTCCAACGAACATCCGGGCGCTGCTGCCCGTATCTTCAAGGAATTCGCCAAGGGTCAGGACAAGTTCGAGATCAAAGCAGCTGCGTTCGAGGGTCAGTTCCTCGCAGCCAATCAGATCGACGTACTGGCAACACTGCCGACCTACAACGAAGCTATCGCCCAGCTGATGAGTGTCATGCAAGGCGCCACCAGCAAGTTCGTTCGTACCCTGGCAGCTGTTCGCGACCAGAAAGAAGGTGCTGCTGCCTGATAAGGCTGCGTAACCGCTTTCGCCCTTATTTGTTTAATTTGATGGCCGCGAAGGCTGTCCCCCAATACAGGAATTAGAGTCATGGCTCTGACCAACGAAGACATCATCAACGCCGTTTCCGAAATGTCCGTGATGCAGGTTGTTGAACTGATCAAGGCAATGGAAGAGAAGTTTGGCGTTACCGCCGCCGCTGCTGTTGCTGCCGGCCCGGCCGCTGCTGCCGCTGTAGCTGAAGAGCAGACCGAGTTCACCATCGTTCTGGCTGAAGCTGGCGACAAGAAAGTGAACGTGATCAAGGCAGTTCGTGAACTGACCGGCCTGGGTCTGAAAGAAGCCAAAGCAGTAGTTGACGGCGCTCCTGGCGTTGTTAAAGAAGGCGTTTCGAAAGAAGAAGCCGAAGCTGCCAAGAAGGCACTGGAAGAAGCAGGCGCCAAAGTCGAGCTCAAGTAAGCGACGACCTTGCGTATACAGCCCGAGCGACTCGCAAAAGGCTGATGGCTGGTGGCTAATGCCACCGGCCTTTTTCCGTTCTAGGTCGGCTATTCGATTGCCGGCCTGGAGCTGAAACCCGCCTCTGTAGGTGGCGCAAACCTTGGGTTTGCAAGAGTTTCTGGCTACTCCCGTCGGAGGGGCCAAATAAGCAGGTGACCAAGCTGGGGAACGCTGATGGCTTACTCATATACTGAGAAAAAACGTATCCGCAAGGACTTTAGCAAGTTGCCGGATGTCATGGATGTGCCTTATCTCCTGGCCATCCAGCTGGATTCGTATCGCGAATTCCTGCAGGCAGGAGCGACCAAGGACCAGTTCCGTGACATTGGCCTGCATGCGGCCTTCAAGTCTGTTTTCCCGATTATCAGCTATTCCGGCAATGCTGCTCTGGAGTATGTCGGTTATCGCCTGGGCGAGCCGGCTTTTGATGTCAAAGAATGCGTACTGCGCGGCGTAACCTTCGCCGTACCGCTGCGAGTCAAAGTCCGTCTGATCATTTTCGACAAAGAATCGTCGAACAAAGCGATCAAGGACATCAAAGAGCAAGAAGTGTACATGGGCGAAATTCCGCTCATGACCGAGAACGGTACCTTCGTAATCAACGGTACCGAGCGCGTAATCGTTTCCCAGCTGCACCGTTCGCCCGGTGTGTTCTTCGACCACGACCGTGGCAAGACTCACAGCTCGGGCAAGCTGCTGTATTCGGCGCGTATCATTCCTTACCGCGGCTCCTGGCTGGACTTCGAGTTCGACCCGAAGGACGCCGTGTTCGTGCGTATCGACCGTCGCCGCAAGCTGCCGGCGTCCGTGCTGCTGCGCGCCCTGGGTTACAGCACTGAAGAAGTGCTGGATGCCTTCTATGACACCAACGTGTTCCATGTGAAGGGCGAAACCCTCAACCTGGAGCTGGTGCCGCAGCGCCTGCGTGGTGAAGTGGCCGTCCTCGATATCAAGGACGACAAGGGCAAGGTCATTGTTGAGCAAGGTCGTCGCATCACTGCGCGCCATATCAACCAGCTGGACAAGGCCGGTATCAAAGAGCTGGAAGTGCCGATCGACTACCTGATCGGTCGCACCACGGCCAAGGCCATCGTGCACCCGGCCACTGGCGAAATCATCGCCGAGTGCAACACCGAGCTGAACGTCGAAGTCCTGGCCAAGATCGTCAAGGCCCAGGTCGTCCGCATCGAGACCCTGTACACCAACGATATCGATTGCGGTCCGTTTATCTCCGATACCCTGAAGATCGACAGCACCACCAATCAGTTGGAAGCGCTGGTCGAGATCTATCGCATGATGCGTCCTGGCGAGCCGCCAACCAAGGATGCCGCCGAGACCCTGTTCAACAACCTGTTCTTCAGTGCCGAGCGTTACGACCTGTCCGCAGTCGGCCGCATGAAGTTCAACCGTCGTATCGGGCGTACCGAGATCGAAGGTTCCGGCGTACTGAGCCGCGAAGATATCGTCGAGGTGCTCAAGACCCTGGTCGACATCCGTAACGGCAAAGGCATTGTCGACGACATCGACCACCTGGGTAACCGTCGTGTGCGTTGTGTTGGCGAAATGGCCGAGAATCAGTTCCGTGTAGGTCTGGTGCGTGTTGAGCGCGCGGTCAAGGAACGTCTGTCGATGGCCGAAAGCGAAGGCCTGATGCCGCAGGATCTGATCAACGCCAAGCCGGTTGCGGCTGCCGTTAAAGAGTTCTTCGGTTCCAGCCAGCTCTCGCAGTTCATGGACCAGAACAACCCGCTCTCCGAGATCACCCACAAGCGCCGTGTTTCGGCTCTTGGCCCGGGCGGTCTGACCCGTGAGCGTGCTGGCTTCGAAGTCCGTGACGTACACCCGACCCACTATGGCCGTGTGTGCCCGATCGAGACCCCTGAAGGTCCGAACATCGGTCTGATCAACTCCCTGGCGGCCTATGCCCGCACCAACCAGTACGGCTTCCTGGAAAGCCCGTACCGTGTGGTGAAGGACACCCTGGTCACCGACGAGATCGTCTTCCTGTCCGCCATCGAAGAGGCCGATCACGTGATCGCCCAGGCTTCGGCGACCATGAACGACAAAGGTCAGCTGGTCGATGAGCTGGTGGCCGTGCGTCACCTCAACGAATTCACCGTGAAGGCGCCGGAAGACGTCACCCTGATGGACGTTTCGCCCAAGCAGGTTGTCTCGGTTGCCGCCTCGCTGATTCCGTTCCTTGAACACGACGACGCCAACCGTGCGTTGATGGGTTCGAACATGCAGCGTCAGGCTGTACCGACCCTGCGCGCCGACAAGCCGCTGGTAGGTACCGGCATGGAGCGCAACGTTGCCCGTGACTCCGGCGTTTGCGTCGTGGCGCGTCGTGGCGGTGTGATCGACTCGGTCGATGCCAGCCGTATCGTGGTTCGCGTTAATGACGACGAAGTTGAAACTGGCGAAGCCGGTGTCGACATCTACAACCTGACCAAGTACACCCGCTCCAACCAGAACACCTGCATCAACCAGCGTCCGCTGGTGAGCAAGGGTGACAAGGTTGAGCGCAGCGACATCCTGGCCGATGGTCCGTCCACCGACATGGGTGAACTGGCGCTGGGCCAGAACATGCGCGTGGCGTTCATGCCGTGGAACGGCTTCAACTTCGAAGACTCCATCTGCCTGTCTGAGCGTGTGGTTCAGGAAGACCGCTTCACCACCATCCACATCCAGGAACTGACCTGTGTGGCCCGTGATACCAAGCTGGGCTCGGAAGAAATCACCTCCGATATCCCCAACGTTGGTGAGTCGGCGCTGAACAAGCTGGACGAAGCCGGTATCGTCTATGTAGGCGCCGAAGTGGGCCCGGGCGATATCCTGGTCGGCAAGGTCACGCCGAAGGGCGAAACCCAGCTGACCCCGGAAGAGAAGCTGCTGCGTGCGATCTTCGGTGAGAAGGCGTCCGATGTGAAGGACACCTCCCTGCGTGTGCCGACCGGCACCAAGGGCACTGTTATCGACGTGCAGGTCTTTACCCGCGACGGCGTAGAGCGTGACAGCCGCGCCCTGGCCATCGAGAAGCAGCAGCTGGACGAGATCCGCAAGGACCTCAACGAAGAGTTCCGCATCGTCGAAGGCGCGACCTTCGAGCGTCTGCGCTCTGCCCTGGTAGGCAAGAAAGCCGAAGGCGGCGCTGGCCTGAAGAAGGGTGCAGAAGTCACCGACGAGTTCCTCGATGGTCTGGAGCGTGGTCAGTGGTTCAAGCTGCGCATGGCTGACGATGCCCTGAACGAGCAGTTGGAAAAGGCCCAGGCCTATATCTCCGACCGCCGTCAGATGCTCGACGACAAGTTCGAAGACAAGAAGCGCAAACTGCAGCAGGGCGATGACCTGGCGCCGGGCGTGCTGAAGATCGTCAAGGTCTACCTGGCCATCCGCCGCCGCATCCAGCCAGGCGACAAGATGGCCGGTCGTCACGGTAACAAGGGTGTGGTCTCGGTGATCATGCCGGTCGAAGACATGCCGCACGACGTCAACGGTACCCCGGTCGACATCGTTCTCAACCCGCTGGGCGTACCTTCGCGTATGAACGTCGGCCAGATCCTCGAAACCCACCTGGGCCTGGCGGCCAAGGGCCTGGGCGAGAAGATCAACCGCATGCTCGATGAGCAGCGCAAGGTCGCCGAGCTGCGCAAGTTTATGCAGCAGATCTACAACGAGATTGGTGGCCGTCAGGAGAATCTGGACGAACTGAGCGATCAGGAAATCCTCAAGCTGGCGCACAACCTCAAGGGCGGTGTGCCGATGGCGACTCCGGTCTTCGACGGTGCCAAGGAAAGCGAGATCAAGGCCATGCTGAAGCTGGCTGATCTGCCGGAAAGCGGCCAGATGCGTCTGATCGACGGTCGTACCGGTAACCAGTTCGAGCGTCCGACTACCGTTGGCTACATGTACATGCTCAAGCTGAACCACCTGGTCGACGACAAGATGCACGCGCGTTCCACCGGTTCCTACAGCCTGGTTACCCAGCAGCCGTTGGGTGGTAAGGCGCAGTTCGGTGGTCAGCGCTTCGGGGAGATGGAGGTCTGGGCGCTGGAAGCCTATGGCGCCGCCTACACCCTGCAGGAAATGCTGACCGTGAAGTCGGACGACGTGAACGGCCGTACCAAGATGTACAAGAACATCGTGGATGGCGATCACCGTATGGAGCCGGGCATGCCCGAGTCCTTCAACGTACTGATCAAAGAGATCCGTTCGCTCGGCATCGACATCGATCTGGAAACCGAATAACACGTGACGCGCATTGGGGGTGGGGCGGTATCGCCCACTCCCTGCTCCTCTAGGAGGAAAGGCCTTGAAAGACCTACTGAATTTGCTGAAAAACCAGGGTCAGATCGAAGAGTTCGACGCCATCCGTATTGGCTTGGCCTCGCCCGAGATGATTCGTTCGTGGTCGTTCGGTGAAGTTAAAAAGCCGGAAACCATCAACTACCGTACCTTCAAGCCTGAGCGCGATGGTCTGTTCTGCGCCAAGATCTTTGGCCCGGTCAAGGACTATGAGTGCCTGTGCGGCAAGTACAAGCGCCTCAAGCATCGCGGTGTGATCTGCGAGAAGTGCGGCGTGGAAGTGGCCCTGGCCAAGGTTCGCCGTGAGCGCATGGCGCACATCGAACTGGCTTCGCCGGTTGCCCACATCTGGTTCCTCAAGTCCCTGCCGAGCCGTATCGGCCTGCTGATGGACATGACCCTGCGTGACATCGAGCGCGTGCTCTATTTCGAGAGCTACGTGGTGATCGATCCGGGCATGACCACCCTGGAGAAGGGCCAGCTGCTGAACGACGAGCAGTACTTCGAAGCTCTCGAAGAGTTCGGTGACGACTTCGACGCGCGCATGGGCGCCGAGGCCGTGCGCGAGCTGCTGCACGCCATCGACCTGGATCACGAGATCGGTCGCCTGCGTGAAGAGATTCCGCAGACCAACTCCGAGACCAAGATCAAGAAGCTGTCCAAGCGCCTGAAGCTGATGGAAGCCTTCAAGGACTCCGGCAACCTGCCTGAGTGGATGGTGCTGACCGTTCTGCCGGTTCTGCCGCCGGATCTGCGTCCGCTGGTACCGCTGGATGGTGGCCGCTTCGCGACTTCGGATCTGAACGATCTGTACCGCCGCGTGATCAACCGTAACAACCGTCTCAAGCGCCTGCTCGACCTGTCGGCGCCGGACATCATCGTGCGCAACGAAAAGCGCATGCTGCAGGAAGCGGTCGACGCCCTGCTCGACAACGGCCGTCGCGGTCGCGCCATCACAGGCAGCAACAAGCGTCCGCTGAAGTCGCTGGCCGACATGATCAAGGGTAAGCAAGGTCGTTTCCGTCAGAACCTGCTCGGTAAGCGCGTGGACTACTCCGGTCGTTCCGTGATCACCGTAGGCCCGACCCTGCGTCTGCACCAGTGCGGTCTGCCGAAGAAAATGGCCCTGGAGCTGTTCAAGCCGTTCATTTTCGGCAAGCTGGAAATGCGTGGTCTGGCGACCACCATCAAGGCCGCCAAGAAGATGGTCGAGCGCGAGCTGCCGGAGGTGTGGGACGTTCTCGCCGAAGTGATTCGCGAACACCCCGTCCTGCTCAACCGTGCGCCGACTCTGCACCGTCTGGGTATCCAGGCGTTCGAGCCGGTACTGATCGAAGGTAAGGCCATCCAGCTGCACCCGCTGGTCTGCGCCGCGTACAACGCCGACTTCGACGGTGACCAGATGGCCGTTCACGTGCCGCTGACGCTGGAAGCCCAGCTGGAAGCGCGTGCGCTGATGATGTCGACCAACAACATCCTGTCGCCGGCCAACGGTGAGCCAATCATCGTGCCGTCCCAGGACGTGGTTCTGGGTCTGTACTACATGACCCGTGAAGCCGTTAACGCCAAGGGCGAAGGTCGCGTATTCGCCGACCTGCAGGAAGTCGACCGCGTATTCCGCGCCGGTGAAGCGTCCCTGCACGCCCGCGTTAAAGTGCGCATCAACGAGGTCATCAAAGACCGCGACGGCAGCATCACCAAGAACACCCGCATCGTCGACACCACTGTCGGCCGCGCGCTGCTGTTCCAGATCGTTCCGGCGGGCCTGTCCTACGACGTGGTCAACCAGTCGATGAAGAAGAAGGCGATCTCCAAGCTGATCAACCAGTGCTACCGCACTGTGGGTCTGAAGGACACCGTGATCTTCGCTGACCAGCTGATGTACACCGGTTTCGCCTATTCGACCATCTCCGGTGTATCGATCGGCGTGAACGACTTCGTCATCCCGGATGAGAAGGCGCGCATCATCGACGCCGCCACCGAGGAAGTTAAAGAGATCGAATCGCAGTACGCCTCCGGCCTGGTGACCCAGGGCGAGAAGTACAACAAGGTTATCGACCTGTGGTCCAAGGCCAACGACGAAGTGTCCAAGGCGATGATGGCCAACCTGTCGAAAGAGCCGGTTGTCGATCGCGAGGGCAAGACCGTCGAGCAGGAGTCCTTCAACTCCATGTACATGATGGCCGACTCCGGTGCTCGTGGTTCTGCCGCGCAGATCCGCCAGCTGGCCGGTATGCGTGGCCTGATGGCCAAGCCGGACGGCTCCATCATCGAAACGCCGATCACCGCGAACTTCCGCGAAGGTCTGTCGGTTCTGCAGTACTTCATCTCCACCCACGGTGCCCGTAAGGGTCTGGCGGATACCGCCCTGAAGACCGCGAACTCCGGTTACCTGACCCGTCGCCTGGTCGACGTGGCCCAGGATCTGGTGGTGACCGAAATCGATTGCGGCACCGAGCATGGTCTGGTCATGACCCCGCACATCGAAGGCGGTGACGTGGTCGAGCCGCTGGGTGAGCGCGTGCTGGGTCGAGTGATCGCCAAGGACGTGTTCAAGCCGGGTACCGATGACGTCATCGTGCCGGCCGGCACCCTGATCGACGAGCAGTGGGTCGAGTTCATCGAGCTCAACAGCATCGACGAAGTGGTCGTGCGCTCGCCAATCACCTGTGAAACCCGCTACGGCATCTGCGCCAAGTGCTACGGTCGCGACCTGGCCCGCGGTCACCAGATCAATATCGGTGAAGCGGTCGGCGTTATCGCCGCCCAGTCCATCGGTGAGCCGGGTACCCAGCTGACCATGCGTACCTTCCACATCGGTGGTGCGGCTTCGCGTACCTCGGCTGCGGACAGCGTACAGGTGAAGAACGGCGGTACCATCCGCCTGCATAACCTCAAGCACGTTGAACGTCTGGATGGCAACCTGATTGCCGTGTCGCGTTCCGGTGAGCTGGCGATTGCCGACGAATTCGGGCGTGAGCGCGAGCGTTACAAGCTGCCGTACGGTGCCGTGATTTCCGTGAAGGAAGGCGACAAGGTCGACGCTGGCGCCATCGTCGCCAAGTGGGACCCGCACACCCACCCGATCGTGACCGAAATGAAGGGTACCGTGACCTTCGTCGGCATGGAGGAGGGCATCACCATCAAGCGCCAGACCGACGAACTGACCGGTCTGACCAACATCGAAGTCCTCGATCCGAAGGATCGTCCGGCTGCCGGCAAGGAAATCCGTCCTGCCGTGAAGATGGTGGGCGACGATGGCAAGGATCTGCTGTTGCCGGGCACCGACGTGCCGGCCCAGTACTTCCTGCCGGCCAACGCCCTGGTGGGTGTGGCCAACGGTGCCCAGGTGGCGGTCGGTGATGTTATCGCCCGTATCCCGCAGGAAACCTCGAAGACCCGTGACATCACCGGTGGTCTGCCGCGCGTTGCCGACCTGTTTGAAGCCCGTCGTCCGAAGGAAGCTTCGATCCTGGCGGAAATCAGCGGCACCATTTCCTTCGGTAAGGAGACCAAGGGCAAGCGCCGTCTGGTCATCACCCCGACCGATGGCAGCGATCCGTACGAGGAGCTGATTCCGAAGTGGCGTCACCTGAACGTGTTCGAAGGCGAACAGGTGAACAAGGGCGAAGTGATCTCCGACGGTCCGAGCGATCCGCACGACATCCTGCGTCTGCTGGGCGTCAGCGCGCTGGCCAAGTACATCGTCAACGAGATCCAGGACGTCTACCGCCTGCAGGGCGTGAAGATCAACGACAAGCACATCGAGACCATCCTGCGTCAGATGCTGCGCAAGGTCGAAGTGACCGAGTCGGGTGATTCCGCCTTTATCAAGGGCGATCAGATGGAGCTGACCGCGGTACTGGGTGAGAACGAGCGTCTGGCGGCTGATGACAAGTTCATCGCCAAGTACGACCGCGTTCTGCTGGGTATCACCAAGGCCTCGCTGTCCACCGAGTCGTTTATCTCCGCGGCCTCCTTCCAGGAGACCACCCGCGTCCTCACCGAGGCGGCGGTTACCGGCAAGCGCGACTTCCTGCGCGGCCTGAAGGAGAACGTGGTGGTCGGTCGCCTGATCCCGGCCGGTACCGGTCTGGCCTATCACAGCGAGCGCAAGCGCAAGCGTGATGCCGACAAGCCGGTCCGCGTCAGCGCCAGTGAGGTGGAAGCCGCACTGACCGAAGCGCTGAACTCCAGCAGCAATTAAGCCTGAGCCCCGCCAGTCCGCTGGCGGGGCTTTGTCTTGACTGGGGCGGCGAGTCTCATTAGACTCATGCACCCCTAAATTTGGCAGGGCATCCGCTCTGCCATTTTGTTTGTAGGGTAATAGCGTCGAAAGACAACAGTGGAGCTTATAGATGGCAACTATCAACCAGCTGGTGCGTCAGCCGCGCAAGCGTATCGTCGAGAAATCCGACGTACCTGCGCTGCAGAACTGCCCGCAGCGTCGTGGTGTGTGCACTCGCGTGTATACCACTACGCCGAAAAAACCTAACTCGGCACTGCGTAAAGTATGCCGCGTGCGTCTGACCAACGGTTACGAAGTGTCTTCGTACATCGGTGGTGAAGGCCACAACCTGCAAGAGCACAGCGTCGTGCTGATCCGTGGCGGTCGTGTAAAAGACCTTCCGGGTGTGCGCTACCACACCGTGCGCGGTTCGCTGGATACCTCCGGCGTTAAAGACCGTAAGCAGGGTCGTTCCAAGTACGGTACCAAGCGTCCGAAGTAAGTTCGGGTCGCTCACTGATTTTCTATTTATTGAGTCGATAAGAGTAAGGTCGGGCGTAACAAGATTGTTGCAGTCCCGGGCTAACCTGAAGACCGTTTGAGGGCTTATCAAATGCCAAGACGTCGTGTAGCAGCCAAGCGCGAAGTGCTTGACGATCCAAAATACGGAAGCCAAATCCTGGCCAAGTTCATGAACCACGTGATGGAAAGCGGCAAGAAAGCCGTTGCCGAGCGTATCGTTTATGGCGCCCTGGACAAGGTTAAAGAGCGTAAGAACAGCGATCCCCTGGAAATCTTCGAGAAAGCTCTCGACGCCATCGCTCCGCTGGTCGAAGTAAAGTCCCGCCGTGTAGGCGGTGCCACTTACCAGGTTCCGGTCGAAGTTCGCCCGTCCCGTCGTAACGCCCTGGCCATGCGCTGGCTGGTGGACTTCGCGCGCAAGCGCGGTGAGAAGTCCATGGCCCTGCGTTTGGCTGGCGAGCTGTTGGATGCTGCTGAAGGCAAAGGCGCTGCAGTCAAGAAGCGTGAAGACGTACACCGTATGGCAGAGGCCAACAAGGCCTTCTCGCACTACCGTTTCTAAGAACCGCGCTTCACATCCCACGAGGATATTATTGTGGCTCGTACAACCTCTATTAACCGCTACCGGAACATTGGTATCTGTGCCCACGTAGACGCGGGCAAGACCACCACCACCGAGCGGGTACTGTTCTACACCGGCGTTAACCACAAGCTCGGTGAAGTGCATGACGGCGCGGCTACCACCGACTGGATGGTGCAGGAGCAGGAGCGTGGTATCACCATTACCTCCGCTGCTGTAACCACCTTCTGGAAGGGTTCGCGCGGCCAGTATGACAACTACCGCGTCAACATCATCGATACCCCCGGCCACGTAGACTTCACCATTGAAGTTGAGCGTTCGCTGCGTGTACTCGACGGTGCTGTCGTAGTGTTCTGTGGCACCTCCGGCGTTGAGCCGCAGTCCGAAACCGTATGGCGTCAGGCCAACAAGTACGGTGTTCCGCGTATCGTTTACGTGAACAAGATGGACCGTCAGGGCGCCAACTTCCTGCGCGTAGTCGAGCAGATCAAGAAGCGCCTGGGTCACACCCCGGTTCCGGTTCAGCTGGCCATCGGTTCTGAAGAGAACTTCGTGGGTCAGGTCGACCTGCTGAAGATGAAGGCGATCTACTGGAACGACGACGACAAGGGCATGACCTACCGCGAGGAAGAAATTCCTGCGGAGCTGCAGGATCTGGCTGCCGAGTGGCGCTCCAACATGATTGAAGCCGCTGCCGAAGCCAACGAAGAGCTGATGAACAAGTACCTGGAAGGCGGCGAGCTGTCGATCGAAGAGATCAAGGCCGGTCTGCGTCAGCGTACTATCGCCTGTGAAATCGTTCCGGCTGTCTGTGGTTCTTCCTTCAAGAACAAGGGCGTGCCCCTGGTTCTCGACGCCGTGATCGACTTCCTGCCTGCTCCGACCGAGATTCCGGCGATCAAGGGTATCCACCCGGATCTGATCGAGAAGCCGAAGGAAGAGCTGGCTGACGCGGACTACGACGAGCGTCATGCTTCTGACGACGAGCCGTTCTCGGCTCTGGCGTTCAAGATCGCAACCGACCCCTTCGTCGGTACTCTGACCTTCGCCCGCGTTTACTCCGGTGTGTTGTCCTCGGGCGACTCCGTGCTGAACTCGGTAAAAGGCAAGAAAGAGCGCGTGGGTCGGATGGTGCAGATGCACGCCAACCAGCGTGAAGAGATCAAAGAGTGTCGCGCAGGTGACATCGCTGCTCTGATCGGCATGAAGGACGTCACCACTGGTGACACCCTGTGCTCGTTGGAAAAGCCGATCATCCTGGAGCGTATGGACTTCCCGGAGCCGGTAATTTCGGTGGCTGTAGAGCCGAAGACCAAGGCCGACCAGGAGAAGATGGGTATCGCGCTGGGTCGTTTGGCTCAGGAAGACCCGTCGTTCCGCGTCAAGACTGACGAGGAAACCGGTCAGACCATCATCTCCGGTATGGGTGAACTGCACCTCGACATCATCGTCGACCGTATGCGTCGCGAGTTCAACGTCGAAGCCAACATCGGTAAGCCGCAGGTTTCTTACCGTGAAAAGATCACCAAGAGCTGCGAGATCGAAGGTAAGTTCGTTCGCCAGTCCGGTGGTCGTGGTCAGTTCGGCCATTGCTGGATTCGTTTTGCTCCGGCAGACGAAGGTCAGGAAGGTCTGATCTTTACCAGCGAAGTAGTAGGTGGTGTGGTTCCGAAGGAATACATCCCGGCAATCCAGAAGGGCGTTGAAGAGCAGATGAAGAACGGCGTTGTCGCCGGTTATCCGCTGATCGGCCTGAAGGCTACCGTGTTCGATGGTTCCTACCATGACGTCGACTCCAACGAGATGGCGTTCAAGGTAGCCGCCTCCATGGCGACCAAGCAGCTGGCCCAGAAGGGTGGCGGCGTTGTGCTTGAGCCGATCATGAAGGTTGAAGTTGTAACGCCTGAGGACTACATGGGTGACGTGATGGGTGACCTGAACCGTCGTCGTGGTCTGATCCAGGGTATGGAAGATTCGGTATCGGGCAAAGTGATCCGTGCTGAGGTTCCGCTGGGCGAGATGTTCGGTTACGCAACCGACGTTCGTTCCATGTCCCAGGGTCGCGCGAGCTACTCCATGGAATTCTCCAAGTACTCCGAAGCTCCGGCGAACATCGTCGAAGCACTGGTTAAAAAACAAGGCTAATCCAGCCCTTTAGGCAAGAGGTTCACTGTCGTGGCTAAAGAAAAATTTGAACGTAACAAACCGCACGTCAACGTAGGCACCATCGGTCACGTTGACCACGGTAAAACCACTCTGACTGCTGCTCTGACCCGTGTGTGCTCCGAAGTGTTCGGTTCCGCCAAGGTTGACTTCGACAAGATCGACAGCGCCCCGGAAGAGAAGGCTCGTGGTATCACCATCAACACTGCCCACGTAGAGTACGATTCCAACATTCGTCACTACGCGCACGTTGACTGCCCGGGTCACGCCGACTACGTGAAGAACATGATCACCGGTGCTGCCCAGATGGACGGCGCTATCCTGGTTTGCTCCGCTGCTGACGGCCCCATGCCGCAGACTCGTGAGCACATCCTGCTGTCCCGCCAGGTAGGTGTTCCGTACATCGTCGTGTTCCTGAACAAGGCCGACATGGTTGACGACGCCGAGCTGCTGGAGCTGGTGGAAATGGAAGTGCGTGACCTGCTCAGCACTTACGATTTCCCGGGCGACGACACCCCGATCATCATCGGCTCCGCGCTGATGGCGCTGAACGGTCAGGACGACAACGAGATGGGCACCACTGCCGTCAAGAAGCTCGTTGAGACCCTGGATAGCTATATCCCTGAGCCGGTTCGTGCCATCGACAAGCCGTTCCTGATGCCGATCGAAGACGTGTTCTCCATCTCCGGCCGCGGCACCGTGGTAACCGGTCGTGTTGAGCGCGGTATCGTCAAGATCCAGGAAGAAATCGAGATCGTTGGTCTGCGTGACACCACCAAGACCACCTGTACCGGTGTGGAAATGTTCCGCAAGCTGCTCGACGAAGGTCGTGCTGGTGAGAACTGTGGCGTCCTGCTGCGCGGCACCAAGCGTGACGACGTAGAGCGTGGCCAGGTTCTGGCCAAGCCGGGCACCATCAAGCCGCACACCAAGTTCGAAGCTGAAGTGTACGTGCTGTCCAAGGAAGAAGGTGGTCGTCACACCCCGTTCTTCAAGGGCTACCGTCCGCAGTTCTACTTCCGTACCACCGACGTAACCGGTTCGTGCGAACTGCCGGAAGGCGTTGAGATGGTAATGCCGGGCGACAACGTGAAAATGGTTGTTACCCTGATCAAGCCGATCGCCATGGAAGACGGCCTGCGTTTCGCGATTCGCGAAGGTGGTCGTACCGTTGGTGCTGGCGTGGTTGCCAAGATCGTCGAGTAATCGACTGATCTGATCCAAAAAAAGCCCCCGCCTCGCGGGGGCTTTTTTTATATGTCATTCGGCTTGGCTGGCTAGTGGGGTGAAGTGCCGGGTGCGTTGCGCTGGTTATTTTCTAACCGGGTTGACACTCTGTAGAGGCATCTATAGAATCACGCCTCCTTTTAACGGGCGTAGTGCGTCCGTTGGGAATAGCAGCTTGGAATCTGAGGTCAAAATGCAAAACCAACAAATCCGTATTCGGTTGAAGGCTTTTGACCATCGCCTGATCGATCAATCAACCCAGGAAATCGTGGAAACCGCGAAACGTACTGGTGCTCAGGTGCGTGGTCCGATTCCTCTGCCTACCCGCAAAGAGCGGTTCACTGTACTGACTTCTCCGCACGTCAACAAAGACGCGCGTGATCAGTACGAGATCCGTACTCATAAGCGTGTTCTGGACATTGTCCAGCCAACGGATAAAACCGTTGATGCTCTTATGAAGCTCGATCTTGCGGCTGGCGTGGAAGTGCAGATCAGCCTCGGCTAAAACCTTGGGGTTTTAGTCGTGTAACGCTCTGAAATGGGCGGCCATAGCGGGTGAAAGCCCCGTACACTCATGAGGTTACAACATGACTATTGGTGTAGTCGGTCGTAAGTGCGGCATGACCCGCATTTTCACCGAAGAAGGTGTCTCCATTCCGGTTACGGTCATTGAGATCGAGCCGAATCGCGTCACTCAGTTCAAAACCGAAGAAAGCGATGGCTATCGTGCAGTGCAGGTCACTGTCGGTGAGCGTCGTGCTTCGCGTGTCAGTAAGGCGCAAGCCGGTCACTTCGCCAAGGCGAATGTCGCGGCAGGTCGTACCGTCATGGAATTCCGTCTTGAAGAAGGCGAGTACCAGGCTGGCGATCTGATCAACGCTGAAATTTTCCAAGCTGGTCAGCTGGTGGATGTCACCGGTCAGTCCAAGGGTAAAGGCTTTGCCGGTACCATCAAGCGTTGGAACTTCCGCGGCCAAGACAACACTCACGGTAACTCCGTGTCCCACCGTGTACCGGGTTCCATTGGCCAGTGCCAGACTCCGGGTCGCGTATTCAAGGGCAAGAAAATGTCCGGTCACATGGGTGCTGAGCGCGTGACTGTGCAGTCCCTGGAAGTAGTGCGCGTCGACGCTGAACGCAACCTGCTGCTGGTCAAGGGTGCCGTTCCTGGCGCTACTGGCGGCAACCTGGTTGTGCGTCCGGCAGCCAAGGCTCGCGGTTAAGGGGAAGCTGACATGCAATTAAATGTAAATGGCGCTCAAGCGATCGAAGTATCCGAAGCCACTTTTGGCGGCGATTACAACGAGACCCTGGTTCACCAAGCAGTTGTGGCCTACATGGCCGGCGGTCGTCAGGGCAGCAAGCAGCAGAAGACTCGTTCCGACGTATCCGGTGGCGGTAAGCGCCCGTGGCGTCAGAAGGGTACTGGCCGTGCACGTGCTGGTACCTCTCGTGGTCCGATCTGGCGTGGCGGTGGTGTGACCTTTGCGGCCCGTCCGCAGAATCACGACCAGAAGCTGAACAAGAAGATGTATCGCGCGGCCATCCGCTCGATCCTTGCTGAGCTGGTGCGTACCGATCGTCTGGTCGTGGTTGAAGACTTCACCGTCGAAGCCCCGAAGACCAAAGAACTGCTGAGCAAGCTGAACGGCATGGGTCTGAACGACGTTCTGATCGTGTCTGATGCTGTTGATCAGAATCTGTACCTGGCTGCTCGCAACCTGCCGCATGTTGATGTTCGTGACGTGCAAGGTTCCGATCCGGTCAGCCTGATCGCGTACGAAAAAGTGCTGGTCACTGTTTCGGCCGTGAAGAAATTCGAGGAGCTGCTGGGATGAACCAGGAACGCGTATTCAAAGTGCTACTTGGCCCGCACATCTCCGAGAAGGCCACGGTTCTGGCTGACAAGCAAGGTCAGTTCGTTTTCAAGGTCGCTACTGACGCGACCAAGCTGGAAATCAAGAAGGCCGTCGAAAGCCTGTTCAGCGTGAAGGTTGAGCGTGTGACTACTCAGAACGTTCTGGGTAAGAGCAAGCGCACCGCTCGCGGTCTGGGCAAGCGTAACGACTGGAAGAAGGCAGTTATCTCCCTTCAGCCAGGCCAAGATCTCGATTTCACCAGCAGTGCTGAGTAAGGAAGGGGTGCATCATGGCAATCGTTAAATGCAAACCGACTTCCGCTGGCCGCCGTTTTGTGGTCAAGGTGGTCAACCAGGAGCTGCACAAAGGCGCTCCTTACGCTCCGCTGCTCGAGAAGAAGTCGAAGTCTGGCGGTCGTAACAACAATGGTCGTATCACTACCCGTCATATCGGTGGTGGTCACAAGCAGCATTACCGTCTGGTCGACTTCCGTCGCAACGATAAAGATGGCATTCCAGCCACTGTCGAGCGTATCGAATACGACCCGAACCGTACTGCTCACATCGCTCTGTTGAAGTATGCCGACGGTGAGCGTCGCTACATCATCGCCCCCAAGGGCGTGAGTGCTGGCGATCAACTGATCTCGGGTCTGATGGCGCCGATCAAGGCTGGTAACAGCCTGCAGCTGCGCAACATCCCCCTGGGTTCGACTGTTCACGGTATCGAACTGAAGCCGGGCAAGGGTGCCCAGATCGCGCGTTCCGCTGGTGCTTCGGCTCAGCTGGTTGCTCGTGAAGGCGTCTATGTAACCCTGCGTCTGCGCTCCGGTGAGATGCGCAAGGTGCTGGCCGAGTGCCGTGCCACCCTGGGTGAAGTTTCGAACTCCGAGCACAGCCTGCGCTCGCTGGGTAAGGCTGGCGCCAAGCGCTGGCGTGGTGTTCGTCCGACCGTTCGTGGTGTTGCCATGAACCCGGTAGATCACCCGCACGGTGGTGGTGAAGGTCGTACCTCCGGTGGTCGTCATCCGGTGTCGCCATGGGGCTTCCCGACCAAGGGCGCGAAGACTCGCTCTAACAAGCGCACCGATAACATGATCGTCCGTCGTCGCAAGTAAATAGAGGGATACGACAGTGCCACGTTCTCTGAAAAAAGGTCCTTTTATTGATCTTCACCTACTGAAGAAGATCGAAGTGGCGGTGGAAAAGAACGATCGCAAGCCGGTGAAAACCTGGTCGCGTCGTTCCATGATCCTGCCACAGATGGTCGGTCTGACCATCGCTGTGCATAACGGTCGTCAGCATGTCCCGGTCCTCGTGAACGAAGACATGGTCGGCCACAAACTGGGCGAATTTGCCGGCACTCGTACCTATCGTGGGCACGTGGCTGACAAGAAAGCCAAGCGTTAAGGGGTAAGGAAATGGAAGTAGCCGCTAAGTTGTCGGGCGCTCGCATCTCCGCCCAGAAAGCCCGCTTGGTCGCCGACCAGATCCGCGGGAAGAAGGTGGGCGAAGCGCTCAACCTGCTGGCTTTCAGCAGCAAGAAAGCCGCCGAGATCATGAAGAAAGTGCTGGAGTCGGCCGTTGCCAACGCCGAGCACAACGAAGGCGCAGACGTTGATGACCTGAAGGTCAGCACCGTTTTCGTCAACGAAGGGCGTTCGCTTAAGCGCATCATGCCGCGTGCCAAAGGCCGTGCTGATCGCATCGTCAAGCGGTCTTGCCATATCACTGTCAAGGTTGCGGACAAGTAACGGAGTCGATCAGATGGGTCAGAAAGTACATCCCATAGGCATCCGCCTGGGAATCGTCAAGGATCACACCTCGGTTTGGTACGCAGATGGTCGCAATTACGCCGACTACCTGAATGCCGACCTGAAGGTCCGTGCATACCTGCAAGACAAATTAAAAAGCGCGTCCGTAAGCCGTATCGACATCGCTCGCCCGGCTCAAACCGCACGTATCACCATCCACACCGCCCGTCCCGGTATCGTGATTGGCAAGAAAGGTGAAGATGTTGAGAAGCTGCGCCAGGACCTGACCAAGCAAATGGGTGTGCCGGTGCACATCAATATCGAAGAGATCCGCAAGCCGGAGCTCGACGGTATGCTGGTTGCGCAGAGCGTAGCTCAGCAGCTGGAGCGTCGTGTGATGTTCCGTCGCGCCATGAAGCGCGCTGTACAGAACGCCATGCGTATCGGTGCCAAGGGCATCAAAATCCAAGTGAGCGGTCGTCTCGGTGGTGCAGAAATTGCCCGTACCGAGTGGTATCGCGAAGGTCGTGTGCCGTTGCACACCCTGCGCGCCGATATCGACTATGCCACGTACGAAGCGCACACCACTTATGGTGTGATCGGTGTCAAGGTTTGGATCTTCAAAGGCGAAGTGATTGGTGGTCGCCAGGAAGAACTCAAGCCGCAAGCACCTGCGCCTCGTAAAAAAGCTGCTAAGTAAGGGGTACGCCAAATGTTGCAACCAAAGCGTACGAAGTTCCGCAAGCAGATGACCGGCCACAACCGTGGTCTGGCTCAGCGCGGTAGCAAGGTCAGCTTCGGCGAATTCGCGCTGAAGTCTGTCGCCCGCGGTCGTCTCACCGCCCGTCAGATTGAGTCCGCTCGTCGTGCTCTGACTCGTCACGTTAAGCGTGGCGGGAAAATCTGGATTCGCGTTTTCCCGGACAAGCCGATCTCCAAGAAGCCTCTCGAAGTGCGGATGGGTAAAGGGAAGGGTAGCGTTGAGTATTGGGTAGCCCAGATCCAGCCAGGCAAGGTCCTGTATGAGATCGAAGGCGTTTCCGAAGAGCTGGCGCGTGAGGCTTTCGCCCTGGCTGCTGCAAAGCTGCCGCTCGCCACCACCTTTGTTAAGCGGACGGTGATGTGATGAAAGCGAATGAACTTCGTGAAAAATCAGCACAGCAGCTGAACGAGCAACTGCTCGGCCTGCTGCGCGACCAGTTCAATCTGCGTATGCAGAAGGCAACTGGCCAGTTGGGGCAGTCTCACCTGCTCTCGCAAGTTAAGCGCGATATCGCTCGCGTCAAGACTGTGCTCAACCAGCAGGCAGGTAAGTGATCATGGCTGAAGCCGAAAAAACAGTCCGTACGCTGACCGGCCGAGTTGTCAGCGACAAGATGGACAAGACCATCACCGTACTCATCGAGCGTCGCGTAAAGCACCCGATCTACGGTAAATACGTCAAGCGTTCGACCAAGCTGCACGCACACGACGAAAACAATCAGTGCCACGTCGGTGACAAGGTTTCCATCCGTGAAACCCGTCCCGTTGCCAAGACTAAGTCCTGGGCGCTGGTTGAAGTTCTCGAACGCGCAGTTGAAGTCTAAGAGCTAGGGGTCGGAGAAATTTTATGATTCAGACTCAATCCATGCTCGATGTGGCTGACAACAGCGGTGCACGTCGTGTGATGTGCATCAAGGTGCTGGGCGGCTCGCATCGTCGCTACGCCGGCATCGGCGACATCATCAAGGTTACCGTCAAGGAAGCAATTCCGCGCGGTAAGGTTAAGAAAGGCCAGGTCATGACCGCAGTGGTCGTTCGCACCCGTCACGGCGTTCGTCGCGCCGACGGTTCGATCATCCGCTTCGACGGCAACGCTGCTGTTCTGCTGAACAACAAGCAGGAGCCGATCGGTACCCGTATCTTTGGGCCGGTGACCCGCGAACTGCGTTCCGAGAAGTTCATGAAGATCGTCTCGCTCGCCCCTGAAGTGCTTTAAGGAGATCCGACATGCAAAAGATTCGTCGTGATGACGAGATCATCGTGATCGCCGGTAAAGACAAAGGTAAGCGTGGCAAGGTGCTGAAGGTGCTCGCTGACGACCGTCTGGTCGTTGGCGGGGTCAACCTGGTCAAGCGCCATACCAAGCCGAACCCGATGTCGGGCGTTCAAGGCGGTATCGTCGAGAAAGAAGCGCCTCTGCACGCTTCCAACGTTGCCATCTTCAACACTGAAACCAACAAGGCTGATCGCGTTGGCTTCAAGATTGAAGACGGCAAGAAAATTCGTGTCTTCAAGTCCACCCAGAAGCCGGTTGGCGCTTGAGAATCATAGGTAAAACACCATGGCACGACTGAAAGAGATTTACCGGAAGGAAATCGCGCCCAAGCTGAAGGAAGAACTGAAGCTGGCCAACGTGATGGAAGTTCCGCGCATCACCAAGATCACCCTGAACATGGGCCTGGGCGAAGCGATCGGTGACAAGAAGATCATCGAAAACGCAGTTGCCGACCTGGAAAAGATTACCGGTCAGAAAGTCGTTGTGACTCATGCCCGTAAGTCGATTGCAGGCTTCAAGGTTCGTGAGGGCTGGCCGATTGGCGTCAAGGTCACTCTGCGTCGCGAACGTATGTACGAGTTCCTGGATCGTCTGCTGTCCATCTCCCTGCCGCGCGTGCGTGACTTCCGCGGCCTGAATGCCAAGTCCTTCGATGGTCGTGGCAACTACAGCATGGGCGTGAAAGAGCAGATCATCTTCCCGGAAATCGATTACGACAAGATCGATGCACTGCGTGGTCTGGACATCACTCTGACCACCACTGCCCGTAACGATGATGAAGGCCGCGCTCTGCTGCGTGCTTTCAAATTCCCGTTCCGCAACTGATTGGAGTTGGAACATGGCTAAAACCAGCATGAAAAACCGCGAGCTGAAGCGTCAGCAAACGGTAGCCAAGTACGCCAAAAAGCGTGCCGAGCTGAAAGCTACCATCGCCAACCCGAACTCCACTCCGGAAGCGCGTTGGGAAGCCCAGGTGGCTCTGCAGAAGCAGCCGCGCGATGCCAGCGCTGCGCGTCTGCGTAACCGCTGCCGCGTCACCGGTCGTCCGCACGGCGTATTCCGCAAGTTCGGTCTGTCCCGCATCAAGCTGCGTGAAGCAGCCATGCGTGGTGATGTACCCGGTCTGGTGAAAGCCAGCTGGTAAAAAAGCAAAGCCGGCCTAGCGCCGGCTTTGTCTTATGTGTGAATCAGGCCCCTTTGGGGCTTGCTTCATTTTTGATCAGTCTCTAGAATGTCCGGCTCGCCTGAGTCTGGGAAGTTTTTGCCCGGAATATTCAGCGACTGTAGCCGCAAGGCTAATTCTTTTTGTATCAGGAGCGTCTAGCCCATGAGTATGCAGGACCCGTTAGCGGACATGCTAACTCGTATCCGTAATGCCCAGATGGCTGAAAAGTCCGTCGTAAGCATGCCCTCTTCCACGTTGAAGGTGGCTGTAGCCAAAGTTTTGAAAGACGAAGGTTATATTGCGGGTTATCAGATCAGCGGTGAATCCAAGCCGCAGCTGTCCATCGAGCTGAAGTACTTCGAAGGCCGTCCGGTTATCGAAGAAGTGAAGCGCGTGAGCCGTCCAGGCCTTCGCCAGTACAAATCCGTCGATGATCTGCCGAAAGTACGCGGCGGTCTCGGTGTTTCCATCGTCTCCACCAACAAGGGTGTGATGACGGACCGCGCTGCGCGCGCTGCCGGTGTCGGCGGCGAAGTGCTCTGCACAGTGTTCTAAGGGGGGATAAGCATGTCTCGCGTTGCTAAGAACCCCGTTAAGCTGCCTGCCGGTGTCGAGATCAAACTCGCTGGTCAGCAGCTTTCGGTGAAGGGTGCCAAGGGCACTCTGGAACTGAATGTTCACTCGTCCGTTGAAGTCGTGCAGGAATCCGGTGAGCTGCGTTTCGCTGCTCGCAATGGTGACCAGCAGTCTCGCGCCATGGCCGGTACCACTCGTGCTCTGGTCAACAACATGGTGATCGGCGTTAGCGCTGGCTTCGAGCGCAAGCTGCAGCTGGTCGGCGTTGGTTACAAGGCGCAAGCCAAAGGTCAGGTGCTGAACCTCGCTCTCGGCTTCTCCCATCCGATCGACTATGAGTTGCCGGAAGGTGTTGTGGCTGAAACCCCGAACCAGACCGAGATCCTGATCAAGGGTGTCGACAAGCAACTGGTTGGTCAGGTCGCCGCGGAGATTCGTGATTTCCGTCGTCCTGAACCTTATAAGGGCAAAGGTGTTCGTTACGCAGACGAAGTCGTCCGTCGTAAAGAAGCCAAGAAGAAGTAGGGCATAGCAAATGACCGACAAAAAAGTTACTCGACTGCGTCGCGCTCGCAAAGCACGCCTGAAAATGCACGAGCTCGAAGTCGTGCGTCTGTGCGTGTATCGCTCTTCGCAGCACATCTACGCCCAGGTCATTTCGGCCGACGGCGGCAAGGTTCTGGCCAGTGCCTCGACCTTGGACAAAGCACTGCGTGACGGCGCCACTGGCAACGTCGACGCCGCCAAGAAAGTTGGTGCGCTGGTGGCCGAGCGTGCGAAAGCCGCTGGTGTAACCCAGGTTGCATTCGACCGTTCTGGCTTCAAGTACCACGGCCGCGTCAAGGCGCTGGCTGATGCTGCTCGTGAAGGCGGGCTGGAGTTCTAAGTTATGGCAAATAACGACCAAAAGCGCGACGAAGGCTATATCGAGAAGCTGGTACAGGTTAACCGCGTTGCCAAGACCGTTAAGGGTGGCCGTATCTTCACTTTCACCGCGTTGACCGTGGTAGGTGATGGTAAGGGTCGCGTCGGTTTCGGCCGTGGCAAATCCCGTGAAGTGCCGGCTGCCATCCAGAAGGCGATGGAAGCTGCGCGTCGCAACATGATCCAGGTTGATCTGAACGGCACCACTCTGCAGTACGCGATGAAGTCCGCCCATGGCGCCTCCAAGGTGTTCATGCAGCCGGCTTCCGAAGGTACCGGTATCATCGCCGGCGGCGCCATGCGTGCCGTGCTGGAAGTGGCCGGTGTGCAGAACGTTCTGGCCAAGTGCTACGGCTCGACTAACCCGGTGAACGTGGTGCACGCCACTTTCAAAGGTCTGAAGGCTATGCAGTCTCCAGAGTCCGTTGCAGCCAAGCGTGGCAAGAGCGTCGAGGAGATTCTCTAACCATGGCTAATACCGTAAAAGTCACGCTGATCAAGAGCGTGAATGGCCGTCTGGCCAACCACAAGGCTTGCGTCAAGGGTCTCGGCCTGCGTCGCATTGGTCACACCGTTGAGGTTCAGGACACTCCTGAAAATCGCGGCATGATCAACAAGGCTTACTACCTTCTCCGTGTTGAGGGTTAAGACATGTACCTGAACGATTTGAGTCCTGCGCCGGGTTCCCGTCGCGAGAAGCACCGTCCGGGCCGTGGTATCGGTAGCGGTTTGGGTAAGACCGGTGGCCGCGGCCACAAGGGTCAAACCTCCCGTTCCGGTGGCACCATTGCCCCTGGCTTCGAGGGTGGCCAGCAGCCGCTGCACCGTCGTCTGCCCAAGTTCGGCTTCGTGTCCCTGAAGGCTATGGATCGCGCCGAAGTGCGTACCTCCGAGCTGAACAAGGTCGAAGGCGGGGTTATTACTCTGCAGTCGCTGAAGGATGCCAACCTGATCAACCAAAACGTACAGCGCGTGAAAGTCATGCTGTCGGGTGCGGTCACTCAGGCAGTCACCCTTAAAGGTATCGCCGCCACCAAAGGTGCGCGCGAGGCCATCATCGCGGCTGGCGGTAAGTTCGAGGAATAAATGGCTAAGCAAGGTGCTCTCTCAGCGCTCAGCAATGGCGGGTTATCCGAGCTCTGGGCTCGTCTGCGCTTTCTGTTCATGGCGATCATCGTCTATCGGATAGGTGCACACATCCCGGTTCCTGGTATCAACCCTGATCGGCTGGCGGACCTGTTTCGACAGAATGAGGGGACCATTCTTAGCTTGTTCAACATGTTTTCCGGTGGCGCGCTGGAGCGCATGAGCATTTTTGCGCTGGGGATCATGCCGTACATTTCGGCGTCGATCATCATGCAGCTCATGACTGCGGTCAGCCCGCAACTGGAGCAGTTGAAGAAGGAAGGTGAGGCTGGCCGTCGCAAGATCAGCCAGTACACCCGCTACGGCACACTCGTCCTGGCGTTTGTCCAGGCCATCGGTATGTCCGTTGGTCTGGCCAGTCAGGGCGTAGCGTTTTCGGTTGATTTCGGCTTCCACTTCGTTGCGGTTACCACTTTTGTGGCGGGCGCGATGTTCATGATGTGGCTGGGCGAGCAGATCACCGAGCGTGGTGTCGGCAACGGTATTTCGATGCTGATCTTTGCGGGCATCGTAGCCGGTCTGCCGTCGGCGATCGGGCAGTCTTTCGAGTCTGCTCGTCAGGGCGATATCAATATCTTCGCCCTGATCGCCATCGGCCTGTTGGCAGTAGCGATCATCGGTTTCGTGGTGTTCATTGAGCGTGGTCAGCGTCGCATTGCGGTGCACTATGCCAAGCGTCAGCAGGGCCGCAAGGTCTTCGCGGCGCAGACCAGCCACCTGCCGTTGAAGGTGAACATGGCGGGGGTTATTCCGGCCATTTTCGCCAGCAGCCTTCTGCTGTTCCCGGCCTCGCTGGGTGCCTGGTTTGGTCAGTCCGAAGGTCTGGGCTGGCTGCAGGACATTTCGCAGGCTATCGCTCCTGGTCAGCCGTTGAACATTTTGCTGTTTAGTGCAGGGATCATTTTCTTCTGCTTCTTCTATACGGCGTTGATGTTCAATCCGAAAGACGTAGCGGAAAACCTGAAGAAGTCCGGTGCCTTTATTCCGGGTATCCGTCCCGGCGAGCAATCGGCGCGCTATATCGATGGCGTGTTGACCCGCTTGACCATGTTCGGTGCTCTGTACATGACGGCCGTGTGCCTGCTGCCCCAGTTCCTGGTGGTGGCGGCTAACGTTCCGTTCTACCTTGGCGGGACCTCGTTGCTAATCGTGGTCGTGGTTGTGATGGACTTTATGTCGCAAGTACAATCGCACCTCGTTTCGCACCAGTACGAATCCCTGATGAAGAAAGCCAACCTGAAGGGCTACGGCAGCGGCATGATGCGCTGAAGTTCCCGTAAGGTTCGAGGAGTTGGTAATGAAAGTTCGTGCATCGGTGAAAAAGCTGTGCCGTAACTGCAAGATTATCCGTCGCGAAGGTGTCGTACGGGTTATCTGCAGTGCAGAGCCGCGTCACAAGCAGCGCCAAGGCTGAGTGTGAATCAAGCGTTTCAAGCCCGGCAGCTAGTGCGCTGCCGGGTTGATTAATTGTTTCTACAGCGTTAATATCTCGCGCCCTATTTCTTGGCTTCCGGGGCGTAGGTAGCTGTCAATTGGAGTTCCACTGAATGGCCCGTATTGCAGGCGTTAACATTCCGGATAACAAACACACTGTTATCTCGCTGACCTACATCTATGGTGTTGGTCGTACCACTGCACAGAAAATCTGTGCTGCTACCGGCGTTAATCCGGCAGCAAAGATCAAGGATCTCTCTGACGAGCAGATCGAGCAGCTGCGTGGCGAAGTAGCCAAGGTGAATACCGAGGGTGACCTGCGTCGTGAAGTGAATATGAAAATCAAGCGCTTGATGGATCTGGGTTGCTACCGTGGCCTGCGCCACCGTCGCGGCCTTCCGGTTCGTGGTCAGCGTACCAAGACCAACGCTCGCACCCGTAAGGGCCCGCGTAAGCCGATCCGCAAGTAATCGCATTCGCGCATCGACAGGAATTTAGTCATGGCAAAACCTGCTGCTCGTACTCGTAAGAAAGTCAAAAAGACGGTGGTTGATGGCATCGCCCACATCCACGCGTCGTTCAATAACACCATCGTGACCATTACTGACCGTCAGGGTAACGCCCTGTCCTGGGCTACCTCCGGTGGTTCGGGTTTCCGCGGCTCCCGTAAGAGCACCCCGTTCGCTGCCCAGGTGGCTGCTGAGCGTGCTGGTCAGGCTGCCCTGGAATATGGCCTGAAGAATCTTGACGTCAACGTCAAAGGCCCAGGTCCGGGTCGTGAGTCCGCTGTCCGTGCTTTGAACGGCTGCGGTTACAAGATCGCCAGCATCACCGATGTGACGCCTATCCCGCACAACGGGTGCCGTCCTTCGAAGAAGCGTCGCGTGTAATCAGGAGACAGTGAGAAATGGCTCGTTACATTGGTCCCAAATGCAAACTGTCTCGTCGTGAAGGCACCGATCTGTTCCTGAAGAGTGGCGTCCGCGCTCTGGAATCGAAGTGCAACATCGAAGCAGCCCCAGGTATTCACGGTCAGCGCCGTGGCCGTCAGTCCGACTACGGCACCCAGCTGCGTGAGAAGCAGAAAGTTCGTCGCATCTATGGCGTACTTGAGCGTCAGTTCAGCGGTTACTACAAGCAAGCTGCCAGTCAGAAAGGCGCTACTGGTGAGAACCTGCTGCAGCTCCTCGAGTGCCGTCTGGATAACGTGGTTTACCGTATGGGCTTTGGTGCTACCCGCGCTGAATCCCGTCAGCTGGTTTCGCACAAGGCGATCAGCGTAAACGGTAAGACTGTCAACGTACCGTCCTACCAGGTTAAAGCTGGTGACGTGGTTGCCGTTCGCGAGAAGTCGAAGAATCAGCTGCGCATTGTCCAGGCTCTCGAGCTGTGTGCCCAGCGTGGCCGCGTTGAATGGGTAGAAGTAGACACTGAGAAGAAATCCGGCGTGTTCAAAAGCGTTCCGGCTCGCAGTGACCTCTCCGCCGACATCAACGAAAGCCTGATTGTCGAGCTCTACTCCAAGTAAGGGCTAGAAAATAGGTGCATTCCATGCAGATTTCGGTAAATGAGTTCCTGACCCCCCGTCACATTGATGTGCAGGTGGTCAGTCCGACCCGCGCCAAGATCACCCTCGAGCCTCTCGAGCGTGGTTTTGGCCATACCCTGGGCAACGCGCTGCGTCGCATCCTGTTGTCCTCCATGCCTGGCTGTGCAGTAGTCGAGGCCGAGATCGACGGCGTACTCCATGAGTACTCCGCCATCGAAGGTGTTCAGGAAGATGTCATTGAAATCCTGCTCAACCTGAAAGGTCTGGCTGTCAAACTGCACGGTCGTGACGAAGTGACACTGACTCTGGCGAAGAAGGGCTCGGGCGTAGTAACCGCTGCCGATATTCAGCTGGATCATGATGTCGAGATCGTCAATGGCGACCACGTAATCGCCAACCTGGCTTCCACTGGCGCGCTGAACATGAAGCTCACCGTAGCTCGTGGTCGCGGCTACGAGCCGGCTGACGCGCGTCAGAGCGATGAAGACGAAAGCCGCAGCATTGGTCGCTTGCAGCTGGATGCTTCGTTCAGCCCTGTGCGCCGGGTGTCCTACGTGGTGGAAAACGCTCGCGTCGAGCAGCGTACCAACCTGGACAAACTGGTCATCGATCTGGAAACCAACGGTACCCTGGATCCTGAAGAGGCTATCCGTCGTGCCGCAACCATTCTGCAACAGCAGCTGGCTGCGTTCGTCGACCTCAAGGGTGACAGCGAGCCTGTTGTTGTCGAGCAGGAAGACGAGATCGATCCGATCCTGCTGCGTCCGGTTGACGACCTGGAACTGACCGTGCGTTCGGCCAACTGCCTCAAGGCAGAAAACATCTACTACATCGGCGACCTGATTCAGCGTACCGAAGTAGAGCTGTTGAAAACCCCGAACCTGGGCAAGAAGTCCCTGACTGAAATCAAGGATGTTCTGGCCTCTCGCGGTCTGTCCCTCGGTATGCGCCTCGACAATTGGCCGCCGGCAAGTCTGAAGAAAGACGATAAGGCGACTGCCTGATCGTCATCATCACCGAACGAACAAGTTTGGTAAGGAATTGAACCATGCGTCATCGTAAAAGTGGCCGTCACCTCAGCCGCACCAGCGCACACCGCAAGGCCATGTTCCAGAACATGGCGGTATCGCTGTTCGAGCATGAGCTGATCAAAACTACTCTGCCGAAAGCCAAAGAACTGCGTCGCGTTGCCGAGCCGCTGATCACTCTGGCTAAAGAAGACAGCGTTGCCAACCGTCGTCTGGCCTTCGATCGTACTCGCTCGAAAGCTATCGTCGGCAAGCTGTTCAACGACCTGGGCAAGCGCTACGCCACCCGTCAGGGCGGTTACCTGCGTATCCTCAAGTGCGGTTTCCGCGCTGGCGACAATGCTCCAATGGCTTATGTTGAGCTGGTTGACCGTCCGGTCGCTGGTGCAGCTGTAGACGCTGAGTAAGTCGTAGGTTGTAGAAAAAACCGGGCCCTGGCCCGGTTTTTTTGTTTTGGGCGTGAATAATATTCCGCACGTCGTGTTTGATATTGTGTTCGATTATGGCCTCGGGTATGGTGCATCGGTCTTCCGTTCACGCCCTCGGGCCTCCATAAGAACAATCGCACATCATGTCTGAACCAACTGCTCTGAGTCTGATCCCCCCTGCCGTCGTGCTGCTCCTGGCTGTGTGGCTGCGTCGTCCCATACTGGCTCTGGTCTGCGGTGCTGCCGCCGGCCTGTTGCTATTGTCGCCGCAGGACGCGATGACCAATTTCTCCGAGATATCCCTCAAGGTCATGCAGGATGAAACCATCGGCTGGCTGATCCTGGTATGCGGCAGCTTCGGTGCCCTGATTGCCTTGCTCATCCGTACCGGTGGCGCATTGGCCTTTGGCCGTGCGGCATTGCTGGTGGCCAAGGGTAAGCGTTCTTCCTTGCTGATGACGTTCTTTCTGGGCCTGGTGATTTTCGTCGACGATTATCTCAACGCCTTGACCGTGGGCGAGACCATGAAGCGAGTGACCGATCGTTTCCGTATCTCCCGCGAGAAGCTGGCCTATATCGTTGACTCCACTGCAGCGCCCATCTGCGTGCTGGTGCCCCTGTCGACCTGGGCCGTATTCTTCGGTGGTCTGCTGGAAAACAACGACATCGCCGCCACGGGTGAGGGTATCGCCACCTATATCCAGGCGATTCCCTACATGCTCTATGCCTGGGCTGCGGTGATTCTGGTACTGCTGGTTGCGATGGGGCTGGTGCCGGACTTCGGGCCGATGCGCAAGGCCGAGATGCAAGCTCAGCATGGTTCGGCTGGCGCCATGCATGTGGGCGAGCTGAATCCCGAGCACAACTTCTCGATGAAATCCATGGAGGAGGAGTTCGAGGGTGCGGACAAGGAAAGCGGCAAGCTCTATAACTTCCTGGTGCCGCTGCTGATGCTGGTGGGGTTCACCATCTATTTCGACATCGACGTGTGGATGGGCATGATTGCCACCATGCTGCTGACCGTGCCCTTCTACATGTTGCAGCGTCTGATGCCCCTGGCCGAGATGCTGGAGCAGATGATGGACGGCTTCAAGACCATGCTGCCGGCCATCGGTATCTGCGTTGCCGCCTTTATCTTCAAGGATGTCTGTGACCAGCTGATGCTGCCGCAGTATGTGGTCGAAAGCCTCAAGCCCTACATGACCCCGCAGATGCTGCCGGCCATGGTGTTCCTGTGCATGGCGGTGCTGTCGTTCGCCACCGGCTCCTCCTGGGGCATCTTTGCCGTAACCATTCCAATCGTAATGCCTCTGGCCTTTGCCCTGGAGGCGGATGTGCCGCTGGTGATCGGCGCGCTGATGTCGGCTTCGGCCTTTGGCAGTCAGGCCTGTTTCTACAGTGACTCCACCGTGCTGGCGGCCCAGGGCTCGGGTTGCAACCTGATCAGCCATGCGGTCACTCAGCTGCCTTACACCCTGGTGGCGGCGACAGTAGCCTTTGTCGGCTTTATCCTGATCGCCTAAGCGAGCAGGATTGGAAAAAAACGGGCCTACGGGCCCGTTTTTTCTGTCTGCCAGCAGGGCGCTGCGCTTGACCCGCTCCAGACTGAGGCGGAGCATAGGCAGTCATCCAGCTTTGTTTAAGGAACTGTCCTCATGAAAGGCCATGTGCAGGTTGTCGATTACCTCAAGCAGCTGCTCAAGGGCGAGCTGGCTGCCAGGGATCAGTATTTCGTGCATTCGCGCCTGTATGAGGATTGGGGCTTTAGCAAGCTCTACGAGCGGATCAACCATGAAATGGAGGAAGAGACCCAGCATGCTGATGCGCTGCTCAAGCGGATTATCTTCCTTGAGGGCGTGCCGGATATGACGCCGAATTCATTCCGCTTTGGCCAGACGGTGCCGGAGGCGTTAAAGCTGGATCTGGCCCTGGAGTACGAGGTGCGCGCGGCCCTGGCCAAGGGCATTGCCCTGTGTGAGCAGCATCAGGATTATCAGAGCCGCGACATGCTGTTGGCCCAGCTCAAGGATACCGAGGAAGACCATGCCTACTGGCTGGAAATTCAGCTGGGCCTGATCGACAAGCTGGGTCTGGAGAACTATCTGCAAAGCCAGATGTAATCGGCCAGCTACAAGCTACAAGCTACAAGTAAGAGCAGAAGCGAAAAAGCCAGAGCGGAGATGATCTGCTCTGGCTTTTTCTTGTGGCTTGGAGCTTCAGGCTTGTGGCTGCTCTTAGGCTCTGTCTCTCTCCAGCAACGGCTTGAGGAAATGCCCGGTATGGGACTGCGGCATCTCGGCCACTTCTTCCGGTGTGCCGACCGCAATGATCTGCCCGCCCTTGGAGCCGCCTTCCGGGCCAAGGTCCACCAGCCAGTCGGCGGTCTTGATCACGTCCAGGTTGTGTTCGATCACCACCACGGTGTTGCCGTGGTCGCGCAGGCGGTGCAGCACGTCGAGCAGTTGCTGGATATCGGCGAAGTGCAGGCCGGTGGTCGGCTCGTCGAGGATATACAGGGTCTTGCCGGTGTCACGCTTGGAGAGCTCGCGGGATAGCTTGACCCGCTGGGCTTCACCGCCGGACAGGGTGGTCGCCGACTGACCGAGCTTGATGTAGGACAGGCCGACGTCCATCAGCGTTTGCAGCTTGCGCGCCAAGGCTGGGACGGCATCGAAGAAGGCGCGTGCGTCCTCGATGGTCATTTCCAGCACCTCGTGGATGTTCTTGCCCTTGTACTTCACTTCCAGGGTTTCGCGATTGTAGCGTTTGCTCTTGCACACGTCGCAGGGCACGTAGATATCCGGCAGGAAGTGCATCTCCACCTTGATCAGGCCGTCGCCCTGGCAGGCTTCGCAGCGCCCGCCCTTGACGTTGAAGGAAAAGCGCCCCGGGCCGTAACCCCGTGAGCGCGCTTCCGGTACCCCGGCAAACAGCTCGCGGATCGGGGTGAAGATGCCGGTGTAGGTGGCCGGGTTGGAGCGCGGCGTGCGGCCGATGGGGCTCTGGTCGATATCCACCACCTTGTCCAGATGCTGCAGGCCGTCGATGCTGTCGTGGGGCGCGGCTTCCAGGGTGGTGGCACCGTTCAGGGCGGTGGCGCTCAGGGGGAACAGGGTGTTGTTGATCAGGGTCGACTTGCCCGAGCCGGACACCCCGGTCACGCAGGTCAGCAGACCGATGGGGATTTCCAGATCTACGTTGCGCAGGTTGTTGCCGCGGGCGCCCTTGATCTTCAGCGAGAGCTTCTTGTCCCGGGGCGTGCGCTGGGCCGGCACGGCTATCTTCACTCGGCCGGAGAGGTATTTGCCGGTGAGCGAATCGGGGTGGGCCATGACTTCGGCGGCGGTGCCCTGGGCGACGATCTGCCCGCCATGCACGCCAGCGCCGGGGCCGATATCCACCACATAGTCGGCCAGGCGGATGGCGTCCTCGTCATGCTCGACCACGATCACCGTATTGCCGATATCGCGCAGGTGCTTGAGGGTGCCGAGCAGGCGCTCGTTGTCGCGCTGGTGCAGGCCGATGCTTGGCTCGTCGAGGATGTACATCACCCCCACCAGGCCGGCACCGATCTGGCTGGCCAGGCGGATGCGCTGGGCCTCGCCACCGGACAGGGTGTCGGCGCTGCGATCCAGGGTGAGGTAGTCGAGGCCGACGTTGACCAGAAACTGCAGGCGTTCGCGGATTTCCTTGAGGATCTTCTCGGCGATCTCGCCGCGTCGGCCCGGCAGGCTCAGCGCGGTGAAATACTCGGCGGCGCTACCAATCGGCAGGCTGGTGACGGCCGGCAGGGTCTTCTCACCCACCCAGACATGCCGCGCCTCGCGGCGCAAGCGGGTGCCACGACAATCCTGGCAGGCCTGGGTGCTGAGGAACTTGGCCAGCTCCTCGCGCACGCTGGTGGATTCGGTCTCGCGGTAACGCCGCTCCAGGTTCGGCACGATGCCTTCGAAGGGGTGCGAGCGCTTGACGATATCGCCACGGTCGTTGAGGTACTTGAAGTCGACGTTCTGCGTGCCGCTGCCGAACAGGATGCACTTCTGGTGCTCGGCGCTGAGGTCGTCGAAGGGGATTTCCAGGCTGAAACCGTAATGCGCGGCGAGGGAACCGAGCATCTGGAAGTAATAGACGTTGCGCCGGTCCCAGCCGCGAATCGCGCCTTCGGCCAGGGTCAGTTCGCCATTGACCAGGCGCTTGCTGTCGAAGAACTGCTTCACGCCCAGGCCGTCGCAGGTCGGGCAGGCGCCGGCCGGGTTGTTGAAGGAGAACAGCTTGGGTTCCAGCTCGCTGATCGAGTGGCCGCACTGTGGGCAGGCGAAACGGGCGGAGAAGATGATTTCCTCACCGTCTTCCCCTTCCATCGGCGCGATCAGCGCCAGGCCGTCGGCCAGTTTCAGCGCGGTCTCGAAGGACTCGGCCAGGCGCTGCTGCAGATCGCCACGGGCCTTGAAACGGTCCACCACGGCGTCAATGCTGTGCTTCTTCTGCTTGTCGAGTTTGGGCAGTTCGTCCAGCTCGTAAATCTTGCCGTTGACCCGTACGCGGACAAAACCCTGGGCGCGCAGCTCATCGAAAATCGCCAGGTGTTCGCCCTTGCGCTCGCGAATCACCGGAGCAAGCAGCATCAGCTTGCTGCCTTCGGGCAGGGCCAGCACCTGATCGACCATCTGGCTGATGGTCTGCGCCTCCAGCGGCAGGTCGTGATCCGGGCAGCGCGGGGTGCCGGCGCGG
The DNA here is from genome assembly GCF_009763245.1 of Pseudomonas xionganensis. Taxonomy (GTDB): domain Bacteria; phylum Pseudomonadota; class Gammaproteobacteria; order Pseudomonadales; family Pseudomonadaceae; genus Aquipseudomonas; species Aquipseudomonas xionganensis. Next base: position 420,473 of record NZ_WKJZ01000003.1, on the reverse strand, counting down.
GCGTAGAGCAGGCGCAGGTAGTCGTAGATCTCGGTGATGGTGCCGACGGTGGAGCGCGGGTTGTGCGAGGTGGACTTCTGCTCGATGGAAATCGCCGGCGACAGGCCTTCGATGGTGTCAACATCGGGTTTTTCCATCATCGACAGGAACTGCCGGGCGTAGGCCGACAGCGATTCGACATAGCGGCGTTGGCCCTCGGCATAGAGCGTGTCGAAGGCCAGCGACGACTTGCCGGAACCGGACAGGCCGGTAATCACGATCAGCTTGTCGCGGGGCAGGGTCAGGTCGATGTTTTTCAGGTTGTGGGTGCGGGCACCCCGGATCAGAATCTTGTCCACAAACAGCGGCCTCCCGTGGCGGGCGGAAAACCACCGAGTATACGGGCCGGGGGCCTTGCGCGGCAAAGCGTCACTGCTGTGCCATGGACGATCAGACTGCTAGAATCGCCGCCTGTTTTTAATAGGGCATTTCCCATGCACGATCCGCACAGCGAGCGCATGAGCGGTGGCGAAACACGCGCAGCCAGTGGCCTGGCGCTGGTGTTCGCATTCCGCATGCTGGGGTTGTTTATGGTGTTGCCGGTCATGGCCACCTACGGCATGGAGTTGCAGGGCAGCACCCCGGCCCTGATTGGTCTGGCCATCGGCGCCTACGGTCTGACTCAGGCCATCCTGCAGATTCCCTTCGGTATGCTCAGTGATCGTATTGGCCGGCGTCCGGTGATCTATGCCGGGCTGCTGATCTTTGCCGCCGGCAGTCTGCTGGCGGCCAATGCCGACTCTATCTTCGGGGTGATTGCCGGGCGTGTGTTACAGGGCGCGGGGGCCATCTCGGCGGCGGTGATGGCGCTGCTCTCCGATCTGACCCGCGAGCAGCACCGCACCAAGGCCATGGCCATGGTCGGCATGAGTATCGGCCTGTCCTTTGCCGTGGCCATGGTGGTCGGCCCGCTGCTGACCCGCGCCTTCGGCCTGTCCGGGCTGTTTCTCGCCACCGCAGCCATGGCCCTGCTGGGTATGCTCGTGGTAGCCACCTGGGTGCCGCGGGCGGCCGCGGCCTTGCAGCATCGCGAATCCGGGGTGGCCAGCCAGGCGCTGTGGCCGACCCTGAAGAACCTCGATCTGCTGCGCCTGGATTTCGCCATTCTGGCCCTGCACGCGATTCTCATGGCCAGCTTTATCGCCTTGCCCCTGGCCCTGGTGGAGCAGGGCGCCCTGGTCAAGGAGGAGCACTGGTGGGTCTATCTGACGGCCTTGCTGGTGGGGTTCTTCGCCATGGTGCCCTTCATTATCTATGGCGAGAAAAAGCGCCGGATGAAGCAGGTACTGCTCGGCGCGGTCTGCGTACTGCTGGCTTGCGAGCTGTTCTTCGCCCTGGTCGGGCAGGATCTGCGCAGCCTGGTGCTGGGCATGGTGGTGTTCTTTACCGCCTTCAATCTGCTGGAAGCCTCCCTGCCATCACTGGTCAGCAAGGTGGCCCCGGCTGGCGGCAAGGGCACGGCGATGGGGGTGTACGCCACCAGTCAGTTTCTCGGCGCCGCCATTGGCGGCATCCTGGGTGGCTGGCTGTACCAGCACTACAGCCTGTCGGGGGTGTTCCTCGGCTGCGCCCTGTTGGCTCTTTTCTGGCTGGCCTTTGCTGTTACTATGCGCGAACCGCCTTATGTCACCAGCCTGCGCCTGCCGCTTTCCAGTGCGGCTCTACAGGATGCGGGGCTGGCCGAGCGTTTACAGGCAGTGCCCGGAGTGGCGGATGCCGTGGTGGTGGTTGAAGAGGCCGCCATCTATATCAAAGTGGATACCCAACAATTGGACCGCAAGTCCCTTGAGCGCCTGATCGAGACGGCGCCGGTGGCTTGCTGAGAGCTTAGGAGAACGTTATGGCCCGTGGGGTTAACAAAGTCATTCTGGTCGGCACCTGCGGTCAGGACCCGGAAGTCCGCTACCTGCCCAGCGGCAACGCTGTCACCAACCTGAGCCTGGCGACCAGCGAGCAGTGGACCGACAAGCAGACCGGGCAGAAGGTCGAGAAGACCGAGTGGCACCGCGTTGCCCTGTTCGGCAAGGTGGCCGAGATTGCCGGCGAATACCTGCGCAAAGGTTCCCAGGTGTATATCGAAGGCAAGCTGCAGACCCGCGAGTGGGAAAAAGACGGCATCAAGCGTTACACCACGGAGATCATCGTCGATATGCAGGGCACCATGCAGCTGCTCGGCGGCCGTCCCAGTGGTGACGATTCCGCGCCGCGTCAGTCTCGCCCAGCCCCTCAGCGCGAGCCGCAGCAGCAGGCCCGCCCGGCGCCGCAGCCGGCTGCCCAGCCCGCCCCGGACTATGACAGCTTCGACGACGATATTCCGTTCTAAAGGCTGCCGCCGTTTATGCGCATGCGCTTGATGCTGCTGGGGGGCGGTAACGCCCTGGGGCAGGCACTGATCCGTCTGGGCGCCGAGGAAGACATCGGCTTTCTCGCCCCCAGACCGCCGGAATCCGGCTGGGATCCGGCCAGCCTGACCCAGTTGCTGGACGAGACCCGTCCTGATGCTCTGGTCAACCTGGCCTACTACTTCGACTGGTTCCAGTCCGCCGAGGTCAGCGCCGAGCGCTTTGCCGAGCAGACCCGTGCAGTCGAGCGCCTGGCTGAGCTGTGCCAGCACCATGAGATCCGTCTGCTGCAACCCTCCAGCTACCGCGTCTTCGATGGCGCGCGCGCCACTGCCTATAGCGAAAAGGACGATCCATTGCCCCTTGGCGCGCGCGGTCAGGCTTTGCTGGCGCTGGAACAGGTGGTGCGGCGCAGCTGTCCGCGGAATGTGCTGTTGCGTTTTGGCTGGTTACTGGACGACAGCCCGGATGGCTTGCTCGGGCGCTTTCTGCAGCGTGCCGAGCGCGACGACGTGCTCTATCTGGCCGATGACCGACGTGGCAATCCGACTCCAGTGGATGATGCGGCGCGGGTGATTCTGGCGGTGCTCAAGCAGCTCGATTGCAACAGCCCGTTGTGGGGCACCTATCACTATGGCGGCCATGAGGCGACCACCAGCCTGACCCTGGGTCAGGCGGTGTTGAGCGAGGCGCGCCAACTGCATGGCAACCTGATCGAGGAAATTGGCGCCCAGGCCCATGCCGCTCGCGCCGACTCTGCGGAAGAGCCGCAGCACGCCGTGCTGGCCTGCAAGAAAATCTTCCACACCTTTGGTATCAAGCCCAGGGCCTGGCGTACCGGGCTGCCTGCTCTGCTGGATCGTTATTACCGCCATGTCTGAGTTATCCAAGATTCTGGTCACCGGCGGCGCCGGTTTTATCGGCTCTCATCTGGTCGATGCGCTGCTGGCTGCCGGCCATGTCGTGCGGGTGCTGGACAACCTGTCCATGGGCAAGCTGGCCAACCTGGCGCTGGATAATCCGGCTCTGGAGTTTATTCAGGGCGATGTGGCCGATGCGGCGACGGTCAGTGCGGCCGTGCAGGGCTGCTCGGCGGTGGCTCATCTGGCCGCCGTGGCCTCGGTGCAGGCTTCGGTGGATGATCCGGTTGGCACCCACCAGAGCAATTTTGTCGGCACCCTGAATGTCTGCGAGGCCATGCGCCAGCGCGGTGTAAAGCGGGTGTTGTTTGCCTCCAGTGCGGCGGTCTACGGCAATAACGGGGAGGGCCAGGCTATTGCCGAGGATACAGCCAAGGCGCCGTTGACCCCCTACGCGGCGGACAAGCTGGCCAGCGAGCATTACCTGGATTTCTATCGCCGCCAGCATGGGCTGGAACCTGCGATCTTTCGCTTCTTCAATATCTTCGGCCCGCGCCAGGACCCATCCTCGCCCTATTCCGGGGTGATCAGCATCTTTACCCAGCATGCCCAGCAGGGGCTGCCGATCAACGTATTCGGCGATGGCGAGCAGACCCGGGATTTCTTCTACGTGAGCGATCTGGTGCAGCTGCTGGTGCAGGCCCTGCAATTGCCGCAGGTGCCTCTCGGTGCGGTGAATGTGGGCTGGAATCAGGCCGTCAGCCTGAATCAGCTACTGGCCGAAGTTGGCAGGCTCTGTGGTGGGTTGCCCGAGGTACGGTATCTGTCCCCGCGCGCCGGTGATATTCGCCACTCCCGGGCGGCCATCGAGCGCCTGCGTGCGGCGTATCAGCTGCCTGCGTCAACGCCTCTGGCCGAGGGCTTGCAGCGTTTGCTGCAAGGTTAAGCACCAGGCATAAAAAAACCGGCTGCAATAGCCGGTTTTTTTATGGGGCAGGGTTAGAACTTGTAACCCAGGCCGACCATATAGACCATCGGGTCTACGTCTACATCAACCTTGACCTTGGCGCCGCCGAAGTTGGTGGTGCCGGTGGTGTCGATATCGATATAGCGCACCTGGGCATTGAGCAGCAGGTTCTCGGTCAGCATGTAGTCCATGCCCACTTGAGCTGCCAGGCCCCAGGAGTCTTTCAGATCCAGGCCGCTGAAACCTTTGTCCTCGGCTGCGCCGCTCAGCTCCGTGTCGAAGAACCAGGTGTAGTTGATGCCGGCGCCAACGTAGGGCTGGAAGGCCGAGCTGGAATCTAGCGGGTAGTACACCACGCTAACGGTCGGCGGCAGATGCTTGAGGCTGCCCAGCTTGCCATTGAGCCCGGCGAAAGCACCTGGCATACCTTTAACGCCGACATCATGGCTGAACGGGGTAGCGGCCAGCAGCTCAATGCCGACATGACTGGTCAGCATATAGGCGAAGTTCAGGCCCAGCTGGGTGTCGCTATCCAGGGTGGCTTTGGTGCCGGCTACATCAGTATTCAGTGCGCCGACCCAGATATCACTGCTGCTTTCGCGCGGGTCAACGGTGATTGCACCGGCTCGCACGATAATATCGCCGGCCTGATAGGCATGGGCCATGGGCGCGGCAATGGCCAGGGCCAGCAGAGAAGCGGTGAAGACTGATTTACGCATGGTGCACTCCCATAGAGCATCGGTTCGTATTGGCTGAGTACGATGTTAGGGCGGCGGAAAATGCGACTCTTGATCCAGCTCAATAAATTAGCTTGCTATCTATAGCGCCGAGCTGCTGCGGGCTGCATACGCGGGTGCAGCAGCGGCTCTGCTGCGGGCTTTGCTGGGGCGGTGCGACGCGCTGTCGCAGCGTCGGCACAACAGTCCGGGCGCGGGATCAATCCTGAGGTTGCCTGCAACTGCTAATGCAGTTGATAATGCTTCTCTTTGATATATTTCTTCAAGGATTCTCTATGCTCCCTCTGCCCAAGCGCCTGCTGGCGGTGGCGTTGGCTCTGGTCAGTGCCCCCGTGATGGCGACCGCCCTTGATGCGGCTCTGGATGAAAGTCAGCGTCTGGCCGCCGAGGCCAAGGCCTCCCAGGCCCGTATCGAGCAGCTGGATGATGCTAGTCGGGCGATGCTCGATGAATACCGTCATGCCCTGCAGCAGGCAGAAGCCTTGCGCGGCTACAACATCCAGCTGCGTGAGCTGGTGCTGGCACAGCGTCAGGAATTGGCGGGTTACCAGGCGCAGCTGGAAAGTATCGAACGTACCCAGGAGGCGGTGACGCCGCAGATGCGCCGTATGGTCGAGGTGCTCGGCGAGTTTATCGCTGCCGATCTGCCCTTCCTACCGGATGAGCGGCGTGATCGCCTGGCCCAGTTGCAGGATCTGCTACCGCGCGCCGATGTCAGCCTGGCGGAGAAGTACCGTCGCATTCTTGAGGCCTACCAGGTGGAAAGCGACTACGGCCGCACCCTGGAAGCCTGGCGCGGGGAGCTGCCCGAGGCCGAGGGTTCGCGTAGCGTGGAGTTCCTTCGCCTCGGTCGAGTCATGCTCTATTACCAGACCCTGGATGGCCATGAGAGCGGTTGGTGGGATGCGTCCAGCCGCAGTTGGCAGCGCCTCGACGGCAGTGCCCGCCGCCCCCTGCGCCAGGCCATCGCCATCGCTCGCCAGGAGCAGGCCCCGACATTGCTGGAGCTGCCCGTGACAACCCTGGCCGTGGAGGGCGCGCAATGATGCGCTATCGCCTGAGTCTATTCGCGCTGTGCCTGCTGCCGGCCCTGGGTGCCATGGCCGAAACCCTCAGCCCTGATCAGTTGCTGCAGCGCATTCGCAGCGAGCGCGCCGCCGAGATCAGCGCCATGCAGGCCCGCGAGCAGGCCTTTGTTGCCCAGCGCAGTGAGCGTGCCCAGCTGTTGGCCCAGGCGCGTGTCGAACTGAATCGGCAGCAAGCCGAGGCCGATCGTCTGAAGGCCGAATTCGAGCGCCAGGAACGCCAGCTGGCCGAACTGGAGCAGCTGCTGGCACAGCGTTCAGGGCATCTGGGCGAACTGTTTGCCGTGGTGCGGCAGAGTGCCGGGGATGTGGTCGGGCAGTGGCAGGACAGCCTGCTCAACGCCCAGTACCCGCAGCGCCTGCAGCGTCTTGATGCGCTGGCACAAAGTCGTACCTTGCCGGCCGCCGCCGATCTGCAGGATTACTGGCTGCTGTTGCTGGAAGACCTGGCCGCCAGTGGTCGTGTCGAACGCCTGCAGTTGCCGGTGGTGGCGGCCGATGGCACGCGCAGCGAGCAGAGCGTGCTGCGTGTGGGCACCTTCTCGGCCTTTGCCGAGCAGGCGCAGTTGCGTTACGACAGCGATGCCGGCGAGCTGCTGGCGCCGCCGCGGCAGCCTGGCGGCCTGGGGCAGGTCGCGGACTATCTGGGCAGCAAGCAGGCCCTGGCCAGCCTGCCTGTGGATCCAACCCGCGGCACCCTGCTGGCCCAGTTGCAACGTCAGCCAACCCTGTGGGATCGCCTGCAGCAGGGAGGCCTGGTTGGCTGGATCATTCTTGCCCTCGGTGCTCTGGGGCTGGCCCTGGCCGGCTGGCGCATGGCTGTGCTGGTGCGTGTCGGACGGGGTGTCGATACGCAGATGCATGACCTCGGTCAGCCGCGCGCTGACAACCCCCTGGGGCGAGTGATCGGTGTGTTGGGGCCCAAGCCGCAGCTGGCCGATCTGGAAACCCTGGAGCTGAAACTGGACGAGGCGATCCTGCAGGAGACTCCGCCCCTGGAGAAAGGCCAGAGCCTGCTCAAGCTGCTCTGCGCGGTGGCACCACTGCTGGGGCTGCTAGGCACCGTGACCGGCATGATCGTCACCTTCCAGGCCATTACCCAGGGTGGCGGCGGTGATTCGCGGCTGATGGCCGAGGGCATTTCCCAGGCCCTGGTGACCACGGTGCTGGGGCTGGTTGTGGCGATTCCGCTGCTGTTCCTGCACAGCCTGCTGGCCAGTCGCAGCAAGAGTCTGATCCAGTTGCTAGAGCAGCAGAGCGCCGGCCTGGTTGCCCTGCACCTGTCGGGAACTGTGCGTCGTGACTGATGGGCTGAGCCTGTGGCTGCGGCTGCTCGACAGCGCTCACGCCCTGCTCGACTTTATGGGCGCCGGTGGTGTGGTGATGTGGGCCCTGGCCGGGCTGTGCGTATTGTTCTGGGGGCTGATGTTCGAGCGCTTCTGGTTTGTGCGCCGGGTGTTTCCGCACTGGGGGCGCGAGCGGCGCCGCGCCTGGCAGCAGGTACTGGCCGACGAGCAGGGCGGCTGGTCGCGGGCGGTGCGCAGTGCCTGGCTGGCCCAGGCCCGACAGCAGCTGATCGGGCCGTTGCGCCTGGGCAAGACCCTGGTGGCGCTGTACCCGCTGCTGGGCCTGCTCGGTACCGTCAGCGGCATGGTCGCGGTATTCGATGTGCTGGCCCTGAACGGCACCGGCAACCCCCGCGGCATGGCCGCCGGGGTCTGGCAGGCCACCCTGCCGACCATGGCCGGGATGGTCCTGGCCATCAGCGGATTATTCAGCCTGGCGCGTCTCGAACGGGATGCGCGCCGGGCCCTTGAGCGGCTGGCCGACCAGCTGCGTCACGATTGAGAGCGCCGATTATGCGTATGCGTCGCCACCATCAAACCGAAGAAGACACCGGCATCGACCTCACACCGATGCTCGATGTGGTCTTTATCATGCTGATCTTCTTTATCGTTACCAGCTCCTTTATCAAGGAGGCCGGGGTCGAGGTGCAGCGCCCCCAGGCGCAAACCGCCAATCCCCAGGACAAGGGCAATATCCTGATTGCCGTGACCGCTGACGGTCAGGTGTGGATGGACAAGAAAGTCATCGATGTACGCAGCGTGCGCGCCCAGGTCGAGCGTATGCGCATGGATCAGCCCGAGGGCGCGGTGGTGGTGCAGGCCGATCAGGAGGCACGCACCGGCCTGGTGGTACAAGTGATGGATCAGGCACGCCTGGCCGGGGTGCAGGATGTCGCACTGGCCGCAGCGGCGGGGGCGCGGTGATGCGTCTGCCCCTGGCCCTGCTCGGCGGCTGCCTGATGGCCCTGATGCTGTTCGGCCTGATGCTCTATATGGTGGCGCCGCCCAAGCCAAGCCATACCGATGAGCCCCTGGTGGTGGCCAACTTTGTTCGCCTGGACGCCAACAACAGCAGCACCGCGACCCGCTCGCGTCAGCAGGCGCCGCAACCGCCGCAGCCCCAGACGCCGCCCACCCCGCAGGCCGTCACGCCGATGGCGGCCGCCCCCAGCGCACTGCCGAACCTGGATCTGCCGCTGCCCAGCCTGAGCAGCAATGTCGCCCTGAACAGCGCTCCAGCCCCCAGCCTCAGTGGCCTGGTGGCAGGCGCAGCGGCCCCCAGTGCGCCGGCAGTGGAAGAGGCGGGCGGTCAAGCCGGTGGCCCGGAAAGCGAGGTGATGCCGCTCAACGATGTGCGCCCCGAGTACCCCCGCTATGCCTTGCAGCGCGGAATCGAGGGGCACGTCAAGCTGGCTTTCACCATCAATCGCGCCGGACGTGTGGAGAACCTGCGCGTGATCGAGGCCAGCCCGAGCAATGTATTTGAGCGTGAAGCCCGTCGCGCCGCCCAGCGCTGGCGCTTTGCTCCGCGCACCGAGAATGGCCTGGCCGTGGCCCGGGATGCGGTGAAGACCCTGCACTTCCGTCTACAGAGGGGAGGTTGAGATGATTCGAGCGATACTGCTGGTGCTGCTCTGCGGCGTCTCTGGTGTGCAGGCGGCCGGGCAGACGGTTGAACCGGGTGTACTGCGCGCCCTGAATGCCGCGCAAAGTGCCCAGCAACAGGGTGACTATGCGGCGGCTCGGCGCGCTCTGGCTGCCCTCAAGCCTCGTCAGGGCAGCCTGGAACAGGCGCTGGTCTGGCGCAGTCAGGCCTATCTGGCCTGGGCCGAAGGGCGCAATGCCCAGGCTATCGAGTTGCTGGCCAAGGCCCTGGATAGCGGCCGGCTGGATGCCGTCATGGCCGCCGATGAGCGCCTCAACCTGGCGCGCCTGAATCTGGCCGAGAGGCGTTATGCCGCCGTGGTGACGCTCTTGAGCCCGCAGCAGGTGGGTGCAAGCGAGGACGTGCTGCAGATGCTGGTGCAGGCCTATCAGGGCCAGGGCCAGCCGGCCAAGGCGCTGCCCCTGGCCGAGCGCTATATCCAGCTCAACCCGGCCGCCGCGGACAGCTGGCTACAGTTTCTCGTGGCGGCCAATGCCGAGCTCAAACGCTACGCCGCTGCCGAGCGCTGGCAGCGTCGTCTGCTGGCCCGCCAACCGAACCAGGCGCGCACCTGGCGCCAGCTGGCGGCTCTGCAGCAGCTGGAGGGACGGCATGACAAGGCCCTGGCCACCCTGCGTGCGGCCCATGCCAAGGGCGTGAATTTCACCGCCGCAGAGCTGGATAATCTGGTGCTGCTGGCCAGTGGCGCCGGTCAACCCTGGCAGGGCGCCAAACTGCTCGCCGGTCTGCTTGAGCAGGGCCTGCTGGTGCGCAACCCTGTCCGTGAGGAGCGCCTGGGTCGGCTCTGGTGGCAGGCCCGCGAGCGTCAGCAGGCGGCCGGGGTGTTTCGTCAATTGGCACCGCGCAGCGGCAGTGCCCAGCATTGGCTGAGCCTGGCCCAGCTGGAGCTGGAGCAGCAGCGCTGGCAGGCCGGGTTGGAAGCGCTGGCCCGGGCCGAGCAGGCTGGCGCCGCGCGCAGTCAGGTCCGCGCCTGGCGCGCCTGGGCGGAAAGCGAGTTGAGTCAGCGGGAAAATCGTCTGGCCAGCCGCGGCTGAGTTGCCGGCGTCTGGTATTTGCTTGAGGTTGTTGGGGGCGGTGGACAACGCTGCGCGGTTGTCCAGCCTACAAAAGATTCGCTCTCCTGCCTGGGTGTTAAATCCTAGCCCGTAGGGTGGATGGCCGCAGCCATCCACCGTTTATTCAGCCTCAGGTCTTGCAGGTGGGTAAACCCACCTCACCAGGCAGATGCAGGGCATTGCGTATCTACCGGGTCAGCTCTCCGGCAGCTCATAGGCGTAGATCTTGCTCGCCTGCATCTGGTAACCCACCTCCGCCAGTTCGCTGCTGACATGTTCGACCTTCAGCGGGCCTTCGATCCAGAACGGTTGGTAGAGGGCATCAAGCAGCACACCCAGTTCGGTGGTGACATGCACGATCTGGTTGGACGGGGGGGGCGGCACATGGATGCAGGCGCCGAAGTAGGGCACCAGCAGGAACTCGATCACCCGGCCCTCGTCGGTCACATCCAGCGGCACGATATAGCCGGGTAGCTTGACCTGCTGGCCATCCAGTTCCTCCACCACCGGGGCCGCCGGTGACTGCTGCATGGCTGCCGGGCCGGACTCGGCCAGGGCGTCGGCCAGTTGCGACAGATCATGGATCGGCGCTGGCTCCACCGCCTGCGGCGGCGCATCGGCGGGTACCATTTCCAGCCAGGTCAGCTCGCGCACCTCGGCAGCCAGCAGAGGGCTGGTCAGGGCCAGCAGCAGAAGGGCAAACAGCGGGCGCAGCATGGGATTACCTCAACAGCATCAGAGTCGGATCGACAGGCCGTCGGCCAGGGATTGGCGGTAGGCCCGCCAGGCCGGCACACAACCCATCAGCAGGGCGGCAGACAGAATAGCGCCGAGTAGCGTCCACTCATAGCGGCTGGGTGTGCTGAGCGGCAGATACAACCCATAGTTGGCCTGCACATAGCCCTGGGCGCCGGCGATGCCCAGGTACAGCAGCAACAGACCGAGCAGCACGCCCGCCAGGGCCAGGGTAAAGGCTTCGACGATCAGCAGGCTGGCGATATGCCAGGGCCGGGCGCCCACCGAACGCAGGATGGCCATCTCCCGGCGCCGCTCGTTGAGGCTGGTGAGGATGGCCGTGAGCATGCCGATCAGGCCGGTCAGCACGACAAACAGGGACACCACAAACAGGGCTTTCTCCGCCGTGCCCATCAGGCTCCACAGCTCCTGCAGGGCCACGCCGGGCAGGATCGCCAGCAGCGGCTCGCCACGGAACTCGTTGATCTCCCGCTGCAGGCTGAAGGTGGCGATCTTGCTGTTGAGGCCCAGGAGGAAGGCGGTGATCTGCCTGGGTTGCAAGTCCATGGCCCGGGCCTGGTCAGCACTGACCTGCGCCGCGCCGCGGGCCGGCATGCCGTTCTGCCAGTCGATATGCAGGGCTTCCATGCCGGCCAGGGAAATATGCAGGGTGCGGTCCACCGGGGTGCCGGTGCGGGCCAGGATGCCGACCACGGTAAAGGGCTTGTCGTCATGCTTGAGCAGACTGATACGGGCCACGCCATGGGCCAGGACGATTTTCTCGCCCAGGGCATAGCCCAGGGCCTGGGCCACTTCGGCGCCCAGCACCACCTCGAAGGGGTCATCGCTGAAGGCACGGCCCTCGCGCAGTTGCAGCTGCTGGCTGCGGGCGTAACGGTAGTGCTCGAAATAGCTGGGGCTGGTGCCCATCACCCGGTAGCCGCGGTGGGAGTCGCCGAGGGAGATGGGGATGGCCCACTTGACCTGACGATGCTCGGCAAAGCGCTCGAAGCTGTCCCAGCGGATATTGTTGGTGGCGTTGCCGATACGAAATACCGAATACAGCAGCAGGTTGACGCTGCCCGAGCGGGCGCCAACGATCAGGTCGGTGCCGCTGATGGTGTTGGCGAAGCTGGCCCTGGCCTCGGTGCGTACCCGCTCGACCGCGAGCAACAAACATACAGAGAGCGCGATGGCGAATACCGTGAGCAGGGCGGTAAAACGGCGGTTGCCCAGGCTGGCCAGGGCCAAACGAAGTAGATACATCCTAAATCTCCGTGAACAGGCCGTTGAGAAACATAGGCGAGGCAGCCGAGGCAAGGCGCAGCGTTAATAACAGCCTTCGGCTGGTTAAAGCGGCGAGAAATCGGCGGTTAATGGTGTAAATGAGCATTTTGAGCCTGTTTTTAACGCCCCTTTCTTTTCTAAAAGAGGGGCAACTTAGTTAGTTTCTCAATGGTCTGCGGGGCGGGTGGCTTGGTTCAGTTCAGCCAGCGACAGGCTGCGGTCGAACAGGCGCGCCAGGCTCTGGTCATGGCTGACAAACAGCAGGCTGGAGCCGGCTTCGCGGCATTCCCCGAACAGCAGTTGCAGAAAGGCCTCGCGGGCGTCCGCGTCCAGGGCCGAGGTGGGTTCGTCGGCAATCACCAACTCCGGCTGGCCGATCAGGGCGCGGGCGGCGGCCACCCGCTGTTGCTGACCGATGGACAGTTCATCGGCGCGGCGCTGCAGCAAGCCGGGCTGCCCCAGCCCCAGGTGGGCAAGCAGGGCGGCGGCGGCCTGGCCGACACTGCCGTGTCGCTGGCGGGCCCGCTGGGCGCGCAGGCTGGAGAAGTGGCAGGGGAGTTCGACATTCTCGCGTACCGAGAGAAACGGCAGCAGGTTGAACTGCTGGAAGATATAACCGGTATGGTCGACCCGGAAGCGGTCACGGGCGCCGGCCGACAGACGACTCAGTTCCTGGCCGAGCACCTGAATGCTGCCGCGCTGAGGCTTCTGCACGCCGCCGAGCAAACCCAGCAGGGTGGTCTTGCCGCTGCCGCTGGGGCCCTTGAGAAACACACACTCGCCACGCTGCAGATGAAAGGCGGGGATATCCAGCAACTCGTCCTGGCTGGGCCAGGCGAAGCCAAGATTGGACAGTTCGATCAGAGGTTGGCTCATAAACCAAACGGCCGGGTTGCCCCGGCCGGTCTACTACTCGCATGGGATTAGAAGTTGAGGGTGCTGTTGCCAGGGCTGAGTTCCAGGCCCTGCTGACCCTTGGGGCCGATCAGTTGTACCTGAATTTTCTCCATGCCGGGGAAACGGTTGAACAATTCGGCCAGGTCAAGTTGTTGCAAGTCGTGCGGCTGCTGGCAGCTGAACTGGTAGTGGGCATGAATATCGCTGTGCTCATCCTTATGTTCGTCAGCCTGGTGCGCAGCGTGCTCGTGGTCGTGCGCTTGATGCAACCTGGTGTCGGCAAATAGCGGGCTTTCCAGCGTCTGCTCGCCGACCGTGCAATTGCCTGTGCCGAGGCCAAACAGGGGCTGCGGGTTTGCCAACTGGTTATGCACTTCGGTCACTCTGGCCTTGTCGGCCTCGCTCTGGGCGGCATGCTCGAAACCAACCAGATTCATGGCTGGGCTTTTCAGTTCGATCTCCAGGGTCTGGCCATCGAGTGCCACATTGAGTTCTGCGGCGCCGTGTTCGTGGGCGTCGAGGCTGGCGTGCTCGGCGTGATCATGGTCGTGGCCATGGTTGTGCTCGTCTTGATGAGCGTGCTGGTGGGCTTGGGCAAGGGTCAGTGGCAGCAGGGTGAGGGGCAGGGCGAGAATCAGGTGGCGCATGGCGGTCTCCGTGCAGGGGATTTAATTGTTACGTTATAACAACTTTGTGCGTGATCTGGCCAGTCGAGCTTTCTCTGCGGCAACTGCCGTGGGAGCATGCGGGCTGATGACAGGGGGAGGCTGAAATGATCAGAGTGCGCGGACATATAGGGGCCTGGCCGGTGGACTTGACCCTTGAGCTGGATGCCGAGGACTGGACGCGCCTGGGGGCGCACTGGACTGCAGAGAGTGCGCCGCCGGCTCGCCCCGCCACTGACGAGCAGCCGCTGTGGCAGAACGCTTTGCAACTGCTGCGTGAGGCTGGGCAGATGGACGGCCCGCAACTGCTCAGGCAACTGGTCGCCATGGCCGGTAGTGAGCAGGCCGGCAAGCGCCTGCTGGTGCGCATGCGCCACTGTGAGCAGATTCGCGTGCAGGCCGGAGCAGACGCGGCCATCTATCACTGGCTGGGCTGAGCACCGATGCCGGGAGGTGGTGGAAAACGCTTCGCGGTTTTCCACCCTACCGTTTGCGCCGTCAGTAAATCGCCTGATACAGCTTGCGGCGATAGGCGGTGACCAGCGGGTGGTCGTTGCCCAGCAGGTCGAAGACCTGCAGCAGGGTCTTGTGCGCCGCACCCTCGGCATAGCTGCGGTTGCGGATAAACAGCTGCAGCAAGGCCTGCAGAGCCGGTTCGTACTGTTGCCGGGCCAGTTGCTGAATGGCCAGCTGGTAACAGGCCTCGTCATCTTCACCATTCTGCGCCAGGCGGGTTTTCAGGCTGGCCACCTCGGGCAGGCTGGCGGCCTGGCGCAGGAAGGTCAGCTGGGCGCGGGCGGCGGCCAGGGCCTGCTTGTGTTCGTCGCCTTTCACCGCATTGAGCACGGCTTCTGCTTCACCCAGTTCGCCGCGCTCGGCCAGGCAGCGGGCATAGAGGATCAGCGCGGCAGCATGTTCGTTGTTCTCGGTCAGCAGCTGCTTTAGCACGGCCTCGGCTTCAGCGATACGGCCTTCGTCGAACAGGGCGCGGGCGCTTTCCATGGGGTCGGCCGCCAGGGGCGCCGGCTCGGCCACATGGGGTTTGAGCATTTCGCGGATGGCCGACTCCGGCTGGGCGCCGGCAAAGCCGTCCACCGGCTGGCCGTTCTTGAACAAAACCACTGTGGGCAGGCTGCGAATGCCGAAGCGGGCAACGATGTCCTGCTCGATATCGCAATTGACCTTGGCCAGCAGCAATTCACCGCGGTAGCCCTCGGTGATCTGCGCCAGCAGCGGCATCAGCGCCTTGCACGGCGCGCACCACTCGGCCCAGAAGTCCACCAGCACCGGCTTGTGGAAGGAGTTCTCGATCACCAGCTGCTCGAAGCTGGTGGCACCGGAGACGTCGAAGATATAGGGCAGGTCGCTCATCGGGGTTCTCGCTTGAGTAAGGGCTGCATCTTAACAGGCCGTTGAAAAACGTTGGCGAGGCAGGCAAGACAAGGCAAAAGCGGCCGCTACGTAGCGAAGCGGAGTAACAGCCGCAGGCTGGCCCGCAGGGCGAACGTAGTGAGTCAAAAGCGGAGTGTACAAGTTGTACATGAGCATTTGATTCGCTTCGCTCACCCCTTCGGGGCCGCGCTAAAGCGCGTTCAGCCTTCGGCTGTGAGGTCGCTTTTAACGCAGGATTGCCAACGCAGGTAGTTTTTCAGTGGTCTGTTAGATGGGGGCGGGCGTGGGCGGACGCAAGGGCCAGCTGGCTAGCTCGCGATAATGCACGCCCTCTGCATCGTTATAGGACTGGTACAGGCCGAAGTGGGTAACCGGCCAGGCGAATAGCGGCGCCTGGCCATGCAGGTGCTGGGGTGCCTGGCGCGTCAGGGTCAGGTGGGGCACAAAGGTGCGGCTATCCGGCAGCACCAGGCCGTGCTCGAACAGGGCTTCGCGCAACAGGGTGGCCAGCTGGTCGAGGGCGACAGGCGTTCGGCTTGGTCGCAGGCAGATAAAACCATGGCCGAGGCTGTCCAGATGCTCCAGGCGCAGTTCAAAGGCCGGGCAGTGCACTGTCTGCGCGAGCCGATACAGTTCGGGCAGCAGGCTCGCCGGTTGGGCACCGAGAAAGGCCAGGGTCAGGTGCAGGTTGGCTTCGGGCACCGGGCGCCCGGGCAACGCCTGGCCGGCGCGCCACTGGCAGATGGCGGCGGTCTGTTCAGGCGGGCAGGGCAGGGCGAAAAACAGGCGCAGCAGGCCCGTGTCCTGGGGTTCAGGCACGCTGGGCATGGTACAGATTGACCTGGCGGAATTCGGCCGGCTCGGCCAGGTCGGGCCAGGTGCAGGCTTCCAGTTGACCCAGGTGCTGGTACAGCGGGTGCTGGAAGTCCTTGACCCGAGAGTCGGCCACCAGGGCCTGATGCCCGCGGCTGAGGAACTGGTCGAGCAGCGGCAGGTTGGCCCGGTCGTAGAGCACGTCGGCGACTATGATCAGGTCGAAGCGATCGGCCTCGGCGAAGAAGTCTTCCGAGTAGCTCAGCTCAACCCCATTGAGCGCGGCATTGGCCCGGCAGGCGGCGATGGCCAGCGGGTCCAGGTCGCAGGCCACCACCTCAAGGGCGCCGGCCTTGGCCGCAGCGATGGCCGCCACCCCGGAACCTGCGCCGAAATCCAGCACGCGCTTGCCGCGCACCCACTCGGGACGTTCGGCCAGCCAGCGCGCCAGCACCAGGCCGCTGGCCCAGCAGAAGCACCAGTAGGGCGGCTCGTCGAGAATGCGCCGGGTTTCCTCGGGGCTAAAGGCGCGGTCCATATTCTCGGCGTCGATCAGCCACAGGCGGATATCGGTGCCGGGCAGGCCGGTGGCGCTCAGGCGGGCATCACCGAGCAGTTCGCTCAGGGCCTGTTGCAGAGGTTGCGGCGCACTCATGGCGCCGGCACCAGGCGCAGGCTGCCCAGCTGGCGATTTTCGGCATGGGGGATGGGCTGCGGCGGCAGGCGCAGGATCAGGCGGCCATCCAGATGGGCGCGGGCGCGCAGCTCTACCCGGCGGTGCAGGGCGAAACGTTCGGCATCAAAGGGCAGCTGGAAGGCCAGGCTGTCGCCACTGGCCGGCAGCTGCATATGAGCCAGCAGGGAATAGGGCCGACCCTTCGGGTCGATGGCCAGCAAGGCCAGCTCCACCTGTGCCCGGGCGGGGATCCCGAGCAGGGTGCCGCTGAGTTCGCGCTGATGCGCCGGCACGATAGCGGGGGCTACGGGGGTGGCGGCGGGCGTTGGGGCGTGCTGGCTCGGCTGTACGGCGTTTGAGCTCACAGGGGCAGGGCTGGCGCAGCCATACAGCAGGCCGAACAGGCTGCATAGCAGCGTGGCGTGCAGGGCTTTGGCTAGGTTGATCACGATAATGGCCCGGTTGGCGGATATGGGCGCCTGTATAGCGCAAAGTGCGCGGCTTGTCTTGCCCACGGGATGCGCTACCATGGCGGCTTCCCGTCCAAGGTTGCCTTATTTATGCACTGTCCCTTCTGCGGTGCCAACGACACCAAGGTTATCGACTCGCGCCTGGTCGCCGAGGGCGAGCAGGTGCGCCGTCGGCGCGAATGCCTGGCCTGCGAGGAGCGTTTCACTACCTTCGAAACGGCTGAGTTGGTGATGCCGCGCTTGATCAAGCAGGACGGCAGCCGTCAGCCTTTCGATGAAGACAAGCTGCGCGCCGGCATGCAGCGCGCCCTGGAAAAGCGCCCAGTCAGCATTGAGCGCCTGGAAGCGGCTATCGCCCATATCAAGCACAAGCTGCGTGCCACTGGCGAGCGTGAAATCAAGTCGCTGGTGCTGGGTGAGCTGGTGATGGCTGAGCTGCAGAAACTCGATGAGGTGGCCTATATCCGCTTCGCTTCGGTGTACAAGCGCTTTCAGGACCTCAACGAGTTCCGCGAAGAGATTGAGCGATTGTCCCGTGAGCCCGCCAAGGGCTGATGATGAATAGCGATCACGCCTATATGGCGCGCGCGCTGGAGCTGGCGCGTAAAGGTCTGTACTCCACCCATCCCAACCCCCGGGTCGGTTGCGTCATCGTCCGTGATGGGCGCATCGTCGGCGAGGGCTGGCATGCCCGTGCGGGTGAGCCCCATGCCGAAGTGCACGCCCTGCGTCAGGCCGGCGAGCAGGCACGCGGCGCCACTGCTTATGTCACGCTGGAGCCCTGCAGCCATCATGGGCGCACCCCGCCCTGTGCCGATGCCCTGATCAATGCCGGGGTGGCGCGGGTGGTGGCGGCCATGCAGGACCCCAATCCCCAGGTCGGCGGCAATGGTCTGCTGCGTTTGATGCATGCCGGTATCGCGGTGCACAGCGGCGTGCTGGAGGCTGAGGCGCGCAGCCTCAATGCCGGCTTTATTAAGCGTATGGAGCACGGTTTGCCTTTGGTCCGGGTCAAACTGGCCATGAGTCTCGATGGCCGCACCGCCATGGCCAATGGCGAGAGCCAGTGGATTACCGGGCCGCAAGCCCGTTCGGCGGTGCAGCGTCTGCGCGCCCGCTCCAGTGTGGTACTCACCGGTGCCGATACGGTATTGGCCGATGGTGCGCGCCTGACCCTGCGCGAAAGCGAGCTGGGCCTGGACACCGAGCAGACTTTTATGGCCCTGTCCCGGCAGCCTCTGCGGGTGCTGGTGGACGGTCGCCTGCGCGTGCCCCTGAGTGCGCCTTTCTTTCAGGCCGGCGCGGCCATGGTGGCCACCTGTGCAGCAGCCTCGGCACGCTTTCGCTATCTGGACGATGGCCATGAACTATTGGCCGTGCCCGGCAGCAACGGCCATGTTGATCTGCGTAAGCTGCTATTGGAGCTGGCTGAGCGCGGCGCCAATGAAGTGCTGGTGGAGGCTGGGCCGCGTCTAGCGGGTGCTTTTACCCGGCAGAACCTGGTGGATGAGTACCAGTTGTTTGTCGCCCCCAAGTTCCTCGGCTCCAGCGCCCGGCCGCTGCTCGACCTGCCTCTGGGGCGCATGGCTGAGGCCCCCGCGCTGAAAATCGTGGAAATGCGTGCGGTGGGCGATGACTGGCGGATTGTGGCGGTGCCCCAGCCCGTCGAGTGATCTCGGCCCATTCACGCGGTCGCCTGACCATGCAGGGCGGCGGCAATTGTGGTAAAACGCCACTCGGCCACGCAGGTGGCCTGTACGTTCTCAGGGCGGGGTGTAATTCCCCACCGGCGGTAATGATGCTTTTGCGTCTAGCCCGCGAGCGCTTGCCGGGGCTGTTTGAACACAGCCAGGCAAGGTCAGCAGACCCGGTGTGATTCCGGGGCCGACGGTTAGAGTCCGGATAAAGAGAGAGCGGGATTCCCTCCAGGGGCGCGGCCTGACTGCGCCCGTGAAATCCCTTTCGCTCCCATACGCCCTGTTTGTCAGCAAACAGGAGTGGCGTGATGTCTTGTATTTTTCTTGCGGCGGGCCTGTTGCCTGCCACGAGTCGCGATCAGGGGAGGTGTGATGTTTACCGGGATTATTGAAGCCATTGGCAGTATCCGTGCGCTGACCCCCAAGGGCGGCGATGTACGGGTCTATGTGGCCACTGGCAAGCTGGATCTGGCCGACGTGAAGCTGGGCGACAGCATTGCCGTCAACGGCGTGTGCCTGACCGCCGTGGAATTGCCGGGTGATGGCTTCTGGGCCGATGTCAGCCGCGAAACCCTGGCGCGCACCGCCTTTATCGACCTCAAGGCCGGCAGCCCGGTCAACCTGGAAAAGGCCCTGACCCCGACCAGCCGCCTGGGCGGTCATCTGGTCAGTGGTCATGTCGATGGTATCGGTGAGGTCATCTCCCGCGAGGACAATGCCCGCGCCGTGCAGTTCAGGATCCGCGCGCCCCGTGAGCTGGCCAAGTACATCGCGCACAAGGGCTCGATCACCGTCGACGGCACCAGCCTGACGGTCAACGCGGTCAATGGCGCCGAATTCGAGCTGACCATCGTGCCGCACACCCTGGCCGAGACCATCATGGTCGACTACCGCCCGGGGCGTCAGGTCAACCTCGAAGTGGACCTGCTGGCGCGTTACCTGGAGCGCCTGCTGCTCGGCGACAAGGCCGCCGAACCCAAGGCATCGGGCCTGACCGAAAGCTTTCTGGCCGAACACGGCTACCTGAAGAATTAAGGAGACGCCCCATGGCGCTCAACACCGCTGAAGAACTGATCGAAGACATCCGCGCCGGCAAGATGGTCATCCTGATGGATGACGAGGACCGCGAGAACGAAGGCGATATCATCATTGCCTCCGAATGCGTGACTGCCGAGCACATCAATTTCATGGCGCGCTTCGCCCGCGGCCTGATCTGCATGCCGATGACCCGCGAGCGCTGCGAGCTGCTCAAGCTGCCGCTGATGGCGCCGCGCAACGGCTCCGGCTTCGGCACCAAGTTCACCGTGTCCATCGAAGCCGCCACCGGGGTGACCACCGGCATCTCCGCCGCCGACCGCGCACGTACCGTGCAGGCCGCCGTGGCGCGCAATGCGGTGGCCGACGATATCGTCAGCCCCGGCCATATCTTCCCGCTGATGGCCCAGCCTGGCGGCGTGCTGGCCCGAGCCGGCCATACCGAGGCGGCCTGCGACCTGGCGCGCATGGGCGGTTTCGAGCCGAGCGGGGTGATCTGCGAGATCATGAACGACGACGGCACCATGGCCCGTCGCCCGGAGCTGGAAAAGTTCGCCGAAGAGCACAACCTGAAGATCGGCACCATTGCCGACCTGATCCACTACCGCCTGATCCACGAGCGCACCGTGGAGCGCGTCAGCGAGCAGGTGCTGGACAGCGAGCTGGGCCAGTTCAACCTGGTCACCTACCGCGATTCGGTGGAGAACGACGTGCATATGGCCCTGACCCTGGGCAAGATCTGCGCCGAGGAGCCGACCCTGGTGCGGGTGCACAATATGGACCCGCTGCGCGACCTGTTTATGGTCAAGCAGGGTGGCCGCTGGAGCCTGCGCGCGGCCATGGCCGAGGTGGCCAGGGCCGGCAGCGGCGTGGTGCTGCTGCTGGGCAACCCGCTGACCGGCCCGGACCTGCTGGCCCACCTGGAGCGTCAGCTGGGCGGCGAAGCGAAAGCCGCAGCCAACCCGACCACCTACAGCACCGTTGGTGCCGGCTCGCAGATCCTGCGTGACCTGGGCGTGCGCAAGATGCGCCTGATGAGCTCGCCGATGAAGTTCAACGCAATATCCGGTTTCGACCTGGAGGTTGTAGAATACCTGCCGGCTGAATAAAAGCGGCCCGCAGGGCCAATGCTGATGTCCCTCTCCTGCGTGCGGGAGAGGGTGCCCGCAGGGCGGGAGAGGGTAGTTCGGTGGATACCGTTGCCCTCTCCCCCAGCCCCTCTCCCACAGGGAGAGGGGAGCAACATCCGCTCCATTTGTGAGCACCTATTTTTATTTCAGGGCACCTAGGCCCTGGCTCTTTAAACACTGTGAGAACTCGCTATGACCCTGAAGACCATCGAAGGTACTTTTATCGCCCCCAAGGGCCGCTACGCCCTGGTGGTTGGCCGCTTCAACAGCTTCGTCGTGGAAAGCCTGGTCAGCGGCGCCGTTGATGCCCTGGTGCGTCATGGCGTGAGCGAGAGCGATATCACCATCATCCGCGCCCCAGGCGCCTTCGAGATTCCCCTGGTAGCGCAGAAGGTTGCCCAGCGTGGCGATTTTGACGCCATCATCGCCCTCGGTGCGGTGATCCGTGGCGGCACCCCACACTTCGAATATGTTGCCGGTGAATGCACCAAGGGCCTGGCCCAGGTGTCCATGGAATTCGGCGTGCCGGTGGCCTTCGGTGTGCTCACCGTCGACTCCATCGAGCAGGCCATCGAACGTTCCGGCACCAAGGCCGGCAACAAGGGCGCCGAAGCTGCCCTTTCCGCTCTGGAAATGATCAGCCTGCTGGCGCAGTTGGAGGCCAAGTGAGCCAGAGCGATAACGGCGGCCAGAAGCCCCAGAGCAAAGGCCCGAAAGCCCCCAGCGGCAAGACCCTGGCCCGTCGTCAGGCCCGTACCCTGGCCATGCAGGCCCTGTACTCCTGGCATATCGCGGGGCAGGCGCTGAATGAAATCGAGGCGCAGTTTCGCGTCGACAACGATTTCAGCGCGGTGGATGGTGCCTATTTCCACGAGATCCTGCACGGTGTGCCGCGGCAGAAAACGGAAATCGACGGCGCCTTCGAGTCCCTGCTCGACCGCCCCCTGGCCGAGATCGACCCGGTCGAGCTGTCGATCCTGCGCCTGTCCACCTACGAGCTGAAGAACCGCGTGGATATTCCCTACCGCGTGGTGATCAACGAAGGCATCGAGCTGGCCAAGGTGTTCGGCGCCACCGACGGGCATAAGTTTGTCAATGGCGTGCTGGACAAGCTGGCGCCGCGCCTGCGGGCCGATGAAGTTCGCGCGTTCAAGCGTTAAGGTCTTGGCAGTGCTTGGCTTACGATCTTGCGAGCTAGAGTCCTGCAAGGCGAAAGCAGGCGAGGAAGCGGAGTGTGCTGCAGCACATGAGCATTTCGAACCTGCTTTCAACACAGTAGGACCGACGCGCAGCAGATCGCGGCTATCTCATGGGTGAGTTCGAGCTGATCCGTCACTACTTCGCCGCCGCGCCCTGTGCGCAGGCGGGCGAAGGCGTGGCTCTGGGCATTGGCGACGACTGTGCCCTGCTGGATATCCCGGCTGGCGAACAGCTGGCGGTGTCCACCGACAGCCTGGTGGCCGGGGTGCATTTTCCCGAGGCCGCCGACCCCTTTCTGCTGGGCCAGCGTGCCCTGGCCGTGTCCGCCAGCGATCTGGCGGCCATGGGCGCCACGCCTATCGGTTTTACCCTGGCCCTGACCCTGCCCGCCGCCCGCGCCGACTGGCTGCAGGCCTTTGCCCGTGGCCTGAACCAGATGGCGCAAAGCTGCGGATTGCGCCTGATTGGCGGCGATACCACTCGCGGCCCCCTGAGCCTGACCCTGACAGTGTTTGGCCGGCTGCCCAGGGGCCAGGCCCTGACCCGCAGCGGTGCGCGGGTCGGTGACTTGCTGTGTGTCGGTGGTGAGTTGGGGGATGCGGCCGGGGCTTTGCCCCTGGTGTTGGGGCAGTTGCAGGCCGAGCCGGCGCTGGCTGAAGCGCTGCTGACCCGTTACTGGTCGCCCCAGCCGCAGCTGGCACTGGGCCAGGCCCTGCGCGGCAGAGCCACGGCAGCGCTGGATATTTCCGATGGTCTGCTGGCCGATTGCGGGCATATTGCCGCCGCCTCTGGGGTGGCGCTGCAGATCGAGCAGGCGCGCTTGCCATTATCCTCTGCCCTCAAAACCCTGCATGGGCTGGACAGCGCTCGTCTCTGCGCCCTCAGTGGTGGCGATGATTACCGTTTGGCCTTTACCTTGCCGCCGGGCGAGTTATCGGCGTTGCAAGCCGCCGGCTGGCCGCTGGTGGTGGTCGGCCAGGTGGTGGCGGGGCAGGGCGTGCAACTGCTGAATGAGCAGGGCCAGTGCATGGCCTTGCCCGTCGCGGGCTATCAACATTTCGAGGGTTCGGCGTGACAGACACTACGACTTCCCAGCCTGGGCCGCGTGTGCCGCCTTCGGTGTGGCGCAATCCATGGCATTTTCTCGCCTTTGGCTTCGGCTCGGGTGCCATGCGCAAGGCCCCGGGCACCTGGGGCACGCTGGCCGGGCTGCTGTTTGTACCCTTGCTGCAGCTGTTGCCGCACTGGGGCTATGGCCTGGTGCTACTGCTGGGCAGCCTATTTGGCTTCTGGTTGTGCGGCAAGGTGGCCAGGGAGCTGGGTGTGCACGACCACGAGGGCATTGTCTGGGACGAGTTTGTCGGCATCTGGATCACCCTGTGGCTGGCCCCCGACGGCTGGGCCTGGTTGCTGCTAGGCTTTTTATTGTTCAGGTTGTTCGACATCCTCAAGCCCTGGCCTATCAGTTGGGTGGATCGGCAGATGCATGGCGGTTTCGGCATCATGCTGGATGACATACTGGCTGGCCTGGCAGCCTGGCTGGCCCTGCAGGCAATAGCCGGCTACTGGGGGCTGGGGCTGATGGCGGCCTGGTTCGTCTGACTGGAGATAGTCCATGGGGCGTTGCGCTGTATTTTTGCTGATTGCCCTGATGGCCCGTCTGCCGGTGTGGGCCGAGCCGAGCAAGCCTGAGCAGATTCGTATCGCCAGTGAGGTCTGGGAAGGGCATACCCATGCCGATGGCACTGGCCTGGCGTGGGACATTTTGCGCCTGATCTTCGAGCCGGCCGGGGTTGAGCTGAGCATCCAGAGCGTGCCCTATATGCGCTCAATCGGTCTGGTGCAGCGTGGTCATGCCGATGCCTGGGTTGGCTCCTATCTGAATGAGGTTGACGAAGGGGTGTTCTACCCCCGGGAAGCCTACGATGCCGACCAGATTGTCGCCCTGAGCCTGGCCGATAAGCCCCTGCCGGTTCTGGATAGCCTGGGCCAGTATCGCCTGGCCTGGATGCGTGGCTATGAGTACCAGCGTTATCTGCCAAATTTGCGCCAGTACCGGGAAGTGATCCGCCGCGAGGGTATTCTCGGCATGCTGCAGCTGGGGCATATGGATTATTACCTGGACGCGCTGACCGAAGTGCAGAGCGTGCTTGCCCTGGCCGATGATGCCCAGGCCTACCGCATCAGTGAGCTGACCTGGTTGCCAATCTACCTGGGCTTTGCCGATACCCCGCGAGGGCGTGCGCTGGCCGAGTTGTATGATCGGCGCCTGGAGGCGTTGACGCGCAGTGGTGGCCTGCGTGAGCCCTTTGCCCGCTGGCAGCAACCCTATCCTTTTGATTGAGGCGAGAAGAGCCCGTATGCACAGTTTGAAATTGACCCTGCTGGCCCTGTGTCTGGTTGCCGGTCTGGCCGATGCCGCGAGCCAGGTGCGGGTGGTGGGCTTGTTTCCCGGTGCCGCGGTGATCAGCGTTGATGGTCAGCGCAAACTGGTCAAGGTGGGGCAGACCGGCCCTGGCGGCGTGGTGGTGGTCAGTGCCGACAGTCGTGGCGCGGTGCTGCGGGTCGATGGCGTCGAGCGCAACTACAGCCTGAGCCGTGAATACAGCGACGGTTTTGTCGAGGCCGAGAAGAAGCAGCTCAGCATTGCCAAGGGTGCGGGTGGGCATTACTGGATCGCCGGTTCGGTCAACGGCCAGTCGGTGCAGTTTCTGGTGGATACCGGGGCGACGTCCATTGCCCTCAACGACGGCCATGCCCGGCGCCTGGGCATCGACTACCGAGTGGTCGGCCGGCCGCTGCAGGTCAGTACTGCCAGCGGTACGGTGCGTGGCTGGCAGGTGAGCCTGGATCGGGTCAAGGTCGGCGAACTGGAGGTGCTGGGGGTGGAGGCCGTTGTGCTGGAGGGCAGTTCACCCACCGACGCGCTGCTGGGGATGAGCTTCCTCAGCCGGGTCGGCTGGCGGGTCGAGCAGGATGTGCTGGTGCTGGAGTCCAAGTACTAGCACGCACCACGCCATTTGCTGGCAGAGGTGCAAGCGTCTCGATCCTTATCATCGGCAATTCAGGCTGACCCCCTGGCCGGGCCTGCTGTTACAATGCCGACCCTGCATTTTCGCCATTTCTTTAGGAGCATCCGGTGTCCGTCGTGTTTGTCGCCGCCTCCCAGCTGCCCACGCCCTTTGGTGTGTTCACCATGCATGGCTTTCTCGAAGAAGCCACCGGCAAGGAGCACGTCGCCCTGACCTTCGGCGAAGTGGCCGATGGTGCGCCGGTGTTGGGCCGCCTGCATTCCGAGTGCCTGACCGGCGATGCGCTGTTCAGCCTGCGTTGCGACTGCGGTTTTCAGCTGGAAGCCGCGTTGCGTGCCATCGCCAAGGAAGGGCGTGGCGTCTTGCTGTACCTGCGCCAGGAAGGGCGTGGCATTGGTCTGCTGAACAAGATCCGCGCCTATGAGTTGCAGGATGGTGGCGCCGATACGGTGGAGGCCAATGAGCGTCTGGGCTTCGGTGCCGACCAGCGCGACTATGCCATCTGCCTGCCGATGCTCGATCATCTGGGCATCACCCAGCTCAAGCTGATGACCAACAACCCGCGCAAGGTCAAGGCCCTGGGCGATATGGGCATCAGCGTGGCGACCCGGGTGCCCCTGCAGATCGAGCACAACCCGCATAACCGCAAATACCTCGCCACCAAGGCCGGCAAGCTTGGGCATATGCTCGGCAGCCTGCATCAGGGCGAGGTCGAGGAGAGCCTGTGACCCGCGCACAGGTGCGCCGGCGCCTGGCGCTGGAGTGGTGGCGCTTTCTCGGGGTGACTCTGGCGCCGCTGTTTGTGCTGAACTTGGCGTTTGGCAGTGGTACCCAGGTCGGGATACTGACCATGCCGCTGTTTATCGCCGGGCTGGCCTCGATGTTTGTCAGCCTGCCGCTGTTTTCCGTCTACAAGCGCGCCCTGATCGCCACCGAGCAGGCGTTGAACAACCCCGAAGAGCATGACGCCTGGCTGGCCCTGGCCCGGGTGCGCCGCCAGGCCATGCTCGGTGCCGCGCTGCCGGCCTGGGTCGCTGCTGTAGCGGTGTTTGCCGGGCTGGAGGCCATACCCCTGATCCTTCTGGCCCTGGCCAGCGTGGTATTGCTCTACCTCTATCGCATTCCCGCACAACTGAGTTGATGCGCGGGCTGCTTGTCTGCCTGCTGACGCTACTGGCCTGGCCTGTAACGGCCGTCGAACGGGTGGTCAGCCTGGCCCCCTCCGTCACGGAAATCATGCTCGAACTGGACGCCGGCGAGCTGCTGGTGGGCCTGCTCGATGGTGGCGTGCGCCCGCCACAGCTGGCCCATCTGCCGTCGGTGGGGCAGTTCGGTCAGCTGGAGATGGAGAGCCTGCTGCGTTTGCAGCCCGACTTGCTGGTGCTGGGGCCGGACAGCATCAGCATGGCTCAGCGCCAGCAACTGCAGGCCATGGGTTTGCAGCTATGGGTGGTGGAACCGCGCAAACTGACGGGGCTGGCCGAGCAGTTCGCCGAGGTGGGCCAGCGTATTGGTCGCGCCGAGCAGGGGCGGCGCTTGCAGGCCCGCTTCAATCGGGGCCTGGCAGAGCTGCGTCAGCGTTATGCCCGATCCCGGCCGCTGCGTCTGTTCTATCAGGTCTGGGATGTGCCGCTGTATACCCTTGGCGGGCAGCAGATCATCAGCGATGCCCTGGGCGTCTGTGGTGCCGAGAATATCTTTGCCGAGCTCTCCCTGCCCGCACCCCAGGTCAGCGTGGAGGCGGTGCTGGCACGCAATCCCGAGGTGATTCTGGCCGGTGCGCAAGGGCAGCTGGACGCCTGGCGTATCTGGCCTGGTCTGGCCGCGGTTGAGCGTGAGCAGCTCTGGTTGGTGCCGGACGATGGCCTGGAACGGCCGAGTTTCCAGATGCTGGGGGCGCTGGGTAAATTATGCGAGCGCTTGGGGGCGGCGCGCTGAGCAGATTCTTCTACGCATAGAATTTAGCCCGTGGCGTGCGGGTTTAAGGCGTATGCAGTCGAGCGGCTGCATACGCCAACCCCTTAAATGGCAGGCGTCCAGGTCAGCGATAGCATCGCGCTACGGCCTTCCTCTTGGAAGCCATAGCGCGTCACGCTATTGAAGAACGCATCGTTCGGGCGGCTGTAGGTCGCCAGGCTGTAGCCTTTGTCCAGCAGGTTGTCGATTTTCACCTGCCATTGCAGCTCTTTATTCATTTGCCAGCTGCCGCGCAGGCCCAGGAGGCCATAACCGGCCATTTCGCGTGTATTCGCAGGGTCGTCGTAACGGCTGGAAACCGCTTGCCAGGTCAGGCCTGCGGCAAAGTTGCCGAATTGACGATCAAGATCCAGGTTGAGGCTGTGCTTGGCGCGTCTCGGCAAGGTATGCCCGCTTTCACGATCACGTGGATCGACCCAGCCAGCGGCCAAGACAGCCTGCCAGCCCAGCAGGTTGCGTTCAAGGCTCAGCTCCAGGCCCTGCAGGCGTGCTTGACTGACGTTCTGCGGTTGGCTGAAGAAAGTCACTGGGTCACTGACTACGGTAATCAGGTTTTTTACGTCGGTGCGATACGCGGCAAGGCTCCAGAGGGTATTCAGATGTTCGCCGCGTAATTGCACTTCATAGGTTTTCGAGCGCTCGGGTGCGAGATCCGGATTGCCGCCGTAAAACGCTGACGTTGGGAAGTACAGGTCATTGAAGGTCGGTGCGTGGAAGCCTTCGCCATAGCTGAGCAAAAGATCCAGTTGTTGGCTGAGGTTGAGGGTCAGCGCCGCGTTTAGCGTGCTTTCGCTGCCGAACTGTTCGTTGTCGTCATGGCGTAGGCCCAATTCGGTGGCGAAGCCATCACCCTGAAAGCGATGCTGGGCGAAAGCTGCCTGGTTCCAGCGCTCATTTCTGCTGAAGGCGGTGCTGCTGGTGAGGCGGTCTTCATACCAGTCCGCGCCGAGCAGCAGCTGATGAGCCTCGCCCAGGGTCAGGGTGTTCAGCCAGCTGGCGGAGTCGCGGTAGGTGTTGAAGGCAAAGTTGTTCGACGCGTTGAAGTCATCGCGGTTGTCGCTCTTGTCTTCGACATGGCCGATTTCCACGCGACTGCTCCAGGCATCCAGAAGCTGAGCTTCCAAGTGGCCCGCGACGCTGGATAGGCTGAAGCGTTCGCTGGGGTTGCCCGGATCGAAGCTGAACAGGTCGTCATATTCGGTGTCGCCGCGCTGATCGAGCAAATTGAAGCCGCCCTTCAAGCGCTCATGAAAGCGATGCTCAACACTAAGATTAAGGGCTTTGCGGCGCATGCCATCGTGGTCGCCATCGCGCCCTCGGGAATCTTCGGAGCGGTCAAAGCCTGCGCTTTCGTCGAGGCTGGCGCCTAGGTCGAAGCGAGTTTGTTCGTTGCCGCCGGAAATACCTAGGCTGCGCTCGAAGGTCTGCTGAGTGCCTGCGGACAGGCTCAGGCGTGGCTGCAGTCCAGCTTCGCCACGGCGTGTGAAAATCTGGATAACCCCGCCGATGGCGTCGGCGCCATAAAGCGCCGAGCGGGGGCCGCGTACCACCTCAACCCGCTCTATCTGTTCGGGGCTCAGAAACTCCAGGCGGGCCAGGCCACTGGCGGCCGCGTTAAGGCGTACGCCATCAATGAGTACCAATGTCTGATTGGCATTGGCGCCCCGCATAAACACGCTGGTCAGGCTGCCGCGACCGCCGTTCTGTACGATAGAAATGCCGGGTACACGGTTTAGCAGTTCGGGCACGCTGCGCACTTGCAGGCGTTCGATGTCCGGGCGGGTAAATACCGTGGTGGCAGCAGTTGTTTGCTCGATCGGCTCGGCCTGCCGCCCGGAGGTCACAACCAATGGCTGCACTTCGAATGAGTCAGCATGAGCAGCCAGCGGCAGCAGAGCTACAGCCAAGGCAAGGCGGGACAATTTCACGTAGAGAATCCTCAAAAGGTCGGAAGACTTTTGAGAAGGGCAGAGGCAAGAACGGGCGTGCGGGCAGCGCCTGAGCTTGACGGTGATGCCCTCCGCAACACCAGTCACATCCAGCCAGGCCGGTCTCCGGACTCTCGACCCTCGCCGCCTCGCCTTCCCGGATTGCTCCAGTGGCTTGTAAGGCGGCGTGCAGGAATGCCTGCGGTCAATTACCGTTGCGGGGGCAGTGCCGGGATGGCTTGTTCAAGCGCACCGGCTTCCCGTTTAACGCCCAGAACAGGGGCGCACCTTGGCGGAAGTAAAACGCCGCGCACCTTAATGCGCGGCTGGATGAATTACAAGCAAGTCAGGCTCAGCCAGGGATGAGCGGTATTCATGCTCAAAGGCTGGCCAGGCGCTCGCGAATGGCGGCTTCGATGCCGGCGGCGTCCAGCCCGCATTCGGCCAGCATCTGCGCCGGCTTGGCGTGTTCGACGTAATAGTCCGGCAGGCCCAGGTGGAGCATCGGTTTGAGGATGTTCTCGCCGGCGAGGAATTCGCTGACGGCACTGCCTGCACCGCCCATGATGCTGTTCTCCTCGATGCTCACCAGCAGCTGATGCTCGGCGGCCAGTTGGCGCAGCAGGGCTTCGTCCAGGGGTTTGACAAAGCGCATATCGACCACAGTCGCATCCAAAACCTCGCCCACCTTGAGGGCCTCGGCCAGCTGTACGCCGAAGACCAGCAGTGCGGTTTGCTTGCCCTGGCGACGAACCATGCCCTTGCCGATTTCCAGAGGTTCCAGGCCGGGCTCGATGGCGGCATTGGAACCGCTGCCGCGGGGGTAGCGCACGGCGGCCGGGCCGTTGTACAGGTGGCCGGTGCTGAGCATGCGGCGCAGTTCGTTTTCGTCGCTGGGGGTCATCAGCAGCATGCCGGGGATGCAGCGCAGGTAGGACAGATCGAAGCTGCCGGCGTGGGTCGGGCCGTCTTCGCCGACCAGGCCGGCGCGGTCGATGGCGAACAGCACGTCGAGGTTCTGTACCGCCACATCGTGAATCAGCTGGTCATAGGCGCGCTGCAGGAAGGTGGAGTAGATCGCCACCACCGGCTTGGCGCCTTCGCAGGCCATGCCAGCGGCCAGGGTCACGGCGTGCTGTTCGGCAATGGCCACATCGAAGTAGCGCGCCGGGTAGCGCTCGCTGAAGGCCACCAGGTCCGAGCCTTCCTTCATCGCCGGGGTAATGCCCACCAGGCGCTCGTCCTGGGCGGCCATATCGCACAGCCACTGGCCGAACACGGCGGAATATTTCGGCCCGGCGGCCTTCTTCGGCTCGCCCTGGGGCTTGTTGATCGGGTCGAGCTTGGTGATGGCGTGGTAGCCGATGGGGTCAAGCTCGGCCGGGGCGAAGCCCTTGCCCTTCTTGGTGATCACATGGAGGAACTGCGGGCCTTCCAGGTCGCGCATATTGCGCAGCGTCGCCAACAGGGTCGGCAGGTCGTGGCCATCGATGGGGCCGATATAGTTCCAGCCCAGTTCCTCGAACAGGGTGCCGGGCACCAGCATGCCCTTGGCGTGTTCCTCGACCTTGCGCGCGATCTCCCAGGCGCCGGGCAGGCGCGAGAGGATCTTCTTGCTGCCTTCGCGCATGCTGGCGTAGGTGCGGCTGGAGATGATCTTGGCCAGGTAGTTGGACAGGCCGCCGACATTCTTGGAGATCGACATGTCGTTGTCGTTGAGGATCACCAGCATGTTGGCGTTGACGTCGCTGGCATGGTTCAGCGCCTCGAAGGCCATGCCGGCGGTCAGGGCGCCATCGCCGATCACCGCCACACTCTTGCGCCGGCTGCCCTGCAGGCGGGCGGCGATGGCCATGCCCAGCGCCGCGCTGATGCTGGTGCTGGAGTGGCCGACGCCGAAGGTGTCGTATTCGCTTTCCGAGCGGCGCGGGAAGGCGGCGATGCCGTCCTTCTGGCGCAGGCTGGCCATCTGTTCGCGGCGGCCGGTGAGGATCTTGTGCGGATAGGCCTGATGGCCCACATCCCACACCAGGCGGTCGTCCGGGGTGTCGAAGACGTAATGCAGGGCCACGGTCAACTCGATCACGCCGAGGCCCGCGCCAAAATGCCCGCCAGTCTGGCCCACCGTGTACAGCAGGTACTGACGCAGCTCGTCGGCCAGGGTTTCCAGCTCGGCCTCACCCAGACGGCGCAGCTCATCCGGCGTGTTGGCGCGGTCTAGAAGGGGCGTCAGCGGGCGTTCACGGGGGATCTCGTGGAAGGTCGTCGGCATCGGGTGGGTCGTTATCAGGTGCAAAAGATGCGGCAGTTTACCTGAAAGTAGCCGCAAGCTTTAAGCAACAAGCAGCAGGCCCGTTTGACAAGGGCTGTGGCCCCTTGGCAGAGGCGCAGCTCCGGACAATCAGTTGCGTCGTTCGACGATAAAACGGGCCAGCTCGCGCAACGGCTCGGCGTCTGAATCGAAGGGGCGCAACGCGTGCAGGGCCTGGTCGCGCAGCTCCAGGGCGTAGGCCTTGGCCGCGTCGAGACCGAGCAGGGCTGGGTAGGTGGGCTTGTGGTTGGCCTCATCCTTGCCCTGGGTTTTGCCCAGGGTGGCGGTATCGCTTTCCACGTCGAGGATATCGTCCTGTACCTGGAAGGCCAGGCCGATGGCGCGGGCATAGCTGTGCAGGGCTTTGAGTGCATGCTCATCGGCGCGGCCGCTGGCCAGGGCGCCGAGCTGCACGCTGGCTTCGATCAGGGCGCCGGTCTTGTGCCGGTGCATCAGCTCCAGGGCAGCCTGATCGAGCTGGCTGCCTACCGCGCCAAGGTCGATGGCCTGGCCGCCGACCATGCCGGCGGGGCCGGCGGCCCGGCCCAGGCAGGCCAGCATGGCCAGGCGTAATTCGGCGCTTGGCGGGTTGCCGCGGGCATCGCTCAAGGCCTCGAAGGCCAGGCTCTGCAGGCCGTCACCGGCGAGGATGGCGCAGGCTTCATCGAAGGCCTTGTGGGTGGTGGGTTGGCCACGGCGCAGGTCGTCGTCGTCCATGGCCGGCAAATCGTCATGCACCAGGGAGTAGGCATGGATCAGCTCCACCGCGCAGGCGGCGCCATCGGCGCGATCAAGGTCGCCGCCGAGGGCCTCGCAGGCGGCGTACACAAGCAGTGGGCGCACCCGTTTGCCACCGTTCATCACGCTGTAGCGCATGGCCTGGTAGAGCCGCTCCAGTTCGGCGCGGGGGGGCTGTAACCGGTCATCGAGCGCCGCATCGACCCGCGCCTGACAGCGCGCCTGGTAGGCCGCGATCATGCCTGTGGATCCGGATCGAAAGGAGCGGGTTGCAGTTCGCCGTCACGCTCCATGAGGATCAGCACCTTCTGCTCGGCCTGGGCCAGGGCCGCCTGGCAGTCGCGGGTCAGGCCAATGCCCTGTTCGAAGGCGCTCAGCGAGTCCTCCAGCGACAGCTCGCCGGTTTCCAGGCGCTCGACCAGTTGCTGCAGATCGCTCAGGGATTGCTCGAAGTCGAGGGCGGCTTTTTTACGGGCCATGGCGGCGTACTCGCAGGCGGCGGATTTGACCGGCGCGACACTAGCAGAGCGGGGCTTTGCGGGCAAATGCGCCGGGCTTTGGGCGCAATCGACTGTCCCCGGTGGCGTGCGGCGATCAGTGCAGGTTCGCTGCTGTGTCCTTGGCAGCGGGCGCCAGCCACAGGTTGCGACGGTGTAGCTGCCAGGCATAGCCACCCAGGCACAGGCTGCGCAGGGCCATAAAGGCCAGAAAACTCAGCCACAGGCCATGGTTGCCCAATGGCTGCAGCGCCCAGGCCAGGGGCAGGGTCAGCAGCAGGGCCAGGAGCATGGCGTCGCGCATTTCCCGGGCGCGGGTGGCGCCGATAAACAGGCCGTCGAGTAGGTAGCTCCACACTGCCAGCAGCGGCAGCAGGGCCAGGTAGGGCAGGTAGACGAAGGCCGTTTCGCGCACGCTGGGGATGTTGGTCTGCAGGCCAATAAACAACTGGCCGCCGAGCAGAAAGAACAGGGCGAACCCCAGGCTGGCCAGCAGCGACCAGGCCCCAGCCACCAGCAGGCTGCGCCGTAGAGCCAGGCGGTCGCGGGCGCCTAGGGCATGCCCGCACAGGGCCTCCACCGCATGGGCCAGGCCGTCCAGGGCGTGGGCAGTGAGCAACAGACCGTTGAGCAGCAGGGCATTGGCCGCAACGGTGGCTTCACCCAGGCGGGTGCCCTGCACGGTGAGCAGAAAGAACACCAGTTGTAGGGCCAGGGTGCGGATAAAGATATCGCGGTTGACCGCCAGCAGCGGTCGCCAGCTGAGCCAGCGGCCCAGGGCCGGCCAGTCGATGCGTCCGCTTAGATTGCGCAGCGTGCGCCGGGCCAGGTACAGGCCAAGCAGGGCGCCGCTCCACTCGGCGATCACCGAGGCCCAGGCCGCGCCCGCCACACCCCAGTGCAGGCCGAGGACAAACAGCAGATCAAGGGCAACATTCAAAAGGTTGGTGGTCAGCAGAATGGCCAGCGGCCCGCGTGCGTTCTGCGTGCCCAGTAGCCAGCCAACCAGGGCGTAGGTGGCCAGTGCTGCGGGCAGCCCGAGCAGGCGAATCTGCAAATAACTGCGGGCCAACTCGTCCAGCTGCGCCGAGGGCTGCATCAGGTCAAGGGCCGCGCCGGCGAAGGGCAGGGCCAGGCCAATCAGCAGCAGCGCCAGCAAAGCGCCGAGCAACAGGGCCTGCAGCAGCACCTGGCGCAGCGCGGCGCCATCGCTGCGGCCGGCGGCCTGGGCGGCGAAGCCGGTGGTGCCCATGCGCAGAAAGCCGCTGGCCCAGGTCAGCAGGGTATAGAGGCTGCCGCCTACGGCCACTGCGGCCAGCTGATGGGCGTGGGGCAGGTGGCCGATCACCGCGCTGTCCACCAGGGCCACCAGGGGCACCGAGAGGTTGGACAGGATCATCGGCGCCGCCAGGGCCCAGACCTTGCGTTGGGTCGGGGCGTGGCGCCAGGCGTCGAGCAGCGTGGACATGGGCGCGAAGGGCTCCTGAGACAAGATTCTGTGACGGACCTTGGCGCCGCCCGCTGGGGGCTCGACTATAGTGTCTGACCTGTACCTTCCACCAGCTTCTGGAGCCCCCATGCCGAACAAAGGACTGCTTCTGGCCCTGCTGCTGAGCCTGCTCAGCGCCTGTGATTCCTCCACCCCCGAGCCGGCCAAGGTCAGTACCACCGAAGCGGTCGCTGCAGATCCCGCACAGCCGCGGCCGCAGGCCGATCTCAAGGCCCTGGCGGCCCGTTACGCGGGGCGCGAGCTGACCGTGGTGGATGCCTCGGAAATCCAGCTGGAAGGAGCCAGTACCCTGGCCCTGAGTTTTTCCGTGCCCCTGGACCCGCAGCAGAAGTTCGCCGAGCGCCTGCATCTGGTGGACAGTGTCAGCGGCAAGGTGGATGGCGCCTGGGAGTTGTCCGATAACCTGATGGAGTTGCGCCTGCGCCCCCTGGAGCCCAAGCGCAAGCTGTTGCTGACCGTGGATGCCGGCCTGCGCGGGCTCAGTGGTCAGAGCCTGGCCAGGGAATACAGCAGCCAGATCAAGACCCGCGACCTGCAGCCCAGCGTTGGCTTTGCCAGCCGTGGCTCGCTGCTGCCCACCCGCCTGGCCGAAGGCCTGCCGGTGATCGCCCTGAATGTGGACAAGGTCAATGTGGAGTTCTTCCGCATCAAACCCGAGGCCCTGCCGCAGTTTCTCGCCCGCTGGGGGCGCAGCAGCAACCTGGACACCTGGGAGGCGCGCCAGCTGCTGCCCATGGCCGAGCTGGTGTACGGTGGGCGCTTCGATCTGAACCCGGCACGTAATACCCGCGAGACCCTGTTGCTGCCGATTGCCGGTCTGGATGCCCTGCAACAACCCGGGGTCTACCTGGCGGTGATGCGTGCCGCCGGCAGCTACGCCTATTCGCAGCCAGCCACGCTGTTCAGCCTCAGTGATATTGGCCTGTCCGCGCACCGCTCGCGGAGCCAGCTGGATGTCTTCACCCAGGCTCTGGAGGGTGGCAAGGCCCTGGAGGCGGTGCAGCTGAGCCTGCTGGATGACAAGGGGCAGTTGCTGGCCGAGGGCCGTACCGATCAGCAGGGTCATGCCCAGTTGCCTCTGGTGGCCAAGGCTCAGGTGCTGCTGGCCCAGCAGGGCGGGCAGACCAGCCTGTTACGGCTGAACACGCCGGCCCTGGACCTGGCCGAGTTCGATATCGCCGGGCCCAAGGCCCAGCCGTTGCAATTCTTCGTGTTTGGCCCGCGGGACCTGTATCGCCCCGGCGAAACGGTATTGCTCAACGGCCTGCTGCGTGATGCCGATGGCCGCAGCGTGCCGGCCCAGCCGGTGCATGTGGAGGTACGCCGGCCGGATGAGCAGGTCAGCCGCAAGTTCGTCTGGCAGGCCGATAAGTCCGGGCTGTACCAGTACCAGCTGCAACTGGCCGAGGAAGCGCCCACCGGGCGCTGGCAGCTGTTGTTCGACCTGGGCGGTGAGGCGCCGCAGCTTTACGAGTTTTCGGTGGAGGATTTTCTGCCCGAACGCATGGCCCTGGAACTCAAGGGCAGCGATGTGCCCTACAACCCGGCGCAGGATGCCGAGTTCCAGGTCAGTGGGCGCTACCTGTACGGCGCACCGGCCGCCGGCAACCACTTGAGCGGCCAGCTCTATGTGCGCCCCCTGCGCGAGCTGGCCAGCCTGCCGGGCTACCAGTTCGGCTCGGTCACCGAGGCGGAGCTGAGCCAGGATATCGAGCTGGAGGAAACCAGCCTGGATGACCAGGGCCAGGCCAGCCTGAGCATCGACAGCCGCTGGGCCGGGGTCAAGTCGCCGCTCAAGCTGATCCTGCAGGCCAGCCTGCAGGAGTCCGGTGGCCGTCCCATCACCCGGCGCATCGTCCAGCCGGTGTGGCCGGCCGAGCGCCTGCCTGGCGTGCGCGGGCTGTTCGAGGGCGATCAGGTGGATGCCGACAGCCTGGCCGAGTTCGAACTGCTGGTGGCCGATGCTGCCGGCAACAAGCTGGCGGCCGAGCAGCTCAGCGTGCGCCTGGTGCGCGAGCGCCGCGACTATTTTTGGACCTTCTCCGACAGCGATGGCTGGAGCCACGACTACAGCGAGAAATTTCTCACCCTGGGCGAGGAAAGCCTGGTCGTGGCAGCCGGCGGCACGGCCAAGATCAGCTTTCCGGTTGAGTGGGGGCCTTATCGCGTCGAAGTGATCGACAGCCAGACCGGGCTGCTCAGCAGTCTGCGTTTCTGGGCCGGTTACCGCTGGCAGGACAACGCCGAGGGCGGTGCGGTGCGCCCGGATCAGGTCAAGCTGGCCCTGGACAAACCCGCCTATGTCGATGGCGACACGGCCCGGGTCACGGTCACCCCACCAGCCGCCGGCAGCGGCTATCTGCTGGTGGAATCCAGCGACGGGCCGTTGTGGTGGCAGGAAATCAGCGTGCCGGCCGAAGGCAAGGCCTTCGATATCCCCATTGCCCAGGATTGGGCGCGGCACGACCTGTATATCAGCGCGCTGGTCATCCGCCCCGGCGAGCGCAAGAGCAATGCCACGCCCAAGCGCGCCGTGGGCCTGCTGCATTTGCCGCTAGAGCGGGCGCCGCGCAAGTTGGCGCTGACCCTCACCGCAGCGGAGAAGATGCGCCCCAGCCAGCCGCTAAAGGTCAAGGTGCAGGCGCGCAACGCCGATGGCAGCATCCCGAAACAGGCCCAGGTGCTGCTGGCAGCGGTGGATGTCGGCATTCTCAATATCACCGAATACGCCACCCCCGATCCCTTCGCCCACTTCTTCGGGCGCAAGGCCTATGGCCTGGACCAGCTGGATGTCTACGGCCAGTTGATCGAGGCCGGCCAGGGTCGTCTGGCCAAGCTGGCCTTCGGTGGCGACGCGGCCCTGGCCGGTGGCGGCAAGCGCCCGGATACCAGCGTGCTGATCGTCGCCCTGCAGAGTCAGGCGCTGGCGCTGAACGCGCAGGGCGAGGGTGAAGTCAGCCTGGATATTCCCGACTTCAATGGCGAATTGCGCCTGATGGCCCAGGCCTGGAGCGAGCAGGACTTCGGCATGGCAGAGGCCAAGACCATGGTGGCCGCCCCGCTGATTGCCGAGCTGTCGACGCCACGCTTTCTTGCCGGCGGCGATGAAACCACCCTGGCCCTGGATCTGAGCAACCTGTCCGGCCAGGATCAGCAACTGGATGTGCAGTTCAGTGCCGAAGGCCAGCTGCGCCTGGCGCAGAACCCCACTGGGGCCATGGCGCCGATCAGCCTGGCGGCCGGCCAGCGCACGGTGCTGCGGATTCCGGTGGTGGCTCTGGGCGGCTATGGCCAGGGGCGCATCCGCGTGCGGGTCGAGGGCCTGAACCTGCCCAGTGAGGAACTGGCGCCGCTTGAGCGCGAGTGGACCTTGGGCGTGCGTCCGGCCTATCCGGCGCAGCTGCAGCATTTCCGGGCGGTCATCAAGGATCAGGCCTGGAGCCTGCCCAGCGGTGTGCTGGAGCAGTTCGAGCGGGCCGGCCTGGAGGCGCGCCTGCAGCTGTCCAGCCGTCCGCCGCTGAACCTGGGCGAGCAGATCCGTGCCCTCAAGGCCTATCCCTATGGCTGCCTGGAGCAGACCACCAGCGGCCTCTATCCCTCGCTCTATGCCGACCAGGCCAGCCTCAAGCGCCTGGGCATCGAGGGCGAGTCCGATGAGCAACGCAAAGGCTCCATCGAGCTGGGCATCGAGCGCCTGCTCGGCATGCAGCGGCACAACGGCAGCTTCGGCCTGTGGGGCGCCGATGCCGAGGAGGAGTACTGGCTTAGCGCCTATGTCACGGATTTTCTCCTGCGGGCCCGCGAGCAGGGCTTTGGCGTGCCACCCGAGGCCCTGAAGAAGGCCAGCGAACGGCTGTTGCGCTATGTGCAGGAGCGCCACCTGATCGAGGTCAACTACAGCGACAGTGCCGAGCACAGCCGTTTTGCCGTGCAGGCCTACGCCGCCTATGTGCTGGCGCGCAGTCAGCAGGCGCCCTTGGGTGCGCTGCGCAACCTGCACGAGCGCCGTAGCGAGGCGCAATCCGGGCTGCCCCTGGTGCACCTGGCCATTGCCCTGCAGAAGATGGGCGACCAGCCCCGTGCCGACGAGCTGCTGGCTGCCGGCCTGGCCCGCAGTCGCAGTGACCGCGGCTGGCTGGGCGACTATGGCAGTGAGCTGCGCGACCAGGCGCTGATCCTCGCGTTGCTGGAGGAACATGACCTGGCCGCGGGCAGCCGCGAGAACCGCCTGTTTACCCTGGCTGACAGCCTGGCCGGCAAGCGCTGGCTGTCGACCCAGGAGCGCAATGCCCTGTACCTGGCCGGGCGCAGTCTGCTGAACAAGCCTGAGGGCGACTGGCGCGGCGAGCTAAACAGCGGCAGCTTCGCCTTCAGCCTGAGTCCGGCGCAGTCCGCTCTTAAGCTGGAGGGCAGCGAACTGGCCGCGCCGCTGACGGTGCGCAACCCTGGCAGCGAGCCGCTGTACCAGCAGCTGACCCTGTCCGGCTACCCGGCCAAGGCGCCGCCCGCCGGCGGCGAGAACCTCAGCATCCACCGCGAATACCTCGGCATGGACGGCCGCCCCCTGGCCCTGGATGCCCTGCCCAGCGGCGAGCTGGTGCTGGTGCACCTGACCCTGGAGGCCAAGGAGCGGGTGCCCGATGCCCTGGTGGTGGACCTGCTGCCGGCCGGCCTGGAGCTGGAGAACCAGAACCTGGCCCAGAGTGCCGCCAGCCTGGAGGATGCCGGCAGCGCGGTGCAGGAGTGGAGCAAGTCGATGCAGAACGCGCGAATCAAGCACCAGGAGTACCGCGGCGACCGCTATGTGGCGGCCATTGACCTGGATGGTTATGGCACCACCCACCTGCTCTACCTGGCCCGCGCCGTGACCCCGGGGCGCTACCAGATTCCACCGCCCCAGGTGGAATCCATGTACCGCCCCGAATGGCAGGCGCTGGGCACTACGCCGGGGCAGTTGGTGGTCAAGGGGCGTCAGGGCGCGGCGCAATAAGCGGGTAGGGTGGATGACGCTGTTTTCATCCACCGTCGCAGTTGGTGGATGGATAAAGCGCCATCCACCCTAAGAGGTCTCAGGCCTTGTGAGCAAACGTCAGCGACTCTTAGGCGCCGCGCCGGCGATGCTGGTCGAGGGCCCAGGCCACATGCTCGCGCACCAGCTCGGAGGGGTGTTCCCGGCGCGCCGCCAGGGCCTCCAGCACCGGGATGGTCGAGGGCGCATTGCCTAGGCCCACGGCCAGGTTGCGCAGCCAGCGCTCGTAGCCGGCGCGGCGCAGCGGCGAGCCCTCGGTGCGGCTGAGAAATTCCT
The DNA here is from genome assembly GCF_009763245.1 of Pseudomonas xionganensis. GTDB lineage: Bacteria > Pseudomonadota > Gammaproteobacteria > Pseudomonadales > Pseudomonadaceae > Aquipseudomonas > Aquipseudomonas xionganensis. The sequence goes on along the minus strand of NZ_WKJZ01000003.1, from coordinate 381,081 downwards.
CTTCTGTCCACAGGAACAGGCTGGCCAGTTCGGCGTTGTCCAGCCCGTGGCGCGGCTGGAAGTCGGCCTGGGCGCTGGGCTTGGCGAAGCGGTTCCAAGGGCAGACGATCTGGCAGTCGTCGCAACCGAACACCCGGTTACCGATGGGGGCGCGCAGATCAAGGGGGATCGAGCCCTTGAACTCAATGGTCAGGTAGGAGATACAGCGCCGCGCATCCAGCACATAGGGGCCGACAAAGGCGGCGGTGGGGCAGATGTCCATGCAGGCGCTGCAGCGCCCGCAGTGTTCGCTGGCGTGGGGCGGATCCACCGGCAGGGGCAGGTCGACAAACAGCTCGCCGAGAAAGAAGTAGCTGCCGGCCTTGCGGTTGAGCACCAGGGTGTTCTTGCCAATCCAGCCGAGGCCAGCCTGCTCGGCGATGGCTTTTTCCAGCACCGGGGCGCTGTCGACAAAGGCGCGGTAGCCGAAGGGGCCGATCTGCCCGCTGATACGTTCGGCCAGCTGCTGCAGGCGTTTGCGGATCAGCTTGTGGTAATCGCGGCCCAGGGCATAGCGCGACACATAGGCCTTTTCCGGCTGGCTCAGGCGCTGGGCCATCTGGGTGTCGCCGGGCAGGTAGTCCATGCGCAGCGAGACCACCCGCAGGGTGCCAGGTACCAGTTCGTCCGGGTGGGAGCGTTTGTTGCCATGGGCGGCCATATAGTCCATCTCGCCCTGGTAGCCGGCCTCCAGCCAGCGCTGCAGGTGCGCTTCGTGTTCGCCCAGCCGCACATCGGCAATTCCGACTTGCTGAAAGCCCAGCTCGCGGCCCCAGTCCTTGATTGACTGGGCGAGGGCGGCAAGATCGAGCGCGGTACTGTTCATATGAAGGCGGGTAACCGGAGCGGAGGTGGGTATAATTCTGCCAGACATCGGAGTCGACGCATGCCGCAATCGCCAGACAATCTGCCCACCGCCCTGTACAGTGCCGCCCAGGTACGCGAACTGGATGCCCGCCTGATCGCCGCCGGCACCCCGGGCTTCGAGCTGATGAGCCGCGCCGCCCATGCCATCTGGCGCGCCCTGCGCCGCCGCTGGCCGGCTGCCGGAGCGCTGACGGTACTGGCCGGGCGCGGCAATAACGCCGGTGATGGTTATCTGGTGGCGGCGCTGGCCCAGCGCGCCGGTTGGCAGGTTCAGGTGCTCGCGGTGGGGGAGTCCGCGCAGTTGCAGGGCGATGCCGCCCTGGCGCGGGACGAGGCCCTGGCCTGTGGCGTGCCGGTGCAACCTTGGAGCGAATGCTCCGTGTTGCAGGGCGTAGTGCTCGATGCCTTGCTTGGCACCGGCCTGCAGGGCGCAGTGCGTGAGCCCTATGCCCAGGCCATCCGCCTGCTCAATGCCAGCGGCTTACCCGTCCTGGCGGTTGATATCCCCTCCGGGCTCTGTGCCGATACTGGCCAGGTGCTCGGCGTGGCGGTGCGGGTACAACTGACGGTGACCCTGATCGGCCTCAAGCTGGGCCTGTTTACCGGCGCGGCACCGGATTGGGTAGGCGAGTTGCAGTTCGACGACCTGCGGGCCGACCCCGATCTGCTGGCGCTGCAGGCCTGCGTCGCCCAGCGTCTGGCCGGCGCCACTGTACCCAGGCTGCCGACGCGGCCTGCGACGGTACACAAGGGCCAGCTTGGCCATGTGCTGGTGGTGGCCGGTGATCGCGGCTTTGCCGGTGCCGGCCTGCTGGCCGCTGGAAGTGCCCTGCGCGGTGGCGCCGGGTTGGTCAGCCTGGCCACCCGCGCCGAGCATCTGTCGGCGGCCCAGGCTCGCCTGCCGGAGGTAATGGCTGCCGGGGTGGCCTCGGCCAATCAGCTGCGGGCTCTGGGTCAGGGCGCCAGCGTCTGGGTGGTCGGCCCAGGGCTGGGTCAGCAGGCCTGGGGCCGTAGTCTGTTGTCCGCTGCCGCGCTGGTTCAGGTGCCCCAGGTGTGGGATGCCGATGCCCTGAATCTGCTGGCCGAGGGCGCCGTGACCTTGCCGGCTGGAACGCTGATTACGCCCCATCCTGGTGAGGCGGCGCGCCTGCTGGGTTGTACGGCGGCCCAGGTGCAGACTGATCGCCCGGCTGCGGCGCGAGCCCTGGCCCAGCGCTATCAGGCCGTCTGCGTGTTGAAAGGCGCCGGCACCCTGGTGGCCGAACCGGGCGGCGCGCTGCTGCTCTGTGACCGTGGTCATCCGGCCATGGCCGGCGCCGGCCTGGGGGATGTGCTGGCGGGCTTGATTGGTGCGCTGCTGGCCCAGGGCCTGCCGGCTCTGGACGCTGCCAGCCAGGGGGTTTACCTGCATGCCCTGGCCGGTGAGCGACTGGCCGCGCAGCAGGGCAGCATTGCTGCGGGTGATCTGTGCGGGGTTATTGGACAATTGCTTGGGGAGTACACAGGTGTCTGAGGTGCAACTTTTCGCCGCCGATGAGGCAGCCATGCTGGAGCTGGGGGCGCGTATTGCCCAGGCGACGGGCGGCGTGGGGGTGATCTACCTGCATGGCGACCTGGGCGCCGGCAAGACCACCCTGTCGCGCGGCATTATTCGCGGGCTGGGCCATGCCGGGGCGGTTAAAAGTCCGACCTTTACCCTGGTCGAACCTTACGAGTTGGGTGAGGTGAGCGCCTTCCACTTCGATCTGTACCGCCTGGTCGATCCTGAGGAGCTGGAGTTTCTCGGCATTCGCGATTATTTCCAGGGCGATGCCCTGTGCCTGGTAGAGTGGCCCGAACGCGGCGCCGGCGTTTTGCCAAAGGCCGACCTGGACATTACCATAAGCCCGCAAATGGCCGGCCGGTCGCTGCGCCTGCAGGCGCACAGCGAGCGCGGCCATGCCTGGTGCGCCACTCTGGCGGCCAGCGCATGATCAAGACACTACGGGGTTGGCTATGCGCCTGAGCGCACCTTTGATCGCGATTGCCCTGCTGGCGGCCAGTTTTGCCGCTGAAGTCCTGGCGACCGCGGATGTGCGCGGAGTGCGTCTGTGGCGCGCCCCAGACAATACCCGCCTGGTCTTCGACCTGTCTGGCCCGGTGCAACACAGTGTGTTCACCCTGACCGCGCCGGATCGTATCGTGATCGACGTCAATGGCGCCAAACTGTCTACCTCCCTCGATCAGCTGGCGCTGAGCAATACCCCTATCACCGCCATGCGTTCGGCCCAGCGCAGCGAGCAGGAACTGCGCGTGGTGATCGATCTGTCGGCCGCAGTCAGCCCGAAGAGCTTTACCCTGGCGCCCAATCAGCAGTACGGCCACCGCCTGGTGGTGGATCTGTTCGATCAGGCGCCGGGTGCGACCCCGCCTGCTGTTGCTGGCAATGTGGTCGCGGCCCCCCAGGTGCCGGTGACCCCGACCCAGGCCCCGCCCAAACTGACCCCGGTACCCAATGGCAAGCGCGCTATCGTCATCGCCATCGATGCCGGTCACGGTGGCGAAGACCCAGGCGCGCTGTCGCCGGTCAAGGGCCAGTACGAGAAGCACGTGACCCTGTCGATCTCCAAGGAATTGCAGCGCCAGATCAATGCCGAGAAGGGCTTTCGCGCCGAACTGGTGCGTACCGGCGATTACTTTATTCCGCTGCGCAAGCGTACCGAGATTGCCCGCAAGAAGGGCGCCGACCTGTTCGTCTCCATCCATGCCGATGCCGCGCCGCGGGCCGCCGCCTTTGGCGCTTCGGTCTACGCCCTGTCCGATCGTGGCGCCACCTCGGAAACCGCGCGCTGGTTGGCCGATGCGGAAAACCAGTCGGACCTGATCGGCGGCGCCGGCAATGTCAGCCTGGACGACAAGGACAAGATGCTCGCTGGCGTGCTGCTGGATCTGTCCATGACCGCTTCGCTGTCATCCAGCCTGAACGTCGGCAACAAGGTGCTGAGCAATATGGGGCGGGTCACGCCACTGCATAAGCGGCGGGTCGAGCAGGCGGGCTTTATGGTGCTCAAATCCCCGGATATTCCGTCGATTCTGGTGGAAACCGGGTTTATCTCCAACCCCGGGGAAGCGCGCAAGCTGGCCACTGCCAGTCATCAGCAGGCTCTGGCGCGCTCCATTCACAGCGGTATCCGCCAGTTTTTCCATGAAAACCCGCCGCCGGGCACCTATGTGGCCTGGTTGCGCGATAACGGCAAGATCGCCCTGAGCCCGCGCGAGCATGTGGTCAGTGCCGGGGAAAGCCTGGCGCTGATTGCCCAGCGCTATCAGATCAGCCTGGCAGCCTTGCGCAGTGCCAATACCCTGAAAAGTGATGTGATCAAGGTCGGCCAGAAGCTGCAGATCCCCGCCACCGCCCTGGCGGCCCAGCCATGAATCAGCCCAGTCGTATCCAGCTGCTCAGCCCGCGGCTGGCCAACCAGATTGCCGCCGGAGAAGTGGTCGAGCGGCCTGCTTCGGTGATCAAGGAGCTGCTGGAAAACAGCCTGGACTCTGGCGCCAGCCGTATCGAAGTGGAAGTCGAGCAGGGCGGTATCAAGCTGCTCAAGGTGCGCGACAATGGCGGTGGTATCTCCGCCGACGACCTGCCCCTGGCCCTGGCCCGCCATGCCACCAGCAAGATCCGCGAGCTGGAAGACTTGGAGCAGGTGATGAGCCTGGGCTTTCGTGGCGAGGCCCTGGCCTCCATCAGCTCGGTGGCGCGTCTGACCCTGACCTCGCGCACCGCCGAGGCCGAGCAGGCCTGGCAGGTGGAAACCGAAGGCCGCGACATGCAGCCGCGGGTGCAGCCGGCGGCGCATCCGGTGGGCACTTCGGTGGAGGTGCGCGACCTGTTTTTCAATACGCCGGCGCGACGCAAGTTTCTCAAGACCGAGAAAACCGAATTCGATCACCTGCAGGAAGTGATCAAACGCCTGGCTCTGGCCCGTTTCGACGTGGCCTTCCATCTGCGCCATAACGGCAAGACCGTGCTGGGTCTGCATGAGGCCCCCGATGAGCTGAGTCGCGCGCGGCGCGTGGCGGCGGTTTGTGGCCCGGCCTTTCTGGAGCAGGCCCTGCCCATCGATATCGAGCGCAACGGCCTTCATCTATGGGGCTGGGTCGGCTTGCCGACCTTCTCGCGCAGCCAGGCCGACTTGCAGTATTTCTATGTGAATGGGCGCATGGTGCGCGACAAGCTGGTGGCTCACGCGGTGCGCCAGGCCTATCGCGATGTGCTGTTCAACGGTCGTCATCCGACCTTTGTGTTGTTTCTGGAGATCGATCCGGCGGTAGTTGACGTCAACGTCCACCCGACCAAGCATGAAGTGCGTTTCCGTGACGGGCGCATGGTGCATGACTTTCTCTACGGCACCCTGCATCGCGCCCTGGGCGAGGTGCGCCCGGAAGATCAGCTGGCGACGCCCGCGGCTGCGGTTGAAATAGTCCGTCCAACCGGTCAGGCCGCTGGCGAGTTTGGCCCCCAGGGCGAGATCGGCCTGGCCGCCAGCCTGCTGCAGCCGGCGCCGAGCTCGTCGGTCTGGCATGCGCCGGGCGCCGGCTATCAGGCGCCACGTCCCGAGCCGAGCCTGCCGGCAGCAGAGGCGGCCGGCGCCTACCGTGAGTATTTTGCCCCGCTGCCGGCGGCTGTGGCACCCGCCGGACTGCCGGAAACCCAGGGCGATATCCCGCCCCTGGGCTATGCCATTGCCCAGCTCAAGGGCGTCTATATCCTCGCCGAGAATGCCCAGGGCATGGTGGTGGTGGACATGCATGCGGCCCATGAGCGCATTACCTACGAACGCCTGAAAGTCGCCATGGCCAGCGAAGGCTTGCGCGGTCAGCCGCTGCTGGTGCCGGAGTCCATCGCCGTGAGCCAGCGCGAAGCGGATTGCGCTGAGGAGCACGCCGAGTGGTTTCAGCGCCTGGGCTTCGAGCTGCAGCGCCTGGGCGAGGAAAGTCTTGCCATCCGTCAGATCCCGGCCCTGCTCAAGCAGGCCGAGGCCACCCGCCTGGTGCAGGATGTGCTGGCCGATCTGCTGGAGTACGGCACCACCGACCGCATCCAGGCTCATCTCAACGAACTGCTCGGCACCATGGCCTGTCACGGCGCGGTGCGCGCCAATCGGCGCCTGACCCTGCCGGAAATGAACGCCCTGCTGCGCGATATGGAGCAGACCGAGCGCAGCGGCCAGTGCAACCATGGCCGTCCGACTTGGACCCAGCTGGGCATGGACGATCTGGACAAGCTGTTCTTGCGGGGTCGCTGAGTGGCCAGTCCGCTACCACCGGCCATCTTTCTGATGGGGCCTACCGCCGCCGGCAAGACCGATCTGGCCCTGGAGTTGGCTCGCGTTCTGCCCTGTGAGCTGATCAGTGTCGACTCGGCGCTGATCTACCGTGGCATGGATATCGGCACGGCCAAGCCGGACAAGGCCACCCTGGCCGAATTTCCCCATGCCCTGATCGACATTTGCGATCCGGCCGAAAGCTATTCGGCTGCGCAGTTTCGCCAGGATGCCCTGGCGGCCATGGCCGAGGCCACGGCCCGCGGCCGGATTCCGCTGCTGGTGGGCGGTACCATGTTGTATTACAAGGCGTTGCTGGAAGGCCTGGCGGCCATGCCCAGTGCCGATGCCCAGGTGCGTGCCGAACTGGAGGCCCGGGCCCAGGCCGAAGGCTGGCAGGCGCTGCATGACGAATTGCGCTGCGTCGATCCTGAGTCCGCCGCGCGGATTCACCCCAACGACCCGCAGAGGCTGATCCGCGCTCTGGAGGTCTATCGGGTCAGTGGCCTGAGCATGACGGCGCACCGTCAGCGCCAGCAGGCAGAAAATACTGTGGCCGGCGCAGCGGCGGGTGGGCAGTTCCCCTATACTGTGGCGCAATTGGCCGTAGCGCCGGCAGATCGCAGCCTGCTTCATGAGCGAATTGCCCTGCGCTTTCAGCTAATGTTGGAACAGGGCTTTATTGACGAGGTCGAAGCCCTGCGTCAGCGAAGTGACTTGCATCCGGGGTTGCCGTCTATACGAGCTGTGGGTTATCGCCAGGTGTGGGATTACCTGGAGGGCAACCTGAGCAAGGCGCAGATGCAGGAGCGCGGCATTATCGCCACCCGGCAGCTGGCCAAGCGGCAATTTACCTGGTTGCGCGGCTGGCAGGATGTGCAGTGGCTGGACAGTCTGGCCTGTGACAATCTGCCGCGCGCCTTGAAATGCCTGGCAGCGGTCTCCATATTGACCTGAGACCTTGCCGCTGACCGTCTATCCTTGGGGTGGGGCGGTCTTTAGCCGTTTACTGGTTTTACTAAAAATTATTGAAAAATTGATCCTTAAAGGAGTGCGGCACATGTCAAAAGGGCATTCGCTACAAGACCCTTACCTGAATACCCTGCGTAAGGAACGCGTCCCGGTTTCCATCTATCTGGTCAACGGCATCAAGCTGCAGGGCCAGATCGAGTCATTCGACCAGTTCGTGATTTTGCTGAAGAACACTGTCAGCCAGATGGTCTACAAACACGCGATTTCCACCGTGGTGCCGAGCCGTCCGGTGCGTCTGCCGAGCGCCAGCGAAGGCGAGCAGGCTGAAGCCGAGCCCGGTAACGCCTGATCTAGGAGGCTGCATTGTTCTTCGAGCGCCATGAAGGTGGGGAGCGGGCCGTCCTCGTGCATCTGGAGGGTCAGGACTCGGAGGCGCGCGAAGATCCGCAGGAGTTTCAGGAGCTGGCGCTGTCGGCCGGCGCTGAAACTGTGGCCTTTTTTAGCGTGCCGAGCAATCGGCTGACTGCCAAGTACCTGATTGGCAGTGGCAAGGTTGAGGAGTTGCGTGACCAGGTCAAGGCCAGCGAGGCCGACCTGGTGATCTTCAACCATGTCCTGACCCCCAGTCAGGAGCGCAATCTTGAGCGGGTGTTTGAGTGTCGGGTGCTTGATCGCACTGGTCTGATCCTCGATATTTTCGCCCAGCGCGCCCGTACCCATGAAGGCAAACTGCAGGTCGAGCTGGCTCAGCTCGATCATATGAGCACGCGCCTGGTGCGGGGCTGGACCCACTTGGAGCGGCAGAAGGGCGGTATCGGTCTGCGTGGCCCGGGGGAAACCCAGCTGGAAACCGACCGTCGTCTGTTGCGCGTGCGCATTCGCCAGATCAAGCAGAAGCTGGAGAAGGTGCGCAGTCAGCGCGAGCAGGCCCGGCGCGGGCGCAAGCGTGCCGATATCCCCTCGGTGTCCCTGGTCGGCTACACCAACGCCGGCAAGTCCACGCTGTTTAATGCCCTGACCACCTCCGAGGTGTATGCCGCCGATCAGTTGTTCGCCACGCTTGATCCGACCCTGCGCCGGCTTGAGCTGGATGACCTGGGGCCGATCGTGCTGGCCGATACCGTGGGCTTTATCCGCCATCTGCCGCACAAGCTGGTGGAGGCTTTTCGCGCCACCCTGGAAGAGTCGAGCAATTCCGATTTGTTGCTGCACGTGATCGACGCCCACGAACCGGAGCGCGATCAGCAGATCGAGCAGGTGCTGGCGGTGTTGGGCGAGATTGGTGCCCATGAGCTGCCGATTCTTGAGGTCTACAACAAGCTCGACCTGCTTGAAGGAGTGGAACCGCAGATTCAGCGCGATGCCGATGGCAAGCCGCAGCGGGTCTGGCTGTCGGCCCGTGATGGGCGTGGCCTGTCGCTATTGCGCCAGGCCATTGCCGAGTTGCTGGGTGATGACCTGTTTGTTGGCACCCTGCAGCTGCCCCAGTCCCTCGGGCGTCTGCGCGCGCAGTTTTTTGGGCTCGGGGCGGTGCAGAGCGAAGGCCATGCCGAGGATGGCAGCAGCCTGTTGACGGTGCGGCTGCCCTGGGTCGAGTTGAATCGTCTGGTCAGTCGCGAAGGGCTGCAACCAGCTGAGTTTATTGAGCAACACACTTTGCAATAAAGCCTGCGGCAGTGGCTTTGCCGCTGCGGGCATGCATTCTGTAGCATTGGCGGATGCGCCGTGGGCGCGTCTTGGCTTTATCAGATGGAGAGCGCTATGGCTTGGAATGAGCCGGGTGGCAACTCGAACAATCAGGATCCTTGGGGCGGCCGCAAAGGCGGTGGCCGGCAGGGGCCGCCTGATCTCGACGAGGCCTTCCGCAAACTGCAGGAGAGCCTTAACGGGCTGTTCGGTGGCGGTAACAAACGTGGCGGCGATAACGGTGTCCGCAGTGGCGGCGGTTTCGGCCTGTTGTTCGTCGGTCTTGGCCTGCTGGCTGTGATCTGGCTGTACAGCGCCATCTATGTGGTTGATGAGCAGGAGCAGGCTGTGGTGCTGCGCTTCGGCAAGTACTACGAAACAGTCGGTCCAGGCCTGAATATCTATTTCCCGCCGATTGACCGCAAGTTCCAGGAAAACGTCACCCGTGAGCGTGCCTACAGCAAGCAGGGGCAGATGTTGACCGAGGATGAGAACATCATCGAAGTGCCGCTGACCGTGCAGTACAAGATCAGCAATCTTCAGGACTTCGTGCTCAACGTCGATCAGCCGGAGATGAGCCTGCAGCACGCCACCGACAGCGCTGTGCGCCACGTGGTCGGCTCCACGGAAATGGATCAGGTGCTGACCGAGGGTCGTGAGCTGATGGCCAGCGAGGTGCGTGAGCGCCTGCAGCGTTTCCTCGACACCTATCGTACCGGGATCAATGTCACTCAGGTGAACATCCAGAGTGCGGCGGCTCCCCGTGAAGTGCAGGAAGCTTTCGATGACGTGATCCGCGCCCGTGAAGACGAGCAGCGTGAGAAAAACCAGGCGGAAACCTATGCCAATGGCGTGGTGCCGGAAGCCCGCGGTCAGGCCCAGCGCCTGATCGAGGATGCCAACGGTTACCGTGACGAAGTCGTCTCCCGCGCCCAGGGTGAGGCCGATCGCTTTACCGCCTTGGTGGCCGAGTATCGCAAGGCGCCGGAAGTGACTCGCGAGCGCCTGTATCTGGACACCATGCAGGAGCTGATGAGCAACACCAGCAAGGTGCTGGTCACCGGCGACAAGGGCCAGAACAACCTGCTCTACCTGCCCCTGGACAAGATGATCGATGGTCGCAGCACGTCGGTGCCCAGTTCTATTTCGGGCAGCGCCAGCAGCGATATGGGCACTCGGATAAACAACGATCCACGTCAGGTTGAACTGCGTACAAGGGAGAGCCGCTGATGAGCAATAAATCACTGGTCGCCCTGATTGTTGGCGTGGTTGTCGCGCTGATTGCCTGGAACAGCTTCTATATCGTGTCGCAAACCGAGCGGGCGGTATTGCTGCAGTTCGGTCGTATCGTGCAGCCGGATGTGCAGCCTGGTCTGCATGTGAAGATTCCTTACGTCAACCAGGTGCGCAAGTTCGATGCCCGCTTGCTGACGCTGGATTCCACCAGTTCGCGTTTCCTGACCCTGGAAAAGAAAGCGCTGATGGTCGATGCCTACGCCAAGTGGCGGGTGCTGGATGCCGAGCGTTACTACACCGCGACCTCCGGTATGAAGCAGATCGCCGACGAGCGTCTGGCTCGCCGTCTGGAAGCCTCCCTGCGTGACCAGTTCGGTAAGCGCACCCTGCATGAGTCGGTTTCCGGTGAGCGTGATGCGCTGATGGCCGATGTGACTGCCGTGCTCAACCGGGCAGCGCAGCGTGAACTGGGTATCGAAGTGGTGGATGTGCGGGTCAAGGCCATCGACCTGCCGCGCGAAGTCAACCGCAGCGTGTTCGATCGCATGAGTTCCGAACGTGAGCGTGAGGCCCGTGAGCATCGCGCCAAGGGCAAGGAGCTGGCCGAAGGTATTCGCGCCGACGCCGACCGTCAGCGCCGGGTGCTGCTGGCCGAGGCCTATCGCCAGGCTGAAGAGCTGCGTGGTGAAGGCGATGCCCAGGCTGCTGCGATCTATGCCAAGGCTTATGGCATGGATCAGGAGTTCTACTCCTTCTATCGCAGCCTGCGCGCTTATCGCGAAAGCTTCGCCGACAAGCGTGACGTACTGGTGCTGGATCCGAGTAGCGACTTCTTCCGCTATCTGGAGCAGTCCAAGCCCTAAAGGCGGCTGCAAGCCGCAAGCGACAAGCCGCAAGTTGAAGCCAGGTGCTCACTTGTCGCTTGAAGCTTGTGGCTTGAAGCTTTCAGCGTGGTATCATGCGGCAGCCGGGAAAATCCCGGCTTTTTTGCGTCTGTGGCAATCATGTGGCAGGAACTGGGCATCGCATTGTGTTTAGTGCTGGTGCTGGAAGGCATCCTGCCCTTTCTTTGCCCGCGCCAATGGCGTGAGGCGCTCATACAGTTGACGCAGTTGTCCGATCGGCAGCTGCGTCTGATGGGGCTGGCCAGCATGCTGCTGGGTACAGCCGTCCTATATTGGCTTCACTGAAGGCTTGTGCCGCCCGGTTCAAGAGGGGAATGGCGAAATGGCAACGGTAGACCGCTGGCTCCTGCCAGATGGCATCGAAGAAGTACTGCCGCCCTATGCGGCGCGTATCGAAGTGGCGCGTCGCCAGGTGCTGGATCTGTTTCAGCGCTGGGGCTATGAATTCGTGGTAACGCCGCATATCGAGTATCTGGAGTCGCTGCTCACCGGCGCTGGCCAGGACCTCGACCTGCGCACCTTCAAGGTCACCGACCCGCTGTCCGGCCGGCAGATGGGCTTTCGTGCCGATATCACCCCGCAGGTGGCGCGTATCGATGCCCATACCCTGCGCCGTGAAGGTCCGAGCCGCCTGTGTTACGCCGGCAGCGTGGTGCACGCCCAGCCGCGCGCCCTGACCACCTCGCGCAGTCCGATCCAGCTGGGTGCCGAGCTGTATGGTGATGCCAGTCCGGCCAGCGATGTGGAAGTGATCAGCCTGCTGGTCAGCACCCTGGAGCTGGCGGCAGTGCCGGATGTGCATATGGATCTGGGTCACGTCGGTATCTACCGCGGCCTGGCTCGCGCCGCCAAGTTGTCCGGCGAGGCCGAGCAGCAGCTGTTCGACGCCCTGCAGCGTAAGGCCATGGATGAAGTGGCCGAGTTGACCGCCGAGCTTCCCGAGGCGCTGGGCAAGATGCTGCGCGCCCTGAGTGAGCTGTGCGGTGGTCGCGAAGTGCTGGATCTGGCCCAGGCGGCCTTGGTCGAGGCGCCGGATGAGGTGCATGCCGCGCTGGACGAGCTGATGTCCATCGCCGATGCCCTGAGTCTGCGCTACCCGGAGTTGCCGTTGTATTTCGATCTGGGCGAGCTGCGCGGTTATCACTACCACACAGGCGTGGTCTTTGCGGCCTTTGTGCCGGGTCTTGGCTATGCCATCGCCCAGGGTGGGCGCTATGACGATATCGGCGCCGATTTTGGCCGTGCGCGGCCGGCCACCGGTTTTTCCACCGACCTGAAAACCCTGGTCAGTCTCGGGCAGATGCAGTTGGATGAAGAACTGGGCGGCATCTGGGCGCCGGACAACCATGATGTTTTCCTGTGGCAGACGATTCAGCGCTTGCGCCAGGACGGTCAGCGCGTGGTTCAGGCCCTGCCTGGGCAGAGCCTGAGCGAAGCCGCAGCGGCGGGCTGCGATCGTCAGCTGTTGCTGGTTGACGGTCGTTGGCAGCTGGCGCCGCTGGCGGGCTGAACGGTCGGATAAAAGTTTCCGCCGGCAGCGCCGGCATCAAGTTTGCGAAGAGGGTATGTGTTATGGGTAAGAATGTCGTAGTCCTGGGCACCCAGTGGGGCGATGAGGGCAAGGGCAAGATCGTCGACCTGCTGACCGAACAGGCGGCCGCGGTCGTCCGCTATCAAGGTGGCCATAACGCCGGTCATACCCTGGTGATCGATGGCGAAAAAACCGTGCTGCACCTGATTCCGTCCGGCATCCTGCGCGAGAACGTACAGTGCCTGATCGGCAACGGCGTGGTGGTCGCGCCTGATGCGCTGATGCGCGAGATCATCAAGCTGGAAGAGAAGGGGGTGCCGGTGCGCGAGCGTCTGCGCATCAGCCCGTCCTGCCCGCTGATCCTGTCCTACCATGTGGCGCTGGATCAGGCTCGCGAAAAAGCGCGCGGCGATGCCAAGATCGGCACCACCGGTCGCGGCATCGGTCCGGCCTATGAGGACAAGGTGGCCCGTCGCGGCCTGCGTATCGGTGACCTGTTCCACCGCGAGCGCTTTGCTGCCAAGCTCGGTGAGTTGCTGGATTACCACAACTTCCAGTTGGTCAATTATTACAAAGAGCCGGCCATCGACTTCCAGAAGACCCTGGACGAGTGCATGGAATACGCCGAGCTGCTCAAGCCGATGATGGCCGATGTCACCGCCGTGCTGCACGAGATGCGCCGCGAATCCAAGGACATCATGTTCGAGGGTGCCCAGGGCTCGCTGCTGGATATCGACCACGGTACCTACCCCTATGTGACCAGCTCCAACACCACGGCCGGCGGTATCGCCACCGGTTCCGGTTTCGGTCCCATGTACCTGGATTACATCCTCGGTATCACCAAGGCCTACACCACCCGGGTCGGTTCCGGGCCGTTCCCCACCGAACTGTTCGATGAAACCGGTGCCTTCCTGGCCAAGCGTGGCCACGAATTCGGCTCCACCACCGGGCGCGCCCGTCGTTGCGGCTGGTTCGATGCGGTGATTCTGCGTCGCGCCATCGAGATCAACAGCATCTCCGGCCTGTGCCTGACCAAGCTGGACGTACTCGACGGCCTCGACACCATCCGCATCTGCGTCGGCTACAAGGATGCCAATGGTCAGGTGCTGGTGGACGCGCCCACCGATGCCGACAGCTACCTGGGCCTGCAGCCGGTCTACGAAGAAATGCCGGGCTGGAGTGAGTCGACCCTGGGTGCCAAGAGCCTGGATGAGCTGCCGGCGGCGGCTCGCGCCTATATCCTGCGGGTGCAGGAGCTGGTCGGGGCGCCCATCGATATCATCTCCACCGGTCCGGATCGCAACGAGACCATCGTGCTGCGTCATCCGTTTGCCTGATAGTCGGCAGCAATACGCAAGGGGTCGCCAATGGGCGGCCCCTTGTCGTTTTGGGTGGCTAGAATTATTACAGCTTTGCCTGTCGCGGCCGATGCAAGGGGCGTGAGGTGTTCAGTCTGCCAAGAGCCTGTTCAGAGGAGTACGGTCTTGTTTTCTTTACTGCATAGTCGCCTGTTGCGTCCGGTTTTTATCGCGTTGGGGATCGCCATGCTGGTGCAGGTGCTGCTGGCGGTATGGCTGACCCGGAGTACGGTGGATGATCTGGTCGAGGATCTGGCGAGCAGCCTGCAAGGCGACAGTCAGCGCCTGGGGGGAGAGCTGGAATCTGCCGAGCGCGAGGTCGAGCAAGGCCTGGCAGCCTTGTCGGCCAGCACCCAGGCGCGCTTGAGTGCGGCCCTGTCCGAGCGCCTGCAGGCCGAGCAGGGCCAGGTGCGGGTGGTGCTGGAAAAGAGCCTGAAAGAATCCGGCGAAGCGTTGGGGCAGTTGCTGGCTGGTGTTGCGCCGAAGGCCATCTGGGATGGTGATGTGCCGGCGCTGACCGCATTCGCCCGTATCGCCCAGCGCGACCCGGCGGTGCTCTTTGCCATCTATTACGACGCCGAGGGGCAGCGCCTGACCCGTCATTACAACCGCAGCGATGCCAGGATTCGTGAGCTGGTCGCCCAGGGGCAGGGCAAGACGCCTTTGGACCGGCTGGTTGAGGCGGCCTCTCGTGACCCGCAGATTCAAGTGCTGGATACGCCGATCAGCCCTATGGGCTCGCAGATCGGCAAGGTTCAGCTTGGCTTGTCCAAGGCGGCCATGGAAAAGGAGTTGCAGGCCCTCGATCAGCGCTTTATCGGCCTGGTCGGCGATGCCGGGGAGTTGGTGGATGAGAGTCTGTCCGGCGCGGCACGCGATAGTACCCAGGCCCTGCAGCGGCGTCTGAGCCAGGCCCAGGAGGCCGCTCAGGGTATGGCCGATAGCAGCCTGGCGACCGTGGATGGTGCGGCGCAGGCCCTGCGCTGGCGTATTGCCCTGGGCTTGCTGGTGGTCGGCGTGCTGACCCTGCTTGTGGTGGCGCTGGTGCTCGGCTGGCGGGTGCTCAGCCGCCTGCAGCTGCTGATTGCCGCGTTGCGCGATCTGGCCGCGGGTGAGGGGGATCTGACCCGGCGGGTGCAGCTGGACAGTCGCGATGAGGTCGGCGATATGGCGGCGGCAGTCAATCAGTTCCTGGCCAAGTTGCAGCCCATTGTCCGTGAGGCGGGCGAGGTCGCCTCTTTGACCGGGCAGGAGATCGGCAGCCTGGCGGCGCGCAGTGCGGCGGCGGAGGCGGCGGCCGAGCGTCAGCGCGATGAGGTGGCGGCGAGTCTGCACGCGCTGGCCGATATGTCCGACCAGGCCCAGGCGGAAAGTCAGGCCATGCAGGAAGCGCTGCAGCGGGTGGCGGCCATCCGCCAGGCGGCCGACGACAATGCGGCCATCGCTGGCCGTGTCGGGCGGGCCATCGAGGAGCTGGTGCAGCGGGTGGAGTCTGGTTCGGCGGTGATCGAGCGGCTGGCCAAGCAGAGTGAGCAGATTGAAGTGGTGCTGACGGTAATTCGTTCTATTGCCGAACAGACCAACCTGCTGGCGCTGAACGCCGCCATCGAGGCCGCACGGGCCGGTGAAAGCGGGCGCGGTTTTGCCGTGGTGGCGGACGAGGTGCGGGCTCTGGCCAGCAAGACCCAGCAGTCCACTGGCGATATTCAGGAGCACATCGGTGCCTTGCAGCGCGGGGCACGGGAAGCGGTCGAGGCCATTGGTCAGGCGGGCAAGCAGGCCGATCAGGGGCTGGCTGCATTGCATGAGAGTGCGCGGGTGCAGGAGTCGGTGCGCGAGTCGGTGGAAGAGGTGCATGGCGCCATCAATGCTGCCACCGCTGCGGCGACCCATCAGGCAGAGGGCGCCGGCGCGGTGCGTGGGCGGGTCGAGATCATCCATCAGGAGGCGCAGCAGGCGGCTGAGGCGGCTGCGGCTACGGCGCAGAGCGGGCGTGTGCTGGATGGTCTGGCCGCGCGCCTGCGGGCCAGTCTTGGACAGTTCAAGGTGTAGGGTGCGCTGTGCGCACCGCGCAGCGTTGTGGTTCTGGCGCTGCGCATGCAGCGCCTGTCTTTTTGGCAGGCAATAAAAAACCGAGCACTTGGCTCGGTTTTTTTAATTTGGTGCCCAGGAGAAGACTCGAACTTCCACGATCTTGCGATCACTGATACCTGAAACCAGCGCGTCTACCAATTCCGCCACCTGGGCATTGCAAGCAGGCTTCGTCGTTGCCGACACGGAGCGTTGCATCCGTTTATTGCAGGAATCCAGTCATTGACTCGATTCTTGAATTTGGTGCCCAGGAGAAGACTCGAACTTCCACGACCTTGCGGTCACTGATACCTGAAACCAGCGCGTCTACCAATTCCGCCACCTGGGCACTGAAACCATGATTGCTCATCAGTTTCGTGTTACAACGTCTGTTCGACGCTGTGGGCGCGAACTATACGGGCGACCTTTTGCCTTGTAAAGCCCTGACGTTGAAAAAAATATTGTGCTGGGAAAAGCTGACCGAGACGCCTTTTTCGCGCTTCAATAGGCATATGACTCACACATATATACATACGCAAAGGTAGCTCTTACTCAATGGCCGATTGGCAATCCCTCGATCCCGAGGCCGCACGTGAAGCGGAAAAATACGAAAACCCCATTCCCAGTCGCGAGCTGATTCTCCAGCACCTGGATGAGCGTGGCTCTCCGGCGGCGCGTGAGGAGTTGGCCGACGAATTCGGTCTGACCAGCGATGATCAGCTCGAAGCCCTGCGCCGTCGCCTGCGTGCCATGGAGCGCGACGGTCAGCTGATCTATACCCGGCGTGGCACCTATGCCCCGGTTGACAAGCTGGACCTGATCCTCGGCCGCATCAGCGGTCACCGTGACGGCTTCGGCTTCCTGATCCCTGATGATGGCAGCGACGACCTGTTCCTCAGCCCGGCCCAGATGCGTCTGGTCTTCGACGGCGACCGCGCCCTGGCCCGGGTCACCGGTCTGGATCGCCGGGGCCGTCGCGAAGGTGCGGTGGTCGAGGTGATTTCCCGTGCCCACGAATCCATCGTCGGTCGCTATTACGAAGAGAGCGGCATCGGTTTCGTGGTGGCCGACAACCCCAAGATCCAGCAGGAAGTGCTGGTCACCCCGGGGCGCAACGCCGGGGCCAAGCAGGGCCAGTTCGTCGAGGTGAAGATCACCCACTGGCCGACGCCGCGTTTCCAGCCCCAGGGCGATGTGATCGAAGTGGTCGGCAACTACATGGCGCCGGGCATGGAGATCGACGTGGCGCTGCGCAGCTACGACATTCCCCATGTCTGGCCGGAGGCAGTGATCAAGGAGGCGCGCAAGCTCAAGCCGGAAGTGGAAGAAAAGGACAAGGAAAAGCGCATCGATCTGCGCCATCTGCCCTTCGTCACCATTGACGGTGAAGACGCCCGCGACTTCGACGATGCGGTCTATTGCGAGAAGAATGGCAGCAACTGGCGCCTGTTCTCCGGTGGCTGGAAGCTCTATGTGGCCATCGCCGACGTCTCTCACTATGTGAAAGTCGACTCGGCCCTGGACGCCGAAGCCCAGGTGCGCGGCAACTCGGTGTACTTCCCCGAGCGAGTGATCCCGATGCTGCCGGAGGAGTTGTCCAACGGCCTGTGTTCGCTCAACCCCCATGTCGATCGTCTGGCCATGGTCTGCGAGATCAGTATCTCCAAGACCGGCAAGATGGTGGATTACCAGTTCTACGAGGCGGTGATCCATTCCCATGCGCGCCTGACCTACAACAAGGTCAGTGCCATGCTGGAGCAGCCCAAGAGCAGCGAAGGCAAGGCCCTGCGCGGTGAGTACAAGGAGGTGCTGCCCCATCTCAAGCAGCTCTACTCGCTCTATCAGGTGCTGTTGGCCGCCCGCCATGAGCGCGGTGCGATTGACTTCGAGACCCAGGAAACCCGCATCATCTTCGGTGCCGGGCGCAAGATCGCGGAGATCCGTCCGACCCAGCGCAACGATGCGCACAAGCTGATCGAAGAGTGCATGCTGGCGGCCAACGTGGCCACCGCGGCCTTTATGCAGAAGCATGAGATCCCGGCGCTGTACCGCGTGCATGACGGCCCGCCGCTGGAGCGGGTGGAAAAGCTCAAGGCCTTCCTCACCGAGCTGGGCCTGTCCCTGCATCGCGGCAAGTCCAAGGACGGCCCGACCCCCAAGGATTATCAGCTGTTGCTGGAAAGCATCCGCGAGCGCCCGGATTACCACCTGATCCAGACCGTGATGCTGCGTTCGCTCAGTCAGGCGGTGTACAGCGCCGACAATCAGGGGCATTTCGGCCTGAACTACGAGGCTTACGCGCACTTCACCTCGCCGATTCGCCGTTACCCGGACCTGCTGATCCATCGTGCCATCCGCAGTGTGATTCGCTCCAAGCGGGAGACGCCGCACGTCAAACGTGCCGATGCGCCGAGTATGCCCAAGGCGCGTATCTACCCCTACGACGAGGCGGCCCTGGAGCAGCTGGGCGAGCAGTGTTCGATGTCCGAGCGCCGCGCCGATGAAGCCACTCGCGATGTGGTGAACTGGCTCAAGTGCGAGTTTATGAAGGATCGCGTCGGTGAGACTTTCCCCGGGGTGATTACCGCGGTGACCGGTTTCGGCCTGTTCGTCGAGCTCAAGGACATCTATGTCGAGGGCCTGGTGCATGTCACCGCGCTGCCGGGCGACTACTACCACTTTGATCCGGTGCACCATCGCCTGGCTGGCGAGCGCAGTGGCCGCAGCTTCCGCCTGGGTGACAGCGTCGAGGTCAAGGTCATGCGCGTCGATCTGGACGAGCGCAAGATCGACTTCGAACTGGCCGAAGGCAAGACGCAGGTCGCGGAAGGTGCGCGCCGGGGTGGCTTCGAGTCGGCCAAGGGCGGTCGGCGTGGCGAGCGCACGGCGGGCAATACCGATGTGGCGAAAAGCCGCGAGGTGAAAAAGGCCCTGCTGGCCGAGTCCAAGGGCAAGTCCGGCAAGGGTCGTGGCGGCAAGGCTGATGCAGCCAAGCCAGCTGGCAAGGCCGGCAAAGCCGAGGGTTCGCGTAAGGGCGGTGGATCGTCGGCGCCGAGTGGGGCGCGCAAGCGTAAGGCGAAGTCATGAGTCAGTTGGAAAAGATCTACGGCGTGCATGCCGTAGAGGCTCTGTTGCGTCACCATCCCAAGCGGGTCAAGCAGGTCTGGCTGGCTGAAGGGCGCAGTGATCCGCGCGTGCAGCCCTTGCTGGAGCTGGCCGAGCAGGCGCGGATCAAGGTCGGCCAGTGCGAGCGGCGCGAGATGGATGCCTGGGTCGAAGGCGTGCATCAGGGTGTGGTGGCAGATGTCAGTCCCAGCCAGGTCTGGGGCGAGGCCATGCTCGATGAGCTGCTTGACCGAGCAGAGGGCGTGCCGCTGCTGCTGGTGCTCGACGGCGTGACCGATCCGCACAACCTCGGCGCCTGCCTGCGTACCGCCGATGCCGCCGGCGCGCTGGCGGTGATCGTGCCCAAGGACAAGTCCGCCACCCTCAATGCCACGGTGCGCAAGGTGGCTTGCGGCGCCGCCGAGGTGATTCCATTGGTGGCGGTGACCAACCTGGCGCGCAGCCTGGAGAAGCTCCAGCAGCGCGGCCTGTGGGTGGTGGGCACAGCTGGCGAGGCCGAGCAGGAGCTGTATCAGCAGGATCTGACCGGGCCCACCGTGCTGATCATGGGGGCCGAGGGCAAGGGCATGCGCCGTTTGACCCGCGAGCACTGCGATTACCTGGTCAAGCTGCCCATGGCCGGCAGCGTCAGCAGCCTGAACGTCTCGGTGGCCACCGGGGTGTGCCTGTTCGAGGCGCTGCGCCAACGCAGCAGCAAGGCCAAGGCCTGATCTATGTAGGGTCGGCTTGCTGGCGGTCATCAAACAGATCGCCGACTGCTGGCCCTGCAGGCTGTTCAAATAATCACCAATTCACCTTGCTTGTGCCGGGGCGCTTCTCTAGAATGTCGCCCCTTGCCTTGGCGGCAGGCGCTTGCGCGCTCGTCATCGGGTAAGACAAACAAGTGAAATTCACTCCTTGCCTGACTGCATTTGGCGGCAGGCTACAACCCGTAAGGAGCATTTATGCGTCATTACGAAATCATCTTTCTGGTTCACCCGGACCAGAGCGAGCAAGTCGGCGGCATGGTTGAGCGTTACACCAAGCTGATCGAAGAAGACGGCGGCAAAGTTCATCGTCTGGAAGACTGGGGCCGTCGTCAGCTGGCTTACGCCATCAACAACGTCCACAAAGCCCACTACGTGATGCTCAACGTAGAGTGCACCGGCAAGGCCCTGGCCGAGCTGGAAGACAACTTCCGTTACAACGATGCCGTGATCCGTAACCTGGTCATCCGTCGCGACGAAGCCGTTACCGAACAGTCCGAAATGCTGAAGGCTGAGGAAAATCGTAGCGAGCGCCGCGAGCGTCGTGAGCGTCCTGAAAGCGCCGATTCCGCCGATGGCGATGACAGCGACAACAGCGACAGCGATAACGCTGACGAGTAATCCACGGATCTATTGAGGAGCCAATCCCATGGCACGTTTCTTCCGTCGTCGTAAATTCTGCCGTTTCACCGCTGAAGACGTGAAAGAGATCGATTTCAAAGATCTCAACACCCTGAAGGCCTACATCTCGGAAACCGGCAAGATCGTTCCTAGCCGTATCACCGGTACCAAGGCTCGTTATCAGCGTCAGCTGGCTACCGCTATCAAGCGCGCCCGCTTCCTGGCCCTGCTGCCCTACACCGACAGCCACGGCCGCTAAGACCGGATGTTCGACAAGAAGTAAGGGATAAACGCATGCGCGCCATCGCTGAATTCATCATGCGCGGTCGTGTGCAGGCCACCCTGGTGGTGGTCGGATCTGCGGCGTTGCCGCTGTTGTTCTGGTTGAGTGCTGCCGCAGGAAGCCTGGTGCTGCTGCGGCGCGGCCTGAGTGATGCCCTGGGCATCCTCGCCTGGGCCATGCTGCCGGCCATTGGCTGGTGGTATTTCGGCGAACCGCGCACCTTGCTGGTGTTGCTGGGCACGCTGGGGTTGGCGCTGCTGTTGCGCGCCAATCTGCCCTGGAGTCGTGTGCTGCTGTGCAGCGTGGCATTGGGCCTGGTGTACGGAGTTGTCTTGGGTGCGGTGTTCCGCGAGCCCATCGAGGCCATGGCGCTTGAGCTGCAGAAGCTGATGCCGCAAATGCTCGAAGGGGTCCACCAGCAGTTGTCGGTGGACGAGCGAGCGCGCCTGGATAGCCTGGTTGCACCGGTGCTGACCGGATTGATAGCGGCTCTGTTGCAGGTCGTCAGCCTGCTGTGCCTGATGCTGGGGCGTTACTGGCAGGCGTTGTTGTACAACCCGGGTGGTTTTGGTCGTGAATTTCACGCCCTGCGACTGCCCATCCCGCTGGCACTGCTGCTGTTTGCCGGCATGCTCTTGGGGCCCAATCTGGGTGCCCAGGCGGCCATGCTGGCACCGTTGTGCAGTGTGCCGCTGATGTTTGCAGGGGTAGCCCTGTTGCATGGGCTGGTGGCGCAGGGTGGGTTGGCCAAGTTCTGGCTGATCGGGATGTACGTGACGCTGTTGCTGTTTATGCAGCTGACTTATCCGTTACTGGTGGTTCTGGCCATTGTCGACAGTCTGTTTGATTTCCGTGGTCGCCTGGCACGCAAGCCGGGTTCGGGCTCCGCGGACGGTGAAGGTTAAAAGTTAAGAGGTTATTACCAAATGGAACTGATCCTGCTGGAAAAAATCGCCAACCTGGGCAACCTGGGCGATAAAGTGAATGTTAAGGCCGGTTACGGCCGTAACTTCCTGCTGCCGCAAGGCAAAGCCACTGCCGCTACCCCGGCCAACGTTGCGGCTTTCGAAGCCCGCCGCGCCGAGCTGGAAAAGCTGGCTGCCGAGAAGAAGGCTTACGCCGAATCCCGCGCTGCTCAGCTGGCTGAACTGGAAGTCACCATCACCGCTACCGCGGGCGATGAGGGCAAGCTGTTCGGCTCCATCGGCACTCACGACATCGCTGAAGCCCTGACTGCTTCCGGCGTTGAAGTGGCCAAGGCTGAAGTGCGTCTGCCTAACGGCACCATTCGTCAGATCGGCGAATACGACGTAGCCGTGCACCTGCACAGCGACGTTGAAGCAACCGTCAAGGTTGTTGTTGTAGCCGCCTAACGGGCTGCCAAACGGGCTTGCACTTGAGTGCAGGCCCGCTAACATCGGGCACGGCATTGCGTAAGCGGTGACGTGCCCTTTGTTTTTCCCTTGCCGAATTTTTTCCCGAGCCTATGAACGATATCAGCCTGCCCGAGCAATATGACCTGCAAACCTCTGCCCTGAAGGTGCCGCCGCACTCGATCGAGGCCGAACAGGCGGTGCTGGGTGGCCTGATGCTGGACAACAACGCTTGGGAGCGCGTGCTCGATGCGGTGTCCGATGGTGATTTCTATCGGCATGACCATCGCCTGATCTTCCGCGCCATCTACAAGCTGGCCGAGCGCAACCACCCCTTCGATGTGGTGACCCTGTCCGAGCAACTGGACAAGGAAGGCCAGCTGTCCCAGGTTGGCGGCCTGGCCTACCTCGGCGAACTGGCCAAGAACACCCCCTCGGTGGCCAATATCAAGGCCTATGCGCAGATCATTCGTGAGCGTGCCACCCTGCGTCAGCTGATCGGCATCAGCAACGAGATCGCCGACAGCGCCTATGCCCCCCAGGGCCGTACCGGCGAGGAAATTCTCGACGAGGCCGAGCGCCTGATCTTCCAGATTGCCGAAGCTCGGCCGAAGACCGGTGGCCCGGTGGGGATCAATGACATCCTGGTCAAGGCCATCGACCGCATCGACACCCTGTTCAACTCCGGGGACGCCATCACCGGTCTGTCCACCGGCTTTACCGATCTGGATGCGCAGACCAGCGGTTTGCAGCCGGCCGACCTGATTATCGTCGCCGGTCGTCCCTCCATGGGTAAGACCACCTTCGCCATGAACCTGGTGGAAAATGCCCTGATGCGCAGCGACAAGGCGATTCTGGTGTACTCCCTGGAGATGCCTTCGGACTCCATCGTGATGCGTATGCTGGCGTCGCTCGGGCGTATCGATCAGACCAAGGTCCGTGCCGGACGCCTGGACGACGATGACTGGCCGCGCCTGACCAGTGCGGTCAATCTGCTCAACGACCGCAAGCTGTTTATCGACGACACCGCCGGTATTTCCCCCAGCGAAATGCGCGCCCGCACCCGCCGCCTGGCCCGTGAGCACGGTGAAATCGGCCTGATCATGGTCGACTACCTGCAGCTGATGCAGATCCCGGGCTCCAGTGGCGACAGCCGGGTCAACGAGATCTCCGAGATCTCGCGCTCGCTCAAGGCCCTGGCCAAGGAATTCAACTGCCCGGTGATCGCCCTGTCGCAGCTCAACCGCTCTCTGGAGCAGCGGCCCAACAAGCGCCCGGTAAACTCCGACCTGCGCGAATCCGGGGCCATTGAGCAGGACGCCGATATCATCATGTTCGTCTACCGTGACGAGGTCTATCACCCGGAAACCGAGTACAAGGGCGTGGCCGAGATCATCATCGGCAAGCAGCGTAACGGCCCCATCGGCACCACCCGCCTGGCCTTCCTCGGCAAGTATTCGCGCTTCGAGAACCTGGCGCCGGGCAGCTATCAGTTCGACGACGAATAACGTCCGCCCGCGCCAGCCTGCCGCGCACAGCGCGTGAGGCAACAATGGCGTGGCGCAGATCAATATAAACGGGCGCCCAGTGGTTAAACTGGGCGCCCGTTTCGTTTTCAGGACGTCTGCCCATGCGCCCATTGCTCGCCACCATCGACCTGTCCGCCATTCGTCACAACCTGGCCGTGGCCAGACGCTGTGCGCCTGGGCGGCAGGTCTTCGCCGTGGTCAAGGCCAATGCCTATGGCCATGGGGTGCGCGAGGTGGTCACGGCCCTGCATGACGAGGCCGATGGTTTTGCCGTGGCCAGCCTGGAGGAGGCCGCCGAGGTCCGTGCCCTGCACGGCACGGCGCGGATTCTGTTGCTGCAGGGCTGTTTCGAGGCCGAGGAGTACGCCTTTGCTGCCCAGTTGCAGCTGGATGTGGTGCTGCATGACGCCTGCCAGGCCGAGCAGTTGCTGGCCCAGCGCCTGAGTCGGCCCCTGGCGGTGTGGCTCAAGCTGGACAGCGGCATGCACCGCCTGGGTTTGAGCGAGGCCCAGCTGCGCGACTGGCATGGCCGTTTGCAGGGCGCCGAGCAGGTGGCCGAGCTCAATCTGCTCAGCCATTTTGCCTGCGCCGATGAGCGTGGCCATGAGCTGACCGAGCAGCAGCTGGGGGATTTTCTCGCCGTGCTGGATCTGGATTTCGCCCAGCGTTCGCTGGCCAATTCCGCCGCCGTGCTGACCATCCCGGCGGCCCATATGGACTGGCTGCGCCCCGGCATCATGCTCTATGGCGCCTCGCCCTGCGCCGAGCTGAGCGCTGCCGAGCTGGGTCTGCAACCGGCCATGAGCCTGACTGCGCGGTTGCTGGCCGTGCGCGAGGTGGCGGTGGGAGAGAGCGTTGGCTATGGCGCCACCTGGGTGGCCGAACGGGCCTCGCGCATCGGCACGGTCAGTTGCGGCTATGCCGACGGTTACCCGCGCCATGCCCCCAGCGGCACGCCGGTCTTGATCGGTGGCCAGCGGGTGCCGCTGGTCGGGCGGGTTTCCATGGATATGCTGTGCGTCGACCTGAGCGACCTGCCGGCCGCCCAGGTGGGTGATGAGGTGCAATTGTGGGGCGCGCAGCTGCCGGTGGATGAGGTGGCGCAGGCCGCCGGCACCATCGGCTACGAGTTGCTGAGCAAGGTCACCGCGCGGGTGCCGCGGCGTTATCGCAGCTGATCAGCCGAGCCCGCTGGGTACATTCAACACATCCACATGCAGGCGGGTGCTGCTGCTCAGTTCGCCGTCGTCCCCGCACACCGCCGCGCCCGAGCGACCGCGGCTCTTGACCTTGTACAGCATCTCGTCGGCGGCCTTGTACAGGCTGCTGAAGTGACTGGCGTGCTGCGGATAGAGGGCCGCGCCAATGCTGATGGTCACGCTCAGGGGCTCGGTGCCGTAAAGCACCGGCAGGGCCAGCTCGGCCAGCAGGCGTTCGGCAATCTCCCGGGCATAGCGCTCGGCATCGGCACCGCTGATCAGCACGGCGAACTCGTCGCCGCCCAGGCGCGCCACGCTGTCTTCGGCGCGCACATGCTCGCGCAGGCGGCGGGCGATGGTCTGCAGCATCAGGTCGCCGGCATCATGGCCGAAGCGATCATTGATCGGCTTGAAGTGATCCAGGTCGATCAGCAGCAGGGCCACCGCTTCCTGATGACGCTTGGCGTGGGCCAGGGCCGCTTCGCAGCGCTCGACCAGGTAACGGCGGTTGGGCAGCTCGGTCAGCGGGTCGTGGAAGGCGGCATGCTGCAGCTCCAGCTCGCGTTGCCTGAGGCGCTCGTTGGTGGCGGCCAGTTCGGCGGTGCGTTCGGTGACGGCGCGCTGCAGCTCGTCTGCGCTGGCCTGGATCATGGCCAGGCGCGCGCTTTTCTCGCGGTCGGCCTGGAGGATGGCGTCGGCCTTTTCCTGCTTGAGCATCTGGATGCGATAGGCCAGGGCGAAGGAGAACAGGATGGTTTCCGCCGCCACGGCGATGGGGAACAGGTAGGCGGTGAAGTTGCTCGGCTGGATCAGCCCTGCGGCGCGCATCACCAGCACGGCGGTGCTGCCCAGCACCGCGCCATAACCCAGCAGGTAGAAACGCGCCGGAATAAACCCCTGGTAGCAGCGCACCACCGCGCTGAGCAGGGCCATGGACACGCTGAAGATGGGCGTCAGGGCAATCATCAGGGCGGCTTCGGCACGGTAGCCGGCGATATTCACCAGCATGGCGGCGGCGTAGCACAGGGCGCCCAGGTTGAGGATGCGATGGGGCCAGCGCAGGCCCCGGCGGGTGTAGAGCAGCTCCTGGGTAAAGCGGATCACGAAGATCCCCCACAGCGCCGGCAGGGTGATGCGATCCAGCCAGAAGGGCACGGCCTGGCCCGGCCACAGGTACTGGAAGCCGTGGCCGGTCATGCTCAGGATAAACACCAGTACGCAGGCGGTGGCCAGCACGTACCAGAGGTAGGCGCGGTCGCGCAGGGCGACGAGGATAAACAGGTTGTACAGCAGCAGGGCGAAGATGACCCCGTAGATCAGGCCAAAGCCGATATTTTCCTGGCTGGCCTGCTGTTCCAGATCGAGCAGTTGCCAGACTTTCAGGGGGAAGGAGTTGCCGGCCGGGTCATAGCTGCGAAAGTACAGGGTCAGCGGCTCAGCGCCGAGCTCCGGCAGTTTGAACAGCATGCGCCGGTAGGCGTGGTCGCGCCCGGCCGCATAGCTGGTGCCGACACCGCTCTCACGCTCCATCCAGCCGCCCTGGCCGTCGGGCAGGTAGAGCTGCAGGCGGTAAATGGTGATGCCGGCATTTTCCAGCCACCACTGCGCCGGGGCATCACTGCTGCGGCGCAGGCTGACCTTGATCCACCAGGGGTTGCGGCTGTGGCCCACGGTGGCCAGGCCATTGGCCGGACGAAAGCGCTGCTGCACGGCCGGGTCGGCCATATCGGCGATACTCAGTTGGCCGCCGATGTCTTCCAGCAACTCGATGCCGTGATTGAGCGACAGGCCGCTGCTGCCCGGAGTCAGCAGGATGGCGGCGCTGGCCTGAGCGCCGAGAAGGCCCAGTAGCAGTAGGAGCGAGAGAATCAGGCGCGGCACTGCAGGTTTCCGGGCAATGGCTTTGGCCCGAGTATAGGCTCAGGTCGATAAGCGATTGACGACGCCACGAAAGTGCGGGGGCGGGTGGCGATAAACGGTGTCAAATGGCCGATAAGCGTACGAAGTCCGTCGTTTCAGCCCAACCCGCTCGGGGTGTTAAGGACGTCCACCTGCAGCCGTGCGCTGCTGCTCATCTCGCCATCCTCCCCGCAGATCGCCGAGCCCGAGCGGCCACGACTCTTGACCTTGTAGAGCATTTCGTCGGCGGCCTTGTACAGGCTGGTGAAGTTACTGGCGTGTTGCGGATACAGGGCCACGCCGATGCTGATGGTCACGGTCAGGGATTCGGCGCCGTAGAGAACCGGCTGCGCCAGTTCGGCCAGCAGGCGCTCGGCAATCTCCCGGGCATGCTGCTGGGCATCGGCGCCGCCGATCAGGGCGGCGAACTCGTCACCGCCCAGGCGCGCCACGCTGTCTTCGGCGCGCACATGTTCGCGCAGGCGGCGGGCGATGACCTGCAGCATCAGGTCGCCAGCGTCGTGGCCGAAGCGGTCGTTGATCGGTTTGAAGTGATCCAGGTCGATCAGCAGCAGGGCCACGGACTGGTTATGTCGCTTGGCATGGGCCAGGGCCGCTTCGCAGCGCTCGATCAGGTAACGGCGGTTGGGCAACTCGGTCAGGGGGTCGTGGAAGGCCGCATGCTGCAGCTCAAGCTCACGCTCCTGCAGGCGCTCGTTGGTTGCTGCCAGTTCGGCGGTGCGCTCGGTCACCGCGCGCTGCAGTTCATCGGCGCTGGCCTGAACCATGGCCAGGCGCGCGGTTTTCTCACGGTCGGCCTGCAGCACCGCATCGGCCTTTTCCTGCTTGAGGATCTGGATGCGGTAGGCCAGGGCAAAGGAGAACAGAATGGACTCGGCCGCCACCGCCACGGGAAAGATATAGGCATTCAGGGCCGAGGGTTGCAGCACCCCGGTGGCGCGCAGCAGCAGAATCGCCACGCTGCCCAGTACCAGGCCGTAACCGTAGAGATACAGCAGGGCCGGGAAGAAGCCCTGACGCCAGCGGATCAGGGCCGCACCCAGGGCCGCCGGGATGCTGGTCAGCGACAGCAGCGCGATCAGCCAGGCGGAGTAATGGCGCTGGTCGAGAAAGGCCAGGGCGATGGCGAGGATATAGACCCCGCAGGCCATGCTCAGCAGGTGGTGGGCCCAGCGCACATGGAGGCGGGTTTGCAGCAGGGTCTGGGCGAAGCGGCTGGCGCACAGGCCCCAGAGCGAGGGCAGGGTGATGCGATCCAGCCACACCGGCACGGCCTGGCCGGGCCAGAGGTACTGGGCACCATGGCCGGTCATGCTGAGGATAAACACCAGGGCAAAGCCGGTGGTCAGCACGTACCAGAAGTAGGCCTTGTCGCGCAGGGCAATCAGGATAAACAGGTTGTACAGCAGCAGGGCCAGGATCACCCCGTAGACCAGGCCCAGGCCCAGATTTTCCTGGGTAGCGGTCTGGGTCAGGTCTTCCAGCTGCCACACCCGCAGGGGGAAGGAGTTGCCGGCCGGGTCATAGGTGCGCAGGTAGAAGGTCAGCGGCTGTTCATCCAGTTCGGGCAGACGGAACAGCGCGCGGCGGTAGGGGTGGTCGCGCCCCTCATTGAAACCGACCCGCTCGCCGGCCTGGCGCATCTGCCAGTTGCCCTGGGCATCGGGAAAATACAGCTGCAGATCGAGCAGGGTGACGGCGCCGACCTCCAGCCACCAGGCAGAGGGTGCATCGGCGCTGCGCTGCAGGCTGACCTTGAGCCACCAGGGGTTGCGGCTCTGGCCCACGCTGGCCCGGCCGTTGGCGGGTTGAAAGCGGCTCTGCACGGCGGGGTCGGCCATATCGGCGATGCTCAGTCGGGCGCCGATGTCTTCCAGCAGTTCGATCTGACCGTTCAGGGCCTGACCGCTGCTGGCCGGGCCCAGTAGTGCTGGCGTCGCCGCCAAGCTCAGGCCATGACTCAGCAGCCCCAACAACAGAATGATTCTGCTCAGTAACCCCTGCACCGCATGCGCCCCTGTACTTCTGATTATTCGGTCGATGCCATATGGCCAGCAGTATAGGCATGGCTGGGGTTGTGATCACAGATGCTGGGCGAGGTTTGTGCGGCGGCGGGTAAGCAAAACCCAGCGCGCCAGTCGGGTTTGGTTAAAATTTGTGCTATATTCCGCGGCCGTTAAAACCTGTCTCAGTTGGTCACCTTCCATGCAAGCAGCCAAGCCGTTGTTCGATTATCCAAAATACTGGGCCGAGTGCTTCGGGCCGGCGCCTTTCCTGCCGATGAGCCGGGAAGAGATGGATCTGCTGGGCTGGGACAGCTGCGACATCATCATCGTCACCGGCGATGCCTATGTGGACCATCCGTCTTTCGGCATGGCCATTATCGGCCGGCTGCTGGAGTCCCAGGGCTTTCGCGTGGGCATCATTGCCCAGCCGGACTGGACCAGCAAAGACGATTTCATGAAGCTGGGCGAGCCGAACCTGTTCTTCGGCGTGGCGGCCGGCAACATGGACTCGATGATCAACCGCTACACCGCCGACAAGAAGATCCGCAGCGACGACGCCTATACCCCCGGCGGTCTGGCCGGCAAGCGGCCGGATCGCGCCAGCCTGGTGTACAGCCAGCGCTGCAAGGAAGCCTACAAGCATGTGCCGATCGTGCTCGGCGGCATCGAGGCCTCCTTGCGCCGTATCGCTCACTACGATTACTGGCAGGACAAGGTGCGCCATTCGATCCTGATCGACGCCTGCGCCGACATCCTGCTGTTCGGCAACGCCGAGCGGGCCATTGTCGAGGTGGCCCAGCGCCTGGCGTTCGGCCAGAAGATCGAAACCATCACCGATGTGCGCGGCACTGCCTTTATCCGCCGCGACACCCCCGAGGGCTGGCTGGAGATCGACTCCACCCGCATCGACCGCCCGGGCAAGATCGACAAGATCATCAACCCCTATGTGAATACCCAGGACACTGCCGCCTGCGCCATCGAGCAGGAAAAGGGCCCGGTCGAAGATCCCAACGAAGCCAAGGTGGTCGAGCTGCTGCCGCACCCGCGCCTGGAGCGCGACAAGACGGTGATCCGTCTGCCGTCCTTCGAGAAGGTGCGTGGCGATGCCGTGCTCTATGCCCACGCCAACCGCGTGCTGCACCTGGAGACCAACCCGGGCAACGCCCGCGCCCTGGTGCAGAAACATGGCGAGGTGGATGTGTGGTTCAACCCGCCACCCATCCCCCTGACCACCGAGGAAATGGACTATGTGTTCGGCATGCCCTATGCGCGCGTGCC
Organism: Pseudomonas xionganensis; assembly: GCF_009763245.1. Taxonomy (GTDB): domain Bacteria; phylum Pseudomonadota; class Gammaproteobacteria; order Pseudomonadales; family Pseudomonadaceae; genus Aquipseudomonas; species Aquipseudomonas xionganensis. Next base: position 351,030 of record NZ_WKJZ01000003.1, on the reverse strand, counting down.
GCACCCGGGCTATGGCAAGGAAAAGATCCCGGCCTATGAGATGATCCGCTTCTCGGTGAACATCATGCGTGGCTGTTTCGGGGGCTGCACCTTCTGCTCCATCACCGAGCACGAAGGGCGCATCATTCAAAACCGCTCCCACGACTCGATCATCCGCGAGATCGAGGAGATGCGCGACCAGGTGCCGGGCTTTACCGGGGTGGTTTCCGACCTCGGCGGGCCGACCGCCAATATGTACCGCATCGCCTGCAAGGACCCGGAGATCGAGAAGCACTGCCGCAAGCCGTCCTGCGTGTTCCCCGGCATCTGCGAGAACCTCAATACCGACCATTCGTCGCTGATCGAACTGTACCGCAAGGCCCGCGCCCTGCCGGGGGTGAAGAAGATCCTGATCGCCTCGGGCCTGCGCTATGACCTGGCCGTGGAGTCGCCAGAGTACGTCAAGGAGCTGGTCACCCACCATGTCGGCGGCTACCTGAAGATCGCCCCGGAGCACACCGAGCGCGGTCCGCTGGACAAGATGATGAAGCCGGGCATCGGCAGCTACGACCGCTTCAAGCGCATGTTCGAGAAATACTCGAAGGAAGCGGGCAAGGAGCAGTACCTGATCCCCTACTTTATCGCCGCGCACCCGGGCACCACGGACGAGGACATGATGAACCTCGCCCTGTGGCTCAAGCGCAACGATTTCCGTGCCGACCAGGTGCAGGCCTTCTATCCCTCGCCCATGGCCACCGCCACGGCCATGTACCACTCAGGCAAGAACCCGCTGCGCAAGGTCACCTACAAGTCCGATGGTGTGACCATCGTCAAGAGCGAGGCGCAGCGCCGTCTGCACAAGGCCTTTTTGCGCTACCACGATCCCAAGGGCTGGCCGCTGCTGCGCGAGGCTCTGGAGCGCATGGGCCGCAGCGATCTGATCGGCCCGGGCAAGCATCAGCTGATTCCGGCCCACCAGCCCAAGGTGGACGAGTACCACAGCGCGCGGCGGAAGAACTCCACCCCGGCCGGCAGCAAGAAGGTCGGCAAGGAAAGCACCCGCATCCTCACCCAGCACAGCGGCCTGCCGCCGCGCGCGAGCAACGGCGGCAACCCCTGGGACAAGCGCGAGCAGGCCAAGGCTGCGGCCTTTGCCAAACTGCAGGAAGAGAAGAAGGGCGCCGCCGGCGGCAAGGGCAAGGGCAAGAAACCGGCCAAGCGGCCGGCAGTTCCGCGTTGATCGCGTAGGGTGGATCGCGCTCTATCGATCCACCATGCAACGCCGATGGTGGATGAAAAAGCGTCATCCACCCTACGGGTCTGGGCTGGCGCCGTATGCTTGAGCGTTACCAGCAACGTATTCAGCCGGATCACTGCATCCAAGAAGCGATTGGGCGCACCATGCAACACGCTATTGGTACATAGCCATAAAAAACGCCAGCACCGTGCTGGCGTTTTTTATTCTGGCGGTAGGGCTGCTGATCCATTGCGTAGGGTGGATGACGTTTTTCTCATCTACCATAGTGCCGCTAGTGGTGGATGGATAAAGCGCCATCCACCCTACGGCCTTAGCCGTAGCGCTTGTACGCCTCAATGGCCAGGCCGCTGCCGATGCTGCCGAAGGTATTGCCTTCCACCTGGCGGGCGTTGGGCAGCAGGGCCGCCACGCTCTGGCGCAGCAGCGGTACGCCGCTGGAGCCCCCGGTAAAGAACAGCGTATCGACCTGTTCGGGCTTGAGTCCGGCAGTCGCCAGCAACTGCTCAATACTGCTGCGGATGCGCGCCAGCAATGGCTCGATGGCCCCTTCGAACAGCCCGCGATTGAGTTCGGCCACCAGCCCCGGCTCGATCCGGTCCAGGTCGATGGGCCGTGTCTCCTGCTCGCTCAGGGCGATCTTGCTGTCTTCCACCTGCATGGCCAGCCAGTGGCCTTCGCGGCGTTCGATCAGCTGGAACAGGCGGTCGATGCCGGTCGGGTCGACAATGTCGTAACGCATGCTCTGCAACTGGCGCTGGGACTGCGCCGAATAGACCGCGTTGATGGTGTGCCAGGTGGCCAGGTTGAGGTGGGTGCTGGTGGGCATCGGTGCATCGCTTTTCATCCGGCTGCCGTAGCCGAACAGCGGCATCACCCCGGCCAGGGACAGCTGCTTGTCGAAGTCGGTGCCGCCGATATGCACGCCGCCGGTGGCGAGGATATCCTCATGGCGCTCGGCAATGGCGCGGCGCTCCGGGGCCAGGCGCACCAGGGAGAAGTCCGAGGTGCCGCCGCCGATATCGACGATCAGCACCAGCTCTTCGCGCTCAATGTCGGACTCGTAGTCGAAGGCCGCGGCAATCGGTTCGTACTGGAAGGACACCTCCTTGAACCCGAGCGTATGCGCCACCGTTACCAGGGTGTTCTGCGCCTCCAGATCGGCCACTGGGTCGTCATCGACGAAAAACACCGGGCGCCCCAGCACCACTTCCTCGAAGGGGCGGTCGGCCAGGCTTTCCGCGCGGGCCTTCAGCTCACCGATAAAGAAGCCGAGCAGGGTCTTGAACGGCAGGGCACTGCCCAGCACCGTGGTTTCGCTTTTCAGCAGCTTGCTGCCCAGCAGGCTTTTCAGCGAGCGCATCAGGCGGCCCTCGTAGCCTTCCAGGTATTCCTGCAGGGCCTGGCGGCCATAGACCGGACGGCGCTCTTCGCTGTTGAAGAACACCACCGAAGGCAGGGTGATCTTGCCGTCTTCCAGGGCAATCAGCGGCTCGGCGTCTGGACGCAGCCAGCCGACGGTGGAGTTGGAGGTACCGAAGTCGATACCACAGGCGCGGGCGGGGGCGGAAAGGCTCATGGGGCGGACTGCTGGTTAAAAACGGCCGCGCATTCTAGGGCAGTGCGCCCGCTTGCGCAGCACCGCGTATCGCGCTGCGCCAAATAAAACCGCGGGCGTCATGCTCGCCAATCCTGGCGCGAGCCGGGGAGAGCGCTACAGGCTGGGCAGCAGCTGCAGGGTCAGGGTGGTGAGCACCAGGTAGCGTCCGGTCTTGGCCAGACTAACGATCAGCACAAACACCCACAGGCGTTCGCGCATCACCCCGGCCACCAGGGTCAGGGGGTCACCGATCACCGGCAGCCAGCTCAGCAGCAGTGACCAACGGCCATAGCGGGCATACCAGGTCTGGGCCTGCTGCAAGCGCTCGGGGCTGACGGGGAACCAGCGCTTGTCGCGGTAGTGCTCGATAGACAGGCCCAGCCACCAGTTGAGCAGCGAGCCCAGCACATTGCCCAGGCTGGCCACCAGTACCAGTGCCCAGGCGGGATGGGCCCCGCCGAGCAGCAGGGCCACCAGCAGGCTTTCCGACTGCAGGGGGAGCAGCGTCGCCGCGCCCAGGGCCGAGAGAAACAGCCCCAGGTAGGCCGACAGGCTCAACATGCGTGGCGGCGGGCGATCAGGAGGCCGAATCCTGCTCGGCGTTCGCCATCACCTCTTCCAGCTTGAGCCCGGTCAGGCCGTGGATGGTGCGCCACAGGTAATAGAAGATGGCCATCAGCATGATCATCGAGGGGATGGCGATCATCGGGTAGCTGAGCAGATTCATCCGCCCCAGCTCGGCGTTGAAGGCCTCGCTGCCCGCCGGGCTGATGACGATCCACTTGGCCAGCACATAGTTCATCGCCGAGGAGAAGAAGAAGGTGCCGCTCAGCCAGTAGGTGGCCTTGAGCAGGCGCGCCTCGAACTGCTGGGTGTTGCCACCCTGTTCCAGGCGCGCGTGGATCTTGTCCACGTTGAGCACGCTCTTGTTGAACAGCAGGGTGCGGATCAGCGGGTAGCGGGTGCGGGTCGAGGCCAGCACGGCGATGCCGATCAGGCCGGGGATGGTGGCTTCCTTGATCGCCAGCCACTGGTTGTCCAGCTTGAGCAGGCCGATGCCGCCGGTAAGCAGCACGCTGATCAGGCCGAGCAGGGCGATAAAGTTGAACTTGCGGTACTTGATCAGCTCGAAGGCGCCCCAGCTGAAGGGGAAGGCCAGGGCCAGCAGCAGTGCGCCATCGGCGCCCAGATTCGCTTCGCCACTGAGCTTCATCAGAATCATCGAGGGAATCAGCAGGCTGATCAGCAGATCGACCAGTGGCCTGGGCTTGTGCGTGGGGTGGGTGCTCTGTGTGGTATCGGTCATATCGTTCGGCATGTGGAGTTGAGGGCTGATCATCGCCTGCCTGGGCAGCGGCTGCCAGCCCGGCGGTCGTCTGGACTGTGAAAAAGTGTGAAGGCAGGACAGGTGCGCTGGAAATCTGGCGGATGACCGGTCGTGTTCTGGCCGGTGCGCCTAAGTCGCTGATGCTAGAGTGACAGTATCGGGTCGCACAAGGATGGAGGATCTTTTGGTGGCGTCCGCCGGGTGTGGGCGTCGGTTTCCAGGGCTGCTTACCGGGAGCGTTCTGATGTCAATCAGACCACGGTGCTGTCATCTGCTAAAGGGTCTGGCCCTGTGTTGCCTGGCCCTGCCGGTTTACGCGGCTGAGTGCCTGGGTGTGGTGCCGGCAGGCGATACGGCCTTCTGGCGGCAGGTGGAGATCGGTGCCCAGCAGGCTGCCCGCGAGCTGGATGTGCGCCTCTACCTGCGCGGCCCGCTGCGCGAGGGGGGCGTCGACGCGCAGTTGCAGGTCATCGAGCTGCTGCTCGGGCAGGGTTGCAAGGCCCTGGTCATTGCCCCGGCTGGCGAGGCCATCGCGCCACGCGTCAGGCAGTTGCAGGCCGGCGGCATTCCCACGCTGTATATGGATCGCAGCCTGGGCGAGCAGGCGCCACTGGGGCTGGTGGCCACCGACAATTTCGCTGCCGGCTACCTGGCTGGCGAGCATATGGCCCTGCTGCTCCAAGGGCGCGGGCAGGTGGCGTTGTTGCGCCTGCAGCAGGACGTGCATTCGACCAGCGAGCGCGAGCGTGGTTTTCGCCAGGGCGCCGAGGCCGGCGGTCTGCAGGTGCTGGTCGACCGCTATGTGGGTGATGACAGCCAGCTGGTGGTCGAGGCACTGGGCGAGCAGCTGGAACAGCTCGATGGCCTGTTCACCCCCAATAGCACCAGCTCGCGGGCAGCCCTGGCGGCCATGCGCCGCCTGCGCAAGGCTGGGCAGCGGGTGCATATCGGCTTCGACGGTGACGAGGTGCTGCTCGAAGCCCTGCGCCTGGGGGATATGCATGCCCTGCTGGTGCAGCAGCCACGGGTTATCGGCTACCAGTCCGTGGTGCTCGCACACCAGGCCATGCAGGCCGGTATGACCGGGCCGCCGGTCCATACCCTGCTGCCGGCGCGGTTGATCACCCGGGCCAATATGCTCGATCTGTACGAGACGTTGCGCGATGGCCCACAAGCGCCATAGCGCCAATGAATCTATGGCATTGCACGCCACCAACCGACAGCGGGGGCAGAGCATGATCATCAGGCAGGCACTTACCGCGGTTATCGGCCTCTGCTGGTGCACGCTATTGAGCGCGGCGCCGCTGCGTTTATATACCGAGGACTATCGCCCGCTGAGTTTTATCGACAATGGCGTGCTCAGCGGCATGGCGGTGGAAGTGGCCGAAACCCTGCTACGCGATACCCAGCAGGCCGCAGTGATCGAGCTGGTGCCCTGGACCCGGGCCTATCAGCAGGCCCTGCGTGAGGCCAATGTGGGGATTTTCCCCACGGTGCGCACGCCCCGCCGTGAGGCCAGGTTTCACTGGGTCGGCCCCATCGCCGCCGGTCATACCAGCTTCTATAGCCGCAAGACGGACGGTCTGCAGGTGCGCAACCTGGAGGACGTGGCGCGCCTGGGCACCCTGGCGGTGCCCAAGCAGTGGTATTCCCATGAGCTGCTCAGCGAAATGGGGCTCAATACCCTCTATGCGGTGCCCACCCCGGAACACATGATGCGAATGTTCAAGCACCGCCGGGTAGCGCTGCTGCTGGCCAACAGCCTGACCCTGGATGCCCTGCTGGCCACCCAGGACATGCGCCGCGAGCAGTTGCAGCTGCATTACACCCTGATGGATCACAAGACCTATATCGCTTTTTCCCTGGGCACCGATCCCGCGCTGGTGCGGCGCTGGCAGCAGGCGCTGGACAATTTGCGGCGCAACGGCGAGCTGGCGCGCATTCATCGGCGCTGGTTCCCCCAGGCGGGCGAGGCCGAGTTGTCGGAGATCATCGACCTGCCGCCGGGCGGCTGCGCGGCGGCCTGCTAGGCTTGGCGCAGTGGAGGCCCATCATGCTGCGTCGTTATTTACTTGGTCTGGTGTTGCTGCTGAGTGCGGGTGCTGCGCAGGCGGCCGAGTTACAGCTGCTGACCGAGGAGGCACCGCCCACCAGCTTCAGCCGTGACGGCGAGCTTGATGGCTTTGCCGTGGAGGTGGTGCGGGCCCTGATCGCGCGCACCGGGGACAAGGCCAGTATTGAGCTGCTGCCCTGGACCCGCGCCTATCACCTGGCCCAGCATCAGGCGGATACGGCGTTGTTTGCCACGGTGCGCACGGCCGAGCGCGAGGCGCGCTTTCAGTGGGTGGGGCCGATCCTGCAGGGCACCACCAGTTTCTATTCCCTGAAATCCCGTGGGCTGCGCTTCGACAGCCTGGCGCAGGTGGCCGCCAGCGGACCGCTGGCCGTGCCCAAGCAGTGGTACAGCTTCGAGACCCTGAAGGCCATGGGGCTGGACAATCTTTATGCTGTCAGCGGGTCGAAGCAGATGGTGACCATGCTCAAGCATGGCCGGGTGCAGCTGATCGCCACCGAGGACCTGACCCTGGCCGACGAACTGAGCGCCGGCGGGCTCGACGCCGACGCGGTGCAGGCGCATCTGCCCTTTATGCAATCGAGCTACTACATCGCCTTCTCCCCGCACACCGACAGCGCGCGGGTAGTGCGCTGGCAGCAGGCGCTGCAGGGCATGCGCAAGGACGGCAGCTTCGAGGCGATTTTTCGCCGCTGGTTTGCCGAGGCGCCGCTGCCGCCTTGAGCCGATCTATGGCAGTCTGAGGTCCTGCCTTGTCCGAGCGTGCCTATGCCCCGTGTACCTGTAGCCAACCCCAGTGCGGCCAACCGTGCCCAGTTGTTCAGCCAGCTGGCGGCCATGGAACGGGCCGGTTTGCCGCTGTTGCAGGCCCTGGCCACGGTGCAGCTACCGGCTGCCCTGGCGCCTGCCATGGCGCACTGGCGGCGGCAGCTGGAGCAGGGGCGGGAGCTGGCCAGTGCCGGGCAGCTCTGCGGGCTGTTGAGCCCGCTGGATGCCAGCCTGATCCGCGCGGCCCAGGCCAGTGGTTGTCTGGCCACCCTGCTGCAGCGTCTGACCCAGCGCTACGAGCAGCAGGCCCGGCAGCGGGCGGCCCTCAAGTCGCGGCTGCTGATGCCCCTGGCGGTGCTGGTGCTGGCGCTGTTTATCCAGCCGTTGCCGGCGCTGGTGGGCGGTCAGCTGACGCCTGCCGGCTACCTGTGGCACTGCCTGCAGCCGCTATTCGCTCTGGCCCTGATCTATGGGCTGGGGCGTTGGTTATGGCAGCGCAACGAGCGCGATCCCGAGGGCCAGGGGGCGTTGCTTGGCGCCGTGTTGGCGCGCTTGCCGCTGCTCGGGGACTTCTACCTGCGCAGCAATCTGCGGGATTTCTTTGCCACCCTGGGGCTGCTGCTGGAGGCCGGTCTACCCATGCTCGATGCCCTGCCCAGGGCCTGTGCCACTCTGCGCAGCCGGCCCGTGCGCCTGCAGCTGGAGAGCCTGGCGCAACGTATCGAGACCGGCCAGTCGCTGGCTCAGGCCCTGGCCCCGCTGCAATTTCCCGGCAGGGCCGTGGCCCTGAGCCTGATCGGTACGGGGGAGGCCAGCGGCAGCCTGCCCGCCAGCCTGCAGCGCTACGCTGCCAGCGAAACCGCGCGTCTGGACAGCTTTCGTGAACAGTTGGCGCTGTGGCTGCCCCGGCTGTTCTATGCCGCGGTGCTGCTGTGGATGGCCCAGGGCATTCTCGGCAGCGGCGCGTTTAATCCGCCTGCGCTGCCCTGACCCCCTATTTGCGCGCCTTGAGCACGACGAACTTGGGCATGGCGGCGACCTGTTCGACGCCGCGGAACAGGCGCGCCAGCTTGGCGTGATAACCCAGGTGGCGGTTGCCTACGATCCACAGCTCGCCGCCGGTGACCAGGGCGTTGCGCGCCTGCTGGAACATGCGCCAGGCGAGAAAGTCGCCAACCACCTGCTGCTGGTGGAAGGGCGGGTTGCACAGCACCAGGTCCAGGGACTCCGGCGCCTGTTCGGCCAGCCCGTCACCGGCGCGAATGTCCACGGGGCGCTGACCCAGAATCGCCTGCCAGTTTTCCTGGGCCGATTGCACGGCCATATAGGACTCATCCACCAGGGTCAGCTCGGCCTCGGGGCTGCCCAGGGCGTAGGCGATGCCGAGCACGCCATTGCCGCAGCCGAGGTCGGCCACCCGCTGGCGGCCCAGGTGCCGAGGCAGGTGCGGGAGAAAGGCACGGGTGCCAATGTCCAGCCCTTCGCGGCAGAACAGGTTGGCATGGTTGAGCAGCTCGATGGCCGGCTGCTCCAGGCGGTAGCGGCTGGGGTAGGGCGATTGCGGCGCGGGCCTGGGCTCGGGGCTGGCCAGCAGCAGGCGGGCCTTTTTCACCGCCAGCAAGGCCTGCACCGGGCCGATATATTGTTCCAGCAGATCGCCGGCAGCCCGGGGCAGGTGCTTGAGCATGGCTGTGGCAATCACCCGGGCGCCGGGCGCCAGCTGGCCGTGCAGGCGAATCAGCTGCTCTTCCAGCAGGGCCAGGGTCTTGGGGATGCGGATCAGCACCAGGTCGAACGGCCCCGCAGCGGTCTCGCTGGCCGGGATAAAGCGCACGCGCTGGGCGTCCAGGTGGTTGCGCCGGGCATTGGCCTGCAAGCCCAGATAGGCCAGGTGCGAGTCGCCACTGCTGCTCACCTGGCACTGTTCGGCCAGGTTCAGGGCCAGGGCGCCGAAACTGTCGTTGAGCACCAGGCAGCGGGTGGCGGCGCTCAAGCCCTGCTCATGCAGGTGCTTGAGCAAGTATTCATCGGCGGCATCGAAAGCCTGCAGCGGCTCTTTCTGCTGTTCGGGCTGGCGGATCAGGTCCAGCTGGGCAAAGGGCGTATCGAATATAGGCATATAGATCGCTGGTGTTTGTGAGCGGCGCTTTGCGCGACACTGCGCAGCAGAGCTACTGCAAAGCAGAGCTACTGCGCAGCAGGCTGAGTGCAAGGCAGAGCGACTGCGAAGCAGAGTGACCGCAGGGACAAGTCAGATAGGAGCGAAGTATGACCGCGACGCCCGACAAGTTCACCCGCCAGATCGTTCAGAGTGTGCAGCCCTGGGCGGCCAATCTGTTCAGCCTGCGTTGTTCGCGTGACCCGGGCTTTCGCTTTCGCCCCGGCCAGTTCGCCCGGCTGGGGGTGAGCAAGGCCGATGGTTCAGTGGTGTGGCGCGCCTATTCGATGGTTTCGGCGCCCCATGATGACTTTCTCGAATTCTTTTCCATCCTGGTGCCGGACGGCGAGTTCAGCACCGTGCTGAGCCAGATGCAGCCGGGGGCGGGCCTGCTGGTGGAGCGCCAGGCCTATGGTTTTCTGACCCTGGACCGCTTTGCCGATGGCGAGGATCTCTGGCTGCTGGCCACCGGCACGGGGCTGGCGCCCTTTCTGTCGATGTTGCAGGACCCTGAGGTCTGGCAGCGGTTTGCCCGCATCAAGCTGGTCTACTCGGTGCGTCATGCCCGGGAGCTGGCCTATCTTGAGCTGATTCGGGGGCTGACGGCGCGGGACTATCTGGCCGAGTTTGCCGGGCGTCTGCAGTTTATTGCGCTGCTTAGCCGCGAGCAGGCGCCGGGTTGCCTGCACGGGCGCCTGACCACGCTGCTGGACAGCGGCGAACTGGAGCGCGCCGCCGGCCTGACGCTGGACCCGGCGCGCTCGCGACTGATGCTCTGCGGCAACCCGCAGATGATCGAGGACATGCAGGCGCGCCTGAAACACCGTGGCATGCAGCTCAGTCTGAGTCGGCGGCCGGGGCAGCTGGCGTTGGAGAACTACTGGTAGGGGGCACGTCGCCGGCGCCCTCCGGTTCGTCCATGGGCGCGCAGATCGGCAGGCGGATGGCAAAGCGCGCGCCCCAGCCGAGCTGGCTGGCCACCTCCACCTTGCCGCCGAGCACCCCGGTGACCAGGTTGTGCACGATATTCAGCCCCAGGCCGCTGCCTCCCTGGCCCATGCGGGTGGTGAAGAAGGGGTCGAAAATCCGCGGCAGGTGTTCCTCGGCAATGCCGCGGCCGTTGTCGGACAGGGCCAGCTCAATCCAGCCGGGCTCATAGGTAAAGGCATACAGGCCGATCTTGCCGTGGTCCATGCCCTGCAGACCATGGATCAGCGCATTATTGATCAGGTTGACCAGCACCTGGCCGAGGGCGCCGGGGTAGCTGTCCAGCTCGATGCTGTCATCGATATTGCTGTCGATCACAAAGGGCGTTTTCTTCAGGGTGGGCCCCAGGGTGATCAGGATTTCCTTGATCACCTCGCTGAGCTGGAAGCGTCGGCGCTGCGAGCCGGCCTGATCCACCGCCACCTGCTTGAAACTGTTGATCAGCTCGCTGGCCTTGCGCAGGTTGCGTACCAGGATGTCGGTGGCGGTCTTGTTGTCCTCGATAAACTGCTCCAGGGTCGAGCGTTTCAGGGTCCCGGCGCTAACGGCTGCGGCAATCTCGCGGCCGTGGTCTTCCAGGGTGCTGGCGGCCATCAGGCTGTTGCCGACCGGGGTGTTGAGCTCATGGGCGATACCGGCGACCAGCGCGCCCAGGGCTGCCAGCTTCTCGCTCTGCACCAGCTCGTCCTGGGCATGCTGCAGGGTGCCCATGGCCTTGTTCAGTTCTTCGTTGCTGCGGGTCAGGGCATCGGTGCGTTCGGCGACCCGTTGCTCCAGGCTGGCATTGAGCTCGCGGTAGGCGATTTCCGCCTTTTTCTGCTCGGTGACATCTACATCCATGCAGACAAACAACTGCTGCCCCTCACGGCTTGGCAGCGCAAAGGTGGTGGCCAGGACGAATAACTGTCGGTTGTCTGGAAGATGGATCTCGCTTAAGTAAGGGCCAATACCAGCACCGCTGGTCGTTTCTTTAAGCATGGCCCTGAAAAGTCGCTCCTGCTCGACAGAGTAGAACAGCTTGTCTAGGGTCTGGCCCATTGCCTGGTCGCGGCTTACGCCATAGAGCGTCTCACTGGCATGGTTCCACATTACAACCCTGCCTTCTGCATCGAACCACTGGATAGCCACATTGGGTGTATTTTCCAGGGTCGCAAGTAACCGGTCTTCACTTTCGCGCAGGCTCTGGGCTGTGGCGAGCAGGGCTTCCTCCCGCTCACGAATCGCCCCTACCATGCGCTTGAGGCTGACGCTCAGCGTATTCAGCTCGCTGATTGAAGTGCTCTGTACCGGTAGGTCGTATCTCCCGTTGGCAATCTGCTTAACCTGGCGGCTGAAGAGTGAGATTTTCTTGGCCAAGCTCCAACTGGTGAGTGCAGCAATGCCTAGCGCCATGGCTAAGGTAGCAGCCAGTGACAAGAACAGGCGTTGCCAGGTCGAACTCAGCAGGGCATAGGCTTGTTCGCTGGGTTGAACAACCAGCACTTGCCAATCGGGGCCGCTGACAGTTCGTGACAGGCCAACCATTTCCTGGTTATCGATTTGCAGGCGCTGCACGCGAGGGCTTGTATGCTGGAAAACCGGTAGATGGCCGAGGTTCAGTTGCTGACTTGCCTCGGGGTTTTGCGAGCTGGCGATCAGTTGGCGCTGACGGTCAACAATCAAAACCTGAAGGGCTCCATCCTGGCTGAGTTGCTTGGCCAGCTCTGGCAGAGGGCTGATGGCCACCTCGCCGATCAGCACACGTTGGCCGAGCGGTCTGGCCAGGGCTACCGCCAGTCGTGAACTGACGGTGGACAGAAAACTGTTGGACCAAGCCCCAACCTGCTCCGCCTGAGCTTTTCGCACAAAGTCCCGGGCGGAGATATCCAGGCCGTAGAGATTTTGCCGTAGTCCGCGTTTGGCTGAAGGCATGCCGATCGCGCGGATGCGTCCCTGTTCGTCACTCAGGTAGATGGCCTCGTAGAAGTCCGAAGTGTCGGCATAGGCGTCGAGTAGTGTCTGTATCTGTGCTTCGCTGAGGTCTGCGGAGCTGTCAAACAGATTGGCCAAAGAGCCCAGTTCACGGTCTGCAATGGCAAAGTGGCGCTCCAGTTGACGCGCAATGTTATCGGCTGCAAATCCCTGGCGGGTATCGATATCCTCGAGTAGCAGAGGTTCGTAATACAGGCGAAACAAAAGAGCCACAGCCAGAATCGGCAAGGCAGCCACAATGATAAAGCGGCCTGCCAGAGTCAGTAGAAGTGGACGCGCCTTGAGCAGGTTACTCAGGACTGATAAAGCGACCATGCCTGACCACTCTCAAATAGATAAGGTTGTAGTTGTCGCCGAAGTCGTCAAAGACGATCGGTTGCTGCAAGCCCTCGAAGCGACGAATGCGTAACAGGGTCTGCTTGAGGTGCTCGTCAGGTTGGCGAGACGCAAGGGCATGCAGCAGTACTTGAGTGGCGTTGTAACCTGTGACTGCAGCGGTATCGACGTCCTGACCAAAGCGTGCCTGGTATTGGTCGCGGAAACTCTGGAAAAGCGGGTTTTTGTCCTCGATGTCAAAAACCTGGGCAGTGATCAAACCTTCAACCGCTTGACCACCCATTTCCAGCAGAGTGTCAGCGGCTGCCCAGGCCGGTGTTGCCAGAACCATGTCTGGTTTTTTCTGCCGTAGGTGTGAGGCGAGCATGGCGGTATCGAGTGCGCTGCTGACCAGCACCACGGCCTGTGTTTCCTGCTTTAGGGCGGTTTGAGCCAGGTCGGCATATGGCGCTTCGGCGCTGCGTTGAAAGACAACTGGGTCTGCGATTTCCCCTCCAAGTCCGGTGTAGTAACGGGTGAAATCCGCCACCCAGGGTGTTGTGAAGGTCGCGTTGCTTTGTTCGACCAACAAGCTGACCCGGTTGATGCCAAGGCGTTTGTGCAGATGGCTCGCAATGTCACGGGCATCAGGGTTTTGGTGGCCAAGAGTGCGAAAGAACATGTCATCCCTGCCAGCGAGCAGGGGCGAAAGGGGGGTAATGCCCATAAGCAGGATATTGGCTTCTGTGAAGGTTGGAGCCAGGGCTTCGGCAATCACGCTGGTCATCGGGCCCAGCACAGCGTCGACCTTGATATCGATCAGCTTGCGGGCGGCTTGCTTGGCCTGTTGCGGATCAAAGCCGTCGTCGTATTGGTGTATTTCAATAGGGCGCCCCTTAATGCCTCCTTTCTGATTGTGCTGTTCAATGGCCAGTTGCACACCATTACGCCCCGATATGCCAAGACTGGCGCTAGCTCCAGAGCTGTCGACGATCACTCCCAGGCGCACCGGTTGCACAGGCGGTGGCGGTTCATTACAGGCCACCAGTGTTGCAGCGATGAACAGGCTGGCAAGCGGGTATTTAATCCGCATGCAGGTACTGTCCCTTGTGAATACGAGTGATGAAGGTCGGGCTCTGGGTGTCACCGTAGGCGTCAAACTCGATAGGCCCCTGCAAACCGTCAAACCGCTGCAGGCGCAGCAGGGTTTGTTTGAGCGATTCATCGTCGCGCTGCTCGGCCAGACCCTTCAGAACCACACGGGTGGCATTGAACCCCGTCAAGGCTGGAAACCCGGGCTCTTCTCCAAAGCGTCTTGTGTAGGCCTGGCGAAAGGCTATAAAGGCTGCTCCGTTGTCCTCAGTGTTCATGTATTGAGGCACCAATACGCCTTCGACGGCATTGCCACCCAGTTCTATCAGCTTGCCAGTGCCCGCCCATTCCGCAGTGGCAATAAGCAGATTAGGTTGCAGTTGGCGTAGCTGATTGGTCAGCAGGGCCGCATCGAGTGCGCTGGTAATAAGCAGTACTACCTGAGGCTCTGCAGCGACGGCCTGGCTAGCCAGTTGTACATAGTCGAGTTCGGTGGAGGACTCGAATGTCGTGGTTTGTACAACCTGACCGCCCAGCGATTTGAAGTGGGTGGAGAAGTGCTCTGCCCATGATTCGCTGTAGGCCTTGTTGTGGGTGTCAAGAATAAGGCTGACCTTGTCGATGCTGTGTCGTTGATGAAGGTGTTCGGCCATCACGCGAGCGTGCTGATCATTGCTGCCGATGGTGCGAAAGAACTGGTCATCGCGGTTGTTGAGCAGGCCAGTGCTGACCGGACCACCCATCAGCAACACACCAGCCTCAGTAGCCTGTGGCGCGATAGCGACGGCGACGGCGCTGGTCATCGGGCCAATGACGGCATCGACGTGTTGCTCCAGCAGCTCTGCCAGTGCTTTCTTACCCTTCTCCGGACTGAGCTCATCGTCGCGAATGATCAGTTGCACAGGGCGGCCCGTTTTCCCTGTGGCGGCATTATGCTGCTCAATAGCCAATTGGACGCCATTGCGCGCGGTCAGTCCGAGATCGGCGTTGGCCCCGGACAACCCACCAATAAAACCAAGGCGAATGGGTTCGGGGTCGCTACAGGCAGTGCTTAGCAGCGATAGCGCAACAAGCACCAGATGTGATAGTCGAAGGTGGGCCATGGCTTATTCACTCGGATGCGCGGCGATAAAAGCAAGCAGTTCGGTTATCGACATGGGTTTGGCGAACAGATAGCCCTGTCCCTCATGACAGCCCATTTCTTTGAGCAAGGTGGCCTGGCTTTGCTGCTCAATGCCCTCGGCAATGACGTCAAGGTCCAGGTTATGAGCCAGCTGGATAATGGTTTCGACAATGCGCTTACTGCCCTCGCTCTGTTCCAGCTGACGAACAAAACTCAGATCGATCTTCAGTCGATCCACGTTCAGGCTCTCCAGGTAGCTGAGAGAGGAGAAACCTGTTCCGAAGTCGTCTACCGCCAGCGTCAGTCCCTGCGCCTTGATCTGCTCAATCAGCACGCTCATAAGGTCAGCTTCCAGCATGGCCATCGATTCGGTGATCTCAAGCTCGATGAGGTTCGCCGGCACACTGCTTTCCCTAAGCGCACTGCTGAGCATGCTGATGAAGTTGGGGTGGCGCAGTTGTGCAACGGAGACATTGACCGCCATGCGGAGCGGCCGCTTGCTGTGCTGGTTGATTGCGTTTAGATCATGGCAAGCAACGCGCAGAACCCATTCGCCCAGCGCGACGATCAAGCCTGAGCTTTCGGCCAGAGGAATAAACTCGGCAGGGGAGACGTAGCGGTTATCTTCGGTGCGCCAACGCAGCAGCGCTTCGAGCCCGACCAGTTGATTGTTCTGCAGGTTGTACTGGGGCTGGTAGGCAACGAATAGGCGTTCGCGTTCGAAGGCCAGGCGCAGGTCTTGCAGGAGTTGCACGCGTGCGCGCGTCTCGAATTCCATTTCGCGGCTGAAGTGGCTGATGCTTCCGCGTTGCTGCTGTTTCCCGTGCTTGAGTGCGATGCTGGCGGCCTTCAGGGCGTCGCTACCTTTGCCATCCACCTGATCCAGGCGTGTAAGGCCAATGGTGGCAGTAAAATGCTGGCATAGATCGGCAAACTGCAATGGATCCTGCAGGAGGTCTTGCAGACGGGTCGGTTCAAGCGTGCCGTGATCGGCAAGGATAGCGAACACATCACCATCAACTCGTGCAATCAGGCTACTGCTGGGCAGTTTTGTCTGTAAGCGAGTGCTCAGGGCTTGCAGCATGGCATCGCCAAGCTTGTGCCCGAGGGTGTCGTTGAACGCTGAAAAGCCATCGATATCAATCAGCGCCAGTGTGTACTGGCTGGCAGCGTCTCCCCCAAGCGCTTGATCCAGCGCATGAACCAGCCCCAGGCGATTTGGGATGTGGAGCAGTTGGTCGTTGTAAGCATGATCCTTTAGCTGGCTGAGCAGCAGAACGTTGTCCAGGGTGACGATGATATTGCTGCAGAACACCTCCAGCAGCTGTTTGTCCAGTTCGCCCAGTGGGCGCTCGGTCTGTAGGTAGGCGGCCATATGGTTATGACCCTGGCCCGGGAAGAACAGTGTTGTAGAGCTGTCGGTGAAGAGGCTGCTGCGCTCAGCCAGAGCCTGCTTGAGTGCTTCCGCCACCCGGCGATCCTGCAGTTCACCCAATTGCTTGTCGATGCAGCCGGTCAGGTTTCCAGCAGCGGCCACAATCAGTGCGCTAGCAGGCGAGGCTTCATGGTCATAGGCGCAAACCAGCCCCTCGGGAGGCAAACCGAGCAGGCCGCAGATCTGGGTGATGATGCCAGCGGCGAATTCGCTGACACCCTGGCGTGCCAGCAACTGGCTGCTGGCGCGAATGACCATGCCCAGGCCACGGCGGCTGGCGTTGATGGTATGGATCTGGTCATAGGAGCGGATGGCCGTGGTCAGGGCGGTATACAGCCGGTTGCGAGTCAGTTCGGATTTGGTCTTGTAGTCGTTGATGTCGTAATCACGAATGGCCTCCAGTTCAGGGGCGTAGCCCGGCTGGCCGGTGCGCAGGATGATACGTGTCTCGCTGTTATCCAGTTCCTTGCGGATGCGTCGCACCAGATGGAGTCCGGCATGTTCGGATTCCATCACCACATCCAGCAAGATCACGGCTACATGTGCCTGTTTGGCCAGGAGATCAATAGCCTCGCTGGCTGAGTAAGCGTGCAGAAACTTCAGTGGCCGGCCAAGGATCTGGGTGTTGGCCATGGCGAAACAGGTCGATTGATGGACATCCTGATCGTCATCGACGATCAGGACATACCAGCCTTCCTGGGCTCGGTCATCGTGTTCTGCGCGACCTTCGTCGTCGAAAGAGAATAATTCGTCGTCAGCAGTTTGGCTCATGGCAGGCCTTCAACTGGGCATATGTTGTCTGGTTGGCTTGGTCCAAATCCTTAGGACATCCTTATTCAACTTAACGGGCGTGCTCCAAGCGCTCGACTTTGCATGCGCATCTTTCATTGGTACGGCAGTGCAACGATTTCTAGCAGTTTAGGTGAAAATGGCTGGCCTGCTGAGCTGGGGCTTGGTCCCATCCGGCCTTTGTGCGGTGGGCCGCACGCAGGCCGTTGCGCGATCATCTAGGACGGTGTCTGCTGGTTTTTCAGCAGGTCGCGGATTTCGCTCAGCAGTTCCTGTTCCTTGGTCGGCGCAGGCGGTGCGGCGGGAGCGGCTTCTTCTTCGCGCTTGAGACGATTGATCACCTTGACCCCCATAAAGATGGCAAAGGCGACAATCAGAAAATCAATCACGCTCTGGATGAACTTGCCATAGGACAGGGTCACGGCGGCGACATCACCCTCGGCGGCTTTCAGCACAATGGCCAGGTCGGAGAAATCCACCCCGCCGATCAGCACCCCCAGAGGCGGCATCACGACGTCGCCGACAAAGGACGAGACGATCTTGCCGAAGGCCGCGCCGATGATAATGCCCACGGCCATGTCGACCACGTTGCCCTTGACCGCGAAGGCTTTGAATTCACTCAGAATGCTCATGCTGCTGTCCCTGATGGATGATGGTCGGCTGAGTGTAATCCAGCCGTCTGCTCTTGCCAGCGTCTATCACTCGGGGAAGCGCACCTCGGGCAGGGACTCGAAGCCTGGCTTGGCCAGCAGGTAACCCTGGAACAGCTCGACCCCCATGTCACGCAGGGCCTGCAACTCCCCCGGGGTTTCCACGCCCTCGCCGATCACCCGGATATTCAGCTTGCGGCACATCTGCAAGGTGGCTTCCACCAGGATCTGCCGCACCGGGTCCTGGTCGATGTTGCGGATCAGCTGCATATCCAGCTTGATCAGGTCCGGCTGGAAGTCGGCGAGCAGATTGAGCCCGGCGTAACCGGCGCCAAAGTCATCGATGGCGGTCATAAAGCCCTGTTTGCGGTAGGCCCGCAGGATATTGGTGAGGTGGTCGATATCCAGCACCTGCTCCTGTTCGGTGACCTCGAAAATGATCCGCGACAGCGGAAACTTGACCCGTTCGGCCGCCTCCAGCGTGGCTCGGATGCAGGTTTCCGGCTTGTACACGGCATTGGGCATGAAGTTGATCGAGATCTTGCCCGGCATCTGCAGCCGCGCCGCCCACTCCAGAGCCGTGACCCGGCAGGCCTGATCGAAGGGGTAGAGATTGTCACGGTTGAGTCGATCCAGCAGGCTGCCGGCCGATTCGCCTTCAGCGCCGCGAACCAGAGCCTCATGGGCAAACACCTGGCGGGTATTGATATCGACAATCGGCTGGAAGGCCATGCTGATGGGGAAGTCCAGTCCCTTGCCGTCACGGCAGGCGGAACAACCTGTGGGTTTGCTCATGCGCAGTCTCTGTACAAAGTGGTTTTTTGATCTTTGCAAACACCATAGCAGATCACTCGCACGATGCCCCCGGGCGATCTGCGGCAGATTCCAGAGCCTTGGGCTAGGCTCAAAACAGGCCGTCAAGAGGATGCCGCCATGCCATTGCAACACCATCCGCTGTCACGGGAGTTTCCCGAACTGAAGGACGCGCTGCGTCGCCTGATCGGTGAGGACGGGCACTTTGCCCGCCTGGCCGAAGAGTATGAAGAACTCGACAAGCGCATTTACGAGGTGGAGAGCGGCCGCGTGGCCATGGACGAGCTGATGCTGGCCGGCCTGAAGATGCAGCGGGTGAGCCTCAAGGATGAGCTGGCCGACAGGATGCGTGCCGCTGGATAGCGGGGCGTTGATCCCGGTCAACTGCGCAGGGCTGCCGACGGCATAGGCTTGAGGCATCTCTAGTGAGGAGTTGCCCTATGCACGTTGAACACCATGCCCTGGTCAAGGATTTCCCCGAGCTGCGCGAAGAGCTGCACGAGCTGCGTCAGCAGGACAATGCCTTCGCCCGTCTGGCCGAGAACTACGAAGCGCTGGACAAGCGTATCTGCCGCATCGAAGACGGCATCGAACTGCTCGCCGAGGGTGCCCTGGGCCAGCTCAAGCAGGAGCGCGTGGCCCTCAAGGACGAAGTGGCACGCCGGCTGAAAAAGGCGGCTGGGCAGTGTTGTGGGTGTGGCAACGGCTGCGGCAGCTGAGAGAGGGTTGATGACAACTGCGCCCTGGGTGTTCTGCCCTGGCTGCGACTCAATGGTCTTCAGGCTGTAAATATATCCAGTTATTTCGTATGATCCGGGCTCCGTTTTCCGAGGAGTCCGGCATGGCCAAGGCCAAACGCATCTACGGCTGCACCGAGTGCGGCGCGACCTTTCCCAAGTGGGCCGGCCAGTGCGGCGAGTGCGGGGCCTGGAATACCCTGGTGGAAACCCTGATCGAAGCCAATGCCGCCGCCCCCAGCGGGCGTGCCGGCTGGGCTGGCGAGCAGGCGCAGATCAAGACCCTGGCCGAAGTCAGCGTCGAGGAAGTACCGCGCTTTTCCACCGCCTCCGGTGAACTGGACCGGGTGCTCGGCGGCGGCCTGGTGGATGGCTCGGTGGTGCTGATCGGTGGCGACCCGGGCATCGGCAAGTCGACCATCCTGCTGCAGACCCTGTGCAATATCGCCACGCGCTTCCCTGCGTTGTATGTCACCGGTGAGGAATCCCAGCAGCAGGTGGCCATGCGCGCCCGTCGCCTGGGCCTGCCGGAAGACAAGCTCAAGGTGATGACCGAAACCTGCATCGAAAGCATCATCGCCACCGCCCGGGTGGAAAAGCCCAAGGTCATGGTCATCGACTCGATCCAGACCATCTTTACCGAACAGCTGCAGTCCGCCCCCGGTGGCGTGGCCCAGGTGCGCGAGAGTGCGGCGCTGCTGGTGCGCTTTGCCAAGCAGAGCGGTACGGCGATCTTTCTGGTCGGCCATGTGACCAAGGAAGGCGCCCTGGCCGGGCCACGGGTGCTGGAGCACATGGTCGATACGGTTCTCTATTTCGAGGGCGAGTCGGACGGCCGCCTGCGCCTGCTGCGGGCGGTGAAGAACCGCTTTGGTGCGGTCAACGAGCTCGGCGTGTTCGGCATGACCGACAAGGGCCTCAAGGAAGTCACCAACCCCTCGGCGATCTTCCTCACCCGCGCCCAGGAGGAAGTGTCGGGCAGCGTGGTGATGGCCACCTGGGAAGGCACCCGGCCGATGCTGGTGGAGGTGCAGGCGCTGGTCGACACCAGCCATATGGCCAACCCGCGCCGGGTGACCCTGGGGCTGGACCAGAACCGTCTGGCCATGCTGCTGGCCGTGCTGCACCGCCACGGCGGCATCCCCACCTACGATCAGGATGTGTTTCTCAACGTGGTGGGCGGGGTCAAGGTGCTGGAAACCGCCTCCGACCTGGCGCTCATGGCGGCGGTGATTTCCAGCCTGCGCAATCGTCCGCTGGCCCATGATGTGCTGGTGTTTGGCGAGGTGGGGCTGTCCGGTGAGATCCGCCCGGTGCCCAGCGGCCAGGAGCGCCTGAAGGAGGCGGCCAAGCACGGCTTCAAGCGCGCCATCGTACCCAAGGGCAATGCGCCGAAAGATCCGCCGCCGGGTCTGCAGGTGATCGCGGTGACGCGCCTGGAGCAGGCCTTGGATGCACTGTTTGACTAGGGCGTTGGTTTAGAGGAGCGCCCCTGGGGCACTGGCTGCGGCGTTCTGCCGCGACCGGGCTCTGGGAAAAATTGACCTGGGTCAATGGTTAGCAAGCTATCGGAGAGCAGCATAAAAGCGTATCCACATTAAGGAGACGCCAGCATGTTCTTGTTCTTCGATTTCTTTTCCCGCGCGTTCAACTTCGATGTTCAGGCCGTGCAGACCCGTGAGGCGCGCCGTGACATGCAGCGCCAGCGCTCACGTCGTCAGTAGGTCGCGCCGGGGGCGCTTCAGTCCTCTTCGCCGAGGGCAGCCAACTCCCGCTCCAGCAGACTCTCGTCGCCCAGGTTGAGTTCAACCAGGCGGCGCAAGTGGCTGATGGAGTCCAGGTCGATATGCCGGCAGACAAAGCCGAGCAGCTCGCCCTGGGTGCGGGTCAGCACCACTTCCATCTGTACCTGGGCTTCGTCGTTGAGGGTAATACGTACCTCGAAGGGCTGGTGTGGGTCGCCGTTCCAGCCCTTGGGCTGCTTGACCAGTACACCCTTGAGCGAGACGTCGTGCAGCGCCACCCTCCAGGTGCGTTCACCCTGGCTGATTTCGGTGGGCGCGTCGAAGGCGATACGTTGAAAACGTCGACGCTCGTTGGCTGTTGCGCTCATGCAAAAACTCCTGCTGGGTTTAATCCACTATAGCCAAGGCTGGCCTGGCTGGCGTGTTTTTATGACGTCAGCTTTGGCGGCTGCGGGCACAGTTTGTAAGGTGGGCAAGTCTTCGGTATGTCGCGCTCTGCGATGATCAGAATAAGGATTCTTGGCGGAGTCTTGAGGTATTGCTGTTTGACACCGGACTGGCAAGCTTGTGTGCGGCGTTGCTCGCGCCGTGGCATAGCCGATTGTCGCGTGTACTGGGCGTTTGGGTTGCGCCCCTCACGGGCGCGTCACTTTCTCTTGCTTGCCCAAGAGAAAGTAACCAAAGAGAAGGGCACCCGACATCCGGGTTTCGCTGCGCGAAACTCCCCTCGCTCCGGTGCTGCTCCGGGGGCCGGCTTACGAGGGCCATCCCTGGCCCTTTAAGCCTCGACCGGCCATCCAGGCCGGTCGTCCCCCTACGCACCACCTCCACTCGGCCTCCTGACGGGACCGGGTCGCGAGCTTGCAAAATTCTCTCCAGCACACACTGAGTGGCGTCTGTAGTGCTGGCCCGAAGGGTGAGCGCAGCGAATCAAGTGAGTCGCCCGAAAGGGGCGAAACCCATCAGATCAAACAAGCCGGTAATGGATAATGCCGCTTCATCATCAGCACACACCTAGTTGCCAGTCCGGTATCTAAAGTACCTTCCCCGCCGCAATACAGAGAGCCACAAAAAAGCCCGCCGGATGGCGGGCTCGATTGCGCTGCTGCTAGGGCTTAGTTGCCGTATACCGGGAACTTGGCGCAGACCGCCTTGACCTGCTCGCGCACGCGGGCTTCGACGGCTTCGTCGCCCAGGTTGGCGAGGATTTCGCAGATCCAGCCGGCCAGCTGGCGGCATTCCTCTTCCTTGAAACCGCGGGTGGTCACGGCCGGGGTGCCGATGCGCAGGCCCGAGGTGACGAAGGGCGAGCGCGGGTCGTTCGGCACGCTGTTCTTGTTCACGGTGATAAAGGCGCGGCCCAGGGCGGCGTCCGCGTCCTTGCCGGTGATGTCCTGCTTGATCAGCGACAGCAGGAACAGGTGGTTCTCGGTACCGCCGGACACCACGTCATAGCCATTGTCGATAAACACGCTGGCCATGGTCTGGGCGTTCTTGATCACCTGCGCCTGGTAGGCCTTGAACTCGGGCTGCAGGGCTTCCTTGAAGCACACGGCCTTGGCGGCGATGACGTGCTCCAGCGGGCCACCCTGGCCACCCGGGAAGACCGCGGAGTTGAACTTCTTCTCCAGGGCTTCGTTGGCACGAGCGAGGATCAGGCCGCCGCGCGGGCCGCGCAGGGTCTTGTGGGTGGTGGTGGTGACCACGTCGGCGAACGGTACCGGGTTGGGGTACAGGCCAGCGGCAACCAGGCCGGCAACGTGGGCCATGTCGACAAACAGGTAGGCACCGACCTTGTCGGCGATGGCGCGGAAGCGGGCAAAGTCCAGCACCTGGGAGTAGGCGCTGAAGCCGGCGATGATCATTTTCGGCTTGTGCTCGACGGCCAGGCGCTCGACTTCGTCGTAGTCGATCAGGCCAGCGTCGGTGATGCCGTACTGCACGGCGTTGTAGATCTTGCCGGAGAAGCTGACGCTGGCGCCGTGGGTCAGGTGGCCGCCGTGGGCCAGGCTCATGCCCAGCACGGTGTCGCCGGCATTGAGCAGGGCCATGTACACGGCCGAGTTGG
The DNA here is from genome assembly GCF_009763245.1 of Pseudomonas xionganensis. Taxonomy (GTDB): domain Bacteria; phylum Pseudomonadota; class Gammaproteobacteria; order Pseudomonadales; family Pseudomonadaceae; genus Aquipseudomonas; species Aquipseudomonas xionganensis. Next base: position 328,144 of record NZ_WKJZ01000003.1, on the reverse strand, counting down.
CTTGCGAGCCTGAGTGCGGCTGGACGTTGGCGTAATCGGCGCCGAACAGTTCCTTGGCGCGGTCGATGGCCAGCTGCTCGACGATATCGACATATTCGCAGCCGCCGTAGTAGCGCTTGCCCGGATAGCCTTCGGCGTACTTGTTGGTCAGCACGCTGCCCTGGGCTTCCATCACCGCCGGGCTGGTGTAGTTTTCCGAGGCGATCAGCTCGATATGGTGCTCCTGGCGCTGGGCTTCCTGCTCCATCGCGGCAAACAATTCGGCGTCATAACGGGCAAGAGTCAAATCACGGCTGAACATGGCATTCCCCTGAGAAAAATCAGCTGGGCGGTAGAAAGAGGGGGCGAATTCTAACCCATCCGGCGCCGGCAGGCATATGAGCGCTGATCATCTGGCGGACAAGTGGGACTCATGGGGCAGCCTCAAACCTCAAGCCTCAAGCCTCAAGTAAGAGCAAAGGCTTAAGGGTGTCCGGCTAGCACCACACTGACTCGCTTGCAGCTTGCAGCTTGCAGCTTGCAGCTTGCAGCTTGCAGCTTGCAGCTTGCAGCTTTAGCTGAGCATAAACAGCGCGGTGCCGCTGAACAGGGCGGTGAACTGGGCGGCGGTCATGGGGCGGCCGAGCAGGTAGCCCTGTACCTCGTCGCAGTCGTGGCCGCGCAGGAAGTCCAGCTGGGCCAGGGTTTCCACACCCTCGGCGATCACCGTCAGGTTGAGACTGTGGGCCATGGCGATAATGGCCCGGGCGATCTGGCCGTCCTGCTCACCGTGGGGCAGGCCGTCGACGAAGCTGCGGTCGATCTTCAGCACGTCGATGGGGAATTCCTTGAGGTAGTTCAGCGAGCTGTAGCCGGTGCCGAAGTCGTCGATGGCGATGCACAGGCCCAGGCGTTTGAAGCTGGCCAGGGTCTGCATGGCGCTGGCCACGTCTTCCATCAGGATGCTTTCGGTCAACTCCAGCTCCAGGCAGGCGGCGGGGATGCCGGTGTCCTGCAGGATGGACGCCAGGCGCTGTTCCAGGTCACCTTCGCTGAACTGGCGGGCCGAGAGGTTGACCGAGATCTTCGGGATGCGAATCTTCGCCGCATGCCAGTCGCGCAGCTGCACGCAGGCCTGGCGCAGTACCCATTCGCCGACGTCCACCACCAGGCCGAGCTCCTCCAGCACCGGGATAAAGTCGCCGGGCGGCACCAGGCCACGGGTCGGGTGTTGCCAGCGCAGCAGCACCTCGGCGCCGGTCAGGCGCTTGCCGTCGCCGGAGAACTGCGGCTGGTAGTAGAGCAGGAACTGATCCTGTTCCAGGGCATGGCGCAGGTCGCTTTCCAGCTCCAGGCGGGCCAGGGCGCTGGCGTTCATGTCGGCCTGGTAGAACTGGAAGTTGTTCTTGCCGCGCTCCTTGGCGTGATACATGGCGGTGTCGGCGTTTTTCATCAGCTGGCTCAGCTCGTTGCCGTCCTGGGGGCTCAGGGCGATGCCGACACTGGCGCTGACGAAGAACTCGCGGCCTTCGAGAATAAAGGCCTCGGCCAGCCGGGCGAGGATCTGTTCGCCGACATGGATGGCGCGCGTCATGGCCGCCTCGCGGCTGGCCTGGGGCTGCAGCAGCAGGGTGAACTCGTCACCGCCCATGCGCGCCACGGTGTCGTCCTCGTCCACGCAACACAGCAGGCGCTGGGCCACTTCCTTGAGCATGCGGTCGCCGGCTGCGTGGCCCAGGGAGTCGTTGATCGGCTTGAAACGATCGAGGTCGAGGAACATCAACGGCACCCATTCGCCATGCCGCTCGCCATGCTGCAGGGCGCTGTGCAGGCGATCCTGGAACAGGGTGCGGTTGGGCAGCTGGGTCAGGCCGTCGTAGTAGGCCAGGCGGTGGATGCGCTGCTCACTGGCCTTGCGCTCGCTGATATCGCTGAAGAAGCACACATAGCTGACCAGATCGCCTTCTTCGTCCTGCACCGCGGTGATGCCGACCCAAGCGGGGAACTTGTCGCCGTTGCGGCGTTTGAGCCACACCTCGCCTTCCCAGCTGCCATGCTGGTTGAGCTGACGGATCACATACTGCAGGTGGCTGGCCTGCTGGGTGTCGGCCGTGAGCATGGCCGGCAGCTGGTCCAGCACCTCGGCGGCGGTATAGCCGCTGACCCGGCTGAAGGTGGCGTTGACCTGGACGATATAGCCGGCCGGGTCGGTGACCAGAATGGCCGCGGTGGAGTGTTCGAACACCGTGGCGGCCATGCGCAGGTCCTTCTCGGCGCGGCGTTGCAGGCTGGTGTCGCGGCCGACGCCGAGCAGGCCTTCGAAGTTGCCACGCTCATCCCACATGGGCGTCAGGCGCAGCTCCACCGGAATCTTGCGACCGTCGGCGCGCATGCAGTCAAAGTTGAATAGCCTGGGCTGCAGGGTGCGGCGCAGTTCGTTCAGGCGCTGTGGGCTGGCCAGGGCCTGGCGCACGCTGTCCATCAGCTCATAGACACCGGCCAGCTGGCGGGGATTGGCGGCCAGGCTGTGGAAGCCCTGCTGCAGGGCCCAGTCGCTGTCGTAGCCGAGCACGCTCTGCACCGAGGGGCTGACGTAGTTGAGCTGCAGGTCGCTGCCGGTGGAGAAGATCACGTCGCTGATGCTCTCGGCCAGCAGGCGGTAGCGCTGTTCGCTGGCGCGCAGGGATTCGCTGCTGTTGATCTGCTCGGTAATGTCCTTGGCCACACCGATCAGGCGGCTGACCCGGCCCTGGCTGTCGTGGCTCAGGGCCTGCTCGCGAATATCGAAGCTGTGCCAGCTGCCGTCGCGATGGCGCCAGCGCAGGACGAACTGCATCAGCTGGCGCGCGCCCAGCACCTGCTGAATGCTGCGCATGCGCTGGTACAGCTCGACATCGTCCGGGTGCAGAATTTTCTCCCACAGGCGCTCACCCATGGCCCGCAGTTCGGCCTTGCTGTAGCCCAGCTCCGGGCCCAGGTGGTTGTTGCTGTACATCACCCGCTTGCCGGGGATGTCATGCACATAGATGGTGTCCGGTACGCTCTTGACCACATCGGACCAGAACCGCTCGCGTTCGATCAGCGACAGCTCGATGCGTTTGCGGCTGGTGATATCGCTGATGCTCAGGGTCACGGCGTCGAGGTCGCGGGGGTCTTCCGGCAGGCGCAGCAGGGCCCAGAGGTGACGCTCATGGCCCTGGGGGGTGACGATGCGGGTTTCCACCTCGACCTGGCCGTGACCGTCGAGCAGGGCCGTCAGCAGGCGCATCAGCAGGCTGTCGCCATGGGCACTCGCGCCGTGCAGCAAGAGCCCGGCCACCTGGGCACTGGTCTCGACGCCGAGCGTGCGCTGGGCCACCTGATTGGTTTCGGTGACCCGCAACAGATTGGCCAGCGATTCCCAGGCCAGGGGCTGCGTGTTCAGCCATGCCTGCAGCTGCGCGCTCTGGCGCAGGCCCTGGGCATGCAGGTAGGGCCGCACGGCGCTGAGGTCGAGGACGCAGAGGGCGGTGCCGGTGCCTTCGAAGATGTCCTGATAGCGTCGGCGGGCCTGCTCCAGTACCTGGGTGGCGTGCTGTTCCTCGGTGACATCGCGCAGCACCCAGACATAGCCCTGGTGGCCGCTGTGCTCTCCCAGATCGCTGCGGCTGATGTCGAACAGGCGGGGGCAGCCGTTCTGGCGGATTTCCACCAGGTCCGCATGGACTTCCTGGTTGGCCTGGGTGTGCAGCAGCAGCGGATCCAGGCGCGGCAACAGCTTGAGTAGATGCCACTGCTGGGCGTCCTGGCTGCTCAGGCCGAACAGGGCCTCGGCCTGAGGGTTGAGGTATTGCAGCTGGCCCTTGGCATCGGTCACCAGCACGCGCTCTTCAATGGCGCCCAGCACGCTGGCGGCCTGGCGCAGGGAGCCCCGGGACATGAGGTTGAGCTGACGCAGCTGGCGCTGTTCGCGCAGCAGACGATACAGCGCCAGCAGGGCAAACAGGGCGCACAGGGTAAACAGCAGGAACTTGCTGGCCAGGTGTGGCAGTTGCTGGGCGCGGACTTTCTGTGGGTTGAACAGGGCGCGCAGTTGCCAGTCGCTGCCGGGCAGGGGGCGGATGAAAATGGTCTGGGCCAGGTTTTCCGCCGTCACCGGCGGGTAATAGGGGCGTGGCGTGCTGCCGCCATCGTCCTGGCGCACGATGGCGCGGCGGCTCGGGCGATCTTCCAGCAGCCAGCGATAGGGGCTCTGATGGTGTTCGTCGAACCAGCTCTGCAAGGCCGCACTGGCCAGGCGCAGTACCCAGAAGCCCGTGCCATCGGGTTGTTGCAGCAACAGGTAGAACTGGCCGTTGCCGACGGTGCTGAAGGCATAGTGGTAGGGGCGTTCCTGCAGCCTGGTCGGCAGCTCGGCGAGAAAGGCGGTGTCACGACTGGTGCCGCGACTGTCGCTCAGCAGCAGGCCGTCCTGGTTGAGCCAGGCCAGGCTGCGCAGGTTGGGGAACAGTTCGCCCAGTTGCTGGTGCAATTGCTGGCGACCTGAGACGCCACCCGGCTTCTGGCTGTGGGCCGCCAGGATGACCAGGGCCGCCTTGGCCTTGAGGTCCATGTTCAGATCGATATGGTTGCCCAGCTGCTCGGTGTAGACATGGCTCAGCTGGCGTTGGGCCTGTTCCAGTTGCCGGGCTTCCTGGCGCAGCTGCCACAGCAGCAGGGCCAGCATGAGCAGGACCAGGGCCACCAGCACGCCACGGGCCGGTCCGCGCCAGGCGGGCAGCGATCCCGCGTCGGGCGTGGAGGGCAGCGATGGGGGCGTGACTGTAGACAAGGCCAGGGTCCTGGTGTGAGTGCGAGCCGTTTCGACAAGTGTAAGTGGCGGCTGGGGCGGATTTGGCAGCGCGCAAGAATGCCATAACTGTGGCGAAGTGCCAGTTGTGACTGCTGTGCGGTTTGCCCGGTCGTCGCCATTGGGGTAGTTTGCCCGCGATATCGCATGCGCTCGGCGGACAATCCCCTGGCCAGCAGGCAGCCTGACCGCAGTGCCTATATAATGTGCCCCCTGTGCAGGTCGGCGGCCAGCAGGCGCGCCCTCTACCTCTTTATTCAACGTCACCAGAACCCGGGATATCCATGGCTCAATACGTCTACACCATGCATCGGCTGAGCAAAGTAGTGCCGCCGAAGCGGGAAATCCTCAAGAACATCTCCCTGTCCTTCTTCCCCGGCGCCAAGATCGGCGTGCTGGGTCTGAACGGCGCCGGTAAGTCCACCCTGCTGCGCATCATGGCCGGGGTCGACACCGAGTTCGATGGCGAGGCGCGGCCGATGCCGGGCATCAATGTCGGCTACCTGCCCCAGGAGCCGCAGCTGGATCCGAACAAGACCGTGCGTGAAGTGGTGGAAGAGGCGGTGAGCGTTATCAAGGACGCCCAGGCGCGCCTGGATCAGGTGTACGCCGCCTACGCCGAGCCGGACGCCGACTTTGATGCCCTGGCCGCCGAGCAGGCCAAACTGGAGGCCATCCTCCAGGCCAGCGACGGGCATAACCTGGAGCGCCAGCTGGAAGTGGCCGCCGACGCGCTGCGCCTGCCGGCCTGGGACGCCAAGGTGGCCGTGCTCTCCGGTGGTGAGAAGCGCCGTGTGGCCCTGTGCCGCCTGCTGCTGTCGGCCCCGGACATGCTGCTGCTGGACGAACCGACCAACCACCTGGACGCCGACTCGGTGGCCTGGCTGGAGCGCTTCCTCCACGACTTCCCCGGCACCGTGGTGGCCATCACCCACGACCGCTACTTCCTCGACAACGTCGCCGGCTGGATCCTCGAACTGGACCGCGGCGCCGGAATTCCCTACGAGGGCAACTACTCCGGCTGGCTGGAAGCCAAGTCCGAGCGTCTGGCCCAGGAATCCAAGCAGCAGTCCGCCCATGAAAAGGCCATGAAGGACGAACTGGAGTGGGTGCGCAAGGGCGCCAAGGCCCGTCAGTCCAAGTCCAAGGCCCGTCTTGCGCGCTTCGAGGAGATGCAGTCGCAGGAATTCCAGAAACGCGCCGAGACTAACGAGATCTATATCCCGGCCGGCCCGCGCCTGGGCGACAAGGTCATCGAATTCAAGAATGTCTGCAAGGGCTACGGCGACCGCCTGCTGATCGACAACCTGAGCTTCAGCATGCCCAAGGGTGCCATCGTCGGCGTGATCGGCGGCAACGGCGCGGGCAAGTCGACCCTGTTCCGCATGCTGATGGGCAAGGAAACCCCGGATTCGGGCAGCATCGAGATCGGCGATACCGTGCAGCTGGCCTGCGTGGACCAGAGCCGCGACGACCTGGACGGCAGCAAGACCGTGTGGGAAGCGGTGTCCGACGGTTTCGACATGATCAAGATCGGCAACTATGAAGTGCCCTCGCGCGGCTATGTCGGGCGCTTCAACTTCAAGGGCGGCGACCAGCAGAAGTTCGTCAAGGACCTCTCCGGTGGTGAGCGTGGCCGCCTGCACCTGGCTCTGACCCTGAAGCAGGGCGCCAACGTGCTGCTGCTCGACGAACCCTCCAACGACCTTGATGTGGAAACCCTGCGCTCCCTGGAAGAGGCCCTGCTGGACTTCCCCGGCGCCGCCATCGTGATCTCCCACGACCGCTGGTTCCTCGACCGCGTGGCTACTCACATCCTCTCCTACGAGGACGATGGCAGCGTGGTGTTCTTCGAAGGCAACTACACCGAGTACGAAGCCGACCGCAAGAAACGCCTGGGCGACGCGGCCAGCCAGCCGCACCGGGTGCGCTACAAGAAGCTGGCGTAACTACACAGGACGGAGCCGCAAGGCTCCGTTTTTGTTGGTGCGCTCGGGCGGGCGGTGCAAGAAAAGTTACAGAATTACTGACCGGCATCAGTGTCAGAGTCCATATCAGGATCACACTTGTACTCGTTAATACGAGGATTGCCCCATGCCCGTTTTCGATCCCCACGCCGCGCTCTATGCGCTACTCAACGAATACAGCGCCCGCGCCAATGCCATTCGCCAGGACCTGGCGCGCAGCCATTCCCCGGACTTCGCCGAACAGGCCAGTCAGCGGCAGAACGATGAAGTGCTCGAAGCCCTGCTGGCCGAAGCCGAGGCCGGTATGCGCCAGGTGGGTCTGGCCAAGCTGCGTCTGGCCGAAGGGCAATACGGCCTGTGCCTGCGCTGCGGTGAGGCGATCAACCCTTCGCGGCTGGAGGCGATGCCGGCCGCCGAGTATTGCCTGGGCTGCGCCGATCTGATCGAGCAGGGCTGATCAGCTCTGCAGCATGGCCTTGAGTCTGCAAGTCAGTACCCGCGAATTTCCCCCAGCAGGCGCCTGGCCGCCGTTTCCGCCGCATCGCTATAGGGCCGCAGCACGCTGGCGGCGCCGGCGCTTTCCAGGGCTTCGGCATCGCCGGTGCGAAAGGCGCTGAGGGTGATCTTGCCCTTGAAGCCATTGCTGCGCAGGGCCCGCAGCAGGATGGCATTGACCTCGCGCTGGGGGATGGTGCTGATCATGGCGCGGGCCTGGGTCAGCGGCAGGTGTTCGAGAAAGTCGTTGTCCTCGGCATCGCCATAGCAGGCGCTAAGCCCAGCCTGGCGCGCCTCGGCCAGGGCGCCGGGGTCGAAGTCCACGCCCAGTACGCGTAACCCGCCGGCTTCCAGCTGGTGGGCCAGCTGGCGGCCATAGCGGCCCATACCATAGATGATGACCTCGGCGTGGCTGTCCTGCGGGTCGCTGTCGTTGGCATTTTCCCGGTGCGGGATCTGCCGCTCGAAGAGGCCCAGCCAGGGCGCCAGGCGGTCGAACAACGGTTGCGAGTAGAGAATCATGTAGGTCGACAGGGTGATGGTGATCAGCCCCACCAGGGTGGTCAGGCCCAGGGCGTCCTGGCCGACATGGCCCAGGCCAATGCCCATGGCGACGAAGATGATGGAGAACTCGCTGATCTGCGCCACGGTCAGCCCAGCCATAAAACCGGTGCGTTTGCGATAGCCCATCCAGCCCATGATCGCCATGACGATCAACGGGTTGCCGATCAGCACGAAGGCCGACAGCAGCAGGGCGCTGCCGATCTGCCCATGGATATGGGCAAAGTCCAGTTGCAGGCCCAGGTGCAGGAAGAAGAACAGCAGGAGAAAATCGCGCAGGCTGGTCAGGCGGCTGGCCACCGCCTCGCGCAGGGAAGTGGAGGCCAGGGAGAAGCCGGCCAGGAAGGCGCCGATTTCCTTGGACAGGCCCAGGCTATCCGCCCCTGCAGCCAGCAGGATGCCCCAGGCCACCGCCATCAGCATGAGCAGTTCCGGCGAGCGCGCCATGCTGTCCAGCAGCCTGGGCAGGACATAGCGCATCAGCATGAACAACACGACCAGGCTGCCTAGCAGGGTAGCGGCCAGCAGCAGCGGATGCATGCCAGTCTGTTCGCCGTTGCTCGGTTGATACAGGTTGAGGCCAAGCATGGCCAGCACCACGGCAATGTCCTGCACGATCAGAAAGCCCATGGCGATGCGCCCGTGCAGGGAGTCGATCTCGCCTTTGTCCGAGAGCAGCTTGACGATGATGATGGTGCTGGAAAAAGTCAGGGCCACTGCCACATAGAGCGCGGTCATCAGTTGCAGGCCCAGCAGGTAGCAGAGAATAAATCCGAAAACGATGGTAAAGGTCAGTTGCCCCAGACCCGTGGCCAGCGCCACCGGGCCCAGGGTGCGGACCAGGCGCATATCCAGCTTGAGCCCGACCACAAACAGCAGCACGGTGATGCCGATTTCGGCGAGCAGTTCCAGGGGCGCGTTCTCGCTGCTAAGGCTCAGTACGGCCGGTCCGGCGAGGATGCCGACCAGGATATAGGCGATGATCAGCGGTTGGCGCAGCCTAACTGCGATCGCGCCGACCAGAGCGGACAATGCCAGCAGTACGGCCACTTCCTGGAACAGGCTCATTAGGCAACTCCCTGAAACTATGCCGGCATTGTAAAAAAACCGAGGGTAGGGCGCTTGCGATAGATCAAGCATACCGCTTGTGGATGCCGGCCGATGGGGCGATCATTTCATCAGCCTTCCCGCCTAAGGATTACCAATGCCTGACTCCGTTGCAGCCCATCTGCGGCTGGCGCCCGATGCCCTGACCCGCCCCTTCTCCCCCGAACAGTTCAATTTCACCAGTACCGATGACCTGGAGCCCTTCCGCGGCGTACTGGGCCAGGCCCGTGCGGTGGAGGCTCTGCAGTTCGGCGTGGCCATGCCGCGCCCCGGCTATAACGTATTCGTTATGGGCGAGCCGGGCACCGGCCGCTTCTCCTTTGTCAAGCGCTACCTCAAGGCCGAGGCCAAGCGTCTGCACACCCCGGCCGACCGGGTTTACGTCAATCATTTCGACGAGCCCCGCGAGCCGCGCGCCCTGGAATTGCCGGCCGGTAGTGCCAGTGACTTTATCGCCGATATCAATGGCCTGATCGACAACCTGCTGGCCACCTTCCCGGCGGTGTTCGAGCACCCCTCGTTCCAGCAGAAGAAGAACGCCATCGACCGCGCCTTCAACAAGCGCTACGACCAGGCCCTGGACGTGATCGAGCGCTTGTGCCTGGAAAAGAGCGTGGCCCTGTACCGTGACAGCAGCAATATCGCCTTCACCCCCATGCTCGACGGCAAGGCCCTGGACGAGGCGGAATTCGCCCAGCTGCCGGAGGCCGAGCGCGAGCGTTTCCATGCCGATATCGCGGCCCTGGAAGAGCGCCTCAACGAGGAGCTGGCCAGCCTGCCGCAGTGGAAGCGTGAGTCGAGCAACCAGTTGCGCCAGCTCAACGAGGAAACCATCACCGTGGCCCTGCAGCCGCTCTTGGCGCCGCTCTCGGAAAAGTATGCGGAGAATGCCGGGGTCTGCGCCTACCTGCAGGCGGTGCAGGTCAACCTGCTGAAAACCGTGGTCGACCAGCTGGTAGAGGTGGAGAAGGCCGATGCGCAGACGCGCAAGATGCTCGAAGAGCAGTACTGCCCCAGCCTGGTGGTCGAACACCATGCCCAGGGCGGCGCGCCGGTGGTCTTCGAGCCGCATCCGACCTACGACAACCTGTTCGGCCGCATCGAATACAACACCGATCAGGGCGCGCTCTACACCAGTTACCGGCAGCTGCGCCCAGGCGCGCTGCATCGGGCCAATGGCGGCTTTCTGATTCTCGAAGCGGAAAAGCTGCTGGGCGAGCCCTTCGTCTGGGATGCCCTCAAGCGCGCCCTGCACTCACGCCAGCTGAAGATGGAATCGCCCCTGGGTGACCTGGGCCGCATCGCCACCGTGACGCTGAACCCCCAGGTCATTCCGCTGCAGCTGAAAGTGGTGATCATCGGCTCGCGCCAGCTGTATTACACCCTGCAGGACCTCGACCCGGACTTCCAGGAGATGTTCCGCGTGCTGGTGGACTTCGACGAGGACATTCCCCTGGTCGAAGACAGCCTGGAGCAGTTCGCCCAGCTGATGAAAACCCGCACCTCGGAAGAGGGCATGGCGCCCATGACCGCCGCCGCTGTGGCGCGGGTGGCCACCTACAGCGCGCGCCTGGCCGAGCATCAGGGGCGTCTGTCGGCACGCATCGGTGATCTGTTCCAGCTGGTCAGCGAGGCCGACTTTATCCGCCAGCTGGCTGGTGAGCCGATGACCGATGCCGGTCATATCGAGCGCGCACTCAAGGCCAAGGCCACCCGCACCGGCCGCGTGTCGGCGCGGATCATCGACGACATGCTGGCCGGCATCATCCTCATCGACACCGCCGGCGCCGCCGTGGGCAAGTGCAACGGCCTGACTGTGCTGGAGGTGGGCGACTCGGCCTTCGGCGTGCCGGCGCGGATTTCCGCCACGGTCTACCCGGGTGGCAGCGGCATCGTCGATATCGAGCGCGAGGTCAACCTGGGGCAGCCGATCCACTCCAAGGGGGTGATGATCCTCACCGGCTACCTGGGTAGCCGCTATGCCCAGGAGTTCCCCCTGGAGATCTCCGCCAGCATCGCCCTGGAACAGTCCTACGGCTATGTCGACGGCGATAGCGCTTCGCTCGGCGAGGTCTGCACCCTGATCTCGGCCCTGTCGCGTACACCGCTCAAGCAGTGCTTCGCCATCACCGGCTCGATCAACCAGTTCGGCGAGGTGCAGGCGGTCGGTGGGGTCAACGAGAAGATCGAAGGCTTCTTCCGCCTGTGCGAGGCCCGCGGTCTGACCGGTGAGCAGGGCGTGATCATCCCGCACTCCAATGTCACCACCCTGATGCTCGACGAGCGGGTGCTGCAGGCGGTGCGCGCCGAGCAGTTCCATATCTATGCGGTGCGTCAGGTGGATGAGGCCCTCAGCCTGCTGGTGGGCGAGGATGCCGGCTCGCCCAACGCGCAGGGCCAGTTCCCCGCCGGCAGCGTCAATGCCCGGGTGGTGGAGCGTCTGCGCGATATCGCCGCCATGGGCATGGACGATGGCCATCCGGACGAGGCGAAGAAGGAAGCCGAGGCGCCGGCCAAGGTGAAAAAGCCGCGGGTGAAAAAGCCCGAGGCTTGACCCTCGCCGCCCCTCTCCCGCAGGTGGGAGAGGGGCGCAGAGGCGGGGCCAAGTCGCCCGGTGGCTGATCAGTCACTGAGCGAATCCCGTTGCGCTCCAGCCAGCGCCTGGCGCAGCCGCTTTTCCAGGCGCCATCCACAGAGTTATCCACAGTCCATGGGGATAACGCCCGGCTTCCCAGCCAGGCAAGTGTGGGTGTAGGCTGAAAGCCTGACCACGAGAGGGACGCCACCATGTCGCGTAGCCTCAGCCTCACCCGTCACTGCCTGGGCCTGGATACCCGCATCGAGTGCCTGGTACTGCCGCTGGCCGGCGATGTCGGTCTCTGGACCCTGATCTGCGCCGCCGGCATGAGTGGTGCGCAACCCTCGGCCATTCGTGCCCAGGGCCCATTCCACGGGCCGTTGGTGGCTGAAGGAGTGCTCGCCGGGATCGCCGACAGCCTGCAGCTGATGGGCTATGAACCCTGTCGCGATGTGCCGATCTGGCGCCTGCATATCCAGGCCGAGCTGCGCCGTCTGAATGGCGAGCGGGGGCGCAGCCTGGGCTGCTTTCAGTTCAAGCCCGAGCTCTAGGCGCCTGCCTGGTCAGCCTTTAACCGGCCTCCAGCAGGGCCCATGGCCAGTGGCGCGGCGCCATTCATCCTGAGCCTGCCCACAAGGTTATCCACAGTTGCCGTGGATAAACCTATTTATGCGGCTTGGTTTGTTTGCCCCGGTGCGCTGGGTATACTCGCCGGCAGTTTTTCCACCCTGGTGAGTCTCTGATGGAACGCTTTATCGAAAACGCCATGTACGCCTCGCGCTGGTTGCTGGCGCCCATCTACTTTGGTCTGTCCCTGGCCCTGCTGGCGTTGGCGCTGAAATTTTTCCAGGAGGTGTTTCATATCCTGCCCAATGTCTTCGCCATGGCCGAGGCCGACCTGATTCTGGTGCTGCTGTCGCTGATCGACATGGCCCTGGTCGGCGGCCTGCTGGTGATGGTGATGATTTCCGGTTACGAGAACTTCGTCTCCCAACTGGATATCAAGGAAGGCACCGAAAAGCTCAACTGGCTGGGCAAGATGGACTCCAGCTCGCTGAAGATGAAAGTGGCGGCCTCCATCGTGGCCATCTCCTCCATTCATCTGCTCAAGGTGTTTATGGATGCCAAGAACATCCCGGATACCAAGCTGATGTGGTATGTGCTTATCCACCTGACCTTCGTCGGCTCGGCCTTTGCCATGGGTTATCTGGACAAGCTGACCAAGCACGACTGATTCGCTGCAACCTTCGCCCCCGAGCCGCCCGGCCGTGATAAACGGACGGGCGGTTTGCATTTGGGCTTGTGCTTTCCTTGAGTTGTACAAGAATTGTTTTTGTATAGGTTTTTGTATAAATTCACTCGCCGGAGGCACCTGCCATGAACCTGCACGATCTATCCCACCACGCCCATGCCGGGCATATCGACGCGCTCAATCTGATTTCCATCGAGGGTGGTATCTACCTGCTTGAGGTGCATATGGACGGGGCCCCACAGCCGCTGCATGACGACAACGGCAAGACCCTGCACCTGCGCTCCGTGGAGCATGCCCGGGATCTGTTGCAGTCTCTGCCGCAGGTGCCCTTCCATTTAGTGCATGCGGTGGTGCATGACGAAATGTGCGGCATGCAGGATGGCACCCAGGACTGCCTGCGGGTGCCGATTGCCATGCGTTCATCCTGGTAGCTGCGCTTGCCCTCGACCCTGCCCACGGCCCTGGCCGTGATCGATATCAAGACCACCGGCCTGCATCCGCTGCGCGATGGCATCTGGGAGATCGGCCTGCTGCTGGTGGATCAGGATCAGGTGGTGACCCGCCAGCACTGGTTGCTTGACCCGGGCATGGCCCTGCCTGCCGGTATTTCCCGGGTCAGCGGCGTGCTGGCGGCCGAATTGCAGGGCCAGCCGCGCTTTGCCGATATCGCCGAGGCACTGGCTGCAGCCCTGCAGGGGCGGGTATTGGTGGGGCATAACCTGCGTTTCGCCCATGCCTTTCTGCGCCGCGCCTTTGCTCGGCTTGGCCTGCGACCGCGCTGGCGTCAGCTCTGTACCTTGCAGCTGGCGCAGTCGCTGTCGCCGCAGTTGGCCGACTACGGACTGGATGCCCTCTGTGCCGCGCGGCAGATTCCACGCTTTATCCGCCAGCGCGCCTTGCCCGATGCCGAGGCCGTCTGGCAGCTGCTGCAACAGCTACAGCGCGCGGCTCCAGGGGCGCAGGTCCGTGCGCAGCTGCGCAAAGCAGCGGTGCCGCGCTATCTGAATGCCGAGCGCCTGCGCGCCCTGCCTGAGCGGCCTGGGGTCTACTACTTCCATGGCGAGAACCAGGCCCTGCTCTATGTGGGCAAGAGCCGCAATCTGCGTCAGCGCGTGCAGTCGCACTTCCAGAATGACCACAGCAGCCGCCGCGCCCTGCAGATGGCCCAGCAGGTGCGCGATATCCGCGTACGGCCCACCGCCGGCGAGCTGGGTGCTTTACTGCTGGAGGCCGCTGAGGTCAAGCGCCTGTTGCCGCTGTACAACCGTCAGCTGCGGCGCCAGCGCGAGCTGCTGACCTGGGCGCTGCCCGCCACCGAGGCAGGCATCGCGCCGCAGCTAAACGGGCTGGAACAGTTGCCGGCCGGCATGGCCCATACTGGGTTGTTTCGCTCGCGGCGCCAGGCCCAGAGCTGGCTGCGGCAGATGGCCCGGGAACGCCAGCTGTGCTTGCAGCTGCTGGGCCTTGAGTCCGGCCAGGGAGGCTGTTTTGCCGCGCAACTGGGCCAGTGTCGCGGCGCCTGCTGTGGTCGCGAGCCGCGTGACGAGCATGATGCGCGCCTGCTTGAAGGCTGCGAGCGCCTGCGTCTGGCCAGCTGGCCCTGGGCCGGCCCAGTGGCCCTGGTGGAACGCGATACCCGCCATGATTACTGCCAGTGGCATGTGCTGGACCAGTGGCGCCACCTGGCCACCCTGGATGATCCGGCGCAGCTGGAAACGGCCCTGCAGCAGCCGGCCCAGCCCTTTAGCCTGGACGCCTATCACATCCTGCTCGGCCATCTGCGCCGTCACCCCGATACCGAGGTTGTACTGTTATGAGTGTTCGCCGCCTGGCCCTGATCCTGGGCGATCAGCTGTCCTTCGACCTGGCCAGCCTGCAGGCCCTGGACCCGCAGCAGGATGCCGTGCTGCTGGCCGAGGTGGCGGCGGAAACCGACCATGTGCCGCATCACCCGCAGAAGATCGCCCTGATCTTCAGCTCCATGCGCCATTTTGCCGAGGCCCTGCGTGGGTGCGGCTGGCGGGTGCACTACGTCAAGCTGGATGACCCGCATAACAGCGGCTCGCTGCCCGCTGAGCTGCAGCGTTGGACGACAAAATTGCAGGCCAGCGAAGTGCATCTCACCGAATGCGGCGACTGGCGTGTGGAGGATCAGCTCAGGCGCTGTGGCCTGCCGCTTATCTGGCATGCCGACAGCCGCTTTATCTGTGGCCGTGACGAGTTCGCTCGCTGGGCCGAGGGGCGCAAGCAACTGCGTATGGAATTCTTCTACCGCGAGATGCGGCGCAAGACCGGCTTGTTGATCAATGGCGACGGCACGCCAGTGGGCGGCGCCTGGAACTTCGATGCAGAAAACCGCAAGGCCCTGCCCAAGCAGATCAAGGCGCCCATGGCCGCGCGCTTTCCCGCCGATGCCATCACCCAGGAGGTGCTGGAACTGGTGGCGGCGCGTTTCAGCCATCACTATGGCAGTCTTGCAGCATTTGATTACCCGGTGACTCATGCCGAGGCCGAGGCGCTGTGGCAGCACTTTCTCGGCTTCGCCCTGCCGGCCTTTGGCGACTATCAGGACGCCATGGCCATTGGTGAGCCCTTTCTGTTTCATGCACGGATCAGCGCGGCGCTCAATATCGGCCTGCTGGATGTGCGCCGCCTGTGCGCCGATGTCGAGGCCGCCTACTGGCGCGGCCAGGTGCCGCTGAACGCCGCCGAGGGCTTTATCCGCCAGCTGATCGGCTGGCGCGAATATGTGCGCGGTATCTACTGGCTGCATATGCCCGAGTACGCCATGCGCAATGCCTTCGGCAATACCCGGGCGCTGCCCGAGTTCTACTGGACCGGCAAAACGCGGATGAAGTGTATGAGCCAGGCCATCGGCCAGACCCTGGAGCATGCCTATGCCCACCATATCCAGCGCCTGATGGTTACCGGCAACTTCGCCCTGCTGGCCGGTATTGCGCCCAGCCAGGTCTGCGACTGGTACCTGGCGGTCTACATGGACGCCTTCGACTGGGTCGAGCTGCCCAACACCTTAGGCATGGTCATGCACGCCGATGGCGGCTACCTGGGCTCCAAGCCCTATTGCGCCAGCGGCCAGTACATCAAGCGCATGTCCAACTACTGCGGCGACTGCGCCTACAAGGTCAGCGAAAGCGTCGGTGAGCAGGCCTGCCCCTTCAATGCACTGTACTGGCATTTTCTGATGCGCCATCGTCCGCAGTTATCGGGCAACCATCGCCTGGGGATGATCTACCGCGGCCTGGACAAGATGAGCGAGGCCAAGCAGCAG
This sequence comes from Pseudomonas xionganensis, assembly GCF_009763245.1. Taxonomy (GTDB): domain Bacteria; phylum Pseudomonadota; class Gammaproteobacteria; order Pseudomonadales; family Pseudomonadaceae; genus Aquipseudomonas; species Aquipseudomonas xionganensis. Next base: position 312,088 of record NZ_WKJZ01000003.1, on the reverse strand, counting down.
GGTCTGTGGGATCGTGGCGAGCAGCTGCTGGCGCGGCTGGATGCGGGTGAAATACTGTGAAACGAGCCGGTCTGTGCAGACAATCACGGGTAGGGTGCGCCGTGCGCACCGCTGTTGCCTGGTCAGGATTGCTGCGCACGGCGCACCCTACGGCAGTGCTTGGCGCCTGGCCATGAAAAAGGCCGATCTGCCGGTCAAGACCTGCAGGGTCTGCGGGCTGCCCTTTGCCTGGCGCAAGAAGTGGGCACGCTGCTGGGACGAGGTGAAGTATTGCTCCGAACGCTGCCGCCGGCATCGCTAGCAGGCCGTTGAAAAACTACCTGCGTTGCCATCGCGGCGTTAAAAGCAGGCTCACAGCCAAAGGCTGAACGTGCTTTAGCACGGCCCCGAAGGGGTGAGCGAAGCGAATCAATTGCTCATTTACAGCTCGTAAACTCCGCTTTTTCACCTGCTTTTGCCTTGCGCTGGCTGCCTCGCCTACGTTTTTCAGCAGCCCACTCGGGGGCGCCCGGCGGTTAGAGCGCCAGGGTGCTTTGTGCTAGGCTGGCCGACCTTTTTCAAGCCAACTAGCGGAGCTGTGCAATGTCCGAACTCGAATTTTCGACCGATGAATCCCGTGTCAGCTATGGCATCGGTCTGCAACTGGGCGGCCAGCTGCGCGACAACCCACCACCGGGCGCCAGCCTGGAGGCGATCATCGCCGGCATCAGCGACGCCTTCAACGGCCAGCCGAGCCGAGTGAGCGAAGCCGAGCTGTCCGCCAGCTTCAAGGTGATCCGCGAGATCATGCAGGCCGAAGCCGCTGCCAAGGCCGAAGCGGCTGCCGGTGCCGGGCGCGCCTACCTGGAAGAAAATGCCAAGCGCGAAGGCGTCACCGTACTGGCCTCCGGCCTGCAGTACGAAGTGCTGACTGCCGGTGACGGTGCCAAGCCGTCCCGCGAAGACAGCGTGCGTACCCACTACCACGGCACCCTGATCGACGGCACCGTATTCGACAGCTCCTACGAGCGCGGCCAGCCGGCCGAGTTTCCGGTCGGGGGCGTGATCGCCGGCTGGACCGAAGCCCTGCAGCTGATGAACGCCGGCAGCAAGTGGCGCCTGTATGTGCCGAGCGAGCTGGCCTACGGTGCCCAGGGCGTCGGTAGCATCCCGCCGCATAGCGTGCTGGTATTTGACGTGGAGCTGCTGGACGTTCTGTAAGCGCGTCGGTCTTGTCGGGCTTCAGCTCGCCAGATCTTAAGTTGCAGACTCACCTATCGCGGGCATGGCCCGCTCCTACAGGCTGTAGGAGCGGGCCATGCCCGCGATGCGTTTAAGCCTGGCGTCAGGGGCGCAAGGCCCGGGCGTAGCAGTAGAGAAACAGGTTGCGCACCAGCTCCTTGAGCACCAGCGGTTCGCTGGAGTTCAGTTCGTGCAGATCCAGATCGCCCTGGTCCCGCAGCTCGTCCAGCGCTTCTTCTTCCAGCACCGCGCACACCGCGCCGGTGTCGCGATTGAGAATACGCAGATAGGGTTGTGGCCGGTCCAGCCAGGCGTCGATTAGATAGGTCATGTCTCATCTCCCTTGATTGGTGTTGATGAGAATAATTCTTATTTTATTTATAGCAAGTGATAATCGTTGCCATTTGTCGCCTATGGTGCTGCGGCTGGCTGAGCGGTCAGTACTCAGCGGTTTCCTGTACTAAAACTAAATAGACCGGCCAACTGACCTACTCCTGTGCCAGGGCCTGTCGATATCTGCCCGGGGAGATCTGCCATGGCGCTTATCCGCTCTGTGATTTTGCTGCTGTGCCTCTGTGTGCTGCCTGTCCAGGCCCTGGCCGCGGATTTTCCCGAGCGCCCGCTGACCATGGTGATCGGTTATGCCGCCGGGGGCAGTACCGATATCCAGGGCAGGGTTCTGGCCGAAGTTCTCGGTGAGCTGCTGGGGCAACCGGTGCGGGTCAGCAATATTCCGGGTGCCGGTGGTGCGGTGGCGGCGGCCATGCTGGCCAGCAGCACGGAGCAGGGCCATGTGTTCCAGTACGGCATTTCCTCCACCATCAGTATCTCGCCGTTGCTGGCACCGGCTTCCTATGACCTGGACAGCTTTATCTATGTGGCCGGCCTGTCTCTGGATCAATCGGCCTATGTCACCAGTGGTCAGAGTGGTTTCCAGGACTGGCCCAGCCTGCTGCAGTACCTGCGTGACAATCCGGGCCAGGTGTATGTCACCCAGACCGCCGAGGATCGTCTGCTGACCCGTGCCATCGCCAAGCGCGAGGGGCTGGATCTGCGCATCGTACCGACCTCGGGCGGCGCCGGTATGGCGCCTCTGGTGCTCTCCGGGGAGGTGTTCTTTGCCTACAGTGGGGGCACCCATACCGCTTACACCGACTCCGGTCAGATGCGTGTACTGGCCAGTCTGGCCGAGGAGCGCCTGGTGGGTTATCCGCAGGCACCAACCCTGCGTGAACTGGGGTACGACCTGGCCCTGCATGCCGTGCGCGTGGTGACGGTGCCGGCCGACACCCCGGTCGAGCAGGTTGAGGTCTTGACCAAGGCGTTGGTGGCGGCAGCCCGTGATCCGCGTTTTATCGAGGTGACCGAGACGCGTATCCGTCAGCCCATCCGCTTTATGACGGGCGCCGAGGTCAGAACCATGCTCGACACTCAGGTGCAGGACTATCGCCGGCTGATCGAGGAAATTGGTTTGCAATAGCCTGGGGCGGTTGCCGTGAATCGTACCTATGCTCAATAGCGGGATTGCTGGTTGAACGGCAGAGGACTATCGACTGCTCAGGGTCATATGCAGGCCGGATGTACCTGCAGTTATTGAGGCAAGCGGGCTGATGAGTCGAACGGCCAAGACAGGCAAGGCATTACCCGTACGGGCGGCGCGTTGGGAACTGAAGTTCTCCACCCGCATTGCCCTGCTGTTCGGCATGCTCGGCATGGTCGCCATCAGCGTGGTGATGGTCTATTCCCTGCGCACCGCCCAGGACAACCTGCAGAGCGAAATCAAGAACAGCCTGGCCCAGCACCAGCGCAGCATCGTCAGCCTGATCGAGACGCGCCTGCAGCTGCTGGAGGTCTACCTGCACAGCGCCTCGGCGCGGCGTACGGTAACCGCCCTGTCCGAGCAGGCCCAGCCGGTGGAGCAGATTGCCGCCGACGTGGCCTTTATGTTTCAGGATGCCAATATCGACTCCAAGCTGGAGGTGTTCTTCCTCCTCGATCCGGCCGGCAAACTGGTGATGGACGCCGGTCTGCCGCTATTCGATATCGTGCCATTGGTGGCCGCCCTGCGTGCGCCCATCCACTATGCCCACGGCTGGAACCTGGTGCTGGCGGGCGAACAGAGCGCCCTGCTCAAGGCCACGCCGATCTTCGATCCGGCCACCATTCAGTTGCGTGGCTATCTTTTCGTCGGCCTGGCCCTGGGGCAGAACCGTCGCCTGGTGGCTGATCTGCTGGCCGGCAGCAACCTGGATCTGCTGGTGCTGGGGCATGCCCAGACACCGCTGGTGTGGCAGGGTGAAAGCCCGTTGGCCCTGCAGCCCGAGCGGCCCCTGGCGATCCTGGAACAGGATGACGACGGGCTCTATATCAAGCGCGCCGCCATCAGCCTGGGCGGTACCAACGAGCCGTTCTGGCTGACGCTGGGGGTGTCGGATAACCGCTTCGCCTCCATCTACTCGGCCTATTTCAACTCGTTCCTGTTGCTCTCGGCGGGTTTTCTGCTGCTGCTGGTGGTGGCGGCCTGGCTGCTGCGCATCAGTCATGACCGGGCCATCGGCCAGCTGCTCGGCTTTATCGAGGCGATCCAGGCCGGCGATCGCGGTCGGGCCTTTCGCCCCACCGGCATCTACGAGTACAACCGGGTCGGTTTTGCCATGCAGCGCATGGTCGAGGACCTGCATGTGGCGGCGGCGGTGTTTGATTCGGCCGAGGGCATGGCGGTGACCGATGCCCGCCATCAGGTGCTGCGGGTCAATCAGGCCTTTACCCGCATCACCGGCTACAGCGCCGAGGACGTGGTGGGCCATAGCCTGGACTTTATGCTGGTACAGGCGGGTAACGACATGCTGCGCGGGGCCATCCTGGCAGCTCTCGGTCAGCAGGGGGCCTGGCAGGGCGAGTTGCTCGGGCGGCGCAAGAACGGCCAGCAGTACCCGCAATGGGTGAGCATCACCGAGGTGCGCGGCGGGGGCGAGCGGCAGGTGCTCAACTATGTGATCACCCTGATCGACACCACCCAGCGCAAGGCCGCCGAGCAGCGCATCGAACAGTTGGCCTATTACGACCCGCTGACCAATCTGCCCAACCGCCGTTTGCAGCGCGAGCGCCTGGAAAAGGCCCTGCTGGCCAGCGCCGAGAGCGGCCAGTATGGCGCCGTGCTGTTTATCGACCTGGACGACTTCAAGACCCTCAACGACGCCCGCGGCCATGATATTGGCGATCTGTTGCTGCAGCAGGTGGCGGTGCGCCTGAGCGGCTGCGTGCGCCACAGCGACAGTGTGGCGCGTATCGGCGGTGACGAATTCGTGGTGCTGCTGGAAGAGCTCGGCAGCAATGAGACAAGCGCCGCGCAGCAGGCCGAGAGCATTGCCGACAAGATCCTGTTCAGTCTGCGCCAGCCCTTTCGCATCGGCCAGATGGAGCACTTCAGCACCCTGAGCATCGGCATCTCGGTGTTCCAGGGCGGCGCCCAGCAGGTGGACGAACTGCTCAAGCAGGCCGACCTGGCCATGTACCAGGCCAAGGCTGCGGGGCGTAATCAGCACTGCTTCTTCGCGCCTGAAATGCAGGCCAGGGTGCTGCAGCGGGCCAGCTTGGAAAGCGATTTGCGCCAGGGCTTGCTGAAAGGCGAATTTGTCCTCTACTACCAGGCGCAGATCGATCAGCAGGCCGGCCTGTATGGTGCCGAGGTCCTGCTGCGCTGGCAGCATCCCGAGCGAGGTCTGCTGGCGCCGGGGGAAATCATTCCCGTGGCTGAGGGCAGCGGCCTGATCCTGCCGCTGGGCGAATGGGTGCTGGAAACCGCCTGTGCCACCCTGGCGCAGTGGCGCCAGCGGCCGCAAACCCAGCATCTGAGCCTGTCGGTCAATGTCAGTGCCAAGCAGTTGCAGCAACTCGATTTCGTCGAGCAGGTACTGCATATCGTCAAACGCAGCGGCTGTGACCCGCAGCGCCTGAAACTGGAGATTACCGAGAGCATGCTGCTCGATGGTCGCGAGGCGGTGATTGCCAAGATGGCCCGGCTCAAGACCCATGGCCTGCGCTTCTCCCTGGACGACTTCGGGACCGGTTACTCGTCGCTGTCCTACCTCAAGAGCCTGCCTTTGGATCAGCTTAAAATCGACCGCTCCTTCGTCAACGACCTGCTCACCGACCCCCAGGATGCGGATATCGCCCGCACCATCGTGTCCCTGGCCAAGGCCCTGAAACTGGAGGTGATCGCCGAGGGGGTGGAGAGCCTGGAACAGTGCGAGCGTTTGAGCAGCTTCGGCTGCACGCGCTTTCAGGGCTACTACTTCGGCCGCCCGGTGCCGCTGGAGCAGCTGCTGACGGGTGAGGTGGTGGAGAGTCGTTAGCCAGCGTCAGGGCCAGGCGCGCAAGACGTAGCCGGATAAGCCCTGGCGCAATCCGGGCGCTACCCGGACGGTGCTGCGCTTGTCCAGGCTACCGAACGTAGGAGCGGGCCATGCCCGCGATGGGGTTCGCGGGCATGGCCCGCTCCTACGGTTAGACACAAACCGACTGGTGCAGGGGTTAGTGCGTAGCCCGGATAAGCCTGGGCGTAATCCGGGGACTGCCTGCTGCCAAACCCGGCATCAGGGCTTAGCGCAGAATCAACAACGCCGTGGTGCTGGTGCGCAGCAGCGCCGTGGTGGTACTGCCGACCAGGAACTGACGAATGCGCGAGTGGCCGTAGGCGCCCATGGCCAGCAGGTCGATCCCGTGGTCGGTCTGGTACTGGTGCAGGGTCGGTTCCACTTCGCCGGCGCAGATGCTCAGGTGCACTTCGCTGGCTGAGCCTTGCAGCTGGCGTTCGGCGCTTTTCAGCTGTTCCCAGTGGTCGGCTGTGTCGGCGCCAACCATCACCAGATGCGCCGGCAGGCCCTTGAGCAGCGGGCTGTCGGCGATCATCTGCAGGCTTTTCTGTGCCGTGGGGCTGCCATCGTAGGCCAGCATATAGCTCTGCGGTGCCTTGAACTCGCCGCAGCTGACCAGGATCGGCCGGTGCAGGGTGCGGATGACGTTCTCCAGGTGGCTGCCCACCAACTGGCTGAGGCTGTCGCTGGTCTTGCCCTGGCGGCCGATTACCAGCAGGCGGATGTCCGTCTCCAGCTCGTGCAGGCAGTCCACCAGATCGCCATGGCGCTGGCGCAGCTGGGCCGGCTCGACGCCATCGGCATGCACCCGCTCGCGGGCCGCGTCCAGCATCAGGCGGCCCTGTTCCATGGCCAGTTTGTGCCGCTGCTGGTCGAGCTGGGCCAGCTCGTCGAGCAGGTGCTCGCGGCTGCCCAGGCCAATACTGCCGGACAGGTCGGTGGTGTTCGGGTACTGCAACTCATCCAGTACATGCAGCAAGGTCAAGGGCGCCTGCAGGCGCTGGCTGGCCCAGGCGGCGTAGTCGCAGACCGCCGTGGTGGACTGGGAACCGTCGATACAGGCCATTACCTGGGTCATTGCATGCTCCTTATCAGTGGCCGGACAGCAGATCGGTGGCGTTCTCTTTGTCATGCACACCAAAGCGGTCGACGATGGTAGCGCTGGCCTGGTTCAGGCCCAGCACCTCAACCTCGGTGCCTTCGCGGCGCAGTTTGATCACCACCTTGTCCAGGGCGGCGACTGCGGTGATGTCCCAGAAGTGTGCGCGGGACAGGTCGATAATCACCTTATCAATGGCTTCCTTGAAGTCAAAGGCGGCGACGAACTTGTCAGCGGAGGCGAAGAACACCTGGCCCACCACCTTGTAGGTACGCTGACGATCCTCACGGTCGGTTTCCGAATTGATGTAGAGGAAGTGACCGATCTTGTTGGCAAAGAACATCGCTGCCAGCAGCACGCCGACAAATACGCCATAGGCCAGGTTATGGGTATAGACGGTGACGGCCACGGTGGCCAGCATGACGATATTGGTCGACAGCGGGAACTGCTTGAGATTGCGGATCGAGTCCCAGCTGAAGGTGCCGATCGACACCATGATCATCACCGCCACCAGGGCGGCCATGGGGATCTGGCTGACCCAGTCGGACAGAAACACCACCATCAGCAGCAGCACGCTGCCGGCCACCAGGCAGGACAGACGACCGCGGCCGCCGGATTTCACGTTGATCACCGACTGGCCGATCATGGCGCAGCCGGCCATGCCGCCCATCAGACCGGAGGCGATATTGGCCACGCCCTGGCCCTTGCATTCGCGGTTCTTGTCGCTGCTGGTATCGGTCAGATCATCGACTATGGTGGCGGTCATCATCGATTCCAGCAGGCCGACCACGGCCAGGGCGGCGGCGTAGGGGAAGATGATCGCCAGGGTTTCCAGGGTCAGCGGCACGTCCGGCCAGAGGAAGATCGGCAGGGTGTCCGGCAGTTCGCCCATATCGCCAACAGTGCGGATATCCAGGCCGAAATACATGGCCACGGCGGTCATCGACAGGATGCACACCAGCGGCGAGGGGATGACCTTGCCCAGCTTCGGCACATAGGGGAACAGGTAGATGATGCCCAGGCCCGTGGCGCACATGGCGTAGACCTGCCAGGTGACATCGGTCAGCTCCGGCAGCTGAGCTATAAAGATCAGAATCGCCAGGGCGTTGACGAAGCCGGTAACCACCGAGCGCGAAACAAAGCGCATCAGGCTGCCCAGCTTGAGGTAGCCGGCACCGATCTGCAGCACTCCGGTGAGCAGGGTGGCGGCCAGCAGGTATTGCAGGCCGTGTTCTTTTACCAGGGTCACCATGACCAGGGCCATGGCCCCGGTAGCGGCGCTGATCATGCCCGGACGGCCACCGACAAAGGCGATCACCACGGCGATACAGAAGGAGGCGTAGAGGCCGACTTTGGGGTCGACCCCGGCGATGATCGAGAAGGCGATGGCTTCCGGGATCAGCGCCAGGGCCACCACCAGACCGGCGAGCACGTCGCCGCGGATATTGAAGAACCAGGTGTTTTTCAGGCTTTGCAGCATGGGGCGTTCCAGGGTTGTGGTCCGCCAATGCTCGCGAGCCGCGAGGCGGACAGGGTTGACGACAAGGCAGATAAACCGGGCGTGGCGCCATTCGCTGTGGCGGCACGCGGCAGCGCGCCCGCTCAGCCAGACGGCTGCGCAGGCGCGCAAAAAAGGGGGGCGAAAACTTATGGCGGCGTAGGCTGCCAGCGGTACGGTTGAGTCCGGGTCATGGCGACCTGTCTATCCGTCGATTGCGAAAAGGGCGCGTACCTTAGCATGCCAGGTCGTCTCTGGCACCCGGCAGGGGACTGGCGGGGCTGGTGTCGTCAGCTCGGCAGAGGGTGCGCCCTGCACGCACCCTCTGCCGGTTGCAGGCTCAAGGCCACTGCATCTCGCCCTTGAGCACCTTGGCGCTCAGTTCCAGGCTGCTGGCGTCGAGCAGCTGCGGGTAGCGGGCCTTCATCGCCGCGATCAGTGCCTGGCTGTTCTCGGCCTTTGGCAGTTCGGCTTCAAGGCTGTGCAGGTAGTCGCGGGTAAAGCGCAGGTCATCCAGCTCCAGCGTCGGCTGGCCCATAAAGTGCCCCGGCACCAGGGTTTTCGGCTGCAGCGCTTCCAGTTCATACAGGGACTTAAGCCAGCTCTGGCGCGCCTGGGGTGTTTGCGCATCGGCAATCCAGGGGTGGATATTGGCGTAGGTCAGCACACCACCGACCACCGCCTGGATGCTCGGAATCCACAGGCTGGTGTGCTTGGGATCATGGCCGATCAGTTCGATACGCTGGCCTTCCAGCAACAGATGATCGCCTTGCAGCACCTCCGGCACCAGGGTGCGGGCGGGTGCGCTGTCCTTGAGGATCGGGCCCCAGTAAGCCAGCTTCGGTTCGCGGCTTTTTTCGATATAGGCGATGGTCTCGGCCGTGGCCAACACCTTGGCCTTGGGGAAGGCGCGGGTCAGGCTGTCCAGGCCGAAGTAGAAGTCCGGGTCGCCATGGCTGATAAAGATGGTGGTCAGGGTCTTGCCGCTGGCCTGGATGCGCGCGATCAGTTCATTGGCTTCGCGGGTGGAGAACTGCGCATCGACCAGGATGGCCTCGCGTTCGCCGCTGATCAGCGTCGAGGTCACCGGGAAGATGGCCTTGTCGCCCGGGTTGTAGACATCCAGGGTCAGGGGTTGGGCGATGGCGCTGGTGGCCAGGGTCAGCAGGCTGGCGCTGGCGAGCAGGCGGCGGAGGTGGTTGAGAATCGACATGATGATCTCCTGTTGAGTAAGTGAGGCGATCTTAGTTGCTTCAAATCGATCAAAAAGCCCTGTAATCTGCGCATATTTGTTGCGCTAAATGGGCTAATCATGGATCGCCTGACGGCTATGCGGGTCTTTGTCGAGGTGGTGGAGCGGGGCAGTCAGACGGCAGCGGCCGATGCGCTGGAGATGTCGCGGGCGATGGTGTCGCGTTATCTGGGCGAGCTGGAGGCCTGGGTCGGCGCGCGCCTGCTGCACCGCACCACGCGCAAGCTGAGCCTGACCGGTGCCGGCGAGCTGCTGCTGGGGCAGTGTCGCGAGATGCTGGCCGTGGCCGAGACCATGCAGGGCGTCGGTCGCATGGGGCAGGCCGCGCCGCGCGGCACTCTACGCATCGCCTGCAGCCAGTCGCTGGCCCAGGCCTGGCTGGTGCATGCGCTGGATGAGTTCACCCGCCTGTATCCGCAGGTCAGCATCGAGCTGGTGGTGGGCAGCCAGGCGGTCAATCTGGTGGAGGCGCGTATCGACCTGGCCCTGCGCATCACCAACCAGCTCGACCCGAACCTGATTGCCCGCCAGCTGGCGGTTTGCCGCTCGGTGGTGTGCGCCACTCCGGCCTATCTGGCCAGGCATGGTACGCCGCAACGGCCCGAGGAGCTGGCCCAGCACAACTGCCTGAGCTATGCCTATTTCGGGCGCAGCATCTGGGAATTTTCCCGCGCCGGTGAGCCGCAGGCCGTGGCGGTCAGCGGCAACCTCAGCGCCAATGAGTCCATGGTGCTGCTGGAGGCCGCGCTGGCCGATAGCGGCATCAGCCTGCAACCGCGCTATTCGGTTGCAGCGCACCTGCGCAGCGGCGCGCTGGTGCAGCTATTGCCTGACTACGAGCCGCAGCAGCTGGGTATCCACGCCCTGTACGGCACACGCCGGCAGATGCCAGCGGCACTGCGGGCGCTGCTGGATTTTCTGATCGAACGGCTGGCGGATAAGCCGGACTGGGACCTGTAAACCGAGCTACAGGGGCTTGCTGAACTGGATCAGGGCGACGCGCTGGCCTTTGGGGTCGCGCCGTTCGACCACGCCGCTTGGGGCATAGCCGAGCTTGGGGGAGAGCAGCAGGCCGGCGCTGTTGGCGTTGAAGCACGAGGCCTGCATGCGCTTGGCGTGGTAGTGCTCGCGCGCCAGCTGCTCCATCACCGCTACCAGGTAATGGGCCACGCCATGGCCACGGGCCCAGAGCGCGACCATCAGGTTGCCGAGGGCGCAGTGGTCGTCGTAGTGCCACTGGTAGAAGTTGGCAAAGCCGGCCACCCGACTATCGAGCAGCACCACGGTGCTGTCGCGGCGCTCGGCCATGGCCGCAGCCAGCTGGCCGACACTCAGTGGCCAATCAGCCTTGGGGTAGCAGAAGAACAGCTCATCGGCGTTCTGCGGGAAGCCGACGATCTCGGTCAGGTCAGCCGCCGTCGCGGGGCGGTGGCTGAGGTGTGCGTTGGTCTGCATACAACCGCCCTGTAGGTTAGTGGGGTGGGTACTGGTTGAGAATCTGTGTCACCGTGCGGCGGATCGAGGCTTCGCGCTCGCTGGGGCTGGGCTGGCGACTGCGCAGCACCTGTTCGGCACTACCGCGCCAGACCAGCTTGCCGTCCTGGCCGTCGAACAGGTCGATCTGCAGGGTGCCGACCTGGTAGTCCAGGGTGCGGGTTTCCACGTAGCTCGGCCCGCCCCAGAAACCGCCGTGCCAGGGGTCACCCCAGCCGCCGCCAACGTGGGTGCTGACCTGCTGCTGGCGGTTGTCGACGATCAGCCACACCTGCACCTTGAGATCGCCCGGCGTGTGCGCCGCCGCCGGACGCAAGCCGCGCTGATCCAGTTGCTCGCTGACGGCGCTGCGGATGCGCTGGCCGGTGAGGTCGCTGTTGATGCGTGGGTCATCGGGTTTGTATTGCACGGCCGGCTCCTGCCAGCTCCAGCTGCGGTAGGCGGCAAAGTCCCGGGCGGGGTCGAAGTCGCGCTGCAGTTGTGGAGTCTGGCAGGCGCTGAGAATCAGCAGCAGGGGCAGGAACAGCAGTGATGCACGCATGGTGCTCTCCTCGGGTCGGGTGCCGCCATCAGTTCGGTGGGTAGGTGGACAGGGCTTGCTGCATGGCCGTGCGCAGGGCGGCGGCACGTTCACTCGGGCTGCCCGCGCTGGGTGCTTCGGCGCTGGCACTCCAGACCAGTTGGCCATCGCGGCTGTCGAACAGCTCAATGCGCACCCGCATGACCTCTTCGGTATAGCTGCGTACCAGCGGCGCGCTGCCCCACAGTCCGTATTCATGGCCATAACGGCTATGACCGTAATGGCTGCCGTAGTGCTCAGTAACCTGGCGCACGCGCTGTTCCAGGCGCAGTTCGACGCTGACTCGCAGATCGTTGTCAGTGCCGGTGCGGTGGGGGCGCAGGCCGCGCTGGTCGAGGGCGTTGCTCAGGGCTTCCTGCACCTGCTCGCTGCTGGCCCAGGCCGTGCCGGCTGGCAGCTGCTGCCAGCTCCAGCTCTGATAGCGGCCATAGTCTCGCGGCGGCGCCGGGTAGGCGCTGAGGTCGAGCTGCTGGGCGGCGTGGCCAGGGGCCGGCGGCAGCGGCTTGCTGTCGGCGATATAGGGGTTGTGCGTCTGACAGGCGGCGAGGGCGGTCAGGAGCACAAGTAGGCCAAGTCGTTTCATCGAATCTTCCGCCTCCATTAAGAGGGCTGTCAGCGTGGCCGGCAGATCCAGTGCAGATAACGCCCCAGCCCGGCAAAACTGGGGTGGCGGCGGTAGGCCAGCTCCATTTCCAGCAGGTCGAGCAGCTCGGCCTTGGCCTGGAAGGGCTGCGGCATATAGTCGTGAAACACCCGCACGCCACTCTGGCTTTCGACCCGCCAATGCGCCTCAAGTTGCGCCGCCAGCTCGCGGGGATCAAGAGGCATCTGCGGGGTCAGGCTCTGCTTCTCCCCGGCGAACTCGGCCTTGCGCAGTTTGCGAAAATGCCCCTTGAGAAGGTTGCGGTAGATCAGCGCATCCTTGTTGTAGAAAGCCAGGGACAGCCAGCCATCCGGCGCACACAGCTGGTGCAGCACCGGCAGGATGCGCGCAGGCTCGGCCAGCCATTCCAGCACCGCGTGGCACAGCACCAGGTCATAGGGCTGCTCCAGCTGGCCGAGCAGGTCCTGCCAGGGCGCCTGGATAAAGGTGGCCTCTTGTCCTGCATCGGCAAAGCGTTCGCGGGCACCCTGGAGCATGGGCTCGGCGGGTTCGGCCAGGGTCACCCGGTGGCCGCGCTGGGCCAGCCACAGGCTCATATGACCGAGGCCCGCGCCCACATCCAGCACCCGCAAGGGGCGCTCGGGCAGGGCTTCGGCCAGATCGGCCTGGAGCACGGCCAGGCGGATGGCGCCCTTGGCGCCGCCGTAGATCTTCTCGGCAAAGCGCGTGGCCAGTTCGTCGAAGTGCCGGTCCGTCATGGCGTGCCCCCGAGAAAGCGCCGCTCACTGTCCGCCAGCTTGGCCCGCACCACCTGTTCCATATCCAGGCCCAGTTCGCTGCACAGCAACAGCAGGTAGAGAACGATATCGCCCACCTCCTGGCCGGCATGGGCCAGTTGCTCGGCAGGCAGGGCGCGGGACTGGTCCTCGCTGAGCCACTGGAAGATTTCCACCAGCTCGGCCATTTCCACGCTGGCGGCCATGGCCAGGTTTTTCGGGCTATGGAATTGGCGCCAGTCATTCTGGTCACGAATGGCGTGCAGGCGGGCGGTCAGTTCGTCGAGGTTCATGCGTAGCTCCGGTCAGGCGCATAGCTTCGGGGCTGGCGCCTGCCGGTGCAAGAGGGATCAGAGTGCTCGCCAGCTGCCGCGCATATGCAGCAGACCCTCGCGGCCCTGCAGTTGGAACTGGCCCTGGCTGGCGGGGGCGCTGGCCAGCAGCTGCACTGTGCCGGGCAGGCGCACCGGCTTGTGAAACTGCACACGGACGGCATGGCCGGCTGCCGGCAGGTGCTCACCCAACTCGGCCAGGGCCCGGGCCTTGTTCCACAGACCATGGGCGATGGCGCTGGGGAAGCCGAACAGCCTGGCGCTGGCGGCATACAGGTGGATGGGGTTGTAGTCGCCGGCGATGCGCGCATAGCGGCGGCCGATATCGGCCGGTGCCTGCCACTGGGCCAGCTCGTGCAGGGGCAGGTCTTGCTCTGTCTCTTGGGTGGGCGGGGCGCTGTCCAGGCGCAGGGCGCGGCAGAGGATGCGGCTGTCACCCTCCCAGAGCAGGCCGAGCTGGTCATGCAGGCGGTTGATCAGGCTGAAGGTCACGCCTTTTTCATGGGCTTGCAGGCCCTGCACCTCAACGCTGACTGTGAAGGGCCCCATACCGCCCAAGGGACGCAGTACGCGGATATGGTTCTCCAGGTGCACCAGACCCAGCAGGGGGAAGGGAAAGCGCCGATTGGTGAGCAGGCGCATCTGCAGAGCGAAGGCGAGCAGATGGGGGTAGGTGGCTGGCAGCAGGCCGTCGTCGGTAAAGCCGCAGATCTGCCGGTAGCGGGCCAGATGCTTCGGGTCCACGCTGAGCGAGCTGCGCAGACCGATCTCAGGCAGCTGGCGACCGCTGACACGGCGGCGCAGGGCGGCGCGGGCAAACAGGCCGGGCAGGGCCGGCGGGGTGGGCAGATCGAGCCAGTCGATGGCCATGGCATGCTCCTCAAGACAGGTGGCAGCAGCTTAGTCGCTGCGCCTGTCGCTGCATTGGCCGCCCTGCCCGGCCGTGCGGCAGGCCAGTCAATTGTTGAGCGCAGGCGGTAAAGCCGCCTAAGATGGCCGCGCCTCGGCAATAACAAGAATCCAAGAACCCATGCGTGACCTTACAGATGACGTGGCGCTGATGCGCCCGGTGATCGACGCCTTGCGCGCCAGCGGCCATGACCCGGACCGGGTGCTGGCCCGCGTTGGCCTGCCGCCTGGCACCCTGCCGGCCGGGCGCTTCCCGCATGCCGCCCAGGCGCTGTTCTGGCAGGCGGCCATGGCCGAATGCGGCGAAGAGCATGTGGGCCTGTACCTGGCCCAGCACCTGCCCGCCTTCCACGGCCTGCTGCTGGAGTACCTGTTTCTTTCCAGCGAAACCTTTGGCGAGGGCCTGCGCCATGCCCTGCGCTATGTTCGCCTGTTGTCCGACAGCCTCAACGCCAAGCTGGACGTGCAGGGCGAGCGGGCGGTGCTGACCCTGGGCCTGCAGCCGGGTACACCGCGGCATTTCCCGGAGATGCTGGCCGGGGCGGTGATCCGCCTGTTCGGCGCCCTGACCGAGGGTGATTTCACCCCCTTCGAGGTGCACTTCATGCACGGCGAAGGCGCTCCCGCCGAGCGCTATCGTCAGGTCTACGGCTGCCCGGCGCTGCTCGGCGGCGAGCGCTACTGCCTGGTGTTCAATGCCGCAGTGCTGGACAAGACCTCGCGCCACGCCGCCCCCGAACTGCTGCGCATGCATGAGTCCCTGGCCCGTCGTCAGCTGGCCGAGGTGGAGCGCCTGGACCTGGTACGCCAGGTGCGCGAGCTGATCGCCGAGCTGCTGGTGGACAGTGGCGCCACCCTGGAACAGGTGGCGGCGCGGCTGAATATGCCGGCCCGGCGACTGCGCGAACGCCTGGCCATGGCCGGGGTGCGCTTCAATGATCTGGTCACCGACTACCGCTGTCGCCTGGCCAAGAACCTGCTGCTCAATACCGATGAGCGCATCGAGGTGATCGTCGAGCGCACCGGCTTCTCCGAACCCAGTACCTTCTACCGCGCCTTCAAGCGCTGGGTGGGAGAAACGCCGGTGGAGTTTCGCAAGCGTGGCAAGGGCTGAGAACCTATTCAAAGCCTGCTGCGCGTCGGCCCTGCTGCGTTGAAAGCAGGCTCGGAATGCTCATTTACAGCCCGTAAACTCCGCTTGATTCGCTGCGCTCACCCTTCGGGTCAGCCGTTGGCTGTTACTTCGCTTCGCTGCGTTTCTCGCCTGCTTTCGCCTTGCATGGCTCTAGCTCGCGAGCCCTTGAATAGGTTCTACGGTTTCAGTGGGCGAAATAGGTGACCCAGAAGTAATAGCCACTCATCCCCGTACCCACCGCCAGCACCAGAAAACGCAGCAGGGACGCAGGTAGGCGCTGGCCGAGGGCGCCGCCGGCATAGCCGCCGAGGGTGGCACCGATCAGCAGGATCACCAGCTCATACCAGCTGACCCGCCCGGCGAAGATAAAGGTCAGGCTGGCAACGCTGTAGATCACGGCGGAAATCAGGTTCTTCAGGGCATTGGCGCGGGCCAGCGGGTGGCCCTCGATGGCGAAGGCGGCCAGCTGCAATATGCCCATGCCGGCACCGAAATAACCGCCATACACCGATACGCCCAGATGCGCGCCCAACGACAGCGGGGTGTGTGGTGGCTGTGCGGCTTCGGCGCGGCGCGCGGCCAGCCAGCGGCTCAGCCAGGGGCTGGCGGCGAACAGCGCGGTGGCACTGAGCAGCAGCCAGGGAATCAGCTGGGCGAAGATGGCATCGCCGCCCAGCAGCAGGAGCAGCCCGCCGAGCAGCCCGCCGCCCAGGCCCGCCAGCAGCAGGGGCAGCAGGTAGCGACCCAGGGGGCGCAGGCTGGCCCGGGCGGCCCAGGCGCCGGCCAGGCTCGCCGGCCACAGGGCCACGGCATTGGTGGCGCCGGCGGTCACTGGCGCCAGGCCGACGCCCAGCAGGGCCGGGAAGGAGAAGAAAGTGCCGCCACCGGCCAGGGCATTCATGGCGCCGGCAGCGAAGCCGGCCAGGGCCAGCAGGGCGATATCGAAGAGGGGCATGCGCGATCAGTGATCCAGGGGCTTGAGGCTGTACAGCATGCCATCTGGGCGCCGGGCCTGGCACTGTTCGGCCGGCTGTGGGCGCGAATAGTGAAAGCCCTGCAGGCTGGGGCAGCCATTGAGGCGCAGAAAGGCCGCCTGGCGTTCGTTTTCCACCCCTTCGGCCACCACATGCAGGCCCAGCTGCTTGGCCATGGTCAGGATGCCGCGTACCAGAGCCACCGAGTGTTCGCTGTCGGGCAGGCCCGCGACGAACTGGCGGTCGATCTTGATGCCGTCGAAGGGAAAACGCTGCAGGTAGGTGAGCGAGGCATAACCGGTGCCGAAATCGTCCAGCAACAGGGGGAAACCGGCGCTCTTGAGGCGTGCCAGGCATTGCTGCACCTCATCGCCGCTCTCCAGCAGGGCGCTTTCGGTGATCTCCAGCTCCAGCCAGTCGGCGCTGGCGCCTTCCTCGGCGAGGATCTGCAACAGGCTGCCGGCCAGATCGGCCTGACGGAAATCCAGGGGCGAGAGGTTGATGGCGATGCGCAGGCCGCGATTCTCCCGTTGCCACTGCAGGGCCTGGCGGCAGGCCTGGCGGAACACCCAGCGGGTGGCTTCGATGATCATGCCGCTTTCTTCCAGGATCGGAATAAAGTCGGCGGGCGAGACCAGGCCGCGGGTGGGCGAGTGCCAGCGCAGCAGCGCCTCGACAGCCTGGGGCTGGCCCTGGTTGTCCACCTGTAACTGGTAGTACAGGGCAAATTCCTGCTGGTCGATGGCCCGACGCAATTCGCTCTCCAGCTGGCGGCGCAGTTCTGCGTTGCTGGAGAGTTCGGCGCTGAAGCGGGCGATGCAGTTGCGCCCACGATCCTTGGCCGCATACAGGGCCAGGTCGGCCTGCTTGAGCAGTTCGCTGGCGCTGCTGCCGTGACCGTTGCTGTGGGTCAGACCGATACTGGGGCTGATAAAGCACTCGTACTGGCGCACCTGGAAGGGCGCGGCGAAATCCTCCAGCAGCCGCTCGGCCAAGGCCTGGGTTTCGCCCAGGCCCGCGCCTTCCAGCAGCACGATAAACTCATCGCCCCCGCTGCGCGCCAGCATGGCCAGCTTGGGCAGGTGCAGTTCCAGGCGTCCGGCGATTTCCACCAGCAGCTGGTCGCCGATTTCGTGGCCGAGGGTGTCGTTGATCCGCTTGAAGTGATCCAGATCCAGGTACAGCAGGCCCAGGGAGCAGTTGGCGATCAGCAGCTGTTCCAGGCGCTGGACCAGGGAGTGGCGGTTGGCCAGGCGCGTCAGCGGATCGAAATGGGCGAGAAAGCGCAGGCGCTGCTCGGCCTTGAGGCGATCGCTGATATCTCGCAGCAAGACCAGCGAGTAGGGCTGGCCATGACGTATGAACGGCGTGCAGGTGATTTCCAGGGGCACGTGCTGTTCACCGCGCCGTCCGGTCAGTTCAATGGCGATATTGGCGGGGGTTTGCTGCAGGCGCCGAACCGCATTGCTTTCTATCAGACGATCCTCCGGCAGGTTGCCCAGCAAGGCCTCGGTGTCACAGCCAAACAACGCCGCCGCCGCGGGGTTGGCCTGCTCTACGCGCAGCTCGTGATCCACCACCAGCATGCCCACCGGGGCGCTGTCGATCAGGCTGCGAAACAGCGCTTCGCTCTCGCGCAGCTCGTCCTGGCGCTGGTTGAGCTGGGTCATCATCTGGGCAACGCTGGCTGCCAGCTGGCCGATCTCGTCATCACCCCGAACCCGCATGGTGGGGATTACCTGGTCCTCGGCGAACTGCTTGGCCGCTTGCTCGATACGCGCCAGGCGCCGGGTCAGCAGCCGGCCATAGAGGTGGTTGAGCAGCAGGCCGAGGAGCAGCAGCAGGCCCAGGGTCTGGGCCAGGTGCAGCCAGGCGTCGCGCTTGGTTTGCCACAGCAGCGGGGCAAAATCCATTTCCACCAGCAGTGCTTCATGGTCGATAAGGCCGCTCTGGCGCACCCGCTCCAGGGGGTAGATGGCCAGGTAGCGCTGCCCGCTCAGTTCGATCCAGCTGGGCTGGCCGCTGGCGACGCGCATGCTCAGCTCCTGGCTGTCGATGTGGCCCAGCTGCTCCGGGTGCAGGCCCAGTCGGCTGGTGGCAATCACCTGCTGATCCTGGTCGATCACCATGGCCCAGCTGACCCCGCGCAGGCTGGCCAGATCGGACAGTTCGCTGGAGAGTTCCTCGTGGCGGTTCTGGCGCAGGTGATCGCGCAGGCTGCTCTGCAGCAGCAGCAGAATCTGGCTGCTGTGGGTGCGCCAGTTGTGCAGGGCGTCGTCCAGGCTGCGCGGCAGGTACAGGGTGGTCTGCAGCAGCGTGAAGACCAGGGCGAACAGGCCCAGCAGCAGGGGCAGGGATTTGCGCAGGGACAGGCGGGTCAGCATCCGCGCCTCCGACATTCGGCTGGGAGCATGGCCTCGGGTTGGCCGGGCTGCTTGAGCAGTTGGTAGTCGAGCATGTATTGATGGACCAGTTGCATGCGTTGCAGCAAAAGGCCGTTCTTGAACAGATACTGGTTGAGGGCCTGGTCGCCCATCACCAGCCCTTCCAGGGTGACCTGCAGGCTGCGTGGTTCCAGGCCCAGGCGCTTGTGCAGATAGGGGTCGGTGCTGGCGCGGTTGTGCTGCCAGTTGCCCAGGGCGTCGTACCACAGGCGCTTGATGCGTTCGCGGGCCTTGGCGTCGACCCGGCTGCGCTCGACCACCAGTACGTCGATGATTTCCTCAGGCATTTCCCGGCTATCAAAAATGCGTTTGGCGCCCAGGGTTTCCAGGGCCGGGCCTTCCGAGGCGAAGGTGATCAGGGCATCGATGCGCCCATCGCGCAGGGCGCCGACATGCTCATGTACCGGCAGGTCGATCACCTGCAGGTCGCTGCGTTCAAGACCGGCCTTGTCCAGCACGCGAGACAGAATAAAGGCGCCCAGGGCGGTATTTTCCACGCCGATGCGCTGGTTTTTCAGGTCACTGATGTGCTTGATCGGCTCCCGGGCGTACAGCGCGTCGGCCCCTGCGGAAATGTCGGTGACCAGCAGCAGCTCCAGATCATGGCCGCTGCTCTGCAGGGCCAGGGCTTCATCCAGGGTGAGCAGGGCAGCGTCCAGCAAACCGTTGCGAAAGCCGCGCAGCACCCCGGTGGCATTGGGGTACTCCACCAGGCGCAACCCGCCCGGCTGCATCCACTGCAGTTCATCGGCCAGGTAGAACGGGGCGTAACCGAGCCAGCGGTTGCCGCCGATGCGCAGCTCTTCCTGCTCGCTCTGGCAGGCCAGCAAACTCAGGCAGACAACGAGTAGAAGAATTCGGCGCATCAAGCCGCTCCCATGGCGCGAAACCCGAGGGTAGCGCAGTGCCATCGCCCGGGGAATCCCCATAAAGGCTAAGGCTTTTGCCAGGGCTGGGTCACAGGCATAAAAAAACCGGCTTGTGGCCGGTTTTTAGGGGGTAGTCAGGACTTATTTTTGATAAGCCGCGACCGCCTTAAGAATCAGGCCGCGGGCTTCTTCAGCGCCGCCCCAGCCTTCAACCTTGACCCACTTGCCCTTCTCCAGATCCTTGTAGTTCTCGAAGAAGTGCTTGATCTGCTCGATCAGCAGCGCGGGCAGGTCGGTGTATTCCTGAACGTCCTTGTACAGCACGGTCAGCTTGTCATGGGGTACGGCCACCAGCTTGGCGTCGCCGCCGGCTTCGTCGCTCATGTGCAGCACGCCCACCGGGCGAGCGCGGATCACCGAGCCTGGGGCTACCGGGTAAGGGGTGACAACCAGCACGTCCAGGGGGTCGCCGTCGTCGGCCAGGGTGTGCGGGATAAAACCGTAGTTGGCCGGGTAGAACATCGGGGTGGCCATGAAGCGGTCGACCATCAGGCAATCGCTGTCGTGGTCGATTTCGTATTTGATCGGCGCATGGTTGGCCGGGATCTCGATGGCAACGTAGATGTCGTTCGGCAGGTCTTTACCGGCTGGGATCTTGCTGTAGCTCATGGGGCGACTCCCGGGGGGTAGGGCAAAAAAGTGGCGCGATTATAGGCATATTCCCCCGGCGTTGCTACGACGCTTTAGCTAGCCATTGGTCGCGTCTGTGCTGTCTTCGGCCTTGACCCGGTAGTCGGGGTGTTCGGCCTGCAGACGTTGCAGGCGGGCCAGCGGGTCCTGGCGGTAGAACAGCGCCAGCTGGGCATACACCGCCGGAAAGGCCTCGGCCAGCAGGTCGGGGGCGCTGAAGAAGTATTCGCTGGTGACGGCGAAGAATTCCGCCGGGTTTTCCGCCGCGTAAGGGTCGATGGCGGTTGCGGCATCGGGGTCGGCGTCCAGTTCGGCGTTGAGCCGGTCGAAGGCGCTCTGCATGGCCTCGGCCCAGTTCTTGATGGACATATTGCCGTGCAGCGGCGGCAGGCCATTGGCGTCGCCGTTAAGCATGTCCAGCTTGTGCGCCAGTTCGTGGATCACCAGGTTGTAGCCGTCCCACTGGCCGCTGGCCTGCACTCCGGGCCAGGCCAGGATCACCGGGCCCTGCTGCCAGGCCTCTCCGCTGTGCTCGGCCTGCCACTCATGCTCCACGCCACTGGCGTCGCGGTAGCGCTGGGGGCTGAGAAAGTCGTCCGGGTACAGGACGATTTCATGAAAGCCCTGGTACCAGTTGAGCTCGGCCAGGTGCAGCAACGGCAGTTCGGCCTGCAGCGCCAGCAGCAGGCGGGCGTCGTCGTCCAGCGCGACCCCGGGCAGGGCGGTCAGGCGTTTGTGATGAAGAAACAGCACGGCGCGTTCGTGCAGGCGCTGCTGCTCATCCGGGGTGAGGCCATCGAGGATCGGCAGGCGCTGGTGCAGCGCGCGCCAGTGCTCGGCGCTGATCGGGTGACGGGCGAGGATGCGCCGGCGGCGCCAGGCGCGCAGTGACCACATGTCAGAAGCTCGCTATTCGGGGGTGGCCAACCTTAGCAGGTCATGGCCGCTCGCAGGCAAGTCGGCACAAAGGCTGCAGTGGCCTGCTCAAACCCCAATGGGAGGGCTGCCCCATGTCGATTGAACGTCTGGATCATCCCATCGCCAACCTGCTCTATGCCCAGGGTCTGGACCTGCCAAACCAGGCGGCGCGGGGCCGCAGCATCGGGTTGCCTGCCCAGGCGGGACAGGCGCCGGCGCTGTTGTTGGCACTGCTCTGGGGGCGCGGTTGCACCGATATGGTGCGCATATTGGAGCAATGCCTGGATAACCTGCTGGCCGACCTGCATTGCACCCCGGCCGCCTGGACCCCCGCCCAGGCGGCGCGGCAGGGGTTGGCGGTGCTCAATCAGCAGCTGTATCGCCAGCGCCGCAGTGGGCAGCAGCTGGGCGAGGTGCATGCTGCCCTGCTGCTGGTGCAGGCGGGAGAAGCACAGCTGTTGCAGGCCGGGGCCGTCGGCCTGTTGCGTTATCAGGGCGGCAGCCTGGAGAACCTGGCCGGCCGTGCGGGGCTGCAGCTGGGCGCTCAGGCCGAGCTGGCGCTGTTGCAGCATCGCTTACCGCTGCAGCACGGGCAGTGCCTGCTGCTGGCGCCCCAGGCGCTGCTCGATGTGGCGGATATGCAGTCGGTGCGTGAGGCCTGTGGCGCCCTGTGCGAGGCGGGCCCGCAGCCGTTGCTGGCACCCCTGCTCCGGGCGCCTGGGGCGGTGGCGCTGGTGCTGCCTGGGACCCTGGTGGCGGATCCGGTCGCGGCTGAGTCTGCGCGCTGGCCGGCCGTCAGCGAGGCCCGGCCCGGACTGCAGCTGGATGGCTGGACCCTGCTTGCGGCTTGCGCCTACGGCCCGCCGGGCAGGCTGTTCCATGCCGAGGATGAGCAGGGGCGTCGGGCGCTGCTGTGCCTGGCCGCCCGTGATGCCGACGAGGCTTACTGGCAGCGTGAGTGGGCCATGCGTCGCAGTCCGGTGAGCAGCCTGGCCCGGGTGATGTCCTCGGCGCGGCCACGCCGGCATGCTTTCAGCCTGCTGGCGGCGCCGCCGACCGGTACGCGCAGCCTGCAGGATTGGGCGGCTGCCCATGGCCCGCTGGATGCTGCGAGCCTGTTGGCCCTGCTGGAGCAGCTGATCGTCGCTGTGCGTGCCTTGCAGCGTCGCGGCATGCAGGGGCTATGGCTGGATCCGCGCAATATTCTGGTGGATGAGGGCGGGCGCCTGCAGCTGTGGGTGGAGCATGCGGCCCTGCTGCCGGGGGTGCCCCGCCAACCCCTGCCTGCCGATGCCCAGCCCCTGGCCCCGGAACTGCGTGCGGGGCGGGCAGTGGACGGGCGGGCCGATCAGTTTGCCCTGGCGGCTCTGGCGTACTGGTTGTTTTGCGGGCGCTGGCCGGAGGTGGCCCTGGCCGATGCGCCAGCAGCCTGCAACTACCTGCCCCTGGCCCACTTCAGTGCCCAGGTGCCGGCCGGTTGGGATGGTGTGCTGGCTCGGGCCCTGGCGCCGCGAGCGGAGGCGCGGTTCGAGGCACTGTCGGAGTTTCAGCAGGCGTTGCACAAACCCTGGCAGCATCGTCTGTCCACCTCGCGGCGCAGCCCGCGGGCGCAGTGGGGCTGGCGTATGGGGCTGGTGGTGGTGCTGGGGTTGCAGCTGCTCTCGGCACTGTGGCTGAGCCTGCTGCTGGGCTGAACGCAGGAACCCCGGCCAGGCCGGGGTTCCTTGCAGCGTTGCAGGATCAGGTCGCGGTGGGGTCTTCGGTCACGGGCAGAACGAAGTTCTTGAACTCGGTGTCCTCGGTAAAGCCGATTGACTCGTAGAGCTTGTGCGCCACCTCGTTGTTGACGCTGGAGGCCACGCGCAGGCGCACGGCGTTAGTCTCCTTGGCCATCTGCTTGGCAGCCTGGATCAGGCGGTCGGCCACCAGCTGGCGACGGGCGTCCTGGCAGACGTAGATGTCGTTGAGCACCCAGACGCGCTTGAGCGACAGGGAGGAGAAGCTGGGGTAGAGCTGGCAGAAACCGAGAATCTTGTCTTCGTCATCGGCCATGGCCAGATAGATCACCGACTCTTTACGGCTGATGCGCTTTTCCAGAAAGCTGCGCGAGGAATCCGGGTAGGGCAGCTGGCCGAACAGTTCGCGGTAGTCGACGAACAAGGGGGTCAGCTGATCCAGATGTTCCAGGGTGGCTTGAACAATGCGCATGGTGAGCCTCGACTTGATCAGGTGGATGGCTTCGGCAGCTCATTGCACTGCCAGCAAACGAACCCGATGCTGCCTAAAGCTTTTGGAAAGTGCAATCCAAACAAGCGTTTGGTTACTGTGCCTCAATCCAGCAGGAAATTCGCCACTCGGCTTGTGCCGCTTAAGTGCGGCACTTGCGCTTCATCCTTAAGCTGCACACCCGACAACTGGCGACGCCAGGCCTCGCGCATCAGATACAGCAGGCGGTGGCTGGCCATGGCATAGCTCAGGCCCTCCAGGCGTATGTTGGAGATGCAGTTGCGGCTGGCGTCGGTCAGGCCGACCCGCGGTGCATAGGTGAAGTACAGGCCCAGGCTGTCCGGCGAGCTGAGCCCGGGGCGTTCACCGAGCAGGATCACCACCATGCGCGCGCCGAGGCGCTCGGCCACCTCGTCGGCCACTGCCACCCGGCCCTGGGTGACCAGGCAGGTGGGGGCCAGGCGCCAGCCTTCGGCGTCGGCCAGCTGTTCGATGCGCTGCAGCATGGGCAGGGCATGGCGCTCCACGGCCAGGGCGGACAGACCATCGGCCACCACCAGGGCCAGGTCATAGCCCTCGGGATTATTGGCCCGGTGTTGGTCCAGTCGCTCGGCGCACTGCTGGCTCAGGCATCGGCCCAGGTCCGGGCGCTGCAGGTAGGTGTCGCGGTCCACGGCGGCGCTGTGCAGCAGCAGGCTGGGACCGGGCAGGCGCTCGGCCAGCTCGGCGGCGGCGAAGGGCAGGTGCACGGCGTCCCGGGCCTGGGCGTGGGCCAGCTGGAAGTCCAGCTGGGCGCGGGTCGGCAGGCTGGTGCCGGCACGGCCCAGGGCGATCCGCGCCGGAGTCAGGCGACGCAGGGGTTGCCAGGCGTCTTCGCGGGTGCAGGCCAGGGTGTGGGGCTGATGCATGGGCAAGTCCTCCCGGAGGGTTTCGATCAGTTGGCCTGGGCCAGCGCCTGGCGGAAGGCGGGGGGCAGGCTGTCGCCCAGGTGTGGACGGCCCTGGGGCTGGGTCATGATGCCCATACGCTGTAGCCAGGCCTCGAACTCCGGGGCCGGGCGCAGGCCCAGGGTCTGGCGGGCATAGAGGGCGTCGTGGAAGGAGGTGGTCTGGTAGTTGAGCATCACGTCGTCGGAGCCCGGAATGCCCATGATAAAGGTGCAACCGGCCACCCCGAGCAGGGTCAGCAGGTTGTCCATATCGTCCTGATCGGCTTCGGCGTGGTTGGTGTAGCAGATGTCGCAGCCCATCGGCAGGCCCAAGAGCTTGCCGCAGAAGTGGTCTTCCAGGCCGGCGCGGATGATCTGCTTGCCGTTGTACAGGTACTCCGGGCCGATAAAACCGACCACGGTATTGACCAGAAAGGGCTTGAACTGCCGGGCTACTGCATAGGCGCGGGCTTCACAGGTCTGCTGATCGACACCATGGTGGGCGTTGGCCGACAGGGCACTGCCCTGGCCGGTTTCGAAATACATCAGGTTATGGCCCAGGCTGCCACGTCCGAGGCTCAGACCGGCCTCGTAGCCTTCCTGCAGCAGCTGCAGATTGATGCCGAAGCTGGCGTTGGCCGCCTGGGTGCCAGCGATGGACTGGAACATCAGGTCCAGCGGCACGCCGCGGTTGATCGCCTCGATGGCGCTGGTGATATGGGTCAGCACGCAGGCCTGGGTGGGGATCTCGTAGCGCTGGATGATGCCGTCGAGCATGCGCAGCAGCTCGCAGATGCTGGCCAGGCTGTCGGTGGCCGGGTTGATCCCGAGCATGGCATCGCCGTTGCCATACAGCAGCCCGTCGAACAGGCTGGCGGCGATGCCGGCGGCGTCATCCGTGGGATGGTTGGGCTGCAGGCGGGTGCCCATGCGCCCGGCCAGGCCCTGGGTGTTGCGAAAACGGCTGACCACGCGGACTTTCTGCGCCACCAGGATCAGGTCCTGCAGGCGCATGATCTTCGCGACAGCGGCCACCATTTCCGGGGTCAGGCCCGGGGCCAGGGCGCCCAGGCTGGCCTCGTCGGCCTGCTCGCCGAGCAGCCAGTCGCGCAGATCACCCACGCACAGGTGGCTGATTGGAGCGAAGGCCGCGGTATCGTGGCTGTCGATGATCAGCCGGGTGACCTCATCCTGCTCGTAGGGGATCAGCGCCTCGTCGAGAAAGCGCTTGAGCGGCACTTCGGCCAGGCACATCTGCGCCGCCACCCGCTCACTGGCGCTCCTGGCAGCGAGGCCGGCCAGGTAGTCGCCGGAGCGCGCCGGGCTGGCCTTGGCCAGCAGCTGGCGCAGGCTGTCGAAACGGTAGGTCTGGCCGCCGACGCTATGGCTGTAACTGGGCATCGTATCTCCAGGGTGACAAGGCGGTTGTGCGCCAAAGCAGTGCCGCGCTGACGGCCGCTGCACCGTATCGGCTGAACCTGCGGCGCGTATTGCGGCCAAACAGCCTGTTAGAGGCGTTTGCCACCTGCTAACGCAACCCCTGTGCCAAAACCTGACGCAATGGCCAGGCGCTGCCGCCGCCCAGGCGCTGTGCTAACCTGCGGCCACTGTTGAGGCAGCCGCTCGTGCGGCACTTTGAGGACAATCATGCATATCCATATTCTCGGCATCTGCGGCACCTTTATGGGTTCGCTGGCGGTGCTGGCCAAGGAACTGGGGCACCGCGTCACCGGCTCCGACGCCAATGTTTACCCGCCCATGAGCACTCAGCTGGAGGCCCAGGGCATCGAGCTGATCCAGGGCTATGATCCGGCCCAGCTCGATCCGGCGCCGGATCTGGTGGTGGTCGGCAATGCCATGAGCCGCGGCAACCCGGCGGTGGAATATGTGCTGAACAAGGGGCTGCCCTATGTCAGCGGCCCGCAGTGGCTGGCCGACCATGTGCTGCAGGGCCGTTGGGTCATGGCCGTGGCCGGTACCCACGGCAAGACCAGCAGCTCCAGCATGCTGGCCTGGGTGCTGGAACATGCCGGCATGAGCCCGGGCTTTCTGATTGGCGGGGTGCCGCAGAACTTTGGCATCTCCGCGCGCCTTGGCGACACGCCGTTCTTCGTGGTGGAGGCCGACGAGTACGACAGCGCCTTCTTCGACAAGCGCAGCAAGTTCGTGCACTACCGCCCGCGTACCGCCATCCTGAATAACCTGGAGTTCGATCACGCGGATATCTTCCCGGACCTGGCGGCCATCGAACGGCAGTTCCACCACCTGGTGCGCACCGTGCCGAGCGAAGGGCTGATCATTCACCCGGCCAGCGAAACGGCGCTCCAGCGGGTGATCGGGATGGGCTGCTGGACCCCGGTGCAGACCACCGGCGAAGGCGGCCAGTGGCAGGCGCGCCTGCTCAGTGCCGATGGCTCGCAGTTCGAGGTGCTGTTCGATGGCAAGGCCGAAGGCGTGGTGCAGTGGGAGCTGACCGGCCAGCACAATGTGGCCAACGCCCTGGCGGTGCTGGCGGCGGCGCGGCATGTCGGCGTGGTGCCGGCGCTGGGCATTGAGGCCCTGGGCCGTTTTATCAATGCCAAGCGGCGCATGGAGAAGGTCGCCGAGGTGAATGGCGTGACCATCTTCGATGACTTCGCCCACCACCCCACGGCCATTGCCACCACCCTGGACGGCCTGCGCAAGCGCATCGGCGATGCCAGGCTGATCGCCATTGTCGAGCCGCGCTCCAATTCCATGAAGCTGGGCGCGCACCGTGATGGGCTGCCGCAGTCCGTGGTGCAGGCCGATTCGGTGTACTGGTACGCGCCGCCGAATCTCGGCTGGGATCTGGCTGGTACCGTGGCGACCTCGACCGTACCGACGCAGGTCTGTGATTCTCTGGAAACGATCATTGCCGGGGTCAAGGCCGAAGCCGCGCCGGGCACCCAGATCGTGGTAATGAGCAACGGCGGCTTTGGCGGCCTGCATGGCAAGCTGGCGGCGGCGCTGACGAACTGAGGCAGTGGTGGAAAAGCCTGCGGCGTTTTCCACCCTACTGACCATGCAAGCCCTGTAGGGTGGAAAACCGCGCAGCGTTTTCCACCACAACCGAGGAATCTCGATGAGCGGACCCGAACGTATTACCCTGGCTATGACCGGCGCTTCGGGCGCCCAGTACGGCCTGCGCCTGCTCGACTGTCTGGTACAGGAGGAGCGCGAGGTGCACTTTCTGATCTCCAAGGCCGCGCAGTTGGTGATGGCCACCGAGACCGACGTGGCCCTGCCGGGCAAGCCCCAGGCCATGCAGGCGTTCCTGAGTGAATACACCGGCGCCGCGCCCGGGCAGATTCGCGTGTATGGCAAGGAGGACTGGATGGCCCCGGCGGCCTCCGGCTCCGGTGCACCGACGGCCATGGTGGTGGTGCCCTGCTCAACCGGGACCCTCTCGGCCATTGCCACGGGGGCCTGCAACAACCTGATCGAGCGCGCCGCCGATGTGGCCCTGAAGGAGCGGCGCCAGCTGATTCTGGTACCGCGCGAGGCACCGTTTTCCAGCATCCATCTGGAAAACATGCTCAAGCTGTCCAACCTCGGCGCGACCATCCTGCCCGCCGCGCCGGGTTTCTATCACCAGCCGCAGACCATCGATGACCTGATCGATTTCGTCGTGGCGCGCATCCTCAACTGCCTGAATATTCCCCAGGACATGCTGCCGCGCTGGGGTGAGCATCATCTGAGCAGCAATGAGTAAGCGCGCGCTGCTGGTGCTGGCGGCATGGTCGCTCACCGGCTGCGCCACGGTGGCCACCCTGGACGCCGCCAAGCCGGGCGCGCCGCTGGTGTATGCCGGCAGCCGCCTGGATCTCTATGCCCTGCAGGGCGGCTGCTGCGCGCGTGAGCGCTTCGGCGCCGAGGCGCCGCGCTATCCGGGGTTGGATCTGCCGGCCAGCCTGCTGCTGGATACGGTGCTCTTGCCCTTTTCCTGCGCCGCAGCGCTGGGGTTGAATCTGGGCGTTAGCGGCGGGCTTTAGCAGGCTTTTGAAAAACTACCTCGGCTTTGGCTCCCGGCGTTGCCCTACCTCCTGCATCCATGCAGTCGTGCGTTGCCATTGCAGCGTTAAAAACAGGCTCAGAATGCTCATTTACACTTCGTAAACTGCGCTTCTTCGCCTGTTTTTGCCTTGCGCTGACTGCCTCGTCTACGTTTTTCAACGGCCTGCTAGCCGGCCTGGTGCGCACGGCGCACCCTACCCGCTCCCGTAGGGTGCGCTGTGCGCACCGATTCGCAACCGAGTTATTCGGCCAGTCCACGCACCTCCGTCTGGGTCTGTTCCAGACCATAACGACCCTTGGCATCGCAGATCACCCGGCCCATGGCCACGTCCGGGTCGTGGGTAAACACCAGGCGCCCGCCACGGCCGATCAGGTCCGCCAGCAGGGCTTCCTTCTCCTCGATCAGGCCTTCGGGAAAACGGTCGTAACCCATGGTGATGGGCAGGTGCACCCAGGGCGCGCCGGGGATCAGGTCGCCGGGAAACACCACCGGGCCACCGGCCATGGCCACTTCCGGCAGCAGCTGGCCCGGGGTGTGGCCGTCACTCCAGTGCAGGCGCCAGTCGGGGCCTAGCAGCTCGCAATGCTCGCTTTCATCGATCAGGTGCAGACGGCCGCTGGCTTCCAGCAGCTGCAGCAGCTCCGGGATATAGGAGGCGCGATCCCGTGCATGGGGTGCACAGGCGCGCTGCCACTGGCGGCGGCCGGTGATGAACTGGGCATTGGGGAACAGCAGGCGCGCGGGTTTCTCCTCTTCCCAGGCGGCGAGCAGGCCGCCAGCGTGGTCGAAGTGCAGGTGGGTCAGCACCACGATATCGATATCGGTATCGCTCAGGCCCGCCGCCGCCAGGCTATCGAGCAGCACATGACGCTCTTCCTGCACACCGAAGCGCTGTTTCAGCTCCGGGCTGAAAAAGGCGCCGATGCCGGTCTCGATCAGGATATTGCGCCCGGGCTCCTGCACCAGCAGGGCGCGGCAGCCGAGGTCGATGCGGTTCAGCTCGTCCGGCGCCATCCAGCGCTGCCACAGGGCCTTGGGCGCGTTGCCGAACATGGCGCCGCCGTCGAGTTTCTGGCTGTTGCCGGTGAGGGTGGTGAGGGTTCGCATAGGCTTCTCTGGTTCTTGTCCGGGGTCGCAGGTTGGATCGGTAAAGCCTGACCCACTTCAGGGGAATATGGCCATTGGACCAAGGGGTGATGGGGATGTTGATACCCATCGATTCCGGCCTGGTGGATCGGTGCAGCGTGATCCACCCTACGTGATGCCCGCATCGGGCGTAGGGTGGATGTCGCTTTTTACATCCACCGGCTCCCATGTTCCAGGCTAGCGTTCGATGACCAGCGCCACGCCCTGGCCACCACCGATACACAGGGTGGCCAGACCGCGGCGGGCGTCGCGGCGGATCATCTCGTGGATCAGGCTGACCAGGATACGGCAGCCGGAGGCGCCGATGGGGTGGCCCAGGGCGATGGCGCCGCCGTTGACGTTGACCTTGGCGCTGTCCCAGTGCAGTTCGCGGCCGACCGCGATGGCCTGGGCGGCGAAGGCTTCGTTGGCTTCGATCAGATCCAGCTGCTCCAGGCTCCAGCCGGCCTTTTCCAGGGCGCGGCAGGTGGCGAACACCGGGCCGATGCCCATGATCGCCGGGTCGACGCCGGCACTGGCGTGGGCCTTGATCCGCGCCAGCATCGGCAGGCCCAGGGCGGTGGCCTTGTCGGCGCTCATCAGCAGCACGGCGGCGGCGCCGTCGTTGAGGGTGGAGGCGTTGCCGGCGGTCACCGTGCCGTCACGCTTGAAGGCCGGGCGCAGCTGGCCCAGTGTTTCCGCACGGGTGCCGGGGCGTGGCTGCTCGTCCTGAGCGACGCGCAGTGGCTCGCCCTTGCGCTGGGGGATGTCGATGGGCGTGATCTCGCCGTCGAAGCGCCCGGCCGCAATGGCGGCGCTGGCGCGCTGCTGGGAGCGGGCGGCAAAGGCATCCTGCTCGGCACGGCTGATGCCGTACTGCTCGGCCAGGTTCTCGGCGGTGATGCCCATGTGGTAATCGTTGAAGGCATCCCACAGGCCATCGTGGATCAGGCTGTCGAGCAGCTGGCCGTGGCCCAGGCGCTGGCCATTGCGTGAGCCATTGAGCACATGGGGCGCCTGGCTCATATTTTCCTGGCCGCCGGCGATCACCACCTCGGCATCGCCACAGGCGATGCTCTGGGCGCCGAGAATCACCGCCTTGAGACCGGAGCCGCAGACCTTGTTCAGGGTCATGGCCGGGACCGTATGGGGCAGTCCGGCCTTGAGCGTGCTCTGCCGGGCCGGGTTCTGCCCACAGCCGGCGCTGAGCACCTGGCCGAGTATCACTTCGTCCACCTGCTCGGCGGCCAGGCCGCTATCGGCCAGCAGGCTGCGGATCACGGCGGCGCCGAGGTCCACGGCGGGCACACTGCTCAATCCTCCACCAAAGGCGCCGATGGCGGTGCGACGGGCGGCGACAATCACGACTTCACGCATAAAGAGTCCTCGCCGGATGGGTATTGAGCCCTCCGGTGCTGTATTCGGTGTGCACAGCCTGGTCGGCCCCACGACACCTTGCTGAATAAAAAGGCGCGGCGCCTCGGTGGGGGACGCCGCGCAAACGCTCAACGTGTAGGAACCGGTTCATGGCCTTGCGAGCTAGAGCCATGCAAGGCACAAACAGACGAGGGCGCGGAGTTTGCTGGTGCAAATGAGCAGGCCGAGTCTGTTTGTAACGCAGCAGGGCCGACGCGCAGCTGGCCATGAGTCGGTTCTCAGAACTGCTCGGCGGCCAGCCCATACAACGACTGCGCACCGGCACGAATACTGGCCTCCAGCCCCAGGCTGCGCGGCAGCAGGCGGGCGAAGAAGAACTCGGCGGTGGCCAGCTTGGCGCCGTAGAAGGCCGGGTCTTCGCTCAGTCTGCTCTGCGCCACGGCGGCCATACGCGCCCACATCCAGGCATAGGCGGTGTAGCCAAACAGGTGCAGGTACTCCACCGAGGCCGCGCCGGTTTCATCGGGGTTGCCGGCGGCGACCTGCTGCAGCCAGGCGCTGGTGTCTTCCAGGCGCTCGACTGCGGCAAGCAGCTGCGCGGCGTAAGGCGTGTCGGGTTGCTCGGCAAAGCGGCGAATCTCAGCGGTGAACTGGCGCAGCGCCACGCCGCCATTGGCGATGACCTTGCGCCCGAGCAGGTCGAGGGCCTGGATGCCGTTGGTGCCTTCGTAGATCTGCGCGATACGTACATCGCGCACCAGCTGCTCCTGGCCCCATTCGCGGATATAACCGTGGCCGCCGAACACCTGCTGGCCGTGGATGCAGCTCTCCAGGCCGTTGTCGGTGAAGAAGGCCTTGGCCACCGGGGTGAGCAGGGCGACCAGGGCCTCGGCAGCCTGGCGCTCGGCGGTATCAGGGCTGAACTTGGCCAGGTCCAGCTGCTGCCCGACATAGCAGGCAAAGGCCCGGCCGCCTTCGGTCAGGGCCTTGCTGGTGAGCAGCATGCGGCGCACATCGGCGTGCACGATGATCGGGTCGGCGGCCTTGTCCTGCGCCTGCGGGCCGGTGGCGGCGCGGCTTTGCAGGCGTTCGCGGGCATAACCGACGGCGGCCTGATAGGAAGCCTCGGCGCAGCCGATGCCCTGGATGCCGATGGACAGGCGCTCGTAGTTCATCATGGTGAACATGGCGGCCAGGCCCTTGTTCGGTTCGCCGATCAGGTAGCCGCTGGCGCCGTCGAAGTTCATCACGCAGGTGGCGGAGGCCTTGATGCCCATCTTGTGCTCGATGGAGCCGCAGCTCACGGTGTTGCGCGCACCCAGGCTGCCATCGTCACCCACCAGCACCTTGGGCACCAGAAACAGCGAGATGCCGCGGGCGCCGGCCGGGGCATCGGGCAGCTTGGCCAGCACCAGATGGATGATGTTCTCGGTCAGGTCCTGTTCCCCGCCGGTGATAAAGATCTTGCTGCCGCTGATGCGGTAGCTGCCGTCGGCCTGGGGTTCGGCACGGGTGCGGATCAGTCCCAGGTCGGTGCCGGCATGGGCCTCGGTCAGGCACATGGAACCGGCCCAGCGACCCTCGTACATGGGCGGCAGGTAGGTGTTTTTCAGGTCGTCACTGGCATGGGCGTCG
The DNA here is from genome assembly GCF_009763245.1 of Pseudomonas xionganensis. Lineage (GTDB taxonomy): Bacteria > Pseudomonadota > Gammaproteobacteria > Pseudomonadales > Pseudomonadaceae > Aquipseudomonas > Aquipseudomonas xionganensis. Next base: position 279,590 of record NZ_WKJZ01000003.1, on the reverse strand, counting down.
ATGGCCAGGCAGGCCCCGGAGCTAAGCGCCGAGTAGAGGGCGAAGCTGGAGCCGGCGCCGTAGAGCATTTCCTCGAAGGCCACGGCGAGCATCTTGGGCATGCCCATGCCGCCGTACTGCGGGTTGCCAGACAGGCCCACCCAGCCACCCTGGATATAGGTGGCGTAAGCCTGCTTGAACCCGGCCGGCGTGCGTACCTCGCCATCCGCCCACTGCGCCCCTTCCTCGTCGCCGCTGCGGTTGAGCGGGGCGATCAGGGTGCCTGTGACCTTGGCGGCTTCTTCCAGAATGGCGTCGGCGGTGTCGGCATCGACGGTCTCGGCCAGGGCCGGCAGGCGCGCCCACAGTTCGGGGGCGGCAAAGACTTCATGCAGGACAAAGCGCAGGTCGCGCAGCGGGGCGTTGTACTCGGGCATCGACAGCTTCTCGCAGGCAGGGCCGCGCTAGGCGCGGCAGGTGATAAAAAGGGCCCGCCGGAGCGGGCCGCAGGGTCAATCGGCCTCGGCTTGGCCGTTGACGGAGGTTTTCGTGGTGAACCTGAGCAGGTGGGTACGCTCCACCAGGATGTACAGCGCCGCACCGGCCGCCAGGCCCCAGCCGGCGCCGTACACGGCCAGGACCACACCCATGGTGCCGGCCACGCCGCGCTCGGTGTTGTTGCCCAGCTGCTCGAAGCCCACCATCAGGCAGATATAGCCGGTGAGGATCAGGGTCAGGGACAGGGCGATCGGCAAGACCGGCTGGAAGAAACTCACCAGCGGCAGGGCGAACAGGGCGATAAAGCCGGTGATCCAGAAGGTGCCGGCGCCGCTGTAGATCGAGTCCATGGCCTTGCGCCCGTACTTGTAACGCTCGGCCATGGTCGCCGCCACGGCGGTCCACAGCGGCCCGGCCAGGCCCGGGTAAGGGGCGAAGAAGGCGTGCAGGGCGTTGCGGATGGCAGTCACCAGGTGCACGCGGTCGATATTGTTCTCGATCACCTCGTCGGTGCGCAGCTCGTCGGCGCGCTGCATCAGGGACTGGCCGACGATGATGTCGCCGAAGGCAATCACATAGGCGATCACGGCGGTGGGCACGGCCAGCAGAAACACATCCAGGCCGGGGAAGCCTACGTTGAACGGCAGGTAGTTCCACATCTCGGCGAAGGCCGGCGCGGTGATGCCGAACTTCACGTCGGGCATCTTGTACTCGCCCACACCGATGCCGATAAAGATGGCGATCAGCATGCCCGGCACCATGCCGTAGTTGACGATCTTGCGCGCGAAGGGCAGGCGCTCGGTCAGGCCCTTGAACGACACCGAGAACATCAGGTAAAGGCAGATCAGGCTGCCCAGCACCAGGGAAATCGGCGTATTGGCCAGGCGTCCGCCGGTGGAAATCTCGCCCATCAGCGCGGCGATACCGGCGCCGATGATGATGCCGCCCTTCATCGAGTTGGGGATCAGCCGTACCAGGGTGCTGCCCAAACGGGTCACGCCGAGAATCAGGAAGATCACGAACACCAGAAACTGCAGGGCGAACAGCGCCTGGATCGCCGCAGGACCCGGCTCGAAGTTGCCGAGAAAGAGCAAGACCACGGGAATCCCCGGGGTGATCCAGCCGGGCACGAAGGGCACGCCGAGCAGCGCCGGCAGCATAAAGCCGATGCCGCACACCACCACATAGGCCAGGGCCACGTCATAGGGCAGGCCGAGGTACTTTTCCAGCAGCGGGATCATCGCCAGGCTGACCACGAACATGATCAGGGCCTGGAGCATTTCCGCGGTTTCCCAGCGGTAGTGCACGAAGGGCAGGCGTACCTTGAACGGGCCCAGGGGCCAGTGCGGTTGTTCGGCCCCGTCGGGGCGCTTGAAGATTTGCATGGGGGTTCTCCGTCGGCCCGGAGGCCGGTTCTTGTTGTTGTGCAAACGGTGTTATTCACGTCCCTCCGCCATAGGCGGCAGAGGGTTGAGAGAGGGATGATTCAGAGCGCCTTGGCCATATCGCGCAGGACGAACTTCTGGATCTTGCCGGTGCTGGTCTTGGGCAGCTGGGTGAAGACCACGGTCTTGGGCACCTTGAAGCCGGCCAGGTGTTCGCGGCAGAAGGCGATGATGTCGGCCTCGCAGGTCGCCTGCTGATCCACCTTGAGGGTGATAAAGGCGCAGGGGGTTTCCCCCCACTTCTCGTCCGGGCGCGCCACCACGGCCGCTTCCAGCACCGCCGGGTGGCGGTAGAGCACGCCTTCCACCTCGATGGTGGAGATGTTCTCGCCACCGGAGATGATGATGTCCTTGAGCCGGTCGCGGATTTCCACATAACCGTCCGGGTGGCACACCGCCAGGTCGCCGGTATGGAACCAGCCACCCTCGAAGGCCTCGCTGGTGGCGCTGGGGTTCTTCAGGTAGCCCTTCATCACGGTGTTGCCGCGCATGAAGATCTCGCCGATGGTTTCGCCATCGCGGGGCACCGGCTCCAGGGTCTTGGGATCGCCCACCATCACCCCTTCCAGGGTCGGGTAGCGCACGCCCTGGCGCGACTTGATGCGCGCCCGTTCATCCAGTGGCAGTTCATCCCATGCGGCATGCCAGGCGCATACGGTGACCGGGCCATACACCTCGGTCAGGCCGTAGACGTGGGTAACCTTGATGCCCATTTCCTCCACCGCGCCGATGACCTTGGCCGGTGGTGCCGCGCCGGCCACCATGGCATTGACCGGATGTTCGATGGCGGCCTTGGCCGCAGCCGGCATATTGACCAGGGCGTTGAGCACGATGGGCGCGCCGCACATATGGCTGACCCGATGCTCGCGGATCAGGTGCAGGATCTTCTGCGGATCGACGCGACGGAGGAACACATGCACCCCGGCCAGGGCGGTGATGGTCCAGGGGTAGCACCAGCCGTTGCAGTGGAACATCGGCAGGGTCCACAGGTATACCGGATGGTTGCCCATGGCCCAGGTCATCTGGTTGCCCAGGGAATTGAGGTAGGCGCCGCGGTGGTGGTAGACCACGCCCTTGGGGTTGCCGGTGGTGCCGGAGGTGTAGTTGAGGCTGATCGCCTGCCACTCGTCATCCGGCCACTGCCAGGCAAAGTCCGGGTCGCCTTCGGCCAGCAGGGCTTCGTAGTCGAGGTCGCTGACCGCCTGGCCTTCGCCGTATTCCGGGTCGTCCACGTCGATCACCAGTGGCGGGTGGTCGAGCATGCCGACGGCGGCGCGGATCACCTCATGGAACTCGCGGTCGGTGATCAGCACCTTGGCCTCGCCGTGCTGCAGCATAAAGGCGATGGCCTCGGCGTCCAGGCGTACGTTGAGGGTGTTGAGCACCGCGCCGATCATCGGCACGCCGAAGTGCGCTTCGAGCATGGCCGGGATATTCGGCAGCATCACCGCCACCGTGTCGCCCTTGCCGATGCCGCGGCCGGCCAGGGCCGAGGCCAGGCGTCGGCAACGCGCGTAGGTCTCGGCCCAGTCGCGGCGGATCGAACCATGGATCACGGCCGGGTAGTGTGGGTAAACGCTGGCGGTGCGCTCGATAAAACTCAGGGGCGAGAGGGCGATATGGTTGACGGCGGCAGGCGCAAGGCCCTGTTCGTAGATCGACATGCGAGTACCCACGGCAGATTGAATGCTCGGGAGCCTGCGTGGCTCCGCTATTGTTCTGGGTGGATTTTATAGATCAATTCATATTTTTATGGAAGTTAAACCATAGTTGTATAGAATAACTACTATATTTTTAGCGCGAGTCAGGCCTTGGTCGAGTTGCATTCATCGCCAGGGCCGCCGATGCTGGTTCGCCCCATGGAAGCCGATCGATGAATGACCTCAATGTGCAGCTCAACAGCTGGCTGCTGCTGCAGCGCGAGTGCCTGCCCCTGGGGGTACGCGCCGATGCCCTGCTGCGCACCCTGCAGGCTTGCCCCGAGGTGCGTCAGGCCTTTTACCTGAGCTGGCAGCCGGGCACCGCCATCTACAGCCACGAGGGCGGCGCGCCGCACCTGCCGCCGGGCTTTGGCGACCCGCTGCAGGCCAGCGATCAGCAACTGTTCGAGCGTTTGCAGGGCGAGCCGAGCCTGGACCTGGGCGAACTGCGCCAGCTCTCCTGCTGGCTGGCCGGGCGCCTGCGCCGGGCCGGCCTGAGCCAGGGCCGGGCTCTGGCCCTGGAGCTGGACAAGGGGCGCAGCGGGCTGCTGATCATCGAATTGCAGGAAGGCGTCGGAGATGCCTGGCTGGCCCTGCTCCACGGCCTGTTGCTGGCGCTGCTGGAAAGCCTGCCGCAGCAGCCCCGGGGCAGCCTGCTGCTGGGCAGCGACCCACAACCGAGCCTGCTGCTGGATGCCCAGGCACGGCCGCTGCAGCTCAACGCCGCCCTGCTGGCGCTGCTCGGGCCGCAGCCGCTGACGACGCTCAGGCACTGGCTGCCGGTGAATGCCGAGCAGCTGGTGCGCGCCTGCCTGCAGCAGGGGCGGGCCATCGAGGAAGTGGAGGCGCAGCATCAGGGCCAGGTGCTGATCTGGCTGTTTATGCCGGACCTGGCCGAGCAGCGGGTGCTGGCCCGGGCACGCCTGGCCACCGTCCAGGTGCAGGCCGAGCGCGAGGCGGCCAAGGCCAGCCGGCTGTATCGCCTGATCACCGAAAACACCACCGACCTGATTTCCCGGCATACGCCGGACGGGCTGTTTCTCGATGCCTCGCCGGCCAGCGGCACCCTGCTTGGCTACTGGCCGGAGAGCCTGCGCGGCACCCCGGTGCAGGCCCTGTTCCATGAGCAGGACCGTCAACACCTGGTGGACAGCGCCCGCGAAGCCCTGGAGCAGGATGGCTACCACACCATGACCTATCGCATTCGCCACCGTGATGGCCATTACCTGTGGTTCGAAACGGCCAGCCGCGCCATTCGCGAAACCTATACCGGCGCGGTGGTGGAGGTGGTCAGCGTATCCCGCGATATCACCGCCCGGGTTCTGGCCGAGGAAAACAAGCGGCGCCTGGCCGAGGTGGTGGAGGCCAACACCGATCTGGTGCTGTTTATCGACCCGGGCGGGCGCCTGACCCACCTCAACCCCTCGGCCCGGCATGCCCTGCATATCGATGAGCGCAAGCCCCTGCCGACCCTGGATACCCTGCTGGCCACGGATGATCTGCGCCGCCTGCATGACACGGGCTGGGCCTGTGCCGATGCGGCCGGGGTGTGGAGCAGCGAGGCACGTCTGCTGCCGCTGGGCGGCCTCGCGCCGCTGCCGGTGTCCCTGGTGCTGCTGGCGCACCGGGGCCGCGATGGCGAGCACTACTACTCCCTGGTGGCCCGCGACATGACCGAGCGCGAGCTGCGTGAGGCCCAGCAGCGCCGCCATCAGGACGAGCTGGCGCACACCGCGCGGCTGGTCACCCTGGGCGAGCTGGCGTCGGGTATCGCCCACGAGATCAACCAGCCCCTGGCGGCGGTGGTCAACTACGCCAGCGCCAGCCAGCGTTACCTCAAGCATCTGGGCGACAACCCCCAGGCCGCAGACAAGGTGGCCCAGGGCCTGGCGCGCATCACCGAGCATGCCAACCACGCCTCGGAAGTGATCAAGCGTCTGCGCGCCTTTCTGCGCAAGGGCCAGCGGCGTATGCAGGCCCTGGATATGGCCGAGGTGGCGCGCGAGGCCGTGCGCCTGTGCCAGTGGGAGGCCAGCAGCTGGCAGGTGACCATCATTGAGCAGTTGGACGACAATCTGCCGGCGGTTTACGCCGACCGGGTGCTGCTGGAGCAGGTGCTGCTCAACCTGCTGCGCAACGCCATCGAAGCCAACCGCGAACGCCATCCCGGCGCGGCCTCGCAGATTCGCCTGCACAGCCGCGAGGTGGAGGGCAGCCTGGCGATCCGGGTGATCGACCAGGGCCCGGGGGCCAGTGCCGAACAGCTGGGCAAGCTGTTCACCCCCTTCTACACCAGCAAGGCGGAAGGGCTGGGCCTGGGCCTGTCCATGAGCCGCAGCATCATCGAGGGCTTTGGCGGCGCCCTGGAGGCCAGCCCCGACTCCGGCGGTGGCCTGTGCCTGGAGTGCCGCCTGCCCCTGGGCCGCGGCGAAGACAATGAATAAACCGACAAGGAGCCGGGCATGAGCCTGCAGCAACAACTGGTGTATGTGGTCGATGACGATCAGGGCATGCTCGATTCGACCCTCTGGCTGCTGGAGTCGGTGGGCCTCAAGGCGCTGCCCTTTACCAGCGGCCGGGCCTTTCTCGATGCCTGCGAGCCCCAGGCCAATGCCTGCGTGCTGCTGGATGTACGCATGCCCGGCATGGGCGGCTTGAACGTGCAGGAGGAAATGCGTGCGCGCGGCATCGAGCTGCCGGTGATCTTCGTCAGCGGCCATGCCGATGTGCCCATCGTCGTGCGCGCGTTCAAGGCCGGGGCGGTGGACTTTATCGAGAAGCCCTACAACGAGCAGCTGCTGCTCGACAGCGTGCAGCAGGCCCTCGATCGTCAGGCGCCCAGGCCCCAGGCCGATCCGCGCCTTGAGTCCGTGCAGCAGCGCCTGGCCAGCCTGACCCCGCGCGAGCGCGACGTGCTGCTGCCCCTGGTGCGCGGCTACACCAGCCGCGAAGTGGCCGAACAGCTGCAGATCAGCGTGAAGACCGTCGACCTGTACCGCTCGCGGGTGATGAAACGCATGCAGGCCGAGACCCTGGCCGATCTGGTGGGCATGGCGATTGCCGCCGAGCTGGTGGATGCGCTGCAGCTGCGCCAGGCGTAACGCCCGCACAGAGGCTGACGAGTTGTAGCCTGTCGCTCACAGGGAGCGTCCAGTCGGCGCTATTGAATTGCCATCTACACTGACTGGGGCCACAGGCATGCCCCATGCTGTATACGCGGATTACCGAATGGTTCTGGAACTGATCAAAAATGTCACCCTGCTGATCACCCTGTGCTGGCTGCACGGCATGCTGATGCGCGGCCTGGAGGCGCGGCCCCTGCTCGGCAAGCTGGCGGCCGGGGCGCTGTTCGGCGCGGTCTGTATCGGCGGCATGCTGATGCCGATGGTGCTGGAGGACGGCCTGATCTTCGATGGACGCACCGTGGTGCTGAGCATGGCGGCCTTCTTTGGCGGCCCCCTGGTCGGCCTGGTCGCCGGGGCCATGGCCGGCGCCTATCGCGGGTGGCTGGGCGGCGTGGGCGTGGTGCCCGGCCTGCTCAATGTGCTGATGCCGGTGCTGCTGGGTCTGCTGTTTGCTTACCTGCATCAGCGCCGGCGGGTGCCGTTCAACGTCTTCTCCCTGCTGGTCTTTGCCCTGTTGCTGCAGGTGGTGCAGGTACTCAACCTGTTGCTGCTGCCGGCCGAGCACTTCGCCACGTTTATCCAGCATGCGCTGTTGCCTCTGGTTGCCGTGCTGGTGCCCTCGACCCTGCTGCTGGGGCTGTTGCTCAGGGATACCGAACGCCAGAGGCAGGCCCGCGAGGCCCTGCGCCAGAGCGAAGCGCAGCTGCGTGCCATCACCGAGGCGGTGCCTGATCTGTCTCTGGTGCTGGATGAAGACGGCCGCTACCTGAAGGTCAAGTCCCCGGACAGCCGCCTGCTCTATGCCGGCGAGCAGGGCTTGCTGGGGCGGCGCCTGCACGATGTGCTGCCGCTCAGCCAGGCCGATCTGTTTATGCAGTTCATTACCCGTACCCTGGCCAGTGACGACGCCCAGAGCCTTGAGTACGGCATGCAGACGGCGCTTGGTCACCGCACTTTCGAAGCCCGCGCGCGGCGCCTGGATACGCTGATCGAGGGCAAGCGCGCCGTGGTGCTGATGGCGCGTGACATTACCGAACGGGTGGCCCTGGAGCTGGACAAACGCATTGCCTCGATTGCCTTCGAGTCCCAGCAGGGCATGCTGATCACCGATGCCAAGACCCGTATTCTCAAGGTCAATCGCGCCTTTACCCAGATCACCGGCTACAGCGCCGAGGATGTGGTGGGTCAGCCCACCCGCATGCTCGGTTCGGGCCGCCAGGGCCCTGAGTTCTACCAGGAACTGTGGCAGACCCTGGCGCGGGAAGGGGTCTGGCAGGGCGAGATCTGGAACCGGCGCAAGAATGGCGAGGTTTTCCCCGAATGGCTGGCCATCAGCGCGGTGCGAGACGAACAGGGGCGGGTGACCAACTATGTGGCCTCGCTCACCGATATCAGCGAACGCAAGAGTGCCGAGCAGCAGATTCAGCACCTGGCCTTCTACGATCCGCTGACCGGCCTGCCCAACCGCCGCCTGCTGCGTGATCGCCTGCAGCAGGCCATGATCCAGTGCGACCGCAAGGGGCAGTATGCGGCGCTGATCTTCCTCGATCTGGACGACTTCAAGAACGTCAACGACCTCTATGGCCATCAGGTCGGTGATGAGCTGCTGTGCCAGGTGGCCGAGCGCCTGCGCAACAACCTGCGTGAACTGGATACCGTGGCCCGCCTGGGGGGTGACGAGTTCGTCATCCTGCTGGAGGGGCTTGAGCCCTTTGCCGAGGAGGCCGGGGCCCAGGTCGAGCATATCGGCAGCGGGCTGTTGCTGGCCCTGCGCGAGCCCTATGAGGTCTATGGCCAGCGCTTTCACAACAGCGCCAGCCTGGGGGTGGTGCTGTTCAACGATGAACTGCAGACGGTGGATGAGCTGATGCAGCGCGCCGATCTGTCCATGTACAGCTCCAAGGCAGCAGGCAAGAACGCCCTGAGCTTCTATGACCCACAGATGCAGGCGGCCGTGAGCATGCGCCTGAAACTGGAAGAGGACATTCGCCGTGGCCTCGACGCCGGTGAGTTCGTGGCGTTCCTGCAGCCCCAGGCCAACTGGCAGGGCGTCTGGTCGGGGGCCGAGGCCCTGGTGCGTTGGCAGCACCCCGAGCGGGGCCTGCTCGGCCCCGGGGCCTTTATCGAGATTGCCGAGCGCAGCGGCCTGATTGAACAACTGGACCTGGCGACCCTGCGCCAGGGCTGCCAGCTACTGGCCCGTTGGGCGGTGCGGGCGCAGATGAGCCATCTGAGCCTGGCGGTGAATATCAGTGCCCGACTGCTCTACAAGGAGGACTTTGTCGAGCTGATCCAGCAGATCCTGCAGGACACCCAGGCCAATCCGCGGCACCTGAAACTGGAAATTACCGAGACCCTGCTGCTCACCGACAAGGACAAGGCGGTGCAGCGCATGCAGGCGCTACGGGCCATGGGTATCCGCTTCTCCATCGACGACTTCGGTACCGGCTACTCCTCCATGGCCTATCTGCAGCAGTTGCCGCTGGATCAGCTGAAGATCGACCAGTCCTTTGTCCGTGACCTGCCGGAAAACCCCGGCAGCCTGGCGATTGTACGGGCCATTCTGGCCATGGCCGTTGGCCTGGGGCTGGAGGTGATTGCCGAGGGCGTGGAGACTCCGGAGCAGCAGGCGTGCCTGCGCGATAACGGCTGTCAGCACTTCCAGGGCTACCTGTTTGGCAAGCCCCTGGCTGTCGAGGCTTTCGAGGCCGCGGTGCTGCCGGCAGTGGACCTCTTGTAGGCGGCAGGGTGGCGCTTGCCGCCCCAGGCGCCGGCCCTGTTTCAGGCCATGCTATGCCAGTGCTGGAGGATCTCCGCCGGCCCCGGTTGGGCGAACAGATAGCCCTGGAATTTCTGGCAACCCATGCGCAGCAGCGCGTCGCGTTGCTCCTGGGTTTCCACCCCTTCGGCAGTGACGGCCAGACCCAGGTTGCTGCCCAGGGCCAGGATGGTACGCACGATGGCGGCGTCGCTGGGGTGATCGAGCAATTCGCGGACGAAGCACTGGTCGATCTTCAGCTGATTCAGCGGCAGGCGCTTGAGGAAGTTGAGCGAGGAGTAGCCGGTGCCGAAGTCGTCCAGGGAGAAGCGCACGCCATGGGCCTTGAGCTGCAGCATCTTGCTGATCAGCCCCTCCACATCTTCTACCAGCTGGCTCTCGGTCAGCTCCAGTTCCAGGCGGCTCGGGTTGGCGCCGGTTTCGGCCAGGATCGCCAGCACCTCATCGACAAAATCCGGGTGATGGAACTGGCGCGCGCTGACATTGATGGCCAGGCTCAGGTGGCTCATCTGCGGCTGCCCGCCCCAGGCCACCAATTGCTCGCAAGCGGCCTGCAGAATCCAGCGGCCCAGGGGCAGAATCAGCCCGGTGCTTTCCGCCAGGGGGATAAACTCGCCCGGTGATACCAGGCCGCGCTCCGGGTGTTGCCAGCGCACCAGGGCTTCGGCGCCGAGCAACTGACCATGGGCCCCCACCTGGGGCTGGTAGTGCAGGACAAAGTGGCCGGCACCCAGGCTCTGGCGCAGATCGTTCTCCAGACGGGCGCGGGCGCTGACCTCGGCCTGCATGTTCGGGTCGAAGAAGCGCAGGGCGTTGCGTCCGGCCGCCTTGGCCTGGTACATGGCCAGGTCGGCGCGTTTGAGGATGTCATCCACATTACACTCGCCATCGGGAAACAGGGCGACGCCGATGCTGGCCGTGCTGATATGGCTGTGGCCCTTGAGGTCGTAGGGGGCCGCCAGGGCCTGCACCAGCTTGTTGCCGACCACCTCGACCTGGCGGGCGGTGCGCATCGGATCGCTGCTCAGGCCTTCGAGCATGACCACGAATTCGTCGCCACCCAGGCGCGCCAGGGTGTCCTGGCTGCGCACATGCTGGCTCAGGCGCGCCGCGGCCTGCAGCAGCAGCTGGTCGCCCATGTCGTGGCCCAGGGTGTCGTTGAGGTCCTTGAAGTTGTCCAGGTCGATAAACAGCAGGGCGCCCTGTTGCAGGCCGCGGTCATGCTTGGCCAGGGCCAGTTGCAGGCGGTCGAGCAGCAGGCGGCGGTTGGGCAGGCCGGTCAGCGGGTCGTAGAAGGCCAGCTGGTTGATCTTCTCCAGGTTGCGCTTGTGCTCGGTGATGTCGGTGGAAATGCCGCACAGGGCGTAGATCTGGCCCTGGGCGTTGCGCAGCGGCAGTTTGATCGAGATAAAGGCGTGCTCCTCGTCCCCGTCGAGGCTGCGGTTGATTTCTTCGGCTTCCACCCGTTCGCCCAGGCTCAGCACGCGGCGATCATTTTCGTGCAGCTTGGCCGCGGTATCGATGTCGAAGAAGTACTCGTCGGTCTTGCCGATCACCTGCTCGCGGGGCTGGCCGAACAGCTCGCAGACCTTGCGGTTGGCATACTGGTAACGCAGGTCGGGGTCCTTGATGTAGATGTAGGCTTCGACACTGTCGAGGATGGTGTTGAGGCGCCGTTCGCTGCTTTGCAGTTTGCGGGTCTTTTCCGCCACCTGGCGGCGCAGCAGCACGGCGCCGCTGACGGCCATCAGCAGCAGCAGGCTGAGGCTGCCCAGGGCCCACCAGACCCCTTGTGGAATCAGCAGGCGCGGCTGTTCGCCGCCCCAGCGCTGCAGGGTCTGGTAGTAGAGGGAGCCGGGCGTGTTCTGCCAGTCCTGCAGGTGGCGGTCGATGGCGTTGAGCAGCTCGGCGTTATGGCCCTTGCTCGTGGCATAGAACAGCTGGGCCGGCTGGAACATGATGGGGGTGGCGATCAGATCGAAGCGTGGTGCGTGGAAGTCGCCGAAGCGCTGATTGGCCACCACCACATCGGCCTGGCCCACCTGAACCAGCTCGAAGCCCTGCATCAGGCTGCTGACGCTGACCAGTTGCCCCTTGAGGCCGAAGCTGTCGAGCAGGTCGCGCAGATAGCTCTGCTGCACCGAGCCTTCCAGTACGGCAATACTGCGGCCGTCAAGATCCAGCATCGACTCCAGGCGAACCCCGGGCTGGCTGTAGAGCTGCGACCAGCTGTACAGCGAGGGCACCTTATGAAAGTCCAGGGTCTGGGCGCGGGCCTCGTTGTAGGCCACATCCGGCAGCAGGTCGATTTCGCCGGCCTGGAGCAGTTCCAGGCACTGTTGCCACTGGCAGCTGACTGCGGCCAGCGTCCAGCCTTCGCGGCGGGCGATTTCGTCGAGCAGGTCACCGAGAATGCCCGAAGGGCGGCTGTTCTGGTCGAGCAGCAGCTTGGGCTCGTTGGGGTAGATGCCCACGCGCACCTCATGCTCGGCCAGAGCCTGCGGGCATAGCCAGGCCGCTGCCAGCCATAGGCACAGGGCACCGTAATAGCGAAGGGCGAGGCGCTTCATGCGTGGGTCGGCTTCCATCCGATAATCCTTGGCTTAACGATAGCCAGTAAAACCCTGCCGCGCCGGTTCAAGCGGCGGAGAATTTCACTCGGCCCAGCCCTGATAGATATAGGTCATGGGCCTGGGGCCCTTGAGGTAGCGATTTTCCAGGGCGCCGATCCGAAAGCCGCCGGCTTGCAGCAGGGCGGGGATGTCGCGATTGAGGTGGCAACCACCGGCCAGGGGCTTCCACAGCGGCGTCAGGCGGTGCTGCCAGCGCACGACGGGGGCGTCCGGGGCCAGGCCGTGCTCACAGAACAGCAGACGGCCGCCAGGTTTGAGCACCCGGCGCATTTCCTTGAGGGCGGCAACGGCGTCGGGGATGGTGCACAGGGTGAAGGTGCAGACGATGCTGTCGAAGCTGGCGGCCTCGGTCTGGATCTGACCCAGCTCCAGGGCCACCATCTCGACCGGGATGGCAGTGGCGGCGGCGCGCTGCTGGGCCAGCTTCTGCATCTCGGCGCTGGGGTCGACGCCGACGATGACGCTGACGCTGGCCGGGTCATAGAAACTCAGGTTGAGGCCGCTGCCGATGCCGATCTCCAGCACCCGGCCGTGGGCCTGGGGAACGATCTGCGAACGGGCCTTCATTACCTCGCCCATACCGCAGGCAAAGTCGATCAGGTGGGGCAGCAGGTAGCGGTCGTAGAGGCCCATGGGGTTCTCGTTATTGGCTGTCGTTGGCGCTGTTGTCCGGCTCGTCCTGATTGTCGCCACTGATGGCGGCAAAGCAGCGCAGGTGATGGGCCTGGTCTGCGCCGTGCAACGTCCAGCTTTCAGTATCGGCCTGATACTGGGCGGCCTGCACCTCGGCCAGGCTGAACTGCCATTTGCGCAGGGCGCGGCCATCCATGCATTCGATCTGCAGAAAGACCGCGCTGCTCGGCGCTTGCAGCTGCGCCTCGTCGAGGCTGAACTGCCAGGCGTGCAGGTCGTCGATCTCCAGCATGTCGGCCTGTTGCAGGGCGCTGAGCAGGTTGTCGGGTTGGCTCATAAGTCGGTCCTGTCGGGGGATCAGCGGCCGAGGCGGCGCAGTTGGTCGGATTCAACGATACGGCAGCCGCTGCCCTCTTCCAGCGCCAGGCGCCAGAGGGCGCGCGCCAGTACGGTGGCCTTGATGCCGCGGTATTTGCCCGGCAGCCAGCGCATCAAGGGCGCGGCCAGGCGCTCGCCCAGACGAAACTCCTGGCGCGCACCGAGCAGCAGGGACGGCCGTACGATGGTCAGCTGTGGCCAGCCCTGGCCCTGCAGGGCCTGCTCCATCTCGCCCTTGACCCGGTTGTAGAACACCGAGGACTTGGGGTCGGCGCCCAGGGCGCTGATCACCAGCAGATGGCGCGCACCCAGCTCACGGGCGCGCTGGGCGAAAGCCAGCACCAGGTCATGGTCGATGGCGCGGAAGGCTGCCTCGGAACCGGCCTGTTTAATGGTGCTGCCCAGGCAGCAGAAGGCGGTGTCCACCGGCCCCTGCAGCTGGGGCAGCAGCTCGCTGAGCTCGCCCACTGGATTTTGCAGGTGACTATGTGCGGCCAGCGGCCGACGTGTCGGCGCCAGCACGCGGGCCACGGTCGGCTCACTGAGCAGGCGGTCCAGCAGGTGCTCGCCGGTCAGGCCGGTGGCGCCGGCGAAAAGGATGTGCTGGGGCGTCAGGTACATGGGGCAGGTTCTCCACAGGTCAATTCGGTTATGGGAGCCCTATGGGGCTTCTCGGTCTTGTTGGGCCAGGGCCGTGCCCGCCGGACGGGGCGGCTGGCCGGCGAGCCACTGGCGCCATTGGGCGAGTACCGCCGGGGCTGCCCAGAGTTGTGGCTGCGACGCCTCGAAACCGTCCTCTTCCTCGCGCCGGCTGACCGCCGCGCTGGCCAGTTTGAAGGCTTCTTCCAGGTCGTCGGTCTGCTGCAGGGCTTCGGCGAAGAGGGCGCGGCCGAAATAGGTGAAGTCGTTTTCCTCCGAACAACCGAAGGACACCCGGTCGGCGCTGGCGGCGGTCATGATCAGGGTCTTGTCGTCCTTTAACGGTTCGATAAAACCGCCGGAGTAGCAGGCGGAAATCACCAGCACCTTGTGCCGCTCCTTGAGTGGCGCCAGGGCGGTGGCCAGTTCCGTGGCGGGCAGGTCGTTCAGTTCCAGGCGCGGTGTGTCCAGGTGCAGCTCATGGCCGGCCGAACCGTGGCTGGTCAGGTAGATAAAGATCAAGTCTTCCGGCCCGCTGCGCTCGGCCAGGGCCTGGGCGGTGCGGGCCAGGCTTTCGCGGCTGGCAATGGGGCGGTCGGCCAGGTGGTCGCGGTGGTTGATCAGGCTGATCCGGCCATGGGCGGCGAAGCGTTCACCCATCAGCCGGGCGACATAGTCGGCCTCGCGCATAAACACGCTCTGCTTGCCATCACCGGCCAGGGTCAGGGCATAGAGTTCGATGGCCGGGGTCGAGGCGGGCAGCGCGTCGAGGGCCTCCTGCAGCAGGCGGCCCTGTTCCAGCAGGCCGACTTCCAGCGGATCGGGCAGGCTGTTGCCGGCTGCATCGCGGATACGCTGGCCGCTCTGCCAGGTGCCTTGCAGCGCCTGACCTGTGGCCAGGGTCAACTGGCCATCGCCATGGAAGCGACCATGGGCGAAACGTCCCTGGTAACGGCTGCCGTCAGCCAGGCGCAGTTGCCCTTCGCCATGAAAGCGCCAGTTGCGCAGCTGCCCCTGGTAATGGCTGCCATCGACGCCCTTGAATTCACCTTCGCCGCTGGCGGCGCCCTGTTTGAACTGGCCATTCCAGACATCGCCGTCACTGCTCTGGTAGCGCCCCTGGCCATGGAAGCGGTCGTGCTTGAATTCGCCGCTGTAGAGGTCGCCATCACTGCTCTGGAAGGTGCCCTGGCCATTCAGCTGGCCCTGCTCGAACGAACCACTGAACTGGGCACCGCTGCTGTCGATGCGCACACCCTGGCCGTGGGGCTGGCCCTGCTTGAACTGGCCCTGGAAGCTGGAGCCATCGGCCCACTGCAGCAGGCCCTGGCCCTCGAACAGGTCGTCGGCGAATTCGCCGCTGTAGTCCAGGCCGCCCTGGACCAGTCGACCGTCACCCTGCATACGCCCGTGGATAAAGCGTCCTTCGTAGTAACTGCCGTCGCGGTAGTCGAGGCGGCCCTGGCCATGGAAGTCCCCCAGGGCGAATTCGCCTTCATAGCGTTCGCCGGCAGCCCCCTGCCAGCGGCCCTGGCCATGGGCCTGGCCGTCCTTGAAGCGGCCCTCGAACCAGCTGCCGTTGGGATAGTCCAGACGTCCAGGACCCTGGAGCAGGCCATCGACCACCTCACCGCGGTAGCGGCTGCCATCGGGCAGGGTGGCATTGGCTGGCAGCAGGGATTGGGCCTCGCCACAGGCGGTCAGCAGCAGGGCCAGGCCGAGAGGGGCCAGATGGTTGAGGTGCATGGCAGCTATCCGGGCTGAAAGGGCATGTTCAAGAGTATGCCGCAAATGCAGGGCGATGCTCTGCGACGGGCCCTGCACGAAGCAAAAAAGGCGCGCTAGGCAAAGCCTGCGCGCCTTTTCGAGCGTGCGTTGAACTCAGACGAAGCAGAGGGTCAGGGGTTCGGCGATATAGGCCGGTTTTTCCGAGCCTTCGATCTCCAGCACGGCCTTGGCCTTGAGCAGCCACTGGCCGGGGTTCTTCTCGGTGGCGTCGGTCAGGGTCACGACCAGACGTACCTTGGAATTGACCTTGACCGGCTGGATAAAGCGCACGCTGTCCAGGCCGTAGTTGACGGCCATCTTCAAGCCCTGGGGCATGACCATGATGCCTTCCATCAGCTTGGGGACCAGGGAAAGGGAGAGAAAGCCGTGGGCGATGGTGGTGCCGAAGGGGGTGAGCTTGGCTTTTTCCGGATCGACGTGAATGAACTGGTGGTCGCCGGTGCATTCGGCGAACTGGTTGATGCGGTCCTGATCAATGGTCAGCCACTCGGAACGACCGAGTTCCTTGCCCACATAGTTCTGCAGTTCCGCGACGGGTACCTGAGGCATGCTTTCTCCTTGAAACGCTTATGTTGTTATTGGGTGGCGCTAAATCCTTTATAGCCGTAGATCACCACGGCAGGCAGCCTCGGTCAAGTGGCAGATTGCCTGCGTGTGCGACCATCGGACTCGCTCAAGCCCGGTCGCTGCGCGGCTCATCTGCTTATAATGGCCAGCATTGCGCGCCCCATCATAAGCAACGGAGATTGACCCCTATGCTGCTTCGCGGCCTTTCCTGGCTGGTGTTGTGCCAGTTGCTCGGCACGGCCCTCAATGTGCTGCTGTTGCCCATGCTGCCGGGGCCGATCATCGGCATGCTGCTGCTGTTCGGCTTTCTGCTGCTGCGCGGCGAGGTGGGCGAGCCCCTGCATCAGGCCTCCAGCAGCCTGCTCAAGTACCTGCCACTGTTGCTGGTGCCACCGGCGGTGGGGGTGATGGCCTATGCCGAGGCGATTGCCGCCGATTTCTGGGCGGTGGCCGGCGCCTTGCTGCTGTCGCTGCTGATCTCCATCGTGTTTGCCGGCTGGCTGATGCAGAAACTGATCGATCGCCAGCAGCGCCGGGAGGATGTATGAGCCTGGAATGGCAGGCCGCCTGGCAGGCGGTGACCCACCATCCGCTGTTCGGCGTGGGCATTACCCTGGGCGCCTATCAGCTGGCCATGGCCGCCTACGAGAAGACCCGCTGGGTGTTCCTGCAGCCGGTGCTGGTGTCCATGCTCACGGTGATCGGCATCCTCCTGCTGTGTGGCCTGAGCTATGCCGAGTACCAGGGCAGCGTGGCCGCCCTGACCCTGTTTCTCGGCCCGGTCACCGTGGCCCTGGCGGTGCCGCTGTTTCTCAACCTGCGGCGCATCCGCCAGCTGCTCTGGCCGATCCTGATCACCCTGGCCGTGGCCGGGGTGTTCGCCACCGTGCTGGGGGTGGGGCTGGCCTGGCTGCTGGGCGCCGAGCAGATCATGCTGATGAGCATGGCGCCCAAGTCGGTGACCTCGCCCATTGCCATGCTGGTGGCCAGCCAGATCGGTGGCATCGCCGCCCTGGCCGCGGTATTTGTGATGATCACCGGGATTATCGGCGCCATCTGCGGCCCGGCCCTGCTCAAGCGCTTTGGCGTGCGCCATCAGGCCGCCCTGGGTATGGCGTTGGGCCTGACCGCCCATGCCGTGGGCACGGCCCGTGCCCTGCAGGAGAGTGAGGAGTGCGGCGCCTTCGCCGCCCTGGCCATGAGCCTGATGGGGGTGGTGACTGCCGTGCTGCTGCCCCTGGCGATCCTGATGCTGCTGTGAGGACTGCGTTGTGAATTTGCCGCTGTTTCCGCTCAAGATCGTGTTGTTTCCCGGCTGCATGCTGGATTTGCAGATCTTCGAGGCGCGCTACCTGGATATGATCAGCCGCTGCATGAAGCAGGGGGAGGGCTTCGGTGTGGTCTGCATCCTCGACGGCGAGGAGGCCGGGGAGGCCGCCGGTGAGTTCTCTGCCATCGGCTGTGAGGCGCTGATCCGCGATTTCGAGCAGCGCCCCAATGGTCTGCTGGGCATTCGCGTGGAGGGCGCCCGGCGCTTTCGCGTGGAGCAGGCCCAGGTGTTGCCCGATCAGCTGACGCTGGGGCAGGTGCACTGGCTGGCCGAAGCCGACGAGCAGCCGCTGCAGGCCGAACATGCCGACCTGTTGGCCCTGCATGGCGCTTTGAGTGCGCATCCGCTGGTGGCCAGCCTGGGCATGCAGCTGGAGCCGACCGGGCAGCAGGCCCTGGCCAATCAGCTGGCCTACCTGTTGCCCCTGGCGGCCGAGGACAAGCTGCATCTGCTGGCCCTGCCCGAACCCCTGCAGCGTCTGGAATATCTGCAGCATGTCTTGGAGCAGTTGCAGGAGCAGTTGGGGGGCTGACGCCTGGTGGCATAAGCGCCTATGCTGCGGCCATCTCCCTCGATTGCAAGGCGCCCCTATGCTGCTGGCTCGGCTGATTCTTACCCTGCAACTCCTGGCCCTGGCGGGCCTGGGCCTGGCCTACTTCGTTCAGCCGCACCAGATGACCCATCTCAGCGGCATGCTGCTGATGGCCCCGGCGGCGGTGACCGATGTGCGCGCCTATTATGGTGGCCTGCAACTGGGCCTGGCGGCCTATCTGGCCCTGGCCTTGTTGCGGGTGGAGCTGATTCGCCCGGCCCTGACTCTGCTGGTGCTGCTTTACAGCGCGCTGGCCCTGGCGCGGATCGGCGGCCTGTATCTGGATGGCGGCGCCCAGCAGACCTTCAACCTCTATGCCCTGCTGCTGGAAGTGGTATCCGCCGGGCTGTGCTTCTGGGCGCTGCGCGGTTTGCCGCGGCACTGATCAGAGTCGGGTGGCCTTGAAGGTGTCGCAGCGGCCGACATTGCCTTGCTCGAAACCCAGGGTGAACCAGCGCACCCGCTGCGCCGAGCTGCCGTGGGTAAAGGAGTCCGGCACCACCTGACCGCGACTTTGCTGCTGCAGGCGGTCATCGCCGATGGCATTGGCGGCGTTCAAGGCCTCTTCCAGATCGCCCGGCTCCAGCCATTGCAGGCGCTTCTGCGCATGGTGGGCCCAGACCCCGGCCAGGCAGTCGGCCTGCAGCTCCTGACGCACCAGCAGGCCCTGTTCACCTTCCATGCGCTCGCCGCGCTGGCGCGCCGCATGCACCTTGGCCGAGATGCCCAGCAGGTTCTGCACGTGATGGCCGACTTCGTGGGCAATCACATAGGCCTGGGCAAAATCCCCGGCGGCGCCGAAGCGTTGTTCCAGTTCGCGAAAGAAACTCAGGTCGATATACACCCGCTGATCACCGGGGCAGTAGAAGGGGCCGACGGCGGCATTGGCGAAACCGCAGGCGGAATTGACGCTGCCGCGAAACAGCACCAGGGTCGGATCGCGGTACTGGCGCTGACCCGCCTGGAACAGCTCGCGCCAGGTGTCCTCGGTATCGCCGAGGATGGCGCGGACGAACTCGCTTTCGGGGTCGTTGGCCGCGGGCGCAGTCTGGCTGGGGGCGGGCGTCTGCAGGGCCTGACCGGCCAGCTGGGTGAGGATCTGCAGGGGCTCCTGGCCGCTGAGCAGGCCGATCACCACCACGATGGCGATGCCGCCCAGGGTCAGCTTGCCGCCGGTGCGCCGACCACCACTGCGGGCATCCACAACATTGTCGCTACGGCGCGCCCGTTTCCAGCGCATGAGGCAGCTCCTTGGCTCGGTTTAGTTGCCAGGGTAGTCGCTAATCACCCGTTCGCCACCTTCGCGCTGCAGACCGAGCACCTGATAGGCATCACGGCGGTCACCATACTCCATACCGGGGGAGCCGGCCGGCATGCCCGGTACGGCGGCGCCGAGCAGGTCGGGCTGCTGGCGCAGCTTGAGGATATCCGCCGCCGGCACATGGCCTTCGACAAACTGCCCGTCGATCACCCCGGTATGGCAGGAGCTTAGGCGCGGCGGCACGCCCAGGCGCTGCTTGACCGCACTCATGTCGTCTTCCACATGGTCGTTGACGACAAAGCCGTTGCTTTGCAGATGCTCGATCCAGGCCTTGCAGCAGCCGCAGTTGGCGTCGCGGTGTACGTCGATGCTGAGTGGTTCGGCGGCCTGGGCCAGGCCACTTAAGGCGGTAAGCAGAGTCAGTGTCAGTAAGCGCATGGTTGCTCTCCAGATAGGGGTCAGCGCCGCTGCAGCAGCACCCCGGCCTCCATATGGTGGGTGTAGGGGAACTGGTCGAACAGGGCGCAGCGGCTGATCCGATGGCTATCATGCAGCTGGGCGATATTGGCCGCCAGGGTTTCCGGGTTACAGGAGATATACAGGATATTGTCGAAGCGCCGGGTCAGCTCGCAGGTGTCCACATCCATGCCGGCGCGGGGCGGGTCGACGAAGACGCTGCCGAACTGATAACTCTTGAGGTCGATATCGGCCAGGCGGCGGAACGGGCGCACCTCGTTGAGCGCCTCTGTCAGCTCCTCGGCGGACAGGCGCACCAGCCTGACGTTATCCACGCCGTTATCGGCCAGGTTGGCCAGGGCGGCGTTGACCGAGGTCTTGCTGATCTCGGTGGCCAGCACCTGACGCACCCGGGTGGCCAGGGGCAGGGTGAAGTTGCCGTTGCCGCAGTAAAGCTCCAGCAGATCGTCGTCGCGCTGGCCCAGGGCCTCGTAGGCCCAGCCGAGCATCTTCTGACAGACCGCGCCATTGGGCTGGGTAAAGGCGCCTTCCGGCTGGCGGTAGCGGAAAAGACGGCCGGCCACCTGCAGTTCTTCCTCGACATAATCCTTGCCGATCACCAGGCGCTTGCCCCGCGAGCGCCCGACGATGCTCACCTGCAGTTCACTGGCCAGCTGCTCGGCGGCGGCCTGCCAGGCCGCGTCCAGGGGGCGGTGGTAGCACAGGGTGATCAGCGCATCGCCGCTCAGGGTGGTGAGAAATTCCACCTGGAACAGCTTGAAACCCAGGGCCGGCGAGGCCTGCCAGGCGGCCTTCAGGCGTGGCATCAGTTCGTTGATGCGGCGGCTGGCGATGGGGAATTGCTCGAAGAAGATCGGCGTATGTTTGTCGCCCGCCTCGAACATGGCGTAGTGACGATCTTCGCCCTCGCGCCACAGGCGGAACTCCGCGCGCAGGCGGTAATGCTCGCGGGGCGAATCGAATACCTCGGGCTCCGGGGCGGCGAAGGGGGCCAGCAGCTCGCGCAGGCGCTGGGTCTTCTCGGCGAGCTGGGCGGCATAGGTGCTGGGGTCGAACTGGGGACGGCTCATGGCGGACTCGGTAACGGGGCAGGGGGCTATTTTTTCATCTTGGGCCCTAAAAAACGAGCGCCCATATAGGGCGCTCGCGGTGGCACAGGGTGAGGCGGATAAGTCAGGCAAAGAACGCCAGCTTCACAACAAACAGCGCCGACAGCACCCAGAGTGCCGGATTGAGTTCCTGCCAGCGCCCGGCCAGCACCTTGACCACGGTCCAGGTGATAAAGCCGAAGGCGATGCCGTTGGCGATGGAGAAGGTCAGCGGCATGGCCAGGGCGGCGACCACCACCGGGGCGGCGACGGTCATGTCGTCCCAGTCGATCTTGGCCAGAGCACTCATCATCAGCACTGCCACGAACAGCAGGGCCGGGGCCGTGGCGTGGGCCGGTACGGCGCCTGCCAGGGGCGCGAAGAACAGGCTGAGGAGGAACAGCGCCGCCACCACGCAGGCGGTCAGGCCGGTGCGCCCGCCGGCGCTGATGCCGGCCGCCGACTCGATATAGCTGGTGGTGGTGCTGGTGCCCAGGGCGGCGCCGGCCATGGTGGCGCCGCTGTCGGCCATCAGGGCGCGGCCCAGGCGCGGCATCTTGCCGTCCTTGTCCAGCAGGTCGGCCTTCTGCGCCACCCCGACCAGGGTGCCGGAGGTGTCGAACAGGTCGACGAAGAGGAAGGCGAAGATCACGCTGAGCAGGCCGATATCCAGGGCGCCCATGATGTCCAGCTGCAGCAGGGTCGGCATCACCGAGGGCGGCATCGACACCACGCCGCTCAGGGTGGACAGGCCCAGCAGGATGGACAGGCCGGTGACCAGCAGGATGCCGATCATCACCGCGCCGGTGACCTGGCGGTAGGCCAGGGCGGCGATCACGAAGAAGCCCAGGCAGGCCAGCAGGGCGCCGCCCTGGGTCATGTCGCCGAGGGTCACCAGGGTGGCGGGGTGATCGACCACGATGCCGGCGTTCTTCAGGGCGATGATCGCCAGAAACAGGCCGATACCCGCGGCGATGCCGGCGCGCAAGGCCAGGGGAATGCTGTTGATGATCCACTCGCGGATCTTGAAGATCGACAGCAGAAAGAAGATCACCCCGGACAGGAATACCGCGCCCAGGGCCACCTGCCAGGTATGGCCCATGGTCATTACCACGGTGTAGGTGAAGAAGGCGTTGAGGCCCATGCCCGGCGCCAGGGCAATTGGGTAATTGGCCAGCAGGCCCATGATCAGCGAGCCGATGGCCGCGGCCAGGCAGGTGGCGACGAATACCGCGCCATGGTCCATGCCGGTCTTGGCCAGCATCTCCGGGTTGACGAAGAGGATATAGGCCATCGTCAGGAAGGTGGTCAGGCCGGCTATGACCTCGCGGCGAACCGTGGTGTTATGTGCTTCGAGTTGGAACAGTTTTTCCAGCATGTGGAACTCCCCGTAACGGCTTCTATACCGTATTTATGCGTGACAAAAGCAAAGCACATTCCGGCGACAATGCAGGATTAGCGCATGATCTGCACAAAGTCGCGGATCATAGCAGCTCGCCTTCGTGGGTTGAATTTATGACCGATTGGACAGCTAAATTTTTATAGCAAGAAGGAGACCAGCATGAGCAAACGAGCCCTGATCACGGTGGCCGATGGGGTCGAAGACCTGGAATGCGTGACCCTGATCGACGTGCTGCGCCGCGCCGAGGTGGAGGTGGTGGTGGCCAGCGTCGAAGGCCGACGCATGGTCACCTGCGCCCGCGGCACCCGGCTGACCGCCGATACCATGCTGGTGGACGTGCTGGCCCAGGATTTCGACCTGATCGTACTGCCTGGCGGCATGCCCGGGGCCCAGCGTCTGGCCGAGCATGAGCCTCTGGCCGAGCGGGTGCGTCAGCAGGCCAGGGCTGGTCAGCTGTTCGCCGCCATCTGCGCCGCCCCGGCTGTGGCCCTGCAGCACTACGGCGTGCTCAAGCAGCGGCGCATGACCTGCTACCCGGCCTTTAGCGACCGTTTGAGTGGCTGCAGCTTTGTCGACCAGGCGGTGGTGGTGGACGGCAACTGCATCACCAGCCAGGGCCCGGGCACGGCCCTGGAGTTTGCCCTGACCCTGGTCGAGCAGCTGGCCGGCAAGGCCGTGCGCCGTCAGGTGGCACAGGCCATGCTGGTGCCCTGAATGGGCGCGGCAAATAACCACAGCGGCAAGAACGCCACCGCCTTCTTTACTCGAGTCCGGTTTCCTCGGCGTCATGCTGTTTAGGTGAAACCGCGTCGGTCTGGGACTGGAGTTCTTCGCCACGCTGATGGTGGCGAACGTTAAAACCCGACTAAGCCATCTGTCGCGGGTCCTTTAGAACAGAAAATAGCGTTGGGCCATCGGCAGCACCTCGGCCGGCTCGCACCAGAGCAACTGGCCGTCGGCCTTGACCTGGTAGGTTTGTGGATCGACCTCGATGTTCGGCAGGTAGCCGTTGTGGATCAGGTCGGTCTTCTGCACCGTGCGGCAGCCTTTGACCACACCGATTTTCTTCTTCAGGCCGAGCTGTTCGGGCACGCCGGCGTCGAACGCGGCCTGGCTGATAAAGGTCAGGCTGGTGGCGTGTAGGCTGCCGCCGTAGCTGGCGAACATCGGCCGGTAGTGCACCGGTTGCGGCGTGGGGATCGATGCGTTGGCGTCGCCCATCAGGCTGGCGGCAATCGCCCCGCCCTTGAGAATCAGCGTCGGCTTGACCCCGAAAAAGGCCGGGCGCCAAAGCACCAGATCGGCCCACTTGCCCTCTTCGATGGAGCCCACCTCGTGGCTGATGCCGTGGGTGATGGCCGGGTTGATGGTGTACTTGGCGATATAGCGTTTGACCCGGAAGTTGCTGTTGCCGGGGCCGTCGCCGTCCAGCGGGCCGCGCTGCTTGTGCATCTTGTCGGCGGTCTGCCAGGTGCGGGTGATGACCTCGCCGACGCGGCCCATGGCCTGGCTGTCGGAGCTGATCATGCTGAAGGCGCCGAGGTCATGCAGGATGTCCTCGGCGGCGATGGTTTCCCGGCGAATACGGCTCTCGGCGAAGGCCACGTCCTCGGCGATGCTCGGGTCGAGGTGGTGGCAGACCATCAGCATGTCCAGATGCTCGTCGATGGTGTTCTTGGTGAACGGCCGGGTTGGGTTGGTCGAGCTGGGCAGCACATTGGGAAAGCCGCAGGCCTTGATAATGTCAGGCGCATGGCCGCCGCCGGCACCTTCGGTGTGATAGGTGTGAATGGTGCGGCCCTTGAAGGCACCGAGGGTGGTTTCGACAAAGCCGGACTCATTCAGCGTGTCGGTATGGATCGCCACCTGCACGTCGTACTGGTCGGCCACGCTCAGGCAATTGTCGATGGCGGCCGGGGTGGTGCCCCAGTCCTCGTGCAGCTTCAGACCGATGGCGCCGGCCCTGACCTGCTCGATCAAGGGTTCCGGCAGGCTGGCGTTGCCCTTGCCGGTAAAGCCCAGGTTCATCGGGAAGGCGTCGGCGGCCTGGAGCATACGCGCCATATGCCAGGGGCCGGGGGTGCAGGTGGTGGCGTTGGTGCCGGTGGCCGGTCCCGTGCCGCCGCCGATCATGGTGGTGACGCCGCTCATCAGCGCCTCTTCGATCTGCTGCGGGCAGATAAAGTGGATATGGCTGTCGATGCCGCCGGCTGTGAGGATCATGCCTTCGCCGGCGATCACCTCGGTGCCGGCGCCGATGGCGATGGTCACGTCCGGCTGGATATCCGGGTTGCCGGCCTTGCCGATGGCGTGGATGCGGCCGTCCTTCAAGCCGACGTCGGCCTTGACGATGCCCCAGTGGTCGATGATCAGCGCGTTGGTGATCAGGGTGTCGACCACGTCGGCTGAGCAGAGCTGGCTCTGACCCATGCCGTCGCGGATCACCTTGCCGCCGCCGAATTTCACTTCTTCGCCGTAGGTGGTGAAGTCCTGCTCCACTTCTATCCACAGCTCGGTATCGGCCAGGCGCACCTTGTCGCCGACGGTGGGGCCGAACATATCGGCGTAGGCTTGGCGGGAGATTTTCATAAGCTGATTTCCTGTAGGGTGCGCCGTGCGCACCAATGCTGTCTGGGTCGTTTCTGGTGCGCGCGGCGCACCCTACGGGTTACAGGTCGCCCATTACCCGCCCGGCAAAGCCGAATATCCGGCGCGCGCCGGCCAGTTCGACCAGCTCCACCTCGCGGCTCTGCCCCGGCTCGAAGCGCACGGCGGTGCCGGCTGGGATATTCAGGCGCATGCCACGGCTGCTGGCGCGGTCGAAGGTCAGGGCATCATTGGTTTCAAAGAAGTGGAAATGCGAGCCGACCTGAATCGGCCGGTCGCCGCTGTTGGCCACGGTTAGGGCCAGGGTGCGGCGGCCGGCATTGAGTTCGATCTCGCCGTCCTGGATCTGGTATTGGCCGGGAATCATCTGGGGTGCTCCTGTGTTTCGGGCAGGATGAGTTGCATAAAGGTCAGATCCAGCCAGCGCTCGAACTTGCGCCCGACCTGGGGCATCTGCCCGGTGGTGACGAAGCCCAGGCGCTGGTGCAGGCGGATCGAGGCGGTGTTCTGCGACTCGATGGCGGCGACCATCACATGCAGGCCGGCGGCGCGGGCGCGTTCGATCAATGCCTGCAGCAGTGCCGGGCCGAGACCCTGGCCGCGTTGGTCTGTGCGCACGTAGACCGAGTGCTCGACGCTGTGGCGAAAACCCTCGATGCTGCGCCAGGTGCCGTAGCTGGCGTAGCCGAGCACCTCGCCGCCAGCCTCTCGCGCCACCAGCACCGGAAAGCCCGCGGCGTTGCGCTCGGCCAGCCAGGCGCGGCGGTTGGCGAGATCCACCAGGGTCTCGTTCCAGATCGCCGTGGTGTTGAGCACCGCGTCGTTGTAGATGGCCAGGATGCCGGATAGATCGGCTTCACCGGCGTCGTGTATCGAATAGGTCATGGCTTGGAGCCTGTTTACGATCTCGCGAGCTAGAGCCATGCAAGGCGCTACGTAGTAACAGCCTCCGGCTGGTCAAAGCGGCGAGAAAGCGGAGTTTACGGGTTGTAAATAAGCATTTTGATCGGACTCGCGCCCGAGCCTGTTTTTAACGCAGCAGGGCCGACGCGCAGCAGGTCGTAGACAGGCTCCTTATGCGATTGGCTGGTGGACGGTCACCAATTTGGTACCGTCGGGAAAGGTGGCCTCGACCTGGATCTCCGGGATCATCTCCGCGATACCCTCCATCACCTGGTCGCGGCTCAGCAGGGTGGTGCCGTAGTGCATCAGCTCGGCGACGCTCTGGCCGTCGCGGGCGCCTTCGAGCAAGGCGGCGCTGATATAGGCCATGGCTTCCGGGTAGTTGAGCTTGAGGCCACGGGCCAGGCGCCGTTCGGCCAGCAGGCCGGCGGTGAAGATCAGCAGTTTGTCTTTCTCACGAGGGGTCAGATCCATCACTTGCTCCAATTCGTTGGGCGGATGTCGCTTTGCACATCCGCCGTTCACAGGTGGAAAACGCGCACGCTTTCCCACCCTGCGGTTGTTGTTCGTTCAGGTGCTCCAGATGCGCGGAGGCACCGCTGCGCGCCCAAGCAATGCTGGGCGCAGCAGGTGCCAGAGCCCGATCAGCCAGGCGCGGGCATGCAGGGCCTCGCCGGCCAGGCAGCGCGCCACCAGCAGGCCGGGCAACTGGCTGAGGTCACCGCGCACGCCGTCGATCTTCAGTTCACGGCAGCGTTCCAGCACGTCGCCAGCGACTTCGCCGCTGATCAGCAGGGTGGCCAATACCGGCTGGCCATCCAGGCCGATGGGCGAGTCGAGCAGGCCGTCGTTACCTGCCACGCGCTGGCGCTCGTGCCAGAGTAGCTGGCCATCGCGGCGGATATTCAGGCGCGCTTGGAAGTGCCCGGCATCGAAACGCTCGCCGCTGGCGGGGCGGCCGAGGGCGACGATATCCCAGTACAGCAGCCGTGCATCGCCGAGCAGTTCGATATCGGTCTGCAGCTCGGCCTGGGCACCGGCATAGACGATGCTTTCCTGGGGCAGCCACTCCAGGGTGGCGCCGGCTGCCACGCGCAGCTTGAGGCTCTGGTAGGCCGGCCCGGAGGCGCGGTACCACTTGGCCGCACCGGGGCTGGTCAGTTGCGCCCAGGCGCCCGCGCCGACGTTGGCCGAGATATCCAGGCGATCACCGCCGGCAATCCCGCCGGGCGGATGCACGATGATGTGCTGGCACACCTCGGGGCCTTCGCCGTACAGGTGCTTCTGCACCCGCAACGGGCCCTTATGGCGGCGCAGCACCGGCCGGGTGGTCGCGCCGTCGCGGGCATAGCCCAGCTCCAGCTCGGCGTGCCAACTGGGGGTGAACAGGGTGGGGGTGAGGAGTGCGTTCATGGTCGAGGTTTTATCAGATCGCCACCAGGCCGCGTACGCCATCGGCCTCCATGGTTTCGCCACGGCCCTGCTGGACGATCTCGCCGCGGCTCATCACCAGGTACTGGTCGGCCAGTTCGGCGGCAAAATCATAGAACTGCTCCACCAGCAGGATGGCCATATCGCCGCGCGCGGCGAGTTTCTTGATCACCAGGCCGATCTCCTTGATCACTGAGGGCTGGATGCCTTCGGTGGGCTCGTCGAGGATCAGCAGGCGCGGCTGGCTGGCCAGGGCGCGGCCGATGGCCAGCTGTTGCTGCTGGCCACCGGACAGATCGCCGCCACGGCGCTGCTTCATTTCGCGCAGCACCGGGAACAGCTCGTAAATAAATTCCGGCACGGCCTTGGCCTGGCTGGCGGGGAAGCGCGACAGGCCCATCAGCAGGTTCTCTTCCACCGTCAGGCGACCGAAGATCTCGCGGCCCTGGGGCACGTAGGCGATACCGGCCTGTACGCGCTGGTGCGGCTTGTGGCCGGTGATGGCCTGGCCCTCCCACTGCACGCTGCCGTCCTTGGCCGGGATCAGGCCCATCAGGCATTTGAGCAATGTGGTCTTGCCCACGCCATTGCGCCCGAGCAGGCAGGTGACTTCACCGACCTTCACCTCGAACGACAGGCCACGGAGGATATGGCTGCCGCCGTAGTACTGGTGGAGTTGCTCAACTTGCAGCATATCGATGTCCTTGTTTATGCGTAGGGTGGATCGCGCTTTATCGATCCACCGTGCAGTGGCTGTGGTGGATGAGAAAAGCGTCATCCACCCTACGTTCTAGCGGCCGAGATAAACCTCGATCACTCGCTCGTCGTTCTGTACCTGTTCCAGTGAGCCTTCGGCCAGCACGCTGCCCTGGTGCAGCACGGTGACGTGGTCGGCGATGGAGCCGACGAAACCCATATCGTGCTCCACCACCATCAGCGAGTGCTTGCGCGCCAGGGACTTGAACAGCTCGGCGGTAAACTCGGTCTCGGCGTCGGTCATGCCCGCCACCGGCTCGTCGAGCAGCAGCAGGTGCGGCTCCTGCATCAGCAGCATGCCGATCTCCAGAAACTGCTTCTGGCCGTGGGAGAGCAGACCGGCCGGGCGGTGGCGCGAGGCATCCAGGCGGATGGTGGTCAGCACCTCGTCGATGCAGTCCTTCTGCTCGCCTGTGAGTGTGGCGCGAAGGCTGGCCCACACCGACTTGTTGGTCTTCTGCGCCAGTTCCAGGTTCTCGAATACCGAGAGCGCCTCGAACACCGTTGGCTTCTGGAACTTGCGGCCAATGCCGGCCTGGGCAATCTGCACCTCGCTCATGGCGGTCAGATCAAACTGCTCGCCGAAGTAGGCCACGCCGTTGTCCGGGCGGGTCTTGCCGGTGATCACGTCCATCATGGTGGTCTTGCCGGCGCCGTTGGGGCCGATGATGCAGCGCAGTTCGCCGACGCCGATATACAGGGTCAGGTCGGTCAGCGCCTTGAAACCGTCGAAGCTGACGTTGATCGCTTCCAGGGTAAGGATGGTGCCGTGGCGCACGTTGACGCCCTTGCCGACGGTCTTGCCGGTATCCAGCGCCAGGCCGGCGACACCTGCGGCCGCATCGAGCATGGCTTCGGGTATTGGGGCGGCTCTCATTGCTCCTTCTCCTTCTTCAACAGGCCGACGACACCACGCGGCAGAAACAGGGTGACGACGATAAACAGCGCGCCCAGGGCGAACAGCCAGTATTCGGGGAAGGCCACGGTGAACCAGCTCTTCATACCGTTGACCAGGCCGGCGCCGAGCAGCGGGCCGATCAGCGTGCCGCGCCCGCCCAGGGCGACCCACACGGCGGCTTCGATGGACTGGGTCGGCGCCATTTCGCTGGGGTTGATAATGCCCACCTGCGGCACATACAGCGCGCCGGCCAGGCCGCACAGCACCGCGCTGAGCACCCAGATAAACAGCTTGTAGCCGCGCGGATCGTAGCCGCAGAACATCAGGCGGTTCTCGGCGTCGCGCAATGCGGTCAGCACCCGGCCGAACTTGCTGCGCGCCAGTCTGAAGCCCAGGTACAGGCTGCCGACCAGCAGGGCCACGGTGGCGATAAACAGCGCAGCGCGGGTGCCGGCGGCGGTGATATCGAAGCCGAGGATGCGGGTGAAGCCGGTAAAGCCGTTATTGCCGCCAAAGCCGGTTTCGTTGCGGAAGAACAGGAGCATGCCGGCGAAGGTCAGCGCCTGGGTCATGATCGAGAAGTACACGCCCTTGATTCGCGAGCGGAAGGCGAAGAAGCCGAACACCAACGCCAGCAGGCCCGGCGCCAGCACCACCAGGCACAGCGCCCAGAGGAAATTGCTGGTGCCGTACCAGTACCAGGGCAGCTCGGTCCAGGCCAGAAAGCTCATAAAGGCCGGCAGCCCATCGCCCGCCGACTGGCGCATCAGGTACATGCCCATGGCGTAGCCGCCGAGGGCGAAGAACAGGCCGTGGCCCAGCGACAGCATGCCGGCGTAACCCCAGACCAGGTCCAGCGCCAAGGCGACTATGGCGTAGCAGAGGATCTTGCCCACCAGCGTCAGGCTGTAGGCCGAGACATGCAGGGCGTGGTCGGCCGGCAGCAGGTGCAGCAGCGGCATGGCCACGAGAATGGCCAGCACCAGCAGGCCAAGGGCCAGCGAAACCTGCGGGCCGAGCTTGGCCGTGGCGCGGGCCAGCAGCGTTTGATTGAGTGGCATGGTCATCAGTCGATCACCCTTCCTTTCAGTGCGAACAGACCCTGCGGGCGTTTCTGGATAAACAGAATGATCAGCGCGAGGATCAGGATCTTGCCCAGCACGGCGCCGATCTGCGGTTCGAGGAACTTGTTCAGCACGCCGAGGCCGAAGGCGGCGGTGACGCTGCCGGCCAGCTGGCCGACGCCGCCGAGCACCACCACCAGGAAGGAATCGATGATATAGCTCTGCCCCAGGTCCGGGCCGACGTTGCCGATCTGGCTCAGGGCTACGCCACCCAGGCCGGCAATCCCGGAACCCAAACCGAAGGCGAGCATATCGACGCGGCCGGTGGGCACGCCGCAGCAGGCGGCCATATTGCGGTTCTGCGTCACCGCGCGGACGTTGAGGCCCAGACGGGTCTTGTTCAGCAGCAGCCAGGTCAGGGCCACAACAAACAGGGCGAAGCCGATAATCACGATGCGGTTGTACGGCAGCACCAGGTTGGGCAGCACCTGCACGCCGCCGGACAGCCAGTAGGGGTTGGCCACCTCGACGTTCTGCGCGCCGAAGGTGACGCGCACCAGCTGGATCAGGATCAGGCTGATGCCCCAGGTGGCCAGCAGGGTTTCCAGCGGGCGGCCGTAGAGATGGCGGATTACCGTGCGCTCCAGGGCCATGCCGATGCAGGCGGTGACCAGGAAGGCGATGGGCAGGGCGAGCAATGGGTAGAGGGCCAGGTACTCGGGGGCCAGGCGCTGGAACATCAGCTGCACCATATAGGTGGTATAGGCGCCGAGCATCAGCATCTCGCCATGGGCCATATTGATCACCCCGAGCAGGCCGAAGGTGATGGCCAGGCCCAGGGCGGCCAGCAGCAGGATCGAGCCCAGGGACAGGCCGCTAAAGGCCTGGCCGAGCAGTTCGCCGACCAGCAGCTTGTTCTTGACCTGGGCCAGGCTTTTTTCGGCGGCGCTGCGCACGGCGGCATCGCTTTCTTCACCGGTCAGCAGGCTTTCCAGGCGGGTGCGCGCCAACGGGTCGCCAGTCTGGCCGAGGCGTTCCACGGCGGCCAGGCGCACGGCCGGGTCTTCGGCTGCCAGTTGCAGGTTGGCCAGGGCCAGAGTCAGTGCGTCCTGCACGCGCTCGTCTTCCTCGGCGGCCAGACGGCTTTCCAGCAGCGGGAGCAGGGCGGGCGGGGTATTGCGTTGCAGTTGCTGGGCGGCATCGAGGCGGACGGCGGCATCCTTGTCGAGCAACTGATGGCTGGCCAGGGCGGTGGCGGTCAGGCCGCGCAGGCGGTTGTTCAGACGCAGCTTGCGCGGCGTACCGTTGGGCTGCGCTTGGCCGTCTGCGGCCTGCCAAGCGTCGTTGCGTTGGATAAAGGCGCGCTTGTCGGCATCGCCGGCGACGCGGCCCTGTTGCAGCGCCTGCAGCAGCGGCAGGCGTTCCGGCACGGGCGCGGCGGCCCAGTCCTGCAGCAGTTTGGCCTGCTTGGCCGGGTTGGCGGCGACGAAGGCGTCGGCCTCATTGGCGCTGGCGGTGAGGGGCAGCAGTAACAGCAGGCCGAGCAGAATTCGGGTAAGGGCAGTGGGCATGGGTGATCCTTTGCGTCCGGCTACGTTTGCCCTCTCCCCAGCCCTCTCCCATAAATGGGAGAGGGAGCAGACCGAATAGGGCATGCTCGCGCGGACGTCTGCTCCCCTCTCCCGCTTGCGGGAGAGGGGCTGGGGGAGAGGAGCTTTTGCCTTAGTTCGACTTCACCGCGTAATCCGGCTTCTTGTCGTTGCCTTCGATATAGGGGCTCCACGGCTGGGCGCGGATCGGGCTGCTGGTTTCCCAGACCACGGAGAACTGACCGTCTTCCTGGATCTCGCCGATCATCACCGGCTTGTGCAGGTGGTGGTTGCTCTTGTCCATGGTCAGGGTGTAGCCGCTCGGCGCGTCGAAGGTCTGGCCATAGAGCGCTTCGCGCACCTTGTCGACATCGGTGGTGCCGGCCTTCTCCACAGCCTGGGCCCACATGTTGATGCCCACGTAGGTGGCTTCCATCGGGTCGTTGGTCACCGCCTTGTCGGCACCCGGCAGGTTCTGCGCCTTGGCGTAGGCCTTCCACTTGCTGACGAACTCGGTGTTGACCGGGTTTTCCACCGACTGGAAGTAGTTCCAGGCGGCCAGGTGGCCGACCAGCGGCTTGGTGTCGATGCCGCGCAGTTCTTCCTCGCCGACGGAGAAGGCCACCACCGGCACGTCGGTGGCTTCCAGGCCCTGGTTGGCCAGTTCCTTGTAGAAGGGCACGTTGGAGTCGCCGTTGACGGTGGAGATCACCGCGGTCTTGCCGCCGGCGGAGAACTTCTTGATGTTGGCCACGATGGTTTGATAGTCGCTGTGGCCGAAGGGGGTGTAGACCTCTTCGATATCCTTCTCGTCGACGCCCTTGCTGATCAGGAAAGCGCGCAGGATCTTGTTGGTGGTGCGCGGGTAGACGTAGTCGGTGCCGAGTAGGAAGAAGCGCTTGGCGGCGCCGCCGTCCTCGCTCATCAGGTACTCGACCGCCGGGATGGCCTGCTGGTTTGGCGCCGCGCCGGTGTAGAAGACGTTGGGCGACAGCTCCTCGCCTTCGTACTGCACCGGGTAGAACAGCAGGCCGTTGAGTTCTTCATAGACCGGCAGCACGGACTTGCGCGACACGCTGGTCCAGCAGCCGAAGGTGACGTCGACCTTGTCCTGGGTCAGCAGCTGGCGGCCGCGCTCGGCGAACAGCGGCCAGTTGGAGGCCGGGTCGACCACCACCGGCTCAAGCTGCTTGCCGAGTACGCCGCCCTTGGCGTTGATCTCGTCGATGGTCATCAGGGCCATGTCTTTGAGCGAAGTTTCGGAAATAGCCATGGTGCCGGACAGCGAGTGCAGGATGCCGACCTTGATGGTTTCGGCGGCCTGTACGGTGAACGGGAACAGACCGCTGAGCAGCAGGGCGCTGGCGGCGAAGGTGGATTTCAGAAAGGGACGACGTTTCATTGTTATGGCTCCGTGCGCAACGATTGGGAGAGACCAGAAGAGGGTCGTCAGTCCAATGGCAGCATCCGTGCCAAGATCTCCAAGCCATTGTTCTGCTTGGAGTTGTTTGATTTTTCAAGCGGCTCTTGGAAAGGGCCTTGCGCCGCTTTGGTGCGTGTGGCGAGGGATTGTGTGAAGTTGTCGGTGCGCTGCACCGCTTTAGAGCGACAGGTAGTTTTTCACCCCGGTAAAGATGATTTGCGCGGCCAGGGCGCAGACAAACAGGCCCATCAGGCGGCTGACGATCTGCAGGCCCTGATCGCCCAGCAGGCGCTCGAACTGGTTGGCCAGGTACAGCACCACGCCCACGGTCAGGCTGGCCAGGGCGATGGCGACCAGGGCCAGCAGCTTGTCGCTCCACTCCGGCTGGCTGGCGCCCATCAGCAGAAGGGCGCCGATGGTGCCAGGGCCGACGGTCAGGGGGATGGTCAGCGGCACGATGGTCACGTCCTGCTGCACGTTGTCGCTCTGCACCGCCGACTTGCCCTGGGCCATGCCCAGGGCCGAGATAAACAGCACGCTGCCCGCGCCGATGCGGAAGGCGTCGATGGTGATGCCGAACAGGGTGAAGATGTGCTTGCCGAACAGGTACAGCAGCACGCTGGCCACCAGCACCCCGGCGGCCACCTTCCAGGCCAGGCGCTTGCGCTCCTTGAGGGTGTAGCCGCGGCTGAGGCCGATAAAGCAGGACAGCACGAAGAAGGGGCTATAGAGCACCAGAAGTTTCAGATACAGGCTGGACAACTCGACGGCCATGGCAACTCTTTGGGTGTGATCAGGTGGGCTTAAAGGGGCAGGCTGGCGCGCTGACGGCGGACTTCCCGTTCGCCGATCCAGTATTCGATCAGGTCGCGCAGTTGCGACAGCTCCACCGGCTTGGACATATGGCCGTCCATGCCGACCTGGCGCGCGCGCTCCTTGTGTTCGGCGAGGATATGCGCGGTCAGTGCCACCACCGGGGTGCGCTCGCGCCGTTCGGCGGCTTCCCAGGCGCGCAGTTGTTCGGTGGCGGAGAAGCCATCGAGCACCGGCATCTCGCAGTCCATCAGCACCAGGTCGTAGTGCTGGGCCTTCATCGCGGTCAGGGCTTCCTCGCCGTTGCTGGCGGTATCCGGCTTGAGGTTGAGCTTGCCGAGCATGCCACGGATGACCTTGGTGGAGATGCTGTTGTCTTCGGCCACCAGAATGCGGAAGTCGCTCGGTACATTGAGCGGTTCGCTGACCTGGGTGGGGGTGAACTGGCTGGGGCTGCCGTTGCCGCGCTGGGCCAGTTCGTCGGCCAATGTGGCCTTGAGCGCATAGCCGGCCACCGGCTTGGCCAGGATGCGCTTGATCCCGGCGTTGCGCGCGATGATCTTGCTCGGCGCATTGCTGATGCCGGTGAGCATGATCACCAGGATGTCGTGGTTGAGGTTGGGGTCTTCCTTGATCCGCGCGGCCAGCTGCATGCCGCTCATGCCGGGCATGTCCTGATCCAGCAGCACGGCGTCGAAATACTCGCGCATATGCGCCTTGGTGCGCAGCAGGGCCAGGGCCTCCTTGCCCGAGGGCACGGCGCTGACCTGCAGGCCCCAGGCCGTGCACTGCTGCACCAGCACCTTGCGGCAGGTGTCGTTATCGTCCACCACCAGCAGGCGTGCGCCTTGCAGCGAGGTTTCCAGATCCGCGCTCGGCTGCTCCAGGCGCGCGGCATCCAGCGGCAGGCTGAGCCACAGGGTCGAGCCCTGGTTGCTGCTGCCCTGGATGCCGAACTCGCCTTCCATCAGACGCACCAGCTGGCGGGCGATGATCAGGCCCAGGCGACCGCCCAGCTTGGTGGCGGCGAGGAAGTCCTTGCTGTGCAGTTCGGCGTTGAGCAGGGCGTCACGCTCGTTGGCATCCAGGGGTTTGCCGCTGTCCTGCACGGCGATGCGCAGGCGCGGCTGGGCCTTGTCGGTCTCCAGGGCCACCACCAGCAGGATCTCGCCTTCGTCGGTCTGCTTGAAGGCATTGTCCAAGAGGCTCAGCACCACCTGACGCAGGCGGGTCGGGTCACCACTGATCACCCGGGGGACCTGGGGCTGGATAAAGCTGATCAGCTCCACCTTCTGCTGCTCGGCCTTGGCGCGGAAGATGTCCAGGCAGTCCTCGATCAGGGCATTGAGGTCGAACTGCACATCATCCAGTTCGATCTGCCCGGATTCGAGCTTGGAAATGTCGAGAATCTCGTTGATCAGGGTCAGCAGCTCATTACCCGAGCTGTGGATGGTCTGCACATAGTCGCGCTGCTTGGCCGACAGTGGCGTACCCAGGAGCAGCTCGGTCATGCCCAGCACGCCGTTCATCGGGGTGCGGATTTCATGGCTGATCTTGGCCAGGAACTCGGCCTTGGCCTTGAGCTCGGCAGTACTGGCCGCCAGGTCACGGCTGCTGCTGAACTGCTCCTGCATGATGCGCCGCTGGCGTTCGCTGAGGGCCATGCTGAGGATAAAACCACAGATCACCACAACCACCAGCAGGCCGTAAGCCAGCCAGTCGGCCTGAATGGCCCAGCGGCCGAAAAATACCGGCAGGGTGCCGACAAAGGTCACGCAGAACAGCAGTACAGCCAGGCTGAACAGGCGAGCGGGTCGGTAGCCGTGATGCCAGTGCAGCAGGGCCACCGTCAGGATGCTCAGTGCGGTGATGGCACTCAGCACATACACCAGCTGGTTGGACTGCAGATCGCTGGCCACCAGCAGCACCACGAACAGCGCTGCAATCAGCAGGGCTTCGGCATTGAGCAGGTGGCGGTGCAGGGTGGCGGGGCAGACCTGATGGAAGAAGCTGTTGGTAAAGCACAGGGCGCAGATCATCGCTGCCAGCATGGCCAGGTTGACGATCTGCGGCTGCAGGCTCTGCCAGTCGCTCAGCCAGGGGGTGCTGATGCCCAGCAGGCTGATGGCAGCCAGCAGCTGGCAGGCCTGGGTGGCGGCCAGCCACAGGCCGCTGGCGGCGCGGGTGTAGTAATAACGCACCAGGTTGTAGGCCAGCAGCATGGCCAGACAGCCGAGCAGCAGGCCGAAGAGCAGTGGGCGCGAGTCGTCGGCGGCGGCGCTGTGGCTACTCTGCAGGCTGATGCTGGGGCGCAGGGCATGTTCCGAGGCCAGGCGTAGATAGATATCCAGCGGCGCATCGGCCTGGGGCAGTGGCAGGAGGAAATCGCGGCTGGCCACGGGGCGGCTGGAGAAGGGCAGCTGGTTGCCGGTATGGGTCTGGCCAACCAGTTCGTCACCCTTCAGCACATAGAGGTCGAGGTAGGCCAGAAA
This sequence comes from Pseudomonas xionganensis, assembly GCF_009763245.1. GTDB lineage: Bacteria > Pseudomonadota > Gammaproteobacteria > Pseudomonadales > Pseudomonadaceae > Aquipseudomonas > Aquipseudomonas xionganensis. The sequence goes on along the minus strand of NZ_WKJZ01000003.1, from coordinate 243,300 downwards.
GGGGGCAAATACCCGCAACAGCTGGGCTTCGGAATTGGCCGGCAGGCGGTGATGCAGCCACAGGGCGGCATTGTTGCCCGGGGTGTAGAGGTCATTGAGCTGGGTCGGGATAAAGCGTGCGGCTTGCCGTGGGGTGCGCACATCATCAAGCTGCAGGCGCGCTTCGGGATCGGCCAGCGCCGACCAGATAGCCTGTTCCTCGGCCTGGACGGGCACTGTGGCGAGTGCCATCAGCAGCAGGCTGATCAGCAGGTAGGAGGCGTTCCTCAGCCGGCGCACAGTGAATTCCCTTCGCAAGTTAGTGATCGGATTATAGCCAAGCTGCATGAGGCTTAAGTATGACAAAGGTGGCCAAATTGCCACCTTTGCATGCTTTACCGCCAGATTATCGATTAGAGCCTGATTACGATCGTGCGAGCTAGGGCCCTACAAGGCAAAAACGGGCGAGGAAGCGGAGTGTACTGGTGTACATGAGCATTTCGAGCCTGTTTTTAACGCAGTAGGACCGACGCACAGCCGGTCGTAAATAGGCTCTCAGGCCTCGCCGCGTTCGCGGGCAATGGCCCGATAGCCGATATCGTTGCGGTGGAACATACCCTCCCAGCGGATCTTCCCGGCCAGGCGATAGGCCTGCTCTTGGGCTTCGGCCACCGTGCGACCGATGGCGGTGGCGCAGAGTACGCGGCCGCCGGCGGTGACGATCTGGCCATCTTTCAGCGCGGTACCGGCATGGAACACCTTGCCGTCGAGCTGGGCGGCTTCATCCAGACCGATGATGACATCGCCCTTGGCGTAGTCGCCCGGGTAGCCACCGGCGGCCAGAACCACGCCGACAGTGGGGCGCGGATCCCAGGTGGCTTCGACCTTGTCCAGGGCCTTGGCCAGGGCCGCCTCGACCAGCAGCACCAGGGAGCTTTCCAGGCGGCACATGATCGGCTGGGTTTCCGGGTCGCCGAAGCGGCAGTTGAACTCGATGACCTTGGGCTTGCCGGCCTTGTCGATCATCAGGCCGGCGTAGAGGAAGCCGGTGTAGACGTTGCCTTCGCTGGCCATGCCGCGCACGGTGGGGTAGATGACCTCGTCCATGACCCGCTGATGCACCTCGGCGGTGACCACCGGAGCCGGCGAATAGGCACCCATGCCGCCGGTGTTGGGGCCGGTATCGGCGTCGCCGACGCGCTTGTGGTCCTGGCTGGTGGCCATCGGCAGCACGTTCTCGCCGTCGACCATCACGATAAAGCTGGCTTCTTCACCGTCGAGGAATTCTTCAATGACCACGCGCGAACCGGCTTCGCCAAAGGCATTGCCGGCGAGCATATCGCGCACGGCCTCTTCGGCTTCCTGCAGGGTCATGGCGACGATCACGCCTTTACCGGCGGCCAGGCCGTCGGCCTTGATCACGATCGGCGCACCTTTCTCGCGCAGGTAGGCCAGGGCCGGCTCGACTTCGGTGAAGTTCTGGTAATCGGCGGTGGGGATCGCGTGACGGGCGAGGAAGTCCTTGGTGAAAGCCTTGGAGCCTTCCAGTTGGGCGGCGGCGGCGGTGGGGCCGAAGATGTCCAGTCCGCGAGTGCGGAACAGGTCGACCACACCCTTCACCAGCGGCGCCTCGGGGCCGACGATGGTCAGCTGCACGTTCTGCTCGGCGAAGTCGGCCAACTGCTCGATGGCCAGCACGTCGATGGCGACGTTCTCGCACTTGGCTTCGGTGGCGGTGCCGGCGTTGCCCGGGGCGACGAAGACTTTTTCGACGCGCTTGTCCTGTGCCACTTTCCAGGCCAGGGCGTGCTCACGACCGCCGCTGCCGATGATCAATACGTTCATTGCATTCTCCTTCAGGAGGCGGGCCTGGGGCCCGTTTGGTGGATAAGCAAAGCGTTATCCACCCTACGAATTTCGAGGTCGCGATGAAGCGATGTAGGGTGGATGGCCGAAGCCATCCACCAGTCAATCAATGGCGGAAATGGCGCATGCCGGTGAACACCATGGCGATACCGGCTTCGTCAGCGGCGGCAATCACTTCCGCATCGCGCATCGAACCACCCGGCTGGATCACCGCGGTGATGCCGTTGGCAGCTGCGTTGTCCAGGCCGTCGCGGAAGGGGAAGAAGGCATCCGAGGCCATCACCGAACCAGCAACTTGCAGGCCGGCGTGCTCGGCCTTGATCGCGGCGATGCGCGCGGAGTTGACCCGCGACATCTGGCCGGCGCCGACGCCTATGGTCTGGCGGCCCTTGGCGTAGACGATGGCGTTGGATTTGACGAACTTGGCCACTTTCCAGGCGAACACCAGGTCGTGGATTTCCTGCTCGGTCGGCGCGCGCTTGGTCACCACCTTGAGGTCGGAGGCCTGGATCATGCCGATATCGCGGCTCTGCACCAGCAGGCCACCGTTGACGCGCTTGAAGTCCCAGCCGGCGGCACGTTCGGCCGGCCACTCGCCGCATTCCAGCAGACGCACGTTGGCCTTGGCGGCGACCACGGCGCGAGCTTCGGCACTGATTTTCGGGGCGATGATCACTTCGACGAACTGACGCTCGACGATGGCCTGGGCGGTGGCGCCGTCCAGTTCGCGGTTGAAGGCGATAATGCCGCCAAACGCGGATTCGGTGTCGGTGGCGTAGGCCAGGTCGTAGGCCTTGCGGATGCCGCCTTCCTCGTCGGTGGCCACGGCCACGCCGCACGGGTTGGCGTGCTTGACGATGACGCAGGCCGGCTTGACGAAGCTCTTCACGCACTCCAGCGCGGCGTCGGTGTCGGCCACGTTGTTGAACGACAGTTCCTTGCCCTGCAGCTGCAGGGCGGTGGACACGCTGGCTTCGCCGCGCTGGGCCTCGACGTAGAACGCCGCGCTCTGGTGCGGGTTCTCGCCGTAGCGCATTTCCTGGGCCTTGATGAACTGGCTGTTGAAGGTACGCGGGAAGGCGCCGCGGTCTTCGGTGGACAGGGTGTCGCGGCTCTGGTCGATGGTGCCCAGGTAGTTGGCGATCATGCCGTCGTAGGCAGCGGTGTGCTCGAAGGCCTTGAGCGCCAGGTCGAAGCGCTGGGCGTAGCTCAGGCCGCCGGCTTTCAGGCTTTCCACGATGCCGGCGTAGTCGCTGGCGTTGACCACGATGGCCACGTCCTTGTGGTTTTTGGCGGCGGAGCGGACCATGGTCGGGCCGCCGATGTCGATGTTCTCGATGGCATCGGCCAGGTCACAGCCCGGCTTGGCCACGGTGGCGGCGAAGGGGTAGAGGTTGACCGCGACCAGATCGATCGGCTTGATGCCGTGCTCGTCCATCACCGCGCCGTCGAGGGCGCGACGGCCGAGGATGCCGCCGTGGATCTTCGGGTGCAGGGTCTTCACCCGGCCGTCCATCATCTCCGGGAAGCCGGTGTAGTCGGCCACTTCCACGGCGGCCACGCCGTTGTCCTTGAGCAGCTTGTAGGTGCCGCCGGTGGAGAGGATCTCGACGCTCAGGGCTTCGAGCTCACGGGCGAACTCGAGGATGCCAGTCTTGTCGGAGACGCTGATCAGGGCGCGGCGAACGGGGAGGCGGGTGGTCTGGTCGGTCATTTCAGAGTCCATCAGAGCTGCAGAGGAAATATCAGCAAAAAAGGCGGCTCAGGTGGGCCGCCCTTTTCGGGAGTTCAGGGTCAGAGCAGGTCGTACTGCTTGAGCTTCTTGCGCAGGGTGCCGCGATTCAGGCCGAGCAGTTCGGAGGCCTTGGTCTGGTTGCCCTTGACGTAATTCATCACGCTTTCCAGCAGGGGCGCTTCCACTTCGCTGAGCACCAGGTTGTAAACGTCGGTGACGTCCGCGCCCTCAAGATGGGCAAAATAGTTATGCAGGGCCTTTTCCACTGCGCCGCGCAGGGTCTGACCCTCGTCGCTGGCGGTGCTCAGGTGCTGCTTCAAACTGCTGTTGTCACTCACGGGTGCACTTCCAATTACTAAAGTCTCGGTCATCAACGTCATGCGGCCACCCCTTCTCCGTTGTTATGGCGTTCGCGGAAAAACTGGCGAACGTTGGTGTACTGCGCGTCCGTACTGTCTAGACGGTTGAACTGGGCGCGAAACTCCCTGGCGCCCGGCAGGGTTGCGAGATACCAGCCGACATGCTTGCGGGCGATGCGCACGCCCATTACATCGCCATAGAAGGCGTGCAGTGCCGTCAGGTGCTCTAGCAGAATGTGTTCCACTTCGAGCAGGCTGGGTGCCGGCAGCTGCTGGCCGGTACGCAGGAAATGCTCGATTTCGCGGAAAATCCACGGCCGGCCCTGGGCGGCGCGGCCGATCAGCAGGCCATCGGCGCCGGTGGCGGCAAGCACGGCGCGGGCCTTGTGCGGTGAGTCGATATCGCCATTGGCCAGCACCGGAATCGACACCGCCTGTTTGATCGCGGCGATGGTGTCGTACTCGGCTTCGCCGGTGTACAGGTCGGCACGGGTGCGACCATGCACGGCCAGGGCCTGGATGCCGGCGTCTTCGGCAATTCTGGCTACGGTCACGCCGTTTTTGTTCTGGCGGTCCCAGCCGGTGCGGATTTTCAGGGTGACCGGTACGTCCACCGCGGCGACCACCGCCTGGACGATGTCGCGCACCAGGGCTTCGTCCTTGAGCAGGGCGGAGCCGGCGGCCTTGTTGCAGACCTTCTTGGCCGGGCAGCCCATATTGATATCGATGATCTGTGCGCCCAGTTCCACATTGCGCCGCGCCGCTTCGGCGAGCATCTCGGGGTCGCCGCCGGCGATCTGTACCGAGCGCGGTTCGGCATCGCCGCTGTGAATCATGCGCAGACTCGACTTGCGGGTGTGCCACAGGCGCGTATCACTGGTGACCATCTCCGACACCACCAGGCCGGCACCCAGGCGTTTGCACAGCTGGCGGAACGGCTGATCGGTGACGCCCGCCATGGGGGCGAGGATCAGCGAGTTGGGCAGTGTGTAGGGGCCGATGCATAGCGCCGACATAGGGCTTCCCTGCTCAAGAGACGTGCTGTTGAGACCAATAGGAGAGTTCGAAAAGGGGGGAGATCATACCTGCTCTGGATGACCGGATAAAGGCTGTTTTGAACAAATTCTGAACAGCTGTCGGCTTATGCCTGAGGGTTTGGACAGGCGGTCATCCCGGGTCTGGCGCGCACTATTCGGGGGAGTGGAAGCTCAGGCTGTAGTTCACCGCCTGGGCGCCAGGGTCGAGGATGTCCATGGAAATATGGATGGGCGTTTGCGGCGGCATCTGCGCCTGACCGGCCAGTTCACCGGCCAGGTATTCGCCCGGTTTGAAGCGGCGGCTGGCCAGCAGCTGGCCGTTGATATCGGCGAAGCGCATTTCCAGCAGCGGGAAGGGCTGGGTAAAGGGTGCGCGGTTATACAGGATGGCGTCGACCACCAGGGCGCCGGAGAACTGCGGGTGGCTGCGCACCACCAGGTTGCTGCTCTTGATCTGGCTGATATCGACCTTGGATGGCAGCTGGCAACCAATGGCCGGGCACAGCTGCTCGAACCAGGGGCGGTATTGATCCTGGCGCGCCAGCTGTTCGAAGTTGTAGGCCACATACTGGCCGGCCAGGGCGCTGGCACCCAGCAGGTTGAGCAGGCTCCAGCCCAGCCAGCGGCCCCAGGGCTTGCGCTGTTGCGGGCGCCAGTCGAGTTGCAGGGGTTCGTCGTCCAGTTCAAACAGATTGTCGTCACGCAGGGCCGGTTCGTTGCGCTGGGGCTTGTCGGGTGGCAGCGGGGCTGTTTCGTCCTCAACGTCATCATCTGCCTCGGGATGCTCTGGCAGGGCGTTCACGGGCGGTGTGTCGAAGCTGTGATCGGCGCGGCGGTCACTGATCTCGGCCGTCAGACCGAGCGTATCCAGGGGCTCTTGCCCGGGCGCGGCGGCACTAATGTTGCTGGCTGGGCGGTTAGTGGTTGCTGCGGGTACGGGTTTATCGTCGGCCGCTGGTGGCGGTGTGGGGTGCACTGTGCGTAATGGCGGGCTGGCCTTGATTGGCTCGGGGCTGTCGTGCAGCAGGGCCTGGGTCCAGCTTTCATCCACCACCGGCTCGGCCTCGCTGGCCCGCAGCAGACGCTCGGCAGGCTGAGGGGCGGCCTCGGTGGTGAGAAACTGGCGGGAAAACTCCTGTTCCTGAGCCTCCAGCTTGGCCAGTTCTTCATCCAAGTCGAGGTCGTCCAGATCCAGGTCGTCATGAATCCACAGGGTATCGTCGTTGGCCTTGGCTGGGTTGCCAGCCTGGCTTGGTGCGGGTGCGGGTGCGGGTGCGGCAGGTGGGCGAACGGGCGCGGCAGGCTTCTCTGGTGTCGGCGCCGGCTTGTTGACTGCCTGGGGGGCGGGTGCAGCAGGCAGTACGCCGCTTTCACGCAGCTGCTGGGCGGCATTGAACACATGCAGGCAGGCCCCGCAGCGCACCGCTCCATGGGCGGCGGCCAGCTGCGTCGGGTTGACGCGAAAGCTGGTGCGGCAATGGGGGCACTGGGTGACGTAACTCTGGGTCATGTGGCAATCCGGCCAGGCGAAGGTCGCGAGGGCCGACCGTGGGGTCGGCCGGCGCCTAGTCTAACGTATGTCCCTGAAAAAACGGCAGTCAGCGGCGAATACCGCTGATCCGTACCCAACCATCCTTTTCCGCCGTGGGGTCGAGGTCGAAGGCCGCCGCGTAGGCTGCGCGCACCTCTTCGGCCTGTTCGCCGAGGATCCCCGACAGGGCCAGGCGCCCGCCGGGCTTGACCAGCGCGGTGATCTGCGGCGCCAGCGCCACCAGCGGGCCGGCGAGGATATTGGCGACCACCACATCGGCGGGCTGCTGCGGCATATCCGCCGGCAGGTAGACCGGGAAACGTGCCGGCTCGATGCCATTGCGCGAGGCGTTGTCGCGGGAGGCTTCCAGTGCCTGAGGGTCGATATCGGTGCCCAGGGCCTGGGGCGCGCCGAGCAGCAGGGCGGCGATGGCCAGAATCCCCGAGCCGCAGCCAAAGTCGATGACGTTACAGTCGGTGAGGTTCTGGCCGTCCAGCCATTCCAGGCACAGCGCAGTGGTCGGGTGGGTGCCGGTGCCGAAGGCCAGGCCCGGGTCGAGCAGCAGATTGACCGCCTCAGGCTGCGGCGCGGCGTGCCAGCTTGGCACGATCCACAGGCGCTGGCCGAAACGCATGGGCTTAAAGCCATCCATCCAGCTGCGCTCCCAGTCCTGGTCGGCAATCACCTCGGCCTGGTGTTCCGGCAGCTCACTGCCGATCAGCAACTGCAGGTGAGCGAATACCGCGTTGGCATCGGTATCGGCCTCGAACAGGGCGAGCAGGTGGGTGTGCGACCACAGGGGTGTGGTGCCCAGATCCGGCTCGAAAATCGGTTGGTCTTCGGCGTCCATAAAGGTTACCGAGACGGCGCCCACTTCCAGCAGGGCATCCTCAAAGGTTTCCGCCTGTTCCGGAGTAATGGCGAGACGGACTTGTAACCAGGGCATGGCATACCTCGTGAACACTGTGGCGGACGGCGCAAATTGGCGCGCAGCTTACTTGATGGGGTAGGCGGCTTGCCAGTTCGGTCGCTGAAACGACAAGGGCTGCCGAATGGCAGCCCTTGTTGAGCATTTCAGTCATGACCTCGCGAGCTAGAGCGGAACAAGGCGCTACGTAGTAACAGCCTTTGGCTGGTCAAAGTGGCTGAGGAAGCGGAGTTTACATGTGTAAATGAGCATTCCTCGGCCACTTTTAACGCAGGGCCGCCGACGCGCAGCAGGTCATGGGTTTAGTGCTTATCCATACCCAGTTTCTTCTCCAGGTAATGGATATTCACGCCCCCTTTGACGAAACCCTTGTCGCGCACCAGGTCGCGGTGCAGGGGCACGTTGGTCTTGATGCCGTCGACCACGATCTCGTCCAGGGCATTGCGCATGCGCGCCATGGCTTCGTCGCGGTCCTTGCCGAAGGTGATCAGCTTGCCGATCAGCGAGTCGTAGTGCGGCGGTACGCTGTAACCGCTGTACAGGTGCGAGTCGACGCGCACGCCGTTGCCGCCCGGGGCATGGAAGTGCTTGACCTTGCCGGGGCTGGGCATGAAGTTGTCCGGGTCTTCGGCGTTGATCCGGCACTCGACCGAGTGACCGAGGATCTTCACGTCTTCCTGCTTGATCGACAGCTTGTTGCCAGCGGCGATGCTGAGCATCTCCTTGACGATATCGAAGCCGGTGATCATCTCGGTGACTGGATGCTCCACCTGCACGCGGGTGTTCATCTCGATAAAGTAGAAGCGGCCGTCTTCGTAGAGGAACTCGAAGGTGCCGGCGCCGCGGTAGCCGATTTCGACGCAGGCATCGACGCAGCGCTTGAGCACTTCGGCGCGGGCCTTTTCATCGATATAGGGGGCCGGAGCCTCCTCGATCACCTTCTGGTGACGGCGCTGCAGCGAGCAGTCGCGGTCGTACAGGTGAATGGCGTTGCCCTGGCCGTCGGACAGCACCTGGACTTCCACGTGGCGCGGGTTGCCGAGGAACTTTTCCAGATAGACCATCGGGTTGCCGAACGCGGCACCGGCTTCGGTGCGGGTCAGTTTGGCCGACTTGATCAGGTCTTCTTCCTTGTGCACCACGCGCATGCCGCGACCACCGCCGCCGCCGGCGGCCTTGATGATCACCGGGTAGCCCACTTCACGGGCGATGCGCAGGGCTTCTTCTTCGTCTTCCGGCAGCGGGCCGTCAGAGCCGGGCACCACCGGTACGCCGGTCTTGATCATGGCCTCTTTGGCCGACACCTTGTCACCCATCAGGCGGATGGTCTCGGCTTTCGGGCCAATAAAGGCGAAGCCGGAGTTTTCGATCTGCTCGGCGAAGTCGGCGTTCTCGGCGAGGAAGCCATAGCCCGGGTGGATGGCGGTGGCGCCGGTCAGCTCAGCGGCGCTGATGATGGCCGGGATATTCAGGTAGGACAGCGCGCCGGAGGCCGGGCCGATGCAGACGGATTCGTCGGCCAGGCCCAGGTGCATCAGTTCGCGGTCGGCGGTGGAGTGCACGGCCACCGTCTTGATGCCCAGTTCCTTGCAGGCGCGCAGGATGCGCAGGGCGATTTCGCCACGGTTGGCGATCAGGACTTTTTCCAGCTTCTGCATTGCAGGCTCCCCGCGCATCAAACGATGGTGAACAGGGGCTGGTCGTACTCAACCGGCTGGCCGTTTTCCACCAGGATGGATTCGATCACGCCGCTGGCTTCGGCCTCGATGTGGTTCATCATCTTCATGGCTTCGACGATGCACAGGATGTCGCCCTTCTTCACGGTCTGCCCCACTTCGACGAAGTTACCCGAAGTCGGCGAAGCCGCGCGGTAGAAAGTGCCGACCATCGGCGAGCGGGCCACGCTGCCGTTCAGCTTGGGTGCGGCCGGGGCGGCGTCAGCCACCGGGGCGGCGGCAGGGGCGGCTACCGGTGCGGCGGCCGGGGCCTGGGCGTACATCGGCTGCGGCGCATAGGCCGGCTGCTTGCTGTGGCGGCTGATGCGCACCGACTCTTCGCCTTCTTTAATCTCCAGCTCGTCGATACCGGACTCTTCCAGCAGTTCGATCAGCTTTTTGACTTTACGAATATCCATGAATGGTCAACTCCCAGAGGTGAGGTAGGGCTGTGTGGCTGTGCGTCGAGTCACTCGCGCGCAGCCAATTGTTCGAGTGCCGCTTCCAGGGCCAGGCGATAACCACTGGCGCCCAGACCGCAGATCACCCCGACTGCGACATCGGAAAAGTAGGAGTGATGGCGGAAGGCTTCACGTTTGTGCACGTTGGACAGGTGCACTTCGATGAATGGGATGCTCACCGCCAGCAACGCGTCACGTAATGCGACACTGGTGTGGGTAAAAGCGGCGGGATTGATCAGGATAAAGTCGACACCTTCGCCTTTTGCGGCGTGAATACGCTCGATCAGCTCGTATTCGGCATTGCTCTGCAGATGCAGCAGATGATGGCCGGCCTCGCGGGCGCGACGCTCCAGGTCCTGGTTGATCTCGCTCAGGGTGGTGGCGCCGTATTTATCCGGCTCGCGGGTGCCGAGCAGGTTGAGATTGGGGCCGTGCAGTACCAATAGGGTCGCCATGGCGATGCTTCCTTGTTTTTGCGCTGCGCAGGACTATGCCGCAGCTGGGCAGAGACTGTCCAGTTGCCTGCAGTAGCCAACACGATGGCCGCAGATTGCGTCAGATATATGACCGAGCGGCTTAGAAGCGTTCGCGGGCGTTACCCAGGCGAGCGGCAAAGGTTGCGGCGTCGATCTCCCCTACGACACGCAGATCGCGCCATTCGTCACCCTTGGCGTCGAACAGCAGGATGGCCGGCGGGCCGAACAGCTGGTAGCGGTCGAGCAGGGCGCGCTGTGCGGCGTTGCTTTCAGTGATATCGAAGCGCACCAGCTGGTAGCTCCCCAGCTGGCTGCTTACGCTCGGATCGCCCAGCACTTCACGTTCGATCACCTTGCAGCTGATGCACCAGTCGGCGTACCAGTCCAGCAAGAGCGGCTGGCCGGCCTGGCGGGCGCGGGCGAAGGCGGCGTCCAGTTCGGCTGGGGTGGTCAGGGTCTGCCAGTCGCTCTTGAGCGGTGCGCTGGCCTCGGCGACTGCGGTCATGCGCCCGAGGGGGCGCAGCGGGTCATCCTGGCCCTGCAGGGCGCCGAACCAGGCGACCAGGGCATAGACCAGCAGCGGCAGGCCGAGCAGTTGGGCGAGCTTCTGGTGATGGGTCTTGGGTGTCAGCTCCAGGGCGCCGAGCCACAGGGCCACGCCGCCTGCCAGCAAGCCCCACAGGGCCAGGCTGACCGGGCCGGGCACCACCCGCTCCAGCAGCCAGATGGCCACCGCCAGCAGCAGGGCGCCGAACAGGTTGCGCACGGTGAGCATCCAGGGGCCGGACTTGGGCAGCAGGGCGCCGCCGCCGACGGCAAACAGCACCAGGGGCGTACCCATGCCCAGGCCCAGGGCCAGCAGTTTCAGGCCACCGCCGAGTGCGTCACCGCTGGCGCTGATATACAGCAGGGCACCGGCCAGGGGCGCCGAGACGCAGGGCGAGACCAGCACGCTGGACAGCACGCCAAGGGCCGCAGCGCTGTAGATGGTGCCGCCATGCAGGCGCTGGCTGAGGCGCTGCAGGGGGGCGTCGATGGCGGCTGGCAGGCGCATCTCCAGAAAACCCAGGCTGGCGGCACCAAACAGGGCAAAGAACAGGGCGAAGGGCACCAGCACCCAGGGCGATTGCAGGCGCGCCTGCAGATTGAGTTCGGCGCCGAACAGGCCCATCAGCGCGCCAAGTACGGCAAAACTCAGGGCCATGGGCAGGACATAGGCCAGGGCCAGGGCCAGGCTGCGCGCTCCGCCTGGCTGTCCGCGCAGCACCACGCCGCTGAGGATCGGCAGCATCGGCAGTACGCAGGGGGTGAAAGTCAGGGCCAGGCCGCCGAGGAAGAACAGCGCCAGGTCACTCCAGCTCCAGGCGCTGCCCGGCGTAGCGGGCGCATTGCCGCCGGCTTCGCCTCCGATACGCAGCACCTCGGTTTCCGGCGGGTAGCACAGGCCCTTGTCGGCGCAGCCCTGATAGCCCACATGCAGGTCGAAGGGCTGGCCCTGGGGGCGATCACGGGGGATCTCGATATCGACGATGCCGTAGTAGACCTCGACATCGCCGAAGTACTCGTCGGTCTTGGGTGTGCCGGCGGGCAACCGTGCGTCACCCAGGCCGCTGTCGGCCGGTTCGCTGCGGAAGCTGAAACGATGCTGATAGAGGTAGTAGCCCTCGGCCGCGACGAACTGCAGCTTGATCGAGTCGGCACTGCTCTCCAGCAGGTTGAGACGGAAGGCTTCGCGCACCGGCAAAAAATCAGCGCTGTTGTTCAGCGGCTCACCGAACAATTGGGTCGAGGGAGCCTTGTCGAACAGGTTGGCGCCCGCAGGCAGGGCGCAGAGCAGCAGAAGCAGGCAGATCAGGCGGTGCATGACAGTCTCGCGAAGCGGATGTGCCCGCATCATACCCAAGTCCGCGCGCCGACCCCAGGCGACCGGGTGGCGCAGGGTGTCAGCGGATATTGCGGACGGACGGAAGGTTCGGCGCGGGCCCGCAGCGGTTACAGGCGAAAGGCCTGCACGGCGGTATTCAGCTGCCCACCCAGCTGCAGCAGCTGTTCACCCTGGTGGCGACCCTGGCCGATGCGTTGCAGGTTCTCCCCGCCTAATTGATGGATGCGCTCGCTATGGCCACGAATTTCCGTGGCGGCGCCGCTTTGCTGGGCGGTGGCGTCGGCGATGCGTTCGGCCATGCTGGCGATGGTGCGGATGGCGGCGACGATCTCGTCCAGGGCGCCGTCGGCGGCTTCGGCCTGGGTGGCGGTGGCCTCGGCATGCTCGACCTGAATGCGCATGGCCTGCACGGATTGCAGGGCGGCCTGCTGCAGGCGGGCGATCAGGTTCTGGATTTCCTCGGTGGCGCCGCTGGTGCGTTGCGACAGCGAGCGCACTTCGTCGGCCACCACGGCAAAGCCGCGCCCAAGCTCACCGGCTCGGGCCGCTTCGATGGCGGCGTTGAGCGCCAGCAGGTTGGTCTGTTCGGCGATGCCACGAATCACCGTGAGCACGTTGCCGATGGTGGTGGTTTCCTCGGCCAGGCGCTCGATGGCCTGGGCGTTGCCCTGCACCTCGTCGACCAGCGAATGCAGGCCGTCGAGGCTCTGGCGAATCACCCGCTGGCCCTTTTCCAGGGCGCGGTCGGCATCGCGACTGGCGTCGGCGGCCTGGCTGGCATCGCCGGCGACCTGGGCGATGGTGCCCTGCAGCTCACCAAGGGCATCGCGAATCTGTGCGGTGTCGCCGGCCTGGCGCTCGGCGCCCACATGCAAGCCGCCGCTGAGGTCGGCCAGGGTACGGCTGGAACCCACCACTTCCTCGGCGTGCACGCGAATGGTGCCGACCAAATCGACCAGATAGGCGCGCAGGCGGTTGAGCGAGGCCTCGATATCGCCCAGTTCGCGGATCTTCGAACCCAGGCGCACATCCGTGGCGAAATCGCCCTGGGCCCAGGCCGAGAGGGAGGGCACCAGGCGCGTGAGGATCTGGGTCAGGCGTCGCTGGATGCGGTCCACCACCAGGGCGATCAGCAGGATCAGGCCGATCATCAGGCCGAGGATCAGTTGCACTTCGCCCTGGATGCGCCCGTGTTCGGCGCGTACCAGGGGTTCCAGGGCCGCCAGCTGTTCCTGCACCTGGGTCAGTTGCTGGCGGGTGCTGCTGGCCAGCTGGCCGCGCTGCTCGATCAGTGCGCGGGTGCGTTGCAGCTCCGCCGGGTAGCGCTGGATCAGGCTGGCGAAATCGCGCTTGAGGGCCACGCCACGGTCTTCGGCCTGCTGCTCACTGCTGTCACTGTCCAGGCCGAGCAGGTCGGCGAAACTGCTGGCGGCGCTGGCGGTTTCCTCGACGCCGAGCAGGGGCAGGGTCTGCAGGCTTTCGGCCTGGCGCTGCAGGGCTGTCAGTTCGCGCTGTAGCTCGCTGGCCAGTTCGCTGCGGCCGCTGCTGATCAGGCGGTCGCGGGCATGGCCCAGGCGGGCCAAATGACGGGCGGCGTTGAACAGCGGGCGGCGGTAGTCGGCGGCGGCGCTGGCGTTGCTGCTGTCGGCATACTGGGCCAGCTGCTCCAGGGCGCCATCCATCTCCCGTTCGGCCTGCAGCAGCAGGCCTTGCGGGTCGCCGGAGAGCTTGCCGGCGGCGAGCAGCTGGTTGGCGGTAAAGCCCTGCAACTCGGCAAGGCTGGGGCGCAGGTTGGCGGCCAGCGAACTGGGCAGCTCGTCCAGCGCCTGCTCCAGCTCGCCCAGGGCCTGGACGGCGGCGCTATGGCGCAGGGCGTCGCCGCTGTCCAGGTAGCCGAGCACGTTATAGGACACCTGCTGCTGGAACTGCTGGGACAGCGTCAGGTAGCGCGCCATCAGCTGGTAGGGGCGCTCCAGGGCGCGCTGCGACCACCACAGGGTGACCGCCAGGGCGATGCACACGGTCACCAGCAGCAGGGTATTGAGATTGGTCAGGAATTTCAGGCGCATAGGGCTCGACCGATGGGTGGGGGCCGGTGCCGCCTGCCCGGATAGGGCGAGCGGCCGATGCGCTGAGGTTATTGCGGTTTGATTGCAGACTTATGACAGTGTGCGCGGCGTCACGTTATGCGCTGAACACATCCACCCGATTGCGCCCGCCATGCTTGGCCACATAAAGGGCCTGGTCGGCCTGCTGCGAGAGCAGCTTGCCGTCGAGGCCGGCACCGAGCTGAGCGATGCCGCTGCTAAAGGTGCAGGACAGGTCGTGGGGCTGGGCGGAGAACTGGATCTGGGCGAAGCGTTCGCGAATATCGTCCAGCACCCGCTTGGCGGTCTCGGCGTCGGTATCGGGCATGACCACGGCGAATTCCTCGCCGCCATAACGGCCGATATGGTCGCTCTTGCGCAGGCGCTGCTTGAGGAACAGGGCCAGGCTCTTGATCACCCGGTCGCCCATGGGGTGGCCGTAGGTGTCGTTGACCTTCTTGAAGTAGTCGATGTCGATCATGGCAAAGCTCAGCGGCTGGCCGTCGCGCTCGGCGCGCACGCGGGCGTCTTCCAGCAGCTGCAGGGTGTGGGTGTGGTTGTACAGGCCGGTGAGGCTGTCACGCACCATGCGCGCCTTGAGGCTGCGCGCGCGGGCGGCGCGGTTGCGCACGGTGGCGATCAGATGGCGCGGCTTGATCGGCTTGGTGAGGAAGTCGTCGCCGCCCTCGCTCATGGCGTCCAGCTGCTTGTCCAGGTCGTCCTCGGCGGACAGGTAGATGATCGGCACGCTGACATAGCGGTCGTTATGGCGAATCACCTTGGCCAGTTCCGGGCCGTTGCAGGCGGGCATATACATGTCGAGGATGATCAGATCCGGCTGGAAGTCGGCCAGCTGGTCCATGGCCTGCAGGGGCTCCAGCAGGGTGCGGGTGATGATCCCGGCGCTGTTGAGGACCCGCTCGGTGTGGGTCGCCTGGGCCTTGGAGTCGTCGATGATCAGCACCTTGTAGGGGTCGTACTGGGCCACATGGGTCAGTACCTCGATGCGCTCGAACAGGTTGGAGGCGTCCAGGGTGCCGGTAAAGAACTCCATGCCGCCGGCGCGCACGGCGGCCAGGCGGGTTGGGGTATCGGTGTCCTGATGGCTGAAGAACAGCAGCGGGATCTTCTGCTCCAGGCCTTCCTGCACGGCTTCGGCCAGCTGCAGGCCGAGGCCGGGGCCGGAGAAGTCCACTTCCATCAGGATGGCGGCCGGATGGCGTTCGAGCATGGCGCTGCGAAAGGCGTTGGCGCTGTCCAGGGCCACTGCGCTCATGCCGAAGAAGGCCAGGCGCTGGGCCAGCTGTTCGGCCTGCTCATGGTGTTGCAGGGCCAGATAGACCGGCTTGCGCAGGGGTGGCAGAACGGTCTGCTCGAACGTATCTCCATGGCGCAGGCCGGTGCGCGACAGGCGCTGCATCAGTTCGCTCAGTTGGCTGATCAGCTGGCTATTGAGGCGCCCGCGGTTGTCCGTGGCCAGTTGCAGGCACTGACCGATCTGTCGCGCCAGCTGGGCGTGTTCGACCTGCTCGAAACGCTCGGCGTAGCGTTGCAACAGCAGGCTGGCCTCGCCCAGTTCCAGCAGGCCGCTGTCGTGCCATTCGCTGCGCTGCAGGCGTTGCCAGACTTCCAGCACCTGGCGCGCCTGGTTGATCACGCGTTGGGCGAAGTGTTGCTTGAGGCGGTCGCGGCTGGGGTCTTCGTGCTCGGTCATGGCCCTGGTTTCGATGATGGCGCAGTGATGGCTCAGGTGTTCCGATGCTATCACTGCCCGGGACTTTTACCAGTGCCGTCGATCATCTGGCGCCAGCCATATGTCTACCTCTGCACAATTTTGGTACAAGTTTCACCAGGGCGCGCCCATGGGGCGCAGCGGCGAACGAGGCGGCAACAGACCCTTAGTTTGTCCAGGGGTAGTGCGCAGCATGGCGCCGCTTCACTTATAGTGGACAGGTATGGCGCAACCCTGCTGCCGGGTTGCGGTCGAATGGCCAGCGCGCGCTGTCGCCTGGCCCTGACAGACAGACAAAGGACACCCTCATGCTGGATTGGAAGAAGCGCACCGCGACCGCCCGCGATGGAGCGGCGAACTCGGTGGACAACGTACGCAGCTATTTTGCCGGTGGCTGGGCCGGGCGTGCCGTCGCCGCTGGCCTGGGCCTGTACCTGCTGCTGACCCTGGTGGTGGGCTGGTACTGGAGCCAGGAACCGGCGCCATTTTCGGTACAGCAGCATGCCGAAGCGGCTGCCCAGTCCCAGGGCCACCAGTTGGTCAAGGGCTATACCTCGGTGGAAACCCTCAAGGCCGTGGCCAGCACCCTGCTCAACAAGCCGGGTGGCTACCTGGCCAACGACCTCGCCCCGCCAGGGCTGTGGCTGGACAACATGCCCAGTTGGGAATTCGGCGTGCTGGTGCAGGTGCGTGATTTCTCCCGAGCTTTGCGCAAGGACTTTGCCCGCTCGCAGTCGCAATCGACCGAGGATCCCGACCTGGCCAAGGCCGAGCCGCTGTTTCATTTCGACCACAAGAGCTGGGCGCTGCCGGCCTCGGAATCCGAGTACGCGGCCGCCATCAAGCTGCTGGAGCGCTACCAGGGGCGTCTGGCCGATACCAGCCAGGCCAACGCACAGTTCTATACCCGTGCCGATAATCTGAGCAACTGGCTGGGCGATGCCACCACTCGCCTGGGTTCGCTGTCCCAGCGCCTGTCCGCCAGCGTCGGCCAGGTGCGCCTGAATACCGAACTGGTGGAGCCGGAGCATCTGCAAGGGGTGGAAAGCAGCGAGGGCAGCTACAAGACGCCCTGGCTGCAGATCGACAACGTGTTCTACGAGGCCCGTGGCCAGGCCTGGGCGCTGGCCCATCTGCTGCGCGCCATCGAGGTGGATTTTGCCGATGTACTGGCCAAGAAGAACGCCACCGTCAGCCTGCGTCAGGTGATCCGCGAGCTGGAGGCAGCCCAGGAAACCCTGTGGAGCCCCATGGTGCTCAACGGCAGCGGCTATGGCCTGCTGGCCAACCATTCGCTGGTGATGGCCAACTACATCTCCCGGGCCAATGCCGGTCTGATCGACCTGCGCCAGTTACTGAGCCAGGGTTGATTGATGAACTGGAGTGCAGCCGAGGCGGCCCACCGCGTCGCCTCCGATGCCGAGCGCATCGCTTGGGTCGATGAGCAGGATCGTCCGCTGGGCGGCGTGCTGCGCAGCGAGCTGCGTGAGCGCCGCCTGATCGGTCGTGGCAGCTATATCCTGCTGTTCAACTCGGCCGGCCTGCTCTGCGTGCATCGGCGTACCCTGAGCAAGGCGCTGTATCCCGGCTACTGGGACGTGGCCGCCGGCGGCATGGTGCTGGAGAACGAGAGCTATGCCGAGTCGGCCGCGCGTGAGCTGGCCGAGGAACTGGGCATCGTCGATGCGCCCCTGGTCGAGCATGCCCACTTCTTCTATGACGCGCCGGAAAGCCGCCTGTGGTGCATGGTTTATTCGGCGGTATCCGATGCACCCCTGGTGCTGCAGCCGGAAGAAGTGCTGGAGGCGCGCTTTATCAGCGTCGAGCAGGCCCTGGAGGAAACCCGTCGTCTGCCGTATTGCCCGGATTCCCTGGCGGCGTTGGAGCGTTACCTGGCTGCCCGGTAGGGTGCGCCGTGCGCACCGCCTGTCCCTGGCGCCGGGCTTCGGTGCGCATGGCGCAGCCTACGGCGTCGCGGATTCCGAGCGCTTTGTGCATGATGGCGAACGGCGTCGCCAAAGTGCCGCAGGATGACGCAAATCCATACTTAGCAAGGCGGTTTTTTGCCGTTACACTGCGCGACCTTTTTGGCGGACGCCAGTCCGCCTGCGCTGCCCCTGCCTGAGTGGGGCTTCGCGGTCGACTGCGGTCGGCCAGTCGCTATCCTGACCCCTACGAGGACAAGCCGGTGGTCAAGAAAGCTGCGTCACTTTCCGCCCTGGGCGGACTCGTCTACTCCACTGACAGCGGTCGGCATTGCCCGGACTGCGGCCAGCCTGTGGCCGCCTGTCTGTGCAAGCAGAGTCAGTTGCCCGCCGGTGACGGCATCGCCCGGGTGCGCCGGGAAAGCAAAGGCCGTGGCGGCAAGACGGTCACCACCATCAGCGGCGTGCCGCTGGCCGAGGAGCCGCTCAAGGAGCTGGCCAGTGCCCTGAAGAAACGCTGCGGCTGTGGCGGTGCCCTCAAGGATGGGGTGATCGAGATCCAGGGTGATCACGTCGAACTGCTGCTGGCCGAACTGAGCAAACGCGGCTTCCGGGCAAAGAAATCCGGCGGCTGAGCGGTCTTTTCCTAAACTTTGCACAGGCGCGCCGGTCAACCGCCGCGCAAGTGTCATCTCGCACCTCTATTTTTCTGTCGGGCCCCAGGCCTGCCTTGCTGATCCACACGGGAGACTTCAATGTCCGCACGACGCACACGCAAAGACGACGGCAGCCAATGGACAGTGGCCGACAGCCGCAGTGTCTATGGCATCCGCCACTGGGGCGCCGGTTACTTCTCGATCAACGATGCCGGCCGTGTCGAAGTGCGTCCCAATGGTCCGGACAGCGCGCCCATCGACCTCTCGGCGCAGGTCGATGAGCTGCGTCAGAGCGGTCTGTCGCTGCCGCTGCTGGTGCGTTTCCCGGATATTCTGCAGGACCGCGTACGGCGCCTGACCGGCGCCTTTGACGCCAGCATCGCCCGTCATGAGTACCAGAGCTGCTACACCGCCCTGTACCCGATCAAGGTCAACCAGCAGGAAGCGGTGGTGGAGAACATCATCGCCACGCAGAACGTCTCCATCGGCCTGGAGGCCGGCTCCAAGCCCGAGCTGCTGGCGGTGCTGGCGCTGGCGCCGAAGGGCGGCACCATCGTCTGCAACGGCTACAAGGACCGCGAATTTATCCGCCTGGCGCTGATGGGGCAGAAGCTCGGCCACAACGTGTTTATCGTGATCGAGAAGGAATCCGAGGTGCGCCTGGTGATCGAGGAGGCGGCCGAGCTCAAGGTTGCGCCGCAGATCGGCCTGCGCGTGCGCCTGTCGTCGCTGGCCTCCAGCAAGTGGGCCGATACCGGCGGCGAGAAGTCCAAGTTCGGTCTGTCCGCTGCGCAGATCCTGCAGGTGGTCGAGCGCTTCAAGGCTGCCGGGCTGGATCAGGGCATCCGCCTGCTGCATTTCCACATGGGCTCGCAGATCGCCAATATCGCCGACTACCGCAAGGGCTTCCGCGAGGCCATCCGCTATTACGGCGAGCTGCGTGCCCTGGGCCTGCCGGTGGATCATATCGACGTCGGTGGCGGCCTGGGGGTGGACTACGACGGCACCCACTCGCGCAACGCCAGCTCGATCAACTACGACATGCAGGACTACGCCGACGCCGTGGTCGACATGCTCAAGGAGTTCTGCGACCGCCAGGAAATCCCCCACCCGCATATCTTCTCCGAGAGTGGCCGGGCGATGACCGCGCACCACGCCGTGCTGCTGGTGCAGGTCACCGACGTGGAAAAGCACAATGACAAGGTGCCGGAGATCGACCTGGGCGCCGAGCAGCCGGAAATCCTCCAGGCGCTGATTGATCTGCTGGATGACAGCGACCCGGAAATGGTTGCCGAAACCTACTGGCGCGCCACCCATTACATCGAGGAGGTGGCCGCGCAGTACTCGGCCGGCAAGCTGAGCCTGGCGCAGAAGGCCCTGGCCGAGCAGTGCTACTTCGCCATCTGCCGGCGCCTGCACAACCAGCTCAAGGCCCGCCAGCGTTCGCACCGCGCGGTGCTCGACGAACTCAACGACAAGCTGGCGGACAAGTACATTTGCAACTTCTCGGTGTTCCAGAGCCTGCCGGACACCTGGGCCATTGGCCAGATCCTGCCGATCCTGCCGCTGTCGCGTCTGGACGAGGAGCCGCTGCGTCGCGCCGTGCTGCAGGACCTGACCTGCGACTCCGACGGCAAGATCCGCCAGTACGTCGACGAGCAGTCGATCGAGACCAGTCTGCCGGTGCATGAGCTGCGCGAGGGTGAGGACTATGTGCTGGGGATCTTCCTGGTCGGTGCCTACCAGGAAATTCTTGGCGACATGCACAACCTGTTCGGCGATACCGACTCGGTAAATATCTACCAGGGCGCCAATGGCAGCGTGGTGCATGCCGGCATCGAAACCCACGACACCATCGAGGACATGCTGCGCTATGTGCACCTGTCGCCCGAAGAGCTGATGACCCACTACCGCGACAAGGTGGCCAGCGCCAAGATCAGCGCCCGTGAACGCACCCAGTTCCTCGATGCGCTGCGTCTGGGCCTGACCCGCTCGTCCTATCTGTCGAGTTGAGGCAGCCGTAGGGTGGATGACGCTCTTTTCATCCACCACTGAGACCGCCAATGGTGGATGGGTAAAGCGTCATCCACCCTACGCCGCCGTCGAATCTGGATGCAGTCCGGGGGGGCTCAAGCCCCCAGCAGGCTCTGCCCGCAGACGCGCAGGACCTGGCCGCTGACTGCGCCGCTGCCCGGTTGGGCGAACCAGGCCACGGCTTCGGCCACATCCTGGGGCAGGCCGCCCTGGTTCATCGAGTTCATCCGCCGCCCGGCCTCGCGGATGGTCAGGGGGATGGCGGCGGTCATCTGGGTTTCGATAAAGCCGGGGGCTACCGCATTGATGCTGATGCCGCGCTTGGCCAGGCTTGGCGCCCAGGCCTGGGCCAGGCCGATCACTCCGGCCTTGCTGACTGCATAGTTGGTCTGGCCCAGATTGCCGGCGATGCCGCTGATCGAGGCAATCAGTACCACGCGGCCGTTGTCGCGCAGCGTGCCGGCGTCCAGCAGGGCCTGGGTCAGCACCTGCGGGGCATTCAGGTTGACCTTGATCACCGAGTTCCAGAAATCGTCGCTCATCTTCGCCAGGGTCTTGTCGCGGGTGATGCCGGCGTTGTGCACGACGATATCGATGCCGTCCGGCAGTGCCTCGATCAGCTGCGCAGCCGCATCCTCGGCACAGATATCCAGGGCCAGGCTGCGCCCGCCCAGGCGTGCGGCCAGTCCTTCCAGGGCCTGAGCTGCACCTGGCACATCCAGCAGCAGCACCTCGGCGCCGTCGCGGGCCAGGGTTTCGGCAATGGCCGCGCCGATACCGCGCGAGGCCCCGGTGACCAGTGCCTTCTTGCCGGCCAGGGGGCGGGTCCAGTCCTTGACCAGTTCGCCGCAGGCATTCAGGCGCAGCACCTGGCCGGAGACATAGGCGCTTTTCGGCGAGAGGAAGAAGCGCAGCGCGCCTTCCAGTTGCACCTCGCCACCTTTGCCCACGTAGATCAGCTGCACGTTACCGCCACGGCGGATTTCCTTGCCAAGGGAACGGCTGAAACCTTCCAGCGAGCGTTGCACGCTGGCGGAAATCGGGTCTTTCAGTGATTCCGGCGCGCGCCCCAGCACCACCACCCGTGGGCAGTTGGCCAGGCCCCTGAGCGCCGGCTGGAAGAAGTCGCGCAACTCGATCAGTTGCTCGAAACGGCTCAGGTGGCTGGCATCGAACACCAGGGCCTTGAGCCTGGGGCCGTGTTCGGCGGTCCAGCGTGGCAGTTCGAACTGGCCCTCGCGCGGAGCGAACAGGTTGTCGCTCAAGCGCTTGCCGAAACCGGCCACGGCGCTGGCCAGGCTGCCGTCTCCGCCGATCAACAGGGCGCCATCCACCACGCGATTGCGCCCGCTCTGCCAGCGCTCCAGGCGCAGCGGCGCCGGCAAGCCGAGGGCGCTGACCAGGCGGCGGCCGGTGGGGGAGTTGGCAAAGGCAAGGTAACGGTCGGACATGACGGGCTCCAGCACGGCTATCGAAAGTGCGCCCACTCTACGCAGGCGGCCGACAAGCGCAATTGACCCGGCCAGCCAGCGCTACTGGCAAGGCGGCCAATGTCAGGCGGTGGCGACAGGTTAGCCTGTGTGCCATTCATCTGATCAGGAGTCATCCATGACCCAGCCGCGCCGTGTCGCCATTGTCGGTGGCAACCGTATTCCGTTCGCCCGCTCCAATACCGTCTACGCCACCGCGAGCAACCAGGAGATGCTGACCAGCGCACTGGATGGCCTGGTCGAGCGCTTCAACCTGCATGGCGAGCGTCTGGGCGAGGTGGTGGCCGGTGCGGTGCTCAAGCATTCGCGCGACTTCAACCTGACCCGCGAATGCGTGCTCGGCTCGCGCCTGGCCCCCGAAACCCCGGCCTATGACCTGCAGCAGGCTTGCGGCACGGGCCTTGAGGCGGCGCTGCTGGTGGCCAACAAGATTGCCCTCGGGCAGATCGAATGCGGCATCGCCGGTGGCGTCGACACCACCTCGGATGCGCCGATCGGGGTCAACGAAGGGCTGCGGCAGATTCTCTTGCAGGCCAATCGTGGCAAGAGCGCCGGCGAGAAGATCAAGAGTTTGCTGCAGATTCGCCCGCGCCACCTGGCCCCGGCCATTCCGCGTAACGGCGAGCCGCGCACTGGGCTGTCCATGGGCGAGCACTGCGAGCTGATGGCGCAGACCTGGGCCATCCCCCGGGACGAGCAGGATCAACTGGCCGTGGCCAGCCACCAGAAGCTTGCCGCCGCCTACGCCGAAGGCTGGCACGACGACCTGCTCACCCCCTTCCGTGGCCTGACCCGTGACCAGAACCTGCGCGCCGATATCAGCCTGGACAAGCTCGCCACCCTCAAGCCCTGCTTCGAGCGAAGCCCACGTGGCACCCTGACCGCCGCCAACTCGACGCCGCTGACCGATGGCGCCTCCCTGGTGCTGCTGGCCAGTGAGGAATGGGCCAAGGCCCGCGGTCTGCCGATTCTGGCCTACTGGAAGGACGGAGAAGCCGCGGCGGTGGATTTCGTCGGCGGCAAGGAAGGCCTGCTGATGGCCCCGGCCTACGCCGTGCCGCGCCTGCTGGCGCGCAACCAGCTGAGCCTGCAGGACTTCGACTACTACGAAATTCACGAAGCCTTCGCCGCCCAGGTGCTGTGCACCCTCAAGGCCTGGGAAGACGCCGACTACTGCAAGACCCGCCTGGGCCTGGACGCGCCGCTGGGTTCCATCGACCGCAGCAAGATGAACGTCAAGGGCAGTTCCCTGGCCGCTGGGCACCCCTTTGCCGCCACTGGCGGGCGCATCGTCGCCAACCTGGCCAAGCTGTTGTCGGTGGCGCAGCAAGGCCGTGGTTTGATCTCGATTTGCGCGGCGGGCGGTCAGGGTGTGACCGCGATCCTGGAAAAGTAATCCAACACAGGTCGCTGCAGTTCTGCGCAGCGGTCATGATGTATGCAACTCCGTGATTTAGAGCGGCCCACGTAGGTGGTGCCGCTCTTTTTTTGGGTTTTTGCAAGCGCTCAGCTTTACCGCACAGGGGCTGTGCATTGCATCTGAGGGGCCGTGTGCGCCGGCAGGCTATGCCAAAGCCTGTGCGGATTATGGCGCTGTTTCGTCTTGCTCCCGTTCTCTCTGCAGCAGTGCGGCCTTGCGCTCCAGGCCCCAGCGGTAGCCGCTTAGGCCGCCGCCACTGGCCAACACCCGGTGGCAGGGCACCAGCAGGCCCAGGGGGTTGCTGGCGCAGGCCCGGGCCACGGCGCGCGGATGGCTGTCCAGGGCCTGCGCCAGTTCGGCGTAGCTGCGGGTCTGGCCGCTGGGAATCTGCTGCAGGGCCTGCCAGACCCGCTGCTGATAAGCCGTGCCGCGGATATCCAGGGGCAGCCGGGCGGCGCGCCGGGGTTCCTCCAGCTGCGTGATCACCCGCTCCAGCCAGCCGCTCAGGGCCTGATCGTCGCGTTGCAACTGGGCGGCGGCGAAGCGCTGGCGCAGCTCGCTTTCCAGATCACTTGCGCTGTTGCCGAACAGCAGGGCGCACGCCCCTTTCTCACTGGTGGCCAGCAGCAACAGGCCCAGGGGGCAGGGGGCGATGGTGTAGCGCAGTATTTCCCCGGCGCCACGCTGGCGTCGCTGCGCCGGGCTGAGGCCGTCGTTGCCCTGATACAGGGCGCGGGTGTCGGCATAGCCGGCTTGCTGAGCGGCTTGCAGGACGCTGTCGGCCTGGCCGAGCTCTGCGTCAAGGCGGGCGCGTCGGCGGCCCTGGCTCCAGGCCTTGGGGGTCAGGCCGGTGCGTGCCTTGAAGGCGCGGGCCAGGTGTGAGGCGGACAGGCCGATGCGTGCCGCCAGCTGTTCCAGGCTTAAGCCCTGGGGGTGCTGATCCAGCAGCCGACAGGCCGCCGTAACCAGTTGGTCGAGCTGTTCGGCCGGGCTCAGGCCCTGGGGCCAGCAGCGCCGGCAGGGACGAAAGCCGGCGGCTTCGGCGCTGGCGGCATCGGGGTAGAAGCTGACGTTGTGCCGCAGCGGCCGGCGTGCCGGGCAGCTGGGCCGGCAATAGATGCCGGTACTGCGCACGGCGAAGACAAAGCGTCCGTCAAAGGCGGCATCGCGCGTGCACAGGGCCTGCCAGCAGTGTTCTGAATCGAGCATGGTGCGTGGTCCTGAGGGCGTTGGGCAGATTGTCGGTGCTGGGCCGGGCGGCGCCAAGGCGAATCTGGCTTTCAAAGTGGGGGGATGCGGCAATAGTCGGGTTATCAGGCTGGGCGCTGCCAAAGGATTGCCGTATAACGGGCGGCAAACGCGCATCGGGCAACACAGGACCCCAGAGCAAAGCTGATGAAGACCCCCAAACGTATTGAACCCCTGGTCGAGGCCGGGTTGGTCGACGAGGTGATCCGCCCACTGATGAGCGGCAAGGAAGCGGCGGTCTATGTGGTGCGCTGTGGCGACGAACTGCGCTGCGCCAAGGTCTACAAGGAGGCCAACAAGCGTAGCTTCCGCCAGGCCGCGGAGTATCAGGAAGGCCGCAAGGTGCGCGGCAGTCGCCAGGCTCGGGCCATGGCCAAGGGCAGCAAGTACGGGCGCAAGGAGCAGGAGCAGGCCTGGCAGAATGCCGAAGTGGCGGCGCTGTTCCGTCTGGCGGCGGCCGATGTGCGGGTGCCCAAACCTTATGATTTTCTCGATGGCGTCCTGCTGATGGAGCTGGTCGATGATGGCGAAGGTGATGTGGCGCCCCGTCTCAACGATGTCGAGCTGCACCCCGAGGATGCTCGGGAATTCCACGCCTTTATGATCCAGGAGATCGTCAAGATGCTCTGCGCCGGCCTGGTGCATGGCGATCTGTCGGAGTTCAACGTGCTGCTCGGGCCCGATGGCCCGGTGATCATCGACCTGCCCCAGGCGGTGGATGCGGCCGGCAACAACCATGCGTTCAGCATGCTGGAGCGCGATGTGCGCAATATGGCCGAGTATTTTGGCCAGTTTGCCCCGGAGCTCAGGTACACCAAATATGCCAAGGAAATGTGGGCGCTGTACCAGGCCGGCAACCTGACTCCGCAGAGCGTGCTGACGGGTGAATTCGACGACCCCGAAGAGGCCGCCGATATCGACGCGGTGATGCGTGAGATCAAGGCCGCCCTGGCCGAGGAGGCGCGGCGCCAGGCCCTGCTAAACGCCGAAGACGAACCTGCGGGGGCTGAACCACCGCCGCCCTGGGCTCAGTAAAGATAGGCGAGCAGCTGTGCCGGCCATTGCCAGCCGGCGAGCAGAACGGGAGTCAGCAGGCTGGTCGGCAGCAGCCACCACCATAGGCGTGCCGACAGGGCTGGCAGCGGCCTGTGCCATTGCACCAGGCTCAGGCAGGCGGCACACAGGCAGGCGGCCAACAGGGCACCGG
Organism: Pseudomonas xionganensis; assembly: GCF_009763245.1. Lineage (GTDB taxonomy): Bacteria > Pseudomonadota > Gammaproteobacteria > Pseudomonadales > Pseudomonadaceae > Aquipseudomonas > Aquipseudomonas xionganensis. The sequence continues at coordinate 217,529 of NZ_WKJZ01000003.1, read as the reverse complement.
CGATCAGGTCGCTGGGCCAGTGCACCCCCAGATACAGGCGCGAGACGGCAATCGCCAGGGCCGGCAGGCAGGCCAGGACCACCCAGGTCATACGCATGCGCGCCGGTTGCTCGCGGCCGGCGAGAATGGCCAGGACGAAAAACAGGGCAAAACTGGCCGAGCTGTGGCCGCTGGGGAAGCTGAAGCTGCCCAGGGGCTCCAGCAGGGTATCCGGACGGCTGCGCGCAATCAGTTGCTTGAATAGCGCATTTGCCAGAGCGGTGCCGAGCAGGGTCAGGCCGGCAAAGACCGCCGCCCGCCATTGTCGTCCCAGCAGCAGAATGCCCAGCAGCGCGCTGGCGACTAGCAGCAGGCTGTGTCCGTCGCCCAGCTGGCTGAGCAGCAGCATGACGTTGTCCAGGGCCGGCTGGCGTTGCTGCTGCAGCAACTGCAGCAACCCTTGATCGAAGGCCTGTAGCCGGGCGTAGCCCAGGCTCAGGGCCGCGAGCAGCAGGGCGGCGCAGGCAGCGGCCAGCAGGCTGCTATGGCGCATTTCGCGCAGGCTGGCTTGCAGGCTCAGCACGCAGATGCCGGCAACGGCGGCCGCCACTATCCCGGCCTGGGGCCAGAAGCCTGGCGGCAGTGGCAGGCGCAGGGCGGCGCCCGTGGCCCAGCCTGGCAACAGGTAAGCCAGGGCCCAGCCGACCGAGGCCAGCAGGCTGACCAGCACAAAGCGCGGTGCCGGCATATCGAGCATGCCGGCAACCATCGGCAGCATGGGGCGTAGCGGGCCGATAAAGCGACCGACCAGCAGGCTGGCGATGCCGTAACGCTGGAAGTACAGGTCGGCGCCGGCCAGCCATTGCGGATGGTGGCGCAGTCCGGGCAGGCGGCGAATATCCTGGTGGAAGTAGCGTCCGGTGGCGTAGGACAGCAAATCCCCCAGCACCCCACCGCACCAGGCCAGCAGCAGGGTATGACCCAGGCTCAGAGCGCCGCTGCCCGCCAGCGCTGCCACTGCGAAGAGCAGCACGGTGCCGGGCACCAGCAGGCCAATGATGGCCAGGCATTCACCGAAGGCCAGAAGAAAAATCGCCAGCCCCAGCCACTCGGGATGAGCCGCCAGCCATAGGCTCAGGCTGTCGAACCAGGCGCTCATAAGCTGGTCTGCCCGTTGTCCAGCAGGTGATAGTGCTCCCCGATTCGCTGGCCACGGCGCAGCGGGTTGCGCGTGCAATGACGCGCGAAGGCGGCGTCGACGAAGCGGTAGGGCAGGTGCTCGTCGCGCCCGGCCGGGATGCCCAGGCGCGGGCATTGCACGACTTGCGCGGGGTACTCGCCGACATCCTCGACAAACAGCCGCTGCGGATCGAAGGCTTGGCCGTCCCAGTCCGGCACCTTCAGGCTCAGGGCCTTGCACAGCAGGGTCTGGCCGGCGCACAGGCGTTCGCGCGGGCGTGCCTGGCCATGGGTGTCTGGGTTGTTGGCCTGCATCCGCGCCAGGCTGTCCGCTGCCGAATGTTGATCCAGCCAGGGCAGGGCCGATTTGATCAGCACCGCATTGCCCGGCCCCTGGGCGCTGAAATTCAGCGAGTCGCCACCGCGGGCGTAGTACATGTAGATATGCCCGCCGTCCATAAACAGCGCGCGGCGTTTGTGGGTGTAACCGAGGGAGGCGTGGCTGCCTCTTTCCTCACGATAATAGGCTTCGGTTTCGATGATCCGTGCGCTCAGCCACAGGCCCTGGTGGTGATGGCGGATAACCTTGCCCAGCAGCTCGCGGGCCAGCAGGCAGGCGTCGCGGTCGAAGAAGCTCGCCGGCAGGGCGCGGCCGTCGGGCCAGGGCAAACTAAGGTTGGGTCGCTCTTGCATGGGCTGTCATGGCCTTCCGGCGGGGCATAGGCTGAGAGGGTGTTTACAAATTACTGCGCTCGGCCATGCTGCGTTGAAATCAGCCTCAAAATGCTCATGTACAGCTCGTACACTGCGCTTTCTCGGCTGATTTCGCCTTGCCTGACCGTCGCTCGCTACTTTTGTAAGCACCCTCTGAGGTGATGATAACAAGAAGAGCCTGACCCATGACTGAACGTGCCAGCAGTGCCCATATCAGCCCCAGTGCCCATTACACGGGATACGTCTGGTATCGCCATCGCCTGGCCGAGCCGGCCTTTGTGACCGGCTTCGGACGCTTCGTGCATGGTCTGCTCAGCCCCATCAGCTGGGCGGCGCGGGTCGGCTTTGACCTGGACATCGAACAGCTGTTGCTGCAACGCCATCTGCAGATCGACGCCCAGCTGACGGCCGCCATCGAGCAGGATGGCGTGACCCAGGTGGTGGAGATTGCCTGCGGGCTGTCGCCCCGGGGGCGGCGCTTTACCACGCGCTATCCGCAGCTGCGCTATCTGGAGGCGGATCTGCCGGCCATGGCCGCGCGCAAGCGTGGCTTGCTTGGCGCCCAGGGCTGGCTGGGTGCGCGGCATCGGGTGCGGGCGGTGGATATCCTCGCCGAACAGGGTGAGCAGAGCCTGGCGGCACTGTTCGCCGAGCTGGACCCAGAGCAGCCAGTGGTGGTGATTACCGAGGGCTTGGTCAACTACTTCCCCCTGGCGCTGATCGAGTCCTTCTGGGCCCGTCTGGCTGAACAGTTACGCGGTTTCCCGCAGGGGCGCTACCTGACCGAGCTGTATCCCGACCTCAAGGAGCACCCGCGTTATCGCCAGCTGCGTTGGGGTGTGGGGCTGATCGGCCGTCTGACCCGTGGTGACTATCCGCTGCACTACAGCAGCAATGAAGCCATAGCCGAGGGCTTTCAGCGCTGCGGTTTTCGTCAGGTGCAGGTGTTCGATCCCAGTCGCGACGCCCCGGCTCTGGGGCTGGCGCCCAGTCGCGCTGCCGGCCTGGTGCGGGTGATAGAGGCCAGAGCCTGATTCAGGCGCAGGCCGCCGCGGGCTGCAGCAGGGCCGCCAGGGCCAGGCTGCTCTGGGGCTCGCTGTGGGGCAGGACAAAGGCCAGCTGGCCGGGGTCCTGGCGCAAAGGCAGCAGCGGCAGTGCCGGCTGGCCGGCGATCAGCAGTTGCCAACCCCGGGGCGGCAGTTGGCCGGGCAGCTCCGCTGCCAACAGGCCGCCAAAGTAGCCCAGTTCGCACAGCTCCACTTTCCATTCCCCCCCGTCCGCGTGGCGCAGCCGTGCCTGGCGCTGCGCTGGCGGGCGGCGCGGTTCGTGACGTTTGTCCAGGGTCAGCAATTGCTCCGGCGCCAGCAGCTGGCTGCCGGGGCTCAGCAGCGGCAGGTCGTCGCCGCGCAGGAAGGGGTTGTAGAGCCGGGCGCAGGCGGCGCGTTGCTCGAACTGGGCCAGGTGGTCGGCGTTGTGGATCAGGGCGCAGTGGGCATGGGCGCAGGCGGCGGCGAACTGGGCATGTTCCCAGGGTTGGGTGAAATGATCATGCTCGCCGGCCAGCACCAGGGTCGGGCTGGCGGGGTGACAGCGGAAGCCGGTGAAGGCCAGCAGGCGCTGGCTGTTCTGTCGATAGCGCTCCACATCGCCGGGTGACAGGCGCTGGATCTGCCGCAGCAGGGCCTTGCGAAACACCGGGGAGACTCCGGTCTGGGCCAGGCGCAGGGGGTTGAGCAGACCGGTCAGGGCGCCGTGGGCGAAGGCCTCGGTCTGCCCCTCGGCCAGCAGGGCCAGGCCTTCCTGCAGGAGCAGGCGGGCGCCGGGGCGACCAAAGGCGGTAATGCCGGCCAGCAGCACCCGGGCGCAGCGTTCGGGGTGGCGGGCGGCGAACAGTGCGGCCAGAGCCGAGCCATATGACAGGCCGATGGGCATCAGGGGCGGCAGGCGCAGTTCATCGGCGAAGGCGGCGATCAGGTCGGCCAGCTGCTCCAGGCTCAGTTCCGGCGCCAGTTGCAGGTTGCCGCCCTGGCTGGGCAGGTCGAGCAGGATCACCGGATGTTCGGCCAGCAGCTCTTCCACCTCACTGGCAAAGGAGCGAAAGCTCTGGAAGGCGCCGCCCAGCAGCAGCACCGGGTTGCGGCGATCATCGGCATGGCGGGCGTAGGCCTGGTAATGCAGGCGCCAGGGGCCCAGCTGGAGGACCTCGGGGGCGTCGTTGAGGCGTCCCGGGTTGTAGTCGGTGCAGTAAGGCATGGTCACCCCCGGCGGTCGGCCGCCTGTTCTTGTTTCAGGCTGCAAGGTAAACATTTGCCCGGTTTTTGTTTACCTAACCTTCGGGCGGCGCGGGTGCGGGTTTGTCACTGTATCCCGCTAGCCGGTGCACAGGCTGGGGCTGCAGGCGTTACCGCGCAGGTGGCAGAACGGGCTGTCTACCCTGCAGCGGCGTTGCGTCATGTGGCGCCGGCGCGTCCGGCAGCGCTGGGCGCGGCGTGGCGCGGGCGCTATACTCAGCGACTTTTTCCAATTGCCAGACCTGCGTAGCCCATGACTGAGTCCGTGCTCGACTATATGACCCGCCTGGGGCAAGCCGCCCGCCAGGCTTCCCGCGTGCTTGCGCAGGCCAGTACTGCGCAGAAGAATCGCGCCCTGCAGGCCGCCGCGACCGCGCTGGACGCGGCCCGCAGCGAACTGACTGCCGCCAATGAGCTGGATCTGGCCGCCGGCCGGGCGGGTGGTCTGGAACCGGCCCTGCTCGATCGCCTGGCCCTCACCCCGGCCCGCATCGACGGCATGATCGAGGGCTTGCGCCAGGTCGCCAATTTGGCCGATCCGGTGGGTGCCATCCGCGACATGAGCTACCGCCCGTCGGGAATTCAGGTGGGCAAGATGCGCGTGCCCCTGGGCGTGATCGGCATCATCTACGAGTCGCGGCCCAACGTGACCATCGACGCCGCCAGCCTGTGCCTGAAATCCGGTAACGCCACCATCCTGCGCGGCGGTTCCGAGGCCATCCATTCCAACCGCGCCATCGCCGCCTGCATCCAGCAGGGCCTGGCCGAGGCCGGTTTGCCAGCCGCCTGCGTGCAGGTGGTGGAAACCACCGACCGCGCCGCTGTGGGGGCGCTGATCAGCATGCCGGAGTTCGTCGACGTGATCGTGCCGCGCGGCGGCAAGGGCCTGATCGAGCGCATCAGCAAGGACGCGCGGGTGCCGGTGATCAAGCACCTGGACGGCATCTGCCATGTCTATGTCGACGCCCAGGCCGACCTGGCCAAGGCCAGCGATATTGCCTTCAACGCCAAGACCTACCGCTACGGCATCTGCGGCGCCATGGAGACCCTGCTGGTCGACCAGGCCGTGGCGGCAGCCTTTTTGCCGGCCATGGCCGAGCGTTTCCGCGCCAAGGGCGTGGAGTTGCGTGGCTGCGCGCGGACCTGTGCACTGATCGAAGCTGTGCCGGCCACGGCCGAGGACTGGGACACCGAATACCTGGCGGCGATCCTGTCGATCCGCGTGGTCGACGGCCTGGAACAGGCCATCGAGCATATCAACCAGCATGGCTCACACCACACCGACGCGATTGTCACCGAGCACCAGGGCCATGCCCGACGCTTTATTGCCGAAGTGGATTCCGCCTCGGTGATGCTCAATACCCCGACCTGTTTTGCCGATGGCTTCGAGTACGGCCTGGGCGCGGAGATCGGCATCTCCACCGACAAGCTGCATGCCCGTGGCCCGGTCGGTCTGGAAGGGCTGACCTGCGAGAAGTATGTGGTGATCGGCGACGGTCAACTGCGCGGGCAGAATGGCTAGGCGCATCGGCATCCTCGGTGGCACCTTTGATCCGGTGCATATCGGTCATTTGCGCGGTGCCCTGGAAGTGGCCGAGTTTATGGCCCTGGATGAGTTGCGTTTGATTCCCAGCGCGCGCCCGCCCCATCGGGCGGTGCCGCAGGTGGCGGCCGCCGATCGTCTGGCCATGGTCGAGCTGGCGGTGGTGGGGGAGCCTCTGTTGCGGGTGGATGATCGCGAACTCAAGCGCGAAAAACCGTCCTACAGCATCGACACCCTAGAGTCGCTACGCGCGGAACTGGCGGCGGACGACCAGCTGTTTCTGTTGCTGGGCTGGGATGCCTTCTGCGGCTTGCCGAGCTGGCATCGCTGGCAGGCGCTGCTGGAGCATTGCCATATTCTGGTGCTGCAGCGGCCGGATGCCGACAGCGAAGCGCCCGAAGCCCTGCGCAATCTGCTGGCGGCGCGCAGCAACAATGACCCGCTCAGCCTGCAAGGGCCGGGTGGGCAGATTTCCTTTATCTGGCAGACCCCGCTTGCGGTGTCTGCTACCCAGATCCGCTCTTTGTTGGCGAGCGGCAAGTCGGTGCGTTATCTGCTGCCCGACACGGTGCTGACTTATATCCATGCCCACGGCCTTTACCGTGGCGCACATTGAACACGAGGCAAACGAGTTACTTATGACACAGGCAAAAATGTTGAGCGAAGAGCTGGTCAAACTGGCCATCGACGCGCTGGAAGAGATCAAGGCCCAGGACATCACCACCATCGATGTGCGCGGCAAGACCAGCATCACCGATTTCATGCTGATCGCCAGCGGCACCTCCAGCCGTCACGTCAAGTCGCTGGTCGACAACGTGCTGGAAAAGGCCAAGGAAAAGGGCGTACGCCCCCTGGGCAGTGAAGGCCTGGACACCGGCGAGTGGGCCCTGCTCGACCTGGGCGATATCGTCGTTCATGTGATGCTGCCCACCGCGCGCCAGTTCTATGACCTGGAGCGTCTGTGGCAGGGTGCCGAGCAGAGCCGTGCCCAGCACGCACCCGAGCCGGGCGCGGATCAGCAGTAAGGACGCCGGTTCGTGCGTATCAAACTGATCGCCGTTGGCTCGCGCATGCCGCGCTGGGTGGAAGAAGGCTGGCAGGAGTATGCCAAGCGCATGCCCGGCGAGCTGTCCGTCGAGCTGGTGGAAATTCCCCTGACCACCCGTGGCAAGAATGCCGACGTGGCGCGGATGATCCGTCAGGAAGGCGAGGCCATGCTGGCCAAGGTGCAACCCGGTGAACGCATCGTGACCCTGGAGGTCGAAGGGCGACCCTGGAGCACCGAGCAGTTGGCGGTGGAGCTGGACAAATGGCGCCTGGATGCGCGCACGGTCAACCTGATGGTCGGTGGCCCCGAGGGCCTGGCCCCGGAAGTCTGCGCGCGCAGTGAGCAGCGCTGGTCGCTGTCGCCGTTGACCTTGCCGCATCCGCTGGTGCGCATCCTGATCGGTGAGCAGCTGTACCGCGCCTGGACGGTCTTGTCCGGGCACCCCTATCACAAATAGTCAGCAGTAGCCGATGCCCCAGCCGATTCGCCTCAAGGATCATGAAAAGGACGCCCGTGTGGTGCGCAAGCGCGTGCTGGTCGGCGCCCTTTTCATCCTGCTGATGACGGCTGTGCTGATGCTGCGCATGTACTACCTGCAGGTGGTGCAGTACGAGCACCACTCGACCCTGTCGGAAAGCAATCGGGTGCATGTGCAGCCGATTCCACCGAATCGCGGACTGATCTATGACCGCAACGGGGTGATCATCGCCGACAACCGCCCCAGCTTCAGTCTGACCTTGACCCGCGAGCGTGCCGGCGACTGGCCTGCGGTGCTCGATACCATTGTCGAGGTGCTGGCGCTGGGCAGCGATGAGCGGGCCCTGTTCGAGAAGCGTGTGCGCCAGGGGCGTCGTCCCTTCGAGCCGGTACCGGTGCTGTTCGAGCTCTCCGAGGAGCAGATCGCGCGTATCGCCATCAACCAGTTCCGCCTGCCCGGCGTCGAGGTGGCGGCCCAGTTGGTGCGGCATTACCCCCAGGCCGAGCATTTTGCCCATTCGGTGGGCTATGTCGGGCGGATCAACGAGCAGGAGATGGAAAAGCTCGACAAGGTGGCCTACAGCGGTACGCACCATATCGGCAAGACCGGCCTGGAGCGTTTCTACGAGGAACACCTGCACGGTGAGGTGGGCTATCAGGAGGTGGAAACCAACGCCCGCGGTCGCGTGTTGCGCGTGCTCAAACGCACTGACCCGCTGCCGGGCAAGGACCTGCACCTGACCCTCGACGTCAAGCTGCAGGAAGCCGCCGAGCAGGCCCTGGCCGGGCGCCGTGGCGCGGTGGTGGCGATCCAGCCGGCCACCGGTGAGGTGCTGGCCATGGTCAGCCAGCCCAGTTTCGACCCCAATCCCTTCGTCACCGGCATCGGTTTCAAGGCCTACGCCGAGCTGCGCGACTCCATCGACCGGCCGCTGTACAACCGGGTGCTGCGCGGCCTGTATCCGCCGGGATCGACCATCAAACCCATGGTGGCGGTGGCCGGTCTGGACGCCGGGGTGGTGACGCCGCAAACCCGGGTCTTCGACCCCGGCTTCTACCAGCTGCCCAATCACAGCCACAAATACCGCAACTGGAACCGCAGCGGCGACGGCTGGGTGGATATGGAACTGGCCATTGCCCGCTCCAACGACACCTATTTCTACTCCCTGGCGCACAAGATGGGGGTCGATCGCATGCATGACTATATGACCCGCTTCGGCCTGGGGCAGCGCGTGGCCCTGGATATGTACGAGGAAACCGGTGGCCTGATGCCCTCGCGGGACTGGAAGCGTGAGCGTTACCGTCAGCCCTGGTACCCCGGTGAAACCCTGATTCTGGGGATCGGCCAGGGCTATATGCAGACCACGCCGCTGCAACTGGCCCAGGCCACGGTGCTGATGGCCACCCGCGGCAAGTGGATCCGTCCGCACCTGGCCAAGCGCATAGGCGATGAGCCGGTGCTCAATACCAACCCGCCACCGGATCTGGTGTTGCGTGACCCCAAGTACTGGGAGTACGGCATCCAGGGCATGGAGTCGGTGCTGCATGGGCCCCGCGGTACGGCGCGCAAGGTGGGTGACAGCGCGGTGTATCGGATTGCCGGCAAGAGCGGGACGGCCCAGGTGGTGGCGATCAAGCAGGGCGAGAAGTACGACCGCAACAAGGTCGCCGAGCGGCATCGTGACCATGCCCTGTTCGTGGCCTTCGCCCCGGCGGACAACCCGCAGATCGCCGTATCGGTGATGGTGGAGAATGGTGAGTCCGGTTCCGGCGTGGCCGCCCCCGTGGTCAAGCAGGTCATGGATGCCTGGCTGCTGGATGAAAGTGGTCAGCTCAAGGCTGAGTTCCGTACGCCGCAGTCGGGTGAGGAGGCACAGCCTTGAACAGCAATTTCGATCGCACCCTGTCCAACGAGGACCTGCTGCGCCGCCGCGCCAGCCTGCTGCAGCGTCTGCATATCGACGGCCTGCTCCTGTTGATCTTGCTGGTGATTGCCAGCGGCAGCCTGTTTATTCTGTATTCAGCCAGCGGCAAGAACGTCGATATGGTGATCAAGCAGGCCAGCTCCTTCGGCATTGGCCTGGTCGGCATGTTCGTGATTGCCCAGTTCGAGCCGCGCTTTATGGCTCGCCTGGTGCCCCTGGCTTATCTGGTTGGGGTGGCCCTGCTGGTGGCGGTGGACGTGATGGGCTACAACGCCATGGGCGCCACCCGCTGGATCAATATCCCCGGGGTGATCCGCTTTCAACCCTCGGAATTCATGAAGATCATCATGCCGGCGACCATTGCCTGGTACCTGGCCCGGCATAACCTGCCACCGCGCTTCAAACATATCGTGATCAGCCTGGTCATGATTCTGGTGCCCTTTGTGCTGATCCTGTTGCAGCCCGACCTGGGCACCTCCCTGCTGGTGCTGACTTCGGGGGCCTTCGTGGTCTTTATGGCCGGGCTGCAGTGGCGCTGGATCATGGGGGCGGCGGCGGCCCTGGTGCCGGTGGCGGTGGCCATGTGGTTCTTTGTGCTGCGCGAGTACCAGAAGCAGCGCGTGCTGACCTTCCTCAACCCGGAGAGCGATCCGTTGGGCAGCGGCTGGAATATCATCCAGTCCAAGGCGGCCATCGGTTCGGGTGGCATCTGGGGCAAGGGCTGGCTGTTGGGTACCCAGTCCCATCTGGATTTTTTGCCGGAAAGCCACACCGACTTTATTATCGCGGTGCTGGCTGAGGAGTTCGGCCTGGTGGGCGTCTGTTTGTTACTGCTGTTGTATATGCTGTTGCTTGCGCGCTGCCTGGTCATTACCGTGCAGGCGCAGACGCTGTTCGCCAAACTGCTGGCCGGCGCCTTGAGCATGACCTTCTTTGTCTATGTCTTCGTCAATATCGGTATGGTGAGCGGTTTGCTGCCGGTGGTCGGGGTGCCTTTGCCGCTGATCAGTTATGGCGGCACGTCACTGATTACCCTGTTGGCGGGGTTCGGAATCTTAATGTCGGTCCACACCCATCGGAAGTGGATGACGCAGGCTTGATCGGGATAACAAGTGCAATGCAGAAACTAGGTGGTTGGTCGGTATCCAAAGCCTGTGCCCTGGCCCTGGCAGGGCTGCTTGGCTGCGGCCCGCACGCCGTGGCGGCGGATTATCAGCAGTCCGCGCAGGTTGCCGAGTTTATCGAGGAGATGAGCCGCGACTACGGCTTTGTTAGCGAACAACTGACTGAACTGTTCGCCGGCGTGGAGCGCAAGCAGGCGATTCTCGACGCCATCTCGCGGCCGGCCGAGCGGGTCAAGCCCTGGAGCGAGTATCGTCCGATCTTTATCACCGACGCGCGCATCAGTCGCGGTGTGGACTTCTGGAAGCAGCATGAAGCGGCGCTGCAGAAAGCCGAGGCCGAATATGGCGTGCCGCCTCAGTTCATCGTCGCCATCATCGGCGTGGAAACCTTCTACGGTGGCAATACCGGCAGCTGGCGGGTGATGGATGCGCTGTCCACCCTGGCCTTCGACTATCCGCCGCGTGCGCCCTTTTTCCGCAAGGAACTGCGTGAGTTCCTTATGCTGACCCGCGAGGAGCAGGTCGAGCCCCTCAGTCTCAAGGGCTCCTACGCCGGTGCCATGGGGCTGCCGCAGTTTATGCCGAGCAGTTTCCGCGCCTATGCCGTGGACTTCGACGGTGATGGCCGCATCAATATCTGGACCAATCCGGTGGATGCCATCGGCAGCGTGGCCAGCTACTTCAAACAGCATGGTTGGCAGGCCGCCGGTCAGGTAGCCAGTCGTGCCCGCGTGCAGGGAGCTACCTTTGAACAGGGGCTGACGCAGGGGCTGGACCCGGTGAAGAACGTGGCCGAGCTTGAGACCCTGGGCTGGAGCAGTGATGATGGCCTGGCGTCTGATCTGCCGGTAACGGCCTTTCGCCTGGACGGCGCCGAGGGGGAGGAATACTGGATGGGGTTGCCCAATTTCTATGTGATCACGCGCTACAACCGCAGCGTGATGTACGCCATGGCCGTCAATCAGCTGGCTGAACTGCTGGTGGCTGCGCGGGGTTCCAACTGATGTTCAAGCGCGCCTTGCAACCTGTTGCCCTGGGCGGCCTGGCCCTGCTGCTGGTCAGCTGCTCCAGCTCGCGGCCGCCACAGCCTGTGGCTCCTGTCGGCCAGCCGAGCGGGGGTATCTCCGGGCCGGCGGACTTCAGTCGGCCCAACCGTGATGGTGCGCCCTGGTGGGATGTGGACGTATCACGTATCCCGGATGCCGTGCCGATGCCGCATTACGGCTCGGTCAAGGCCAGCCCCTATACCGTGTTTGGCAAGCAGTACTACCCGATTCAGGACGCGCGTCGTTATCAGGCCATCGGCCCAGCTTCCTGGTATGGCACCAAGTTCCACGGCCAGGCCACGGCCAACGGCGAAACCTACGATCTGTACGGCATGACCGCGGCGCACAAGACCCTGCCGCTGCCCAGCTATGTGCGGGTGACCAATCTGGAGAACGGCAAGAGCGTGGTGCTGCGGGTCAATGATCGCGGGCCTTTCTATTCCGATCGTATTATTGACCTGTCCTTTGCCGCGGCGAAGAAACTCGGCTATGCCGAGCAGGGCACGGCGCAGGTCAAGGTCGAGGGTATCGACCCCCATGAGTGGTGGGCCGAGCAGGGCAAGCCGGTGCCCATGGTCCTGGCTGCAGCCAAGCAGGCTGCACCGGTTACGGTCAGCACTCAGCCCGTGGCCAAGCCAGTCGAGCAGTACAATCCGCCTCCTCAGCAGCACGCCGCCGCCGTCCTGCCGGTGCAGATTGACGCAAAAAAAAACGCTTCAGTCGCAGCCTCTGGCCTGTATCTCCAGGTGGGCGCCTTCGCCAACCCGGACGCTGCGGAGCTGCTCAAGGCCAAGCTGAGCGATACGGTGAGTGCTCCGGTGTTCATCAGCTCAGTGGTGCGCAATCAGCAGATCCTGCACCGCGTGCGCCTGGGACCGTTGAGCAGTCAGGGCGAGGCTGAGCAGCTGCAGGACAGCCTGCGTCTGGCCAACCTGGGGCAGCCGGCCCTGGTCAAGGCGGATTGATCGGGCACTTATTCATTTCCCGCTGGACTAACGCACAACCCTGGCGGGTTTATGCCCGCCAGGGCATCGCAACCTATGGCCACCGAGCCTGTTCGACCATTAGCAATCTAGAGAGACGGATGAACATCACCAGCTTTGCGCAACGCATTTTCCTGTCACTGCTCCTGCTCGGCGCGCCGATTGCCTGGGCCAACCCGTCGGCTATTCCTGCAGCGCCCCAGCTTGCCGCCAAATCCTATGTGCTGCTGGATGCCGCCACCGGCCAGGTGCTGGTGGAAAACAACGGCGACCAGCGCCTGCCGCCGGCCAGCCTGACCAAACTGATGACCGCTTATATCGCCACCCTGGAAATCCGTAAGGGCAAGATCGGCGAGCAGGATCTGGTGCCTATCAGCGAGCACGCCTGGCGCACGGGCGGGGCGGCCTCCGGCGGCTCCACCATGTTTCTGCCGGTCAACAGCCAGGCCACAGTGGATGACCTGCTGCATGGCGTGATCATTCAGTCGGGCAACGATGCCAGCATTGCCCTGGCCGAGTACATCGCCGGCAGCGAAGATGCCTTCGCCGACATGATGAATGAAACCGCCGCGCGCCTGGGCATGCGTAACAGCCATTTCATGAACGCCACCGGGCTGCCGCATCCCGAGCATTACTCCAGTGCCCATGACATGGCCATTCTGGCTCGCGCCATTATCAATGAGGATCAGGAACACTACGCCATCTATGCGCAGAAGGAGTTTGTCTGGAACAACATCAAGCAGGGCAATCGCAACCTGCTGCTGTGGCGTGACAAAACGGTCGATGGCTTGAAAACCGGGCACACCGAGGAAGCCGGTTATTGCCTGGTAGCGTCGGCCGTGCGTGATGGCGCGCGCATGATTACCTCGGTCTTCGGCACTGTCAGCGAGTCGGCGCGGGCTGCGGAAACCCAGAAGCTGCTGACCTATGGCTTCCGCTTCTTCGAGTCCCGCACCTTCTATCAGCAGGGTCAGGAGCTGGCTCAGGCGCAGGTCTGGAAGGGCCAGGCGCGTCAGGTCAAGGCCGGCCTGGCCTCGGACCTGACCCTGACCCTGGCCAAAGGCCAGCTGGATAAACTGCAAGCTGCGATGGTGCTCAACCCTCAGCTCACCGCGCCGATCGCCCAGGGGGAAGTAATCGGCAAGGTCGAAGTTAAACTGGGTGAGGAAATAGTCCACAGTGCTGATCTGGTCGCTCTGGAGGCGGTTGAGCAGGGCAGTTTCTTCCGTCGCCTGTGGGATAGCATTCGCCTGTTCTTCTACGGACTGTTCAATTAACTGTTATGGCCCGCACCTATCCAGCGCGGGCCTTCTGGAGCGGGCCACAAGCCTCGAATGTTATGACCGATACCGACGTACAAGCCCCGAAAATCGATTTTCCCTGCGAGCGTTATCCGATCAAGGTGATCGGTACCGCAGGTGAAGGGTTCTCCGATCTGGTGATCGAGGTGATCCAGCGCCATGCCCCGGATCTGGATGCCTCCACCCTGGTCGTGCGTGACAGCCGCAATGGCAACTTCCTCTCGGTGCAGGTGCTGATCACCGCCACCGGGGTCGAGCAGTTGCAGGCCATTCACGTTGACCTGCGTGCCACAGGCCGCGTGCATATGGTGCTCTAGTGCCCGAACTGATCGTGCGCCAGCTGGGGTTGGCAGACTACTTGCCGACTCTGGAAGCCATGCGCCGCTTGACCGTCGAGCGCGATGAACACACCCCTGACGAAATCTGGCTGCTGCAGCATCCCAGGGTGTTCACCCAGGGCCAGGCCGGCAAGGCCGAACATCTGCTGGCACCCGGTGATATTCCGGTGGTGCAGGTCGAGCGCGGTGGTCAGGTGACCTATCACGGCCCGGGTCAGCTGGTGGCTTACCTGATGCTGGATCTGCGTCGTCTGGATCTGGGTGTGCGTGAGCTGGTGACCGCCATGGAGCAGAGCCTGGTGGATGTCCTGGCCGGCTATGGCATCGAGGCCGCGCCCAAGGCCGATGCGCCCGGGGTCTACGTCAAGGGCGAGAAGATTGCCTCCTTGGGGCTGCGGGTCAGCCGTGGCTGTTCCTTTCACGGCCTGGCGCTGAACGTCGACATGGACATGACGCCCTTCCAGCGCATCAACCCGTGTGGCTATGCCGGGCTGAAGATGGTACAGCTGCGCGATCTGCTGGATACGCCAGCGCCTCTGGACGAGGTGGCGCAGCGCCTGGAGCAGGCGCTGCGCAAGAGACTGGGCTACTCGTAGGGACGGCGAGTAACCTGGGGCAGTCCGTAGGGTGGATGACGCTCTTTTCATCCACTCTGTGTAGCGTCTGGTGGATGGATAAGGCGTTATCCACCCTACGGGGTTGACCAGTCTGGGGATCAGCTCAGGTTCAGCGTCGGAATCAGGCTGGAATCGACTTCCTGTCCAGGCACCGGAACAGGTGCGGCCAGGCCCAGGTTGTTCTTCTCGAATACCCGGTCGGCGCGGTAGCTGGAGCGTACCAGCGGGCCGGCGGCCACTTCCATAAAGCCCTTTTCCAGGCCGATATCGCGAAAGCGATTGAACTCTTCCGGGCTGACCCAGCGCTGCACCTTGAGGTGGTTACGGGTCGGCTGCAGGTACTGGCCCAGGGTGAGGATGTCCACGCCGATGGCGCGAAGATCATCCATGGTCTGCAGTACTTCCTCGTCGGTTTCGCCCAGGCCCAGCATCAGGCTGGTCTTGGTCAGTACGTCCGGGCGATGGCGCTTGGCGTGGGCCAGTACGTTGAGGGTCTTTTCGTAGCCGGCTCGGGGGTCGCGCACTTCGTGGGTCAGGCGCTTGACTGTCTCGACGTTCTGCGCGAACACCTCAAGGCCGGAGTCCACCACCCGCTCGATGGCTTGCAGGTCGCCGTCGAAGTCCGGGGTCAGGGCCTCCACCACCACCTGCGGGGTGTTTTCCTTGATGGCCCGCACGCAGGCGGCATAGTGAGCTGCGCCGCCGTCGTCCAGATCGTCACGGTCCACCGAGGTCAGGACGATATAGCGCAGCGCCATCAGTTCCACCGACTTGGCGGTGTTCAGCGGTTCTTCCAGATCCAGCCAGCCATTGGGATTGCCGGTGTCCACCGCGCAGAAGCGGCAGGCGCGGGTGCACACCGAGCCCATCAGCATGATGGTGGCCGTGCCGTTGGACCAGCATTCGCCCATATTCGGACAGTGCGATTCCTGGCACACGGTGCTCAGGCGATGTTCGCCGACATTGCGTTTGACCGCTTCGAAGCGGCTGCCGCCCGGTGCCTTGACCCGCAGCCATTTGGGCTTGGGTTCGAACACCTGTGGTTCGGCAGATGCGCGGCGTTTCTGACCATCCTTGATCGCAGTGATGCCCTGGGTGGTGCGGAATTTTTCACCACTGGCAACGGATTTGGGCGAGGGAGTATCGGACATCGGCAATCTGGGCTCCGCTAGAGGCTCCGTGGACGGGTCGGCTTGTGGCCGGCGCGCAGTTTATCACAGAAGCTGACTGCTCAGTCCGCAGGGCATCCGATGCTCGCTGAGCATTGCAGGGATATCAGTGATGCAACTGGCTGGCGAACTGCTCCACCGCCTGCACCACCTGTTTGGCGCCTTCCTGAATCTCCACAATCACGGTACCCGCCTCGTTGGCCAGGCCCAGGCCCTGTTCGGCCTGCTGGCGGCTGCTGGCCATGCTGCCCACCGCCTGTTGAGCCAGTTGCTGGTTCTTCTGCACCACATCGACGATTTCCTCGGTGGCCTGGCTGGTGCGGCCGGCCAGTTGCCGCACTTCGTCGGCCACCACGGCAAAGCCGCGGCCCTGATCGCCCGCCCGGGCCGCTTCGATGGCCGCATTGAGGGCCAGCAGGTTGGTCTGGTCGGCAATGCCGCGGATGGTCTGCATGATGGTGCTGATCAGCTGCGACTGCTTGTCCAGGGCCTCTATGCCATCGCTGGCCTCCTGCATCTGGCGGGCGATGCGCTGCATCACGTCCACTGTCTGGCTGACCACACTGGCGCCCTTGTGGGCGCTGGCATCGGTCTGTTGGGAGATGCTGTAGGCCATCCTGGCCGCTTCGGCCACCGCGTTCTCCTGATTGATCTGGTCGGTGATCACGGTGGCGAACTTGACCACCTTGTACAGTCTGTTGTGGCTGTCGACTATGGGGTTGTAGGAGGCCTCCAGCCAGACGGTACGTCCGGCACTATCCACCCGTTTGAAGCGCCCGGCCACATACTCGCCGCGGTTTAGACTGGCCCAGAAATCGTGATAGGCCTGTGAGTTGTACTCTTGCGCCTCGCAGAACTGTCGATGGTGCTTGCCCTGGATCTGTTCGAGACGATAGCCCATGCCGTCAAGAAAACGCTGGTTGGCGGTCAGTACCTCCCCGTCCAGGTTGAACTCGATGACTGCTGTGGAGCGCAGCAGGGCGCCAATCAGGCCCTCGTGTTCGCGGGAGGTCGCAATGGTGCGGGTCAGGTCGGTGGCAAAACAGGCGAAGTAGAGCAATTCGCCGCGGCCATTCAGTACCGGCTGCCAGACGGCCCGCAGCCAGGCTTCTTGGTCGTTGCCACGCAGCAGGCGAAAGGCACCACATAGATGCTCGCGCTGGTGCAGGGCCTGTTGCAGTTTCTGGTAGTTGGCTTCGCCACGGAAGGAGTCGGGGATCAGTGAGTCCAGGCTGCGTCCCAGCAACGCGTCGCGGCTATAGTGCATTTCGCTGAGAAAGTCGTCGTTGGCAAAGCGGATCTTGCCATCGGCCTCGATCTCCAGAACCAGCATCTCGCTGTAGATCGAGTCGCGGATCTGCCGCAGGCTGGCCAGTTCTTCACGCATCTGGGCCAGCTCTTCTTTTAGTTTCTTATTGAACATCGCAAGGCACCTTTAGCCGCTAAAGGAGGGCGCACCTGTTCAATGGCCCGGTGACCGGGCTATCGGCAGCAGGCGCCGTTGCTCAAGTGTAGTCGGCAGGCAAGGGTGCGGATGATGGCCAGCGTTGCGCGCATGGGCGCAACGCTGGCCATGGGGCGGCTATTGCAGTTGC
The DNA here is from genome assembly GCF_009763245.1 of Pseudomonas xionganensis. Lineage (GTDB taxonomy): Bacteria > Pseudomonadota > Gammaproteobacteria > Pseudomonadales > Pseudomonadaceae > Aquipseudomonas > Aquipseudomonas xionganensis. Next base: position 200,200 of record NZ_WKJZ01000003.1, on the reverse strand, counting down.
AGCAGCAGGGCAGGGGTAGGGTAGCCGTCAGGCGGCAGGCCGAGGCTCTGCTGGAAGGCGCGAATTGCACGGCGCGTATTGGCGCCGATGATCCCGTCGGCGGGGCCGGGGTCGAAGCCGCGGGCATCAAGGCCAGTCTGCAGGGCAATGCGTTCGCTGCGATTTAGCTGGCGCTCGTGTCGAGGCCAGTCGGCTTGTACCCCGGGGTTACCGTCCAGCGCGTCAGAGAGCAAGCCAATGGCCAGGGCGTAAGCCGTGGAGTTGTTGTACTTGAGAATGCTGCGGAAGTTGTTCAGCAGCAGGAAGGCAGGACCACGGTGTCCGGCAGGGAGAAACAGGGTCGCCAGACTCTGCTCTTTGGCCTTGACGGCTCTGAGCGGGTTGACCCCGAGCGCGCGCCATTCGCTCAGGCTGCGGCGGATGTCCGGGTCGGCCTGGGCATAATCGAAACCCGCTGGCAGGCTGACTTCAAAGCCCCAGGGTTGGCCATTTTCCCAGCCCGATGCCTGCAGGTAATGGGCGGCGGACGCCAGGGCGTCGGGGGTGGAGTTCCACAGGTCGCGGTGGCCATCGCCATCAAAGTCCACGGCATGTTGATTGAAAGTGGTCGGCATAAACTGGGTCTGGCCCATGGCGCCTGCCCAGGAGCCGATCAGCCCCTGCGCCGGGCCGTCACCGGCCTGCAGGATCTGCAGCGCGGCCAGCAGCTGGCTGCGCCAGAACACCTGGCGACGGCCATCGTAGGCCAGGGTGGTGAGGGAGCGGATCACGTTGTGGCTGCCGATATTGCTGCCGTAATTGCTTTCCATACCCCAGATGGCAATCAGTACTTCATGGTCAACGGCATAGGCGCTGCGGATGGCTTTTAGCGTCGGCCGGTGCTGGGCCTTGAGCAGGCGGCCCTGGGCAATACGGGAGACGGAAACGGCGCCGTCGATATAGTCCCAAATCGGACGGGTGAATTCCGGTTGGCTGCTATCGGCGGCGATGACCTTGGGATCCAGGCTGATAGTGGCGAAGGTGCGGTCAAACAGCTCGGCATCGATGCCGGCGGCGATGGCATCGCTGCGCAGCAGCATGCGCCATTCGGCAAAACTCAGTAGCGGTGTTGGGCTGATGGGTTGGCTGGCGGCTGTGGTGGCAGGTTCTGGGCTTGCAGTGGTCGTCGCGGCGGCAAGGGTTGACGCAGGTACCTCAGCGCAGGCAGTGAGCAGGAGCAGGGCGCAGGCCGTGGCACTGTTGATCAGGCCACGAAGAAACAGATGGGGCATGGCGGTCTCGGCAGGTTTTGCAGGCCCTTACCTTAGCATGAAAGGCCATCCGGGCGAGCTGTGGCGGTGCTTTCACGCCGCCAGAAAGCAAGAAGCCTCCCAGTTTTGCTGGGAGGCTTCGCGGCGGTAGCTGCCTTTGCCTTTGGCCGGTTTTTCCTGTCGACAACGGAACAGAGGGTGTGTGATCAGGGACTTGGCCTGGTTGAGGCCTTTCTTGCGTTGCTTGGCCATGAGGATTCCTCTAAGTGATTGCACGGCATGGTGCGCAGATCATGCGCTGCCGTTGCACAGCTGTCCAGCTGACGCGAGCTGCGACCTATTTGAGGCGCAGGCGCTGGCCGCAGATCGCCAGGGTCAGCAGGCTCAGGCCGCTCCAGGGGGCGCCCTGGGCCTGCCCCTTGATCTGGGCGTCGATCTGCTGGGCATCGCGCAGCAGGTGTGCCCAGCGGGCGGCCGAGTGGCGTTGCAGGGCCTTGCTGACCAGCGGGCGGCGTTTGTCCCAGACTGGCGGGCGGGCCGAGCTGAAGGCTTTCTCCAGTGGGGTGCCCTGGCTGTATTGCTGGGCGATACTGGCCAGCAGGCGCACCTCACGAGCCAGGGCCCAGAGGATGACCGGCGCTTCCACGCCTTCACCGCGCAGGCCTTCGAGCATACGCAGGGCATGGCTGGCTTCGCCATTTAGGGCGCAGTCGATCAGACCGAAGACGTCGAAGCGGGCGCTGTCGGAAACCGCGGCCTGTACCGTGGCCAGGTCCACCTGGTTGCCCTCGGCCAGCAGTTTGAGTTTCTCGATTTCCTGGGCGGCCGCCAGCAGGTTGCCTTCCACGCGGATGCTGATCATATCCACCGCTTCGGCACTGGCACTGAGGCCGGCCTGGCTCAGGCGCTGGCGAATCCACTGTGGCAGTTGACCCGCGTCTACCGGCCATATCTGCAGAAACTGGCAGTGGGCACCTTCGATCAGGCTCTTGGCCCATTTGCTCTTCTGGGTGCTGCCATCCAGTTTCGGCAGGCTGATCAGCAGCACGGTATCTTCGGCCGGGCGGGCCAGATATTCCAGCAATGCGGCGCCCTTGTCGCTGGGCTTGCCGGTGGGCATGCGCAGCTCCAGCAGGCGTCTTTCGGCGAACAGCGAAAGGCTGGCACTGGCCTGTAGCAGGTGCCCCCAGTCGAACTGGTTGTCGGCATTGAATACCTGCCGCTCGCTGAAACCCTGCTGGCGGCAGGCCTGGCGAATGGCGTCGCAGGCTTCCTGGCAAAGCAGCGGTTCATCGCCGCTGACCACATAGACAGGCGCCAGGTTGCCTTGCAGGTGTTTACCGAGTTGCGCGGGGTTGAGCTTCATAGGTAGGGCCGGGGCTGCTTGCGCAGCCCCGCAACCTTACTGCACGGGAAAGGCTTGAATGGGCGATTGCTGCGGCTGGTCGGCCTGCTGCTGGCGTGCCGCCTCCAGCGCGTCGGCTTCGGCCTGGGCCTTGGCCTCGGCGGTTTGTTGCAGCAGCTCAAGCTGCTCGGGGGTAAGGTTCTGTAAGCGCATAAGCAACTGCTGAGTCAGCTCGCGGCGCATTTCACTGCGAATCTGGTTTGCTTCCTGGTCGTTACCAATCAGATTGTTATTGTCCTTGGTATAGAAGCCTTGTACCTGCACTTTGTCGCTGAGCAGCAACATATCCTTTTGGCTACGGATTTCGTAATCAAGGTCTAAGATTAGCTCATATTCGGCGGCACGGGCCGAGCTGGTAAAACTCACGGCGCGGCGAGTCTCATCTTCCCTAGCCAGGTGAAGCTGATAGGGCGCTCCAGGATAGACGCGCACACCATTGTTTTGCAGCATTTCGCGAACATCGTTGAGGGTTTCGCCATAGGCGTTGCGGGCACTGACATTCAGTTCCTTGAGGGCCAGGTCGGCCGTCAGGCTGCCGGTTCCGCGCAACTGAAAGCCACAGGCGCCCAGCAGGGTGGCCAGACCGATTACCAACAGATTCCGTTTGAGCATGTTTTTCCCCTTGGCGAACACTCCGGCACGCTTTGCGCGCGTGCCGGGTTTTTATCAGTTGGCGACGATATTGACCAGCTTGCCCGGCACCACGATGACCTTGCGAATCGCCAGTCCTTCGGTGAAGCGTTGCACGTTCTCGTTGGCGCGGGCGGCGGCCTCGACGTCCTCGCGGGAGGCCGAGGCCGGCACTTCGATCAGTCCGCGCAGCTTGCCGTTGACCTGCACCACCAGGGTCAGGCTGTCCTGTACCAGAGCGGATTCATCGACCTGCGGCCACTGCGCGTCGATGATCGCGCCGTTCTGACCCAGGCGCTGCCACAGCTCGTGGCTGATATGGGGGGTGATCGGCGCCAGCAGCAGGGTGACGATCTCCAGACCTTCCTGCACCAGCGCGCGATCCTGTTCGGTCGCGGTGGCGGCTTTTTCCAGCACGTTCATCAGGGTCATCACCTGGGCGATGGCGGTGTTGAACTTGTGGTGTTGGCCGATATCGTTGCTGGCCTGCTTGATCGCCAGGTGAATGGCACGACGCACGGCCTTCTGCTCGTCGCTCAGGCTGGTGACATCCAGCTTGCCCGGCAGGCCGGCGCTGACGTGCCCCTGAGCCAGGCGCCAGACGCGGCGCAGGAAGCGGTTGGCGCCTTCAACGCCGGCGTCCGACCATTCGCAGCTCATATCCGGGGGGGATGCGAACATCATAAACAGGCGGCAGGTGTCGGCGCCGTACTGGTCGATCATCGACTGCGGGTCGACACCATTGTTCTTTGACTTGGACATCTTCTCGGTGCCGCCGATTTCCACCGGCAGGCCGTCGGATTTCAGCTTGGCGCTGATGACCTTGGCCTTGGCATCGCGCTCCAGCTCGACATCGGCTGGGTTGAACCAGTCCTTGCCGCCGTTTTCTAGTGTACGGTAGTAGGTCTCGGCGACCACCATGCCCTGGGTCAGCAGGTTCTTGAACGGTTCGTTGGAGGACACCAGGCCCTCGTCGCGCATCAGCTTGTGGAAGAAACGCGCGTACAACAGGTGCAGGATGGCGTGCTCGATGCCGCCGATGTACTGATCCACCGGCAGCCAGTGGTTGGCCGCTTGCGGGTCGACCATGCCGCCGGTGTAATTCGGCGAGGCGTAGCGGGCATAGTACCAGGAGCTTTCCACGAAGGTGTCCATGGTGTCGGTTTCGCGCTTGGCCGGGCTGCCGCATTTCGGGCAGCTGCACTCATAGAACTCGGGCATCCTGGCCAGTGGCGAGCCGGCGCCGTCCGGCACCACGTCTTCGGGCAGTACCACCGGCAGCTGGTCTTCCGGCACCGGCACGTCGCCGCAGCTCGGGCAGTGGATGATCGGGATCGGGCAGCCCCAGTAGCGCTGGCGGCTGATGCCCCAGTCGCGCAGGCGGAACTGGGTCTTGCGCGCGCCGTGAGCGCTGGCTTCCAGGTCGGCGACTATGGCGTCGAAGGCGGCGCTGAAATCCAGGCCGTCGTACTTGCCGGAGTTGATGGTGATTAGGCCGGTCTTGTCGCCGTACCAGTCCTGCCAGGCACTGGCGTCGTAGTCCTTGCCTTCGCCGGTGTAGACCTGCTGGATCGGCAGGCCGTACTTGCCCGCGAATTCGAAATCGCGCTCGTCATGGGCCGGTACGGCCATCACCGCGCCTTCGCCGTAGCCCCACAGCACGTAGTTGGCGACGAATACCGGAAGCAGATCGCCGGTCAGCGGATGGATGACGAACTGGCCGGTGGCCACGCCCTTCTTCTCCATGGTCGCCATATCGGCTTCTGCGACCGATCCTGCCTTGCATTCGGCAATGAACGCAGCGATGGCCGGATTGGTTTCGGCAGCGCGCTGCGACAGCGGGTGCTCGGCTGCCACGGCCACGTAGGTGGCGCCCATCAGGGTGTCGGGGCGGGTCGAGTAGACCTTGAGTTGGCCTTCAATGCCGACGCTGGCGACGTCGTAGTCGAACACGATATCGGCACCAAAGCTCTTGCCGATCCAGTTGCGCTGCATGGTCTTGACCTGCTCGGGCCAGCCATCCAGCTCGTCCAGGCTACTCAGCAGCTCTTCGGCGTAGGCGGTGATCTTGAAGTAGTACATCGGGATTTCGCGCTTCTCGATCAGCGCGCCCGAACGCCAGCCGCGGCCGTCGATGACCTGCTCGTTGGCCAGCACGGTCTGGTCGACCGGGTCCCAGTTGACGCTGCCGTTCTTGCGGTAGATCACGCCCTTCTCGAACAGACGGGTGAACAGCCACTGCTCCCAGCGGTAGTAGTCCGGCTTGCAGGTGGTGACTTCGCGCGTCCAGTCCACGGCCAGGCCCAGGGATTTGAGCTGGCTCTTCATGTACTCGATGTTTTCGTAAGTCCATTTGGCCGGCGCCACCTGATTCTTCATCGCGGCGTTTTCTGCCGGCATGCCGAAGGCGTCCCAGCCCATGGGCTGCAGCACGTTCTTGCCCTGCATGCGCTGGTAGCGGGCGATCACGTCGCCGATGGTGTAGTTGCGCACATGGCCCATGTGCAGCTTGCCGCTCGGGTAGGGAAACATCGACAGGCAATAGAAGGTTTCCTTGCCTGGCTGCTCGCTCACTACAAAGGATTTCTGCGCGTCCCAGTGGGACTGCGCGGCGGCTTCGATCTCGCGGGGCTGATACTGTTCGTGCATGGCTACCGGCGCTAAAAATAGGGGCTTGCGGGAAACGCCGTAGCATACATGACCCCCCCTTGGTGAGGGAAACCCTGATTGTGCCTGGCGTGGGCCCATGCCGTTGGTCGCAGCGCCCTGCCGGGCGGTTACCGGCCGCTAAGCTTGCTATAGGACCTGAGTAAAGGGGCCGGGTGCGAGGTGTTTGATGGCCGAGTTGCAGCGTGCGGAGGACTCTGGCGGGCTCTATGAGCGCCTGCTGCAGCGCCTGGCTCTGGCCCTGGACGAGGCCGAGGGGCTGAGCCGGTTTTCCGGCGAAGCCGGCCTGGAGCTGGAACTGCGGGGGCTGACCTCGGCAGAGTTGGAATTGATCCATGCCTATCTCAATCGTGATCTGGACTGGTTGCGCGGCTGGCATGCCGCGGCCCGGGAGATGGCGCAAATCCGCCAGCTGCCAGGGGCGCGTGGGCGCATTACACGAGTACCGCACAAGGCGTTAGCGCGCGCGCCGGGCAAAACCAAGCCCCTGCTCAAACGCCGCATGCTGTTGTGCTGTGCCCTGTGCGGCACCCAGGCCGGCTGGCGCAATGGCGTTGGCGTGCAGGCCTGTAGCGTGTGCGGTTCACAGCTGTTTCGGGCGAGCAATCCCCGTTAGGCTTGCGGCATCCTGGAGGTGCCGATGCCGTTTCGCTATATCTTCAAACAATTGCTGATGCCGCCGGGCGTTTTGCTGCTGCTGTTGCTGCTGGGCTGGGGCCTGCGCAAGCGCTTTCCGCGGCTGGCCCTGGTGTGCCTGTTGGCTGGCTTCTCTGGATTGTGGCTCAGCAGTCTGCCGGTTGTGGTGCAGCAGGGCGCACGCTGGCTGGAAAGCGAGCCGGCCCTGGCCCAGGAGCAGTGGCCAAACCTGGCTGAGCGCGCGGAGGTGATCGTGGTGCTGGGTGGTGGGCGAGAGCAGAATGACCCGGGCTGGGGCGGGGATCAGCCCAGTCTGCTGGCCCTGGAACGGATACGCTATGCCGCGCGCCTGGCCAGGGCCTCGGGCTTGCCGCTGCTGACTTCAGGCGGCCTGCATTACGGTCAGCCGCCCAGTGAGGCGGCGCTGATGGCGAGCGTGCTGGCCGAGGACTATGGCCTGCAGGTGCGCTGGCAGGAGGGCGCCAGCCGTACCACCTGGGAAAATGCTCTGTATAGCGCGGCTATGCTGCAGCAGGCCGGGATCAAACGGGTGCTGCTGGTGACCCAGGCCTGGCATATGCCGCGGGCGCGCTGGTGTTTCGAGCAAATAGGGCTTGAGGTGGTGGTGGCCCCCGTTGGCTTTCTTGGCGTGGCCCATGGCCGCCCGGCAGGCGGTTGGCTGCCGGAGAGCAAGGCGCTGTGGCAGAGCGGTCTGTTACTCAATGAAGCATTCGGCCTGATGCTTTATCCATTGGCCTACGGCCAGCCTTAGGCTAAAGGCTGCTGTGCCCTAGGGTGGGCTGTGCGCACCAACTTCCCAGTCAATTGCGCAAGTTGACACCAGGGTGCTTGCATCCGGTGCGCACGGCGCACCCTACAGTGTCTTGGCCATACGGCTGGCCAGCAGGGTCCAGCCCAGAATCAGACTACACAGAATCAGCAGCGGCCAGGCGCGCCAGCGCAGATAAGGGGTCAGCCCCTGCATCGGGGTGACCTGGCCATGCAGCACGCCTTGCTCGAACTGCGGCAGTTGCTGGCTGATACGGCCAAAGGGGTCGATCAGCGCCGTGACCCCGTTATTGGTGCCGCGAATCATCCAGCGCCCCGCCTCCAGGGCGCGCATCTGGGCCATCTGCAGATGCTGCAGGGGGCCGATGGAGCGGCCGAACCAGGTGTCGTTGCTGATGGTCAGCAGCAGCTCGCTCTGCGCCGCCAGGCCGGCGGCAAACTCCGGGTAGACCACTTCGTAGCAGATATAGGCGGCAATCCGGTAACCCTGGGCCTGCAGCAGTGGTTGTGCGCTGGAGCCGCGGGCGAAATCCGACATGGGCAGATCGAAGAAGGCGATCAGCCCGCGCAGCACTTCCTGCAGCGGCACGTATTCGCCGAAGGGCACCAGCTTCTGCTTGAGGTAGTCGCCGCTGCCCTGGCCGACCACGCTGATGCCGTTGTAGTAGCGCGGCTCGCCGCGCTCGTTGGCCTGGCGAATGGGGACGCCGGTGATCAGTGCGGACTGGCGCTCATTGGCGAAGCGGCCCATGCCGTCCAGATAGCCCAGGGCATATTCCTTGAGCACCGGCACGGCGGTCTCCGGCCAGACGATCAGGTCGCTGCGCGGGGCGTTGAGGGTCAGGTCACGGTACAGCAGCAATTGGGCATTGAGCTGGGCCGGGTCCCACTTGAGGTTCTGCTCGATATTGCCCTGCATGGCGCTGACGCTGAGCGGCTGGCCGGCGGCCTGGGTCCAGGCGCGATCTTTGAGTGCCAGGCCGCTGACCCAGGGCGCCAGCAGCAGAAGTACGGCTGCCGTACAGAAGAGCTTGTGCTGGCGCAGGCGCGGCAGGTTGACCAGCAGCGCTGCACTGAGTGCCAGGGCAAAGGACAGCAGCCACACTCCGCCCAGCGGCGCCAGGCCCGCCAGCGGGCCGTCCAGTTGGCTGTAACCGGCGTAGAGCCAGGGAAATCCGGTAAGAAACCAGCTGCGGAAGGCTTCCTGGGCCAGCCAGAAGGCGGCAAAGGCCAGGGCGTCGGCCAGGGGTGCTTCCACCCGGCGCAGCCAGCGCGCCCACAGCCAGGCGGCCAGGGCGAACAACAGACCAAGGCCGGCGACGAACAGCAGGGTCAGAAAGGCGGCCAGGGGCGGGGAGGCGGCGCCGTAGTCGTGGATGCTGACATACACCCAGCTGGTGCCGGCCAGAAACAGGCCGAAGCCATAGCACCAGCCGCGCACTGCCGCCTGGCGGGGCAGCAGATCACGCAGGCCCAGGTAGAACAGGGCAATGCTGAGCAGGGCCAGGGGCCAGAGATCGAAGGGGGCGAGGGCCAGTGGGGTGATGGCGCCAGCGGCCAGGGCGATCAGATGGCCAGGCCAGCCGGGTTGCGTGATCCAGCGCATGGTGCGTCCTTGAACGGAAATTCTGGCCGGCAAGGGTACTGCAAAGGTGCGGGCCCCGGAAGCGGGGCAGGAGAATGGGCTGGGCCTGTTCGTCTAGGTGGATGGCTGCGGCCAGCCACCCTACCAATGACGGTGTGCGAGCCTGGCTTAGCGGCTGATCGGCGACAGGCGCAGCAGATGGATACGGCGGCTGTCGGCATTCAGCACGCGGAAACGGAACTCGCCGATCTCGGTCACTTCGTTGCGCTTGGGCAGGTGGCCGAAGGCACTCATTACCAGGCCGCCGACGGTGTCGAATTCGTCGTCGGAGAATTCGGTGTCGAAGGCTTCGTTGAAGCTGTCGATGGGGGTCAGGGCCTTGATCAGATAGTCGCCGGACGGCAGCGGCTTGACGTAGCTGTCTTCCTCGACGTCGTGCTCATCTTCGATATCACCGACGATCTGCTCCAGCACGTCCTCGATGGTCACCAGACCGGCCACGCCGCCGTATTCGTCGATGACCACGGCCATATGGTTGTGGTTGGCGCGGAATTCGCGCAGCAGCACGTTGAGGCGCTTGGACTCGGGCACGAAGGTGGCCGGGCGTAGCAGGTCCTTGATATTGAAGCCGGGCTGGTCGCCCTCAAGGATCAGCGGCAGCAGATCCTTGGCCAGGAGGATGCCGATCACATCGTCCAGGCTCTCGCCGATCACCGGATAGCGCGAGTGCGCGGCCTCGATGATCGAGGGCAGGAATTCCCTGGGGTGCTGACCAGCCTTGATGCTGATCATCTGCGAGCGCGGCACCATGATGTCGCGTACCTGCAGGTCGGCTACCTGGATGGCGCCCTCGACAATGGCCAGGGCCTCGCTGTCGAGCAGTTTGTTCTGGTGGGCTTCGCGCAGCACCTCCAGCAGTTCTTGACGATTCTTGGGCTCATGAGCAAAAGCCTGGGTCAGTCGGTTGAACCAGGACTTCTGCTCGTTGCTCGATCGGTCTTCGCTCATGGTGGTTACTCAGGAACCTTTTCTGATGTCAGTTGGAGAATCATTCGTGGTCGGCGTAGGGGTCGGGATACCCCAGTTCGGCAAGCAATGCGCGTTCCAGTGCTTCCATTTCCTCGGCCTCGGCGTCAAGGATATGGTCGTAACCGAGCAGATGCAGGCAGCCGTGGATGACCAGATGGGCCCAGTGGGCTTCCAGGCTTTTGCTCTGTTCCTGGGCCTCGCGCACCACCACGGAGACGCAGATCACCAGATCGCCCAGCAAGGGGATATCCAGTAACTCGTCCGGCACGTCGGCGGGGAAGGACAGCACATTGGTGGCGTAGTCGCGCTGGCGGTAGGTGTGATTGAGCTCGCGGCCTTCGGCCTCGTCCACCAGGCGGATGGTCAGTTCGGAGTCGGCCGTGCGCTGGCGCAGGGCGAGTTCGCACCAGGTGCGAAACTGGGCTTCGCTCGGCAGGTCTGGCGCGCAGCTGGCGAGCTGCAGATCAAGCTCAAGCATTGGGCTCATCCTGCTCGTCGATCAGCTTGCCGTGCATGCGGCTGTCATAGCGCTCGTAGGCTTCGACGATGCGCTGCACCAGGGGGTGGCGCACCACATCCTTGGGCTTGAAGTGGGTAAAGCTGATGCCTGGCACCTCGCGCAGCACGTCGATCACATGGGTCAGGCCGCTCTTGGTGCCACGGGGCAGGTCGACCTGGGTGATATCGCCGGTGATCACCGCGGTGGAGCCGAAGCCGATGCGGGTGAGGAACATCTTCATCTGTTCCAGGGTGGTGTTCTGGCTTTCGTCGAGGATGATAAAGCTGTTGTTCAGGGTGCGCCCGCGCATATAGGCCAGCGGCGCGACCTCGATCACCTGCTTCTCGATCAGCTTGGCTACCTGCTCGAAGCCGAGCATCTCGTACAGCGCGTCGTACAGCGGGCGCAGGTAGGGGTCGATCTTCTGCGACAGATCCCCGGGGAGAAAGCCCAGCTTTTCGCCGGCTTCCACCGCCGGGCGCACCAGCAGGATGCGGCGGATCTGCTCGCGCTCCAGGGCGTCCACGGCGCAGGCCACTGCCAGGTAGGTCTTGCCGGTACCGGCCGGGCCGATGCCGAAGTTGATGTCGTGTTCGAGTATGGCCTTGACGTAGCGCTGCTGGTTCGGCCCGCGGGGGCGGATCAGGCCCTTGCGAGTGCGCAGGGTGACGCTGGACTCGACGGTTGGGTTGACCAGCTCCTCGATCCCGGACTCCTGCAGGAACAGATGGACCATGTCCGGCGACAGTTCCGTGCTCTGGGTTTCCCGGTACAGGCGCTGCAGCAGCTGTTCGGCCGCCTTGGTCTTGTCATGGGCACCGAGCAGTTCGAACTGATTGCCACGGTTGCGGATCTCGATGCCCATGCGCTGTTCGATCAGGCGCAGGTGTTCGTCGAGTTGGCCGCACAGGTTGGCGAAACGACGGGCTTCGAAGGGTTCGAGGATAAAGCGCAGGGGAGCTGTGGGTGTGTTCAAGGTCGTGTGATGGCCGCCAGTCGGCTGGGGTAGTGGGCGAAGAATAACGCCAGGTGTCGGGATGGGAAAGCTCGCTTTGTCAGACTTTAGCCGCGTCTTATAACGCGCCGGCTGCCGACCCCGTGGCCGGCAGCCGCTCGTTTGGCTTGCGTGGGGTGGATGGCGCCTCGCTCATCCACCCATCATGCCGCCAGGGTGGATGTAAAAGGCGACATCCACCCTACAGCAAGCGGCCGCGCAGGGAGTGGGGCAGAGCCTCTTCGATCAGCACGTCGACGAACTGGCCGATCAGGCGCGGATTGTCGCAGGGGAAGTTGACGATGCGGTTGCTCTCGGTGCGGCCCTGCAGCTTGCCCGGGTCCTTCTTCGAGTAGTCGGTGACCAGGATGCGCTGGGTGGTGCCGGCCATGCGCCGGCTGTTCTCGAAGCCCTGCTGATTGATGCGGTTCTGCAGAATGGCCAGGCGCTGCCTCTTCACCTCGTCCGGGGTGTCGTCGGCCATGTCGGCGGCCGGGGTGCCAGGGCGGGCGCTGTAGACAAAGGAGTAGGAGAAGTCGAACCCCACGTCTTCGATCAGCTTCATGGTCTGCTCGAAGTCCTTTTCGGTTTCGCCGGGGAAGCCGACGATAAAGTCCGAGCTGATCAGGATATCCGGCACCGCGGCGCGCAGCTTGCGGATGCGCGACTTGTATTCCAGGGCGGTGTGGTTGCGCTTCATCGCCGCAAGGATGCGATCCGAGCCGGACTGCACTGGCAGGTGCAGGTACTTCACCAGCTGCGGGATCTCGGCATGGGCGGCGATAATCGCGTCGGAGAACTCCAGCGGGTGGCTGGTGGTGTAGCGGATGCGTTCGATGCCGTCCAGTGCCGCCACCGCATGCAGCAGCTCGGCGAACTCGACGATGCGCCCGTCCGGCGCTGTACCACGATAGCCGTTGACGTTCTGCCCGAGCAGGGTGACTTCCTTGACGCCTTTGTCGGCCAGCTGGGTGATTTCCAGCAGCACATCGGCCAGCGGCCGGCTGACTTCTTCGCCGCGGGTGTAGGGCACCACGCAGAAGGTGCAGTACTTGCTGCAGCCTTCCATCACCGAAACGAAGGCGCTGGGGCCGTCGACCCGCGGCTCGGGCAGGCGGTCGAACTTCTCGATCTCGGGGAAGCTGATGTCCACTTGGGCGGTCTTGGTGGTGCGCGCGGCGTCGATCATTTCCGGGAGCCGGTGCAGGGTCTGCGGGCCGAAGACCACGTCGACATAGGGCGCGCGGTCGCGAATCGCCGCGCCTTCCTGGCTGGCCACGCAGCCGCCGACGCCGATCACCAGATCCGGATTGGCCAGCTTCAGTTCACGCCAGCGGCCGAGCTGGGAGAACACCTTGTCCTGGGCCTTCTCGCGGATCGAGCAGGTGTTGAGCAGGATGATGTCGGCATCCGCTGCCTTCTCGGTGACTTCCAGGGCTTGATGTTCGCCCAGCAGATCGACCATGCGCGAGCTGTCGTACTCGTTCATCTGGCAACCGTGGGTTTCGATATAAAGCTTCTTGGTCATGCGCGCTCAACAAGGGTGCTCAAAGAACCGCGCATTATAGGGGGCAAGTGCCTGGGTTCCTAGCGTTGCCTGCCGGGTGGCTATGCTATGATCCGCGCCCCGCACATTTAATCCAACGGTACGAACTGCATAGCCATGAGCAAGCGCGAACCCATCTACAAGGTGATCTTCCTCAACCAGGGACAGGTTTTCGAGATGTATGCCAAGCAGATCTTCCAGAGTGATCTGTGGGGCTTCCTGGAGGTGGAGGAGTTCGTCTTCGGCGAGCGCACCCAGGTGGTGGTCGACCCCAGCGAAGAAAAGCTCAAGGCGCAGTTCGATGGCGTGGTGCGCAGCTTTATCCCCATGCACGCGATTATTCGCATCGACGAGGTGGAGCGCCTGGGCACGCCGAAGATCAGCGAGGCCAAGGGCGGTGGCAATATCATGCCGTTTCCCATGCCGATGCCGGATAAATAGGCTGCAAGCGCGCAGGGTGGATGTCGCTTTTTACATCCACCGCTCGTAGTCCGCGCGGTATTCGGTTAAGGCTACTGGTGGACAACCCGGCGTGGCTTTTCACGGGGTGGTCATCCACGCTACCGCTAAGGTGCGAAGGGTGACAGGTTGTCGCTGCTCTGCAACTCCAGCAGGTAGTTGCGGAAGATCTGCCCCAGTACCTGGCCGGCCAGCTCCAGCTGCTCGCGGGGCATCTGCTCGGCAATCATATCGGCGCTGTCCATGGCCTCGTCGGAGCCATTGACCGCCGCCATCTTCAGAATGATATAGGCCTGTACGCTGTTGGCCGGTACGGCCTCGCCGCGGAAGAACATCATGCCGAGGCGGTACTGGGCCTGGGCATGGCCCTTGAGCGAGGCCTGTTCAAACCACTTCAGCGCCTGGTCGAAGTCGCGCTCGGTGCGTTTGCCGTCATAGTAGAACTCACCCAATTCGTATTCGGCCTGCAGGTCGCCATTTTCGGCGGCCAGCTGGCAGGCGGCCACCGCGTCGGCCAGGTCTTCGGGGGCGCTATTGAGTGAGCAGGTGCCGGGAGCGGGGATGAGCAGGGTGTTGCCGCCCGCCTGGGCCAGCAGCGGAAGCAGGAGCAACAGGCAGCCCAGAGACAGGGTGCGGCCGGTGCTTTTCATGAAAATCCGTTTACCTCGGGGTGCGGAGCGGCTTGGTGGCCGGCCGACAAACTGTGTCGGCCGGCACATTATGAAATAAGCCGTGGCCTTCTTACAAAGTCTTTGCCGGGTTTTCGTCCCGGGTGTGTGCCTGGTTGCTGCCCGGCAGGCTCAGCAGCAGCCAGGCCAGCAAGGGATAGGTCGGAGTCAGCAGGCCGTGGAACAGGTCGACCCGGCGCAGCGGGCCGATAAAACCCTCGGTGCCCACGGCGATACCAGCGGTCAGAAACAGCCCCACCACGGCCAGTGCCGCGACCAGGGGCAGACGCCGGGGCCACTGCACCGCCCCGGCATAGAGGATCAGCGCCAGGGTGGCCAGATTCAGGGCCAGGCGGTAGTCCTCCATATGGCCCATCTGCCGGAACAGTTCGAAGAAGGCGCACAGGCCGAGAATGATCCGCCCCCAGTTCGGTCGGCTCCAGGCCCAGCCGCGGCCCAGGGCCAGTGCCGCGGCGCCGAGCAGGGGCAGGGCAAGAAAGCTGCTGGCCTGGCTGAGCCACAGATGGGCAGACTGCCACTCAGGATCGACGCCATAGCGTACGACCCCTACCGTTGCAGCGGCCGCCGGCAGCAGAAAGCCCAGCAGGGCGCAGAACAGCGCGGGCTGGTCGGCCTCACCATAGTGGCGCCGCGCCCGGCCGACAAACCAGACGCAGGCGGCGCAGGCCAGGGCCAGCAGGGCGTCACTCAAGGCGGTGCTGTACTGCATGATTCCGGTTCTCTTGTGTGGCTATGGCCGGGCGTCAGGCTTTTTTCAGTTCGGCAAAGGCGCGCTCGGCGGCGTTCAGGGTGATTTCCAGCTCCTTGTCGCCATGGGCGATGGAGGTGAAGCCGGCCTCGAAGGCGCTCGGTGCCAGGTACACGCCGCCGTCCAGCATCAGGTGGAAGAAACGCTTGAAGCGCTCGGCATCGCTGGCCATCACGTCGTCGAAGGTGACGATATCGTCCGCACCGCTGAAGTACAGGCCGAACATGCCGCCGGCCTGGGTGGTGACAAAGGGGATGCCGGCGGCATCGGCGCGCTGCTGCAGGCCGTCGAGCATGCGCGTGGTGTAGTCGGTCAGCTCGGCGTGGAAGCCCGGGGTGCTGATCAGTTTCAGGGTGGTCAGGCCGGCGGCCATGGCCAGCGGGTTGCCGGACAGGGTGCCGGCCTGGTAGACCGGGCCCAGCGGGGCGATGCAGGACATGATTTCGCGCTTGCCGCCAAAGCAGCCCACCGGCATGCCGCCACCGATGATCTTGCCGAAGGTGGTCAGGTCCGGGGTGACCCCGTAGTGGGCCTGGGCGCCGCCCAGGGCGACGCGGAAACCGGTCATCACCTCGTCGAAGATCAGCACCACGCCGTGCTTGTCGCACTGCGCGCGCAGGCCTTCGAGAAAGCCCGGCGCCGGCGGCACGCAGTTCATGTTGCCGGCCACCGGCTCGACGATGATACAGGCCACGCTCTGGCCCACTTCGCCGAGCATCTGCTCGACCGCGGCCAGGTCGTTGAAGGGCAGGGTCAGGGTGTGTTTGGCAAAATCCGCCGGCACCCCGGCCGAACTGGGCACGCACTGGGTCAGCAGGCCCGAACCGGCCTTGACCAGCAGGCTGTCGGAATGGCCGTGGTAGCAGCCCTCGAACTTGATGATGGCGTCGCGGCCGGTATAGCCACGGGCCAGGCGGATGGCACTCATGGTCGCCTCGGTGCCGGAGCTGACCATGCGCACCATGTCCATGGACGGCACCAGGGAGCAGACCAGGTCGGCCATCTCGGTTTCCAGGGCGGTCGGTGCGCCATAGGACAGGCCGTGCTGCAACTGGCGGCGCACGGCGTCGAGCACCTCCGGATGGCCGTGACCGAGAATCATCGGGCCCCAGGAGCCGACATAGTCCACATAGCGCTTGTCGTCTTCGTCCACCACATAGGCGCCCTCGGCATGCTTGAAGAACAGCGGGGTGCCGCCGACGCTCTTGAAGGCGCGCACCGGCGAGTTGACGCCGCCGGGGATGTGCTTCTGGGCATGGCTGAAGAGGATTTCGGAACGGGACATGGCAGGGCCTCTCAATAGGTGAGTGGGGCGAGCGGGCTCGCCCGGAAAATATCAGTGCTTGGCGAACAGCTCGCTAAAGGCGCGGGCGCGACGCTCGACTTCGCTGGCCGAGTTGGCGGCGAACAGGGCGTGGATCACCGCCACCATGCTGGCGCCGCGTTCGATCAGGGCCGGGGCGTTGGCCAGGGTCACGCCGCCAATGGCGACGATGGGCAGGTTGAGCTGGTGCCTGGCCTGCTCCAACAACTCGACCGTGGCCGCCGGGGCGCCGGGCTTGGTCTGGGAATCGAAGAAGCGGCCGAAGGCCACATAGCTGGCACCTTCGGCCGCGGCAGCCTCGGCCAGCGGCAACTGGGCATGACAGGTGGCGCCGATAATGGCCTTGCGTCCGAGCAGGGCGCGGGCGGCAGCCAGGGAGCCGTCGCCCTGGCCCAGGTGCAGGCCGACGCCCAGGCGAGCAGCCAGTTCGGCGTCGTCATTGATGATCAGGCTGGCGCCGTAGCGGTTGCATAATTCGCCCAGGGCCTGGGCCTCGCGCAGACGGCGGGCCTCGTCGCTGGATTTGTCGCGGTACTGCAGCAGGGTCGCGCCGCCCTTGAGCGCCGCTTCGACATAGGGCAACAGGCGGCCTTTGAGTAGCTGGCTGTCGGTGATGGCATACAGGCCACGCAGTTTCATCAGGGACTCCATCGGCGGCTGTCTATCAACAAGCATCCAGCGGCAGGCGCCGTGGAATGTACTGGCCATGGCCCGGCTGCTCGGCATCACGCAGGGTGCGCCAGGTGTAATCGAGGGCCAGTTCCACGGCGCTGACCAGCTCCTGGCCGATGGCCAGGCGGCCGGCCAGGGTGCTGGCCAGGGTGCAGCCGGAGCCATGGTAGTTGCCGGGCAGGCGTTGGCAGACGAAGGTGTGGCAGCTGCCGTCGCGGCTATACAGTCGGTTGTGCACTTCGTGCTCGTCGCCATGGCCGCCGGTGATCAGCAGATGCTGAATATAGGGCAGCAACTTCTCGGCACATTCATCGGCCGTGCCTTCGGGCAGTTCGGCCAGGATGCGCGCTTCCGGCAGATTGGGGGTGGCGATAGTGGCGATGGGCAGCAGGCGCTCGCGCATGGCATAGCCCACCTCGTCCTTGCCCAGGGCGCCACCGCCGCCGGCGCGCAGTACCGGGTCGCAGACCAGCGGTATACCCGGCAGACGTTGCATGATTTCCAGCACGGTTTCGACCATCTCGACCGAGCCGAGCATACCGAGTTTGACCGCTTCAACCGGCAGGTCGCTGATCACCGCATTGGCCTGGGCCATTACCCAGTCGCGGTCGAGCACGCGAAAGTCACGGACGTTGACCGTGTCCTGCACGGTCAGGGCGGTTACCGTCGGGGCGGCATGACAGCCCTGGGCCAGCAGGGCTTCGATATCGGCTTGCAGGCCGGCACCCCCACTGGGGTCGTGACCGGACAGACAGAGCACTACGGGGCGGGAGGTAGGCGTTTTCATGGGGGGCGAGCTTACCATCAAAGCCACTATTGCAGCCCGTGCCTTTGCATGATGGTTTTTAATTCGCCACTGTCTTTGAGGGTGCGCAACCCTCGGTTGAAGGCCTCCATGGTGGCCTGTGACTGAGGTCGGTGGCGGGGCATGATCAGGTGCAGGGTGGGCTGGAGCAGGGCTGGCTCGATGCGCTCGAAGGCTGCCGCCTGTTCGGCAAAGGTCCGCTCAATGAGGTACTGAGCCACACTGAAATCAATGAAGATCAGATCGACTCGCCTGCTCAGCAGCCTGTCGAGGTTGTGCAGGTCATCCCGGGCATAGCTGCGCTTGATAAGCGGGGTATTGTCCAGCGCGGGGTGGTTGACATAGCCGCGTACCAGGCCCAGGCGCAGGCCTGCCAGGGCCGCGACCGCGCTATCGATATCTGCGAGTGTGATGGCTGGAACCGCCGGATTGTCTCGCAGCTTCAGCAGCCCCGCGGCGCCTGACGGAAACGCTTCGGAGAACAGCATGTCCTGGCGCACCTGCGGTGCATGGTACTCGGGGAAGACGCCGTCGACCTTGCCCAGCTCGGCCATCTGCAAGGCTCGGGCCCATGGGTAGAAGCGGATGGCCGTTTCCAGGCCGACCAGGTCAAAGGCACGTTTCACCACTTCGTGGGCATAGCCATGCTGGTCGAGCTGGCTGCCGGTGTAGGGTGGCCATTCCAGTGTGCTGAGTACGATCTGGCGGGGTTCGGCCTGGAGAGGTGTGGAGATAAGCAGCAGTGCGATAAGGATAATGCGTCGCATGGTGCAGTGACCTTTGCCGGATTCGTCACTAACTGTAGTCGCAGTGGCCGTCTCCGGGGTGTTTTGCATGGGCGCTGCCCCGGCTGCGTGTGCCTGCGCATATGCTAGAGTGCCTGCTGTTTGATAACCCCCTCGCCTGCAACCCCTTTCTGCGCTTTGGCTGGCTTGAATGCACTACATCCTGATTGGTCTTCTGATGCTTCTGCCGGCCTTGGCCGGTGCCGTGGTCTTTGATGACGACACCCGGCGTCTGCCTCTGGGGCAAGCCATGTATGTATTCGAGGATGTGCGTGGCGACGCCAGTATCAAGGAAATCAGCTCGCCAGCCCTGCAGGACAGTTTCCGCCGGCATGACAAGGCGGTACTCAACGCCGGCTATTCCCGGTCGGTATTCTGGTTGCGCCTGGATCTGCGCTACCAGCCGGCGCAGCCGAGCGGTATGCGGCCCTGGCTGCTGGAGCTGGCCTACCCGCCGCTGGATCATCTGGAACTCTATGTGCCGGACGATGAGGGTGGCCTGCGTCTGGCCCAGCGCACCGGTGATGCCCTGCCGTTTGCCAGCCGCCAGGTCAAGCAGCACAACTATGTGTTCGAGTTGCAGCTGCCGCCCTGGGAGGTACAGCGGGTCTATCTGCGCCTGGAGAGCCAGGGCTCGATCCAGGCACCCCTGACCCTGTGGGCGCCCAATGCCTATATCGAGGCGCAACCGGCGCGCATCTATGTGCTGGGCATTATCTACGGCGTGCTGCTGGTGATGCTGGTGTACAACCTGTTTATCTTCCTCAGCGTGCGCGATACCAGCTACCTCTACTACATCCTCTACATTGCCTCCTTCGGCCTGTATCAGCTGTCGGTCAATGGCGCCGCCATCGAGTATTTCTGGCCCGACAGCCCCTGGTGGGCCAATGCCGCCACCCCCTTTATGATCGGTGCGGCGGCGCTGTTCGGCTGCCAGTTTGCCCGCAGCTTCCTGCATACCGACGAGCACAGCCCCTGGGTCGACCGCCTGCTGTTGCTGTTGATGCTCTGCGGTGTGCTGGTGATGACCCTGGCCCTGACCAGCAGCTATGCCGTGGCCCTGCGCCTGGCCACTTACCTGGCGCTGATCTTCACCGTGGCAATCTTCGCCGCCGGTGTGCTGGCCTGGCTGCGCGGCATGCGCGTGGCCCGTTATTTCATCATCGCCTGGAGCGCCTTTTTGCTCGGTGGGGCGATCAACACCCTGATGGTGCTGGGTTACCTGCCCAATATGTTCCTCACCATGTACGCCAGCCAGATCGGCTCGGCGCTGGAGGTGGGGCTGCTGTCCCTGGCCCTGGCCGACCGCATCAACGCCATGAAGGAAGAGCGCACGCGCATCCTGCAGCAGGCCGGCGACAAGCTTGAAGCCCTGAACCAGGAGCTGGCCGACAGCAACCGCCTCAAGGACGAGTTCCTCGCCACCGTGACCCATGAGCTGCGTACGCCGATGAACGGGGTGATCGGCTCCCTGGAGCTGATGGAAACCCTGCCCCTGGAAGGCGAATTGGCCCAGTACCAGAAGACCGCTGCCAATTCGGCGCGGGACATGATGCGCATGGTCAACGACATCCTCGCCCTGACCGAACTGCAGGCCGGCAAACTTTACCCCCTGCGCGAGCCTTTCAGCCTGCGTGGCTTGCTCGATGGCCTCAAGGTGCAGTTCGCCCCCCGGGCGCAGGAGAAGGGGCTGAGTTTCAGCCTGGAGCTGGATGAAAACCTGCCCGATGTGCTGGAAGGCGATGCCGACAAGATCAGCCGGGCCCTGGCCTGCCTGCTCGACAATGCCATCAAGTTCAGCGCCCAGGGCGGCGTGATCCTGCGCGTCAGCCAGGTGCCCCAGGTCGAGGCGGGGCTGCCGCTGTTGTTTGAGGTGGTAGACAGTGGCGTGGGCTTTAGCGTGCCCATCCCCGCTGGCCTGTATCAGCAGTTTCAGCAACTCGACGGCTCCATGACCCGTCGCTACGGCGGCCTGGGCATCGGCCTGGCCATCTGCCGGCAACTGGTCGAGCTGCTCGGCGGCAGCCTGGGCCACGAATCACAACCGGGGCAGGGCAGTCGCTTCCATCTGCAGCTGACCCTGGCCTTGCCGGTGCACGCGCCGGCCATGGCGGCGCCGATGCGCCGGGCCATCAGCCCGGCCCTGAGGCAGCCGCAGCAATGCAAGATCCTGGTGGTTGAGGATGACCCCATCAACCAGCTGGTGCTGCGCGGCATGCTGCTCAAGCTCGGTTATCAGGTGTGTACCGCCGACAACGGCACCGAGGCCCTGGAACTGCTGCGCGAGAGCCCGGTGGATGCCGTGCTGCTGGATTGTCAGATGCCGGTGATGGACGGTTTTGCCACCTGCCGTGCCCTGCGTTGCCTGCCAGGCTGCGCCGAATTGCCGGTGCTGGCGGTCACCGCCAACAGCCACAGTGGCGACCGCGAGCGCTGCCTGGCCGCAGGCATGAGCGACTATATGGCCAAGCCGGTGAAGTTCGAGGAGCTGCGCCATCTGCTGCATCACTGGGTGCTGAGTCGCGAAGCCTGAGCTGACTCGGATATAAGCGTCAGTCTGTGGCGCTTATGCCCTGCTTTATGCCCCGAATCCCGCTTTTTCCAAGGTCTGAATCCTGATTCACTGAGTAAATAGTGAATCAGGATTCAGCTTATGGCTTATCGCACCACCGCCTTGCGCATCGACCGTGATCAGGCCCTGCGCACCCGCATTCTCGCCTGTGCCCTGCAGCGAGTGGCCAGCGGCGGTTTTACCGCCCTGACCATGCAGGCCCTGGCCGAGGACGTCGGCATCGCCACCGGCAGCCTGTACCGGCACTTTCGCAGCAAGGGCGAGCTGGCCGCCGAGGTCTTCAGCCTGGCCAGCCAGCGCGAGGTTGATGCCCTGGGTGAAATCCTGCGCGGCCCGGGTGAGCCTCTGGAGCGCCTGCAGCTGGGGCTGCAACGTTTTGCCGAGCGGGCCTGGCACAGTCGCCAATTGGCCTTTGCCCTGATCGCCGAACCGGTGGAGCCGGAGGTGGACGAGCGCCGCCTGCGCTACCGCGAAGCCTATGCAGCGCTGTTCGCCGAGCTGCTGGAGGCGGGCAACCGCCTGGGCCAGTTTCAGGTGGCCCAGGTCAACCTGATTGCCGCCTGCCTGGTCGGCGCCATTGCCGAGGCCCTGGTCGGCCCCCTGTCGCCCCAGGCCCGCGCCGCCCGCGAGGCCGGTCAGCCCGCCTTGAGTCTGTCCCAGGTCAGCCAAAGCCTGATCACCTTCTGTCTACGCGCCGTCGGCGCCCCATTGCCCCAGAAAGAGGAGCCGCAGCCATGAATGCCAGCCAGCACGCTGAAACCCACCAAGTGTTCAATCAGGTACCGCCGCTGGACGGCGCCAACCTCTATCGCCTCGACCTGCCCCTGCAGGAATGGACCCGCCGCTTTGGTGGTGCCTGGGCCGAAGACAAACTGGATGCCTATGGCGCCCTGGCCGGCGGCGAGCTGATGGCGGCGGGGTTTCTCGCCAACGAAAACAAACCGGTATTCAAGAGCCATGACCGCTACGGTCATAGGGTCGATCTGGTGGAGTTTCATCCGGCTTATCACCAGTTGATGAGCACGGCCATCGAGCACGGCATTCCCTCCATGCCCTGGACCGACCCACGCAGCGGTGCCCAGGTGGCCCGCGCCGCGCTTAACTACCTGCATAACCAGGCCGAGGCCGGCAACGCCTGCCCGCTGACCATGACCTACGCCGCGGTGCCGGCGCTCAAGTTGCAGCCGGAGCTGGCCGAAAAATGGCTGCCGAAAATCCTCTCGACCCAGTACGACCCGCGCAACCTGCCTATGGAGCAGAAGAGCGGGGTGACCATCGGCATGGCCATGACCGAGAAGCAGGGCGGCACCGACGTGCGGGCCAACACCACCCGTGCCTACCCGGTGGGCATCGGTGGCCCGGGGCAGGCCTATGAGCTGGTGGGGCACAAGTGGTTCTGCTCGGCGCCCATGTGCGATGCCTTCCTCACCCTGGCCCATACCGACAAGGGCCTGTCCTGCTTCCTGCTGCCGCGCCACCGCCCGGATGGCAGCCGCAACGAGTTCTATATCCAGCGCCTGAAGAACAAGCTGGGCAACTGGGCCAACGCCTCCAGCGAGGTGGAATACCGTGGCGCCCTGGCCTGGATGGTGGGCGAGGAGGGGCGCGGCGTGCCGACCATCATCGAGATGGTGTCGCTGACCCGCTTCGACTGCATGATCGGCTCCAGCAGCCTGATGCGTCAGGCCCTGACGCAGGCCGCGCACCACTGCGCCCATCGCCAGGTGGGTGGACGGGTGCTGGCCGAGCAGCCACTGATGCAGAACGTACTGGCCGATCTGGCCCTGGAAAGCGAGGCGGCCCTGGCCCTGACCCTGCGCATGGGCAAGGCCCTGGACAACCCCCATGATGAGCAGGAAGACAAGTTCGCCCGCCTGGTCACTGCCATCGGCAAGTACTGGATCTGCAAGCGGGCGCCGGCCATGATCAACGAGGCCCAGGAATGCATGGGCGGCGCCGGCTATGTCGAGGAAACCATCCTGCCGCGCCTGTACCGCGAAGCGCCGGTCAACTCCATCTGGGAAGGTTCGGGCAATGTGCAGTGCCTGGATGTGCTGCGTGCCCTGTCCAAGGAGCCCGGTGTGCTCGATGCGCTATTTGCCGAGCTGGGCGATGGCCATGGCGACGCGCGCCTCAAGGCGCATATCGGCAAACTGCAGGCGGATTTCCGTGATACCGCCGATATCCAGTATCGCGCCCGCCAGCTCACCGAAGATGTGGCCCTGGCCCTGCAGGCCAAGCTGCTGCTGGAGGCCGGCAACGCCACTGTATCCGATGCATTTATCGTCAGCCGCCTGGGTGAGGGTGGGCGGGTCTATGGCACCCTGCCGCGTGGTCTGGATGTCGAAGCGCTGGTGGCGCGGAGTACGCCGCATCTGGTCTAAGTCGGGCCTAGCAGGCTGCTAGCGTCTATACCAGACCATCCGCCCAGTATTGCTTTCGGTCACCAGGTATTGCTCGCTGAAGTGGTAGCGGGCGGCTGGCTGGAAGTCGCTGTGGCCGAGTAGCTGCACCTGCAGCAGACCATCGCGGCTTTGCCACTGGCCGCGGTATTGCAGCTCGCCGGGGCTGTCGGCGCTCCAGTTCTGCCCGCCGGCCTGGGTACGGTTCCACTGGCTGACGCTGCCGTCGGCATTCAGTTGCAGAATCTGCAGGCTGGTCATGGAGGCGTAGCTGGCGCTGGCACTGGTGATGATCTGCTCATGTACCCAGGTGCCGATCAGGCTCGGGTCGCGTAGCGGGTCCACCTCGGGGGTGGGAATGGGCGCAGGGGGCGGTGTATAGCGCTGGAACAGGGCATCGCGCTCCAGCACCTCGCCGGTTGCCGGGTTGCGTGCGGCGATGCGGGTGTTGAGCTGGTCGTTGGCATAGCTGGCATTGAGGTTGGCCAGGTGCTGGCCGGACTGCGCATCGTGGATGGCGGCGCTCAGCAGTTCACCATCGAACTGGCCCTTGAGTTGCAGGCGCAGCTGGCCGTTCTCCACATACTCCCCCGTCACCTCCTGGCCCTGGCTGTGCAGGATCAGTTCGCTCGGTACCTCGTCGAGCAGCGCCCGGTAGTGGCCATCCAGTTCGCTGGCCAGCAATGCGCCAGGCAGCATATAGAGCAGGCAAAGTGCAAACAGGCGTGACATTCAGGGCTCCTTGCTGACGCTGCACAAGGCAAGCGTAGCCTCTTGACCTGGGGGCCGCCCGCAGCTTGCAGACTGTGCCGGTCATTTATTTCAGGAGTGCCGTCATGACCCGTTCCCAAGCCTTTCACCATGAGCTGCAACAGGCGCGCATCCAGCGTCGAGGTGGTGATGCATTCGCCGAGCTGAATCATCTGGAGCGCGCCCATATCCTCGGCCAGCCGAGTTTTCTGCAGCACGGCTACAGCCACTGGCTGATGCTGCTGTGGGCCTGGCGTCAGCATGACTGGGCCGAGGCCGGCGCGCAGCTGCTGCGCCTGCCCGGCAGTGTCGGCTCGCTGCTGGGGCTGTATCCCCTGGGCAATCCCGGCACGCGCCGGGTCGGCCCCCTGACCCCGCAACCGCTGCCCGAGGATCTGGCCCGACTGCTGCAATGACGGCTATCCCGGCTGGCTGCGAGCAGGCAAGATAGAGCCCGTGTGCTCAACCAGGAAGGTGTCTTGTGAATCCCTGTGCCGATGATTTCGTGGTGGCCCATACGGCCGAAGAAGCAGTGGACCGGCTTGCCGAGCTGCATCAGCAGGCCAGCACGGCCCTGAGCCAGGCGCTCAAGCGCTATCTGAAAACCCGCAGCAAGCCGGATGCCGCCGAGCAGTGCCAGTTCCGTTACCCGGAGCTGCGCCTGACCTACCTGTGCCAGGGCGAGGTGCCCACCACTGTGCGCGCCTACGCCAAGGTGCAGGTGCCGGGTACCTACAGCGTCACCGTGACCCAGCCGGCGGCCTTTCGCAAATACCTG
Source organism: Pseudomonas xionganensis (assembly GCF_009763245.1). Taxonomy (GTDB): domain Bacteria; phylum Pseudomonadota; class Gammaproteobacteria; order Pseudomonadales; family Pseudomonadaceae; genus Aquipseudomonas; species Aquipseudomonas xionganensis. Next base: position 175,186 of record NZ_WKJZ01000003.1, on the reverse strand, counting down.
CTGGAGCAGTTGCAGCCCCTGATGAGCGACTTCACCGTGCGGGTGGAAGTGGGCATGAGTCAGCAGAACATCCCCTATCCCTATGTGGTCGAGCAGGGCGACGAACTGGCCGGCAGCGGGGTGACCGCCGCCGAGCTGGCGCGGGTGTTCCCCAGCACCGACCTGTCCGCCGCCACCGACGGCACCGCCGATGGCCTGTACGACTGGGAGAACACCGACCCGCTGCCGCTGGCACTGTTCGATGCGGCGCGGGTGGACTTCTCCCTGCGCCGCCTGGTGCATTACACCGGCAGCGACTGGCGCCATGTGCAGCCGTGGATTCTGCTGACCAACTACCACCGCTACGTCGACCAATTTATCCGCTATGGCCTGGACATGCTGGTGGGTGAATCGCGTTTCACCCGCATGGTGCTACCGGGCAATGTGGTGATCGAGCGCGGCATGGCCGAAGGCGAGATGCAGGCCATCATCGAGAACGTCATCTGGCACCGCTACCAGATGCCGGCCTACCACCTGCAGGCCGAAGACGGCCATGGCGTGACCCTGGTCAATATCGGCGTCGGCCCCTCCAACGCCAAGAACATCACCGACCACCTGGCCGTGCTGCGCCCGCACTGCTGGCTGATGATCGGCCACTGCGGCGGCCTGCGTCAGTCGCAGACCATCGGCGACTACGTGCTGGCCCACGCCTATATGCGCCGCGACGGCATCCTCGATCGGGTGTTGCCGCCGAACATTCCGTTGCCGGCCCTGGCCGAGGTGCAGCAGGCGTTGCAGGAGGCGGCCCGGCAGGTTACCGGGGAGCAGGGCGACGAGCTGAAGAAGCGCCTGCGCACCGGCACCGTGCTGACCTACGACGACCGCAACTGGGAGCTTCGCTGGGCCCAGGAAAGGCCGCTGATCAACCTGTCCCGCGCCGTGGCGGTGGACATGGAAAGCGGCACCATCGCAGCGCAAGGCTATCGCCTGCGGGTACCCTACGGCACCCTGCTGTGCGTATCCGACAAGCCCCTGCACAGCGAAATCAAACTGCCCGGCGCGGCCGGGGCCTTCTACGAACGCGCCGTGACCCAGCACCTGCACATCGGCATCGCCGCCCTGGAACTGATGCGCAACCAGCTCGACTCGCTGCACTCGCGCAAGCTCAGGAGCTTCGACGAGCCGCCGTTCCGCTGAGTCAGGCTGCGGCCGGCGCTTCGTCGCGCAGCAGTTCGGCCAGCGCCGTGCGGTCGATATTGGCGCCGCTGAGCACCACGGCCACGCGTTGGCCGGCGTTGTGTTCGCGCTCCTGCATCAGGGCGGCCAACGCTGCTGCGCCGGCACCTTCGGCTAGGTTGTGGGTGTCCTCGTGATAGGCGCGGATGGCGGCGCGGATTTCCTCGTCGTCCACCCGCACGATGCGCGCGGCGCCGGCGCGGATGATGTCCAGCGCCAGCTGCTGCGGCTGACGGCAGGCCATGCCGTCGGCCAGGGTGTCGGCGCGTTCGGTCTGCACCAGGCAGCCCTGTTCGAAGCTTCGCGCATAGGCGTCGGCGCCGCTGGCCACCACGCCGATTATCTCGGTGTCGAGGCCGAGCAGGTCACGGGTGCGAATCATCCCGCAGATGCCTGAGCCGAGGCCGATGGGCACATACACCCGACGCAGGTTCGGTACCGCTTCCAGCAGTTCCAGGGCATAGGTGGCCACGCCGCGCACCAGATCCTCGTGCAGGGATGGCACCCAGTGCAGGCCATCGCGTTCGGCCAGGCGTACAGCCTCGGCGCGCGCTTCGTCGAAGTCGCGGCCGTGCTCGATCACCTCGGCGCCGAGGGCGCGCATCGCAGCGTTCTTCTCGCGGGCATTGCCGTGCGGCACCACAATGCGGATCGTCAGACCCGCCGCGCGCGCTGCCAGCGCCAGGCTCTGACCGTGGTTGCCGCGGGTGGCGGTGACCAGCCCGCGCACCTGCGGCTCACGGCGCCGCAGGGCGTCGATATAGACCAGCCCGCCGCGTACCTTGAAGGCGGCGGTGGGGGCGTGGTTCTCGTGCTTGACCCATGTCTCGCAACCCAGGCGCTGGGCCAGTAATGGCCAGGCCAGTTGCGGCGTGGCTGCCATATGGCGGTGAACCAGTTCAGCGCTCTGGCGCAGTTGGGCGAGGTCAAACATGACGGGCACTCCGGGTGGCGTTGACCTCGATGCTAGTGCGGTGCATTGTATGGGTAAATATTTATATTGCATGGCAAGCAATGTGGCTTCCTGACCTGTCCAGCAGTTCCTTGCCCACCTACTTGGCCTTGGTCGAGGCCATCGCTACCGCCATCGGCCGCGGCGAGCTCAAGCCCGGTGAGCGCCTGCCGCCGCAGCGCCGCCTGGCCTGGACGCTGGGCATCAATCCGAGCACGGTGATGCTCGCCTACCGCGAGGCGGCGCGTCGGCATCTGGTGTCCGGCGAGGTCGGCCGTGGCACCTACGTACTGGCCGGCAGCCGTGAGGCCAGCCTGTTTCGTCTCAAGCAACCGGCTGCGCAGGGCGAGTTGATCGACCTGTCGACCAACGTGCCGGTGCATGATCCGGATAACCATGATTTATCCGCCAGCCTCGCCGCGTTGGCTGCACGGGGCGAGCTGGATGCGCTGCAGGCCTACCCCTCGGCGTCGTTGGTCGAGCGCGCGCACCTGGCCGGCGCCACCTGGCTGCGCCGCCGTGGCCTGGAACTGGCGCCGAACGGCCTGCTGCTCTGCGCCGGCGCCCAGCAGGGCGTGTCAGCGGCGCTGCTGGCGCTGTGCGAGGCCGGCGAGCCGGTGTTGGTGGAGCGCTTCACCGCGCCGGGGATCAAGGCCGCTGCACGTCAGTTGCGCCTGCCGCTGCATGGTGTGGCGATGGACGAATGCGGCATCCTGCCCGACGACCTCGACCGCCAGGCACGCGCTACCGGCGCCCGCGTGGCGGTGCTCACGCCCTGCCTGCAGAACCCCACCGGCGCCAGCCTGGACGCCGAGCGCCGCGCCGCCATCGCCGAGGTGGCGCGGCGCCGTGGTTTGTGGATCGTCGAGGATGATGTCTACGGCGTGCTCGGCAGCGAGGCGCCGCTGGCGGTACAGGCGCCCGAGCGCTGCCTGCTGATCAGCAGCCTGTCCAAGAGCGTCGCCCCGGGCTTGCGCCTGGGCTTTATCGCCGGCGCGTCGGAGCTGCTCGAACGCATCGATCCCGAAGCCCAGGCCACCCGCTGGGCGGTGGCGCCGCTGAGCCTGGTGCTGGCCTGTGAATGGATCGAAAGCGGCGTCGCCGAACAGCGCCTGGCCTGGCAGATCGAGGAATTGCAGCAGCGCTGGCGCCTGGCCGCGCGCGTGCTCGGGCCGCGCATACCGCAGGGCAGGGCTGCAGCGCCGCATCTGTGGCTGGATAGCGCGCCACCGGCCGGCCTGGCCGAGGCCTGCCGGCAGCACGGTGTGGAGGTGGTGCCGGCCGAGGTGTTCGCCATTGAGGCCAATCCGGGGCACGCGGCGCGCGTCAGCCTGGCCGCCGCGGCCAGTCGCGCCGAGCTCAAGCGTGCCCTGGAAGGCATCGTGGCAGCCTGGCCGCTCGCCTGAGTCTCAGCGGCTGGCGTCCAGCACCACCCGGTAGCGCGCCTTGCCGCTGCGCAGGTGGTCGATGGCGTCGTTGACCCGGCTCATGGGGAAGTGCTCGACCTGGGGCAGGATCTGATGACGGGCGCAGAACTCCAGCATGGTCGCCATGCTCGAAGGCGAGCCCACCGGCGAGCCGGACAGGCTCTTCTGCTGCGGGATCAGGCTGAACACATGCACTGGAATGGCGCTCGGCACGATGCCAACAAAATGCAGGCGGCCCTTGCCGCTCAGGGTGCCGAGCATGGCATTCCAGTCCAGGTCGGCGCTGGCGGTCACCAGGAGAAAATCCAGGCTGCCCGCGATGGCCTTGAGCGCGGCGCTGTCGGTGGAGGCCACCACCTTGTGCGCGCCCAGGCGCTTGGCTTCGTCCTGCTTGTTCAGGGAAGAGGTAAAGGCCGTCACCTCGCAACCCCAGGCATTGAGAAAGCCCAGGGCCAGATGGCCGAGACCGCCGATGCCGACCACACCGACCCGGTCGGTGGGTTTGACGCCGAACTCCAGCAGCGGGCTGAACACCGTGGAGCCAGCGCAGAACAGCGGGCCGACCAGGGCCGGGTCGAGGCCGTCCGGCAGCGGGATGGCCCAGGCCCAGTGGCTGCGCAAGCGGTCGGCAAAGCCGCCGTGGCTGCCGACTATGGTGGGTTTGACCGTGCCGCATAGCTGGTGCGAACCCTCCATGCAGGAGCCGCAGTGCATGCAGCTGCCCTTGTACCAGCCGATGCCGACCCGCTGGCCAAGCTTGAGGCCGCGCACCTGGGCGCCGACGCGCACGATGGTGCCGACCACCTCATGCCCAGGGATAAAGGGGTAGCGGCTCATGCCCCATTCGTTGTCGATCATCGACTGGTCGGAGTGGCAGATGCCGCAGTATTCCACCGCCACTTCCACCTCCTCGGCGCCGAGCGGGCCGGGGTCGTAGCTGTGCGGTTCGAGGGGGGCACCGGGGGCGGTGGCGGCCCAGCCGGTAAAGGTATCGACGACGGATTCGGACAAGCTCATGCAAACAGCCTCGCAGAAAGACATAACCCAGCCAGCATAGCCGCCCCGCGGGCTTCCGGGCGCTGGATAAGTGTTGCTGATAATGGCGCTGCGCTTTGCCTGGTGCTGGCAGCCTGCGAACTGGCCGCTGGGCTCGGTTACACTGGCCGCCCCTGTCAGCCTCTGCCGGATCGCCCATGTCTCGCCCGTCCCGTCCCGCTCCCCGCCGTCCCGCCGGCAAGCCGGCCCCGCGCCGCGTGGCCAAGGCACCGCCGGCCGAGCCGCGACTGATCCTGCTGAACAAACCCTTCGATGTGCTGACCCAGTTCAATGATGACCAGGGCCGCGCCACCCTCAAGGACTTTGTCGACGTGCCTGGCGTTTATCCGGCCGGGCGTCTGGACCGCGACAGCGAAGGCCTGCTGCTGTTGACCAATGATGGCGGCCTGCAGGCGCGTATCGCCGACCCCAAGCACAAGCTGGCCAAGACCTACTGGGTGCAGGTGGAGGGTGAGCCGAGCGCGGCGCAGCTGCAGCAGCTGCGCGAGGGCGTCACGCTGAACGACGGGCCGACCCTGCCGGCCGAAGCGCGCCTGCTGGAGACGCCACAGTTGTGGGAACGCAATCCGCCAGTGCGCTTTCGCAAGAGCGTGCCCACCGCCTGGCTGGAGCTGGTGATCCGCGAGGGGCGCAACCGCCAGGTGCGGCGCATGACTGCCGCCGTGGGCCTGCCGACGCTACGTCTGGTGCGCGTGGCCATTGGCCCCTGGCGCCTGGACGGCCTGCAGCCGGGGCAGTGGCGCGAGGTGCCGGCGCGGCTGGAGTGACAGGCGGTTCAAGCGGTGCTGAGGCTCAGTAGCCGGCCTTGATCACCGAGATGCCCTTGTTCAGCACTTCGCGCCAGGCCAGGCGGGTGTCGCTGCAGCACTGCGGGTCATGCTCGCCGATGGTCAGCAGCAGGGCGTCCTGCCACAGATCGTACAGCTCGGGGCGGATATCGAACCCCGTGCGCGAGTGCGACTGGCCGAGGGCGCGCAGTTTACTGTCGGGCATGCCGCGGGCAAACATCACCAGGTTGAGGATGCCCTGGCGCAGCAGTTGTTTCTGTCCGCTCATCTCGGTTTTGGCGAACTTCTCGCGAATGGCCGGTGAGCTGGCCAGGAAGTGGCGGTAGAAACTGTCGAAAAAATCCGGGCTGGCGCAGCAGCGCCCGTAGCTCTGCATGACGCGGTCGGTGGCTTTCATTGGAACTCCAGCAAAACACAGCCCGGCCGCCCTGTTTGGGCGGCCGGGAGAAATAAAATGAGGAAGAGTCTATTCAGGGGCTTGCGCGCTAGCGTCATGCAAGGCAAAAACAGAGGAGCAAGCGCAGTGTACTTTTGTACATGAGCATTACTCGCTCCGCTCACCCCTTCGGGGCCGCACTGAAGTGCGTTAGCCGCAAGCGGCTTTCCGAGCCTGTTCTTAACGCAGCAGGGCCGACGCGCAGCAGACTGTGAATAAGTCCTTAAACGCCTTCGAGGCCGGCAATCACAAAGGTCTTGATGATAAAACCGAGCACGCCCAGGCCCAGGCCGAGAAACAGAATCATGCTGCCGAAGCGTCCGGCCTTGGACTTTTTCGCCAGGTCCCAGACGATAAAGGCCATAAACAGCACCAGGCCGCCCACCAGCACGGTCATCATCAGTTCTTCAAAGACTTCGGGTTCCATCGCAACCTCTTGGGCAAGACGATGCTGTGCAGCCGCAAAGGGCAGCAGGTGGGCAAGGCAGCTTGTTGTTCTATGAGCGCAGGGCTCTTATGGCGGGCCACACAAGGCACAGCAAAATGGCCGCGATTATACCCGCGCCGCCGTGTTTGTCAGCGTTCTGGCGCCCGCGTCACCTTGTCACAGGCTGCTGCGCAGATGCTGCAGGGGCAGCTGGGTGGTGGACAGGATCTGCTGCAGGACAAAGCTGGAACGTACGCTGGATACGCCCTCGATCCGGGTCAGGGTGCCGAGCAGAAACTTCTGGTAGTGATCCATATCCGGCACCACCACCTTGAGCTGGTAGTCGGCATCCATGCCGGTGACCAGGCTGCACTCCAGCACCTCGGGGCAGCGGCGAATCTGCTCCTGAAAGTGCTCGAAGCGCTCGGGCGTGTGCTTGTCCATGCCAATCAGCACATAGGCGGTGAGGGTCAGGCCCAGCTGTTTGCGGTCAAGCAGGGCCACCTGGCCGAGGATATAGCCGTCGTCCTGAAGTTGTTTGACCCGCCGTGAGCAGGGCGAGGGTGACAGGCCGATGCGCTCGGCCAGTTCCTGGTTGGACAGGCCGGCATCGCGCTGCAGTTCGGCAAGAATATTCAGGTCGTAGCGGTCGAGTTTGTTCATTGTTGACGCTCTTTTATCTTCTGATTGCCGTCAATGATTATGTATTGGTGGATAATTGCGCAAGTGATGGGTATTTAAGCAATATTCGCAATCATCTGTCGTCACCGCTGGCTTAAGCTTTATCCCAGCTTCAAGGCCCGGACCACAAGTCCAGCCGCCGTACCCAATCAGGTCGGTGGCCGCCGGCGGTCTTATCGGATCGTCCCGGCAGCCGGGTCCGCACTGCTCAACCAGGCAGGCGAGGAAAGGACGCTATCCGCGTCGCAATGACGGACATGCAAAAAAGGGAGGCCCCCCAGCGGCCTCCCTTTTTTGTGCGCGTTGCGTTATCAGCCCAGCAGGCCGGCGAACTGCAGCAGCCACCAGGCGAGGATGGCCAGTTGCACGAAGAAGGCGGCAAAGCGCAGCCAGACAAACACCGGGGCTGTACTGATCAGGTGTACCAGGCTTTGCAGCAGGCGCGCGCCAAGCAGCGCCAGGGCCAGTGAGTCGGTGAGCGCGGTCTGGGCGGTGGCAATGGCATAGAGCAGCAGCGCGGCCTGCAATGGCAGGTTCTCCAGGCAGTTGGCATGGGCGCGTACCAGGCGTTGGCCGAAGCTGCCGGGGGTATTGCTGCCATCGGGCTTGAAGGCGTTGACCGCCATCTTGCCGCCGAGTACCAGCAGGCCGCGCTGGTTGACCATCAGCACGACCAGTAGCAGGGGCCAGGCGACCAGGCCCAGCAGGGCGATTGCAGTGGCAGTCAGGGTCATGGGTGTGCACCTCGAATCTTGTTGTTGTGGGTAAGCGAGGTGAGCTTAGAAGATTTAGAGTATTTGCTCTATTTTTATTTGTGAAGGCTGTGTGGCGTGCCCTGGCAGGGGTCGGCATGCACCAGCACCTCGGCGCGCGGGTATTCGCTGCGGATCGCCGCTTCCGCCTGCTCGCACAGGGCATGGGCCTTTTCCAGGCTAAGCTCGCCGGGCAACTCCAGATGCAGTTGCACGAACCAGTGGGTGCCGGACAGCCGGGTGCGCAGATCGTGGGCGCCCAGCACGCCGGGTACGGCGCAGGCCAGGGCATGCATGCGGGCGCTGATCCGTGGGTCGAGTTCCTGGTCCATCAGCACTGCGGCGGCCTCGCGCACGATCTGGATGGCGCTCCAGAAGATATACAGGGCGATGCCCACGCCGAACACGGCATCCAGTTGTGGCCAGCCGAGGTGTGCCAGCAACAGGGCCAGGAGAATGCTGCTGTTGAGCAGCAGGTCGGAGCGATAGTGCAGGGAATCGGCACGAATGGCGGTCGAGCCGGTCAGCTTCACCACATGGCGCTGAAACAGCAGCAGGGCGATGGTCAGCAGCAGCGACAGCAGCATGACGGCGATGCCCAGGCTGGTGGCGCCGATGGGCTGGGGTTGCAGCAAGCGATCAACGGCATGGATGGCCACCAGCAGTGCGCTGGCCCCGATAAACAGCGCCTGGCCCAGGCCCGCCAGGGCCTCGGCCTTGCCATGACCGTAACGGTGATCCTCATCGGCCGGACGCAGCGCGTAATGCACGGCGAGCAGGTTGAGCAGTGAGGCCGCGCCATCCAGCAGCGAATCGGTCAGCCCCGCCAGCAGGCTGACCGAGCCGCTCAGCCACCAGGCGATGGCCTTGGCCAGCGCCAGGGTCAGGGCCGTGGCCAGGGCGGCAACGGTGGCCAGGCGCATCAGGCGGGCGTGGTGCTGGGGGACGCTCATGTCATTAATGACCTGTGTGAGAAGTTAGGCTCCGGCGCGGCCGCGAACGAAACGGCAACAGACCCTAGGCGCAAGGTTAGTTCAGTCGCGCGGCTTGTTTCGTGACCCGTGGCGAGCGGGTAGCTCGGATAAGTCCTGGCGCAATCCGGGAGCCTCTGAGCCGATGATGTCATAACAAAACCCGGACGGTACTGCGCTTGTCCGGGCTAGCACTGAACGCATCATTCAGCCGTATTCAGGCGGCCGGGCGCAGGCCATGGGCCGCCAGTTGCTCGGCGCTGGCGCTGCTGCGGATCAGGCGCAGGTCGTCCAGGGGCAGGTTGTGGCCGGTCTGCTGCAGGATCAGGGCCTTGAGCTTGATCGGATCGATCTGCCCATCGGCATCTGCCAGGTTGTGCAGATCCTGCGGGTCGACCTGGGCATTCAGGCCGCCTGGCAGGTAGATGGCGCCGGTGGCGAAGTCGATGGCAAAGGCGATCAGCCCGGGGATGACATAGAACAGCACGCCGACGGCGTTCAGAGCCGCCACCGCGGGGTCGATACGGCCTTCGATCTGGCCGCGGCGATCCGGGTAGAACAGGGTGCCGCAGGCGCTCAACTGGACGGTCAGGGTGGCGACAAGCAGGCCGCCGACAAGGCGTTTGTGCAGGTGCATGACAGGTCTCCTGGAAAAATTGGCGCGACTATAGCAATCCATTCGTGGCAATGCTGCTGTCAGCTGCATCAGACAGTCCCAGGGGCTGCGCGGTTCACCGCTATAATCGCCGGCCCAGCCTGGAGAGCCCATGACTTCACTGCCCATCGATGCCCTGTTACCTGCACTGTGCGAGGCCCTGGCCGAGCGCCATGAGGCGGTGTTGGAGGCACCACCCGGTGCCGGCAAGACCACGCGCGTGCCCCTGGCCCTGCTCGATCAACCCTGGCTGGCCGGGCAGCGCATCATCATGCTTGAGCCGCGGCGCTTGGCGGCGCGGGCGGCAGCCGAACGCCTGGCCTGCGAGCTGAATGAGAAGGTCGGGGAAACGGTGGGCTACCGCATCCGCCTGGACAGCAAGGTCGGCCCGAATACTCGCATCGAGGTGGTCACCGAGGGCATTCTGGCCCGCCGTCTGCAGTATGACCCGGCGCTGGAAGGGGTCGGTCTGGTCATCTTCGACGAGTTTCACGAGCGCAGTCTGGACGCCGATCTAGCGCTGGCCCTGTGCCTGAACGGCCGCGCCATGTTCCGCGGCCAGGACAGTGGCGAGGCGCCGCTGAAAGTGCTGCTGATGTCCGCCACCCTGGAAGGCGAGCGCCTGGCGACGCTGCTGGGGGAGGCGCCGGTGCTGCGCAGCGAGGGACGCATGTTCCCGGTGGATATCCGCTGGGGCGCGCCGTTTCAGGTGGGTGAGTGGGTCGAACCGCGGGTATTGCAAACGGTGCTGCAGGCCTTGAGCGATGAGCCGGGCAGCCTGCTGGTGTTTCTCCCGGGGCAGGCCGAGATTCGTCGGGTCGCCGAGCAGTTGGCCGAGGCCCTGGGCGGGCGCCGGGACATTCTTCTCTGCCCCCTGCATGGCGAGCTTGAGCTGAGCGCTCAGCGCGCCGCCATCGAGCCGGCGCCGGCCGGCATGCGCAAGGTGGTGCTGGCGACCAATATTGCCGAAACCAGCCTGACCATCGACGGCGTGCGGGTGGTGGTGGACGCCGGCCTGGCACGGGTGCCGCGCTTCGATCCGGCCAGTGGCATGACCCGTCTGGATACCCAGCGCATCTCCCGCGCATCCGCCACCCAGCGTGCTGGGCGCGCCGGGCGTCTACAGCCTGGGGCCTGCTACCGCCTGTGGTCCCAGGCGCAGCACGAACAACTGGCCGCCCATGGCGCAGCGGAGATGCTCCAGGCCGACCTGGCCGGTCTGGCTCTGCAACTGGTGCGTTGGGGTGTGCAGCCGGATGAACTGATCTGGCTCGACCCGCCACCACCTGCCGCCTATGCCCAGGCCCTGGAGCTGCTGGCGCGTCTGGGCGCACTGAATGAGCAGGGCGGCCTGACGGCCCATGGCCAGGCCATGGCCGAACTGCCGGCGCATCCGCGTATCGCCCATCTGCTGCTGCGCGGCCAGGCCCTGGGGTTGGGCCAGTTGGCCTGCGAGCTGGCGGCGCTGTTGTCCGAGCGGGATATCCTGCGTGGCGCTGGTGCCGACCTGCACAGTCGCCTGGCTCTAGTCAGTGGTGAAAGCCGTGCAGCCCGCTCGGCGCAGGGAAGCGCCGCCCGAGGTGGCGTGCAGCGCGCACGGCAGCTGGCCCGGCAGTTTCAGGCTTACCTCAAACGGCAGCCCGTTTGCCAGCCGGTAAGCGATCCCGAGCACCCCAGTTGGCTGGGTTGCCTGCTGGCCTTTGCCTACCCGGATCGAATCGCCCAGCAGCGCAGCCCGGGGGGCGCCGACTACCGCCTGGCCAATGGCCGCGCCGCCCAGTTTGCCGAAGCCGACGCCTTGATGAAGCATGCCTGGCTGGTGGTGGCCGACCTGGGCAGCCGCCAGGGCCAGCGTGAAGAGCGCATCTACCTGGCTGCGGAGCTCGATCCGCAGCTGTTCGAGGGCGTGTTGGCCGAGCAGGTCCGCCAGCAGGAGGTGCTGGAGTGGGATGAGCGCGAAGGGGGCTTGCGCGCCGAACGCCAGCGCAAGGTCGGCGAACTGATCCTGGCGCGCGAGGCCCTGCGCGACCCGGATGCACAGCAACGCAGCCGTGCCCTGCTCGGCCTGGTGCGGCGCAAGGGCCTGGCCCTGCTGCCCTGGACCCCGGAGCTGCGTCAGTGGCAGGCGCGGGTAGCCCTGTTGCGTCAGCTTGATCTGCAGCAGCAGGGCGCCAGCGACTGGCCGGACCTGTCCGATAGCGCGCTGCTGGCCAGCCTGGAGCACTGGCTCGAACCCTATCTGGGCAAAGTCAGTCGCCTGAGCCATTTCGCCAACCTGGATCTGCCCGGGCTACTGCTCAACCAGCTGCCCTGGCCCCTGCCGCAGCGCCTGGACGAGCTGGCCCCGCGCAGCCTGCAGGTGCCCTCTGGCTCGCGCATCAGCATTGACTACAGCGAGCAGCCGCCGGTGCTGGCGGTGCGCCTGCAGGAGTTGTTCGGCCTGGCCGAGACGCCGCGCATCGCCGGCGGCCGCCTGGGGCTCAAGCTGCACCTGCTGTCGCCGGCGCGTCGGCCGGTGCAGGTGACCCAGGATCTGGCCAGCTTCTGGGCCACTACCTATGCCGAGGTGAAGAAGGACCTGAAGGGGCGCTACCCCAAGCATTACTGGCCTGATGACCCGCTGATCGCCGAGCCCACCGCACGGGCCAAGCCCCGTAAGTAAGCGGAACGCGAGGGGCTGGTCAGGGCAGGTGCAGATCCACCCCGGCCGCCAGCAGCTCCTGGTAGGCGCGATCCAGGGCGTCGCGCAGGGCTTCGGCGCCTGGGGCATGGCGCGACACGATCAGGTGCAGGGGGATGCGTTGCAGCTGGATAAAGGGCAACTCCCGCAGACCCAGTTGCTGGCGGGCTTGTTCAACCGGCGTCTGATAGTCGAGCAGATAGTCTGCGCGGCGCCGCTGTAGCATCTGCAGGGCCGAGGTATGGCTGCTGGTGCGGTGCTGCTCGATGGCCAGATGCGGGTCGTTGAGCCACTGGTTGACCGGCTGCCAGTAGGTGTAACCGGTGATCATGATCAGGCCGCGCCCCTGCAAGTCTTCCGGTAGGCGCGGCATCAGGGTGTCGCGGCGGAAATACAGGTTGAGCACGATCTCGCCCAGTCGGGTAGCGCTTTCCAGGGTGTGTCCGGCCAGCTCGGCCTTGCCCGGCGCCCCTGGCCAGAGTTGCACGCTGCCATCCTGCAGGGCGCTGTACAGGCGGGCGCTGGGGTAGGAGCGGATCTGCGCCTGGTAGCCGGCGTGTTCCAGCAGCCTGGCGGTCAGTTCCAGGATGGCGCCCCGGGGACGGCCCTGTTCATCGCTGTAGGAGTAGGGCGGGAACTCATAGAAACCCACCTGCACCAGCGGCTTGTCCGTGGCGACCTGGGGGGCGGCAAGGCTTGCACTGCTGCCCAGGGCAGCGGCAAGCGCGAGGCAGATGGCTTTAAGCATGAATGGTTACTGTTGCGGCTATGCGCCGTCTTTTCGTTATAAAACTGTCACATTGAGTGAGCATGGCGAAAGGCTATCCGTTTTGTCCAGTCACGATTTGTCTGTCTGGAGGTGCTGGCGACCCAAGGCGATGGGTCTGCGGCATGGCTTCAATATAGCGGCTGACGCGCTGTAGCGCCTGTTCTGCGGCGTCAGGTCTGCGACCCGACGCGGGCGGAGCTGTCGGCTGGACTATGCTGGAAGAAACACCCAGGCAGGAGTGCAGCATGAGCGAGCCCACCATCGCCCAGCGCGGGCCATATCGAGTCGAGGTTCAGGCCGGACAGGATTATTTCTGGTGCCGCTGCGGGCGTAGCGGCAAGCAGCCGTTCTGTGATGGCCAGCACAAGGGCACAGGCTTCACCCCACTGAAGTTCCATGCGCAGCAGGATGAAACCCTGTTCTTCTGTGGCTGCAAGCACAGCCAGACACCGCCCTGTTGCGATGGCAGCCATAACAGGTTGTAGTACGGCCATCACAGCCGCAGCCGAGGATTGCCATGTATCGCAAGGTGTTCGCCAATAAGGTATTCGATCGCAAGGTGGTGGTGATCACCGGGGGCTGTGCCGGTATCGGTCGCGCCCTGGCCATGCGCCTGGCCCAGGCCGGGGCGCGCCTGGTGATTTTCGATCTGCAGCAGCAGGCGCTGGACAGCCTGGTGCAGCACCTGGCCGATCATCACAATGCCGAGGCCTTGGGCGTGCTCTGCGACGTGGCCGACAGTGAGGCGGTGCAGCGCGCCATGGCCCTGACCGTCGAACGTTTTGGCGGTATCGACGTGCTGGTAAACAATGCCGGCATCACCCACCGCAGCAGTTTTGCCGACACCGAGCTGGGCGTGTTCCAGCGCATCATGGCGGTCAACTACTTCGGTGCCCTGCATTGCACCAAGGCCGCCTTGCCCAGCCTGATCGCCCGGCGCGGACAGATCATCGTGCTCAGCTCGCTGTCCGGCTTTGCGCCGCTGCTCTATCGCAGTGCCTATAACGCCAGCAAGCATGCCCTGCACGGCCTGTTTGAAACCCTGCGTTATGAGCTCAAGGGTTCCGGGGTCAATGTCATGCTGGTCTGCCCCGGCTTTACCGCCACCGATCTGCGCAAGAACGCCCTGGTCGGCGATGGTTCGGTGGCGCCGCAGCCGCCCCTGGCCATGGGCAAGGTGGCCTCGCCCCAGGATGTGGCCGAAGCCATCTTCCAGGGTGCCCTGAAGCGCCGCCGCCTGCTGGTGCTGTCCAATGTCGACTGGCGGGCTCGGGTACTGGCGCGTTTCTTTCCGCGCTTGTTCGAGCGTGTACTGTTGCCGCGGCTCTCCGGGCTAAAACCGGGGCGGAGCGGATGAAACGCAGCGGCTGGCTGGGCTTGTGCCTGCTGGGCGCCAGCGTGCTGGCAGAGCCCAGGCCGCCCCTGGTGGTGATGACGGATATCTGGCCACCGTTTCGCATGCTGAATCCGCAAGGGGAGCTGGTCGGCCTGGATATCGACTTGCTGGATCAGCTTAGCCAGCGCACCGGCCTGCGTTTCGAGGTACGCCGTGCCCCCTGGGCCCGCGGCCTGGCGGCCTTGCAGCAGGGCAAGGCCGACCTGATGACCGGGCTGGCGAAAACCCCGGAGCGTGAGCAGTACATCGAGTACCTGCCTAGGCCCTATCACGCCTGCTCGCCAAGGTTTTACGCCGCTCCGGTACAGGCGCAATACCTGCGCGACTATGCCCAGTTGGCGATGCTGAAGATCGGTTATGTGCTGGAGTCGGCCTACTTCGAGCCCTTTGATTCCGATGCGCAGCTGCGCAAGGTTGCAGTAAACAATGAGCAGCAATTACTGGAGATGCTGATGCGTGGGCGCTTGCAGGCGATTATCGGCACCGATTGTCAGGTGGATTACGCCCTGCGCGATCCCCGCTGGCATGGGCATATCGTCAAGGCTGCCCTTACTCCTGCAGCCCATACCGATTTGTATATCGGCTTCTCGCGCCAGCGCCAGCGCTCGTCTGAATATCAGCTGCTGAGTCAGGCGCTGAGCGCGCTGGAACAAGAGGGCTGGGTCGCCGCGGCGATGCGCGCCTACCAGGCGGAGTCTCCCTGAGCCTGGACTGCGCTGCGACGGTCAGTGTTCATGGCCCTGTTCCGTATCCCAGAAGGTCGCTTCAATCTTGTGCCCGTCAAGGTCTCGCACAAAGCAGCCGTAATAGGGCGCGCCATATTCCTCCCGCGGCCCGGGCTGGCCTTCATCGGTGGCGCCAGCCGCCAGGGCCGCCTGGAAAAAATCATGCACGGCAGCCCGGGATGGGGCGACAAAGCCGATATGGCTGCCATTGCCAACGTTGGCAGGGCGTCCGTCTAGGGGTGTCTGCACCCAGAACTCCGGGTATTCGCGGCCATAGGCCACGGCGCCGGGATGGGCGAGAACGCGTTTACAGCCGAGGGTGGGCAGCACCCGGTCATAGAAAGCCAGTGCTTGCTCGAACTGGTTGGTGCCGATGGAAATATGGGACAGGATGCTGGGGTTGCTGTCTGTCATGCTGCCTTCCTCCTTGAATGCCTGTGTGCTGTTGGGTGACGCGGCTGAGTATCGGTAAACGAAACCCGGCGAAAGATGAGAATAGCGGCTCGGTGCGATTGATGCAGCCCCGCGGCCAACGGCTGCCGCCTGGTGCTGGCCTGGGCATTTAACAGGCTGTTAGCGCCGGCGAAGCAACGCCTTCTGGCATACTGGCCGGCGTTTAGCCTTTTGAGGATTGCCGGTGAAGAAGATCGCCGTATTCGCCGATGTCCAGAACCTCTACTACACGGTGCGCCAGGCCTATGGCTGCCACTTCAACTACGCCGCCCTGTGGGCCGATATCAGCCAGCACGGGCAGATAGTCGAAGCCTATGCCTATGCCATCGATCGCGGCGATGCCAAGCAGCAGCAGTTTCAGCAGATCCTGCGCAACCTGGGTTTTAACGTAAAGCTCAAGCCCTATATCCAGCGCAGCGACGGTTCGGCCAAGGGCGACTGGGACGTGGGCATTACCATCGACCTTATGGAAGCCGCCGCCCGGGTCGATCAGCTGGTTCTGGCCTCCGGTGACGGTGACTTCGATCTGCTTCTGGAGCATGTGCGCAGCCGCCATGGCGTCGAGGCCGTGGCCTATGGCGTGCCGGGGCTGACCGCGCAATCGCTGGTGCGTGCCGCCAGTCGTTATGTGCCCATCGAGGGCAACCTGTTGTTGAGAAACTGACCCATGCTGGCCGACTCCATCGCCGTACTCGACTTCGAAACCACCGGCCTGTCACCGGCGCAACAGGCCCGTGCCACCGAGATCGGCGTGGTCATAGTCGAGGGTGGGCAGATCGTCGCGCGCTACCAGAGTCTGATGAACAGCGGCGCCTGGGTGCCGCCCTTTATCGAGCAACTTACTGGTATCAGTAACGCCATGTTGCGCAGCGCCCCGCCAGCCGCTCAGGTGATGGCGGAGGTGGCGGACTTCGTCGGCGAGCGCCCGCTGCTGGCACACAATGCCAGTTTCGACCAGAAGTTCTGGGATGCCGAGCTGACTCGGGTGCATCGGCGTCGGTTGCAGCCTTTCGCCTGTTCGCTGCTGCTGGCGCGGCGTCTGCTGCCCCAGGCCCCCAGCCATAAGCTGGGCAACCTCAATCAGTGGCTCGGCCTGCCCAGTACCGGCCAGGCTCACCGCGCTCTGGCCGATGCGGAAATGGCGGCCAATCTGACCTGTTTTATGGCCACCTTGCTACGCGAGCAGCACGGTATTGCCGAGGTGAGTCACGACCTGCTCTGCAGTCTGCAGAAAGTCCCTGCAGCGAAGATGGCCCAGGCGCTGGAAAAGCTACGCGGGCAGCCGCACAGCTGATTTATTGCCTTGTTACATCTGTGCCCTGCGGCGCCTGCGCCCATGTCTTAAGCTGCCCTGGCGCCTATGTCGGCGTGAGCGATGAGGCATGCAGCATGTTCAGTTGGTTCAAGCGCGACCCGGTGAAAACCCTGCGCAAGCAATACAGCGCCAAGTTGGAAGAAGCCATGCAGGCCCAGCGCAATGGCGATATCCGCAGTTACGCCATGCTCAGCGAGGAAGCCGCAGCCTTGTGGGCGCAACTCGAAACCCTGGAAAAAGCTGCGGCCGAATCCTGATGCCCTGCGTTTAGCCTCCGGCCTGACGCGGTCAGTCCCCTCGACCCTTGGAGGAGAGGGGGCTGTATTGAGTTTCTGAATGTAGGCATCCGAACCTTTCCGGCACCCGCAATTGAACGGCGCGATGGCCTGCCAGGCAGGATAAACTGTGCCCTATCATCTTCTGGTTTTCTGCGGTAACCCCTATGACCTTTGCCTCCCTCGGCCTGATCGAGCCTCTGCTGCGCACCCTCGATGGCCTCGACTACACAACTCCCACGGCGGTACAGGCCCAGGCTATCGGGCCGATTCTCAAGGGCCGTGACCTGATGGCGGCCGCGCAGACCGGTACCGGCAAGACCGCAGGTTTTGCCCTGCCAGTGCTGCAGCGCCTGATGCAGGAAGGCCCCCAGGTGGCCAGCAACTCGGTGCGCGCCCTGGTGCTGGTGCCGACCCGTGAGCTGGCCGAGCAGGTACAGCAGAGTATCCAGACCTATGGTCAGCACCTGCCTCTGCGCAGCTATTCGGTGTATGGCGGGGTCAGCATCAACCCGCAGATGATGAAGCTGCGCAAAGGCCTGGATGTGCTGGTGGCCACGCCGGGGCGCTTGCTCGACCTGTACCGGCAGAATGCAGTCAAGTTCAATCAGCTGCAGGTGCTGGTGCTGGATGAGGCCGATCGCATGCTCGACCTGGGCTTCTCCAAGGAGCTGGATGAGCTGTTCTGCGCCCTGCCGAAAAAACGCCAGACCCTGCTGTTTTCCGCCACCTTCTCCGAGGCCATTCGCGGCATGGCGCGCCTGATGCTGCGCGACCCGCTGTCCATCGAGGTCAGCCCGCGCAACGCTGCAGCCAACACTGTCAAGCAATGGCTGGTGCCGGTGGACAAAAAGCGCAAGAGCGAGCTGTTTCTGCATCTCTATCAGAGCAAGAAGTGGAGCCAGGTACTGGTGTTCGTGAAAACCCGCAAGGGTGTCGACGAGCTGGAGGCCTATCTGCAGCAGCACGGCATCAGTGCCGATGCCATTCATGGCGACAAGCCCCAGGCCACTCGCCTGCACGCGCTGCAGCGCTTCAAGGATGGCGAGATCAAGGTGCTGGTAGCCACCGATGTGGCAGCCCGCGGCCTGGATATCGACGATATGCCTTTGGTGGTCAACTTCGACCTGCCGATAGTCGCCGAAGACTATGTGCACCGCATCGGCCGCACCGGGCGCGCGGGGGCCACAGGCCAGGCCGTGTCGCTGGTGTGTGCCGATGAAGTGCAGCACCTCTCGGCGATTGAAAGCCTGATCCAGCAGGTGTTGCCCAGGGTCGACGAACCTGACTTTATCCCCGATCACCGCGTGCCGCAGACGGTGGCAGGCGGTCTGGTGGTGAAGAAGCCGAAAAAACCGAAAAAGCCCAAGGTAGTCGGCGGCGGCAAGGGCGGCAGCCTGGGCCGCTGGCTGGAGGCCGATGAGCCAGCTGCGCCCGCAGTCAAAGCCGTGCGCAAGGTGCCAAGCTTTGGCGGCAAGCCCAAGGCTGGGCGCAAGTAAAGGAAGGCGCCTTGCTGGGTGCAGGAGCCAGCTTGCTGGCGATCAAAGCGGGCCAGGAGTCGATTCATCGGGTTGTCAGCCCAATAATGTGACCACGCCACGACCAACACCCTCTCCCGTTTACGGGAGAGGGTTGGGGAGAGGGGCTTTTGATCCAGGCCGGGCTCGGCTTAGCGCATGAGGTTTTAACGAAACCCCACCACCTGCAGATAACCCGCAGTGATCTGCTCACCCCAGAGCAGCGCAATCCAGCCGGCGATGGCCAGGTACGGGCCAAAGGGAATTGGTGTGCTGGTATCACTGTTGCGCAGCCGCAGCATGATAATGCCCAGCACCGCGCCAACCAGGGAAGACAGCAGAATGGTCAGCGGCAATACCTGCCAGCCGCCCCAGGCGCCGAGCATGGCCAGCAGCTTGAAGTCGCCATAGCCCATGCCTTCCTTGCCGGTAATCAGCTTGAACAGCCAGTACACCGACCACAGACTCAGGTATCCGGCTACTGCGCCCCACAGGGCGTCTTCCAGACTGGTAAACAGAGCAAAGCTGTTGACGATCAAGCCCAGCCACAAAAGCGGCAGCACCAGGGTATCAGGCAGCAACTGGTGATCGGCATCGATCAGGCTCATGGCCAGCAGGCCCCAGGTCAGCAGCAGCATGGCCCCAGCCTGCCAAGAAAAGCCGAAATGCCAAACCACATAGGCCGACAGCAGCCCACAGGTCAGTTCCACCAAGGGGTAGCGCAGGCTGATGGGGCTCTTGCAACTGGAGCACTTGCCGCGCAAAAAGAGGTAGCTCAGTAGCGGGATATTCTCCCAGGGCCGGATCTTATGGCCACAGTGCGGGCAGCGGGAATCGGGTAACACCAGATTGAAGGTTTCGCCTTGCGCTTCAGCCGGCAGCTCCAGTATTTCCCGGGCCTGCACCCGCCAGTCCCGCTGCATCATGATAGGTAGGCGGTAGACCACTACGTTAAGGAAACTGCCAAGCAACAGGCCCAGCACCAGCCCAACAAAAACCAAGGCCGGCAAATTGCCGGCCAGGAATTCTATGATCATCAATTAGCCTACCACTGCACCCAGCTGGAAGATCGGCAGGTACATGGCCACGATCAGGCCGCCGACCAGCACGCCCAGAACCGCCATGATCATGGGTTCCATCAGGGTGGTCAGGTTGTCCACGGCGTTATCCACCTCGGCCTCGTAGTATTCGGCAGTCTTGTCCAGCATTTCGTCCAGGGAGCCGGCCTCTTCACCGATGGCGGTCATCTGTATTGCCATGCTGGGAAACACGCCGGTGGTACGCATGGAGAAGTTAAGCTGGGTGCCGGAGGAGACATCGTTGCGAATCTTGGCCACCGCCTGGCGAAAGACCACATTGCCGGTGGCGCCTTCCACCGATACCAGGGCCTCAACCAGCGGGACACCGGCTGAGAAGGTGGTGGACAGTGTGCGGGCAAAGCGCGCGACCACAGCCTTGTAGAGAATATCGCCCACGATAGGGGCCTTTAGCAGGCTGCGGTCAATAAAGTCGCGAAATTTTTCCGAACGTTTATGGGCTTCTTTGTAGCTAAAGCCTATTAGGAAAAAGCCTAGAAGATACAGGTACCAGACCTCTTGCAGATTGCGCGACATATTTACAACAACCTGGGTAAAAGCCGGTAACTCGGCACCAAAGCCCTGGAATACCGCCTCAAACTGCGGCACCACCTTGATCAGCAAAATGGCGGTCACAATAATCGCCACAACGATAACCGAAATGGGGTAGGTCATGGCCTTTTTGATCTTGGCCTTGAGTGCTTCGGTCTTTTCCTTATAGGTGGCGACTCGGTCCAGCAGGGTTTCCAGGGCGCCGGATTGTTCGCCTGCGTCCACCAGGTTGCAGTACAGATCATCGAAAAACAGTGGGCGGGTACGCAGTGCGGTGGCAAAGCTGTTACCGGCGGCTACCTCCTGTTTGATATCGTCAATCAGCTTGCGCATATTGGGGTTTTCAAAGCCCTCGCCGATAATATCGAAGGACTGCAGCAAGGGCACACCGGCCTTCATCATGGTCGCCATCTGCCGGGTAAACAGGGCGATATCCATGGGCGTAATTTTTTTGCCTGCGCTAAACAGCGGCTTGGGCTTTTTCTTGACCTTTAGCGGGTTGATGCCCTGCTTGCGTAGCTGAGCCTTGACCAAGGCCGGGTTCTGGCCATTGAGCTCGCCCTTGATTCTGGCGCCTTTTTTATCGGTGCCTTCCCAGGCAAACACGCTTGTGGTTGGAGCTTTGGCCGCCATGGGTTAGTCCTTGGTTACGCGGTTGACTTCTTCAAGGCTGGTAATGCCCTGCATGGCCTTGAGCAGCGCCGAGGTTCTTAGGTCATTAAAGCCGTCTTTGCGCATCTGCATTGAAATATCAATGGAGTTGCCTTCTTCCATAATAATCCGTTGCAGGGCAGGCGTGTTTTTAACCACTTCATAAATACCGACACGGCCCTTGTAGCCGTTATTGCAGTTTTCACAGCCTACCGGCCCGTAAAGCTTGAACTTGCCGATCTGATCCTCCGGGAATCCCTCCTCAAGCAGGGCTTCCTTGGGAATCTGCACTTCCTTCTTGCAGCTGCCGCACAGCTTGCGCGCCAGGCGCTGGGCGATAATCAGGTTGACCGAGGTCGCGATGTTAAAAGAAGGCACGCCCATATTGCGCAGGCGGGTCAGGGTTTCTGCTGCGCTATTGGTGTGCAGGGTGGACATCACCATGTGTCCGGTTTGCGCCGCCTTGACCGCAATGGAGGCGGTGTCCAGGTCGCGGATCTCGCCGACCATGATAATGTCCGGGTCCTGACGCAAAAAGGCTTTCAGCGCTGCGGTAAAGTCCATGCCCTGCTTGGGGTTGACGTTAACCTGGTTGATGCCCTCCAGGTTGATCTCTACCGGGTCTTCGGCGGTGGAGATATTCACGTCGACAGTGTTGAGGATATTCAGGCCGGTATACAGGGAGACCGTTTTGCCTGAGCCGGTGGGGCCGGTGACCAGAATCATGCCCTGGGGCTGTTTGAGGGCGGTCATA
Source organism: Pseudomonas xionganensis (assembly GCF_009763245.1). Taxonomy (GTDB): domain Bacteria; phylum Pseudomonadota; class Gammaproteobacteria; order Pseudomonadales; family Pseudomonadaceae; genus Aquipseudomonas; species Aquipseudomonas xionganensis. The sequence continues at coordinate 153,663 of NZ_WKJZ01000003.1, read as the reverse complement.
TACAGGTCTTTCTGCGACTCTTCATAGCCGAGGGCGTCGATGCCCATCTGCGCACTGGCCGAGTCAAGAATTCGCATCACGATCTTCTCGCCCCACAGTGTGGGGCAGGTGCTCACGCGAAAGTCGATGGATTTGCTTTTGGAGATGCGCATTTTAATGCGCCCGTCCTGGGGCTTGCGCCGCTCGGAGATATCCAGGCCGGCCATGACCTTGAGGCGTGCAGAGATACGCGGCGCCAGCTGGATCGGTGGGCGGGCAATCTCCCGCAAAATACCGTCGGTACGAAAACGCACTCGATAGCTTTTCTCGTAGGGCTCAAAATGCAAGTCCGATGAGCCGCTTTTAATGGCGTCCAAAAGCATCTTATGGACAAAGCGCACCACCGGCGCATCGTCTGCAGAATTACCATCGCCTACATCCTTGTCATCCTCGGAGACAGCCTCGACATCCATGCCATCCAGGTCAACATCGGCCAGATCTTCCATGCCGCTTGAGCCACCATCGAAAAACTTCTCGATGGCATCACCCAGCTTATCGTCCTCCACCAGCAGCGGTTCGGTGGTCATGCCGGTGGAAAACTGAACGTCGGTGACCGCCTGGTGGTTAGTTGGGTCGGAGACGCCAACAAACAGCTTGTTGCCACGCTTGAATAATGGCAGCACCCGATGCTGGCGAATCAGCTTTTCGCTGACCAGATCCCTGGGTTGGCTTTCCTTATCCAGGGCGTGAAGGTCCAGGTAGGCCATGCCGAATTGCTCGGCAGCCACCTCGGCTACGGCGCGGCTGGTGGCCAGCCTGTTCTGCACCAGGTAAGACACCAAGGGGATTTTATTACGCACAGCCTGGGCATGGGCCTGGGTGGCGGCGCTTTCGCTAAGCAATTCGGCATTGACCAGTTGCCGGGCTAGGCCGGTTAGATTGGGGGCGTCGCTCATAGTTATACGGTGCTTATAAGCTAGATTGGATTGCTGTGTTATAGCTCATATTCTGATGCAGCCCAAGCAGGCTGGAGTGGGGTGACAAAAAAGGGCGGTTCTGGGCGCTCAGTGGTTGGGGGCTTTTTGCCATCAATGTCTAAGGCCGCTACCAGGCGCTGATTGCAGTGTTGGCACGCTATGTGCTGGTAAGAAATCAGGTCGCTGACCTTAACCACAATATGGAGTTCACTCAATGAAGTCTCTCAAAAAGCAAAAGGGTTTTACCCTGATCGAGCTGATGATTGTAATCGCCATCATCGGTATTCTGGCCGCCATCGCTATTCCGCAGTTTAACGAATATCGTGCTAAAGCCAACGATACAACTGCAACTGCAGACGCGAAAAACAACATCACAGCAGTTATTTCTAACCTGCGCTAAGCCTGGGTAGATATAGGAGATAGACCATGAAAAAATTTATTTTGGCGGCTGCTGGTGTGTGTGCTTTGGTAGGTTCTGGTGCGGCTTCTGCGATTGACTTGGGTGGTGGTACCAACGAAATCCTGATGACGGATTGCACACTTCTTGCTAATGACATCAATCTTATTGTTTCTAATAATGTTGTTGGTGCTGTTATTTGTGACGCTGGTACTGGTTTCGCCGCTGTTAGCTTGTGCCATACCAATGGTCAGACTAACTCGCGTAGCGCGGTCGTAACAGCCGATGCAGATGGTAATACTACCTGTACGATTACTGCTGATGAAGACTGTGTAGAAACTGTAGAGGGCTCCTTGTTCCCAAGTGCATCTTCCCGTTTCGGCACCGTTAGCGGCCAGTTTCCGGGTGCTGCATGTGCGGTAGCAGCTGCTACTGGGATTGCAACCACGCAAGCAGCAAATGCTGATTGATGTGTGATTTCCAGTGAGTGTAGGTGTATCTTATAGATAGCCTGTTTTAGTAGAAAAAAGGGAGGGCGCAGCCTTCCCTTTTTCTATAGCTGCCTGTTGTTTTTAAAGATGGCCATTTAGTGTTTTAAATTTTTATTTTGTAGGCGTTATTTTGGGGTTTCTGCTTGAGTGTTTAGTATGAGTGGTTTTTATAGTGCGATTTCTCTGGCTCTTAAGGCAAGGTTTATTTTTTTAGCTTTTGGTACTTTCCTTGTTGTCGCTTTGGCAATGTTGATGTCGTCTTTATTTAGTGGACGACAACCTGCAACCGTGGCTTTGGATGTTGGGTTGTCAATTACCCGTTTGCTTTTTCCTTTGTTGATTGTACTGCTGGTTCAAGAGCTGCTTTCGAGGGAGTTTGATAAGCGCTACTATCTTACTTCGCTGAGTTATCCTCATGCGCGAAATCATATTTTATTTGCACGAGTAGCTGCAGTGATATGCTTGGTGTCAGGCGCGCTTTTGTCATTGGGCTTGTTTCAAATATTTCTGATGCGATTCTTTGAGGCTATCTATCCGCAGGCCACTCAGGTTGATTTGGGGGTGGCATACTGGACTGTGATTGCCTTTGTTTTTGTGGACTTTTTAGTTTTGATTGCGGTTGCAAGCTTATTGGCTGTGGTGGCCTCGACGCCCAGTTTTGTACTGATTGGCACCTTCGGGTTTATGCTTGTGGCCCGCTCTTATGGTGCAATAATTGAATTACTTGGAAGTGGAGCAGGGCTAGTTGCTGATCCGGATGCATATCGAGCAGGTCTTGGCGTGCTAGGTTACTTATTTCCGGATCTGGGGGGCTTAGATGTGCGTATGTTGGCCCTTTATGGTAAGTCGGAATTTCTTCCTTCAGACTGGCATTGGTTGATTCTGAGCTGTTTGGGCTATGCCATTGCGCTTTTGGCTATGGCAGTGTGGGCGTTACAACGTAAGCGTTTTGCCTGATATGCGTAATTATCGACATTGGTCTCTATTTCCGGTTGTATTGGGCTTTTTTATTTTCTCCGCTTTTTCTCAGTTGCGTGCTTACTCACCTAATTTTGTCGAGCCTGTTGCTGGGGGGCGTGTAGTTATTGTGGCGCCCGTTTTACTGGCGTTATTTGGTGGGGATCGCTTTTTGGCTGCCAATTTGGAAACCTTTCGGCTGGCCGCCACGGGCGTCGGTTGGGGGCAAGCTGATACTGGCTACCTTGTTCGTGCTCAGTATGAAGTGGCGCGTTTAAATGCATGCCATGAGGACAACTACTACCTGGCCAATGGCTTGCTGACATGGGGGGGCGCTGAGCGTGAGGGCAATGCAGTACTTAAGCGTGCCAGTAACTGCCGCTTCTGGGATGAACTTCCGCCATTTTTCTATGGCTTTAATAAGTTCTTTTTTGAGCGTGACAAGAAAACTGCTGCCGAGTATTTGAACATGGCTGCGCAGCGTTCCACGCGCAATGCGGCCGGCTTTCGTAAACTCGCCATTATGCTGAAGGTCGAAGATATTCAGGATGAGCGAGTTGCTCTTGAGTTTTTGCAGGGCGAGCGCGACCAGGCCAAAGACCCCAAGTTGAAGGATATGCTAAGCAAGCGTGCAGTTCGCCTGGAGGGTTTGGTGGCATTGCGTGAGGCGCAGCGCCAATATGAAAAACAAGGGGCTGTGCTACAGGACCCACAACAATTGCTGGACGCTGGTTTGTTGCAAGCCTTTCCAGAAGATCCGCTTAGGCTCGGTTACGAATTTATTGATGGGCGCTTTATGCTGAAAAAGCTGAAGGTCGCTGGTGTGGAGGATCGGTAGTGTCGGCGGCTCTTGAGTTCCATGGCGTCAGCCATACCTTTCGCGGCAAGGGCAAGGAGGTTCACGCTCTGCGCGATGTCAATCTAAGCGTCACCGAGGGCGAAGTCTTTGGTTTTGTTGGGCCTAATGGTGCAGGCAAGTCCACCACCATCAAGGTGATGCTGGACATTATCAATGACTATCAGGGCAAGGTAACGATCTACGGCGTAGACGCGCGCAAGGCCGAAGCTCGCCAGCCGTTGGCCTTTGTGCCGGAGGCGCCGGCGCTGTATGAGCAGTTTACCCCGCTGGAAATTCTGCGCATGGGCCTGTCCATGTATGGCATCAAGCGCCGCGATGCTGATGCCTGGTGTATGCAGTGGCTGGAGCGGTTTTCCGTGGCGCAGAATGCCAAGCGACGCATTCGTGAGTTGTCCAAGGGCAATGTGCAGCGCGTGGCCCTGGCCCATGCCATGGTGGTGCAGCCGAAATTGCTGGTGCTGGATGAGCCGCTGTCGGGCCTAGACCCGGTAGGGCGCAAGGATGTGGTGGATATCCTGACCGAGTTCAAGCAGCAGGGTGGCGCCATCTTCTTTACCTCCCATGTACTACATGATGTGGAGCGTATTGCCGATCGCTTTGGTTTTATCAACAAGGGCGAGCTGCTGACCGTGCGCTCGCCCCGGGAGCTGGCCGCCGAGCGGGCGGATCAGATGCTGGTGCGTTATCACGCCGAGCACCCGCTAAGCGCCGATGGCCAACAGCTACGCCTGGGGGAGTATGAGTGTGAGGTGATGCAGCAGGCGCTGCCAGGCTTTATTGAACACCTGAATCAGCAGGGTGGTCATTTGCTTACGGTTAAGCCTGCGGTATCTCTGGAAACCGTCTTCTTCAATATCCTCGATCAGGCTGCTGCCCATAAGCAGTCAGCCTGATTGCCTGCTGTAAGAGAGTATTGTGTAGGGCGGATAGCGCGCAGCTTATCCACCCCTTGGCGCAGATGGGTGCGCTTACAGGCTTAGGCGCATCGACAGATCAATCGCCTTCACATCCTTGGTCAGCGCGCCGATGGAGATATAGTCCACGCCGGTTTCTGCGACGCTGCGCAGCGTCTGGTCATTGATGCCGCCAGAGGCTTCGAGCTTGGCGCGGCCGTTGGTGATGGTCACGGCTTCACGCATTTCATCCAGGCTCAGCTCATCCAGCATGATGATATCGGCGCCAGCGTCCAGGGCCTGGCGCAGCTCGTCGAGGCTTTCCACTTCCACTTCCACCGGCTTGCCCGGGGCGATCTGCTGGGCGGTGTGTACTGCCTGGGCGATACCGCCGCAGGCGGCGATATGGTTTTCCTTGATCAGAAAGGCATCAAACAGGCCGATGCGGTGGTTATGGCAGCCACCGCAGGTGACGGCGTATTTCTGCGCCAGGCGCAGGCCGGGCAGGGTCTTGCGCGTGTCGAGCAGCTTGACCCCGGTGCCCTGCACCAGGTCGGCGTAGTGTCGACAGCGGGTGGCCACGGCGGACAGGGTCTGCAAAAAGTTCAGGGCGCTGCGCTCGCCGCTGAGCAGGGCGCGGGCCGGGCCTTCCAGGGTGAAAAGCTTCTTGTCGGCACTGACCTGCTCGCCATCCTGTACATGCCAGTGCACGGCAACCCGCGGATCGAGCTGACGGAAGACTGCATCAACCCAGGCTGTGCCGGCGATCACCGCGGCTTCGCGGGTGATGATGGTGGCCTGGGCCAGACGGCTCTCGGGGATCAGCTGGGCGGTGATATCGCCGCTGCCGATATCTTCCGCCAGGGCGTGGCGGACATTGGCTTCGATCTCTTGGCCGAGCTCGGCGAGGGTCAGGTTGGGCATGGCGACTCCGGCGCTGGCGGGCGCAGCTCTGTAGAGGTATGCGCCGGCGGGGTAAGGACAATGGCGGGATTATAGGGGGTCGTGTTGTTCACTGCAGCGGCTTTGCGGGCTGATGGCTCGGCCGCCTGCCCGCAGCTATGCTGCATGGGTGTGGTTCTTCTGCTGCTAGCGGATTCCCGGTTGGGTGGTTTGCCGTTGGGAAGCTGGGTGAGCCTATCTGTGACCTGGGTCATGTCTGTGAGCAAAGTCGGCTTGGTGTGGGCAGGTGCAGCCCTATAATGACTTTACTTTTTTGGTTGTTGACGCCAGGCCTTTGACGTTACGGATGACGCCCAGTGGATCGTTGTGCAGACCGCAGTGCCCAGGCAGGGGCTGTTTGCAGGAGAATCGCAATGAAGACTGATGCGAATGTGGTGCCCCTGACCAAGGCGGCCCCTGAGCATTCCTCCAACCCAGTGGTAGGAAGACTGCCTGTGGCGCTTATTCAACTGCGTGACAAATCAGCACTCCAGCTCAAGGCGGCGCTGCAGGCACTGTTCGATAATGCTGATGACACGCTGTTTGATATGGCGGATCGGGCCACCAGCAACAATGAGCAGAACGCCTATTTCGAGACCATGCGTGACCTGCGCTTGAAGCGCAAAAATATCGAACGGGGTTTTCTGCAGAAGCTTTTTGAGTCCTTTACCGCCTTGACCCAGTATGAGGTCGAGAAACCACCTGTGTTGACGGCCATGTCCTTCGACAGCCTGTCGCTGGTGCGTGAGGATGAGCTGGAAGAATCTGTGGCGCTGGAAGCCATGGTAGCCAAGGTGCTGAGCCGTGATGGTACGGCGCTGGGGCAGTTGACCACTCGGATCAATACACTGATCAGCAAACCGCTGGATGAGAAGACGAACCCGATCGGCCCTAATGCGCTTTGCGGCTTCTTCATCGAGGCATGCAGCAGCCTGGGAGTGGAGATTCGGGTCAAGCTGATCATTCTCAAGTTGTTTGAGAAGTACGTGTTGGGTGATCTCGACCAACTGTATGCCGATGCCAATCAGACGCTGGTGGCTGCGGGTGTTTTACCTGAGCTACCGGCGGTGGCAACGCAGCGGCGCAATCCGGGACGTACTGCGTCTGGCAGTACTCGTGAGGCCGATGCGCCTGCCAGCCCTGGGGCAGTGGGGGGCGGGGACTACAGCGAGCAAGACGTGCATGAGGTGTTTGGAGCCTTGCAGGGGCTCTTGGCTAATGCGCGCGGGGGCGCTTTGCCGCGTCGCGAGCGTCCAGTCGATGCCATGCCGATCAGCAGCAGCGATCTGATGCGCCTACTGTCCCATATGCAGCAGCGTGCGCCGGCTCAGGCCAGTGATGATTTCGATCTGCGTGAGCAGCTCGAGCAGCTGCTTACACGCGCCAGTGCCAAGAGCGGCAAGACGCGAGTGGTCGGTGAGGTGGATGAAGATGTCATCAATCTGGTGTCGATGCTCTTTGAGTTCATCCTGGATGACCGCACCTTGCCAGATTCGCTCAAGGCCCTGATCGGACGCTTGCAGATCCCCATGCTGAAGGTGGCGGTGATCGACAAGACCTTCTTCAACCGTGGCAGTCATCCGGCCCGGCGTCTGCTCAACGAGATCGCCTCGGCTGCACTGGGCTGGGTCGATCAGGACGATGCCAAGCGTGACAGCCTGTATCAGAAGATCGAGCAGGTGGTGCAGCGACTGCTTAATGACTTCGTCGATGATCCGCTGATTTTCTCTGAGCTGCTGGCGGACTTTATCGCCTTTACCGGTGATGAGCGGCGCCGCAGCGAGTTGCTCGAACAGCGTACCCGTGATGCCGAAGAGGGCAGTGCCAAGGCCGAAATGGCCCGGCGCGAGGTGGAGCAGGCGCTTAATGAGCGGTTGCTCGGCAAGACCCTGCCCGAGGTGGTGGTGCGCCTGCTGCAGGAAGCCTGGAGCAAGGTGTTGATGCTGGCCTGTCTCAAGCATGGCGTGCACTCGGATGAGTGGCGCGCGGTGCTGGCCACCATGGATGATCTGATCTGGAGCGTGGAGCCCCATGATGATCCCGAAGCCCGTATGCGCCTGCTGGAGCTGGTTCCTGGACTGCTCAAGGCACTGCGCGAGGGTATGGCCAGTGCGGCATTCGACCCCTTTGCCACGGGTGAATTCTTCAATCAGCTGGAAGTGCTGCATGTGCAAGCCTTTCAGCGTTTCAAGCGCAACCTGGCGGAGGATCCGGCCGAGGCGACGGCCCATGTCGCTGAGCCTGAGTTGAAGCAGGTTCAGCCTGAAGTTGCCGCTGTGCTGCCGTTGTTGGAGTTGCCACCTGAAGTTGTCGAGCAAGAGCCTGCCATGCTGGAAGTGGTCGAGGAGATCGTCCTGTCCGCGCCAGGGGCCAAAGCAGAGTCGGAACCCGAGCCGAGTTTGGCCGATGACGATGAGTCCCTGTTGCAGGTAGATGCCCTGCATGTCGGCAGCTGGGTGGAGTTTCAGGAGGATGAGGAACACAAGCTGCGCTGCAAGCTGGCTGCCGTGATCAAACCCACCGGCAAGTACATCTTCGTCAACCGCACCGGCATGAAAGTGCTGGAGAAGACCCGCATGGGGCTGGCGGTGGAGTTCCGTCGGCAGGCCATTCGCCTGCTGGATGACGCATTGCTGTTTGATCGTGCCCTGGAGTCGGTGATCGGCAATCTGCGCAAGCTCAAGGGGGCTTGAGCCTGATGTAGGCGCCAGCTTGCTGGCGACGTACTCACCCATCACCAGCAAACGGGCTCCTGCAATCGTCGTTGAAACGCTTGGCCTGCGCAGCATGCTTTTGTTGCCAGGTTTTTTCGCCGCGCCATGCCAGGCTGCGGGCTGCTAAAGTGGGGCCTTGTTCAGGGAGCCTCTATGCAGCTTGATCCTCTCAGTGGCTGGGTGAGCGATATCCGTCACTGCCCATCCCCCAACTTCAATGCCCGGCCCCAGGGGGAGGTATCCCTGCTGGTGCTGCACAACATCAGCCTGCCGCCCGGGCAGTTCGGCACGGGCCAGGTGCAGGCGTTCTTTCAAAACCGCCTGCCAATTGCCGAACATCCTTATTTCGCCACCATTGCCGAGCTGCGGGTGTCCGCGCATTTTCTGATCGAGCGCGATGGCCAGGTTATCCAGTTCGTCTCCTGTAATGACCGCGCCTGGCATGCCGGGCAGTCACGTTACGGCGAGCGGGAGAATTGCAATGACTTCTCCATTGGTATCGAACTGGAGGGCACCGATGACTTGCCCTATGGTGACGCCCAGTATGCGGCGCTGACGCAGCTGATCCAGACATTGCAACTGGCCTATCCTGCTTTGAGCAATCAGCAGATCTGTGGCCATGTGGATATTGCGCCGGGCCGCAAGACCGATCCGGGCCCCGCATTTGATTGGCCGCGCCTGTTGGCGGCATTACAGGATGTACAGGAGGAAGCATGAGTTTTCTGGTATTGCTGCTGGTGCTGTGGGTCGAGAAGTTTTCCGCCTGGCGCCAGCGTGTGCAGCAGGATGGCCCCTGGTTGAAGCTGCTGGTGCACTGTGAATCACGCTGGTCGGGCAGCCCCTGGTTGGCACTGGCGCTCCTGGTACTGGGGCCGCTGCTGGTATTGGCGCTGGCTCTGCTGCTGCTCGACCCCTTGGCCTATGGCTGGCTGGCCCTGCCCGTGCACCTGTGGGTGGTGATCTACAGCCTGGGGCGGGGCGACCTGCAGGCGGCCCTGGGGCCGTTTCGCGACAGCTGGCGGCGCAGTGATGCCGAGGCGGCTTACCTAGTGGCGCGGCGCGACCTGAATGTCGATGCAGACAGCGAGAGTGAATTGCTGCAACGGGTTCAGGGGCATCTGTTGTGGCAGGCCTATCAGAGCTTCTTTGCGGTGATCTTCTGGTATGCCCTGCTTGGGCCCCTGGCGGCACTGGCCTATCGCCTGCTGGCCCTGAGCGCTGAGCATGCCGGTCAGGAGGCGCTGCGTGAACGAGCCGTGCAGCTGCGCCATGCCATGGACTTTTTACCTGTGCGGGTACTGGCAGCGGCCTTTGCCCTGGTGGGCAATTTCTCCGCAGTCAGCCGCGCGCTGCTGCACGAGGTGTTGAGCTGGGATATTTCTGCCGCGCAGCTGGTGATCAGAGCCGGCCGCGCGGCCGATGAAACCCCGGAGCCTCGCCTGGGCGAGGAGGGGGTCAGTACCCTGGATGGTTTGTGGCAGCTGCTGGTGCGTTCGGCGGTGCTCTGGTATGCGCTGCTGGCGGTCTGGACTCTGCTGATCTAGCAGGCCTCCGCGAGGGGCCACAGCCAGGCGGCGCCCCGAACGCCGCTTGAATCACCATGCCTGGCCTGCAGCAGGCGCGTATTGACCTGATCCGAGAATACATAACGGCCAAGCAGAGGCGGCACTTCCCGGTACAGGGCCTGGATGTTCGACAGGCCGCCGCCCAGCACGATGACCTCCGGGTCGATCAGGTTGATCACCGAGGCCAGCCCCCGCGCCAGTTGATCGCAATAGCGCAGCAGTGCCTGGCGTGCGACCGGCTCCTGCTCTGCGGCGCAGGCCAGCGCCGATGCATCCAGGCCGACGCCGCTGCGGGCGGCCCAGCCGGGGCCGCTGAGAAAGGTTTCGATGCAGTCCTCCTTGCCGCAATAGCAGCGCCGGCTCGGGCCATCACTGACGGTACGCCAGGGCAGGGGGTTATGGCCCCATTCGCCGGCAATGGCATTGGGGCCGCTGAGCAACTGGCCGTGCAGCACCAGGCCGCCGCCCACACCCGTGCCGAGAATGACGCCAAACACGCTGCTGGCTCCTGCCGCGGCACCGTCGCGGGCCTCCGACAGCGCGAAGCAGTCGGCATCATTGGCCAGGCGCACCGGGCGCTGCAGACGCTGCTCAAGATCACCCTGCAAATCGTGGCCGATCAGGCAGGTGGAGTTGGCGTTCTTGATTCGTCCGTGATCCGGTGAGCGGGTGCCGGGGATGCCAACGCCGACAGTGCCGCGGGCGTTCAGCTGGCGCTCGGATTCTTCGACTAAGCTGGCAATAAGCGCCAGGGTTTGCGGGTAATCGCCCTGGGGTGTGGGCGCGCGTTTACGCAGACAGGGCTGGCCGTTGCGCAGGGCGATGATCTCGACCTTGCTGCCACCCAGGTCAATACCGAGATTGAGAGTTGTGCGCATCATTAACCTTAAGTTACAGAGGTGAGAGTCGATAAGAGGTATATATGGCACCCAGCTCGGCCGTATTTTTGTGACATGGGTCACGGTTATCTGCCTATATTAACCGTGCCTATCTGGGTGCCACAGGTCGAGCGGCAAGGGACAAAGAAAAGCCGCTCTGCGATTCTAGACGGCCCTGCATGCCCCCTTGCATGACAATAATTAGAACTGGAGACGTCCTGTGAAGACCGTGTTGTATCCGGCCATCGCGCTTATGAACCGCCTGAGTTTTGGGATGAAATTCACCCTGATCAGTGTGCTGTTCTTTCTGCCCATGTTCGTCACCAACTTCTATCTGGTGCGCGACTCCTACCGCCAGTTTGTCAATACCCAGGCCGCTCTGGAAAGCATCGACCTGCTGGGTGAAAGCCTGACGCTGCAACGCAGTCTGCAGGACTTTGCCGACCTGGTCGAAATCAATGCCATGATCGGGCAGTCCGGTCAGGCCGGGGATCTGGAAAGCCGGATTACCAAGCTCCAGGGACAGATTGCCGAAACCTTGCAGAATCTTGCCCCCGTGGCTCGGGACGCCGAGCAGGTTGCTGAATTCAATGAGCTGCGCGAAGCCTTGCAGGCCGAGCTGCGCGCGGTGCAGAACGAAACCTCGTTACAGGGCAAGATCGCCCTGGCGGAGAAGCTGCTGGGCAGCTCCCAGGTGTTTATCAAACTGGTTGCCAGCCAGGCCGGTCTCAGCCAGGACCGCCAGCGTGAGGTGCGCCAGCTGACCGAGCTGGTAACCGTGGTGACGTCTCAGGTTACTGCCGCGCTTAGCGAGGGGCGTGTGCTGGGGGCCTATTCCCTGGGGCAGGGCTTCCTCAACTCCTCGGCCAGCACCAAGTTCGACGAGTTGCTGCTGGAACTGGAAAAACTCCATGGCAGTTATGGTCTGGCCCTGCAGGAGTCCCTGGCCAGTAGCCCGGAGGCCCGTAGTGCGCTGAGCACCCTGGCCAACGACAGCCAGCAGACCCTCAAGGACAGCGCGGTAATGTTCGAGGATCAGGTGGTGATCGCCGATTCCCTGGACACCCCCTGGTTGCAGTTCTACGAGGCGGTCAGCGCCTCCATGGCCAAGACCTATGCGCTCAATGATGCGGTGCTGGTGCTGCTGGATAAGCAGCTGGACGTGCGCCTGGAAGAAAATCGCGTGCAGATGATGCTGCTGGTGGTGGCTCTGGTGGTGGTGTTCCTGCTGATTGTCTACCTCTATGGCGGTTTCTTCGTCTCCACCCGCACCACGCTGCATAGCCTGGGTCGGGTGATGAACCAGGTGGCGGCCGGCGATATGACCGTCAGCTTCAAGCCGCAGAGCCAGGATGAACTGGGCGAGCTGGGGCAGGTATTCAACGAGACCGTGGTGAAGATCAATCACCTGATTCAGCGGGTCGGGCAGACCGTGGTCGAGGTCGAGCACCAGTCCGGGCGGGTGGAGCAGGTGTCGGCCGAGAGCAACCAGGCGGTGACCGGGCAGCGCAGCCAGATCGAGCAGGTGGCCACCGCCATGAACGAAATGTCCGCCACCGCTCAGGAAGTGGCACGCAGCGCCGCCGCTGCGGTGGACAGCGCCCAGAGTGTGAATGACGAAACCGTGACCGGCCGCGCCCTGGTTGAATCCCAGGTCGGCAGCATCCAGCGGCTGGCCGGTGAGATCGATCAGTCGGTGGCGGTGATCAACCAGCTGGCCACGGACAGTGCATCCATTAGCCAGGTGCTGGATGTGATCAAGGGCATTGCCGAGCAGACCAACCTGCTGGCGCTGAATGCCGCCATCGAGGCGGCGCGGGCCGGTGAGCAGGGCCGTGGTTTCGCCGTGGTGGCCGATGAGGTGCGCAATCTGGCCAAGCGTACCCAGCAGTCCACTGAAGAAATTGAAGCGATGATCAGCAAGCTGCAGGGCGGTGTCGGTGCAGCGGTGAAAGCCATGGGCGCCAGCCACAAGATGGCTGACAGCACCGTCAGCGAGTCGTCCAAGGTGCAAGCGGCCCTGGACAATATCCTCGGCGCGGTGGGCATGATCGTCGATCAGAACCAGCAGATCGCCACTGCGGCCGAAGAGCAGACCGCGGTGGCCCAGGATATCGACCAGAATATCGTCGAGATCAATCAGGCCGGTGAACAGGCTGCCGAAGGCGCCAGCCAGACGGCCCAGGCCAGCCGTGAGCTGTCGCTCCTGGTCAGCCGTCTGAAGGAGCTGATTGGCGCGTTCCGCGTGTAAATCGCGCGATACCTTGACGAAGCCCGCCATTTGGTGGGCTTCGTCGTTTCAGGGCCAGCCGAACAGGGTGCGGGCGTTCTGGCTGCTAGCCTCGGCCAGCTCGTCCGGGCTTATGCCGCGTAGCTCGGCCAGGGCGGCGCAGATAGCGGGCAGGTATTCCGGGCTATTGCGCTGGTTGGGGTACATGGCCGGGGCCATGTCCGGCGAATCGGTTTCCAGTACCAGGGCCTCCAATGGCAGTTGCGCCACTACCTTGCGCAGGCGCAAGGCCTGGGGCCAGGTGGGTGCACCGCCCAGGCCGAGCTTGAAGCCCAGCTTGATATATTCGCGGGCCTCCTCAAGGCTGCCGGAAAAGGCATGGATGATGCCGCCGCGCGCTGGCTTGAGGCGCTTGAGGGTGGCGATGGTTGCAGCATGGGCGCGACGCACATGCAGCAGGGCGGGCAGTTCGAGCTCCATGGCGAGCCTGAGCTGGGCTTCGAACAGCTGTTGCTGCTGGCTGCGATCCAGTTGTTCGAGAAAGTAATCCAGGCCGAATTCGCCCACCGCGCACAGTTTTGGCTGGCCGGCCAGGCGCTGCAGCCAGTCGTGCAGCTCATGCAGGTGTGCCGGTTGGTGTTGGTCGAGATAGACCGGGTGCAGGCCAAAGGCGGCATACAGGTCATCCTCGGCCTGCACCAGATCCCACAGGCGCTGCCAGTTGGCCTGATAAACCCCCAGTACCACTAGCTTCTCCACCCCCTGCGCCCGGCTGCGCGCCAGCACCGCGGTGCGGTCGGCATCGAAGTCGGGGAAGTCCAGGTGGGTGTGGGTATCGATCAGGTGCATGGGCTAGGGTTATCCGTAAAGGACGCTGTGCAGGGAGCAGGGTAGCTTATGGACAGGCTGTTGCGGGAGCGCGCCAGGGCGCTGCGGCGAGAAATGACGGATGCGGAGGGTTGTCTGTGGCGGCAACTGCGCGGTCACCGCTTTATGGGGCTGAAGTTCAAGCGGCAAAAGCCTTTGGGTCGTTACATCGTGGACTTCGCTTGCCTGGAGATAGGTCTGATCATTGAACTGGATGGTGGTCAGCATACTGGGCAGGTGGCTTATGACCAGCGGCGTGATTTATGGCTACAAGAGCAGGGGTTTACCGTGCTGCGCTGCTGGAATCATGAGGTGCTGCAGCAAATGGATGCGGTTCTTGAGCAATTGCGGTTATGGGTGGAGCAAAAGCAGCCCTCTCCCCCAGCCCCTCTGCCGCAAGCGGGCGAGGGGAGCTAATCTCGGTGCTTGTGGGATTGGCGGGTAGGCCAAGGATCGTGAGGTTGATCGGCTCTCGATGGCTTACAGCACCCGCAGGCGGGCGAGGGGAGCTAATCGCGTTGTTTGTGGGGAGCGGCGGTTTAGCCAAAGTCCGCGAAGTTGATCGCGGATTGAAGGTTTGTCGCGGTTGGCCCCCTCTCCCGCTGGCGGGAGAGGGTTGGGGAGAGGGTGCGGTTAGTGATGCTCGCGCGTGGCGCGGAACTTCACATCTGGCCAACGCTCTTCCATCAGGCTCAGGTTGACCCGGGTCGGGGCCAGGTAGGTGAGGTGGCCGCCGCCGTCGATGGCGATGTTTTCCACGGCCTTGTTCTTGAATTCTTCCAGCTTCTTCTTGTCGTCGCACTCGATCCAGCGCGCCGACCAGACGCTGATGGGCTCATAGGCACACTCCACCTTGTACTCCTCCTTGAGGCGGCTGGCGACCACGTCGAACTGCAGCACGCCCACGGCGCCGAGGACGATGTCGTTGCTGCGCTCGGGGAAGAACACCTGGGTGGCGCCTTCCTCGGCCAGTTCCTGCAGGCCCTGGCGCAGCTGCTTGGATTTCAGCGGGTCCTTCAGGCGCACGCGGCGGAACAGTTCCGGGGCGAAGTGCGGGATGCCGGTAAAGCCCAGCACTTCGCCTTCGCTGAAGGTGTCGCCGATCTGGATGGTGCCGTGGTTGTGCAGGCCGATGATGTCGCCGGCGAAGGCCTCGTCCAGGTGCTCTCGCTCGCTGGAGAAGAAGGTCAGGGCATCGGCGATCTTCAAATCCTTCTTGATCCGCACATGGCGCATCTTCATGCCCTTTTCGTACTTGCCCGAGCAGATGCGCATGAAGGCGATGCGGTCGCGGTGCTTGGGGTCCATGTTGGCCTGGATCTTGAACACGAAGCCGGTGAACTTCTCCTCGGTCGGCTCCACCACCCGCTCGTGGGCGGCGCGGGCCAGCGGGCGCGGGGCCCAGTCGACCACGGCGTCGAGCACCTGATCGACACCGAAGTTGCCCAGGGCGGTGCCGAAGAACACCGGGGTCATCTCACCCTTGATAAAGGCTTCCTGGTCGAACGCGTGGCAGGCGCCCTGTACCAGCTCCAGTTGCTCGACAAAATTGTCGTACAGGTCGCCCAGGTGGGCGCGGGCCTCATCCGAGTCGAGTTTCTCGATCACCTGGGTCGCGGTGCGCTCGTGGCCGTGGCCCGGGGTGTAGACGATGATCTTGTCCTGGCTGAGGTGGTACACGCCCTTGAAGTCGCGGTAGCAGCCGATCGGCCAGGTGATGGGCGCGGCCTTGATATTGAGCACCGCCTCGATCTCGTCGAGCAGTTCGATCGGGTCGCGGATATCGCGGTCCAGCTTGTTGATAAAGCTGACGATGGGCGTGTCGCGCAGGCGGCACACATCCATCAGGGCGATGGTGCGTGGCTCCACACCCTTGCCGCCGTCGAGCACCATCAGGGCGCTGTCCACCGCGGTCAGGGTGCGGTAGGTGTCTTCGGAGAAGTCTTCGTGACCGGGGGTGTCGAGCAGGTTGATCATGTGCTCGCGGTAGGGGAACTGCATCACCGAGGTGGTGATGGAGATGCCGCGCTGCTTTTCCATCTCCATCCAGTCGCTGGTGGCGTGGCGGTCGGATTTGCGCGACTTCACCGTGCCGGCGACCTCGATCGCCTTGCCCATCAGCAGCAGCTTCTCGGTGATGGTGGTCTTACCGGCGTCCGGGTGGGAGATGATGGCGAAGGTGCGGCGCTTGGCGACTTCGGCGGCCTGAATGCTCATGTGGGAAACCTGTCGACGCTGTAGTCGGTCTGTCAAAAAAGGCGGCGATTATAACGGTAAACGCGGCGCCGCGCCGGACGCTATGGCCAGGCGGTCGAGCCGGCCGGAAACGGGCTTTTGTGCAGCATTCCCGGACGTTTTGTGTTGAATATAAAACGATCAATCGGGTAGGCGACAAAACCCTGTAAAAGCCCGGCATTTTTGGTTGATCTACGCTGCGCATGGTCTTAAAGTCCGCGCCCGAACGTCCATGCTGGCAACGATCCATCCGGCTCAAGTACTGACGACGAGAGGTTGCGGCTCTGCCTGATAAAGAGCGGCAATCATCGGCGACATGCCTTGGGAAGTAGGCGAACCAAAGTGGGGAAACTGATCAGACGTTCTGCCCGTGCGGGTTAACCGCCGAGCCACCCCCGACACGTAATGGAACCTGTGCCCGGTTCCATTGCCCGAATCAATGTGTTTCTGGTTTTGCCACTGGAGTGACCGCATGTCGATCAAGATCGAAGATTTCTACGCACCCGCCACTTTTAACCGCATGAAGGCCTTTGCCGATCAGCACGAAACCCCCTTCGTGGTGATCGATACCCAGATCATCAGCAAGGCCTACGATGACCTGCGCGCCGGTTTCGACTTCGCCAAGATCTACTACGCAGTCAAGGCCAACCCGGCGGTGGAGATCATCAACCTGCTCAAGGAAAAGGGCTCCAGCTTCGATATCGCCTCCATCTACGAGCTGGACAAGGTGATGGGCTGCGGCGTTGGCCCCGAGCGCATCAGCTACGGCAACACCATCAAGAAGTCCAAGGACATCCGCTACTTCTATGAGAAGGGCGTGCGCATGTTCGCCACCGACTCGGAAGCCGACCTGCGCAATATCGCCAAGGCCGCGCCAGGCTCGAAGGTCTATGTGCGCATCCTCACCGAAGGCTCCACCAGCGCCGACTGGCCGTTGTCGCGCAAGTTCGGCTGCCAGACCGATATGGCCATGGACCTGTTGATCCTCGCCCGCCAGCTGGGCCTGGAGCCCTATGGCGTGTCCTTCCATGTGGGCAGCCAGCAGCGCGATATCGGCGTGTGGGACGCGGCCATCGCCAAGGTCAAGGTGATCTTCGAGCGCCTCAAGGAAGAAGACGGCATCGTCCTCAAGATGATCAATATGGGCGGCGGCTTCCCGGCCAACTACATCACCCGCACCAACAGTCTGGAAACCTATGCCGAGGAAATCATCCGCTTCCTCAAGGACGACTTCGGCGACGACCTGCCGGAAATCATCCTGGAGCCGGGCCGCTCGCTGATCTCCAACGCCGGCATCCTGGTCAGTGAAGTGGTGCTGGTGTCGCGCAAGTCGCGCACCGCCGTGGAGCGCTGGGTCTTTACCGACGTGGGCAAGTTCAGCGGCCTGATCGAAACCATGGACGAGGCCATCAAGTTCCCCATCTGGACCGAGAAGAAGGGCGAGATGGAGGAGGTGGTGATCGCCGGCCCGACCTGCGACAGCGCCGACATCATGTACGAGCACTACAAGTACGGCCTGCCGCTCAACCTGGCCATCGGTGACCGCCTCTACTGGCTGTCCACCGGCGCCTACACCACCAGCTACAGCGCGGTGGAGTTCAATGGCTTCCCGCCACTGAAGGCCTTTTACCTCTAAGGCCTGAAGAAGGCCTGAGGTCATCCGTAGCGCCCTGCTTGTACGCAAGCAGGGCGTTTTCATTTGGCCGGCTGATATTGGCGAGTGCGGGGCTGTCCTGAAGCCTATTCATTATTTAGAATCATTTTCATTTGGTGCGTGCTTATGCACGCCTCACCGAGGATGTTCTGAACATGATGCTTCACATTGCCGATGTGCTCAGCCCCGAGCAGGTGCGTCAGTGCCGCAGCGCGTTGGACCAGGCCAGCTGGCAGGATGGGCGGCAAACCGCCGGCCACCAGGCGGTGCAGGTCAAGACCAACCAGCAGCTGGCCCAGGACGACCCGCTGTGCCAGCAGCTGGGAGATTTCGTCCTCGCCCAGCTGGCTCAGCACCCGCGTTTTATGGCCGCCGCATTACCGCTCAAGGTGGTGCCGCCACGCTTCAACCGTTATGCCGATACGGGCCACTATGGCGACCATATCGACAATGCGGTGTTCAGCGTGCCGGGTAGCGCCCATCGCATCCGCGCCGACCTGTCGGCCACCCTGTTCTTCAGTGAGCCGGATGAATACGAAGGCGGTGAGCTGGTGGTGCAGGATCATTTCGGCAGCCACCGGGCCAAGTTACCGGCCGGGCACCTGCTGCTCTACCCCAGCGGCAGCCTGCATCGGGTCGAGCCGGTGACCGGCGGTGCGCGGCTGGCGGCCTTCTTCTGGATTCAGAGCCTGGTGCGCGAGGACACCCAGCGCAGCGTGCTGCTGGAGCTGGATGACAGCATCCAGGCCCTGCGCCGAGAGGTGCCGGACAGCCCCGAGCTGGTACGCCTGACCGGCATCTACCACAACCTGGTGCGCCAGTGGTCGCAGACATGAGCGCGCCCCTGCCCAAGCTGCAGCAGATACCGCCGCAGATCGCCGCAGTGGCCGACTATGAAGCCTACGCCCGCGCGCGCATGACGCCCGAGGCCTGGGCCTATATGAATGGCGGCGCGGCAGACGAGCTGACCCTGGCCGACAACCTGGCCGCCTTTCGCCGGATCCGTCTGCGCAACCGCGTGCTGGCCGACCTCAGCCAGGGCCATACCCTGCTGGAGCTGTTTGGCCAGCGCTTTGCACACCCGATCTTCCTGGCCCCGGTGGCCTACCAGAGCCTGGCTCACCCCGAGGGCGAGCTGGCCGCTGTGCTGGGCGCCTCGGCGCTGCAGGCCGGCATGGTGGTCAGCACTCAGGCCAGCCACAGCCTGGAAGCGATCGCCGCCCAGGCCCACAGCCCGTTGTGGTTTCAGCTGTATATCCAGCCGGACCGGGCCTTTACCGAGGCCCTGGTGCGGCGCGCCGAAGCGGCGGGCTACCAGGCCCTGGTGCTGACGGTGGATGCGCCGGTCAGCGGGGTGCGTAACCGCGAGCAGCGTGCCGGTTTCCTCCTGCCGCCTGGAGTGGAAGCGGTCAATCTGCGGGGCATGCGGCCTCTGCAACATGAGGCGCAGGCGGGGCAGGGCAGCCTGCTGCTGGGTGGCCCCCTGCTGGCGGCTGCGCCCACCTGGGCCGATCTTGCCTGGCTGCGCTCGCTGACCCGGCTGCCGATCCTGCTCAAGGGCGTGATGGGCGCCGAGGATGCCAGTCGGGCGGTGGCCGAGGGGGCTGACGGCCTGATCGTCTCCAACCATGGGGGGCGGACCCTGGATGGCCTGCCCGCGACCATCGAGGTGCTGGCGGAAGTCGCGGCTGCAGTGCAGGGACGGGTGCCGCTGCTGCTTGACGGCGGTATTCGCCGCGGCAGCGATGTGTTCAAGGCCCTAGCCCTGGGCGCGCAGGCGGTGCTGGTGGGGCGGCCCTTCATCCATGGCCTGGCCACCGCCGGCGCGGTGGGAGTGGCCCATGTGCTGCAGTTGTTGCGCGCCGAGCTGGAAGTGACCATGGCGCTGTGCGGCTGCCCTTATCTGCGCGATATCGACAGCAGCCGGTTGTTTTTCCCGGCCCTGTAGAAAAGTCTCGGGCAGGGGAACTTTCTCAGCAATGATGAAAATAACTGTTGCATGAGAATATTTATCAAATAGAATCACGCCTCGTTTTTATTGGAGGCTTGTTCTCATGCGTGCATCTTCTGTCAAGGCGGCCCGTCTGCCGCAGCGTCAACTCCTGGCCACCGCCATCGGTCTGACCGTGGCTTCCTGGGCCGCAGTCGCGGTCGCCGAACAGGCCCCGAGCCAGCCTGCCAAGCGCGCGGTTGAGCTGGACAGCGTCACCGTTACCGGCACGCAGGCCGAGGGCTACAAGACCTCCACCTCGGCGTCGCCCAAGTACACCGCGCCGCTGCTCGATACCCCGCAGACCATCAGTGTGGTGCCGCAGAAGGTGATCGAAGAACAACAGGCCCTGAGCCTGCGTCAGGTGCTGTCGAATGTCTCCGGCATCACCTTCACCGCCGGCGAGGGCGGTGGTGGCTCGGGCGACAGCATCAATATCCGCGGCTTCGGCGCCAACGCCAACATGCAGATCGATGGCCTGCGCGACAGCACCCAGACCAACCGCACCGACACCTTCAACATCGAGGCGGTGGAAGTCATCAAGGGCCCCAATTCGGTGTTCGGCGGCAGCGGCACCACCGGCGGCAGCATCAACCAGGTCACCAAGCAGCCTTTGGGCCGCGATTTCACCCGCATCGGCGGCAGCCTGGGTACCGACAACTACCACCGCCTGACCCTGGACAGCAACCAGACCCTGGATGGCGTCGGCACCGACAGCGCCATGCGCCTCAACCTGATGCTGCATGAGAATGATGTACCCGGCCGTGACAAGATCGACCGCGAGCGCTGGGGGTTCGCGCCTTCCCTGGCCCTGGGCCTGAGCGATGATACGCGCCTGACCCTGAGCTATTTCCACCAGAGCGATGACATCCTGCCCGATTACGGCGTGCCGGCCCGTGACGGCAAGAAGCTCGCCGGTGTCGACCGTGACGACTACTTCGGTTTCAGCAACCTGGACAAGGACGAGATCGAAACCGATTCCTTTACCGTCAAGCTGGAGCACCGCTTCAACGACAGCCTCAGCCTGCAGAACCTGACCCGTTACAGCCAGATCGATCGCAACACGGTGATCTCCGCCTCCCACGCCAACACCACCGGCGTGCCGGCGGGCAACTACAAGCCGGCCGGCCCCCAGGCCTACGGTCGTGACGTCAACAGCGAACTGTGGATCAACCAGACCAACCTGAGTGCCGACTTCGACACCTTCGGCCTGGCGCACAGCCTGGCGGCCGGGGTCGAGATCTCCCGCGAGGACTACGAGCGCGTCACCTACAACCATGGCCTGGGCGCTGCACTCTATCCGGCCGACGGCTATGAGCTCGGCAACCCGCCGGGTTACTGGAGCGGCCCGATCAACAAGACCCGCACCGCCGACACCTCGACCCAGCTGGAGAACCAGGCACTGTATGTCTTCGACACCGTCGCCCTGGCACCCGAATGGGACCTGAATCTCGGCCTGCGTTACGACTGGATCGACGGCGAGTACAAGAACGTCGCCCTGCCAGCCGGTACCCTGACCAAGCTCGACACCCGCGACGAGATGTTCAGCGGCCGTGTCGGCCTGGTGTACAAGCCGGCCGAGAACGGGCGCATCTATGTGGCCTACGGCACCTCGTTCAACCCCACGGCCGAGTTCCTCGCCACCACCGGCAGCGGCATCAATGAGAACACCGCCGACCTGTCCCCGGAGAAGAACAAGACCTGGGAACTGGGGACCAAGTGGGAGCTGTTCGACCGTCGCCTGGAGCTGGATGCCGCGGTGTTCCGCGTCGAGAAAAGCAACGCCCGGGAAACCATGGCTGACGGCAGCAGCCAGCTGGCCGGCGAGCAGCGCGTGCAGGGTGTCGAACTGGGCGTGACCGGGCATATCACCGAGCAGTGGGATGTCTTCGCCAACTACACCTTCCTCGACAGCGAAACCCTCAAGGCTGCCGATACCGCCGCCGGGATCGCCCGTGAAGGCCAGGCGCTGGCCAATACACCGCCGCGCTCGTTCAACCTGTGGACCTCCTACGAATTGCCGGCTGGCTGGACCCTGGGCTACGGCGCCCGCTATGTCAGCGAGCGCAACGTCAGCACCAGCAGCCGCGCCAAGCTGGATGCCTACTGGCTGCATAACGCCATGGTCGGCTATCAGCTGAGCAACAACCTGGAGCTGCAGTTGAACCTCAACAACCTGTTCGATCAGGACTATGTTGAGCGGGTGCGCCAGACCCCGGGCACCGATGCGCGTTCCTCGGCCATCGAATACGGCGACGGTCGCTCGGCTGTGCTGTCGGCCACCTACAGCTTCTAAATTCCACCCCGCTGAACCCACAGACCCCGTTCGCGCCCAGCGCGGCGGGGTCTGCTGTTGTGTGGCTGTGTAAATAAGGCGTAAAGACGCCTGCCAGCCCATCAATCGAAACTGATTCTCAAATAGAATTGCGTCGCACTGGCGGCCGTGGTGGCCGTCATTTCTTTCAGGTGGCTTCTCGTGGGCAAGAAACTTCTCTTTCAACTGCACTGGCTGCTGGGCATCAGCGCCGGACTGGTGCTGGCGCTGATGGGCGTGACCGGCGCCGCCTATTCGTTTCAGGACGAGTTGCTGCGACTGCTCAACCCCGAGGTGCTGCAGGTCGAGGTGCGTGACACGGGCGTCCTGCCGCCGGCTGAGCTGATACCGCGTATCGAGCGCGCCAGCCAGCAGCGCGTGGTGGGCCTGACCCTGGAACTCGACAGCGGCCACGCCGCACGGGCCCATCTGGCGCCGGCACCCGGTGAGCGCCGTGGCCCTTCGGTGTATGTCGACCCCTACAGCGGTGACGTGCTGGGCACCCCGGACGGCCAGGCGTTCTTCGACCTGATGCTGCGCCTGCACCGTTTCCTGGCCATGGGTGATACCGGCAAGCAGATCACCGCCGCCAGTACCCTGGCGTTGATCTTCTTCTGCCTGTCCGGGCTGTACCTGCGCTGGCCGCGCCAGGCGCTGAACTGGCGCGCCTGGCTGACCCTGGACTGGGCCAGGCGGGGTCGGTCGTTCAACTGGGACCTGCACGCCGTGGCAGGTACCTGGTGCCTGCTGTTTTACCTGTGCGCGGCCCTGACCGGCCTGTACTGGTCCTACGACTGGTACCGTGAAGGCCTGACCCGGCTGCTCAGCAGTGAGCCGGCGGGGCAGGAGCGTGGCCGTCGCGGCCCGCCACCTGCAGGTGGCGAGCGTCCCGAGGTCAATTACCCGGCCGTCTGGGCCCGCCTGCAGGCGGCCGCAGGCCCGGGTCTGAGCGCTTACAGCCTGCGCCTGCCGGGCGCCCCCGGGCAGCCGCTGACGGTCTTCTACCGGCTGGCAGACGCCGCCCATGAACGCGCCCTCAATCAACTGGGCCTGGAGCCGTCGAGTGGCGCCGTGACTCACCACCAGCGCTATGCCGAACGGTCCTTTGGCGATCAGTTGCTGGCCAGCGTCTACGCCCTGCATGTGGGCAGTTACTTCGGCCTGAGCGGGCGCATCCTGATGTTCCTGACCAGCCTGGCCATGCCGCTGTTTGCCATCACCGGCTGGCTGCTGTACCTCGACCGGCGGCGCAAGCAGCGCGCTGCGGCAGCCGCCCGCCAGCGTCTGGCGCCAGTGGGGCAGGGGGCAGACAGCTGGCTGGTCGGTTTCGCCAGCCAGAGCGGCTTTGCCGAGCAACTGGCCTGGCAGGCCGCCGGCCACCTGCAGGCCGCGGGGCTGGCGGTCAGCGTGCAGCCGCTGGCCCGGCTCGATGAGCAGGCCCTGCGGCAGACGCGCAATGCCCTGTTCGTGCTCAGCACCTTTGGCGATGGCGAGGCGCCGGACAATGCCCGGGGCTTTGAGCGCAAGCTGCTCGGGCAAAGCCTGGGGCTGGAGCATCTGCGCTATGCCATGCTGGCCCTGGGCGACCGTCAGTACCAGCAGTTCTGCGGTTTTGCCCAGCGCGTGCAGGGCTGGTTGAGCCAGCAGGGCGCGCGGAGCCTGTTCAGCCCGGTGCAGGTGGACAACGGCGATGCGGCGGCCCTGGCCGACTGGCAGCGCCAGCTGGCTGACCTGACCGGCATCAGGGAATACGCCGTGCAGCCCCAGCCGTTTGGCGAGTGTCGCCTGCTTGGCCGCGAGTGCCTGAACCCGGGCAGCGCGGGCGCGCCGACCTTTCTTCTGCGTCTGCAGCCTGCACCGGGTATGACCTGGCAGGCCGGGGATATTCTCCAGGTGCTGCCGGGCCAGGCCGATGAACAGGCGTGCCGCGACTATTCCATCGCCTCCCTGCCCACTGAAGGCGTGCTGGAGTTGATCGTACGGCAGCAGCGCCAGGCCGATGGCACCCTCGGCCTGGGCTCCGGCTGGTTGACCGAGCAGGCGCCGCTGCAGGGCGTGGTGCGGGCCCGGGTGCGGCACAACCGCCAGTTTCATGGGCCGGATGATGATCGGCCGCTGATCCTGATCGGCAATGGCACCGGCCTGGCCGGCTTGCGCAGCCTGCTCAAGGCGCGCATCACCCAGGGTCACAGGCGCAACTGGCTGCTGTTTGGCGAACGCAATGCGGTGCATGACTTCTACTGCCGGGCGCAAGTGCAGGACTGGCTGGCCACGGGTGGGCTGGCGCGCCTGGATCTGGCCTTCTCCCGCGACCAGGCGCAAAAGCACTATGTGCAGGATGCGCTGGGCGAGGCGGCCGAGCCCCTGCGTGAATGGCTGGCGCAGGGGGCGTCGATCTATGTCTGCGGCAGCCTGCAGGGCATGGCCGCCGGTGTCGATGCCGTACTGCGCGACGTGCTGGGCGATGCGGTGGTCGAGGCGCTGCTAGAGGATGGGCGCTACCGGCGCGATGTCTACTGAGGCTCGGGGCGCTGGTATCGCCCTGGCTGTGGCTCTAAGCTTGTGGGCATGAAAACGATCCTGCTCAACTGCGATATGGGTGAAAGCTTCGGCGCCTGGCGCATGGGTGACGATGCCCATGCCATGGCCCTGGTCGATCAGGCCAACCTGGCCTGCGGCTTTCATGCTGGCGACCCGCTGACCATGCAGCACAGCGTTGCGCTGGCCTGCCAGCATGGCGTCAGCATCGGTGCCCACCCCGCCTACCCGGACCTGCAGGGCTTCGGCCGTCGGCATATGGCCTGCGCGCCGGAGGAGGTCACGGCCATGCTGCTCTATCAGCTCGGCGCCCTGGAGGCCTTCTGCCGGGTGGCCGGCACTGAACTGGCCTATGTCAAACCCCATGGCGCCCTGTACAACGACATGCTGGCCGATGATGTGCTCTTCGCCGCCGTGCTGGAGGCCTGCGCCCGCTACCGGGCGGGTTTGCCGCTGATGACCCTGGCCCTGGCCGATAACAGCCGCGAGCGGCGTTTGGCCGAGGCAGCCGGGGTGCCGCTGATTTTCGAGGCCTTTGCCGACCGCGCCTACCTGGCCGATGGGCGTCTGGCGCCGCGGCGGTTGGCCGGCGCGGTGCATCACGAGCCGCAACGCATCCTCGATCAGGCCCTGGCCATCGCCCAGGGCGAAGCCTTCCCCGACATCGACGGCAAGCCCCTGCGCCTGCAGGCCGACAGCCTCTGCGTGCATGGCGACAATGCCGAGTCCCTGGCCGTGCTGCGGCGCCTGCGCGCGCAGCTGGACACGCTGTCGTGAGCGCCGGGCAGCCGCGATGATCCGTATCGAGCCTGCCGGCGCCGAGTCTCTGTTGCTGGTGCTGGCCGAGGAACCGGATGCCGAGCTGCCAGGGCGCATCGCCCAGTTGGCCGAGCAGATCGACCAGCGCCTGGGCCATCTGCTGCTGGATCGGGTGCCGGGCTGGACCAGCCTGCTGCTGCACTATGACCTGAGCCGCACCGACCACCTGGCCCTGGCCGAGCAGCTCAAACCGCTGCTGGAAGCCTGGTTGGCGCAGCCCGGCTTGCACAGCCCTGGTCGGGTGCATGAATTGCCGATTCTGTATAACGGCGAGGATCTCTTTGAGGTGGCGCGCCTGTGCCAGCTGAGTGTGGCCGAGGTGATCGGGCTGCATGCCGCAGGTGAGTACCGGGTGGGCGCCATCGGCTTCGCCCCGGGCTTTGCCTACCTGGGCCAGCTGCACTCGCGTCTGGTATTGCCACGTCGGGCCACGCCGCGCCTGCATGTGCCAGCCGGCAGCCTGGCCATCGCCGAGCGCCAGACCGCCATCTACCCGCATGCCTCGCCCGGAGGCTGGCACCTGCTGGGACGCTGCCCCTGGCCGCTGTTCGATCTGAGCCGCACGCCACCCTGCCCGCTGAATCAGGGCGATCGGGTGCGGTTTCGCCCAATAGATGAGGCGACCTTTAGCGCCGAAGGCGGCCAGCCATGAAAGGCCTGCGCGTGCTCAAGCCGGGCCCGCAGAGCCTGCTGCAGGATGCTGGGCGCTATGGCTGGCAGCACCTGGGGGTGTCCCCCTCCGGGGTGATGGATCTGCAGGCCGCTGCCTGGGCCAATCGCCTGCTGGATAACCCCTGGGGCACGCCGCTGCTGGAAATTGCCCTGGGCGATGTGCAACTAGAGGCTGAACGGGATACCTGGGTGGCCCTCTGCGGGGCCGACGTGCCGCTGTCTATCGATAAGCAGCCCATGCCGCTGTGGACCCGGTTGCCGTTGCGTCGTGGCCAGGTGCTGCGCCTGGGTTTTGCCCGCAGCGGCCAGCGCCTGTACCTGGCTGTGGGCGGGGGCTTTGCCGGCAAGGCGGTGCTGGGCAGCGTCAGCAGTCAGATGCGCGAGGGACTGGGCGGTGTGGATGGGGCCGGCCGGCCATTGCAGGCGGGGGATCGGCTGGCCTGTCGGCCGGCCAGCTTCCTGCGACGGGTCAGTGTGCCCTGGCCCTTTCAGCCGGATTACCAGGCCAAGCCGCTGCTGCGGGTGATCACCGGCGGCGATGCCGCCAGCTTCGAGGAGGATCAGCTGCAGGCCTTCTTCGCCCAGGTCTGGCAGCTCAGCCCCCACTCGGATCGTATGGGCGCCCGCTTGGAAGGGGAGGCGCTGCAGGTGCCACGCCGGCAATGGTCTTTGGGCGTCAGTCGTGGCGCCATCCAGGTGCCGCCGGATGGCCAGCCGATCATCCTTCAGGCCGACCACCAGACCATGGGCGGCTACCCTCTGCTGGGCTGGCTGCACCCGCTGGATCAGGGCCGGTTGGCCCAGTGTCCGGCCCATCATCCGCTGCGTTTTACCCCGGTCAGCGTCAGCGATGCCCAGGCCGAGATGCGCGAGTTCTATCGCTTCTTCGGTCGGGGCTAGACTCAGGGCATCATGACCTCGATCACCCCATCGGCACTGACGCTCACCTGGCTGCTGCCGGCTTCGACCTCCGGGGTGACCGCCGCTTCCATCATCATGGCCGCGCCCTTCATCGCCGCCATGCGTGGCATGGGGCTGTGGAAGCCGCCGCTGTTGAGATTCAGGCTGACCAGCTTGTAGCCGCTGCCACCCAGGGCCTCGGTGGCCAGCTGGGCGCGGGCCTTGAAGGCGGCCACGGCGTCCTTGAGCAGCGCGTCTTCCTCGGCCTTGCGGGTAGGGCTGGCGATGCTGAAGTGCATGCCGGCCATCTTCAGGCTCTGCAGCATTTCCCCGGTGAGGGTGGAGAGGGCGCCGAAGTCGGCGCTTTCCAGACGCAGTTCGGCGCGCTCGCGCCAGGCAGTGATGCGCTGGCCCTTGTCGTCATACACCGGGTAGCTGTGGCGGCTGCCCAGGGCCACCTGCACGCCCTTGACGCTGCGGGCCAGACCCATGGCCTGGTTGAGTTCGGTGGTGATCTGCGCGGCCAGCTTGGCCGGGTCCTTGTCCTGAGCTTCGCTGTAGAAGGTCACATGCATCAGGTCGTGGGCGATTTCCCGGTTGACCTCGGCGCGCAACGCGACCTGGTTATAGCGCGGCTCATTGGCTTGGGCGCCCAGGCTTAGCAGGCTCAGGGAGGCAGCAGCAAAGAGAGTGGTGAGGGTCTGGCGATTGAGCATAAGGGAGTCCTTGCAGTGGTTGGCGCCGCAGCGCGGCGTGATTTCCCGAGAGTAGACGAAGCCATCTGACCGAACGGGTTAAGCAAGGTTGCAGATTTTTTTTGCGGGCGAGGGTGGCGCTGTAGGGTGAAAAGCCGCGCAGGGTTTTCCACCGCTGTTGGTGGGCAAGCTTCGCGTTGCACATCCTACGAGTGTGGTGGATGGATAAAGCGCCATCCACCCTAGGGTTAAAGGCTTAGCGTGGTGGTGGCGTGAGGCCGCAGCCCTTGAGGATGATTGTCACCAGGTTGTCGCTGGCCGCGGCGAAGTCTTCCTTGGTCAGGCGCGTGCGGCCGGTAAAGCGGCAGATCTGCGAGGCGAAGTCGGCGTAGTGCTGGGTGCTGCCCCACAGCAGGAAGATCAGGTGCACCGGATCCACCGGGTCCATCTTGCCGGCCTGGATCCAGGCCTCGAATACCGCGGCGCGGCCACGCAGCCAGTCCTGGTAGTCCTGGTCGAAGAAGGTCGACAGGTGCTTGCCGCCGCTGATCACTTCCATGGCGAAGATGCGCGAGGCCTTGGGATGGCGGCGGGAGAACTCCATCTTGGCGCGGATATAGCCGGCCAGGGCGGTGGCCGGGTCGTCATCGACGCTCAGGTTGCTGAAGGCGTTGTCCCACAGGTCGAGGATATTGCCCAGCACCGCCAGGTACAGGCCCAGCTTGTTATTGAAGTAGTAATGCAGGTTGGCCTTGGGCAGCCCCACCGCCTGGGCGATGCTGTTCATGCTGGTGCCCTTGAAACCGTGCAGGGCGAATTCGTCCTCGGCGGCCTTGATGATCGCGGCCTGGTTTTTCTGGCGGATGCGGCCAGCAGGTTTGCCGCTGGCAAGCTCGTGGGGCAGGGGGACTTCGGCAGTCATTGAGGGTTCCACAGGGTGTCGGTTTTTTAGATGACGCAGAGATACCCCAGAGTCCCTATGGAGACAAGCCGAAACGCCGAAAACTTCGCTGAAAGCTGCGCCAGATCAGGCTCTTGCACTTTTTAGGGGCAAAAAACCTGACCGTTTTTGTGCTGGTCTAGACCGCCTTGTCGGGCGTCAACAGGCAGGGTCTGGTCAAGGTCTGTGGGCGATGCGAGGGGGCTGTGTGAGGTAGGGGCGCCGTGCGCACCAACGGCCGAAAACCCCATCGGTGCGCATGGCGCACCCTGCTGCAGCCCGTTCAGGTCGAAGCGGCCAGGGCCTCCAGAAAGCTTTCCAGCACCAGATGGGGACGGCGGCCCTTGCGCGTGACCGAGGCCAGGCTGATGTCGTAGTAGCGGCTGGCCGGCTTGAGCACACGCAGGCGGCCCTGTTGCACCCAGGCTGCGGCGTAGTGGTCGGGCAGGTAGCCGATATAGCGCCCGGTGAGGATCAGAAAGGCCATGCCCTCGCGGTCCGAGGCGCTGGCCGTGCAGTTCAGCGCCTGGTAATGGCTCTGCACCTCGGGCGGCAGGCGGAAGGTGGGGGCGATGGCCTCCTGGGCATTCAGGCGCGCGTCCTCCAGTTGCAGATCATCCACATAGAACAGCGGGTGGCCCACGGCGCAGTAAAGTAGCGAGCGTTCCTCGTACAGCGGCTGATAGTCCAGGCCGGACAGGGCGCTGACCTGGGGCACCACGCCGACATGCAGGCGCCCGTCCAGCACGCCCTGTTCCACCTCGCTCGGTGGGGTCATGCGGATATGGATATGCACATCCGGGCCACGCTCCTTGAGCCGCGCCAGGGCGTGAGTGATGCGCATATGGGGCACGGTGACCAGATTGTCGGTCAGGCCGATATTCAGCTCGCCGCGCAGGTG
Organism: Pseudomonas xionganensis; assembly: GCF_009763245.1. Lineage (GTDB taxonomy): Bacteria > Pseudomonadota > Gammaproteobacteria > Pseudomonadales > Pseudomonadaceae > Aquipseudomonas > Aquipseudomonas xionganensis. The sequence goes on along the minus strand of NZ_WKJZ01000003.1, from coordinate 124,256 downwards.
CTGGTGCAGGCCGTTGACCTCGGTGCGAAAACTCTCCAGGGCGCTGAGCAGCTGCAGGGTGCTCTGGTACACCTCACGGCCTTCCTCAGTCAGGGCGAAGCCGGCGCGGCCGCGCTGACACAGGCGCAGACCCAGGCGCTGCTCCAGGTCACTCATCTGCTGGCTGATGGCCGAGCGACCAATCCCCAGGGCGCTTTCTGCGGCGGAAAAGCCGCCGCACTCCACCACGCTGCGAAACAGCTTGAGCAGGCGGATATCGAAGTCACTGACCTGAGCCAGAGGTTCACTGCGGCGGGTGCTCATTGTTTAGTGCTCGGTTAACTAAAGATAAGAAGAGTCGTGTTTTCCTGACTCTAAGCCCGTGGCACCTTTGCTGGCAACAGATAGGCTTCTTTATGCGAAGCCACCCCATGGATTGCACAACACGCCGCCAGCCCGAGGCCACCATGAATATGCCGCAGACCGCCACCCCGTCCCTGGCCAGCCAGCTCAAGCTGGATGCCCACTGGATGCCGTTTTCCGCCAATCGCAACTTCAAGCGCGACCCGCGTCTGATCGTCGGTGCCGACGGCAACTACTTTATCGACGACCAGGGCCGCCGCGTGTTCGACAGCCTGTCCGGCCTGTGGACCTGCGGTGCCGGGCATAACCGCAAGGAAATCCAGGAAGCCGTGGCCAAGCAGCTCGGCACTCTCGACTATGCGCCGGGCTTCCAGTACGGCCACCCGCTGTCCTTCCAGTTGGCCGAGAAGCTTGTCGAGCTGACCCCGGCCGGCCTCGATCATGTGTTCTACACCGACTCCGGCTCCGAGTGCGCCGACACCTCGGTGAAGATGGCCCGCGCCTACTGGCGCCTGAAGGGCCAGCCGAGCAAGACCAAGTTTATCGGCCGTGCCCGTGGCTACCATGGCGTCAATATCGCCGGCACCAGCCTCGGTGGCATCGGCGGCAACCGCAAGATGTTCGGCCAGATGATGGACGCCGACCACCTGCCACACACCCTGCAAGCGCATCTGGCCTACACCAAGGGTATGGCGGCGACCGGCGGCGTGGAGCTGGCCAACGAACTGCTGAAACTCATCGAACTGCACGACGCCTCCAACATCGCCGCAGTGATCGTCGAGCCGATGTCCGGCTCCGCTGGCGTGATCGTGCCGCCGCAAGGCTACCTGCAGCGCCTGCGCGAGATCTGCACCCAGCACAATATCCTGCTGATCTTCGATGAAGTGATCACTGCGTACGGGCGCATGGGCAAGTGGACCGGTGCCGAGTACTTCGGCGTCACCCCGGACATCATGAACACCGCCAAGCAGGTCACCAACGGCGCCATCCCCCTGGGTGCGGTGATCGCCTCCAGCGAGATCTACAACACCTTTATGCAGCAGGCCACCCCTGAGCACATGGCCGAATTCGGCCACGGCTACACCTACTCCGGCCACCCGGTCGCCTGCGCCGCCGGCCTGGCAACCCTGGAACTGCTCAAGCGTGACCACCTGATCGAACAGTCCGCCGCCCTGGCGCCGGTGTTCGAAGAGAAGCTGCACAGCCTCAAGGGCAGCCAGCATGTGGTCGACATCCGCAACTGCGGCCTGGCCGGCGCCATCCAGCTGGCCCCGCGCGATGGCGACGGCGTGATCCGCCCGTTCGAGGCCGGCATCAAGCTGTGGAAGGCCGGTTTCTACGTGCGCTTCGGCGGCGACACCCTGCAGTTCGGCCCGACCTTCAACACCCAGCCCGAGCAGCTGGACAGCCTGTTCAATGCCGTGGGCGACGTGCTCAACACGCTGGACTAGGCAAACACCGATTACCCGTAGGGCGGATGACGCTTTTTTCATCCGCCACAGCCAAATCCGCCAGGTGGATGAAAAAAGCGTCATCCACCCTACAGCCCGAATACCCCTTTGGAGACTTTTATGAACATCGTTCCACACCTGATCAACGGCCAGCATGTCACCAGCAGTGGTCGCACCGCCGATGTCTTCAACCCGTCCACCGGCGAAGTCACCAAGCAGCTGGCCCTGGCCGATCGTGCCACCATCGACCAGGCCATCGCCGCTGCCAAGGCTGCCTTCCCGACCTGGCGCAACACCCCGCCGGCCAAGCGCGCGCAGATCATGTTTCGCTTCAAGCAGCTGCTGGAGCAGAACGAGGGGACCATCGCCCGCTTGATCAGCGAAGAGCACGGCAAGACTATCGAAGACGCCATCGGCGAGCTTAAGCGCGGCATTGAGAACGTCGAGTTCGCCTGCGCCGCCCCGGAAATTCTCAAGGGCGAGTACAGCCGCAACGTCGGCCCGAATATCGACGCCTGGAGCGATCTGCAGCCCCTGGGCATCGTCGCCGGCATCACCCCGTTCAACTTCCCGGCCATGGTGCCGCTGTGGATGTACCCGCTGGCCATCGTCTGCGGCAACTGCTTTATCTTGAAGCCGTCCGAGCGCGACCCCAGCTCCACCCTGTATATCGCCGAACTGCTGCTCGAAGCCGGCCTGCCTCAGGGCGTGATGAGCGTGGTGCACGGCGACAAGGAAGCCGTGGATGCCCTGATCGAAGCGCCGGAAGTCAAAGCCCTGAGCTTTGTCGGCTCCACCCCCATCGCTGAGTACATCTATAGCGAAGGCACCAAGCGCGGCAAGCGCGTGCAGGCCCTGGGCGGCGCCAAGAACCACGCCGTGCTGATGCCCGACGCCGACCTGGACAACGCCGTCAGCGCCCTGATGGGTGCGGCCTACGGCTCCTGCGGCGAGCGCTGCATGGCCATCTCGGTGGCCGTGTGCGTGGGCTACCAGATCGCCGACGCCCTGGTGGAAAAGATCAGCCCGCAGATCAAGGCCCTGAAAATCGGCGCCGGCACCTCCTGCGGCCTGGACATGGGCCCGCTGGTCACCGCCGCGGCGCGGGACAAGGTCAAGGGCTATATCGACGCCGGTGTCGCCCAGGGCGCCAAGCTGGTGGTCGATGGCCGCGATCTGGTGGTGGCCGGTCACGAGAATGGCTACTTCGTCGGCGGCACCCTGTTTGACCAGGTGACCCCGGAGATGACCATCTACACCGACGAAATCTTCGGCCCGGTGCTGTGCATCGTCCGCGTCGGCAGCCTGGAACAAGCCATGCAGCTGATCAACGACCACGAATACGGCAACGGCACCTGCATCTTCACCCGCGACGGTGAAGCCGCACGGCTGTTCTGCGACGAGATCGAAGTGGGCATGGTCGGCGTCAACGTACCCCTGCCGGTGCCGGTCAGCTACCACAGCTTCGGCGGCTGGAAGCGCTCGCTGTTCGGCGACCTGCACGCCTACGGCCCGGACGGTGTGCGCTTCTACACCCGCAAAAAAGCCATCACCCAGCGCTGGCCGCAGCGCGCTTCCCATGAAGCGGCGCAGTTCGCCTTCCCGAGCAATGGCTAAGTAACAGGGGGCTGATCGCAGGATCAGCCCTTTTTTTGATGTATGTAACGACCTGTAGGAGCCAGCTTGCTGGCGATGCTTTTAGCGAGCATTGGCCAGGATGCATCACCCACAGACGCAATGATCCCGTAGGAGCGGGCCATGCCCGCGATCAAGTCCAGCACCGAATCGCGGGCATGGCCCGCTCCTACAAAAGCATCACCGCAACAGCTTTACGCAACAAACCAGCCGCGCGGGCGCGGCGTTGGTGCAGTGCCCGGCCTGGCCGGTTACGGCACCCCTTGGGCGAGTGGGTTCACCGCAGCAGTGACCCGCAAGCCCGCTCCCCCAAGGGCAGCCCACTTCAATCAACGATGAAGAGGACTTGCTATGACAAAACCCCTGATTGGTCTCCCCTTGTGCCGCTGGCAACTGACCGACCGTGATATCGGCTGGTTTCATCTGGTGGGCGAGAAATATATCCAGGCGGTCACCGGCTTCGGCGCCTTCCCCCTGATGATCCCGGCCTTTGCCGACGATCTGGATATGGATACCGTGCTCGACAGCGTCAGCGGCATCATGTTCGGCGGCTCGCTGTCCAACGTGCACCCCAGTTTCTACGGCGATGAACACCCCGGCCTGGGTCTGGCTGACAAACCCCGCGATGCCACCGTACTGCGCCTGATGCGCGCCTGCATCGACCGCGGCATCCCCTTTCTCGGCATCTGCCGCGGCGTGCAGGAACTTAACGTGCTGCACGGCGGCACATTGCACCGCGAAGTGCACGAAGTCGACGGTCGCCTTGACCACCGTGAACGCAAGGGCGTGCCGGACGACGTGGCCTACGGCCCCATGCATAACGTGACCCTGACCGAAGGCGGTGTGCTGCATCAGGTGATTGGTGAGCGGCAGATCAAGGTCAACTCCCTGCACGGCCAGGGCATCGACCGTCTGGGCGAGGGGCTGCAGATCGAAGCCGTGGCCGAAGATGGGCAGATCGAGGCGGTCAGCGTGATCGGCGCCAAGGCCTTTGCCGTGGGAGTGCAGTGGCATCCCGAATATCGCTATTGGGAAAAGGCGGATTACAACGCGCTGTTGGCGGCGTTTTATCAGGCAGCGGGGGAGTATCAGGCAAAAAAGTCTGAACGCCGGGATGAGCTCGCGATGGCCTGAGGCGAGGGCTGTGCCTGAGCGGTAAGCAAAGGCCCCGTCAAATGACGGGCCTTTGCTTAGGCGCTGGTCCGGCAATTCGTTGCATCGCTGGGTCGATCTGAACCTGCTGTGCAGAGACAATGGTGCGCAGGGGCGTCTTGCGCACTAGGTCGCGTATCCCCTGATTGGCCTCGCTTATGTTTTCAACGGCCTGTTAGGGTCTTGCCATTTTTCGCAGCAATGCGCCTCGCAATGAAACGGCAACAGACCCTAGTGCCCGCCCGGATAAGGACATGTCATGTTTGTCACCGATTGGCTCCGTCATCATCCACAGCATTACGATGTTCTCTCCGGCTGGCTGTATCGGCAGTTTCCCTACGAGTTCAGCGCGCAACCGCTGGCTGACTGGCAGGCCGAGTTTGCCGCCGGCCAGCGCAACGGTGACTGGCTGATGCGTATTGCGCTGCAGGGCGGGGCACCTATAGGTTGTGCCGGTCTGGCCAGAGATGATCTGCCGCAACGCCCCGATCTTGGACCGTGGCTGGCCTGTGTCTATGTGCGTCCCGAGGCCCGTGGCCAGGGCCTGGCCGAACACCTGATTGACGAAGTCTGCAACGCGGCGCGCGCCCGAGGCCATGCTCGCCTGTACCTGCATACCCATGATCGCGCCGATTATTACGCCCGGCGTGGCTGGAACCTGCTGGAGCACTTTCAGGCCTGGGGTGCTACTCAGCACCTGATGCTCAGGGAGCTCTGACTGAATCAATGCAGGGGCTTGCTTGCAGTTTGTAGGGTGGGCAACCGCGTAGCGTTGCCCACCACTTACCCGCGCTTGTGAATCACCCCAGGTTTGGTGCCGGGGTCGTTTGAACTGGTTTTGTAAGCTGCTGATTATTAGAGATAATTAATATTGTAGTTCTTTGTGGGATACATGCAGGGATACAAGGTGCCGCTTGCTAGGCCTGAATCCTAACTACGTTTCGCGCTCATGGGGGGAACCTGCAACTGAGCGCAGCAATGTCCGCTCCTGGGCTGCCCAAATCTTCGGTGCGGCATAACCGACGATGAATGATAGGGCCCAAACCTTCGCAAAGGTTGCCGGCGTCTCGTGAAGTGTCCCCACGAAGTAAAGGCCAAACACGAACCCTAGGATGCCGCCCAGTACCAGGCGCATGGCTATCCATGCGCCTCTAGCCTCCTGTAGTGCAGGGGAAGCGAAGTGCATGACGCCTTCCTTGTTGGGCGGGCCGTCCGGGTGAATCGTAGCCACTATCGCCTGAGCGAAGCTCCCCACTATCGCACCAAAGGTACAGGCCACCAGTAACGCAATGTCATAGCCGGTGAAACCAACAATGTTGAAGTTCATCCTGATCGGTCCCTTGATCTTGTAGTGGGGGTTCAGCACCACTTTCGTTCGAAAGCTTTCTTCACTACTCGCCCGATGTAGCTGTTCAGGCCTTGGCCGGCTCTTGCTAGGCGCTGCATCTCTGCAACTTGAGCTGCCCCGGTGCTTCGGACTGTGTAGAGGTAATTCATTCCGTCGCCGAACTGAACTGTGATGGAGCCGGCCCCTATCTCAAAGGCCACCACATTCGAATTTCCACTGAGGTTCCTATAACGCTCCATGTCCGCTTGTTCCTATACGAGAGAGAGGGGGCTACTGCTTTGCCATCATACTGCGGTTTCGTGCGGGTTCGTGCGGTATGGCATAGACAAAAGGTCGTATCGCTCCAAGCGAGATGGATCACGTCACGATTAGTCCGACATGGAGACCTGATTTTTTTATTTCGCGGCTGTGTGAAAACGACTGGGCGTCCGGTGGCGAGGGTTTAAAGCTGTAGGGATTTGACCACCCCTCCCCAATGACGCTGAAACCCAACAAATACGGGCCATGTTGCAGGTTTTGCTATGGTCGTCACGCTCACAGTGTCCACCTTGCCACCTTTATTTAGGGTAGCCGATGTGAGCGAAATCAGTATGTTACGCACATGATTTGGACGTTTTTTAGTCAAAAAGGTGGACAAAGGGCAGTGATTTGGCCGGAGTGAAAAATTCGCGAACCGTGCGGGCCTGCTGACCGTAGTTAATTGCACCAGGCGCCAAAGGACCCAAGGTAGTTGATCGTCGAAGATGTTGGCTGCTTAGCAGGGGTTACCGGGGGGCGGGGCGAGGCCACTAGCTGTCGCCGAAAAGGCTAGGGCAGTGCGTAAGTCTGGTATGTCCAGATTTTAAGCGAGTGGTTATTTCTATTTCCAAAGCCCGCAGGTAATAGTGCTTTTCCCGCGAGAATAGTAGTGGCACTTCATCTTATTTTTACAGCCATTATGTTGGTCCTGTAAAAAGTTTGGATTTGCGATCAGGTCTCTGCATGTGCCGATATGAACATTTTTTGGCATCTCGGTACTCGTTAGTGCAAAAGATTTTCCTGAGGCTATGAAGCTGTTGTTTGGGTTTCTGAGAGCGATGTTTTTTGTTCTTTCAATTCGCGCAGCTAGGATTTCATTTAAGGAGGGATAAATTAGTTTTTTATCAATATTGTAGAAGCCCTCTGATATGTCGTGGTAATCAAATGGAATGCTTGTTAGATCCTCTATGAAGGAGCTTTCAATAGAGTCGAATTGGTGGGCGCCCGTGAGGGTTGAGATTCTTATAGATGTTTCTATACCGTCGGGGATGGTGTTGCCTAGCCAATGTTGTGTTAACTCTGATGCTAGTTGGTGGTGCTTGGAGAACCTGCTGTCGAGGATTAGGTTAAAGAAATAACCGTGTGCTGCGTGAAGTTGGATGTGCTTGAAACCGCAGTCAATAGCTGTTTTCGTTGCCTCTTCAAGTGAACGGTATTGTGCTCTTATGTGAGCTTGCTCAAAGTTTGAAGCGATTCTCTTATAGTTGGATATTTCTTCTTCCGGTGTTTTGCTTATAAATCTCTTGTTTCCGCTGTATCCTAGCCAAGTCGCACTCAGTTGTATTCCTGGTAGCGCGCCTTTATCTGATATGGCTTCTGCTATCTCTTTCCATATTTTCAGCTTTTCTATTTTTGGCGTATTGACGTTAGTGCCGTGGCCATTGGGTATGGCAACATTGCCAACTATTGCGCAGTGTAGGCCGTTACCGCTTCTTTCAGCGTAGAACTCTAGGAATCGGCGGTCCGGGATTCCATTTTTTGTGTATCCCGTGTTGACTGCTAAAAAGAAGATGCGCCTATCAGTGCTCGGTAGTTCCATATTTAATTTTATTTTTTTCGATTTTTGTCAGGGTTTCTGTTGTTAAGTCAATTTCGAGTATGTTTGCAATTCTGATTATATAAATTAGAGAGTCGGCTAGCTCTTCCTTTAGGTTGTTTTCTGCTTGTTTTGTGTCTAATTCGTAGCTTTCGTTTCTTTCTATTTTTATGTTGATTTTTTTTACGATATTGGCGAACTCTCCAACTTCACCAAGTAGGCCGACTAAGTCTTTGGTGATTTGATTGTATTTTTCCAGTTGGTTGTCGAACTTCACTGGGAATCCGTGCTTCTCGTCAAGCACTTTGCATAGCCCCATAAGGTCATTAAGCTCCACTATTTAGCTCTCCGTAGAAAAGTGAAGACAGAAACAAGGGCTTGGGATATTAGGTTTATTATTATTGCGGTAGCCGTTTCAATTGGCTTTTCTGGGAGTATTGCAAAGACGAGTGTTAAGGCGTTTATTGCTAAGAGGGCGATAATTCCTGTGTTGACTCTTCTTTGTTTTCCGACCAGGGATACTATTACTTGAGATACATCTCTTGGCAGGACTTTGTATGCTTCGTCAAGTTCGGGGTCGACTCGGCGATCAGATGCTACTTCGCTATGTTGCTTCTGTAGGGTGGTGTCTATGGGCCAAATATTGCTTTGGAAGCCATGTTGGCCGTTATAAGGTTTGGTGCTTTCGCTAGATAGCAACGAAAAGTCAATTTTTGCTATTGCTTGGCCTTGATCTATTTTGATGTATTTGTCACTAAAATTTTGGGTGACTATCCCTAGCTGACCTTTGAAGCCAGGGTCTGCCTGTGTACATACGGCGCTCAGTCCAACGCTGAACCAAGAGCCCTTGCTAACAACTCTTGCTAGAATGTTGTTTGGTATTTCAAGGCTTTCGTGAGTGAGAATAACAACTCGATGCCAGGGTTTAATTATTATGAATTCTCTTGAAGATAGGTCGATTCGCGAGTTGTTTTCAGTGAGGTCGAAATATGTTTTTCCTGCTCTAAGCTCATAGCATGCTGCGCCAATTTGTTTGGCAATGCCATTTTTTATCAGCTTGCCTTGAGCTATAAGCTCTTCTATTTCAATATTTGAAAGTACTGTCATTTTATTTTTCTGAGATGACGGTTAGTAGGTCTTGCTCAATTGTTGCTATAGGCCGTATTGCTGTGGTCGGAAGACTCAGTAGCTTGCTACATTCTTCGAGATTGGTTTTTAGTTTGTTTCTTAGGCTTTCCAGGCCTAGTTCGGATGGTTCAATTTTGGTGTACCCCAGGCAGGTGATGACCAGTTTCAATGCCTGCACGTCGTCTAAATCTTTGACTTCATGTCTAATATTTGATTCGGGTCTTAGGGCGATGTCTTTAATTTTTCCGGATATGTGGAGTTTGTTTTTTGTGATTTCGTTTACCACGTCGCAAAAGCTATCTGGCGCGGAGTAAAGTAGGTTGGGTATATGTGTCACGATTAGCTCACTTATTGATAAAGTTTTAGTGTGGTATCTAGTATTTTTTCGTGTATTGTTTTTATTGGGTCGTTGGCTGGTATTTGAATAACTTTCCCTGTGTAGCTTTCAATTGCTCTTCTGTAATTGTTTTTGGCTTGGTTTAGCTTGGTTTCATTTTCATAAGAGTCTTTGAATTTTCTTGCCTCAATTCTCTTGAGTGATTCTTCTGTAGGGTTGTCTAGGTATATTATTAGGTCTGGATTAGGGAAATTCTTGTTTAGTTCATATACAAAATTAAAGTCGCTTTCTGATGCGCAGTGATAGGCTATAGATGAAAAGAAGTATCGGGTGCAGATAACTGTTGTGCCCTTTTCTAATAGCCTGTGCACGCCATCAATTTCGTTGTATAGGTGGTCATGTCTGTCAGCGGCGAACAAATATGCCATCTGCTCATCGAAGAGGTCGCCGCCTGGCCTGTGCGGGTTTTCTCCGTGTGGCGCCTTTATTCTCCCTTTAAATATTTGTCTAATTAAGTTTCCTATTGGTCCGTCTGAAGGCTCACATGTGGTTGTACATTTGACGCCATGTTGTTGGAGTGCCTGCTGTAATAGCGCGGTCTGGGTTGAGGTTCCTGAGCCGTCAATACCCTCAAAAACCAAAAATTTTCCTCTCATGATCTGCCCTTATCCTGTACCAGTTCGTCTACTGCTATGAGGGGCCGCTTCGTGTGCATGCCCTCGCAAAGACTGCCATTTCTCGTCTGGCTACGATTGTATAACGGGAATTCATGCTTTCAGGCATGGAAAATGGCGGCTCTAAGTCCCTCTCATCACTTGCGTTGTGGTCAGATTAGGTCACGGCAGGGTGGTAACGGGGTACTCCCCTGTAATCAATTCCTAAGCCTGCGCCCAGCCTCGCCGTCTCTGGCCTGAGTGGCAGGGGCTGGGGTTGGCCTATCTCGCTTATGTCCTGGCTTCGTCGCTCGCGGCCGGACTGTGCAGGGCGGCAAAGCCACGTTCATCGAGCCAGGCATGCCAACGCTCCAGGGCCTGCCGCTTCTGTGCCTCGGCCGTGGTGTGGATGTAGGTCACGTCCAGCGCCTTCAGGGCGTGATTCAGCAGCAGCTCGCCGATCAGGTAATCGACGCCTAGGTCTGCCCAGGCAGTGCGCGCGGTTTTCCTGAGATCGTGGCTTGTCCACTCATCGCCCGCCAATACGGTAAAGGCGAGCTGTACCGGCGTTTCGCTCAACGGTTGGCCGTGGGCGCCGGGGAACAGATAAGCACCGTCATAACCTCGGGCCACTTGGCTAGCACGATAGCGGGCCAGGAAAGCACACACCTGGGGGGTGAGTGGCAGGGTGTGGGCTTTCTTGGTTTTAGTGTCGACGGCTGGGATATGCCAGGTCTTGCCGATCAGGTCGAAGTGCCGCCACTTGGCTTGGCGGGTTTCGCCGATGCGCGTGCCGTGGGCCAGCATCAGCACCGCCAGGGCGACCGCCGTGGTTTCGTGACGGTAACGGGCGGCCCAATATTCTAGCAGGCGCCCACAATCGACCGGACGCAAGCGCGCATCTTTCGGTTTGATCTTGGTCTTGATGAAGTCGGTAAAGGTCATGTCGGCCATTGGGTTCATGCCGATCAGCCCGAGGCTGGCAGCCTGCTTGAATGCGACCTTGAGCACGCCGAACACCAAGCGCACATGCGCCACGCTGTATTGCGATTGCAGCGGCCACATCAGCTTGCTGTCTAGCGTGGCATGGTTCAGTTCGACCAAACGCAGCGCGCCGAGGCAGGGCAGTAACTGGCATTTCACCGCCGAGCGTGCCGTGGCCTTGCGGTTCTTGCTCAGGTTGGCGTCGTGCGCAACGCGATTCGCATACCACTCCAGCACCTCGCCGACCGTCGCCCAACCGGACGTGGACAGCGCGCCCGATTGTGGCTCGATGGCCAGGCGCTGCATAACGTTGGGCAGCACCGACAACACCGCCTTAACGGTGAGGTCGGGATAGTTGCCGAGCTTGTGCCAGTGCTCTTTGCCCTGGGCGCGCGTCACGACGTAGAAACTGCCCCGCTCGCGGTTCTGACGGTAGCGAAAGCGCAGCGGGCGCTGGGTGTCGCGTAGTTGATAGATCGTGCTGTCGGCAGCGTGCCGTTTGATGGCGGCTTCTGACAGGTTGATGGCGATGGACTTAGGCATGGTGAGTCTCCTTGGTTGAGGTGATGTGGGGTTTGCTGGTCGTACTGCGCGCGCAGCTCGGCGCCGGCCGGGCAGTGCGTGGGGGATTTGGGAAGGTGGGCACGACAGATGCCGCACGCCATGACGTGGCTCCGGTAGGCATCGCGGGCCACCAGCCAGGGCAAAGGCGATGCTGCGGTGGTGCTGGCATCGCCGGCCGGTGTCGGCGAACGCAGCGGGCGCGGTGGCGTTGTCCCGCCGTGCGAGCGAATCAACCGGGCGGCGTCACTGATACGCCCGCGCGCGGCGAGGTCGTCGGCATCCACCCGCCCGCTTTCCAGCAACCAGCCAGGCGAACAACCGAGCACGGCGGCCAGCAGTTCCAGCCACTGCGCGGCGGGCAGATTCGAGGGGCTGCCGTGGTCTGCGTTGTTGGTGACGGGGTGAGACCGCCGAACGAATGCGCCCAGGGCCGCCAAGTCGAGCGGCGCCGTTTTCGCTGGCTCATTGCTGCGTGCCACCTGCTGTTGGCCTGGGTCACACCGGGAACACCGGGAACAACCAGCAAAGACGGTACTTGTAGCTGTTCCCGGTATTGGTTTTGATCGGGAACACCGGGAACAAAAAACCTTATCCCTGTTCCCGGTTGTTCCCGGTGTGTTCCCGGTCTGTGACCCAGCAGAGGTGCCCACCAAGGCCGGCGCTTGCTGGGCTTGGCGGTTTGTTCCCGGCGTGACCCTGGGTTTTCCAGTTGGCGATTTCTGGTCAGCCATGGCTATTCCTCCAGAGCGGCCAGCAAGGCGGCGGGATTGACCACGTAGACCCGCACGATGCCTTCACCCTTGACCCGCACGCGCTTGGTCAGGCGGCCGTCGCGGTCGTTGTCGCGTTCGGCGATGGCGCCGGCATTGTCGAGACAGGCCAGCACGCGTCGCGTATCGAAGTCCGGGGCAGCATCCGCCAGCGCTTGTGTGGTGAACAGGTAAAGGCGGCCGTCACCATGGGCCCGATACCAGCCGGCGCGGTCATGCACGGTGGCGCCGTCCGTGCCGTCGACGTTGGCAAAGCGGGCCGCGTGGCGGTCGATGAAAGTGGACACCGCCCGCATGATCTTCGCGTTTTCGGATTGGCCACGGCCACGGAACTCGGCCCAGGCGCCGAATAGCTCCCGCATTGCCGCAATGGCGGTGCCTTGCGTCCATGGCAGCAGCTCGCCTTGTATGGCCAGTTCACCCGCCAGGGCGGCGATGGCGAACCGCGCCGCCGCGCGCGCATCCTGCCCGGTGCCGATGGGGAAACCTTGGCGCATGTCGGCGAACAAAGCTTCCAACTCGGCGGCGGCCTCGGCCGTCTGCTCGCGCGCCACCAGCAGCTCGACAAACGCCGGCCCAAGCTGGCCGTAATGTTGTGCCGTCGCGCGCTTGAGGGTGTCGGCGAATGCCCGGCCGGCGCCCTTGCGACCATCCTCGCTGGCGTCGTCATGGGGCAGGCCCAGGCCGTGCAAGTCGTCATAGGCGCCATAGCGGCGATAGGAGGGCACATCCAATAGGCGCAGCTCTTGGCCGGCCTTGCTGCGCATACCAGCGCTTTCCATGTGCTTGCTCATGGTCAGCTCGCCGCTGGACAGCACCATGACCCGCCATTTCTGCACCTGGCGCGGCAGCCCCGACACCTTGCCGCGTTGGCGACCGGTGCCATTGCCCAGGGCATAGATGATCCCGCCTACGTCCTGTGGCTTGGCCTCGCCGATTTCGTCGAGCACAAGCAGGGTGTCATTGCGCAGCGTGGCCACGCCTTCCAGCCCCGTGCTGGTGGCGTTCCATGTGCGCAGAAAATCGCGCGGCTTGCCCCACACGCTGGCGGCCACGGCCAGCGCAATGCTTTTGCCGCTGGAGCTGTCGCCCAGCAGGTGGAAGCCACCGCCGTCGGCATCGAGCAAGGTCAGCAGCGGCCCGGCCAGGGCCGCGCAGACGGCAAGAATCAGCACCGGATTACCCAGGCAGCGGGCGGCTACCTCGGCTTGCCAGCCGGCCAGGTCGCCGGCCGTGTCGTATTCATGGCCGCCGGCCTCGGTCGACTGAAACACCACGTCACCGCCGCCGATGACTCGGCGAGGCATAACGAACAGCGCCGGCCCATACCAGCCGGTGCGCGTCGCCGCCATGGCTTGGCGTTCCGGGCTGCTGCTCATCAGGTAGTCCATCAGCGCTTGCCGCTGTTTGTGCGGGATGGTCGCGCCCATGTTGAGCAGCACCGCGCGCAGCTCTGCACCGTCGCTGGCCAGCATCTCCATCGGCGCGGCCCATTGCTTCCAGGCGCTGGCCCCTTTGGGCAGCAGGTGCAGCAGTCGGCCGAAGTTCTCCCCGCGTTCGTCGCAGGTGATGGCCAGCACCTCCAGCGGCGAACAAACCAGCGTGTCGGTTTCTGCATCGTCGCGGATGCCGTGGAAATACAGGCCGGGGGCCAGGACGTGGCCCTGTCGTGTCTGCACCCAACTGGCATAGGTGGCCCAGCTCGGCCGGGCCGGTGTGACCGTGGGGTGTTTGATCTTCGCCTTGCGCTTCTTGGGCGCGGGCTTGCTGGTGGGTTTGTTCGGCCGCTTGCCGCTGGGCGTCGCTTCCCCCTGGCCGGCCGCCCCAAATGCTTCGCCCGGCTCCAGTTGGCTTGGCCTATCGGTCATGGGCAGCGTCCCAGCAGTGCAGGTCGTTAAAGTCGGACAGCTCCAGCGGCGCGCCCGCCGGCCACTCGGGGAACACCACCATGGCACCGACCGCCAGGGCGGCAGCATCGGCGGCCGTGCGACCGGGGTTGCCGTCGCTCTGGCGGTCGTCATCGCCGGCGATTACCAGCTCAATCAGGCTGCCGTACTTGGCGCGCAGGGCTTGGGCCACAGGGCGCAGGTTGCCGGCATTCATGGCGCAGGCCACGGCGTCGGCACCTTCGTAGTGGTCGAACAGCGTGGCGCCAGTCGCCCAGCCCTCGCAGACGAACAAGCGCCGCCCCGGCTCGACTTGGCCCAGCAGGTGGAAGGCGCCCAGCACCTGGCCGCCAAACAGGAAGCGCTTACCGCCATCGGCGCCGATGCGTTGTAGGTTCACCAGCTCGCCGGCAGTGTTGAGCAAAGGCACAAGCAGCTCGCCGCGATGCTCGCGCAGGTCGTGGGCGTGCAACCGCTTTGCCGCCAGATAGTCGTGCGCCGGGTTGGCGGCGGCGCTGGCCTGCCACAGTCGGCGGGCTAAGTCGGCGGCGGCCTGTTGCTTGTAGCGTTTCTGCTCAGCTTCGCGGGCGGTGCGCTGCTCTGCCTCCAGCCTTGCCGCCGCCAACCGCCGACGTTGGCCGTCGTCGTGACTATCGCCAGCGTCCTGCCGCCCCTCCAGCGCGTCGAGGCGCAGCCCCAGCCGGCGGGCCAGGTCGCACGCGGCGTCCGCCTGATTCACGTCCCACAGGTAGGCGGCCAGCGACACCAAGTCGCCGCCGCCGTCGCCACAGGCGAAGTCATGCCAAAGTCCGTCTAGCAGCGAAACCGAAAAGCTCCCGGCCTGGCGGTCGGCTCGCGTGGGGTTGCGGGCAACCCATTCGCTGCCCTTGCGGGTGCCTTCCGGCAGTAGCTCCGGCACCAATGCGGCAGCGTGCTGCAACGCGACAGCGGCCACCGCGCGAATGTCTTCGACGATCCGGGTTTTCTTCAGGCAAGCCGATCCCGGCAACGCCTCGCGGCGCTGTTGAAAATAGCTCATGGGTTAGTCCTGGCTTACGGGTGACGGGTGGGGAGTTGCCGGGCTGGAATGCGCGGCCGCGCGGATGCCGGCCAAGGTGCCGTGCGCGTTACGGGTGACGGTTGCCAGCTCTGCCGATAGCCCCGCCAGCGCGGCCAGCATCGAGCAAATGGCGACGGCCAAACCGTCATCGACATGGCCGGCACCTGTTGCGCCGTCCAACAGTTCTCCGATGGCGGCAATGCCGGTGCTCAAGCGCTCGCCTTGGCACTCGGCGATACAGGCCAACCGCTCCAAGCGGTCGACATGCCCAGATAGGCTGTCGGCGGCGGATGCTGCCGGGGTGGCGAGCAGTTCCCGCCAGTAGTTCAGGGTGCTCATTGTGTCGCGCCCTCGGAGCTATCGGCCTGGGCCTTATCCCGCGCGGCAATCTTGGCTTGCAGCCAGGCTTCCACCTCGGCCACGACGTAATAAGCCGCCGCCTGGCGGGCGTCGCCATCTTTGATAGGTTTGGGAAAGGTCGAGTCTTTCGCCTTGAGCTTGGCTAGGCCGGAACGGGTCACGTCAAGCCATTGGCAGAGGGCGGGCTGACGGATCAGCCCTTTACTCGGTAGGGTGCTGCTCGGGTGCATTCGCTTGCCTCCATACGGTTAAGGCTTGCCAAGTTATGCACCCGACCCGGGCGGGTCATTGCAATTGCAAAAAAATCGAATGAGAAACGCTCTGCCGTTTATTGCCCTGCTTTGTCACGGTCAAGACCGATTTTATTGGCCTTGGCAAAGAGCCCGTTCAGCGTGCGTTCGCCAGCCCCATACCAGTTGCGATGCCGGTCCCCTATCTCTCTAGCAACCTCTCCCTGTGTGTACTTTCGGCGTCCATCACTTGTCAGCAAGTCGAGCAGGCCCGCAATAGCCAAAAGCATTCCCTCTTTGTTGTCACTATCTCCAGTGCTGGCCTCATCGAGAAATGGACTCAGGATGCTTACCACTTCCCCATCGTTGTATTCGTCCCGCTCAATTTCCCAGGTTTCACCACTACTGTGGGCAACTGTGGGCCAACTTGTATTGGCCGGGTCATTGATGACTTTGGCCGCCCGCGCCAGTTCACGCGGGGCGTAGACCCTCACATAGTGCTCCGCAGAAATCTCATCGAGCCCCCTGTCTGACCTTCCTGCAAATACCCTCCAGTATTCGCCACGACTATCGGTCATGATTCCGTCGTCTGGTAGAGGGAAAGGCAGCGTCTTCAGATTTCGCTCGGAGTGAGTAACCGATAGCGGGCTTCCGGCAAGACTGCTCAACTCGCTTAACCTGATCAGTTCAAAGTGTGTTAACGGGTATAGCTCCTGATTTCTAGGCTGGTACTGCATGTAAGCAGGAACCACACCTTTGAGGGCATACCTTTCCATTTCTTTGGCGGATACGGCTTCACCAATTCTTGAGGACAGCATCTCGGCTGCCTCATCTTCACTCAGATAACGATGGTTTTTTAGGGGCTTGAGTGCCATGCGTTTTCCTGCTGATGGTCGTTGAAATCCCGGCCTACACAAATTGCTTCAGGCCCGCTTTATTGCCACTACATTGCCGCCTGCTAGCTTGTCGAGGTGGTCGGCATACCACTGCATCATTTCCCGGCGCTGGGGCAGATACACCGCTTTGTTGTACACGCCGGCTACCCCTTCTTTGACGTGGGATAGCTGGGCCTCGATGTGGTTTTCATCGAAACCGTGTTCGTTGAGGGTGGTGGACGCGATGTGCCGGAAGCCGTGGCCGGTTTGCCGGCCCTCATAGCCGAGGCGGCGCAGTGCCATTAGGAACACGGTATTGCTCCGGGGCTTGGTGGTGTCGCTGCGGCCTGGGAAGAGCAGGGGATAGGTGCCGGTGAGAACGTGCAGGTCGCGCAGTAGTTCGACGGCTTGTTGCGGCAGCGGCACCAGATGCTCGCGGCGTCGTTTCATGCGCTCGGCCGGGATGGACCACAGGGCTTTATCAAGATCGAACTCCGACCAACTGGCCTCGCGCAGCTCCGATGGACGGCAGGCCAGCATGGAGAGCAGTTGCAGGCCGATGCGAATGTCAGTGGCGCTGGGGTAAGCCCTTATCGCGCGCAAGAGTGCCGGCAACTCTTCCTGGGATACATGAGCGAAGTTTTCCACCGGGCGGGTTTGCAGGAACTTGTGCAGCCCTTCAAGCGGGTTGTGCGTTGCTCGGCCGGTCACACGGGCTAGGTCGTAGATTTCCTTGCACATGCCTCTCACGCGGCTGGTCTGTTCGACGATGCCTTTCTGTTCCATGCCGCGCAGAAACTCCATCCATTCGATGGGCAGGATTTCAGCGAAGGGGCGTTTGCCGAGCACCGGGAAAACGTGCAGTTCTAGCGCGCCGATAGTGCGAACCGCTGTTCCTTCAGTCCACCCTTTGCGCTTGTTGGCGTACCACTCGCGGGCGAGCTTTTCGAAGGTGTTGGATGCGGCTTCTGCTTCTGCGGCTTTACGCGCGTGTTTCATCGCTAGCGGATTGCGGCCCTGGGATACATCGCCGCGCATTTCCGCCGCCTTCTGGCGAGCTAGCGAGCCGCCAACCTCGGGATAGCCACCCAGGCCGATCCATGACCACTTGCCATCCGGTTTCTTGTAGCGCAGCTGCCACGACTTGCGACCATCCGGCTTGACGCGCAGATATAGGCTGTTGCCGTCGTGCTCGCGGTATTCCTTGTCCTCTGGCTCCAGGGTGGCAAGCACCGTGTCTGCCAGCGGGCGACGCTTGATTTCGCTGCGCCTCATTCGTGTACCCCGTAGTTTCAATTTATATGGCGGGTACAGCGGAGGATACACGGCGGCGCGTGCTGTGTGTATCTATTAGGGAGCGTGTAGAAACAAGAAAGCCCGCACGGGGCGGGCTTTTCAGGGCGTTTCCGGTCATGTGGGAACATGTGGAAACTTGCATTTGGTGGAGCCGGGGGGATTTGAACCCCCGTCCGCCAGTTCTCCGCTATCGGTTCTACATGCGTAGCCATCTCTATTAAGTTAACTCCGCGCGACCCGAGTGGCAGGGTGCTTGGAGCGAGCTGCATAAGTTTTAGCCGTTACACCTGCAGCGAGCTTGGCGGCGATCCTGTTCTATATGACTGACCAAATCTTCGGGTTTACAGGCATCCCCTAGGGTCAGCTAGCGGCACTTAGGCGGCTAGAGCGTAGTTGTCGTCGTTGGCAACTATAAGTTTGCAACAGTGGATTTACGAGTTCTGTTACCAACTCGGCATGCCCCTCAAGTTTCGCTACCGGCGTCGAATCCTAATCGGCCCCAAAACTTTCAAGCTGTAGCTAGGACGCGAGTTTACGGCAAAGGTTCCGTAGCGTCGACCTGCCTTTGTGAATACGGGCGTATGGCGCGGCATAACGCTATGATTGCCCCATCGAGTGCCCCGTCGTAGCCATGAGATTCCCTATGCCCCGCGCATCGCAATACCCCCTGCGTCAGTGGATCTGGCGTGCCTTTGTGCAGAGCGCGCTGATTCCGCTGATCCTGGTGGAGTCGGTGCTGATTGCCGTGTACCTGCTGAGCAATGCGGCGATCCGTGATGCGCAGATCGAGCATCTGCAGCAGAGCGCCCTGGATGATCTGGGGGCGGCAGCGCTGCGTGAGGGGCAGGTGATCGATGCGCGCCTGCGCGCGGTGGAGGCGCAGGTGCAGATCTTCCGCGATGCGGCGGTCAATGCTCTGGAGAACCAGGCGTTTCAGCCCGATGCTCTGGAGCGCCGCCGTCATGCCGTGACCGATACGGGGGTGTTCTACAGCCTGAGCGACGATGACCGCGCGGCTTCCTTCTATGCCAACAGCACGCCCCTGGCCCAGCAGGACCACGCCAAGGCGCTGCGTCTGTCGCAACTGGACCCTCTGATGCGTTCCATCCAGGGCGCCAACCCGCTGGTGGCGGCGCTGTATTTCAACAGTTGGGACAGCTACAACCGCATCTATCCCTTCTTTATGACCCCCGAGCAGTATCCCCATGACATGGTGATACCGGATTACAACTTCTATTACCTGGCCGACGCCCAGCACAACCCCGAGCGTAAGGTGGCCTGGACCGATGTCTACCTCGATCCGGCCGGCCTGGGCTGGATGATGTCGGCAGTGGCGCCGGTGTATCGCGGCGATTTCCTCGAAGGGGTGGTGGGGCTGGATATCACCGTGGGCCAGATGCTGGCGGAGATCGGTGAGCTGGACGTGCCCTGGCAGGGTTACGCCATGCTGGTCAGCCGCGAGCACAACATCATGGCCCTGCCCAGCGCTGGCGAGCAGGACTTTGGCCTGCGCGAGCTGACCGAATATTCCTATGCCGAGGCGGTGCGTCGCGAAGTGCTCAAGCCTGAGGATTTCAGCCTGGCCAAGCGACCCGAGATGCAGCCACTGCTGGCGGCCATGGCCAATGGCGAGGGCAATGTGCAGGAAGTGCTGCTGGGCGAGCGCAAGCAGCTGATGGCCTGGAGCGAGATTCCCCAGACCGGCTGGCAGCTGATTCTGGTTGTGGATGAGGAAGCCATCTTCCGCGAGACCAATCGCCTGGCCGAGCGCTACCTGCATATCGGCTACCTGTTGATTGCCGGTCTACTGGTGTTTTATCTGTTGTTTTTCGCCCTGATGTGGCTGCGTTCGCGGCGCCTCAGCCAGCAGCTGGTGCAGCCTATCGACGGGGTGATCGGCATGATGCAGCAGTTGGGTCAGGGTAATTATCAGCCGCCGGCACCCAGTAGCAGCATCCATGAGCTGAGCAGCATGGCCCAGGCCGTGCTGCACACCGGTGAGCAGTTGCAGGCCAGCGAGGCAAAGCGTTTCGAGACCCAGCGCATTCTACAGCTGGTGCTGGAAAGCACCACCGAAAGCCTGTGGGAAGTGGATGCGCCGAGCATGACCATCAAGCTCAGCGAGCACTTTCTCAAGCGTTTCGGCCTGAGCCATGAACGTATGCCGTTTAGCGAATACAACCAGCGCGTGCACCCCAATGACCTGGAGCGTATCCGCCATCTGCGTCAGCTGTTCGCCGGCAGTGGCGAGGATCAGTTTGAGGCCGAGTACCGCTATGCCGATGCCCGTGGTGAATACGCCTGGCTGCTCAGCCGTGGCAAGGTGCTGGAGCGAGACGTCGAGGGGCGCGCCCTGCGCATTGCCGGCACCCATGTGGATATCACCCGGCTCAAGCAGGTGCAGGAGGAGCTGCGCCGCGCCAGTCTCGACGCCCAGGCTGCCAGTCAGGCCAAAAGCCGCTTCCTGTCGAGCATGAGCCACGAGCTGCGCACGCCCCTGAATGCCATTTGCGGCTTCGGCCAGTTGATCGAACTGGAGGCCCAGGACAAGCCCGACGCCAGGCCGGAAGCCGACTACGCACGGGAGATCGTCAATGCCAGCCGGCACCTGACGTCCCTGGTGGACGATATTCTTGACCTGTCCAGCATCGAGAGCCGGCGTCAGCAGCTCAACCTGCAGCCGGTGGCGGTGGGTGAGTTGCTGCACAGCTGCGCCGAGCTGGTCCAGCCCGAGGTGCAGCAGCGCCAGTTGCAGCTGCAGCTGGTGAGGGAGGCGGATGCCGGGCTCTATGTGCAGGCCGATCTGCGTCGGGTGCGTCAGGTGCTGCTCAACCTGCTGTCCAATGCGATCAAGTACAACAGCCCCAAGGGGCTGATTCGCCTGGGTTATGAGATCCGCTCCAATGCCGTGCGCCTCTGGGTCGAGGATAACGGGGCGGGCCTGAGTGCCGAGCAGCAGGCCAATCTGTTCCAGCCGTTCCAGCGCCTGGGGCGGGAGAATTCGAATATCCCCGGCACCGGTATCGGCCTGGTGCTGTGCCGCGAGCTGGCCAGCCTGATGGGGGGGGAGATGGGCTTTCACAGCCAGGCCGGCAGTGGCAGTCGTTTCTGGATCGACCTGCCTGGCGCCGCGGCGCCCCATGCTGGCAATGGGCATGGCAGCGCCGGACAGGAAGTAAACCAGCCGCGACAGCTG
Organism: Pseudomonas xionganensis; assembly: GCF_009763245.1. Taxonomy (GTDB): domain Bacteria; phylum Pseudomonadota; class Gammaproteobacteria; order Pseudomonadales; family Pseudomonadaceae; genus Aquipseudomonas; species Aquipseudomonas xionganensis. Next base: position 103,155 of record NZ_WKJZ01000003.1, on the reverse strand, counting down.
GCCGAAGTGCTCTGCGTCGAGGACCACCCGGCCTGCCTCAAGGTGGTACAGGAGGCGCTGCGCGAGTTTGCCGAGGTGCGCGGCGCCGCCTCCATCCAGCGTGCCCTGAGCGAGCTGGAGCACTGCACGCCAACCCTGCTCCTGCTGGATCTGGATCTGCCCGATGGCGATGGCCTGCAGATACTCGACCATATGCGCCAGAACCCGCGCCTGCAGGCTGTGCCGGTGCTGGTGATCAGCGCCACGGTGGATGAAGCCGGTTTTGCCGAGGCCCGCCGCTGCGGCGCCCAGGCCTGCCTGGCCAAGCCCATCGACCTTGCCCAGGTGCGGCGCTTGGCCCTAAGCCTGTTGGCCCAAGGGGTGTAACAGGTATCGGGGTCGCGTGGTCTGAACTGACCGTAGGAGCCAGCTTGCTGGCGATGCCTTTGAGTTACAAGGATCGCCAGCAAGCTGGCTCCTACAAGGCGGTGGTGCCTATTCGCTGGCGTCTAGCAGTTGCAGGGCCTCGCCCAATACCTTGACCGACTGGCTGTGGTTGCCGGCCTTGTGCAGGGCCTCGCCTTCGGCGCGTAGCTGCTGCACCTGGGCCAGAACAGTGGCATCGGCGGGCGGATTGGTTTTCAGCAGTTCGTCGATCTTGGCCATATCGGCCGGGCAGTGCATGGCCCAGAGCGAAGTGCTGAGCAGGGCGGTGGCGAGGAACAGGCTAAAACGACCCATGGCAAAACTCCTGATGGCGGGTTGAGGCTTTCAGTATAGAAAGCCGCCAGCGCGCCATCGGGCCGTTGGTCTGGGGCCATTCGTTGACAATCCATGGTTGGGCTCAGCCACCGTTCATTCCCTCTCCCTTTGGGAGAGGGTTAGGGAGAGGAGCGCTGAGTGGGGCAGGCTCACGCCCTGGCCTGGCTTACCCGATCCAGCAGATAGACCAGGCCGTGGTAGTCGATACCGCCGTGCTGGCTCAGGCCGATTTCGCAGGTACGGCTGGTGCTGATGCCTTCGTCGCAGTGCTGCACGGCATCCTTGAGGCTGCGCAGGGCGTGGCTGTTCAGCTGCGGGGTGGTAAAGCCCTTGTCCCCGGCGAAGCCGCAGCAGTGGATGCCTTCGGGGATGACCACTTCTGAGGTGCAGCGACGGACGATATCGATCAGCCCTTGAGCTTCGCCCAGGTGCTGGGTGCTGCAGGTGACATGCACCGCCACCGGCTTGTCCTGTGGGGTGATGTGCAGGCGGTCGAGCAGCTGCTCGCGGATAAATTTCACCGGGTCGTGCAGTTTCAGGCGGGCGTCCAGGCCGTCCTGCATCAGCCGCAGGGTGCAGGGGCTGGTGTCGCAGTAGATGGGGTCGAGGCCGCCACGGCTGGCCTGGAGCAGGGCGTCGATCAGCTCCTGCTTCTTGCGCTCGGCCTGCTCGGCATAGCCCTTGGAGGCAAAAGGCTGGCCGCAGCACAGGTTGTCCAGATCATCGGGGAACACCACCTGAAAGCCGCCTTTTTCCAGCAGGGCGCGGGTCTTGTCGAGCAGCGGCATTTGCTCGCTATCGCCGGTCGCCGGGCCCATGGCGCGGGATACACAAGCGGCCAGATAGACCACCCGTGGCCGCGCATCGTCATTGGCTTTGGGTAGGTGCAAGCGCTGCAGAGGTTGCGGCATGGCCGGGGTCCACTGCGGCACGCGGCCCTGGCTGGCTTTGCTCAGCGCCGCCGAGGTGCGGCCAAGCAGCGGCGCGCCCAGCAGCCGGCGCGCGCCGTTGGCTACCTGCAGCATCAGCCGTGCGCCCTGCAGGGTGCGCTGGAAGTTGTTGGCCAGCCAGTCGGCGCTGCGCTGGCTGTTGGCGTCGCGGGCGCGCAGCTGGCGCACCAGATCGCCAGTATTGATGCCCACCGGGCAGCGCTGGGCGCACAGGCCGGTGGCGGCGCAGGTGTCGATGCCCTGGTACTGGTAGGCCGCTTCCAATTCACTGGTGTCGATCCCGGCGCGTTTTTTCGCCTGGATATCGCGCCAGATCACAATGCGCTGGCGCGGGCTCAGGGTCAGCCCCTTGGACGGACAGACCGGCTCGCAGAAGCCGCACTCGATGCACTTGTCGACGATGGCGTCGGCGGCCGGCAGCGGCTTGAGGTTTTTCAGGTGGATATCGCGATCCTCGGAGAGAATCACGTCGGGGTTAAGGATGCCCTGGGGGTCGAGCAGGCGCTTGATCTGCCACATCAGCTGGTAGGCGTCCGCGCCCCATTCCAGCTCGACAAAGGGCGCCATATTGCGTCCGGTGCCGTGCTCGGCCTTGAGCGAGCCGCCGAACTCCACGGCCACCAGTTGCGCCACATCCTGCATAAAGGCTTCGTAGCGGGCCTTTTCCGCTTCGCTGTCAAAGCCCTGGGTGAAGACGAAGTGCAGATTGCCTTCCAGGGCGTGGCCGAAAATGATCGCCTCGGCATATCCATGCTTGTCGAACAGGGCGAGCAGGCGGTTGACCCCTTCGGCCAGTTGCTCGATGGGGAAGGTGACGTCCTCGATGATCACCGTGGTGCCGGTGCGGCGCACCGCGCCGACGGCGGGGAAGGTGTCCTTGCGGATCTTCCACAGCAGGTTGTAGACGACCGGGTCTGCGCTGAAATCCACCTGCTTTTCCAGGGGGAAGTGGGCGATAGACGCCATGATCAGCTGCAACTGTTCCTGCAACAGGCTCTGGCTGGCGGCGCGGGATTCCACCAGCAGGGCGCAGGCGTTGGCGGACAGGTCCTTGACCCATTCCGGCATGCCGGGCTTGTCCTGCACCGAGCGCAGGCTGCGCCGATCCAGCAGCTCCACGGCGGACACCGGTTGCTGTTTGAGCACGGTCACCGCCCGGCAGCAGCTCTCCACATCGGGGAACACCAGTAGGGCGCTAGCCTTGTGCGGGTGCTCGGGCACGGTGTGGTAGGTCACCGCGCTGATAAAGCCCAGGGTGCCTTCGCTGCCCACCAGCAGGTGGCTGAGAATATCCAGGGGCTGGTCATAGTCGACCAGGGCATTGAGGGACAGGCCGGTGGTGTTCTTTAGCCGGTATTTGTGGCGGATCTTGGCGGCCAGGGCGCTATTGGCCCGGGTCTGTCGGCCCAGCTCGGCCAACTGCTGCAGCATCACGGCATGGCTGGCCTGGAAGGCCTGCACGCTGTGCGGGTCTTCGGTGTCCAGCACCGTGCCGTCGGCCAGCACCAGGCGCATGCCGGCCAGGGTGTGGTAGGTGTTATGCGCGGTGCCGCAGCACATGCCGCTGGAGTTATTGGCGACGATGCCGCCGATCTTGGCGGCGGCGATCGAGGCTGGGTCCGGGCCGATCTTGCGCCCCAGCGGAGCCAGCACGGCGTTCGCCGCCGCGCCGATCACCCCGGGCTGCAGACGGATCTGCGCGCCCTGGTCGCGGATCTCCCGGCCGTTCCAGTTATCCCCCAGCACGATCAGCACCGAGTCGCTGATGGCCTGGCCGGACAGGCTGGTGCCGGCGGCGCGAAAGGTCACCGCCACACGGTGCTGGCCGGCCAGCTTAAGCAGCGCCACCACCTCGGCTTCCGCCTCGACCCGCAGCACCAGCTTGGGGATCAGCCGGTAGAAGCTGGCGTCGGTGCCAAAGGCCAGTGTGGACAGCGGGTCGTCGAAGCGCCGCTCCCGGAGGATCAGGCGCTGGACTTCGGCAAGAAAGGCGGCGGGCAGGCTCATACAGGCTCCGGGATACAGCGATTGATCTTTGAACTGTAGGAGCCAGCTTGCTGGCGATTAGCATGCTGCGAGGGCATCGCCGGCAAGCTGGCTCCTACAAAAGCGGGGCAGCGGATGGCTTAGCGCCCCAGTTCGCGCACCAGCGAATCGGCGCTGATATCGCGAATGCTCTTGGCCCCGGTCAGCACCATGGCCACGCGCATTTCCTTGTCGATCAGCTCCAGCAGGTTGCTCACCCCGGTACCACCGGCGGCGGCCAGGGCGTAGACGAAGGCGCGGCCGAGCATCACGCAGTCGGCGCCGAGGGCGAGCATGCGCACCACGTCCAGGCCGGTGCGGATGCCCGAGTCGGCCAGCAGGGTCAGCTCACCCTTCACCGCATCGGCAATGGCCGGCATGGCCCGGGCGCTGGACAGCACGCCGTCGAGCTGGCGCCCGCCGTGGTTGGAGACGACGATGCCGTCGGCGCCGAAGCGCACTGCATCCTTGGCGTCTTCCGGATCGAGGATGCCCTTGATGATCATCGGGCCGTCCCAGAAGTCGCGAATCCACTCCAGGTCCTTCCAGGAAATCGAGGGATCGAAATTGTTGCCCAGCCAGCCGATATAGTCGGCCAGGCCCGTGGGATTGCCACGGTAGGCGGAGATATTGCCCAGGTCGTGGGGCTTGCCCAGCAGGCCCACATCCCAGGCCCAGCTCGGGTGGGTCATGGCCTGCAGGATGCGCCGCAGCGGCGCGTTGGGGCCGCTCATGCCGGAGTGGGCGTCGCGGTAGCGCGCGCCGGGCACCGGCATGTCCACGGTAAACACCAGGGTGGTGACGCCGGCGGCCTTGGCCCGCTCCAGAGCGTTCTTCATAAAACCGCGGTCCTTCAGCACATAGAGCTGGAACCACATGGGCCGGTCGATGGCCGGCGCCACTTCCTCGATCGGGCAGACCGACACGGTGGACAGGGTGAAGGGAATGCCCTTGGCCGCCGCCGCCTTGGCCGCCTGCACCTCACCGCGGCGGGCGTACATGCCGGTCAGGCCGACCGGCGCCAGGGCCACCGGCATGGCCAGGGTCTCGCCCAGTACCTGGGTTTCCAGGCTCAGCTCGGACATGTCGCGCAGCACCCGCTGGCGCAGGGCGATTTCGGCCAGATCGGAAACGTTGCGCCCCAGGGTGTACTCGGCGTAGGCGCCGCCATCGATATAGTGGAACAGGAAGGGCGGCAGCTTGCGCCGGGCAGCTTCGCGGTAGTCGGTAGAGGCGGAAATAATCATGGAGTCACCGGAGAAAAAAGGTTGCTGCAATGGGGGCGCGTTGTTTAGCGCGCCCCCGGCATGCCGTGGAAAAACGTTGGCGAGGCAGCCAGCGCAAGGCAAAAACAGGCGAAAAAGCGGAGTTTACGAGTGTAAATGAGCATTTTGAGCCTGTTTTTAACGCCGCGATGGCAACGCAGGTAGTTTTCATCAGCCGGCCATCAGCGGGTCACTGACGCCCATTACATAGACGGCGAACAGGGCGATCAGGCCGGTGAACAGCACGTAGTACAGGGTAGGCCAGATGGTCTTGCGCAGGATGCTGCCTTCGCGGCCCAGCAGGCCCACGGTGGCGGAGGCGGCCACCACATTGTGGATTGCCACCATATTGCCGGCGGCGGCGCCAATGGCCTGCACTGCGACGATCAGCGCGCTGGAGATGCCCAGGCTGCTGGCCACGCCGAACTGGAACTGGCTGAACATCATGTTGCTCACCGTGTTGGAGCCGGCGATAAAGGCACCCAAGGCACCGATGCTTGGCGCCAGCAGCGGGTAGATGGCACCGACGCTATCGGCCACCCAGCGCGCCATGAGGATCGGCATGCTGGCCAGCTCGGCGCCATTGACCCCGGAGTTGATCAGGATGCGCACCATGGGCACGGTAAACAGCAGGACGAAACCGGCGCTGAGCAGCACGCCCGAGGATTCCTTCACCGCGCTACCCAGGTCGCGCAGCTTCATGCCATGCAGGAAGAAGGTGGCGATAACCACGGCCACCAGAATGCCGCCCGGCAGGTACAGGGGCATAAAGTTGGCGCTGACGCCGGTTTCGCCCAGCAGGTCGGGGAAGTTGATCACCACCGCCTTGAAGGCGCTGCCCACTTCCGGCACCACCCGGCTGATCACCAGCAGGGCGCCCACCAGTACATAGGGCAACCAGGCGCGCAGGGTGCTCATGGGCTTGGCGGTGAGGTCTTCCAGCTTCATTTCCACAGTGCCCAGCCACTCGCTCGGCCACTTGTCTGCCGGGGCGAAATCCCAGGTGGTCTTCGGCACCAGGAAACCGAAACGGGCGGCGCTGGTGACGATAGCCAGGCCGATCAGGCCGCCGGCCAGGGAGGGGAATTCGGGGCCGAGGAATACGCCGGTGGCAGCATAGGGAATGACAAAGGCCAGCCCGGCGAAAATCGCGAAGGGCAGCACTTGCAGGCCGGCCTTCCAGCTTTTCTCGGCGCCGAAGAAGCGCGTCAGCATCATCGCCATCACCAGCGGCATGACCACACCAACGCAGGCATGGATGATCGCCACTTCACTGGTGATCAGCTGCAGGAGCTGCGCCCAGGACGAACCCTGTTCCACCAGCTGCGCACCGATGGTGGCGGTATCCAGGCCGCTGTTGACGCCGACGATGATCGGGGTGCCCACCGCGCCGAAGGACACCGGCGTGCTCTGCACCAGCATGCCCATCAGCACCGCAGCCATGGCCGGGAAACCGATGGCCACCAGTAGCGGCGCGGCGATGGCCGCCGGGGTGCCGAAACCGGAGGCACCCTCGATAAAGCAGCCGAACAGCCAGGCGATGATGATGGCCTGGATGCGTCGATCCGGGCTGATGGTGGTAAAGCCGGCGCGGATCGCGGTGATGCCGCCGGAATGCTTGAGGGTGTTGAGCAGCAAGATGGCGCCGAAGATGATCCACAGCAGGCCCAGGGTGATCAGCAGCCCCTGCACGGTGGAGGCCAGCACCCGGTTGAAGCTCATGTCCCAGGCGAACAGACCGACGCCGGCGGTGAGCAGATAGACCAGCGGCATGGCGCGTTTGGCCGGCCAGCGCAGGCCGACCAGGAGGATGGCGGCCAGCAGAATGGGTGAGAAGGCGAGTAGGGCGAGCAGTCCAGAAGACATGGCGGCTTCTCCTTAGCGATGCGCGCAGCGCATGGGAATGGATGGACGCAGCGGGGTGCGGATAAGGCAGGGTTGAACCGGCATGTCGGGAACCTCGTGAGCTTCTTGGAATTGTTTTAGGGCTTAATTGGTAATACCAATTTACAAAACAGCTTGCTCAGGGTAGAAGTGCAGTTACCGGCCTGTCAATTGCCGGGCTTACGACTTTGGTCGAGTGATCTCGTGTTGTAAGGGTTGCAGGCGCGCTATAGGCTTGCTCGGCAGGGCCTGAAAAGGCCCGGGATAGGTGGTCAAACCAGTGGAGTGTGGAGTATGGAAGTGGGCCAGGTGCGCCAGCGCCGTTTGTCGGACGATATCGTCAGCCAACTGGAGACCATGATTCTCGAAGGTACGCTGAAGGCTGGTGAGCGGCTGCCGGCCGAGCGGGTGCTGGCCGAGCGGTTTGGCGTGTCGCGCCCTTCCTTGCGCGAGGCGATCCAGAAGCTGGCGGCTCGCGGGCTGCTGGTCAGTCGCCAGGGCGGTGGCAATTATGTGGCCGAAACCCTGGGCTCGACCTTTAGCGACCCGCTGCTGCATCTGCTGGAAAGCAATCCCGAAGCCCAGCGCGATCTGCTGGAATTTCGCCATACCCTGGAAGGTTCCTGCGCCTACTACGCCGCCCAGCGCGCCACCGAGCCGGATCGCCAGCGCCTCAGTGAGGCCTTCGCCCGCCTGCAGGACTGCTACAGCCGTGGCGGCAAGGTGACCCGGGCCGAGGAGGGCGTGGCCGATGCCAACTTCCACCTGGCCATTGCCGAGGCCAGCCACAACGCGGTGCTGCTGCACACCATCCGCGGGCTGTTCGACCTGCTCAAGCGCAATGTGGTAACCAATATCGGTGGCATGTACGCCCAGCGCGACGAAACCCGCGACCGCCTGATCGAGCAGCACCGGGCGCTCTATGAAGCGATCATGGACGGCCGCGCCGAGGAAGCCCGGGCCCTGTCCAACCGGCATATCGACTATGTGCAGGAGGTGCTGGCGGAGGTGCAGCAGCAGGCGCGGCGGGAAGAGCGGGCGCAGCGCAGGGGAGCGGTCAAACCGTAATCGCTAGAGTGTCAGAGGGCGGCAGAACGCGTTTGAGGGCTCGCGAGCTAGAGTCCTACAAGGCAAAAACAGGTGAGGGAGCGGAGTGTACTGTTGTACATGAGCATTCCGAACCTGTTTTTAACGCAGTAGGGCCGACGCGCAGCAGGCCGTAAGTAAATACTTACTCGTCCTTGCCCTTGCTACGCATGGCTCTCTGCACTTCACGGTTGGCGTCACGTTCCTTCTCGACATGGCGCTTGTCGAAGTCCTTCTTGCCCTTGGCCAGGGCGATCTCGCACTTGACCAGGTGGGCCTTCCAGTACAGTGACAGGGCCACGCAGGTGTAACCCTTCTGCTGCACGGCGCCGAACAGTTTTTCCAGCTCGCGACGGTTGAGCAGCAGCTTGCGGGTGCGCGTGGGGTCGGCAATGACGTGGGTGCTGGCGGCCTTCAATGGGGTGATATGGCAGCCCATCAGCCAGGCTTCGTCGTCCTTGAGCAGCACGTAGCTGTCCACCAGCTGCGCCTTGCCGGCGCGCAGGCTTTTCACTTCCCAGCCGGACAGGGCCAGGCCCGCCTCGAACTTGGATTCGACGAAATAGTCGTGCAGCGCCTTCTTGTTCAGCGCGATATTGCCTTGAGGGTGTTTCTTTTGTTTAGCCATAGGGCGCGCATTATAGGGAGTCGCGCAGGCGGATGCCATGCGCGCGGCCTGCTAAAAACGCGACAAGTGGCGGGATTGCGGTTGAGCCGCTGCGGCGAATCTTCGACAATGCGCGATCTTTTTTCTTTGAAGGCGAGCGAGCCAGCATGGCGAACGACAAGGTCTCGATTCACGGCGCCTGGGCCAGCCGTTGGGTGTTTATCCTGGCGGCCACCGGCTCGGCGGTGGGCCTGGGCAATATCTGGAAGTTCCCCTATATGACCGGGGTCTACGGCGGTGGCGCTTTTGTCGCCATGTACCTGCTGTGCATCGCCCTGGTCGGGGTGCCGATCATGCTGGCGGAAACCCTGATCGGCCGTCGCGGCCGGCAGAGCCCGGTAAATGCCATGAAGAGCCTGGCCATCGAGGCCGGGGCGTCCAGGCACTGGTCTCTGGCTGCGCTGATGGGCATGGTCGCCGCGTTGTTGATCCTGTCTTTCTATAGCGTGGTGGCCGGCTGGTCGCTGGACTATATCCTCGGCATGGGCCGCGGCGACTTTACCGGGGTGACGGCGGACGGCGCCGGCGCCGCCTTTGGTGGGCTGACCTCGGACCCCTGGCGCCTGACCCTGTGGCATAGCCTGTTTATGCTGGTCACTGCCTTTGTCATCGCCAAGGGCGTGGTGGCCGGTCTTGAGCGCAGCCTGCGTATCATGATGCCGCTGCTGTTCGTCCTGCTGCTGGTGTTGCTGGGCTACAGCCTGACCACCGGGCACTTTATGCAGGGTTTCGATTTCCTCTTTCATTTCGACCCAAGCAAGGTGCAGGACGGCATCCTCGCCGCCATGGGCCATGCCTTCTTTACCCTGAGCGTGGGCGTCGGTTCGATCATGGTCTACGGCGCCTATATGCCGAAGAACGCCTCCATCGGCGCCACCGTGCTCACCGTTGGCCTGCTCGATACCCTCGTGGCGCTGACCGCCGGTCTGGCGCTGTTCCCCATCGTCTTCGCCGCCGGCCTGGAGCCGGGCGGTGGCCCGGGGCTGATGTTCGTCACCCTGCCGATCGCCTTCGGCAATATCGCCTTCGGCCAGATCATGGGCTTGATCTTCTTTGTGCTAGTGGCGGTGGCGGCCTGGAGTTCATCGATCTCCATGCTGGAGCCGGCGGTGGCCTATTTCGTCGAGAAGAGCGGGCGCAGCCGGGTGCTGGTGACCGCCGTGCTGGCGCTGCTGTGCTGGCTGGTGGGTATGGGCACGGTGCTGTCCTTCAACCTGTGGGCCGAGGCCAAGTTCTTTGTCTTCGCCGAGGATGGTTTCCATCTGCTGCAGTGGGGCGCCGAAGGCGGCAAGACCTTCTTCGACAGCGTGGACTACCTGACCAGCCGCATCATGCTGCCCCTGGGCGGCCTGGCCTTCGCCCTGTTCGCCGGCTGGGTGATGGGCCGTGACAGCGTGCGTGAGGAGCTGTCGATCAAGAATCCGCTGCTATTCAATCTGGTTTACTGGCTGGTGCGTGTGGTAGCGCCGGTGGGCGTGCTGATCGTGTTTATTGCCGAGCTGAGCAAGTGAGGGCGGTGGTTGGAGTGATAAGCCGATGAGTACCCATATTCAGCGTTCGGCCCTGTTGCCCTATCCGGCCCAGGCGCTGTTCGACCTGGTCAATGATGTGGCCAGCTACCCGGACTTTCTGCCCTGGTGCGCGGCCAGCGAGGTGCTGGAGGTCAGTGAAACCCATATGCGCGCCAGCCTCTCGGTGGCCAAGGGCGGCCTGCGTCAGCGCTTCGTCACCCGCAATACCCTGGTGCCCGGCGAGATGATTCGTCTGAGTCTGGAAGAGGGGCCCTTTAGCCAGCTGTCCGGGCACTGGGAGTTCAAGGCGCTGGGTGACAAGGCCTGCAAGATCAGCCTGGATCTGACCTTCGACTATGCCGGGCCGCTGGTGCGCGCCACCCTTGGTCCTTTGTTCAATCAGGCCACCAACACCCTTGTGGACGCCTTCTGTCAGCGGGCGAGGCAACTCTATGGATAAGCAGCCGATCGTGGTCGAGGTAGTCTACGCCCTGGCCGACAAGCAGAAGCTTCTGCGCCTATCCGTGCCCCACGGCACTACTGTGCGTCAGGCGGCGCAGTTGTCCGGTATGCAGCAGCATTTTCCCGATCTGGATCTGGACAGCAGCCCCCTGGGCATCTTCGGCAAGGCCGTGGCCAAGCCCGATGAGCGAGTGCTTGAGGACGGCGAGCGGGTGGAAATCTACCGGCCGCTGATCGCCGATCCCAAGGAAGTGCGCAAACAGCGCGCGGCCAAGGCCAAGGCCCGGGCAGAGGATGATGGCGGTGCTTAGTGTGCGGTCGTTGTAGCGCGCAACGAAAAAGCCCGACTCGCGTCGGGCTTTTTCGTGATCGGCTGTGCTTACTGCGGATCGGTTTCCAGGGGCTCGGGAACCGGTACCGGCACCACTTCCACCTGATCCACTTCGCGCTGGATCTGTTCCAGCAGTGAACCGGGTGCTGGGCGCTCTTCAACGGGCTGGGGTGCGCTGATCACGCTGCTTTCGCCTTCGCCTAGGATCGCCTGATCGCGGCTGACGCCCGGCATAAAGTCACCGGAAAGGCCGGCCAGTTGGTCGTTGCCATCGAACATCAGACTGATGCGTTCCTGCAGGCGGGTGCCGCCGCCGGGCTGGATGCTGTACAGATAATCCCAACGATTGGCGTGGAAAGTGTCGGTGAGGAGCGGATTGCCCATGATAAACCGCACTTGCCGGCGGGTCATTCCCGGGCGCAACTGGTCTATCATGTCCTGCGTTACGACATTGCCCTGTTGGATGTCGATTTTATAAACCCCGGGGAACGAACAACCGGCGAGTGCGATAAGCCCCGTAAAGGTGAGGCTGGTCAGCAAGAGCTTGGTTTTTTGCATCGGTGGGTGACTTCCACTATCTTGGCTGGGCAATTAGAACCCGGATCATACCCGCAATAAGGGAAGCTGCGAAGCCGCTTCCGTGAGAAAGCAGACCATGGTTGAAAATAACGAACTACGCAAAGCTGGCCTGAAAGTAACCCTGCCCAGGGTCAAGATCCTGCAGATGCTCGACCACGCCGAGCAGCGCCATATGAGCGCCGAGGATGTCTACAAGTCCCTGATGGAGGCTGGCGACGACGTGGGGCTGGCCACCGTTTATCGGGTGCTGACCCAGTTCGAGGCTGCAGGCCTGGTGGTGCGGCATAACTTCGACGGCGGTCATGCGGTCTTCGAACTGGCTGATAGCGGGCACCACGACCATATGGTCTGCGTCGACTCCGGTGAGGTGATCGAGTTCTTCGATCCCGAGATCGAGAAGCGCCAGAAAGAAATCGTCAAGGAGCACGGTTTCGAGCTGGTTGATCACAATCTGGTGCTGTATGTGCGCAAGAAAAGCTGATTGATGCACCGATAAAGAAGGCGACCCGCGGGTCGCCTTTTTATTGTCTGTGTATCCGTGATGCGCAGCAGTTCGGGTGGCAGATCGACGGTGCGCACAGCGCACCCTGCGGATCAGGCCTGGGCACTGCTGACCATCTTGCGGGCATGGGCCAGGGATTCCTCGGTGAGGTCGACGCCGCCGAGCATGCGGGCGATTTCCTCGACCCGCTGCGCGGTTTCCAGCTTGCTGACGGCGGTGCGGGTGCTGTCCTGCTCGCGGATCTTGTGCACGAACAGGTGCTGATGACCCTGGGCGGCAACTTGCGGCAAGTGGGTCACGGTCAGCACCTGACCACGTTCACCCAGGCGGCGCAGCAGCTGGCCGACCACTTCGGCGGTGGGACCGCCGATACCGACATCCACCTCATCAAATACCAGGGTCGGCACCCGCGAGGTCTGCGCGGTGATCACCTGGATGGCCAGGCTGATCCGCGACAGCTCGCCGCCCGAGGCGACCTTGGCCAGGGGCTTGAGCGGCTGGCCAGGGTTGGCGCTGACCAGAAATTCCAGCTGCTCCAGGCCATTGGGCTGCGGCTCCGGGTTGGGGTTGGCGCGCAGTTCGATGCTGAAACGCCCGCCCGGCATGCCCAGTAGCTGCATTTCCTGCTGCACGGCGGCGGCCAGGCGCTCGGCCGCCTGGCCGCGCAGGGTGCTGAGTTCGCTGGCCTTGTCCTGGTAATGGCGGCCGTAGGCGTCCAGCTCTTCGCTCAAGCGCTCGGCGGCCTGGTCGTCGGCGTTCAGGCTCTCCAGCTCGTCGAACAGCTGCTGTTGCATGGCGCCCAGCTCGCTCGGCTGGATGCGGTGCTTGCGCGCCAGGGTATAGATGGCATCCAGGCGTTCTTCCATCTGCTGTAGGCGCTCGGGGTCGGCGTCGAAGTGGTCGATAAAGCGGTTCAGCTCGCCCATCGCTTCTTCCACCTGAATCTGCGCACTGGCCAGCAGATTGATCGCTTCGCTCAGGGCGCCGGGCTGGCCCTGGAAGGCGCTGAGGCGGTTCAGGCTGTTGGTCAGGGCCGACAGCACGTTGCCGGCATCGCTCTCGCTGCACTGATCCAGCACCAGGCGGCAGGCGCTGAGCAGGCTTTCGGCGTTGGTCAGGTTCTTGTGTTCCTGTTCCAGTTGCTGCAGCTCATCTTCACCCAGGGCCAGGTTGTCCAGTTCTTCCAGCTGGTAGCTGAGCAGCTGGTGGCGTGCGCGCTGCTCGTCGCCGATGCTGGACACCCGCTCCAGTTCGCTGCGGGTCTGCTTCCAGCGCTGCGCCGCGAGCTGTACCTGGCGTGCCAGTTCCTGGCTGCCGGCATATTCGTCGAGCAGGCGGCGATGGGTGTCGGGTTTGAGCAGGGACTGGTGTTCGTGCTGGCTGTGGATATCGATCAGTAGCTCGCCCAGGGCCTTGAGGTCGCCCTGGGGGCAGGGCGAGCCATTGATATAGCCGCGTGAGCGGCCCTCGGCGGTGATCACCCGGCGCAGGATGCAGGGGCCATCGTTATCCAGGTCGCGCTCGGCCAGCCAGGCGCGGGCTTCCGGAATGTCGGTGATATCGAAGCTGGCAAGAATATCCGCCTTGTCCGCCCCTGGGCGCACCACGCCGCTGTCGGCGCGATCACCCAGGCACAGGCCCAGGGCATCGAGCATGATCGACTTGCCGGCGCCGGTTTCGCCGCTGATCACGCTCATGCCGGCGTCCAGCTCAAGGTCGAGATGTTCAACGATGGCGTAGTTGTGTACGGACAGATGCACCAGCATGGGGAGGCCTCCCGACCTTTGATGTGGATATTTATACAGTAGTCTGCCGGCGCGCTTCAAGCCTCGGACAAATAGCCCTTGAATTCAGTGCAGGTATCCCCAAATAGAGGGCAAGCGCGCAGGCCATGGCTTGCGCTGGCATTTTTTCGAGGAGACCCGCATGGCTGACGAACAGACCCTGGATACGCAGATTCCCGAGGCCCCAGCAGCAGAGGCGGCCAGTGATGACCTGGCTGCCCGCGTGCAAACGCTGGAAGAGCAGCTGGCCGCTGCGCAGGATCAGTCACTGCGCATGGCCGCCGACCTGCAGAACGTGCGCCGCCGCGCCGAGCAAGATGTGGAGAAGGCGCACAAGTTCGCCCTGGAGAAGTTCGCCAACGACCTGTTGCCGGTGGTCGATAGCCTGGAGCGCGGTCTGGAACTGTCCAGCCCGGATGACGAGGCGATCAAGGCCGTGCGCGAAGGCATGGAACTGACCCTCAAGCTGTTCCAGGACACCCTCAAGCGTCATCAGCTGGAAGTGCTCGACCCCCATGGCGCGCCGTTCAACCCCGAGCATCACCAGGCCATGGCCATGCAGGAAAGCACCAACGTCGAGCCGAACTCTGTGCTCAAGGTGTTCCAGAAGGGTTACCTGATCAATGGCCGCCTGCTGCGTCCGGCCATGGTGGTGGTAAGCAAGGCGCCGGCAGAGGTGCCGCCTTCGATTGATGAGCAGGCTTGAAATTTTTCAGCCAGCCCCCATTAAGCAGTCAAGCGTTTTAGTGCTACCGCGACAGGCCTAGGGCGGTCGTGGAATTTTCAAGTTTTGGGAGAGTAAACATGGGCAAAATTATCGGTATCGACCTGGGGACTACCAACTCCTGCGTCTCTATTCTGGAAAACGGTAACGTCAAGGTGATCGAGAACGCCGAAGGCGCGCGTACCACCCCTTCGATCATCGCCTACGCCAATGATGGCGAGATCCTTGTCGGTCAGTCGGCCAAGCGTCAGGCCGTGACCAACCCGCACAACACCCTGTACGCAGTGAAGCGCCTGATCGGCCGTCGCTTCGAAGAAGACGTGGTACAGAAAGACATTCAGATGGTGCCGTACAAGATCGCCAAGGCCGATAACGGTGACGCCTGGGTGGAAGTCAACGGCCAGAAGATGGCGCCGCCGCAGATCAGCGCCGAAGTGCTGAAGAAGATGAAGAAGACCGCCGAGGACTACCTGGGCGAGCCGGTGACCGAAGCGGTGATCACTGTTCCGGCCTACTTCAACGACAGCCAGCGTCAGGCCACCAAGGATGCCGGCCGTATCGCCGGTCTGGACGTCAAGCGCATCATCAATGAGCCGACCGCCGCCGCGCTGGCTTACGGTATGGACAAGGCCAAGGGCGACCACACCGTGATCGTCTATGACCTGGGTGGCGGTACTTTCGACGTGTCGGTGATCGAGATCGCCGAAGTCGATGGCGAGCACCAGTTCGAAGTGCTGGCCACCAACGGTGACACCTTCCTCGGTGGTGAGGACTTCGACATCCGTCTGATCGATTACCTCGTCGACGAGTTCAAGAAAGAAACTGGCATGAACCTCAAGGGCGACCCCCTGGCCATGCAGCGCCTGAAGGAAGCCGCAGAGAAGGCCAAGATCGAGCTGTCCTCCAGCCAGTCGACCGACGTCAACCTGCCGTATATCACTGCCGATGCCAGCGGTCCGAAGCACCTCAACGTGAAGATTTCCCGCGCCAAGCTGGAAGCCCTGGTTGAGGATCTGGTTGCCCGTACCATCGAGCCGTGCCGCATCGCCCTGAAGGACGCCGGTATCGACGTGAGCAAGATCAACGACGTGATCCTGGTCGGTGGTCAGACCCGCATGCCGCTGGTGCAGAAGACCGTGGCCGAGTTCTTCGGCAAGGAAGCGCGCAAGGACGTCAACCCGGACGAAGCCGTGGCCATGGGCGCCGCCATTCAGGGCGCGGTACTGGCCGGCGACGTCAAGGACGTGCTGCTGCTCGACGTCTCCCCGCTGACCCTGGGTATCGAAACCATGGGTGGCGTGATGACCGCGCTGATCGAGAAGAACACCACCATCCCGACCAAGAAGTCCCAGGTGTTCTCCACCGCCGACGACAACCAGAGCGCCGTGACCATTCACGTGCTGCAGGGTGAGCGCAAGCAGGCCAGCGGCAACAAGTCCCTGGGCAAGTTTGACCTGGCCGAGATTCCGCCAGCGCCGCGCGGCGTGCCGCAGATCGAAGTGACCTTCGACATCGACGCCAACGGCATCCTGCATGTGTCCGCCAAGGACAAGGCCACCGGCAAGTCGCAGTCCATCGTGATCAAGGCCAACTCCGGCCTGTCCGAGGAAGAGATCCAGCAGATGGTGCGTGACGCCGAGGCCAACGCCGAGGAAGACCGCAAGTTCGAGGAGCTGGCCGGCGCGCGTAACCAGGGCGATCAGCTGGTGCATGCCACCCGCAAGATGATCACCGAGGCCGGCGACAAGGTCACCGCGGACGAGAAGACCGCCATCGAGGCTGCCCTGAGCGCCCTGGAAGTGGCGATCAAGGGCGACGACAAGGCCGAGATCGAGGCCAAGATGAACGCCCTGTCCGAAGTCACTGCCCCGCTGGCGCAGAAGATGTACGCCGAGCAGCCGCAGCCGGGCGCTGAAGCCCAGGGTGCGGAGCAAGCCAAGGACGCAGCGGACGACGTGGTCGACGCCGAGTTCGAAGAAGTGAAGGACAACAAGTAAGCCAGGCTTGCGCTTCCCTCCCATCGCCTGTCGATGGACGTTGTACGCCACGCGGGAGCCGGTCTCCCGCGTCGGCGTATCTGCAAGAGACGAATTTGAGAGTGCAGCAGAACCATGGCTAAACGTGACTATTACGAAGTGCTCGGGGTCGAGCGCGGCGCCAGCGAAGCGGAGCTGAAAAAGGCCTACCGCCGCCTGGCGATGAAGTACCACCCGGACCGCAACCCGGACGACAAGGCCGCGGAAGAGAAATTCAAGGAGGCCAACGAGGCCTACGAAGTGCTCTCCGATGCCGGCAAGCGCTCGGCTTACGACCAGTACGGGCATGCCGGGGTCGACCCGCAGATGGGCGGCGGCGGTGGTGCCGGCTTCGGTGGGGCGAACTTCTCCGATATCTTCGGTGATGTATTCAGCGACTTCTTCGGCGGTGGCCGTGGCGGCTCCCGTGGCGGCGCGCAGCGTGGCAGTGACCTGCGCTACACGCTGGAACTGGATCTGGAAGAGGCGGTGCGCGGCACCACCGTGACCATCCGCGTGCCGACCCTGGTCAACTGCAAACCCTGCGATGGCACGGGTGCGAAGAAGGGTACCAGTCCGGTCACCTGTACCACCTGTGGCGGTATCGGTCAGGTGCGCATGCAGCAGGGTTTCTTCTCGGTGCAGCAGACCTGTCCGCGCTGTCACGGCACCGGCAAGATGATCACCGACCCCTGTGGCAGCTGCCACGGTCAGGGCCGGGTGGAAGAGAGCAAGACCTTGTCGGTCAAGGTGCCGGCGGGCGTGGATACTGGCGATCGCATCCGTCTGTCTGGCGAGGGCGAGGCCGGCACCCAGGGTGGCCCGGCGGGCGACCTGTATGTGGTGGTCAATGTGCGCGAGCACGCGATCTTCCAGCGGGACGGCAAGCACCTGTACTGCGAGGTGCCGATCAGCTTTGCCGACGCGGCATTGGGCGGCGAGCTGGAAGTGCCGACCCTGGATGGTCGGGTCAAGCTGAAGATCCCCGAGGGTACCCAGACCGGCAAGATGTTCCGTCTGCGCGGCAAGGGCGTGGCCCCGGTGCGCGGCGGTGGTGCGGGCGACCTGATGTGTCGGGTGGCGGTGGAAACCCCGGTCAACCTGAGCAAGCGCCAGCGCGAACTGCTGGATGAGTTCCGCAAGTCCCTGGAAGGCGACGACTCCCACTCGCCCAAGGCCAATGGCTGGTTCGAGGGCGTCAAGCGCTTCTTCGGCGACGTTTAAATTGAGCGTCAAGCCGCAAGCTTCAAGCCGCAAGAGGATGTTGCGCTTGGCTTGCAGCTTGAGGCGTGCAGCTTGGAGCTGATGCTATGCAACGTATCGCAGTAATGGGCGCCGCCGGGCGCATGGGCAAGACCCTGATCGAGGCCGTAAGTCAGGCCGAGGGCGCGCAACTGAGCGCCGCCATCGACCGGGCCGACAGCAGCCTGATCGGCGCCGATGCCGGTGAGCTGGTCGGTCTGGGCAAGATTGGCGTGACCCTGGTGGGCGATCTGGCTGCAGTGGTCGATGATTTCGACGTGCTGATCGATTTCACTCATCCCTCGGTGACCCTGAAGAACCTGGAGGTCTGCCGCGCCGCCGGCAAGTCCATGGTGATCGGCACCACCGGTTTCAGTCCCGAGGAGAAGCAGCTGCTCAGTGATGCCGGCAAGCAGATCCCCATCGTCTTTGCCGCCAACTTCAGTGTCGGCGTCAATCTCTGCCTCAAGCTGCTGGATACCGCCGCCCGGGTGCTGGGCGATGAGGTGGATATCGAGATCATCGAGGCCCATCACCGGCATAAGGTCGATGCGCCGTCCGGCACCGCCCTGCGCATGGGTGAGGTAGTGGCCGATGCCCTGGGCCGTGATCTGCAGAAAGTGGCGGTGTACGGCCGCGAGGGTCAGACCGGCGCCCGCGCCCGGGAAACCATCGGCTTTGCCACCGTGCGCGCCGGTGATGTGGTCGGTGATCACACCGTGCTGTTCGCCGCCGACGGCGAGCGGGTGGAAATCACCCATAAGGCCTCCAGTCGCATGACCTTTGCCAAGGGCGCGGTGCGTTCGGCGCTGTGGCTGCAAAAGCGCCAGCCAGGGCTGTATGACATGCAGGATGTGCTGGAGCTGCGCTGAGGCAGGATGTCGCATGGCGGTGGATTTATGTCTCACGGCCATCTTGCGGTGGACCGAAAAGGCATTTTTCTGTAAGCTTCCCGCTTTAGTGTGTCCACTAAAGTTGCGCAGAATGAATCAGATAAAAAAGCGGGATGACCTTCACACGTCATCCCGCTTTTTTACAATCTGCGTGTGCTCCAACGCGTTGATCGACGGAGGTCTTCTTGAGTAAGCCAGCCCTAAAACCTGCCATCCTGGCCCTTGCTGATGGCAGCATCTTCCGCGGCGAATCCATCGGTGCCGATGGCCAGACCATCGGAGAGGTGGTGTTCAACACCGCCATGACCGGCTACCAGGAAATCCTCACCGATCCTTCCTATGCCCAGCAGATCGTGACCCTGACCTACCCGCATATCGGCAACACCGGCACCACGCCGGAAGATGCCGAGTCCAATCGCGTGTGGGCGGCCGGCCTGATTATCCGTGACCTGCCGCTGATCGCCAGCAACTGGCGCAGCACCCAGCCGCTGGATGAGTACCTGAAGGAAAACGGCACCGTCGCCATCGCCGGTATCGATACCCGTCGCCTGACCCGCATCCTGCGCGAGAAGGGTTCGCAGAACGGCTGCATTCTGGTCGGTGACGACGCCACCGAAGAAAAGGCCCTGGAACTGGCGCGCAGCTTCCCCGGCCTCAAGGGCATGGACCTGGCCAAGGTGGTCAGCTGCAGCGAGCGCTATGAGTGGCGCTCAAGCGTGTGGCAGCTGAAAAGCGACAGCCACCCGGAAATTGCCGCGGCCAACCTGCCTCATCACGTGGTGGCCTACGACTTCGGTGTAAAGCTGAATATCCTGCGCATGCTGGTCGAGCGCGGCTGCCGCGTCACCGTGGTGCCGGCGCAGACCCCGGCCAGTGATGTGCTGGCCCTCAACCCGGACGGCGTGTTCCTCTCCAACGGCCCGGGCGACCCCGAGCCTTGCGACTACGCCATTGCCGCCATCAAGCAGGCGTTGGAAACCGAGATCCCGGTATTCGGCATCTGTCTGGGCCATCAGCTGCTGGCCCTGGCCTCCGGCGCCAAGACCCTGAAAATGGGCCATGGCCATCACGGGGCCAACCACCCGGTGCAGGACCTGAAAACCGGCGTGGTGATGATCACCAGCCAGAACCACGGTTTTGCCGTGGACGAGGCCAGCCTGCCGGGCAACCTGCGCGCCACCCACAAGTCGCTGTTCGACGGCACCCTGCAGGGTATCGAGCGTACCGACAAGGAAGCCTTCAGCTTCCAGGGGCACCCCGAAGCGAGCCCAGGCCCCCACGATGTGGCGCCGCTGTTCGATCGCTTTATCGCCGCCATGGCTGCCCGTCGCTGATCCGCTGAGTCCAGGAATTCGAGAGTTACCCCATGCCAAAACGTACAGATATCAAAAGCATCCTGATCCTCGGCGCCGGCCCCATCGTTATTGGTCAGGCCTGCGAGTTCGACTATTCCGGCGCCCAGGCGTGTAAAGCGCTGAAAGAGGAGGGCTACCGGGTCATCCTGGTCAACTCCAACCCGGCCACCATCATGACCGACCCGGCCATGGCCGACGCCACCTATATCGAGCCGATCAAGTGGGCCACCGTGGCCAAGATCATCGAGAAGGAGCGCCCCGACGCCCTGCTGCCGACCATGGGTGGCCAGACCGCGCTGAACTGCGCCCTGGACCTGGAAAAGCACGGCGTGCTGGAAAAGTTCGGCGTGGAAATGATCGGTGCCAACGCCGACACCATCGACAAGGCCGAAGACCGCTCGCGCTTCGACAAGGCGATGAAGGACATCGGCCTGGCCTGCCCGGTATCGGGTATCGCCCATAACATGGAAGAAGCCTACGGCGTGCTGGAGAAGGTCGGCTTCCCCTGCATCATCCGCCCGTCCTTCACCATGGGCGGCACCGGCGGCGGCATCGCCTACAACCGTGAAGAGTTCGAGGAAATCTGCGCCCGTGGTCTGGACCTGTCGCCGACCAGCGAGCTGCTGATCGACGAATCCCTGATCGGCTGGAAGGAATACGAGATGGAGGTGGTCCGCGACAAGAAGGACAACTGCATCATCGTCTGCTCCATCGAGAACTTCGACCCCATGGGCGTGCACACCGGCGACTCGATCACCGTGGCGCCGGCGCAGACCCTGACCGACAAGGAATACCAGATCCTGCGTAACGCATCGCTGGCGGTGCTGCGCGAAATCGGCGTGGAAACCGGCGGCTCCAACGTGCAGTTCGGCATCTGCCCGAACACCGGGCGTATGGTGGTGATCGAGATGAACCCGCGGGTGTCGCGTTCCTCGGCACTGGCCTCCAAGGCCACCGGCTTCCCGATTGCCAAGATCGCCGCCAAGCTGGCCGTGGGTTACACCCTGGATGAGCTCTCCAACGATATCACTGGCGGTCGCACCCCGGCGTCGTTCGAGCCGGCCATCGACTACGTGGTGACCAAGGTTCCGCGTTTCGCCTTCGAGAAATTCCCCAACGCCGATGCCCGTCTGACCACCCAGATGAAATCCGTGGGTGAGGTCATGGCCATCGGTCGCACCTTCCAGGAGTCCATGCAGAAAGCCCTGCGCGGCCTGGAAGTGGGCGTCGCCGGCTTCGATCCCAAGCTCGACCTGAACGACCCGGAAGCCGAGAGCATCCTGCGCCGCGAGCTGACCGTGCCCAGCGCCGAGCGCGTGTGGTACGTGGCCGATGCCTTCCGCGCCGGCAAGACGGTCGCCGAAGTCTTCGATCTGACCCGCATCGACGAGTGGTTCCTGGTGCAGATCGAAGACCTGATCAAGGACGAGGAGCGGGTCAAGACCCTCGGCCTGTCCAGCATCGACCGTGATCTGATGTTCAAGCTCAAGCGCAAGGGCTTCTCCGATGCGCGCCTGGCCAAGCTGCTCGGCGTTTCCGAGAAGAGCCTGCGTGCCCACCGCCACAAGCTCAAGGTGCTGCCGGTGTACAAGCGCGTGGACACCTGCGCCGCCGAATTCGCCACCGACACCGCCTACATGTACTCGACCTATGAGGAAGAGTGCGAAGCCAACCCGAGTGGCCGCGACAAGATCATGATCCTCGGCGGCGGCCCCAACCGTATCGGTCAGGGCATCGAGTTCGACTACTGCTGCGTGCACGCGGCGCTGGCCATGCGTGAAGACGGCTACGAG
Source organism: Pseudomonas xionganensis (assembly GCF_009763245.1). Taxonomy (GTDB): domain Bacteria; phylum Pseudomonadota; class Gammaproteobacteria; order Pseudomonadales; family Pseudomonadaceae; genus Aquipseudomonas; species Aquipseudomonas xionganensis. Next base: position 81,346 of record NZ_WKJZ01000003.1, on the reverse strand, counting down.
ACCATCATGGTCAACTGCAACCCGGAAACCGTCTCCACCGACTACGACACCTCTGACCGTCTGTACTTCGAGCCGGTGACCCTGGAAGACGTGCTGGAAATCGTCCGCGTCGAACAGCCCAAGGGTGTGATCGTGCAGTACGGCGGCCAGACTCCGCTGAAGATCTGCCGCGCCCTGGAAGAAGCGGGCGTACCGATCATCGGCACCAGCCCCGAGGCCATCGACCGCGCCGAAGACCGTGAGCGCTTCCAGCAGATGGTCCAGCGCCTGGGCTTGCGTCAGCCGGCCAACGCCACCGCGCGCAGCGAAGATGAGGCCCTGGCCCTGTCCAAGAGCATCGGTTATCCGATGGTGGTGCGTCCGTCCTATGTACTGGGCGGCCGGGCGATGGAAATCGTCTACCAGGAAGAAGAACTCAAGCGCTATATGCGCGAGGCCGTAAAAGTCTCCAACGACAGCCCGGTGCTGCTGGATCGCTTCCTCAACTGCGCCATCGAGGTGGACGTGGATGCGGTGTGCGACGGCGAGACCGTGGTGATCGGCGCGATCATGCAGCATATTGAACAGGCCGGCGTGCACTCCGGTGACTCCGCCTGCTCGCTGCCGCCGTACTCGCTGCCGATGCACATCCAGGATGAGATCCGCGAGCAGGTCAAGAAAATGGCCCTGGAACTCGGCGTGGTTGGCCTGATGAACGTGCAGATGGCCGTGCAGGGCGAGGATATCTTCGTCATCGAAGTCAACCCGCGCGCCTCGCGCACCGTGCCGTTTGTCTCCAAGTGCGTGGGCGAGTCCCTGGCCAAGGTGGCGGCCCGGGTCATGGCCGGCAAGACCCTGGCCGAGGCCGGCTACAGCAAGGAAATCATCCCGCCCTTCTTCAGTGTCAAGGAGGCGGTGTTCCCCTTCGCCAAGTTCCCCGGCGTCGACCCGATTCTCGGCCCGGAGATGAAGTCCACCGGTGAAGTGATGGGCGTTGGCGACAGCTTCGGCGAAGCCTTTGCCAAGGCCCAGATGGGTGCCAGCGAGATTCTGCCGAACTCCGGTTGCGCCTTTATCAGTGTGCGCGAGGACGACAAGGCCGAGGCCGTGCAGGTGGCTCGTGATCTGGTGGCCCTGGGCTTCGAAGTAGTGGCTACCGCCGGTACTGCCAAGGTGATCGAGGCCGCTGGTCTGCCGGTACGCCGGGTGAACAAGGTGACCGAAGGTCGTCCGCATGTGGTCGATATGATCAAGAACGACGAAGTCACCCTGATCATCAACACCACTGAGGGGCGTCAGTCCATCGCCGACTCCTACTCCATTCGTCGTAACGCTCTGCAGCACAAGATCTACTGCACCACCACCATCGCGGCGGGGCAGGCGGTCTGTGAGGCGCTCAAGTTCGGTCCCGAGAAGACCGTGCGCCGGCTGCAGGATCTGCATGCAGGAATCAAGGCATGAATAAATACCCCATGACCGTCCAGGGCGCGCGCGCCCTGGAAGAGGAGCTGGCTCATCTGACCAAGGTGCTGCGTCCGCAGCTCAGTCAGGCCATCGGTGAGGCCCGCGAGCTGGGTGACCTCAAGGAAAACGCCGAATACCACGCCGCCCGCGAACAGCAGGGTATGGTCGAGGCGCGTATCCGCGATATCGAAGGCCGTCTGCAGAATGCAGTGGTGATCGATGTCACCACCATCGAGCACACCGGCAAGGTGATCTTCGGCACCACGGTGGAAATTGCCAACTGTGAAACCGATGAAAGCGTGACCTATCAGATCGTTGGCGAGGATGAGGCCGATATCAAACTCGGCAAGATTTCCGTCGGCTCGCCTATCGCCCGTGCCCTGATCGGCAAGAGCGAAGGTGATGTGGTGACGGTACAGACCCCCAGCGGCGTGATCGAGTATGAGATCGTCGAGGTCCGTCATCTCTAAACCGAGCGCCCTCGACGCGGGCAGCATCAGCTGGCTGCTGGCCCAGACCTTCTGGGTCGGCGGCATGGCGGTGCTGCAGTTTCTCCTTCTGCCGGCTGTTGGCAAGCTGGGACTGGCGCCGCTGTTGATGGAAGAGATCATGGCGCGCCTGAACCCGTTGATGGTGGGGTTGGCGGCAGTCTGTGCCGGTTTGCAGGTTGTGGTGCTGGTACGGGCGCAGCAGTGGGCGGCTCTGTGGCGAGATATGCGCGGGCAATTGCTGCTGACCGTACTGCTGATGGCGGCCAGTTACCTGCTGGTGACGCAGTGGGCCGGTGATGCGCAGCGCTGGCTGCGTTTCAGCTATCTGGTGATGCTGTTTTGTGGCCTGCTGTTGATTCTGCAGCCCCTGCCCAGGGCTGTAACGGCCAAGCCCCAAGTCTGATAAACCGGGGCCGGGCGTGCAGATCAAGCCTGGAAACGGTGGATATTGGACAGATTCTTGTTCGGCTTGGGGTTCTTGCGATAGATCAGCGCCATCTTGCCGATCACCTGGGCCAGCTCGGCGTTGCCGGCCTTGCACAGTTCGTTGATCACCTGCAGGCGGTCTTCGCGTTCGGTGATGCGCAGCTGCACCTTGATCAGTTCGTGATCGTTCAGGGCGCGCTCAAGCTCAGCCAGAACGCCTTCAGTCAAACCATTGTCGGCCACGATCAATACGGGTTTCAGGTGGTGGCCGATAGATTTGAATTGTTTCTTCTGCTCTTGAGTGAGCGGCATAATCAGGTTCCTGCATTTAATCTGGAAAAACGGCGGCTAGTTTACCCGAGCGCCCGCTAACCCGCCCAGATATTCATGCTCAGCACAGTTAGAGGTATCGCGTGGCCCGTTCCAAGACCAGTCAAGGTTGGCTGAAAGAACATTTCAACGACCCCTACGTGAAGATGGCGCAGAAGGATGGCTATCGCTCGCGCGCCAGCTACAAACTGCTGGAAATCCAGGAAAAGGATCGCATCCTGCGTCCGGGCATGACCGTGGTCGACCTGGGCGCCGCGCCGGGGGGCTGGTCCCAGGTCACCAGTCGGGTGATCGGTGACAAGGGCACCCTGATCGCGTCAGATATCCTGGAAATGGACAGCATTCCCGACGTCACCTTTATTCAGGGCGACTTTACCGAGGATGCGGTGTTCGCCCGGATCCTGGAGGCCATTGGTGACAGCGCGGTTGACCTTGTTATTTCCGATATGGCCCCCAATATGAGTGGAGTCAGGGCAGCCGATCAGCCGCGGGCCATGTACCTGTGCGAGCTGGCGCTGGATCTGGCCGGTCGGGTACTGCGCCCCGGTGGCGATTTTCTGATCAAGATTTTCCAGGGCGAAGGTTTCGATGCGTACCACAAGCAGGTGCGCGAGATGTTCGACAAGGTGCAGATGCGCAAGCCCTTGTCATCCCGTGACCGCTCCCGCGAGCAGTATTTGCTGGCACGGGGTTATCGCGGCGAATAGAACGGGGAACGCGCGCGGCGAATAGGCATCTGATATTCGAGTAGGTTGCACGCGGCCAAGGGCAAATAAAGGGTTACAGACGGCGCCTGCCAGTAGCGGGCGTTTGGTGTAAGTTAGAGTGGTACATAATGGGTCGTCAGGCGAGCACGCTTCGACATGGGGCCTGCTGCAGAGGGTAGCTAATTGAACGACATGGCAAAGAATCTGATCCTGTGGTTGATCATCGCCGCTGTCCTTGTGACGGTGATGAACAACTTCTCCACTCCGAATGAGTCGAGCAAGCTCAACTATTCGGAGTTTATCCAGCAGGTGCAGGACGGACAGGTGCAGCGTGTCACCGTCGATGGTTTCATCATCAGTGGCGTGCGCGGCGATGGCACATCCTTCGAAACCGTGCGTCCGGCCATTCAGGACAACGGCCTGATCAAGGACCTGATGGACAACAACGTGCAGATCGTCGGCAAGCAGCCGGAGCAGCAGAGCATCTGGACTCAGCTGCTGGTGGCCAGCTTCCCGATCCTGGTGATCATCGCGGTCTTCATGTTCTTTATGCGCCAGATGCAGGGCGGTGGCGGCGGCAAGGGCGGGCCGATGAGCTTTGGCAAGTCCAAGGCGCGCCTGCTGTCTGAAGATCAGGTCAAGACCACCTTTGCCGACGTCGCCGGTTGCGACGAGGCCAAGGAAGAAGTCAGCGAGCTGGTGGAGTTCCTGCGCGACCCGGGCAAGTTCCAGCGTCTGGGTGGGCGTATTCCCCGTGGCGTGCTGATGGTGGGTTCGCCTGGTACCGGTAAGACTCTGCTGGCCAAGGCCGTAGCGGGTGAGGCCAAGGTACCGTTCTTCACCATCTCCGGCTCCGACTTCGTCGAGATGTTCGTGGGTGTGGGCGCCAGCCGTGTGCGTGACATGTTCGACCAGGCCAAGAAACACGCGCCCTGCATCATCTTTATCGACGAGATCGACGCTGTCGGTCGCCACCGTGGCGCCGGCATGGGCGGCGGTCACGACGAGCGCGAGCAGACCCTCAACCAGTTGCTGGTGGAGATGGACGGCTTTGAGATGAACGACGGCATCATCGTGATTGCCGCCACCAACCGTCCTGACGTACTCGACCCGGCGCTGCTGCGCCCTGGTCGCTTCGACCGCCAGGTGGTGGTCGGCCTGCCTGATATCCGTGGTCGCGAGCAGATTCTCAGGGTGCATATGCGCAAGGTACCGATGAGCGATGACGTCGAGCCGGCAGTGATTGCCCGCGGTACGCCCGGCTTCTCCGGTGCCGACCTGGCCAACCTGGTCAACGAGGCCTCGTTGTTTGCCGCCCGTGCCGGCAAGCGCCTGGTGGAAATGAAGGAGTTCGAGCTGGCCAAGGACAAGATCATGATGGGCGCCGAGCGCAAGACCATGGTCATGTCCGACAAGGAAAAGCTCAACACGGCTTACCATGAAGCCGGGCACGCCATCGTCGGTCGTCTGGTGCCCGAGCATGACCCGGTCTACAAGGTGTCGATCATTCCCCGTGGTCGCGCCCTGGGCGTGACCATGTTCCTGCCGGAAGAAGATCGCTACAGCCTGAGCAAGCGCGCCTTGATCAGCCAGATCTGCTCGCTGTTCGGTGGTCGTATCGCCGAGGAAATGACCTTGGGCTTCGATGGCGTCACCACCGGTGCCTCCAACGACATCATGCGCGCCACCCAGCTGGCCAAGAACATGGTGACCAAGTGGGGCCTGTCGGAAAGGCTTGGTCCGATGATGTATGCCGAGGAAGAGGGTGAGGTATTCCTTGGGCGTAGCATGGGTAGCCAGCAAAGCAATGTATCTGCCGACACCGCCAAGGTAATCGACGAGGAAATTCGCAGCATCATCGATGGCTGTTACAGTACCGCCAAGCGTCTGCTGGAAGAGAATCGTGACAAGCTCGATGCCATGGCTGAAGCCTTGATGAAGTACGAAACCATCGATGCCTCGCAGATCGACGACATTATGAATGGCGTCACTCCACGCGAGCCGCGGGACTGGTCGGGTGGCAACGATGGCGGCACGCCGGTTGCGGCGCTTGAGCCCGAAGTCAATGCCGATAAGCCTATTGGTGGTCCTGCCGCCGAGCACTAAGGTTCGTAATGTCTGCCGTTCCTACCTTTGGCCGGCTGCCTTGTGGCAGCCGGCTTCTTGATTTAAGTCGCCCGCAGGTTATGGGCATTCTCAATGTCACGCCTGACTCCTTCTCCGATGGTGGTCGCTTTACTGCGCGCGATGCGGCACTCAGGCATGCCGAAGGCATGCTCAAGGCAGGGGCGACCCTGATCGATGTCGGCGGCGAGTCGACCCGGCCCGGTGCACGGGCGGTTTCTCCGGTCGAAGAGCTGGAGCGGGTCGCGTCCATCGTCGAGGCGATTGCTGCCGAGCTGGATGTGATCATCTCGGTGGATACTTCGACTCCGGCGGTGATGCGTGAAACGGCTCGCCTCGGTGCCGGGCTGATCAATGACGTGCGCTCCCTCGGTCGCGACGGCGCTCTGGATGCCGCGGCCGATACCGGTTTGCCGGTATGCCTGATGCATATGCGCGGCGAGCCGGGCACCATGCAGGACAGTCCGTACTATCCCGACATCGTCGCGGAGGTGCGTGACTTTCTCGTCGAACGCATGGCAGCCTGCGCCGCTGCCGGTATTGCTGCCGACCGTCTGATTCTCGATCCGGGTTTTGGCTTTGCCAAAACCCTGGAGCACAATCTCAGCCTGTTCAAGCATCTGGATGCCTTGCATGGGCTTGGGCGCCCCTTGTTGGTCGGCGTCTCGCGCAAGAGCATGATTGGCAAGGTGCTGGGTCATGAGGTGGGTGGGCGTTTATATGGCAGCCTGGCCCTGGCGGCCCTGGCCATCAACAAGGGCACACATATTCTGCGGGTGCATGACGTGGCCGAAACGGTCGATGTGGTGCGCATGCTGGCTGCCGTTGCGGCAGCCGATTAAGTCATCAAGGATTCTGGATCATGGCAAGAAAGTATTTTGGTACCGATGGTATCCGTGGCCGCGTCGGCGAGTTTCCGATCACCCCGGACTTTATGCTCAAGCTGGGTTGGGCTGCGGGTGTGGCCTTTCGTAAGCAGGGCAAGTGCCGCATCCTGATCGGCAAGGACACGCGCATCTCCGGTTATATGTTCGAATCGGCCCTGGAGGCCGGCTTGGCTGCGGCAGGTGCGGATGTGCAGTTGCTCGGGCCGATGCCAACCCCGGCCATTGCCTACCTGACTCGTACCTTCCAGGCGGATGCCGGGATCGTCATCAGCGCTTCGCACAACCCCTTTGAAGACAACGGCATCAAGTTCTTCTCGGCCCAGGGCACCAAGTTGCCGGATGAGATTGAGCTGATGATCGAGGAGTTGCTCGATCAGCCCATGACCGTGGTGGAGTCGGCCAAGATCGGCAAGGCCTCGCGTATCAATGATGCCAGCGGCCGTTATATCGAGTTCTGCAAGAGCAGCGTGCCGACCAGTACCAGTTTTTCCGGTTTGAAAATCGTCATCGATTGCGCCCACGGCGCGGCCTACAAGGTGGCTCCCAGTGTGTTCCGCGAATTGGGTGCCGAGGTGCACGTGCTGTCGGCTCAGCCCGATGGGCTGAATATCAACCATGGCTGCGGCTCCACCCATATGGAAAACCTGCAGGCCGAAGTGGTGGCGCGCCATGCCGATCTGGGTATTGCCTTCGATGGTGATGCCGATCGGGTGCTGATGGTTGATCACACCGGCACCCTGGTCGATGGTGACGAGCTGCTGTTTATCATCGCCCGTGACCTGCACGAACGTGGCAAGTTGCAAGGCGGCGTGGTTGGCACCCTGATGAGCAATCTCGGCCTGGAACTGGCCCTGGCCGATCTGGGCATTCCCTTTGTGCGGGCCAAGGTGGGTGATCGTTATGTGATCGCCGAGCTGCTGGCACGTGACTGGCAGTTGGGTGGTGAGGGTTCCGGGCATCTGGTGTGTTTCCAGCACACCACCACCGGGGATGCGATCATCGCGGCGCTGCAGGTGCTGATGGCGCTCAAGCGTCGCGAGCAAACCCTGGGTGAGGCGCGTCAGGGGATGCAGAAGTGCCCGCAAGTCCTGGTCAATGTGCGCTTCTCCGGCGGTGTCGACCCACTGGAGCATGCGGCGGTGCAGGCGGCCAGTGCACGGGTGACCGAGCAGATGGCTGGGCGTGGCCGCGTACTGCTGCGTAAATCCGGCACAGAGCCGCTGGTGCGGGTCATGGTTGAAGGTGATGATGAGGGTCAGGTGCGCGGCTATGCCGATGAATTGGCTAAGGTTGTCGCCGAAGTTTGTGCCTGATTTGGCTTGCGAGTCAGGGCGTCGTTGAGTAACATCTGCGCCCTCTTTGACCGACGAGGTAAAGCATGCGTCGCCCAATGGTTGCTGGTAACTGGAAAATGCACGGTACCTGCGCCAGCGTCGCTGAGCTGATCGGCGGTCTCAAGCAGCAGTCGCTGCCGGCAGATGTGGATGTGGCGGTTTTTCCCTCCGCTCTGCACCTGGCCCAGGCTGTTTCAGGTTTTGCAGGTGCTGTTGCGGTGGGTGCGCAGAATTGCGCCTACGAGCCGCAGCAGGGCGCCCTGACCGGAGAAGTGGCGGCGATCCAGTTGCTGGATGCGGGCTGTTCACTGGTGCTGGTTGGGCATTCCGAGCGGCGTCTGCTGCTTGGTGAGTCGGATGAACTGGTGGTGCGCAAGTTTGCTGCCGCTCAGTCGGTCGGCCTGACGCCTGTGCTGTGCGTAGGTGAGACCTTGGCTCAGCGCGAGGCGGGGGAGACCCTGGCAGTGGTTGCCGAACAGGTCGCAGCAGTGATCGAGGCCTTGGGTGTCAAGGTTTTTGCTAATGCCTTGGTGGCCTACGAGCCGGTCTGGGCTATTGGTACAGGGCTGACGGCTTCGCCGGAGCAGGCGCAGCAAGTGCACGAGGCTATTCGTGCGCAGTTTGCCCGGCTGGATGCCAGTCTGGCAGGCGAGTTGAGAATTCTTTATGGTGGCAGTGTCAAGGCCGCCAGTGCAGCCGAGTTGTTCGGTATGCCGGATATCGATGGGGGGCTTGTGGGTGGAGCCTCTCTGAATGCAGATGATTTCGGGGCGATCTGTCGCGCCGCAGGAAGCTAAAGAAATGCTGGAAACAGTTATTGTTGTTTTGCATCTGCTGGGCGCCATTGGTGTCGTAGTACTGGTTTTGCTGCAGCAGGGCAAAGGTGCCGATGCAGGCGCGTCTTTTGGTTCGGGGGCTTCTGCTACTGTCTTCGGCAGTCAAGGAAGTACTACCTTTCTGAGTCGCGTTACTGCTATACTCGCCACCGGTTTTTTCTTGACCAGCCTGGGTTTAGCGTTCTTTGCTAAAGAAAAGGCTGATGGTTTGGCTCAGGTTGGTTTGCCTGATCCAGCGGTCTTGGAAGTTCAGCAGGCCAAGCCGGCTGTTGAAGATGTACCGGTTCTGGAGGCCGCTGCGCCGGCTGCTGAAGCAGTCGATGTACCTCAGGTTCCAGAGCAGCAATAAAGCGGTAAGTTGCAAACGATTTTGCCGAGGTGGTGGAATTGGTAGACACGCTACCTTGAGGTGGTAGTGGCCATAGGCTGTAGGGGTTCGAGTCCCCTCCTCGGTACCAATTTTCAAGCAAGCCCGCTTTATGCGGGCTTGTTTGTTTCTGGAGTGTCGGTTGACCCTTGAGTGGGTTCGGCCGTATACTTCGGCCCCAGCTTTGATGTGGGAAGAGCAGTCAGGTCTCTCCTCGGATGATGAATCCGAAGATGGTTGGTAGAGCTACCAACCCCGCATTAAGCAGTCGCGGAGCCCCTTTTCAGGGGCTTTTTGCTAGCTGGGAGTCAGCTTTGCCGGCCTTTAGAGGGCGGTTTGATGATGGGCGTTTCGCCCATTTTTTATTTCTACAGCATGCGCGAGGGGTTCAGGTGTCGAGCAAGCTAGAACAGTTGCAGGCCTTGGTGGCCCCGGTAGTTGAGGCGCTTGGCTATCAATGCTGGGGTATTGAGTTCCTGTCGCAGGGGCGGCATTCGCTGCTGCGCGTATATATCGACAAGGCGGATGGCATCCTGATCGACGACTGCGAGATTGTCAGTAGACAACTCAGTGGTGTGCTCGATGTCGAGGATCCCATCACCTCGGAATACACCCTGGAGGTGTCTTCCCCGGGCATGGATCGGCCGCTGTTCACTCTTGAGCAGTTTGCCAGCCATGCCGGTGAGCAAGTGAAAATCAAGCTGCGCTCGCCTTTTGAAGGACGACGCAACTTTCAGGGCCTTCTACGTGGTGTAGAAGAACAGGATGTGGTGGTTCAGGAGGGTGACCACGAATTCCTCTTGCCGATCGATTCGATCGACAAGGCCAATATCATCCCCAGGTTTGATTGAAACGCGTAATCCGCGCTAGCTGCATGGATTGCGCAGCTAGCGCGGATTGCGCGGATCCAATGGATTGCGAAAGGCGAGGCGTACGATGAGCAAAGAAGTACTGCTGGTTGTTGAGTCGGTGTCCAATGAAAAGGGCGTACCGGCAAGTGTGATTTTTGAAGCGCTGGAACTGGCCCTGGCCACCGCCACCAAGAAGCGTTTCGAGGACGAAGTGGAACTGCGCGTGGCGATCAATCGCCAGAACGGCAGCTATGAAACCTTCCGCTGCTGGACAGTGGTGGACGAGGCCGATTTCGACGATCCGGCCCACCAGGTTACCGTCGATATGCCGCGCGCCGTCGAGGCCAATGCCAAGGTCGGTGACGTGCTGGAAGAGAAGATCGAGTCCATCGAGTTCGGTCGTATCGCCGCGCAAACCGCCAAACAGGTGATCGTGCAGAAGGTGCGCGAGGCCGAGCGGGCGCAGATCGTCGATGCCTACCGCGAGCGCCTGGGCGAGATCATCTCCGGTACCGTGAAGAAAGTCACCCGCGACAGCGTGATCGTCGACCTGGGCAACAACGCCGAAGCCCTGCTGGCCCGCGAAGACATCATTTCCCGCGAAACCTTCCGCGTGGGCGTGCGTCTGCGCGCCCTGCTCAAGGAAATTCGCACCGAGAACCGCGGCCCGCAACTGATCCTGTCGCGTACCGCGCCGGAAATGCTGATCGAGCTGTTCCGTATCGAAGTACCGGAAATCGCCGAAGGCCTGATCGAAGTCATGGGCGCCTCGCGCGATCCGGGCTCGCGCGCCAAGCTGGCAGTGCGCTCGAAAGACAAGCGCATTGATCCGCAGGGTGCCTGTATCGGCATGCGCGGTTCCCGTGTGCAGGCCGTCTCCGGTGAGCTGGCGGGTGAGCGTGTGGACATCGTGCTGTGGGATGAGAATCCGGCACAGTTCGTGATCAACGCCATGTCGCCGGCCGAAGTGGCCGCCATCATCGTCGACGAAGATGCCCATGCCATGGACATCGCCGTGGGCGAAGACAACCTGGCCCAGGCCATTGGCCGTGGTGGTCAGAACGTGCGCCTGGCCAGCCAGCTGACGGGCTGGACCCTGAACGTCATGTCCGAAGCCGATATTCAGGCCAAGCAACAGGCCGAGACTGGCGACATCCTGCAGAGCTTTATCGACGAGCTGGAAGTCGACGAGGAACTGGCCCAGGTGCTGGTCGAAGAGGGCTTTACCAGCCTCGAAGAGATTGCCTACGTACCGATGGAAGAGATGCTCAGCATCGATGGTTTTGACGAAGATATCGTCACCGAGCTGCGTGCTCGGGCCAAAGATCGCCTGCTGACCAAAGCCATCGCCAACGAGGAAAAGCTGGCAGATGCCCACCCGGCCGAAGACCTGCTCTCACTTGAGGGTATGGACAAGACGCTTGCGCATGAACTGGCAGTGCGCGGCGTGATTAACCGCGAAGACCTGGCCGAGCAGTCGATTGACGACCTGCTCGACATCGACGGTATCGACGCTGAGCGTGCCGGCAAGTTGATCATGGCCGCCCGAGCCCATTGGTTCGAGTAAGTAGTTGCGGCCTGAGGAGAGGAATGCATGACGCAAGTCACGGTGAAAGAACTGGCCCAAGTGGTCAATACGCCGGTTGAACGCCTGCTGCAGCAAATGAGTGAGGCAGGTTTGCCGCACAAGAGTGCCGAGCAAGCCGTAACCGACAGTGAGAAACAGGCCCTGTTGGCCTATCTCAAGAGCAGCCACGGCGACAAGGTGGAAGAGCCGCGCAAGATTACCTTGCAGCGCAAGACCACCAGTACCCTGCGGGTGGCTGGTAGCAAGACCATCAGCGTCGAAGTGCGCAAGAAGAAGACCTTCGTCAAGCGCAGCGCTGAAGAAATCGAAGCCGAGAAGCAGCGCGAGCTGGCCGAGCAGCAAGCTGCTGCCGAAGCCGCACGCCTGAAGGCGGAAGAGGAAGCCAAGCGCAAGGCCGAGGAAGCGGCCAAGCAGCAGCCTGCTGCCGAGTCGGCTGCACCTGCCGCGCCTGCGCCGGCCTCTGTGGATCTGGCGCCGGTCGTCGATATCCCGGTGGTAGCGCCTGTTGAAGAGCGCAAGAAGGATGAGCTGCGCCGTCCGGACAAGGCCCGCAACGACGACGACCGTCGTGGCGAGCGCAAGGTTACCCAGCACCGTCCGACCGTTAAAGAGAAGGTGCCGGCCCCCCGTGTGGCGCCGCGTACCATCGACGAAGAGAGCGATGGTTTCCGCCGCGGTGGGCGTGGCAAGTCCAAGCTGAAGAAGCGCAATCAGCATGGCTTCCAGAGCCCGACCGGTCCGGTGGTGCGTGAAGTGGCCATTGGCGAGACCATCACCGTGGGCGAACTGTCCCAGCAGATGTCGGTCAAGGCGGCTGAAGTCATCAAGTTCATGTTCAAGATGGGCACCCCGGTGACCATCAACCAGGTGCTGGACCAGGAAACTGCCCAGCTGATCGCCGAAGAGCTGGGCCACAAGGTCACGCTGGTCAGCGACAACGCCCTGGAAGAGCAGCTGGCCGAGTCCCTGAAGTTCGAAGGCGAGGCGGTATCCCGTGCGCCGGTGGTGACCGTCATGGGTCACGTCGACCATGGTAAGACTTCGCTGCTCGACTATATCCGTCGCGCCAAGGTAGCTGCCGGCGAAGCCGGTGGTATCACCCAGCACATCGGCGCCTACCACGTGGAAACCGACCGCGGCATGGTCACCTTCCTCGACACTCCGGGCCACGCTGCGTTTACCGCCATGCGTGCCCGTGGTGCCCAGGCCACCGATATCGTGATTCTGGTGGTGGCCGCCGATGACGGCGTTATGCCGCAGACCCAGGAAGCCGTGCAGCATGCGAAAGCCGCTGGCGTGCCGATCGTGGTCGCGATCAACAAGATGGACAAGCCGGAAGCCAATCCGGACAACATCAAAAACGGCCTGGCCGCGCTGGATGTGATCCCGGAAGAGTGGGGCGGCGACGCACCCTATGTGCCGGTTTCCGCCAAGGCGGGTACCGGCGTCGACGAGCTGCTCGAAGCCGTACTGCTGCAGGCCGAAGTGCTGGAACTGAAGGCCGTGCCTTCGGCGCCGGGCCGCGGTGTTGTGGTCGAGTCCCGTCTGGACAAGGGCCGTGGCCCGGTGGCTACCGTACTGGTTCAGGACGGGACCCTGCGTCAGGGCGATATGGCCCTGGTGGGTTCCAACTACGGCCGCATCCGCGCCATGCTCGACGAGAACGGCAAGCCGATCAAGGAAGCCGGTCCGTCGATTCCGGTGGAAATCCTCGGTCTGGATGGCACCCCGGAAGCCGGCGACGAGCTGACTGTGGTCGCCGACGAGCGCAAGGCGCGTGAAGTGGCGCTGTTCCGTCAGGGCAAGTTCCGCGAGGTCAAGCTGGCCCGCGCCCATGCCGGCAAGCTGGAAAACATCTTCGAAAGCATGGGCCAGGAAGAGAAGAAGACCCTCAACATCGTGATCAAGGCTGACGTACGCGGCTCCCTTGAAGCGCTGCAGGGCTCGCTCAGTGGCCTGGGCAACGATGAAGTGCAGGTGCGTGTGGTAGCGGGCGGCGTCGGTGGTATCACCGAGTCCGACGCCAACCTGGCCCTGGCCTCCAATGCCGTGCTGTTCGGCTTCAACGTGCGTGCCGATGCCGGTGCACGGAAGATCGTCGAGCAGGAAAGCCTGGATATGCGTTACTACAACGTGATCTACGACATCATCGAAGACGTCAAGAAAGCCCTGACCGGTATGCTCGGCAGCGATGTACGGGAGAACATCCTGGGTATCGCGGAAGTGCGTGATGTGTTCCGTTCGCCGAAGTTCGGTGCAATCGCCGGTTGTATGGTGGTTGAAGGGACTGTTTACCGTAACCGCCCGATCCGCGTACTGCGCGACGACGTGGTGATCTTCGAAGGCGAACTGGAGTCCCTGCGCCGCTTCAAGGACGACATGTCCGAGGTGCGTGCCGGCATGGAGTGCGGTATCGGCGTGAAGAGCTACAACGACGTCAAGCCTGGCGACAAGATCGAAGTGTACGAGAAGGTCCAGGTGGCTCGCAGCCTGTAACAGGCCTGTATCGCGAGTTGCAATATGCAGCGCCCGGCCCCGTCTAGACGTGGCCGGGCGTTTGCCGCTTTTGAGCCCGATGCCCGCCAAGGCCTCGCGGCGAGTGAAAGGTAGTTGAAATGGCCAAAGAATTTAGCCGTGCCCAGCGTATCGGTGACCAGATCCAGCGGGAACTGGCACAACTGATCCGCATGGAAATCAAGGATCCGCGCCTGGGTGGTCTGGTCACTGTGACCGCCGTCGAGGTCAGCCGTGACGCCAGTCATGCCAAGGTGTTCGTCACCTTTATGGGTGCTGAGCCCATCGATGGCGTGGACAGCGTGGCGCAAAGCCTCAAGGTGCTCAACGACGCCAGTGGCTTTTTGCGCATGCAGCTGGGCCGCGCCATGAAGCTGCGCAGCGTACCCAACCTGCGCTTCCATTACGACGAAAGCGTGATCCGCGGGGCTGAGCTGTCGGCCCTGATCGAGCGCGCCGTCAGCGAAGACCGCCTGCATGGCGACGACGTTACCGAGGCCAAGGAGTAAAGCCGTGGCCCAGGTCAAACGTATCCGTCGCCAGGTCAATGGCATCATCCTGCTCGACAAGCCCAAGGGCTTCAGTTCCAACGCCGCCTTGCAGAAGGTGCGCTGGCTGCTCAACGCCGAGAAGGCCGGCCACACCGGCAGCCTCGACCCTCTGGCCACCGGCGTGCTGCCGCTGTGCTTCGGCGAGGCGACCAAGTTCTCCCAGTACCTGCTGGATGCCGACAAGGGCTATGAGACCCTGATGCAGCTGGGGGTGACCACCAGCACCGGCGATGCCGAAGGCGAAGTGCTGGAGCGTCGCGAGGTGACCGTTGGTCGTGTCGATATCGAAGCGCTGTTGCCGCGTTTTCGCGGTGAAATCAGCCAGATACCGCCGATGTACTCGGCCCTCAAGCGTGACGGGCAGCCCCTTTATAAGCTGGCCCGTGCCGGTGAAGTGGTGGAGCGCGAGCCGCGTTCTGTTACTATTGCGCGCTTGGAATTACTCGCCTGCGAAGGTGATCAGGCGCGACTGGCCGTGGACTGCAGCAAAGGCACCTATATCCGTACCCTGGTGGAGGATATTGGCCAGCTGCTCGGCTGTGGTGCCCATGTCGCGGAACTGCGCCGTACCAAGGCCGGGCCCTTCGATCTGAGCCGCACCGTGACGCTCGAAGAGCTGGAACGGGTGCATGGCGAAGGCGGCAATGAAGCGGTTGATCAGTTTCTGCAGCCGGTCGATAGCGGCCTGCAACACTGGCCACTGCTGCAGTTTTCCGAGCACAGTGCGTTCTACTGGTTGCAAGGGCAGCCGGTGCGCGCACCGGAAGCGCCGAAGTTCGGCATGGTGCGGGTACAGGATCACAATGGCCGCTTTATCGGTATCGGTGAAGTGAGCGAAGACGGGCGCATTGCGCCGCGTCGATTGATTTCGACCAAGGCCTAGCCTGGGTCGCAAGCAAATGCGGTCAGATGACCGTAGCGCGGGTTGGGGTTTTGGCTCCGCCCTGCGTGTATCGAGGGTGGCTGTTAATAGGCACGGTCATACCTCCTTTTAAAACACGGGAAGCGATTCCCGGCCTATTGCGACTGTTTCGGCAGTTGCCTAACTGAGAGGATTGCCCATATGGCACTCAGCGCTGTAGAAAAAGCCCAGATCGTTAACGATTACAAGCAAGCTGAAGGCGACACCGGTAGCCCGGAAGTGCAGGTAGCCCTGCTGTCCGCCAACATCAACAAGCTGCAAGGCCACTTCAAGGCCAACGGCAAAGACCACCACAGCCGTCGTGGTCTGATCCGCATGGTTAACCAGCGCCGCAAGCTGCTGGACTACCTGAAGGGTAAGGACGCCAATCGTTACAGCACCCTGATCGGTCGCCTGGGTCTGCGTCGCTAAGCAATGCTTATGCGTAGCTGACTGCCGAAGCTGGAAGTGGGGCCTGCCCCGCTTCCAGCTTTTGCTTTTCTGCTTTGGCTGTTTTGGACGATAGCGGGTCCGATTCCCGTAACCGCCCACTCATTCTGCAAGACCCCTGTGTTCGCATGTCGAGCCAGGGTTGTAAGAACCGCTTTCCCCAAGGGCAACAAAGAGAAGGAAAACACCGTGAACCCGGTAATCAAGAAGTTCCAGTTCGGTCAGTCGACCGTTACCCTCGAAACGGGCCGTATCGCCCGCCAGGCCTCCGGCGCCGTGCTGGTCACCGTCGATAACGACGTGACCGTGCTGGTGGCCGTCACCGGCGCCAAGAGTGCCGATCCGAGCAAAGGCTTTTTCCCGCTGTCGGTGCACTACCAGGAAAAAACCTACGCAGCCGGCAAGATCCCCGGTGGCTTCTTCAAGCGTGAAGCGCGTCCGAGCGAGAAAGAGACCCTGACCTCGCGTCTGATCGACCGCCCGATCCGCCCGCTGTTCCCGGAAGGCTTCCAGAACGAAGTGCAGGTGATCTGCACCGTGGTCTCCACCAGCAAGAAGACCGATCCGGACATCGCCGCGATGATCGGCACCTCGGCCGCCCTGGCCATCTCCGGCATCCCGTTCGACGGCCCGATCGGCGCCGCCCGTGTGGCCTTCCACCCGGAAACCGGCTACCTGCTGAACCCGACCTACGAGCAGCTCAAGGCCTCCAGCCTGGACATGGTCGTGGCCGGCACCAAGGATGCCGTGCTGATGGTCGAGTCGGAAGCCAAGGAGCTGACCGAAGACCAGATGCTGGGCGCCGTGCTGTTCGCCCATGACGAATTCCAGTCGGTGATCAAGGCCGTGGAAGAGCTCGCCGCCGAAGCCGGCAAGCCGCGTTGGGACTGGACTGCCCCGCAGGCCAACACCGCGCTGCTGGACGCCATCCGCAGCGAATTCGGCGAGGCCATTTCCCAGGCCTACACCATCACCATCAAGCAGGACCGCTATGCGCGCCTGGGCGAGCTGAAAGACCAGGTGGTGGCCAAGTTCTCCGGCGAAGAAGGCCAGCCTTCTGCCGGTGAAGTGAAGGATGCCTTCGGCGAAATCGAATACCGCACCGTGCGCGAGAACATCGTCAACGGCAAACCGCGTATCGACGGCCGTGACACCCGCACCGTACGTGGCCTGAACATCGAAGTCGGGGTACTGGACAAGACCCACGGTTCGGCGCTTTTCACCCGTGGCGAAACCCAGGCCCTGGTGGTTGCCACCCTCGGTACCGCCCGTGACGCGCAGCTGCTCGACACCCTGGAAGGCGAGAAGAAAGACCCCTTTATGCTGCACTACAACTTCCCGCCGTACTCGGTGGGCGAGTGTGGTCGCATGGGCGCCACCGGTCGCCGCGAAATCGGTCACGGTCGCCTGGCCCGTCGTGGCGTAGCCGCCATGCTGCCGAGCGCCGACGAATTCCCGTACACCATCCGTGTGGTGTCGGAAATCACCGAATCCAACGGTTCGTCCTCCATGGCCTCGGTCTGCGGTGCTTCCCTGGCCCTGATGGACGCCGGTGTGCCGATGAAGGCGCCGGTGGCCGGTATCGCCATGGGCCTGGTCAAGGAAGGTGACAAGTTCGCCGTACTGACCGACATCCTCGGCGACGAAGACCACCTGGGCGACATGGACTTCAAGGTAGCCGGTACCGCCAAGGGCGTGACCGCACTGCAGATGGACATCAAGATCCAGGGCATCACCGAAGAAATCATGGAGCAGGCCCTGGAGCAGGCGCTGGAAGCGCGTCTGAACATCCTCGGCCAGATGAACCAGGTGATTGCCCAGTCGCGCAGCGAGCTGTCGGCCAACGCGCCGACCATGCTGGCAATGAAGATCGACCAGGACAAGATCCGCGACGTGATCGGCAAGGGCGGCGCCACCATCCGCGCCATCTGCGAAGAAACCAAGGCTTCGATCGATATCGAAGACGACGGCTCGATCAAGATATTCGGCGAAACCAAGGAAGCGGCCGAGGCTGCCAAGCAGCGCGTACTGGCCATCACTGCGGAAGCCGAGATCGGCAAGATCTACGTCGGCAAGGTTGAGCGCATCGTTGACTTCGGTGCCTTCGTCAACATCCTGCCGGGCAAGGACGGCCTGGTGCACATCTCCATGCTCAGCGATCAGCGCGTGGAGAAGGTCACCGACGTGCTCAAGGAAGGTCAGGAAGTGAAGGTGTTGGTACTGGACGTGGATAACCGCGGCCGTATCAAGCTGTCCATCAAGGACGTGGCTGCCGCCGAGGCTTCGGGGGTGTAAACTTCCCCCGTCTCGCGGTACACAAGAAGAGGGCCTCGATGGCCCTCTTTTTTTATGGCCTGCGATCCCAGGCGGCCACCCTTCGGGCCGTCGCTGCGCGACGTTGAAAATCGCTCCCGGCGATTGTTGATGCCGTCTTTTAGGAAGCCCAGCTTATGGACAAGACCCTCTGCCGTTACCATCCGGCGCAACCCGCCACCTGGCAGTGCCTGCCGTGCGAGCGCAGCTTCGGCGACTGCTGTATCCCCCTGAATGCCGATGCCCCGGACGAGTTGCCGGTCTGCCCGTTGTGCAATGTGCAGCTGCAGTTCCTTGGCGCGGCCAACACGGCCCAGCCGTTCTGGGAGCGGATTCCCAGCTTCTTTCTCTATGGGCTGCAGGGCGGCCCCATGACCTTTGCCGTACTGCTGGCCCTGGCCAGCCTGTTTATGCCGCAGTCGCTGATCCTCTGGGGCTGCCTGTTCAGCGTGGCGACCAAGTATTTTCACAGCGTGATCGAGGCCAGCTGCCAGGCCGGCAGCCAGGCCCCCAGCCTGCTCAGCGCCTTCAGCCCTGAGGGCTTCAGCCTGTTCTTTCGCCAGCTGGTGGTGTTCGCCATTGCTTTTGGCGCACTGTGGCTGGCGGCGGACTTCAACAGCGAAGCGCTTTACTGGGCGGTGACCCTGGGCATCCTCCTGGCCATGCCGGCCAGCATTATCCGCCTGGCTCTGGACAAGGAGCTGGGTGCGGCCCTGAGTCCCGATCAGGTGGGCCAGGTGATGCGCGCCATGGGCTGGCGCTACCTGATTCTCTGCGCCTTTCTGTTTATCCTCTGGCAGTCGCCGGGCTGGGTGACCCATATGCTTTCCAGCGGCCTGCCCCGGGTGGTGCTGGTGCCGATTGCGGCCTTTCTGTTCGCCTATTTCGGCGTGGTGATGTGCGCCATGATGGGCTATGCGGTGTTCCAGTATCAGGGCGCCCTGGGTTATGTGATCGCCGATGAGAATGGCCAGGCCTCTTATCCGACGGCTGAATATCAGCGCCGTCGCGCCCTGGCCCAGGCCGAGATCCGCCTCAAGGAGGGCCAGAGTGGCCAGGCCCTGGAAACCCTGGCTGCAGCCCTTGAACGTAATGATCACGACATCAGGCTCAATGAACGCTTCCACCAGCTGCTGTTCGGCCTGCGTGAGCGCAGCCGTTGTCTGCGTCATCTGAGCCACTACCTGCCCCTGGCCGCACGCTTGAATCCATCTCTGGCCGCAACGGCGCTGCTCAATGCCCGTCAGCTACAGGCCGATTATCTGCCCGAGGACGCCCAGGTCTGCGAAGTGGTGGCCGAGGCCCTGCTGCAGCGCCACAAGACCCGCGAGGCCCTGAGCCTGTTGCGCAATCTGCACCAGCGCTTTCCCAGCTATCCGCATATTCCCCGGGCCTATCTGCTGGCGGCCCGGGGTTTTGCCGAGGGCCTGGGGCAGGTCGAGCCGGCGCAGAAGCTGCTGACCTTTATCCTGACCCGTTACCCGCAGTCGCCGCTGCTGGTTGAGGTCCGGGCGCTGCAGACGACCTTGGCCAAGCTCACCACTCAGGCCTGAGCGGCCGCCTTAGCGCTGCAGATGCTGGCGGTAGAGGCTTAGCTGGCGGGTCTGCTCGGCCATGGGGTAGGCCTCGCCGAGGAAGTGGGCCAGTTCAGCCAGGCCGCGAAAGTCGCCCTGTTTGCCCAGCAACTTGGCCAGCTGCAGGGTCAGGGCTGGCAGCTTCTCCGGGCGCTGAGCACCCTGGCTCAGGCGTCGCCAGGCACCCAGGGCCAGTTGGTTGTCGTGCCCACTGAGCAGGCGCTGCAACAGGTGCAGTTGCACGCCGGGGTGACGCAGCAGGCCATGCTGCGGGTTGCCGCTATCCTCGGCCAGGCGCTGCAGCAGGGCCTGGCTGGGGGCGTCCTCGGGGAGCTTGAGCAGCTGTTGCAGCACGCTGCTGAGCAGCGCCCGATCCTTGCGGTTCAGGGCCAGGGGATAGAGGCGTTCCAGCAGCGGCGCACGCCCCGGGTAGCGGCCGAGCATGGCCAGGCCGCGTTGGGCTGCCTGCTCCAGGGCGAAGCTGCCGATCTGCTGATCCAGGCTGGCCAACTCGCGCTTGAAATCGGCGTCCGGGTCCTCTTTGTGCAGATAGGCTTCGTCGACCTTCAGCTGGTTGGTCTGGCGTGGCAGCCAGACGCAGGCGAATCCGGCCAGCAGCCCGCCCAGGTGGGCGTAGTAGTTGACGTTGTCATTGGCCAGCAGCAAGCCGTATAGCTCTTTGCCCAACCACACCGGCAGGATCCACAGGGCCGGGGCGCGGAAGTAACCAAACAGCGGGCCTAGCCAGTAGAAGAAGTTGATCCGGCGTAGGCCGTAGACCCCGAGGTACATGCCCATCAACCCGGAAATCGCACCTGAGGCGCCCACTCCGGCGATCCAGGCCGGATCCATGATCCACCACAACAGATGCGATGACACCCCACTGAGCAGGTACAGCCCCAGGTAGACCCAGCGTCCCAGGGCGATTTCCAGGGCGAAGCCAAAGATAAACAGGAACAGCATGTTGCCGGCCAGGTGGCCGAAGTCACCATGCAGGAACATGGCGCCAAACAGGCCTTCAAGGCTGAACTTGGCGGGGATAAAGCCGAACCGCATGATGCTGATGCGATCGCGCGCGGCTTCTGCTTTCTGTCGCGCCTGCTGCCAGGTCGGGTCGCTCAGATAGTCGGGGTGGTGATGCAGGTTGTGCTCGAACTGCAGGTCGAACAATACCAACCTGGCCAGATCGCGGCGGCGCATGGCGTCCAGCTGTTCGCGCGTCTCCTCGTCCAGTTCATGGCGCTCGGTAAAGGCCGGTATAAACAGGGCGCGCTCGCGGTTGAGCAGGCCGCCATCGAGGTAGAGTTTGACCGCTTGTTCTTCCCGAGTCTGATCGCCGCCCTGATAGCCGAAGTAGATCAGCACATTGAGCAGGATCAGCAGCAGGGTGATAACGGGTGGTTTTTTCCAGTCCAGAGGGTGTTCGGCGGGGATGATCAGCATCGACGACCTTTCCTTGGTGGCAGGCCGGCGAGGCTAGCAGGCGCCAGCGGCTTTGTCAGTTACCGCGTTTGCTGTCGATCTTGATCAGGCGGTTGGCCTCGAACCGCAGGAAGTGGTACATGCCGTTGCGTGGGCCATAGGTCCATTCCTCCACCGCCACTTCATGGCGGTAGCCATAGATATCCAGGCGCTCACGGTAGCCGAGAAAGTCCCGGCTGATGGGCTCGCCGCATTTGTGCAGTACTGTACTGCTGGCGTCATTCGTACTGATGAGCTGACTGCCGCAGCGCAGGGTCGATGAAGCCTGTGCAGTCAAGGGCACCAGCAGAAGCAGGCCGAGGATCAGGGCTTTCATGGAATGACCTATCAGCGGCTACGCTGCCGCTCGATCTGACTCAGGCGATTACCCTCAAAGGTGAGGATGCTGAGCATGCCGTTATCAGGGCCATAGACCCACTCTTCGACGCTGTATTCGCGGCGTTCATTTTTACTCAAGCTGTAACCGACCAGGTCACGGTAGGCGGGTTCGCCACACTTTTGCAGCACCTCAAAACGGCGATCACCGATGCTCACCAGCTGGCTGCCACAGCGCAGGGTTTCAGCCAGAGCTACAAGGGGGCTGCCAATTAGCATGAGGATTAGCAAGCCTTTGATCAGGGTTTTCATGGTCATTCACTGTCCAGGTGCAGGGCGCTGAGTACGCTGCCGTCGGCTTGTGCCTCAGTCAGTTTGACATCCAGCAGATAGATGCGTTCGCCCGCCAGCCCGCCGCGGTCCACCAGATAGTCCTTGATGCTGGCAGCGCGAGCCTGGGCCAGCTGACGCTGCAGCAAGCTGCTCTGGGCCCAGGACTGCAGCACGGCAGCGCGCAGTTGAGCACTGCGCTGCTCATCGTCCAGCTCACGCCATTCGGGCGGCGGTTGCTGCTTCAGGCGTGCGCGGTAAATCCCTTCCAGCAGTGCGCCCTGTTCGTCTTCCGGTACGACCAGCAGGCTGGTATCGGCGGGCACGCTCTCGCCACGGCGTTGCAGAATCCGTTGCCAGGTATTCTGGAATTCGCGCTGTAGGCGCTGTTCGGCCAGTAATGGCCCATCGCTGTCGGCGCTGACACCTTCCACTTCAAGGCGCAGAGCCGGGCGTTCCTTGAGGGCATTGGCCAGAATATCCAGGGTGCTTTGGGCGCTGGCCTCCAGTTCGCTGCTGCCGGCGGCAAAGGGCACGTTGCTCAGGTCGACATCGCTACCGCCACTGACTAGTCCGCCGATAAATTTGAATGGGGCCTGGGCGGCGCGCAGTACCAGATTGCGCAGGGTCTGCCAGACGATGGGCATCACGCTGAACTCGGGGTTGTTGAGGTCGCCCTTGACTGGCAGGTTGATGGCGATTTTACCCTCGGTGTCCTTGAGCAGGGCGACCGCCAAACGTATCGGCAGGTCCACGGCATTGGGGCTGTCGACCTTTTCGCCCAGCTGCAGCTGCTCCACCACCACGCTGTTTTCTGCGTTGAGCTGGCCTTTGCTGATGCGGTAATGCAGGTCGAGGTTGAGCCGGCCCTTGCGGATGCGAAAGCCGGCGAACTTGCCGGAGTAGGGGGTCAGGGTGGTCAGCTCGACCTGTTTGAACAGGGTGTGAATGTCCAGGCTGTCCAGTGGGTCGAAGGGGTTGAGCTGGCCCTTGATGCTGACGGGCGCATAGCGGTCCACCTTGCCGGTGATATCCACGCCTGCAGGTTTCTGGGTCTGGCTGTCGAGGGTGCCGATGCGGCCGTTCATCTGCTGGATGGCGGTGGCAAAGTTGGGTGTCAGGCTGAAGTCGGCGAAATTCGCCGAGCCGTCCTTGAAGGCAATCTCGCCGATGTTGATGGCCAGGGGTGGGGCGGCCGGTGTTGTGTTGTCTGTGGCAGGCGGTTGGGGGATCAGCAGTTCGCTGAGGTTGGTGCTGAGGTCTTCATTGATGATAAAGCGCGCATAGGGTTGGCTGAGCAGTACCTTGTCGATCTGCAGGCGTTCCCCATGCCGGTAGTTCAGGCCCTGCAGGTCGAGTTGCTGCCAACGCAGCAGATCACGCTGCTTGAGGGTGTCCAGGCTGTGCAGCTGACTGATCTGGGCGCTGCCGGCGATGGACAGGGCCAGCGGCTCGGTGCTGTTCAGCTCGACCGCCAGATCGCTGCCGAGCAGGCCGCTGCGCAACTCGACCTGCACGAAGGGGCTGAGGTAGGCCTGGGCCAGACGCAGGTCGATATCGCGGCTGACGACCTTGAGATTGGCCGTAGTGGGGCTGAGCTGTACCTGGCCAGTGGCCTGCACCTGGCCGCTTTTGCCCACACCTGTGTCCAGCTTGAGGCTGAAGGGGCGGGTGCCGAGGCTGTCGAAGTCCTGCAGGTCGAGGTTCAGCGGGCCCAGTTCCAGGGCCACATCCTGCTCGGGGAGCTGGTCGGCCAGGTGCAGGCGGTAGTCGCGCAGTTGCACATCACGCAGCAGCACCTGCCAGGGTTTGCCGGCGGCTGTCGCTGGGTCACTGGCTGGCTCCGCTGGCAACTCGACGCCGTCTGGCGCTGTGGCGGGGGCGTTCGTGGCCGGGCTGGCGGGGGCGCTGGCCAGCAGCTTCTGCCAGTTCAGTTGGCCATCGGACTCGCGGCTGGCCCAGGCGTGTAGCTGCTGGCTGCGCACCTTGCCGATCACAACCTGCTGCTTGAGTAGATCCAGGCTGCTTTCGCTGACCTCCAGGCTGGCCAGTTTGACCAGCGGTTGCCCGGCGCTGTCGTTGATGGCGAACGGCGCCAGCTGCAGTTGCAGGTTATCCAGTTGTACCTGGGTACTCTCGGTCAGGCTGAGTTGGTAGTCGCTGCTGAACGTGAAGGCGCCCTCCTGCAAGGTCAGGGGCAGTGCGTCGCGTACATAGGGCCAGATGGCCTTGAGCTGACCGTCGCTGACTTTCAAGGTGCCGCTGGAACTCAGGGGCACCAGGCTGAGGTTACCGCTCCAGTCGATGCGTCCGCCTCCAGGGCCTGTGGCCGCAAGTGTCAGCTCGGCATTGTCCTCAGGCAGGGTGCTGAGGTTGAACAGCTCGATATTCAGGTCGTCATAGAGAAATTCGATGGCTTCGCTGGGGCGCAGATCCTGAAAATGCAGGTTGCCCTGGCTCAGGGCAATTCGCCCGATACGCAAGGGAAACGGCTCGCTGTTTGCTGTCTCGTGTTCTGCTTGATCGCTGGCGGGCAGCTTGAACAGTTGCGTCAGGTTGAGGCGGCCCTGCTTGTCGAATAGCAGCTGACTATTGGGTTTGTCCAGTTCGATGGCGGCCAGGTGCAGGGCGCCGCCCCACAGGCTGTCCAGTTGCAGGTTGGTGTACAGGCGCTGAAAGCCCAGCTGTTCCTCGCCCGGCGCGCCGATGCTCAGGCCCCAGGCGCTGAGCTCCAGGCTGAAGGGGTTGAGCTGCAGGCGTTGCAGGCTGGCCGGCACAGTGGCGTACTGGGCCAGTTGCTGGTTGGCGATGCGCAGGGCGATGCCCGGCAGAATCAGAAAGCCCAGCAGGCTGTAGAGGGTGAGGGCGATAAGCAGGGCGCTGACGGCGCGGGTTAGTCCTTTAAGCATGGAGAGTGCATCTGTGCCGACCAAAGGTGCCTTGGAGTATGGCACGTCGGTGCAGTTCCGCAGAGGCTGGATTTTTCCCGTAAAGGCTCTAGAACTGCAGGATCAGGGTCTTGAGCGGTGGTTGGCCATCGCTGGAGGGAAAGTCCGCAGCCGGGGCCAGCACCTGGCAATCACGCACCGGGCGACCGAGCTTGTCGGCGCAGCGCAGCACCTGTTCACGCCAGTCGTCCATCGCCACTTTTGCCAGGTTGTTGCAGCAGATCAGCACGCCATCCACGGCGGTGGCTAGGATGGCCGGTTTGAGCAGGCTCTGGTAGTCGCGCAGCAGGTCGACGGTGCCAAAGGCGCTCTTGGCCCAGGCCGGCGGGTCGAGAAACACCCGATCAAACTGGCGTTGTTCAAGGCGCGGATAGTGCGGCAGTTTCTGTCCGCAGCGGGCATTGATCGGCAGCCCGGCCAGCTGACGAATCGCCGGAAAATAATCCGACTGGATAAACTGCATGGCCGGCAGTTCGGGATTGAGCGCGCCGTTCTCGCGGCCCACCGCCAGGTTTCCTTCGGCGAAATCGAGGTTGACCACCTCATTCGCACCGCCCGCCGCAGCACTCAGGCCGACGCCACAGGTGTAGGCGAACAGGTTGAGCACGGATTTGCCGGTGCTATGGGCCTTGACCCAGCTGCGGGCGTTGCGCAGGTCGAGAAACAGCAGCGGGTCCTGCCCGGCATGGCGGCCGCGCACCCGGTAGTTGAGTCCCCATTCCCGACCAATCTGGTCGCTCAGGGCTGCGGCATCGGCCTGGTAGACGGCATCGCTGCGATCGATCCGCGAGTTGCCCTGAGCGCGGTCGTTGTAGACCAGTTGCAGCGCTGTACCCAAAGCCTGCTCGCACTGGGCTGCCAGTGGCAGCAGCTGCTCGCGGCTCAGGCTCTGATGGAAGCTCTGTACCAGCAGTTGTGGGCCGTAGCGATCCAGGGTCAGGCCGCCGGCACCTTCCTGGCTGCCATGGAACAGGCGGTAGCAGTCGGTGCCCTGGCTGTGCAGTTCGGCGAGCAGAGGTTCACGGTGAGTCAGGGCGGCGCGCAGCGCCTGGTCAAGAGCAGGCATGCGCGGCATCTCGGAGTAAGGAAAGGCCGGCAGTTTAGCAAGAAAAACGCCGGCACTTGGCCGGCGTTGTGTCGGTGAACTGGATCGGGTGGATGTCGCTGTTTACATCCACCACGGCGGTGGA
The DNA here is from genome assembly GCF_009763245.1 of Pseudomonas xionganensis. Lineage (GTDB taxonomy): Bacteria > Pseudomonadota > Gammaproteobacteria > Pseudomonadales > Pseudomonadaceae > Aquipseudomonas > Aquipseudomonas xionganensis. The sequence goes on along the minus strand of NZ_WKJZ01000003.1, from coordinate 55,394 downwards.
TCGGTGAAGCGTGATCCACCCTACAACTCAGTCCCGCTCAATGGCCAGGGCCACGCCCTGACCGCCGCCGATGCACAGGGTGGCCAGGCCCTTCTTGGCGTCGCGTTTGATCATTTCGTGCAGCAGGGTCACCAGTACGCGGCAGCCGGAACCGCCGATGGGGTGGCCGAGGGCAATGGCGCCGCCGTTGACGTTGACCTTGCTGGCGTCCCAGTTCAGTTCCTTGCCCACGGCCAGGGCCTGGGCGGCGAAGGCTTCGTTGGCTTCGATCAGGTCCAGCTCACTCAGCTGCCAGCCGGCCTTGGCCAGGCAGCGCTGGGTGGCGCCGACCGGGCCGATGCCCATGATCGCCGGATCGACCCCGGCATTGGCGTAGCTGGCGATGCGGGCCAGTACCGGCAGGCCCAGGGCCTTGGCCTTATCGGCGCTCATCAGCAGCACGGCGGCGGCGCCATCGTTAAGGCTGGAGGCGTTGCCGGCAGTGACGCTGCCGTCCTTCTTGAATGCCGGTTTCAGCTTGCCCAGGGACTCGGCGGTGGTGCCGGCGCGGGGTTGCTCGTCAGTGGCGAAGGCAATCGGGTCGCCCTTGCGCTGGGGAATCAGGATCGGGGTGATTTCGTCAGCAAAGCGCCCGGCTTCGATGGCGGCCACGGCTTTCTGCTGCGAGGCCGCGGCGAAGGCGTCCTGTGCTTCACGGCTGATGCCGTACTTGTCCACTAGGTTCTCGGCGGTGATGCCCATGTGGTAGTCGTTGAAGGCATCCCACAGACCATCGGTGATCATGCTGTCGATCAGCTTGGCGTGGCCCATGCGCAGGCCGGTGCGGGCGCCGGGCATCACGTAGGGGGCCAGGCTCATGTTCTCCATGCCGCCGGCGATGATCGCCTCGGCATCGCCACAGCGAATGGCCTGGGCGCCCAGATGCAGGGCCTTGAGGCCCGAGCCGCAGACCTTGTTCAGGGTCAGGGCCGGTACCGCATGGGGCAGGCCGGCGAGGATGGCGGCCTGGCGCGCCGGGTTCTGCCCGCTGCCTGCGGTGAGCACCTGGCCGAGAATCACTTCGTCGACCTGGGCGCCATCCAGGTTGGTTTGTTCCAGCAGGCGACGGATCACGGCAGCGCCCAGCTCCGGTGCCGGAATATTGGCCAGAGAGCCCTGGAAGCTGCCGATGGCGGTACGGGTGGCGGCGACTATGACGACGTCTTGCATCTAGCGATCCTCATCTGGGCGCGGCGGGCCGCGAAAGGGCGCTATGTTGGCACAGAGGCTTTGTCTGCGGCCAGCCTGCGAACCGGTTGGTCAGCGCGTAGGGTGGATGACGCTTTTTTCATCCACCACAGCGATCATCAGGGCGGGGTAGGCTTCCAACTAACCCGCCCTATGACCTGCAGCCGCCTAGCGATTAAGGCGCTGCCCAATCAGCCCATCCACCACGCTGGGGTCGGCCAGGGTCGAGGTGTCGCCCATATTGTCCAGCTCGTTGCAGGCGATCTTGCGCAGGATACGGCGCATGATCTTGCCCGAGCGGGTCTTGGGCAGGCCCGGGGCCCACTGGATCAGCTCCGGCTTGGCGAAGCTGCCGATTTCCTTGCCGACCAGGGCCAGTAGCTCCTGGGTCAGTTCGTCGCTGGGCTCGCTGCCTTTCATCAGGGTGACGTAGGCGTAGATGCCCTGGCCCTTGACGTCATGGGGGTAGCCGACCACCGCCGCTTCGGCCACCGCATCGTGCAGCACCAGGGCGCTTTCCACCTCGGCGGTGCCGATACGGTGGCCGGAGACGTTGATCACGTCATCCACCCGCCCGGTGATCCAGTAGTAGCCGTCCTCGTCGCGTCGCGCGCCGTCGCCGCTGAAGTAGTAGCCAGGGTAGGGTTTGAGATAGGTGTCGATCATGCGCTGGTGGTCGCCGTAGACGCTGCGGATCTGGCTTGGCCAGCTGTCCTTGATGGCCAGCACACCGGCCCCGGGTCCGTCGATCTCCTTGCCCTGTTCATCCAGCAGCACCGGCTGTACGCCAAAGAATGGCCGGGTCGCCGAGCCGGGCTTGAGGTCGGTGGCGCCGGGCAGCGGAGTGATCAGGATGGCGCCGGTTTCGGTTTGCCACCAGGTGTCGACGATGGGGCAGCGGCGCTCGCCGACCACATTGAAGTACCACTCCCAGGCTTCCGGGTTGATCGGCTCGCCCACCGAGCCGAGCAGGCGCAGGCTGGCCCGTGAGGTGGTTTTGACCGGGCCTTCGCCTTCACGCATCAGGGCGCGCAGGGCGGTGGGGGCGGTGTAGAAGATATTCACCTGATGCTTGTCGATCACCTGCCAGAAGCGCGAGGCGTCCGGGTAGTTGGGCACGCCTTCGAATACAAGGCTGGTGGCGCCGTTGGCCAGCGGCCCGTAGACGATATAGCTGTGCCCGGTGACCCAGCCGACGTCGGCGGTGCACCAGTAGATATCGCCTTCGTGGTAGTCGAACACGTACTTGTGGGTCATGGCCGCCATCAGCAAATAGCCGCCGGTGCTGTGCAGCACGCCTTTGGGTTTGCCGGTGGAACCCGAGGTATAGAGGATAAACAGCGGGTCCTCGGCCTCCATGGGTTCGGCCGGGCAATCGCTGGATGCCTCGCTCAGGGCCTTGTGGTACCAGATATCGCGGCCTTCCACCCAGTCGATCTCGCCCTGGGTGCGCTCCACTACCACCACGGTGCTGACGTCCGGGCAGCTCTGCAGTGCCTTGTCGACATTGGCCTTGAGCGCCACGTACTTGCCGCCGCGCACGCCTTCATCGGCGGTGATTACTGTGCGGCAGTCGGCATCGAGGATGCGGTCGCGCAGGGCGTCCGGGGAGAAGCCGCCGAACACTACCGAATGCACCGCACCAATGCGTGCGCAGGCGAGCATGGCGTAGGTGGCTTCGGGGATCATCGGCATATAGATGCACACCCGGTCGCCCTTCTTCACCCCACGGCTTTTCAGCACGTTAGCCAGGCGGCAGACGTGGCTGTGCAGCTTGTTGTAGGTGATGTTGGCCGATTCGCTGGGGTTGTCGCCTTCCCAGATCAGGGCGATCTGCTCGCCGCGCTGTTCAAGATGGCGGTCGATGCAGTTGTAGCTGACATTCAGTTGCCCGCCCTTGAACCAGCTGCCCGCACCGCTGAGCAGATCACCCTGCTGCACGCTGTCCCAGGGCTTGAACCAGTGCAGGAAGGCCTGGGCCTGTTCGCTCCAGAAGCGCTCCGGTTGCTCGATGGATTGCTGGTACAGGCGCAGGTAGTCGTCGTTATCCAGGTGGGCGTGCTGGCGCACGGCATCGGTCACGGGGTGGCGGGTGATCTCGAACATGGCGGGTCCTTGTTGTTGTGTTCCGCGATGCCCATAAGGGTGGACCAAGCAGGTGCTTGGTTCAAGCCCGGATCCGCTTGCTCCGCAGTAGGACAGTCCTAAGTCCGGCAGGCTCCTAGCCGCGATGACGTTCGCGGAAGTGCTGGATCAAGCCCTGGGTCGAGGCATCGCTGGCCGGCGTGTCGAGCTGGCCGGTCAGGCGCTGATAGACGCCCAGGCCCAGCTCCTTGCCCAGCTCCACGCCCCACTGGTCGAAGGCATTGATGCCCCAGATGGCGCTCTGCACGAACACCTTGTGCTCGTACAGGGCGACCAGGGCGCCCAGGTTGAAGGGCGCGACTCGGGTCATGACCAGAATATTGCTCGGCCGATTGCCGGGGATCACCTTGTGCGGGGCCAGACGCTGTACCTCGTCATCACTCAGGCCCTTGGCACGCAACTCTGCGGCGGCCTCGTCCAGGGTCTTGCCCTGCATCAGGGCCTGGGCCTGGGACAGGCAGTTGGCGAACAGCCACTGGTGGTGGTCGGCCAGTGGGCTGAAGCTGTTGACCGGTACGATAAAGTCCGCCGGGATCAATTGAGTGCCCTGGTGCAGCAGCTGGTGGTAGGCGTGTTGGCCGTTGCAGCCGACGCCGCCCCAGATTGCCGGGCCGGTGCTGAAGTCCACCGGGCTGCCGTCCTGGCGCACGCTCTTGCCATTGGATTCCATATCCAGCTGCTGCAGATGCTTGGTGAAGTTACGCAGGTAGTGGTCGTAGGGCAGGATGGCCTGGCTCTTGGCCTCCCAGAAATTGCCGTACCAGATCCCCAGCAGGGCCATCAGCACCGGCATGTTCTCGGCCAGTGGCGCCTGCTCGAAGTGCTGGTCCATGGCGTAGGCGCCGGCCAGCAGTTCCTTGAAGTTGGATACGCCGATGGCCAGGGCGATGGGCAGGCCGATGGCCGACCACAGCGAGTAGCGCCCGCCGACCCAGTCCCACATGGGGAAGATATTCTCGGCCTTGATGCCGAATTCGATGGCGGCCTGCTGGTTGCTGGTGACCGCGATAAAGTGCTTGTGCAGCTCGGCTTCTGGCCCGCCCAGGGCCAGGTACCAGTCGCGGGCGGCCAGGGCGTTTTTCAGGGTTTCCAGCGTGCCGAAGGATTTCGAGGAGACAATAAACAGGGTGGTCTCGGGGTTGAGCCGGGCGGTCAGTTCGCGGAACTCGCTGCCGTCGATATTGGCCAGGTAGTGGCAGCGCACACCGCGCTGGGTAAAGGGGCGCAGCGCTTCGGAGACCAGTTGCGGGCCGAGGAAGGAGCCGCCGATACCGATATTCACCACCTCGGTGATCGGCTTGTCGCTGTAGCCGCGCCACAGGCCGCTGTGGATGCGACTGACCAGTTCGGTCATCTGGTTGAGCACGCGGTGCACTTCGGGGATCAGATCCACGCCGTCCAGCACCAGACGCTTGCCGATGGGGCTGCGCAGGGCGGTGTGCAGGGCGGCGCGGCCTTCCGAGGCGTTGACCCGCTCGCCCTTGAACAGGACCTGGATTGACCTGCCCAGTTGTGCCTGCTCGGCCAGTTGCACAAGCAGCTGCAGGGTGTGCTCGTTGATCAGGTTTTTCGAGTAGTCCAGCAGCAGGCCGCTATGGCTCAGGGAGAAACGTTTGAAGCGCTGGGCATCGCTGGCAAAGGCTTCGCGCATGCTGAAGTCGTGCATCTGCTCTCGGTGCTGGCGCAGGGCTTGCCAGGCGGGCAGTTGGGTGACGGCGTGCGGTTGCTGGTAATAGGCCATTGCAGCGAATTCCTTGTTTTGGGCAAACGAATAACAAAAAGCCCGGAGTCATCCGGGCCTTGAGTGTAACTGGCTGCAACGGGGGGCAGGCAAGTCGGGGTGGCTAAGAGGCCAGGTCGAAGGCCAGGTTGTCGATCAGGCGGGTGCTGCCAATGACCGCGGCGACCAGAATCACCAATTGGCTATCCACCTGGCTGGCGGGACGCAGGCTATTGGCCTCGCGAATCTCCAGATAGTCCGGTTTAAAGCCGGCTTCACGCTGCTGCTGCTGCGCAGCTTCGACCAGTTTCGGGTAGTCCCGTTCTCCGGCCTGAATAGCGGCGGCCATGGCCTGCAGCTGGCGATAGAGCAGGGGAGCGATGGCCCGCTGTTCGGTATTCAGATAGCCATTGCGCGAGGACAGAGCCAGGCCATCTTCGGCGCGTACCGTGGGCTCGCCGATGATCTGGATCGGCATATTCAGGTCGCGCACCAGGGTGCGGATCACCGCCAGCTGCTGGAAATCCTTCTGGCCAAAGATCGCCAGATCCGGCTGGACCATATTGAACAGCTTGCTCACCACCGTGGCCACGCCTTCGAAGTGGCCTGGACGGCTGGCGCCGCACAGACCTTCGGAGATCCCAGGCACGCTGACCCGGGTCTGGCCGTCCATGCCGTGGGGGTACATTTCGGCGACATCCGGGTGGAACAGCAGATTGCAGCCGGCAGCCAGAAGTTTGTCCTGATCTGCGGCGAGGGTGCGCGGGTACTTGTCCAGGTCTTCGCTGGGGCCGAACTGCAGCGGGTTGACGAAGATGCTGGCGACCACGAAGTCGGCGCGCTGGGCGGCCTTTTCCACCAGGGCGGCGTGGCCGGCGTGCAGGTTGCCCATGGTCGGGACAAAGGCAATCTGCTTGCCTTCCTTGCGCGCCTGGCTGACGGCGGCGCGCAACTCGCGCACGGTCTTGACTGTATTCATGCAGAAAATCCGTGTTCGGCGGCGGGGAAGCTCTGGTCCTTGACCGCTTTGACATAAGCGCTGATGGCGCCGCCAATACTGCTCTGGCCGGTCATAAAGTTCTTCACGAACTTGGGCGTGCGGCCACTCAGGGACAGCCCGAGCATATCGTGCAGGACCAGCACCTGGCCGTCGGTGGCATTGCCGGCACCGATGCCGATGACCGGAATTTTCACCGCCTGGCTGATCTCGGCGGCCAGCTCGCTGGGCACGCATTCGAGCAGCAACATGGCCGCACCGGCCTGTTCCAGGGCCATGGCGTCGGCGCGCATCTGCCGCGCCTGGGCTTCCTGACGGCCCTGCACCTTGTAGCCGCCGAGGATATTCACCGCCTGCGGGGTCAGGCCCAGGTGGGCGCACACCGGCACGCCGCGCTCGGCCAGCAGGCGAATCGGCTCGGCCAGCCAGGCGGCGCCTTCCAGCTTGACCATATGGGCGCCGGCTTGCATCAGCGCGGCACTGTTGGCCAGGGCCTGCTCGTGGGTGGCATAGGCCATAAAGGGCAGGTCGGCGAGGATCAGCGCGCCCTGGTTGCCGCGTTTGACGCAGGCCACATGGTAGGCCATATCGCTGACGCTGACCGGCAGGGTGCTGTCATGGCCCTGCAGGACCATGCCCAGGGAGTCACCCACCAGCAGCACGTCGACTCCGGCCTGACAGGCGGCCTGGGCGAAAGTGGCGTCGTAGCAGGTCAGCATGGCGATTTTTTCGCCACTGTGCTTGAGGCTTTGCAGGGTGGTCAGGGTTACATCAGGCATGAAAACGGTCCTCACTCAGGCATTCCGTCGGCAGTTGTGCTGCTTCAAATGGGCCTGCATTGGCCTCGAATTGCACCGGTGTGGCGCAACGGGACGCCTATAGTCCTGATGGGGGGGCTTGAAGTCAATTGCGGGTGTTACCGACCTGTTACGGGCGTTACCGCCAATGAAACCTACTGCGCTCGGTTATGCGGCGTTAAAAGCAGGCTCAACATGCTCATGTACAGACGTACACTCCGCTTGATTCGCTGCGCTCACCCTACGGGCCAGCCGTTGGCTGTTACTTCGCTACGCTGCGTTTTTCGCCTGCCTTGACTCGCCGTGCTCGCCCCTCGGGTCAGCCTGCGGCCGTTACTCCGCTTCGCTGCGTTGCGCCTTGCCTAACCTTCGCTCGTGACGGTTTCAGATCTGTTGAGCCGTTCCAGGCCTGCGAAGGGGCAGGCAGCGAGGAGTTCGGTCAGCGCGCGGCCGTCCGGCAGGCGCAGGTCCGGGGCGATTTCCGCCAGCGGATAGAGGACAAAGGCGCGGGCGTGCATATGGTAGTGCGGCACGGTCAGGCGCGGTTCGGCCAGTTGCAGGTCGCCAAACAGCAGGATATCCAGGTCCAGGGTGCGTGGGCCCCAGCGCTCGGCCTTGCGCGTGCGGCCCTGCTCCAGTTCGATACGCTGCAGGGCATCGAGCAGCTGCAGTGGCGCCAGTTCGGTGTCCAGCGCGGCTACGGCGTTGACGTAGCGTGGCTGATCCGCCGGGCCCAGCGGGTCGCTGATATAAAAGGCGGACTGGGCCACCAGGGCGGTTTGCGGCAGCGCTGCCAGCGCCGCCAGGGCGCTGCGCAGTTGTTCGAGGGGGGTGGCCAGGTTGCTGCCCAGGCCGATATAGGTGCGCAGCACCCTGTTCTCGGAGTCGCGCTGCATCTTATTCGCCGGCCGGGCCGCCGCTGCCTTCGCCCGGGCCGCGCTTGCGTTTGCCACTGCTGCGCCGGCGCTTGCGCGGAGCGCCTGGGCCATCGTCCTTGCCACTGAGGTCGCGGATCATGGCGCGTCGCTCGCTGTCACTGACATCCTGGTAGCGGGTCCACCAGTCGCCCAGACCGCCGGTCTGCTCGCCCGCGCTTTCACGCAGCAGGAGGAAGTCGTAACCGGCGCGGAAGCGCGGATTCTCCAGCAGCAGGTCGGCGCGCTTGCCGCTGCGCCGGGGCAGGCGTTCCTGCATATCCCAGATCTCGCGGATCGGCATGGTGAAACGCTTGGGGACCGCGATGCGCTGGCACTGCTCGCTGATCAGCTCATGGGCCGCCTCCTGCATGGCCGGGATCGGCGGCATGCCGCGCTCCTGTAGCTTGAGCACCCGCGCCGGCAGGGCGGGCCAGAGCAGGGCGGCGAAGAGGAAGGCCGGGGTCACGGTCTTGCCCTGCTGCAGGCGCAGGTCAGTGTTTTCCAGGGCGTTGCGGATCAGCTGGTCGGTGTAGTCCGGGTTGGCCTTGAGCGCCTCGGCACTGGCCGGGAACAACTGGCCGAACAGGCCGTAGTCGAGCAGCAGGTCATAGGTATAGATGGCATAGCCGGAGAGGAACAGCTTGAGCACTTCCTCGAACAGGCGCGCGGCCGGGATTTCCGCCAGCATGGGCGCCAGCTTGTAGATGGGCGCGGCGCTGTGTTTCTCGATATCGAAGTCCAGCTTGGCGGCGAAACGCACGGCGCGCAGCATGCGCACGGGGTCTTCCTGGTAGCGCTGGGTGGGGTCACCGATCAGGCGGATCAGGTGGTTGCGGATATCGTGCACGCCGTTGGCGTAGTCGAGGATGCGTTCGGTACTGGGGTCGTAGTACAACGCATTGATGGTGAAGTCGCGGCGCTGGGCATCGTCTTCCAGGGTGCCGTAGACGTTGTCGCGCAGGATGCGCCCGCTCTCGTTGCGCGAAGCCAGGTTGCTGTTCTCTTCCTCATCGCCCTCCGGGTGGTTGGCGCGGAAGGTCGCCACTTCGATGATCTCGCGGCCAAAGTGCACATGCACCAGCTTGAAGCGGCGGCCGATTACCCGGGCATTGCGAAACTCGGCGCGCACCTGCTCGGGGGTGGCGCTGGTGGCCACGTCGAAATCCTTGGGGTCGATATCCAGCAGCAGGTCGCGTACACAGCCGCCGACCAGATAGGCCTGGTAGCCGGCCTTTTGCAGGCGCTCGACCACGCTGGTGGCGTAGCGACTGATTTCATTGCGTTCGATGGGGTGCTGGCTGCGGCCCAGCACTTGCGGGGTGCTGTGGACGTGTTTGCCACGGCGCAGGGGGGAGCGGAAAGACTTGAACAGCTTTTTCAGCATGGGAGGCACTGTTTGACAAAATGACGGGCCACAGTACAGGGCGGCCACAGGAATGGCACGGATTCTAGCATTGAGTCGGAAGATGATGCAGAAACAGGTAGGAATCTGAGGCGAGGGCGTTGCTGGAAGCTACTGGGGGAACCTAGGCTCCCCCCCAAGTTGGTGCGTGCTTTGTTTTTATTATTATGACGGGCTGATTGTTTTTGTTGATTTACCCGGTTTCTCAAGTCAGTGACTCTATGAGTGACCCCCATTCGGGGGATCAAGAGCAAACGGATTACTTTGGATGCTGACGCTGCCATGGTCACATGTGACCTAACCAGTACTGGGGCTGCCTTGGGGCAGTTTTGTTGTTCTCGGCCTGGTTATGGGGCAAGCCCCAAAGGCAATTCCTTTCCAAAATGATCAGTTAGCTGCGCCTCCATTCTTGTTGTTCTTGTTGTTCTGGAGTCGTTACGTGTTGTTTTTATTGTTGGGGGTGGTGCTTGTTATTGTTGTTGTACCAGCAATAAAGCAGAACCCGTGCCAGTTTTTGTGAGTCCTTGTAAATCAAGGGTTTGCGCTGTTCGTGGGTGGTGCGGCGGGCAGAAAAAAGCCGGGTTCTCGTTACCATAAGACCCGGCCTTTGTTACTAAGTGTTGAAGGGGTAACAGGGAGGGGAACCTTGGGTTCCCTCGTTTGTCACCTCAGTCGGCGGTAGCGCCGGACGACTTGCGCCGTGGAATGCCCAGGCGCTGGCGCCGCTCCCACAGGCACTTGCGGCTGATGCCGAGCTTGCGCGCCAGTTCGGTCTCGGTCATATGGTCCTGGTGCTCCAGGACGAAGTGCTGGAAGTAGTCTTCCAAAGACAGATCCTCGGTGGGCTCGCTGGGCTCATGGCCATTGCCGGCCTGTTGTGCCGGCAGGCCGGCAAAATCGTCCTCCAGATCATCCAGTTCGATGTCGATGCCCAGCAACTCGGCGCTGATGCTCTTGCCCTCGCAGAGGATCACCGCGCGCTCGATGGCGTTCTCCAGTTCGCGTACGTTGCCTGGCCAGGAATAATGACGAATGGCCTGTTCGGCGTCGGCGGCGAAGCTCAGGTCGTTGCGGCCCTGGCGCTGGCACTGGCGGGCGAGGAAGGCTCGGGCGATTTCGAGCACGTCGCTGCCACGTTCGCGCAGTGGCGGTAGCTTGAGGGCGATGACGTGCAGGCGGTAGTAGAGGTCTTCGCGGAACTGGCCGACCTTGGCCAGGCTCTTGAGATCGCGGTGGGTGGCGGCGATCAGGCGTACGTCGACCTTTTGCGACTGCACCGAGCCGACCCGGCGGATCTCGCCTTCCTGCAGCACGCGCAGCAGGCGCGCCTGGGCTTCCAGAGGCAGTTCGCCGATCTCGTCGAGAAACAGGGTGCCGCCGTCGGCGGCCTCCACCAGGCCGGCGCGGCCGGCGCTGGCACCGGTAAAGGCGCCTTTTTCGTGGCCGAACAGCTCGGACTCGATCAGGGTTTCCGGGATGGCGGCGCAGTTCACCGAGATCAGCGGCGCCTTGGCGCGTCGTGACAGGTTGTGCAGGGCGCGGGCCACCAGCTCCTTGCCGGTGCCGGATTCGCCCTGGATCAGCACGTTGGAATCCGTCGGCGCGACCTTGCGGATCTTGCTGTACATCTCCTGCATGGCGGCGCAGGAACCGATGATGCCGATTTCGCCATTGCCATTTTCCGGGGCTTTGTCGGCACTGCCGCGGGGCAGGGTGGAGGGCGTGCTGGGCGCGTTCTGGGCTTGCTGGTGATCACGCAGGATGCGGGCCACGGCCTGCAGCATCTCGTCATGGTCGAAGGGCTTGGCGATATAGTCCACCGCGCCCATTTTCATCGAGTCCACTGCCGAACGCAGGCTGGCGTAGCTGGTCATGATCAGCACTGGGGTGCCCTGGGCCAGCTTGATCAGCTCGATGCCGGGGGCGCCGGGCAGGCGCAGGTCACTGACGATCAGGTCGAAGCCGGGAATGCTGAAGCGTTCCTGGGCTTCCTGTACCGAGCCAGCCTCGCTGACTTCGTATTGATTTCGTTCCAACAGGCGACGCAAGGCAGAGCGGATAATGGTTTCGTCTTCGACGATCAAAATATGAGGCATCAATTCGGTCTCTCGACGGTCTCGTAGGTGCCGCGCGGGGCTGGGCCACTCGCTGCGGGCACTCGGTTAGCTAATTCAAGTCGCTATGGACGCCGTCTCGACATGCCGCGGCAGGCTCACCCGAATACGGGTGCCGCGCTGCAGCTCGGGGTCAGCCGGGCTGTCGATTGTTATCTGCCCATAATGCTCTTCCACGATCGAATAGACCAGCGCGAGGCCCAATCCCGTACCTTCGCCCGGGTCCTTGGTGGTAAAGAAGGGCTCGAACAAACGGTCGATGACGGCCTTGGGTATGCCGCTGCCTTCGTCCTCGACGATCAGCACCACGCTGTGCTCCTGGGCCTCGCTGCGCACGCGGATGGCGCCGCCGGGCGGCGAGGCGTCGCGGGCGTTGGACAGCAGGTTGATCAGCACCTGGGCCAGACGCTGGGGGTCGCCCTCCACCCAATGCTCGGGGTCGCACAGGTTGAAGAACTGCACCTCGATGCTGCGTTTGTTCAGCGACAGCAGGCCGATGGCATCGCGGGCCACGTCAGCCAGGCACACCGGCTCCTCGCTGTGCTGGTGGCTGCCGGAATGGGCAAAGCTCATCAGCGACTGGACGATGCGCGACACGCGCTTGGTCTGCTCGATGATCTGCTGGCTGATCTCGGTCAGTTCGGGATCGCCTTCGCGCTCCTCGCGCAGGTTCTGCGCCAGGCAGGCGATGCCGGTGATCGGGTTGCCGATCTCGTGGGCGACGCCTGCGGCCAGGCGGCCGATGGAGGCCAGGCGCTCGGAGTGCACCAGCTTGTCTTCCAGCAACTGGGTTTCGGTGAGGTCTTCGACCAGCAGGACCAGGCCGCTGTTACCTGGGGCCAGGGGCTCGTCGATGGCGGCCTTGTGCAGGTTGAGCCAGCGGGTTTCGCCGTCCAGGCTCAGGCGCTGTTTGTGCAGGTGTTCGTCGGGGCGCTCGATAAAGTCCTGCAGCAGGCTGTGCCAAGGCTCGCCCAGGGTGCTCAGGCGTGAGCCGACCACGCGCTGGGCGGGGATTTCGGTGAGTTCTTCCATGGCCTTGTTCCACATCAGGATCTCCTGGTCCTTGGCCAGGGAGCAGACGCCCATGGGCAGCTCCTGCAGGGTCTGGCGGTGGTAGCGGCGCAGGGTATCGAGTTCGGCGGCCAGGCCCGTGAGGCGCGAGTGATAGTCCTCCAGGCGGCTCTCGATAAAGTGGATGTCCTCGGTGACATAGGTTTCGCTGCCGGCCTTGTAGGGCAGGAAGGTCTCGACGATGTCCTGGGCCACGCTGGGGCCCATCAGCCCGGACAGGTTGGCCTCGATGCGGTCACGCAGGCGCCGCAGGGCATAGGGGCGGCTCTCGTCGAAGGGCAGGTGCAGATCGCGCAGGGCCTGCTCCACCTCGTGCTGGGCGGTCTTCGCGCCCAGGGGTTTGGCCAGCTGGATGGCGAAGTCCTGGGGCGAAGTGGCCAGCAGTTCACGCCGTTGCGGGCGGCGCACGTTGTCCACCGCGCAGGCCTCGGCGGCGCTTTTCTCCTCCGGGCTGGCTTCGCTAAACAGCGACACCAGGGTGAAGACCAGTACGTTGGCCGCCAGGGAGGCGATGGCGGCCAGGTGCCAGCTGCTGTCATCCAGCACATAGACCAGATTGAGCCAGGGAATGTAGTAGCCCTGCAGGTTGCCGATCATCGGCAGCAGCATGCCCACTACCCACACGCCGATGCCGGCAAGCAGCCCAGCCAGATAACCCTTGCGGTTGGCGGTCGGCCAGTAGAGCACCGAGAGCACACCGGGGAGGAACTGCAGCGTGGCGACGAAGGCGACGATGCCGAGGTTGGCCAGGTCCTGCTCGGCGCCGAGCAACAGATAAAAGCCGTAGCCGGCCATGATGATCAGCAGGATCAGGGCGCGTCGCGTCCATTTCAGCCATCGGTAGATATTGCCTTCCGATGGCGGCTGGTAAAGCGGCAGCACCACATGGTTGAGCACCATGCCGGACAGGGCCAGGGTGGAGACGATGATCAGCCCGCTGGAGGCCGACAGCCCACCTATATAGGCAATCAGGGCCAGGGCCTCACTGTTGACTGCAATGCCCACGCCCAGGGTGAAGTATTCCGGGTTGGTGGTGGCGCCGAGCTTGAGCCCGGCCCAGAGAATCAGCGGCACCGCCAGGCTCATCAGCAGCAGGAACAGTGGCAGGCCCCAGCTGGCGCTGACCATGGCCCGTGGGTTGAGGTTCTCGGTAAAGGTCATGTGGTACATGTGCGGCATGACGATGGCCGAGGCGAAGAACACCAGCAGCAGGGTGCGCCAGGGGCCTTCCTGCAGCGGCGTGTGCAGGCTGGTCAGCGAGGCCTGGTTCTGTACCAGCCAGCGCTGCAGATCCTGGGGGCCGTCGAATACGCCATACAGGGCATAAAGGCCAATCACGCCGATGGCCACCAGCTTGACCAGCGACTCGAAGGCGATGGCGAACACCAGGCCTTCATGCTTCTCCCGAGTGGCGATATGGCGGGCGCCGAACAGGATGGTAAAGAGGATGATCAGCCCGCAATAGGCCAGGGCTACGCGTTCCTGAATCGGCTCGCGGGTGAGGATGCCGATGGAGTCGGCCACCGCCTGAATCTGCAGAGCCAGCAGTGGCAGCACGCCCACCAGCATAAACACCGTAGTCAGGGCGCCGGCCCAGGTGCTGCGGAAACGGAAGGCAAACAGGTCGGCCAGCGATGACAGCTGGTAGGTACGGGTGATGCGCAGGATGGGGTAGAGCAGCACCGGCGCCAGCAAAAAGGCCCCGGACACCCCCAGGTAGCTGGCCAGAAAGCCATAGCCATACTGGTAGGCCAGGCCCACCGTGCCATAGAAGGCCCAGGCACTGGCATATACACCCAGGGAGAGGATATAGGTCAGCGGATGGCGGATGATCCAGCGCGGGATCAGGCCCTTCTCGCTGACCCAGGCCACGCCGAACAGCAACAACAGGTAGGCGGCGCTGATCAGGATCAGCTGGCTCAGGCTAAAGCTCGTCAGCATCGCGTTGGCTCTGCAGCGGGTAGGAGGAGGGGGCAGTCACGCAGATCGTGCCGCAGCGGATCAGAGTTCATCGGCATCACGCTGGCTCTGCAGAATAAAGGTGACGACGATCAGGATCAGCCACAGCAGGTAAGGCCGGTACCACGCGCCATTGGGATCGATCCACCAGTCCATGATGGCCGGTGAGAACAGGTAGATCCCCACCACCAGGATCAGCACCAATCGATAGATATACATGCCGTATCTCTTCGCTTAATTGCCGGCGATGGTAACGGATGCACGACGCTCTGGGCTATTGATCGGGTGGTGTGATCTCCGGGGTTGGCTTTTTTTCATTAATTGGTACTATCGTTCCACTTTATAAGAATAATGCTGGAGACTGCCATGCGCCTTGCCCCGCTTTTCCTGCTTGCCCTGTCCGTGCTGCTGGCCGGCTGCGGCGAAGAACCGACCCCGGTGGCCGATCTGGATTTCCAGAAAGACCTGCAGACCCAGCTGATCAAGGCCAAGCCCGGCAGCGTGATCGAGATTCCCGCCGGCACCTACCAGCTTGACCGTAGCCTGAGCCTGAAAGTCAGCGGCGTGACCATCAAGGGCGCGGGCATGGACAAGACCATCTTGAGCTTCAAGGGGCAGAAGTCCGGCGCCGAAGGCCTGCTGGTGGATGCCTCGGACTTCACCATCGAAGACATCGCCCTGGAGGACAGCAAAGGTGATGCGCTCAAGGTGGTGGGCGGCAAGAACATTATCATCCGCCGTGTGCGCACCGAGTGGACCAACGGCCCCGCCACGGAAAACGGCGCCTACGGCATCTACCCGGTGCAGACCGAGAACACCCTGATCGACGGTGTGGTGGCCATCGGCGCTTCGGACGCCGGCATCTATGTCGGCCAGTCGCGCAATGTGGTGGTGCGCAACAGCCGCGCCGAGCGCAACGTCGCCGGCATCGAGATCGAGAACACCATCGACGCCGACGTGTATGACAACGTCGCCACCGGTAACACCGGCGGCGTGCTGGTATTCAACATGCCCAACCTGCCTCAGGCCGGCCGGGTGACACGGGTGTTCCGCAACAGGATCGAAGGCAACAACCACAAGAACTTTGGTCACAAGGGCACGCCGGTGGCCAGCATCCCCGCCGGCTCCGGGGTGGTGATCAATTCCAACGATGATGTCGAGGTGTTCGACAACGATATTGGCGAGCACAAGACCGCCAACGTGATCATCAGCAGCTACTTCAGCACCGGTTACAGCGATCTTTCCACCGCCGAGAGTTTCGACCCCTACCCGGAAGGTATCCATATCCATGGCAACCGTTTCGGTCCGGCTGGCGACAGCCCGGATCACCTGGAGCTGAAGGCGCTGAAGGTCAGCCAGTTCGGCTTGAACGGCCGTCTGCCGGACGTTCTCTGGGACGGTTACGTCAACCTCGACATCCTGGTCGATGGCAAGCTGCCAGCTGATCGGGCCATCTGCATCAACAACGGTGAGGCGGGGATGATCAACGTCGACGGGCCGAACAACTTCAAGAACATCAGCACCGACATGACCCATTACCGCTGCAGCCTGCCGCCGTTGCCGGCCGTCAAACTGGCCTCGGCTGAAGCCGACCAGGGGGCCTGATGCATTGTCTGTTACTGGGGGCGCTGCTGCTCCTTGCCGGCTGCGAACAGCAGCCGGCGCCGTTGTACCTGCCGCAAGGTGACAACTACCCGGAAACACTCAGCGAGTGGGGCATGCTGCAACGCGCCGCTGGCTATATCGCGCCCGTTGCCGAGGCCTTGCCCTATGACCTGAATACCCCGTTGTTCACCGATTATGCGCACAAGCTGCGCACGGTCTGGATGCCGGTGGGTACGAAGGCAACCTACGGTGAGGCGCATTTCGATTACCCAGTGGGCACGGTGCTGAGCAAGACCTTCTACTACCCCAGGGACGGCCAGGGTCGCCTGCTGCTCAATGAGCAGGATGACCGCGACCCGCAGCGTGGCCTTCCGCTTGCGCGGGTGCAGCTGATCGAAACGCGCATTCTGCTCAAGCAGCAGGATGGCTGGGTGGCGCTGCCCTATGTGTGGGATGAGCAACAGCAGGAGGCCTATCTGCAATGGGCCGGCGACAGCCGCGAGCTGAGCCTGCTGGATGCCGAAGGCAAGACCCAGGCGGTGGCCTATCAGGTGCCGGATGCCAACCAGTGCGCCGGTTGCCATGAGGAAAGCGCAGGGCAGGGCGTCAATCCGCTGGGGCCCAAGGCGCGCCATCTGAACAAGGATTTTGCCTACGCAGGTGGCACGCATAACCAGTTGCAGCACTGGCAGCAGCAGGGCCGTCTACAGGGTTTGCCGGCCGAGTTGCAGGGCGTGCCGCAGAATGCCCTGTGGCCGGTGCCGCGCGCTGGCGAAAGCCTGGAGCAGCAGGCGCGCAGTTACCTGGATGCCAACTGCAGCCACTGCCACAACCCCAAGGGGCCGGGGCGTACCTCGGGACTGTTGCTCGACCCGGCCACCGCCATCGGCATCAGTTATGGCCTGTGCAAGCAACCGGTGGCAGCGGGCAAGGGCTCGGGGGATCGCCTGGTGGATATTCACCCAGGCCAGCCGGACAAATCGGTGCTGATGTTCCGCGTGGAAAGTGTCGACCCGAGCGTGATGATGCCGGAGCTGGGGCGTTCCACCGTGCATGCCGAGGGTGTCGAGGTGTTGCGGCGCTGGGTTGCCAGCCTGCAAGGGGATTGTTAAGGCCATGTTTCAGTACTGTGTTGCGCCGGGCGTCGGTGATGGCCTGACGTTGTAGGGTGCGCCGTGCGCACCAAGCGCCTATGGATCACGCTGGTGCGCACAGCGCACCCTACCCATTACTGATTTTCCAAGGCCACCTCAGAAACGCCTGATGCGTCATTTAATGGGTACAGCCTGTCAAAGGGCGCGCGGTCTATTTTCGGGCGCCGCGGCAAGCGTGGGGCGGGGTGAGCCCTGTTATGGTGCGTTGCACCCTGCTGACCAGGCTGCAAGCCCCGGCCTATGGGGGCTGAGTCACTGGCATAAGTCTTGCGCTGCAGGGTGTGTCGCCCAGGCTCGCAGGAGGCCGCCGTGTCGATCCATATCGCCTTGCACCATGTCAGCCACTACCGCTACGACCGCGCGGTCAACCTTGGCCCGCAGGTCGTGCGCCTGCGCCCTGCACCGCACAGCCGTACCCGGGTGCTGTCCTACGCCTTGCAGGTCGAGCCGGGCGAGCACTTTATCAACTGGCAGCAGGACCCCCAGGGCAATTACCTGGCGCGGCTGGTGTTCCCGGAAAAGACCCGTGAGCTGAAGATCGAGGTCGATCTGGTCGCCGAGATGGCGGTGTTCAACCCCTTCGACTTTTTCCTCGAACCCTACGCCGAGAACATTCCCTTCGCTTACACCGAGGGCGAGCAGACCCAACTGGCGCCTTATCTGTGCAAGCTGCCGGTCACGCCGCTGTTTGCCGATTACCTGGCCAGCATCGAGTTGACGCCGACCCCCAGCGTGGATTTTCTGGTGGCGCTTAATCAGCGTCTGGCCACCGATATCAGCTACCTGATCCGCCTGGAACCGGGCGTGCAGACGCCGGAAGAAAGCCTGGAGAAAGGCTCCGGCTCCTGCCGTGATTCGGCCTGGCTGCTGGTGCAGTTGCTGCGTCACCTGGGCCTGGCGGCGCGCTTTGTCTCCGGTTACCTGATTCAGCTGAAAGCGGATGTGAAATCCCTCGATGGCCCATCCGGCACCGAGGTGGATTTCACCGATTTGCATGCCTGGTGCGAGGTCTACCTGCCCGGCGCCGGCTGGATCGGCCTCGATCCGACGTCCGGTCTGTTCGCCGGCGAAGGCCATATTCCCCTGGCCTGCAGCCCGGAGCCATCCTCGGCGGCGCCGATCAGCGGTGGCGTGGATGAGTGCGAATGCGAGTTCAGCCACGAGATGTGGGTGGAGCGCATCTGGGAAGCGCCACGGGTCAGCAAACCCTACAGCGATGAACAGTGGCAGGCGATTGTTGCCCTCGG
The DNA here is from genome assembly GCF_009763245.1 of Pseudomonas xionganensis. Lineage (GTDB taxonomy): Bacteria > Pseudomonadota > Gammaproteobacteria > Pseudomonadales > Pseudomonadaceae > Aquipseudomonas > Aquipseudomonas xionganensis. Next base: position 37,039 of record NZ_WKJZ01000003.1, on the reverse strand, counting down.
CCAGCAGATCGACGAGGATCTGCAAGCGCAGGACGTGCGCCTGACCATGGGCGGTGAACCGACCTTTGTCGCCGTGGATTACCCGGATGATGCGGAGTGGAACACCGCCGCCCTGGGGCCGAACAAACGCCGACTGGCCAGCGACCTGTTCCAGCGCCTGCGCGAGCACTACGCGCCGAGTGCGCTGGTGCATTTCGGCCAGGGCAAGTGGTACCCCGGCGAGCAGCTGCCGCGCTGGTCGCTGAATGCCTATTGGCGTCGCGACGGCGAGCCGATCTGGCACAACCCGGCGCTGTATGCCGATGAGCAGCAGGACTACGGTGTCGATGCGGCCAAGGCCGCCGATTTTCTCACCCTGCTGGCCGAGCGTCTGGGCGTGGATGGCCAATACTGCGTGCCGGCCTATGAGGACCGCTTCTACTACCTGTGGCGTGAGCGCAGGCTGCCGAGCAATGTCACGGCCGAAGACCCTCGCCTGGCCGATGCGCTGGAGCGCGAGCGCCTGCGCAAGGTGTTCGAGCAAGGGCTGGACAAGGTGGTCGGGCATATCCTGCCGCTGGCTCGGCAGGCCAGGCAGCTGGGTTGGCAGAGCGGCAGCTGGTTTCTGCGCGATGGCCACTGCCGGCTGATACCCGGCGATTCGGCGATGGGCTATCGCCTGCCGCTGGACTCGCAGCCCTGGGTCAGCGAAGCCGACTACCCCTATATCACCCCGGAGGACCCCAGCCAGGTGTTCGCCCCGCTACCGGCTGCGGTGCAGATTACCCCGCAGCTGCGCGGCGTCTGGCCGGGCAGCCACAACGGCGCAGGCAAGCGTCCGCTGCTCGGTCAGTCGGCCGCCGGGGTGGTGCGCACCGCGCTGTGCGCCGAACCGCGGGACGGCAGGCTGTATCTGTTTATGCCGCCGCTGGTGCGTCTGGAGGATTATCTGGAGCTGGTGGCAGCCATCGAAGCCACCGCCGCCGAGCTGAACTGCCCGGTGCTGCTGGAAGGCTACGAGCCGCCGCTGGACCCGCGCCTGCAGTACTTCCGCGTCACCCCTGATCCCGGGGTGATCGAGGTGAATATCCACCCGGCGGCCAGTTGGGATGAGCTGGTCGAACGCACCGAGTTTCTCTACGAGCAGGCCCGCGAGTGTCGTCTGAGCAGTGAGAAATTTATGCTCGATGGCCGCCACACCGGCACGGGCGGCGGTAACCACTTCGTCCTCGGCGGTGCGACCCCGGCGGACTCGCCCTTTCTGCGCCGCCCGGACCTGCTGCGCAGCCTGATCAGCTACTGGCACAACCACCCGTCGCTGTCCTACCTGTTCAGCGGCCTGTTTATCGGCCCGACTTCCCAGGCGCCGCGCGTCGACGAGGCGCGCAACGATTCGCTGTACGAGCTGGAGATCGCCTTCGCCCAGATCCCCGAAGCGGGCCGCGACTGCCCGCCCTGGCTGATCGACCGTCTGCTGCGCAACCTGCTAGTGGATGTGACCGGCAACACCCATCGCGCCGAGTTCTGCATCGACAAGCTGTACTCGCCGGACTCGGCCTCCGGGCGCCTCGGCCTGCTGGAACTGCGCGCCTTCGAGATGCCGCCCCATGCGCAGATGAGCCTGGCCCAGCAACTGCTGATCCGTGCCCTGATCGCGCGCTTCTGGCGCGAGCCCTATGCGCCGGCACGGCTGGTGCGCTGGGGCACCGAGCTGCATGACCGCTACCTGCTGCCGCACTTTATCGAGCAGGATTTCGCCGATGTGCTGCAGGAGCTGGACGGCTGCGGCTATCGCCTGCCCGGCGAGTGGTTTGCCCCGCACTTCGAATTCCGCTTTCCCAAGTCCGGCGACTTTGCCGTCAAGGGTATCGAACTGGAACTGCGTCAGGCCCTGGAGCCCTGGCATGTGCTGGGCGAAGAGGGTGGGGGCGGCGGCACGGTGCGCTATGTCGATTCCTCGCTGGAACGTATGCAGGTCAAGGTGACGGGCATGCCGCAGGATCGCTATATGCTGACCTGCAACGGCGTGCCGGTGCCGCTGCGGCCTACCGGCAAGGTCGGCGAGTTTGTTGGCGGCGTGCGTTTTCGCGCCTGGCAGCCGGCCAACTGCCTGCACCCGACCATCGAGGTGCATGCGCCGCTGGTGTTCGACCTGGTGGACAGCTGGATGCAGCGCTCGCTTGGCGGTTGTCAGTACCATGTCGCTCACCCTGGCGGGCGTAATTACGACAGCCTGCCGGTAAACGCCTATGAGGCCGAGAGTCGGCGCCTGGCGCGCTTCTTCCGTCTGGGTCATAGCCCGGGCAAGCGTCCGGCGTTGGCGCCAATCAACAATAATGAGATGCCCATGACCCTGGATCTGCGCCTCGTTTGACGTAATGTTGCGCACTTGGATGACGGCTGCCGCGGCCAGTCCCCTCGCCCCTTTGGGGAGAGGGTTAGGGAGAGGGGAAAGCTTGTAGTTTCGCGGTGTTTTCAGCCCTCTCCCCCGCCCCCTCTCCCATAAATGGGAGAGGGGCGCGTAAAGCCGTATTGCCTTGCCACTGCCGAGATGTCCATGCCCGACCTGCTTGCCGACTACCCCCTGAACCCCGGGGCATATCATGAACTGCTCGACGCCGATGGCCAGGTGCGCCCGCACTGGCAGCAGCTGTTCGACCGTTTGCAGCGCAGCAGCCCGGCGCAGCTGGCGCAGCGCCAGGCCTTGCTGGCGCGGCAGATTCAGGAAAACGGCGTGACCTACAACGTCTACGCCGACCCCGATGGCGCCGACCGGCCCTGGGAGCTGGACCTGCTGCCCAATCTGATTCCGGCCGAGGAGTGGCAGCAGATTGCCACCGGCGTGGCCCAGCGTGCCGATTTGCTCAATGCCGTGCTGGCCGACCTGTATGGCCCGCAGCAGCTGCTGGCCGATGGCCTGTTACCGGCCGAGCTGGTGTTTGGCCACAACAACTATTTATGGCCCTGCCAGGGTGTGCAGCCGCCCGGTGGCACCTATTTGCATCTGTATGCCGTGGATCTGGCCCGCGCGCCGGATGGCCGCTGGTGGGTCACCGCCGACCGCACCCAGGCGCCGTCTGGCGCGGGTTATGCCCTGGAAAACCGGCAGATCGTCTCCCGCGCCTTTCCCGAGCTGTACCGCGATCTGCGCGTGCAATACCTGGCAGGTTTCTTCCGCACCCTGCAGGACAGCCTGGCGCGGCAGGCACCTGTGGCAGGTGGCGAGACGCCGCTGGTGGTACTGCTGACCCCGGGGCGTTTTAACGAGAGCTATTTCGAGCACCTGTACCTGGCGCGTCAGCTCGGCTACCCCCTGGTGGAAGGCAGCGACCTGACCGTGCGCGACGCCAGGGTCTATCTGAAAACCCTGGCCGGCCTGCGCCGCGTGCATGCCGTGCTGCGCCGCCTGGATGATGATTTCTGCGATCCACTGGAGCTGCGCACCGACTCGGCCCTGGGTGTGCCCGGCCTGCTCGAAGCGGTGCGCCAGGGCCATGTGCTGATGGCCAATGCCCTGGGCAGTGGCGTGCTGGAGTCCCCTGGCTTGCCGGGCTTTCTGCCGGCCATCGCGGAAAAATTATTGGGCGAAGAACTGCTGTTGCCGAGCATCGCCAGCTGGTGGTGCGGCGAGCCGCCGGTGCTGGACGAGGCGCTGGACAAGCTCGACGAACTCTTGGTGCGCGCCAGCTTTCCCTCGCAGAGTTTTGCCCCGGTGTTTGGCCGTGATCTGGACGAGGCGCAGCGTGCCGAGCTGGCCGCACGCCTCAGGGCGCGGCCCTATGCCTATGTCGCCCAGGCCCTGGCGCAACTGTCGCAGGCGCCGGTATGGCAGGCCGAAGATGCCAGCCTGCAACCGCGCGCCATCGGCATGCGGGTATTTGCCGTGGCCAGCGCCGAGGGCTATCGAGTCATGCCCGGCGGCCTGACCCGCGTTGCCGCCGAGGCCGATGCCGAGGTGGTGTCGATGCAACGCGGCGGTGCCAGCAAGGACACCTGGGTGCTCGGTGAACGCCATGCCGGTGGCGAGCCCTGGCAATGGCTGCGTCCCCTGGGGGTGGCCGATCTGGTGCGCAGCGACCCCTATCTGCCCTCGCGGGTGGTGGAGAACCTCTACTGGTTCGGCCGCTACAGCGAGCGCTGCGAAGACCATGCGCGGCTGCTGCGCATCATGCTGGCGCGCTATGTGGATGACGACGATGACCCGCAGGCGCTGCAGACCGCCCTGAGCCTGGCCGAGAGCCTGGGTTTGCTGGCGGACGCCGACAGCGGCGAGTTGCACGCGCGTCTGCTGGCGGCCTTGCTCGGCGAAGACTGGCCGGACAGCCTGCGCGGCAATCTGCAGCGCCTGCAGTGGGTGGCCGGCAGCGTGCGCGGCAAGCTGTCCCAGGCCAACTGGCAGGCGTTGCTCGAACTGCAGCGCGAGGCCCAGGGGCTGAGCGGCGAGCAAGCCGACTTTGGCGACCTGCTGGATTTTCTCGACCGTGCCCTGCTGTCACTCGCCGCGCTGTCGGGCTTTGCCCTGGATGATATGACCCGGGATGACGGCTGGCGCTTTCTGATGCTCGGCCGCTGTATCGAACGCCTGCAGTTTCTCTGCGACAGCCTGGCCAACTTCCTGCGCAGCGGCGCGACGCAGGATCAGTCGGCGCTGGAATGGCTGCTGGAGCTGGGCAACAGCAGCATCACCTACCGCACCCGTTACCTGGCCTCGGCGCAGCTGATTCCGGTGCTCGACCTGTTGCTGCTGGATGAGCAGAACCCGCATGCGGTGCTGTTCCAGCTGCGTACCCTGTTGCGTTCGCTGGCGCGTCTGGGCGAGCGCTTCGAGCTGCCGGCCGAGCGGCGCTTGCAGCATCTGGAGCAGCAGCTGGCGCGCTTTGGCCTGGCCAGCCTGGAGAGTCCGCTGTTTGGCGCGACCAGTGTGCAGGAGGTGCTGGAGGGCCTGGCCGAGTTGCTGACGAGTATCGGCCAGGCCAGCGCCGAGCTTTCCGACCGCTTAGGATTGCGCTTTTTCGCCCATGTCGATGCCAGCCAGCGGACCCAGTCGTCATGAGCAGCGCCCGCTACCAGATCCTCCACGACACCCATTACCGCTATGCCAGCCCGGTGTCCCTGGCCCAGCAACTGGCCCACCTGTGGCCACGGGCCTGCCCGTGGCAGCGCTGCCTGCAGCAGCACCTGCTGGTCAGCCCGCAACCCTGTCAGCGCCAGGATGGCCTGGATGTGTTCGGCAACCCGCTGACCCGCCTGGTGTTCGAGCGGCCCCATAGCGAGCTCAAGGTCAGCGCGCGTCTGCAGGTCGAGGTGGTGGAGCGCCCTGCGCTGGATCTGCAGGCCTCGCCGGCCTGGGAAGAGGCCTGCGCGGCGTTGCGCTATAGCGGTCAGGCGTTGCTGCCTGGGGTGCTGGAGGCCACGCGCTTTCGTTTCGAGTCGCCCTATGTGCACCTTAAACGGCAATTCGCCGATTATGCGGCGGATTGCTTTAGTCCCGGCCGGCCTTTGCTGGCGGCGGTGGACGGCCTGATGCAGAAGATTTATCGGGAGTTTCGCTTCGATGCCGCCGCCACCCAGGTGGCGACGCCCTTGTTGCAGGTGCTGGAGGAGCGGCGCGGCGTGTGTCAGGACTTCGCCCACCTGATGCTGGCCTGCCTGCGCTCCATGGGCCTGTCGGCGCGCTATATCAGTGGCTACCTGCTGACCCAGCCACCACCCGGCCAGCCACGGCTGATCGGCGCCGATGCCTCCCATGCCTGGGTGTCAGTATTCTGCCCGCAGCAGGGCTGGGTGGATTTCGACCCGACCAACAATATCCGCCCGGCCCTGGAGCACATCACTCTGGCCTGGGGCCGGGATTTTGCCGATGTCTCGCCGCTGCGCGGGGTGATCCTCGGTGGCGGCAGCCATGACCCCGAGGTGCAGGTCACGGTGTTGCCGTTGGCGGGTTAACCGATTGTTGCCCCAAGGCGCGATTCACGGTGCTGTACCCGTAGGGTGCGCCGTGCGCACCAGTGATCCGCAGCACACCCTATTAGCCCTTGATGGCTTTCCAGGCGCGGGTTGCCAGGCTGACCAGCAGCAGGGCGACGGCTCCGGCGATAATCCCGGCGACGGCATTGAGCAGAGTTGGCAACAGGGCAGCGAGCAGGCCGCTGCTGGCCGCCACGTTCGTGGCCAGCTGTTCGATCCATTGCTGGGCGGCGTGCACGCCGTGGGTGAGGATGCCGCCGCCGACCATAAACATCGCCGCGGTGCCGAGAATCGACAGGCTTTTCATCAGATAGGGGGCGGTCAACAGAATGCCGCGCCCAAGGCTGCGTTGCAGGCGGCGACCCAGGCTCTCGCCGCTGCGTTGATTGAGATAGAGCCCGGCGTCGTCCAGCTTGACGATGCCGGCCACCAGGCCATAGACCCCGACGGTCATCACCAGGGCGATGGCGGACAGCACCGCGACCTGTTTGCTAAAGCTGGCGGCCGCCACAGTGCCGAGGGTGATGGCGATGATTTCCGCGGAGAGGATAAAGTCGGTGCGGATCGCGCCTTTGATCTTGTCCTTCTCGAACGCCAGCAGATCCACTTGCGGATCGGCCACGGCGTGCAGCAACTCCTTGTGCTGGGCCTGGTCCTCGGCCTGGCTGTGCAGGAACTTGTGCGCCAGCTTCTCGAAACCCTCGTAGCAGAGAAAGGCGCCGCCAAACATCAGCAGCGGTGTTACCGCCCAGGGCGCGAAGGCGCTGATCAGCAGGGCGGCCGGCACCAGAATCAGCTTGTTCTTCAGCGAGCCCTTGGCCACCGCCCAGACCACCGGCAGTTCGCGTTCGGCGCGCACACCGCTGACCTGCTGGGCATTCAGTGCCAGGTCGTCGCCCAGTACCCCGGCGGTCTTCTTCGCCGCCACTTTGGTCATCACCGCCACATCGTCGAGAACGGTGGCGATATCGTCGAGCAGGGTTAACAGGCTGGCGCCGGCCATGGGCAGGATTCCTTTCTACGGGTTCTGATGGGTCAACCGCCGGGCAGTGCTGCCGGCAGAGCTGTAGGCGATGGTGGGCAGATTTATACGTGACTCGGCTCGCATCAGCCATAGGCGCTTGCCTCCGGGTTGCCGCAGCGCGGAAAAACCGTCAGCGCAGGCTAGTCGCTGTTGTCACGCGCACCGCTGACTCCGCTGGCATAGGTGGCGAGCAGGCTGCGCAACAGTTCATTGAGGGGCATGGGCATCTCTCCTGAGGGATGCAGTGACCTTACGCCGGAGCGTTGTGACTGGGCTGTTGAATGTTTCGATAGGGGTCATAGCCCGTAACCCTTATGGCGTTATGCACAGCTCCTTCGGCGATGAATCTTTTTTGTGCACAAAGACTGTGGAGCGAGCTGTGGATAAGGTGGGTGCAGGCTTCTGCAAGCCTAGTTGCGCGTGCGCTCGGTTGCCCTGGCTGTTTTTTAACCAAGGGTTTTTTATTGTTAAAACATAAACTTAGGCTGTTATCAAAACGCTCGCTCAGTGGCGTTTTAGTTGTCCACGAATTTTGTGGGTAGGGTTGTGCATAACTATCCGGTTATGGCCTGAAGGCCCCGCCATTGCTGACTTTTATGCCTCTGTACGATTATTGAACAGGCTTGGCGGCGGCTTGCCGATTGCTCGGAAGTCAAGGATTAATCCAGCTATTTCAGGGGCTTATCTATTGCTGTCGATAACTTATCCCGGATAGCTGTGGAGGGTTCTGTGGATAAGCTGCGGGTGCCTGGATGCAGGCCAAGGCTGGCCTGCATCTTGGGGTGTTGGTTGTTTTTTGTGCAACGCTTGCCCGGGGCGGTTCAGCCGAGCAGCAGCCAGGCACCGGCCACTGCCGTGCCGGCACCGAGCAGGCGTACCAGGGGCGTGATGACTGCAGGCAGTTGGCGCACCAGCACGTAGCCAAGGCCATGCAGGGTGGCCGTGGCCAGCAGAAAACCGGCGGCATAGCCGTAGGGGCTGGTCAGTGCCGGCAGTTCCAGGCCGTGGGCCACGCCGTGGCTGAGGGCGAACAGGCCGGTCAAGCCCAGGGCGAAGGCCGTCGGCAGACGCACGGCCACGGCAATCAGCAGACCCAGGGCCAAGACCGAGGCGGCGATTCCGGTTTCCAGCAGGGGCAGCTGCAGGCCGGCAAAGCCCAGCAGGCCGCCGAGCAGCATGCTGGCCAGGAAGGTCAAGGGCAGCGCCCAGCGCAGCATACCGGCTTGCTGGGCAGCCCACAGGCCAACGGCAAGCATGGCCAACAGATGATCCAGGCCGAACAGCGGGTGGGCCAGGCCGGCCAGCAGCCCGGCATGGTCATGGCCGGCGTGGGCAAAGGCCAGGGCCGGGCTGAGAAACAGGGCAATGGCGAACAGGGTTTTGCGCAGGTTCATGGGGTGTCTCCTTACTGGGTGGCAGGGAGAGGCTGCCCTCTCCCCCGGCCCCTCTCCTGCAAGCGGGAGAGGGGAGGTGATGCGTCAGGCTGCGGTGAGCATGCCGTGGCGTTCGATAAAGGCGATGATCTGGTCGAGACCCTGGCCGATCTTCTGGTTGCTGAAGACAAAGGGTTTGTCGCCGCGCATCTTCAGGGTGTCGCGCTCCATGACCTCCAGGGAGGCGCCAACCAGCGGGGCCAGGTCGACCTTGTTGATCACCAGCAGGTCGGACTTGCAGATGCCCGGGCCGCCCTTGCGCGGCAGCTTGTCGCCGGCCGAGACGTCGATCACATAGAGGGTCAGGTCCGACAGCTCGGGGCTGAAGGTGGCCGAGAGGTTGTCGCCGCCGGACTCGACGATGATCAGGTCCAGCCCCGGAAAGCGCCGGTTGAGCTGATCCACCGCTTCCAGGTTGATCGAGGCGTCCTCGCGGATCGCGGTGTGCGGGCAGCCGCCGGTTTCCACGCCGATGATCCGCTCCGGCGCCAGGGCCTCATTGCGCACCAGAAACTGGGCGTCTTCCTGGGTGTAGATATCGTTGGTGACCACGGCGATGTTGTAGCGCTCGCGCAGGGCCAGGCACAGGGCCAGGGTCAGGGCGGTCTTGCCGGAGCCGACCGGGCCACCGATGCCGACGCGCAGGGGTTGGCTGTTCATAGCGTTGTCTCACTCCCATCTTCACTTGAGTGTCGACCGAGGCTATTGCCCTGGGCGACTGAGTTCGTTCACGTAGGAGCGGGGCATGCCCGCGAAAGCTGATCGCGGGGCATGCCCCGCTCCTACAGGTTTAGTGGTTACGACCTGAATAGCCGGCTGTACTGGCGCTCGTGCGCCATGCTGGTCAATGCCAGGCCGAAGGCGGCGCTGCCCCAGTGTTCGGGTTTGAGCGCAACGGCTAGATGTTGGGCCTGATCCAGCAGGGGCAGCAGCTCCGAGGTCAGGCGCTGGGCAGCTTGCTGGCCCAGGGGCAGGGTTTTCATCAGCACCGCCAGCTGGTTTTCCAGCCAGCCCCAGAGCCAGGCGGCCAGGGCATCTTCTGGCGCGATCTGCCAGGCCCGCGCCGCCAGCGCCCAGCCAACGGCCAGGCCGGGTTCGTCCAGCTCACTAAACAGCTGCTGCGCCGGTTGATCCAGCTCCGGTAGGCCGCTGAGCAGTTGCTGCAGGGAGTAGCCCATTTGCCGGCTTTCCAGGCGCAGCTCGCGGGTTTCGCGGCTGGCGCGTTGTTGCTCGGCCAGGGCTTTGAGTTGTGCCCAGTCCTCGTGCGCAGCGGCCTGGCAATGGGCGAGCAGTAGCGGCGCTTCGAAGCAGGCCAGGTTGAGCAGCAGCTGATCGGCAATCCAGCGCTGGGCGCTTTCTGCGCTATCGACCAGACCCTGCTCCACGGCCATTTCCAGGCCCTGGGAATAGCTATAACCACCGATAGGTAGCTGCGGGCTGGCGAGTCGTAGAAGCTGCCAGGCCTTGTTCACTTGCGCGCTCCGAATTGATGCAGGCGCGGGGCGTAGCTGAATTCCGCATCGCCGGCATGGGAGTGATGATGACCGCCGCCGTAGGCGCCCTGTTCGGGCTGGTAGGGCGCCTCGATCAGCTGCACAGTCGCGCCGAGCTGTTCGAGCATGGCCTTGAGCACATAGTCATCCGGCAGGCGCAACCAGCCATCGCCCAGCTGCAGGGCGACATGACGGTTGCCCAGGTGGTAGGCGGCGCGCATCAGTTCGAAGGCATTGGCGCAGGTGACGTGCAGCAGCGGCTCAGGGCGGGCCATGACCCGCACGATACGACCATCCTCGGCCTGCAGGTATTCGCCATCCTGCAGGGCCGGCTGGCCCCGTTCGAGAAACAGGCCGACATCCTCGCCGCTACGGCTGAAACAGCGCAGGCGGCTTTTGCTGCGGGCCTCGAAGCTCAGTTCGAGTTCGGCATCCCAGCGCGGCTGGGGGGCGATACGGCGGTGGATGACCAGCATGGGGACTGTCCGGCAGTTGACTGCCGGGAACAGAGCAAGGGCCTTGCCAGTTTGTCGCAGGGCCGCGATCAGGCGGCCATGGCGGGCCTTGTGGGCAGAAAATGGGGCAAAAGCGGGCTGTATTCTGGTGCGTGAGCGGCTTTTGTGCGCGCTAATGGTGCGCTCAGCTGCCCTGACCCAGACCCTGCCAGTGTTTGGCGCCGATAAAGATAAAGCGCAGCTGCTCGATCATTTTGGCCTGGGGCGTGGCATGGGCGGGCAGGGTGGCGGCGGGCGGGTCGATCAGCTCGGGCAGGGTGGCGAACACCGTCTTCACCACCAGATCGGCGATCACCGTCAGGGCGGCCTGATCCAGATGCTGCTGCTTGGGCATCAGGCTCAGGTCCGCCACTAGGTCGGCGCTGATGCGCTCGCGCAGGGCGGCAATGGCCTGGCGTACCGGCTGCGAGCCGCCGTACTGCTCGCGGGCGAGAAACAGGAACTGCGAGCGATTGGCCGCCACCGCGTCGAGGAAGATGCGCACCGAGGCATCGATCACCCCGCCCAGTTCGAACTCGTGATGGCGCACCTGACGGATGGTCTCGCGGAAGGTTTCCCCCACTTCCTCCACCAGGGCCAGACCCAACTCGTCCATGCCCTGAAAGTGGCGGTAGAAGCCGGTGGGCACAATGCCGGCGCTGCGCGTCACTTCGCGCAGGCTCAGGCTGCCGAAGCCGCGGCCACTGTCCATCAGGTCGCGGGCGGCTTGCATCAGGGCATGGCGGGTCTGCAGCTTCTGTTCGGCGCGGGGTTGGGTCGGTTTCAAGCGTCCTGGCTCTGCATGGCTCAATCAGCGCCGCACTCTAGCAAATGGGCGGCGCCTGCGTCGAACCGGGGCGTATTGGCTTTTGAGTGAACAAGTGTTGACTGAGATGTATGGCTCTGCCAGTCTAGTGTACGGTTGTTCACTGAGAGTTGAGCCATGAACCTTTTACCGACTGCGCTGTTGCCGGCCTGTGCCCTGTTGCTGCGACCTCTGCGCTATCTGGTGGCCCGGGGCTGGCTGCGCGAAAGCGATGTGGATGCCTGGCTGCGCCTGTTGCACCCGGCTCTGCGTCTGAACCGGGTGCTGGCCCGGGTCTGCGCCCGTGAGTGGGTGGCCGAGGACATGCTGGCCCTGACCCTGCAGCCTAACGGCAACTGGCGCGGCGCCCAGCCGGGCCAGCATGTGCAGCTGTATATCGAGCGCGATGGAGTGCGCCTGAGTCGCAGCTACAGCCTGACCCGCGTCGGCGCGGATGGCCGCTTGCAGATCGCCATCAAGCGCCAGGCCGGCGGCCGGGTTTCGCCCTATCTGCTGGAGTGTCTGGCGGTAGGCGAGGTGCTGGAGCTGGGCACGGTGCAGGGTGAGCTGCACTGGCCGCAGCAGGCCCCGGGGGTGCTATTGCTGGCCGCCGGTAGCGGCATCACGCCGCTGCTGGGGCTGCTGCGCAGCGCCCTGGCCCAGGGCTTTGCCGCCCCGGTTACGCTGCTGCATTACGTGCGCGAGCAGGGCCAGCGAGCTTTTGCCGACGAACTGCAGGCGTTGCAGGCGCAATACAGCAACTTTCAGGTGCGCTGGGCCCTGACCGGTGCCGAGACGCCATCCGCCGAGTTGCAGGGCCGTTTTACCGCCGAGCATCTACAGGGCATTGGCGATGTGGCCCAGCGTGCGGTGCTGAGCTGTGGTCCGGCGTCTTTCGTCGCTGCGGTGCAGCACTGGTGGCAGGGCACAGGCAGTCAGGCCGAGCTGCAGGTGGAGGCTTTTACCCCGCCACCCCTGAGCGTCGGCAGCGAGCGCCGCGAGGTGCAGCTGAGCCTGGCTCGCAGCCGCCAGGTGCTTAGCGCACATAACCAGGCCAGCCTGCTGGAGCAGGCCGAAGCCCATGGCCTGCGGCCAGCCCATGGTTGTCGTCAGGGCATCTGCGCCAGCTGCACCTGCACCCTGGTGAGTGGCGTGGTGCGCGATATGCGCAGCGGCGCCCGGCTGGCCGAGCCGGGCCAGGCCATCCGTCTTTGTATCAGCGCCCCGGAAGGGGATGTGGAGATCGAGCTATGAACCATCGCCAAGATCGTCAACTGAGCCCCGCCGAACTGGATGCCTTCGGTGCTGAACTGGACGCCCTGCGCCAGCGCACCCTGGCCGACCTGGGCGAGGCCGATGCGCGCTATATCCGTCGTATCCGCACGGCGGTGCGTTTCTGCTGCTGGAGTGGCCGGGGCCTGCTGATGTTCGGCTGGTTCCCGCCCACCTGGCTGCTCGGCAGCCTGTTGCTGGGCCTGGGCAAGATTCTGGAGAACATGGAGCTGGGGCATAACGTCATCCACGGCCAGTACGACTGGATGAACGATCCCGAGTTTGCCGGGCGCAGCTACGAGTGGGATATCGCCGGGCCCAGTGATTTCTGGCGGCATACCCACAACCATGTGCACCACACCTGGACCAATGTGCTGGGCATGGACGATGACGTGGGTTATGGCGTGGTGCGCCTGTTTCCCGAGCAGCGCTGGAAGCCCTTCTACCGCTGGCAGCCGCTGTGGGTGACGCTCCAGGCCGTGCTGTTCCAGTACTCGGTGGCGATCCAGCATCTGCGTCTGGACAAGGTCTACAAGGGCAAGCTGAGCAAGGCCGAGGTGCGCCCGCTGATCAAGCAGTTCAACGCCAAGCTGTTGCGTCAGTGGAGCAAGGATTACCTGTTTTTCCCCCTGCTGGCGTTGTTGATTGGGGCCAATGCCCTGGCGGTGCTGGCCGGCAATGTGCTGGCCAATCTGCTGCGCAACCTGTGGACCTTTACCGTGATTTTCTGCGGTCACTTTACCGAGCAGGCTGCGGTGTTTAGCAAGGAGTCGGTGGTGGGCGAGAGTCGCGGGCACTGGTACCTGCGCCAGCTGCGTGGCTCCAGCAACCTAAATGGCGGGCCGCTGTTTCATATCCTCACCGGCAACCTGAGTCACCAGATCGAACACCACCTGTTCCCCGATCTGCCGGCGCGGCGCTATGCCGCCCTGGCCGTGGAGGTGCGCGAGATTGCCGAACGCTATGGCCAGCATTACAACAGCGGCAGCCTGTGGCGCCAGTTCGCCACGGTGCTCAAACGCATCTGGATCTACCGCCGACCACCAGCAGAGCACCTGCCAGCCAGCGCCTAAGAGCATTGCGTAGCCCGGATGCAATCCGGGACGCTGTACGGGTATTCCCGGATTACATCCGGGCTACAGAGGGAAGGTCAGCGGCTAAACACGCAGGTCAGGTAGCGGTTGCTGAACCCATAGCGCAGCATCGAATACAGCCGGCGCAGCAGATACAGCGGGTGACGCCGGTAATACAGCAGCACCGCATTGCCGACGCCATCGGAGCGGTTGAGCTTGTGCTGGTCGGTGCGCCGGCTGAACAGGCCCTTGAACTGCCAGGGCTGCACCTGCTCCAGCTGCTGCCGGGCCTCAAGGCCCTGCTGACGGAACAGGGCGAAGAAGCTGCGCTTGCTGAAGTCGTGCAGGTGGTGGGGGTTGCCGTCCAGGGTCGGGGTGATGGGCACCGAGGCGATCACCTGGCCGCCTTCGGCCAGCAGGCGCCCGTAGTTGGCCAGCAGCATGTGCGGCCTTGGCAGGTGTTCGATGGTTTCCAGGCTGACGATGCAGTCGAAGCCCTGAGTGCAAGCGAACTGCTCGGCATCGGCACATTCGTAGCGCAGGTTGTCCAGCTGGTAATGCTGGCGGGCATAGGCAATGGCGTCCGGATCGATATCCACCCCGAGCACCTGCTTGTCCGGGTTGCGTTCGGCCAGCAGGGCGGTGCCATAACCACAGCCGCAGGCCATATCCAGTACGCGCTGGCCGCTCAGGTGCTCGGCGGCGAACTGGTAGCGCTGCAGGTGGATGCGCAGACTGGCCTGATCGTCGGCACTGCCGGGGTCGAGGTGCTTGGGGTAGATCCGTTCGATACTGTGCATGGGCGGCCCTGCCTGTTTTTTCTGGACTATAGCCGCTGTGCCCGGCGGGCGTCAGGTGGGTAGATCAAGCCACAGGCCCGCCGCATCCTCATGGCAGTCGACCCGGCTCAGGGACTGTCCGGCACAGGGGCCGGCCACGCATTCGCCGGAGTCGATCAGAAACAGCGCGCCATGGGTGGCGCACTGGATCAGGCTGGCACTGGCATCGAGAAACTGGTCGGGCAGCCATTCCAGAGGAATGCCGCGGTGCGGGCAGCTGTTGCGATAGACATGGCACTGGCCATCCTTGCGCACGGCCAGCAGCTTCTGGCCGGCTATCTCGAAGCCCCGGCTCTGGCCTTCGGCCAGCTCATCCGGTGCACATAAACGCAGCATTGGGGAACCTCCACGACGGGCGAGCATTATGCCGGCCCGGCGCGGAAGTGAAAGAGCAGGGCGCGTCCTTGCGCCAAGTGGAACAGGGTTAGCAGGCTGTTGAAAAACTACCTGCGTTGCCATTGCTGCGTTAAAAACAGGCTCAAAATGCTCATTTACAACTCGTAAACTCCGCTTTTTCGCCTGTTTTTGCCTTGCACTGGCTGCCTCGCCTACGTTTTTCAACGGCCTGTTGGCCGCTGACTGATCAGATTTCCCAGATCAGATTGACCGCCATATGCCGGCCCGGCTGGCTATAGCGGCCGATGCCGGCGTCGTCGCTGGCGCGGCCGCGGACATCGCCCCACTGCCAGTACTGCTTGTCGGTCAGGTTGTACAGGCCGCCATTGATCGAGAACTGTTCGTTGAGCTGCCACCAGGCATTGAGGTCGAGCACGCCATAGCCGGGGCTGCGGAACTGCTCGCCAATCCGTGAGCTGGCCGCTTCGCTGCGGTCGATGCGTTCCTTGGCGGCCACCAGGGTCCAGTTCAGTTCGCCACCAAAACGGCCGCTGGGCTCGCGGTAGCCGAGGCCGAACACGCCCTTGAGCGGGTCGATGCTGTTCAGCGGCTGGTTCTTGCCCTTGTCCTGGCCATGGGCGTAGGCGAGGCCGGCCAGGGCGTAGGTACCGCCGGGCAGGCCCAGTCGATCCAGATACAGCTCACCCTTGAATTCGGCGCCACGGATATCGACGCGATCCAGATTCACGCTCTGGAAGGTCAGCAGCGGCGCGGTGGCCACCGTGGCCTGTTCGATAAAGTCCTTGTAGCGGTTGTAGAACAGGCTGGCGCTCAGGCTGCCCAGGGCGTACTGGCCGCGCAGGCCGGCTTCCAGGCTGTGGCTGGTTTCCGGCTTGAGGCTGGTATTGGCGATGGTCTGGTAGCCATGGGCCGGGTTGCTGAATTCACCGAAGATATCCACCGCTTCGGGGGCGCGAAAGCCGGCAGCGTACTGGCCGAACAGGCTGTGGGCGCTGTCCAGCTGGTAGGTCAGGCCGAATTTCGGCGACCAGGCGCTGTCGCTGAAGCTGGGCGGGTTGGGCTCGGTGCGGTTGGCATTGAGGTACTCGGCGGTGGCCTTGGGCTTGATCGAGTAGTGGTCATAGCGCAGGCCCGGCAGCAGGGTCCAGCGCCCGATGCTGATGCTGTCCTGCACGAACAGGGCGCTGTGCAGGCTGGTGGGGTCGGGGAAGTCGCTCAGGGGGAAGTTCTCCGGGTTGACGAAGGGCGCACCCGTGATGCGGTTGACCTCGCTGCCCAGGCGCAGGTTGCGGCTCTTGCTGCGCTTGAGGTCCAGTCCGTAGATCAGTTCATGCTGCCAGTCGCCCAGCTGCAGGTCCTTGCCCAGGGCCAGGTTGAAGGCCCACAGGTCTTCCTCGTAGCGCGAGTCGCGCTGGCGCTCGCGCAGGGTGGCGGCGGGTGGTGGTGGCAGCGTCGGGGCGCCCATGGAGGTCCACACTGTACGCTGTTGCAGGCTGCGCTGGCGGGTCTCGGTGCTCTGCTGGCTCAGTTGCCAGTCCAGGCGGTCGGCCAGCAGGCTGTCCAGGGCCAGTTGATGGCTAAGGGTAAAACGTTCGCGGTCGGTGCTGTCGTCCGTCCAGGAGTCGGTGATCAGGCTGTTGCTGCGCATCACCGGGCCGATGGCGGTGCTGCTCAGCACGCCTTCCTCGCTGCGCAGGCGGCTGTCGACATCGTCCTGGTAACGCTCGTAGGCCAGTTGCAGGCGGCCGCCCTCGGCATAGTCCCAGCCGATCTTGGCCAGCAGGTTGTCGGTCTGAGAGTCCAGCGGGTTGGCCTGCTCGCGGCCGCTACCCTGACCGCCGCGCCCACCATAACTGTCCACGGCCTGGCCGCTGCGCCGGCCCAGGTTGAGCAAACCGTCCACCTGGCCCAGGCGGGCGGCGAAGGTGGCGCTGCGCTGCCAGCTGTCGTCGCTGCCGTCGTAACCGCTCTTCAGGCGCGCGTAGGCATCGTCGCCCTCATCCAGGTAGTCGCGGGCATCCTTGGTCAGAAAGCTCACCGCGCCGCCGATGGCATTGCTGCCGTACAGCGAACTGGCCGGGCCGCGGATGATTTCCACCTGGCGGATGGTGTCGAGGTCGACGTAATTGCGCTGGGCGCTCTGGAACGGGCCGAAGCTGAAGGCATCGGCTACCCCGACACCGTCCACCTGGGTCAGCACGCGGTTGCCGCCAATGCCGCGGATGCTGAAGCCGGACAGGCCGAAGCGGCTGCCGCTGCCACCGACCGAGACCCCGGGTTCATGGCGCACCAGGTCCTTGATGTTCTTTAGGGTCTTCTGGTCGATATCCCGCTCGCTGGTCACCGATACGCTGTTGGGCACCTGATCCAGGGTTTGCTCGCTACGGGTGGCGGTGACCGTCACGGTGTCGAACTGGCTGACCGGCGCCTCGGCGGCCAGCAGCAGCGATGGGCTGAGCAACAGCAGGGCGAGCAGGGGGCGATGGGCGAAGGGGGGACGCAAGGGCATGGCTTTACTCCAGGGCATGCGGTGGCTTCTCTGGCCACGGGTTGGCATCGGCGGGCAAAGCTAAACGACATTGACATACAAATGCAAATGCTTATCAAATAGATTTAATTCGATTTGATCAGGTCGTCCCATGCTGCGTTTGTCCCTCTTCCTCCTGCTCTCGCTGCTGCTGCATCTGGCCGGCTGGCAGTTGCTGGGCGCGCCTGGAGTGCCGCCGAGCGAGGTGGCACAGGCGCCACAGGTATTGCGTCTGGGCGGGCTGGTGCAGCTGGCGCCGGCTGAACCGCCTGCAAGCCCGCCGCGAACCTTGGCACCGGCCAAGGCCCGGCCTGCGCGCAAGGCCGATAGCGCTTCGGTGGTGGCGCGCAAGCCTCGGGAGAGGGCGGTCGAACGGGCGCCCAGGCCGGCTTCTGTAGTGGCGGCGCCTGCTGCCCCAGCGTCGCCGGTTGCTGCGCCGCCTTCCGCCGCCCCGGTGCCGTCAGCGGCCTTGGCGGCAGCAGCTGACCCGGAGCCAGCGCCCGTCCAGGCGATATCGCCCGCCCAGCCCGTCGAGGTGCTTAGCCATAAGCCGAGCTTTCGCCGGCCGCCGCAGCCGCCCCATTACCCGGCCCAGGCGCGCCGGCGCAATCAGCAGGGCACTGTGCTGTTGGAGGTACGCCTGGATAAGCGCGGCCAGCAGCGCGGCCTGGCGGTGTTGCGCTCCTCCGGTATCGCCAGCCTGGACCGTGCCGCCCTGGAGGCGGTGGCGGCCTGGCGCTTCAACCCACAGCAGCATAACGGCGTGGCGGTGCCCAGCCGTGTGCAGATTCCCATCGAGTTCGCCCTGACGGCGAGCCGCTAAGCCCACTCACTTAAACGTGCAAGGAGTTCCCCATGAGTACCGCTTCCCTGGCCGTCGCGCCCAACAATGATCTGTATCTGGCCTGGCAGGTGCTGCGCCAGGAGCAGCCGCGTCTGCGTGCCCGGGATGCTGCCGAGCGCCTGGCCGTCAGCGAGGCGGAGCTGACCGCCAGCCGCCTGGGCATCGACGCCACCCGTCTGCGCCCTGACTGGGCGGCGCTGCTGCCGGCCCTGGGCGAGTTGGGTTATGTGATGGTGCTGACCCGCAATGAACATTGTGTGCACGAACGCAAGGGCCATTACAGCGAGGTCACCGTCAGCGGCCAGATGGGCCTGGTGGTGTCGGCCGATATCGACCTGCGCCTGTTCCTCGGCGGCTGGGCCAGCGTCTTTTCTATCGAGGAGCAGGGCGCCCGGGGCATCCAGCGCAGCCTGCAGATCTTCGACCGTCAGGGCATCGCGGTACACAAGGTCTTTCTCACCGAGCGCAGTGATCTCGGCGCCTGGGTCCGGCTGCTCGAACGTTTTGCCGCCCCCCAGCAGACGCCGGAGCTGGAGCTGCAGCCATTGCCCGAGGCCACGCCGCTTACACCCGACGAGGCCATCGACGGCGAGTCGCTGCGCGCCGGCTGGGCCAGCCTGAAAGACACCCATCACTTTTTTGGCTTGTTGAAGAAGCACGGTGCCAGCCGTACCCAGGCGCTGCGTCTGGCCGGACGGCAATGGGCCGAGCCTCTGGAACTGGCGGAGCTGCCCAGGCTGCTGGAGCGAGCCGCTGCCCGGGAGGTGCCACTAATGGTGTTTGTCGGCAATCGGCACTGCATCCAGATCCATTCCGGGCCGGTGCGCAACCTGCGCTGGCTGGACAGCTGGTTCAACGTGCTCGATCCCGAGTTCAACCTGCACCTGCAGACCGCCGGCGTGCGTCAGCTGTGGCGGGTGCGCAAGCCCAGCACGGATGGCGTGATCACCAGCTGGGAGGCCTTCGATGAGCAGGGCGAGCTGATCCTGCAGCTGTTTGGCGCGCGCAAGCCGGGTGTGCCCGAGCGCGAGGACTGGCGTGCCCTGGCCGAAGCCGCGCCAGCCCGGGAGCTGTGAGATGCAGCCCTGGTGGCACGCCATGGGGCCGCTGGCCTGGCCCCTGGCACTCTGCTCCCTATTGGCCCTGGCGCTGATTCTGCAGCGCTTCTGGTTGTTTATCGGCTTGCAGCCGGTCAGTCAGGCGGCCATGCGCGCGGCCGTCAGCGCCTGTCGCACCTGCGCGCGTGAGCACTGTCAGGGGCGTGTGCAGGGCTGGCGCCGTGGTCTGGCGCTGCTGCTCAAGCACAGTGCCCTGCCGGCCGCGCAACGTGAAGAGGTGCTGGGTTGCTGGCTGCTGGAGGAGCGTCAGCGTCTCAACAGCCAGTTGCGTCTGTTGCAGCTGATCGGTGTGCTGGCGCCCATGCTCGGCCTGCTCGGCACGGTGCTGGGCATGCTGCAGATGTTTGCCGGCATCGCTGGGCAGAACAGCCCGGTGACCCCGGCGCTGCTTGCCGATGGCCTGTGGCAGGCGCTCTATACCACGGTCTGGGGTCTGCTGATCGCCATCCCGGCACTGGCCGCCGGCCAGGGCTTCGCGCTCTGGGCCGAGCGTTATCTGCAGCAGGTTCAGGCGCTGCTTAATCGTTGTCAGCTGGCGCTGGATGGGCTTGAACTGGAGCCGGTGGACAGTCTGGCGCGGCCGCAATGGGTGTGGTCGTGATCCGTCTGCCGGCTGCCAATAGTGTCCAGGCCAACCTGCTGCCGGACCTGACGCCGCTGCTGGACGTGATCTTTATCGTCCTGGTGTTCTTTCTGCTCACCGCGCAGACGCCGCTGCTGCAGCTGCCCCTGCAGTTGCCGCAGAGCCGCGAGGCGCTGCAACCGGCCAGCGCCGATCCTGGCGAGCGGCTGCAGGTGCAGCTGTCCGCAACCGGGCAATGGCGCCTGGGCGCGCAGCCACTCAAGGATTTCGCCGCGCTGCGCCAGGCCCTGCAAGGGGCCTATGCCGCTGCGCAACCGCCGGGGCTGGATCTGGCCCTGGATCGCCAGGCGCCTCTGAGCGCCTTTCTCGACCTGATGGCCTGGCTGCAACAGCAGGGCATCGAGGACAGTCGTATTTTGTTGGAGGCTCATGATGAAACGCCTTAAAACCCTGTTTGCCCTGGGTACGGGCCTGTTGTGCTGTGGCTGGGCCGTGGCCGACGACGCCCTGCCGCAACGCTGGATCAGCTCCGGCGGCGCGCTCAGCGAGTGGGTGGTGCTGCTCGGCGGCGAGGAGCGGTTGGTGGGGGTGGACAGTACCAGCCAGCATCCGCCCAGCCTGCGTGAGCTGCCCAGCGTTGGCTATCAGCGTCAGTTGGCGGCCGAAGGCATGCTGGCGCTGCGTCCGGACCTGCTGCTGGGCAGCGAGGAAATGGGCCCGCCGCCGGTGCTGGAACAACTGGTCCGGGCCGGGGTGCAGGTGGAAGTGCTGTCGTCCCGGGCCGATCTGGCCAGCCTGCAGGCCAGTGTGCTGCGTATCGGCGAACTGCTGGGTCGGCCGCAGCAAGCCCGCGCCGCACTGGCCGACTACCGGCAGCGCCTGCAGCAACAGGCCCAGTGGGTGGCCCAGGCCCAGGCCCAGCAAGAGCAGGAGGCGCCAGGGGTGTTGCTGCTGCTCGGCCATGCCGGTGGCAATCCCCTGGCGGGCGGGCGTGATACCGCCGCCGACTGGCTGATCGAGCAGGCCGGCGGGCGCAACCTGGCGCAACACACCAGCTACAAGGCCCTGTCCAGCGAAGCCCTGCTGGCCCTGGACCCGCAGGTGCTGATCATCGCCGACCGCAGCCTGTCCGGCGAGCAGGCCCGCGAGGCCTTGCTGCGCCACAATCCGGCGCTGGCCGCGACTCGCGCGGTGCGCGAGGGGCGCCTGATCCTGCTCGACCCGACCCTGCTGGTGGGCGGCCTGGGGCCGCGCCTGCCGGATGGGCTGGCGGCCTTGTCCGCCGCCTTTTATCCTGCCAGCCACTCCACACTCGCCCAGGCCCGGCCCACGCCATGAATCCCTTGATCAAACCGCGCGCCCTGTTTGTTGCCCTGGGCCTGCTGCTGGCCCTGGCGCTCTGGCTGTCCCTGGCCCTGGGCCCGGTCAGCCTGCCCCTGGCCGACACCCTGCGCGCCGCCCTGCGCCTGCTCGGCCTGCCGCTGGCGGGGGAGGGCCTGGCGCAGACCGAGCTGATCCTCGGCCAGATCCGCCTGCCGCGCACCCTGCTGGGCCTGCTGGTGGGGGCCGTGCTGGCCCTGTGCGGGGTGGCCATGCAGGGCCTGTTTCGCAACCCCCTGGCCGACCCCGGGTTGATCGGTGTGTCCAGTGGCGCGGCCCTGGGCGCGGCCATCGCCATTGTCGGCGGCGCGGCCCTGGGCGGGCTGCCGCCGGCTTTTGCGCCTTACCTGCTGTCGGCCTGCGCCTTTGCCGGCGGTCTGGTGGTGACCAGCCTGGTCTATCGCCTGGGTCGGCGCGATGGCGAGACCCATGTGGCCACCATGCTGCTGGCCGGCATCGCCCTGACCGCCCTGGCTGGTGCCGCCATCGGCCTGTTCACCTACCTGGCCGATGATGCCACTCTGCGCACCCTGACCTTCTGGAACCTGGGCAGCCTGAATGGCGCCAGCTACCCGCGGCTTTGGCCGCTGCTGTTGGTCACCGCCGCGGTGGCGCTGTGGCTGCCGCGCCGAGCCAAGGCCCTGAACGCCCTGTTGCTGGGCGAGTCGGAGGCCCGCCACCTGGGCTTTGCGGTGGAGCGGATCAAGGCCGAACTGGTGTTCTGCACCGCCCTGGGCGTCGGCGCGGCAGTGGCCGCCGCCGGCATGATCGGCTTTATCGGCCTGGTGGTGCCCCATCTGGTTCGTCTGCTGGTGGGGCCGGATCACCGCGTGCTGCTACCGGCCTCGGCCCTGGCCGGTGCCAGCCTGCTGCTGTTGGCGGATCTGGCGGCGCGCCTGGTCTTGGCCCCGGCCGAGTTGCCCATCGGTATCGTCACGGCGCTGATTGGCGCGCCATTCTTCCTTTATCTGTTGTTGCGGGGGCGTACCTGATGCTGCGTGCGGAAAACCTGGCAGTACAGCGCGGCCCCTGCACGGTGCTGGCGGATATCGACCTGCAGCTGCAACCGGGCCAGGTGCTTGGCGTGCTGGGCCCCAATGGCGCGGGCAAGAGCACCCTGCTCGGCGCCCTGTGCGGTGAACTGGAACCGGCGGCGGGTGAGGTCTGGCTGGAGCAGCGGCGCCTGGCCGACTGGCCAGGGCCGGAGCGCGCCCGGCGCCTGGCGGTCTTGCCGCAGAGCTCGTCCCTGACCTTCGCCTTCTCCGTGGAAGAGGTGGTCGGCATGGGCCGCTTGCCCCATGCCAGCGGTCGACTGCGCGATCAGCAGATCGTGCGTCAGGCCCTGGAAGCGGCCGATGCCCTGCACCTGGCCGGGCGCAGCTACCTGGCGCTGTCCGGCGGCGAGCGCCAGCGCGTGCACCTGGCCCGGGTGCTGGCCCAGCTCTGGCCGGCCGGTCCCGGTCAGGTGCTGCTGCTGGATGAGCCCACCTCCATGCTCGACCCGCTGCATCAGCACATCACCCTGCAGGCGGTGCGTGAGTTCGCCAACCAGGGCGCGGCGGTGCTGGTGATCCTGCATGACCTGAACCTGGCGGCGCGCTACTGTGACCAGCTACTGCTGCTGGCCGGCGGTCGGCCCCAGGCCCAGGGTGGCCCGGATCAGGTGCTGCGCGCCGAGGTGCTGCAGGCCGTGTTCGGCCTGGAAGTGCTGGTGCAGCCGCACCCCGAGCGCGGCCACCCTATGATCATCGCCCGTTAAGGAGTAAGACCATGCGTGTTTTTGTTCTGGCCAGCCTGCTGCTGCTTGCGGCCTGCCAGGTCTCCCCGCCGGCGTTGCCGGTCTGGCAGAGCCCGGAAGGCCTCGAACATCCTCAGCTGGGGCAGATCATCGAGCTGCGCAGCGGCACGCGGCTGACCCCGGCGCAACTGGTCGAGCGCCTGGCTCGGGCCGAGCGGGTGCTGGTGGGCGAGCGCCACGACAACCCGGACCACCATGCCCTGCAACTCTGGCTGCTGCGTGCCCTGGCCGCGCAACGCAACCAGGGCAGCCTGCTGCTGGAAATGCTCAATCCCGATCAGCAGCCCCGGATCGAGCAGGTGCGTGCCCAGCTTGCCACCGGCCAGGCGCCCCAGGACATGCTGCAGGCCCTGGCCTGGCAGCGTGGCTGGGCCTGGTCGCAGTACGGGCCGCTGGTGCAGCATGCCCTGCGCCAACCCTATCCGTTGCTGGCGGCCAATCTGGACCGCGGCGAGGTGCTGGCCATCTACAGCCAGGTGCCTGACTTGTCGGGGGCGGCCTCTACGGCCGCTTCGGTGCGCGAGGCATTGCTGGAGCAGATCCGTCGTTCCCACTGCGACCTGCTGCCGGAAAGCCAGCTGCCGGCCATGCTCGCGGTGCAGCAGCAACGTGACCGACGTATGGCCGAGGCGCTGCTGGCCGCGCCGACCCCGAGCCTGCTGGTTGCCGGTGCCTTTCATGCGCGCCGCGATCTGGGCGTGGCCCTGCACCTGAGTGACCTGGGCGAGCAGGGCGCAACTGCGGTGCTGATCCTGGCCGAGGTAGGCAGCGAGTTGGACGCTGCACAGGCCGACTACCTCTGGCTGACCCCGGCACAGCCCGAGCAGGACTATTGCGCCAGTCTGCGCAAGGGATAAATCATGAGGGTCCAGCAAGAGGGGCGCCCTGTGCGCCCCTTTTTGCGTTTCAGCGATAACGCGGCAGGCCTGGGGCTAGGCAAAAAAAGACCCGGCAAGAGCCGGGTCAATAACCGTGATTAGCCTGATGAGGAGATAATCTGAAGAGGCCGACTGCAGGTCTCTTGAGCTTATCGACTGATCTCGCGATCAGTTGAGTTAATAATAACGCTTCTCATTTATATGTAAAGCCTTTTTGCGAATTATTTTCATCTGCGAGCTGGCGCCCTATCAGCACAGAACCCGGCGCGGGCCGGGTTCGTGGATTGACTTGCGTTGCTTCAGAGGTGGGGTTGGCGCAGTTGGGTCACTTCCTTGTTCAGCAGGTCGATACGCTTGGCCATGCTTTCGATCAGGCTGTGGGCGATGCGTGGGTTGCTCTGCATCAGGCTGAGGAACTGCTCCTTGGGAATCACCATGACGGTGCAGGGCTCGCTGGCGATCACCGTGGCGCTGCGTTTTTCCCGGGTAAACACGGCCATGGCACCGAAGATTTCGTCCTTCTGTACATCGCCGACCTTGTGCCCGTCCACATAGGCCTCGGCATGGCCTTCGATAATGATGAAGACGTGGTCGGCGTTGTCGCCCTGGTGGATCAGTTCCTCTCCGGCGGCGAAATGCTGGAAGCCCGTAGCGGGGCGAATTTCCGGCTGCTTGAGACGGGCCAGAGCGTCGGAAAGCAGCGCGGTATGGCCGATCAGGTACTGGATAAAGAGTTCCTGGCGCTCCTCGCTGGCATAGATGTGCTGGAACACTGCACTGCGCGAATAGGGAATCAGGCTCAGTTTTTCCTCGCTGCTGTAACGGCAGCTGGGCATTTCCAGGCCCTGGCGCAGGCCCACCAGGTCACCTTCCTGCAGGTAGAAGAGCGGGCGTTCGTCGACCACGGCATGCAGCAGGCCGTTTTCGATGATGAACAGCTGGTTGCCCGGTAGCACCTTGGCCAGATCTTCAACCTGCTCCAGTTGCAGAGGAGCGCCCAGAGGGGCAAGGCCTTCCAGCAGCTGAGTGGGGATGCTTTGCAGTCGATTGATCAGCTGATCGGCGTAGGCCGGTTGCTCCCCGAGTAGATACATGAGCGAAATTCCTTGAGCTGGCTGGGCGTACTGAACGCACGAACGTCCCTCAAACAATAGGCTGGAGCGCGGCTCAGGTAAATCCCCGGGCGCGCAGGTTGTGAGCTAGCTCTTGTTCGCGCGGGGGCCGAGTTCGATCTGCTTGTTGAGCTCGGCCTTGTGTGCCGGTGGCAGGTCGTTCCAGTGTACGTCCAGCAGGGCGCCTTCTATGGCGTACAGCAGGACCTTGGAAACCCTGAAACCGCGGGCCTTGACCGCTCGATAGGCAGCCACTGCGCCGAGGCGACGCAAGTCGTTGAGGCTATGGATGCCCGAGGCATGCAGCCATTGCGCCGAGGTTTTGCCGAGATTTTTCAAATGCTGCAGTTCGTCATTCATCCAGTCGCCTTGCCTGTATCAGGTGAGGAGGGCGTCAGTGTTTGATGCCTGTGACAAAGTGTAGTGGCCAGTTGATGTGTCGGGCTTGCTCGGGGTCGCCCCAGGCATGCTGCAGCTGGGGATAAAGGGCGAGCAGCGGATCCTGTCCCTGTTCGGCTGCCAGACGCTGCAAGGCCGACCAGGTGTGCAGGTAGCCCAGCAGGTGAGGCAATGTCCACTGCGCTTGCAGGGCCAGCTCTGGCGGTGTGATGGCGGCCCAGGGCAGCTGGATGTCACGATAGCCCCGGTCGACGCTTTCACGCCCTGCGGGCCAGTAGCCGTGCAGGTTGTGCCAGTAGAAGTCGTGGATGATGCTATCCAGTTCGGTGTTGATGCTCATCAGGCTGTAGCACCAGGCACAGAACAGGCCGCCGGGTTTGAGCAGGCGCTCGGCTTCGGCGAAAAAACTGTCATGGGCGAACCAGTGCAGGGCCTGCGCCACCACGATCAGGTCGAGGCTGGCACTCGCCAGAGGCTGGTGCTCGGCCGGGGCCACATAGTAGTGCACACCGTTGTGGACTTTGGCGTTCTGTAACTGGGCGAGGCTGGCATCGCTGGCCAGCACCTGGCTGAAATAGCGGCTCAGGGGCAGGCTGGCCTGGCCGTTGCCACAGGCGATGTCCAGGGCACGCTGCCGACCTGGGCTGTGCTGGGCCAGCCAGGTAAACAGGCTGGCGGGGTAGTCAGGGCGATAGCTGGCATAGGCGCCGGCCTGGGCGCCAAAGAGTTCGGCAACTGTGCTCATCGCTAGCTTTTTCTGTAGCGCAGGCGGGTGCCGAAGTTGACCGACATCAGAATCTCGTCCGCGGTCAGTTCCACCGGGAAGTAGGCGCCGGAGATCTGCGCATGAGCCAGGCTGGCACCTTCCATGCGAGTGTTGCGCAGATCCAGGCCGCGCAGGTCACTGCCGCGAAAGTAGGCGTCACTGAAATCAATACCCTGGGCATCCAGGGCGCGCAGGTCGAGACCGCGAAAATCGCCGCCGCTCAGGTCGACCGGGCCCTCCTTGGGTTTTTGTGCGTTGAAACCCTTGATGTCTTCAGTGTGGATCAGGCGGTAGAGCGGGGTGTCCAGTTGGCGCGGCTGGCTCATGGGGCGTCATCCATGCAGAGGTTCTGCCCTGCAGTATAGAAGCCGCCCGAGTCTTTGCCTGTTGCGGGCCTGGTTGGCAGGCCCGCATGCCTCAGAGATTGGGCAGCCGCTGGCGAATGCGCTCGATCAGGCTGTCCAGGCTGGTGCTGTCATGGGTGTCGACGCGCTTGCTGTGGGCCTGCTCCTCGGTGGACAGCGCTTCGCGCGTGGCCTGCTGGGCCTGGATCACTTCCAGGGTGGCGTCGGAGGGGTCCTGGCCCTGGGCCTGGCGCTGCGCCAGCCAACCGGCAATGACGCTCTCCGGGGCCTGGCAGTCGAGGATCAGGAAGGGCACGCCGGCCTCTTCGGCCACTTGCCAGGCGGCCTGGCGCTGTGCCCACTGCAGATAGGTGGCGTCGATGACCACCGGAAAGCCGGCGTGTAGAGCATCCTGGGCCAACTGGTGCAGGCGCTGATAGGTGGCGGCACCGGCCTCGGCGCTGTAAATGCCCTGGCCGATCTGGCCCCGTTCGGCCGTTTGTTGTTCGCCGAACAGGCGTTTGCGCTCGACGTCCGAACGCAGGCGAATGGCGCCCAACGCTTCGACCAGACGCATGGCCACATGGCTCTTGCCCACGGCGGATACACCATGGGTGATGGCCAGGAAATGCGAGGGGATGGCGCTGTAGCTCTCCGCCAGGGCGGCGTAGTTGCGGTACTGGCGCAAGGTCACGGCCCTTTGCACCGCGTCGCTTTGATGGGCCAGGCTGAACAGCGCGACCTTGGCCCGCACCAGTGCACGGTAGGCCTTGTAGAAGTTCAGCAGTTCCAGGGCCGCATAGTCGCCACTGTGTTCCAGCCAGGCATTGACGAAGCGCCGGGCGTGGGCCTTGAGACCGCGGTCTTCGAGGTCCATGGCGAGGAAGGCGGCATCCGAGGCGATATCGATCAGGCGGAACGGCTCGTTGAATTCGATGCAGTCGAACAGCACCACCTGATCATCCAGCAGGGTGGCGTTACCCAGGTGGATATCGCCGTGGCATTCGCGGATCGAGCCGGTGCTCGCCCGCTGAGCCAGGAGGGGCTCCAGACGGGAGAAACTGGCTTCGGTCCAGGCTTCCAGGGCGTCCAGTTGCTGCAGATCGGCGATATCGCTGAGCAGGGGGCGGATCTGCTCGAAATTCTGTCGCATGGGCGCGACGATGGCGGTCGGCGAGCACAGCGGGTGGTCGGCGGCCACGGCCGGGGTGCGCGCGTGAAACTCGGCGATCTGCCTGGCCAGTGCATCGATATGGGCTTCGCTCAGCTCGCCGCGGGCCTGTACCGCGCTGAGCATCTGGTATTGGGGGAACTGGCGCATCTTCAGGGCGTATTCGATGGCCGGGTTCTGGCCGCCCAGTTGTGGCGCCTCGATGCTGCCGCTGATCGGCAGGACTTCCAGGTACAGGCCCTGGGTCAGGCGCTGGTTGAGGCGTAGCTCTTCCTCGCAGAAGTGCTTGCGGTCGGCCAGGCTGGTGAAATCGAGAAAGCCGAAGTTCATCGGCTTCTTGATCTTGTAGGCGTAGGGGCCAGTGAGAATCACCCAGGAAATATGGGTTTCGATGACCTGGAAGCCTTCTACCGGGTGGGGGTAGAGGGCTGGATTCTGCAATGCGCTGATCAGGGCTTGGCTCACGGGCGATCCTTGGCGTGCTTGGACTATGAAAAGGCGTCCATTATGTCTGCTGTGCGCCACTGTGCAAACCGCCAAGGTGCCCTGCTGGTGCCCTGCAAAGTGCGTATAATGCCGCGCCATGACTCGACCTCGATCTTCCCGTTCTCGCGCAAAAAAACGTCCCGGCATGGCGCGCCGCCTGTTCGGCTGGGCTCTCAAACTCGGCCTGGTAGGGCTGGTGGTACTGGCCGTGTTCGCGGTCTATCTGGACGCTGTGGTGCAAGAGAAATTCTCCGGCAAGCGCTGGACGGTGCCGGCGAAGGTCTATGCGCGGCCGCTGGAGCTGTTTGTCGGGCAGAAACTGGCCAAGGCGGACTTTCTCCAGGAACTCGACGCCCTGGGCTATCGTCGCGCGACAACGGTTTCCGGCCCTGGTGTGGTGTCGGTGGCGGGCAACAGCATCGAACTGCATTCCCGGGGCTTTCAGTTCTATGAAAGCAGTGAACCGGCTCAACGGGTGCGGGTGCGGTTTTCCGGTGACTTTGTCGCCGGCCTGAATCTGGCCAATGGCCGCGAGCTGCCGGTGGCACGCCTGGAACCCTTGCTGATTGGTGGCCTGTACCCGGCTCATCAGGAAGACCGGGTGCTGATCAAGCTGGACCAGGTGCCGCCCTATCTGGTGGAAACGCTGGTGGCAGTGGAGGATCGTGAATTCTTCAACCACTTTGGCGTATCGCCCAAAGGCATTGCCCGGGCTTTCTGGGTCAACGCCACCAGTGGTCGGCTGGTACAGGGGGGCAGTACCCTGACCCAGCAGCTGGTCAAGAATTTCTATCTGACCAATGAGCGCAGCCTCTCGCGCAAGGCCACTGAGGCCATGATGGCGGTGCTGCTGGAGCTGCACTACGACAAGCGGGAGATCCTCGAGGCCTACCTCAATGAGGTGTTCCTCGGTCAGGATGGCCAGCGTGCGGTGCATGGCTTCGGCCTGGCCAGCCAGTATTTCTTCAGCCAGCCGCTGTCCGAGCTGCAGCTCGAACAGGTGGCGCTGCTGGTGGGCATGGTCAAGGGCCCGACCTTCTATAACCCGCGGCGTAATCCAGAGCGTGCGCTGGAGCGACGTAATCTGGTATTGGATCTGCTGGTTGAGCAGGGCGTGGTCACGGCTGAAGTGGCAGCTGCAGCCAAGGCCAAGCCTCTGGGTGTAACGCGCCGTGGCAGCATGGCCGACAGTTCCTTCCCGGCGTTCCTGGACCTGGTCAAGCGGCAGTTGCGCGAGGATTACCGCGAGGAGGACCTGACCGAGGAAGGGCTGCGTATCTTCACCAGCTTCGACCCGATCCTGCAGTTCAAGGCCGAGGGCGCCCTGGCTGATTCGCTCAAGCGTCTGTCGGGGCGCAAGGGCGTGGAGGCGGTTGAAGCCGGCATGGTTGTGACCAATCCGGAAAACGGTGAGGTGCAGGCTCTGATCGGCAGCCGTCAACCACGCTTTGCCGGCTTCAATCGGGCCATTGATGCGGTGCGTCCGATCGGTTCGCTGATCAAGCCGGCCATTTACCTGGCGGCATTGGAGCGGCCCAGTCAATACAGCCTGACCAGCCTGCTGGAGGATGAGCCTTTTTCCATCAAGGGGGCCAATGGTCAGGTCTGGAGTCCGCAGAACTATGATCGCAAGGCCCATGGCACCATTTACCTGTATCAGGGCCTGGTCAATTCCTACAACCTGTCCACGACGCGCCTGGGTATGGAGCTGGGTGTGCCCACGGTGCTGAAAACCCTGGAGCGGCTCGGGGTCGAGCATGATTGGCCGGCTTATCCATCGATGCTGCTGGGGGCTGGCGGTTTGAGTCCGCTGCAGGTGGCGGGCATGTACCAGACTTTGGCCAATGGTGGCTTCAATACGCCACTGCGTGGTATTCGCAATGTGCTGACTGCCGATGGCGAGCCGCTCAAGCGTTATCCCTTCCAGATTCAGCAGCGTTTTGACAGCGGGGCCATCTACCTGCTGCAGAATGCCATGCAGCGCACCATGGCCGAGGGAACCGGTCGCTCGGTTTACAGTCAATTGCCGCGCTCCCTGAATCTGGCAGGCAAGACCGGTACCAGTAACGATTCCCGTGACAGCTGGTTTGCCGGTTTCAGCCAGGATGTGCTGGCGGTGGTGTGGCTGGGACGTGATGACAATGGCCCAACGCCTCTGACTGGTGCCTCCGGTGCCCTGCAGGTGTGGGCCGACTTTATGCGTAGGGCGGACCCATTGCCATTGGATATGCCAGTGCCCGGCAACGTGACCCAGGCCTGGATTGACCCAGTGGATGCCCGCGGCGCCGATCCAAGCTGTCCGGGGACGGTACAGATGCCTTATATTCGCGGCAGTGAGCCATTGCCCGGCAGCCCATGCGGGTTGCAGGCTCCGGTAGATTCCGTGATGGACTGGGTGCGTGGTTGGCTCGATTAATTGAAGAGGATTTGCTGTGAGTAAGCGCTTTGTTCCTGCTGTGCTGGCGGCCTTGTTGCTCGGCGGTTGCGCCTCGGTGCCGCGTGGCTCGATTCCGGTGGTGGATGCTGGTAGCTCCATCGGACAGCCTGCTCCAGCCCAGGGCGGCTACGGTGCGTCTGTGCAGGCACAGAGTACTCCTGAGGATGCAGGTGTTGTCGTCATGGTGCCTGGCGGTAGCGCTGCGCCTATTCAGTCGTTTCCGGCGCCGGGTGCCGCCAGTGAGCCCTGGTCGCCCACGGTCGGGGCGAGCGATGGCTACGGTAGCGTTCCAGCACCTGTGGCGCCCAGCGGTATTCCCGGCAACCTGGCTCAGGACGAGCAACTTGATGGTCCTGTGCTGGCGCTGTTGACCACCGCACAGCAGCAGCAGGGTGGTGGTGATCTCAATGGCGCTGCGGCGAGCCTGGAACGTGCCCAGCGCATTGCGCCGCGTGAGCCCCAGGTGCTCTATCGCTTGGCAGAGGTGCGCCTGGCCCAGGGCGATGCGGCCCAGGCCGAGCAGTTTGCTCGCCGTGGCTTGAGTTATGCCGCCGGCCGTCCGGCTCTGCAGGCCAGTCTGTGGAATCTGATTGCCCAGGCTCGTGAGCGCCAGGGGGATGCGGCAGGTGCCGCTCAGGCCCGCGAACAGGCGCGCGTGAGTCTGTGATGGAAGCTCGGGTGCTGCTTATCGCCGATCAGCTGCTGCTGATCGAGCGGGAGCTGAGGGTGCAGGGCTGGTGGGAAATCGAGTCACCAGGCGAGCAGGCGCTGTCCAGTCAGCAGCCTTTCTGTATCGATACCCTGGCTTTCGAGCAGTGGCTACAGTGGATCTTTCTGCCACGGATGAAGCAGCTGCTGGAAAGCGGCGCGCCTCTGCCGCAGGCTTCCGGTATTCACGTCATGGCTGAGCAGGTATATGGCTCTGATGTGGCTGCTCGGGCGTTAGTAAAGCTTCTGGGTGACTTTGATCGTTTGATTGTTGGCTGACACGGGGTCAGCCAGGGTGACTATCTGCAGTTTTCGGCAATTGATTTCTGTAGTTCTGCTATTCGCTGCTGGCGCTCATCCTCGCTGAGTTTGCGGATTTCCCCATCTACCTCGGTGCGTACCCGGGGATTGTTCTGTAACTGCGACAGGTTGGTTCGCACGGTTTCGCAGTATTGCTTACGCTCCGCCGCCTGAGCCGCGACTTCCTGGCGCGTTTTCTCATCAATGGCGGCTTGCTCAGGATCATCACCTGTTTCCAGGTCAGGTGCTGCTTGTTCATCCGTTTCTTCAGCTAGAGAGGGGCGTGGCGAGGGCGTTGACGTATTGATCAGCGTTGCCTGCTGCCCTTGGGGTGGCTGGGCGCCAAAATGGGTAACCCCCTGGGCATCGACCCATTTATAGATTTGCCCGGCCATGGCTGTTGTGCTCATGGCAAGCAGCAAGCTGGTGGCGATCATCATGCGGCGCATGCTGTTTCCTTATGTGAGCGGCAATTGCTGTTCATTACTATAACCAAAATGCCCGAATCGTCATCCTGCGCTTTGTCACAGAGCCGTAGTATGGGTCAGGTTTTTTCCTGCGGGACTGTTTGGTCATCGTGCAGGGGTGGCCTTTTGCAGATTTCGTCACGGATTACTTGACTTGGCCTGGCCGAATCCGAACAATCCCACGTTCGCTGTAGTGGAGTCCGCCGCAAGTGTCCTCCAGCTCAGCGAAAAGAGGCGCTACCCGTGCCGAACCGTGACACCCGCAACGCGTTACCTCGCGCTGGGAGGGTCAGCCCCGCAAGACCATGGGCTGCTCCGTTACTCGTCAAGCTGATGTTCCGAATCCACGACCACCGTCGTGCGTGTCCGCTGACAGTAAGACCTACTTAGGGCCATTCGTTGTTGGGTGGCATTCTGGCGTACAAGAGGTGAACAACGTGGAGCTTTTATCCGGCGCTGAAATGGTCGTCCGCTTTTTGCGTGACGAAGGCGTTAAGAATATCTATGGGTACCCGGGTGGTGCTCTGCTGCATATCTACGATGCCCTGTTCAAGGAACCGGAAGTCAATCACATCCTGGTTCGCCACGAACAAGCGGCTACTCATATGGCTGACGGCTATGCCCGTGCCACCGGCAAGGCCGGTGTGGTGCTGGTGACTTCGGGTCCCGGTGCAACCAATGCCATCACCGGTATCGCCACTGCTTACATGGATTCGATCCCCATGGTGGTGCTGTCCGGCCAGGTGCCGAGCACCATGGTTGGCACCGATGCCTTCCAGGAAACCGACATGATCGGTATCTCCCGGCCCATCGTGAAGCACAGCTTTATGATCAAGCACGCCTCGGAGATCCCGGAAGTCCTGAAGAAGGCCTTCTACCTGGCCCAATCCGGCCGTCCAGGCCCTGTGGTTGTGGACATTCCCAAGGACATGACCAATCCGGCTGAAAAGTTCGAATACGTCTATCCGAAGAAGGTCAAGCTGCGCTCCTACAGTCCGGCCCTGCGTGGCCACTCCGGACAGATCCGCAAGGCCGCTGAGTTGCTGCTCAGTGCCAAGCGTCCGATCGTCTATTCCGGTGGCGGCGTGATCATGGGCGGTGCTGCAGAGCCGCTGACCGAGCTGGCGCAGATGCTCAACCTGCCCGTCACCAATACTCTGATGGGCTTGGGTGGCTATCCGGGTACCGACCGCCAGTTCCTCGGCATGCTCGGCATGCACGGCAGCTACACCGCCAACCTGGCCATGCATCATGCTGATGTGATTCTGGCGGTCGGCGCCCGCTTCGATGATCGCGTGATCAACGGTGCAAGCAAGTTTTGCCCGAATGCCAAGATCATCCACGTCGATATCGATCCGGCTTCCATCTCCAAGACCATCAAGGCTGATATCCCGATTGTCGGGCCGGTCGACAGCGTCATGACTGAAATGGTCGCCATCCTCAAGGAAATCGGCGAGAACCTGAACAAGGAAGCGCTGGCGAGTTGGTGGAAGCAGATTGACGAATGGCGTGGCACTCGCGGCCTGTTCCCATACGACAAGGGCGACGGCAGCATCATCAAGCCGCAGACCGTGATCGAGACACTGTCTGAAGTCACGGGCGGGGATGCTTTCGTCACCTCCGATGTGGGTCAGCACCAGATGTTTGCGGCGCAGTATTACCGCTTCAACAAGCCGAATCGTTGGATCAACTCCGGCGGTCTGGGCACCATGGGCTTCGGCTTCCCGGCGGCCATGGGCGTCAAGCTGAGCTTCCCGGATGATGATGTAGCCTGCGTGACCGGTGAAGGCAGTATCCAGATGAATATTCAGGAGCTGTCCACCTGCCTGCAGTACGGCTTGCCTGTGAAGATCGTCAACCTGAACAACGGTGCGCTGGGTATGGTGCGTCAGTGGCAGGACATGATGTACAGCAGTCGTCACTCGCACTCCTACATGGAGTCGCTGCCGGACTTCGTCAAGCTGGCCGAGGCCTATGGTCACGTCGGTATGCGCATTACCGATCTGAAAGACCTCAAGCCGATGATGGAAAAAGCCTTCGCCATGAAGGATCGTCTGGTGTTCCTCGATATTCAGGTGGATACGAGTGAGCACGTCTATCCGATGCAGATCAAAGACGGTGCCATGCGCGATATGTGGCTGAGCAAGACGGAGCGAACCTAATCATGCGACACATTATCTCCCTGCTGCTGGAAAACGAGCCCGGCGCACTGTCCCGCGTGGTCGGTCTGTTCTCGCAGCGTAACTACAACATCGAAAGCCTGACCGTGGCCCCGACCGAAGACCCGACCCTGTCGCGTCTGACCTTGACCACTGTGGGGCATGACGAAGTCATCGAGCAGATCACCAAGAACCTCAACAAGCTGGTCGAGGTGGTCAAGCTGGTCGACCTGTCGGAGAGCGCTCACGTCGAGCGCGAACTGATGCTGGTCAAGGTCAAGGCCACCGGCGCCCAGCGTGCCGAGGTCAAACGCACCACCGATATCTTCCGTGGTCAGATCGTCGATGTGACCAGCAGCGTCTACACCATTCAGCTGGCCGGCACCAGTGACAAGCTGGACAGCTTTATCCAGGCCATCGGCACTGCGTCGATTCTGGAAACCGTACGCAGCGGCGTCACCGGCATTGCCCGTGGCGACAAAGTACTCAGTCTCTAACTTATTGAACGAATGGCCCTGAGCCAGCTAAACAGGAGAATTCCCATGAAAGTGTATTACGACAAAGACTGTGACCTGTCGATCATCCAGGGCAAGAAAGTTGCCATCATCGGTTACGGTTCCCAGGGCCACGCCCAGGCGTGCAACCTGAAAGATTCCGGCGTTGATGTCACCGTTGGTCTGCGCAAAGGTTCGGCCACCGTGGCCAAGGCAGAAGCCCACGGCCTGAAAGTAGCTGACGTGGCCACCGCCGTTGCCGGTGCCGACCTGGTCATGATCCTGACCCCGGACGAGTTCCAGTCCCAGCTGTACAAGAGCGAAATCGAGCCGAACATCAAGCAGGGTGCTACCCTGGCCTTCTCCCACGGCTTCGCCATCCATTACAACCAGGTTGTGCCGCGTGCCGACCTCGACGTGATCATGATCGCACCGAAGGCGCCGGGTCACACCGTGCGTTCCGAGTTCGTCAAGGGCGGTGGTATCCCTGACCTGATCGCCGTCTACCAGGACGCCTCCGGCAATGCCAAGAACGTTGCCCTGTCCTACGCTTCTGGCGTAGGCGGCGGCCGCACCGGCATCATCGAAACCACCTTCAAGGACGAAACCGAAACCGACCTGTTCGGTGAGCAGGCTGTTCTCTGTGGTGGTTGCGTTGAGCTGGTCAAAGCCGGCTTCGAAACCCTGGTTGACGCTGGCTATGCGCCGGAAATGGCCTATTTCGAGTGCCTGCACGAGCTGAAGCTGATCGTTGACCTCATGTATGAAGGCGGTATCGCCAACATGAACTACTCGATCTCCAACAACGCCGAGTACGGTGAGTATGTGACCGGCCCTGAAGTGATCAACGCCGAATCCCGTGCCGCCATGCGTAATGCCCTCAAGCGCATTCAGGACGGTGAATACGCCAAGATGTTTATCCAGGAAGGCGCTACCAACTACGCTTCCATGACTGCCTACCGTCGTAACAATGCCGCTCACGGCATTGAGGTGGTGGGTGAGAAGCTGCGTTCCATGATGCCTTGGATCTCGGCTAACAAAATCGTCGACAAAGCCAAGAACTAAGCTTTTATGACGTAAAGAAAAACGCGGCCACGGCCGCGTTTTTTCATGGTGCGCCACGGCTTCTGGTATAAAGCCGAGGTGCTGAATGGGCAGTATCGGCGAACCCTTGTCGATGCGGTCTGTCAAAATCTTCAAATCCGTTGCAAGGTATTGTTCATGAACGAACGTCCAGATGAGCCCCAAACGCCGCCCGATGCCGACAGTTTGCTGCCGATTGATGAGCATATAGAAGAAGGGCAGGATGCTGAGGGGCGTAAGGTTCGTCATCGCGGTATCTACTTGCTGCCGAACCTGTTCACCACGGCCAACCTCTTTGCCGGCTTCTACGCCATCATCAATGCCATGAACGGCAATTTTTATGTGGCAGCCGCTGCTGTTTTTGTAGCCATGGTGTTGGACGGTCTGGATGGTCGTGTGGCACGTCTGACCAATACGCAGAGCGCCTTCGGTGCTGAGTACGACTCGCTGTCCGATATGGTGGCCTTTGGTGTGGCGCCGGCACTTTTAGCCTTCGAGTGGGCGTTGGGTAGTATGGGCAAGGTCGGCTGGATGGTCGCCTTTATCTATGTGGCGGGTGCGGCCTTGCGCCTGGCCCGCTTCAATACCCAGATCGGTAGTACTGATAAGCGCTACTTTATTGGTCTGGCCAGTCCGGCTGCGGCAGGTGTGGTAGCCGGAACGGTGTGGGCATTCAGCGATTTTGGTATTCAAGGTTCGAACATGGCCTTTGCTGTCGCCATTCTGGTAGCTGCGGCGGGCATGTTGATGGTGAGCAATATCAAGTATCACAGCTTCAAGGATCTAGACCTCAAGGGGCGTGTGCCTTTTGTGGCTATTCTCGTCGTGGTGCTGGTCTTTGCTGTGGTCTTTAGTGACCCTCCACGGATTCTGTTGATTATCTTCCTGGCGTATGCCGCGTCGGGCCCTGTCCAATACTTGCTGCAGTTGCGTAAGCGTAAAAGCGTCGAGTAGTCAGGGCGGAGCAAACAACAAGCCGGTATTGCAGCATGCAGTGCCGGCTTTGTTGTTTCTGCTTGCGGGGGGGGGGGCTAACGAGAGCTTGGCGATAAAGCGCTGTGACCCATAATGCTTGCCTCTTGCGCCGCAGGAATCCATTTAACTGCTTTTAAAACAAGAGGTTAAGTTGATTGCAGGGGTTGCAAAGCAGCGAAAGCTGCGTAGAATGCGCCGGGCTGGCAGGGTGGTGGTTTCATCCTGTTGGTGCTTTGATCGGAAGCGATCAAAGAGGTGGTTGACAGTGGTTTGA
>NZ_WKJZ01000002.1:383250-492029 GCF_009763245.1 Pseudomonas xionganensis | reverse complement strand
ACCAAAACCCCCGATCGTGAAAACGGTCGGGGGTTTTACTTTGCGTGTCGTTTATTAACTTGTCTGGTGCAGTCGGCTATTGCCGCTGGGCTAGAATAAGCCCGCCTTTATAAGAGTCTTGCTGCATGAGTGATCAGACCGTAAGCCAGGTGTCAGGGGATTTGCCCGATCTTGATCGGCTGATTGCCTGTCATGAGTGCGATCTGCTGATGCACAGACCGCCATTGAGATTGGGCGAGCGGATTGAGTGCCCGCGTTGCGGCTACGAATTGCACACTCAGCGCGCGCGGGTGGTAGAGCGCAGCATGGCCTTGGTTATTACGGCATTGCTGCTGTTTGTACCGGCGAATTTCTTGCCGATCATGCAGCTTAATCTGCTTGGCCAGGCCAGCGAGGACACCGTCTGGAGTGGGGTGCTTGGCCTCTATGACAGCGGCATGCAGGGTATTGCTCTGGTCGTCTTTCTTTGCAGCATGGCGGTGCCGCTGCTCAAGCTCTTGTGTCAGTTTGCCGTATTGCTGAGCATTCGCCTGGATATCGGACGCAGCTATGGATTGCTGCTGTACCGCATCTATCACCATATGCGCGAGTGGGGGATGCTGGAGGTCTATCTGATGGGCATTCTGGTGTCGTTGGTGAAGTTAGCCGATCTGGCAGACGTGACGCTGGGGCTTGGCTTGCTGTGCTTTATTGCCCTGCTGTTGGTGCAGGTGTGGCTGGAGGTCATCATGTCGCCCCAGCAGATCTGGCAGTCGCTGGCGGGGGAGGTTGGGCATGCGGGCGATTGATGTCGGGCTGGTCATCTGTCATGAGTGCTATCAATTGAATGCGCAACAAGACGGACAGCAGTTTTGTAGCCGTTGTGGCTGCCACCTGCATGCGCGGCGCCCGAACAGTTTGGCGCGCACCTGGGCTCTGCTCCTGGCTGCGGCTCTTCTTTATATTCCGGCCAATCTCTTGCCGATCATGACGGTCAACTCTTTGGGGCGTGGGCAGTCCGATACCATCATGTCCGGGGTGGTGACGCTGGTGAATTTCGGCATGCTGCCGATTGCCGCAGTGGTGTTTATTGCCAGCATTCTGGTGCCCACCTTCAAACTGGTGGGGATCGCGCTCCTGCTGTATTCGGTGCAGCGCCACCAGCCGATGTCGGCCCGTCAACGCATCCTGATGTACCGCTTTATCGAATGGATCGGGCGCTGGTCGATGCTGGATATTTTCGTGATCGCCATCCTGGTGGCGGTAGTGCGCTTCGGCAATCTGGCCAGTATCGAGCCAGGTTGGGGCGCAGCAGCCTTCGCCAGTGTGGTGATCCTGACCATGCTTGCAGCCCTTACTTTTGACCCACGCTTGATCTGGGATAACACGGAGTCGGATGACGACCATGAATGACTTGCCGAAGGCCAGGGTACGGCCCGCCTCCAATTGGTCGGCGATCTGGGTATTGCCGCTGATCGCCCTGTTGATCGGTGCCTGGCTGGGCTGGCGTGCCTACAGCATGGCCGGGGTCGAGATTCAGGTGGTATTTCCGACGGGGGAAGGCATTCAGGCCGGCAAGACCGAAGTCATTTACAAGGGCATGCCGATTGGCAAGGTGGTGGCGCTGACCCTTGACCGCAGCGATCAGGCCCGCGGGGTAGTTGCGACCCTGGAAATGAGCAAGGATGTTCAGGCGCAACTGCGCAGCAATACCCGCTTCTGGCTGGTCAAGCCGAGTGTCAGTCTGGCCGGTATTACCGGGCTTGAAACTTTGGTGTCGGGTAACTACATCGCTTTTGACCCTGGTGATGGTGAGGTTGCCCTGGAGTTCAAGGCGCTGGCGGAACCTCCCCCCCTGTCCGATGAGCGGCCGGGGTTGCACCTGACCCTCAAGGCCGAGCGTCTGGGTTCATTGAGCCGTGATAGCCCGGTGTTCTACCGGCAGATCCAGGTTGGCCGGGTGAAGAGCTATAACCTGGCCGACGATCAGACCACCATCGAAGTGAAGATTTTTATCGAGCCGCCGTTTGCCGACCTGGTGCGCAAGCACACGCGTTTCTGGAATGCCAGTGGCATCAGCGTGGATGCCGGTCTGGGAGGTCTCAAGCTGCGCACCGAGTCGTTGGCCAGTATGGTGGCCGGCGGTATCGCCTTTGCGACCCCGGAGCATCGCAAGGACAGTCCGCCCACCGATCCGGCATTGCCCTTCCGTCTTTATGAGGACTTCGATAGCGCTCAGGCGGGTATCCGGGTTGTGGTCAAGCTCGACGATTTCAGCGGCTTGCAGGCCGGTCGCACCCCTGTGCTGTACAACGGCATCCAGACCGGCACGCTCAAGCTGCTCAAGATCAATGATGATCTGACCGGTGCGGTGGCCGAACTGACCATGGACCCGCGTACGGAGGAGTTTCTGGTCGAGGGCACCGAGTTCTGGGTGGTCAAGCCGTCGATTTCCCTGGCCGGCATCACCGGTTTGGATGCTCTGGTCAAGGGTAACTATATTGCCGTGCGACCGGGGGAGCGGGGCGGGCTTGCCCAGCGCGAGTTCGAGGCCAGGCGCAAGGCGCCGCCGTTGAATCTGGATGCTCCGGGCCTGCATCTGGTGCTGCTGAGCGACAGCCGTGGCTCGCTGGAAGTAGGCAGCCCGCTCCTTTATCGCCAGCTTCAGGTGGGATCGGTGCAGAGTGTGCAGCTTTCCCGTGATAACCAGGGGATCGCTTTCGGGGTGCACGTCGAACCTGAGTATGTGCTTCTGATCAACTCCAGCACGCGCTTCTGGAATGCCAGCGGCATCAGCCTCAAGGGCGGGCTGTCGGGGGTTGAGGTAAAGGCCGAGTCGCTCCAGACCCTGTTGGCCGGCGGCATCGCCTTCGACACGCCAGACCCGCAGGCGGGTCCGTTAGCGCGGCGGGTATCGCGTTTTGCCCTGCACGCCAATCAGGACAGTGCCTTGCGCACGGGCGTTGAGTTGAGTATTCAGGTGCCCCGTGGCGATGGCTTGGCTGTGGGCACGGCCATCCGTTACAAGGGCCTGGATGTCGGCAAGGTTGAGCGCATCGAGCTGACGAATGATCTGCAGGCCGTGATGCTGCACGCTCGGGTAACGCAAGCTGCGCAGCAGATCGCCCGGGCCGGTACGCAGTTCTGGGTGGTCAAGCCTGAGGTCAGTATGACCCGGGCGGCCAATCTGGAAACCCTGGTCAGTGGCCAGTATCTGGAAGTGATGCCGGCCAGCCAGCCGGGAGCACGGCAGCTCGCCTTTGTCGCGCTGGCCGCGCCGCCCACTGTTTCGACCAAGGAGGAGGGCTTGCGTCTGGTGCTCAGTGCGCCCCGGCGCGGCTCGATCAAGCCGGGTGTGGTGGTCAGCTACCGTGAGGTGCCGGTTGGCAAGGTCACGGATTTCGAGCTGGGGCCGACCTCGGATCGGGTGCTGATCCATATCCTGATTGAGCCGCGTTATGCGCCCCTGGTGCGCACCGGTAGTCGCTTCTGGAATGCCAGCGGCATTGGCGTCAGTGCTGGCCTGTTCAGTGGCGTGGAGGTGCGCACCGAGTCCCTGGAGGCCTTGCTGGAAGGCGGAATTGCCTTCGCTTCGCCGGACAACCCGCAGATGGGCGGCCCGGCGCAGCCTGGGCAAACCTTCGCCCTGCATGATGAGGTCAACGAAGAATGGTTGCGCTGGGCACCGAAGATCGCCCTGCAGCCCGCTGGTCAATAAGATGGCACCGTCCAAGACTTCTACTGGGCGGTCGCTTCACCCTTCGCTCTGGGCGGCTTTCAAACTCTCGTAAGCCGGTGCTGCGTAGATACCAATTTCTACCGCCAGCGCCATGACCCGGGCCAGGTCGCTGCTGTACACCAGCACGGCCTGCAGCTCGTCATCCAGTGGTTCGCTGAAATCCACCAGGGTATAGCCCCCCGTTTCCGGCGACAGGCTGGAGAGTTGCACCTGGATGCGGTTCAGCGCCTTGAGCGGCTCGGTCTTGGCCAGCTGCTTGGGCTTGAGCACAAAGTTGACCTGGGGACCGAAGGAGTCGGTGATCTGCTGAAACAGCTGCTCGTAGCTGTCGGCCTGAAACAGCACGGTGTCGGGCAGGCTGCCCACCACCACCCATTCGCCCAGGGGAATGGGGAAACTGTCGTCGTAATTGATATCCGGGTTGGCGGCGAGAAAGCCCTGTGGGTCGGCGTAGGCCTGGGCCGCTTCTGCGGCGATGCGGGCCACTTCTTCCGGCAACATGCAGCCCGAGCTGATCTTGCTGATGAGTTCTTCAAGCTGGGCTTGCATGGGGTATACCTGACAGGGGGCGGAAGGCTGCACAGGATAGCCTGGCCGCGCTCGGCTCGCGAGCCTGTTAAGCTTGCCGGGTTTTCCGCCATTCACCCTAGGGAGTTCGAGTGAGTTCGCGTATCCATCCTCTGGCCGGTCAGCCGGCGCCCAGTGCTTCTCTTACC
The DNA here is from genome assembly GCF_009763245.1 of Pseudomonas xionganensis. Classification (GTDB taxonomy): domain Bacteria; phylum Pseudomonadota; class Gammaproteobacteria; order Pseudomonadales; family Pseudomonadaceae; genus Aquipseudomonas; species Aquipseudomonas xionganensis. The sequence continues at coordinate 487,595 of NZ_WKJZ01000002.1, read as the reverse complement.
GATATCGATCAGTTGCTGACGGCCTACTATGCATGGCAGCCCGACCCGGCCGAGCCTGGCCAGCGGGTGGCGTTCGGCACGTCCGGGCATCGGGGCAGCTCCCTGGCGCGCAGCTTTAACCGCGATCACGTCCTGGCCATCACCCAGGCCATCTGTGATTACCGTGCCGCCCAGGGCATTGGCGGGCCGCTGTTTATCGGCGCCGATAGCCATGCGTTGTCGCAACCGGCTCTGGATACGGCGTTGCAGGTGCTGGCTGCTAATGGCGTGCAGACCCTGCGTTCGCTGGGGGATGAGTTTGTCCCCACGCCGGCGCTGTCGCGGGCCATTCTGACCTACAACAAGGGGCGTGACAGCGCTCTGGCCGATGGCATCGTGATCACCCCCTCGCACAATCCGCCGGACAGTGGCGGCTTCAAGTACAACCCGCCCAATGGTGGCCCGGCGGACAGCGATGTCACCGGCTGGATCCAGCAGCGGGCCAATGCGCTGCTCGAAGGTGGGTTGCGTGAGGTCAGGCAGTTGCCGCTGGCTCAGGCTCGCCAGGCGGCCTGTGTGGCCGAGTACGATTTTCTCGGCCGCTATGTGGATGAGTTGGACGCGGTGCTCGACTTTGCCCCCATTCGCGCTGCCGGTTTGCGTTTGGGTGTCGATCCCCTGGGCGGCGCCGGGGTGCGCTACTGGGGGCGGATTGCCGAGCAGTACGGCCTTGATCTGGATGTGGTGAGTCAGGTGGTCGACCCGCAGTTCGCCTTTATGAGCCTGGACTGGGACGGACAGATCCGCATGGACCCATCCTCCAGCCACGCCATGCAGCGCCTGATCGGCCTGAAGAACGGCTACGACATCGCCTTTGCCTGCGACACGGATTACGACCGCCACGGCATCGTCGCGCCCAGTGTCGGCCTGCTGCCGGCCAACCACTTCCTCAGCGTGGCCGTCGACTATCTGTTCCAGCATCGTCCGCAGTGGCACCCGCAAGCCGCCGTGGGCAAGACCCTGGTCAGCAGCGCCATGATCGACCGCGTCGCTGCACGCCTGGGCCGACCGCTGCAGGAAGTGCCGGTGGGCTTCAAATGGTTCGCCGGTGGCCTGTTCGACGGCAGCCTGGGCTTTGGGGGGGAGGAGAGTGCTGGGGCGAGCTTCCTGCGCCGCGATGGCCAGGTCTGGACCACCGACAAGGATGGCATCGCCATGGCCCTGCTAGCGGCGGAGATGACCGCGGTGAACGGGCGCGACCCGGGCGAGCTGTACCGCAGCCTGACCGATGAGTTTGGCGTCATCCATGCTGACCGCCGCGATGCACCGGCAACTTCTGCGCAGAAGCAGGCCCTGGGCAAGTTGTCGGCCAGTCGGGTGCAGAGCACCGAGTTGGCCGGCGATGCCATCGTTCAGGTGCTCGACAAGGCCCCGGGCAACGCTGCGGCCATTGGCGGGATCAAGGTGCTGAGCGAGGGCGGCTGGTTCGCCGCACGGCCCTCCGGTACCGAGGATATCTACAAGATCTACGCCGAAAGCTACCGCGATCATGACCATCTGCAGCGCATCTTCAGCGAGGCGCAGCAGCTGGTCGATGCGGCACTGCAGGGCTGACCCATGTACCGCCTGGACGTGAAGATTCGCCTGCACAACGGCGCCGATATCGCCATGGGGCCGGGCAAGGCCGAGCTGCTGGCGGCCATTGCCGAGCATGGCTCCATCAGTGCGGCGGCGCGGGCCATGGGCATGTCCTATCGGCGTGCCTGGCTGTTGGTGGAAACCATGAACCGCAGCTTCCGTGAGCCCCTGGTCAGCACCCTGGCCGGCGGCAAGCATGGCGGTGGCACCCAGCTGACCGCCCTGGGCGAACAGGTCATGCAGCGTTATCAGGCCCTGTGCGCCAAGGCCCAGGCGGCGGTGCAGGCTGAGGCGGCCGAGCTGGCCGGCTGGTTGGCGCCTCCGGCTGATCCACAGTAAAGGCCTAGGCCGAGCCTCTGCGGCTTTGCATAACGCTATATTTCTCTGTATATAGCGTTATGCCTATTTCCCGTGGCCTGAGGACAATCGACTATGCCGCGCTCTGTTTTCAATGCAATCAGCCTGTGCCTCGGCCTGGCCCTGAGCCTCAGCAGCCGGGCCGGCGAGGTGCAGGTGGCTGTCGCCGCCAACTTCACCGCGCCGATGCAGGCGCTCGCCAAGCAGTTCGAACAGGCCGCGGGGCATCGAGTGGTGGCGTCTTTCGGGGCCACCGGCCAGCTGTATGCGCAGGTCCGGCATGGCGCACCCTTCGAGCTGTTCTTCTCGGCCGATGCCAGTACCCCGCAAAAGCTGGAGCAGGAGGGGCTGGCGGTGGCCGGCTCGCGCTTCACCTATGCCATTGGCAGCCTGGTGCTGTGGTCGGCACGGGAGGGCTATCTCGACGGCACGGACGCGGTGCTCAGGGCCGGGCGGTTCCGCCATCTGGCCATTGCCGATCCGCAAACCGCGCCTTACGGCCAGGCGGCCGTGCAGACCCTGCAGCAACTGGGCCTGAGCGATGCCCTGCAGGGCAAGCTGGTGGTCGGCCAGAGCATTGGCAAGGCGCTGCATTTCGTCAGCACCGGCAATGCCGAGTTGGGCTTTGTCGCCTTGTCGCAGGTGTATCGGGACGGCCAGCTCAGCAGCGGTTCGGCCTGGCGGGTGCCGGCCGAGCTGCATGATCCGATCAGGCAGGATGCCTTGATGCTCAAGAGGGGGCGCGATAATCCAGTCGCGGCGGCGCTGGTCGAATACCTGCAGGGGGCGCAGGCCGCCGCGATTATCCAGTCCTACGGCTATCAGCTCGCAACCGGACACTGATCACGATGCCACTGACCCAGGCGGATTTCGATGCGGTTTGGCTGACCCTGGAATTGGCGTCGCTGACCACGCTGCTGCTGCTGTTGCTCGGTACCCCTATTGCCTGGTGGCTGGCGCGCACCGCCTCGCGCTGGAAGCAGGTGGTCGGCGCCGTGGTGGCGCTGCCGTTGGTACTGCCGCCCACGGTACTGGGCTTTTATCTACTGATCAGCATGGGCCCCAATGGCTTTTTCGGTCAGCTGACCCAGAGCCTGGGGCTGGGAACCCTGACCTTCACCTTTGCCGGCCTGGTCATCGGCTCGGTGTTCTACTCCCTGCCCTTTGTCGTGCAGCCTTTGCAGAACGCCTTCGAGGCAATCGGCCGGGCCCCGCTGGAAGCGGCGGCGACGCTGCGCGCCAACCCCTGGGATGCCTTCTTTACGGTGGTGCTGCCGCAGGCCAAGGCGGGGTTTATCACCGCCGCCATTCTGGGCTTTACCCATACGGTGGGGGAGTTTGGTGTGGTGCTGATGATCGGTGGCAATATTCCCGGCAAGACCCAGGTGGCGTCGGTACAGATCTACAGCCTGGTGGAAACCATGAACTACGCTCAGGCCCACTGGCTCGCCGGCGGCATGGTGCTGTTCTCCTTTATCGTGTTGCTGGCCCTGTATGCGGGGCGCGGCGCCAGGCGGGTCTGGTAATGCTCAGACGATTATTCGCAGGTACTGCGCCAGATCCGGCTGTGACCCAGGTGGGCACAGGGATCGAGGCGCGCTTCAGGCTGGCGCATCCGGGCTTTGCCCTGGATGTTGCGCTGCAGCTGCCAGGTCGCGGCGTCAGCGCGTTGTTCGGGCATTCCGGCTCGGGCAAGACCAGTTGCCTGCGCTGCTTCGCCGGTCTGGAGCGGCCTGCCGAGGGTTATTTGCGGGTCAATGGCGAGCTGTGGCAGGACAGCGCCCAGGGGATCTTTGTGCCGCCGCACAAGCGGGCGCTGGGCTATGTGTTTCAGGAGGCCAACCTGTTCAGCCATCTGTCGGTGCGGCGTAATCTGGAGTTCGGGCTTAAGCGCATCCCGGCGCATCAGCGCCAGATCCCTTTGGCCCAGGCGGTCGAATTGCTGGGCATCGGGCATCTGCTGCAGCGTCTGCCGGACAAACTCTCCGGTGGTGAGCGTCAGCGGGTAGGGATTGCCCGGGCGCTGCTGACCAGTCCGCGCCTGCTGTTGCTGGACGAGCCCCTGGCGGCCCTCGATCTCAAGCGCAAGCAGGAGGTGCTGCCCTATCTGGAGCGCCTGCACGAGGAGCTGGAGATCCCGGTGATCTATGTCAGCCATTCTCCGGACGAGGTGGCGCGTCTGGCCGATCATCTGGTGCTGCTGGAGGAAGGGCAACTAACAGCCAGCGGTCCTTTGAAGGAAACCCTGCTACGTGCCGACCTGCCCTTTGTACAGGGCGAGGACGCCGAGGCCGTTGTGGAGGGGCGGGTCAGTGGCCATGATGGCGCTTACGGCTTGCTGTCCATTCAGCTGCCGGGCAGTGCAAGCGCATTGCGCCTACCCCATGTGCCCTTGCCGCTGCAGCATGCGGTGCGGGTCAAGATCAAGGCGCGGGACGTCAGCCTGAGCCTGCAGCAGGCCGAGGGCAGCAGCATGCTCAATCTGCTGCCGGTGCGGGTGCTGGATTGGCTGGCCGCCGAGGGGCAGGCCCATGTACTGGTGCGTTTGCAGCTGGGCGACGAGCAGCTGCTCGCCCGTATTACCCGCTATTCCCTGGATCAGCTGGGCCTGTACCCCGGGCTAAGGCTGTGGGCGCAGATCAAGTCGGTGGCCTTGGCCTAGCGCAATTGCGCCTCGGCCAGGGTGCGGGTACGCGGAATGCGGCTGGCGTCCCAGTGCTGGCTAGCCCAGCGCAGCAGTTCCTCGGCGCGGGCCTGTTCGCCGCCGTCCGGCAGCGGCTGGCCGAGGGCGCGCAGGGCGCGCAGCAACATGGGCGTGGCCTGATCCGCCGGCAGGGGCGGGGAGCGGTAGCTTTTGCCCAGCTTGTGGCCGTCGGGCTGGATGATCAGGGGCACATGCAGGTAACGCGGCTGCGTCAGGCCCAGCAGCTCCTGCAGATACAGCTGGCGTGGGGTGGAGTCAAGCAGGTCGGCGCCGCGCACCACATCGGTCACCCCCTGCCAGCCATCGTCCAGAACCACCGCCAGCTGATAGGCATATAGCCCATCGCGGCGGCGAATCACGAAGTCGCCCACCTCGCGGCCCAGATGCTGGCTGTACTGGCCCTGAACCCGGTCGACGAAGCCATAGCGACTTTCCGGTACACGCAGGCGGATGGCGGCGTTGTCCTGGGCGTGGCCGGCCTCGCGGCAGAACCCCGGATAGATGCCCTGATAACCCTCCAGCTGTTTGCGCGAGCAGGTGCAGGCATAGGCCAGGCGGCGTTGCAGCAGCTCGTCCACCAGGGCAGCGTAGGCATCGTGGCGCTCGCTCTGGCGTACCAGCTCACCATCCCAGTGCAGGCCATAGTTTTCCAGGCTTTTCAGGATGGCCGCCTGGGCACCGGGCACTTCCCGTGGGGGGTCGAGGTCTTCCATGCGCAGCAGCCAGCGACCACCCACGGCGCGGGCGTCGAGATAGGAAGCCAGGGCGGCGACCAGGGAACCGAAATGCAGATAGCCGCTAGGTGTGGGGGCGAATCGACCGATATAGGCGGGTGTGTTCATACGGGCGCAAGCCAGTGGCGAACAGAGAGCAAAAACAACAGAGGGTGCCGAAGCACCCTCTGGGACGGATCAGGAACCGACCTGCTTTTCCTTGATTTCCGCCAGGGTCTTGCAGTCGATGCACAGGGTGGCGGTGGGGCGGGCTTCCAGGCGGCGGATGCCGATCTCGACGCCGCAGGAGTCACACCAGCCGTAGTCGTTGTCTTCGATCAGCTGCAGGGTTTCGTCGATCTTCTTGATCAGCTTGCGCTCGCGGTCGCGGGCGCGCAGTTCCAGGCTGAATTCCTCTTCCTGGCTGGCGCGGTCGGCTGGATCGGGGAAGTTGGCCGCTTCGTCCTGCATATGGTGCACGGTACGATCGACTTCCTGCATCAGCTCCAACTTCCACTTGTTGAGGATGTTGGTGAAGTGGGCGCGCATCGGCTCACTCATGTACTCCTCGCCCTTGGATTCTTTATAGGGCTCGAAACCACGAGTCAGTTGGCTGCTTTTTTCTTTTGCTTTGGTGGGCATGGATGACCGCCTCTCACTCTCTCTAATCCACTGCGCAGGATGGTGTCCCTTGCCGAGCACGCTCGACCCTGCGGCTGCAAGCGGGCGAACTTACCAGATCAATGCAGGCCGCGCCACTCCCGGTTGTCGAAGCTGCTGAGCTTTAGCCGAACTCATGGTTTAGAATCCGCCGCTTACCTCCTATTTAGGCAGCTCCATGGCCCCGTCCTACAGTGCGCGCAGTCGCGCCATAGAACCCTTTCACGTGATGGCCCTGCTGGCCCGCGCCAACCAGTTGCAGGCCGAAGGCCGCGACGTGATCCACCTGGAAATCGGCGAGCCGGACTTCACCACCGCCGCGCCCATCGTCGCCGCCGGCCAGGCCGCGCTGGCCAATGGGCATACCCGCTACACCGCGGCGCGCGGCCTGCCGGCCCTGCGCGAGGCGATTGCCGGTTTCTATGCCCAGCGCTACCGGCTAAGCATAGACCCTGAGCGGATTCTGATTACCCCGGGCGGCTCCGGCGCCCTGCTGCTGGCCGCCAGCCTGTTGGTCGACCCAGGCAAGCACTGGCTGCTGGCCGACCCCGGCTATCCCTGCAACCGTCACTTTCTGCGCCTGGTGGAAGGCGCCGCGCAGCTGGTGCCGGTGGGCCCTGAGGTGCGCTATCAGCTGACCCCCGAACTGGTGGCGCGGCACTGGGATCGCGATAGCGTCGGCGCCCTGGTCGCTTCGCCGGCCAACCCGACCGGCACTGTGCTCGATCGTGATGAACTGGCCGGCCTGTCCAGTGCGCTCAAGTCCCGCGGTGGGCATCTGGTGGTGGATGAGATCTATCACGGTCTGACCTACGGGATGGACGCCGCCAGCGTGCTGGAGGTGGATGACGACGCCTTTGTACTCAACAGTTTTTCCAAGTATTTCGGCATGACCGGCTGGCGGCTGGGCTGGCTGGTGGCGCCGCCGGCCGCGGTGCCGGAGCTGGAAAAGCTGGCGCAGAATCTCTATATCAGCGCGCCGAGCATGGCCCAGCATGCTGCCCTGGCCTGCTTTCAGCCACAGACTCTGGAGATACTCGAACAACGCCGGCATGAGTTTCAGCGCCGCCGCGATTTCCTGCTGCCGGCCCTGCGCGAACTGGGCTTCAAGATCGCTGTGGAGCCTGAAGGCGCCTTCTATTTATATGCCGACATCAGCGCCTTTGGCGGCGATGCCTTCGCCTTCTGCCAGCACTTTCTGGAAACCGAGCATGTGGCCTTTACCCCGGGCCTGGATTTCGGTCGGCACCTGGCCGCTCAGCACGTGCGTTTCGCCTACACCCAGGATCTGCCGCGCCTGCAGCAGGCGGTCGAGCGCATCGAACGCGGTCTGCAGAGCTGGCGCCCCGATGCGCTTTGATCCGCCTTTAGAGGAGGGCCGGCTGCTGCGCCGCTACAAGCGTTTTCTCGCCGATATCGAGACGGTCGGTAGCGAGCTGCTGACGATTCACTGCCCCAATACCGGCTCGATGCTTAATTGCATGAGCGAGGGCGCACGGGTCTGGTTTAGCCGCAGCAATGACCCCAAGCGCAAGCTGCCCGGTACCTGGGAGATCGGTGAAACGCCCCACGGACGTCTGGCGGTGATCAATACCGGGCGGGCCAATGCCCTGGTGGAGGAGGCGCTGCGGGGCGGGTTGATCGCCGAGCTGAACGGCTTTACCGGCCTCAGGCGCGAAGTGCCCTATGGCCAGGAGCGCAGCCGTATCGACTTTCGCCTGGACTACCCGACAGGCCCGGCGTTCGTCGAAGTGAAAAGCGTGACCCTGGGTTTTGCCGACAGCCCTGTGGCCGCCTTCCCCGATGCCCGCACCGAACGTGGCGCCAAGCACCTGCGCGAGCTGGCCAGTCTGGCCCGGGATGGTGTGCGTGCCGTGCAGCTGTACTGCGTCAACCTGGCCGGCATCGAGGCGGTGCGCCCCGCCGAGGAAATCGACCCGGCCTATGCCGCTGCCCTGCGTGAGGCGGTGAGTGCCGGCGTCGAGGTGCTGGCCTATGGCGCCGAGATCAGCCCCGAGCAGGTCTGTCTGGCAAGGCGCCTGGAGGTGCGGCTGTAAGCGCCTGCGGCTGCATGGCACTGCGCAGATAGGCCTCGAACTGCTCGACGATGGCCGGCCAGCCCTGGCGCGAGGCGTGCAGGCGGGCATTCAGGCGTACCCGGCGCAGGCTCTCTTTATCCGTCAGCAGCCAGCTGGCCGCCTCGATAAAGCCCTGCTCATCCTCGGCCAGTGCCAGCGCGCCGTTATGCCCGTGGCGGATATGCTGGGCGGCCGCCGCCTGGTCGAAGGCCACCACGCCCAGCCCTGAGGCCAAGGCTTCGAGCACCACGTTGCCGAAGGTCTCGGAGAGGCTGGGAAACAGGAACAGGTCGCCCGAGGCATAGTGGGCGGCCAGCTCTTCGCCGCGCTGCAAGCCGCAGAAGATCGCTTCCGGCAATTGCTGCTGGAGGCTGGCGCGTTGCGGGCCGTCGCCGACCAGGATCAGCCTCAGGCGCTGCTGGGGGTGTGCCTGCTGCAGGGCGGCAAAACTTTTGACCAGCAGGGCCAGGTTCTTTTCTGCGGCCAGGCGGCCGACATGCAGCACCGCCACATCGTCATCGGCCAGTCCCCAGCGCTCGCGCAGTCTGTCGCAGCGTTTGCCCGGATGGAACAGCTGGCTGTCGACGCCACGGGCCAGCAGCTCCAGGCGTTCGAAGCCGCGGCGGGTGAGTTCGATCTGCTGGCTGATGCTGGGCACCAGGGTCAGTTGCGAGCGGTTATGCATCCAGCGCAGGTAATGGGTAAGGGCGCGGGTCAGCAGGCCGAAGCCATAGTGCCCGCTGTATTGCTGGAAATTGGTGTGAAAGCCGCTGACCACCGGGATGCCCAGCCGCCTTGCGGCGCGCAGGGCGGATAAGCCCAGGGGGCCTTCGGTGGCGATATAGAGCACGTCAGGGCGCTGCCTGCGCCAGCTGCGCAGCAGCTTGTGCAGCGCCGACTGGCCCCACTGCAGGCCCGGGTAGCCGGGCAGCGGCCAGCCGCGGGTCAGCAGCAGTCGTTCGTCGCTCTTGCGCCCCTGATCGCTGCTCTGCCGGGGGCGTATCAGCTGCAGGCGATGGCCGCGGGCCTCCAGCCCCTCGCTGAGGCGGCCGAGGGTATTGGCCACGCCATTGACTTCCGGCGGGAAGGTTTCACTGATCAGGGCGATATGCAGGGAAGATGTGCTCATGGCCGCAGTGTCGGCTGCCGCCATGTAGCGCTTGTGACATTAGCGTTGCGAATTTGTGACCGGGCGCAGCGGTCGGCTAAGCGCGTTCGCGCACCCAGAATACCGTCGCGCCGGCCACGGCCGCCGGCATCATCAGGATATTCAGCCCCGGCACCAGCAGCGCCGCGTAGGTGATGCCGCCAAAGCCCAGGCTCTGCCAGCGCTTCTCGCGCAGCCAGGCGAGCATGTCCTGCCAGCTCATCTTGTTGTTGTCCGCCGGGTAGTCGATGTACTGCACCGCCATCATCCAGATGCCGAACAACAGCCACAGTGGCGCGGCGATCAGGTTGAGCACCGGGATAAAACTCAGGATCAGCAACGCGATGGCGCGCGGCAGAAAGTAGGCCAGCTTGCGCAGCTCGCGGCCCAGGGTACGCGGCACCATGGCCAGCAGTTCGGCCCAGCTGAAGGGCGGGAAGGGATCTTCACCGCGCACCACCACCTCGACCTTTTCCGCCAGAAAGCCATTGAAGGGGGCGGCGATGATATTGGCCAGCAGGGTGAAGGTGAAGAACACCATCAGCAGGACCAGCACCACGAACAGCGGCCAGAGGATGTATTCAAGAAAGCTCAGCCAATTGGGCAGGCTGGGCATAAAGCCGTCGACCCAGCCGCCGAATTGCTGCACGGCCACATAGATCAGACCGACAAACAGGATCAGATTGATCGCCAGGGGGAGCAGCACAAACAGGCGCAGACCGGGGCTGAGTACCAGTTTCAGCCCTTCCTTGAGGTATTGCGGGCCGGTCAGTACGGGAGTTGCAGGCATGGGGATCTCCGCCAGGAACATAACGCGCCGACCTTAGCGGCTTTATTCCTCCGGGGAAAGGGCGCCGGGTAGGGGCGTCGTGGCTTCTGTCGGGCGATAGAGCACAACACTGTTGCGCACCTGCTTGGCCAGGTACATGGCCTGGTCGGCGGCGCTGATCAGGGCGCTGGCGCTGCTTGCGTGCTCAGGGTAGAGGGCGATGCCGACACTGGGGGTGACGAAGTCGATGCGCACGCCCTTGAACTCGAAGGGCTGGCTCAGGGCCTGGATCAGGCGCTGAGCGAGTTTGTCGGCGGCCAGGGCATCGCCGTCCGGCATCAGCAGGGTGAACTCGTCACCGCCCAGGCGATACAGATGCTCGGGTTGGCGCAGGGTGTTGCGCATGCGTTCGGCGATGGCCAGCAGCAGGGCGTCGCCGGTGTCGTGGCCGAAGCGGTCGTTGACCTCCTTGAAGCGATCCAGATCCACATACAGCAGGGCCAGGCCGTGGCCCTGTTGCTGAGCCTGCTCCAGCGCCTGCTGCAGTTGCTCGGCGAAGGCCTTGCGGTTGCCCAGCTCGGTCAGTGGGTCGCGGTAGGCCAGGTCGCGCAATTGCTGCTGATAGGCCATCTGCTCGCTGACATCGCGCAGGATGCCGTGATAACCGGTGAGCTGGCCCTGGTTATCGATAATAAGGGAGAAGCGGATTTCGCAGTGGGCCTGGCTGCCATCGGCCCGTCTGAACGGCGCCGTAAAGGGGCTGATCAGAGTGGTGCCTTCTTCCAGGGCCTGGAGGAACTGGGCCTGGGCGCGCTCGACCTGCTCGGCGCTGAGCAGATCGCGTAGGCTCAGGCCGAGCAGTTGCGCCTGGGAGTAGCCGAGCAGGTCGCCAAGGGCACGGTTGACCTTGAGCAGTTGGCCCTGGGTGTCGATCTCGAAGTAGCCGTCCTGGATCGAGTCGAGAATGGCCTGGTCGCGCACTTCGCTTTGCTGCAGGCGGTCGAGCATCTGGTTCAGTTCGCCGGCCAGGGCGCCCAGCTCGTCGTGGCCCTGATCCTGCAGGCGGCTGAGCACCGGGGCATGACCGATCACGGCGATTTCTTCATGCATGCGCTGCACCCGGCGCAACACCCAGTACTCCAGGCCCAGATAGAGCAGGACGGTGGCGCTGAGGGTGACCAGTACTGCCGCGACCAGAAAAAAGCGGATGGCCAGGTGGCCTTCCTGATAGAGCAGGCGTGGCAGGGTGATCTGCAGGCTCAGCTCGTGCTCTCCACGGCTGTTGCGAAACAGCAATTCGCTGCGTTGCAGCGCCTCTGTCGGGTGCCAGTGGTCGCTCAACAGGGCGCCTCCGTTGTGTTTGGCCAGGCCGCTGGGCAGCGTTTGCCAGGTCTGCTCGGCAGTGCCCTGTGTGGCCGCCCGCAGTTGCAGCTGAGCCTGGCTGCGCGCTTGCAGCTGCTGCAGGCGCCCGACGTCAAGCAGGTGGCCGGCGACTATGCTGCCCGCCGGTTTGGCATCGCGCTGGCTGGTGCTGATCGGGCTGCTCAGCAGCAGGCTGGCCACGCCCTGCACCAGGCTGAGCTGGGCCAGGGCGTGGAGAGGATCGCCGTGGTGCTGCAAGGCACCCAGTTCCTGACTGCGCTGGAGAATGGCCTGGCGCAGGGACGCCAGGCTGCGTGGTGCTTCGTGGTCGATGGAAACCAGCTGATCCAGCGCCGGTGGGGCCCAGAACTCGCCGATCAGCTGCCCTTGCTCATCGAAGAAGAACATGAAGTGAAAGCTCAGGCCGATCAGCACGTCCGAGTGCAGCTGGTGCTGGATAAAGTTGCTGTTCTCGCTCTGCACGAAGCGGTAGCTCTCATCCCACCAGGCATAGCTGCGCAGCATGTTCAGGTAGCCGCTGATCTCGCTGTCGAGGTGGTGGTGCAGTTGCCGGGCTTCGCGCTCCAGGGCCTGCTGATCCTGCTGGTCAAAACGCGCCAGCAGAATGCGTTCGGCCAGGCCATAGACGCTCAACAGGGTCAGGGCCAGTAGCGGGGTGAACAGCCAGAACAGGCGTCTGCGTAAGGGCATGGCGACGGCCGCAGTGAACGGGGGACAGGGGTAGTATAGTCGGCGGCGCAGTATCCTCTGGAATTGCCTGTGGTGCTTATGAGTATTGCCTATGGCGGGTATGGCGCTGGCGTGGATCAGACCCAGGTATTGAGCTTCAGCTCCCGGGCGCTCAGGCGCAGGAACTGGTCGCTGGCCCTGACCAGCAGGGCGTGTTTATCCATGGCCAGCTCGCGGCTGGGCAGGCCTTCCAGCTCACTGCGGTACAGGGTGCTGTGGCCGTCCTGGTGCAGATGCTGATAGCGCTTGCGGCGGGCCTCTACGCGCAGGGTCAGCAGGTCCACATAGGCGACCTGCAGTTGACTGCTTTGTCCGGTTTCCAGGGCGCAGCGCTGCAGAGGCGGGGTGTGGGTGAAGGGCGAGTCGGACAGCATGACCTGCTGACACTGGGCCAGATCCGGGCGCGGTTCGCCGTTGTGAAACCACTGGCCACGGATATCACGGCGCAGTTCCAGGCGCCGCTGGCCGAGGTTGTCCACCTTCAGCCAGAGGCGACGAAAGCGCCATTGCGGGTCACAGTCGAGCACATAGCTGGCCACCATGCTGTGGCCGCGCAGGCTCTGCATCAGATGGCTGCTGGCATGAATGCCGTGTTCGTTGATATGCAGGCGCAGATTCTCCACGCCGGGGTTGTGCCAGGGTTTCCATACCAGGGTTTGCTGCATGGGTGCGACTCCGCGCCGGGTAGCGGGAGTCCAGGGAAGGTGGGTGCGCTTGTGGCGGGCTGACACCTTCCCTGGTGTTCCCGAAAATTCATGGCGCAGATGGTAGTGGCTCGCCTCCAGCCTTGTCTGTCAGCCATTGCCGACAGTTGCGCAGCTTTCTGCGCAGCAGCTGGCGCTGTGATTCAGGCCTTGGCTTGCAGGGGCGGCTGCTCGAAGCGCACGCCGGCCAGGCCGGTGTCCAGCAGGGCGCGGATATTGCCGTGGTCGCTACCGTCCGGGGTGGCCAGCACGCTGCGGTAGTGCTCGCCAAAGCACAGCAGGGTCTCTTCCAGGCTCAGGCCTTCGAGCAGGGCCAGGCCCAGGGTCTTGCACGAGCCTTCGTTCTGCCCGGCGGCATTGACCACCTGGCCATTGCTGAAGGCGCTTGGCTGGTAGTCGTAGTGCTCGGCGATAAAGGCCAGGGTTTCGCTGAACTGGAAGTGCTCGCTGTGCAGGCGGGCACGGAAGTCGCTGAGGGCGGTCATTATTGCTTTCCTTTGTCGAAGGCGGCCTGCTGCTCGCTGCTGGCTTCCTTCTGGTATTTGGCTTTCCACTCGGCATAGGGCATGCCGTAGATTTCTTCCCGGGCTTGGTCCGGGGTGACTTTTACGCCGAGATCGTCGGCGGCGGCCTTGAACCATTTGGACAGGCAGTTGCGGCAGAAACCGGCCAGGTTCATCAGTTCGATGTTCTGTACATCGGGGCGCGAGCGCAGGTGCTGCACCAGGCTGCGGAAGGCGGCGGCTTCGAGTTCCAGGCGTTCTTGTTCGGTCATGGCGATGCTCTCGGATCAGGCGCAAAGGTTGGCGGCGATGATAAGAGCATAGGACCGGCTGTCAATTATTTCCCCGGCTACTTATGGCAGCAGCCGGGGATTTGCTCAGCGGTGCCCGGCGAGGGTGATCGACACCGATTCGGCAAAGCGCAGGGCGTGGGGCTTGTCCACTTCCACTTCGGCGTAGCGCACGGCCTGATTGGCCATCACTAGGTCGAGGATTTCCTGGGTCAGGCGTTCCAGCAGGGCGAAGCGGTTGCCCTCCACGTGCTGAATGATGGCCTTGGTGATGGTGCGGTAGTTGAGGGCGTGGTCGATGTCGTTGTCACGCACAGCCTCCACCGCCGGGTAGAGGATGGTCAGGTTGATCAACACATCCTGCTTGTTGTTGATCTCCTCTTCCTTGATACCGATAAAGGTGCGCAGGCGCAGGTCCTTGACGCGGATGCGCGCCATTCCGGGTTCCAGTCGCGGCATTACTTGCTCCGTCCGATCAGCTGCAGGAATTCGTGGCGAGTGTTGCAGGATTCGCGGAAGGCTCCAAGCATCACCGAGGAAGTCATCACCGAGTTCTGCTTCTCCACCCCGCGCATCATCATGCACATATGCTTGGCCTCGATCACTACCGCCACGCCGGCTGCGTTGGTGACCTTCTGCACGGCATCGGCGATCTGCTTGGTCAGGTTCTCCTGGATCTGCAGGCGGCGGGCGAACATGTCGACAATGCGCGCCACCTTGGACAGCCCCAGCACCTTGCCGGTGGGGATGTAGGCCACATGGGCCTTGCCGATAAAGGGCAGCATGTGGTGCTCGCACAGCGAATACAGCTCGATGTCGCGGACGATCACCATCTCGTCGTTGTCCGAGTCGAACAGCGCGCCGTTGACCACTTCCTCAAGGCTCTTGTGGTAGCCGTTGCACAGGTACTGCATGGCCTTGGCCGCGCGCTTGGGGGTGTCCAGCAGGCCTTCACGTTCGGGGTTTTCACCCACGCCGAGAAGGATTTCACGGTAATGCTCAGGCATCTGTTGATTCATGATCGATCCTCGCAGCCGCCTCATTTGAGGTGGCGGCCGCCATTGACGTTAAGGGTGGTGCCAGTCACGTAGGGGTTGTCCAGCAGGAAGCGCAAGCTCTGGTAGATCACCTGGGGCCCGGGCTCGATGCCCAGTGCCGATTTATTCAGGGTTTGCCGGCGGTACTCGGCATCGTCACCCTCGTTGAACAGGATCAGCGCCGGGGCGATGCCGTTGACCTTGATGGCCGGCGCGAAACGCGCGGCAAAGGACAGGGTCAGGCTTTCCAGTCCGGCCTTGCTGGCGCAATAGGCGGGGCGCTTTGCGCTGCCCTTGCGCGTCACGTCGTCGCTGATATGCACGATGTCGGCGCAGGCAGATGCTCGCAGCAGGGGCTCGCAAGCCAGGTTGATCAGGTAGGGCGCGAGCATGTGCACGCTGAACAGCGCCTGGAAGGCGGCAGCTTCACTACCCGGGGTTTCCGCCAGCCAGTCCGAGGCGTTGTGCACGATGGCGCGTAGCCTGTCGGTGTGCTTGAGCAGGCGCTGGATAAAGTCATTGATCCCCGCTTCGCTGGCAAAGTCTGCCTGCAGGGCGACTGCGCCGCGTTCACGCAGTCGCTCGATGGCCGGGCGTTCGCGGCGATAGCTGATGATCAGCGACTGTCCTTCGTCGAGCAGGCGCTCGGCGCAATACAGGCCGATGCGCTGGCTGGCTCCGGTAATCAGGATGGGGGCGTTGCTCGCGCTCATGGTCGGCTCGCAGGTCAATTGGGTGGGTTCAGCGAAGCGGCGTCGGGATACCTGACCAGTAAGACGCTGCCTCGACTGAACCTGGAGCAAAGTTATACCAGTGTTTGGATTTGTACAACCATATGGGATGTGTGGTTGTTGGAGGTTTTACCGCTGATTGGCCTATTTTATTGAGCTGTAAGGGTTTTTATCCTGACTTGCGCGGCGATAAAGTTATTTCTATCGTGTACATCCATCTTTGTTTTGTATAGGTATTGGCCATGAATGCTTGGCAATTGCGCTTGGCGCTGTGTCTTCGGCAAGTGCTGCGGGTAGAGATCGTGGCGCTGCGCTGTTGTGGCTATGCCGTGCGCGTCGAGTTGCGCAGGGGCGCTGTGCGCGAGTTGCTGCATCCGTCCGGGCGGGCCCTGTGGCCGTCATTGCCCGCCCTCAAGCGCCTGCTGCGCAGCTGTGGTGTGCGTCAGGTGGTGCTGCTGCAGCCGGAGTGCCATGACGAGATCATTGGCCGCCCCGCCATGCAGGAGAAGGATGCGGGGCTCTTGCTGCAGCTCGGCTGATCAGTCGGGGCGATCGCGCCCGGGGGCTGTGCTGCAACTGCTGCTGCCATGACAGCGGCGTGCGCCGTCCGGGTGAGGCAGCCATTCCAGATGGGGGCGCAGCGCACAGAACAGGCGATAACCCAGCTCCAGCAGGGGCCTTAGCGGGCGCCAGGTCAGCGGCGCTGCCCAGCGACCCAGGCCGGCGGCGCGCCAGCTCCAGAGGGTGGCATCCAGGCCGGTGACCCACTGGCCGTCGGCGAAGCGGGCGTGCAGCCGCTCTTGCATCGCCTGGTGCGACAGGCCCAGGGCGGTGGCATCGAATGTGCCGGAGCTGATATCCACCAGCTGCAGCTGTTCGGCGGCCGCACGACGGCGCAAAAGCGCGATCTCGCGGGCGCAGAGCGGGCAGGCGCCATCGTAGTAAAGGGTGAGTGGCCAGGATGGGGACGTGTTCATGGTCTACTCTCTGTACAAGTCTTGTAGAAAGTATGCCGGAAAGAGCTGAGTTACAATGCCCGCACTATTTTTGCCGTGAAATCGCCTGCCATGTCCGATCTCGTTGGTGCGTCGTCCCTCGTTTCGAATGCCCTCAAGCAGGAAGAGCTGTTTCCTATCCGCGAGGTTTCCCGTCTGACCGGGGTCAATCCGGTCACGCTGCGGGCCTGGGAGCGGCGCTACGGCCTGATCCAGCCGACCCGTACCGACAGTGGCCATCGTCTGTATTCCCAGGCCGATATCGAGGCGGTGCGCAGTATCCTGGCCTGGATCGAGCGTGGCGTGGCGGTGAGCAAGGTCGGCAAGATTCTGGCCAAGAGCAGCGCGGTCAAGGCCGCCGGCGCCCCGGTTTACGAAGAGGTGACCGCCAGCGAGTGGGGCGAATGGCAGGCCCAGCTGCGCCGGGCCATCAGCGCCTTCGACGAAGCGCGCCTGGATCGCCTGTATGGCCAGATTTTTTCCAGCTACCCGCTGCCGGTGGTGTTTCAGGACATTCTGATGCCGCTGTGGCAGGAGCTGTTGCTGCGCCAGGATGAGTACGGCCAGACCAGCGAGTGGCTGTTCTTCGACACCTTTCTGCGCGCCCGTACCCTGCAGCGTCTGCAGATCCTCCGTGCCCAGGTGGAAGAGCGGGTGCTGCTGGCGGCCTTGCCGGGCCACTGCCGGGAGCTTGAATTGCTGGTGGCGGGCCTGTTGCTGGGCAGTCACGATATTGCCGTCAGTGTGCTGGGGCTTGGCCAGCCGCTGGAGGAGCTGACCCTGGTCTGCGAAAAAATGCAGCCCCAGGCCCTGGTGCTGTTCTCCAACCAGCCGCCCAGTGAGGATCTGCCCAAGGTTCTGGCGCGTCTGGCCCTGGCCCTGGATTGCCCACTGCTGATGGCCGGCGACGGTGCCGATCTGGCCGAAGACAGCCTGAACGGTTCGCCCATCGCCTGCCTGGGCAATGAAGGCCGCCTGATGCAGCGCCGCCTGCAGCAGTTCCTCGCGGGTCATCTGGATACCTGATCCCTACCACCCCTGCGCTGCTCGCGCCCTGTTGTCTGGGGCGGATGCGGCTGCATGCTGTTCCTGGGTAATGCCGATTAGTTGTACAGCTTGTACAGAAAAAGCTTGCAACTGACGGCTTGTGGCTATACAAAAGCTATACATGATTAATTGTTGTATAGCTTTGATCGCCTAATCAGCCTGAGGACTCGGCAACATGACTCAATACCGCGCACCCCTTCGTGACATGCGTTTCGTTTTTGACGAGGTGCTCGACGCTTATGCCACCCTGCAATCGCTGCCTGCGCAGCGCGAGTTCGGAGACGACCTCGGTGGCGCCATTCTGGAAGAAGCCGCCAAGCTGGCGGAGAACGTTCTGGCCCCGGTCAACGGTCCCGGTGACAAGCAGGGCTGCCAGTACGACCCGCAGACCCACTCGGTGAAAACCCCGGAAGGCTTTCGCGAGGCCTACCAGCAGTTCGCCGAAGGCGGCTGGACCGCACTGGCCTGTACCCCGGAGTTCGGCGGTCAGGGTCTGCCCCATGTGCTGAACATGATGGTCGAGGAAATGGTCTGCTCGGCCAACCTGTCCCTGGGCATGTACCCCGGCCTGACCCATGGGGCGATCAATGCCCTGACCGAACACGGCACCCGTGAGCAGCAGGAGCAGTTTCTGCCCAGGCTGATCAGCGGCGAGTGGACCGGCACCATGTGCCTGACCGAGCCGCAGTGCGGCACCGACCTGGGCCTGATCCGCACCCGCGCAGTGCCCCAGGCCGACGGCAGTTACGCCATCAGCGGCACCAAGATCTGGATCACCGGCGGTGAGCACGATCTGGTCGACAACATCATTCATCTGGTGCTGGCCAAGCTGCCCGATGCGCCGGACAGCGTGAAAGGCATCTCCCTGTTCCTGGTGCCCAAGTTCCTCGAAGACGGCAGCCGCAACCCGGCGTTCTGCGGCGGCCTGGAACACAAGATGGGGATCAAGGGCTCGGCCACTTGCGTGATGAACTTCGAGGGCGCCAAGGGCTGGCTGATCGGCGAGCCGAACAAGGGTCTCAAGTGCATGTTCACCATGATGAACTCGGCGCGCCTGATGGTCGGCATGCAGGGCCTGGGCATTGCCGAAAGCGCCTATCAGGTGAGCCTGGGCTTTGCCAAGGATCGTCTGCAGAGCCGTTCCCTGGCCGGTCCGAAAGCCGCCGACAAGCCTGCAGATCCGATCATCGTGCACCCGGACGTGCGGCGCATGCTGCTGCGGCAGAAAGTGATGATCGAAGGCTGCCGTGCCCTGGCCTATTTCACCGGCCTGCACCTGGATGTGGCCCATGGTCACGAAGATGCCGAGGTGCGCCAGCAGTCCGACGATCTGGTGCAGTTGCTGACCCCGGTGGTCAAGGCCTTCCTCACCGACGAGGGCTTCACCTGCGCCAACGAGGGCCTGCAGGTGCTGGGTGGCTCGGGCTTTACCGAGGACTGGGGCATCGAGCAGCTGGTGCGTGACTGCCGTATCACCCGTATCTATGAAGGCACCAACGGCATCCAGGCCCTTGATCTGGTCGGGCGCAAGCTGGCCCTGGGTGGTGGGCGTGCGGTGCGCGGCTTCTTCGCCCGGGTCGAAGGCTGGCTCAAGGCCAATCCCCAGGCACCTCACGCCGCTGCCGTGGGCAAGGCCCTCAAGCAGCTGCAGCAGGCGACCCTGTGGATCGCCACCGAGGGGATGAAAGACCCCGAGCAGGCGGGCGCTGCGTCCACCCCTTATCTGCGTCTGTTCGCCCTGACCACCCTGGCCTGGTTCTGGGCACAGATGGCCCAGGTGGCCCAGGCCAAACTGGCCGCTGGCAGCACGGAAACCCTGTTCTACGGCGCCAAGCTGAAATCGGCCGACTTCTATATGGCCCGCGTGCTGACCGAAACCGATGGCCTGCTGGCCGAGGTGCAGGCCGGCAAGGCGACCCTGATGGCCTTCAGTGAGGATGAGTTCGCAGCCTGATCAAGGCTGCGTCATAGCTGCGCAATCCGATAGCCACCCTTCTTCCGCCCTTTTCGGCTATCGGATTTTTTTATCCCTTATGCAGACTGTCCGACTGCATATTCGACCCGCGCCACGCGGGTCTTTTTTTGCCTGCTGCACCGCTTCTGTTCCCCGCACGCGGGTATCGGCCAGGGGTGATGAGCGGGGCGCTCTTATGGCGGAGTATCAGCGCCGCGCATACAGCTACAGCCTCCAGGCAGGGCGCGCTAGTCTGCGGGTATAACGATAAAAACCCCACGAGCCGCCATGAACGCTTGCGCGTTATCCCCGCTGCAGATTCCGGCACATTGCCTGCGTCTGCCGGCGCGGCACCTGCCCAGAGATGCATTGCGCACGCTGTTGCTGTCGCGCAGCTACCGGCTGCGCCTGCTGGCCGCGCCGGCCGGGTTTGGCAAGTCGGTGCTGCTGGCCGAGTGCGCACGGGCCTGTCCGGCTGATTGCCTGGTGCTGGGGCTGGATCTGGGTGGGCGGGCGCTGGCAGCGTCCGAGTTGCATGGCCAGCTGGCGCAGATGCTGGGCTATGGGGAGGGGCTGGATGAAGCGCAATTGCTGCAGCGCTTGAGCCTGGACGAGCGGCACCTGTGGCTGATGCTCGATGACTTTCCCCGCGCGCCGGATGCCGCCTTCGATGCCTGCATGGAGCGCCTGCTGCGCGCCTCGGCGCCGTCGCACCAGTGGTGGCTGGCCGGCCGGCGGCGACCGGCCTGTAATCTGCCGCGTCTGTTGCTTGAAGGTGAGCTTCTGGAGCTGGGCGTTGCCGAGTTGAGCCTGAGCCGCGAGGAACTGGGCGTCTGGTTGCAGCAGGACGGCACGCTGGCACCAGCCCTGGACGCGCTTTATCAGCAGACCGCCGGCTGGATCGCTGCCGCGCGCCTGCTCAGTCTGGGCGCCGAGTTGCCCACGCGTCTGGGCGGTGAGGCCGATGCCCTGCTGAGCGACTATCTGGAACATGAGGTCTTCGCGGCCTTGCCCGGCGAGTTGCGTCAGGCACTGTGTCAACTGGCCCATATTCCCCGTTTCAATGCCGCGCTCTGTGAGCATCTGCTGGGCGTGGGAGAGGGCGCGGCTTGGCTGCAGGCGCTGCGCGAGCGTGGTCTGTTTATCCAGCCCCTGGCCGAGGGCGGCTGGTTCAGCCTGTTTGCGCCCCTGGCCCGCTGGCTGCGCGATACCCGCAGCCCTCAGGGCACGTGCCGCTTGCACCTGCAGGCCAGTCAGTGGTTCGCCAGCCAGGGCGATATCCCGGCGGCCCTGGAGCATGCCCTGCAGGCGCGGCAGCCGGAGGTGGCCGCCAGCTTTCTGGAGCGTTTTGCCGAAGAACAGCTGCTGCAGGGCCAGGACCTGCCCCTGTTGCTGCGCTGGTGTGATGAGCTGCCGGCCAGTTTGCTGGGCAGTACGCCGCGGCTGATTCTGCTCAACGCCTGGGTCTTGCTGCTGGCCGGGCGTCTGGATGAGGCACGCAGTTGTGTCGATCAGTTGAGCAAGTTTCAACCGCGCAGCGATGGGCCGCGTAGCCTGGAGCTGTTCGCCCAGTGGCAAGCCATTCAGGGTATCGCCGCCTATGGCCGTGGCTGCGCCCTGGACAGCCGCGAACAACTGCAGGCCGCCCTGGCCGGTTTGCCGGCCAGTGCCTGGGCCCAGGCCCTGCTGTGCCGCTCGATCCTGACCCAGGTGGCGATTGGCGAGGGCGACCTGGGCCTGGCCCAGCAGCTGAGCTGCGAGGCGTTGAAGCAGGCCCGCTTGCAAGGCAGCCCGGTATTCGAGGCCCTGCTGGAGCTGGATCATGCTCTGCTGCTGGAGGCTCGCGGTGAGTTGATCCGCGCCGAGGCCCTGCTGCAGCGCGTGCTCACCCAGGCCGATGACGAACTCTTGCGTCAGACCCTGGTGTATGCGCGCCTGCAGTTGCGCCTCGGACGCCTGGCCCAGCGCCAGGGGCGTGCTCAGGAGGCCGAGGCCCTGTTGCGTGAGGGCCTGCAGCTGGCGTGTTGCAATCAGGATCCCAGTGCCTTCCATGGTTATCTCGGCCTGGCCGAGCTGGCTGCCGGGCAGAACGATCTGGCCCAGGCGTTTGCCCTGCTGGCCGAGGGCGAGCGTCTGATGCAGCGTCAGCGGGTGGCGGAAACCCTGTATCGCGGCCCATTGCTGCTGGCCAGCAGCTGCCTGGGGCTGCGTCAGGGCCATGTCGAGCGGGCCCGGGAGGCTTCGACCCGGGTGCTGGCCTATGCCCGCCGGGTGCGGCAGATGCTGCCGCCGCCCAACTGCCCGGAGATGATTGCGCGCTTTCAGGCCCTGCTGCTGCGCCTGGATCTGCAGCAGGGGCGGGATGTGCGCCTGGCGCTGCAACAGCTGCTGGAGCAGGCGCGCAGCCAGGGGCGCCAGATTTTGCTCAGCGATCTGCTGCAGCTGCAGGCTCAGGCCTGTGCGGCCCAGGGGGATCAGGCTGGCGCCGCCCAGGCGCGTCAGGCCGGCCAGGCGCTGGCCCGGCAGCTCAACTACCAGTGCCCCTGGTTTGCCGAGGGCGAGCGACCGGTCAAGCCCGGGCAGGGCATGGCCGCAGCAGGCGCGGTGCAACTCAGCAGCCGTGAATTGGCGGTGCTGGGCCTGATCGCCCAGGGCCTATCCAATCAGGAAGTGGCCGAGCGGCTGTTTATCTCCCTGCACACGGTCAAGACCCATGCCCGCCGCATCAACGGCAAACTGGGGGTGGCCCGGCGTACCCAGGCGGTGGCCCAGGCCAAGGCCTTGGGGCTTCTTTAACCTATGTACCTAGGGTCGGAGATAATGGCGCTATTGGTAACGGTCGTCATGTGTAGGGTGCGCTATGCGCACCACCTTTGGCAGCGTAATAGCGGTGCGCACGGCGCACCCTGCAGATCCAGTCCGGCTTAAACCTCAATGCAGTGCCGGGCTATCGCTTAATCGCTGCAGGCGCTGACTGAGCTGCAAACGCTGAGCGGGGTCTTCGCACAGCAGCAGGGCGTGCTGCAGATCGAAGCGTTCGCCCTGGGGGCAATCCAGCTGCTGGTAGAGATCGGCCCGGGCCAGGTGATCGTGCAGGTTGGCCGGGCCCAGTTGCAGCACCCGTTCGGCATCCTTGAGCGCGGCCAACGGCTCATCGGCTTGCTGGTGCAGCTGGCGCAGGTTGCGTGACAGGCGCTGGAGCATGGCGCGGGCGTCGCAGGCCAGCAGATGGCTGGCACTGAGCTGGGCCGTGCGGCCCTGGTACAGCTGCAGCAGCTCACGGCAGTCCTGGGCATACAAGCGGCGTCCGCTGCAGGGGTCGAGCTGATGGTCGGCCCCGGGTACGCGCAACAGAAAGCGTCCGGGGAAGTTCACCCCCTGCAGGGCGATACCCAGACGCCGGGCCAGTTCCAGGGCGAGCAGGGCCAGGCTCAGGGGCTGGCCGCGCCGGCGTTGCAGCAGCTGATGCAGCAGAGCGGCGCGTGGCCGCAGGGGCAGGCTGTCGTCCTCATGGAAGTCCAGTTCGTTGAGGCGGCGCAGCAGGGCCTGGGCCAGCTCCCGCTCGGGCAGATCGACCAGGCCGGCGCGCACCTGCAGCAGCAGGCTGTCCAGCTCGGCCAGGGCCTGGGCCGGTTGCAGTTGCGGATCGTGCTCGGCGGCAATCCACAGGGCCGCCTCGAACAGGGCGGGTGGTTGTCGATCCAGGCAGGCGAGGCAGGCGGCGCGTGGGTTCATGGATCTGTTGTAGTCAAGGCTGGCCCGCTCGTCCAGCGCCGACCGCTGGCGGCATGCTCCGGTGTGCCTTGCCTATACTCAGAGGCAAATCAGTACGGGAGCCACAGCATGTTCGCCATGATGGAAACCACCCGGCTGGAGTCCCTGCACTTCGCCCAGGATCCGCAGACCGGCCTCAAGGCCATTATCGCCATCCACAACAGCCGCCTGGGGCCGGCCCTGGGTGGCTGCCGCTATATCAGCTATCCGGACGAGCAGAGTGCCATCGAGGACGCCCTGCGCCTGGCCAAGGGCATGAGCTACAAGGCGGCGCTGGCCGGTGTGGCCCAGGGCGGCGGCAAGGCGGTGATCATGCGCCCGGCCCATGTGGACAACCGTGGCGCCCTGTTCGAGGCTTTCGGCCGTTTTATCGAGACCCTGAACGGCCACTACATCACCGCCATGGACAGCGGCACCTCCAGCGCCGACATGGACTGCATCGCCCAGCATACCCAGCATGTCACCAGCACCACGGCCGAGGGCGACCCCTCGCCGCATACCGCCATGGGCGTGTTCGCCGGAATTCGCGCCACGGCCATGGCACGCCTGGGCAGCGACAATCTGGAGGGGCTGCGGGTCGCCATCCAGGGCCTGGGCAATGTCGGCTATGCCCTGGCCGAGCAACTGCATGCGGCTGGCGCCGAACTGCTGGTCAGCGACCTGGACGAAGGCCGGGTGCAACTGGCGATGGAGCAGCTGGGTGCCCATCCGGTGGCCCGCGAGGCGCTGCTTGAAACGCCCTGCGACATCCTCGTGCCCTGTGGCCTGGGCGGCGTGCTCAATAGCCAGTCGGTGCTGCAACTGCGCTGTGCGGCGGTGGCCGGAGCGGCCAACAACCAGCTGGCCAGCAGCGATGTGGCCGACACCCTGCAGGCTCGCGGCATCCTCTATGCCCCGGATTATGTGATCAATGCCGGTGGCCTGATCTATGTGGCGCTGCGCCATCGCGGCGAAAGCCTGGTGGCCATTACCAGCCACCTGACCCAGATCAGCCGGCGCCTGACCGAGATCTACGCCCACGCCCAGGCCGACAAACGCCCGCCCTCGCGGGTCGCCGATGATCTGGCCGAGCGTCTGCTATACGGGCCTTGAGCTTCACCGCACTGAAACCCCTGCGGGCCACAAGCCTGCAGCTCAGTGGACATCCACAAGATGTCGAGGAGTATGACCATGCCAGACACTTTGAACCTGCCCTATACCCGCCTGCTCGACCCCCAGGGCCGCCCGGTGGCCGAGCTGCCGGCCTGGGCCACTGATCCCGAACTCTTGCTGCGCCTGTACCGGCAGATGGTGCTGACCCGCCTGTTCGACCAGAAGGCCGTGGCTCTGCAACGCACCGGGCGCATCGGCACCTATGCGCCGACCCTGGGCCAGGAGGCCATCGGCGTGGCCATCGGCGCGCTGATGCAGCGCGAAGACGTGCTGGTGCCCTATTACCGCGACACCGCCGTGCAAGTGATGCGTGGGGTAAGGATGGAGGAAATCCTCCTGTACTGGGGCGGCGATGAGCGCGGCAGCGCCTATGTCGATGCGGCGGTGGCCGAGGACTTTCCCCTCTGTGTGCCCATCGCCACCCAGGCCCTGCATGCCTGTGGGGTGGCCAGTGCGTTCAAGATCCGTGGCCAGCACCGGGTGGCGGTGACCACCTGCGGCGACGGTGCCACCAGCAAGGGCGATTTTCTCGAAGCGCTGAACGTGGCCGGCGCCTGGCAGTTGCCCGTGGTCTTCGTGGTCAACAACAACCAGTGGGCCATTTCGGTGCCGCGGCGTATCCAGTGTGGCGCGCCGACCCTGGCGCAGAAGGCCATCGGCGCGGGGTTTGCCGGTGAGCAGGTCGACGGTAACGACGTGCTGGCCCTCTATGCGCGAATGCAGGCGGCCCTGGAGCGTGCCCGTCACGGCAAGGGGCCGGTGCTGCTGGAGTGCCTGAGCTATCGCCTGGGCGATCACACCACGGCCGACGATGCCACCCGCTACCGCAGCAGCGAAGAGGTCAAGCAGGCCTGGCAGGAGGAGCCGATCAAGCGCCTGCAGGCCTTTATGGCCAGCCAGGGGCTGTGGGACGAGGGCCGCGAGCAGGCGCTGATCGCCGAGTGCCAGGCCCAGGTGCAGCAGGCGGTGGAGGCCTTCGAGGCGGTGACCGAGCCACCCGCCGAGGCGGCCCTTGAGTATGTCTACGCGCAGTGGCCGGCGGCCCTGGCCGAGCAGCGCGAGATGCTGCGTGAACGCGCCGAGCGGCGCCGGGAGGCCAGCCATGAGTGAGAAAAAGGCCAGCCTGCTGGAGGCGATCAATCTGGCCCTGCATCGGGCCATGTATGAGGACGAGAATGTCGTGGCGCTGGGCGAGGATATTGGCGTCAACGGCGGGGTGTTTCGCGCCACCGCCGGGCTGCGCGAGGCCTTTGGCATCAAGCGGGTGATCGACACACCGCTGGCGGAAACCATGATCGCGGGTCTTGCGGTGGGGATGGCCGCCCAGGGCCTGAAACCGGTGATGGAAATCCAGTTTCTGGGTTTTATCTATGCCGCCATGGAGCATCTGGTCAGTCACGCCAGCCGCATGCGCAACCGCACCCGTGGCCGCCTCGGCTGCTCCATGGTGCTGCGCAGCCCCATGGGCGCCGGCATCCGCGCCCCGGAACACCACAGCGAGAGCACCGAGGCGCTGTTCGCCCATATTCCCGGTCTGCGCGTGGTCATCCCCTCGTCGCCGGCGCGGGCCTATGGCCTGTTGCTGGCGGCTATCGACGACCCCGATCCGGTGATCTTTCTCGAACCGACCCGCTTGTACCGGATGAACCCGCAAGAGTTGCACGATGACGGCAAACGCCTGCCGCTCGACAGCTGCTTTACCCTGCGTGAAGGCCGCGACCTGACCCTGATCAGCTGGGGTGCGAGCATCCATGAATGCCAGCAGGCTGCCGAGCACCTGGCCGAGCGCGGCGTGTCGGTGGAGCTGATCGATGTGGCCTGCATCAAGCCGCTGGACCTGGACACCCTGGAAGCCTCGGTGCGCAAGACCGGGCGCTGCGTGATCGTGCACGAGGCGCCAAAGAGCTGCGGCGTGGGCGCCGAGATCGCCGCCAGCCTGTATGAGCGGGCCTTGCTGGATCTGCAGGCGCCGATCCAGCGGGTCACCGCGCCGGATATCCCGCCGCCGCTGTATCGCCTGGAGGGGCTGTATATCCCTGGAGTGGACGACATAGTCGCGGCCTGCGCGGCGGTGCTGGATTACGCCTGAGCGCTGCCCTCTCCCCCGGCCCCTCTCCCGCAGGCGGGAGAGGGGAGTGTCGCGATCTGTGGAGCGCTGCAGGATGGCCCCCTCGCCCATTTATGGGAGAGGGCTGGGGAGAGGGTGGCATGGCCGGAAGTGGATCAGGAGAACGCCATGAAATATTTCAAACTGCCCGATCTGGGCGAAGGTCTGCAGGAAGCCGAGATCGTCGAGTGGCACGTCAAGGCTGGCGATGCGGTCAAGGCCGATCAATTGCTGGTGTCGGTGGAAACCGCCAAGGCCATCGTCGATATTCCCGCGCCCTATGACGGCGTGGTGACGAAAACCTTCGGCGTCGCCGGGGATCTGCTGCATGTCGGTGAGCCATTGGTGGCCTATGAGGGCGAGGCCGATGCCGGCACCGTGGTCGGTCGCCTGGAGGGTGGCGGCGGGGCACAGGCCGACCGTTTCTTTATTGGCGCCGCACCTTCTACCCGCGAGCATCTGGCGCCGCGCGCAACGCCGGCGGTGCGCCAGCTGGCGCGGCAACTGGGGGTGGATCTGGCCAGCCTGCACGGCAATGGTACGGACGGCCTGATCACCCGCGCCGATGTCGAAGCGGCCACCCAGAGCGCCCGCGACAAGTTCGGTGGCGACAAGCTGCGCGGTGTGCGGCGCAGCATGGCGATCAATATGGCGCGCTCCCACGCCGAGGTGGTGCCGGTGTTTATCGTCGGCGACGCCGACCTGCATCGCTGGGCCCAGGCGCGCGATCCGCTGGTACGCATCGCCCAGGCCATCGCCGCCGCCTGTCAGGTCGAACCGCTGCTCAACAGCTGGTTCGATGGCAAGTCGCTGTCGCTCAAGCAACATGCGCAGCTGGATCTGGGCATCGCCGTGGACACCCCGGACGGCCTGTTTGTGCCGGTGTTGAGAAATGTCGGTGCGCGCAGCGCCGAGGATCTGAAAAATGGCATGGCGCGGCTGCGCGCGGACGTCAAGGCGCGCTCCATTCCACCCCAGGAGATGATGGGTGCGACCCTGACCCTGTCGAATTTCGGCACCCTGTTCGGCCGCTACGCCAATCCCGTGATCGTGCCACCCCAGGTGGCGATCATCGGCGCGGGCGGTATTCGTGACGAGCCGGTGGCGGTGGATGGCCAGGTGGTGGTGCACCCGATACTGCCGCTGTCGTTGACCTTCGACCACCGTGCGGTCACCGGCGGTGAGGCCGCGCGATTTCTCAAGGCCCTGGTGCAGGGCCTGGAGCAGCCGGAGGGGTGATAAGCCCATAGGCCCAGGGTCTGCGTAGGGTGGATGGCGCTTTATCCATCCACCGCATCGCCAGGGTGGATGAGAACGGCGTCATCCACTCTACGGGAGGCGCGTTGGTGCAGGTGGCGCTACCCGGATCGCGGGGTGCTACTCGGCTTGGGCGTCGCCCAGCTCGCTTAAGGCATCGGGCTGGTTCTTGAAGGCCTTGGCGAAGATCTCGCGGTTCTTGGCCATAAAGATACCCAGTTCCTCGCCCTGTTGTTCGTTCAGCGAGGGTACGGCTTTCTGCAGCACATCGGTGAGCAGTTCGGCCAGCTCCAGCATCTTGTCGTGACGATCGGCTTCGGCCTTATCCATAAACAAACGCTCCAAGTTTCGGCTGCTGCGGTACACCACTTCGACGGCCATTCATCACCTCTACGCCTTCACGCTGATTGATTGAAAATTACTGGTTATTTGTACAGTTGTGGCGAGCATAAAGAACTCGCCGGAATTTGACCAGCGGCAATTGCCTGACGGGTAGGGTGCGCCATGTGCACCGGCAAGGGAAGACAGGCGGTGCGCACGGCGCACCCTACAAGGTCAACGCGGGCAATGGCGGCCGGGTTCAGTCGCTTAACGGCGCAAACAGCGCCTGCAGGTCCTCTTCACCGAGCTGCCACTGGGCCTGGCTGCCGCCTTCCAGCACGCCACGGGCCAGGCTGGCCTTGGCCTGTTGCAGCTGCTGGATCTTCTCCTCGACGCTGCCGCGGGCAATCAGCTTGTAGACGAACACCGGCTTGTCCTGGCCGATGCGATAGGCGCGGTCGCTGGCCTGGGCTTCGGCGGCCGGGTTCCACCAGGGGTCGAAGTGGATCACGGTGTCGGCGGCGGTCAGGTTCAGCCCGGCGCCGCCGGCTTTCAGGCTGATCAGAAAGATCGGCAGTGTGCCGGCCTGGAACTGCTGCACCGGGGTGCGTCGGTCCTGGGTGCTGCCGGTGAGCTTGGCGTAGGGAATATGCCGTTTGCGCAGTTCTTCCTCGATCAGGCTCAGCATGCTGGTGAACTGGGAGAACAGCAGCACCCGGCGGCCCTCGGCGAACAGTTCTTCGAGCATCTCCAACAGGCCGCTGAGCTTGCCCGAATCGGCGCTGCTCAGGCGTCCATCACTGTCTTCGCCGAGCAGACGCAGGTCGCAGCAGGCCTGGCGCAGGCGCAGCAGGGCTTCAAGAATCACGATCTGGCTGCGCGCCAGGCCCTGGCGGGCGATTTCGGCCCGGACCTTCTGGTCCATGGCCAGGCGCAGGGTTTCGTAGCGATCACGCTGTGCCGCACTCAGTTCGACCCAGTGGGTGATCTCGGTCTTGGGCGGCAGCTCGCGGGCCACTTGCTCCTTGCTACGGCGCAGCACGAAGGGTTTGATCCGTCCATTCAGATGCGCCAGGCGCTGGGCATTGCCCTGCTTTTCGATGGGCGTGCGGTAGTCGCGGAAAAAGCTTTTGCTGTCGCCGAGCCAGCCGGGCATCAGGAAGTTGAACTGGGCCCACAACTCGCCCAGGTGGTTTTCCAGCGGCGTGCCGGTCAGGCACAGGCGTTGCCCGGCCCGGATCTGCCCGGCGGCCATGGCTGCCTTGCTGCGCGGGTTCTTGATGTTCTGCGCCTCGTCGAGAATCAGCAGGCGGTAGCGCTGTGCGTTCAGCGCCTTGAGATCGCGGGGCAGCAGGGCATAGGTGGTGAGGATGATGTCGTGCTCGCCGATCTGCTTGAACAGCGCCCGGCGCTTGGGCCCGTGCAGGGCCAGGATCTTGAGCTGCGGGGTGAAGCGTGCGGCCTCGTCCTGCCAGTTGGGGATCAGGCTGGTGGGCATGACGATCAGCGCCGGCTGGGTCAGGCGCCCGGCATTTTGCTCACAGAGGATATGGGCCAGGGTCTGCAGGGTCTTGCCCAGGCCCATGTCATCGGCCAACAGTCCGCCCACTTCCAGTTCGGCCAACGCCTGCATCCAGGCCAGGCCCTGCAACTGGTAGGGGCGCAGTTCGGCCTGCAGCCCCTGTGGCACCGGGCAGCTGGCGCTGTCCAGGGCCTGCAGGCGCTGGGCAAAGTCGCGCAGTTGCACGCCGCCCTGCCAGTTGACGGCCGGGCCCTGTTGCAGCGGCGCCAGGCGTGCGGCATCCAGACGCGGCAGGCGCAGGCGCTGGCCGGCTTCATCCGGGTTGCGCAGAAACAGCTCGCCGAGGGTGGCCAGCAGTGGCTTGAGGCGGGCCAGGGGCAGGGCCACGCGCTTGTGACTGTCGGGCAGGCTGACCAGCAGCTCCTCGTCGTCCTCGCGCTTGTTCAGGGCTTCGCCATTGAGCAGCCAGGGCGTGCGACGGATAGCCTGCAAGAGAATGGGGAGGAGGCTCAGGCGCTGACCGTCGACCTCGATGCCCAGTTCCAGGTCGAACCAGCTTTGTTCGGGGTCTTCCTCGACCGTGGCATACCAGTCGTCGATTTTCGCCAGGTTGAACTGGAAGTCCGGCTGCATGCGGATCTGCCAGCCTTCCTCGCGCAGGTGCGGCAGCTGCTCGCGGACGAAACGCAACCAGGCGGCCTCGCCAGCCAGTTCATAGGCTTCGCCGGCGCTTTCCGGCAGCGCCTCGCTCTGCCTGAGCGCCACCTGCAGGCCGCTTTGCTCCAGGCGCTTGCGCAGCACGGCCTCGCTAGCCGGGTCGCGAACAATGCGCAGGCTCTGGCCAGCGCTCAGGCGCAGCACTGCGTCCTTGCTGTTCCGGCCGCTGACGCTATGGCCCTGGTAGTCGAAGGCCAGGGCCGCACGGTGCTGGGCCTGTTCCTGCATGCGCCCCTTGCGCGCATCGAAATGCACCCGCAGCAGGCTGCCCAGGCTCAGTATCGGCTGCGGCTGCACGCCCTCCAGGCGTTGTTCCTGCAGCGTCTGGCTGGGCGCAATCAGCGGCGACAGGTCGATGCCCTGTTCCTGCTGGCGCTGCAGGGTCAGCAGGGCGCCGGCCACATGCTTGCAGTTGAACCCCACCGGGCAGCTGCAGTGGCCGGTGACGCTCCAGCCCTGGCCGTAGGGGTTGAGGGTGATGCGCTGCTGGTAGGTCTGGCTGCCGGAACCGCGGCAGCTGGCCACCAGGGTGCTGCCTTTGAGGCTGAGCAGGCGGCTGCGGCCCTCGGCGGCATAGGCGCGGCCACGGCTGAGGTCACCGGCGCCGAATTCGGCGCGCCAGTCGTCCTCGCGGATATGCAGCAGGTCCAGGGCCATTAGCGGCACCTGGCAGGGCAGTCAGGGTGAGTCGGCATCGCAGTGTCACATATTCAGGGCAGCCGACGATTCTTACATAGGCCGAGCCCGGACGGGCACTCAACCGCCGAACGTCCTGCGATATTGCCCTGGCGTCACCGCAAACGTCTGGCGAAAGCGATTGCTGAAGTGACTGGCGCTGGCAAAGCCGCAGGCCAGCGCGACCTCGCCCAGGGCCAGCGGACTATGGCGCAGCAGCTGCTGGGCATGGCGCAGGCGCTGGGCCAGCACATAGCGGTGCGGCGGCAGGCCGAAGCTGAGCTGGAACATGCGGGCGAAATGGTATTCGGACAGGGCGCACAGATGCGCCAACTGGCCCAGGCTCAGGGGCTCGGCCAGGTTGGCCTGGATAAACTCGCGCACCCGGCGGCGCTGGGCGGGTGCCAGGCCGCCTTTCAGATGCAGGCCGTCAGGGCGGCCGACCTGATTGAGCAGGGCATGGCTGACCAGCTCATGGGCCAGGCTGCTGCCGAGCAGGCGCTCGCCCGGCTCGCTCCAGTCCAGGCTGGCGAGCAGACGAAAGCGTTGCGCCTGCTGGGCATCGTCGAGAAAGGTGGCCTCGCGCAGTTGCAGTTCCCGGGGCTCGCGATCGAGCAGGTGCACCGCTGCCAGGGCGAACTGCTCCTGGCTGATATACAGATGGGCCAGCTGGATATCGCCGTTGATCACCCAGGCTGACTGATGCCCGGCCGGGAGGATGCACAGCTTGTCCGGCGCGCCCTTGCTGTGCGGGCTCTCGCGGCGAAAGGTGCCGGTGCCGCCGGCCAGGTAGCAGGACAGGGTGTGATGGCTGGGCGCCTGGTACTCGCGCGCGTCATGGCGATTGCTCCACACCGCCGCCGCCAGGCCGTCGCCCAGCTCGGCACTGCGCTGCAGGCGGGCGTTGGGCGAGCTGTGCAGGCTCTGGAACACCTGGAGTTGATGGAGTGGCGGCATGGCATTGTCCTCTGCGTGTCGATGCTACCGCGCAGGCGCCTATCTGCCAGCCCCGGCCGGGCAGAAAAGCGCAAGATTGTGCAAGGCTCAAGCCTGCAGGCGCAGGATGCGCCAGGCCCCCAGCAGTACCAGCAGGCCCACCAGGCTGCCGATCAGCAGGTCCGGCCAGGCGGCGCCGGTCCACAGCACCAGGCTGCCGGCGATGATGACGCCGAGGTTGGCCAGCACGTCGTTGGCCGAGAAAATCCAGCTGGCGCGCATATGCACGCCGCCATGGCGCTGACCGTGGATCAGCATCAGGCAGGCGAGGTTGGCCAGCAGGGCGAGCAGGCCGACGCCCATCATCAGCCAGGATTGCGGCTCGCTGCCATACAGCCAGCGCCGCGCCACTTCGGCCAGCAGCAAGAGCGCCAGCAGGCCCTGTACCAGCCCGGCCAGGCGCGCTGCACCGAGCTGCCGACTGGCTGTCTGACCCACCGCCAGCAGGGCCACGCCATACACCGCCGCATCGGCGAACATATCCAGGGAGTCGGCGATCAGCCCGGCGGACTGCGCCAGCAGGCCCATGGTCAGTTCCAGGGCGAACATCAGGGCGTTGATCAGCAGCAGGGCGTGCAGCACCCGGCGTTGTGCGGCCGTATCCGCCGTGCCGGCCTGGATGCCCTGGTTGGGGCGGGTGTCGAGCAGCTCGGCGCCCAGATTGAGGCTGGCCAGGCGGGCGGCGACCGGACCAATATCCTGGTCGTGCAGCACCTGCAGCTGACGCTGGCTGAGATCGAACAGCAGCCCGCGTACCTCGCTCATGGGCTCCAGGGCAATACGCACCAGGCGTTCCTCGGCCACGCAATCCATGGCCTTGACGCGAAAGTGGCTGACCCAGGCCGCTGTGCCCTGCGCGGTTGGGTCTGATACTGGCGTGGGCGCCTGGCCGCAGCCGCTGGTGCAGTGACAGTCGCTCATCGTCTTAGCTCGGGAATGTTTCCCCGCCTCATACCCATCTATCTGGTTGCCGTATTGGACGACTCAGGCGCCAAGCAGTTTTTCCACTTCGTCGACGGTCAGCACCTTGCCGACCGACACCACCTTGTCGTCAATCGCCAGCGCGGGCGTCGACATCACGCCATGGGCGGCGATTTCGGCGAAGTCGGTGACCTTGAGCACTTGTGCCTCGCGCCCCAGATTGGCCAGCGCGGCCTGGGTGTTCTCTGTCAGGGTGATGCACTTCTTGCAGCCGGAACCGAGGATTTTGATGATCATGGCGTGCTCCATTAGTCAGATAAACAGGTAGGTGAACGCGTTGAACAGATAGCCGATCAGCACAATCCCCAGCGCGACGATGCCGAAGAACAAGGCCAGTAGCGGTGCCTTGACCACTTTCTTGAGCATGATCAGCGAGGGCAGCGACAGCGCGGTAACGGCCATCATAAAGGCCAGCGCCGTGCCCAGGCCGATGCCCTTGGCGACCAGCGCTTCGGCAATCGGCAGGGTGCCGAAGATATCGGCATACATCGGCACGCCGACCAGGGTCGCCAGTGGCGCCGACCACCAGTTTTCCTGCCCCAGCAGCGTTTCGATCCAGTCCGTCGGAATCCAGTTGTGGATGGCCGCGCCGACCCCCACGCCTATCAGGATATAGAGCCAGACCCTGCGGAAAATATCGCTGACCTGGGCCCAGGCGAACTCTGCCCGGTCACGCCGCGTCAGTTCGGTCTGGGGAATGTCGAGCACCGGGTTGTGCATGACAAAGGCTTCGACGTAC
This sequence comes from Pseudomonas xionganensis, assembly GCF_009763245.1. Lineage (GTDB taxonomy): Bacteria > Pseudomonadota > Gammaproteobacteria > Pseudomonadales > Pseudomonadaceae > Aquipseudomonas > Aquipseudomonas xionganensis. Next base: position 453,936 of record NZ_WKJZ01000002.1, on the reverse strand, counting down.
CGCTCCATCTTCGCCCGGCCGATCAGCGTGCCGCCCAGCACCGCCAGCACCAGGCCGATCAGCACGTAGGCGATGGCAATCGACCAGTTGAAGATGCTCGCCAGCAGAATCACCGAGGCCAGGTCCACCAGCGGTGAGGAGATCAGAAAGGCAAAGGTCACCCCCAGCGGCAGGCCCGAGCTGGTGAAGCCGATAAACAGCGGGATCGACGAGCAGGAGCAGAACGGCGTGATGGTGCCGAGCAGTGCGCCAGTGAGTTTGGCCTTGAAACCACTCATGCCGCCGAGAATGCGCCGCGTGCGCTCGGGTGGAAAGTAACTCTGCACCCAGGAAATGCTGAAGATCAGCACCGCCAGCAGGATAAAGATCTTGATCACGTCATAGATAAAGAAGTGCAGACTGGCGCCCATGCGGCTGCTCATGTCCAGGCCGAAGCCGTCCTCCAGCAGCACGCGCACCAGCCAGGCCAGCCAGTCCATGCGCAGCAGTTGGTCGTTCAGCCATTTGAACAGTTCCATGGGTTTTCCTTAGCCTTGCACCTGCGTGCGCTCATACCAGCCCTTGCTGTTATTGACCATGCGCACCAGCCAGAGCATCACTGGCACCTCGATCAGTACGCCGACCACAGTGGCCAGCGCCGAGCCGGAGTTGAAGCCGTACAGCGCGATGGCCACGGCCACCGCCAGCTCGAAGAAGTTCGAGGCGCCGATCATCGCCGCCGGCCCGGCGATGTCGTGGCGCACCCTGAACTGGCGGCACATCCAGTAGCCCAGGGCGGCGATCAGCAGGGTCTGCAGCAGGATCGGCACCGCCAGCATGGCGATGATCAGCGGCTGTGCGACCAGGGTCTGACCCTGAAAGGAGAACAGCAGCACCAGGGTGGCCAGCAGGGCGAGGATGGAGAACGGCCCGATGCGTGCCAGCGTCGCCTGCAGCGCCGCATCGCCCCGACGCAGCAGGCGCGCGCGGATAAACTGGGCGATGGCCAGGGGGATGACGATATACATCACCACCGACAGCAGCAGGGTGTCCCAGGGCACCGGAATTGACGACACACCCAGCAGCAACGCGACTATGGGGGCGAAGGCGAACACCATCACCAGGTCGTTGATCGCCACCTGGGTCAGGGTGAAGTTGGCGTTGCCCTTACACAGGTTGCTCCAGACAAACACCATCGCCGTGCAAGGCGCGGCGCCCAGCAGGATCAGCCCGGCCACGTAGCTGTCGATCTGCTCGGCCGGCAGCCAGTCGGCGAATACATGACGCAGAAACAGCCAGGCCATAAAGGCCATGGTGAAGGGCTTGATCAGCCAGTTGATGCTCAGGGTCACGCCCAGGCCGGCGCGCTGCTGATAGACCTCGCCGATGGCGCCGAAGTCGATCTTCATCAGCATGGGGATGATCATCACCCAGATCAGTAGGCCCACCGGGATATTCACCTGGGCGATTTCCAATGCGCCCACGGCCTGCGCCGCCTCCGGGGCGAGCAGACCAAAGAGGGTGCCGGCGATAATGCAGAGAAACACCCAGAGCGTCAGGTAGCGCTCGAATGCCCCAAGCGGCGAGGCTGGCTGAGGGGCTGAGGTTTCAGGGCGGTGGGTCATGCTGCAATCCTCGGTTCGAGCTGCGAGTCTAGTCAGTCCAGCTGGGCGCCGTATTGATCTGGAGCAGGCACAATATGCGGTTTACAAGATATACGGATATCAATATATTCGAAAAACCGTATTTGCATGACGACCCTCGCCATGAGCCAGAAGACCCGCGTGCTGTTCCTCTGCGTGGCCAATGCCGCCCGCTCGCAGATGGCCGAAGCCCTGCTGCGCCACACCGACCCCGAACATTACGAGGCATACAGTGCCGGCACCCAGCCGGGCGAGGTGGACTCGCGTGCGCGGCTGGCCCTGGAACAGTTGGGCGTGAGCACCGAGGGCCTGCACAGCAAGCCTCTGGAAGTGTTCGATGGCCAGCAGTTCGACTATGTGATCACCCTGTGCGACAAGTCCGCCTTCGAGTGCAGCACCTTGCCGGGTGCCGGCGAATATATCGCCTGGGACTTCGAAGACCCGGCCAGCAGCCGTCAGGTCAACGCTTACCGGCACTGCCTGCAGCAGATCCACGAGCGCATCAAGATGTTCGTGCTGGTCAAGAACAAGGCGAAAGCGCCATTGCAGATGCTCGCTCCGGTGACCCTGTTCAAGTGCCTGGCCGACGATACCCGCGCCCGCATGACCCAGCTGATCGTACAGGAGGGCGAGCTGTGCGTATGCGAACTGACCGCAGCCCTGGAAGAGAGCCAGCCGAAGATCTCCCGCCATCTGGCCCAGTTGCGCAGCAGTGGCCTGCTGCAGGATCGCCGCGCCGGGCAGTGGGTCTATTACCGCCTGCATCCGCAGCTGCCTGCCTGGGTCGCCGAGACCCTGAATCAGGTGCTCAAGGCCGACGATCCGCAGCTGGCCGAGGATCGCCTGCGTTTGCATGGCATGCGTGACCGCCCCGGTCGTTCCAGCTTGTGCAACTAACCTGCCACTGCCAAGGACATCCCCATGCTCAACACCCTGGGCCTGTTTATCCTCACCGCCCTGGCCGAAATCGTCGGCTGCTACCTGCCGTATCTGTGGCTCAAGCAGGGCAAGAGCATATGGCTGCTGCTGCCGGCCGCCGCCGCGCTGGCACTGTTTGCCTGGCTGCTGACCTTGCACCCCACCGCGGCCGGGCGGGTATATGCCGCCTATGGTGGGGTCTATGTGGCCACTGCCATTGTCTGGCTATGGCTGGTGGACGGCATTCGCCCGAGCCCTTGGGACCTGCTGGGGGCGGCGGTAGCCATGCTCGGCATGGCGATCATCATGTTTGCACCGCGCAATATTTAACCCTTACAACGAGAGACTCTGTCCATGGCTATCAAGGTAGGTATCAACGGTTTCGGTCGCATCGGTCGCCTGGCCCTGCGCGCCGCCTGGCAATGGCCAGAGCTCGAATTCGTGCAGATCAACGATCCGGCCGGTGACGCCGCCACCCACGCTCACCTGCTCAACTTCGACTCGGTTCATGGCCGCTGGCAGCACGAGGCCGGCAGCGATGGCGACTGCGTGGTGATTGACGGCAAGCGCATCCAGGTCACTGCCAACAAGACCATCGCCGACACCGACTGGAGCGGCTGCGACCTGGTAATTGAGGCCAGCGGCAAGATAAAGACCGTTGCCCTGTTGCAAGGCTATCTGGACCAGGGCGTGAAACGTGTGGTGGTCTGCGCGCCGGTCAAAGAGCCGGGCGCGCTGAATATCGTCATGGGCGTCAACCAGCAGCTGTTCGACCCGGCGCAGCATCGCATCGTCACCGCGGCGTCCTGCACCACCAACTGCCTGGCCCCGGTGGTCAAGGTGATCCACGAGCACCTCGGTATCCGCCACGGCTCGATCACCACCATCCATGACCTGACCAATACCCAGAGCATCCTCGATACCCCGCACAAGGACCTGCGTCGGGCACGGGCCAGCGGCATGAGCCTGATCCCGACCAGCACCGGCTCGGCCACGGCGATTGCCGAGATCTTCCCCGAGCTGCGCGGCAAGCTCAATGGCCACGCCGTGCGCGTGCCGCTGGCCAACGCCTCGCTGACCGACTGCGTATTCGAGGTGGAGCGTGCCACCACGGTGGAGGAGGTCAACGCACTGCTGAAAGCTGCTGCCGACGGCCCGCTGGCAGGCATTCTCGGTTACGAGGAGCGGCCGCTGGTGTCCATCGACTATCGCACCGACCCGCGCTCCTCGATTATCGATGCGCTGTCGACCATGGTGGTCAACGGCACCCAGGTGAAGTTGTACGCCTGGTACGACAACGAGTGGGGCTATGCCAATCGCGCGGTGGAGCTGGCGCGGATGGTGGGCACCGCCGATTGAGCCATCGGGCGGGCAAGCCTGCGGCATGTCCGCTCGACAAACTTTGTAGGGTGGATGGCTCCTTTTTCATCCACCACTGCTGTTCGGTGGATGGGTAAAGCGTCATCCACCCTACGGTTTAAGCTGCGTGAAGTCCGCTCCCTCGCCCCTTTGGGGAGAGGGTTGGGGAGAGGGGCTAAAGACACCGCGATTGTTCAGGAAATCAGCTTATGCACGCCTTATCCCGCCTGGTTCCCGAAGTGCGCCAATACCTGCTGGTCACCGGCAACTACTGGGCCTTTACCCTCACCGACGGCGCGCTGCGCATGCTGGTGGTGCTGCATTTTCATAGACTGGGTTACACGCCGCTGCAGATTGCCGCGTTGTTTCTCTTCTATGAGATCTTCGGCGTGGTCACCAACCTGGTCGGTGGCTACCTGGGCGCGCGGCTGGGCTTGAATCGCACCATGAATATCGGCCTGGGCCTGCAGGTGGCGGCTCTGCTGATGCTCACTGTGCCAGCAGCCTGGCTGACCATCCCCTGGGTAATGGGCGCACAGGCCTTGTCCGGTATCGCCAAAGACCTGAACAAGATGAGCGCCAAGAGCTCGATCAAACTGCTGGTGCCGGACAGCCAGCAGGGCACCCTGTACAAGTGGGTGGCGATCCTCACGGGCTCGAAGAATGCGCTGAAGGGCGTGGGCTTCTTTATGGGCGGCGCGCTACTGGCGTTGCTGGGGTTCGCCGGGGCGGTGCTGGCCATGGCCGCCGTGCTGGCGCTGATCTGGCTGGCCAGCCTGATGCTGCTGAAAAAGGACCTGGGCAAGGCCAAGGCCAAACCAAAGTTTCGCGACCTGTTGTCCAAGAGCCGGGCGATCAACCTGCTTTCGGCCGCGCGGCTGTTTCTGTTCGGCGCCCGCGATGTGTGGTTTGTCGTGGCGCTGCCGGTGTACCTGTCCAGTGTGTTTGGCTGGGATTTCTGGCTGGTCGGCGGCTTTCTTGCCACCTGGGTGATTGGCTACGGCATGGTGCAGTCCTTCGCCCCGGCCATCACCGGCAAGGCCAGCGGCCGGGTGCCGGATGGTCGCGCGGCCTTTGTCTGGGCCGCGCTATTGGCCGGCGTGCCGGCGGCCATTGCCCTGGGCCTGGGTACTGAGCTGTCGGCGCAGGTGGTATTGCTCGGTGGGTTGCTGATCTTCGGCGCGCTGTTTGCGGTGAACTCCTCGCTGCACAGCTACCTGATTGTCAGCTACGCCCAGGAAGACGGTGTATCGCTGGATGTGGGTTTCTACTATATGTCCAACGCCCTGGGCCGGCTGCTTGGTACATTGCTCTCTGGCTGGGTCTATCAGGCCTATGGGTTGGCGGCATGCCTGTGGATTTCCTCGGCCTTTGTGTTGCTCGCCATGCTGATTTCCCTGGGGTTGCCCAGGCATCGGGCGCTTGGCTCACTGTAAAAAAGCGCAAGGTTATGCAAGCGCGCCAACGCTGAGCAGGCGCAGACTCTCAAGCCTCTACCGGGAGTCTGTTAATGAACCTGTCGCTCTATCTATTGACCGTACTGATCTGGGGCACCACCTGGATCGCCCTCAAGCTGCAGCTGGGCGAGGTGGCGATTGCCGCCTCCATCGCCTATCGCTTCGCCCTGGCCGCCGCCGTGCTGTTCGCCATCCTGCTGCTCAGCGGTCGCCTGCAGAAAATGGACAGGCGCGGCCAGCTGATCTGCCTGGTGCAGGGCTTGTGCCTGTTCTGCCTGAACTTCATGTGCTTCTACACCGCCAGTCAGTGGATCCCCAGCGGCCTGGTGGCGGTGATTTTCTCCACCGCGACGCTGTGGAATGCGATCAACGCGCGGCTGTTCTTCAAGCAGCAGATCGCCGTCAATGTACTGGTCGGTGGTGCTCTGGGGTTGGGCGGTCTGCTGCTGCTGTTCTGGCCGGAACTGGTCGGACATGAAACCAGCCGTGAAAGCCTGCTGGGCATTGCGTTGGCGGTGCTGGGCACCCTGTTTTTCTCTGCCGGCAATATGCTCTCCAGCCTGCAGCAGAAGAGCGGGCTCAAGCCACTTACAACCAATGCCTGGGGCATGCTGTATGGCACGCTGATGCTGGTGGCGATCTGCCTGGTCAGCGGCACGCCATTTGGCTTCGAGTGGAACAGCCGCTATATCGGCAGCCTGTTGTACCTGGCCATCCCCGGCTCGGTGATCGGCTTTACCGCCTACCTGACCCTGGTCGGGCGCATGGGTCCGCAGCGCGCGGCCTACTGCACCGTGCTGTTCCCGGTGGTGGCGCTGAATATCTCGGTGTTCGTCGAGGGCTACCAGTGGACCGCCCCGGCGCTGCTGGGCCTGGTGCTGGTGATGCTGGGTAATGTGCTGGTGTTTCGTAAACCCAAGGCGTTGCCACTGCAGGCACTGGCGCGTTAGGTCCGTGTAGGGTGGATGACGCACTTTTCATCCACCACTGGGGCCGTAAATGGTGGATGGGTAAAGCGTCATCCACCCTACAAAAGCGTTCAACGTTGCCCCATCCACCATTTGGCTCGCCACGGGCAAACGTCTTTTAGCGAGGCGTAGGGCGGACATGTCGCAGGCTTGTCCGCCAGGCACAGAGGTGGACAAGGCTTCGCCATGTTCACCCTACAAATGGATGTGGCGTTCCTGCATTTATCCGCCGAGAGAGGCGTAGGGTGGATGACGCTCTTTTCATCCACCATTGGGATCAGTTGGTGGATGGGTGAAGCGTCATCCACCCTACGAGGGCGTGGCCCGCCCATCGTCTACCCCTGCGTGTGCAAACGTCTTTAAAACAACCCCAACTGCCCACCGATCAGGGTGGCGAAATCATCCTCGACAAAGGGCAGGATGGCGTCGGCCACCGGTTGCAGTTGGCGGCTCAGGTAGTGGTCGTAGTCGATGGCGGCGTTGCGTGCTTCCAGCGGTTGTGGGCCAGCGCTGGTGATCACATAGCTGATCCAGCCGCCTCGCTGGTATTGCAGCGGGCGGCCGTGGGCGGCGTTGTATTCGTCGGCCAGGCGCGCGGCGCGCACATGGGGCGGCACGTTGCGTTCGTAATCGCTGAGCAGGCGGCGCAGGCGCTTGCGGTAGACCAGCAGCTCATCCAGTTCGCCATTCAGGGTGCGGCTGACGTAATCACGCACATAGTCCTGATAGGGCTGCCCGAGGAAGATGCGTTCGTACAGCTCGCGCTGGAATTGCTGGGCCAGCGGTGACCAGTCACTGCGCACGGTTTCCAGACCCTTGTAGACCATCTCGTGGCTGCCGTCGGGGCGTGTCACCAGGCCGGCATAACGCTTCTTGCTGCCTTCATCGGTGCCTCTGATAGTCGGCATCAGAAAGCGCCGGTAATGGGTTTCGAACTGCAGTTCCAGGGCGCTTTCCAGGCTGTACTCGTCACGCAAGTGATCGCGCCACCAGGCATTGACCTTGGCCACCAGGGCGCGGCCAATCTGCGCCGCCTCCTCTTCGCCGTGTGGGCGTTTAAGCCAGACGAAGGTGGAGTCGGTGTCGCCGTAGATCACCGCATAGCCTTCGGCCTCGATCAGGGCGCGGGTGCGGGCCATGATTTCGTGGCCGCGCAGGGTGATGGAGGAGGCCAGGCGCGTGTCGAAAAAGCGGCAACCGCTGGAGCCGAGCACGCCGTAGAAGGCGTTCATGATGATCTTCAGCGCCTGCGACAGCGGCGCGTTGTGCTCGCGCTTGGCCGCCTCGCGGCCTTGCCATACGCGCTCGACAATCGCCGGCAGGCAATGTTGGGTACGGGAGAAGCGCGCCCCGCGAAAGCCCGGCACCGAATGCGCGTCGTCCGGCTGGCGCAGGCCCTCGATCAGCCCCACCGGGTCGATCAGAAAGCTGCGGATAATCGAGGGGTAGAGGCTCTTGTAATCCAGTACCAGCACCGATTCATACAACCCCGGCTGCGATTCCATGACAAAACCGCCGGGGCTGGCTTGCGGCGGGTTGTCACCCAGGTTCGGTGCGACAAAGCCGCGGCGGTGCATCAGCGGCAGATACAGGTGCTCGAAGGCCGCCACCGAGCCGCCGTTGCGGTCGGCGGGCAGACCGGTGACGGTGGCGCGCTCCAGCAGGAAGTCGAGGATCGCGGTCTTGCCGAAGATCCGCGTCACCAGCTCGCAGTCGCGCAGGTTGTAGCGCGCCAGAGCGGGTTTGTCCTCGCGGAACATGCGGTCGATTTCGTCCATGCGCTGGTAGGGCGTGGAGATATCCTTGCCCTCGCCGAGCAGGCTTTGCGCGACGTTTTCCAGGCTAAACGAGGGGAAGCTCCAGGTTGCCGAGCGCAGCGCCTCGATGCCGTCGATGATCAAGCGGCCGGCCGCGTCGGCAAAGAAGTGACCGTTGCCGCTGCCATGTTCGCGCCACTGCATTTCGCTGCCATCGCGGCCCAAACGCAGGGGGATGGCCAGGTTGCGCGCATGTTCATGCAGCACACGCAAGTCGAACTGCACCAGGTTCCAGCCGATGATCGCGTCCGGGTCATGGGCGGCCATCCACTGGTTCAGGCATTCGAGCAGCTCGCCACGGCTGGCGCAGTACTCCAATTTAAAATCCACTGCGGGCGGCTGCTCTGGCGCGCGGCCAAGCATATAGACGTTGCGTTGGCCGCAGCCTTCGAGGGCGATGGAATACAGCTCACCAAAGGCATTGGTTTCGATATCCAGCGAGGCCAGCTTGAGCGTCGGGCGGTAATCCGAGCAGGGCTTGATCTGCGCCTCCAGCAGCAGGGCCGGATTGGCCGCATCGGGTGTGCCGGTGAACTGCACGGGGGCGGTGATAAAGCGCTCCATCAGGTAGCGCTCGGGAGGTCGCACATCGGCCTCGTACACGTCCAGGCCAGCGCGGCGCAGCTGTTTGTCGAGGTCCATCAGGCTGCGGTGCTGTTGGCAATACAGGCCGAGCACCGGGCGCAGGTGAAAGTCCTTGAGGCCCAGTGGACGTAGCTCGACGCCGCGCTCGCCCGCCAGCAGCGCCTGCGCCTGCTCGCGTTGCGCAGCCGGGATAAAGGCCACCGAACTTTGTAGCGGCAGACGCAGCAGGCGCGGACCGTTGTCGGTGGCCAACCAGAACTCCACCTGCGTGCCGGCCGGCGTATCACGCCAGTGTCGGGTCAGCAGAAAGCCCTGTTGTAACTCCACCGTTATCGCCTCAACCCGCCTGAACCTGTAGGGTGCGCCGCGCGCACCGGTATCCGGTTATTTGCAGCGGTGCGCATGGCACACCCTACTCGTTGCGGTCCAATTCTACGCGGGCTTCAATCTGTATGCCTATACAGTATTTAAGCCGCTGCCCGACGGGCACAGACAAATCGGCTATTGCGAGTAAAATGCTCGCCCTGATTGACTGCCCGATAGCGAAACCATGTCCCTGCCCAAGCACCACCTTGAACTCCTGAGCCCGGCGCGCGATACCGCGATTGCCAAGGAAGCCATCCTGCACGGCGCCGATGCGGTGTATATCGGCGGGCCGGGCTTCGGGGCGCGGCACAATGCCAGCAACAGCGTGGCGGACATTGCCGAGCTGGTGCAGTTTGCCCACCTGTTCCATGCACGGGTGTTTGTCACCCTCAACACCATCCTGCATGAGGATGAGCTGGAACCGGCGCGGCAGATGATCTGGCAGCTGTACGAGGCCGGCGTCGATGCGCTGATCGTGCAGGACATGGGCGTGATGGAAATGGACATTCCGCCCATCGAGATCCACGCCAGCACCCAGTGCGATATCCGCACTCTAGAAAAGGCCCGCTTCCTCGATAACGCCGGCTTCTCCCAGCTGGTGCTTGCCCGCGAGCTGAACCTGCAAGAGATCAACAACATCTGTCGCAACGTCGATTCGGCGGTCGAGTTCTTTATCCACGGCGCGCTCTGTGTGGCGTTTTCCGGGCAGTGCAATATCTCCCATGCGCAGACCGGGCGCAGCGCCAACCGCGGCGACTGCTCACAAGCCTGCCGCTTGCCTTACACCCTCAAGGACGATCAGGGCCGGGTGGTGGCGTTTGACAAGCACCTGCTGTCGATGAAGGACAACAACCAGACCGACAACCTGATCCATCTGGTCGATGCCGGCGTGCGCTCGTTCAAGATCGAGGGGCGCTACAAGGACATGAGCTACGTGAAGAACATCACCGCGCACTATCGCCGCGAGCTGGATGCCATTCTCGAACAGCGACCGCACCTGGCCCGCGCGTCCAGCGGCCGTACCGAGCACTTCTTCACCCCCGATACCGACAAGACCTTCCACCGTGGCAGCACCGATTATTTTGTCACCGACCGCAAGGTGGATATCGGCGCGTTCGATTCGCCAACCTTTACCGGGCTGGCGGTGGGCTATATCGAGAAAGTGAACAAACGCGATCTGATCGCCGTGACCGACACGCCGCTGGCCAACGGCGATGGCCTCAACGTGCTGATCAAGCGTGAAGTGGTGGGCTTTCGCGCCAATATCGCCGAGCTTAAAGGCGAGTTCGAGGAAGACGGCGAGAAGCGCTACCGCTACCGCGTCGAACCCAACGAAATGCCCGAGGCCATGCACCGCGTGCGCCCGCAGCACCCGCTCAACCGCAACCTCGACCATAACTGGCAGCAGGCCCTGCTCAAGACCTCATCCGAGCGGCGCATCGCGGTCAGCTGGCAGTTGGTCGTGCAGGGCGATCAGTTGAATCTGAGCGTCACCAGCGCGGACGGCAGCAGCGTAAGCGTCAGTCTGGCCGGGCCGTTCGCCGCCGCCAAGGATGCCGAGCAGGCCCGCGAGCAGCTGGCCGATGGCTTGAGCAAGCTGGGCACCACCATCTACTACAGCACCGGCGTGCAGATCGAGTGCGAGGTCGTGCCCTTTATCCCCGGTTCACAACTCAAGGCCCTGCGCCGCGAAGCCATCGAGGCCCTGACCCAGGCCCGCGTCGCTGCTCACCCGCGTGGCGGGCGCAAGCCGGTCAGCGTGCCGCCGCCGGTGTACCCGGAATCGCACCTGACCTTCCTCGCCAACGTCTACAACGACAAGGCCCGCACCTTCTACAAGCGTTATGGCGTGCAACTGATCGACGCCGCCTACGAGGCCCACGAAGAGTCCGGCGAAGTGCCGGTGATGATCACCAAGCACTGCCTGCGCTTCTCCTTCAACCTCTGCCCGAAACAGGCCAAGGGCGTCACCGGCGTGCGCACTAAGGTGTCGGACATGCAGCTGATCCACCAGGACGAAGTGCTGACCCTGAAGTTCGACTGCAAACCCTGCGAGATGCATATCATCGGCAAGATGAAGGGTCATATCCTCCATCAGCCGCAACCCGGCAGCGCGGCGAGCCAGGGCGGCGCGGTGGGCTATATCAGCCCGGAAGATCTGCTTAAGACCATCAAGCGCTAGTGTGCAGCGGCAGCCGTAGGATGGGTTGAGCGTAGCGATACCCATCAGGTTATCCGCCAAGGCGACGGACAGTGTTGAGCGCCCGATTGTCGATGGGTATCGCGTTGCTCAACCCATCCTACGGGCTTAAGCGAGGTAGCCCGGATGCAATCCGGGACGATTTGTCGATTCGCAACCGTTTCCCGGATTTTATCCGGGCTACGCCAGGCACCTGCTTGCAACTGCCAGCTCCGAAAACCAAGAAAACCCTAGACAGGTTACGAGCTATATATGTACGGTATCGCGTACAGATATAGAGGGTGTTTCAATGGATGCCATCAGCTACACCACAGTGCGCGCCAATCTGGCTCAGACCATGGATCGCGTATGCGAAGATCATGAGCCGTTGATCATCACCCGCAACCGGCAGCAGTCGGTGGTGATGATCTCGCTTGAGGATTACAAGGCCTTGGAGGAAACCGCCTACCTGCTGCGTGCGCCGAAGAATGCCAGGCGCCTGCTGGAGGCCATCGCCAGCCTGGAAAGCGGCCAAGGCCAGGAGCGGAGCCTGGTGGAATGAGGCTGATCTTCGCCGAGCAGGCCTGGGAGGATTACCTCCATTGGCAGGACAGCGACAAGAAGATCCTTAAGCGCATTAACGCCCTGATCAAGGAAACGGCGCGCAGCCCCTTTGCCGGCATCGGCAAGCCGGAGGCGCTCAAGCACGCTCTGGCCGGCTATTGGTCACGCCGTATCAACGACGAGCATCGGATGGTTTATCGGGTGGAGGGCGATGCGCTGTTGATTGCGCAGCTGCGTTATCACTATTAAGTAAGCGAGCGTGGGTTAGCCGAGGCAAAGGTGCTCAGGATTGATGTCATCGGGTACTTTTGTTTTGTACTGTTGAGCGTCAACGCCTTGGGGCCAGTCAGTGTCTGCAGTTGCAACGAGGGTGTCGGGGAAAAGATAGGCCTCAACAACTTCGCCATCCCTGACCATCAATACGCGCAAGTCAAATGAGCAGTCCTGGTTCACGTATCTCTCCGCGAGATCGCGTTGTATAGCTATTGGGTCGAAATCAAATGGATCGTCGCCCTCAAGGTATACCCTTACGCGTGTATGAAAGGGCTGTTTCTGGCCTAGAAGAGGCAATCCATGTAGCGGCGCAAGCTCATCAAGTGCATGGCGCAGTATCTTTTCCCGAGACTCATTGAGATGCCAAGTCCCATCGACATACTTGAGGACACTCAGGATGCTTACAACGAGTGTTCTTAGCTGGGAAGAACTAATGTCAACCATCGATTCAACTACGCCAGTCTTTGAACGAGCTACTCGAATTGCGCCGTCTGCCGAAATGAAGTTCTTGTTATGAATGATCGTTCCGCGAAGTGGTATGAGGGCACTGTAGAGAGCTATGAGGCGTTCTTTTAGCCAGGGGCGGGCTTCAATCTCTTGCGGAAAGACCGAAGAGCCATCAAGTTTTTTCCGTTTTTGATCAAAGCGGAACGTAGACACTATCCCATTTTCCTCAAGGACCCACTCGATGAACATGTCGAGTAACTTGAAGGACGAAACGAAGATAAGAGGTGCGCCTACGTTCAGAAAGTGGGGCCGCCAATCACCGATGACCGCGTTGATTTGCCCATAACTAAAGAAGTCTGGTTTTGATTTTTCGAGCGGGTACACCACGGAGTCAGGCCAGGATGGAAACAACTTCTGCTCAACAACTTCGTACACGGCTTCGAGGAGCCAAAGCTCATATTCCGTGCGCTCAGCAAGCCTATTTAGCGATCCTGTGCTAAATGTCGGATGTGGGGTCATGATGTGGAAATCTATCGACTATAAAGGAAGTTGGATGAGGTTCTTCAGTAGCTTGCTAGTGGTCAGTCGTGCACAGTATCACTGCCCATTTTTGCCTTCTATGGCGCATATTTCTTACTTCCTGCGAGCAAATACCAGCCAGGCCATTAGGGGATAGCAGAAATAGTGCAGGCCGAAGATCAGCAGGCCCATGGGGCTGGGCTCATCTTGCAGCGCCATCATCGCCAATAAACCCAGATAGAGCAGGGCCAGGATGCCGCCATAGAGCGCCAGCAGGCGGCGTCGTTCGCCCTGTTGGGGGCGGCGCTGGTGGCGCCAGACGAACCACAGGGCCATGCCGCCGGCCACCGTGGTGGCGATCAGCAGGGTGGTCAGCGGGCCACCGAGCTTGACCAGGCTGCGCAGCAGCAGATTCAGCACGACCACCGCAATAACGCCGCCGATGGCCAGGTGGGTAACCGGGACGCTGGCGTTGGGCTGATTCATGGGCGGCGCTCCGGTTAGTCAGGCCAGGCTGCGATCCAGGCCAAAGCGTTTTCTCAACACCCGCTCCAGCAGTCCCTTGGGCAGCAAAGCCGCCAGCAGCGGCATGCTGCGGCTGCCATTGCCCAGGCGCAGCAGCCTGGGGCGTTTCTTGCGCTGCACGGCGGCCAGGAGCTGGGCGGCGAACTGGTTGACCGGGGTGGGGTTGTCCTGGGAGGCGTTGGCGCGGGCGCGGATACCCTCGCGGATCGGCCACCAGGGCGAGGCTTCGTCGATCAGCTGCTCGGCCTGCTGGCTGGCATTGGCGCCGAAGCTGGAGGCAATGGCGCCGGGTTGTACTTCCATCACATCGATAGAGAAGGGCGCCAGCTCCAGGCGCAGGGCGTCGGTCAGGGCATGCACGGCGGCCTTGGAGGCGCAGTAGGCACCGGCAAACGGGGTGACCAGTACGCCGGAGACGCTGCCGATATTCACTACCAGCCCCTTGTTCTGACGCAATAGTGGAAAGCAGGCACGGGTGACGCCAATCAGCGAGAACACATTGGTTTCAAATTGCCGACGCATGGCCTCGACACCGCCATCGAGCAGCGGGCCCATGGCGCCGTAGCCGGCGTTGTTGATCAGCACGTCGAGGCCGCCGATTTCGCTTTTCAGGCGTTCGGCCAGCCGGCCCAGGGCCAGGCCATCGTTGACGTCCAGCTCGACCGCATGGAAACCGGCGGCGCTCAGGGCCTCGACATCGGCCGCTTTGCGCGCCGTGGCCCAGACCTGATAACCGGCCTGCTGGAACGCCTCGGCCAGGGCGCGGCCAATGCCGCTGGAACATCCGGTGATCAGTACGCTGGGTTGGGTCATGCGGTGATCCTTGTTGTTATAGCTATTGGATTTATGAAAAACGTAGGCGAGGCAGGCAAGACAAGGCGAAAACAGGCGAGGAAGCGGAGTTTACTGCTGTAAATGAGCATTCCGAGCCTGTTTTCAACGCAGTATTGCCAACGCAGGTAGTTTTTCAACGGCTGAAGGTGCCCTGCAGGCGCTCGGCGCGAAACTCCAGGGTACTGGCGCGATAACCGCTGCGCAGGGTCGGCAGGGGCAAACAGCTCTGCCAGTGGGCGCCGGGCAGCAACTCGCTGGGACCGCTGTAGCGTGGCGACTCGTACAGGCGTTCGGCCAGGTTGGTGCTGTCGCCTGGGCGGTAGGCGGCGATCTGCCAGCGCAGCTCCAGCAGGGCGGCGCTGCTGCCGTTGGTCAGGTTCAAGGCCAGAGGGCGGTCGGCCGGACAGCTGTCCGGGGCGTACTCTAGGCGCAGCTCTAGATGGGCCAGATGACGGTTTTCCCGGCTTTCCTCCCAGAGCACCCAGCTGGCCACCAGCCCCAGGCCGACCAGCGCACCGAGGGAGATGGGCAGGGCCTTGCTCGGGTAGCGAATCAGCAGGACCAGCCAGCTCAGTACCAGGATTGCGCCAATCAGCATCACTCAGGCCTCGGGGTCGTCACGCAGGAACACCAGACTATCAGGCTTGGAGTGCTCGGCCGAATAACGATAGCCCTGGTAGTTGAAGTCCTTGAGGCCAGCCGGGTCGGTCAGGCGCTCCTTGATCACATAGCGGGCCATCAGGCCACGGGCCTTCTTGGCGTAGAAACTGATGATCTTGTACTGGCCGTTCTTCAGGTCCTTGAACTCGGTGTCGATCACCCGGGCGTTCAGCGCCTTGCGTTTGACTGCGCTGAAGTATTCGTTGGAGGCCAGATTAAGCAGCACCTCATCACCCTGGGCAGCCAGGGCTTCGTTGAGCCAGCCGCTGATGCGCTCGCCCCAGAAGTCGTAGAGGTTGTTGCCGCGGGCATTGGCCAGCTTGGTGCCCATTTCCAGGCGATAGGGCTGCATCAGGTCCAGCGGGCGCAGCAGGCCATAGAGGCCGGAGAGCATGCGCAGATGATCCTGGGCAAAGTCGAAGTCGGCTTCGGAAAAATCCTCGGCATTCAGCCCGGTGTACACGTCGCCCTTGAACGCCAGCAGCGCCTGCTTGGCGTTGGAAGGGTTGAAGGGCCGCGCCCAGCTGCCAAAGCGCGCAGCGTTGAGACCGGCGAGCTTGTCCGACAGGTGCATCAGCTCGGCGATCTGTGCCGGGCTGAAGCCCTGCAGCTGCTCGATCAGCGCCTGGGCGTGATCCAGGTGCTCGGGCTGGGTAAAGCGTGGGGTCACCGGCGGGGTGTCGTAATCGAGGGTCTTGGCCGGGGAAATCACCATCAACATAAACTGTGCTCCTTAAAGTATGGGGGCGATTCTAGAAGCACGGGGGCGGGGGAGGCTACCTATGGGGTCGATTGATGCGCTTGACCCGGGGGCGGCCCCGGGGTTGTAGTTTGCCCAGGTACTCGATGCCAAGGAGCTGTTATGACTGCCTGCAACCATTCGCGCTGGGAGCCTTCCCACGATTACCGTCCGCTGGAAACCACCGCCGAGCGTCAGGCCTGGCGTGTGGTGGCGCTGACCGGGGCGACCATGCTGGTGGAGATCAGCGCCGGCTACGCCTTCAACTCCATGGCCCTGCTGGCCGATGGCTGGCATATGGCCTCGCATATGCTCGCCATCGGCCTGACCGCCCTGGCCTATCTGCTGGCGCGCCGCTATGCCAATGATCCGCGTTTTGCCTTCGGCACCTGGAAGATCGAGGTGCTGGCCGGCTTTGCCAGTTCCCTGATGCTGATGGTGGTGGTGGCCATGCTGGCCTTCGAGTCGTTGTGGCGCCTCTGGCAGCCTCAGGTGATTGCCTTCGAGATGGCCTTGTGGGTGGCGGTGATCGGTTTGCTGGTCAACCTGGCGTCGGCCTGGCTGCTGCGCGATCAGCATGGACATCACGGCCATGCTCATGGCGATCACGATCACGATCACGATCACGATCACCCACACCCGACCGCACCCGGCAAGGATCTAAATCGCCATGCCGCCTTTGTCCATGTGCTGGCCGATGCCCTGACCTCGGTGGCGGCCATTGTCGCCCTGCTCGGCGGCCTATGGCTGGGCTGGAGCTGGCTCGACCCGCTGATGGGCGTGATCGGCGCCGTGATCATCGCGGTATGGGCCAAGGGCCTGTTGCTGGAAACCGCCAGGGTGCTGCTGGATCGGGAGATGGACAGCCCCATTGTCGCGCAGGTGCGCACCGCGCTGGCGCAGGAAGCGGACACCGAAGTGGCGGATCTGCATCTGTGGCGGGTGGGGCGCAGCCAGTACGCCTGCATTGTCAGTGTGGTGACCCATGGCGACGCCTCAGCGGATCGCTACAAGGCCCATCTGGCGGGGATTTCGGCGCTGGTGCATGTGACCGTGGAGGTCAACCGCTGTGCTGTTGCGGCAGGCGTCTGAGGCGAATTTTCGAGGGTTTTGCGCCCGGCTGGACTTCCGACTTTAACGGTGGCCGGGCAGGGCGCCAAGGGCTTTTTGTCGCACCGACAAATAAACCTGCAAAGCGGTAAAAAAACGTTTTTCTGTCATCTCTTTTGCGCTAATACAGAAGACAAGACCGCCGAACCCTGCAGACAGGTGGCGGCCATTGGCCCTCACCTTGCTTGTATCTTCTCGGCCCTGCACCGAGAAGTCGGCGGCCCCCTCCGCGGCGCAGCTCGCCCTTGCGCCGCTTGGCTACTAGAAGAAGGTGACCGAGTATGGATGACCACGGACGCGCCAAGCCCACCGCTCCAACCCTGTATGCCCTCGACACCAATGTGCTGATCCACGATCCCAATGCGCTGCTGAATTTTCAGGAGCACCATGTCGCCATCCCGATGACCGTACTGGAGGAACTGGACAAGCTGAAGACCGGCAAACAGGGCGTGGCGGCCGAGTGCCGGCAGGCCATCCGTCTGATCGACAAGATCCTCGGCGGCGCCACCCCGGATGAGGTGGAGCACGGTGTGCCGATCCAGCGCGAGAAGAGCGGCCCCTGCGGTTTCCTCTCGATTCTGATGAGCAAGAGTGCCTCGCCCATCACCTGGCTGCCGGAAGACCTCAACGACAACAAGATCATCAATCAGCTGGTGGAGCTGAAGACCCGTCGTCCTGGCCTGGATGTGGTGCTGGTGACCAAGGACATCAACATGCGCCTAAAGGCGCGGGCCTGCGGCATCGAGTCGGAGGACTACCACACCGACCAGCTGGTGGACGATGTGTCGTTGCTGTCCCAGGGCTACCACGACATGGGCGGCTCCTTCTGGGATCGGGTGAGCAAGGTGGAAACCCGCCAGGATCATGGCCGCACCTGGCACCGCGTGCAGCTCACCGACAACCTGCCGGCGGTGCACGTCAACGAATTCCTGCTGGATGAACAGGGCTTTGTCGGCTGGATCAAGGCGATCAAGGACGACGAGCTGGTGATCC
Organism: Pseudomonas xionganensis; assembly: GCF_009763245.1. GTDB lineage: Bacteria > Pseudomonadota > Gammaproteobacteria > Pseudomonadales > Pseudomonadaceae > Aquipseudomonas > Aquipseudomonas xionganensis. The sequence goes on along the minus strand of NZ_WKJZ01000002.1, from coordinate 436,001 downwards.
TCGACCTGCACCAGGAGCCGCTGCTGCACCAGGAAGCCTGGGGCCTGCGCCCGCGGGATATCCACCAGGCCCTGGCGCTCTATGCCCTGCTCGACCCGGATATCCACCTGGTCAACCTGTCCGGCGCCGCCGGTTCCGGCAAGACCATCCTGGCCCTGGCTGCGGCCATCGAGCAGACCATGGTCAGCAAGCGCTACCGACGCATCATCGCCACCCGCAGCGTGCAGGGGCTGGATCAGGAAATCGGCTTTCTGCCCGGCACCGAGGCGGAGAAGATGGAACCTTGGCTCGGCGCCATCACCGACAACCTGGAAGCCCTGCATATGGACGATGAAAGTACCCATGGCAGCGTCGACTACATCCTGCAGAAGGTGCCGCTGCAATTTAAATCGCTCAACTACATTCGCGGGCGCAGCTTCCAGCAGAGCCTGATCCTCATCGACGAGTGCCAGAACCTCACCCCGCATCAGATGAAAACCATCATCACCCGCGCCGGCAACGGCTCCAAGGTGGTCTGCCTGGGCAATCTGGCGCAGATCGACACCCCCTACCTGTCGGCGCCCAGTTCGGGCCTGACCTACCTCACCGAACGCTTCAAGGACTTTGCCCACGGCGTGCATATCACCCTGCAGGGCGTGCCGCGCTCTATCCTCGCCGAGTACGCGGAAACCCATATGTAGCAGGCCTCGCAACCCTCTCCCGGATGCGGGAGAGGGACATTGATCAACCAGAGTCCCAACGCCCCGGCTTATGCTCGGGGCATTTTTATGCCTGCCATATCCTGACCTGCGGGTTTACAATCGGGCCATCCCTTTCTGGAGTCAGCCCGTGCTTACCCATCTCGATGCCCAGGGCCATGCCCATATGGTCGATGTCACCGACAAGGCCAATACCTTCCGCGAAGCCAGTGCCGAAGCCCGGGTGCGCATGCGCCCGCAGACCCTGCAGATGATCGTTCAGGGCGAACACCCCAAGGGCGATGTGTTCGCCGTGGCGCGTATCGCCGGTATCCAGGCGGCGAAGAAGACCAGCGATCTGATTCCGCTCTGTCATCCGCTGCTGTTGACCGGGGTCAAGGTCGAACTCAGCGCGCAAGGCGAGGATGCCGTGCATATCCGCGCCACCTGCAAGCTGGCCGGGCAGACCGGGGTGGAAATGGAGGCCCTGACCGCCGCCAGTGTGGCCGCCCTGACCATCTACGACATGTGCAAGGCGGTGGACCGCGCCATGGTCATCGAGCAGGTGCGCCTGCTGGAGAAACTCGGCGGCAAGAGCGGCCACTACAAGCTGGAGGACGAGGCATGATCCGCGTGCAGTATTTCGCCCGTTATCGCGAGGCCCTGGGCCTGGATGGCGAGCAGTTGAACGGCGAATTCGCCAGCCTCGATGAGCTGCGCCAGCACCTGCTGGGCCGTGGTGGGGTGTGGGATGTGCTGGCCGAGCAGAACCTGATGTGTGCACGCAATCAGGAGCTCTGCAGCCTCGACGAGCCCTTGCAGGCCGGCGATGAAGTGGCGTTTTTTCCAACAGTAACAGGCGGTTAAAGATGGGCATTCGTGTGCAGTCCGCGCCCTTTGATCCGGGCCTGGCCCTTAATGCCCTGCATGCCGCCAACTTAGGCATCGGTGCGGTGGTCAGCTTTGTCGGCTATGTGCGCGACTTCAATGAAGGCCGCGAGGTGGGCGGCATGTTTCTCGAACACTTCCCCGGCATGACCGAGAAATCCCTAGGCAAGATCGCCGAGGAGGCGGCCCAGCGCTGGCCGCTGCTGAATATCGAGATCATCCACCGGGTCGGTCGTCTGGAGCCGGGCGAGCCCATCGTCTTTGTCGGCACCAGCAGCGCCCATCGCCAGGCCGCCTTCGATGCCTGCATCTTCATCATGGATTACCTGAAAACCCGCGCACCCTTCTGGAAAAAGGAAGACACCGCCGACGGCCCGCGCTGGGTTGACGGCCGTTGCAGCGACCAGGCCGCCGCCGAACGCTGGCAGGACAAGGGCTAAGCCGTCAGGCTTTTGAGCGCGGGGCTTAGAAGGCTCCGTCGTTCGGGCGCCGCGCTATCGCGCAACAAACTCTGTAGGAGCCAGCTTGCTGGCGATGCTTCTGATCTGCCGGGATCGCCAGCAAGCTGGCTCCTACAAGGCATTGCTGCATGCAACAGACCCTAGACACAGCCATAAAAAATGCCGCCTGAGGTCACCCCCAGGCGGCATTTTTGTTGCCGGACGGCTTAACCCTGTTCGGTGTCCAGGTTGCGGTTGCTCCAGCCCTTGCCGCCGGGCAGCAGCAGGTTGAGCAGGATGGCGACGATGCCGCACAGGGAGATGCCCTTGAGGCTGACGTCGCCGGCGCCGATCACCATGCCGCCGATGCCGAACACCAGGGTTACCGCGACAATCACCAGGTTGCGTGCCTCGGACAGGTCCACCTGATGGCGGATCAGGGTATTCAGGCCCACCACCGCGATGGAGCCGAACAGCAGGCAGAGAATACCGCCCATCACCGGCACCGGGATGCTCTGCAGTATCGCCCCGAACTTGCCGATAAAGGCCAGCACAATGGCGATCAGCGCCGCCCAGAGCATGACCTTGGGGTTGAAATTCTTGGTCAGCATCACCGCCCCGGTGACTTCCGAGTAGGTGGTGTTGGGCGGCCCGCCGAGCAGGCCTGCGGCCGAGGTGGCCAGGCCGTCGCCGAGCAGGGTGCGGTGCAGGCCCGGCTGTTTCAGGTAGTTCTTGCCGGTCACCGTGCCAATCGCCAGTACATCGCCGATATGCTCGATGGCCGGGGCGATGGCCACCGGCAGGATAAACAGGATGGCGCCCCAGTGCAGTTCCGGGGCGACGAAGTTGGGCACCGCCAGCCAGGGCGCTGCGCTCACTGCGCTGAAATCCACCACGCCGAAGAAGATGGCCAGGCCATAGCCCACGGCGATGCCGCAGAGAATCGGCACCAGGCGGAAGATGCCGCGGCCGATCACCGCCACGATCAGGGTGGTGATCAGGGCTGGCAGGGAGATCATCAGTGCCACGTCGCCGGGCACCAGCTGCACGCTGGCGTCACCGGCCTTGCCCATGGCCATATTGGCCGCCACCGGGGCCAGGCCCAGGCCGATCGCCATGATCACCGGGCCGATCACCACCGGCGGCAGCAGGCGGTCGATAAAACCGGTGCCCTTGAGCTTCACCGCGCCGGCCAGAAGCATATAGGCAAAGCCGGCGGCGACCAGGCCGCCGAGGGTGGCGGGCAGGCCGAAGTCGGCCTTGGCCGCCATGATCGGGGCGATAAAGGCAAAGCTGGAGGCGAGAAACACCGGCACCTGGTTCTTGGTCACCAGGTGGAAGATCAGGGTGCCGATACCGGCGGTGAACAGCGCCACGTTCGGGTCCATGCCGGTGATCAGCGGCATCAGCACCAGGGCGCCGAAGGCCACGAAGAGCATCTGCGAACCGGCCAGGGCCTGGCGCCAGGTGGCGTCCTGCATATGGTCCTGCATATCAGGCTTCCTTCTGTTTGGTGCCGAAGATCTTGTCCCCAGCATCGCCCAGGCCGGGAATGATGTAGCCGTGCTCGTTCAGGCGCTGGTCGATGGAGGCGGTGAAAATGGTCACGTCCGGGTGGGCGTCGTTGACCACCTTGATGCCTTCGGGGGCGGCGACCAGAACCATGGCGCGGATTTCCTTGCAGCCGGCCTTTTTCAGCAGGTCGATAGTGGCGACCATGGAGCCGCCAGTGGCCAGCATGGGGTCGATGATCAGGGCCAGGCGCTCGTCGATTTCCGGGGCGAGCTTTTCCAGATAAGTGTGGGCCTGCAGGGTTTCCTCGTTGCGCGCCACGCCCACGGCACTGACCTTGGCCCCGGGGATCAGGCTGAGCACACCGTCGAGCATGCCGATACCGGCGCGCAGGATCGGTACCACGGTGATCTTCTTGCCGGCGATCTTCTCCACTTGCACGGTGCCGGCCCAGCCCTGGATTTCGTAGTTTTCCAGAGGCAGGTCCTGGGTCGCTTCATAGGTCAGCAGGGCGCCAACCTCCTGGGCCAGTTCGCGAAAGTTTTTCGTGCTGATATCGGCACGGCGCATCAGGCCGAGCTTGTGGCGGATCAGCGGGTGGCGGATCTCATGGACGGGCATGGGGCGTCTCCAGCGGTGGGCGTCAAAAATCGCGTTAGAGTAAAGCATTGGCCATGCCAATAAACCTCTGTGCGCGTGGAGATTGGCAAATTTAGCGGCTAAATTTCCTCCGCTGGCAGACTTTTCTGCACTTTGTCCGCCAGGGGTTGCTCCGCGCCCTGCGGATGCGTACCTTTGCCGGCTTTTATTTTGACGCATCGATCAGGTTTGCTGGTTTGTGCGCAGCCGCTCATCCAGGAGAACACAGCATGTCCGTCGATCTCGCGCATATCCGCCAAGTCATGGCCGAAGCCGATTGCCTGTACACCGAAGCCCAGGTGGAGGCTGCCATCGACCAGCTCGCCGAGGTGATCAATGGCCAGCTGGCCGAGAGCAACCCGGTGGTGTTCTGCGTGATGAACGGCGGTTTGATCTTCTCCGGCAAGCTGCTGCCCAAGCTCAACTTCCCTCTGGAGCTGTCCTACCTGCACGCCACCCGCTACCGCAACGAAACCAGCGGCGGCGAGCTGTTCTGGAAGGCCAAGCCGGAAATCTCCTTTATCGATCGTGATGTGCTGATCATCGATGACATCCTCGATGAGGGGCACACCCTGGGCGCCATCATCGACTTCTGCCGCCATGCCGGTGCCCGTGCCGTGCATACCGCCGTGCTGATCGACAAGGACCATGACCGCAAGGCCCGCCCGGACCTGAAGGCGGATTTTGTCGGCCTGCCCTGCATCGACCGTTATATCTTCGGCTACGGCATGGACTACAAGGGCTACTGGCGCAACGCGCCGGGCATCTACGCGGTCAAGGGGCTGTAAGCGTTCTGAACGTTGGGGTGGATGGGCCTTAGACCTGTCCACCGCACTAGCCTCTGGTGGATAAGCTTCGCGTTATCCACCCTACGGATTACCGGCCTGTGCAGGGTGGAAAACCGCGTAGCGTTTTCCACCAGGACGCATCAGGGCCCCAGCCAGCGCAGGGCCTTTTCCCGGGCCTGCTGCAAGTCGCGCACATAGGCCAGCTCGCCGTCGCGGCGCTGGATGCCGGCGCGGCGTAGTTGCAGGCGCACCTGGGGCGTCGGCCCGCTCAGAATCAGCCCCACGCCCTGCTCGCGGTAGTCGCGCAGCACATTGTCCAGGGCCGCCAGGGCGGTCATGTCCAGCAGCGGTACGGCGCTGATATCGACGATCACCACCCTTACCCCCGGGGTAAAGCGGCGCAGTACGCTCAGGGCTTTTTCCGCCGCGCCGAAAAACAGCGGGCCACGGATGGCGTAGGCCAGCACATGCTCGGGCAGATCCGCCAGGGCCTGGTGAAAGCCCTTGGTCAGCGGCTCGGTATCGGTCAGGTCGCTCATGCGCTTGATAAACAGGCCGGCGGCCAGCAGCAGGCCGACGCCCACCGCCAGCACCATATCGAACAGCACGGTCAGGACCAGGCAGGTCAGCAGCACCAGCACATCGCTGCGCGGGGCGATGCGCAGGGTGTGGCCCACATGCCGCACCTCGCTCATGTTCCAGGCCACCATCAGCAGCAGGGCGGCCAGGGCGGCCATGGGCAGGTAGCTGAACAGCGGGGCGAGAAACAGAATGGCGATCAACACCACGCCGGCATGGATGATCGCCGCCAGGGGCGAGAAGGCCCCGGCGCGCACATTGGCCGCGGTACGGGCGATGGCGGCGGTGGCGGTGATGCCGGCGAAGAAGGGCGCCAGCAGATTGCCGATGCCCTGGCCGAGCAGTTCGGCATTGGGGTCGTGCTTGCTGCCGGTCATGCCATCGGCCACCACCGCGCACAGCAGCGATTCGATGGCGCCGAGCATGGCGATGGCGAAAGCCGGGGCGAGCAGCTGGCGCAACAATTCGAAGCTCAGCAGCAACGGCTGACCATCGGGCCCCGGCAGCTGCCAGGGCAGCAGCGGGCTGGGCAGAAAGGGCGGGATGCCGGGATGCTCGATGCCGTCCAGGCTGTAGCTGAAACGCTCGCCCAGGGTCGCCACCGGCACACCGCCGGCCTCCAGCAACAGCGCGAGCAGGGCGCCGACGGCCAGTGCTGCCAGATGCCCGGGCACTTTCGGCACCCAGCGCGGCCAGATCAGCAGCACCGCCAGGCACACCAGGGCCACCAGGCAGTCCCCCGGTTGCAGGCTGGGCAGGGCCTGCCACAGGGCGCTCCAGTGCTGCAGATAGTGGGCGGGCTGGCTGCTCAGGCTCAGGCCGAGCAGGTCCTTGAGCTGCAGGGTGGCGATGACGATGCCGATGCCGGCGGTAAAGCCCAGGGTCACCGGGTAGGGAACAAACTCGATCAGGCGTCCGGCGCGCATCAGCCCCAGGCAGATCAGGATCAGTCCGGCTAGCAGGGTGCACAGCAGCAGGCCGCCCAGGCCGAATTGCTGGGTGATCGGCAGCAGAATCACCACAAAGGCCGCCGTGGGGCCGGACACGTTAAAGCGCGAGCCGCCACACAGGGCGATCAGGCTGCCGGCCACCAGCACCGTATACAGTCCGTGCTGCGGCGCCACGCCCACGGCTATCGCCAGGGCCATGGCCAGGGGAATGGCAATAATGCCCACCGTCAGCCCGGCCGTCAGGTCGCCGCGCAGGCGCTGCCAGGTAAAGCCGGCGCGCAGGCTTTGCCGCCAGGCGGCGAACAGTGGGGGTAGGGGCATGGCGACTCCAGGCTGGATGCCTTGAGTATAGAGCGGCCCGCGCCGCCCTGGACTGGACCTAAGTCGCCTGGGGCAGGCCCCCGGGCCGTGCTACAAGACAGGGTTGTACGGCATGCGTTGAGCCCCGGGGTGGCCAGGGGTAAACTGCCGGCCCCACCGAGCCCGCAAGCTGGAGTAGATGATGCGCAAAGACAAGAAACAGGTGATTGGCGAAGAGATCAGCGACGAGTCGATCAAGCTGTTCCTGGCCGTGGAGCCGGCCGACGACACCCCGCCGTCCCTGCACAAGCTGGTCAAGGCCTACCGTGGCCTGCGCATCGACGACTTCGAGCGGTTTGTCGGCTTCTTCAAGGCCGCCGGCTATGACCTGAATACCAAGGACGCCAAAGGCAACGACTTTATCGCCCTGATCCAGGATCAGCGCTTTGCCGAGCCCTATATCGACGTGATCAAGGCCGCCCGCGGCTGATTGGCGCTCTTTATCGCGGGCATGATCGTTCCCATGCTCTGCGTGGGAACGCAGCTCGGTAGGCTGGACATGGCGAAGCCATGTCCAGCAGCGCGCTCTGGGGTGGTGGACAAACCTTCGGTATGTCCACCCTACGACTTCGTTTCCTTGCCTGCTTTTGCCTCTGATGGTTCCCACGCTGGAGCGTAGGAACCATCATTGAGCCGCGAGTTGATCGCGGCCAAGCCTCTCTAAACCTGCTCCACTTCTTATCGATAATCACCCAGATCAATAGTGCTGGGCGGGGGAGACGACCGGTCATATCCTGCCCGGCATGAACTCCAGTATCCGACTCGACAAGCGTGACCTGATCCTCGCCAAAGGCGCCGAGGTAATGACCCGGCGTGGTTATCACGGTGCCGGTGTGCAGGAGATCGTGCAGGCGGCGGGGGTGCCCAAGGGCTCCTTCTACCACTACTTCGCCAGCAAGGAAGACTTCGCCCTGCAGGCCCTGCAGCAGGTCTACCAGCCGCGCCTGGCCCGCTATGCCGAGGCACTGGGCAATCCTGCACTGAGTCCGCGCGAGCGCATCCTCGCCTATTACGGCGAGCTGGTGCAGCACTTCGCCCGCCAGGAGCGCCTGGAATACCACTGCTTTATCGGCAGCCTGAGCTTCGAGATGGCCGAGCTGTCGCCGGCCCTGGGGGTCGAGGTGGACGCCATCCTGCAGCGCTCGGCGGATATCCTCCAGGCCTGCCTGGAGCAGGCCCAGGCCGCCGGCGAGCTGCCGGCGCATGAGGACTGCCGCAACCTGGCCGGTTTTATCGCCAACGCCTGGCAGGGCGCCCTGACCCGGCTCAAGGTGGCCAGCAATACCCGCGTACTCGATGACTTTATCCAGCGTCTGCAGCTGTTGCTGCGGGCCTGATTTTTTAAAACACCAGAACCTGTTCAAAGCCTAGCGAGCTAGAGCCAGGCAAGGCGAAAACGGGCGAAGAAGCGCAGTTTACTGAAGTAAATGAGCATTCTGAGCCCGGTTTCAACGCAGCATGGCCGACGCGCAGCAGGCTTTGCTCAGGTTCTTAACGAGACGACCGGTCAACTTACCGGCAGAGGAATGACGATGAGCGATCCTGTAAAAGCCCTGTTCCAGCCTTTCAACCTGGGCACCCTGGAATTGCCGACCCGTGTGGTGATGGCGCCCATGACCCGTTCCTTCTCCCCGGGTGGCGTACCCAACAGCAAGGTGGTCGAGTACTACCGTCGCCGCGCCGCCGCTGGCGTTGGCCTGATCGTCACCGAAGGCACCACCGTCGGCCACAAGGCCAGCAACGGTTACCCCAATGTGCCGCGCTTCTACGGTGAAGATGCCCTGGCTGGCTGGAAGAAGGTGGTCGAGGCAGTGCACGCCGAAGGCGGCAAGATCGTTCCGCAGCTGTGGCACGTGGGCAATGTGCGCAAGCTGGGCACCGAGCCGGACGCCAGCGTGCCGGGCTACGGCCCGAGCGAGAAGGTCAAGGACGGCAATGTGGTGGTCCATGGCATGACCCAGGACGACATCAAGGAGGTCATCGCCGCCTTCGCCCAGGCCGCCAAGGATGCCCAGGCCATCGGCATGGACGGTGTGGAAATCCACGGCGCCCATGGCTACCTGATCGACCAGTTCTTCTGGGAAGGCAGCAACAAGCGCACCGACGAATACGGTGGCGACCTGGCAAGCCGTTCGCGCTTTGCCATCGAGCTGATCCAGGCCGTGCGCGCCGCCGTTGGCCCGGACTTCCCGATCATCTTCCGCTTTTCCCAGTGGAAGCAGCAGGATTACAGCGCCCGCCTGGTGCAGACCCCGGAAGAGCTGGGGGCCTTCCTCAAGCCGCTGTCCGATGCCGGTGTGGATATCTTCCACTGCTCGACCCGCCGCTTCTGGGAGCCGGAGTTCGAGGGCTCGGACCTCAACCTGGCCGGCTGGACCCGCCAGCTCACCGGCAAGCCCACCATCACCGTCGGCAGCGTCGGCCTGGATGGCGAGTTCCTGCAGTTTATGGTCAACACCGACAAGGTGGCCGAGCCGGCCAGCCTGGAGAACCTGCTGGAGCGTCTGAACAAGCAGGAGTTCGATCTGGTGGCCGTGGGCCGCGCCCTGCTGGTGGACCCGGACTGGGCGGTGAAGGTGCGCGACGGCCGCGAGCAGGACATCCTGCCCTTTAGCCGCGAAGCCCTGACGACCCTGGTCTGATCCCCGCGTTTCCAGGCGCGCCGCAAAACGGCGCGCCTTCCCTCAGGCCCCGGCACATCGGGGCTTTTTTTCGTGTGGGCGAAGTTTGTTGCCACTCGTGGTATTACTTTTATCCCTCATAGCTAATCGCCAACTAGGATTTGAGCGCCGCCAGCTCGGCCTTGAGGGCGGCCACCTCGGCTTCCAGCTCCTTGACCCGCTCCTGGGCCTCGACCTGTTCGGTGACGTTCTTCTGAATGCCGATGTAGTAGGTCAGCTGGTCGGCATCGTTGACCACCGGGGTGATCGACAGTTCGTTCCAGAACGGGCTGCCATCCTTGCGGTAGTTGCGGATGATCTGCCGGCACGGGCGATGAGCCTTGACCGCCTCGCGGATGGCGGCCAGGCCCGGCTGGTCGCGGTCGCCGGCCTGGAGGAAGCGGCAATCCTGATAGAGGATGTCTTCGCTGGCATAGCCAGTGAGCTTTTCAAAGGCCGGGTTGGCATAGATAAGGATGTTGTCGTCGCCTTCCTGTTCGGCCACGACGATGCCGTCGTTGGAGGCGTTGATCACCAGTTGCAGCAGTTTGGCACTGATCATGAGCAAGTTTCCCGGTCTATGTCCGCTGCATTCTAAAACATCCGGGCTGCCTGTCCACTTGCGGCATAATGCCGAGCCTGTGTGATTTCTGTTTTGGGAGCAGTTTTATGAAAGTTGCCATCCTGTCCGGCTCGGTTTATGGCACGGCCGAGGAAGTGGCTCGGCACGCCGAGCGCCTGTTGAACGCCGCCGGTCATCAGGCCTGGCATCAGCCCCGGGCCACCCTGGAGGCGCTGCAGGCCTTCGCCCCCGAAGCCTTTTTGACCGTGACCTCGACCACTGGCATGGGTGAGCTGCCGGATAATCTGCAGCCGCTGTACTACGCCATCCGCGATCATCTGCCGGCCTGGAGCGGCCTGCCTGGCGGGGTGATCGCCCTGGGCGACTCCAGCTATGGCGATACCTTCTGCGCCGGCGGCGAGCAGGTGCGCGAACTCTATGCCGAGCTCGGGATAGTCGAGGTGCTGCCGATGCTGCGCCTGGATGCCAGCGAAAGCGTCACCCCGGAGAGCGATGCCGAGCCCTGGCTGGCCGATTTCACGCAGGCGCTGAACGGCTGATGCATCCGCGCGCGCAAGAGCTGATCGAGGCGCTGCAGCTTGAGGCCCACCCCGAGGGTGGCTACTACCGCCGCCTGTATCAGTCGTCCGCGCACCTGGAAGGCGGCCGGCCCTGTGCCACGGCTATCGTCTTTCTGTTGCCGGCGGGGCAGGTCAGCCGTTGGCATCGGATTGACGCCGATGAGCTCTGGCATTTCTACGAGGGCGCGCCTTTGCAGTTGCTGGTGGCCGAGCAGCCCGATGCGCTACGCACCCCGCGTCTGGGCCCGGTGGCGCTGGGCCAGTTGCCGCAGCAGCTGGTGCCGGCCCAGGCCTGGCAGGCCGCGCGCAGCACCGGGGCCTTCAGTCTGGTGGGCTGTTCGGTGAGTCCAGGCTTCGATTTCGCCGGCTTTAGCCTGCTGGCCGATGATGCCCAGGCGCAACGTGACTGGCCCATGCTGGCGCAGCTGTATCCCGAGCTGCTTTGACCCGCAAGGCCAGCAGCCTGGCCGCCACGGCAACTTCGCTTTTGTGCAAGCCTCGCTAGACTCTGGCTACGCCATAACAACAAAAGCCGAGGAGCCCTGCATGACCGTTGCCCATGACCTGCCTGTTGTCAGCCTCAAGGATCAGGTGTCTGCCGCCGAATGGCAGGCCCGCGTCGACCTGGCCGCCTGCTACCGCTTGATCGCCCTGTATGGCTGGGATGACCTGATCTTCACCCATATCTCGGCAAAAATTCCCGGCAGCGAAGACTTTCTGATCAACCCCTACGGCCTGATGTTCCACGAGATCACCGCTTCCAGCCTGGTGAAGATCGACCTGGCCGGCAACAAGCTGATGGACAGCCCCTTCGACATCAACCCGGCCGGCTACACCATCCACAGCGCCGTGCACGAGGTGCGCCACGACGTCGGCTGCGTGCTGCATATCCACACCCCGGCCGGTATCGCCGTGTCGGCGCAGAAGCAGGGCTTGTTGCCGCTGTCGCAGCAGTCGCTGTTCGTCCTCGCCAGCCTGGCCTACCACGGCTATGAGGGCGTGGCCCTGAACCATGACGAGAAGGCCCGCCTGCAGGCCGACCTGGGCGACAAGAACTTTATGATCCTGCCCAACCACGGCCTGCTCACCGCCTTCGGCACTATCGCCGATGCCTTCCTCGGCATGTTCACCCTGCAGCGCGCCTGCGAGATCCAGGTGATGGCGCAAAGCGGTGGCGCTGAGCTGATCCATATCCCGCAGCAGGTGCTCGACGGCGCGGCGGCGATGATCGCCGGGGTGATGAAAAGCCCCCAGGGCATGGGCGGCGCGCTGCCCTGGCCAGCCCTGTTGCGCAAGCTCGATCAGCAGATGCCGGGTTACGCGGCATGAGCGGCCTGCCGGGCATTGCCCTGGCCGATTGGCGCAGCGCGGGCCAGGATTTGCGCTTTAACGGCCATGCCATCCGCTACTGGACGGCGGGGCAGGGCGAACCGCTGCTGCTGATCCACGGCTTTCCCACCGCCAGTTGGGACTGGCATTACCTGTGGCAGCCGCTGGCGCAGAAGTACCGGGTGATCGCCTGCGATATGCTCGGCTTTGGCGACTCGGCCAAGCCGCGCGGGCATGCCTACAGCCTGCTGCAGCAGGCCGATCTGCAACAGGCGCTGCTGGCGCATTTGGGTATTGGTGAGCCGGTGCATGTGCTGGCCCATGACTATGGCGACAGCGTGGCCCAGGAGTTGATTGCGCGGCATCAGGAGGGGCGCGTACAGCTCGCCAGTTGCGTGTTTCTCAATGGCGGGCTGTTTCCGGAAACCCACCATCCGGTGCTGGTGCAGAAGCTGCTGCTCAGCCCCATTGGCCCACTGATCGGTCGGCTGTTTAGCCGGCAGAAGCTGGCGCAGAACTTTGCCAAGGTATTTGGTCCGCAGACCCAGCCCAGCGCGCAGGAACTCGACGACTTCTGGAACCTGATCGCTGCGGGTAACGGCCCTGCGGTGATGCATCGCCTGATCCGCTATATGCCCGAGCGCCGCGTCAACCGCGATCGCTGGGTGGCGGCGATGCAGGCCACGGCGCTGCCACTGCGGGTGATCGACGGCGCCGTCGATCCGATTTCCGGGGCGCATATGGTGGCCCGTTATCGCGAGCTGATTGCCAAGCCCGACACCGTGCTTCTCGATGGTATCGGCCACTATCCACAGACCGAGGCACCGGAGCAGGTGCTGGCGCACTACCTGGAGTTTCGTCAACGCCTGGAGGCCGAGTGATGCAGCGACGTACCGTCTTGAAGGGCGCCGCCCTGGGCAGCCTGGCGGCCCTGGGCGCGGGCTACTGGGCATTGCCCACCGGGCCGGCGCCGGCGGCCCTGAGCCTTGAGGGGGCGCAGCAGGTGCTGGCCGAGCTGGTCGATAAAAAGCTGGTCAGCCTCAAGGGCTGGAGCCCGACCGAGGTGTTCAACCACTGCGCGCAGAGCATCGAGTACTCCATCAGCGGTTATCCCGAGCTCAAGCCTGCCTGGTTTCGTGGCAGTGTCGGGCCGCTGGCCTTTAGCGTTTTTGCCGCCCGCGGAGCCATGCGCCATCCGCTGGATGAAGCCATCCCCGGCGCCGCGCCCTTGAACCAGCCGGGCAGCCAGGCCCAGGCACTGCAACGTCTGCAGCAGGCCTTTGCCGATTTTGCCGCCTACCAGGGCGAGCTGCAGCCGCACTTTGCCTATGGCGCGCTCAGCCATGCCGATTATGCCCAGGCCCATGTGCTGCATCTCTACAACCATCTCAGCCTTATTCGGCCAGCCTGACTATCCCGCTGCTTTATCGCGCACCATTCAGCACGACTCGTATCTATTGTGACCAGGGCGCGCCTGCTGGACACTCGGAGCATTGTTAATCTGCCGAGGTAATGCAGCATGAGCGACGCCATCCGTTTTCAAGATCAGGTTGTAATCGTCACCGGGGCCGGCGGCGGCCTGGGTCGTGCCCATGCCCTGCTGTTCGCCAAGCATGGTGCCAAGGTGGTGGTCAACGACCTGGGCGGCAGCACCCACGGCGAAGGGGCCAACGCCTCGGCGGCGGACAAGGTGGTGGCGGAAATCCGTGAGGCGGGCGGCACCGCGGTGGCCAACCATGACTCGGTGACCGATGGCGAGAAGATCGTGCAATGCGCCCTGGACACCTTCGGCCGCATCGATGTGGTGGTGAACAACGCCGGCATCCTGCGCGACAAGACCTTCCACAAGATGGAAGACGCCGACTGGGACCTGGTTTACAAGGTCCACGTCGAAGGCGCCTACAAGGTCACCCGCGCTGCCTGGCCGCATATGCGTGAGCAGGGTTATGGGCGGGTGATCTTTACCGCGTCCACCTCGGGTATCTATGGCAACTTCGGCCAGTCCAACTACGGCATGGCCAAGCTCGGCCTGTATGGTCTGACCCGCACTCTGGCCCTCGAAGGGCGCAAGAACAATATCCTGGTCAACGCCATCGCCCCCACCGGCGGCACGCGCATGACCGAAGGGCTGATCCCGCCGCATGTGTTCGAGCAGCTTAAGCCCGAGCTGGTCAGCCCGCTGGTGGTGTACCTGGCCAGCAATGCCTGCGAAGAAACCTCTGGCCTGTTTGAAGTCGGCGGCGGCTGGATGGGCAAGGTGCGTTGGGAGCGCAGCCTGGGTCTGGGTTTTGATCCGCGTGCCGGCTTTAGCCCGGAAGATGTTGCGGCCAACTTCGCGCAGATCTGCGACTTCGAGGGCGCCGCTCACCCGAAGGACAATATCGAAGCGATGAAAGAGATGATGGCCAACCTGCAGAAGTTTGCGCTCTGACCTGAGCCACCCCACGGGGGCCATGATCTGCCCAGGATCAAGGGTGGAAAACCATGTAGCGTTTTCCACTGGCACTGGCACTGGCACTGGCACTGGCCCTGGGATGCTGGTGTGTCCGGTGGATGTACAAAGCGACATCCACCCTACGGGTGCTGATCGCCCCTTCGTGAGTAACCCAGCTGTCGATGTCGCTCACCTGATCCGGTGGACGGCATTGTGCCCAGGGTAGCCCGGACAAGCGTCAGCGCAGTCCGAGATGGGTTCTCCTTGAACGGTTCCCCTCCCCGCAGTGCATCCGGGTTAAGCCCTGTCCCATGCCCATGCGCACCACCACGGTGCCGGCGCGCTTTCTGATCGACCAGTCAGCCAGCTATGGCGCCTGGCGTCTGTCCCCAACCCCTTGTTTTACAAGGCTGCCCCACGCTCCAGGCGGGTTGGCGCGATTTCTGCTGTAGCCGGAGCGGCCGATTGGAAATATCCGATTTTGGTCTAGGCTCTCGGAATAACAATTATTCGGCAGGTGCGCTATGCCCAAGGCCATCAGGGGTTTTGTCCGTGCAGTGGAAGCCTTCAACCGTGTGGTTGGCCGCTTCGCCATGTACCTGATCTTCGCCATTCTCGGCGTGCTGCTCTACTCCTCCATCAGCAAGACCTTCTTCGTCCCCGCAGCCTGGACCCTGGAGTCGGCGCAGTTTCTGATGGTCGCCTACTTCCTGCTGGGCGGCGCCTACTCCATGCAGCTCGATGCCCATGTGCGCATGGACCTGTTCTACAGCCGCTGGTCGCCACGCAGTCGCGCCGTGATGGACGCCATCACCATCGGCTTTCTGATTTTCTACCTGGTGCTGCTGCTCTACGGCGGCATTTCCTCTACCCAGTACGCCCTGGAATACAAGGAAACCAGCTACTCGGCCTGGTCGCCGCCCATGGCGCCAATCAAGATCATCATGTGCATCGGCATCGCCCTGATGCTGCTGCAGGCCATTGTCACGTTATTCAAGGATATCGCCGCGGCTCGGGGGGAAACGCTGTAATGGAATACGAGCTGATTGCGGTACTGATGTTCTCCTCGATGATGTTGCTGTTGCTCACCGGCAAGCGGGTGTTCGGCGCCATCGGTTTCGTTGCAGTGGTCGCCGCCCTGCTGCTATGGGGCGATGGTGGCTCGGAAATGGCCTTCAGCGCGGCCATGAAACTGATGAAGTGGTACCCGCTGCTGACCCTGCCGCTGTTCGTCTACATGGGCTATATGCTCTCCGAGTCGGGTATCGCGGAAGATCTCTACCGCATGTTCCATGTGTGGATGGGCCCGCTGCACGGCGGCCTGGCCATCGGCACCATCGCCCTGATGGTGGCGATCTCGGCCATGAACGGCCTGAGTGTGGCGGGCATGGCCATCGGCGCCAGCATCGCCCTGCCGGAGCTACTGCGTCGCGGCTACGACAAGATCATGATCACCGGGGTGATTCAGGCCGGCAGCTCCCTGGGGATTCTGATTCCGCCCAGCGTGGTGCTGGTGCTCTACGGCATGATCGCCCGCCAGCCGGTGGGTCAGCTGTGGCTGGCCGGGGCCATTCCGGGGCTGCTGATGGCCGGTCTGTTTATCCTCTATATCGCCATCCGCTGCCGCCTGCAGCCCGACCTTGGGCCGGCCCTGAGTCGTGAGGAACGCGAGCAGATCAGCTGGGGCGAGAAACTGTGCCTGCTCAGTGCCGGGTTGGTGCCGCTGTTTATCTTCTTCAGCATGACCGGGCTGTTTCTAATGGGCTTTACCAGCCTGGTGGAAAGCTCGGCGGTGGGCGCGGCGGCGGCCACTCTCGCAGCGTTGGCCAAGCGCCGCCTGAACCGCAAGGTGATGGAGGAAACCCTGCGCAAGACCCTGGCCATCAGCTGCATGTTTATGTGGATCATCCTTGCTGCTCTGTGTTTCGGCGCGGTGTTCGACGGCCTCGGCGCGGTCAAGGCGATCGAGAATTTCTTCCTCGAACAGCTAGGTTTGGGACCCTGGCAGGTGCTGATCCTGATGCAGCTGTCGTTCATTCTGATGGGCATGTTCCTCGACGACACCGCCATGCTGGTGATAGTCGCGCCCCTGTATATCCCCCTGGTCGGCGCCCTGGGCTTTGACCTGATCTGGTATGGCGTGCTCTACACCATCACCTGCCAGATCGCCTATATGACCCCGCCGTTTGGCTACAACCTGTTCCTGATGCGCGCCATGGCGCCGCCGGAGGTAACGCTGCGGGATATCTATGTGTCGGTGACCCCCTTTGTCCTGATCATGATCCTGGCTTTGGTGCTGATCATGGTCTTTCCGCAGATTGCCCTGTGGTTACCACAGTGGCACTACGGACGTTAACAGGCCGTTGAGAAACTACCTGCGTTGGCAATACGGCGTTAAAAACAGGCTCGGCAAGCCGCTTGCGGCTAACGCGCTTTAGCGCGACCCGGAGGGCGAGTGAAATGAGTCATGCTCATTTACACCAGTAAACTCCGCTTCCTCGCCGTTTTGACCAGCCGGAGGCTGTTACTACGTAGCGCCTTGTCTTGCCAGCCTCGGCTACGTTTTCAACAACCTGTTTAAAAAGAGCTTTCAGGAGTCGGTACGCGCGGTCGAGGTGGCAGGATAGCGCCGCCCCAGGTAGCCCCTCTGAAAACCCTGCCGGGCTTGGTCCGGCAGTGCGGTTGTATGCCATCTGAATCGACAAGACTGGAGAAACAGCATGAGTACGAGACGCAGTTTTCTGAAGACCGCCGCCGTCGGCGCTGCCGGCGCCACGGCCCTGGGTTCGGCGCATATCTATGCCAGCGAGCCGAAGAAGATCACCTGGCGCCTGCAGACCTACGCCGGCCCGGCATTGGGCGAGCATGTGATCAAACCTTCCATCGATGCCTTCAACAAGGCCGCCAACGGCGAGATGGAAATCCAGCTGTACTACGCCGACCAACTGGTGCCCACCGGCGAGCTGTTCCGCGCCATGCAGCGTGGCACCATCGACGCGGTACAGAGCGACGATGATTCCATCGCTGCGCCAGTGGATATCTCGGTGTTCGGCGGTTACTTCCCCTTCGCCACCCGCTACAGCCTGGATGTGCCGGTGCTGTTCGAGCAGTACGGGCTCAACGAGATCTGGGCCGAGGCCTATGGCGAGGTCAAGGGCGTCACCTGGCTCGGTGCCGGCGCCTGGGACCCCTGCCACTTCGCCACGGTCGAGCCCATCACCAAGCTCGAACACCTCAAGGGCAAGCGCATCTTCACCTTTCCCACCGCCGGCAAGTTCCTCTCGCGCTTCGGTGTGATCCCGGTGACCCTGCCCTGGGAAGATGTCGAAGTGGCCATGCAGACCGGCGAGCTGGACGGCATCGCCTGGTCTGGCATCACCGAGGACTACACCGTGGGCTGGGCCGATGTGACCAAGTACTTCCTCACCAACAATATCTCCGGCGCCTGGTGCGGCTCGTATTTTGCCAACTCGGACAAGTGGGCCGAGGTGCCCGAACACCTCAAGACCCTGTTCAAGCTGTGCATGGACAGCTCCAACTACTACCGCCAGCACTGGTACTGGGGCGGCGAGGCGCAGTTGCGGGTGGAAGGCGGCAAGCTGCAATTGACCTCCATCCCGGCCGAGGAGTGGGCCACGGTGGAAGCCGAGGCGTTGAAGTTCTGGGATGAAATCGCCAAGACCAGCCCGCGCTGCGCCAAGGTGGTGGAGATCTTCAAGAAGTACAACGCGCTGATGGCCAAGGCCGGCGCGCCTTATCGCGGCTAGTCTCTCGTCGTGGTAACAGCTGACGCCCGCGCCATTTGGCGCGGGCGTTATTGTCTGGGGTTCGACAAACAGCCCGGCCTGGGCTGTCTAGTGCTGTAACACGCGTTGCCAGCCGGTCTGTGCCCCAGGTTTTAGCATGCGCCATTTATCCAACTGACTGCTTCGAGATACGCACCATGAACCCCATCTACACCGATACGCCGCAACGTTATGGCCTGATCAGCCGCGCCCTGCACTGGGCGATGGCCCTGGTGCTGGGCTGGCAGTTCCTCACTGCGCTGACGCATGTACTGCTGGAGGACTCGGCGCTGGACGAATTTATGTGGAGCACGCACAAGGCCGCCGGCGTGCTGCTGATGCTGCTGATCCTGCTGCGCCTGGGTTGGGCTTTGCACAACCGCCGGCAACGCCCGCCATCCGTTAGCCGTGCCGCGCGGGCGGGGCATGTGCTGTTGTATCTGCTGATGCTGGGCATTCCCTTTTTCGCCCTGCTGCGTCAGTACGGCTCGGGCCGTGAACTCACTGTCTTCGGCCTGCAGCTGATGCCGGGCTTTGCCGGCGAGAAAATCGAATGGCTGATGCTACCGGCCAACCTCTTCCATGCCTGGGCCGGCTGGTTGCTGCTGGTGCTGATCATCGGCCATGTGCTGATGGTCTTCGTCCATCGCCGCCAGGGCCAGGATGTGCTGCCACGGATGCTGGGTAAATAAGCCAACCCCTTGTCAGCCTGGTGGGACAGATTTTTTTCCTAACCAACCCGCCAAGTTGCCAATCCTGTACCACACTCAATGGGTTTTCACCGGGCATTTGGCCAGGCAGGGGTGTGCAGTTGTAGAGCGCGGTTGGGATTTTGCCAGGAGGCAGGTCTTAGGCAGTGCTTTGTGGTCGCCTGGAGCAATGACACCGGAAGTCAAATAACAACAAGAGACAGGGGTGTTTATGCTCAATCCGCGGGATGTCAAAACCGTCGAGGATGCCAAGCGCATCGTCGAGGAGCGCGGCCTCAGCCATATCAAGGTGGGGGTGTTCGATAACGATGGGGTGATGCGCGGCAAGTACCTGAGCCGCAGCAAGTTCTTCTCCGCCCTGGAGCACGGCTTCGCCTTCTGCGATGTGGTGCTGGGCTGGGACGTCAAGGATCAGCTTTACGACAATGCCCAGTACACCGGCTGGCACACCGGCTACCCGGACGCGCCGGTGCGGGTGCTGCCGCGTACCTGCCGCGAGTTGCCGTTCGAGAACGGCATGCTGCTGTTTATCTGCGAGTTCGCCGGGGCCGCCGAGCAGGTCTGCCCGCGGGGCACCCTGCGCCGGGTGGTGGAGCGCTGCCGGGAGATGGGCTTCGATGCCTTCGCCGCCCTGGAATATGAATTCTTTATGTTCGACGAGACGCCGGAGTCGGCGCGGGAGAAGGGCTTTCGCAACCTCAAGCCCTTTACCCCGGACTGGTTCGGCTACTCGATGATCCGTAACTCGGTGCATGCCGAGCTGTATCACGAAATCCTCGCCATGGCCGAGGCCATGGACTTTCCCATCGAGGGTCTGCACACCGAAACCGGTCCCGGCGTGCTGGAGGCGGCCATCGCCTATGACCAGGCCGAGTCGGCGGCGGACAAGGGCGCATTGTTCAAGACCTTTATGAAGGTGCTCGCCCAGCGCAACGGCCTGATGGCCACCTTTATGGCCAAGTGGTCGGGCAAGTACCCGGGGCAGAGCGGGCATATCCATGTCTCCCTGCGCGACAAGGCCAGCGGCAAGTCGGCTTTCTATGACCCGAGCCAGGCGCACAACATGAGCAAGATCCAGCGCCACTTCCTCGCTGGTCAGCAGCGCCTGATGCCGGAGTTTCTGTGCATGGTGGCGCCGACCCTGAACAGCTACCGTCGCCTGATCCCCGGTTTCTGGGCGCCCACCGATGCCACCTGGGGCGTGGAGAATCGCACCGCAGCGCTGCGGGTGATCCCCGGCACGGACAAGTCCCAGCGCCAGGAATATCGCCTGGGCGCCGCCGACGGCAATCCCTTCCTGGCCCTCTCGGTGGCCATTGGTTCGGGCCTGTACGGGGTGATGCAGCAGTGGGAGCCCACCGCGCCGGTCACCGGCAACGCCTATGCCCAGCAGCACCCGGAAGAGCTGGCCCTGCCGCACACCCTGTGGGATGCGGCGCAGCGCCTGAAGGCTTCGACGGCCGCCCGTGAGCTGTTTGGCGATGCCTTTGTCGAGCATTTTGCCGCCAGCCGCGAATGGGAAGAGCGCGAATACCGCCGGCATGTCAGCGACTGGGAGCTGGATCGCTATTTCGAAATCATCTGATCGCTCCCCTCTCCCGCTTGCGGGGGAGGGGCCGGGGGAGGGGGCATGCATTCCCCTCTCCCCAGCCCTCTCCCCAGAGGGGCGAGGGAGCCGACCGCGTCACGCCTTGTTCGGCGTAGCCGCGTCTCCACCTACGGAGCCTGTTATGAGCAAACTGCAATGCATTTCCCCCATCGACGGCTCGGTCTATGTCGAGCGTCATCTGGCCTCCAACCCCGAGGTGCTGGCCGCTCTGGCCAAGGCCGAGGTGGCCCGGGAGCCCTGGAAGCACACCCCGGTGGCCGAGCGAGTGGCCCTGGT
Organism: Pseudomonas xionganensis; assembly: GCF_009763245.1. Classification (GTDB taxonomy): domain Bacteria; phylum Pseudomonadota; class Gammaproteobacteria; order Pseudomonadales; family Pseudomonadaceae; genus Aquipseudomonas; species Aquipseudomonas xionganensis. The sequence goes on along the minus strand of NZ_WKJZ01000002.1, from coordinate 415,222 downwards.
GCGCAAGGCCATCGCCGCCTTTGCCGCCAGAGAAGGCCAGCTGGCCGAGGAGCTGTGCTGGATGATGGGCCGGCCGATCCGTTATGCCGCCGGCGAGATTCGCGGCTTTGTCGAGCGCGCCAGCTATATGGCCGATATCGCCGAGAGCGCCCTGGCCGATATCAGGGTTGAGGACAAACCCGGATTTATCCGCTTTATCCGCCGCGAGCCCCTGGGCGTGGCCCTGGTGATCGCGCCCTGGAACTACCCCTACCTGACCGCCGTCAACGCCGTGGTGCCGGCGCTGCTGGCGGGTAACCCGGTGCTGCTCAAACACTCGGCGCAGACGCCGCTGTGCGCCGAACGCATGGTCGAGGCCTTCACCGAAGCCGGCCTGCCCGAAGGGGTGTTCCAGTACCTGCACCTGAGCCATGTGGCCACCGAACATCTGATCCACTCGCCGAGCATTGCCCATGTCGCCTTTACCGGCTCGGTGCCGGGCGGGCAGATGGTCGAGCAGGCCATCGCCGGGCGTTTTATCAGCGCCGGCCTGGAACTGGGCGGCAAGGACCCGGCCTATGTGCGCTTTGACGCCGATCTCAAGCACGCGGTGGAAACCACGATTGACGGCGCCTTCTTCAACTCCGGGCAGTCCTGCTGCGGCATCGAGCGCATCTATGTGCACGAGTCGCTGTACGACGCCTTTGTCGAGCAGGCCGTGGCCCTGGTCAAGCAATACAAGCTGGGCCGCTCGGATGACCCGGCCACCACCCTGGGGCCGCTGGTGCGCGCGGAGGCGGCGGATTTCGTCCGCGGGCAGATCCACGAGGCGGTGGAGCAGGGCGCTACCGCCCATCTGGTGCCGGCCGACTTTCCCATGGATCACCCTGGAACGCCTTACCTGGCGCCCCAGGTGCTGACCCATGTGCACCACGGCATGCGGGTGATGACCGAAGAATCCTTCGGCCCGGTGGTGGGCATTCAGAAGGTGCGCGATGACGCCGAAGCCCTGGCGCTGATGAACGACAGCGAATTCGGCCTGACCGCCGCCATCTTCAGCCAGGACGTGGACGCGGCCATGACCCTGGCCGACCGGGTCGAGGCCGGCACGGTGTTTCTCAACCGCTGCGACTACCTGGACCCGGCCCTGGCCTGGACCGGGGTGAAGAACTCCGGGCGTGGCTGCACCCTGTCCCGCGTCGGCTTCGAGCACCTGACCCGGCCGAAATCCTTCCACTTCAAGACTCAGCTGTGAGGCGCGCCATGGACCTTAAGCATTACCAGATGAACTGGAACTACCCGACCTCGATCCGCGTCGGCGCCGGTCGTATCCAGGAGCTGCCCCAGGGCTGCCGCGCCCTGGGCATGCAGGCGCCGCTGCTGGTCACCGACCCCGGCCTGGCAGCCCTGTCGATCATCGACCGGGCCCTGCTGCACTGCCGCGACGACGGCCTCAAGGCCGGCCTGTTCCATGGCATCAAGGGCAACCCCACGGGGCAGAACGTGATGGACGGGGTGGCCGCCTTCAAGGCTGGCGGCCATGACGGTGTGATCGCCTTCGGCGGCGGCTCGGCCCTGGATGCCGGCAAGGCCATCGCCCTGATGGTCGGCCAGGATCGGCCACTGTGGGATTTCGAGGACATCGGCGACAACTGCAACCGGGTCAATGTGGCCGGTATGGCCCCGGTGGTGGCGGTGCCCACCACCGCCGGCACCGGCTCGGAAGTGGGCCGCGCCTCGGTGATCACCGATGAGGCTGCGCATATCAAACGCATCATCTTCCACGCGCGCATGCTCCCGGCTGTGGTGATTCTCGACCCGGAACTGTGCATCGGCCTGCCGGCCAAGATCACCGCCGCCACCGGTATGGACGCCCTGTCCCACAGCCTGGAGGCCTACTGCTCGCCGCTGTTCCACCCCATGGCCGAAGGCATTGCCCTGGAGGGCATGCGCCTGGTACAGCAGTACCTGCCGCGGGCGGTGGCCAAGGGCACGGATGTCGAGGCACGGTTGCAGATGCTGGTGGCCTCCAGCATGGGCGCCACCGCCTTCCAGCGCGGCCTGGGCGCCATGCATGCCCTGGCCCATCCACTCGGCGCGCTGTATGACGCCCACCACGGCCTGCTCAACGCGGTGCTGATGCCCTATGTGCTGGTGGCCAACCGTGGCGTGATCGAGGCGCAGATGGAACGCATGGCGCGCTACCTGAATCTGGCCCAGCCGGGATTCGCCGGGGTGCTGGACTGGGTGCTGCAGCTGCGCAGCGAAGTGGGCATCCCCCATAGCCTGGGCGAGATCGGCATCGACGACGCCCGTATCGAACAGGTCGGGCTGATGGCCGAGGTCGACCCCTCCGCCGGCACCAACCCCATCGCCTTTAGCGCCGCGCAGTACAGCGCGCTGTTCGAGAAGGCGCTCAAGGGCGAGCTGTAGGGTGCGTGGCGCTTTACCTATTCTCCCTGCGCTGTTGATGGTGGATGAAAAGAACGTCATCCACCCTACGGCTGCGTAATGGTGGATCGATAAAGCGTGATCCACCCTACGGGCTGTCGAATCAGTGGAAGGGGGAGGCCACGAGTAGGGTGGATGGCGCCTTACCCATCCACCATGGCCTTGGGCCTGCTGGCACTGATGGAAAGCGCTGCGCGTTTTTCCACCCTGCGGATGTACCGCTAGCTTTTGCCCGGAATCCCGTACTTGCGCAAACGCATGGCGATGGCGCTATGGGAGGTGTGCAGGCGGCTGGCCAGCTGGCGGGTGGAGGGGTAGCTGGGGTAGAGGTCTTCCAGCAGGGCCTTTTCGAAACGCCCCACGGCCGCTTCCAGGCTATCGATCTGCGCCTCGCCCTGGGCGGCCACGGCGGTGCCGGCGATATCCAGATCATCAATCTGCACCAGGCTGCTGTCGCAGATGGCGGCGGCGCGGAAGATCACGTTCTGCAGCTGGCGCACATTGCCCGGCCAGCGGTTGCCCAGCAGCGCCGGGTAGGTGTCGGGCGCCAGGCGGCAGGGCGGGCGCTGGATCTGCGCGCAGGCCTGCTGCATAAAGTGTCGTGCCAGCAGCAGGATGTCCTGGCCGCGCTCGCGCAAGGGCGGCACTTCCAGATTGAGCACGTTAAGGCGGTAGAACAGATCCTCACGGAAGCTGCCTTCGCCGACCATCTTCTCCAGGTCGCGGTGGGTGGCGCTGAGGATGCGCACATTGACCCGGATTTCCCGCTCGCCGCCCACCCGGCGGAAGCTTCCATCGCTTAAAAAGCGCAGCAGCTTGGCCTGCAGGTAGGGCGACATTTCGCCGATCTCGTCGAGAAACACCGTGCCCTGGTGGGCCAGTTCCAGCAGCCCCGGTTTGCCGCCGCGCTGGGCGCCGGTAAAGGCGCCGGGGGCGTAGCCGAACAGCTCGCTCTCGGCCAGGTTCTCCGGCAGCGCTGCGCAGTTAAGGGCCAGAAAGGGTGAACTGCGACGCGTGCTGATGGCATGGCAGGCGCGGGCCACCAGCTCCTTGCCGGTGCCTGTCTCGCCCTGGATCAGCAGTGGGGCATCCAGAGCCGCGACGCGCTGGGCGCGGCTTTTCAGGGTGCGGATCGGCGCAGAGTCACCGAGCAGCGAGTCGAAGCCTTCGGCATGGTCATGGTGCAGGGCCGCCAGGCGCTCACCAATGCGGTTCGGCGCATACAGGCTGAGCAGGCCGCCGGCCAGCTGGCGGGCGCTGCCGTCCAGGCTTTCACTGATCGGCTGGGCATCCAGCAACAGGGCCTGGCCCTTGAGGGTGACTTCGCGCATGGGCAGGCGAAAGCCCTGGTCGAGCAGTGCCTGCTCCAGGAGCGGATCGTCGAACAGCTCGCCGATGCCCAGGCCATCCAGCTCCTGGCCACACAGCTCGATCAGCGCCGGGTTGGCCAGCAGCACGCGGCCCTGGCCGTCCACTGCCAGTACCGGATCGTTCATTGCCGCCAGCAGGGCGTCCAGCTGCAGGCGCCGGCGCTGCCCGGGGAGGATGTCGACTATGGTCACCGCCTGCACCCCGCGTACCTTGAACAGCGCCTCGCGCAGTTCATCCAGCACTTCGGCGCTCAGGGTCGGCGCGTCGATATAGACGTTGGGCGGCACCATCTCCACCGCGTCCAGGTTGAGATTGCGCCCGCCGAGCAGGGCCAGCACTTCCTGGGTGATGCCGACACGGTCGATAAAGGTGACGTGGATACGCATGACGGTCGCAGCAGAGGATGGACAGGGCCGTCAGTATGCCCGGTCTGCGTGGCTTAGTTAACTCAACCGCAGCGCAGGCGCTCGATCACTTCGGCATCGTCAATATCGATATTCAGCCGCTGTGGGTTGTATTCCAGGGTGGCGGCCTCGTGCGGTGCCAGCACCCGCACCAGCTTGGCGCCGGCTTGCTGCTGCAGCTGCTCGACCAGCTCCCTGCTCAGTAACTGGCCACGGGCCTGTTGCACCGTGCTAGCGTCACACGACCGTTCGGCATCTACCGCGCCCTGGCTGCCGGGTGGGGAGCCGGCACAACCGACGAGCAGGGCGGTGGTCAGCAGGGCCAGAGAGAGCTTGAGCATAAGCGCATCCTTTTGCAGTGGAGCTTGATGTGGCGCTGCCCTGCGTATGGCCAGGGCGGGAAGGCGCCGCCGCGCGGTTACCCACTCTGCCTGCCGGTGACAGCTGTATCTATCTGCTGAGCCTCGGAAGGCACGAGCAAGCGGGTAGGGGAAGACAACGCGTCTTTTTACCATAGCAGTTCGTTGGGCTGGCTGGCGCTTGCGCCGCTCTCTACACTCTGTGGTTTTTCGCAGGCAGGATTCCAGCGTGCAACCGGTCATTTCCATCACGCAATTGAACAAGACTTACGCCAGCGGCCACCCGGCCCTGCAGAACATCGACCTGGAGATCCACCAGGGCGAGATATTTGCCTTGCTTGGCCCCAATGGCGCGGGCAAGACCACCCTGATCAGCATTATCTGCGGCATCGTCAACCCTGGCAGTGGGCGGGTTCTGGTCGGCGGTAAGGACATTATCAAGGACTACCGCGCGGCCCGGGCGCAGATCGGCCTGGTGCCCCAGGAGCTGGTCAGCGACGTGTTCGAAACCGTCTGGGCCACGGTCAAGTTCAGCCGTGGCCTGTTCGGCAAGAAGCCCGATGCGGCCTATCTGGAGCAGCTGCTCAAGGATCTGTCGCTGTGGGACAAGCGCGACGCGAAGATTTTCGAGCTGTCCGGCGGCATGAAGCGCCGGGTGATGATCGCCAAGGCGCTCTCCCACGAGCCGCAGATCCTGTTTCTCGACGAACCCACCGCCGGGGTCGACGTGGAGCTGCGCCGCGATATGTGGAATATGGTGCGGCGTCTGCGCGAGCGTGGGGTGACCATTATCCTCACCACCCATTACATCGAGGAGGCCGAGGAGATGGCCGACCGCATCGGCGTGATCAGCAAGGGCCGGATCATTCTGGTGGAGGACAAGCAGGTGCTGATGCACAAGCTGGGCAAGAAGCAGCTGACCCTGCAACTGCAGCAGCCGTTGTCCTGCGTGCCCGCCGAATTGGCCCGCTATCCGCTGGAACTCACCGATGAGGGCCACGCCCTGGTGTTTACCTTCGATACCCAGAGCGAGCACACCGGCATCGCCGAGCTGCTCAAGGACCTGGCCCAGCACGGCATCGACTTCAAGGACCTGCAGTCCAGCCAGAGTTCGCTGGAGGAAATCTTCGTGTCCTTGGTCAAGGAGTCGCGCGCATGAACCTCTATGCCATCAAGGCCATCTACCTGTTCGAACTGGCGCGCACCTGGCGCACTTTGCTGCAGAGCATCGCCACCCCGGTGATCAGCACCTCGCTGTACTTCGTGGTGTTCGGTTCGGCCATCGGTTCGAGCATGACCCAGGTGCAGGGGGTGAGCTACGGCGCCTTTATCATCCCGGGGCTGATCATGCTGGCGCTGCTGACCGAGAGTATCTCCAACGCCTCCTTCGGCATCTATATGCCCAAGTATTCGGGGAGCATCTACGAACTGTTGTCGGCGCCAGTGTCCTATCTGGAAATCCTGATCGGCTATGTCGGCGCGGCGGCCACCAAGTCGGTGATCCTCGGCATCATCATCCTGCTTACCGCGCGGCTGTTCGTCGATTTCGAGATCCAGCATCCGTTGTGGATGGCGGCGTTCCTGGTGCTCACCGCCCTGACCTTCAGCCTGTTCGGTTTTATCATCGGCGTCTGGGCCGATGGCTGGGAGAAGCTGCAGATCGTCCCGGCGCTGATCGTCACGCCGCTGACCTTCCTTGGCGGCGCCTTCTACTCCATCAGCATGCTGCCACCGGTCTGGCAGACGGTGACCCTGTTCAACCCGGTGGTCTACCTGATCAGTGCCTTTCGCTGGAGTTTCTACGGCGTGTCCGATGTCAACGTGGGCCTGAGCCTGGCGATGATTTTGGGCTTTCTGTTGTTGTGTATTCTGGCGGTGGGCTGGATCTTCAAGAGCGGCTATCGGCTGAAAAGCTGATGCGATTTGTCTCGCCCGAAAACAAGAAAGCCCTGCATAAGCAGGGCTTTTTTGTAGAGAACTGGAGCGGGCGATGGGAATCGAACCCACGGCTCTAGCTTGGGAAGCTAGGGTATTACCATTATACGACGCCCGCAGCGGGTGCCTTTATACCGGAACTTGCGCGGGAAATGAAGCCTGCACCGCGATGCGATAGCGCGGCGGTGCAGGGGGACGCTGTTTCATACCGCGATCGCCTGCACGGTTTCCAGCTGGGGACGGTAGCCGCGCTGGCGCCGGGGTTGTTCCGCAAGGAAGCCGAGCAGGGCGCTTTGGCACTGCAGCCAGGCGGCCTTGTGTTCCATATCGAGGAAGTGTCCGGCGTTGTCGATGGTGACGAAGCGACTGTCCAGCAGGTGATGGGCAAACAGTTGCACATCGGCCGGCGAGGTGTAGGCATCGTGCTCGCCGTTGACGAACAGCACCGGGATATCGATGGCGGCCAGGCACTGCATCTGGCAGTGGCTGTCGAGGTGCAGCACCTGGTGCACATGGGCATGCATCTGCCGGTATTCATGGTGATCCAGGCTGCTGATATGGCGCTGGTTGTAGCGCTTGAACAGCGACGGCAGGTAACGCCCGATGCTGCTGTTGACCAGCTGGCCCAGGCGCTCGCCATCCAGGGCGGCCAGGTGCAGCAGACCTTCTTCCAGGTAGTCGACCATGGCCTCGTTGAGCAGCGGCGAGAAGGAGCAGATCACCGCCTTTTCGATCCGCGCCGGGCGCTGGGCCAGGGCCAGCATGGCGGCCACGCCACCCCAGGAGAAGGACAGCAGATGGTCGGCGCGAAAGTGCTCGATCAGCTCCAGCAGGATGCTCGCTTCGTCTTCCTTGCGCAGCGGCTGGCTGTGGTCGTTGTGCGCCTTGGACTGGCCGGCATAGGGCTGGTCGTAGAGCACCACATTGAACTGGCTGCTGAGGTACTTGACCGTCTGGGCGAAGGCGGCAGTGGTGGAAAGCGAGCCGTTGACCAGGATGATGGTCTTGCGTGCGCTCGGGTTGGCGTAGAACTCGGTGTGGACGCGGTAGATTCCTTGTACGTCGACGACAGCGGTGGCTGGCTTCATGTCGTTTCCTCCTGGCGCAAGTGTGGGCAGCTTGATGTGGGTGGCATCAGGCGGGCTATACGGCAGTAGGAAAACGCCTGGACGTGACAAACCGATGTCAGGCTTTTGATTTTTATAATTTCTTTATTTTCAATCAGTTAGGGCTGAAATAGGGCGTCTGCTGCAGCCTTGGAGAAAGGTGCAGGAGGGCGTCTATAACCTGGGCAGGAACCCTTTTGCGCAGCGCGCAAGCAACCGACGAAACGCTTGGATGGCTATTGGTGACCGATTAGTCACGTTAAGACCTTATGGTTCGATTTAAGCAGTCTGGTTCTAGCCGGTGCAAGTGAATATTCCGATTACCGATGACCGTTGGTCGGTTAGCTAGCTAAGCATGTGACTCGGCGGCTGGAAGGTTCAGATGCAGGCGATTTCTGCCGGGGTCAGGGCGCGGTACTGGCCGGGGGCCAGTTGCGGGTCCAGTTCGATGCCGCCCAGGCTCAGGCGGTGCAGGCCGACCACCTTGTTGCGGAACTGGCCGAACATGCGCTTGACCTGGTGGTAGCGGCCCTCGTGCAGGGTCAGCAGGGCCTGGCGCGGGGCGAGGATGCGCAGCTCGGCCGGAAGGGTGGTCAGGTTTTCGTAGGCGAAGTACAGGCCGCGGGCGAAGGCCTCGATACAGGCCGGGTCGATGTCATCTTCGGTGTCGACCCGGTAGACCTTGGCCTTGTGCTGGCTGGGCAGGGTGGCGCGGCGCGACCACTGGCCATCGTTGGTCAGCAGGAGCAAGCCGCTGGTGTTGAGGTCCAGGCGCCCGGCCAGGTGCAGCTGGTCGCGGTCGGGTTCGTCGAGCAGATCGATCACTGTGCGGTGTTCGGGGTGCTGGGTGGCGCTGACCACGCCGATGGGCTTGTGCAGCATCCAGAAGCGCCGCGGCTGACCCTGCTGCAGGTTTTCCTCGTCCAGCTGCACCTGGCTAAAGACGCTCACTTCGGCGATGGCGTCGCGGCATGGCTGGCCGTCCAGGCACACGCGGCCGCTGGCCAGCCAGTGCAGGGCCGTGCGTCTGTTGCTGTGGGGCAGGTTGGCGAGAAAGCGGTCCAGGCGCATGGTCAGTCGTGTGCGTCTGCTGCAGGCCTTGCCAGGCCCATGGCGCAGCGCGGGCAGAGGCAGGCTTGCGCAAGCGGGTCCTGGGGCAGGGGCGGCAGCACTGCCGGGTCTATGGTGGCGGTAAAGCACCAGCACTGCTCAACCGGCTGCTCACGCCCTGCCTGGGCGCACTGGTTGGCGGCGCCGCAACGCGGGCAGCGTTCGCCCGGTGTCATGCGGTTTCTTCGCACAGGCGGTTGCGCCCGGCCTGCTTGGCCCGGTACAGAGCACGGTCGGCGCGGGCGATCAGCTGGTCCAGGCTGTCGTCTCTGTGCAGCTGGGCCAGGCCGATGCTGGTGGTGATGGCCAGATCCTGGCCCTGATGGCTGAAGCCGCTTTGCTCGACCTGTTGGCGCAGTTTTTCCCCCAGATCCCGGGCCTGGGCCGCACTTGTGTCCTTGAGCAGCAGGATAAATTCCTCACCGCCCCAGCGGCAGATAATGTCGGCCTGGCGCAGGTTGTCGCGCAGGCGCTGGGCAAAGCCGCGCAGTACCTCGTCGCCGGCCAGGTGGCCGTGGCTGTCGTTGAGCTGCTTGAAGTTGTCGATATCCAGCAGCAGGGCGCACAGCGGGCTGGCATTGCGCCGCGCTTCCTGCAGGGCCTGGCTGGCCAGCAGATCGAAGCCGCGGCGGTTAAGCAGGTCGGTCAGCAGGTCGGTGGTGGCCATGGCGCTGATGCGGCGCTGGTAGCGGTGCAGGGCGACGCTGACCAGGGCGATCACGATCAGGGTCACCAGCAGGCAGATCAGCAGATTCAGGTACAGCGACTGACGGATATTGGCCAGGGCGCTGTTCTCGTGCTTGTCGACGAACAGGTACCAGTTCAGCTCGGGGATAAAGCGCACGTTGAGAAAGTGATCGCGACCCTCTTCGCGGTATTCGAAGCTGCCGCTCTTGGGTGTGGCCAGTTGCTCGCGCAGGCTTTCCAGGGCCGGCAGTTCCAGCAGGGTCTGGCCACTGCGGGCGCCCATGGGGCCGCCTTCGGCGCCGGTGAGGACAATACGGCCATTGCGGTCGACAAAGAACACGCTGCGCTGGTAACGCTGCTGGTAGGTGTCGATCAGCTGCACCACGGTATCCACGGTCAGGCCCACGCCGGCGGCGCCAATAAAGTTGCCCTGATAGTCGAGTACCTTGTAGTTGATGAATACGGTCAGGCGATCCTGGTTGGCCATGTCCACATCGACATTGATTTCGTAGGGCTCGGCCATCTCGCGTACGCGGAAGTACCAGCTATCGCGCGGCTCATCTTCCTTGACCTGCTTGAGTACGCCCTTGGCCTGGTAATAGGTGTGGGTCTTGTCCGACACGAAGAAGCTGGTGACGGTGCCATAGTGCGCCTGCACTTCCTGCAGGTAGCGAATGATCGGCAAGGCCTCCTGTTCGCCGGCCAGCACCCAGTCACGCAGAAAGGTGTCGCGGGCCATCATCGACGAAATCAGGATGGGGCGTACCAGGTCCTTCTGGATTTCCGAGTAGACGTTGTCCGAGGTCAGCGGCAGTTCGGTGTGGATGATGCCCGCGCGGATCGAATTAAAGGCGCTGTAGTAGCTGACCAGGGAGGTGGCGAGAAAACCGCAGCCCAGCAGTACCAGAAGGAACAGCAGCAGTACGCGCTGACGGGTAGGCGGGGCAGTACGGGCCATGGAGGACTCGCTGGCGAAGTGATGGCGCTATTGTAGCCGTGGCCTGCCGGCTTGTGCCGGCGAATGCTCAGGGCTTTTCCGCCATTTTATGACTGTTGCCCCCTGCACCTGGGGGCTGTTGCCCTTTCTCGCGGCAACGCGCCTCGCGATAAAACGGCAACAGACCCTGGCAGGCTGCACCACTTGCCTGCCCAGGGGCGCGCTCAGCTGCGCGCCCTGGCACAGGGCTTATGCCTGAGGCTGCAGGCTGCGTAGATAGGCGCGCCAACCGCCAAAGTGGCTGATCGGGGTGGCGCCTTCCAGGCCATAGGGTTCGCAGATAAAACCGCTTTCCCAGCTGCCATCGGCCAGCTGCACCTTGCCCAGGCCCAGGGGCGCCGGGATACCGGTGAGAAAGGAGCCCAGTTCGCTGCTCGGTAGCTCCCAGACTTCCACGGCGATGGCCACGCCGCCTTCGCCGACTCGGACCATCCCAGGCCGCAGCGGTGGGCCACCGGCCAGGGCGTAGAGCTGATAGTGGGGGGCGCTCTGGGTGGCAGCGACCAGCCGGCCGCCACGCTGCTTGAACTGCCAGTTAAGCGGCAAACCATCCAGATGGGCGCCACACACCACCAGGCGCGCCTTGTCATGGCGGGCGAGGTTGCTTGGCTCGTTCAGATCCAGGCGGCGTTCGCCGGCCAGGGGCAGGTTGTGCTGGCGCTGCAAGGCGTCGGCCAGGCTGAGCAGGTACTGATCGGTCAAGGCGCGGCCGAACAGGGTCACGCCCCAGGGCAGGCCGTTGTGCATAAAGCCCGCCGGCACCGCCACGGCGGCATAGTCGAGCATGTTCATAAAATTGGTGTAATGACCCAGGTCCGAGTTGCGCGCCACCGGCTCGGCCTGCAGTTCGGCCAGGCTCACCGGGCGCGGGTAGGCCGGGGTCAGCACGCAGTCCAGCTCGGCGAGCATCCGGTCGCACTTGGCCTTGAGCGCCTGCAGACGGTACTGGGCGCGGAAGGTGTCGACGCCGCTGACGCTCGGCGCCTTTTCCAGCACGGCCTTGATCACCGGCAGCACGGCATCCGGCTGCTGCTCGATCAGGGCGCCTGCGATGCTGTAGCGCTCGGCCACCCAGGGCCCTGCATAGAGCAGGCGGGCGGCTTCAAGGAACGGCGCGAAGTCGATTTCGATGGCTTCGCCGCCGAGGGCCTTGAGCTGTTCGATAGTCGCGGCGAACAGCGCCGGGCTTTCGGCGCAGCCGAGAAACTCCAGCTGTTTTGGCACACCAAAGCGAAAGCCCGGGCGGGGGGCGCCGAAGGCACAGGCATCATTCCACAGTGGATTGCGGCGACTGTATTCATCGCGCCCATCCAGCCCGGCGGTCAGGGCCAGCAGCTGGCTGGCCTCGCGCGCCGTGGCGGTGAAGTAGGTGACGCAGTCCAGGCTGCGGCACGCCGGTACCACGCCGGCGGTGGAGAGCAGGCCCTTGCTCGCCTTGAGGCCAACCAGGTTGTTCAACGCCGCCGGCACCCGGCCGCTGCCGGCGGTGTCGGTGCCCAGGGCAAAGCTGGCCAGCCCCAGGGCCACCGCCAGGGATGACCCGGAACTGGAGCCGCCGGCCGGGTAGGCCGGGTGCACCGAGTTGCGGCAGGCTCCATAGGGCGAGCGGGTGCCGTTGAGGCCGGTAGCAAACTGGTCGAGGTTGGTCTTGCCCAGGGGAATCGCACCCAGGGCCAGCAGCTGTTCGACCAGGGTGGCGCTGCGCTCGGGCACATAGGCAAAAGCCGGGCAGGCAGCGGTGGTGGGGATACCGGCCAGGTCGATATTGTCCTTGATGGCAAAGGGCACGCCGTAGAGCGGCAGCTCACTCGGCGACTTGCCATCCAGCGCGGCCAGATAGGGCTCCAGCTCCGCTGCGCTCAGCAGATGGATAAACAGATTGAACTCGGGGTTAAGCGCCGTGGCCTTGTCGCGCAGGGCGGCGATCAGCTGGCGCGGGGTCAGGCTGCCGCTCTGATAGGTGGTTTTCAGGGCGCCGAGGCGTAGATCGAATAGGTGTGGCATATGTCGCGTCCTCTGTAGGGTGGATGGCGCTTTATCCATCCACCGTTGATGCCGTGGCATCGCAAATTTGGGCGGCCGGCGGCCGCTTGGTGGATCGGTGAAGCGTGATCCACCCTGCGCTTGGCGTTCAGTTCGTGGGGTGGATGACGTTTTTCCATCCACCACTCGGGTCAGCTTCAGGCCTCTTCCAGCACCACCACCCGCTGCCCGGCGCGCACCGGCGAGCCGGGTTGCACGCGCACCTCGCGCACCACGCCATCGCGGGGGGCCAGCAGGGGGATTTCCATCTTCATCGACTCCAGAATCACCAGCATATCGCCGGCCTTGACCCGGTCGCCTGCACTCACCTGGACTTGCCAGAGGTTGCCGGCGATATGGCTTTCGATGCTATGCAGGCCGGCACCGAGTGGGGCGTCTTCGCCGATATCGGCGGCCACTTCCTCGCTGTCGAAGTGGGCCTGGCTGGATTCGATCCAGCGCTGGCGCTCGGCGTCGAAGGCTGCGCGCTGCTGGCTGCGGAAGGCCTCGATGCCCGCAGCCTCCTGGTCGAGAAAGGCCTGGTAGTCGGCCAGGGCCAGTTCGCTGTGCTCGATACGCAGCTCATAGCGGCCCAGGGGGAAGTCGCGGCGGATACGCAGCAGCTCCTCCGCCGACACCGGGTAGAAGCGGATCTGGTCGAAAAAGCGCAGCAGCCAGGGCTTGCCATCGAAGGCGGCCACTTCGCGGTAGCGGTTCCACATCTGCAGGGTGCGGCCGACGAACTGGTAGCCACCGGGGCCTTCCATGCCGTACACGCACATATAGGCGCCGCCGATGCCCACCGAGTTCTCGGCAGTCCAGGTGCGCGCCGGGTTGTACTTGGTGGTGACCAGGCGGTGGCGTGGGTCCAGCGGGGTGGCCACCGGCGCGCCCAGATACACATCGCCCAGGCCCATCACCAGATAGCTGGCGTCGAACACCGTGCGATGCACCTCATCCAGATTGGGCAGGTCGTTGATGCGGCGAATAAATTCCAGGTTGCTTGGGCACCAGGGCGCGTCCTTGCGCACCGTGGTCATATATTTCTCGATCGCCAGCTGACAGGCTGGGTCGTCCCAGGACAGCGGCAGATGAACGATGCGCGACGGCACGCGCAGGTCTTGGGTGGCGCAGACGGCGTCCCATTCGCCGGCGACGATATCGAGCAGCGTCTGCAGGGGCAGGGTTTCCGGTTGGTAGTGCACCTGCAGCGAGCGAATGCCCGGCGTCAGGTCGATCACGCCGTTGAGGCTCAGTGCTTCCAGTGCCTGCATCAGTGCATGGCCACGGAAACGCAGCACCAGATCCAGCTCCGCCGCGCCGATTTCCAGCAGCAGGTGGGTGTCGCCGGAGAGGCGCGCCACCAGGCGTTTATCGTCTGCGCCGATATCGAGGACGATGGGGGAAGCTAACATCGAACTGCTCCCTCTCCCATTTATGGGAGAGGGTTGGGGAGAGGGGCTTTGGGTGTTTTCAAGAGCCCTCTCCCCCGGCCCCTCTCCCGCAAGCGGGAGAGGGGAGACAAGCGCGAGATCCTGAACTTCTTCATTGCGTGCCTTGGCCAATTGCCTCGCGCTGGCGATATCCACCGGGGCAAAGCGCACCTTGTCGCCGGCCTTAAGCTGCCCCAGCTGCCACAGGTCGGCCTCGATAATGGTCACCGGGCAGACAAAACCGCCCAGGCTGGGGCCGTCCGGGCCGAGGATCACTGGCATATCGCCGGTAAAGTCCACTGCACCGATGGCATAGGGATTGTCGTGGATATTCGAGGGGTGCAGGCCGGCTTCGCCGCCGCTGTCGCGCACCCACTCGGGCTTCGGGCCGATAAGCCTTACGCCAGTGCGGCTGGAGTTGAAGTGCACTTCCCAGTCGGTGGCGAAGAAGGTCTCGATATAGGCCGGGGTAAAGTATTCCGGCGCGCCGTGGGGGCCGTAGATCACGCGGATTTCCCGCACGGCAGGCAGGGCGCTGCACAGCTCATCAGGTAGTTGCGCATCGGCTTGGCGGTCGGTCAGAGCCGGGATATGCAGCACATCACCGGCGCGCAGGGCGCGGCCGCCGTGGCCGCCGAACTGGCCAAGGGTAAAGGTGCTTTTACTGTCGAGATAATCCGGCACCTGCACACCGCCACGCAGGCACAGATAGCTGCGTGCCCCCGCGCCGGCAATGGTGCCCAGGCTTAGGGTACTGCCGGCCTTGATCAGCAGGGCGGTATTCAGTGGCTGCTCGATACCATCGACGCTAAGCGGAATAGACGCACCAGTGACCGCCACCACTGCATCGGTGTTAAAGCGCAGGGTCGGGCCGCTCATGGTGACTTCCAGGCCGGCAGCGCCTTCTGCATTACCCAGCAGACGATTGCCCAGGCGCAGGGCGCGGCTGTCCATCGGCCCAGAGGGCGGTACGCCGACGGCCCAGTAGCCGAGGCGACCGGGGAAGTCCTGCACGGTGGTCTGGGTGCCGGCGCTTAGCACCTCGAAGGTGTTGGCCTGGTAGACCAGGCCTTCCAGGCAGCGGGTCCAGGGGTTACCACTGGCAAAGGGCGCGTCGGTAAGGATCTGGCGCAGGTACTGGCTATTGGTTTCCACGCCATAGAGCAGGGTATCGGCCAGAGCCTGATTCAGGGCGGCGCTGGCGGCTTCGCGGTTATCGGCCCAGGTAATGACCTTGGCGATCATCGGGTCAAAGTAGGGCGGGATCTCGCAGCCGGCTTCGACCCAGGTGTCGATGCGCAGCGCCTGGCCATCGGCCTTGGGAAACTCCACGGCGGTCAGCAGACCGGGGCTGGGCTGGAAGTCGCGGCCCGGGTCTTCGGCATACAGCCGCGCCTGGATGGCATGGCCGCTGGGCTTTAGGGTTTTCGCCAGTTCGCTTAATGGTGGTAGATCGCCGGCCGCCAGTTCGATCATCCAGCGCACCAGGTCGACGCCCCAGACCTGTTCGGTGACTCCATGTTCGACCTGCAGGCGGGTATTCACTTCCAGGAAGTAGAAGCGCGCCGCCTCGCTGTCGTAGACAAATTCCACGGTGCCGGCGCTGCGGTAGCTGACCGCCTTGGCCAGCTTGATCGCCGCCGCGCACAGTTCCTCGGCCATGCCGGCCGGCAGGTTCGGCGCTGGGGTTTCTTCCAGCACCTTCTGGTTACGGCGCTGCACCGAGCAGTCGCGCACGCCCAGGGCTATGACTTCCCCGCAACCATCGCCAAATACCTGCACTTCCAGATGGCGGGCGCGCTGGATGTATTTCTCGATAAATACGCCGCTGTCGCTGAAGTTGTTCTGCCCCAGGCGCTTGACTGCCTCGAAGGCCTCGGAGAGCTCGGCGGCCGAGTGGCATACGCGCATACCGATACCGCCACCGCCGGCGGTGCTTTTTAGCATCACCGGGTAGCCGACCTGCTCGCCTGCGAGCAATGCAGCATCGAGGTTTTCCAGCAGTTCGGTGCCTTCCAGCATCGGCACGCCATGCTGCTTGGCCAGGGCGCGGGCGGTGTGTTTCAGGCCGAATACCCGCAGTTGCTCCGGCGTCGGGCCGACAAAGGCGATGCCGGCGGCCTCGCAGGCTTCGGCAAAGGCGGCGTTCTCCGAGAGAAAGCCGTAGCCGGGGTGGATGGCTTTGGCGTCGGCCTGCTTGGCGACGGCGAGAATCTTCTCGACCACCAGGTAGGTGCCGGCGGCCGGGCCTTCGCCGAGGCTGAAGGCTTCATCGGCCTGCTGGATATGCAGGCTGGCGGCGTCGGCTTCGGAGTAGACGGCCACGCCCTTGACGTCGAGCTGACGAAGGGTGCGCAGGATGCGGCAGGCAATGGCGCCACGGTTGGCGATCAGCAGTTTGTCGAACATTCGAGGTGTCCTCGAAAGAGGCGGGCCGTCCCGCCGGTAGTGATGCGCCCTATGGTCGTCCATAGGTTGTAGGAGCGGGCCATGCCCGCGAAGAGCGTTCGCGGGCATGGCCCGCTCCTACAGGTCTGGTTGCAAGCTTTTCGTTTTTTAACCTGCTCAATCCCATACCAGCACCTCGGCCGGGGTCGGGTTGTAGCCGTTGCAGGGGTTGTTCAGCTGCGGGCAGTTGGAGATCAATACGATCACATCCATATGCGCCTTGAGCTCGACGTACTTGCCGGCGGCGGAGATGCCGTCTTCGAAGGTCAGGCCGCCTTCGGGGGTGACCGGCACGTTCATAAAGAAATTGATATTGGCGCCGATGTCGCGCTTCTCCAGGCGACCATCGTGCAGGCTCGCGCGAAGAAAGTTGTCGCGGCAGCTGTGCATATAGCGCTTGTCCAGGGCGTAGCGCACCGTGTTGCTTTCCTGGGCGCAGGCGCCACCGAGGGTGTCGTGGCGGCCACAGGTGTCGGCGGTGATGCTCAGCATCGGCCGGCCCAGGTTGGAATACAGCACGCTGTCGGTGCTCAGGTACACGCGGTTCTGTTTGCGCAGGGTGCGCTGCGCGTCATAGCGCTCGCGCGGGTTCTGCGCACTGTAGAACAGGGTATCGACCGCCTGGTTGCCTTCCAGGTCGAGCAGGCGCAGGGTCTGGCCGGCTTTAACTTCACAGAGAAAGGGCTCGCCGGCGCCGATGGTGGCGCGGTACACCGCCGCTTCCGGATGCTTGTCGCTTGAGATAAGAGTCATGCTGGCAGGCCTCACAGATACAGACGTTCGGTGTTATGGAAGCCGCGGGCGTTTTCCGCGCGTGAGGTGCGGCACAGCACGCTGATGCCGTCGCTTTCGACCTTGTGCCAGGACAGTTGCAGCGGCTTGGGCGAGTAAACCGGGTTGGGGTCCATGGGGTGTTGCAGGGCGGTGAGCGCCACCAGGCAGTCCATCGGTGCGAACAGCTCGATATGGTCGCCGGCCTTGGAATTGCCCGGTTGGAAGTGGAAGCAGCCATCGCTGTCCACCGTGACTTTGCTAAACAGGTTCAGGCACATCAGCAGGTCGGCAAGGCCCAGATTCCACTTGCCCATTTCCACCAGCAGGTTGTCCACGCCGTTGCGAAAGAAACCGTTGCGCAGCTGCTGATAGCTGCCCTGGCCGTATTTCTCGGCCACTTCCTCGGCATTCAGTACGCCGCCAAAGCTGTCATGCCAGCCGCAGGTGTCCGTGGTAATGGCGGCCAGCACCCGCCCCATATCCGAATACAGGCAGTGGCCGGCAGTCAGCTTGGCGGTGTGCTGGCACTTCAAGGTGTCGGGCAGGTTCAGCCGTTCGCTTTTCTCCGCCGCATTGAGCAGCAGCAGGCTGGCATTGGCGCCGCCTTCGATATCGGTGATGCGCAGCAGCTGGCCGCGCTTGAGGACAAAGGAGGTGTGGCCGCCACCGGGTATGAGTTCCTCGTACAGGGTGGGGCGCAGGGTCAGTGCAGCGGTCATGGCGAGCTCCTTACAGGGCCGGTTGCAGCTTGCCGGCGATATGCGCGGGCAAGCCTTCGACGGCGGCGCGCTGGGCGCGGCGGTCGCTGTTCAGGGGAATGTCATAGGTGATGCGCGCACCGAAGGCGTTCGGCGCATGGGGATCGAGGCGGGTCTTGTCGAACACCAGCAGGCGGGTGCCGAGGCTAAAGCCCTCGCTGAGATCGTGAGTGACCATAAACACGGTCAGCTTGGTCTCGTGCCACAGCTCCAGCAGCAGGGCGTGCATGTCCTTGCGAATGCCCGGATCGAGAGCGCCGAAGGGCTCATCGAGCAGCAGCACACGCGGTTGCATGGTCAGCGCCTGGGCAATCGCCAGGCGTTGCTGCATGCCACCGGACAGGGCGCTGGGGTACTTGTCCAGGGCATGGCCAAGGCCGACTTTGTGCAGGATCACCGCAGCCTGTTCGCGGGCCTCGCGCTTGGCGGCGCCAAACAGCCGACCGAGCAGCTTGGATCGTGGCAGCTCCAGACCGATGGCGACGTTATCCAGCACGCTTAGATGCGGAAACACCGAGTAGCGTTGAAACACCACGCCACGGCTGCTATCGGGTTCGCCGGCCAGGGGCTCGCCCGCGAGCAGGATCTCGCCGCGGCTGGCGCGCTCCTGACCCAGCAGCAGGCGCAGAAAGGTCGACTTGCCGCAGCCGGAGGCGCCAACCAGGGTGCAGAACTCGCCTTCGTTGATGCTTAGGTTCAAGCGCTCAAGCACGACTTGATCGCCATACTCCTGCCACACATTCCGGACTTCGATAAAGGCGCTCATGATTTGGCCCCTTCATACCAGGGAAAGCACAGACGGGCGGTCTGGCGCAGGCCCAGGTCCATCAGCCAGGCGAGCAGGGTGATCCACACCACATAGGGCAGGATGACGTCCATGGCCATATAGCGGCGCACCAGAAAGATCCGATAGCCCAGGCCGTCGGTACTGGCGATGGCCTCGGCGGCGATCAGAAACAGCCAGGCCGAGCCGAGCACCAGGCGCAGAGCGATCAGCAGGCGCGGCAGCAATTGCGGCAGCACCACGCGCAGGATCAGGGTCCAGGTACTGGCGCCCAGGGTCTGCGCCTTGATCAGGATTTCCTGGGGGATTTCCCGAGCGCGCTGCTCCAAGTCACGGGCCAGGATCGGGGTGATGCCGATGACGATCAGCATCACCTTGGACAGCTCGCCCAGGCCAAAGACGATAAACAGGATCGGCAATATCGCCAGCGGCGGCACCATCGACAGCACGGTGAGCAGCGGCGACAGCGGCGCGCCAAACAGCGGGATGATCCCGGCGGCGATGCCCAGACACAGCCCGGCTATTGCCGCAATGCCGATGCCCATGGCCAGCCGCTTGAGGCTGGCGGCGCTGTCCTGCCAGAACAGGTAGTGGCCGCTGCGCTTGTCCTCGGTAAAGGCCAGGCGATCGATGGCCGCGACCATCTGGTTGGCGCTGGGCAGCAGCTTGTCGTTGGCGTTGTCTGCCAGCCGCGCGCTGGAGGCGCTGAAGTAGACAAGCAACAGCAGCACAAAGGGCAGCAGCATCAGCAGCAGGCGGCCGCCGCGCTGCGGGTGTCGGTTGATCAGGCGCATAGTGATCTCGTCGTGCGTAGGGTGGATCGGGGCGCGTAGCTGGCGCTTTTTTCATCCACCATGGAGGCGCGAGGTGGTGGATGGGTGAAGCGTCATCCACCCTACGAGGTGCCGTTTACGCAAGGGCGTTTGCTTACAGCGTGCCGTCAGCCGCCATCTGCATAAACGAAGGATCGAAGCGCAGCTTGAGATTGCCGCTGTCGCCGGTGATCACGTCCTTGGCGAAGCTCATGCCGATGGCGTCGCTGCTTTGCGCGCCCTCACCCAGCAGGCCGTGACTGAAGGAGAACTCGGCCACCTTGGTCATGGTCGCCGGCAGTTTCGGGCTGGTGGCGAAGGCCACGGCATCGCTGGCCGAGTAGAACATCTTGGTCGCCGCCAGCTGCGCCTCGTAGCCGGCCAGGTCGGTGCCGGAGGCCTTGGCCATATGCTCGCGGGCGGCAAGGCCCTCGGCCGAATCGCTGCCCATGGTGGCCATGATTTCGTACCAGGCACCGGTCAGCGCCTTGCCGAAGGCCGGGTTGTCCTTGAGGGTGTCGCTGTTGACCACCATCAGGTCGATGATCTCGCCGGGGATCTGGCTGGAGTCGAACACCTTGGTCACTCCGGGGGTGGCTTCGATCTCGGCCAGTAGCGGGTTCCAGGTGGCCACTGCCTGTACGCCGTCGGTGGCGAAGGCGGCGACCAGGTCAGCGTCGGAGGTGTTGACCACCTTGAGGTCACGCTCGCTCAGCTGGGCGCGCTCCAGGCCACGGGCCAGCAGGTAATGGGAAACCGACAGTTCCACCAGGTTGACCTCCATGCCCTTGAGGTCGGCCAGGGTCTTGCCTTCGCCCTTGAGCACGATGCCGTCGTTGCCGTTGGAGAAGTCGCCGATGATCAGGGCGGTGGAGTCGATGCCGCCGGCTGCCGGGATGGTCAGGGCGTCCATATTGGTCATGGTGCAGCCGTCGAACTGGCCGGCACTGTACTGGTTGATCGACTCGACGTAGTCGTTGATCTGCACCACATCGATGCTGATGTCGTACTTCTTCGCCCACTTGTCGACGATGCCGGAGGCGGCGCCGTACTCCCAGGGCATCCAGCCGGCGTAGATGGTCCAGCAGACGCTGAAATCGCTTTTCGGCGCGGCCTGGGCGCTGCAGCTGAGCGAGACGGCCAGGGCGGCGGCGAGGGTGGAGAGCAGACGGGGCTTACGCATGGTGGAACCTCCAGTTCGAAAGTGGGCGGGCAGGAGTGCGCGGCGGTTTCCCCATCACTGGGGCGCGTTCTCCCGGGCTTTTATCCCGCCGTGTAACCTCGAAGGAGGTCGCCAACTCTCGGACCAGTCAGCCGTCGATCCGCTGATCGGCAGCCCGGAACCCTAGTCGGCTATTGCAAATTGTGGTGCCGCGATCCCGCCAGGGCGGGTTGTTCCTGCACGTCTTACCCATAGCGAGCATCGTGCCAGTTATACGCAGGCCTTCTGCAACGGGGCTTAAGCGCTGTCCGTGGACGTGGGTGGGGTGTCTGTTGCGCTGTTCTGGTGCGCCATGTAGCCGGTGTGCCGCATTGCGGGGCGATTGCCGTCGGTCGGTTGCCCTGGGCGGGCTGCAAGCGAATGACAAGGGCTGTTGTCATAGCAGGTGGGAGTGATCCTGGTTGTCGACAGCCGTCGACGTCTTACCTGCGGTCGAAGGAGGCCGCCATGTTATTCAAATCCATGCTGATTGCGTTGTTGGGTCTATTTATGAGCGGCTGTGTTGCTTACGGCGGCAGTGGTCATGGCTATCGCGGCCATGATCGCCATTATTCGACCACCTACTACCAGGTGCCGCGCCAGACGCTATATGTGGTGCCGCACTACTACCGGCACGACAAGCATCGCTATGAGATGCGCCGGTATGACGGTCGACGCTATGAGGGTGACTGGCAGGCCCCTCAGCGTTACAAGTCGGCACCCGCGCCGCATCACTACCAGCCTTATCCGCACCCGCAGCGTCATATTCAGCGGCAGGCCGGTTGGGATGAGCGCAGGCATGAGCGGCCGCGTCAGTATCATCAGGATGACCGTCGGCAGCACCGGCAAGACCGCCAACGCTCTGGCGACTGGCAGCGCAGAGCCGAGCGCTCCGAGCGTGAATGGCGGCAGAACTAGGTTTTTGCGGCTTCAGACGCCAGGCTGAAGCTGCGCTCCGCTTGGTAGATCTGCTCCGTCATAGCTTGCGCTGCAGGTGACAGGCTATGCCCGGCGCGGCTGACCAGGCCATAGGCCGATTGTTCGCTGAGTAACCCGCTCTGCAGGGGCAGCACGGCCAGGCGCCCGGCCTGGATATCCTCGGCCACCACATCCCAGGGCGCCATGCTCAGTACATCGCTATCGGCTACCAGGGTTTTCAGCAGCATAAAGTTATCGCACTGAATGCCCAGCGGTTGTTCGCGGCCGCTGAGCTTGCGCAGTGTCTGCTCCACCGCCAGGGGTAGCTGGGTGCCGGCCAGGGGGTAGTCGAGCAGATCGCCCAGGCCGAGTGTGCGCTGTTGCAGCAGAGGATGGCCCGGGCGGCAGAACAGCACGCCAGCGTGGCGCTGCAGCGGCTCGATGCAGAGCAGGGGATCATCCTGCAGTTCACGGCTGTCGGCGACAAACAGTTCGATGGCGTCATTCAGCAGGCTGTCGCGCAACGCCTTCCAGTTGGCGATCTGCACCTGCACCCGCACTCCCGGATAGCGCTGGGCCAGGTTGCCGAGGGCGCGGGGAACCAACCGCGCCGCCGGGTAGGGGCCGCAGCCCAGGCGCAGCTCACCTGCTTGCAGATTGGCCAGCTGGCTGACTGCATTGCTCAGGGCGCGGCTGCCGGCCAGCAGGCGACGGGCATGCTCCAGTACCAGCCGGCCGTGGGCGGTCAGGCTGATGCCGCGGCTGTGGCGGTCGACCAGCACGCAGTCCAGGCTACTTTCCAGGGCCTGGATGCTACGGCTTAGGGCCGGTTGGCTAAGGTGCACGGCTTCGGCGGCGCGGGCGAAGTGGCCGTGTTCGGCGAGGGCGACAAAGTGGCGGAGCTGGCGCAGGTCGTTCATGCGTTACTTGCATCATTGTTGGTTTTGGAATGCATTGGAATTATCGGTCTGGATTGGCCAATCTGCCAGCACTGCCAATAACAATGAGCGCCTGCCCATGTTTTCACTCAATCGAACTGCCGCCGTGCTGCTGAGCCTGGCCTTGCCCATGGCCGGCCATGCGGCCTTGCCTGACGAGCAGATCAACGCCTCGATCCACCCGGAGCTGGCCGAGCACAGCAAACACTTCACGCAACAGGTCTACCAGGTGGCCGGCAACGTCTATTCGGCGGTGGGCTGGCAACTGGGCAACGTGGCGATGATCGAGGCGCCGGAAGGGCTGATCATCGTCGACACCGGCGAGGCGGTCAGCGAGTCGCGCAAGATCATGGCCGAGTTCCGCAAGATCAGCGACAAGCCGGTCAAGGCGGTGGTCTACACCCACTTCCACCCAGACCATATCAACGGTGTGAAGGCCTTCGTCACGGAAGAACAGGTGCGCAGCGGCGAGGTGCAGATCATTGCCCACGAAACCCTGCTGGCCAATGTGGTGGCCCAGGGCGCGCTGGTCGGGCCGATTCTTTCGGTGCGTTCCGGCTACAGCTTCGGCGCCGGCCTGCCGGACAGCGACCACGAACAGATGAATGCGGGGATCGGGCCGCTGGCAGTTGTAGAAGCCTCGACCTTTATCGCGCCGACCCTGACTTTCAAGGACAAGCTCGACACC
The DNA here is from genome assembly GCF_009763245.1 of Pseudomonas xionganensis. Lineage (GTDB taxonomy): Bacteria > Pseudomonadota > Gammaproteobacteria > Pseudomonadales > Pseudomonadaceae > Aquipseudomonas > Aquipseudomonas xionganensis. The sequence continues at coordinate 392,047 of NZ_WKJZ01000002.1, read as the reverse complement.
CGCATCGCCGGGCTGGATCTGCAGTTCCTGCATGTACCCAGCGAAGCGCCGGACGAGATCACCGTCTACCTGCCGGATAACCGCGTGCTGATCAGCGCCGAGGTGGAACAGGGCCCGACCCTGCCGAATATCCACACCCTGCGCGGCACCAAGTTCCGCGACCCGGTGCAGTGGGTCGAGAGCCTGGACAGGCTGCGTGAATACCGCGCCGAGCATATGGTGCCGCTGCACGGCCGCCCGGTCAGTGGCCAGGATAAGGTCGAGGAAGTGCTGCGCATGACCCGCGACGGCATCGCCTATATCCACGACCAGAGCGTGCGCTGGATAAACAAGGGCCTGACCCCGGACGAGCTGGTGGAGAAGGTCAAGCTGCCGCCACATCTGGCCGGCTACACGCCTTACCTGCGCGAGTACTACGGCACGGTGAAACACAGCGTGCGGCAGATCTACAACGGCTACCTGGGCTGGTTCCAGGGCGACCCGGTGGCCCTCGATCCGCTGCCGCCGAAAGACAAGGCCGAACGGCTGATCGCCTTGATGGGTGGCCGGGAAAAGCTGCTGCTGGCTGCCGGTGAGGCCTACCTCAAGGGCGATCACCAGTGGGCTGCCGAACTTTCCAGCTACGCCATTCAGGTGGATAACGAGGACAAGCTGGCCCGCGATATCAAGGCGCGCAGTTTCCGCAAGCTGGGTTACGCCAGCATGAATATCAACTGGCGCAACTGGTACCTGATGAGCGCCATGGAACTGGAGGGCCAGTTCGACGGTGACGAGGTGCAGCAGCTGGCCCAGGACATGCGCAGTGCGTTTCTCTCCCCGGACATGCTGAAGAACTTCCCGGCGCGGATCTTTTTGCAGAACTGGATTACCCGAGTCGACCCGGAAAAAGCCCATGATGTCGAGCTGACCCTGGGCTTTGACTTCCCGGATATCGGCGAGCAATGGGCTCTAGAGGTGCGCCGTGGCGTGGTGCAATTGCATAAGGGCATCCCCGAGGGCACCAGGCTTAAACTGACCCTCGACAAGACCTATCTGGACACCGTGATGAGTGGCGAGAATGGCCTGCTCAAGGGCGCGCTGCTGGGTGATGTCAAGGTTGACGGCAATCTGCTGGAGCTCAGGACCTTTCTCGGCTGCTTCGATTTCGAGGATGCACCGATTGCCCTGACGCTGCGCTAGGTGCACGGCAGCCCGTTTGGCGGGTGCGTACGGCGCACCCTACGGACTGCGAGTTGCGGCTGTAGGGTGCGCCGTGATTAACCTGTAGCGGCCGTGCGCTCAACCAAAGTCCAGCGGCTCTTGGGGCGTGAGCGCGGCAGACTCGGTGGTGCCATTCAATAACGGAGACCCCGCTATGCATCTGCTGAGTTTTGCCAAGGGCGCGCTGGCCATGTTCTGGCTGCTGGCGCTGGCCAATCTGTTCGTGCCCCTGGGCGAGGCCTGGTTCTGGCCGCTCAGCCTGGCCGCCGCCGCGGTGTTGCTGGCCCATATCGGCGAGGTGCTGCTGTTTCGCCGGCGCCTGCAGAGCCGTCCGCAACCCTGGCTGGAGCGCCTGCAGGTACTGCTGTTTGGCGTGCTGCATATTCAGGGGTTGCCGCCCAGGCGCTGAGTCAGGCTCAGGTCAGGTGATGTGCCGCGGGTCCTTTTAGGGGCTTGAGCCGCGATTTTCGTGGATAAATCCGTTCCTACGAAGTGTTAGCCGTTAATTAAGCGATCACCTCAAATATCTTCCTCGCGGTCGCTGATCAGCATCAGGCTGCGCGCCACTGCAATGGCGATAAACATCACCCCGGCCACTGCCTCGGCGCCCGCCAGCAGGCGTGCGGCCGGGGCCAGGGCATGGATATCGCCGTAGCCCACGGTGGTCAGGGTGACCAGGCTGTAGTAGACGAAATCATCCAGCTGCAGGGCGCCGCGGTCACTCCCGAAGGCCTCCGGTACCAGGCCGTTGATGATCTGATAGGCCATGGCAAAGGCCAGCGCCAATTGCAGATAAAAAGCCAGCAGGCCGTAGATCAGCTCGCCCGTGACCGGGCGCTCATGAATGACCCGGTGAAACAGCGAAGCCACCATCGCCAGGTAAAAGACAAACAAGCCCAGGCCATGACTCAGGTTGGCGGGGAGTCCGATCAGCTGTTCCAGCGCCAGTAGCAGTAGGTTGGTCAGGCCCAGGATCAGCACCAGGCTGAAGAACAGCCTTTTATGGCGCAATGTATTGATGGCGGTTATCACCAGCAGCAACAGCGCCGTCCATTGCAGCCACAGCGGTGGCTCTGGCCAGCCCATTACGGCAGTCAGCAACACGCTTGCGCCAAACAGCAGGCGCAGGCGAAAACGCATGAGGAAATGTTCGATCACAGGCAGGCTCTCCGCTTTGCTCGGCGCAGTCTGAACAGGGCGGCCCGGGCCTGTCCAGCCCGTGATTGCCTTTTGCCAGTCAGGCCCGCACCATGGCGCCCGTCTTGTGAGGGAAGTCTGGTGTGCAGTGGGGAGTCGCGAAGTCGTGCGGATGATGCCCGGCAAGGTCGGGGTGGCGTTATTGCTGCTTGCCCTGACGCTGGGCGGGTTGCAGGCCGCCTGGGATTTCAGCCAGATCAGTCGCCGCGCCGAGCAGCTCTACGGTCCCCTGGGCCAAGGGCGCGAACGCATCGAGTCGTGGCAGCGCCTCCTGCAGGAGCAGGGCGGTGCCGAGGAGCTGGCGCAGCTCAAGGCCGTCAATCGCTTCTTCAACCTGCGTGTGCGCTTTCGTGACGATAGCGAGGTGTGGCGCGTGCAGGACTACTGGGCCACCCCGGTGGAGGCGCTGTGGCGCGGTGCCGGTGATTGTGAAGACTACGCCATCGCCAAGTACATCAGCCTGCGTCAGCTCGGCGTGGCCAGCGACAAGCTGCGCATAACCTACGTCAAGGCGCTGCGCCTCAACCAGGCGCATATGGTGTTGACCTATTACGCCCATCCCCAGGCCGAGCCGCTGGTGCTGGACAACCTGATCGACGCCATCGAGCCGGCCAGCCGGCGCCCCGACCTGCAGCCGGTATATGCCTTCAATGCCGAGGGTGTATGGGTGCCGGGCGCGGGTAATGGCCGGCAAGTGGGTAACAGCAAGCAGCTGTCGCGCTGGCAGGACCTGTTGAAGAAAATGCGCGCCGAGGGTTTCCCTTGAGCGGGCCTGTTAGGAGTCATTGATGTCATTGTTCAAGCAGCTGTTTATCGCCATCTGCGTGCTGCTGCTGGTGAATTTCACCGGCAGCTTTCTGGTCAGCGTGGAGAGCTCCCGCGAGCAGCAGGTCAACCAGTTGCGCGCCCATGCCCAGGATGCGGCCACGGCCCTGGGCCTGTCCCTGAGCCCCCATGTGAATGATGTGGCGATGATCGAGCTGATGGTCAGCTCGATCTTCGACAGTGGCTACTTCGAGAGCATCCGCGTGCTCGATCCAAACAGCGGCGCGCTGCTGGTGGAGCGCAGCGGTGTGCCGGTGACGAGTGAGGCGCCGCAGTGGTTTGCCGATCTGGTGGACCTGGCGCCGGCCCGTGGCGATGCCATCGTCAGTGACGGCTGGCGCCAGGCCGCCCATGTGCAGGTCACCAGCCATCCGCTGTTCGCCATCGGCAAACTGTGGCAGAGCGCCCTGGGCAACCTGCTCTGGCTGGCCCTGAGCAGCCTGCTCTGCGTGGCGCTCGGTGTGTTGCTGCTCAAGCGCCAGCTGCGCCCGCTGGACTATATGGTCGAACAGTCCAATGCCATCGCCCGCCGTGAGTTTCTCAGCCTGGCCGAGCTGCCCAAGACGCCGGAGTTTCGCCGGGTGGTCAACGCCATGAACCAGATGGTCGGCAAGCTCAAGGCGCTGTTCGCCGAGGAGGCGGCGCGCAGCGAGGTGCTGCGGGCCGAGGCCTACCAGGACAGCCTCACCGGCCTGGCCAACCGGCGCTATTTCGATCTGCAGCTGCATGCCCGCCTGAATGTCGACGAGCAGGCCTGCAATGGCTACTTGTTGTTATTGCGGGTCAACGACCTGGCCGGACTCAACCAGCGCCTGGGCGGCGCGCGCACCGATCAGCTGCTGCAAGCCATTGCCGAGCAGCTGCGTCTGCTGAGCCATGGGCGCTTTGTCCTGGCGCGCAATCGGGGCGGCGAATTCGCCCTGCTGGCGCCGGGGCTGGCCCATGACGAAGCCGTGCAGCTGGCCGAGCAGCTGGAGCAGGCCCTGTTCAGCCTGCAGCAAACCGGCGCCAGCGATTGCACGCCCGTGGCCCATATGGGGCTGGGGGCATTCTCTCCGGGTGAATCGGCTGACGAACTCTACCGCCTGCTGGATGCGGCCCTGGCCCAGGCTGCCACGCAGGCCCAGTCATGCTGGGCGCTGGCAGGCCAGCCAGGGCTGTCGGCGCCGGTGGATGAGCGCCATACTTGGTATCAGCTACTTGATCAGGCTCTGGAGCAGGGCGCTCTGCAGCTGTTCGCCCAGCCTGTGGTGCACACCGATCAGCCACAACAGGCTCTGCATCAGAAGATTCTTGCCCGCCTGCGTGATGAACAGGGCACGTTGATTCCGGCCGGCCGCTTTCTGCCCTGGGTGGAACGCTTCGGTTGGGCGGCACGTCTGGACCTGGCCATGCTTGAACAGGTGCTGCAGCGTATGAGTCACCAAGAGGGCCAGCTGGCTCTGAGCCTGTCCGGCGCCACCGTGCGTCAGCCCCAGGCCCTGGCCCAGCTCTACAGCTTGCTGCAGCAGTACCCGCAGTGCGGCCCGCGCCTGACCCTGGAGCTGGACGAAGACCAGTTGCCCGAACAGGATGCCCTGGAGGCCCTGACCCAGCGCCTGCGCAGCCTGGGTTTTGCCCTTGGTCTGCAACACTTCGGCGGCCGTTTCAGCATGATCGGCAACCTGGCCAAGCTGGGCCTGGCCTACCTCAAGGTGGACGGCAGTTATATCCGCGCCATCGACCAGGAAGGCGACAAGCGCCTGTTTATCGAAGCCATGCAGCGCGCCGCCAACAGCATCGACCTACCGCTGATCGCCGAGCGGGTGGAAAGCGAAGGGGAGTGGCAGGTGCTGCGCAGCATGGGCATCGAGGCCGTGCAGGGCCGTCTGTTTGGCGAACCGGGGCCCTGGGCTTAATCCGGGCCCAAACGAGTAGGAGCCAGCAAGCTGGCTCCTACAGGGTGATTCGCTGTGCCGAGGTTTTTAGAGCCTTTTTACGATCTCGCGAGCTAGAGCCCTGCAAGGCGCTACGCCAGTAACAACCATCGGCTGGTCAAAACGGCGAGGAAGCGGAGTGTACGAGCTGTACATGAGCATTACTCGTTTCACTCGCCCTTCGGGCCAGCCTGCGGCTGTTACTCCTGTTGGTCGTTGCTACGCAGCAGGGCCGACGCGCAGCAGATTGTAAACAGGTTCTTAGATCAGCTCCGACTCATCATCATTTATCAACCGATGCAACCCGCCCAAGGCATCCCGCGCCTTGCTGCGGCCCACCAGCTTGCTCTGCGCCGCCTCCGGCAGGTCGGTGATACGTACCACCCCCTTGCGGATCAGCACCGTGATCAAGTCTTCCAGGACCCGGATCATATCCAGGTCGCTCTGTTTCAACTGGAGCAGGCTGCTTTCGGCCGTCTGGTTGGCAAACCAGGCCTGAGCCTCCTGGCTGTCAGCCGCCAACTCGCCATCCATGCCCTCGAAAGGCGCCGCCTCGACCTGCAGCAGGTTGCCGTAGGTATCGCGCTTTACATACAACATCGACCGCTCCTTGCCTGTTGAACCGATAAGAACCCCGCCACCTTATGGTAGCGGGGTTCTTGCCATCAGTTGTGGTCGATCTTAATCAGCGGATCGGCACCGGCGATCAGCGAGTTGACCAGATCAGCCTGGCTCAGGTTGCCAGGGTTGAAATTCAGATTGCTGCCACTGCCATTCTCCAGCCTGATGGTTACATCAGCATTACTGCCGCTGGCGTTGAGCACCCCCGTACTGCTGATCAACAGTGTGGATGTTGCAGTGTCCACGCGCAGGTAATTGAGAATATTGCCGTCATTCTCGCCTTGCAGCAGATCGTGCAAATCAATGCGGTCACCTTCGCTGGCGTTGAAGTCCCGGACAATATCCCGACCACCCGCAGTGTTCAGATCACCGCGTTGCCAGAGGAACAGATCCTTACCTGTACTGCCAGTCAGCGTGTCGTTACCGAGGCCACCGCGCAGAATGTCGTCTCCGGCTCCGCCATTGAGAATATCGTTGCCGGACTCACCATTGAGGAAGTCATTCCCTGCATCGCCATTCAAGGTATCGTTGCCAATCCCGCCGTAAAGATGATCGTTCCCGGCACCGCCGTTGAGTGTGTCATTACCGACGCCGCCGTAGATCAGGTCATTACCACTACCGCCGTTAAGGGTGTCATCGCCGTTGTAACCCCGAATCAGGTCATTGTTCGCAGTTCCGGTAAGCGTATCGTTGCCAGCGGTCGCGTTGGTCAGTGTATTGCTGGTTTCATTGATGGTGATGCTGAACGATTGCGAACTGTTAGCAGTGTGGTTATTGGTTGTTTCTGTAGCAGTGCCGGTCAGCGTCAGGTTCAGCGTTCCGGTGTAGCCAGCAGGTGGTAGCAGATGCAGGTTGTTCAGGTCGCTGGCGCTTAGCGTCCAGCTGCCGTCGCCATTGTTGGTCCCCGCGCTCAGGCTAGCGCCAGTCGGAAGTCCCGACAGGACGAGGCTCAGAGACTCTGAACCATCCTTGTCGACCAGTTGTGCTGCAAGTGATAACGCAATAGGCGCGCCGTAAAGCGTTGTGCTTCCACTCTGGGTGAAGTTGGTATTGGTAAGCGACAGAGACGAGTCTTTGAGGCCGTCGCGACCATTGAGTACCAGCCAGCTGAAGCTGTAGTTGCCACTTTGAGTCGCGGTATAACTGAATGTCCCGTTACTGGTGAAGTTCGGAAACTTAGACTCTGATGAGTCCACCAGGAAGGCATTACGATTACCTGCCGGGTCTGTCACGAGCAACACGACCAAGTCGTTGTAACCACCCTGTACTTCGCTGGCGAGGTTCTCGCCATTAGTGAATGAGTAGTTCCAGTTAACTGTTGTGCCGTTGACCAAGTTGTAGTCGGCATAGGTGGCTTTACCGTCTATTACGTCAACGTTGCCTGTGTCATTAACGTTCGGCCCGGTCGGGTTGAAGCGGTTGTCCAAGTAGCCTGCAGCCAGACCAAGCTCTGCCTCCAGATTGGCTTGCGAAATACCATCGCCTGCGTTGAGAGCCGCTGTGTTGATCGGTGTATCGGTGTTGCCCGTTGAAATGACAGTGGCTCCAGGGTTGAGCACAAAGATGTTCGACACTGGCGAGATCAATGGTGCATCGGCTTGAGGTGTGACAGTCACGCTTAGTTGGGCGCTGGAGGTACCGCCTTTGCCATCACTGATGCTGTACTGAATCAGTGCTGTGCCACTGAAATTGCTGGCCGGCGTAAAGCTCAGGGTGTTATCGGCGTTGACCACCACAGTACCGTTACTGGCTGTTGCCCCTGTAACGATCAGGTTGTCGCCATCGACGTCAGTATCATTAGCCAGCACATTGATGGTAACGGGTGTGTCTTCATTGGTTGTAGCGCTATCGGCAACTGCCGCAGGTGCATCGTTGACCGCTTTGACGCCGACCGTCACCGTTGCAGTGGACAGACCACCCAGGCCATCACTCACGGTGTAAGTAAAGGTGGCCGCACCGTTGTAGTTGGCGTCAGGGGTAAACACCACGTTGCCGCCAATCAGCGCGACGTTGCCATGCGTCGCTCCTTGCACGCTGATGATGCTGATCGGGTTGCCATCCGGATCCGTATCATTACCCAGCAGAGTCGCTGGGCTGATGGTAAGAGCCTGATCTTCGTTGGTGACCAGGGCTGGGATTTCATTTTGCAGCGCACTGCCTCCCAGTACGCTGTAGGAGCCGCCTTGCGGGCGAAGTTCAATAGTCAGTTGAGCCGCGCCACCCTGATCCCAGTAGACGATTTCGATTTGCTGAGCCCCACCCTGTGGAACGGTAAAGGTCAGAGACTCTCTAGCGGTCGCACCTTGGTTGCCGTTGTATTCGGCAACAGTCTGACCGTTGATGCGGATGCTGTAACCATCATCTGCAGTGACGCGGAACTGATAAGTACCAGCGGCCAGGTTAACGATACCGTTGAGTTTGAGGATGGCATCGGAGGTATTTGCCGGATCAGTTGACAAACTGCCAGCATCAGCTTTGAGGAAGGTTTGCAGGCTGGTGCCGTTACCCAAGCCGTCATTGCTCACCGGCCCGTAGTTCAGGTTGGTGGCTGTGAAGGTGGCAGTAGGTGCGCGGCCATTGATGAAAGTTTCAACCTGGCTGAGGTTGGTCAGGTTGGCGCCGTTAGTCCCTTCGTTGTAGCCAAAGTACTGACCAACCAGCCCGGAAACCAGGTAGTTGTCGTTACTGGCAATTGGGTCACTATTGAGGTTCAGGCTGCCAGCACCACCTGCATTGCCGGCCAAATCGGTATAGCTACCTGCAGGTAGGCTGACGCTCGGCGAACCGCCTCCTGTTGAGGTGAAAGTCGCCGTCCAGACGGCAGGGTTACCTGTCGACTGCACGAGATTACTGATCGTGCCGCCTGTAGGAACGATGTCACCTGCTGTAAAGCCAGTGACCGATTCGCTGAACGTAAAGGTCAGTGTTGTGGCCTCCCCTGCCGACAGGTTGCTGTCGTTGGTGCTGATTACAACGCTTGGGCCGCTGGTGTCGATGGTGACTTCACCGCTGGTGATATCGGTGGCGGTGTTGCTGGC
>NZ_WKJZ01000002.1:188706-383150 GCF_009763245.1 Pseudomonas xionganensis | reverse complement strand
CGGAAGCCGGCGTGGCGGTGCCGGTGTCGAGGCTCCAGTTGCCGCTGCCATCGACAGGGACATTGGTGTAGGTCGCGCCGTTGACGGTGACGGTCAGGGTCTCGCCGGCGCCCAGGGTGGCGCTGCCGGTGATGACCGGGGTGGTGTCGTTGGTGACCTGAGTGTTGACCACCGGAATCACGGGCGGAGTTGTATCCAGAGTGAATGTAAGTGTAGAAGGTCCCGAGGTGTTGCCGGCGACATCGGTCTGACGGACCTGAATGCTGTTACTGCCTTCGACGGTGGTGGGAGCGGTGGTACTCCAGGTGCTGCCGTCGGTGCTGTACTCGACCAGGGCGCCAGGCTCGGTGCCGCTGACGCTGTAGGCACCGTTGTTGGTAATCGCATCGGTATTGCTGCTGCCGGAGTCGGTGGTCAGGCTGATGATTGGCGCAGCGACCAGGGTGTCGAGTACAAAACTCAGGCTGCTACTCGGCGACGTATTGCCCGCACCATCCGTCTGGCGCACAAAAATGGTATTCGGGCCTTCCTCGGCTACCGGAAGCGTGGTGCTCCAGGTGCTGCCGTCTGTGCTGTATTCAACGGTGGCGCCGGGTTCGATGCCGCCGACACTGTAGTTGCCGTTGTTGGTGATCAGGTCGCCGGCCAGACCGCTATCTACCAGCAAGTTCAGTGTCGGTGCTGGTGGTGGAGTAATGTCGGTAAACGCGGTGTCGTCGGCATCGCCGCCCAAACTAAGCAGTTCATCCTGCCCGTTACCTCTAACTCCCAGGCCGGAAGTTTCAAAGCCAATGGTCGGATCCAGCTGCCCGCCCACGGTGTCCAGCATCACAAAACTATGGCCGCCACCTGCGCCACCACCCGCGCCGCCGCCGGCGCCTGGGCCCGCAGCGGTGGCCTCAAGGTCGGTGGTGGGGTCGAAGCCGGCGGCCAGGGCCTGTTCAAGGTCGGAATCGACAGCGGCTTCGCCGGTGTCCTCGTCCGCTGTCGGCGCCTGCCAGCTGCTGCCCTGAGCAACATTAATAACCTCGCCCGAAGCCAGTTGCAGGGTGACTTCGCCGCCCAGGCCGGTCATGACCTGTTCGCCGCCGAGCAGGCGTTCGCCTTCGAAGATTTGACGCTTGAGGCCGTCGAGGGAGACGGCGAAGACTTGGCCTACAAGATTCTTAACGATGGCGGCGATGTTGCTCATAGATACGACTCCATGTACTCGGACTTAGGGTATGGGCAAGGCGAGTAAAGCTTTTAGTTCAAATTCTTATGGGTCGCGCGACAAAATTACGTCGCCATAAAATTGGCTTATTCCTTTTGGGAATTACCGCTATGCCAATCTATTGACCGCTTGGTCGCGATCATAAAGAATGCCGCCCGCGATGTCACTTTGATATTGACGGCTGGCTGATGAGAGGTTACGGCCCCCATTCCAGAGCCCCGCGGATGTGCCTGTGCGTGCCTGCAGGTTGTCCTCACTTCATGTAGAACGGGTCTTCCCCGACTTGAGAAGGAACTTTTTTCAATGCGTTTCCTGGCGGTTCTTCCCCTCGCTTTTGCAGTATCCCTCGCGGCCCACGGCCAGACTCTTACTGAAGCCATGCAAAGCGCTCTGGAGGCCCATCCGGAGGTTCAGGCCGGTATCCATGCGCGTTTGTCTGTCGAGGAGCAGATGAAGGCGGCCCGGGGTGGTTACCTGCCGCAGGTGGATGTGCTGGCCGGCTATGGTCGCGAATACACCGACAGCCCTGGCACCCGTGGTGCTACCCACAACACCGAAACCCTGACCCGTGGCGAGTCGACGCTGCGCCTGCAGCAGATGGTGTTCGATGGTTTTGCCACGCAAAGCGAAGTGGGGCGCCAGCGGGCCACGGTCAATGCCCGCGCTTATGAGCTGCTGGGCACCAGCGAGCGCACCGGGTTGAGCGTGGCCCAGGCCTATATAGAAGTGCTCAAGCGCCAGGAACTGGTGCGTCTGGCCGAAGACAATCTGCTCAGTCATGAACGTATCTATGATCAGATCACCTTGCGCAGTCAGAGTGGGGTAGGGCGTACCGCCGATCTGGATCAGGCCGAAGCCCGTCTGGCCCAGGCGCGCAACAACCTGATTACCGAGCAGACCAACCTGGCCGACGCTCAGGTCAACTATTTCAGCCTGGTCGGTCGCGAGGCCCGCGATCTGAGCATGCCTCAGGGCTTGGCTGGCATGCTGCCGCAGAGCCTGCAGGCGGCCCGCGAGGAAATGCTGGCCAACAACCCCTATCTGAGTTCGGCCGAGTCCGACGTGCAGGCCACCGAGCAGCAGTATGCGGCGGCCAAGTCCAGTTTCTACCCGCGCTTCGATGTGGTGCTGGAGCAGAACATTGACAACAACCTCGACGGCACGGCCGGTCACAACACGGGTTGGCAGGCGATGCTGAACATGCGCTACAACCTGTTCGCCGGTGGCAGCAACAAGGCCGACCTGCAGTCCAAGGCCTACCAGACCAACCAGGCCATGGACATCCGCAACAATGCCCTGCGCGTGTTGATCGAGGATCTGGGCCTGGCCTGGAATGCCCTGGAAAACGCTCGTCAGCAACTGCCCATCGCCCAGCAGTATGTGGACTACAGCACCCGGGTGCGCGAGTCATACCAGCAGCAGTTCCAGCTGGGCGATCGCACTCTGCTGGATCTGCTCGACAGCGAGAACGAGCTGTTCACTGCCTCGCGCCGCCTGGAGGAGGTGCGCTACACCGAACTGTTTACTCAGTATCGGATCAAGGCCACCATGGGCTCCCTGCTCAAGAGCCAGGGTGTGGTCGCGCCGATGGCGGCCGCACCGCTGGATGAGGTCAAGGCCAGGGTCAGCCTGCCCGCCTTGTAACTGAGTGCCGCCTGAAATGAGTGAGACCCGGTGACCGTCGACATCAGTCAGACCCAGAACCGTAGCGATCCCCGGGATCGCTACGATGATCCATTGCTCGACAGCCTGCTGTCGCTGTGCAGCCTGCACCAGAAGTCGGTCAGCCGGGCCATGCTCACCGCGGGGCTGCCGCTGCCCGAGCAGCGCCTGAGTCCCGAGTTGCTGCCCCGGGCTGCGGCGCGCGCAGGCTTGCAGGGGCGCTGGCTGCGTCGTGGCCTGCAGCGTATTCCGGAACTGGCCATGCCGGCCCTGTTGCTCTTGCAGGATGGCCGCAGTGCGTTGCTGCTGGGCTGGGATGAGCAGGGTCGTGCTCGCATCATGCCCAGTGAAAGCGAGGGCGGCGAGGTCAGGGTCGATGCCGATGTATTGGCCAAGGACTACAGCGGCCAGGTGTTCTTCGCCCAGCCGCTGCACAAGTTCGACTTCAATCGCGGTGAGCTGGTCCCCCGCGCTGCCTCCTGGTTTCGCGACACCCTCAAGCGCTCACGCTGGCTGTATATCGATGCCGTGGCGGCGAGCTTTCTGATCAACCTGATCGGTCTGGCCACGCCGCTGTTCGTCATGAACGTCTACGACCGTGTGGTGCCCAACCAGGCCGAGGCCACCCTGTGGGTGCTGGCCGTCGGCATCACCGGGGTGTTCTTTTTCGATCTGCTGCTGAAAACCCTGCGTGGCCTGTGCCTGGATCTGGCCGGCAAGAAGACCGATCTGATCATCAGCGCCACGCTGTTCGAGCGCATCGTCGGCATGGCCATGAAGTTCCGTCCGGCGCGGGTCGGCAGCTTCGCGCAGAACATCCATGAGTTTCAGAGTCTGCGCGATTTTCTCGCTTCGCTGACCCTGGCCAGTGTTATCGATCTGCCGTTTACCCTGTTGATTCTGGCGGTGATCGCCATGATTGGCGGCCATCTGGTGTGGATCCCGATCCTAGCCTTCCCCCTGGTGGCGTTGATCGGCTGGCTGTTGCAAAAGCCCCTGGCCGATACCATGCAGCGCACCATGGCCCTGGCGGCCGAGCGCCAGTCCAGCCTGATCGAGAGCCTGGCCGGGCTGGATGCGGTCAAGGTCAACAACGCCGAGAGTGAGCGTCAGTACATCTGGGAACAGACCATCGGCACCCTGGGGCGCCTGGAGCTGCGTGCGCGCATGCTCTCCAGTCTGGCGATGAACTCGACCATGCTGCTGCAGCAACTGGCCGGGGTGGTGGTGATCGTCCTCGGGGTTTACCAAATCATGGCCGGCAACCTGAGCATGGGTGGGCTGATCGCCTGCTATATGCTCAGCAGCCGCGCGCTGGGGCCACTGACGCAGATTTCCGGGCTGCTGACCCGCTATCAGCAGGCCAAGGTGACTCTGGATTCGGTCAATCAGATGATGGAACTGCCCCAGGAGCGTCACGAAGACGAGCGCCCGCTCAAGCGCCAGTCGTTGCAGGGCGCGGTGGAGTTCCGCCAGGTGGAGTTCCACTATCCGGAGCAGCAGCAGGCGGCCCTGCACAAGGTCAACCTGGTGGTCCGCCCCGGGGAGAAGATCGGCATCATCGGCCGCAGCGGCTCGGGCAAGAGCTCCCTGGCCAAGCTGATCGTCGGTCTTTATCAGCCCGACGGCGGCAGCCTGTTGGTCGATGGTATCGACGTGCGTCAGCTGGACGTCAGCGACCTGCGCTACAACATCGGTTATGTGCCCCAGGACATTCAGCTGTTTTCCGGCACCCTGCGCGACAACCTGGTATCCGGTGCCCGTTACGTCGAGGACGAACTGGTGTTGCAAGCCTCCGAGCTGGCGGGCGTGCATGAGTTTGCCCGCCTGCATCCCAAGGGCTATGAGCTGCAGGTGGGCGAGCGTGGGCAGAACCTCTCCGGCGGCCAGCGGCAGAACGTCGCCCTGGCTCGGGCGTTGCTGCTCGACCCGCCGATCCTGCTGCTCGATGAACCCACCAGCTCCATGGACAACACCGGCGAGGAGCGCCTCAAGCAGCGCCTGGGCAAGGTGATCGGCAACAAGACCCTGCTGCTGGTGACCCATCGGGCCTCCATGCTCAGCCTGGTGGATCGACTGATCATTGTCGACCGTGGGCAGATCATCGCCGACGGGCCGAAGGGCAGCGTGATGGAAGCCTTGAAGAAGGGGCAGATCAGTGTCAGCTAATACCTCTGAGAAGGGCTTGCGCCAGGCCATTGGCGCCTACTTCGGCAGCCGCGATGCCATTGGCGACGAGCCTCTGCCCGAAGTCAGCAAGGCGCTGATCGAAGATGCGCCACGGGTGATCCGCCTGACCATCTGGAGTCTGATCGCCTTTGTGGTGTTCTGCCTGTTGTGGGCCCACTTCGCCGTGGTCGATGAGGTGACCCGTGGCGATGGCAAGGCCATCCCGTCCTCGCGCCTGCAGAAGATCCAGAACCTGGAAGGTGGCATCGTCGCCGAACTGTTCGTGCGCGAGGGGCAGATTGTCGAGGCGGGTGATCCGCTGCTGCGCCTGGACGACACCCGTTTCGCCTCCAATGTTGGCGAAACCGAGGCCGACCGTCTGGCCTTGTTGCTGCGGGTAGAACGCCTGAGTGCCGAGGTGCAGGAACGTGAACTGGTGGTCAGCGATGAGGTGCGGCAGAAGGCGCCGGGGCAGGCCGATAACGAGATAGCCCTGTTCAATAGCCGCAAGCAGCAGTTGCTGGATGAAGTGGCGGGGCTGGAGGAGCAACTGATCCAGCGTCAGCAGGAACTGCGCGAGTTTGTCTCCAAGCAAGGGCAGTTTCGCAACAGCCTGAGCCTGCTGCGTCAGGAGATCCAGATGTCCGAGCCCCTGGTGGCCCAGGGCGCGATCTCCCAGGTGGAGGTGCTGCGCCTCAAGCGTTCCGAGGTCGAAGCCCGTGGTCAGCTGGAGGCCACCACCCTGGCCATTCCCCGGGCCGAGTCGGCGATCAAGGAAGTGGAGCGCAAGATCGATGAGACTCGCGGGCGCTTTCGCAGTGATGCCCTGGCCGAGCTTAATGAGGCGCGCACCGAGCTGAGCAAGATCCAGTCCACCGGCAAGGCCCTGGAGGATCGGGTCAACCGCACCCTGGTCACCTCGCCGGTGCGGGGGATCGTCAAGCAGTTGCTGGTCAACACCATCGGCGGGGTGATCCAGCCCGGCAGCGACCTGGTGGAGATCGTGCCGCTGGATGACAACCTGCTGGTGGAAGCGCGTATTCGCCCACAGGACATTGCCTTTCTGCATCCGGGGCAGGAGGCCATGGTCAAATTCACCGCCTATGACTACACCATCTATGGCGGGCTCAAGGCCGAGCTGGAACAGATCGGTGCGGACACCGTAACCGACGATGAGGGCAACAGCTTCTACGAGATCAAGCTGCGCACTGAACGCAGCCATCTGGGCACCGAGGAAAGTCCGCTGCTGATTATCCCTGGCATGGTGGCGTCGGTGGATATCATCACCGGCAAGAAGAGCGTGCTCAACTACCTGCTCAAGCCGATTATCCGCGCCCGCGCCGAGGCCCTGCGCGAGCGCTAGGATGCGGCGCTGTAGGGTGTGCTGTGCGCACCAAGGTGCAGCTGGGTTTCCCTGGCGCGCACGGCGAACCCTACGTCGACCTATTCGACAAACAGCTGTTGCACCACCGAGAAGTCCTGCTTGCCCTTGCCCTGCTTCAGCAGCAGGCGATACAGCTGAAGGGCCAGGGCGCCCATGGGGGTGCTGCTGCCGCTGTGCTGGGCGGCTTCCTGGGCCAGGCCCAGGTCCTTGGCCATCAGCTCGGCCATAAAGCCGCCGCTGTAGCCCTTGGAGGCGGGAGCGTTTTCCATCACCCCGGGCCAGGGGTTGTACTTCTCCAGTGTCCAGTTGCCGCCCGAGCTCTGGCGCATGATCTCGGCCAATACCGCCGGCTCCAGGCCATTGGCCACGCCCATGGCCATGGCCTCGGCGGTGGCGATCATCTGCACGGCGAGCACCTGGTTATTGCACACCTTGGCCACCTGCCCTGCGCCATCGGGGCCGGCGTGGAAGATATTCTTGCCCATGGCTTCGAAGATCGGACGGGCCTTTGCCAGTGCGGCCGCTTCGCCGCCGATCATAAAGGTCAGGGTGCCCGCCGCCGCGCCAGCCGTTCCGCCGGATACCGGCGCGTCGAGTAGTGCGATGCCGCGCGCGCTAGCCGCCTGATGCACCTTGCGCGCCGATTCCGGGGCGATGGTGGAGCATTCCAGCACCAGGGTGCCGGGCTTGAGCCTGGCCAGCAGGCCGTCAGCGCCCAGGTACAACCCTTCCACATGGCGGCTGGCCGGCAGCATGCTGACCACCACCTGAGCGCCCGCGGCCGCCTCGGCGGCGCTGCTGGTGGGCAGGGCACCTTCGCCTGCCAGCTCATCCATGGCCGCCTGGACCAGGTCGAATACCTTGAGGGCGAAGCCGGCCTTGAGCAGGTTGCGGGCCATGGGCAGGCCCATATGGCCGAGGCCGATAAACGCGATCTGGTACATTGTTATTGTTCTCCTCGTAGGGTGCGCCGGACGTAGGGTGGATGGCGCTTCATCCATCCACCGGCTGGTGTGTTATTGGTGGATGAAAAAAACGTCATCCACCCTACAGATCTGCCAGGGGATGCTCACCGTCCCAGACCGGGGCGAAGTGGGCTTCGATCACCTCGTCCGCGATATTCGCCACATCCGGCCAGTGCCAGCGCGGTGTCTGGTCTTTGTCGATCAGACGGGCGCGCACGCCTTCGGGGAATTCCGGGTGGCGGCAGCAGTTCAGGCTCAGGGCATATTCCATGCGAAACACCTCGGCCAGGGACAGTTGCCTGGCGCGGCGGATCTGCTCCCAGACCAGGTGCCCGGTCAGCGGGCAGCCGCCGGCCAGGGTTTTGGCCGCGCGGGCCAGCAGCAGGTCGCTGTCGCCATGCAGAGCGGCGATGGCCTGCCAGGCCTGGGGCAGGTCGGCCACATCCAGCAGCGCGTCGATCTGCGCGCGGCGCGGCAGCCACTGAGCCTGGGGCAACTCGCTGCGCGCTTCGGCCTCCAGAGCCTTGAGCAGGCTATGCAGCTGCAGCTGGGTTTGCGCCTGCCAGTTGAGCTGGGCCAGGCCTTCGATCAGGGCGTCCTGCTGGTCGTCGCGCAGAAAACGGTCGGCCAGGTTCAGGTCCAGGGCATCCGTGGCGTTGATGCTGCTGGCAGTCAGACCGAGGAACAGACCGAGCTTGCCCGGCAGGCGGGCGAGGAACCAGCTGCCGCCGACATCCGGGTACAGGCCGATATTCACCTCCGGCATGCCCAAACGGCTGCTGGGGGTGACGATACGGATGGCCGCACCCTGCATCAGGCCCATGCCGCCGCCCAGCACATGGCCATGGGCCCAGCAGATAAAGGGCTTGGGATAGGTGTGGATCAGGTAGTCCAGGCGGTATTCGTCGGCAAAGAAACGCCGCGCCAGGGGCGGAATTTGCCCCGGGTGCTCGCGGCACTGCTGCACCAGCTGCACCACATCGCCGCCGGCGCAGAAGGCCTTGGGCCCGTTGCCGCGCAGCAGCACGCAGGCGATGGTCGGGTCATTTGCCCAGGTCTTGAGACGGTCGGCCAGGGCCTCGATCATCGGCAGGGACAGGGCATTGAGACTCTTCTCGGCATCCAGGCTGGCGATGCCGATACGCATACCCTGCTGGGCGGGGCGTTCTTCGAATTGCACGTTCATGGGCGGTTCCATCGTAGGGTGGATGGCGTTTTAACCATCCACCGCATGCGGTTCTGGTGGATGTAAAAAGCGACATCCACCCTACGGATCACTTGTTACGCCACTGGGCGTCGCGTTTTTCCAGAAAGGCGTTGACCCCTTCGCGGGTGTCGTCGGCGTCGAACAGGTCGACAAAGCGCTCGCGCTCCTCGCTTAGCCAGCTGTTCGGGCTGCGTTCGCGGGCGCCCTGGATCAGCGGCTTGATGGTGCGCACCGCCACCGGGCTCTGCCGCGCCACCTTGGCCGCCAGCAGCAGGGCATGGCCGCGGGACTCGCCGCTGTCGACCACCTGCTCGACCAGGCCGATGCGCAGAGCCGTCTCGGCATCCACCCGCTCGCCGCAGAGAATCATGCGCTTGGCCCAGCCTTCGCCTACCAGCCAGCTCAGGTGCTGGGTGCCGCCGGCGCAGGGCAGCAGGCCCACCGTGGCTTCCGGCAGGGCCAGCTGGGCCTGGCGCTCGGCGATACGGATATCGCAGGCCAGGGCACATTCCAGGCCGCCGCCCATGGCGTAGCCGTTGATTGCGGCAATCGACACCCCGCGGAAATCGCGCAGCGCCTCGAAGGCTTCGCCAAAGCGCCGGGCCATTTCCCGGGCGCGGGCCTTGTCGCCATCGGCAAACAGCTTGAGGTCGGCGCCGGCGCTGAAGAACTTGCCGCCCTGGCCGGTGATCACCAGGGCGTAGATGTCATCGTCGTGGTTGAGGTGTTCGACCAGTTGTTTGAGGCCGATCAGCGAGTCGCGGTCCCAGGTGTTGGCCGGCGGCTGGTTGATGGTGATCAGCGCGGTATGGCCGTGCTTTTCCACGGTGAGCTTGTGGGTCAGGTCGAATACACCGGGCTTGTAGGGTTCGATGGCAGTGCTCATAAACGTCCTCGTTTCTGCAATTGCTTAGGAGCTATTAAGGATTTAGCGAGCTAGAGCCATGCAAGGCAAAAAGAGGCGAGGAAGCGGAGTGTACTTTTGTACATGAGCATTCCGAGCCTGTTTTTAACGCAGCAGGGCCGACGCGCAGCAAATCCTATGCGGGTTCTTACAGCAAGCGATCCAGCATGCCGCCCTGATCGAGCAGGCGGCGGGCAATGATCACCCGCATGATCTCGTTGGTGCCTTCCAGAATCTGGTGCACGCGGCTGTCGCGCACCCAGCGCTCCAGCGGATAGTCATTGAGATAACCGTAGCCGCCATGCAGCTGCAAGGCCTCGTTGCATACCGTGAAGCAGTGGTCGGTGGCAAAACGCTTGGCCATGGCGCAGTACAGGCTGGCTTCGCCGTGGCCCTGGTCCAGCTTGTGCGCGGCCAGGCGCACCATCTGCCGGCTGGCGGTCAGCTCGGTGAGCATATCGGCCAGCTTGAACTGCAGGGCCTGGAAGGCGCTGAGCGGCTTGCCGAACTGCTTGCGTTCCTCCACATAGCGCAGGCTCTGTTCCAGCGCCGCCTGGGCGGCGCCGAGGGAGCAACTGGCGATATTGATCCGCCCGCCGTCCAGGCCCTTCATGGCGTAGACAAAGCCCTGGCACTCGGGGCCGATGCGGTTGCCAGCGGGGATACGCACGCCTTCGAAGCTGATGGTGCGGGTAGGCTGGGCGCGCCAGCCCATCTTCAGTTCGTTGCGACCGTACTTCACACCCTCGGCATCGGCCGGCACCAGGAAGCAGGACACCCCCTTGGCGCCATCTTCGCCGCTGCGCGCCATCACGATCAGTACATCGGTACTTCCGGCGCCGGAGATAAAGCACTTGCTGCCGTCGATCACGTACTCGTTGCCGTCACGGCGGGCGCGGGTACGCAGGTTGGCGGCGTCGGAGCCGGCATCCGGCTCGGTCAGGCAGTAGGAGGCCAGCAGCTCGCCGCTGGTCAAACGCGGTAGCCAGGCATCCTTCAGGGCCTGATCGGCGAAGGACGCGAGCATCCATGACGCCATATTGTGGATGGTGAGAAAGGCCGTGGTGGCGATGCAGCCCGCCGCCAGCTGCTCGAAAATCAGCGATGAGGACAGCCTGGACAGGCCCAGGCCGCCGTCTTCTTCCTTGATATACAGGGCCAGGTAGCCCTGTTCGGCGGCGCGCTTGATCACCTCCACCGGGAAGTGATGGTCACGGTCCCAGTCGGCGGCATAAGGCGCCAGCTCCTTGGTGGCGAAGGCGCGGGCGCTGTCTACCAGCAGGCGTTGTTCATCGCTGAGTTCGAAGTCCATAAGTCCTCATTGCAGGGTCGGGGGTTGTCCGGCGGCCTTTCGTTCGGCCTGCCATTCGGCAAGGCTGGGGGCTGCCTGGGAGGCGTCGAGGCGATCGACGATGGCGAAATAGTCCTGTTTGAACGGATCCTTCATCACCTCGGCACGGGGTTTGACCTGCACCACATAGACGGTCTGCAGGTTCTGGTGATCGAAGGCGCGCCACTGCTGTTGATCCTTGAGCAGGCTGTAGCTGTGACCTTCCAGGGCCTTGATCAGCGCCTGGCTGTCCAGGCTCTTGGTGCGTTCGGCGGCATCGGCCCACTGCTGGACGATGCTGTAGGCCGAGGCGGCTGAGCTGGACGGGTACATCTGGTAGCGCTGGCTGAACTGCTCGACGAAGGCCTGGCCGCGCTCGGATTTCTCCAGGGCCGGCACGCGCCAGGTCCAGGGTTCGGTGCCCAGCACGCCCTGCATCAACCCGGGACCGGCCTGCTCGACCATATGCTGGGTCAGGTTGGGCGCGACGATCTGCATGCGCTTGGTCAGGCCCAGGTCCTGGGCGATGCGCATGGCGCGCACCAGGTCCTCGCCGAACAGCACCAGTACCAGAATCTGCGCCTTGCTCGCGGCGGCCTGGGTCAGTGCATTGTGATAGTCGGCCATGCGCGCGCCGGGGAAGGGCACCTTGACGCCGGGGTGCTGGCCGAGCGCTTCGCTACCGGTGGTCTGGCGCAGGGAGCTTTCCGTGGTGTGGCCCCAGGTGTAGTCGGCGGTGACGTAGAAGTAATCCTTGTTCGGCAGCTCCTTGTTCAGGTACTGGCCGAGGGCGCGGGCGCTCATCCAGGCGTTGTTGCATTCGCGGAACATATGCCGGTGGCCGTCCTTGCCGGTGGTGTCATTGGAGTAGGTGAGGGTGCCGAAGTACAGCAACCCGCGCTCGGCCGCACGCTTGCTGGCGGCGATGGCCACGGCGCTGCTGGACCCGCCGAACAGCATGGCGGCGCCTTCGGCGGCCAGGCGGTCGACATTGCGCACGGCCTTCTCCGGGCGCGAGGCGGTGTCGCGGCTGGACAGGCGCAGGGGCCGGCCGAGCACGCCGCCGCGCTCGTTGAGCTCGTCGATGGCCAGTAGGGCGCCGCGCATCTGGGCCAAGCCTTCTTCCTTATAAGGGCCGGTGCGCGGGTAGTTGAGCCCCAGGGTGATGGGCTCGGCAGCCTGTGCAACGGCGGTGATCCCGGCCCACAGGGCCAGGCTGGCAGTCAGTTTTTTCATCGCAATCCTCCATGTTTTTTGGTGTGCCGGGGCCGACTGTGAGGCCCCGGCGCGCAGGGAGGCATTGTCTTTTGGTCTAAGGGACCGGGTATTGCAGTGCGTCAATAGAGGGCCAGTTCTTACTTCAACTGAATAGTCATATTCGCCCCGGCCACCGAGTCCTCATCAAACCAGCGGCTGGTCACCGTCTTGGTCTCGGTAAAGAAGCGTACGCCCTGTTTGCCGTAGGCGTGCAGGTCGCCATAGAACGAGCCCTTCCAGCCGGTAAAGGAGAAGAACGGCAGCGGCACCGGCACCGGTACGTTGATGCCCACCTGGCCGACTTCCACCGCGTGCTGATAATGCCGCGCCGCGCCGCCGGAGCGGGTGAAGATCGAGGTGCCGTTGCCGTAAGGGCTGGCGTTGACCAGTTCGATGGCTTCTTCCAAGGTGTCGACCTCCATGCACACCAGCACCGGGCCGAAGATTTCCTCGCGGTACAGGCCCATCTTGGACGTTACGCCGCGGAACAGGGTGGGGCCGACCCAGTTGCCGTTGGGGTAGCCCTCGACGGTGCAGTGCGAGCCATCCAGCAGGCACTGGGCGCCTTCGGCCTTGCCCTCGGCGATCAGGCGCAGCACGCGCTGCTTGGCCTGCTGGCTGATCAGCGGGCCGAAGGCGGCGTGGCCATCGGTCCAGTAGCCGGGTTGCAGATCGGCCATCTGCGCCTGCAGCTCGTCGATCCATTGCTTCGACTCGCCGACAAACACCGCCACGCTGATCGCCATGCAGCGCTGCCCGGCGGCGCCGCAACTGGCGCCGACCAGGTTGCTCAGCACCTGCTGTGTATTGGCGTCGGGCATGATCACCATATGGTTCTTCGCCCCGGCAAACGCCTGCACGCGCTTCAAGTGAGCGGTGCCGGTGCGGTAGATATGCTGGCCCACCGGAACCGAACCGACGAAGGAGATGGCGCGGATATCCGGGTGGGTCAGCAGGCTGTCGACCACCTCGCGGGCGCCGTGCAGCACCTGCAGCACGCCCTTGGGCGCGCCGGCCTCGATAAACAGCTCGGTCAGGCGATTGGGGGTCAGTGGGTCCTGCTCCGAAGGCTTGAGAATAAAGGTGTTGCCGGCAGCGATGGCCAGGGGAAACATCCACAGCGGAATCATCGCCGGGAAGTTGAACGGGGTGATGCCCACGCATACGCCGAGCGGCTGAATCCAGCTGGCGGTGTCGATATCGCGGGCGACGTTCTCCATGGTCTCGCCCATCATCAGGCTGGCGATATTGCAGGCCTGCTCCACCACCTCGATACCGCGCCAGACATCGCCCTTGGCATCGGCCAGGGTCTTGCCGGTTTCCCCGGCGAGAATCTCCGCCAGCTCGTCATGGTGTTCCTTGAGCAGATGCTGGTAGCGCAGCATCACCCGCGCCCGATCCGACACCGGCACCTCGCGCCAGGTGACAAAGGCTGCCTTGGCACTGGCAATCGCCGCTTCGATCTCCTCGGCGGTGGCCTTGGGTGCCAGCGCCAGGACTTCCTGGGTGGCCGGGTCGGTGACTTCGATAAATTCGCGGGCGCGGCTTTCGCGCCATTCACCGTCGATCAGTTGCGGGATTGCCTTGGCCATCGTTGTCTCCACGGGAGTGGTTGTTGTTTTGTCAGTGTTATAGACGCCTGGCGCGGCTTTGTGGATTGACGATCTTGGTCTGACGATGGACTATCTTGGGATTGACTATTGAGTCATAAATCTCTCTTTGACCCTTATCCGGATCAACTTCGGGCTCTTCAGGCGTTCCTATGCAGGCCGATATCCATACCTCCAACTGGCCCTTGCCGGCCAACGGCGTGCGCTTTATCACCCCGCCCAGGCTGCGTCGCCTGCTGGCCAAGCATGCGCTGACGGCGGGCTGCTACCCCCTGGCCCTGGGCTTCTACCCCGACGCCTTGGGCCACCTGATGCAGCGCGCCCAGCCGGAGGATCATCTGCTGATCTACTGCCGCGCCGGCCAGGGTTGGCTGGAAACGGGGGATGGACGATTAGCTGTTAGCGGTGGTGATCTGCTGCTGCTGCCCAAGGGCGCTGCCCACGCCTATGGCGCCGATGCGCACAAACCCTGGACCCTGTACTGGGTGCATTTCGATGGCGAGCTGGTGACGGACTTTCTCAACCCCCTGGGGCCGGGACCGCTCTGGCGCATCGGCGTGCAGCCACGGCTGCTGGCCGAGTTCGATGCGCTGCTTAACCTGCGTAAACAGGGCCTGAACCTGGCCCACTTTATCCACGCCGCCCATCAGCTGCAGGTGCTGCTGACCTCCCTGGCGGTGCTGCCGGCGCGGGCCACCCTGAAATCCGGGCGGGTGCTGGATGTGGACGCGGTGCAGGCGGTGATGCGCGCCCATCTGCACGACAACCTGAACCTGGACGAGCTGGCGGCGCAGTTCAAGCTGTCGCGCTTTCACTTTGCCAAAACCTACCGCGCCCTGACCGGCCATGCGCCGATTCAGGACTTTATCCAGCTGAAAATGGCCCACGCCTGCCGCCTGCTCGACGAAGGCCGGCAGAGCATCCGCCAGGTGGCGGAGCAACTGGGTTATGAGGACGTCTATTACTTCTCGCGGCTATTTCGCAAGGTGGTGGGTATGGCGCCCAGTCATTACCGGGCGCTGCATCGGGGGTAAGTCAGGCATGTGTCACGAAGAAATGGCTACTTCCGGCAAAGCGGTTGTTAGGGGTGAAGTGATTTGGCCATCGTTTCCCTGTCTATACATACGTCCCTTAGTCTGGTCGCATCTTTAGGCTGAAGATGTGCGGTGCTTAGTGTTGTGGCCGACTGCGCAAGACATTGCACATAGGGTGCAGGTTAGGATTCGCACCAGCCCCGAAGTGGGGCACCTAACTCGAATTCAAGGATGCTCGACTCGCGAGAAGCGAGTGACTCACAAGGAGTGTGCACATGAGCGGAAAACCCGCCGCACGTCTATCAGACCCAACGGCCTGCCCGATCCCTGGTCATGGCGTCAATCCGATTGCCAGCGGTTCGCCGAACGTCCTGTTCGATAACCTGAGTGCTGCGCGCCAGGGGGATAGCTCCGCCTGTGGCGGTGCTCTCGTAGGCAATGTAATTCCGAACGTACTAATCAATGGAATGCCCGCCACTACCCTTGGCAGCATCGGCAGCCATGGCAATGTCGTGATTGGTGGCTCGGGGACTGTACTGATCGGTACGACCCACAATGCCGCCGCGTTCAGTGCGCCGGTAGCGCTGGCGATAGGTAGCGGCGCAGCACATGCGTCAGGCACAAGTGCTCCGAATAGCTTAGCCCCGCTCACTGACACTCTCGCGCGAACCTGGCAGGAAGAACCTGGCGACCCCGCGCCACTTGGCCTTGAAGAAGAGGACGAGGAGGAAGAACTGGAAGAACAAACGCAGCAGGGCATTACCTTGCGCGTGGGCTTCTTCTTCGATGGAACCGGCGACAATGCTTCCAACGTTGCACTGGGGGCTCAATGCCGCGCCAACCAACTTGGTTACGATGCAGCCGATGAACAAGCCCTTCTGGATTACTGCCCTCCTCATCAGATGGACCCAATGAGTAGCTATGCACGGGAGCGGACTAACATTGCCCGGCTGCATGATTTATACGGCGATGATGTAACGAGAAGGCTTGCTGATACTGAGCAAAAAGCTGAGCTGCGCATCTATATTGAGGGTGTCGGCACAAGAACAGATCAACCTGATCAGCAGTTCCCAGATATGGCTCTTGGTGCTGGTGATACCGGGGTCATAGCCAAAGTAGAGGCCAGTGCTGAGAGGTGCTCAAACGCACTAAAAACCTTCTTCGATTTAAATCCCTACAAGCAAATTGCCAGCATCGAAATTGATGTTTTTGGCTTCAGTCGAGGAGCTGCCGCCGCCCGCCATTTCGTCAATGACCTTCAACGGGGAGGCTCGTCACTTTTAGCCCAAGCTATGCGCAAGTTTAAAACGCCGCTAACCGGATGCTTTGCCTGGCGGTTTGGTCAGGACATACAAGTGACTCTCGTCGGGTTGTTTGACACTGTTGCAGCCATCGGCGGCCTGAGTGACGGGTGGGACGTGAACGATGACCAGAACGGTGACCTCAAATTGCATTTGGCCAAAGACAGTGCAAAGCGTGTAATCCACTTGGTGGCAGGCGACGAGTACCGCCATAACTTTTCGCTCAACAGTACCCAGCCAAACTTTACCGAAATCGTCCTGCCCGGCTCGCATGGCGACATTGGCGGCAACTACCCACTGGAAGCAGAGGAAAAACTGTTTCTAACTCGCCCCTTCCGCGATGAAATTGATAACCGCTTGCCCAATGAAGAAAGCCAAGCCTGGAAGCAAGCCAGCCAAGCTCTTCAGTCCTGGTTGCAACGGGGCTTGATCGACTTAGTCCATCCTAATGGCAAGCTATTTATCGACTGGAGACAAGTACGTTCCACCGACAATCCTGGCCGCCGAAAAGTGATTTATGCCCAAGTAAAACTTGAGCGAAAAGTGCGTGGTGAATATGGGCGCATTCCCTTGCGCATCATGCATGCCTTGGCTAAAGACACCGGGACACCACTTCGGCCAATCCCTAATACAAGTGAGCTACGGCTACCTGTGGAGCTAACTCTTATTGCGGATAAATTGATGGCCTACGCCCAGGGCAAGACGCCATTAAATCTTGAGTTCGAAGAGCAAGATTTACTCTACGCCCATTTCCTGCACCAAGCGGCGCACTGGAATGTGTACCCCGGTGAGAGTGGCGCATTGAGCGTTCACTTCGTCAATCGCCCAACAAGAGACGGGCAGCGTACCATCCACCCGAACAAACCAGATTCGGTAACCCTGCTATGAAGCATTACCTCTTTATTCTGCTAACCCTTATTCCGTTACTAGCAAGCGCGAAACCGGCCACCGAGCTAGCTGGCCGCTATGTGCTGCAAGGCGCACGAGAAACAGGCTCCACACTGGTCTTGAAAGACAAAGGCCGCTTCGAGGCAACCTTTGCCTATGGCAACTTAGATGGCCGTGTTCAAGGCCACTGGCAACGAAATAAAGACACGGTCACCCTGACTGCCGAAGGGCACTCTGATGTAGCTGAATTATTCAAAAGCGTGCCCCTGGCTATCGGCAAACATTGCTTGATCCGGGATATGGGGGATCACAAAGCCTGTTACCTGCGCCAACCGCAACTACCTTACAAAGCCTGGCATCTAGGTTTCTTTACCCCAGAGCATATGGATATTTGGCTCGAAACCGCCGATGTAACAGATGCTCGTGGTATCACCGTCACTCAAGCGATGTCTGGGACCGTTTCCAGCACGGGCGAAGTATCAGGCTGGCCTACAAAAATCGGTATGGGTTCAGGGAAGTACATGAGTCAACTGGAGCTTCCCCAAAGCATATTTGTCCGCTGGCAGTCTCTATCTGAACCGCAAACCTATCGAGCGACGTTGGAAATCCCCGAGTCAGCTCGCAACTTAATGCTTCAGCAAGAAGAGGTTGACTGCGTCATGGGCGGACGGCAGTCCGCTTATCGAGATGCAGTCGTTATCGGTCTAGCGCCTGGTGGTATCGTAAAACTTTGGGTTAGTGGTTCCTGCTTCAAAGGCTCTGAAGTTTTGCGTGTTCAGGCTGAAATTGAACCAAAGGGACCTGACCAAGGGCAAAGCGATGGGCAATATGCTTTACCACTTGAACCCGCAGCGAAGGCTTATATAGACCAGCACGGCATCCCGTATGGTTCGTGGTAGTGCATAGCCCATGAAGTGTTTGCTACTTGCTGTCGTTTTACTTAGTCAAGTTCCTGGAGTTTGTAGCGGTACCGAGACGCACAGTAGGCCGCAGCTACCTTACAAAGCCTGGCATCTGGGCTTCTTTACACCTGAACACATGGATATTTGGTTAGAGACCGCCGACGTTACGGATGTTCATGGAATTACCGCCACCCAAGCGATGTCTGGCACCGTTTCCAGTACGGGCGAAGTATCAGGGTGGCCTGCAAAAATCGGTATGGGCTCTGGGAAGTACATGAGTCAACTGGAGCTTCCCCAAAGCATATTTATCCGCTGGCAATCCTTGTCTGAACCGCAAACCTATCGAGCGACGCTGGAAATCCCCGAGTCAGCTCGCAACTTAATGCTTCAGCAAGAAGAGGTTGAATGCGTCATGGGTGGACGGCAATCCGCATATCGAGATGCAGTCGTTATCGGTCTGGCGCCTGGTGGTATCGTAAAGCTGCGGGTTAGTGGTTCCTGCTTCAAAGGCTCAGAAGTCCTTCGCGTTCAAGCTGAAGTTGAGCCAAAAGGGCCATACCAAGGGATGTCGAAGGGGAGGCATCGTTCGTTAAAGCCCGCTGCCAAGGCGTACATCGAACAACACGGCATCCCGTATGGCTCGTGGTGAATGTATAGGTCATGAGTCCCTTGCTACTAGCTAGCTGTGCCTGTCTTTATCTCGTTGCGTGCAAGCGGCAAGCCTGACAGCCAAGTCGAACAGCATTCGCCTTGACTTGCCCTGATCCCTTCCTTAGCGTGCCGTCTCCGTTGATATAAGCAGGATTCAGGCATGAGCGCCGCCGATAAGGTCAAACTCGAAGCAGGCTGGAAAGCGGCTTTGCACGAAGAATTCGACAAGCCCTATATGCGCCAGCTGGGGGATTTTCTGCGGGCGGAGAAGGCAGCCGGCAAGGTGATCTACCCGCCAGGGCCGCTGATCTTCAATGCGCTCAACTCCACGCCGCTGGACCAGGTGAAAGTGGTGATTATCGGCCAGGACCCCTACCACGGCCCGGACCAGGCCCATGGCCTGTGCTTTTCGGTGCAGCCGGGGGTGAAGACGCCGCCGTCGCTGGTGAATATCTATAAAGAGCTTAAGCGTGACCTGAATATCGATATGCCCAATCACGGCAACCTGCAGCACTGGGCCGAGCAGGGGGTACTGCTGCTCAATACCTCGCTGACGGTGGAGCAGGGCAACGCCGGCTCCCATGCCAAGATTGGCTGGCAGACCTTTACCGATAAGGTGATCGAGGTGGTCAGCCAGCAGCGCGATCATCTGGTGTTTCTGCTCTGGGGTGCCCATGCCCAGGGCAAGGCCGGGCTGATCGACAGCAGCAAGCACCTGTTGCTGAAATCCGTGCATCCTTCGCCGCTGTCGGCCCATCGCGGTTTTATCGGCAATGGCCATTTCAGCCGCACCAACAAGTTTCTCGACCAGCATGGGCTGGCGCCTATCGATTGGCGCTTGCCGGAACTGAGTTAGCAGGGCTTGCCTGGTGGGAGTAGAGTGCGCTGTGCGCACCCATAAGGGTTGCGAATGATCGGTGCGCACGGCGCACCTTACCCGCAGCGCTGTCCCTCAAGATCCTCGCGCAGATCGGCCAGACGCTTGCTCAGGCGCTGGCGTTGCTCGGGCTCGGCGCTGGCCAGCAGGTCGCTGAACAGTTGGGCCAGGGCCTGGCGGGAGTTACTCGCCGCCTGGCGGTAGGGCTCGGTATAGAAGCGTTCGCGTTCTTCCAACAGCGGTTTTAGACGCTCGGCAAAGTCTGCCTGCTGCCGGCTTTGCAGGGCTTCCAGCAGCAGGGCTTGCCAGTGCCTGCGATTGTCCAGCCACAGCGGGCTCTGGCCTTCCAGGCGCTGCGCCCAGGTCTGCACATGGGCCTTTTGCGTGGCGTTCAGCTTGCCCAGCCAGGGCCGCAGGCGTTTTTCCATGCGCGTGGTGCGCTGGCTCAGCAGGGTGGCGGCTGGCGGCTCGATATAGTCCTGGTGATCTTCCTGATTGCGCTCTTCCATGGCCTGACGCAGATGCTCGACCTGCGCGGGGCTTAGCCCCTGCAGCAGCTCGATGGCGTCCGAGGTGATCTGCCGGTAGAGGCGATCAATGGCGCTATCGAACTCGGCGAACTGGGCCAGCAGCTGCTGCGGCTTGGGGTCAGCGCGAAAGAGCTGTTCGCTGCGCTGCAGCCAGTCGATATAGCGTGGCAACTCGGCGCTGCAGTGCCATTGCAATTGGTTTTGCAGGCGCGGCTTGAGCCAGCGCTTCTGCTCGGCGTCGAGGGCCAGGTAGTGGTCCAGACGCCAGGGAATCAGGCGGTCGAGGTTGCGGTAGGCCAGATCAACCCGGCTGCAGGCGACCAGCAGGCTGGTCAGCAGCAGCAGGATCAGACCGGTTTTGACGGGCTGCCATCCCATGCTCGGTGCCTCTACACAAGAAGCCCCGAGCTTACGCCAGACATGAGCCTTTGGGCGGCCCTGGACATATCCGCTAAAAATCTGCCCGACGCCGCTGCCAGCAGGCAAACAGTGGTTCGGCCAGAAACATCACCAGAAACAGGCGCAGCACCTGCACGGCGGTGACCAGGGCCACCGACAGCTGCAGGGCTTCGGCGCTCAGGCACAGTTCGGTAATGCCGCCGGGCATCATGCCGAGCATCAGCGCGTGCTGATTTTCCCCGGCCAGCGCGCCCAGGCCGTAGCCAAACAGTGCGGCGGCGAGCATGGCCAGCAGGCTGAACAGCAGGATGCGGGCGAGAAAGGCCGGGGCGCTGCGAAAGAAGCGGCGGTCGAAGTGGCAGGCCAGGGCGCAGCCGAGCAGCCATTGCCCGGTCTGCCCGAGCCAGGTGGGCAGGCCCAGGTGCAGGTCGAAGCTTACACTGGCCACCGCGCACAGGGTCAGCGGGCCGAGCATCCAGGGGTTGGGTTGGCCGAATCGAGCCCATAGCCAGGCCAGCAGGGCGCCACCCGGCAGCAGCAGGGCCAGCCAGGGCCAGTCAACGGCGGCGGGGGCGGGCGCCTCGATCGGGGCCAGGCCCCAGGTAAACAGCGCCGGTACCAGCAGCACCACCAGCAGCAGGCGCAGGCTGTGGGCAGCGGCCACCTTGGCCGGTTCCGCCTGGTTTCGGTTGGCCAGGTTGACCATCTCGCTGGCACCGCCCGGCATGCTGGCGAAGAAGGCGGTGGCGCGATTTTCCCCGGCCCGGCGCAAAATCAGGATGCCGATCAGGCTGAGCAGGCTGGTGCCGATGGCGGCGCTGAGAATCAGCGCCAGGTGGCTAAGCACCTGGGCCAGCACCTCGCTGGTAAAGTGCAGGCCGATGCCGCTGGCCACCAGCCATTGCCCGCCTTTGCGCCCGCCCGGCAGCTCAGTGATCAGCCAGCCGCTGCAGCGGGCGGCGATGACCGCCAGCAGGGCGCCGATCAGCCAGGGCAAAGGCCAGCCGAGCAGGCTGGCCAGGTAGCCCCCGGCCAGGCCGACCAGGGGGGTGGCCCACCAGCTGGGCCAGTGGGCCGGATGCCAGTGCTTAGGCATTGGCCGGTTGGGCGCTGCGACGGGCGCGCCACTTGCGCAGGGCCGGCATGCCCAGCATCAGCGCAGTCAGGCCCCACAGGCACAGGCTGATCGGGCTGCTCCAGAGGATGCTCAGTTCGCCAGCGGAGATCGACAGGGCGCGGCGCAGGTTGTCTTCCATCAACTCGCCGAGGACGAAGCCGAGGATGATCGCCGACAGGGGGAAGTCCAGCTTGCGCAGGATATAGCCGAACACGCCGAGGCCGATCATCAGCACCAGGTCGAAGGTGGTGCTGTGCACCGCGTAGACACCGACCATGCTGATCGCGGTGATGGCCGGCACCAGCACCCAGTTGGGCACGCTGAGCATCTTGGAGAACAGCCCGACCAGGGGGATGTTCATCGCCAGCAGGATCACGTTACCGATCAGCAGTGAGGCGATCAGGCCCCAGACCACATCCGGTTGCTGTTCGAACAGCAAAGGACCGGGGGTGATGTTGTACAGGGTCAGGGCGCCGATCATCACCGCGGTGGTGCCCGAGCCCGGCACGCCGAGGGTCAGCATGGGGATCAGGGAGCCGCAGGCCGAGGCGTTGTTGGCCGCTTCCGGCGCGGCCAGGCCGCGCAGATCGCCTTCGCCGAACTTGCCGCTGGCGCCGGCCATGCGCTTCTCGCTCATATAGGTCATGGCGCTGGCGATGGTGGCGCCGGCGCCGGGCAGGGTGCCGATAACGAAACCGGCCAGGCCGCTGCGCACCATGGTGGCGAAGGTGAAGCAGAACTCCTTGAAGTTGAACAGCAGACGCCCGCCGGCCTTGACCGCCTGTTGCCCGCTGTGGGTTTTCTCCAGCATCAGCAGCACTTCGCTGACGCTGAAGAAGCCGATCACCACGATGATGAACTGGATGCCGTCGGACAGGCTGACGCTGCCGAAGGTGAAGCGGTACACCCCGGTGGTGGAATCCACCCCGACCGTGGCCAGGCCCAGGCCGATCAGGGCGGCCATCAGGGTTTTCACCGGTTTGTCACCGACCATGCCGCCGAGGCAGGCGATGGCGAAGATCATCATCACGAAGTATTCGGCCGGGCCAAAGGCCACGGCCCACTTGGCCAGCAGCGGGGCGAACAGGATCACGCCGCAGGTGGCGATCGTGCTGCCGACGAAGGAGCTCATCGCCGACAGCGACAGGGCGATGCCGGCCTTGCCCTGACGGGCCAGGGGGTTGCCGTCCAGGGAGGTCATTACCGAGGCGGCACAGCCCGGCACGTTGAGCAGGATGGCGGAGATGCGTCCGCCGTATTCACAGCCCAGGTAGACGGCGGCGAGCAGGATCAGCGCGGTTTCCGGCGGCAGGCCGAGGGCAAAGGCCAGCGGCAGCAGCAGCGCCACGCCGTTGATCGGGCCCAGGCCCGGCAGCATGCCCACCACGGTGCCGACAAAGGCGCCGAACAGCGCCACCAGCAGGTTGGTCGGGCGGGTGGCGACATCAAAGCCTTGCATTAAAAAATTCAGGGTTTCCATTTCAGCTCTCCACAAAGGCTTCGAACAGGCCCAGGGGCAGGGGCACATCCAGCAACAGGTCGAACAGGCTGTAGAGCAGCACGCCCATCAGCAGGCCGCTGATGGCGCAGGGCAGCAGGCGGCCGGTAAACAGCAGGCCGAGGACGAAGGCGGCCAGGGCAGTGGCAATGACAAAGCCCAGCACCTCGAACAACAGAGCGTAGGCCAGCAGCGTGAGCACGCAGAGCAGGGCGCGGCCGGCGGCCTGGGGGTTGAAACGCTGCTCCAGCAGATCGGGCTTGCACAGCAGCCACAGGCTGGCGGCGGCCATCAGCGTGAGCAGCAGCAGGGGATAGGCCCGCGGGCCCACCGGGTCATAGGCGAAAGGTGCCTGGAAACCCCAGGCCAGCACGGCAAGACAGGCGCACAGCAGCAGCCAGCTCGCGGCAAACAGGCGAACGTACATAGAGGATTACCTCAGAGGTTATGAGTGCATGCGATGCCGTTTTTTTGTAGGAGCCAGCTTGCTGGCGATTCCAGATGGCGGATCGCCAGCAAGCTGGCTCCTACAGGGGGCAAGGAAACCGCTTACTGGATCAGGCCGAATTCGCCGGCCAGGGCCTTGTATTCTTCAACCTGCTTGAAGACCAGGGCCTGCAGTTCGTCGCCAGTCACGGCCAGGGGCAGCAGGTCGCGCTGCTCACGCAGTTTGGCGAAGTCCTCGCTGGCCAGCAGGGTGTCGAACTGCTGTTTCCACCAGTTGTACTGCTCGTCGCTGACTTCCGGGCCCATATAGAAGCCACGGATCACCGGCCAGGTGATGTCGTAGCCCTGTTCGCGGGCGGTGGGGATCTGCGCCAGGGTGCCGGGCAGGCGTTCCTCGGACAGCACGGCGAGGATGCGCACCTTGTTCGCCGCCAGTTGCGGGGTGACTTCGCCCAGGCCGCTGGAGGTGACCTGGACATGGCCGCCGAGCATGGCAGTGAGGGTTTCGCCGCCGCCTTCGAAGGCCACATAGCGCAGGTTTTTCGGGTCGATACCGGCCAGGCGGGCGATCAGGGCGGTCTGCATCCAGTCCTGGCCGCCGATGGTGGCACCGGCGCCGAAGACGATGCTGCTCGGGTCTTTCTTCAGGGCCTGGACCAGGTCATCCAGGTTCTGGAAGGGCGAGTCGGCGCGCACGGTGATGGCGCCGTAGTCGGTGCCCACGGCGGCCAGCCAGCGCACACCGGTTTCGTCGTAGCGGCCGAACTTGCCCTGGGCCAGGTTGAGCAGGGAACCGCTGGAGAAGGCGGTGATGGTGCCTGGGTCCGCCGCGCGCTGGGCGATCACCGAGTTGTAGGCCACTGCACCGACGCCGCCGGGCATATAGGTGACGCGCATCGGGGCCTTGAGCAGGCCCTCGTCCTTCAGGCCGCTCTGGGCCAGCTTGCAGGTCAGGTCGAAGCCGCCGCCGGGCTTGGCCGGGGCGATGCATTCGGGGCGCTTGGGTTCAGCGGCCAGCAGCTGGCCGGCGAAGGTCAGGCAGGCGGTGGCCAGGGCGATGCGGGTAAAGGCAGTTTTCATTTTTGGTTCCTCGCGGTTTTTATTGTGGATTACCAAATCGGCAGTGTGTAGCCGACGATGATGCGGTTCTCGTCCGCATCACGGGCGAAGTCGGAACGGAAGCTGGCGTTGCGCAGGCGTACATAGACATCCTTGAGCGCACCGCTCTGCACCACGTACTTGAGTTCGATATCGCGCTCCCATTCGCCGCCACGCTGGTCGCTGCCGGCAATGCGCGCGTCAGTACCTTTGACGTAGCGGGTTAGGAAACTCAGGCCGGGCAGGCCCAGGCTGGCGAAGTTGTAGTCGTAGCGGGCCTGCCAAGAGCGCTCGTCGGCGTTGGCGAAATCGTTGATCTGCACGAAGTTGACCAGGTAGGGGTCGCTGCCATCGATATAGGCGTAGCCGGTGTCGCCACTCATCTTCTGATAGGCCAGGCTGAGCTTGTGCCCACTGTGGGCGTAGCTGAACACGCCATTGAGCGCGCGGTTGTCGATCTTGCCGGCGTTGGCCTGGCCGGAATCATCGCTGAGCATCAGGCGCAGATCGGCGGCCAGGGTGCCGCCGGCCAGGGGGTAACTGGCCAGCAGGTTGAAGAAGTTCTGCCGGTAGATGTCCTCAAGCTCGGCATGGAAGTAGCGCGCCTTGAGGTTTTTATTGAGCTGGTAGTCGAGGCCGAGCAGGTCCAGGTGATCGGCGCTGACCCCGGCGGTGAAGCGCTTGTTCTTGCTGTTGAGCACCAGTTCCTCGGAGTTGGTCGAGGCGCGGTCGATCACCTTGTCCAAGCGTCCGCCGGTGACGGTCAGCCCTTCCAGCTCGCTGGAGGTCAGCAGGCCACCTTCGAATACCTGGGGCGTCAAGCGGCTGTCACTGGCCTTGACCACCGGCAGCTCGGGGATATGCGAGCCATAGCGAAACTCGGTGGCGGAGACCTTGACCTTGGCCGTCAGGCCCAGGCGGGCGAACTGGTCGGGGGTGCCGCCGTCATCCTGCACAGGCAACAGGTCGGTGCCGGTGCGGCCGCCGCCGGAATCCAGCTTGACCCCGAGCATGCCCAGGGCATCGAGGCCGAAGCCGACGGTGCCTTCGGTGTAGCCGGACTGGATATCGAGGAGGAAACCCTGGCCCCACTCTTCGCGCTTGTTCTGTCCGTCGCCTTCGCGGAAATCGCGGTTCAGGTAGATATTGGTGGTGGTCAGGCTGGCTGTGCTGTCTTCGACAAAAGCGGCCTGGGCGGCAGGGGCGAGCAGCGTCGCGGCTACGGCTAGACTGAGCAGGTGAGCAGGCGGCAGGGCCTGACGGGATGCCTTGAGCATCTTGTGGTCTCCATTGTTGTTTTTGTCACGCCTGCGCACCACTGCGCGGGTCGTTCTGGTCGGTGGATCGAGCCACCTGTCAGCGATCCTAGGGGGTCAAACTTTCACCAGGCTTTCAGCGCTGAAAGAAAACCCCTGGAGCACGGGCGCTCGGGTCTGTGGCGCTCAGGCTTGCCAGGCGGCAAGGATTTTCCTGAGGTTCGGCGCCGGCATTTGGGCAATTCACAAGCGAGTGCGGCGCTGTACACTCCGGCCCTCTGGAGAGCCGGCTTGGCTGGGGAGGTAGGGTGCGAATTCTATTGGTCGAGGACCATCTGCAGCTGGCGGCCAGTGTGGCCCAGGCGCTCAAGGGCGCAGGCTGGACGGTGGATGTGCTGCATGACGGGGTGGCCGCCGACCTGGCTCTGGCCAGCGAGGACTACGCCCTGGTCATTCTCGATATCGGCCTGCCGCGCCTGGACGGTTTTCAGGTGCTGGCGCGCCTGCGCGAGCGTGGCAAGACCCTGCCGGTGCTGATGCTCACCGCCCGTGGCGAGGTCAAGGATCGGGTGCATGGCCTCAACCTGGGCGCCGACGATTACCTGGCCAAGCCTTTCGAGCTGTCCGAGCTGGAGGCGCGGGTCAAGGCCCTGCTGCGCCGCAGCATGCTGGGCGGCGAACAGCAGCAGCGCTGCGGCAACCTGCTCTATGACCTGGGCACCCGCCGTTTCACCCTGGATGGCGCAACCCTGAGCCTGACGGCCCGCGAGCAGGGGGTGCTGGAGGCGATGATCGCGCGGCCCGGGCGGGTGATGAGCAAGGAACAGCTGGCCGCCCAGCTGTTCGGTCTGGACGAGGACGCCAGTCCCGACGCCATCGAGATCTATGTCCATCGCCTGCGCAAGAAGCTGGAGGGCGGTGGCGTGCGCATCGTCACCTTCCGCGGCCTGGGTTATCTGTTGGAGGCCGTCGATGGCTGAGACGGGTAGCCTGCGTGGGCGGCTGCTACGGCGCCTGGGGCTGCTGCTGGCGCTGATCCTGCTGGTCAGCAGCCTGAGCGCCTATTGGAGTGCCCGCCAGGCCGCCGACACAGCTTATGACCGCACCCTGCTGGCCTCGGCCCGGGCCATCGCCGAGGGGTTGTATACCGAGGACGGCAGGCTCAAGGCCAATGTGCCCTATGTGGCTCTGGACACCTTCGCCTATGACAGTGCCGGGCGCATCTACTACCAGGTGCTGGATCTGCAGGGGGCCTCCGTATCCGGCTACGAAGATTTGCCGGGCGCGCCCGCAGGGACGCCACGTACCGATGATTACCCGGCCCTTGCACGCTTCTATGATGCCGAGTACCGCGCCCAGGGCGTGCGGGTGGTCAGCCTGCTGCAGCCGGTGAGTGAGCCCGGTAGCAATGGCATGGCGGAAATCCGCGTGGCCGAGACCCAGGGCGCCCGCGAGCGCATGGCCCAGGCCCTGCTGCTCGGCACCCTGCTGCGCATGGGGCTGTTGGCACTCTGTGCCCTGCTACTGGTGTGGCTGGCGGTGACCCTGGCCCTGCGCCCGCTGGAGAGCCTGCGCCGCAGCGTGGCTGCGCGCACCAGCGATGACCTGCGGCCTCTGCCCGATGCTGATCTGCCGCGGGAATTGCGGCCATTGGTGGGCGCGCTGAATCAGTTCAACGAGCGCCTGCGTAATCTGTTCGAGCGCCAGGCGCAGTTTATTGCCGATGCCGCCCATGAACTGCGCACGCCCCTGGCGGCGCTCAAGGCGCGGGTCGAACTGGGCCTGCGCGCACAGGAGGCCGATGTGTGGCGCAGCACCCTGGAGGAGGCGGCGCAGAACACCGACAAACTCACTCATCTGGCCAACCAGCTGCTGTCCATGGCGCGGATCGAGAGTGGCGCCCGGGCGATTGCCGAGGGCGGTGCCGAGCGCCTGGACCTGAGCCAGTTGGCCCGGGAGCTGGGCCTGGCCCTGGCGCCTCTGGCCCATGCCCGCGGTATCGATCTGGCCCTGGAAGCCGAGCAGCCGGTGTGGCTGCTGGGCGAGCCGACCCTGCTCAACGAGCTGCTGTGCAACCTGCTGGACAACGCCCTGGCCCATACCCCGGCCGGCGGTCAGGTGATTCTGCGGGTATTGCCGGGGCCGTTGCTGGAAGTGGAAGACAATGGGCCGGGCATTCCCGCAGATGAGCATGAAAAGGTCTTTGCCCGCTTCTATCGGCGCCGTGTGGGTGGTTCGGGGGCCGGGCTGGGCTTGGCCATAGTCGGGGAGATCTGCCGCGCCCATCAGGCGCAAATCAGCCTGCACCAGGCTCGACCCCATGGCCTGCTGGTGCGGGTGGAGTTTGCCTCAGGGGCCCAGGCTTAGCGGCCTTTGCATTTCCAGCAGGTACTGGGCGATCTTGCCGCTGGCACGTAACTGCTCCAGACCACGGTTGAACCGTTCGATCAGCTCGGCGTTTTCCGCGACCTCACGGCTGAGCAGCAGGTGCAGGCTGTCGGCGCGCAGGGGCTTGGGATGAAAGCTCAGCTGCGCCCGCTCGGCGGCGCTGAAATGCTGATGGAGCATGTCGAAGCCCACCACCTTATCCATCGGGAAAAGGTCGATGCGCCGGGCCAGCAACTGGCGAAAGGCGATTTCATCACTATTGACCCGGTTGACCTTGAGCTGCCCTGCGGCCTCGGCCTGCTGAAAGGCTTCGCCATAGTCATAGCCGCGGGTGCCGGCCAGGCGCCGACCCTGCAGGTCGCTGACCTGCTGCCAGTCAAAGGCATAGTCCTTGCGGTGAAACAGGTAGTAGCCGCTCTCCACCACCGGGTCGCTGATAAAGAACTTGGCTTCGCGTTCCGGGCTGCGCAGCCACACCGCGCTGCCGTGGCGCTTGCCGCGTTCGGCCAGTTGCAGCGAGCGTGCCCAGGGATGGAACTCCCACTGCACCTGGACCCCTTCCAGGGCAAAGGCTTCGACGACAATGCGTGAGGCCACGCCCTGGTGGGGGAGCTGTTCGCCGAGATAGGGCGGCCATTCGCCATTGGTCAGGCGCACTGCATCCGCCGCGACCGGCAGGGCAGTGAGCAGGCTGAGCAGCAGGCAGCTAAGCAGTGCGCGCATTTGAGGGGTGCCGATGCAGATATTCATTTGAGCTTAGCTGCAATCGGCACGGCGGGGATTACTGCAGCATGCTCATGGCCGCTTCCATGGCGGCCGAGAGGTCTTCGTCCTCGTTGAGGTTATGGCTCGGGTCCAGGCCCAGCTTGCGGAATGCCGGGATCTGGCTCCAGTCCAGCTGGGTATAGGGGTGTTCGCTGCCCATGTAGCTCTGCAGGGTGGCCACCTGAACGATGTCCACATAGTCGACCTTGGCGCTGTCGCGGCTGAAGTCCAGGTACTGGCTGGGCACCATGGCAATCTGTTCGGGGAACTCCCAGGTGCGCAGAATCTTGTCGCCGATGATCGGGTGGATCTTCTCGATCACATGGTTGAGGCTGATGGAATCGGCCAGCAGCTCGCTGTGTTCCTCGGCATAGGTGAGGATCGGCAGCACGCCGATCTGATGGACCAGGCCGGCGAGGGTGGCCTGATCCGGCAGCAGGCGGGTGTAGTGCTTGCACAGCACATGGCAGATGCCGGCGATTTCCGTGCTTTTGTTCCACACTTCGCGCATCTTGCGGTCGACCACGTCGCTGGTGGCCTGGAACATCTGCTCCATGGCCAGGCCCGTGGCCAGGTTGCAGGTGTAGTTGATGCCGAGGCGACCCACGGCCATCTGCAGGTCGGTGATTTCCTTGTTGGTGCGCAGCAGTGGGCTGTTCACCACCTTGATGATACGTGCGGTGAGGGCGGCGTCGTTACCGATCACCTTGCTAAGCTGGGCCACGCCGATATCCGGATCTTCGGCCGCCTCGCGCACCTTGAGCGCCACTTCCGGCAGGGTGGGCAGAACCAGCTCATCGTTGTCGATGGCCTTGATCAGGTCCTTCAGGACTTTCTCGGCAAGCATGCTCATGGGTCATTCTCTTTAAGCTGTCAGCATTGATTAGGTTAGCGCTGGGTCTCGCGGTTTGAGTCCAGTGTATACGGCAAATCCAGCAAATTCAGGGTGGGGCCATCGCTTGCGCCCAGATGGATGCGGCCATCCTCGCTGGCGTCTTGTTGCAGCACCGCCAGTAGCTCGCAGCCCTGCTCGGCCTGGGCAGCCAGCACCACTTCGCCAACGCTGGAGCCATGGACCGGTGAGAACAGCTCTGTGCCCGGTGCCGGAACTTCACCGCCGGCCAGGCTCAGGCGGTACAGGCGGCGCTTGAGCTTGCCCAGGTATTGCATGCGCGCGACGATTTCCTGGCCCGTATAGCAGCCCTTCTTGAAGCTGACGCCGTCCAGGGCCTGCAGGTTGATCATCTGCGGGATAAACAGCTCACGGGTCGGCCCCGTGACCTGGCCGATGCCGGCGCGGACCTGGGCCAGCAGCCAGGCATTGAGCGGTGCCTGGGGCAACTGCTGGCTGAGTTGCTGTTGCAGGGGCTCGCGCTGTGCCGCGGGGGCCCAGAGCTCGGCGCGGCCATCGTGCAGGCGCAGGGCCAGGCGCCCGTCGGCCTGCACCAGGCTGCCTGGCTCGTGCGCCAGCATCAGGCCAAGCTCGTGCAATACGGCATCGCCACCGCTCAGGCCAAAGCGTACCCAGGCCGCACTTTCATCGGTGAGTTTGGATTTACTGAATACCGCATATTTCTGCAGGTCGGTCAGTTGCGCGGCGAGCAGTTCGCTGGTCATGGCCAGCAGGTAGCCGTCCTCGACGTTGACGATGCGAAAGCTCGATTGCATGCGGCCCTTGGGTGTGCAGCGGGCGCCCAGGCTGGAGTAGCTGGCGCCGAGGTAGTTGAGGTTGCAGGTGACTTGGCCCTGCAGAAACTTGCTGGCATCCGGGCCGCGCACGGCGAGGATGCCTTCGTGGCTGAGGGAGCAGTAAAACGCGGTATCGGCCATGGGTTATTGGGCATCGCTGGAGAAAAGTTCGGGTGTCCATCATAAAAGCAGCGGTAAGCCGCAAGCTACCCGCTTCAAGTAAAAGCCTGGAAAAAATGGCCGGGCGCCATCGCTTGCTGCAAGGCTGTTGGTGTGGCGGCCAAGGGGTTAGGCCATATAAGTTTCACTGTCCGGTTGAGCGGGCTGTTTGTAGCGCTCGCCGCTTGAGGCTCGCTTGCGCCTGTTATACTGCGCGTCCCTATCTAGGAGCATTCCCATGGTCGACTCGGTTGAACTCAATCGTCTGTTCTGGCACAGCCGGCGCGGCATGCTGGAGCTGGACGTGTTGCTGGTGCCCTTTGTTCGGGAGGTCTACCCGAATCTGGATGAGGACGATCGGGCGCGCTACCGCAAACTGCTCGAATGCGAGGATCAGGACATGTTCGGCTGGTTTATGCAGCGGGGTGAGCCCGAGGATGCCGATCTCAAGCGTATGGTTCGCATGATTCTGGATCGTGTCCAGCCGCAGTGAAGCCTTCGAATGTCACTGGCAGCCTTCGCTGGGGTTGCTGCTGGCCTATGCTGCCGTGCAGGGGTTGGCGTCGCTGAGCCTGCTGCTGTTGGATCTGCCGGTCTGGGGCGTACTGCTCGGTTTGCTAGGTTGCCTGGGACATGCCCTGTGGGTGATGCCGCGGCAGGTGCTGCTGACGTCTCCTGCCGCCTACCGTGGCCTGCGCCATGATCAGGACGGTTGGCAGCTGTTCAGTGAGGGTGCGGGCTGGCAGGCTGTCCAGTTGTGTCCGGATAGCCTGGCCCTGCCGCTTATAGTGGTGCTGCGCTTTCGCCTGGCCGGCCAGCGTCGGGTGCATGCCCTGTGCATTCCCCGCGATAGTCTGCCGCGGGATCTGCATCGGCGCTTGCGGCTGCGCCTGAAATTCAGTCGACGTAGGTGGGCGGCTGCAGAATAGTGTCGCGCGCTTCGCTCAGCTGCTCCGGGTAGTCCAGGGTGTAGTGCAGGCCACGGCTTTCCTTGCGCTGCATGGCTGAGCGAATCATCAACTCGGCCACCTGGGCCAGGTTGCGCAGCTCGATCAGGTCGCGGCTAACCTTGTAGTTGCTGTAGAACTCATCGATTTCATCGAGCAGCAGGCGCACCCGGTGCTCGGCCCGCTGCAGGCGCTTGTTGGTGCGTACGATGCCTACGTAGTCCCACATAAAGCGCCGCAGTTCGTCCCAGTTGTGCGCAATGATCACGTCCTCATCCGAGTCAGTCACCTGGCTGGCGTCCCAGCCGGGCAGGTTGCTCGGCATCTCGACCCGCTCCAGTTGGCTGACGATATCCTCGGCGGCCGCGCGGGCATAGACGAAACACTCCAGCAACGAGTTGCTGGCCATGCGATTGGCGCCGTGCAGGCCGGTAAAGCTGGTTTCGCCGATGGCATACAAACCGGGTATGTCGCTGCGGCCCTGCTGGTCGACCACCACGCCGCCGCAGGTGTAGTGGGCGGCGGGCACCACCGGAATGGCTTGCTTGGTGATGTCGATGCCAAAGGTCAGGCAGCGCTCGTAAACGGTGGGGAAATGCGTCTTCACGAACTCAGCCGGTTTGTGGCTGATATCCAGGTACACGCAATCTATCCCTAAGCGTTTCATTTCGTGGTCGATGGCGCGGGCGACTATGTCGCGCGGTGCCAGTTCGGCGCGGCTGTCGAAGCGCGGCATAAAGCGCTTGCCATTGGGCAGCTTGAGCAGGCCGCCTTCGCCGCGCACCGCTTCGGTAATCAGGAAGCTCTTGGCCTGGGGGTGGTACAGGCAGGTAGGGTGGAACTGGTTGAATTCTAGGTTGCCGACCCGGCAGCCGGCACGCCAGGCCATGGCAATACCATCGCCGCAGGCCCCGTCCGGGTTGCTGGTGTACAGATAGACCTTGGCCGCACCGCCGGTGGCGAGCGCCACGAAACGGGCGCTAAAGGTGTCCACCTCGCCTGTGCTGCGATCCAGTACGTAGGCGCCCAGGCAGCGTTGGCCGGGCAGGCCCAGCTTGCGCTCGGTGATCAGGTCGACCGCCACCCGCTGTTCCAGCAGTTCAATATTGGGGCGCTGCCTGGCCTGTTCCAGCAGGGTATTGAAGATGGCGGCGCCGGTGGCGTCGGCGGCGTGGATGATGCGGCGGTGGCTATGGCCGCCCTCGCGGGTCAGGTGGAACTCGAAGCCACCGTCTTCGCGGTCCGTTTCGTCGTCGCGGGTAAAGGGCACGCCCTGGTCGATCAGCCACTGGATGGCTTCGCGGCTATGCTCAACGGTAAAGCGCACGGCGTCTTCACGGCACAGGCCGCCCCCGGCATTGAGGGTGTCGGCGACATGGGACTCGACGGTGTCCGTATCATCCAGCACGGCGGCTACGCCGCCCTGAGCCCAGTAGGTGGAGCCGTTGGCCAGGTTGCCCTTGCTCAGTACGGCAATACGCAGGTGGCTGGGCAGGGTCAGGGCCAGGGTAAGGCCGGCGGCGCCGCTGCCGATGACCAGAATGTCGTGTTGGTGGTGTTGGCTCATGTCCGGATTCCGCGAAAGGCGGCCCCTAGTATATAGAGGGGGTGGGCGGCACAATAGCTTCCTTATTCCCAGGCGGCTTGCTCAGGAACTTATTACCTGCGCGACGTTCTATAGGCGGGCGTGTCGTGTGCGGCTC
Source organism: Pseudomonas xionganensis (assembly GCF_009763245.1). Taxonomy (GTDB): domain Bacteria; phylum Pseudomonadota; class Gammaproteobacteria; order Pseudomonadales; family Pseudomonadaceae; genus Aquipseudomonas; species Aquipseudomonas xionganensis. The sequence continues at coordinate 349,800 of NZ_WKJZ01000002.1, read as the reverse complement.
TTACCGTGCCGGCTGGTGCTTAACAGGTCTGGCGTCTATTGCGTCATGGGCAATAAAACAGATCACAGGTGCAGCGGGCAGGTCATGGCTGCACCTTGTATGTCGTCCCGCCACCGGATTGGCAGGAGGCACGTTTGAAGGAGAGAACTTTTGCGCAATGCCCGAGTCTACTTTTGCAAGGTGATTGACTGGTGGCAAAAGCACTCCTGCAAACCTATCGAGGAGTGTTCATGCTAACCCAGGAAGAAGATCAGCAGCTGGTCGAGCGCGTGCAGCGTGGGGACAAGCGCGCCTTCGATCTGCTGGTGCTGAAGTATCAGCACAAGATACTCGGGTTGATTGTGCGTTTTGTGCATGACAGCCATGAGGCTCAGGATGTTGCCCAGGAAGCCTTCGTCAAGGCTTATCGGGCGCTGGGGAATTTTCGCGGGGACAGCGCGTTCTATACCTGGCTGTACCGCATCGCCATCAATACGGCGAAGAATCATCTGGTGTCCCGCGGTCGGCGGCCGCCAGAAAGTGATGTAAGTGCCGAGGATGCCGAATTTTATGACGGCGACCACGCACTCAAGGATATCGAGTCGCCCGAGCGTGCCTTGTTGCGCGATGAGATCGAGGCCACGGTGCATCGCAGCATCGAGCAGTTGCCCGAGGATTTACGTACGGCCCTGACCTTGCGTGAGTTCGACGGCTTGAGTTATGAGGATATTGCCAGCGTGATGCAATGTCCTGTGGGAACGGTGCGGTCGCGGATTTTCCGTGCTCGCGAGGCTATTGATAAGTCGCTGCAACCCTTGTTGCAGGAAGCTTGAGGCGGCGTCAGCCAAGAGAGGAACAGCCATGAGTCGTGAAACTCTGCATGAATCGCTGTCTGCGGTGATGGACAATCAAGCGGATGAACTGGAGCTGCGTCGCGTGCTGGCAGCTAGTGAGGACGCGGATGTGCGTGCCACCTGGAGTCGCTATCAGTTGGCCCGGGCCGTGATGCACAAGGAGTTGCTGGAGCCACGTCTGGATATTGCTGCCGCAGTGTCGGCAGCTCTGGCCGATGAACCAGCGCCGGCACTGCAGCCGCGTGCGCCGGCTTCCTGGCGTACGCTGGGGCGCCTGGCTGTGGCGGCTTCGGTGACGCTGGCGGTGCTGGTTGGCGTGCGTTTCTACAATCAGGACGCGATTACCGGTGCGCAGATGGCGCAGCAGGCTGCTCAGCCCATGTTGAGTCTGCCTCAGGTGCAGGGGCCGGCGCTGTTGGCCGGCTTCAGCAGTGAGTCCGAGCAGGCCCAGGCATCTGGTCAGCCCGCGCAGCCCTCTACCTGGCATGAACAGCGTCTACCCAGCTATCTGCGCCAGCATGCCCAGCAGGCTGCCATGAGCGGCGCCGACAGTGCGCTGCCCTATGCCCGGGCGGCCAGCCTGGAAAGCCGGTAAGCCGGCCTATGCGCTTTGCTCCCTTAGCTGCCTGGATTGTGCTCGGTATCTGGGCCGCACCGGCGGTGGCCGACGAGGCTCATGACTGGCTCGAACGCCTGGCGCAGGCCGAGCGTGCCCAGAGCTACCAGGGCACCTTTATCTACGAACGCAATGGCAGTTTCTCCACCCACGCCATCTGGCGTCGCGTTGAGGGTGAGGGGTCGCACGAGCGCTTGTTGCAGCTCGATGGGATGCCGCAGGAAGTGGTGCGAGTCGATGACCAGATCAGCTGTGTAACTGGCAGCCTGGCGGATCAGCTGAGTACCGGTCCGCTGTGGCCGTCCAGGCAACTGATTGCCGCTCAGTTGCAGCAGTCCTATGAATTGCGCTTGGTCGGCAAGTCTCGCGTGGCCGGTCGTGCTGCGGTGGTGCTGGCGCTGTTGCCCCGTGATCAGCACCGTTATGGCATTGAACTGCATGTGGATATGCAGAGTGGTTTACCCCTCAAATCCCTGTTGTTGAGCGATAAAGGCCAGTTGCTGGAACGTTTCCAGTTCACCCGGCTGAACACCTCTATGCCCGCCACCAAGTCCCTGCAAGGCGGCGCGGGTTGTCAGCCGTTGCGTCCTGCTGTGACCCAGATAGAGACGGACCCGGTCTGGCAGTCGGATTGGCTGCCACCAGGTTTTGCCCTGCATGCCAGTACCCAGCGGCGCAGTCCGGCTTCGGATGAAGCAGTGGCGTGCTTGGTCTACGGTGATGGTCTGGCCCGCTTTTCCGTCTTCCTTGAGCCCCTGCGCGGTGCGGCGGCAGAAGATCTGCGCAGTCAGGTTGGGCCGACCACGGCCGTGTCGCGTCGGGTGCAGACCGAGCAGGGCGATGTGATGGTGACGGTGGTGGGCGAGATCCCCATGGGCACGGCCGAGCGCGTGGCCCTGTCGATGCGTGCCTTGCCCGCCGAGGAGGCGCCGTGATCGAGGAGCAGGGGCGGGTGGTCGCTGTGGAGTCTGGTGCTGTCTGGGTCGAAACCCTGCGCAAAAGCACCTGCTCGGCCTGTTCGGCCAAGGCGGCCTGCGGTCAGGGACTGCTCAACCAGCTGGGCGCCGGTGCCCGTCGTGGCTATGTGCGAGCCTTGAGTGGATTGTCGCTGCAGGTGGGGGATGCGGTGGTCATCGGCGTGCGTGAAGACCTGCTGGTGCGTGGCTCCATTCTGGTTTATCTGCTGCCCCTGCTGGGTTTGTTTATGGCCGCGGGGCTGGCTCAGTGGTTGGCCCTGGGGGAGCCACTGGTTATCCTGGCGGCCTTTGCCGGGCTGCTGGCAACGTGGTATGGGGTGCGCCGCTACAGCTTGCGCAGCTCGGATGATCCAGCGGCGCAACCTGTGGTGTTGCGTGCATTGTTGGCGGCCGAGGGTCGAACTGAAACTTTGCCTGTAAGCAAATAGGGAGCCGTATGTTGATGCCTAGCCTTAAGAAGTCCTGTTCCGCCTTGCTGGCCCTGTTGCTGCTGGGGCAGGTGTTGGTGGCACAGGCCAATTTGCCTGACTTTACCGAACTGGTGGAGAAGGCTTCGCCGGCGGTAGTCAATATCAGCACGCGCCAGCGCATGCCGGAACGCATGGCGGCTGGTGGGCAGCTGAATATTCCTGACCTGCAGGGACTGCCACCGATATTCCGCGAATTCTTCGAGCGCAATATTCCCCAGGTGCCACAGAACCCGGGCGGTGGGCGGCAGCGGGAGGCTCAGTCCCTGGGTTCGGGCTTTATCATTTCTGCCGATGGCTATGTGCTGACCAATAACCATGTGATCGCCGATGCCGATGAAATCATCGTGCGCCTGTCCGATCGCAGCGAGCTGGAAGCCAAACTGGTGGGAGCTGACCCGCGCAGCGACGTGGCCCTGCTCAAGGTGGAGGCCAAGGGCCTGCCTACCGTCAAACTGGGTAAATCCGAAGACCTCAAGGTCGGAGAGTGGGTGCTGGCCATTGGCTCGCCCTTTGGTTTCGACCACTCGGTGACCGCCGGTATCGTCAGCGCCAAGGGTCGCAGCCTGCCGAACGAGAGCTATGTGCCCTTTATCCAGACCGATGTGGCGATCAATCCGGGCAACTCCGGTGGGCCGCTGTTCAATCTGTCCGGCGAAGTGGTGGGCATCAATTCGCAGATATTCACTCGCTCCGGTGGCTTTATGGGGCTGTCCTTCGCCATTCCCATGAGCGTGGCCATGGATGTCGCCGAGCAGCTCAAGGCCGATGGCAAGGTCAGCCGCGGTTGGCTGGGGGTGGTGATTCAGGAAGTGAACAAGGATCTGGCCGAGTCCTTCGGCCTGGATCGTCCGGCCGGTGCTCTGGTCGCCCAGGTGCTGGAAGACGGCCCGGCCGCCAAGGGTGGTTTACAGGTCGGTGATGTGATTCTCAGCCTGGATGGCAAGCCGATCGTCATGTCGGCGGATCTGCCGCACCTGGTGGGCGCGCTCAAGCCGGGTAGCAAGGCAACCCTGGAAGTGGTGCGTGAAGGCAAGCGGCGCAAGCTGCCCCTGACCATTGGTGCGCTGCCCGAGGAGGGTGAAGAGCTGGCCAGTGCCGCGCAGCCAGGCGCCGAGCGCAGCAGCAATCGCCTGGGTGTCAGGGTGGTGGAGCTGACCGCGGAGCAGAAGAAGAATCTGGATCTGCGCGGTGGTGTGGTGATTTCCGAGGTGATGGAGGGGCCGGCGGCGCTGATCGGCCTGCGCCCGGGGGATGTGGTGACCCACCTGAACAATCAGGCCATCGACTCGGCCAAGACCTTTACCGAGGTGGCCCAGGCGCTGCCGAAGAATCGCTCGGTGTCCATGCGGGTACTGCGTCAGGGGCGCGCCAGCTTTATTACCTTCAAGCTGGCTGACTGATCGGTCGAGCAGGGTAAAAGGGCGACGTTGGTCGCCCTTTTACGTGGTGGCCTTTGCGTGGGGCCTGGATGACGGACAAGGTGGCTTTCGGGTACACTTCCCGGCTATTTTCGGCGGGCAGTCGCCTGCGACCTTTTTGAGTGTTGATCCGTGAGTGATTTGAGTCATATCCGCAATTTCTCCATCATCGCCCACATTGACCACGGCAAGTCGACCCTGGCTGACCGTTTTATCCAGATGTGTGGCGGCCTGGCTGATCGTGAAATGGAAGCCCAGGTGCTGGATTCCATGGACCTTGAGCGCGAGCGCGGGATCACCATCAAGGCGCACAGCGTCACCCTGTATTACAAGGCCCGTGATGGCATCACCTATCAGCTGAACTTTATCGATACCCCGGGGCATGTGGACTTCACCTATGAAGTCAGTCGCTCCCTGGCCGCCTGTGAAGGTGCGCTGCTGGTGGTCGATGCCGGCCAGGGGGTTGAGGCCCAGTCGGTAGCCAACTGCTATACCGCCATCGAGCAGGGCCTCGAGGTCATGCCGGTGCTGAACAAGATCGATCTGCCCCAGGCCGAGCCGGAGCGGGTCAAGGAAGAGATCGAGAAGATCATCGGCATTGATGCCACCGATGCCGTGACCTGCAGCGCCAAGACTGGCCTGGGCGTCGACGAGGTGCTGGAGCGCCTGGTACACACCATTCCGGCCCCCACGGGCGAGATCGATGCGCCGTTGCAGGCCCTGATCATCGATTCCTGGTTCGACAACTACCTGGGCGTGGTGTCCCTGGTGCGCGTGCGCCATGGCCGGATCAAGAAGGGCGACAAGGTGCTGGTCAAGTCCACGGGCAAGGTGCACCTGGTGGACAGCGTCGGCGTATTCAACCCCAAGCACACTGCCACTGCCGACCTCAAGGCCGGTGAAGTGGGCTTTATCATTGCCAGCATCAAGGATATTCACGGCGCGCCGGTGGGCGACACCCTGACCCTGGCTGCCACCCCCGATGTCGAGGTGCTGCCGGGCTTCAAGCGTATCCAGCCCCAGGTCTATGCCGGCCTGTTCCCGGTCAGCTCGGATGATTTCGAGGATTTCCGTGATGCGCTGCAGAAGCTGACGCTGAACGACTCGTCGCTGCAGTATCTGCCGGAAAGCTCCGATGCCCTGGGTTTTGGCTTCCGTTGCGGCTTCCTCGGCATGCTGCATATGGAGATCATCCAGGAGCGCCTGGAGCGTGAATACAACCTGGATCTGATCACCACTGCGCCGAGCGTAATCTTCGAAGTCCTGCTCAAGAACGGTGAAACGATTTACGTCGACAACCCGTCCAAGTTGCCGGATGTGTCCTCGGTCGAGGACTTCCGCGAGCCCATCGTCCAGGCCACCATCCTGGTGCCGCAGGAGCACCTGGGTAATGTGATTACCCTGTGTATCGAGAAACGCGGTGTGCAGCGTGACATGCAGTTCCTCGGTTCTCAGGTTCAGGTTCGCTATGACCTGCCGATGAACGAGGTGGTGCTGGATTTCTTCGATCGTCTGAAGTCCACCAGCCGCGGTTATGCCTCGCTGGATTACCACTTCGATCGCTATCAGTCGGCCAATCTGGTCAAGCTGGATGTGCTGATCAATGGTGACAAGGTCGATGCCCTGGCCCTGATCGTGCATAAGGACAATGCCCATTACAAAGGTCGCCAGCTGACCGAGAAGATGAAAGAACTGATCCCGCGGCAGATGTTCGATGTGGCCATCCAGGCCGCCATCGGCGGGCAGATCGTGGCGCGTACCACGGTCAAGGCGCTGCGCAAGAACGTATTGGCCAAGTGCTACGGCGGTGACGTCAGCCGTAAGCGCAAGCTGCTGGAGAAGCAGAAGGCTGGTAAGAAACGGATGAAGCAGGTCGGCAACGTGGAAATTCCACAGGAAGCCTTCCTTGCCGTGCTGAGGTTGGATAGCTAGGTCTTATGTCGATCAATTTCCCGCTGTTGCTGGTTGTCGCTGTCGCCGTCTGTGGTGCGTTGGCGCTATTCGATCTGATCTTTCTGGCGCCGCGCCGGCGTGCGGCCATTGCCAGTTATCAGGGGCAGGTCGGCGAGCCCGATGAAGCGGTCATTGATCGGCTGAACAAGGAGCCACTGCTGGTCGAGTACGGTAAATCGTTCTTTCCGGTGCTGGCCATTGTTCTGGTGCTGCGCTCCTTTCTGGTCGAACCCTTCCAGATTCCGTCCGGGTCGATGAAACCGACCCTGGAAGTGGGCGACTTTATCCTGGTCAACAAGTTCGCCTATGGCATCCGCCTGCCGGTGCTGGATACCAAGATCATCGAGGTGGGTGACCCGCAGCGTGGCGATGTGATGGTGTTTCGCTACCCCAGTGACCCCAATATCAACTACATCAAGCGGGTAGTGGGGCTGGCCGGCGATCACGTGGCCTACAGCAGCGACAAGCAGCTGTTTATCAATGGTCAGGCGGTGGCCCAGCAGTTGCTCGGTGAAGAACCCGGCAGCCTCGGCAGTGTGACCCTGTACAACGAACGTCTGGGTGATATCGAACACCAGATCCGCAAGGAAATGACCCGCTACCGGGTCGAGCCAGGCCGCGAGTGGGTGATCCCCGAGGGGCACTACTTCATGGTCGGCGACAACCGCGACAACTCCAACGACAGCCGTTACTGGAAGGATCCGCAGATTCCCCAGCCGCTCTGGGGCATGGTGCCGGATCGCAATATCGTCGGTAAGGCCTTCGCCGTGTGGATGAGCTGGCCGGATCCCAAGTCGCGCAACCTGCCCAATTTCTCCCGGGTTGGTTTGATCAAGTAAGGATTTCGCGGCGCGGCGTAAAGCGGCGGCGCGAGCTATATATAGTCTTTGTCGGGCCAAATTGAGCCAGGCATTTCACATATTGGGGGCATAGATGATATTTGCGCGTTCGCAGAAAGGCATGTCGATGCTGAGCTGGATGCTGGTGCTGGTGCTGGTGGCGTTCTTTGCCAGCGCGGCTTTCAAGGTCCTGCCGCATTATTTCGACTATATGTCGATGGAAAAGATCATCACCTCGGTGGAAACCGAAGCATCGGGCGATGTGCGCACTATCAATGCCTTTATGGGGCATGTCAGCCGTGGCATGGAGGTCAACAGCATTCGCGACCTGCCGCTCAAGGACGTCTTGAAGGTCAAACTGGAAAACAACGAGTTTCATGCGCACCTCAAGTACGAGCGCCGTGAGCCCCTGATCCGCAATATCGACCTGGTCGTGCGCTTCGACAAAGAATTCCGTGTGCGCATGCCGTGAGTGAGTCCCTGGCCCGTCTCGAGCGCAAGCTCGGTTATCGTTTCAAGGACCAGGACCTGATGGTGCTGGCCCTGACCCACCGCAGTTTTGCCGGGCGCAACAATGAGCGCCTGGAGTTCCTCGGCGACTCCATCCTCAACTTCGTCGCCGCCGAAGCCCTGTTCGAGCGCTTTGCCCAGGCCCGTGAAGGCCAGTTGTCGCGTCTGCGCGCACGCCTGGTCAAGGGCGAGACCCTGGCGGTGCTGGCCCGTGGTTTTGATCTGGGCGAGTACCTGCGTCTGGGTTCCGGTGAATTGAAGAGCGGCGGATTTCGCCGTGAGTCGATTCTCGCCGACGCGCTGGAAGCCCTGATCGGCGCCATTTACCTGGATGCTGGCATGGACGTGGCCCGCGAGCGGGTGCTGGCCTGGCTGGAAGGTGAGCTGGAAAGCCTGACCCTGGTCGATACCAACAAGGATCCGAAAACCCGCCTGCAGGAATTTCTGCAGTCGCGCAGCTGCGAACTGCCTCGCTACGAGGTGGTGGATATCCAGGGCGAGCCGCATTGCCGCACTTTCGTGGTCGAATGCCAGGTTGCCCTGCTTAATGACAAGACCCTGGGCCAGGGTGCCAGCCGGCGTATCGCCGAGCAGGTGGCTGCTGCGGCTGCGCTGATTGCCCTGGGTGTGGAGAATGGCAATGACTGATACACCCGTTACACGCTGTGGCTATGTCGCCATCGTCGGCCGGCCCAACGTGGGCAAGTCGACGCTGCTCAACCATATCCTCGGGCAGAAGCTGGCAATCACCTCGCGCAAGCCGCAAACCACTCGGCACAACATGCTCGGCATCAAGACCGAGGGTGAGGTGCAGGCCATCTATGTCGATACTCCCGGCCTGCACAAGAACAACGAGAAAGCCCTCAACCGCTATATGAACAAGAACGCCTCGTCGGCCCTCAAGGATGTCGATGTGGTGATCTTTGTGGTCGACCGTACCCGCTGGACCGATGAAGACCAGATGGTTCTGGAGCGGGTGCAGTATGTCCAGGGGCCGGTGATTCTGGCGATCAACAAGACCGACCGGCTGGAAGACAAGGCCGAGCTGATGCCGCACCTCAAGTGGCTGGCCGAGCAGCTGCCGAATGCCGAGATCGTGCCGATCTCGGCCCAGCAGGGGCACAATCTCGATACCCTGGAACAGCTGGTGGGCGAGCGTCTACCCGAAGGCGTGCACTTCTTCCCGGAAGATCAGGTCACCGATCGCTCCAGCCGTTTCTTCGCCGCTGAACTCGTGCGCGAGAAGATCATGCGTCAGCTGGGCGCCGAGCTGCCCTATCAGATCACCGTGGAAATCGAGGAATTCAAGCGCGAAGGGCGCATCCTGCATATCCATGCCCTGATTCTGGTGGAACGTGACGGGCAGAAGAAGATCATCATTGGTGACAAAGGCGAGCGCATCAAACGCATCGGTCAGGAAGCGCGCAAGGACATGGAGGTGATGTTCGACTCCAAGGTCATGCTCAATCTCTGGGTCAAGGTCAAGGGCGGCTGGTCCGATGACGAACGCGCCCTGCGTTCACTGGGTTACGACGATATCTGATCCGTCTGCGGGTGCCCCAGGTGCCCGCTTCTTCGAGTAAGCCCCATGCTCGCCCTCAGTCAGCCCGCTTATGTGTTGCACAGCCGTGCCTACCGCGAGAGCAGTGCGCTGGTGGATTTTCTTACTCCCCAGGGGCGTCTGCGTGCGGTACTGCGCGGTGCCCGGGGCAAGGCGGGCAGCCTGGCGCGGCCCTTTATTCCCCTGGAAGCCGAGTTTCGCGGGCGCGGCGAGCTGAAGAATGTCGGCCGTCTGGAGCCTGCCGGCATTCCCAATCTGCTGGTCGGCGAGGCGCTGTTCAGTGGCCTCTATCTCAACGAATTGCTGATTCGCCTGCTGCCCGCCGAAGATCCCCATCCGGCGGTCTTCGAGCATTACGCCATGACCGTATTGGCCCTGGCCGAAGGCCGTGCCCTGGAGCCCTTGCTGCGTTCTTTTGAATGGCGCCTGCTCGATGAGCTGGGCTATGGTTTCGCCCTGGATCGGGACAGCGAAGGTCAACCCATAGCCGCAGCGGGTCTGTATCGATTGCACACCGAAGCCGGGCTGGTGCCGGTGGGGCATCTGCAGCCCGGTGTGTTTCAAGGGGCCGAACTGTTGGCCCTGGCCGAGGCCGACTGGGCAGCACCCGGCGCCCTGGCTGCCGCCAAGCGCCTGATGCGCCAGGCCCTGGCACCCCATTTAGGCGGCCGACCGCTGGTCAGCCGTGAATTGTTTATGACGCTCAAGGAGCCAAGCCGTGACTGATGCCAATCGTATTCTGCTGGGTGTGAACATTGACCATGTGGCCACTCTGCGCCAGGCTCGCGGTACCCGCTATCCGGACCCGGTCAAGGCCGCGCTGGATGCCGAAGAAGCCGGGGCCGACGGTATTACCGTGCACCTGCGCGAAGATCGCCGGCATATCCAGGAGCGCGATGTGCGCCTGCTCAAGGAGGTCATGCAGACGCGGATGAACTTCGAGATGGGCGTGACCGAGGAGATGCTCGCCTTCGCCGAAAGCATTCGCCCGGAGCATGTCTGCCTGGTGCCGGAAACCCGCCAGGAGCTGACCACCGAAGGCGGCCTGGATGTGGCCGGGCAGGAAGCGCGGATTCGCGCGGCGGTCGAGCGCCTGAGCAAGATCGGCTGCGAGGTGTCGCTGTTTATCGACCCGGATCCGCAGCAGATCGAGGCGTCCAAGCGCGTCGGCGCGCCGGCCATCGAACTGCATACCGGCCGCTATGCCGACGCTCATACGCCCGAGGAGGCGGCTCGCGAACTGGCACGGATTCGCGATGGCGTGGCCTGCGGCCTGCAGCATGGGCTGATCGTCAACGCCGGACACGGCCTGCACTACCACAACGTCGAGCCGGTGGCGGCGATTGCCGGCATCAACGAGCTGAATATCGGCCACGCCCTGGTGGCCCATGCGCTGTTTGTCGGCTTCAAGCAGGCGGTGGCGGAGATGAAGGCCCTGATCGTCGCCGCGGCCAATCGCGGTTAAAACGTAGGATGGGTTAGTGCGTAGGGCGGACATGCAGCAGGCGTGTCCGCCATCTGCGGTGGACAAGCTGGCGCATGTCCACCCTACGGGAGCTGTGATGTATCCGGTTTACGGTTTGCGCGCCACCAGCACGGCGCGGCAGGGTGCCGGCAGGCCCTCCACGGTACGGCTATGGTCGGCCGGGTCGAGAAACTCAGGCAGCGACTGAAAGCGCATCCACTCGGTGGCGCGCTGCTCCTCCACGCTGGTGGTGCTGACATCCACGCAGCGCACATCGACAAAGCCGGCACGGCGCAGCCAGCGCTCCAGGGCCGGCACCGAGGGCAGGAACCAGACGTTGCGCATCTGCGCGTAGCGGTCCTCCGGCACCAGCACCTGCTCCACATCGCCTTCCACCACCAGGGTTTCCAGCACCAGCTCGCCGTCCTTGACCAGGCAGTCCTTGAGGTCGAGCAAATGATCGATGGGCGAGCGGCGGTGGTACAGCACACCCATGGAGAACACTGTATCGAAGCCCTGCAGCTTGCCCGGCAACTCCTCGAAGGCCAGGGGCAGGTGCCAGACGGGCTGATCCGGCAGGTAGTGCTTCATCGCCAGGAACTGGCAGAGAAACAGCCAGTTGGGGTCGATACCCACCACGCTGTGGGCGCCGGCGCCGAGCATGCGCCACATGTAGTAGCCATTGCCGCAGCCCACATCCAGCACGCGCTTGCCCTGCAGCTCCAGATGGGGGGCGACCCGTTGCCACTTCCAGTCAGAGCGCCATTCGGTATCCACATGCACGTCAAACAGATGAAACGGCCCCTTGCGCCAGGGAATCAGACCCTGCAGGGCAGTTTTCAGCGCAGCGCGGGTGGGCTCGTCGCACGGCCCGTTAAAACTGAAACTGTGCTGTAACTCCAGGTGTTCGACGTTCAGTTGTGGCAATGCCTGCACGGCTCCATACCAGCGCGGTAGGTCGCCATGGCCGACCGCCAGCTTGGCGTCGATCTGCCCGGGCAAATCAGCCGCCCAGTCCTGCAGTGGTGTGCCGGCCAGCGCGGCCTGCAGGGCGTCGAGGTCGAGGCGATTGATCATGGCAGGGCAATCATCGAGGCGAAGTTAAGGCACCGGAACCAGGGCACGACCTGGCTGAAACCCGCAGCCAGCAGACGCTCGCGGTGCTGTTCCAGGCTGTCTGGCAGCATCACCTTCTCGATGGCGCTGCGCTTCTGGGCGATTTCCAGCTCGCTGTAGCCGTTGGCCCGTTTAAAGGCGATATGCAGATCGCCCAGCAGTTCCTGTTGTTGCACATCCTCGAAGCGCAGCTTTTCCGAGAGAATCAACGCACCGCCAGGCAACAGGGCCTGGCGAATCCGCGTGAGCAATTCGAGGCGCTGTTCGGGCTGGATAAATTGCAGGGTGAAATTCAGTGCCACCAGGGAGGCGGGCTGGAACGCCAGGCTGAGAATGTCAGCCTCGATCACCTCCACCGGCAGCAGTTCCTGAAACATCGAGTCCTGGGCGTGCAGGTACTCACGGCAGCGCTGGACCATGGCGTTGGAATTGTCCACGGCGATCACCCGGCAATCCTCGATCTGCACATGGCGGCGCAGGGCCTGGGTCACCGCGCCCAGGGAGCAGCCCAGGTCGTACAGCATGCTATGGGGCTGGGCAAACTGTCCGGCCAGCACGCCGATATTCTCGACAATGGTCGGGTAGCCCGGCACCGAGCGCTTGATCATGTCGGGGAAGACCCGCACCACGTCCTCGTTGAAGACGAAGTCGGGTACCTGATCCAGGGGCTGGGCAAAGAGGCGGTCGGGCTGCTGTTTCACGGTGGCGGTACTGGCTGGCAAAGGCGGGCATTCTAGCCAAGTCCGGCGCCCAGCCAAACCTGGATTACTGCATTTGGTCGAGAATAAATCCACCGGCCCCTTGTAACGGTCCCAGTGGATTACGCTTGACTTCGTAGCGGCGGATATTCGGCTCGCCGTTGCTCAACTTATGCACCAGCATGTTGTCCACCAGCACGAATACGGCGCGGAAATTCCAGCCCTGCAGCTCACGTTTCTTGCGAAAGTTGAAGGCATCGGCCCAGAAGTTGCCCACCCGCTTGGTATCGGTTTTATTAAACTCGAAGGCATAGCCGATGCAGCGATCCTTGGCCTGCAGGCATTGTAGTAAACCGTCGGGCAGATAGTCGATGGGCACATTGGCCTGTACGAACATCAGGCGGATGTCGATAAAGGACAACATTTTGCCGTTGCTCTGGGTCAGGGGGTCAAAGCCCAGAGCAAAGAGTTCGGAGCGTGTTGTCTTGCCGGGAATGGCCTTGGAATAACGCATTTCAGAGTCAAGGTAGTCATCGAAGGGCGAACGCGCTTCGGCGTGCTCGCTGGGCAGCAGACTGCTGCATCCGGGTATGCTGAGCAACAGAAGGCATAGGGTGACTGCATGCCTGGACGCTGCCATGGCGGCGGTTCCTTATCAGGTCACTGTTGTACTTGCTATAGCTGATTAATCGCGGGCCTGCTCGTTTGTGGTGGCAAAGGTGGAGGCGGCGATCAGCCATTGGCCCAGCCAGTAACTGATCATGATGGCCAGCGGGGCGGCGGCGAAGGGCTGGACGAAACGGTTGATGCCTATCAGGCTGTCGGAGAGCACGAACAGGGTGGCGCCAAGGGCGGCCAGCCAGGTCGACGTGCGCGACAGATGGGCTTGACCGAGACGGGCCAGGGCGCGCCAGAGCATGGCGCTAATGGCCAGGGCATAGAGACCGACCGGCAGCAGCAGGTCACCCAGGCCGCCACTGGCCAGCAGGCTGAAGATGCCCGCTCCAGTGCTCGCCGCCAGCAGCAGGGCTGGCCACGCGGCGTGCCGGCAGCTGTTCAGGTAGGCACGCAGATAGGCCAGATGGGCCAGCAGAAAGGCGCCCAGACCGAAGACGAACAGATCCGCCGGCCATTCCAGCAGCAGGTCGCCGGCCAGTGAGGCCAGCAGGCCCAGGCTGATCCAGCGGCGATAATGGCCGGCTGGGGCCTGGCGTAGCCACAGCAGCATGGCCAGCACTGGTATGCCTTTGCTCAGCAGGCCCAGTTCCACCAGATCATGCAAGCGGGCGTAGGTAAACAGTGCGGCGCCTGCCAGCCCCAGGAATAACCAGCGCATCAAATCCCTCCTTTCGTCGCAGCCGCACTATGGGCCCGGCCATCGCGGCGGGCAATGCCACAGGCGTCAGGGCAAGGGGTATTTGGCGCCGACTTACTTGACCCGAATCTCGCAGTCGAAGCGTTGGGCGGGCACCACGCCGACTTCCCAGGGGCGCTCATAGGTCAGGTGTAGGCGACCTTCCCCCGCCTGTATGGCCTCGAAACGCCAGGTGGAAACCCCGGCGCTGCCGACCAGCCCTGCATCTTCCGGGTTGCTGTAGACCTCGGGGCCGAGGCTTTGCAGAACGTTGGCGGCCGAGTCGCGCACTAGCCAGCGAAAGCCTGTGGTGGGGTTGCTGGGCATGCGCAGGATAAGTTGCTGGCCCGTGTGCAGGGTCAACGGACACTGGCTCTGCTGTTTCTGGTGCAGGGCCAGGCTGGTGGTGGATTTTTGTGCGCAGGCGCTTAGCAGGGCGAGGCCGAGCACGAGTGTTAAACGCAGAACGGGCATGGCGGGCTCCGGTCAGTAGACAGTAGGCGCCAGCATAGCGGTTTTGCTCGGGTGGTGGTCACAGGCCCAGACCAGGATTGTGCCGCAGCGGCCCCAGGCAGTCGTCGATAAGTGGCGCAAACAGTTCGAAGCAGTCCCGTGGCGCCAGGCGTATCCGGGGAGCGTCGATCAGGTCCTGCTCCAGGCGCTGCAGGGTCTGGTGCAGGGCGGTGCTGGCGCCACTGTGCTCCAGTTTGTGGCAGAGCTGACGCATCTGCTCCTGCAGGCCGCTGGGGCAGCGCTGGTAGTTGGCTGCGCGTACTGCCAGGCCGCGCAGGCGGGCGAGGTCTTCGAGGCTGCGGCAGAGTGCGCCGATGCCCTGCAGGGGCGGATTGCCGGCCAGGCGCAGGCGTTCCTCCAGCTGCTCGATCACCTGCAGCAGGCCCTCGATGACCTGACAGTGGGCTGCGAAGTCGGCCGGATGGCGGCGCAGTTTCGGCCAGTCTTGCTGCAGGGGCGCAAGCTGCAGGCTGGGACCTGGCCAGTTGAGCCAGAGCTGGTCGAGTTGGCGGGCCAGAACATTGCGCTGGCTGACGCTGCTGATGTCCTGCTGGGCGCCCAGGCCGCGGTGCTTTTGCAGGTGTTGCAGCAGGGCAATGGCACGTTGCAGGGTGGCGCTCTGCAGGGCATTGAGATGCTGTTGATGTTGCCGGTGGGCGCGGCGGTTGAGGTAGTGACCCAGCAGATAAAGACCCAGGGCCAGGGCAATGGCAAGACCGAGTTCCATGGTGACTCCTTGCAGCGGCAGTGGCACGAAAAGCGTGCAGGTAGAGCCATTGCAACTCTCCTGCCAGCTGCCTGGAGCCGCTCTATTGCGGACTTATTACTTATCCAGCGGGGGTTGATCTGCCTCCTTGTTGTGCGCAGGCGGCGTCGGCTGGCCAATTTGGTGCGCGCGGCTGCCCGTTTTCAGGCCAGGCGCGCCTGCATGCCTTGCAGGCGTTCATCGATTAGCGGT
Organism: Pseudomonas xionganensis; assembly: GCF_009763245.1. Classification (GTDB taxonomy): domain Bacteria; phylum Pseudomonadota; class Gammaproteobacteria; order Pseudomonadales; family Pseudomonadaceae; genus Aquipseudomonas; species Aquipseudomonas xionganensis. The sequence continues at coordinate 334,519 of NZ_WKJZ01000002.1, read as the reverse complement.
GTAAGCAGGGCGAAACAGTCCATGGGAGCCAGGCGAATCTGCGCTGCGCCGATCAGTTCGCGGTCCAGGCGCTCGATCACCCGCTGCACAGGCTGTTCGCAGCTGGAACCGGCGAGCCGCTGACACAGGTAGCGCATCTGGATCTGCAGCTCCAGTGGGCAGCGCGAGTGGTTGGCGGCCCGAACCGACAGGGCACGCAGCCGACCGAGGTCTTCCAGGCCGCGGCAGGCCTCGCCGATGCCGGGCAGAGGGCCGCTGTGGTGGGCGCCGAGGCGCAGCTCCAGTAACTGGATGGCTGCCAGCACCTGTTCGATTAGTTGGCAGTGGCCATTGAAGTCGGCGGGTTGGGCACGCAGGGCCGGCCAGCGGGTTGCCAGATCCGGCAGGGCGGCGCTGGCGCCTGGCCAGCGCCGCCAGAGCAGATCCAGCTGGTGAGCGATTTCATTGCGCTGGCGCAGGCTTGGCGCATCGTTCAAGGGGCCGAGACCGCGGTGCTTCTGCAAGTTCTGCAACAGTTCCAGAGCCAGTTGCAGGCTGGCGCTGTGCTGGCGGGCCTGCTGCGCCAGGCGGCGTTGCCGGTGCAGGTGCATCAGGCCCTGGACGCTGATCAGCAGCAGGGCGCCGAGGGCGGGATTGAGCCAGGTATCCATGGTTCACCTCGAAGGGGTAGCGACTGTGGTCAACCGACTCAGGTACTGGGTCAGGCTGTGCAGCTCGTGGGACTGTTCGCGCTGGGCTGCGGTGGCGCTGGCGATGCCATGCAGCTGCTGGTGCAGCACCTGGCTGGCGCTGCCGTGTTCATCCAGGGCCTGTTGCAGGCTGTGCAGCTGATCCAGGCTGAGCTGGTTGTGCTGGGCCAGCTGGTGCAACTCGTTGGCCAGGGCCTGGCTCTGGCTGGCGCCCTGATCCAGCAGCTGGCGATGTTCCTCCACTTCGTGGCGGACGCTGTGCACGGCCTGGCCGATATCGCTCACCACCCGGGTGATCTGCAGCGCGGCCTGGTCACTGGCCTGGGACAGTTGGCGTACCTCGTTGGCAACCACGGCAAAACCACGGCCGTGCTCGCCGGCCCGGGCCGCTTCGATGGAGGCATTGAGGGCCAGCAGCTGGGTCTGCTTGGCCAGGCTCTGGATGCTGTGCAGGGAGCTTTCCACCGCCTGGGTATGGTTCAGCAGCTGGCTCACTGCCTCGGCGGTGCGGCCCAGGCTATGGCGAATGTCGCGCATGGCCGCGCCCACGGATTGGGCGTCCTGGCAGCCAGCTTCACTTTTTTGGTGCGCCAGCTGGAAGGCGCTGGCCGCCTGCTGGCCGAGTTGCTGGATGCGCGTCAGGGTCTGAGCGATGGCAGCGCTGGCCTGGTCGATCTGCTCCACCTGCTGGCCCTGGTTCTGGCTGCGTTGTTCGGCGTCAGCAGCCATGGTTACCAGGGCCTGGCCGGCGAACTGCACCTCGCTGCGCAGGCGTTCGGCACTGCGCTGTTGCTGGCTGTGCTGGAGAATCAGGTCGTGCAGATCCGGGGCGCCGTCGGCGCCCAACTGAACCAGCCCGTGCTGCAGTTGTTGCAGTTGACGCTGCTGGCGCTGGTGCTGCCACTGATAGCTCAGCAGGCCGCCCAGCAACGCCAGCAGAGCCGGCCAGGGCTGGTCGTGCAGGGCCAGCGCCATGCTGGCCAGCCAGCAGGCAATCACCAGCCAGAATAAGCCCTGGGGACGAAGTGCGGGGGCGCTGGAATGGGCGCTGGACATGGGCAGAGGCTCCCTGAAGCGGAAAGGCATAAGCCACTGGTAGCAAGATACTGGCCAGCCACTGGTCGGTGAGGGTGACGAGCGGGGGCGCAACTGGTTAAAGTTCCACCATCGCCTCCGGATTGCCCCTGTCATGTTCAAAGCGCGCCTGCTGCGTCTCGATGATCAAGCCCACGAGCACACCCATGACCACCATCAACTGGTGTTGTCCCTGGCTGGGCGGGCGGAGTTCGAGGTCAACGGGCGCGGCGGCGAGGTGTGCCGCATGCGCGCCTGCCTGGTGCCGGGGGATGCCGATCATCAGTTCGCCGGCATGGGCGACAACCGCATGCTGATCATCGACCTGGACGAGCAGGGCACCCCGGATGCGGACCTGGCCCTGTTGACCCATCTGTTCGAGACGCCACGTTACCCGCAGCTGGATGCCGACTTTCAGAACCTGCTCAGTTATGCCGGCGCCGAGCTGGAACGCTACGGTTCCGACCCCATGCTGGCGCGCTCCCTGGGCGGCGTGCTGCTGCGCGCCCTGCACCTGCGCCTGTTCGGCGAGCAGACCGGACGCACGCCGGGGCCGCTGGATATGGAGCGCATCGACCGTTATATCCTCGAACACCTGGCGCGGCGCATCAGCGTCGCCGAACTGGCCCAGGAAGCCTGCCTGAGCCCCAGTCACTTCCACGCCCAGTTCAAGGACAGCGTGGGCCTGACGCCCCATCAGTACCTGCTGAAAACCCGCCTGGATCGCGCCGCCCGGTTGCTGCGCGAAAGCCCTCTGCCGCTGGTGCGCATCGCCGAAGAATGCGGCTTTTCCAGCCAGAGCGCCCTGACCACCGCCATGCGTCGCTACCTGGGGCTGACCCCCAAGCGCCTGCGCGGTGCCGAGTAAAACGCCGTAACACAAACCTTCCCCCGGAAAAGCCCGTACATCGTACTTGTGTCCTTGTGCTGCTGCTTTGCGGATGACCTGAGGCCTTGGCCCGACTAAGCTGCATGGCACCGGCGCATGAAGTGGTGAGGGCATGCTGTCTGTTGCTGCCCTGCCTGCGTCCCCTATGAGTACCTTTTATGAGCATGTCTGTTTTCCGAGCGCTGTGGCTGGGGCTGCTGGTTCTCGCCGCTCCTTCACTCTGGGCCGCCAGCCTGCAGGCCGAGCTGGTCGACAGTGCCGGTCAACCCTTGGGCAGTGCCGTGATCAGCCTGCAGGGGCCCTTGGGTGAGGCGCCCCAGGCCGCGCCCGGGTTGATGGATCAGCGCGCTCAGCAGTTTGTGCCCCATGTACTGGCGGTGCGCACCGGCACGGCGGTGAGCTTCCCCAACAGCGACGATATCCGCCATCACGTCTACTCCTTCTCGCCGGCCAAGCGTTTCGAGTTGCGCCTGTACAAGGGCACGCCCAGCGCGCCGGTGCTGTTCGATACGCCCGGGGTGGTGGTGCTGGGCTGCAATATCCATGACTGGATGCTGGGCTATGTGTATGTCACCGACGATCCCTGGTTTGCCGTCAGTGACGAGCAGGGCCGGGTACAGCTCGATGCGCTGCCGCCCGGACGCTATCGGGTCAGCCTCTGGCACCCGAAGTTGGCGGATATGTTGAGCCAGCCCGGTGGAGAGCTGCAGCTGGGCGAGGGGCTCAGTACACAGCGCTATAGCCTGGCCGTGCAAGCGGCTGTGGCGGCGCCGGGCAGCGCCCCGAAGAGCAGCTTTGGCGATGCCTTCAAGCAGGCCCGTGATGCTGCGCAATAGTTTCCAGACACGCATCGCCAGTGTGCTGGTGCTGTTGCTGCTGGTGGTGATCGCCGCGTTGTATGTGGCCGTGCAGACCGCCACCAGCGCCGCGGTGCGGGCTCAGGCGCGCGAGCAGCTGGAGGTCGGCAGCCTGGTGTTCCAGCAGTTGCTGGAGGTGCGCGGACGCCAGTTGCACGATGCGGTGCAGGTGCTGGCCGCGGATTTCGGCTTCAAGGAGGCGCTGGCCAGCGACGATCGCGACACCATCCGCTCGGCCCTGGCCAACCACGGCGCGCGGATCAATGCCGCCGCGGTGATGATGCTCGACCTCGATGGCAGCCTGGAGGTCAGCACCGAGCCGCAGATCAGCGGGGCCATAGCCCAGCGCCTGAGTGAGCAGGTGATGCAGCGCCAGCGCGAAGGCGTGACGATTTTTCTGATGCCCATTGCCGAGCGCATCTACCTGCTGGTGCAGACCAGCGTCAATGCGCCGCTGCCGATTGCCCGGGTGATGATGGGCTTTGTCGTGGATCAGGCCTTTGCCGCAGAGCTGCGCGAACTGACCCACCTGGATCTGACCCTGGTGGCCAGCCAGCAGGGCCAGGCGGATATCTGGATCAGCACCCTGAGCGAGCCCCAGCGCCTGCAGTTGCAGGCCTCTCTGTCTTCAGCCACCTTCGATCAGGTGCAGCGTCTGGCCGAGCAGCAGTACCTGGGCCTGCAGCTCTCCCTGGCCGAAGGTGAAGGCTTTGCTGTCCAGGCCTTGCTGCACAAATCCCTGACCCAGGCCGAGCAGGCCTTTGCCGGGCTGGATCGCGATATCCTGCTGATTGCCCTGGCGGCCCTGCTCGCCTCCCTGGGTGGTGCGCTGCTGCTGGCGCGCAATGTGTCGCAGCCGGTCCAGCAACTGGCGGCCGTGGCCGAGCGGGTAGGGCAGGGGGATTATCAGGTGGCCATTGCCATGCAGCGCAGTGACGAGCTGGGCAGCCTGGCCAAGGCCCTGCAGAGCATGCAGACGGGTATCGCCGAACGCGAGCGGCAGCTGGCCCACAACGCCTTGCACGACGCGCTCACCGGTCTGCCCAATCGCACCCTGGCCCTGGAACGTCTGGGTAGCGCCATCACCGCCGGGCGTCGCACCGCGTTGCTGCATCTCGGCATTGGTAACTTCCGCGCGGTCAACGACAGCCTCGGCCAGGAAGGCGGCGATCTGGCCCTGCAGCAACTGGGCCGGCGCCTGCAGGCGGCGCTGCGGCCGGGTGACAGCCTGGCACGGCTGATCGCCGATGAGTTCCTCCTGCAATTGGATAACTGCGACAGTGACAGCGCCGTGGCCATTGCCGACAAACTTCAGCAACTGTTGCTCAAGCCACTGCATATCGGCACCCAGGACGTGATCCTGGACTGCCGCTTCGGCATCGCCGCCTTCCCCGGCGATGGTGACAACCCCGAAGACCTGCTGCGCCGGGCCGGTATCGCCATGCAGGACGCCGCTCAGCAGCCGGGTCGCATGCAGCTGTATCAGCGTGGCCGCGACGATGCCCGACAACGGCAGATGCTGCTGATCCGCGACCTGCGCCGCGCCCCGGAAAGTGGCGAGTTGCTGCTGCACTACCAGCCCAAACTGGATATTGCCAGCGGCCGGGTACGCCAGGCCGAGGCCCTGCTGCGCTGGCAGCACCCGCAGCTGGGCATGGTCTCGCCGGGGGAATTTATCCCCCTGGCCGAACACACCGGCAGCATTCAGGCGCTCACCGCCTGGGTGATCGAAGAGGTGATGCGCCAGCTGGCCGAGTGGGCCGAGCGGGATCTGCGAGTGCAGGTGTCGCTGAATATCTCCACCGCCGACCTGATCGACCCGCAGCTGCCGCAACGGGTGGCGCAGCTGCTGGGGCAATACCAGGTGCCGGCTGAGCAGCTGATCTTTGAAGTCACCGAAAGCGGGGTGATGCTCAACCCCAAGCTGGCCCTGCAGGTGCTGCAGGATCTGCGGGCATCCGGCATCGGCCTGTCGGTGGATGATTTCGGCACTGGCTACTCCTCCCTGACCCAGCTCAAGCGCATGCCCGTGCAGGAGCTGAAGATCGACCAGTCGTTTATCCGCGAACTGGACGAAGCCAGTGAAGACGCGGTCATCGTGCGCTCCACCATCGACATGAGTCACAGCCTGGGCCTCAAGGTGGTGGCCGAGGGGGTCGAGTACGAGCGCAGCCTGAGTCTGCTGCAGCATTGGCAATGCGACACCGCCCAGGGCTATCTGATCAGTCGGCCCCTGGCGGCCCAGGCCTTCGAAAGCTGGCTGGGGCAATACCACGAGGCTGCCAACCGCGAGGTGCACTCATGATGCGAATGCTCAGTCTGCTGGGCCTGGGTCTGTTCTCCTGCCTGAGCCTGGCCGATGGCCGCCTGTTGGCCACAGGGGGCGCCAGCAGTCTCGAGGGTGCAGCCGGCGGCGGCATCACACCCTGGGCGGTGCTGTCCGGCTATGGCGAGCGCGGCGAGTGGGGCGCGGATGTCTTCGCCACCCGGGTCGAGACTGGCGACTATCGCCTGGATGTGGCCGGGGTCGCCGCCTCCTTCGATAACCGCATCGAACTGTCCTATGCCCGCCAGCGCTTCGACCTAGGCAACCTGGCGCGCAATCTGAACCTGCCGGAAAACAGCCTGAGCCAGGATATCTTCGGCCTCAAGCTGCGCCTGTTTGGCGACCTGATCTACGACCGCCTGCCGCAGGTATCTTTGGGCCTGCAGCACAAGCGTCAGCGCGACTTCCTGATTCCCAGTCTGGTAGGGGCGCAGCGCCGCAAGGATACCGAGGGCTATCTGAGCGCCAGCCGGCTGATCCTCGGTGGCGCCTTCGGCTACAACCTGCTGCTCAACGGCGGCCTGCGCTACAGCCGGGCCAACGAGCTGGGTCTGCTGGGGTTTGGCGGTGATCGCCGCGATCGCCACTCGGTGCTCAAGGAAGGTTCAATCGCCGTATTGTTCAACCCGCACTGGGCCCTGGGCGTGGAGTACCGGGAGAAACCGGACAACCTGAGCTTTGCCGGGGAAAGCGACTGGGCCGACCTGTTTGTCGGCTATTTCCCCAACAAGCACCTGGCCGTGGTGCTGGCCTATGCCCGCCTGGGTGAAATCGCCAGCCTGGAGAATCAGGATGGGGTTTATCTATCCATTCAGGGGAGCTTCTAGGTATGCGTCTACCGATCATTGCCCTGCTGCTGGCCCTGAGCGCCTGCGCCCAGCAACCGCCCCGGGACGACAGCCTGTACCGCGCCCTGGGCGATCAGGCCGGCATCGAAGCGGTGGTCGAAGGCATGTTGCTGAAGATCGCTGCCGATCCGCGCATCGTTCACCACTTCGAGGACGTCGATATCCAGCGCCTGCGCGACAAGCTGGTGGAGCAGTTCTGCATGGAGGCGGGCGGGCCCTGCACCTACAGCGGCGACAGCATGGAGGAGAGCCACACCGGCCTTAACCTGACCCCCAGCGACTTCAACGCCCTGGTGGAAAATCTGCAGGCGGCGATGACCGAACAGGGCATCGCCATCCCCGCGCAGAACCGCCTGCTGGCCAGGTTGGCGCCCATGCGCGGGCAGATTATCGATCGCTGAGAACCTGCCTGCGATCTGCTGCGTGTCGGCCCTGCAGCGTCAAAAACGGGCGCTAGCGCGAGCTTAAACAGGCCCAAGGGGGCTGTTCAGGCGCGCTTGAGTTCCTGGCCGGCAATTTCCTCGCGGGCATTGCGCAGTTGGGCGGCGTCCAGGTTCATGCGGTGGATCACGTTAAGCAGCTGCTGCTTGAGCAGTTCATCGCCGATGCGCTCGGCGGCGCGCATCACGGCGATGGCGGCGGATTCGTGGTTGGCGGCAATCATGTCCAGGGTCTTGCACAGGTGGCGGGTCGAACGGCTCACGGCGCGCTCCTCGATCAATAGTGGGCGCACTCTAGGCCAGTTGTATTGCGCTTTGATGGCAGCGCACCGTTAGCGCAGGCTTTCGGCAATGGCCTGGATATCGCCGCGGTGGCTGATCACCAGGCTGAGTTCGCCGTTCTCGCCGATAAAGTCCTGAGGCGGGAGGATCTTCTGGTAAGCGGCCAGTTCCTGCAGCGGTGGCAGTGGGCTGTCCACATGGCGCTCCTTGAGGGCGTGATACAGCGCCAGATTGACCAGATCGAGCAGATCCAGGCGCTGGTTGCGGCTGAAATGCCAGTGGCCGGTTTCGCGGATCACCTCGATATATTCACTGTCCACCGCCCATTTCTTCAGCACGATCACACTCAGTGGCTTGCTGTATTCGCGGCACAGCTTGTAGTAGAGCTCACTGGAGGGAATTACCGCCTCGTCCTTGAAGGCCGAGAGCACCGCCAGGGTGCCCACCTCGCTGAGCAGGCTGGCCAGCAAGGCATGCTCGGGGGTGATACGGCTGAGCAGGCGGGCGAGCATGGCGCAGGTACTGGCCTTGATCACCAGGCGGCCCCAGGCCTCGACGAACAGCTGCTTGTGCGCCGGGCTGTGCAGGGTGAACAGGCTTTTGATGCTGTGGGCCATGGTGATGCGATCCACCTCGCGCATGCCCAGGAGCTGAATCACCTCGTGCAGGCTCTGTGGCTGGCGGCTTTGCCGGTACAGGGCGCTGCAGGCGTGCTTCATCAGCAGTGCGGCCAGGCCCGGATCGCGGCTGATCAGGTGCACCAGGCTGCCGATGCTGGTCTGGGTATCGCTCAGGGCGCGGCGAATATCCAGGGTAATGGAGGGCAGGCTGGGTAGCTGCTCCTCACCCTGCATCAGCTGCGACACCACCCGCCGGTAGATGGAGTAGTCGGACACTTCCTGGCTCAGCATGCCTGCGCTCCTGCATCGCGCCCTTGCATCGATAAGGCCAGTCTAGGTGGCGCCCTGGCGCTTTGCCGGTGCGGCCCGGTTGTGGCGATCAGTGGTGGCCTCATGCCGGCAGGCGGGGCAGGGTCGATTCAAACAGCTGTTCGCCAATAGTTCCCGGTGCTGGAGTTTTTTGCAAAAACTCCAGAGTTTTCAGCAAGAAGCTGTCATGGCTCTGCCACTAAATTCCGTCATCCACTGGCGTGCTGCGCAATCTTTTGCCCAATTAACATTGGTAAGACCAGCGTGGCTGCGCTAGACCCATAACAAACAGTCTCCACAAGAGGATGGGCGTGATGTTCAAAGCCAGTCACGTCTTGCAGGACGAGTTCCTTGACCGGATCTCGGCCGCCAAGGCCGCCGATTTTTTCCCTGTCATCAGCGCCAACTACAGCGTTGACGAGGCAGCCTATCTTACTGAGCTCCTTGAGCTCGCCGACCCCGGTGAGACCGGCATCGAGGCTATCCGCCGCAATGCCCGTACCCTGATTCAGGATGTACGTAGCCGGGACAATGCCGTCGATACCCTCGACGCACTTCTTCGTCAGTACAGCCTCGACACCCAGGAAGGGCTGATGCTCATGTGCCTGGCCGAGGCTCTGCTGCGTGTACCCGACGCCGCCACCGCCGATGCGCTGATCCGCGACAAACTGTCTGCCGCCGAGTGGGAGCGTCACCTCGGCCAGAGTGACAGCGTGCTGGTCAATTTCGCCGCCTGGGGCCTGGTGATGACCGGCAAGGTGGTGGACCCGCAGACCACCGACGGCCGGCCGAAAAACGTGCTGGGCAAGCTGATCCAGCGTTCCGGCGAGCCGGTGATCCGCGCCGCCATGAACCAGGCCATGAAGCTGATGGGCAAGCAGTTCGTGCTGGGCCGCAATATCGGCGAGGCGCTGAAAAACGGCCGTGGCGAGCGCGAGAAGGGCTACACCTATTCCTTCGATATGCTCGGCGAGGCGGCCCTGACCGCAGACGATGCGGCCAAGTACATGGCCGATTACCGCAAGGCTATCCAGACCGTGGGCGCCGAGCCCCAGGTGGGCAACGGGCCCAAGCCGTCCATTTCGATCAAGCTGTCGGCCCTGCACCCGCGCTATGAAGTGGCCCAGCGCGAGCGTGTGTTGACCGAACTGTTCGCAAGCGTACGTGAGCTGGCAGTCCTGGCCCGTAGCCTGAACGTGGGCATCTCGGTGGACGCCGAGGAGGCCGACCGCCTGGAACTGTCCCTGGAGCTCTATGAAAAACTGATGCGCGATCCGGCCCTGAAGGGCTGGGGCGAGTTCGGCCTGGTGGTGCAGGCCTACTCCAAACGCTGCCTGCCGGTGCTGGTGTGGCTGACCCTGCTGGGCAAGGAGCTGGGCGAGAAGATGCCGCTGCGCCTGGTCAAGGGCGCCTACTGGGACACCGAGATCAAGCAGTGCCAGGTCCAGGGCCTGGACGGCTATCCGGTATTTACCCGCAAGGAAGGCACCGACACCTCCTACCTGGCCTGCGCGAGGTTCCTGCTCTCGGAGTTCACCCGTGGGGTGATCTACCCGCAGTTCGCCAGCCATAACGCTCACACCGTCAGCTGCATCCTGGCCATTGCCGCGGAGCAGAAGCAGCCCCGCGAGTTCGAGTTCCAGCGCCTGCATGGCATGGGCGATGCGCTGTACGACACGGTGCTGGAGAAGCACGGCAAGACCGTACGCATCTACGCCCCGGTCGGTGCGCACAAGGATTTGCTGCCCTATCTGGTGCGGCGTCTGCTGGAAAACGGCGCCAACTCCTCCTTTGTTCACCAGCTGGTGGACCCGAGTGTGCCGGTGGAGTCCCTTCTCGATCACCCGGTGACGCAACTGCGCAAGTTCAAGACGCTCGGCAATGACAAAATCTCCCTTCCGCCGGCGTTGTTCGGCAACGCGCGGAAAAATTCCCAAGGCCTCAATATGAATATCCAGAATTCCTGGGCCGAGCTGGAGCTCGCCTACACCCCGCACCTCAACCGTCAGTGGCAAGCCGCGCCGGTGATCAATGGCCAGCGTCTGAGCGGCACCACGACTGCGGTGTTCTGCCCCTATGACCTGAGCAAGCAGGTGGGCAGCGCCGAGTTCGCCACGGCTGCCCAGGCTGCCCAGGCGCTGGATGGGCTGCAGGCCGCCTGGCCGCGCTGGAATGCCACCGCCATCGAGGAACGGGCCGCGATTCTTGATCGCCTGGCCGACCTGCTGGAAGTCAACCGCGCCGAGCTGATGGCGCTGTGCACCGTGGAAGCCGGCAAGTCGATGCAGGATGGCATCGACGAAGTGCGCGAGGCGGTGGACTTCTGCCGTTACTACGCCCAGCAGGCGCGCCTGCGTCTGGGCCGTGAAGAGCTGGTCGGCCCTACCGGCGAGCGTAACGAGCTGTTCCATGAAGGCCGCGGTATCTTCGTCTGCGTCAGCCCGTGGAACTTCCCCCTGGCCATCTACCTGGGCCAGATCACTGCCGCCCTGGTGGCCGGCAACTGCGTACTGGCCAAGCCGGCCGAGCAGACCAGCCTGATCGCTGCCCGCGCCCTGGAGCTGATGTTCGAGGCCGGCCTGCCGAATGATGTGATTGCCTTCCTGCCGGGCGACGGCGCTACCCTGGGCGGCGTGTTCTGCCGCGATGCCCGCGTCGCCGGCGTGTGCTTTACCGGCTCCACCGACACCGCCCGCATCATCAACCGCCAGCTGGCCGAGAAAGACGGCCCGATCGCCGCGCTGATCGCCGAAACCGGCGGGCAGAACGCCATGATTGTCGACAGCACCGCGCTGCCCGAGCAGGTGGTCAAGGATGCCGTGCAGTCCGCCTTCACCAGCGCCGGCCAGCGTTGCTCGGCCCTGCGCGTGCTCTATGTGCAGAGCGATATTGCCGAGCGGGTGATCGACCTGCTCAAGGGCGCCATGGCCGAGCTCAAGGTCGGCCCGACCCACCTGCGCGAGAGCGATGTGGGCCCGGTGATCGACGCCGAGGCCCGCGAAGGCCTGCTGGCGCATATCCAGCAGCTCAAGAACGAAGGCAAGCTGATCGCCGAAGCGCGTCTGCCGGAAGGCCTCAATGGCCACTTCGTGGCGCCGGTGGCCTTCGAGATCGGCGGTATCCATGAGCTCAAGAAAGAGAACTTCGGCCCCATCCTCCACGTGGTGCGTTTCGAGGCCAGCGAACTGGAGCAGGTAGTCGCCGCGATCAACGGCACCGGCTTCGGCCTGACCCTCGGCGTGCACAGCCGCAACGAGGAAACCGCGCGGCGCATCGAGGCCCTGGCGCGGGTCGGCAACCTCTATGTCAACCGCAACCAGATCGGTGCCGTGGTCGGCGTGCAGCCCTTCGGCGGCTGCGGCCTGTCCGGCACCGGGCCCAAGGCCGGTGGCCCGAGCTACCTGCTGCGCTTTGCCAACGAGCGCACCACCTCGGTCAACACCACCGCAGTGGGCGGCAACGCCTCGCTGCTGTCGCTGGGCGACGAATAAGCGCCGTGCCCGGGCCTGGGGGCCGGGCACGCGTTGCCAGTAGAACAGGGGTGGGCCATAAGCCTGCTCCGCCGCACACCGGGCAAACCTTGCGTGTCCGGTGTTGCGGTTTCAGAAAGAGACCGCCTACCGCGGTCGTATCAAACCCAAGTCACGGCCTGAGCCGTGCCAACACGAGAACAACAAGATGAACGAGCAAAACGTTTTTGTTGTAGGGGTGACCTTCGTGGTCTACCTGGTCCTGATGCTCTGGCTGGGCCTGGTGGCCTACAAGCGCACCAGCAACCTGTCCGACTATATCCTCGGCGGCCGTTCCATCGGCCCGACCACCGCGGCCCTCTCCGCCGGTGCCTCGGATATGAGCGGCTGGCTGCTCCTGGGCCTGCCGGGCTATGCCCTGGTGGCCGGTTTCGAAGCCACCTGGATCGCCGTCGGCCTGCTGGCCGGTACCTGGCTCAACTGGCTGTTCGTGGCCCAGCGTCTGCGGATCTACTCGCACTCGGCGAATGACTCGGTGACCATGCCGTCCTACTTCGAGAACCGCTTTAACGACAAATCCCGCGCTCTGCGGGTGGTGTCGGCGCTGATCATCCTGACCTTCTTCCTGTTCTATACCAGTTCTGGTCTGGTGGCTTCTGGCAAGCTGTTCGAAACCGTATTCGGCTTTGACTATCAGATCGCTGTCGTGATCGGTACCCTGGCCGTGGTCTCCTACACCCTGTTCGGTGGTTTCCTCGCCGTGGCCTGGACCGACGTGGTGCAGGGCCTGCTGATGGCTGCTGCCCTGGTGCTGGTGCCGGTGTTTGCCCTGAATGCCGTAGGCGGCGTCGAGGCTGCGCATCTGGCCATCCAGGCCAAGAACCCGGAACTGCTGACCTTCTTCAATGACGCCAAGGGCCAGCCCCTGGGCATCATCGCCATCCTGTCCCTGCTGGGCTGGGGCCTGGGCTACTTCGGTCAGCCGCATATCCTGGCGCGCTTCAAGGCCATCTCCGACGACAAGGACATGCCCACTGCCCGCCGTATCGCGGTCAGCTGGACTGCCCTGACCCTGTTTGCAGCCCTGGCCATCGGTTGGGTCGCAGTAGGCTATCTGGAAACCGATCTGGCCGACGCCGAAACCGTCTTCATGGTGCTGGTCAACAGCCTGTTCCATCCGGTGGTAGCCGGTATCCTGATGGCCGCCGTACTGGCCGCGATCATGTCCACCGCCGACTCGCAGCTGCTGGTCAGCTCCTCGGCCCTGGCCGAAGACTTCTACAAGGCCATTCTGAAGAAGGATGCCGGTGATCAGGAGCTGGTGTGGATCGGTCGTGGCGCCGTGGTGCTGATTGCCATCATCGCCCTGGTGCTGGCCATGAACCCGGACAACACCGTACTGGGCCTGGTGTCCTACGCCTGGGCCGGCTTCGGCGCCGCCTTCGGCCCGGCCATCCTGCTGTCGCTGTACTGGAAGCGCATGAACCGCAACGGCGCCCTGGCCGGCATCCTCCTCGGTGGTATCACCGTGGTGGTGTGGAAGCAGCTGTCCGGCGGCATCTTCGACCTGTACGAGATCATCCCCGGCTTTATCCTGGCGACCCTGGCCATCGTTATCGTCAGCCTGATGACCAAGGAGCCGGAAGCGGCCCTGCAGCAGCAGTTCGACGAGGTCGAGCGCAAGCTGGCCTAAGCAGTAGATACAGCCTGCCTGTGGCTGGTCGTCCGCAGGCCGGTCATGCCGGGGTGGATTCTTATGCTGAGCGCCGCCCCGGCAGCTCCCCCGACGACCCGATAGTGCTTCGCCGGCCCACAGCCTTGCTGTTGGGCCGGTTTTTTTTGAGGCCTTTCATGGGTTAATGCGCAGGGCCAATTGATACCGGACTGGCAAGTTTGTGTGCGGCGCCGCTCATGTCGTGGCATGGCCGATTGTCGCGTGTGCAGGGCGTTTTGGTTGCGCCCCTCACGGGTGCGTTACTTGATTCGCTGCGCTCGGCCTCCTGACGGGACCGGGCCGCGAGCTTGCAAGATTTTCTCCAACACACACAGAGTGGTGTCTGTAGTTTTTGCTTTTGCTCTTTAACTGCAATGGCACAGGCGACGCCCAAGTCCCCATCAGGAGGCCGAGTGGAATCGCTGTGGAAGGGGTTGAGCGGCATGGATGCCGCGAGAGCCGCGATGGGCCAGGGATGGCCCTTCGCGGCGTGCCCCTGGAGCGGTGATGGAGCGAGGGAACCCGGAGCGAAGCGCAGGGCCGGATGGCGGGGTGTGTTTCTTTGCTTACTTTCTTTGCACAAGCAAAAGCTACGAAGCGAAGCGGAGTAACAGCCGCAGGCTGGCCCGCAGGGTGAGCGCAGCGAATCAAGTGAGTCGCCCGTAAGGGGCGAAACCCATCAGATCAGACGACGCGATAATGGATAGTGCCCAGTCATCGGCCACACACACTTAGTTGCCAGTCCGGTATCAAACGCATCCTTCCTGCATGGCTGGATTCTGGCACCGCTGTCTGCCCATGCTTCCCCTGCCAGGCCAGCTTGGCTAAGGTGGCGCCTCTTTCTTTCGCGACATAGGCCTGCCATGAGCCCAACCCCAGCCAACCCCCTGCACGGCATGACCCTGGAAGCCATACTCACTGCCCTGGTCGAGCACTATGGCTGGGACGGTCTGGCCCAGCGCATCGACATTCGCTGTTTCAAGAGTGACCCCAGCATCAAGTCCAGTCTGACCTTTCTGCGCCGCACCCCCTGGGCGCGGGAGAAGGTCGAGGCGCTCTATGTGCGTAGCCTTGGGCGCAGCGGCTTTGCAGGCGGGGCGTAAGGCGGCAAGATTAGTGCTGGCAGTGGCTGACGGGGCGGCATGATGCTGGACGCGGAGCAGATCGACTTTATCCAGAGCGGGGTGTCCATTGCCGTGGCGTCCCGCGATGTGCGCCTGGTGCCGTCGGTGAGCAAGGCCGTGGGTTGTCGGGTGGCGGCTGATGGCCGCCAGGTCACCCTGTTGCTCGATGCCGGTCAGTCCCAGCAGTTGCTGCGCGATGTGGCCGAGTGCGGTGAACTGGCCGTGGTGTTCTGCCGGCCCAGCAGTCACCGCACCCTGCAGCTCAAGGGCCATGATGCCTGCCTGGTTGAGCTTGCGCCCGGCGATGTCGAGCGAGCCAGCGTCCATGTCCAGGCTTTCGCCGAGGATCTGCTGCCCCTGGGCTATGCCGAGCCCTTTGCCCGTGCCACCCATGGTTTTTGCACCGAGCAGCTGTGTGCCCTGCGCTTTACCCTGAGCGACCTGTTCGATCAGACCCCCGGCCCCCGCGCGGGGCAGCGTCTGGAGCCCCAGGCATGAACCGGCGGCCGACCCTGGACAGCATCCGTCCCTGCCTGGAAGGCGCGGTGCCGGCGGCGGTGGCCACCTGCGATGCCCAGGGCATACCCAACGTCACCCTGGTCAGCCAGGTGCATTACGTGGATCCGGGCCATGTGGCGCTGTCCTTCCAGTTCTTCAACAAGACCCGCGAGAACATCCTGGCCAATCCCCAGGCCACGGTTTTTCTGCTGCATCCGCAGAGCAGCGCGCGCTATCGTCTGGCGTTGCTGTATCGGCGCACGGAAACCAGCGGCCCGCTGTTCGAGAGCATGAAGGCCAAGCTCGCCGGCATCGCCTCCAATGCCGGCATGAGCGAGGTGTTTCGGCTGCAGGGCGCGGATATCTATCAGGTGCTGGCCGTCGATTATGTGCCCGGGGCAGAGGTGCCGGTCAGTCAGGAGGGAGCCTGTCATATCGCTCGCCTGCGTCAGCTGAGTGAGCGCCTGGCGACCTGCGCCGAGCTGGCCGGACTGCTGGAACAGTGTCTGCAAGGGCTGGCTGCACAGCTGAACATGCCCCAGGCCATGATCCTGCTGCTCGACCCGACTGCAGAGAAGCTCTACACCGTGGCCAGCCATGGCTATGCGCAGTCCGGGGTGGGGTCCGAGTTCCCCGTTGGACGCGGCATCATCGGCATGGCGGCGCAGTGCCGCACGCCCATCCGCATCGCCCACCTGGCCTCGGAGTATGCCTATCGACGGGTGATTCACGAGCACCTGGCTGCAGCCGATGGTAGCGCGCTGGAAACCGAAATCGCCTTTCCCGGTCTGGACGAGCCCCACAGCCAGCTGTCGGTGCCGATCCTGGCCGGAGCGCGCCTGCTCGGGGTGCTGCATGTGGAAAGTGCCCAGCCCCATCGCTTCGGCTATGACGAGGAAGATGCCCTGATGCTGCTGGCGGCTCAGCTCGGGGCCTCGATCCTGGCCCTGCAGCAACTGGCCGAGGATACGCCGGAGCCGGTCGAGGAGGGTGCGGCTCCGCTCGTGCCGCCGGGACCGCCGCTGCAGGTGCGCTACTACCCGGTCAACAGCAGTCTGTTTGTCGATGACGACTACCTGATCAAGGGCGTGGCCGGGGCCATCTTCTGGCGGTTGCTCAATCTGTATCAGCAGGGCCGGCGCGAGTTCAGCAATCGTGAGCTGCGCCTGGATCCGACCCTGCGCTTGCCGGAGCTGGACGACAATCTGGAGGCCCGGCTGATTCTGCTGCAGCGTCGTCTGGCCGAGCGCAGTACCGATATTGAGCTGCACAAGTGTGGGCGCGGACGCCTGCGTCTGCAGCTCAACCGGGCGGTTGTGCTGCAGCAGGTGGAGGCGGGCTGATCAGGCGCGGCGCCAGAACAGGTTGCCGGCAAACAGCAGCACGGCCAGCAGTAGCACCATGGCGGCGACACCCAGCACCGGGCCGGCCTGGAGCGTGCCGGTGATCTTCATGGCCAGGGCCACCATCATCACCGGCAGGGCCAGGTTGTGCAGCCAGAACTGCAGGCTGGCCAGGCGGCTGGCGGCGGCGCGGGGGAAGTAGTGGTAGATGATGCCCACCAGGCTCAGGGTGACCCAGCCCAGCAGGTTGAGGTGGGCATGCACGCTCATCATCCGGTGGTCGCCGCTGGCCCCCATAAATACGCCCAGGCCAACGGCCAGGCAGAAGTACACAACGGCGACATAGATCCAGCGGCGGGACAGGGCATTCATGGTGGGGCTCCTTGAGGTAAAGGCCCGGTGCTACCGGGCCGTGACAGGGGCTCCATCCTAGGTGGGCGCTGTTCGGCGCGTTGCGAAATAGACCCTAGGCAAATCCTAAAAATCTACTAAAGCGGCTGTCAGCGATCCGCGGCATAGCGGCGCAGCACCCATTGTCCGGCGGGGTGGGCGTGCAGTTCGTCGAGAAAGGCCTGGGTCTTGCCATCGTGCCCGGCGATACCCGCCCAGGGCGTTCCGGCCGGGGTGAACAGCGGGGCGAACAGGGCAGCGGCGCTGATATCGGCCAGGCTCAACTGCTCACCGACCAGATAGCGCGACGGGTCGCCCTGGATGCGTGACTCGATCAGGGCCAGGCCTTCCAGCAGTTCGGCCTGGGACTGGGCGACCCGCTGCGGGGTGACGCCATAGAGCTTTTGCACGCCGTTGATCAGCACCGGCTTCATCAGATCGCGCAGGCCCAGCAGGGGGCGATAGACCTTGAGCATGGCGTGCATCACCGACTCCCAGTCCTTGATCTGGCCATACAGCCAGCGTCGCACATGCACGCCGAGGCGGTCGAAGCGTTCCTCCAGCTCCAGCACCTGCTGGCGTTCTTTGGCATCGGTAGGTAGCAGCGGCTTGTCGGGGTAGTGCTGTTCCAGATACAGGGCAATCTGGGTCGAATCGCCGATGCTCTGGTCACCGTCCTGCAGGATGGGCAGGGTACGGATGCCCGCCAGCCGTTGGCTCTTGAAACGGTGCAGGCCGGGGAAGAGGTTGTCGACCCGGTACTCCAGACCCTTGTGCTCCAGGTGCCAGCGGGTCTTTTCGCAGTAATGGGAAATCGGAAACTGGTACAGGGTGCGCATGGCGTGCTCCTCGCTGATGATGGCGCGAGTGTACGCAGCTTGGGCCTGACCACCCAGTCGCCCGGCACCGCCCCGACTTTGGCTGGGGCGGCGCCAGGTTAGCGTTCACGGCACCCGCTGCAGCTCGACCTTCTGTTTGGCGCTGGCCAGCAGATGCTCGGGTAGGTCCAGCAGGTCGTCGTCGAAGGTTTCCAGCGGCGGCGGGCGTCGCTCGAAGCGCGAGCCGAGCACCAGCAGGCAGGGGGTCAGCAGCAGGGTCAGCACGGTGGCAAAACTCAAGCCGCCGGCGATGGCGCTGGACAGCTGGGTCCACCACTGGGTCGAGGGCGCGCCGATGCCCAGGCTCGGGGTGAGCAGGTCGACGTTGACGCTCAGCACCATGGGCATCAGCCCCAGCACCGTGGTCACCGCGGTGAGCAGCACCGGGCGCAGGCGCAGGCTGCCGGTTTCCAGGGCGGCCTGGTAGGGTTCCAGGCCCTGGCGACGCAGCTGGTTGTAGGTGTCGATGAGGATGATGTTGTTGTTCACCACGATGCCGGCCAGGGCGATCAGGCCCATGCCGACCATGACGATGCCGAACGACTGGCCGTTGACCAGCAGCCCGGTCAGCACCCCGGCAGTGGACAGGACGATGGCCGAGAGCACCAGCATGGCCTGGTAGATGCTGTTGAACTGGGTCACCAGGATGATAAACATCAGGAAGATCGCCACACCGAAGGCGGTCATCAGGAAGGTGGCGGCCTCGCGCTGGTCGGCATCCTCGCCGGCAAACTTCAGCTGCACGTCGCTGGGCAGTTCCTTGAGGCTGCCGCGCAGGGCCAGCAGACGCTCGTCCAGGCGCGCGCCTTCGGCCAGGTCAGCCTGCAGGGTGATGGTGCGATCGCCGTCGACCCGGCGCAGGGTGCCGACCTTGGGCGCCGGCTCCAGGCTGACAAAGTTGCTCAGCGGCACCTGGCCCGCTGCGGTGCTCAGGGTCAGGCGGCCGAGCTGGTCGAGGGAGCGCCAGTTGGCCGGCAGGCGCACGCGGATATCCACCTCGTCGGTGGCATCTTCCGGGCGGTAGGTGGCCAGTTTCAGGCCGTTGGTGATCATCTGCACCGCGTTGCCCACGCTCAGCACGTCGGCGCCGAAGCGCGCGGCGGCCTCGCGGTCGACCTTGATCCGCCATTCGATGCCGGGCAGGGCGCGGTCGTCTTCGATGTCCTTGAAACCGCCGAGTGTGGTCATCTCGCCACGGATGCGCTCGACCCACAGCTCGGCCTGGGCCGGGTCGAGGGCACTGATCTGCAGCTTGACCGGCTTGCCGCCGCTGGGGCCCTGCTCCTGCTTGCGGAACTCCAGCACGATGCCGGGGATATCGGCGGTGCGTGCACTCATGTCTTCGAGGATTCGATTGGCCGGGCGCCGCTCATGCCATTCGACGAACTGGAACTGCAGGGTGCCGATCACGTCGGCGCCCAGCTGGCCGTCGGGCTGGGCCAGGGAGCGGGCGTACAGGGCCTTGACTTCGCTCATGCCGAGCAGGCGTTTTTCCACCTGCTGCAGCAGCACATCCTTCTCCTGCACCGACAGATCGCCCCGGGCGCGCAGCCAGATCTGCGCACTTTCCGGCTCCACATCGGGGAAGAATTCCACGCCATGGTTAAAGCGGCCGTAGGCGGTGTAGATCAGCGCGATCAGCGCCAGCATGCCGAGCAGGGTCAGGCCCGGACGCTTGAGCAGGCGGGCGAGCAGGCGGCGATAGGCGCTGCCGGCACGGCTGGTATGGCTGGGCAGCGGTTTGGCGCTGCCGCCGGTCACGGCGCCCAGCACCGGCAGAAACACCAGGGCCATGGCCAGGGAGGCCAGCAGGCAGAGAATCACCGTGGCCGGCAGGTATTTCATAAACTGCCCGACTACCCCGGGCCAGAACAGCAGCGGCAGGAACACCACCAGGGTGGTGGCGGTGGAAGCGATCACCGGCCAGGCCATCCGCGTGGCGGCATTGGCCCAGGCCTGGCGGGGCGTCTGGCCCTGATGCAGGTAGCGGTCGGCCAGCTCGGAGACGACGATGGCACCGTCCACCAGCATGCCGGCCACCAGAATCAGGCTGAACAGCACGACGATATTGAGGGTGAAACCTAGCATCCAGATCATCAGGATGCCGGCCAGAAAGGCCCCGGGGATGGTCAGGCCCACCAGCAGCGCCGAGCGCAGGCCCATGCTCGCCACCACCAGGATCAGCACCAGGGCGATGGCGGTCATCACGTTGTTGAGCAGGTCGCCAAGCATGTTCTTGACCTCCTGCGACTGATCCATGATGTAGCTGACTTCCAGCCCTTCCGGCAGCAGGGGCTGGGCCTGCTGCATCAGCGCCTTGACCTGCTCGATGGTCTCGATGATGTTGGCGCCGCTGCGCTTGGACACTTCCAGCACCACCGCCGGCTGGCCATTGATGCGGGCAAAGCCGGTGGGGTCCTTAAAGGTGCGGTGGATGGTGGCCACATCGCCGAAGGTCACCACGCTGTTGCCCACCACCTTGATCGGCATGCTCAGCACGTCTTCGAGGTTTTCGATCACCCCGGGCACCTTCATGCTCATGCGCCCGGCGCCGGTGTCCAGGCTGCCGGCGGCGACCAGGCGGTTGTTGCGGCTGACCAGGGTAAACAGCTCATTGTAGTCGATGCCGTAGCTGTCCAGCACCTGCGGATCGACGACGATCTCCAGCAGGTCTTCGCGGTCGCCACCGATCTCCACCGACAGCACCTCGGCGATGCCCTCGATGTTGTCCTTCAGGCGCCGGGCGATATACACCAGCTCGGTTTCGGCAATCGGCCCGGACAGGCCCACCGAGAGCACCGGGAACAGCGCCACGTTGACCTCGTTGACGCTCGGCTCGTCGGCCTCCTCGGGCAGTTTGCTGCGGGCGGTGTCGACCTTCTCGCGCACATCGGCCAGGGCCTGCTTGGCGTCAAAGCCGGCGTCGAACTCCAGGGTCACCGAGGCGTGGCCTTCGCTGGCCATGGAGCGCATTTCCTTGATCCCTTCCAGGCTGCGCAGCTCCTGCTCCAGGGGGCGTACCAGCAGGCGTTCGGCGTCTTCCGGGCTGATGCCTTCCAGGCTCACCGAGACGTAGATGATGGGGATGCTGACATCCGGGTTGGCTTCCTTGGGGATGGCCAGATAGGCCCCCAGGCCGCCGATGATCAGAAAGGCCAGCACCAGCAGGCTGGTACGGCTGCGATCCAGGGCGGCGGCGATCAGGCTATGCATCTCAGCTGCCCTCGACCGTCTGGCTGATGACCTGCTGGCCCGGCTCGACAAAGCCCTGACCCAGGGTGATCAGCGCCACCTTCGGCGGCAGGCCGCTGACCCAGGCCCCCTGGTTGTCGACGCTGATCAGCTCGACCGGGGTGAACTCCACCCGCTGCTGGTCGTTCACCCACTTGACCCCGTGGCGGCCGCTGGCATCCAGGCTGAGCAGAGCCGGCGACAGGCGATGGGCCAGGGCCTCGCCGGTGGCGATATGCAGGGTGGCGCTGGCCCCGGCCAGGCGCAGGCCCTCGGGGTTGGCCACCTTGACCTCGATGCGGAAGCTGCGCGAGCCGGGGTCGGCGGCGGCGGCGATAAAGTGCAGCTCGCCTTCCATGCTGCGGCCGTCGAGCAGTTCAACCCGCACCGGCTGGCCCAGCTTGAGCTGGATCACCTCCTGCTGGGCAATCTGCGCGCTGACCTTGAGCTGGCTGATATCCACCAGGCTCAACAGGCTCTGGCCGGGCTGAACGAAGTCACCCAGTTCGACCATGCGCTGGTCGTAGATACCGGCAAAGGGCGCACTGATCGCGGTGTTCTGCAGGCTGATGCGGGCCATGTCCAGCTCGGCGCGGGCCTTGGCCAGCTCGCTCTGCAGGCGCGCCAGCTCATTGGCCGAGATCAGGTTGCGCTCGCGCAGGCGCTGGGCCGCATTGACCTCGGCCTCGCGCTGGCGCACCTCGGCCTCGCCCTTGGCGACCTGGGCCGGGCGGTTGTCGGCGGACAGGCTGAGCAGCCGCTGACCCTGTGTGACCGGGCTGCCCTTGTCCTGATCCAGGCGGGTGACGCTGCCACTGATCTGGGCGCGCAGTTCGACCCGACGCCAGGCTTCGATCTGCCCCTGCACCACATGCTGGCGCTGCATGGGCTGGGCCTGCAGCCACTGCACCTGGACCTTGCTCAGGCCCATCTCGGCAGGGGCTTGTTCGGCGCCGACTTGCTCCCGGGCGCGGAAGGCATCGCCGCTCAGCAGCCAGAGCAGCAGCAACAGGCTGATGGCGACGGCGATCAGCCAGGGGCGTTTGGACAGTTGGCTAAACATAAAGGCTTACTCGCAGGATTGGGCAAGAAGGTCGGCGGCCTGGGCGCGCAGACCGGCAATGATGAAGTCGGCGACCCGGGCGAAGTAGTCGTCCAGGGCAATGGGCTCGGCCCAGTGGGCAAAGCCGCCGGCGGCGATGCGGCCGATGACCCCGTTGACGCAGGCTTCCACCCCCCACAGCAGGTTCTGGCAGTCGGCCTGACTCAGGGCATGGGTGCCCAGAACGTCACCCAGCAGCTCGCCGAAGAACAGCTGGTAGTCGCGTTCCAGATCGAGAAACTGCTGGGGGTAGGGGGCCTCCAGGCGCTCCTGGAATTCCGGGCGGTCACAGTGGCGACACAACTGGGCCTGGATGGGGTTGCCGAGCATCTGCGCGAAGGCGCGCAGGATCACCTGGCGCATGGCCTGGCCGGCTGGGCTTGCGGCCTGCACGGCCCGCAACTCGGCCAGGTCGGCGCGGGAGCGCTCCAGCACCAGGCGCGCATAGAGCGCCTCCTTGCTGGGGAAGTGCTTGTACACCGTGCCCTTGCCGATTCCGGCAGCGATGGCCACCTCGGCAATGGTCACCCGATCCCAGGGCTGCTCGCTGAACAGCTGGCGGGCGGCGGCGAGAATGGCAAGTTCGCGCTGCTCGAAGAGACGATCCTGTAGGCGCATGGCGGCTGTATCTGCAGTTGTGACCGGTGGTCATGCTATGACTGCTGGTCACAATCGGCAAGCGGGCAGATGTAACAGGGCGTGCCCCGCCAGGCTTGCCGGGTGAGCCGTTCACCCTCTGCTGTCGCTGTGAGCTGCGGTTGTCCTGAGTACATCTCGCCGTGCCATGGTCCTTGACCTTGGTCAATTGCTCCTGTCCCGGCACGGAGCTAGACTTCCGATCATGAACGCTCTCCCTCGTCTCTGTCTGGTCGTGCTCCTGGCTCTGGTTCTGCCCTTGCAGAGCCTGGCGGGTACGCTGCTGGTCGTCGAACCTTGTCCAATGAGCCAGGATGCGCCGCAGGCGAGCGACTGCTGCGACGAGGCGGCGATGCAGGTTGGCGCTCAGCTGTGCCCGGATATGAGCAAATGCCCCAGCGCCAGCCTGCCCTTGGCCGATGGCTATGGATTGAAACTCAAGTTGTTGCCGGCCGCCGTCAGCGCCCCGCTGTACGGGCAGGCCGAACCCCTGTCCCGACCCTCGCTTGCTCCCTGGCGTCCACCCCGCGCCTGATTCCCGTCCCGTTGCCACCCCATCGTCTAGCCCTGGCGGCTCGATGGTCGTTGCGCGTCCATAGCGCGCGATATCGACAGGAATCTTCCATATGTACCGTTGTATTTCCTTTTCCGGCCGGTTGGCGGCCGGCGCGCTGGCCGCTGCCCTGCTCAGCATGCCGGTTGCGGCGCTGACTCTCGACCAGGCGTTGACTCTGGCCGAGCGCGAGGCGCCTTCGCTGGCAGCCCAGGTTGCCAATGTACAGGCCGCGCGCCATGCCGCAGTGCCGGCCGGCGAGTTACCTGATCCGAAACTGACCCTCGGCGTGCAGAACCTGCCGATCGAGGGCGACAACCGTGGTCGTCTGGATCGCGAGCCGATGACCATGCAGATGATCGGGTTGATGCAGGAGGTGCCTAGCCGAGCCAAACGTCGCGCCCGGGTCGAGGCTGCCGAGGCCGGTGTACTCAGTGCCGCCGCTCGGGAGCGGGTCGAACGCCTGCGGGTGCGGCGGCAAACCGCGCTGGCCTGGATTGCTGCACGCGCCGTGGAGGAGAAGCTGAGTCTGTTCAAAGACCTCTACGGCGAAAACGAACTGTTGGCTAAAGCAGTGCGCGCCAGCATCGCCGGTGGCCGTGGCCAGGCCGCCGACAGCGTTGCGCCCAGGCAGGAGGCGGCCTTGCTCGCCGAAGTCGAGGACCAACTGCTGCAGAGCCGCGCGCAGCAGCGAGCGGCCTTGCGCCGCTGGATCGGTCCGCGCGCCGATGAGACTCTGGCAGGTCGCCTGCCGCACTGGCCGGTGGATGCCGAGCACTATCGGCATAACCTGCAACACCATCCCGAGCTGGAACTGTTCGGCTCGATGACTGAGGCGGCCCAAGCCGAGGTGCGCCAGGCCGTGGCGGACAAGCAATCCGATTGGAGCTGGCAGCTGGCCTATCAGCAGCGCGACCCGGCCTTCGGCGATATGGTTTCGCTGCAGTTCAGCTTCGATCTGCCACTGTTTCCGGGCTCCCGGCAGAACCCCAGGATAGCCGCCAAGCAGGCTTCGCTCAGCCAGCTGCATGCCGAACGCGAGGCGGCGGAGCGTGAGCATGCCCAGCAGTTGGCCGACGACCTGGCCGAGTACCAGCGTTTCGACCGCGCGCTGCGCCGCAGCCAGGAACTCCTGCTGCCACTGGCAGAAGAGAAAGTTGCCTTGACCCTGGCGGGTTATCGAGCGGGTGAAGGCGACTTGGCCAGTGTGATCGCTGCCCGCCGCGAGCTGATCGAGGCACGCCTGAAAGACATCGACTTCGAACAGGCGCGCGCGCTGAGCAGCGCTCGCCTGCATTTCGCTTACGAAGGAGTTAGCCAATGAGTGCGACAAGTGCAAAAGGCGCGCTGCTGGCGACGCTGGTATTGGGCATAGGTGCGGCGGGCGGCTACTGGTTCGCCCAGCAATCGATGAACCATGAATCTGCGGTTACTCAAGGGCTGCCCCAGGCCAGTAAGGCCGACGAGCGCAAGGTGCTGTATTGGTACGACCCCATGGTGCCGCAGCAGAAATTCGACCAGCCGGGCAAATCGCCCTTTATGGATATGCAGTTGGTGCCGCGCTATGCCGACGAAGGTGGCGACAGCGCCGTCGTCAGCATCGATGCGAGCATCACTCAGAACCTGGGCATGCGCCTGGCCCCGGTGACCCGCGGGGCGCTGGCCAACAGCCTGGAAGCGACCGGTAGCCTGACCTTCAATACCCGCGATATCGCCGTGGTGCAGGCGCGTACGGGCGGTTTCGTCGAGCGCGTCTATGCCCGCGCACCGGAGGATCTGCTCGAAGCCGGCGCGCCCCTGGCCGATCTGCTGGTGCCAGAGTGGGTACGTACCCAGGAAGAGTATCTGGCCCTGCGCGATGCCGGCGATCCTGCCTTGCTGGCCGCAGCACGCCAGCGTCTGCGCCTGGCCGGCATGCCCGCGGCGCTGATCACAAGGTTCGAGCGTAGCGGCAAGGTCCAGGCGCTGTGGACGGTGACCAGCCCGATTGCCGGCGTATTGCAACAACTCGATGTGCGCGAGGGCATGAACCTGATGGCGGGTGACACCCTGGCGACCATCAACGGCTTGCGCAGCGTCTGGCTGGATGTGGCAGTGCCCGAGGCCCAAATCCTGGGCCTGCATCCAGGTCAGGTGGTCGAGGCGCGGTTGCCGGCGTTTCCCGGCGAAGTGCTTGGCGGCAGCATCGAAGCCATTCTGCCCCAGGCCAACCTGGACAGCCGCACCCTGCGCGTACGGGTCGTGCTGGACAACCCCGATGGCCGCCTGCGCCCGGGCCTGACCGCCCAGGTACGGCTGGCCCGGTCGGCCGAACTCGATGCGCTGTTCGTACCCAGCGAGGCGGTGATCCGCAGCGGTCGCCGCGCCCTGGTGATGCTTGCCGAAGGCGAGGGGCGCTACCGCCCGCTGGAAGTCCGCCTGGGCCAGGAGGCCGCGGGCAATACGCAGATACTTGAGGGCCTGCAGGAGGGCCAGCAGGTGGTCGCTTCCGGGCAGTTTCTGCTCGATTCCGAGGCCAGCCTGCGCGGCATCCCGGTTCAGGAACTGGGCGCGCCGGCGGCCGAGGTCAAGCTTGAGTCGGCTCTGCATGAAGCCGAGGGGCAGATCGACTCCATCGAAGACGATGGGGTGATGCTCACCCATGGCCCGTTCAAGACCCTGGGCATGCCGGGCATGAGCATGCTGTTTCCGATCGTCGATGCGGCGCTGCTGGAAGGCTTCAAGCCCGGCGACCGGGTGCGGGTCGGGGTGCGCGCCGATGACGAGGGTATGCGCATCGAACGCATCGAGCGCCTGGCACCCGTAGCCGAGGAAAACCAAAGCCATGATGACCATCGGGAGGCACAGCCATGATCGCCGCGCTGATTCGCTGGTCTCTGGCCAACCGCCTGCTGGTGCTGCTGGCCAGCCTGTTCGCCACCGCCTGGGGCGCCTGGTCGGTGCAGAACATCGCCATCGATGCCTTGCCGGATCTGTCCGATACCCAGGTGATTATCCGCACGCCTTATGCAGGGCAGGCCCCGCAGATCGTCGAGAATCAGGTCACCTATCCGCTGGCCAGCGCCATGCTCTCGGTGCCAGGAGCCAGCACGGTGCGCGGCTTTTCCTTCTTCGGTGACAGCTTCGTGTATGTCCTGTTCGAAGACGGCACCGACCTCTACTGGGCGCGCTCGCGGGTGCTGGAGTACCTCAGCCAGATCCAGGAGCGCCTGCCGGCCGGGGCCAAACCGGCCCTGGGGCCGGATGCCACCGGAGTCGGCTGGATCTACCAGTACGCCCTGGTCGATCGCAGCGGCCAGCACGACCTGGCGCAGCTGCGCGCCCTGCAGGACTGGTTCCTCAACTTCGAGCTCAAGGCCCTGGCCAATGTCGCCGAGGTGGCGAGCATCGGCGGCATGGTCAAGCAGTACCAGGTGCTGCTCGACCCGATCAAGTTGGCCAGCCGCGGCATCAGCCAGCAGCAGGTGGCGGCGGCCATCGGCGCGGCCAACCAGGAAAGCGGCGGCAGCGTGCTGGAACTGGCCGAGGCCGAATATATGGTGCGCGCTTCCGGCTACCTGCAGAGCCTCGCGGACTTTCGCGCCATTCCCCTGCGCCTGGATGGCGGCGGGGTGCCGGTGACCCTGGGCGAGGTGGCGCATATCCAGCTCGGCCCGGAAATGCGCCGCGGCATCGCCGAGCTGGACGGCGAGGGCGAGGTGGTCGGCGGCGTGGTGATCCTGCGCAGCGGAGCGAACGCGCGCAGCACCATCGACGCGGTCAAGGCCAAACTCGACGAGCTGCAGGCCAGCCTGCCCGAGGGTGTGGAGATCGTCACCACCTACGACCGCAGCCAGCTTATCGACCGCGCGGTGCGCAACCTGGGCGAGAAGCTGGTGGAGGAATTCGTCGTCGTGGCCCTGGTGTGCCTGGCGTTTCTCTGGCACCTGCGCTCCTCCCTGGTGGCCATCGTCTCGCTGCCGCTGGGGGTGCTGATCGCCTTTGTCGTCATGCAGCAGCAGGGCATCAACGCCAACATCATGTCCCTCGGCGGCATCGCCATCGCCATCGGCGCCATGGTCGACGCGGCCCTGGTGATGATCGAGAACGCGCACAAGAAGATCGAGCACTGGCATGCCGAACATCCGGGCCAGCAACTCAAGGGCGAGCAGCATTGGCGGGTGATCGGTGCGGCGGCGGTGGAGGTGGGCCCGGCGCTGTTCTTCAGCCTGATGATCATCACCCTGTCGTTTATCCCGGTGTTCACCCTGCAGGCCCAGGAAGGCCGCCTGTTCGGCCCGCTGGCCTTCACCAAGACCTACTCCATGGCCGCCGCCGCCGGGCTGTCGGTAACCCTGGTGCCGGTGCTGATGGGTTACTGGATTCGCGGGCGCATCCCGGACGAGCAGCGCAACCCGCTCAACCGCGGGCTGATCCGCCTCTACCAGCCGGCCCTGGAACAGGTGCTGCGCCATCCCAAGGCGACCCTGGTGCTGGCCCTGCTGATATTTCTCAGCGCGCTGTGGCCGGCCAGCCAGCTGGGCGGCGAGTTCCTGCCGCCGCTGGACGAGGGCGACCTGCTGTATATGCCCACCGCATTGCCCGGCTTGTCCGCGCAGAAAGCCGCGCAGCTGCTGCAGCAGAGCAACCGCATGATCAAGACGGTGCCCGAGGTGGCGCGGGTATTCGGCAAGGCCGGGCGCGCCGACAGCGCCACCGATCCGGCGCCGCTGGAGATGTTCGAGACCACCATCCAGTTCAAGCCGCGCGAGCAATGGCGCCCCGGCATGACCGCGGAAAAGCTGGTGGAGGAGCTGGACCGCGCGGTGCAGGTGCCGGGCCTGGCCAACCTGTGGATTCCGCCGATCCGCAACCGTATTGACATGCTCGCCACCGGGATCAAGAGCCCGATCGGAGTCAAGGTCGCCGGCAGTGACCTGGCCCAGATCGACGCTGTGGCCCAGGCGGTGGAGCGGGTGGCGCGTACGGTGCCCGGCGTCAGCTCGGCGCTGGCTGAACGCCTTACCGGCGGGCGCTATATCGACATCGACATCGACCGGGTGGCGGCTGCCCGCTACGGCCTGAATATCGCCGAGGTGCAGGACCTGGTGGCCGGCGCCATCGGCGGGATGAACGTCGGCGAAACCGTGGAAGGCCTGGCGCGCTTCCCCATCAACCTGCGTTACCCGCGTGAATGGCGCGATTCATTGAGCCGTCTGCGTGAGTTGCCGATCTACACCCCCCAGGGTAGCCAGATCACCCTGGGCACGGTGGCCCAGATCGGTATCAGCGACGGCCCGCCCATGCTCAGAAGCGAGAATGCGCGGCCCTCCGGCTGGGTCTATATCGACACCCGCGGCCGCGACATGGCCTCGGTAGTGAGGGACCTGCGCCAGGCCATCGCCGAGCAGGTGCGCCTGCAACCCGGCATGAGCCTGAGCTTCGCCGGTCAGTTCGAATTTCTCGAACGGGCCAATGCGCGGCTCAAACTGGTGGTGCCAGCCACCCTGCTGATCATCTTCGTGCTGCTCTACCTGTGCTTCTCGCGCTTCGACGAGGCGTTGCTGATCATGGCCACGCTGCCGTTCGCCCTGACGGGTGGCATCTGGTTCCTCTACTGGCTGGGCTACAACCTGTCGGTGGCCACCGGGGTGGGCTTTATCGCCCTGGCGGGTGTAGCGGCGGAGTTTGGCGTGATCATGCTCTTGTACCTGCGCAACGCCTGGGCCGAGCGCCAGGCGGCGGGGCAGGGCACACCGGCGGCATTGTTTGCGGCTATTCGCGAGGGTGCGGTGCAACGGGTGCGGCCCAAGGCGATGACAGTGGCGACCATCATCGCCGGTCTGTTGCCGATTCTGCTGGGCAGTGGCAGCGGTAGCGAGATCATGAGCCGCATCGCCGCGCCCATGGTCGGCGGCATGCTCAGTGCGCCGCTGCTGTCGTTGCTGGTGCTGCCGGCGGCCTATCAGCTGTTGCGCCTGCGCGAGTTGCGGCGTCAGGGTGAGGGCGCTGGGGCCGTGTCTGCTTTATCCGAGCAGGAGCGCAGTTAGTGGGCAGGTGCCTGGCGATCAGCGTTCAGGCTTAAGTTATGGCAGGGAGTAGGCGGCTGGCTGTCTGGGTCACAGCAGCTCTGATGTAACCCGGATGGCGAGTTCACTCGGCCACCCGGGCGGGTTCAGCTGTATCACTGGCCTTGCTGCATGCCTTGGCTTTCCAGCATCTGCTCCATCATCTGCATCATGCCCTGCATATTTTCGTGCATGTCCTTCATGCACTGTTGCTGGGCGGCATCATCCTTGGCCATGGGGCACTGACTGTTCTGCATGCCTTGGCGCATCATGCTCATCTTGTCCTGCATGGCCTTGTGGTGTTCGGCGCGGATTTTCTGTTTTTCCTCCGGGGTTTTGGCAGCGTGCATCTGCTGCATCATCTCGTGCATCTTGCCCATGTCCATGCCGCCCATCATGCCCATGCCTTGGCCTGCGGTGGCGGGTGGGGTGGCGGCACCTTGGGGGTGATGGGCCTCCTCGGCAAAGGCCGGGGCGGCCAGCAGTGCGCCGGTCAGGGCGAGGGCGGTCAGGGTCTTGTAGGTGAATGTGTGCATGGTGTTTCTCCTGCTGGGTTTTATTGGGTTTTGCGGATAACGCTCAAGGAAGCTCGCTTGAGCAGTAGGGAATTGGCGATCACCGACAGCGAACTGGCGGTCATGGCGATCACGCCGATCATCGGGTGGAGCAGGCCGACGGCGGCGATGGGAATGGCGGCGACGTTGTAGGCCGAGGCCCAGATCAGGTTTTCGACGATCTTGCGGAAGGTCAGGCGCGACAGCTGCGCGGCCTCCACCAGGCCTATCAGGCGTCCGCCGACCAGGATCACGTCGGCGGCTTCCATGGCTACGTCGGCGCCACTGCCGATGGCAATGCCGACATTGGCCTGCTTCAGGGCCGGGGCGTCGTTGATACCGTCGCCGACCATAGCCACCCACGGGCCGTATTCGGCTTGTAGCTGGCGAATCACTTCGACCTTGCCGCTGGGCAGGACACCTGCGTGTACGCTGTCGATGCCCACTTGCGCGGCGATATGGGCGGCGGCGCGCGGGTTGTCGCCGGTCAGCATCACGGTGTGGATGCCCAGGGCGCGCAGTTCGGCGATGGCGGCCTGGGCGTCCTCCTTGAGGCTGTCGGCCACCGCCACCACGCCGATCAAGTATTCGGCGCGGGCCACATAGAGGGCGGTCTTGCCCTGGTTTTCCAGGGCTTCCAGCTGGCTGGCCAGGGCGGCGGTGTCCACCTGGCATTGCTGCATCCAGCGCGCATTGCCGACGCGGATCAACTGACCGTCCACCTGGCCCTGCACGCCCAGGCCGTTGAGCGCCTGGAATTCGCTCAGGGCACCCAGTTCCAGGCCGAGTTCCTTGGTGCGTTCGACCATGGCCTGGGCAATCGGGTGCTCGGAGCCGTATTCCACGCTGGCCGCCAGGCGCAGCAGCGCCTGTTCGTCGACTCCGGCGCTGGGCAGGCAATCGGTGACCACCGGCTTGCCCAGGGTGATGGTGCCGGTCTTGTCCAGCACCATCACCTTGATTTCCTTGAACATCTGAATGGCGGTGCCGGAACGGTAGAGAATGCCGCGCTCGGCGCCGCGCCCGGCACCCACCATCAACGCGGTCGGGGTGGCCAGACCGAGGGCGCAGGGGCAGGCGATCACCAGCACCGCGACCGCCGACAACAGCCCCACCAGCCCCGGCGACAGCTCTGGGTTGACCCAGGGCAACCAGGTTGCGCCCCATACCAGCACGCCGCGCAGCGACTCGCCCCAGAGCAGCCAGACCACCAGGCTGGCCAGGCTGATCAGCAGCACCAGGGGCACGAAGCGCCCGGTCACGCGGTCGGCGAACTCCTGGATCGGCACCTTGGAGCTTTGCGCGTGCTCGACCAGGTCGATCACCTGGGCCAGGAAGGTGTCCTGGCCGACCCTGGTGGCGCGCACGGTGAGCAGGCCTTCCTTGTTCAGGGTCGCGCCTATCACCGCATCCCCCGGGCCTTTCTCCTTCGGCAGCGATTCGCCGGTGGCCAGGGACTCGTCGACATGGCTGTTACCCTCGACCACTTCGCCGTCGCTGGGGATTTTCTCGCCGGGGCGCACCAGCATCAGGTCGCCGACCGCCACGGCTTCGATTGGCACCTGGACTTCCTTGCCGTCGCGCAGCAGCACCGCGCTCTTGGCCCCCAGTTCCAGCATCTTGCGGATCGCTTGGGAGGCGCGCCCCTTGGCGCGGGCCTCCAGATAGCGGCCGATCAAGTGGAAGGTGGTGATGGTGGCGGCCATCTCGACGAAGGAGGTCATGGGGTAGATAAACCCTACCAGGCCGATAAAGTAGGGCGGCAGGCTGCCCAGGCTGATCAGCACATCCATATTGGCGGTGCGGTTGCGCAGCGCCTTCCAGGCCGATACATGGGTGCTGGCTCCGGCGATAAACACCGGAATGGCGGCGAGCACCACCACGATGGCCAGGTAGCCGGGCACCGCTACACCGGCCATGGGCAAAACCATCAGCAGCATGATCAGGGTCGCCGGTACGCCGGCTATCCACATGCGTCGCCAGGCGTCGCGCAGGTACTGCTCTTCCTCTGCGGCCCCTGTGGGTTCGCCCTCGGTAGTGGCCAGCACCGCCTTGGCCACCTGATAGCCGGCTTGCTCCACGGCCTGCTGGAGGGCGGCAAGGCTGGTCTGCTCGGCATCGAACTCGATCCGCACCTTGTGGCTGGCAATGCTGGTGCTCAGCTCGGCGATACCCGGCAGGCGCTTGAGCGACTGGCTGACCAGGCCGGCGCAATGGTCGCTACCCATGCCGGGCACTATCAATATCGCAGTC
Source organism: Pseudomonas xionganensis (assembly GCF_009763245.1). Classification (GTDB taxonomy): domain Bacteria; phylum Pseudomonadota; class Gammaproteobacteria; order Pseudomonadales; family Pseudomonadaceae; genus Aquipseudomonas; species Aquipseudomonas xionganensis. The sequence continues at coordinate 302,392 of NZ_WKJZ01000002.1, read as the reverse complement.
TGGCGACTGCCGATTGATTCGATCGCATTCATGGCCTGGGCTCCTGTTGAGCAGGCTTAGTGGCGGCAGTGCCGAACAGTTGTGGGATCAAGGCTGGCATTCGCGTCATCTGCTGGCGCCTCCTGGCTTAGTGCCGGTGATCGTCGTGCCTGCCATGGCCGCTGTGCATAAACAGATGCATCAGCGGGCACAGCAGCAGGATCAGATAGGGCAGGGCAGCGAGCAGATGGGTTTCGTGCTCTTCCCAGAGGAGAAACAGGGCGATGGTTGCGAAAAACACCAGTGCAGGCCAGAAGCGCCAGGGGTTGTTGGCGGCATGGGCGCGATGCGGGTCATGGGGCATGTGGGCACTCTCCAAAAAACCGAGGGGCGCAGGGCTAGGCACGGCGTGGGCCGGCACAGCGCGGCTGCGGGTTCTAGCGGGGGAGAGTGGCGCTATTCGTTATAGCGATGCAGCCGCTTGCGAATAGGCGCAGGTAGGCCGGGGCTGAATAAGGGTATGAGCAGTAAGCGGCCGATGCGCCGCTGCAGGTCGTTGAGCAGGCCCAGGTTACCAGCCAGGGCAAACAGAGCGGTCAAGGCCAGGAGCGTCAGTAGTTGCTGGTTGAACGGCGCGTTCTGTACGGCGCTGCAGCTATCTGTTGTGCCGTGATCCTGGCTGGCATGCTCGTGGCCGCTGTAGATGGCGACCTCGGCGGCGTCGTGGGCGTGGGCGCTGGCGACTTGAATATGGGCGAAGGAGCAGGCGATAAGCAGCACACACCAGAGCGCCAGCAGATGTCTGCTGAATGCTCTATAGCGGCTGCGCATCGCCTGGATCATGGGGTTCGGTTTCCGCGTCTATGGGTGTTGTCGTTTTGATTAAAGCGCAGGAGCGCTCAGACGCAATTGATCCAGGTCATAGGTGGGCGGGCGACTTTATCCTGGCCGCCGGCATTTGGGCCGGGGTGATCCTGATCTTTGCTCGGGACATAGGCCACATGCGCGGCGGCGGCCATCTAGCGCGCCACGCTGACCCCTTCCAGATTGGCGAAGGAGGTGTCCTTGGCGGTGAGCAGGAAGTCGCGCATAAAGGGCGCATCCAGCATATCGGTGCGGATGCCGGCGTACAGGGTGGCGAACAGGCCCTTGTCGCCCAGGCGCTTGGCCGTGACATAGCCGCGCGAGCTGTATTCGTGCAGCGCCCAGTTGGGCAGACCGCAGACGCCCCGGCCGCTGGCCACCAGCTGCATCATCATCACCGTCAGCTCCGAGGTGCGTACCTGGGCGGGTTCCACATCTGCAGGCTCCAGAAAGCGGGTAAAGATATCCAGGCGGTCCCGTTCAACCGGGTAGGTGATCAGGGTTTCCGTGGCCAGGTCTTCGGGCTTGATGCAGGGTTTGCTGGCCAGCGGATGCTGGTTGGCCACCGCCAGCATGGCCTCGTAGGTAAACAAGGGCACATAGGTGATGCCGGCCAGTTCCAGCGGGTCCGAGGTTACCACCAGGTCCAGATCGCCTCGGGCCAGGGCCGGCAGTGGGGCGAAGGAGAAGCCCGAGGCCAGGTCCAGTTCCACCTCCGGCCAGGCGTCGCGGAACTGGTCGATGGTCGGCATCAGCCACTGGAAGCAGCTGTGGCATTCGATGGCCATATGCAGGCGCCCGGCCGTGCCGCCGGCCAGGCGCGCCAGGTCGCGCTCGGCGCCGCGCAGCAGCGGCAATACCGCGTCAGACAGCTGCAGCAGGCGCAGGCCGGCACTGGTAAAGCGCACCGGTTTGGTCTTGCGCACGAACAGCGGCATGCCCAAGCGTTCCTCCAGTTCCTTGAACTGATGGGACAGCGCCGACTGGGTCAGGTGCAGGCGCTCGGCAGCCTCCACCAGGCTGTCGCTTTCGCGCAGGGCATGCAGGGTTTTCAGATGGCGCAGTTCGAGCATGGGGGCCTCGGCGGGAGGGTAGGGTGGATGACGTTGTTTTCATCCACCATTGGCAAACACAGGTGGTGGTGGATGGATGAAGCGTCATCCACCCTACATGAGAAAAACTATAGATCAAGACGAATATCTTGAGTTTGTCTCACTCGCAAAGGCTGCCGAGAATGGCTCCATCGAATTGATCTGATGGAGCGTTTTGACATGGCCTTGTCCCATTCCCTGGGTTTCCCCCGCATCGGCGCCGACCGTGAACTGAAAAAAGCCCTTGAAGCCCACTGGAAAGGCGAGCTGGACGAAGCCGGGCTGCGCGCCGTGGGCCGCCAGCTGCGTGCCCGTCATTGGCAGCTGCAGAAGGAGGCCGGTATCGACGTGCTGCCGGTGGGCGACTTCGCCTGGTACGACCAGGTGCTGACCCATTCCCTGAGCTTTGGCGTGATCCCCGAGCGCTTCCGCCCGGCAGACGGCAAACCGAGCCTGGATACCCTGTTTGCCATGGCCCGGGGTGTGTCGAATAGCTGCTGTGGCGCTGCTCACGCCCAAGAGATGACCAAGTGGTTCGATACCAACTATCACTATCTGGTGCCCGAATTCAGTGTCGATCAGCAGTTCGCCCTGAGCTGGGAGCAGTTGTTCGAGGAAGTGGACGAAGCCCATGCCCTCGGCCACAGGGTCAAGCCGGTGCTGATCGGCCCGCTCACCTATCTATGGCTGGGCAAGACCAAGGGCAGCGATTTCGACAAGCTGGAGCTGCTCGAACGCCTGCTGCCGGTCTACGGCGAAATCCTCCAGCGCCTGGCCGCCCAGGGCGTTGCGTGGGTGCAGATCGATGAGCCGATTTTGGTGCTGGATTTGCCGCAAGACTGGAAGAACGCCTTCGAGCGGGCCTACAACCTGCTGCAGCGCGAGCCGTGCAAGAAGCTTGTCGCTACTTACTTCGGTGGCCTGGAGGACAACCTTGGCCTGGCCGCCAGCCTGCCGGTGGATGGCCTGCATATCGACCTGGTGCGTGCCCCCGAGCAGTTCCCCACCATCCTCGACCGCCTGCCGGCCTACAAGGTGCTGTCGCTCGGTGTGGTCAACGGGCGCAACGTCTGGCGCACCGACCTGCAGCAGGCCCTGACGGTTTTACAGCAGGCCCGGGAGCGGTTGGGGTCGCGCCTGTGGGTGGCGCCGAGTTGCTCGCTGTTGCACAGCCCGGTGGACCTGAGCCGCGAGGACAGCCTGGATGCCGAGCTGAAAAGCTGGCTGGCCTTCGCCGTGCAGAAGTGCGAGGAAGTTGCCGTGCTAACCCGCGCGCTCAACACCCCCGAGGATGCCCAGGTGCAGGCCGCTTTGGCGGCAAGCCGCGCGGTGCAGGCCAGCCGCGCGCAATCGCCGCGCATCCACAAACCGGCGGTGCAGGCGCGTTTGGCCGCTATCACCGCTGCCGACAGCCAGCGCCAGTCGCCATTTGCCACGCGCATCGAGCAGCAGCGCGCACGCCTGCAGTTGCCGGCATTGCCGACCACCACCATTGGTTCTTTCCCGCAAACTGCGTCGATCCGCCTGGCGCGTCAGGCGTACAGGGCCGGCAAGTTGTCCGCTGTCGAGTACAGCGAAGCCATGCACAGCGAAATCCGCCACGCCGTCGAGGTGCAGGAAAACCTCGGTCTGGATGTGCTGGTGCACGGCGAGGCCGAGCGCAACGACATGGTCGAGTACTTCGCCGAACAGCTGGACGGCTATGCCTTTACCCGTTTCGGCTGGGTGCAGAGCTACGGCTCGCGCTGCGTCAAACCGGCGGTGATCTACGGCGATCTGAGCCGGCCCAAGGCCATGACCGTGGAATGGATTGCCTATGCGCAATCCCTCAGCAAGAAGCTGGTAAAGGGCATGCTGACCGGCCCGGTAACCATGCTGATGTGGTCCTTCCCGCGCGACGATATCTCCCGCGAGCAGCAGGCGCGCCAGCTGGCGCTGGCCATTCGGGATGAAGTCGTGGATCTGGAGGCGGCCGGCATCCGGATCATCCAGATCGACGAGGCCGCCTTCCGTGAAGGCCTGCCACTGCGCAAGGCGCAGTGGCGCGAGTACCTGGATTGGGCCAGCGAAGCCTTCCGTCTGACGGCCAGCGGTGTGCGTGACGAAACCCAGATTCACACCCATATGTGCTACAGCGAGTTCAACGATGTGATCGAGTCCATCGCCGCCATGGATGCCGATGTGATCACCATCGAGACCTCGCGCTCGGATATGGAGTTGTTGCAGGCCTTCGAGCGCTTCGACTACCCCAACGATATCGGCCCCGGGGTCTACGACATCCACTCGCCACGGGTGCCGGACAGCGGCGAAATGCTCAAGCTGCTGCGCAAGGCGGTCCAGCGTATCCCGGTCGAGCGGTTGTGGGTCAACCCGGATTGCGGCCTGAAAACCCGCGCCTGGCCGGAAACCGAGGCGGCGCTGGTCAATATGGTGGCCGCGGCCCGCCAGCTGCGTAGCGAACTGGCGTAGGTTGGAAAACCGCGCTGCGTTTTCCACCCGTGCAGCCTGGATTTAGCCGCCCTCAAGACGAACGGCAGCCTGCCGTTCGTCTCCCTTCATCAAACTGTCACGCTTGTGTGGCAGCGCGCTCGCACAAAGATCACCACACTCGCCACTCAATGGGGTTCTGCGTTCTGGTGTTTCTATGCGTGCGTTGATTGTTCTGCTGGCGCTGTGCAGCGCGCTGTGCAGCGCGCTGTCAGCTATGGCTGCTGAGCGCTGCACGGCGCGGGTGGCCACCGATCTGGTCGAGCTGGGCGAGGTGCGCCTGGCCTATCAGAGCATCGGCCGGGCCAGCGACCCGGCGCTGTTGCTGGTCATGGGCCTGGGTGGGCAGCTGATCCATTGGCCCGATGAGGTGGTCGAGCGCCTGTGCCAGCAGGGTTTTCGGGTGATTCGTTTCGATAACCGCGATGTCGGCCTGAGTAGCTGGCGTGCCGAGGCGCCGAGCAGCAACCTGGCCTACGAGGTGCTGCGCTACCGCCTGGGCCTGGGCGCCACGGCCCCCTACAGCCTGCGTGATATGGCCAGAGATAGCCTGGGTTTGATGGACGCCCTGGGCGTGCAGCAGGTGCATGTGCTGGGGGCCAGCATGGGCGGCATGATCGCCCAGCATATGGCCGATCTGGCGCCTGAGCGGGTGCAGAGCCTGACCCTGATCATGACCAGCTCCGGTGCCCAGGGCCTGCCCGCGCCGGACGAGCGACTGCTGCGCCTGCTGGCTCGACGCGAGGCCGCCAGCCGCGAGCAGGCCCTGGCACAACAGGCCGACCTGCTGGCGGCTTTGGGCAGCCCGGCGGTGACGGATGATCGTGAACTGCTGATGCGGCAGGCCCGGCAGGCCTATGAGCGCGCCTTCAATCCTGAAGGCGTGCAGCGTCAGTTGCTGGCGATTCTGGCTGAGCCCAGCCGGGTCGAGCTGTTAAATCGCCTGCGGGTGCCGACCCTGGTGGTCCACGGCACCGCCGATCCGCTGCTGCCGGTGATGCATGGCGTGCATGTGGCGGCGCATATCAAGGGCAGCGAACTAAAGCTGATTCCGGGGCTGGCCCACCGTTTTCAGGAGGCCTTCAAGGAGCCGCTGCTGGCGGCGGTGCTGCCCCATCTGCAGGCGCAGCGCCAGGACGAGCGCTGGGTGCGGCTGTAATGGCTGCCTGGGCGGGCCTGCTGGCGAAACGTTTGCGGTAGGCGCTGGGGGCCAGCCCCACGCGCTGTTTGAACAGGCGGCGAAAGGAATTGCCGTCCTCGTAGCCCACCTGCAGGGTGATCTGCTCGAAGGCGTCTTCGCTGGTCTCCAGCAGCAGCTTGGCTTTTTCGATACGCAACTCCTGCAGGTACTGCATGGGCGTCTGCCCGGTGGCGTCCTTGAAACGGCGGATCAGGTTGCGTGGGCTCAGGCCGAACTGCTCCGCCAGTTGTTCCAGCTGAACAGGGCTGCTCAGGTGCTTCTCCAGCCAGATCTGCAGGCGCAGAACTTCGGCATCGCTGTGGTTCTTCTTGAAGGTGGTGCTGGCGTAGGGCATCTGGCTGCGGGCCGTGACATCCACCAGCAGTTTCTTGGCGCATTCGGCGGCCAGTTGCGGCGAGGCGAACTTGCGGATCAGGTGCAGCAACAGGTCGCTGCAGCTGGTGGAGCCGCCCGAGCACAGCAGCTGGCCGTCATCGGTGACGGTGCGTTCGGTGTGCAGCCTGACCTTGGGAAACCGCCGGGCGAACTGCTCGCTGAAGGCCCAGTGGGTGGTGGCGCTGCGCCCGTCGAGCAGACCGGCCTGGGCGGTGACAAAGGCGCCGGTGCACAGGCTGGCGATATAGCGGCCCTGTTGGTGCTGCTGGCGTAGCCAGTCGATCATCGTGCTCAGCCGCGGCAGTACGCCGAGGATATTGAACATAAAGCCCGGCACCACAACCAGCTCGCAGGGCGGCAGATCGGCGATGGCCCAATCCGGAGTCAGGCGCAGGCCGCCGGTGCAGGCCACGGGCTGGCCGTCCAGCGATGCCGTGTGCAGATGAAACAGCGGCGTGCTGCCTGCCTGCTGGCGCGCCTGCTTATCCTGGGCGTAATGGTGCAGCACATTGGCCGTTTCGAAGAACTCCAGGGCAGCGGCCACGCTGGTGGAGGAACACTGATCGGCCATTAGCAGCGCCACATTCATCGCAACAGCTCCCTGTGTTGTTCAGGCGGGGAAAACTCGCATGTTATTTGTCATTTCTCGCCATGGCTGCCGCAGCGGGGGCTCGGTAGCCTGCATGGACTCGGGACGATAGCAAATAATTCAAGGGAGTTACCCGCATGAAGCACGCGGCTTATCGGTTGTTCAAGAAACCCTTCTTCGGCCGTTTCGCGCGCCCCTGGCGTTGGCCGGAGGAGGCGCAGCAGAGTCACTGGCGCAGGTTGCAGCTGCGCAGCCAGTCCGGCGCACGCCTGGCCGCCCTGCTGGCGCCGGCCCATGGCAGTCAGGCCAAGGGCGCGGTGCTGCTGTGTCACCCCATGGGCGTGGCGGCCAAGGGGTTCTGGATCAAGTACGGCCATGCCGAACTGCTGCGCCAGGCCGGTTACCACGTGATGCTGTTCGATCTGAACGGCTTTGGCGAAAGCAGCTCCAGCACCATGGACTTTCACCTGGATGTGCTGGCCGCCGGCCAGGCTCTGCAGGCCGAATACCCGCAGCTTCCGGTGGCGGTGCTGGGGGCCTCCATGGGCGCGGCGATGAGCCTGTGCGCCATGGCCGATGAGGCCCATCCGTTCAAGGCGGCGGTGCTGGAGGCGGCCTTTCCGACCCTGCTGCACTTCTGGTCGCGCTACCCCATTCCTCGTTTGGGCATTCAGCTGTCCAGGCTGGTCTATCCCGCCGGCGAGCGGCGTCTGCGCCCGCTGCATGCGGCCGAGCAGTTGCAGGGCAGCCCGGCGTTGCTGCTGATCTACGGCGAGGCCGATGAATTCACCCCGGTGCGCGATGGCCAGCTGCTCTGGCAGGCGCTGCGCGAGCGCACTCCGACCCGCTTCTGGCAGGTGCCCGAGGCCCGCCATACCCATGCCTATGCCGCTGCGCCCGAGGCCTACGCGCAGCAGGTGATCGGCTTTCTTGACGAGCAACTGGGTGGCTGGCGGCAGGTTGCCTGAGGCAGGACTGCAGTTGGAATAATGGATTGGAGGCTGGTATGGATTTCAATGATGTATTGGTTGCCGTACGCGATAGCGTCGGGCAGAGCCTGGATATTCCGCAGAACTGGGGCCAGGGGCGGGCCACCTTTGGCGGGCTGGTGGCGGCCGTGATGCTGCAGCGGATAGAGGTCGAAGTCGGCGTGCAGCGGCCACTGCGTTCGCTGTCGCTGTCCTTTGTCGCGCCAGTGGTGCCGGGAGCATTGCAGGTGCAGGTGCGCCTGCTGCGCGAAGGCAAGGCCGCGATTCAGGTGCAGGCCACGGCCTTGCAGCAGGAACAGGTGTGCGCGGTGATGCTGGCCAGTTTCGGCAGTGATCGCGAATCCGTGGTGCAGGTGGAGCACCCTGGCGCACCGGCCTTCACGGCGCCGGATCAGGTGCAGGCCTTTCCCTTTATCCCCGGTTTGACGCCAGACTTTACCCAGTATTTCGACTACCGCTACACCCTGGGCAAGATGCCCTTTATGGGTGGGCAGCAGACCGAGATGGGCGGCTGGATTCGCCTGCGTGAGGCTTCGCCGGCAGTGGTATGCTCCAGCACCCTCTTGGCCCTTGTGGATGCCTGGCCACCGGCGGTGTTCAGTCTGTTGAAAAAGCCCGCGAGCGGCAGCTCGCTGACCTGGACCCTGAGCGTGGCAGAGCTGCCGACAGACTGCAGCGGCAATGACTGGTGGCAATATCGCGCGGCAATCCAGAGTTCGGCCAACGGCTACAGCCATATCGACTCAACCCTGTGGGACAAGCATGGCCGGGCCTGTGTGCTCAGTCGGCAGACGGTCAGTGTGTTTGCCTAGCAGGCTGTTGAAAAACGTTGGCGAGGCCGCCAGCGCAAGGCAAAAACAGGCGAAAAAGCGCAGTGTACGAGTCGTACATGAGCATTTGATTCGCTTCGCTCACCCCTCCGGGGCCGTGCTAAAGCACGTTCAGTCTTCGGCTGTGAGCCTGTTTTTAACGCTGCGATGGCAACGCAGGTAGTTTTTCAACAGCCTGCTAGGCGACCGAGCAGGGCCGTGCTTAACGGGTGCCGAGGAAATCGCGCTTGCCGATGCTGACACCGTTGTGGCGCAGGATGGCGTAGGCGGTGGTGTAGTGGAAATAGAAGTTCGGCAGGACGTGATCAAGCAGAAAGGCCTGGCCCTGGAACTGGGTTTCCTTGTCGCGGCGCTTGAGGGTGATGGTGCGTGCTTCGCTGCCGTCGATCTGCGCAGCATTCAGGCTGGCGAGAAAGTTCAGGGTGGTGGTGATACGGGCCTGCAGTTCGGCGAAGCTGGTTTCGTCGTCGGCCTGGCTCGGCGCTTCGACCCCGGCCAGCAGGGCGGCGCCGGCCTTGGCACCGTCGCAGGCGATCTGTACCTGGCGGCTCAGTGGGAACATGTCGGGGGCCAGGCGGGCGTTGAGAAAGACGCTCTGCTCGATCTTCTTCTCTTCGGCGTGGGCGGCGGCGATACCCAGGATGGTCGACAGATTGTTCAACTGGCGGGTAAACACCGGGATGGACGCTTGGTACATGGACAGGGACATAGAAATCTCCAGGGGCGCCGAAACGGATTGTCCGAGCGCGAGGCTGTAGCAGGGGCTTGCACCGCTGCGGTCGGCGGCGGTGCAATGAGCGGCCAGGATTAGCCGACTGTGATTGGGGGCAGTTTGGTCAGTTCGACCGTTTGCGCCTTGCGCGGCGCGAGGATTTCCGCTTCGCCGTCCACTACCAGCTCATCGTTCTGGTTGAACACCCGGGTGGCCATGCGTACGCGGAATTTCGGCAGTTTTTCCAGCACTTCCAGGCGTACGGTGAGGGTGTCGCCGAGCTTGACCGGGGCGGTAAAACGCATGCTCTGGCCCAGGTAGATGGTGCCCGGGCCGGGCAGCTCGCAGGCCACGGCGGCGCTGATCAGGGCGCCGCTGAACATGCCGTGGGCAATGCGCTCCTTGAACATGGTTTCGGCGGCGTAGGCCGCATCCAGGTGCACCGGGTTGTGGTCGCCGGAAACTTCGGCGAACAGCTGCACATCGCGCTCACTGACGGTCTTGCTGTAGCTGGCGGTCTGGCCGACTTCCAGGGCGTCGTAGGGGGTATTGCTGCTTTGCGTCATGGATGGCTCTCTTGAGTCTTGGGGTGGGGCTGGCGCGGTTGGCTCAGGGCCTGGTGCAGCCAGTCGATAAGGAAGGCGGTGACCTCGTCGCGGTTGCGCTCGTTGAGCAGTTCGTGACGGGCCTCGGGGTAGAGCTGCAGGTGTACCCGCTGATTGCCGGCGCGGCGCAGGGCTTCGGCCAGGTCGCGCTGGCGTTTGCCGTCGCTGACCGGGTCGCACTCGCCGCCGATCACCAGCAGCGGCAGTTGGCTGTCGATCTGTGCCAGGTTCTCCACTGGAGTGATCTGCTGCAGGCCGCCCAGCAGGTCGATCCACAGCTGGTTGACGCAGCGGAAGCCGCACAGCGGGTCGTTCACGTACTTGTCCACTTCATCCGGGTCGCGGCTCAGCCAGTCGAACTCGGTGCGGTTGGGTTTGAAGCGTTTGTTGAACGAGCCGAAGCTGGCAAATTCGAGCAGGGCGCTGCGGCCCTGCGGGCCCTGGCGCCAGCGTTCGAAGCGGGCCATTAGCTGGGCGATGCGGTACAGCGCCATCGGCTGGTAGTTGGAACCGGAGAGGATGGCGCCCTGTAGGCTGCTGCTGTGCTGCATCAGGTAGGCCTGACTGATATAGCTGCCCATGCTGTGACCCAGCAGGAAGATCGGCGCCTGGGGATGCTGCTGGCGGATATGGTGATTGAGCCGGGCCAGATCGTTTACCACCAGGCTCCAGCCGTCGCGCTCGGCATATTGGCCGAGCAGGCCGTGCTCGGCGCTTTTGCCATGGCCGCGCTGGTCATGGGCATAGACGTCGAAACCGGCGCCCGTCAGGGCCTCGGCCAGGCGGGCGTAGCGGCCACTGTGTTCGGCCATGCCATGGGCCACCATCAGCACCGCTTTGGGCGGCTGCTCGGCATGCCAGCGGTTCACGTAGAGGGGCGGTGCATCGGTGCTGGTGAGCCAGAACGCTTCGTGGAGCATGGCGAGTCCCTTGAGCCTGCAGGAATTGCGCATTGTGCACGGCGTCGGCGTTCAGGCAAAGCCTGGTGCTCAGCGATTGTGCGCACGCAGGATCTGCATGTACTCGCCATTGGCGTGCAGCTGGCGCAGGCCCTGTTCGAAGATGGCAATCCAGTTGGGCTGGCCTGCCTGGGGTGGGGTAAAGCCGACCAGCAGGGGGATGCGTTCCAGCACCGCGCCCTGCCAGACCAGTTGACCGCGCAGCTGTGGGGTGTGGGCAATCAGGTGTTCACCGACAACACGCTCCAGCAGCACCAGGTCGAAACGGCCGGCCTGCAGCTTGCGCAGGTTGCTGATGTCGTCCACGGCCTCTTCCAGCACCAGGCCGGCCTCCAGAATGTGCTGGGGGTAGCCGTAACCTCGAACCAGCCCGAGCTTGTGTCCGGCCAGTTGGCGCAGGTCGCGAAACTGCAGCCCGTGATCGCGGCGCACAAACAGGCCCAGCTCGCTGTAGAACAGTGGCCGAGAGGCAATCAGACGCTCTTCCTTGACCTCCTTGGGCCACAACGCCAGGGCGCCCTGATAGTTGCCGTTGCGCAGGTCGGCGCGGACCCGTGCCCAGGGCAGAAAGTCGATCTGCGCGTCATAACCCTGCAGGGCAAAGGCGCGCCGGGTCAGCTCGACTATGCTGCCGCCGGCGGGCAGGTGCTCGGAGCTGTAGGGCGGGTATTCCAGGGTGGCCAGGCGCAATTGTGGCGTGGCCCAGGTGCTGGGGCCGAGCAGGAGGAGGGCAAGAATGCCGAGCAGACGCTGAAGCATGGGCAGGGGATCTACAGTCATAGGGGTTATGACCCATTAGTCACAGAGTGAGGGGCGAGATTCAGCTCGTCAATGACGTTAGTCGATCTATTTGCGCGCCTTGTGTTAGCTGTTACTTTCCTGGCAGCTCCGCGATGCGGATTAGGATCATTTCAGGGCAAGAGGATAAAAATAATGCAGCCTGATTTCTGGAACGACAAACGCCCGGCTGGCGTACCCAATGACATCGACCTGGCGAGCTACAAGTCGGTGATCGAAGTGTTCGAGCGCTCGTGCAAGAAATTTGCCGATCGTCCGGCCTTCAGCAATATGGGCGTAACCCTGACCTATGCCGAGCTGGATCGCCTCTCCGGGGCCTTTGCCGCCTATCTGCAGAAACACACCGACCTCAAGCCGGGCGAGCGCATCGCGGTGCAGATGCCCAATGTGCTGCAGTACCCGATTGCCGTGTTTGGCGCCCTGCGCGCCGGGCTGATCGTGGTCAATACCAACCCGCTGTACACCGCCCGCGAGATGCGTCACCAGTTCAAGGACGCCGGGGTGCGTGCCCTGGTCTACCTGAACATGTTCGGCAAGCTGGTGCAGGACGTGCTGCCCGATACCGAAATCGACTACCTGGTCGAAGCGCGCATGGGGGATCTGATGCCCAGCCTCAAGGGCTGGCTGGTCAACACCCTGGTGAAGAAGGTCAAGAAGATGGTGCCGGATTACCAGCTGCCTCAGGCCGTCTCCTTCAAGCAAGCACTTAAACAGGGGCAGGGGCAGGCGCTCAAGCCGGTCAATGTTGGCCAGGCCGATATCGCCGTGCTGCAGTACACCGGCGGCACCACTGGCGTGGCCAAGGGCGCCATGCTTACCCATGGCAATCTGGTGGCCAACATGCTGCAGGTCGATGCCTGCCTGTCGCAGCTGGGGCCGGACGGCAGCCCGCTGATGAAGCAGGGCCAGGAGATCATGATCGCGCCGCTGCCGCTCTACCATATCTATGCCTTTACCGCGAACTGCATGTGCATGATGGTCAACGGCAATCACAACGTGCTGATCACCAATCCGCGGGATATTCCGGGTTTTATCAAGGAACTGGGCAAGTGGCAGTTCTCCGCACTGCTGGGGCTCAACACTCTGTTTGTCGCGCTGATGGATCACCCGGAGTTCAAGAACCTCGACTTCTCCAGGCTCAAGGTCACCAACTCCGGTGGTACGGCCCTGGTCAAGGCCACCGCCGAGCGCTGGCAGCAGATGACCGGCTGTACGGTGGTGGAAGGCTATGGCCTGACCGAAACCAGCCCGGTGGCCAGCACCAACCCTTATGGCGATAAGGCGCGTCTGGGCACCGTGGGCATTCCAGTGCCGGGCACGGCATTCAAGGTGATCGATGATGAGGGCGTGGAGCAGCCCCATGGCGAGCGTGGCGAACTCTGTATCAAGGGGCCGCAGGTGATGAAGGGCTACTGGCAGCGCCCCGAGGCCACCGCCGAGGTGCTGGATGCCGATGGCTGGTTCAAGACGGGCGATGTGGCGGTGATCGATCCCGACGGTTTCGTGCGTATCGTCGATCGCAAGAAGGACATGATCATCGTCTCCGGCTTTAACGTGTACCCCAACGAGATCGAGGATGTGGTCATGGCTCACCCCCAGGTCGCCAGTTGTGCGGCTATCGGCGTGCCGGACGAGAAGTCCGGTGAGGCGGTCAAGCTGTTCGTGGTGGCCCGCGAGGGCGGGGTGACGGAGGCGGAGCTCAAGGCCTTCTGCAAGGAAAACTTCACCGGTTACAAGGTGCCCAAACACATCGTGTTCAAAGATGCGTTGCCAATGACCCCGGTGGGCAAAATCCTGCGCCGTGAGCTGCGCGATATCGCCTGAGGTGCTGTGTTGAACTGGGGTAAATGAAGATGACCGGATCTTGTGATCCGGTCTTTTTTTGACTGTTTATACTTTCTTTGGTGCTGGTCGCTGTTCGGCAAAGCTGCTACTCTCGGCCGGCTTTTGGCCCCGTGCAGCGGGTCAAGAACGGGCACACCTACAATAAACAATCGCCTTGCGCGGTGAAGATCAAGCTGTTGCTGAAGGAGAGGGCTCCATGACCGAGAACTTTTGGAAGGATAAGTATCCTGCCGGGATCGCTTCCGAAATCAATCCTGACCAGTACCCGAATATCCAGGCGGTCCTGAAAGAATCCTGCCAGCGCTTTGCCGACAAGCCTGCGTTCAGCAACATGGGCAAGACCCTGACCTATCGCGAGGTCTACGAGCTGTCCGGGCACTTCGCCGCCTACCTGCAACAGCATACCGACCTGCAGCCGGGCGACCGCATCGCCGTGCAGCTGCCCAACGTCCTGCAATATCCAGTGGTGGTCTTCGGTGCCCTGCGTGCCGGTCTGGTGGTGGTCAACACCAACCCGCTGTACACCGCCCGGGAAATGGAACACCAGTTCAACGACTCCGGTGCCAAGGCCCTGGTCAGTCTGGCCAACATGGCCCACCTGGCCGAACAGGTGCTGCCGAAAACCGGAATCAAGACCGTCATCATCACCGAAGTCGGTGACATGCTGCCGCCGCTCAAGCGCCTGCTGGTCAACAGTGTGGTCAAGCATGTGAAGAAGATGGTGCCGGCCTACAACCTGCCCCAGGCCGTTAAATTGACCGCTGCCCTGGCCAAGGGCCGTGGTCAGGCGGTCAAGGAAGCCAGCCCGAGCAATGGCGATATCGCCGTGCTGCAGTACACCGGCGGCACCACCGGTGTGGCCAAGGGCGCCATGCTCACCCACCGCAACCTGATCGCCAACATGCTGCAGGTCAAGGCGCTGATGGGCGCCGAGATGAGCGAGGGCAGCGAGGTGCTGATCGCGCCGCTGCCGCTGTATCACATCTATGCCTTCACCTTCCATTGCATGGCCATGATGCTGATTGGCGGGCACAACGTGCTGATCACCAACCCGCGTGATCTGCCGGCGATGACCAAGGACCTGGCCAAGTACAAGTTCACCGGCTTTGTCGGCCTCAACACCCTGTTTGTCGCCCTGTGCAACAACGAGGACTTCCGCAAGCTGGACTTCTCCAGCCTGAAAGCCACCTTCTCCGGCGGCATGGCCCTGCAGCTGGCCACGGCCGAGCGCTGGAAGCAGGTGACCGGTTGCTCGATCTGCGAAGGCTTCGGCATGACCGAAACCAGCCCGGTGGCCTCGGTCAACCCGTTCCGCAATATCCAGATCGGCACCATCGGCATCCCGGTGCCCTCGACCCTGTGCAAGGTGATCGACGACGAGGGCGTCGAACAGCCACTGGGCGCCATTGGCGAACTGTGCGTCAAGGGCCCGCAGGTGATGAAGGGCTACTGGCAGCGCCAGGAAGCCACCGACGAAATCCTCGATGCCGATGGCTGGTTGAAGACCGGTGATATCGCGGTGATCCAGGAAGATGGCTATATGCGCATCGTCGACCGCAAGAAGGACATGATTCTGGTGTCCGGCTTCAACGTCTACCCGAACGAGCTGGAAGACGTGCTGGCCACCCTGCCGGGCGTGCTGCAGTGCGCTGCCATCGGTGTGCCGGACGAGAAGTCGGGTGAGGCGATCAAGATCTTCGTGGTGGTCAAGCCGGGCGAAACCCTGAGCAAAGAGCAGGTCATGGAGCATATGCGCGCCAACGTCACCGGCTACAAGGTGCCCAAGGCCGTGGAGTTCCGCGACGTGCTGCCGACCACCAACGTTGGCAAGATCCTGCGCCGCGAACTGCGCGACGAAGAGCTGAAGAAACTGGGCCACAAGTAACAGTCGCCCCGTTAAAACAAAACCCCGCCTAGGCGGGGTTTTTTGTGCTTATTTGAAAACCGGGTGTTGAAAACGTAGCGAGCGATGGCTAAGCAAGGCGGAAGTAGCCGAAAAGCGGAGTGTACGTCTGTACATGAGCATTTGATTCGCTGCGCTCACCCCTTTGGGGTCGTGAAAGCACGTTCAGCCTTCGGCTGTGAGGTTGCTTTACTCGCATCGCTCGTCCTTCGGATCAGCCTTCGGCTGTTACTCCCGTTGGTCGTTGCAACGCAGAATAGCCGAGCGCAGTAGTTTTCAGCGGTCGGTTAGCCGGTGCGCCAGGTGATTTCTTCTACCCCATCGGCGCTGATACGCATCCAGCGGTCGGCCTGCTCGTCGCTTTCCTCTTCCTGCCAGCCACCCGGTGCGCAGCGCACTTCCACATTGAGCGCGGCAAAGGCAGCCCGGGCGCAGGCCAGGTCGTCGGCCCAGGGAGTGGCATCGCTTTCCAGGTAGAGGCTGTGCCACTTGCCCACGGCCTTGGGGGTCCAGGTCACGGGGACGCCGCCGGCCGTGCACTTGTAGGTCTGGCCTTTCTGCTGCCAGGGCGTGCAACTGCCCAGGGCGCTGCTCAGCCAGTCGGCGATGGCCGGGTGTTCGGCATCCTTGAGGTAGATCTCGATATCCGGTTGGCGCATGGTCATAGTCTCTCGATCCAGTCATAGCGGATGGCTACGGTGACGCTCAGTGGCTCGGCGATTACCGCAGCGCGACGTTCGGCGCTGGCACGCCAGCCGTGGGGGGTCATGGCCAGCAGGTCGGCGCGGGCCTGTTCGCTGTCCAGTTGCAGGGTGAAAGTCAGGGTTTCACTGTAGGCCAGGCGCATACCTTCGGGGATCAGCTCCAGGTGCTTCTGATCATCGTAGTCGCGCACTTCGTCATACAGCTTTTGCCGAAGTTCCATCAGATGCTCACGGGTCGGGCCCATGCGCAGCAAACTGCCGCCGGGGGTGAGCAAGCGTTTGGCTTCCTGCCAGTCCAGCGGGCTGAACACGCTGGCCAGCAGGTTGCAGCTGGCGTCACCCAGTGGCACCCGGGCCATGCTTGCCACCAACCAGTTGAGCTGGGGGGCGCGCTTGCAGCCGCGTTTGATCGCCTCGCGGGAGATATCCAGGGCATAGCCGCAGGCATCGGGCAGGGCGTCGGCGATCTGCGCTGTGTAATAGCCCTCGCCACAGCCGATATCCAGCCAGGACCGCGGGCTGCGTTCGGCCGCCAGTTCGGCCAGACGCCGGGCCAGCGGCGCGTAGTGGCCGCCATCGAGAAAGCGTCGCCGCGCCTCGACCATGGCGGCATTATCGCCGGGGTCACGGCTGTTCTTGTGCTGCACCGGCAGCAGGTTCAGGTAACCCTGGCGCGCACGGTCGAAACGATGGTCGGCCGGGCAGACCACGCCATTGTCGGCGCTACTCAGCGCGCCCTGGCAGATGGGGCAGGTCAACATGCGAAAAATCCATTAATAGGCCGTCGCGAGCGTCCCGAGAGCAAGGCGGACGGAACGCAGCGACGAGACATATCGAATAGATAGGCGAGGAGCGAGTACCGCCCAACGCAGCTATCGGGGTGTATAGCAGGCATATTCATGGATTTTCATGCGAGCAGCTTGACCAGGGTCTGATAGTAAATCTCGGTCAGCAGGTCCAGATCGCTGGCCAGCACCCGCTCGTTGACCTGGTGAATGGTGGCGTTGACCGGGCCGAGTTCCACCACCTGGGTGCCCAGGGTGGCAATAAAGCGGCCATCCGAGGTGCCGCCGGTGGTCGAGGCTTGGGTGTCGCGACCGGTGACCTGTTTGATGCTGGCCGATACCGCATCGAGCAGCGCGCCCGGTTCGGTGAGAAACGGCAGGCCGGACAGCGCCCACTCCAGGTGGTAGTCCAGGCCGTGCTTGTCGAGGATGGCCTCGACGCGCTTCTGCAGGCCTTCGACGGTGGACTCGGTGGAGAAACGGAAGTTGAACACCGCCTGTAATTCGCCCGGAATCACGTTGGTGGCGCCGGTGCCGGCGTTCAGGTTGGAGACCTGGAAGCTGGTCGGCGGGAAGAAGGCGTTGCCGTCGTCCCAGTGCTCGGCGGCCAGTTCGGCCAGGGCCGGGGCGGCCAGGTGGATGGGGTTCTTGGCCAGGTGCGGGTAGGCCACATGACCCTGTACGCCGCGCACCGTCAGCTTGCAGCCGAGGGAGCCGCGGCGACCGTTCTTCACCACGTCGCCGACCAGGCTGGTGCTCGACGGCTCACCGACGATGCACCAGTCCAGGCGTTCGCCCCGGGCGCCCAGGCGCTCGATAACGGCCTTGGTGCCATGCTGGGCCGGGCCTTCCTCGTCGCTGGTGATCAGGAAGGCGATACGCCCCTTGTGGTTCGGGTGGTCGGCGACAAAACGCTCCACGGCGATGATCATCGAGGCCAGGCTGCCCTTCATATCGGCGGCACCGCGGCCGCAGAGCATGCCGTCCTCGTCGATCAGGGCGTTGAACGGCTGGTGCTGCCAGGCCTGCAGGGGGCCGGTGGGCACTACATCGGTATGGCCGGCGAAGCACAGCACCGGGCCCTGCTCCTGGCCGCGGCTGGCCCAGAAATTATCCACTTCCTCGATGCGCATGGGCTCCAGCTGGAAGCCGGCTGCCTCCAGGCGCCGCATCATCAGGGCCTGGCAGCCTTCGTCGAGGGGCGTGACGGAGGGGCGACGGATCAGGTCGCAGGCCAGTTCCAGGGTGGGGGACAGGGTCGGGGCGGGGGGGGTCATCGCAGCTCCAGGGGGCATCAGGCAAAGGCGCCTATCTTAACGTGGAAATCACTGCGTGATGAGGCTCCGTCGGCCAGTTTGTCGGGGACCGGGCGCGACGCTTGGGTGTGGCGCGGTGAGTTCCTATAATGCGCCGCCCAGTTTCCGAGAGAGCAGCCATGGCCTTCGATGCGCAACGTTTTGCCGGTATTGCCCGCCTGTACGGGGTGACGGGCGCCGAACGCCTGGCCGCAGCCCATGTGGCGGTGGTGGGGATTGGCGGGGTGGGCAGCTGGGCGGCCGAGGCCCTGGCCCGCAGCGGGGTGGGGGAAATATCCCTGTTTGACCTGGACGATGTCTGCATCAGCAACAGCAATCGTCAGCTGCATGCCCTGGACGGTACGGTGGGGCAACCCAAGGTGGAGGTCATGGCAGCGCGCATCCGCGCCATCAACCCGGCCTGTGTGGTGCACGCCGTGGCGGATTTCGTCACCCGCGAGAGCATGGCCGAATACATCACCGAGCAGCTCGACGGGGTGCTCGACTGCATCGACAGCGTGGCGGCCAAGGCGGCGCTGATCGCCTGGTGCAAGCGGCGCAAGATCGCCATCATCACCACCGGTGGCGCTGGCGGGCAGATCGATCCGACCCAGATCCAGGTCGCCGACCTCAACAAGACCTTCAACGACCCCCTGGCGGCCAAGGTGCGCAGCACCCTGCGCCGCGACTACCAGTTCTCCCGCACGCCGGGGCGCAACTACAGCGTGCCTTGCGTGTTCTCCACCGAGCAGCTGCGCTATCCGGATGCCAGTGGCGGCGTGTGCCTGAGCAAGGGCTTTGTCGGGGAAGGGGTCAAGCTCGACTGCGCCGGCGGCTTTGGTGCGGTGACCATGGTTACCGCCAGTTTCGGCATGGTGGCGGCGGCGCGCATGGTGGACAAACTGGTGGCCGGGGCGCGGCGTCCAGCGGAACGTCTGTCGGCTGGCTGATGCAGCCGGGCCAGCTTTGACTAGGCTCAAGTGGCAAGGCGTCTGTTGTGTGGGGCGCCGGCCTTTCTTCTGCGAGTCGAGGTGAGCCCCCTCCATGCGCTGGTGTCCGAGATTGAGCCTGCTGTTGCGCTGCCTGCTGCTGGCGCTGCTGAGTACGAGCGTTCAGGCGGGGGACAGGGTGGTGCGGGTCGGTACCGGTGACTGGGTGCCCTATCTGGATCAGCATCAGGCCGATGGCGGCGCTCTGGGCCGCCTGGTGCAGGCAGTCTTTCAGGCGGCCGGCTATCGGGTCGAGATTCTCTTTCACCCCTGGGATCGCAATCTGTTGCTATTGCAGCAGGGCAGTCTGGATGCGGTGATGCCTTACAGCTGCAATGAGGCACGTCGACAGATCAGCCAGTGCAGTGATGAGGTGCTGCGCGGCGAGGTGGTGCTGTTTCATCGGGTTGACAAGCCCTTTGACTGGCAGCAGCTGGAGGATCTGCGGGCCTTTCGCATTGGCAGCAACCTGGGTTACTCCTATGGGCCGCAATTTGATGCGGCGGTGCAGGCTGGTGCGTTACAGGTGCAGCAGGCCAGCAAGGAAGAAACCAATTTCCGTCTCTTGCTGCTTGGCCGCATCGATCTCCATCCCCAGGATCGGGCGGTGGGCTATGCCATGTTGCGCCGGCTGTTTTCTGCCGATGAGCAGGCGTTGATCACCCACCACCCTCGGGAGTTGAATCGCGAGCCTCTGCATCTGCTATTTCGCAAGTACGATGACAGGGGGCGCCGGCTGATGGCGCTGTTCAACCAGGGGGTGCAGCGCCTGGCCGCCAGTGGCGAGCTGCAGGCTCTGCAGCAGGCGCTCTATTCCGGGCGTGCCGATAGCTGGATCCCGCAGCAGCCTTAGCCTTCTGTCTGAATCAGCTGGCGCATCCGCTGCAGCACGGCCTGCAGGCCATTGCTGCGCGAGGGCGTGAGCTGGCGAGCCAGGCCCAGCTGGCTGAACCAGTCATGCAGATCGACGGATGTTAGCTCGCTGGCCTTCAGACCGTTGACCCGGGCCAGCAGCACGGCCAGCAGGCCCCGCAGCAGGCGGGCATCGCTATTGGCACGAAACTTCCAGCTCTCGCCCTGTCGTTCGGCCAGCAGCCACACCTGGCTTTCGCAGCCATGTACGCGGTTGGCCTCACAGCATTCGGCCTCGCTCAGGGTTGGCAGTTGCTGGCCCCATTGCAGCAGCAGGCGGGCGCGCTGTTCCCAGCCGGGGCAGGCCGTGAAGGCCTCCAGGGCCTGCTCGGCGGCGGCTGGCAGCTTCATCGCAGCAGCTCCAGGGCCTGATCCAGGGCGTCAAAGAAATGCGTCAGGTCCTCGCCATCGTTGTACAGCCCAAGGGACACGCGAATGGCCCCGGACAATCCCAGACTTTTCAGCAGCGGCATGGCGCAGTGATGCCCGGCACGTACGGCGATGCCCTGTTCGGTCAGCAGATGGGCCAGGTCGGCGTTATGGATGCCGTCGATGGTAAAACTGGCCAGGGCCAGCTGTGGTTGGCCCAGCAGGCGGACACCTTGGCGAGCGGCCAGCCCCGCCAACAGCTCGGCATGCAGCGTGGCTTCATGCTGCGTCACTGCAGCCTGGTTCTGGGCGCTGAGCCAGTCCAGCGCTGCACCCAAAGCGATCACCGCGGACACCGGCGGGGTGCCGGCCTCGAAGCCCAGGGGCGCGGGGCGGAAGCGGGCGCTCTGGTAATCGGCGTCCAGCACCATCTCGCCGCCGAACTGCCAGTGACGCAGCTGCGCCAGGGCCTGGTTGCGGCCATACAGCAGGCCGACGCCATCCGGGCCATAAAGCTTGTGCCCGGAGCAGACATAGAAATCGCAACCCAGGGCCTGCATATCCGGGCGGCCATGCACCGCGCCCTGGGCACCGTCCACCACGCTGAGGGCGCCGTGGGTGCGGGCCATGGCCAGCAGTTCGCGCAGCGGCTGCCAGCGGCCGAGCACATTGGACAGCTGCGACAGCGCCAGCAGGCGGGTGCGCGGGCCGATCAGCTGGGCGGCGTGGGCCAGATCGATACTGCCTGCAGCGTCCAGTGGCAGCACCACCAGCTTCAGCCCACGACGTAGGGCCAGCTGCTGCCAGGGCAGCAGGTTGGCGTGGTGCTCCAGAGCGCTGATAACGATCTCATCGCCGGGTTGCAGCAAGTGCTCAAGGCTGTAAGCCAGAAGATTGAGGGCTTCGGTTGAGCCCCGGGTAAAGAGAATTTCCTCGCGGCTGGCGGCATTCAGCCAGGTCGCCGCCTTGTCTCGGGTGGCCTCGAAGGCACGGGTGGCACGTTCGCCCGGCAGATGCTGGGCGCGGTGCACATTGGCGGCGCCGCCGGCCAGGTAGCCGAGCAGGGCGTCCAGCACCGCCTGGGGTTTCTGCGCGGTGGCGGCGCTGTCCAGGTAAGTCTGGCCTTCGGCGGCGAGGGCCAGAATGCCGGGGAAGTCGGCACGCCAGGGGGAAATCAGCGACATGGATATTTCCAGAGATTATCTGGCGGTTAAAAGTTGGGTTTAGCGCGTTGCGAGCGAAGCTCAGACAAGGCGCAATAAGGCGAGGACGCGGAGTTTACTGATGTAAATGAGCGTCCGAGCCTTATTGCAACGCAGTATGGGCGAGCGCAGCCGCGCTAAACCAACTTTTTAGTTGTGGGCGTGCAGGGCTTCGTTAAGCTCAATAGCCGACTTGTGGGTCTTGCACTCCACGGCGCCGGTCTGCGAGTTGCGACGGAACAGCAGGTCCGGCTGGCCGGCCAGCTCGCGGGCCTTGACCTGCTTGACCAGTTCGCCCTTGTCATCGAGCAGCACCACCTTGGTGCCGGCGGTGACATACAGGCCCGATTCCACGGTGTTGCGGTCGCCCAGGGGGATGCCGATACCGGCGTTGGCGCCGATCAGGCAGCCTTCGCCGACGGAAATGACGATATTGCCGCCACCGGACAGGGTGCCCATGGTCGAGCAGCCACCGCCCAGGTCGGAACCCTTGCCGACGAATACGCCAGCCGAGACGCGGCCTTCGATCATGCCCGGGCCTGCGGTACCGGCGTTGAAGTTGACAAAGCCCTCATGCATGACCGTGGTGCCTTCACCGATATAGGCACCCAGGCGGATGCGCGCGCTGTCGGCGATACGCACGCCGCTCGGCACCACGTAGTCGGTCATCTTGGGGAACTTGTCCACGGAGAACACTTCCAGCAGCTCGCCCTTCAGGCGGGCTTCCAGTTGACGCTCGGCCAGCTCGGCCAGGTCGATGGCGCCGCTGCTGGTCCAGGCCACGTTGGGCAGCAGGGGGAAGATGCCGGTCAGGTTCAGGCCATGGGGCTTGACCAGGCGGTGCGACAGCAGGTGCAGCTTGAGGTAGGCCTCGGGGGTGCTGGTCAGCGCCGCGTCTTCCTGGATAAAGGTGGCCACCAGCGGGTTGTGGCTTTCGGCCAGGCGGGTCAGCAGGGCGGCCTGGGTGGTGTCCAGGCCTTTCATGGCGTCGGCCAGTTCGCCGGCCTGGGCACTGGTAAAGGCAATGGCCTGGTTGCCGCCCTGGTAGCCGAGAATGGCAGCGGCCTTGTCGCTCAGCTCGATGCTGGGGTTGAGCAGGGGTTGGGCGTAGAAGACTTCCAGCCAGTTGCCCTGGCGATTCTGGGTGCCGACGCCGAAGGCGATGCTGAAGAGTTGGGTGCTCATAGGTTAAGTCCTTGCAACGAAATCGAGTAAGTAAGGGGGGCAAGCCAGTTCGGCGGCGTAGCGCTCGGGCTTGAAACCGATCAGGGTCTTGTTGCCGAGATCCAGCACCGGGCGTTTGATCATCGACGGTTGGGCGAGCATCAGTTCGATGGCCTTGGCTTGGTCAAGGTCGGCCTTCTGTTCATCGCTCAGCTTGCGGAAGGTGGTGCCGGCACGGTTGAGGACGGTTTCCCAGCCATGCTCGTCGCACCACTTCTGCAGGTTGCCGCGGTCGATGCCGCAGGCTTTGTAGTCATGAAAGGCGTAGCTTACCCCGTGCTCGTCGAGCCAGGTGCGGGCTTTTTTCATGGTGTCGCAGGCTTTGATGCCAAACAGGGTCTTGCTCATCTTAAAGTCCCTTCACAAAGTCGCGGATACGTTCGGCGGCCGCAACGCACTCGGCCAGGGGCGCAACCAGGGCCATGCGCACGCGATTGGCGCCGGGGTTGGTGCCGTTGACCTCGCGCGACAGGTAGGAACCTGGCACCACGGTGACATGCTGGCGGGCGAACAGCTCGCGGGTAAAGCGTTCATCCTCTACCGGGGTTTTCGCCCACAGGTAGAAACCACCGTCGGGGCGCTGCACATCCAGTACGCCGTCGAGAATGGCCAGCACGGCATCGAACTTCTCGCGGTACAGGTCGCGGTTGGCGCGCACATGGGCCTCGTCGTTCCAGGCGGCCACGCTGGCCAGCTGGGTCTGCACCGGCATGGCGCAACCGTGGTAGGTGCGGTAGAGCAAAAAGGCCTTGAGGATATCGGCATCGCCGGCGACAAAGCCCGAGCGCAGGCCCGGCAGGTTGGAGCGCTTGGACAGGCTATGGAACACCACGCAGCGCTTGAAATCATGCCGGCCCAGTTCGGCGCAGGCCGTCAGCAGGCCGGCCGGCGGGTTGGCCTCGTCGAAATACAGTTCGCTGTAGCACTCATCGGCGGCGATCACGAAGTCGAATTTATCGGCCAGGGCGATCAGCTTCTTCAGGGTTTCAAGCGGGACCAGGGCGCCGGTGGGGTTGCCCGGTGAGCAGAGAAAGAGGATCTGGCAGCGTTGCCAGACTTCATCACCGACCGCGTCGAAATCCGGGTTGAAGCCATGCTCTTCCAGGCACGGCAGGTAGTGCGGCTGGGCGCCGGCGAGCAGGGCCGCCCCCTCGTAGATCTGGTAGAAGGGGTTGGGGCTGACCACCAGACCGTCGATGTCCCGTTGCACCACGGCCTGGGTAAAGGCAAACAGGGCCTCGCGGGTGCCATTGACCGGCAGCACATGGCGCGCCGCATCCAGCACCCCTGCAGGCAGACCGAAACGACGCTGGCACCAGTTGGCGATGGCTTCGCGCAGTGCGGGCAGGCCCAGGGTGGTGGGGTAGACGGCCAGCTGATCGAGGTTGTCGGCCAGGGCCTGGGCGACAAAATCAGGGGATTTATGTTTTGGCTCACCGATGGACAGGGCAATGGGGCTCTTGTCCGCGGCGGGCGTCACGCCGCCAAGTAGGGCGCGGAGCTTCTCGAAGGGGTAGGGCTGTAACTGCTGCAGGGCCTGGTTCATCTGGTTTCCTGTTACGGGCGGGCGGTGCTGGGCGCTCGCGATCAAAATACGATGGGCTTGTGCTCGGTCTGCGGGCTGTTGGCGTCGGACAGCTGGGAGACGATGGCCTGCTGCAGGCGGGCACAGAGTTCAGGGTCGGACAACGGCTGGCCCTCGGCGTCGGTGACGAAGAACACGTCTTCCACCCGCTCGCCCAGGGTGGCGATCTTGGCGTTCTGCAGCGACAGGTCGAAGTCGAGGAAGATGCGTCCGATCCGCGCCAGCAGGCCAGGGCGATCCGGGGCGGTCAGTTCGAGAATGGTCACCGGACGCTGGGCGTCGTTGTGGATGCTCAGCTGTGGCGC
Source organism: Pseudomonas xionganensis (assembly GCF_009763245.1). GTDB lineage: Bacteria > Pseudomonadota > Gammaproteobacteria > Pseudomonadales > Pseudomonadaceae > Aquipseudomonas > Aquipseudomonas xionganensis. Next base: position 277,795 of record NZ_WKJZ01000002.1, on the reverse strand, counting down.
GAAGGCAAAATGCTTGAGCTGGCGCGGCACCCGGCGCTGGATGATGGCCGGATACTCGTCCGGGTTTTTCAGCGCGTCGATCAGGCCCTTGCGAATCTGCTCGATACGGGTCGGATTGTTGCCAATGGAGCCGCCTTCGCCTTCCAGCACGATATAGGTGTCCAGAGTGAACTGGCTGGTGGAGGTGAGAATCCGCGCATCGTGAATGTTCAGGTTGAGCTGGGCCATGGCGGCCACGGTCACGGCGAAGAAGTCGTGCTGGTCCGGGGCATAGATGAATATCTGGGTGCCACCCTCGAATTCGCGCTGAGTGGTTTCCTTGATCAGCACCAGGGGCTCGCCGTCATGGGGATGCCGGAGAATCGCTTCGCTGTGCCAGGCCACGTCGGAGGCCGGGTGGCGCAGGAAGTAGTCGTCGCCCAGTTGTGACCAGAGCAGCTCGGCCCGGTCGGTGTCCACGCCGTGCTCTTCGAGAATCTCCAGGGCAGCGTCCTGGGTCAGGCGGATCTGTTCTTCGCGGTCCAGGGGATTTTCCAGGCCGCGGCGCAGGGCACGCTTGGTCTCGGTGTAGAGCTGGCGCAGCAGGCTGGCACGCCAGGAGTTCCACAGGCTGGGGTTGGTGGCGTTGATATCGGCCACGGTCAGCACATAGAGGTAGTCCAGGCGGGTCTGGTCGCCTACCAGGCGGGCGAAGTCGAAGATCACCTGGGGATCGGAGAGGTCCTTGCGCTGGGCCGTGGTCGACATCACCAGATGGTTTTGCACCAGCCAGACGATCAGCTTGGAGTCCCAGCTGGGCAGCTGGTGCCGGGCGCAGAAGGCTTCGGCATCCACCGCGCCCAGTTCCGAGTGATCACCGCCGCGGCCCTTGCCGATGTCGTGGTAGAGCCCGGCCAGGTAGATCAGCTCGGGCTTGGGCAGGCTGTCGATCAGTTCGGCGGCCAGGGGGAATTTCTCCGCCAGCTCCGGCCACTTGAACTTGCGCAGGTGCTTTATCAGGTTGAGGGTGTGGGCGTCCACGGTATAGATGTGGAACAGGTCGTGCTGCATCTGCCCGACGATATGGCCGAATTCCGGCAGGTAGCGGCCGAGGATGCCGTAGCGGTTCATCCGGCGCAGGTTGCGGTGGATGCCCTGGGAGCTTTTGAACAGCTCGATAAACAGGCTGGTGTTGCGAATGTCGCGGCGAAACTCGTCGTCGATCAGGTGCCGGTGCTCGCGCAGCAGGCGGATGCTGTCGGCGCGCATGCCACGGATGTCCGGGTTGTGGGCCATCAGCACGAAGACTTCGAGAATGGCGAAAGGGGTGCGTTTGAAGACGCTGGGGTGGGTGACCTCCATAAAACCGTCACGCAGCTGGAAGCGGCTGTTGATCGGCGTTGCCGGGCCGTACTCACCGTCGCGCAGAATGACTTCGCCGAAGTGCTGGGTGATCAGGTCCGACAGCTCGGCCACGCCCATCACCACCCGGTAGTACTTCTGCATAAAGCGTTCGATGGCGCGCTTGTTGTCGCCATCTTCGAAGCCGAGCAGGGCGGCGACCTTGCTCTGGTAGTCAAACAGCAAACGATCTTCGGCTCGCCCGGCGAGCATGTGCAGGGCGTAGCGCACCTTCCACAGGAACTCCTGGTTCTTGGCCAGCAGGCTCTGTTCGCTTTCCGGCAGCACGCCGGCCTGCACCATGTCCTGCAGGGTCAGGGTGTTGAAGTGGCGGCGGGCAATCCAGAGGATGGTCTGGATATCGCGCAGGCCGCCTGGGGAGCCTTTGACGTTGGGCTCCAGGTTGTATTCGGTGTCGTTGTACTTGGCGTGACGGGCCCGTTGCTCACGGCGTTTGGCCTGGAAAAACTGCTTGCTCGGCCACAGCTGATCGGTGCCGGTAATGCTCTGCATGCGTTGGCGCAGGCTTTCCGGGCCGGCGATGGTGCGGCTTTCCATCAGGTTGGTGACCACCGTCAGGTCGGCGCGGGCCTCCTCGGCGCATTCAGCAATCGAGCGTACGCTCTGGCCCACTTCCAGGCCAATGTCCCAGAGCAGGGTGAGAAAGCGCTCGATGGGGTCGCGAAAGCGTTCGTGGTCGTCGCTGCTCAGCAGGATCAGCAGGTCGATATCCGAGTGCGGGTGCAGTTCGCCGCGGCCGTAGCCGCCCACGGCCAGCAGGGCGATTTCACCGTGCTCGTCCCAGTCCAGGCGCTCCCAGGCATCGCGCAGGATCTGGTCGACAAACCAGGCGCGGTCCTCGATCAGGCGGCGAATATCGGCGCCGGCACGGAAGCGGCTGTCCAGTACCTCCTGGGCGCGACGAATAACCTTCTTGAACGCGGCAATGGGGCTGGCCTTGAGGGCCAGCTCCGCCTGGAACTGGCCGCGATCGAACAGCTCGCTATCTACCTGGGGCATGGGCAGCCTTTCTATATGAAGCGGGATCAGGCCGAGGTGCGCGGGATGCTGTCATCGCTGCGCAGGGTAAAGATCTCATAACCATCGGCGGTGACCAGCAGGGTGTGCTCCCACTGGGCCGAGAGTTTGCGGTCCTTGGTGATGGCGGTCCAGCCGTCGCCGAGCAGGCGGGTTTCCGCGCGGCCCTGGTTGATCATCGGCTCGATGGTGAAGGTCATGCCTTCCTTGAGCTCCATGCCGGTGCCGGCGCGGCCGTAGTGCAGCACCTGGGGTTCTTCGTGGAATACCGCGCCAATGCCGTGGCCGCAGTATTCGCGTACCACGGAGAAACCGTTCTTCTCGGCGTGCTTCTGGATCGCTTCGCCGATATCGCCCAGGCGCGCACCGGGCTTGACCAGCTCGATACCTTTATACATGCACTCCTGGGTGACCTTGATCAGGCGCTCGGCCCATTCCGGTACCTTGCCCACCACGAACATCTTGCTGGTGTCGCCGTGGTAGCCATCCTTGATCACGGTGATGTCGATATTGACGATATCGCCATCCTTGAGCGGCTTGTCATTGGGGATGCCATGACACACCACGTGGTTGACCGAGGTGCAGATGGACTTGGGAAAACCCTTGTAGTTGAGCGGGGCGGGGATGGCCTGCTGCACGTTGACAATATAGTCGTGACAGATGCGGTCCAGTTCTTCGGTGGTAACCCCGGGCTTGACGTGTTCGCCGATCATCTCCAGCACTTCGGCAGCCAGACGGCCGGCCACGCGCATTTTCTCGATTTCTGCGGGGGATTTGAGGGTGACGGTCATATGCAGCTCTCGGGCGCGAACGGGGAAGGGCAACATCTTAACAGCTTCAAGGCACCCACCATAAGCCGCACGTGGGTGTGCCGACGCTTTGCTGTTTGAGGCTTGTAGCTTGCGGCTGCTTTCTGTGGTATAAAACGCGCCGCTTTGCGGGCTGTGCGCCCGAAAGCCTTAAACCCACACACGTATCGACACGGTTTCCTGGGTGCCTGGCGACAAGTTCGCGGGGTTGGAAGCTGGGATACGTGGAGGCCTAACCCGACTTATCAAGGAACTATCATGTCCCAAGTCAATATGCGCGATATGCTGAAGGCCGGTGTGCACTTCGGCCACCAGACCCGTTACTGGAACCCGAAAATGGGCAAGTACATTTTCGGTGCGCGTAACAAGATTCACATCATCAACCTGGAAAAGACCCTGCCGATGTTCAACGACGCCCTGTCGTTCGTTGAAAAGCTGGCCGCTGGCAAGAACAAGATCCTGTTCGTCGGCACCAAGCGTTCCGCTGGCAAGATCGTTGCTGAAGAAGCCGCACGCTGCGCTTCGCCGTACGTCGATCATCGCTGGTTGGGCGGCATGCTGACCAACTACAAGACCATCCGTGCTTCCATCAAGCGCCTGCGTGACCTGGAAACCCAGTCCCAGGATGGTACTTTCGACAAGCTGACCAAGAAAGAAGCGCTGATGCGTCGTCGCGATCTGGAAAAGCTTGAGCGCAGCCTGGGCGGTATCAAGGACATGGGCGGTCTGCCGGACGCGCTGTTCGTGATCGACGTCGACCACGAGCGCATCGCCATCACCGAAGCCAACAAGCTGGGTATCCCGGTCATCGGCGTGGTCGATACCAACAGCAGCCCGGAAGGCGTTGACTACATCATCCCGGGCAACGATGACGCCATTCGCGCCATCCAGCTGTACATGGGTGCCATGGCTGACGCCGTGATTCGTGGTCGTAGCAATGGCGCTGGTGGCACTGACGAGTTCGTCGAGCAGGCCCCGGCTGCTGAAGCGGCACAAGGCTAATCGGTAACTTTAGTTATCTAGCGTTAGTCGCTGCGCAAGAAGGGGGCTAGGCCCCCTTTTTGCCACTCACAGAATTTATCGCCCGCTCAGGTGGGTGGATTGGTTGAAAGCCGATACAAGAGGATTTGCAAAATGGCAGAGATTACTGCAGCCCTGGTTAAAGAACTGCGCGAGCGTACTGGCCAAGGCATGATGGAGTGCAAGAAGGCTCTGGTTGCCGCCGGTGGCGACATCGAGAAGGCCATTGACGATATGCGCGCCTCCGGTGCCATCAAGGCTGCCAAGAAGGCTGGCAACATCGCCGCCGAAGGTTCCATCGCCGTTCGCGTCGAAGGTGGCCGTGGTCTGATCATCGAAGTCAACTCGCAGACCGACTTCCTGGCTCTGCAGGATGACTTCAAGGCGTTCGTAAAAGAGAGCCTGGATGAAGCCTTCGAACAGAACCTGAGCGAAGCCGCTCCGCTGATCGCCTCCCGCGAATCCGCCCGTGAAGCCCTGGTGGCCAAGTGCGGTGAGAACGTCAACATCCGTCGTCTGACCGCTGTGACTGGCGACACCGTGGGTGCCTACCTGCACGGCCACCGCATCGGTGTACTGGTTGTGCTCAAGGGCGGCAACGACGAACTGGCCAAGCACGTTGCCATGCACGTTGCTGCTTCCAACCCGGCCGTTGTTTCCCCGGACCAGGTTTCCGAAGAGCTGGTTGCCAAGGAAAAGGAAATCTTCCTGCAGCTGAATGCTGAGAAGATCGCCGGCAAGCCGGAAAATATCGTGGAAAACATGGTCAAGGGCCGTATCGCCAAGTTCCTGGCCGAAGCCAGCCTGGTCGAGCAAGCCTTTATCATGGACCCGGAAGTCAAGGTCGGTGAGCTGGTGAAGAAAGCCGGTGCCGAAATCGTTTCCTTCGTACGTTACGAAGTGGGTGAGGGCATCGAAAAGGCCGAGACCGACTTCGCTGCCGAAGTAGCTGCTCAGGTTGCTGCCAGCAAGCAGTAATTGAGTGCTAGGCTAGTTGCCCCAAAGAGGCTGCCCGCTTGCGCGTGCGGCCTCTTTGCCGAATAAAGGGGTAACAATGCAGTGGACCTGCTGTCTGCTGTACGGCTGCCTTGGGGTGGCCCGTTCAACGCAGTCGGCCGTTAGCCGGCAAAGAATTCAAATCGCCGCAGGAGAGACTCGCAATGGCTCAGCAGATGAGTGGTCGTCAACCGCGCTACAAGCGCATTCTGCTCAAACTCAGCGGCGAGGCCCTGATGGGCTCGGAAGACTTCGGCATCGATCCCAAGGTGCTTGATCGCATGGCCCTGGAAGTTGGGCAGCTGGTCGGTATCGGTGTGCAGGTCGGCCTGGTAATCGGCGGCGGCAACCTGTTCCGTGGCGCGGCCCTGAGTGCGGCCGGCATGGACCGGGTCACGGGCGATCATATGGGCATGCTGGCCACGGTAATGAACGCCCTGGCCATGCGCGACGCGCTTGAGCGCTCGAATATTCCGGCCATCGTCATGTCGGCGATCTCCATGGTTGGCGTGACCGATCACTACGACCGCCGCAAGGCCATGCGCCATCTGAAAACCGGTGAGGTGGTGATTTTCGCCGCCGGTACCGGTAATCCCTTCTTCACCACCGACTCTGCGGCCTGCCTGCGCGCCATCGAAATCGATGCCGATGTGGTGCTCAAGGCCACCAAGGTCGATGGTGTGTACACCGCCGATCCGTTCAAGGATCCCCATGCCGAGAAATTCGAGCGTCTGACCTATGACGAAGTGCTCGACCGCAAGCTGGGTGTTATGGATCTGACGGCCATCTGCCTGTGCCGTGACCATAATATGCCGCTGCGGGTTTTCAATATGAACAAGCCGGGTGCCCTGCTCAATGTGGTGGTGGGTGGCGCCGAAGGCACTCTGATTGAGGAAGACAAGCAATGATCAACGAGATCAAGAAAGACGCCCAGACCCGTATGCAGAAGAGCCTGGAGTCCCTGGCCCATGCCTTCAGCCGTATCCGTACCGGTCAGGCCCATCCGAGCATTCTGGCGGGTGTGATGGTGCCCTATTACGGCGCCGATACTCCGATCAATCAGGTGGCCAACGTCACCGTCAAGGATTCGCGCACCCTGCAGGTGGTGGCCTTCGAGCGCAATATGCTGGCGGCGGTGGACAAGGCGATCCAGAGCTCTGGCCTGGGCTTTAACCCGACCAACCTGGGTGAGCTGTTGCTGGTGACCATGCCGGCGCTGACCGAGGAAACCCGCAAGGGCTTTACCAAGCAGGCCCGTGATGCCGCCGAAGATGCCCGCGTGGCCGTGCGCAATATTCGCCGCGACGCCATGAGTCAGCTCAAGGAGCTGGTCAAGGAAAAGGAAATCAGCGAAGACGAAGAGCGCCGTGCAGCTGACGAGGTGCAGAAGCTGACCGACAAGTTCGTGGCTGAAATCGACGTGGCGATGAAGCAGAAAGAAGCGGATCTGATGGCCGTTTAACGGCCAGGAATCGTCATGGACAAGAGCAAAGACGCGGGTGCGGCTGTAGTGCCGCGCCATGTGGCGATCATCATGGACGGCAATAACCGCTGGGCCAAGAAGCGCCTGCTGCCGGGTGTGGCTGGGCACAAGGCCGGTGTCGATGCGGTGCGGGCGGTGATCGAGGTGTGCGCCGAGGCCGGGGTTGAGGTATTGACCCTGTTCGCCTTCTCCAGCGAGAACTGGCAGCGCCCGGCCGATGAGGTCAGTGCCCTGATGGAGCTGTTTCTTGGCGCTTTGCGCCGAGAGGCGAAAAAGCTCAACGACAACGATATCAGCCTGCGCATTATCGGTGATCGTTCGCGCTTTCACCCCGAGCTGCAGGCCGCCATGCGTGAAGCCGAGGCGCAGACCGCTGGTGACAAGCGCTTTATCCTGCAGGTGGCGGCCAACTATGGTGGCCAGTGGGATATCGCTCAAGCCGCGCAGCGTCTGGCGCGGGAAGTTCAAGGCGGTCATTTGCGTCCCGAAGATATTACCCCGGAGCTGTTGCAAGGCTGTCTGGTGACCGGTGATCTGCCGCTGCCGGATCTCTGTATCCGCACCGGCGGCGAGCATCGCATCAGCAATTTCCTGCTGTGGCAGCTGGCTTATACCGAGCTGTATTTCTCCGACCTGTACTGGCCGGATTTCAAACACGATGCCATGCGTAAAGCCTTGGCCAATTTCGCCAGTCGCCAGCGCCGCTTTGGGAAAACCAGCGAGCAGGTGGTGGCCGAGACCCGCTAGAGGCTCCGATGCTCAAGCAACGAATCATTACCGCACTGATCCTGCTGCCTTTTGCTCTGGGTGGTTTCTTTCTCCTTGAGGGCGGCTGGTTCGCACTGTTTATCGGTGCTGTGGTCAGTGTCGGGGCCTGGGAGTGGGCTCGCCTGATCGGTTTTACCGCCCAACCGCAGCGCCTGGCCTATGCGGCGCTGGTCGCAATGCTCTTGGTGCTGCTCTTCAATATACCGCAGCTGGCGCCCTGGATGCTGTTGCTGGGTGTGTGCTGGTGGGGGGTGGCCACGCTGCTGGTGCTGGGCTATCCAGGCAGTAGCCGGCATTGGGCGAAACTGCCGGTGCGCCTGTTGATTGGCTTGCTGATTTTGCTGCCGGCCTGGCAGGGGCTGGTGCTGTTCAAGCAGTGGCCCCAGGCCAATGGGCTGATTCTGGCGGTGATGGTGCTGGTATGGGGTGCCGATATCGGTGCCTATTTCGCTGGCAAGACCTTTGGCAAGCACAAGCTGGCGCCTCAGGTAAGTCCTGGTAAAAGCTGGGAAGGGGTGTTTGGTGGGCTGCTGGCTACATTGCTGATCTGCCTGGGGCTTGGCCTTTATCAAGGATGGTCGTTGGGCGCTTTGCTACTGGCCTTGTTGGGTACTGTGCTGGTGGTGTCGATCTCGGTGGTGGGGGATCTCACCGAAAGCATGTTCAAGCGCCAGGCCGGGATCAAGGACAGCAGCAACCTGCTGCCGGGCCATGGTGGTGTGCTGGATCGTATCGACAGCCTGACTGCCGCCATTCCGGTCTTTGCCGCGCTACTCTGGCTGGCAGGCTGGGCTGGCCTGTGAATTCCTCCGTGCAGCAGATTACCGTGCTTGGAGCCACCGGCTCCATTGGGCTTAGCACGCTGGATGTAATCGCGCGTCACCCCGAGCGCTATCAGGTGTTCGCGTTGTCGGGTTTCAGTCGCCTGGGCGAACTGGAAGCGCTGTGCATGCTCTATCGTCCGCGTTTTGCCGTGGTCGCCGATCATGTCGCGGCCGTCCAGCTGCAGAGCAATCTAGCGGCGGCCGGATTGTCTACGCAGGTACTGCATGGCAAGGCCGGGTTGTGTGAAGTGGCTGCTCATGCCGAGGTGGATGCGGTGATGGCGGCCATTGTCGGTGCGGCCGGGCTGGAACCAACCCTGGCGGCAGTGCAGGCCGGCAAGAAGGTCTTGCTGGCCAACAAGGAGGCGCTGGTGATGTCCGGTGCCCTGTTTATGCAGGCGGTCAAGTGCAGTGGTGCCGTGCTGTTGCCGATCGACAGCGAGCATAACGCCATCTTCCAATGCCTGCCGGGTGACTATGCTCGCGGCCTGTCTCGGGTCGGGGTGCGGCGCATCCTGCTGACTGCTTCCGGTGGGCCGTTCCGCGAGATGCCTTTGGCGCAGCTGCAGGGCGTCACGCCAGAGCAGGCCTGCGCTCATCCCAACTGGTCCATGGGGCGCAAGATATCCGTGGACTCTGCCAGCATGATGAACAAGGGGCTGGAGCTGATCGAGGCCTGCTGGTTGTTCGATGCGACGCCAGCCCAGGTCGAGGTGTTGGTGCATCCGCAGAGCGTGATCCATTCTCTGGTCGATTATGTCGATGGGTCGGTACTGGCTCAGCTGGGTAACCCGGATATGCGTACGCCCATCGCCCATGCCCTGGCCTGGCCCGAGCGGATTGACTCGGGGGTGGCGCCGCTGGATTTGTTTGCCATTGCCCGTCTGGATTTCCAGGCCCCCGACGAGCAGCGCTTTCCCTGTTTGCGTTTGGCCCGGCAGGCGGCGGAGCAGGGTGGGACCGCGCCGGCCATGCTCAATGCGGCCAATGAGGTGGCGGTCGCGGCCTTTCTTGAGCGGCGCATTGGTTTCGTGCAAATCCCGAGTATCATCGAAAGCGTATTGAGCGCCGAGGCGGTGTCTTCGGTCGAAGACCTGGATGGGGTGCTGGCGGCCGATGCCCGCGCCCGCGAGCTGGCCGAGCACTACCTGAATCGCTGTCGCTAGGCGATACGGAGAGTTGAGATGAGCATGCTGTATATGCTGCTGGGAACCCTGATTGCCCTTGGGGTGTTGGTGACCTTTCACGAGTTCGGACACTTCTGGGTGGCGCGCCGTTGCGGAGTCAAGGTGCTGCGTTTTTCTGTGGGTTTTGGCAGCCCGCTGCTGCGCTGGCACGACCGGCAAGGCACCGAATTTGTGATTGCCGCCATTCCCCTAGGCGGCTACGTGAAAATGCTCGATGAGCGCGAAGGTGATGTCGCGCCTGAGTTGCTGGGGCAGTCCTTCAATCGCAAGACGGTCAGGCAGCGCATTGCCATCGTGGCTGCGGGTCCTTTGGCCAACTTTCTGCTTGCCCTGTTGTTTTTCTGGGCCGTGGCCATGCTCGGCAGCCAGCAAGTGCGGCCGGTCATTGGTGCGGTGCAGGTTGGTAGCCTGGCTGAGCAGGCCGGATTGCGCGAAGGCCAGGAAATCGTCGCGGTCAATGGCCAGGCCACGCCAGGCTGGTCGGCGGTCAACCTGCAGCTGATTCGGCGCCTGGGTGAAAATGGTGTCCTGCACATCGCTGTGCGTGAGCCGGGCTCCAGTGTCGACAGTCCCCGCCAGGTGATGCTGGATAACTGGCTGCGCGGTGCAGATGAGCCGGATCCGATCTCCTCTTTAGGTATTCGCCCCTGGCGGCCTGCTCTTGCTCCGGTGCTGGCCCATCTTGATCCCAAGGGGCCAGCCGCCGCCGCAGGCTTGTTGGTTGGTGATCGCCTGTTGGCGCTCAATGGTCAGCCGTTGGATGAGTGGCAGCAGTTTGTCGATAAGCTGCGAGAGTTGCCAGGGCAGTCGGTTGATCTGCTGCTGGAGCGTCAGGGTGAGCGACTGGAGAAGACCCTGGTGCTTGGTGTGCGCGGGGAAGGGGAGGCGCGCGTAGGTTACCTGGGCTCGGGTGTACAGGGCGTGGCCTGGCCGCAGGAGATGCTTCGCGAGGTGCGTTTCGGGCCTCTGGAGGCCATTGCCGAAGGCGCCCGGCGAACCTGGGATATGAGCCTGCTGACCCTGGATTCGCTAAAGAAAATGCTCTTCGGTGAGCTCTCGGTAAAAAACTTGAGCGGGCCGATAACCATTGCTAAAGTGGCGGGCGCTTCTGCTGAGTCGGGCTTGGGGGATTTTCTGACCTTTCTCGCTTATCTCAGCATAAGCCTGGGGGTTCTCAATCTGTTGCCCATACCGGTCCTTGATGGTGGGCATCTGCTTTTTTACCTGGTCGAGTGGGTGCGGGGTCGTCCACTGTCCGAACGGGTGCAAGGTTGGGGGATGCAGATTGGCATCAGTCTGGTTGTCGGGGTTATGTTGTTGGCCCTGGTAAATGACCTGAGCCGACTGTAGCCGCTGCTGAATTACGCTCTCAGTTTAAAAAAAGAAGTGTCGCCCCAAGCGGCAGATATTTTATTGTCAGTTGAAATAAGAAAGGACTTCATGAAACGTCTGCTGCTACCTGCGGTACTTTCCGCACTGATGATCGCCGAAGTTCACGCCGAGTCCTTCACCATCTCCGATATTCGCGTCAATGGCCTGCAGCGGGTTTCCGCTGGCAGCGTATTTGGCGTGTTGCCGTTGAATGTCGGTGCCGAGGCGGATGATCGTGCCCTGGTGGATGCAACCCGTGAATTGTTCAAGACCGGGTTCTTTCAGGATATCCAGCTGGGCCGTGATGGCGATGTTCTGGTGATTACCGTAGTCGAGCGGCCGTCGATTTCCAGTATCGAGATCGAGGGCAACAAGGCGATCAGCAGCGAGGATCTGCTCAAGGGCCTGAATCAGTCCGGCCTGGCCGAAGGCGAGATCTTCCAGCGCGCGACTCTGGAGGGGGTGCGTAACGAACTGCAGCGCCAGTATGTGGCCCAGGGTCGCTACTCTGCAGAGATCGAAGCCGAAGTGATTCCGCAGCCGCGTAACCGCGTGGCGCTGAAGATCAATATCAATGAAGGCTCGGTGGCGGCCATTCAGCATATCAACGTGGTCGGCAACACCGTATTCAGCGATGAAGACCTGATTGATCTGTTCGAACTGAAGACCACCAACTGGCTGTCCTTCTTCCGTAACGACGACAAATACGCCCGGGAAAAACTCTCCGGTGACCTGGAGCGACTGCGTTCCTATTACCTGGACCGCGGCTATATCAATATGGATATCAGCTCCACCCAGGTTTCCATCACGCCGGACAAGAAGCACGTCTATGTCACGGTCAACGTCGACGAGGGACAGAAGTACAACGTTCGCGAGGTCAAGCTCAGTGGTGACCTGAAGAACTTTGAAGACGACGTGCGTGCTCTGCTGCTGGTTCGCGAGGGGCAAGTGTTCTCGCGCAAGGTAATGACCACCACCAGCGAGTTGATTACCCGTCGCCTGGGCAACGAGGGCTATACCTTTGCCAACGTCAATGGCGTGCCCGAGCCCCATGATGATGGCACCGTATCCATCACCTTCTTTGTTGACCCGGGCAAGCGTGCCTACGTCAACCGTATCAATTTCCGTGGCAATACCAAGTCCGAGGACGAAGTGCTGCGCCGGGAAATGCGCCAGATGGAAGGTGGTTGGGCGTCCACCTATCTGATCGATCAGTCCAAGGTGCGTCTGGAACGCCTGGGCTACTTCAAGGAAGTCAACGTCGAAACCCCGCAGGTGCCGGGCACCGATGACCAGATCGACGTCAACTACAGCGTGGAAGAACAGGCCTCCGGCAACATCACCGCCAGCGTGGGTTTCGCCCAGAATGCCGGCCTGATTCTCGGCGGCTCCATCACCCAGAACAACTTCCTGGGGACTGGTAACAGGGTCAGCGTTGGTCTGAACCGCAGTGAATACCAGAGCAGCTACAACTTCGGCTTTGTTGACCCCTACTGGACACCGGATGGCGTCAGCCTTGGCTACAACGCCTTCTTCCGTGAAACCGATTACGACGAACTGAACACCAGCGTGTCCAGTTATGCAGTGGACAGCTATGGCGGTGGTGTGAGTATCGGTTATCCAATCAGTGATACCTCGCGCCTGACCTATGGGCTGTCGATTCAGAACGATAGCATCAGTACAGGCATCTACACCGTTGATGAAATCTTCGATTTCCTCGAAGCCGAGGGTGACAGCTATCTGAACCTCAAGGCTTCCATCGGCTGGTCTGAGTCGACTCTGAACCGGGGTGTTCTGGCCAACCGGGGTCATTCCCAGAGCCTGGTATTTGAAACCACTGTGCCGGGCAGTGACTTGTCGTTCTTCAAAATTGACTACCGTGGGCAGTTGTTCAAGCCGGTGAGCGACACCTATACCCTGCGCTTCCATACTCAGCTGGGCTTTGGTGAAAGCTACGGTTCCACCTCTGATATGCCGTTTTATGAGCATTACTATGCCGGTGGTTTCGGCTCGGTACGGGGGTTCAAGGACAATACCCTGGGGCCGCGCAGTACGCCGAGCAAGGGTACTAATCCCGGGACTGCCTTCGATCCGGATCAGGACCCGCTGCCCTTCGGTGGCAACGTTCTGGTGCAGGGCGGTGTAGAGCTGTTGTTCCCCATGCCTTTCGTCAAGGATCAGCGTTCCTTGCGTACGGCCCTGTTCTGGGATGTGGGTAATGTGTTCGACACCAATTGCGGCAAGTCCCAGAGCGACTGTAACAATATCGATCCGGGCCAGCTGGCCAGCTCGGTGGGGGTTGGTCTGACCTGGATTACCGCCCTGGGTCCGCTCAGTTTCAGCCTGGCCATGCCCATCCTCAAGCCGGATGATGCCGACACCCAGGTATTCCAGTTCTCCCTCGGTCAGACCTTTTAAGTGGCCGATTATCGAACATCAGCAGGAGTTGCACCGTGCGTAAGTTGACTCAAGTGGTTCTGTTAAGCGTTGCCATGCTGGCAACTCCGGCCTTCGCCGAAATGAAGGTAGCGGTGCTCAATTACCAGATGGCGCTGCTCGAATCCGATGCCGCCAAGCGTTATGCCGTGGATGCCGAGAAGAAGTTTGGCCCGCAGCTGAACAAGCTGAAGACCCTGGAAAGCGACGCCAAGCGCATTCAGGATCGTCTGGTGAAAGATGGCGAGAAGATGCAGACCGCCGAGCGCGAGCGCCTGGAGCTGGAATTCAAGCAGAAGGCCCGTGACTTCCAGTTCCAGTCCAAGGAGCTGAACGAAGCCAAAGCCGTCGCCGACCGTGAAATGCTCAAGACCCTCAAGCCGAATCTGGACAAGGCTGTCGAGGAAGTGATCAAGACCGGTAACTTTGACCTGGTGCTGGAGCGCGGGGCGGTGATTGATGTCAAACCTCAGTTCGACATTACCCGTCAGGTTATCGAGCGCATGAACAAGATGCGTTAAGCATGACTGCAATCCTCTACACGCTGGAGCAACTGGCCGAACAGTTGGGGGCACAGTTGCAGGGTGATGGCCAGGCGGTGATTATCGGCCTGGCCACGCTGCAGGAAGCCGGTCCTGCTCAGCTGAGTTTTCTGGCCAATGCGCAGTACCGCAAATACCTCGCCGGCTGTAAGGCCGGCGCGGTTTTATTGACAGCCGCCGATGCGGCGGGTTTTCAGGGCAATGCCTTGATCGTGGCCAATCCCTATCTGGCCTATGCCCAGCTGTCCCATCTGTTTGATCCCAAACCTAAGGCTTTGCCAGGTGTCCATCCGACGGCGGTCGTGGCGGCTGATGCCGTTGTTGATGCCTCGGCCAGTATCGGCGCCTATGCGGTGATCGAAAGCGCCGCGCAGATCGGTGCGGGGGTGCGCATCGGAGCTCACTGCGTGGTAGGTGCGCGCTCGGTAATCGGCGAAGGTGGCTGGCTGGCGCCGCGGGTTACCCTTTATCACGATGTGCGTATCGGCAAGCGGGTGGTGATTCAATCCGGTGCGGTGATTGGTGGCGAGGGGTTCGGTTTTGCCAACGAGAAGGGCGTCTGGCAGAAGATCGCCCAGATTGGCGGTGTGACCATCGGTGATGACGTCGAGATCGGCGCCAATACCACTGTCGACCGGGGGGCGCTGTCCGATACCCAGCTGGGTAACGGGGTCAAACTGGATAACCAGATCATGATCGCGCACAACGTACAGGTCGGTGACAACACCGCCATGGCCGGTTGTGCCGGTATCTCCGGCAGTACCAAGATTGGCAAGAACTGCATGATCGCCGGTGGCGTGGGCATGGTTGGGCATATCGAAGTGTGCGACAACGTGTTCGTAACCGGGATGACCATGGTGACTCGCTCCATTACCGAGCCTGGATCCTATTCTTCTGGTACGGCCATGCAGCCCGCTGCGGAGTGGCGCAAGAGTGCGGCGCGTATCCGTCAGCTGGATGACATGGCGCGGCGCCTGCAGCAGCTGGAAAAGCACCTGGCTGCCGTGACCCCGGGTGCAGATGCTTCATCTGATGCCTGAGCCGGCAATTGCTGGTGACTTCTTATTTCTGACGAGCTGCTCTGGATATGATGGACATTAACGAAATTCGCGAATACCTGCCCCACCGTTATCCCTTCCTGTTGGTGGATCGGGTGGCGGAGCTGGATCTCGAAGGCAAGAGCATTCGTGCCTACAAGAATGTCAGCATCAACGAGCCGTTCTTCAATGGGCACTTTCCCGAGCATCCGATTATGCCGGGCGTGCTGATTATTGAGGCCATGGCCCAGGCGGCCGGTATTCTGGGCTTCAAGATGATGGGCGTTAAGCCCAGTGATGGCACCCTGTACTACTTTGTAGGTTCGGACAAGCTACGCTTCCGTCAACCGGTGGTGCCGGGCGATCAGTTGATCCTCGAAGCCAAGTACTTGAGCGACAAGCGCAATATCTGGAAGTTCGAGTGCAAGGCCAGTGTCGCTGGCAAGGAAGTCTGCTCGGCCGAAATCATTTGTGCGGAACGCAAACTATGAGTTTGATTGACCCTCGCGCCATCATTGACCCCAGTGCCAAGCTGGCTGACGACGTGGTCGTCGGTCCCTGGTCGATTGTCGGGGCTGATGTGGAAATAGGCGAGGGTACGGTGATCGGCCCCCATGTCATTCTCAAGGGGCCCACCAGGATCGGTCGGCACAACCGCATCTACCAGTTTTCCTCCATCGGTGAAGACACCCCGGACCTCAAGTACCAAGGCGAGCCTACTCGGCTGGTGATCGGCGACCATAACGTGATTCGCGAAGGGGTAACCATCCATCGCGGCACAGTGCAGGATCGTAGCGAAACCACGCTGGGCGACCACAACCTGATCATGGCCTATGCCCATATCGGTCACGACAGCGTGATCGGCAACCACTGCATTCTGGTCAATAACACAGCCTTGGCTGGACATGTATGGGTCGATGACTGGGCGATTCTGTCCGGCTACACCCTGGTGCATCAGTTCTGTCATATCGGTGCTCACAGCTTTTCCGGCATGGGCACGGCCATCGGCAAGGATGTACCGGCCTTTGTCACCGTGTTCGGTAATCCGGCCGAGGCGCGCAGCATGAACTTCGAGGGCATGCGTCGGCGTGGTTTCAGCGCCGAGGCCATCGCGGCTTTGCGCAAGGCCTACAAGGTCGTTTATCGCCAGGGGCTGACTGTCGAGCAGGCTCTCAATGAGTTGGTCGAGTCGGCGCTGCAGTTCCCGGAAGTAGCGCTGTTTCGTGACTCCATCCAGGCCTCAAAGCGCGGTATAACCCGATAATCCTATGACTCAAACATTGCGTGTGGCGCTGGTGGCAGGTGAAGCCTCTGGCGATATCCTTGGCGCGGGTTTGATGCAGGCGCTCAAAGCTCGTCATCCACAGATCGAATTTATTGGCGTGGGCGGCCCACTGATGCAGGCCGAAGGGCTCAAGTCCTATTTCCCCATGGAGCGCCTGGCGGTCATGGGGCTGGTAGAGGTATTGGGCCGCTTGCCCGAGCTTCTGGCCCGACGCCGTCGTCTGCGCAAGAGCCTGGTTGCGGCCAGGCCCGATGTGTTTATCGGCATCGATGCGCCGGATTTCAACCTGGGCCTGGAGCTCAAGCTGCGACGTGCCGGGATCAAGACTGTGCACTACGTCAGTCCCTCGGTCTGGGCCTGGCGGCAGAAGCGGGTGCTGAAAATCCGCGAAGCCTGCGACCTGATGCTGACCCTGTTCCCTTTCGAGGCGCAGTTCTATGACGCCCATCAGGTGCCGGTTCGCTTCGTGGGTCACCCCTTGGCCGATACCATCCCCTTGCAGGCCGATCGCGCCGCAGCCCGAGTAGGGCTTGACCTTCCTCTGGATGAGCCTGTGGTGGCCTTGCTGCCGGGCAGTCGTGGTGGCGAAGTAGGGCGCCTGGGCGAGTTGTTCCTGGATGCGGCGGTACGTCTACGCACCTTGCGCCCCGGCATCCGTTTCGTCCTGCCTTGTGCCAGTCCCGAAAGGCGGGTTCAGCTGGAGCAGATGCTGATGGACCGTGACCTGCCGCTGACCCTGCTGGATGGTCGCTCTCATGAGGCCCTGGCGGCCTGTGACGCCGTGCTGATCGCATCCGGCACTGCGACGCTGGAGGCGCTGCTGTACAAGCGGCCCATGGTGGTGGCCTACAAGGTGGCGCCGCTGACCTACCGGATTCTCAAGCGCCTGGTGACCAGCGCCTATATTTCCCTGCCCAATTTACTAGCCGAGCGCCTGCTGGTGCCTGAGCTGATCCAGGATGCGGCGACGGCCGAGGCGCTTGCCCAGTCGCTGGCGCCCCTGATCGATGACGGCCAGGTGCAGACCGAAGGTTTCGACGTGATCCATCGGGCGCTGCGTCGCGACGCCTCGCAGCAGGCGGCCGAGGCCGTGCTGCAGCTGGTCGGGCCGCGCTGATGCAGTTGGGCATGGATTTCAGCCAGGTCGAGGAACTGGTGGCCGGGGTTGACGAAGTGGGACGTGGCCCGCTCTGCGGTGCGGTGGTAACCGCAGCGGTGATTCTCGATCCGGCGCGGCCCATTCTTGGTCTGAATGATTCGAAGAAACTGTCCGAGGCGCGGCGCGACAAGCTGTTCGACGAGATCCGCGAGAAGGCCCTGGCCTGGTGTATTGCCCGGGCCGAGGTGGAGGAGATCGATCAGCTGAATATCCTGCACGCCACCATGCTGGCCATGCAACGCGCGGTCGAGGGATTGAGCGTGACGCCCAAACTGGCGCTGATCGATGGCAACCGCTGCCCGAAACTGCAGGTGCCCAGCGCGCCGGTGGTCGGTGGCGACGCCAAGGTGCCGGCGATTGCCGCCGCCTCGATCCTGGCCAAGGTCAGCCGTGACCGTGAGATGCAGGCCCTGGAGCTGCAATACCCTGGCTATGGCATCGGCGGGCACAAAGGCTATCCCACGCCTGTGCATCTGGAGGCCCTGCGCCGTCTGGGGCCGACCCCGATTCATCGGCGTTCCTTTGGTCCGGTGCGCGCGCTGCTTGAGGAGTAGGGTGGATCACGCTTTATCGATCCACCGAGCTCAGGGTGGGTGTAGAGAGCGACATCCATCCTGCGCCGCGATCCCCTGATCCGTATGCTGTTGTTTGCATCCTGGCCCGGTACAATCCGGGCCTGATCGTTTCTGTGTTTTGTATAGGACTGCCATGACCGCCTCCTTCGTCCATCTGCGTCTGCACACCGAGTTCTCCCTGGTCGACGGGCTGGTGCGGGTCAAGCCCCTGATCAAGGCGGTGGCGGCAGCCGGCATGCCGGCGGTGGCGGTCACCGATATGAGCAATATGTGCTCCTTGGTGAAGTTCTATAAGGCCGCCATGGGCGGCGGTATCAAGCCGATCTGTGGCGCCGATATCTGGCTGGCCAGTGCCGAGGATGACGGCCCGCTGAGTCGCCTGACCCTGCTGGCGATGAATGCCAGGGGTTATCGCAATCTGACCGAACTGGTGTCGCGCGGCTGGAGCGAGGGGCAGAGCAATGATCTGGTGATCATCCAGCGCGACTGGGTCAAGCAGGCTGCCGAAGGCCTGATTGCCCTGTCCGGCGCTCGCGAGGGCGAGGTGGGGCAGGCCCTGTTGGCGGGTGAGGCGCAACTGGCCGAAGCACGCCTGCGCGAGTGGATGACGGTCTTCCCGGAGCGCTTCTACCTGGAGGTGCAGCGCACCAATCGGGTGGGCGACGAGGAATACCTGCACCTGGCGGTGGAGCTGGCCGATCGGCTGGAGGCCCCGCTGGTGGCCACCAACGATGTGCGCTTTCTCAAGCAGGATGATTTTGCCGCCCACGAAACCCGCGTGTGCATCGGTGAAGGCCGCAGCCTGGATGATCCGCGCCGACCGCGTACTTATTCCGACCAGCAGTACCTGAAAACCCCGGAAGAAATGGCCGAGCTGTTCAGCGACCTGCCCGAGGCCCTGGCCAACACCGTGGAGATCGCCAAGCGCTGCAATATCGAAGTGCAGCTGGGCAAATACTTCCTGCCCGATTTTCCGGTGCCGGATGGTATGACCATGGACGAGTACTTTCGCAAGGTCTCCTTCGATGGTCTGGAAGAGCGTCTGCAGGTGCTGCTGCCCAGGGATACGCCGGACTACGAGGCGAAGAAGCAGGTCTATATCGACCGGCTGAATTTCGAGCTGGATATCATCATCCAGATGGGCTTCCCCGGTTATTTCCTGATCGTGATGGACTTTATCCAGTGGGCCAAGAACAACGGTGTGCCGGTGGGCCCGGGCCGGGGCTCGGGTGCCGGTTCCCTGGTGGCCTATGTGCAGAAGATCACCGACCTCGACCCGCTGGCCTATGACCTGCTGTTCGAGCGCTTCCTCAATCCCGAGCGGGTGTCCATGCCCGACTTCGACGTCGACTTCTGCATGGATGGCCGTGACCGGGTGATCGACTATGTGGCTGAGAAGTACGGGCGCAATGCGGTGAGCCAGATCATCACCTTCGGCACCATGGCGGCCAAGGCGGTGGTGCGCGACGTGGCCCGGGCCCAGGGCAAGTCCTATGGTCTGGCTGACCGTTTGTCGAAGATGATTCCCTTCGAAGTCGGCATGACCCTGGAAAAGGCCTACGAGATGGAGGAACCGCTGCGCGACTTCCTCAAGGTCGACGAGGACGCCCGGGAAATCTGGGAAATGTCACTCAAGCTTGAAGGCATCTGCCGCGGCACCGGCAAGCACGCCGGTGGTGTGGTGATCGCACCGACCAAGCTCACCGACTTCTCGCCCATTGCCTGCGATGACGAGGGCGGCGGCCTGGTCACCCAGTTCGACAAGGACGACGTGGAGCAGGCCGGTCTGGTCAAGTTCGACTTCCTCGGCCTGCGTACCCTGACCATCATCAAGTGGGCCATGGAAACCATCCACCGC
The DNA here is from genome assembly GCF_009763245.1 of Pseudomonas xionganensis. Lineage (GTDB taxonomy): Bacteria > Pseudomonadota > Gammaproteobacteria > Pseudomonadales > Pseudomonadaceae > Aquipseudomonas > Aquipseudomonas xionganensis. Next base: position 258,027 of record NZ_WKJZ01000002.1, on the reverse strand, counting down.
GAACAGCGGCGCAAGGGCGTGGCGGAGGCGGATCTGGTCAATATCGACTTTATCCCCCTGGACGACAAAGCCACCTACGCCATGCTGCAGAAGGCGGAAACCACCGCGGTGTTCCAGCTGGAATCGCGCGGCATGAAGGAGCTGATCAAGAAGCTCAAGCCCGACTGCCTGGAAGACATGATCGCCCTGGTGGCCCTGTTCCGCCCCGGTCCGCTGCAATCGGGCATGGTGGACGACTTTATCAACCGCAAGCACGGCCGTGAGCCGATTTCCTACCCGCACCCGGATTATCAGTACCCGGGTCTGGAACCGGTGCTCAAGCCCACCTACGGCATCATCCTGTACCAGGAGCAGGTGATGCAGATCGCCCAGGTCATGGGTGGCTACACCCTGGGTCAGGCGGACATGCTGCGCCGTGCCATGGGCAAGAAAAAGCCCGAGGAAATGGCCAAGCAGCGCGGCGGCTTTATCGAAGGCTGCGCCAACAACGGCATCGACGCCAACCTGGCGGGCAATATCTTCGACCTGGTGGAGAAGTTCGCCGGTTATGGCTTCAACAAGTCGCACTCGGCCGCTTATGGCCTGGTCTCCTACCAGACTGCCTGGCTCAAGGCCCATTACCCGGCGCCCTTTATGGCGGCGGTGCTGTCGGCGGATATGCACAACACCGACAAGGTGGTGACCCTGATCGAGGAGTGCCGCAGCATGAAGCTGCGCCTCGATGCGCCGGATGTGAATATCTCCGAGTTCAAGTTCACGGTGAACGACGAAGGCTGGATCGTCTACGGCCTGGGTGCGATCAAGGGGGTCGGCGAGGGGCCGGTGGAGGCCATCGTCGAGGCGCGTCAGGAAGGCCCGTTCAAGGACCTGTTCGACTTCTGCGCGCGGGTCGATCTCAAGCGCATCAACAAACGCACCCTGGAAGCGCTGATCCGCAGCGGTGCACTGGATCGCCTGGGGCCGCACTTCCATGAAGAACTCAAGGCCTACAAGGCCAATATCGACCGCAACCGTGCGGTGCTGCTGGCGGCCATGGAAGAAGCCGTACAGGCGGCCGAGCAGACCGCGCGCAGCGCCGAGAGCGGACATATGGACCTGTTCGGCGGGGTGTTCGCCGATGCCGAGGCGGACGTCTACCTCAATCACCTGCGTGCCCGCGAACTGACCCTCAAGGAGCGCCTCAAGGGCGAGAAGGACACCCTGGGTTTGTATCTGACTGGCCACCCCATCGATGAGTATGAAGGTGAAGTGCGGCGCTTTGCCCGCCAGCGCATCGTCGACCTCAAGGCCGCGCGCGGCGATCAGACCGTCGCCGGCCTGGTGGTCAACCTGCGGGTGATGAAGAACAAGAAAGGCGACAAGATGGGCTTTATCACCCTGGACGACCGCTCCGGGCGGATCGAGGCTTCGCTGTTCGCCGAAGCCTTCAATACGGCCCAGGCCCTGCTGCAGACTGATGCCCTGGTGGTGGTCGAAGGCGAGGTGAGTAACGATGACTTCTCCGGTGGCCTGCGCCTGCGCGCCAAGCGGGTAATGAGTCTGGAGGAGGCGCGTACCGGACTGGCCGACAGTCTGCGTCTGCAGGTGGCCGGCGAGGCGCTCAAGGGCGATCGGTTGCGCTGGCTGGCCGAACTGTGCAGCCGTCATCGCGGCGCCTGCCCCATTACCCTGGAATACAGCGGCAGCGATGCCAAGGCCCTGCTGCAGTTTGGCGAGCAGTGGCGTATCGAGCCGGCCGATGGCTTGATTCAGGCATTGCGTGACCAGTTCGGCCGCGACAACGTCTTTCTGCACTACCGCTGATTTGCGGGGTTCGCGCCCCGCATCGCAGTTGCGATGCCTTGATGGGCTGCACGGTTTTCCCTGCAGTCCGGTGTCGACCTGAATGCGCCTGCTGCTATAAGGTAGGGCGCGAAACGGATACAGCTCCCCGGCCACTTGGCCGTCGACGCAAGACGGATGACTATGAACCCGAATTTTCTCGATTTCGAACAGCCGATCGCCGACCTGCAAGCCAAGATCGAAGAGCTTCGCCTGGTCGGTAGTGACAACTCGCTGAATATCAGCGATGAAATCGCCCGCCTGCAGGACAAGAGCAGCACCCTGACCGAAAGTATCTTCGGCAACCTGACCAGCTGGCAGATCGCCCAGCTGGCGCGCCACCCGCGTCGCCCCTATACCCTGGATTACCTGCAGCACATCTTTACCGAGTTTGACGAGCTGCACGGTGATCGGCATTTCTCCGATGACCCGGCCATTGTTGGCGGCGTGGCGCGTCTGGACGGTGAGCCGGTGATGGTCATTGGTCACCAGAAGGGTCGCGAGGTACGCGAGAAGGTGCGCCGCAATTTCGGCATGCCGCGCCCCGAGGGTTATCGCAAGGCCTGTCGTCTGATGGAGATGGCCGAGCGCTTCAAGATGCCGATCCTGACCTTTATCGACACCCCGGGCGCCTACCCGGGCATCGACGCAGAAGAGCGTGGGCAGAGCGAGGCCATTGCCTGGAACCTGCGGGTGATGGCGCGGTTGAAAACTCCGATTATCGCCACCGTGATCGGTGAGGGTGGTTCCGGTGGCGCCCTGGCCATCGGTGTATGCGACCAGTTGAATATGCTGCAGTACTCCACCTACTCGGTGATCTCGCCGGAAGGCTGCGCCTCGATTCTGTGGAAGACCTCCGAGCGCGCCCCGGATGCCGCCGAGGCAATGGGCATCACCGCAGAGCGTCTGAAAGGTCTGGGGATTGTCGATCAGGTGATCAATGAGCCCCTGGGCGGCGCCCACAGCGATCCGGCAGCGGCAGCCGAGGCTATTCGTCAGGCCCTGCAGGCCCAGCTGAAAACCCTCAAGACCTTCGACACCGCCGAGCTGCTGGCGCGTCGTTATGAGCGTCTGATGAGCTATGGCATTGCCTGATTGCCGGGCCGCTGTACAGACAACGGGCCTTCGGGCCCGTTGTTGTTTTAAGCTTGGCCAATGAATTCTCTGCAGACTCGTCTAAGCGATGCCCTGCAGCCCTGGCGTGATGCCTCGGGCTGGTGTGTCGCTTTGTCCGGTGGTCTGGATTCCACGGTGCTATTGCATCTGCTGGCCAGTTGGGCGCGCCAGGAGCCTCTTCCGCCGCTGCGCGCCCTGCATATTCATCACGGTCTGCAGGCGATAGCCGATGCCTGGCCAGCACACTGTCAGGCTGTTTGTGCCGCCCTGGGTGTGCCGCTGCAGGTGCTCGCCGTGCAGGTGGACGCGGGCGCCAGTATCGAGCAAGCAGCCCGTCGAGCCCGTTACAGTGCTTTTGCCAATAACCTGACAACGGGTGAGCTGCTGTTGACCGGTCAGCACGCTGACGATCAGGCCGAGACCCTGCTGTTTCGTCTATTGCGTGGCGCCGGGGTGCAGGGTTTGGCCGCCATGCCGGCCGGTCGCGCCCTGGGTGACGGTCATCTATTGCGCCCGCTCTTGGGTTGCTCCAGGACCGAGCTGCAGGCCTATGCCCAGGCCCATGGCCTTGCCTGGGTGGAGGACCCGAGCAACGCTGATATTCATTTTGCTCGCAACTTTCTGCGTCAGCGCGTTATGCCGCTGCTGGCCGAGCGCTGGCCCCGGGCGCAGGCGAGTATGGCGCGTAGTGCCGAGCACCTGCGTGAGGCGACGCAATTGCTGGCCGAACTGGCCGAGCTGGATCTTGAGGCCGCTGTGATGGAGGCGCCTGAGTACGCTTGGTTGGGGGTGCCGAATCTGCCTTTGGGGCCGCTGGCGGCCTTGAGCGAGGCGCGTCAGCGCAATGTCTTGCGCTACTGGTTGCGGCCGTTGACCCGCATGCCCGATACGGAACACTGGGCTGGCTGGCAGGCGCTGCGAGATGCCGCAGTCGATGCGGCGCCTGTCTGGGTTGTGGGGCAAGGGCAGTTGCGGCGAGGTGATGCGCGTATCTGGTGGCTGGCCGGTGAGTGGCTGGTGGAGCCAGGGGTGCTGCCGATGACAGAGCCGGACGAGGATTGGTTGGAACTGCCGGCTAACGGCCGGGTGCGTATCGAGGGGCATTTACCTGCCGGGCAATGGCGTCTGACCTATCGTGTCGGCGGTGAGCAGATGCTGCTGCCGGGGCGTGGTCACCGTGATCTGAAACGCCTGCTCAATGAGCGGCGCGTGCCGGCTTTTGTGCGGACGCGCTTGCCCTTGTTATGGCGCGACGGGCAACTGCTGGCGCTGGCCAACCTGCCCGGCCTGGATGGGCCGACGGATGGCGCCTGGCGATTAATCTGGCAGCCGCCGAGCAGTGATCAAGGTTTGAGCTGCTAAGGCCTTTCCGGTAGACTACGCTCCCGTCTTACTACTGCTTTTGTCGACTCCCCAGGGAATCGGCACGGCTAGCCATTTGCCTATATAGAATAGAAAGGTAAGTGGCGGCCTGTTTGGCTTACCTTCGCTTTCCCCGGCGGCATTGGCCGCTTAAACGCAGACTTCTAGGGTTTTTCATGACGCGCTACATATTCGTCACGGGTGGTGTTGTTTCTTCATTGGGGAAAGGCATCGCCTCGGCTTCATTGGCGGCTATCCTGGAGGCGCGGGGCCTGAAGGTCACCATGCTCAAGCTGGATCCCTATATCAACGTCGATCCGGGTACCATGAGCCCGTTCCAGCACGGTGAGGTGTTCGTCACCCACGACGGCGCCGAGACCGACCTCGACCTGGGCCACTATGAGCGGTTTATCCGCACCACCATGACCCAGAACAACAATTTCACCACCGGTCGCGTCTATGAAGACGTGCTGCGCCGCGAGCGCCGGGGTGACTACCTGGGTGCGACCATTCAGGTCATTCCGCACATCACCGACGAGATCAAGCGTCGCATCATCAAGGGTGCCGGCGATGCCGACGTGGCTCTGGTGGAAATCGGCGGCACCGTGGGCGATATCGAGTCCCAGCCGTTCCTCGAAGCCATCCGCCAGCTGCGCGTGGAAGTGGGCGCCAAGCGCGCCATGCTGATGCACCTGACCCTGGTGCCTTATATCGCCACCGCCGGCGAAACCAAGACCAAGCCGACCCAGCACTCGGTCAAGGAACTGCGCTCCATCGGCCTGCAGCCGGACGTGCTGGTATGCCGCTCCGATCATCCGATCGATGTCTCCTCGCGGCGCAAGATCGCCCTGTTCACCAACGTCGAAGAGCGTGCGGTGATCAGCCTGGAAGACGTCGACACCATCTACAAGATCCCCGGCGTGCTGCATGCCCAAGGCCTGGATGACTATGTGGTGGAGCGCTTCGGTCTGGAGTGCGGCGGTGCCGACCTGTCCGAATGGGACCGCGTGGTGGATGCCAAGCTGCATCCGGAGAAGGAAGTCACCATCGCCATGGTCGGCAAGTACATGGAGCTGCTGGATGCCTATAAGTCGCTGATCGAGGCCATGAGCCACGCCGGTATCCAGAACCGTACCAAGGTCAACCTGCGCTATATCGATTCCGAAGATATCGAGAACAAGGGCACCAGCCTGCTCGAAGGTGTGGACGCCATCCTGGTGCCGGGTGGCTTCGGCTTGCGCGGCGTGGAAGGCAAGATCAAGACCGTGCAGTACGCCCGCGAGAACAAGATCCCTTACCTGGGCATCTGCCTGGGTATGCAGGTGGCCGTTATCGAATACGCCCGCAATGTGCTGGGCTGGAGCGATGCCAACTCCACCGAATTCGATGCCGCCAGCACTCATCCGGTGGTCGGCCTGATCACCGAGTGGCAGGACGCCACCGGTGAGGTGGAAAAGCGCAGCGATGCTTCCGATCTGGGCGGCACCATGCGCTTGGGCGCCCAGGACTGCCAGCTGCAGGCCGGTTCGCAAGTGCATGCCTGCTACGGCAAGGATGTAATCGTCGAGCGTCATCGTCATCGCTACGAAGTGAACAACAACCTGCTGCCGCAACTGATCGAGGCTGGCCTCAAGGTGACCGGTCGTTCTGGCGACGGTGCCCTGGTCGAAGTGGTGGAGAGCCCGGATCATCCCTGGTTCGTCGCCTGCCAGTTCCACCCGGAATTCACCTCTACGCCGCGCGATGGCCACCCGCTGTTCAGTGGCTTCGTCAACGCCGCCCTGGCCCAGCAAGCGAAGAAGGCTTAAGGCATGAGTCAGAAGATCATCAAGGTTGGCACTATCGAGATCGCCAACGACAAGCCCTTCGTGCTGTTCGGCGGCATCAACGTCATCGAGTCCCGCGACCTGGCCATGCGCGCTTGCGAGGAATATGTACGGGTCACCGAAAAACTCGGCATCCCCTATGTGTTCAAGGCCAGCTTCGACAAGGCCAACCGTTCCTCCATCACCTCCTTCCGTGGTCCCGGCCTGGAAGAGGGCATGAAGGTCTTCGAGGAAGTGAAGAAGACCTTCGGCGTGCCGGTGATCACCGACGTGCATGAGCCCCATCAGGCCCAGCCGGTGGCGGATGTGTGCGACATTATCCAGCTGCCGGCCTTCCTCTCACGGCAGACCGATCTGGTGGTGGCCATGGCCAAGACCGGCGCGGTGATCAATATCAAGAAAGCCCAGTTCCTTGCACCCCAGGAAATGAAGCACATCCTGACCAAGTGCATGGAAGCCGGTAATGATCAGCTGATCCTCTGCGAGCGCGGTTCCTCCTTCGGTTACAACAACCTGGTGGTGGATATGCTCGGCTTCGGCATCATGAAGCAGACCCACTTTCCGGTGTTCTTCGACGTGACCCACGCCCTGCAGATGCCCGGCGGTCGCGCCGATTCCGCCGGTGGCCGTCGCGCCCAGGTGACCGACCTGGCCAAGGCCGGCATGAGCCAGGGCCTGGCTGGTCTGTTCCTGGAAGCCCATCCGGATCCGGACAATGCCAAGTGCGACGGCCCCTGTGCCCTGCGCCTGGACAAGCTGGAGCCCTTCCTCACCCAGCTCAAGCAGCTGGATGATCTGATCAAGAGTTTTCCGCCGATTGAGACTGCCTGAACGGCAAATTCTCCGGTAAAGTGCGCGGCAGATATTTTTTGACCTTTGGGTCAGGTGTTGCCGCCTGCGACCGTTGATCCGGTCGGCATCCTTTTACAGCAATAATCTGGAGTGCTTAACGCGATGGCAAAGATCGTCGATATCAAGGGTCGTGAAGTTCTCGACTCCCGCGGCAATCCCACGGTGGAAGCCGATGTAATCCTCGAAGGCGGCATCATCGGCAGCGCCTGCGCGCCGTCCGGTGCTTCCACCGGTTCGCGTGAAGCGCTGGAACTGCGTGACGGTGACAAGAGCCGTTACCTGGGCAAGGGCGTGCTCAAGGCCGTGGCCAACATCAATGGCCCGATCCGCGACCTGCTGCTGGGCAAGGACGCAACCGACCAGAAGGTCCTGGACCGCGCCATGATCGAACTGGACGGCACCGAGAACAAGGCCAAGCTGGGCGCCAACGCCATCCTCGCCGTGTCCCTGGCTGCCGCCAAGGCCGCCGCCACCGCCAAGGGCGTGCCGCTGTACGCGCATATCGCCGACCTGAACGGCACCCCGGGTGTTTACTCCATGCCGGTACCGATGATGAACATCATCAACGGCGGCGAGCATGCCGACAACAACGTCGATATCCAGGAATTCATGGTGCAGCCGGTTGGCGCCAAGACCTTCTCCGATGCCCTGCGCATGGGTACCGAGATCTTCCATCACCTCAAGGCTGTACTGAAGGCCCGTGGCCTGAGCACCTCGGTCGGTGACGAAGGTGGTTTCGCACCGAACCTGGCCTCCAACGAAGATGCCCTGGCCGCCATCGCCGAGGCTGTGGCCAATGCCGGCTACAAGCTGGGCACTGACGTGACCCTGGCCCTGGACTGCGCCTCCAGCGAGTTCTACAAGGATGGTCAGTATGACCTGGCCGGCGAAGGCAAGGTGTTCAGCGCCGAAGGCTTTGCCGACTACCTGGCCGGCCTGACCCAGCGCTACCCGATCATCTCCATCGAAGACGGCATGGATGAGTCCGACTGGGCGGGCTGGAAAGTGCTGACCGACAAGATCGGCGCCAAGGTGCAACTGGTCGGCGACGACCTGTTTGTCACCAACACCAAGATCCTCAAGCGCGGCATCGACGAGTCCATCGGCAACTCGATCCTGATCAAGTTCAACCAGATCGGCTCGCTGACCGAAACCCTGGAAGCCATCCAGATGGCCAAGGCCGCCGGTTATACCGCGGTCATCTCGCACCGCAGCGGCGAAACCGAAGACAGCACCATCGCCGACCTGGCCGTAGGCACCGCCGCCGGCCAGATCAAGACCGGTTCGCTGTGCCGTTCGGATCGCGTGTCCAAGTACAACCAGCTGCTGCGCATCGAAGAGCAGTTGGCCGGCAAGGCTCCCTACAAGGGCCGCGCCGAGTTCCGCGGCTAAGCGCCGCGTGATAAAAAAGGGCGACGCAAGTCGCCCTTTTTTATAGTTTTCAGGGAATCGAAGCATGGATGCAGTAATCGATAATGTCCGTCCGCCCATCAGTCGGCTTCTTCTCAAGCATGTGCGCAGCCCCTACCATGCCGATGACTCAAGCCGCGAGCCGCCCCATGCGTAATTACCACTGGTTATTCGTCGTACTGATCCTGCTCCTGGCAGGGCTGCAGTATCGTCTGTGGGTGGGTGACGGCAGCTTGGCTCAGGCCAGCCATCTCAAGCAGCAGATTGCCGACCAGCGCGCCGAGAATGAACGGCTGCTTGAGCGCAACCGCATCCTCGAAGCGGAAGTGCTGGAACTCAAGCAGGGCATGGAAACCGTGGAAGAGCGTGCCCGCCAGGAACTGGGCATGGTCAAAGAGGGTGAAACCCTCTATCTGCTGACCGAATGAGCATGCAACAGCGCCTGCCATTCTGGGTGGTGATTCCGGCCGCCGGTATCGGCGCACGGATGCAGGCCGACCGCCCCAAGCAATACCTGGAGCTGGCCGGCAGGAGCATTCTCGAACACAGCCTGCAAGGCTTTCTGGATCATCCCGATCTGCTGGGCCTGGCCCTGTCTTTGGCTGAGCATGACCCCTACTGGCCGCAGCTGGAGTTGGCCAGTGACCCGCGTATCCAGCGCTGTGCCGGTGGGCGCGAGCGTGCCGACTCGGTACTTTCCGGCCTGCAGGCGCTGCAGCAACAGGGCGCGGCCGAGCAGGACTGGGTGCTGGTGCATGATGCGGCCCGGCCCAACCTGGCGCGCAGTGATCTGGACAAACTGCTTGGCGAGCTGGCAGACGACCCGGTGGGTGGCCTGCTGGCGGTGCCGGCGCGGGATACGCTGAAACAGATTGGCCGTGATGGACGGGTGGCAACCACCCTGGACCGCGCGCAGATCTGGCAGGCCTATACCCCGCAGATGTTCCGTCTCGGCCCGCTGCGCGAGGCGCTTGGTGCTGCGCTGGCCGCAGGTGTGCCGGTAACCGACGAGGCCTCGGCCATGGAATGGGCGGGCCACGCGCCCCGCTTGATCGAAGGGCGCGCGGATAACCTCAAGGTCACCCGGCCGGAAGATCTGAGGCTGCTGGCCGGGCTTTGGGATGCATCCCCTAGCTGATCCGATGCTTGCTGATATCCCTTTCCAGTACGGTACCCAGTTTGTCGAGGGCACCGTCGATCGCCTTTTCCAGATGGTCGGCATGGTGGGACACCGAGACCGGCTCACGTCCTTTTGGTCTGGCCTCGATCAGGCAGCGTTTGTCATGGCTGCCTGCCTTGTGGGCGTTCTCATCGCGTAGATGCACTTCGACCCGGGTCAGGTGATCGTCGAAACGCTTGATCTTGTCCGTTACACGCTTGCTGATGCTGCTCATAAAGTCTTGCGACGCGCCGATATGGTTGTCGCTGTTGACCAGTACTTGCATGGTATCGACCTCTCTGGGTGAGTGAGTCCTATTCAGAGGCGTTGCAGGCGGGGGCGGTTCCGCCTGAGCTGTGACATTCCATTGCACAAGCTTCTACTGGTATTCCGGACGCTGGGCCAGCCCCTGCTTGAGAACGTCCACCAGTTTTCGCACTTTCGGCGACAGATGCCGCTGTTGCGGGTACAGGGCCCACACTGCGGTATCAGGGGGCTGCTGATTGTCCAGCAGGGACACCAGGGCGCCGCTGCGCAGATGCTCCAGTACATAGTAGTCCGGCAGCTGACACAGCCCCAGGCCACGTAGCGCAGCCTCCAGCACCGCCTGGCCGCTGTTGCAGCGCCAGTTGCCCTGCACCCGCAGGCTGGCGTCGCGGCCGTCCAGCTGAAAGCTCCAGTGATCGGAACTGCCGATCAGGCAGTTATGCCGCGCCAGTTCCGACAATGAATGAGGGCGGCCATAACGCTGCAGATAGTCCGGTGCGGCGCACAGGTACATCTGCCTGGGTGCCAGGCGTGTGGCCACCAGGCGTGAGTCCTGCAGGCGGCCCAGACGAATGGCCAGGTCCAGCCCTTCATGGAGCAGATCCAGGGTGCGGTTGCTCAGTTCGATCTCCACCCGCAGTTGCGGGTGTCGGCACATAAAGTCGGTCACCAGGGGCACGATAAAGCGTTCGCCATAGGCCACCGCGCAGGTCATGCGCAGCAGCCCCTTGGGTTCGCTACCCAGGTCACTGACTGCGCGCAGGGCTTCCTCGCGGGCATCCTGCAGGCGCCGGCAATGCTGCAGAAAGGTTTGCCCAGCTTCGGTCAAGGCCACTCGCCGGGTACTGCGATAGAACAGGCGGCTTTGCAGGCGTTCCTCCAGGCGCGCCACCTGGCGGCTGACCTGAGAGGACGACAGTCCCAAGCGCTCAGCGGCAGCAGTGAACTGGCCACACTCGGCCACGGCAACGAACTCGTCCAGACCTTCCCAGCGGTTCATGCTGCTTCTCCTTGTTGGGTGCTGATCATTGTCCCTATATAGCAATAATGTTTTGTTTATTGCTGGATTATCTATCTTGAGCACTGATCTACACTCTGCGCCACCGTTGAATCCGCTGGAGAGCGATCATGATCAAGTCCCGTGCCGCCGTAGCCTTTGCCCCCAATCAGCCGCTGCAGATCGTCGAAGTCGATGTGGCGCCGCCCAAGGCCGGCGAGGTACTGGTGCGCATTGTGGCCACCGGGGTGTGCCACACCGATGCCTACACCCTGTCTGGCGAGGACAGCGAAGGCGTCTTCCCCTGCATCCTCGGCCATGAGGGGGGCGGTATCGTCGAGGCGGTGGGTGAGGGGGTCACCTCCCTGGCGGTGGGCGATCATGTGATCCCGCTCTATACCGCCGAATGCCGTACCTGCAAGTTCTGCACCTCCGGCAAGACCAACCTGTGCCAGGCGGTGCGTGCCACCCAGGGCAAGGGCCTGATGCCTGATGGCACCAGCCGTTTCAGCTACAACGGCGAGCCGATCTACCACTATATGGGCTGCTCGACCTTCTCCGAGTACACCGTGCTGCCGGAGATTTCCCTGGCCAAGATTCCTAAGGAGGCGCCGCTGGAGAAGGTCTGTCTGCTCGGCTGTGGCGTCACCACCGGTATCGGTGCGGTGCTCAATACCGCCAAGGTCGAGGAGGGCACGACTGTGGCCATCTTCGGCCTGGGCGGCATCGGTCTGGCGGCGATTATCGGCGCCAAGATGGCCAAAGCCGGGCGCATCATCGCCATCGATATCAACCCGGCCAAGTTCGCCATCGCCCGTGAGCTGGGCGCCACCGACTGCGTCAACCCCAAGGACTTCGCCAAACCAATCCAGGAGGTCATCGTCGAAATGACCGACGGTGGGGTGGATTACTCCTTCGAATGCGTCGGCAATGTGCAGCTGATGCGTGCGGCGCTGGAGTGCTGCCACAAGGGCTGGGGCGAATCGACCATTATCGGTGTGGCACCGGCCGGTGCGGAAATCAGCACCCGGCCGTTCCAGCTGGTCACCGGGCGGGTCTGGCGCGGCAGTGCCTTCGGTGGGGTCAAGGGCCGTACCGAGCTGCCCAGCTATGTGGAGAAGGCGCAAAAGGGTGAGATCCCTCTGGATACCTTTATTACCCACAACCTGCCGCTGGACGAGATCAACACCGCCTTTGACCTGATGCACGAAGGCAAGAGCATCCGTACCGTTATCCATTTCTGATAGCTGCACACCGGCAGTTCGTAGGGTGCGCCGTGCGCACCGCAAACCCCTGGTGCGCATGGCGCACCCTACGGAGATTGGCATGACCCTGGAAATTGTCTCCAGCAACAAGAGCTTTGGCGGCTGGCACAAGCGCTATCGCCACCGCTCCAGCACACTCAACTGCGCGATGCAGTTCGCCGTCTACCTGCCGCCCCAGGCCGAGCAGGGCGCGAAGCTGCCGGTGCTGTACTGGCTGAGCGGCCTGACCTGCACCGACGAGAACTTTATGCACAAGGCCGGAGCGCACAGGCTGGCGGCCGAGCTGGGGCTGGTTATCGTCGCGCCGGATACCAGCCCGCGCGGCGAGGGGGTGCCGGATGACCCGGACGGTGCCTGGGATTTTGGCCTGGGCGCGGGGTTTTACCTCAACGCCACCCAGGAGCCCTGGGCGCGGCATTACCGCATGCACGACTATGTGGTGCAGGAATTGCCGGACCTGATCGAGGCCCACTTCCCGGTATCCGAGCGGCGCGGTATCAGCGGTCATTCCATGGGTGGGCATGGGGCGCTGGTGTGCGCCCTGCGTAACCCCGGGCGCTATCAGTCGCTGTCGGCTTTTGCGCCGATCAGCAATCCGCTGAACTGTCCCTGGGGCGAGAAGGCCTTCTCCCGCTATCTGGGCGACGACCGCGCCCGCTGGCGTGAATGGGATGCCTGCGCGCTGCTGGCCGAGGCGACGGAACGTTTGCCGATTCTGGTCGATCAGGGCGATCGCGACGACTTTCTGCCCACCCAGCTTAAAGCCGAGGCATTGCAGGCAGCGGCCGAGGCGGCGAACCATCCGCTGACCCTGCGTCTGCAGCCGGGCTACGACCACAGCTACTACTTTATCGCCAGCTTTATCGATGACCACCTGCGGCATCATGCCAAGGCGCTGCTGGTCTGATCGGGCGACGATGAACGCCGTTTGGTTCGCCAGCAACGCGGCTCCTGCATGTAGAATCACGCCCTGACTTTTTCAGGGCGTTGTTTTATATGCGTATTGGCCATGGTTATGACGTACACCGCTTCGGTGAGGGCGATTTCATCACCCTGGGCGGCGTGCAGATTCCCCACAAGTTCGGCCTGCTGGCCCATTCCGATGGTGACGTGCTGCTGCATGCCCTGAGCGATGCCCTGCTCGGTGCCGCGGCGCTGGGCGATATCGGCAAGCATTTTCCCGACACCGACCCGACTTTCAAGGGCGCCGACAGCCGCGTGCTGCTGCGTCATGTACTGGATCTGGTGCACGCCAAGGGTTGGGCGGTGGGCAATGTCGACGCCACCATCGTCGCCCAGGCACCGAAAATGGCGCCGCATATCGAGACCATGCGCACGCGGATTGCCGAGGACCTGCAGGTAGGTCTGTATCAGGTCAACGTCAAGGCCACCACCACCGAGAAGCTCGGTTTTACCGGGCGTGAAGAAGGCATTGCCGTGCACGCCGTTGCGTTGTTGGTTGCCCGATGAGCGAACTCGAATTGCTCGGCCCGCGCGCCTATGGCGAACCCTGTGGTACGGCGGTGCTCAAGGCCGTGGCGGAAGATTTCCAGGTCGACGAGGTGCTGGATATCGCCTTGAGCGGTGAGGGTGAACACCTCTGGCTATGGGTAGAAAAGCGCGAGCTGAATACCGAGGAGGCGGCCAAGCGCATCGCCCGCGCCGCCGGTGTGCCGCTGAAGCTGATCAGCTATGCCGGCCTCAAGGATCGTCAGGCCCTGACCCGTCAGTGGTTCAGCCTGCACCTGCCGGGCAAGCTTGATCCCGATCTGAGCGCGGCCGAGGATGGCGGTCTGCGCATCCTCAAACAGCTGCGCCATAGCCGTAAACTGCAGCGCGGCGCCCATGCCGCCAACGGCTTTACCCTGCGCCTGACTCAGCTGGCTGCCGATCGCGAGGCACTGGATAAGCGCCTGACGCAAATCGCTGCCCAGGGCGTTCCCAACTATTACGGCCTGCAGCGCTTTGGCTTCGAAGGCGGCAACCTGGCCCATGCCCGCCATTGCGCGGCGAACCAGAGTCTGCCGGACAAGCGCAATCTGCGTTCGCGGCTGCTTTCGGCAGCGCGCAGTTACCTGTTCAATCGGGTGCTGGCCGAGCGGGTCGCCGCCGGTACCTGGAATCAGGCGCTGCCCGGTGATCTGCTGGCCTTTACCGACAGTCGCAGCTTCTTCCCCGCCGGCGAGGCGGAGTGCAGCGATCCGCGCCTGGCGATTCTCGATCTGCATCCCACCGGCCCGCTGTGGGGCGCTGGCGCCTCTACGGCAGCTGGTGTAGCGCAGGCGCTGGAGCAGGATCTGGCCGGGCGCGAAAGCGTCCTGGCCGATTGGTTGACAGAAGCGGGCATGACGCACGAACGGCGCATCCTGCGCCTCCCCATTGGCGGCCTGTCGTGGCATTATCCCGAGCCTGACATTCTGCAACTGGAATTCGTCCTGCCGGCTGGATGCTTTGCCACCGTCTTGGTGCGTGAACTGGTCGACCTATTGCCTGCAGGGCAGACGGACAACCCATGCGTATTCTGATTTCCAATGACGACGGCGTGGCCGCACCTGGCCTGGCCGCGCTGCATGATGCACTGAGCGATTATGCCGAGTGCACGGTGATCGCCCCCGATCAGGACAAGAGTGGTGCCAGCAGTTCGCTGACCCTCGACCGTCCGCTGCATCCCAATACCTTGCCCAATGGCTTTATCAGCCTGAACGGTACACCCACCGATTGCGTGCATCTGGGCCTCAATGGTCTGTTACCGCAGGTGGCGGATCTGGTGGTGTCGGGCATCAACCTGGGCGCCAATCTGGGCGATGACGTGCTCTATTCCGGCACAGTCGCTGCGGCTCTGGAGGGGCGCTTCCTGGCCCGCCCTGCCTTTGCCTTCTCGTTGCTGTCGCGCCTGCCGGACAACCTGCCGACTGCCGCCTATTTTGCCCGCAAGCTGGTGGAGGCCCATGAAAGCCTCGATCTGCCGCCGCGCACCGTGCTCAACGTGAATATCCCCAACCTGCCGCTGGAGCATATCCGCGGTATTCAGCTCACGCGCCTGGGCCATCGCGCTCGCGCCGCCGCGCCGGTCAAGGTGGTCAACCCGCGCGGTAAAGAGGGTTACTGGATTTCGGTGGCCGGAGATGCCGAAGATGGCGGCCCCGGCACGGATTTCCATGCGGTGATGCAGGGCTATGTCTCGGTCACCCCGTTGCAGCTGGATCGCACTTTCCAGGAAGGCCTGAACCGCCTGCAGCCCTGGCTGGAGGCTTTGTTGTGATGCGCCGCGAGCAGGACGAACTGCACCATCGGGGCATCGGCATGACCTCCCAGCGTACTCGCGAGCGTCTGATTCAGCGCCTGTACGAAGAGGGCCTGTCCAATGCCCATGTGCTGGAGACCATTCGTCGTACCCCGCGCCATCTGTTTGTCGATGAGGCCCTGGCCCATCGTGCCTATGAAGACACCGCGCTGCCCATCGGCAACAACCAGACCATCTCCCAGCCCTATATGGTCGCGCGTATGAGCGAGCTGCTGCTGGCCGCCGGCCCCTTGGACAAGGTGCTGGAAATCGGCACCGGTTCGGGCTACCAGACCGCGATTCTGGCCCAGCTGGTGGAGCGGGTCTTTACCGTGGAGCGTATCCAGAGCCTGCAGGACAAGGCCAAGGAACGCCTGGCTCAGCTCAATCTGCGCAATGTGGTGTTCCGCTGGGGCGATGGCTGGGAGGGCTGGAATGCCCTGGGCCCCTACAACGGCATTATCGTCACCGCCGCTGCCGCCGAAGTGCCCCAGGCGCTGCTGGAGCAGCTTGCACCCGGTGGTCGTCTGGTGATTCCGGTCGGCGCGGGTGCGGTTCAGGAGTTGCTGCTGATCGTGCGCGAGGAGGACGGTTTCTCCCGCCAGGTCCTCGACGCTGTGCGTTTTGTGCCTTTGCTCAACGGCCCCCTGGCCTGATTTCAGTTGATATGGATGGAACCATGAAGAAGTACTTCCTGCTCTATGGCAAAGGTCTGGCCATGGGGGCGGCCGATGTGGTGCCCGGCGTTTCCGGCGGCACTGTAGCTTTTATCACCGGTATCTATGACGAACTGCTGCGCTCCATCGCCAGCATTCCGGCAGCGGCTCTGATGCTGTTGCGCGGACGTATTGTCGATGCCTGGCGGGCGGCCAACGCCACCTTTCTGCTGGTGCTGCTGCTGGGTATCCTCACCAGCGTGCTCAGCCTGGCGCGGCTGATCACCTACCTGTTAGCCGAGCAACCGATACCGGTCTGGTCGTTCTTCTTCGGCCTGATTCTGGTGTCCTCCCATTTGGTGGGGCGGGAGATTCAGCGCTGGAACTGGAGCCGGTGCCTGAGCTTTATCCTCGGTGCCGGTTTCGCCTACTGGATTACCGTGGCCTCACCGGTGCAACTGGGCAGCGATCCGCTGAGCCTGTTTCTAGCCGGTGCCATCGCCATTTGCGCCATGATCCTGCCGGGCATTTCCGGCAGTTTTATCCTGGTGCTGCTGGGGTTGTATGCCGTGGTGCTGGGGGCGGTGAAAAGTCTGGATGTGTTGCTTCTGGCGGTCTTTGCCAGTGGCTGCCTGGTCGGTCTGATCTGCTTTGCCAGCCTGTTGCGCTGGCTGCTGGTGCGCTGGCGCGATCTGAGTCTGGCCTTTCTTACCGGTTTGATGCTGGGTTCGCTGAACAAGATCTGGCCCTGGAAGGAGACCCTGACCTGGCGCACCGATCGCCATGGCGAGCAGTTGCCCATGTTGCAGGCTAACCTGCTGCCAGGACGTTTTGCCGAAGTCAGCGGCCAGGATCCGCAGTTGCTGCTGGCCATCGCGCTGGCCCTGGGGGGCATTGTTCTGGTGCTGGGGCTGCAATGGCTGGCCGCACGTCACCAGTCCGATACCGATGGCGTACAGTAATTGCGGCAAAATCGTGGTCTTATCGCCAGAGTAGGGAGAGACGGGTGAGTTCTCGGGGGATGCAAATGGGCAGAGGCCCAAGCAAGATTGCTGCGATGCGGGTTGCACTGCTGTGCATGGCCGTATTGGCCGGCTGCGCCAGTCCGCCTCCCGGTGGTGTGCAGGTGGTTGATCGCAGTGGTAATCGTCCGATCGCGAGCGTTGCCCAGTCACGTCAGCCGGTGACCTCCGGGCAGTATGTGGTGCGCCGCGGCGATACCCTGTATTCCATCGCCTTTCGTTTCGGCTGGGACTGGAAAGCCCTGGCTGCGCGCAATGGTATCGTCGAGCCCTATCTGATTCGGGTGGGGCAGGTCATTCGCTTCGACGGCCAGCCACCGGCCCGTTCCACCCAGGTCGCCAAAGCGCCTGTGGTGATCCCGGCCCCTGCGCCAAGACCCAGTCAGCCGGTTCAGCCGGCAACCAAACAAGCACAGCCCGCGCCGAGTAAAACGCTGCCTGTCAGCACGCCCAAGACACCGGTAGAGCGTTCAGCCAGTGGCTGGAGATGGCCTGCGCAAGGCACGGTCATCAGTCGATTTTCCTCAAACGGTAG
Source organism: Pseudomonas xionganensis (assembly GCF_009763245.1). GTDB lineage: Bacteria > Pseudomonadota > Gammaproteobacteria > Pseudomonadales > Pseudomonadaceae > Aquipseudomonas > Aquipseudomonas xionganensis. The sequence goes on along the minus strand of NZ_WKJZ01000002.1, from coordinate 240,456 downwards.
TTTGAATAAAGGCATTGATATCGCCGGTGAATTGGGCCAGCCTGTTTCTGCTGCGTCTGATGGGTCGGTGGTGTACGCCGGGAGTGGTTTGCGGGGCTACGGCGAGTTGCTGATCATCAAGCATAGCGATACCTATGTAAGCGCCTACGGACATAACCGCAGGTTGTTGGTGCAGGAGGGGCAAAAGGTCAAGGCCGGGCAAACCATTGCCGAGATGGGCTCCACGGGTACTGATCGGGTGAAGCTGCACTTTGAGATTCGCCGTCAGGGGAAACCCGTAGACCCGCTGCAATACCTGCCGCGCCGTTGACCCTTGCATAGCCTGTTCCTTCACATAGGGGGACGGGCTCGGTGTTGCCAGGGAATCGGTCACGCTTGAGCTTGCTGTCGAACTCAGCAAGGAATAACAACAATGGCTCTCACTAAAAAAGAAGCGCCGGAGTTTGACGTCGACGATGAAGTGCTCCTGATGGAGCCGGGTATCATTTTTGACGAAGACTCAAGCGATGAAGCGCCTGCTTCTCGCACTAAGACCAAGACCGCGAGTAGCAGCACCAAGCAGCACAAATACATCGATTACACCCGGGCGCTGGATGCCACGCAGCTGTACCTCAACGAAATCGGTTTCTCCCCCCTCCTGACCCCCGAAGAAGAAGTGCATTTTGCCCGTCTGGCGCAAAAGGGCGATCCTGCGGGCCGTAAACGCATGATCGAAAGCAACCTGCGCCTGGTGGTGAAGATTGCTCGTCGTTACGTCAATCGTGGCCTCTCTCTGCTGGACCTGATTGAAGAGGGCAATCTGGGCCTGATCCGCGCGGTGGAGAAGTTCGACCCCGAGCGCGGTTTCCGCTTCTCGACTTATGCCACCTGGTGGATTCGGCAGACCATCGAGCGGGCGATCATGAATCAGACCCGTACCATTCGTCTGCCCATCCATGTGGTCAAGGAGCTCAATGTCTATCTGCGGGCGGCCCGTGAGCTGACCCAGAAGCTGGACCATGAACCGTCCGCCGAAGAGATCGCCAACCTGCTGGAAAAACCCGTGGGCGAGGTCAAGCGCATGCTCGGTCTGAACGAGCGTGTGTCCTCGGTGGATGTTTCCCTGGGCAAGGATTCGGACAAGACCCTGCTCGACACCCTGACCGATGATCGACCCACCGATCCCTGTGAGTTGCTGCAGGACGACGATCTGTCCCAGAGCATTGACCAGTGGCTGGGGGAACTCACCGACAAGCAGCGTGAGGTGGTGATTCGCCGTTTTGGCCTGCGCGGCCACGAAAGCTGCACCCTGGAAGAGGTAGGCCAGGAAATCGGCCTGACCCGCGAGCGGGTTCGGCAGATTCAGGTGGAAGCGCTTAAGCGCCTGCGCGAGATACTGGAAAGTAACGGGCTGTCCAGCGACTCACTGTTCCAGTGAGGTCCATACACCTATGGAAACCCGGCTTTGGCCGGGTTTTTTATTCTTTGCCGGATAGGGCTGACAGTTTCGGCAGGGGGCGATGGCAAAAGGGCTCTCGGCCGTTTTCGATGCGCACTATGTAAGTCATTGCTTACATGATGCGTAAGCCGATGCTGGGTCGGCCGGCCAGAATACATCTATTTTGGGTTCTTAAATTTTGTATCTATTTGATATTTAAGGGTTTTAATTTTTATCTTGAGTGGCTGGAGTGGTGTCTGAAGGCAGAATGCCAGCCTTGAGCTTGGGCTTTGGCGCGCTAGTATTGCACCTGTGTTTAGGGAAAAGCACAGATTGCCAGGACGGCAATCAGGAACCTCGCAGGATGCGAGTCATCAGGATGATGAGCAGGAAATAGAGGGATTAGGGACAAAAGAGTGGGCGGCGCAAGCCGCCCCTTTTTTTTGCCTGCAATTTGCCTGCGCCCATAAAAAGACCCGCACTGTGCGGGTCTTGGTCGTACAGCCTGGCGCTTACCGCTCCAGATACTGCAGCTTGTCCTTCACCCCATCCCACTCTTCGGCGTCCGGCAGGGCTTCTTTCTTCTCGGTGATGTTCGGCCAGATTTCCGCCAGGTCGGCGTTCAGCTCGATATATTCCTGCTGATCTTCCGGCACCTCGTCTTCGGAGAAGATGGCCTGGGCCGGGCACTCGGGCTCGCACAGGGCGCAGTCGATGCACTCGTCCGGGTGGATCACCAGGAAGTTCGGGCCTTCGTAGAAGCAGTCAACCGGGCAGACTTCTACGCAGTCGGTGTATTTGCATTTGACGCAGTTGTCGGTAACGACGAAGGTCATGTCTGATTCTCTCCTCGGGGCCAGTCTTCCCGTTCTATGCGGGCTTGAGCAAGCAGGGTAATGGTCACGGCTCAGGCTTTAACAGGCTGTTGAAAAGCTACCTGCGTAGGCAATCCAGCGTTAAAAGTGGCCTCAAAATGCTCATGTACAACTCGTACACTCCGCTTTTTCGGCCCCTTTTGCCTTGTCTTGCCTGCCTCGCCTACGTTTTCAACGGTCTGTTAAGCCGGGCAGTCATAAAAATGCGCGCGATTCTAACAGTTTGTTCGCGGCTGCGTTAGAAGCGTGTCTTCCATGTATATAACAGTTCCAGCGCTTTGCGCGGAGTCAGATCATCCGGGTTGATCTTGTGCAATTCCTCCAGCAAGGGATGCGGCAGGCTGGCGAACAGGTCGCTCTGTAACGGCGCCGGGGTCTGGCCATTGCTCGCGGCCTGCGGCAGGTCGTGGGGCAGGCTGGTGGTTTCCAGGCGCGCCAGGTGTTCGCGGGCACGCAGGATGACCTGACTGGGCACGCCGGCCAGTTGCGCCACGGCCAGGCCGTAGCTCTGGCTTGCGGGGCCGGGCAGGACATGGTGAAGGAAGACGATGCGCTCGTTGTGCTCGGTGGCGTTGAGGTGCACGTTGGCCACCCGCGGCTGGCTTTCCGGCAAGACCGTCAGCTCGAAATAGTGGGTGGCGAACAGGGTCCAGGCGCGCAGGCTGGCCAGTTGTTCGGCGGCGGCCCAGGCCAGGGACAGGCCGTCGAAGGTGCTGGTGCCGCGACCCACTTCGTCCATCAGCACCAGGCTGCGCTCGCTGGCGTTGTGCAGGATATTGGCGGTTTCGCTCATCTCCACCATAAAGGTCGAGCGGCCGCCGGCCAGGTCATCACTGGAGCCGATGCGGGTAAAGATGCGATCCACCAGGGACAGTTCACAGGCAGCGGCCGGCACATAGCTGCCGATATGGGCCAGCAGCACGATCAGCGCGGTCTGGCGCATATAGGTGGATTTACCGCCCATGTTCGGCCCGGTGATGATCAGCATACGCTGGTCATCGTCCAGGCTCAGGTCGTTGGCCACAAAGGGCGTGCTCAGCACCTGCTCGACCACCGGGTGGCGGCCCTGCTCGATGCGCATGCAGGGCTCGTCGACAAAGCGTGGGCGATTGAAGTCCAGGTTCAGCGCGCGTTCAGCCAGGTTGCTCAGCACGTCCAGCTCGGCCAGGGCCGCGGCGCTGTCCTGCAGTGGTCCCAGGTGGCCGATCAGGTGTTCCAGCAGTTCCTCGTAGAGCATCTTCTCGCGGGCCAGGGCGCGGCTCTTGGCCGACAGCGCCTTGTCCTCGAACTCTTTCAGCTCTGGGGTGATAAAGCGTTCAGCACCTTTGAGCGTCTGGCGGCGGATATAGTCGGCGGGGGCCGACTCGGCCTGCTTGCTGGGCAGCTCGATAAAGTAGCCGTGCACCCGGTTGTAGCCGACCTTGAGGTTGGCCAGGCCGGTGCGGGCTTTTTCTCTTGCCTCTAGATCAATCAGGAACTGGCCGGCGTTCTCGCTCATGGCCTGCAGTTCGTCCAGCTCGGCGTCATAGCCGGTCTTCAGCACGCCACCGTCGCGGATCACCGCCGGCGGGTTGTCGATAATGGCCCGGGCCAGCAGTTCGGCCAGCTCCGGGTAGGTGCTGACGCTGGCGGCCAGGGCGCCCAGGTGCGGCGCCTCCAGATTGGTCATGGCCATCTGCAGTTCAGGCAGGGCGGCCAGGGCATCGCGCAGGCGTGCCAGGTCGCGCGGGCGGGCATTACGCAGGCCGATACGGGCGAGGATGCGCTCCAGATCGCCGATTTCCTTGAGCAGCGGCTGCAGGGTCTCGAAGCGGTAGCGCTCCAGCAGGCAGGCAATCGACTCTTGGCGCGCTTCGAGAATACTGCGATCGCGTAATGGGCGATTTAGCCAGCGGCTGAGCAGGCGGCTGCCCATGGCGGTCTGGCAGCGGTCGACCACCGATTGCAGGGTGTTGTCGCGCCCGCCGGCCAGGTTGATATCCAGTTCCAGGTTGCGCCGGCTGGCGCCGTCGAGGATCACCGTGTCGTCCAGGCGCTCATGGCGCAGGCCGCGCAGGTGCGGCAGGGCAGTTCGCTGGGTTTCCTTGGCGTAGGCCAGCAGGCAGCCGGCAGAGCCGATGGCCAGGGTCAGGTTCTCGCAGCCGAAACCCTTGAGATCCTGGGTGCCAAACTGCTGGCAGAGACTCTTGAGCGCACTGTCGCGCTCGAAGTCCCAGGGCGCGCGGCGACGGGCCCCCCGGCGTTTTTCCGCCGGCAGATCCTGGGGCCAGTCGTCGGGGATCAGCAATTCTGCAGGGTTCAGGCGCTCCAGCTCGGCCAGCAGGTTCTCCCAGCCCTTGATTTCCATCACACTGAAACGGCCGCTGGTGATGTCCAGCACCGCCAGGCCGAACAGGCGCTCATCGCCCAGCACGGCCGCCAGCAGGTTGTCGCGGCGCTCATCGAGCAGTGCTTCGTCGCTCACCGTGCCGGGGGTGATGATACGCACCACCTGGCGCTCCACCGGGCCCTTGCTGATGGCCGGGTCGCCAATCTGTTCGCAGATCACCACCGACTCGCCGAGCTTGACCAGCTTGGCCAGATAGCCCTCCAGGGAATGGAAGGGGATGCCGCACATGGGGATGGCCTGGCCGGCGGACTGACCCCGGGCCGTCAGGGTGATATCCAGCAACTTGGCGGCTTTTTTCGCATCTTCGTAGAAGATTTCGTAGAAATCGCCCATGCGGTAGAACATCAGCTCGTTCGGATGCTGATTCTTCAGCTTCCAGTACTGCTGCATCATCGGGGTGTGTGCGGAGAGGTCTGCGGTCGATTTGCTCATCGGGGGCTGACAGGGGCTCGGCAATGCGGGGCCGCATCATGGCGGCCAGCCGCAGGGTGGGTTGGGGGTGCCGAGATGGCTGGAACGCCTGGGGCACCCGCGAAAGCCGGCAAGATTAACATGGCTGACGCGGGGCCGCAGTGCAGCTCTTAGCGGGCTGTCAGGCTGTCGTTGGCGGATTTTTTCAGGAAGTGTTCGCGGGTGCCGAACAGCCAGTCGCTCCAGGGTTTGGTTACACACCAGTTGGCATGGGGGTTGGGCCCCATATGGTGGTCGTAGTGCCAGGGCAGGTGCTGCATGGCCCACTGGGGTTGTTCGTGGGACTTCTTGTGGGTCAGGTAATAGTTGAGGGCGCAGTACCACAGGGTCAGGCACAGCCAGGGTGCCCAGAGCAGCAGCGGGCTGATCAGCAGGCTGGCGCCGATCAGGGCCCAGGCCTCCTTGCCCTGGGCATGCAGAGCCAGGGGCGAGCGCTGGTAGCTGGGGTCGTGGAAATTGTGGCGGCGGGCGTTGCGGTGGTGCTCATGGAAGTGAAAGCTCCAGAAGGTGCCACGTTTGCGCCCCAGGCCGTGCAGTACCCAGCGGTGGAACCACCATTCGGTGAAATTGCCCAGGGCCAGGCCCAGGGGGATGCAGATCAAGGCTTGCAGGTACCAGGGCATATGCGCTGCTCCTATCAGGGTCGGGGCCCCGACTTTACGGAGTCCCCCTGCGGGACTCTTGGCCCGGGTAACTCCTGTTGGTGCTGGCTGAAGACAAATTTGCCGTGCGCCTGCGGCGCCAGGCGCTGGGGGCGCAGGCCTGCCAGCGGCGAAAGGCCCGGGTGAAGGCGCTCTGGTCGGCGAAGCCGAGCAGGCAGGCGATTTCCATCAATGAGCGGGAGCTATGCCGCAGATGGGCCAGGGCCAGGTCATGACGTACCTCATCGAGCAACTGTTGCAGGCTCAGCCCTTCAGCTTGCAATCCCCGGCGCAGGCTGCGCAGGTTCAGTCCCAGTTGGGCGGCCAGGTGTTCGGCATCGCAGTCTGCATAGGGCAGGTTTTGCAGCAGCAGGCCACGTACCTGCTCGGCCAGACTGCTGCGCCTGCTCAGGTGGGCCTGGGCTTGACTGTGCATCAGCTGGTTAAGCAGCGGATCGGCCTGACGCAAGGGCATGCTCAGCAGCGTCTTGGGCAGCAGCAGGGCATTGCGCCCGGCGCCGCCGCGTACCGGACAGCCCAGTATGTCCTGGTAGTGTTGCGCGTCCTCGATCAGGCGGTGGCGAAACTCCACGCGCAGCTCGCTGAATGCATCGCTGTACGAGCTCAGCTGGCGGCCCAGGGCGAGCCAGCCACTGATGGCCATTTCCACCACCTGACGGGGCAACCAGGCCAGCTCGGGTGCTTGCCAGGTCAGGGCCAGTGTCTCGCCTTCATCCACTGATTCGATATGGCCAATGTCCCAGACCAGGGTCTCGAAACGCTGCAGGCGCTGGATAGCCTCGCCCAGGGTGGCGCAGCTGATGCAAATGTAGCCGAGCAGTTGAAAGGAACGTGGCTGCACCTGCTGAGCCAGGCGCAGGGCCAGCAGCGCATCAGCGCTTTGTTGCTCGGCCCGTAGCAGCAGGTCGAAGGCCTTGAACAGTGACAGGCGGTAGAGGGGTGAGCGCAACTGGGCCAGATCCAGGCCGACCTCTGCCAGCAGGCTGGGGATGTCCAGGCCCATCTGTGTGGCTGCGGGCAGTAGCGAATCGATATAACTGGCGGTCAGACCGGCAGGAGTGTGGGCCAGCTCAAGCAGGGCCGGGGACCAGGGCAGGCTCATGGGCAAACCTCTTGTGGGCGGTTACGCACACTTATAAGCAGGATTGCCGGTGGCGCTTGCCTAACTTTCGCTGGGCTGGCAGCGCGTTCTACCTGTCAGAGCGCCCCCGCTAAGCGGCAAAAGGGCATAGAATCGCGCAGCTTTCAGCCTGTGTGAGAACTCAACCATGCAAGACGTGAATCCCATTCCCCTGATTCTGACTGCCATCGCCACGGTCTGCGCCACGGTAGCCGCCCTGGGTTACTACGGTTACCTGCATTTTGCCAAGGAGGAGGACGCTCTGCTGCTGGCCGACTTCACCATGCTCAAGACGGTGCCCGGCGAGGACTACCGTATCTCCCTGAAACCGGCCGATCAGGTTGGCCAGTGCGTTGATGGCGTACTGGTACTGTTCGACCTGAAACAACGCGGGCTGACGGGCGTACTGGTGGACAACAAGAAGCGCGCCGTACGCTGCAATGCCGGTGAAACCGAGGAATAAGCCTCAGCTGGCCTGATCAAGCTGCTGACTCAGGCGCGCCAGATGCTGGCGCGACAGGGCCAGAAAGCGCGGGGTCAGGCCAATATCCTCATGGATAGGGTCGCCCTGCTCATCAAGGGCCACCACCTTGCTGCCTTTTACATAGGGCAGGCTGCTTTCCAGCTCCTCCAGGGCGGCGCCGATCAACTCGCCCAGCAGCTCCTCGATATGGTGCTTGGGGTACATCTCCTGCAACGCCGCCAACCGTGCAGCGGCTTCCAGCTCCAGGCGTATCTGGTAGGGCGTGGGGCTCAGGCGCCCCTTGCCATTGCGTTCCCAGTGCGGGATAAGCTCACGAATCTTCATGGCGACCTCCGTTGCGCCTGCTCTTCGATGCTTTAAGCCTAGCCCTTTGCGAGCACTCTGTCGGGTGGTGTCGCGCCCTTGTAAGAACTCGCCGCGCTGGGCACTCTAAGGGCATGGATGGACAGCGGAGGCATCGGACATGGCAGAGATAGACGCACGTTTGCGCGAGGATGTGCATGAGCTTGGCGAGCTGCTGGGGCATACCATCAGCAACCAGTTGGGCGCGGATTTTCTCGACAAGATCGAGCGTATCCGCAAAAGCGCCAAGGGTGCACGCCGGGGCTCCCGGGAGGGCGCTGAACAGCTCAGTGCCAGCCTCGATCAACTGGCTGACGACGAACTGCTGCCGGTGGCGCGGGCTTTCAATCAGTTTCTCAATCTGGCCAATATCGCCGAGCAGTACCACCGGGTGCGCCGCCGTGAGCCGCAGGAGGGCGAGCCCTTCGAGGCCTGTGTGCTGAGCGAGCTGCTCCAACGTCTGCTCGCCAGTGGGCACAAGGGGGAGGCCCTGGCCCGCCAGTTTGCCCGCCTGGATATCGAACTGGTGCTGACCGCCCACCCCACCGAGGTGGCGCGGCGTACCCTGATCCAGAAGTACGATGCCATCGCCGAACAGCTGGCCGCAGGCGATCACCGCGACCTGTTGCCGGCCGAGCGCGAGCAGATTCGTACCCGTCTGCAGCGCCTGATTGCCGAGGCCTGGCACACCGAGGAAATCCGTCGCAGTCGGCCCAGCCCGGTGGATGAAGCCAAGTGGGGCTTTGCGGTGATCGAGCATTCGCTCTGGCATGCCGTGCCCAGGGTGTTGCGCAAGGCCGACCAGGCCCTGCAGGCCGCCACCGGTATGCACCTGGCTTTGGATGCCGCGCCGATTCGTTTCGCCTCCTGGATGGGCGGCGACCGCGATGGCAACCCCAATGTCACCGCCGCCGTTACCCGCGAGGTGCTACTGCTGGCGCGCTGGATGGCGGCCGACCTGTACCTACGTGATATCGACCAGCTGGCCGCCGAGCTGTCCATGCAGCAGGCCAGCGCCGAGTTGCTGGCGCGGGTGGGGCCGAGCGCCGAGCCTTACCGGGCACTACTGAAACAGCTGCGTGAGCGCCTGCGCACCACCCGCAGCTGGGCCGAGGCCGCCCTGCACGAGCGCCTGGAGGCGCCCGCGATGGTGCTGCAGGACAACCGCGAGCTGATCGAGCCCCTGAGCCTGTGTTACCAGTCCCTGCATGAATGCGGCATGGGCGTGATCGCCGATGGCCCGCTGCTCGACTGCCTGCGCCGGGCCGCCACCTTCGGCCTGTTTCTGGTGCGCCTGGATGTGCGCCAGGATTCCAGCCGGCACGCCGCCGCCCTGAATGAAATCACCGATTACCTGGGCCTGGGGCGTTACGCTGAGTGGGATGAAGAGCGGCGCCAGCAGTTTCTGCTGACCGAGCTGGATAACCGCAGGCCGCTGTTGCCGGGTCATTTCAAGCCCAGCGCGGAAACCGAAGAAGTGCTGGCCACCTGCCGCGAAGTGGTGGCCGCGCCTGCGGCCTCCCTGGGTTCCTATGTGATCTCCATGGCGGGTGCTGCCTCCGATGTGCTGGCGGTGCAGTTGCTGCTCAAGGAGGCCGGCTTGCAGCGGCCCATGCGTGTGGTGCCGCTGTTCGAGACCCTGGCCGATCTGGACAACGCCGGCCCGGTGATCGAGCGTCTGCTGGGGCTGAACGGCTACCGCGCGCGCCTGCACGGGCCGCAGGAAGTGATGATCGGTTACTCCGACTCGGCCAAGGATGCCGGCACCACTGCAGCCGCCTGGGCCCAGTACCGTGCCCAGGAAACCCTGGTGCAGGTGTGTCGTGACAAGCAGGTCGAGCTGCTGTTGTTCCACGGTCGCGGCGGTACGGTTGGCCGTGGCGGCGGCCCGGCCCATGCGGCCATCCTCTCGCAGCCGCCGGGCTCGGTGGCGGGGCGCTTTCGCACCACCGAACAGGGCGAGATGATCCGCTTCAAGTTCGGCCTGCCGGATATCGCCGAGCAGAACCTCAATCTCTATCTGGCCGCCGTGCTGGAGGCCACCCTGTTGCCACCGCCGGCTCCGGAGCCGGCCTGGCGCGAGCTGATGGATCGTCTGGCCAGCGATGGCGTGGCGGCCTACCGCGCGGTGGTGCGTGAGCATCCGCAGTTCGTCGATTATTTCCGTCAGGCCACTCCAGAGCAGGAGCTGGGCCGCCTGCCGCTCGGCAGTCGCCCGGCCAAGCGCCGTGAGGGAGGGGTGGAAAGCCTGCGGGCCATTCCCTGGATCTTCGCCTGGACCCAGACCCGCCTGATGCTGCCGGCCTGGTTGGGCTGGGAACAGGCGCTGGATGCGGCCCTGCAGCGTGGTGAAGGCGAGCTGCTGGCGCAGATGCGTGAGCACTGGCCGTTTTTCCGTACCCGTATCGACATGCTGGAAATGGTCCTGGCCAAGGCCGACGGCAATATTGCCCAGTTGTATGACGAGCGCCTGGTGCAGGCGAGCCTGCGACCGTTGGGTGAGCACCTGCGCGGCCTATTGTCGCAGGCGGTGGCTTCGGTGCTCAGCTTGACCGGGCAGTCGCAACTGCTGGCCCATAGCCCGGAGACCCTGGAATTTATCAGTGTGCGCAATACCTATCTGGACCCTTTGCACCTGCTCCAGGCTGAATTGCTGGCCCGTGGCCGGCAGCGGGAAAATCAGACCGACAGCCCTCTGGAGCAGGCCTTGCTGGTCAGTGTGGCGGGGATCGCGGCGGGCCTGCGCAACACCGGGTAGTGCCCGGGAAAGCGTCCCGGCAGCGTTTTTCCATCGCCTGACAGGGCGTACCTGTGGCGCTTTGTCCAGTCTGCTTGGGACCTGGCTCTATCCGACTTTTGGTGGCTTGTGCGCCAGGGGTGCGCTGTGTATCTTGATCGACCTTTCGGCAGCCTGGCCCCCATTGGCACTGCTGCCTGAACAATTCTGAGATTGGCCCCACGAGGCGAGTCCGACGATTTTTATTCAAATCTTGAGGAGCACATCAGATGCGCGTGATTCTGCTGGGGGCGCCAGGTGCCGGTAAAGGTACTCAGGCTGGTTTCATCACCAAGAAATTTGGTATTCCGCAAATCTCCACTGGCGATATGCTGCGCGCCGCGGTCAAGGCTGGCACCGAACTGGGCCTGAAGGCCAAGAGCGTGATGGATGCCGGTGGTCTGGTGTCCGATGAGCTGATCATCAATCTGGTCAAGGAGCGCATTGCCCAGGCCGATTGCGCCAACGGCTTTCTGTTCGACGGTTTCCCGCGCACCATTCCCCAGGCCGAAGCCCTCAAGCAGGCCGGCGTGGCCATCGATCATGTGGTGGAAATCGCCGTAGACGACGAGGAAATCGTCGGCCGTATCGCCGGTCGTCGCGTGCATCCGGCTTCCGGTCGCGTCTATCACACCGAGCACAACCCGCCGAAAGTCGCCGGCAAGGACGACGAAACCGGTGAAGAGCTGATCCAGCGCGATGACGACAAGGAAGAAACCGTACGTCACCGTCTGTCGGTCTACCATTCGCAGACCAAGCCCCTGGTGGACTTCTACCAGAAGCTCGCAGCGGCCGACGGCACGCCGAAGTACAGCGCCATCGCCGGTGTCGGCTCGGTGGATGAAATCACCGCCAAGGTCCTGGCTGCCCTGAGCTGATCCTGCTGTCTGCGTTCAACGGCCCGCTTGCGGGCCGTTGGCGTTTATAATGCCCGCCTTTTTCTTGACCGGATGCCCCGATGACCACGCTGCTGGCCCTGGATACCGCCACCGAAGCCTGCTCGGTTGCCCTGCTGCATGACGGCAAGGTCACCAGCCACTATGAAGTGATCCCGCGTCTGCACGCCCAGCGCCTGCTGCCGATGATCAAGCAGTTGCTGGCCGAGTCCGGTGTGCCCCTGAGCGCGCTGGATGCCATCGCCTTCGGCCGTGGCCCGGGAGCCTTTACCGGGGTGCGTATCGCCATTGGCGTGGTGCAGGGCCTGGCCTTTGCCCTGGAACGCCCGGTGCTGCCGGTGTCCAACCTGGCCGTGTTGGCCCAGCGCAGTCTGCGCGAGCATGGCGCGCAGCAGGTGGCGGCGGCCATCGATGCACGGATGGATGAGGTCTACTGGGGTTGCTATCGCGCCGAACAGGACGAGATGCGCCTGCAGGGCCTGGAGGCCGTGTTGGCGCCGGAGCAGGCCTGTCTGCCGCGGGATGCCACGGGTGAGTGGTTTGGCGCCGGTACCGGTTGGGGCACCTTTGCCGCGCGTATTCCGCTGACAGTCAGCGCTCAGTCGCCAGCCATGCTGCCCCATGCCGAAGACCTGCTGAGCCTGGCCCGTTTCGCCTGGGGGCGTGGTGAAGGCGTGGCCGCCGATCAGGCCCAGCCGGTGTACCTGCGTGATCAGGTGGCCACACCCAAGGCGCCACAATAGATGCCTTTTGTCGCGTTGGCCGAGCACTGTCGTCAGGGGCGATTGCCAAGCGTGCGGCGCACGGCTAGATTGCCTGTACCTGCGTCCTTCAACCTTGCGTCATTGCCGAGCAGTATCTGATGCGTATCGACGGCTTCACGCCTGCCTATTTGCCTGATCGCAGCCCCCGGGGTGGGGCGGCGGTTACGCCGTTTCGCGAAGCCCAACGCGAGATTGAGGAGCGCCGTGAGCAACCAGCCAGCCCTGCCAGTACTCAGGGCCTGGAGCAGACGCCGCAGGTACGTACCGTGCAGGCCAGCTCCGCCAGCAGCGATAACCTGCCTGCACGCCCGCAGGACCAGCTCTACCAGCCGCAGCTGAACAACCGCGCCGCCCAGGCCATTGCCAGTTACAGCAGCACTGCGAGCTTTGCCGGTGAAGCCGACGCGCAGCAGGTGCTGGGGCTGGATCTTTACGCCTAAGCCTGCACATTGATGTTGCCCTATTTTCTTGGTTGCCCGTCCTGGAGCGAGCCGGCCTGGCGTGGCTCGCTCTACCCTGAAGGCAGCTCCAGCACCCATTTTCTTGCCCTGTACGCTGGCCTGTTCAATGCCGTTGAAGGCAATACCACTTTCTATGCCGACCCCTCGGCGGCCAGTGTGGCGCGTTGGGCCCAGCAGATGCCGGCGCATTTCCGCTTCTGCGCCAAACTGCCGCGCCGCATCAGTCATGCCGCCGATCTGCGCGAGCAGCTCGACCCGGCCCAGGCATTTCGCAAACTACTGGCGCCGCTGGGTGCGCGGGTCACGCCTTACTGGTTGCAGTTGCCGGCCAGCTTCGGCCCGCAGCGCTTGCCCGAGCTGATCGGCTTTATCGAGCCCTGGTCGGCCGGGGAGCTGGCGGTCGAAGTACGTCATCCGGCGTTTTTCGCCCGGGATGAGGAAGAGCGCCGGCTTAACCGGCTGCTGCATGAACGCGGCATCGAACGCATCTGCCTGGACTCCCGGGCGCTGTTCAGCTGCACCTCGCGCGATGCGGCGGTGCTGCACGCCCAGGCCAAGAAGCCGCGTCTGCCGCCACGTCCGACAGCCTTTAGCCAGGCCCCGCAGCTGCGCTTTATTGGGCACCCCGAATTGCCGGCCAATGACCCCTTTATGCGGCCCTGGCTGGACAAGGTGGCGGCCTGGATCGAAGTGGGGCGAACGCCTTATGTGTTTCTGCATACCGCAGACAATCGCCTGGCTCCGCAGCTGGCGCAGCGCTTTCATGGGCAGCTGATGGCGCGCTTGCCCGGCTTGCCGGCGTTGCCCGAGTGGCCGGAATGCGTGTCGCAGGCGCAGCTGGGGCTGTTATAGGCGCAGGTTAGCGCTGGGCCAGCAGCAGGTCGGCGGCCTGGCCGCTGCGGCCATCGCTGAAGTCGAAACGCCCCAGCTGGGCGATTTCATCATAGGCCCCCAGCGCCATCTTGACGTCGCGGGCCTCCAGGTGGATGGCGCTGACCCCGGCCTGGCCCAGGCTCTGGGTGCTTTGCCGGCCCTGGGCATCGAAGCGCAGCAGCAGGAGCTGATCGAAGATGGCGTCGGCGGCGTCGATGCGACCATCCTGGTTGTCGTCAAATTTACTCAGCTCGGCAAAGCCATTGGCGGCGCCGTGTTGATCGCCGAACAGCTCGCGGCCATTGTCGATGCGTCTATTGCCGTTGCGATCCCAGGCCAGCAGGGCGTCGTCGCCGGTGGGCACGCTGATCTGCTCGGAGCGGCCATCACCATCGAGGTCGAACTGCACCGGGCGTTGCAACCCGCTGGTGCTGAAGCCGTTACCGGCCAGATCCAGCACAAGCGGGTCGGTTTTCTGCGGCTGTGCCGGGGCGCTGATATTCAGCTCCAGTTCGCGCTGCGCCACCACCTGCTCGAAAGCACTGGCCTGGCTGGCAATAGCGGGTGGTTCTGCGCTGGACTCGGCAGCGGGGGGCGGTGTGGATGAGGGCTCGTCCTGCTCGATCATCAGGGTGCGGCGCAGGATCTGGTAGTCCAGGGAGGCGCGCTTGCCTTCATCCAGGGTCTGGTCGATTGAATCGTGGTGGGCGGGCGAGGGGTTGGCCCGTGGTGCGGAAAGAACATCGAACATGGCGAACTCGTTGCGGCTCTGGGCTGCCGGGTCTGGCAAAATGCCGCCTGTATAGGCTATCGGCCATTTCGCCAGCCAATTGAGTGTTTTTTGAGCATATTTTCTGATGACTGATGTTGGGCATATAACCAGAGTCCGGGTCGAGGCCCTGGCCGATCACCTGCAGATCGCCGCCGCAGCCTGGGCAAAACGCCTGGATTTACCACTGGACGGCGACAGCGAGTTTGCCCTGCAGCTGGGCGAGGCAGGCTTGCAGCTGGTCGAACTCGGCCCCCAGGCGCCGGGACCGGTGCGGGTGGACTTTGTCGAAGGCGCGCTGGCCCATCGGCGTCAGTTCGGCGGTGGCAGTGGGCAGATGATTGCCAAGGCCGTGGGGATTGCCCCTGGTGTGCGTCCGCGGGTGCTGGATGCCACGGCGGGCCTGGGACGCGATGCCTTTGTCCTGGCCAGCCTGGGTTGTCATATGACCCTGATCGAGCGTCAGCCGCTGATCGCCGCGCTGCTGGACGATGGCCTGGCGCGGGCCGCCCGGGATGCCGAGGTGGCGGGTATTGTGGCGCGCATGCAGCTGTTGACCGGCAATGCCATCGAGTTGATGGCCGCCTGGCAGGGCGAGCCGCCCCAGGTGATCTACCTGGACCCCATGTTCCCGCATCGTGACAAGAGTGCGCTGGTGAAAAAGGAAATGCGCCTGTTCCGCCCCTTTGTCGGCGACGACCTGGATGCGCCGGCGCTGCTGCAAGCGGCCCTGGCACTGGCCAGCCACCGGGTGGTGGTCAAGCGCCCACGCAAGGCGCCGCCCATTGACGGCGTCAAGCCGGGCTATGTGCTGGAGGGCAAATCCAGCCGCTACGATATCTATCCGAAGAAAAAGCTCACAGCCGATTAAGCCTGATAGGCGCGCAGAAATACCTGCACCGCTTCCTGCACATGCTGTTCGGCGGCATCTCCCTCCAGTGCCGGGGAGCAGCCAATCAGCAGGCGGAAATTGGCCCCGCCCTTGATCAGGCAGAAGAACTGGTCGGCGGCACCTGCCGGGTTGGCGATACGCAGCTTGCCGGCCTGGTTAGCCTGCCTGAGCAGATGCTCCATCTCGTTGAGCACGCGCTGGGGCCCGGCGTCGAAGAACATCTTCGACAGCTTGGAGTCCTGGGCCGCCAGGCTGATCATCAGGCGATGCAGCTCCACCGATTCGCGGCTGTTTATCAGGCGGTGGAAGCCGCGACCGATATTCAGCAGCACCGTTTCTATCGGTGTCTCCGCTGGCAGCTCGAACAGCAACTCCGGCAACTGCTCCTCGCACTTGGACTTCACCGCAGCGGCGAACAGGGTCTCCTTGTCGGTGAAATGGCTGTACACCGTGAGCTTGGATACTCCAGCTTCGGCGGCGATCGCATCCATGCTGCTGCCGTCATAACCATTGCTGAGGAAGAGGGTCTTGGCCGCTTCCAGAATGGCCTGGCGCTTGGCCAGATCCTTGGGGCGGCCGGGGCCGCTGGGTGGCAACACTTTGTTTGACATGGCTCGTTTTAATACTGGACTGATGAGTTTGCTATTTTTACTATACCTGTCAGTTCAAATATTCCATAGCCTCCACAAAGGTTAGTCATCATGTTTCGTCATGCCCTGTCTGTCGCGTTGCCTGCCAGTCTAATTGCGTTGCTTGCCGCCTGTGGCAACGGTGAGTCGACCGAGGTCGCCGTGCGTCCGGCCATGGTGGTGCAGCCGCAGCTGTCGGCTGAACTGATGGATGCCTACCCGGGCGAGGTGCGGGCACGGCTGGAGCCGGAACTGGCTTTCCGTATCGGCGGCAAGGTGGCCAAGCGCCTGGTGGAGGTGGGTGAGCGGGTAAAGAAGGATCAGCCCCTGGCTGAACTGGACCCCCAGGATGTGCGCCTGCAGCTGGAGGCCATGCGGGCCCAGGTGGCGGCGGCCGAGGCCAATCTGCAGACGGTGCGCGCCGAGCGTGAACGCTACAAGACCCTGCTGGCGCGCAACCTGGTCAGTCGCTCGCAGTACGACAATACCGAGAATCTCTATCGCGCCGGCGAGGCCCGCCTCAAGCAGGTGCGCGCCGAATTCAACGTGGCCAACAACCAGGCCGGCTATGCCGTGCTGCGTGCTTCGGATAACGGCGTGGTGGCCCGCCGCATGGTGGAAGTGGGGCAGGTGGTGGCGGCCGGACAAACGGTCTTCACCCTGGCTGCCGATGGCGAGCGCGAGGTACTGATCAGTCTGCCGGAGCAAGCCTTCGAGCGCTTCAAGGTGGGCCAGGAGGTCGCGGTGGAGCTCTGGTCGCAACCGGATCAGCGTTTTCCCGGCCGTATCCGCGAGATGTCGCCGGCGGCCGATCCGCAGTCGCGCACCTTTGCCGCCCGCGTGGCCTTCAGCGCCGGAGATACCCCGGCCGAGCTGGGCCAGAGCGCCCGGGTGTTTATCGCCCACAACGGCGAAGTGCCCTTGGCAGTGCCGCTGTCGGCCCTGAGCGCCGAGCAGGGTCAGCCCTATGTCTGGGTGGTCGATCCCGCAGACTCCAGTCTCAAGCGCAGGCTGGTGCGTATTGGTGCCTTCGGCGACAAGACCGTGCCGGTGCTGGAAGGCCTTGATGCCAGCGATTGGGTGGTGGCCGCTGGTGTGCAGGTATTGCGTGAAGGACAGCGCGTGCGCCCGGTGGATCGGGACAACCGCACCGTGCAGCTGGCGGCCAAGGAGTAAGCCTGATGGATTTCAACCTGTCCGCCTGGGCCCTGCGCAACCGTCAGATCGTGCTCTATCTTATGCTGCTGCTGGCCGTGGTCGGCGCACTGTCCTACACCAAGCTGGGCCAGAGCGAAGACCCGCCCTTCACCTTCAAGGCCATGGTGGTACGCACCAACTGGCCGGGGGCGAGCGCCGAAGAGGTGGCGCGCCAGGTCACCGAGCGGATCGAAAAGAAGCTGATGGAGACCGGCGAGTACGACAAGATCGTCTCGTTTTCCCGCCCCGGCGAGTCCCAGGTGACCTTTATCGCCCGTGACTCCATGCGTTCCAAGGAGATTCCCGACCTCTGGTATCAGGTGCGCAAGAAGGTCAGCGATATCCGCCATACCCTGCCGCCGGGTATCCAGGGGCCATTTTTCAACGACGAATTCGGCACCACCTTCGGCAATATCTACGCCCTGACAGGCGAGGGCTTCGACTACGCGGTGCTCAAGGACTACGCCGATCGCATCCAGCTGCAGCTGCAGCGGGTCAAGGATGTGGGCAAGGTGGAGCTGCTCGGTCTGCAGGACGAGAAGATCTGGATCGAGCTGTCCAATACCAAGCTGGCCACCCTGGGCCTGCCGCTGGCCGCTGTTCAGCAGGCGCTGGAAGAGCAGAACGCGGTGGCGGCCGCGGGTTTCTTTGAAACCGCCACGGATCGCGTCCAGCTGCGCGTGACCGGGCGTTTCCAGACGGTACAGGAAATTCGCGATTTCCCCATTCGCGTGGCCGAGCGCACCTTCCGCATCGGTGATGTGGCCGAGGTCAAGCGCGGCTTCAACGATCCGCCCGCGCCGCGCATGCGCTTTATGGGTGAGGATGCCATCGGTCTGGCCGTGTCGATGAAGGCCGGCGGCGATATTCTGGTCCTGGGCAAGGCCCTGGAAGGCGAGTTCGCGCGCTTGCAGGAAACCCTGCCGGTGGGCCTGCAGCTGCGCAAGGTGTCCGACCAGCCGGCGGCGGTGAAAACCGGTGTGGGCGAATTCGTCCGGGTGCTGACCGAGGCGGTGATCATCGTCCTGCTGGTGAGCTTCTTCTCCCTGGGTTTGCGTACCGGCCTGGTGGTGGCGCTGTCGATACCCCTGGTCTTGGCAATGACTTTTGCCAGCATGTATTACCTGGGGATTGGCTTGCACAAGATTTCCCTCGGCGCCCTGGTGCTGGCGCTGGGGCTGATGGTGGATGACGCGATCATTGCCGTGGAGATGATGGCGATCAAGATGGAACAGGGCTATGACCGGCTCAAGGCCGCCAGCTTCGCCTGGACCAGCACCGCCTTTCCCATGCTCACCGGCACCCTGATCACCGCAGCAGGCTTTCTGCCGATTGCCACCGCGCAATCCGGCACCGGTGAATACACCCGTTCGATCTTCCAGGTGGTGGCCATTGCCCTGCTGGTGTCCTGGATCGCGGCGGTCATCTTCGTGCCCTATCTGGGGGCCAAGCTGCTGCCGGATCTGGCCAAGTTACATGCGGCCAAGCATGGCGGTGCTGACGATGGCCATGACCCCTACGCCACGCCCTTCTATCAGCGCGTGCGCAGCGCCGTGCAGTGGTGCGTGCGCCGGCGCAAGACGGTCATCCTGCTGACCATCGGTCTGTTCGTGGCGTCCATCCTGCTGTTCCGTTTCGTGCCCCAGCAGTTCTTCCCGGCTTCCGGGCGTCTGGAACTGATGGTTGACCTGAAGCTGGAGGAGGGTGCGTCCCTGGTTGCGACCGAGGCCCAGGTCAAGCGTCTGGAGCAAATGCTCAACCAGCACGAAGGCATCGACAACTATGTGGCCTATGTCGGCACCGGCTCGCCGCGTTTCTACCTGCCGCTGGATCAACAGCTGCCGGCGGCCAGTGTGGCGCAGTTCGTGGTCCTGGCGAAAAGCATCGAGGAGCGCGAGCAGATTCGTCTGTGGCTGATCGACACCCTGCATGAGCAGTTCCCGACCCTGCGTACCCGTATCTCGCGCCTGGAGAACGGCCCGCCGGTGGGTTATCCGGTGCAGTTCCGGGTTTCCGGCGAGCATATCGACGAGGTGCGCCAGCTGGCCCGTCAGGTGGCCGACAAGGTGCGTGACAACCCCCATGTGACCAATGTGCACCTGGACTGGGAAGAGCCGAGCAAGTCCGTGCGCCTGAATATCGACCAGGAGCGCGCCCGTGCTCTGGGTGTCAGCACCGCCGATCTGTCGCGCTTCTTGCAGAGCTCCCTGACCGGCTCGCCGGTCAGCCAGTACCGCGAAGGCAACGAGCTGATCGAGATCCTGCTGCGCGGCACCGTCAGCGAACGCACCGAGCTGGGCCTGCTGCCGAGCCTGGCGGTGCCCACCGACAGCGGCAAGAGCGTGCCCCTGGCGCAGATCGCCACCCTGGAGTACGGCTTCGAGGAAGGCATCATCTGGCACCGCAACCGTTTGCCCACCGTGACTGTGCGCGCCGACGTCTATGGCGACGAGCAGCCGGCCAGCCTGGTCAAGCAGATCCTGCCGACCCTGGAGCCGATTCGCGCGGTGCTGCCGGATGGCTACCAGCTGGAGGTGGGTGGCACCGTGGAAGATTCCAGTCGCGGGCAGAAGTCGGTCAACGCCGGTGTGCCGCTGTTTGTCGTGGTGGTGCTGACCCTGCTGATGCTGCAGCTCAAGAGCTTCTCGCGCTCGGCCATGGTGTTCCTCACCGCGCCCCTGGGTCTGATCGGTGTGACCCTGTTCCTGCTGATCTTCCGCCAGCCTTTCGGTTTCGTTGCCATGCTTGGCACCATTGCCTTGGCGGGGATGATCATGCGCAACTCGGTGATCCTGGTGGACCAGATCGAGCAGGATATCGCCGCCGGTCTGGATCGCTGGCAGGCCATCATCGAGGCCACGGTGCGGCGCTTCCGGCCCATCGTGCTGACCGCCCTGGCTGCGGTGCTGGCGATGATCCCGCTGTCGCGCAGTGTGTTCTTCGGCCCCATGGCCGTGGCCATCATGGGCGGTCTGATCGTGGCCACGGCCCTGACCCTGTTGTTCCTGCCGGCACTCTATGCGGCCTGGTTCCGGGTCAAGGAGCCGGCGCACTGAGTCTGCGGTGACAAGCCCATCGGGCACTTGTAAGGTACGGCCAGAAGCCCGTTCGGGCCGTACCCTGCGAGATGCCCATGTCCCCTTCCGATGATCGACTGAGTGAGCTGGCCGCCTGTCTGGGCCAGGCCCTGCAACGGGCTGGCGCCCAGGTCAGCTGCGCCGAATCCTGTACCGGCGGCGGCATCGCCGAAGCCATTACCCGCATTCCGGGTAGCTCGGCCTGGTTCGAGGCCGGTTACGTCACCTATTCCAATGCGCAGAAAACCCGCCAGCTGGATGTGCCCGCCGAACTGTTCGGCCGCGTCGGCGCAGTCAGTCGCGAGGTGGTCGAAGCCATGGTGCGCGGTGCTCAGCAGCACAGCGGAGCGCGTTATGCGGTGGCGGTCAGCGGTGTGGCCGGCCCCGACGGTGGCTCGGCTGAGAAACCCGTGGGCACCGTATGGCTGGCCTGGGGCGATGGCCCACAGCTGTTTAGCCAGTGTCGCCAGTTCAGCGGCGATCGCCAGGCAGTCCGCCGACAAACGGTCGAGGCCGCGCTAGAGGGGCTGCTGCGCCTGTTGGCAGAGGAAAATCCAAATGCGGGGTAGGCGGGCGACTTGCCCTGTGGAATAATACTGTCTACTTATACAGTTGTTGGTGGCCGCTGGGGCCCGCAGGAAATAGACGAGGATACCGATGGACGAGAACAAGAAGCGCGCCTTGGCTGCTGCCCTGGGCCAGATCGAGAAGCAATTCGGCAAGGGCGCGGTGATGCGCATGGGCGACCATGAGCGTCAGGCGATTCCCGCCATCTCCACCGGTTCCCTGGGCCTGGACATCGCCCTCGGCATTGGCGGCCTGCCCAAGGGCCGTATCGTTGAAATCTACGGCCCGGAGTCCTCGGGTAAAACCACCCTGACCCTGTCGGTCATCGCCGAAGCGCAGAAGCTTGGCGCCACCTGTGCCTTCGTCGATGCCGAACACGCCCTCGACCCGGATTACGCCGGCAAGCTCGGCGTGAATGTCGACGACCTGCTGGTCTCGCAGCCGGACACCGGCGAGCAGGCCCTGGAAATCACCGACATGCTGGTGCGCTCCAACGCCATCGACGTGATCATCGTCGACTCCGTGGCAGCCCTGGTGCCCAAGGCGGAAATCGAAGGGGAGATGGGCGACATGCACGTGGGCCTGCAGGCCCGTCTGATGAGCCAGGCCCTGCGCAAGATCACCGGCAACATCAAGAATGCCAACTGCCTGGTGATCTTTATCAACCAGATCCGCATGAAGATCGGCGTGATGTTCGGCTCTCCGGAAACCACCACCGGTGGTAACGCGCTGAAATTCTACGCCTCGGTGCGTCTGGATATCCGCCGTACCGGCGCGGTAAAGGAAGGCGACGAGGTGGTGGGCAGCGAAACCCGGGTCAAGGTGGTGAAGAACAAGGTGGCGCCGCCCTTCCGTCAGGCCGAGTTCCAGATTCTCTATGGCAAGGGCATCTACCGTAACGGCGAGATCATCGACCTGGGCGTGCAGCTGGGCCTGCTGGAAAAATCCGGCGCCTGGTACAGCTACCAGGGCAACAAGATCGGTCAGGGCAAGGCCAACTCGGCCAAGTACCTGGAAGACAACCCGGAAGTGGCCCGCACCATCGAAGGTCTGATCCGCGAGAAGCTGCTGGTGCCGAGTGGTCCGGCCAAGGCCAGCGCCGATGAGCTGGCTGAAGCGGACGCCTGATCAGTATTGGCATGACGAGCCTGCTGGATAACCCCGTCGCCGTGCGACGGGCGGCCATGGATCTGTTGGCACGGCGTGAGCATGGACGGGTGGAGCTGACCCGTAAATTGCGTCAGCGCGGCGCCCCGGATGAGTTGATCGAAGCAGCCCTCGAGCGCCTGACGCAAGAGGGATTGCTGTCCGAAGCGCGTTATCTGCAAGCCTATATTGCCTACAAGGCCCGCGCCGGTTACGGCCCTCTGCGCATCCGTGAGGCGCTGAGCCAGCGTGGCCTCAATCGGGGCGATATCGAACAGGCACTGCGCGAGGCACAGGTCGACTGGAGCGAGCAGCTACAGCAGGTCTGGCAGCGCAAGTTCGCAGCTGCACTGCCCCGTGATCCCCGTGAGCGCGCCAAGCAGGTGCGTTTTCTCAGTTATCGAGGTTATCCGTCCGATCTGGTCGCGCGCCTGTTGCGCGGCTGTCTGGATGATGACTGAGCTATTTCCCTGCGCGGCGCTAAAGCGCCAGCAGCCCCGGTCTCGGCACTGCGCTGCTTGGCCCAGGGTGCAGGAACCCGCTTGCTGGCGATCAAGGGCAAGCGAGCAGCGCCGGAACGTCAGCTCACTGGCCCCTAGGCCCAGTGCTGCGGATCGTTAAGCAGATCCAGCAGCTCCCGCAGGCGGCCATGATCCCGGCCGTTGAAGGCAAATACCAGGCGGGTCAGGTCGCACAGTTCCGGTTCATCACGCTCCGCCTCGCTGCGGGCCTGTTGCTGGAAGTCACCACTCTTGCACAGGCTGGCGAACTGCTGGTTGACCAGCTGCACGGCGCTGGCGCTTAGGGCATGGTTGAGGCGAATGACGAAGCGGCCCTCCAGCCAGCGGCTGGAGTGGAAGTTGCGGTAGAAACGGGCGATTTCCTCGGTGGCTTCTTCGGCGCTGTGCACCAGGCGCAGCAGGCGCAGGTCACCTGGCAGGATATAGCCGTTATCCCGTAGCTGGCTGGCGATAAATTCCAGGGCCTTTTCCCAGAAGCTGCCACCCGGTTGATCGAGCAATACCACCGGCACCAGCGGGCTCTTGCCGGTCTGGATCAGGGTCAGCACCTCCAGGGCTTCGTCCAGAGTGCCGAAGCCACCCGGGCAGAGCACCAGGGCGTCGGCTTCCTTGACGAAGAACAGCTTGCGCAGAAAGAAGAAGTGGAAGGGCAGCAGATTGCCACTGCCCTGCACCGTGGCATTGGGGTTCTGCTCGAAGGGCAGCACGATATTGAAGCCCAGGCTGTTTTCCAGCCCTGCACCTTCATGGGCGGCGGCCATGATGCCGCCTCCGGCACCGGTGATCACCATCAGCTCATGTCTGGCCAGGGCGGCCCCCAGCTCCCGGGCCAGGGCGTAGAGCGGGTGGTCTTTGGGGGTACGGGCCGAGCCGAACACCGTGACCTTGCGGCGGCGTTTGAACGATTCCAGGGCGCTGAAGGCATGCTCCATTTCGCGCAGGGTCTGCAGCATGATCTTGGCGTCCCAGCGGCTGCGGTCTGCCTGGGCCATATGCACCACGGTGCTGAGCATCTCGCGGTACAGCGGCAGGTTGGGGCTGCCAGGCGGGGTGACCAGGGTGCTCAGCTCTTCCAGCTTGGTATTCAGGTCGGTGCCGCTGGTTTGAAAATGTCGCGACAGGTAGTCGTCGGCTTCATAGGGCATGGCTTATCTCCTGCTGTGGCCGCGACACCATCCTGTGCGCGGCCTGATCCTCAGTATGGCTGCTTGCAAGCTGCCAGGGGCTGGGACGTTCTCACAGGGCGATTTGTTCACCGGGTTCGGGAATATTGGCGATCCAGTTCAGACGCTCACGCAGGGCCTGCTGCAGCACCTGCATCTTCTCCAGTTCGCCATGCACCAGATACAGCTCCGGATGGTGGTCGAAATGGCTGACCCAGTCGATCAGCTGCGACTGCCCGGCATGGGCCGAGAAGCCGCCCAGGGTGTGGATCTTGGCTTTTACCGCGATGCGCTGGTGCAGAACCTTGATGTTTTCCGCGCCGTCGACAATGGCCCGCCCCGGAGTGCCGCGGGCCTGGAAACCGGGGAAGATCACATGGCAGTCACTGCGCCAGAGGTTGTGCTTGAAATGGTGGCTGATGCGCCCGCCGGTGCACATGCCGCTGCCGGCAATGATGATGGCACCGCTCTTGATGCGGTTGATCGCCATGGATTCATCCGGTGTGGGGGTGCAGCGCAGGATCGGTAGCCAGTCCTCGATGCGCTTGAAGCCCTTGCTCTGGAAAACCGCCTTGTCCTGTGGGTCGAACTGTTCGTGAAAACGCGAGTAGATGGCATTGGCGCGGATCGCCATGGGGCTGTCGAGGAAGACAGCCTGCTGCGGCAGGCGACCCTCCTGGTAGAAACGTCCGAGGTAGAAGATCAGGTCCTGGGTGCGGCCCACGGCAAAGGATGGGATCAGCACATTACCGCCGTCGCGGTGAGCCTGCTGCAGGATTTCCGCCAGCTCGTCCAGGGTGTCTTCGCTGCAGCGATGATCGCGGTCGCCGTAGGTGGACTCCATCAGTACCACATCGGCCCGGCTCAGGGTGCTGGGGTTATGCATCAGGGGTGAGCAGGTGTTGCCCAGGTCGCCGGAAAACACCAGGCGGCGGGTCAGGTGATGATCCTGCACGGCAATTTCGACAATGGCCGAGCCGAGAATATGCCCGGCGTCATGGAAGGTCACCTGCACGCCCTTGGCCACTTCACGGGGTTCGGCATAGCCCATGGCCTGGCGTTGGCTCAGGGCCTGCTCGGCATCGGCGGTGGTGTACAGCGGGCTGATCGGCGGCTTGCCCATGCGCGCGCGCCACTTGTTTTCCCACTCGGCGTCTTTTTCCTGGAGAAAGGCCGCGTCCAGCAGCATCAGCTCCATCAGCTCACAGGTGGCTTCGGTGGCGAAGATCGGCCCGCGATAACCGGCTGCCGCCAGCTTGGGCAACAGGCCGGTATGGTCGATATGAGCATGGGAGATCACCACTGCATCCAGAGCCAATGGGTCGAAGGCGAAGGGCTCGCGGTTGCCTTCCTGTTCCTCCCGACGGCCCTGGCGCATGCCGCAGTCGAGTAGCACCTTGGCGCCGTCGCGGCTTTCGATCAGGTAGCTGGAACCGGTCACTTGCTGGATTGCGCCGAGAAAGTTGAGCAGGGCCATGGAGAGTTCCTTGTCGTGTGATAGGGGGTCAGCTTGGGACAAAAGGTCGGTAACGGTCTTGATACAGGTCACGAGGCTTTCCGATCCCGTCATCTAGACTGCGGCGAAGCCAAGGAGAGTGCCTTATGACCCAGTTATTCCCCAATGCTGCCGCACTGGACGAGCATGCCGCTGAACAACCGCTATTTGCCCAGTGGCAGCAAGGCTATGGTCCCCTCAAGCATAGTCCGCAGACCTGCGCAGCGGTTTATCGTCTGGCCCATCAGCTGGTCAGTGGTGGTGTGCAGCCGGATCTGGCGACCGTCTATCGACACCTGATTGCCCTGGATCGTCTCAGCGCTGCCGGTCTCTGGCTGGTGGCGCATATGACTTACGCCCGCCGCGTGCGCCTGGATGGTCAGGCGCTGCAGGCCGAGGATTTCAAGCCCGTGCCTGAAGGGCATACCGGTGGCGCCCTGAATATGGTGCCGGCCTATGCCGCTTACCTGGCGCTGAACAACCTCACCGGCGAAACCCGTGGCTGGCTGATGGGGCAGGGCCATTGCGTGGCGGCCATCGAGGCGCTCAATCTGCTGGTGGCCAACCAGCACCCCGAGCAGGCCCGGCGCTACCCCTTCAGTGAAGCCGGCATGAGCTCTCTGGTCAGTGATTTCTACAGCTACGCACAGAACGCCCAGGGTCAGGTCAGCATCCCCCTTGGCAGTCACGTTAACCCGCACACGGCCGGTGGGATTGCCGAGGGCGGCTACCTGGGCTTTGCCGAACTGCAGTACAGCCATATGCCGTTGCCGGGGGAGAAGCTGGTGGCCTTTCTCTCCGATGGCGCGGCCGAGGAACAGCGCGGCAGCGACTGGATGCCGCGCTGGTGGCGTGCCGAGGACTGCGGCGTGGCCCTGCCGGTGATGATCGCCAATGGCCGGCGCATCGAGCAGCGCACCCAGTTGGGCACTCCGGATGGCCTGGAGGATTTTCGCGAGCACCTGCGCCAATGTGGGTTTGACCCGTTGAGTTTCGATGGCCGCGATCCGGCTGCCTTTGTCTGTGCCCTGTGGGAGATGGAGCAGCGCCTTGAGCATCGGGTGCAGGAGCTGCACAACGGGGTGATCGGTTACCCACTGCCGATGCCCTATGGCATTGCCGAAACCACCAAGGGCTTTGGTTTTTATGGCGCCGGCAGCAACGCCGCGCACAACCTGCCGCTGCCGGCCAGCCCCTATGCCGATGCTGCCGCTCGTGAGCTGTTCAATCAGCATGTCGCGCCGCTCTGGGTGGCGCCTGCCGAACTGGAACAGGCCTGCGCGCTGTTCGCCCGGCGCGGTCAGCGGCCGCTGGAGCGCGACAATGTGCTGGCTCAGCGTCAGCCAGCGCTGCCGAACATGCCGGCGCTGCATTATGCGCAGCAGACCTGCTCACCCATGGCGGCCCTGGATCGCTTTTTTGTCGATCTGGTGCGAGCCAATCCGCAGCTCAGGCCACGGGTCGGCAACCCCGATGAGCTGGCCAGCAACCGCTTGGGCGGCGTGCTCAAGGCGCTGCGGCATCGGGTGATCAGTCCGGAGAGCGAGCTGGAAGCCCTGGATGGCGCCATTATCACCGCCCTCAACGAGGAGGCCGTGGTCTCGGCCTGCCTGGCCAATCAGGGCGGGCTGAATCTGCTGGCCAGCTACGAAGCCTTCTGCGTGAAGATGCTTGGCGCGGTGCGCCAGAGCCTGATCTTCGCCCGCCAGCAGAAGGAGGTCGGGCGTCCCGCCGGCTGGCTGGGCTGGCCTCTGGTGGCCACCTCCCATACCTGGGAGAACGGCAAGAACCAGCAGTCCCACCAGGACACCACCTTCTGTGAAGCCCTGCTCGGTGAGATGAGCGATATGATCCGGGTGCTGTTTCCGGCTGACCACAACTCGGCTCTGGCGTTGCTGCCGGCGATCTATCAGAGCCGCGGCACCCTGGCCTGCATGGTCATCGCCAAGCGCGACAGGCCGTTTTCGTTCAGCCCGCAGCAGGCCGAGCAACTGGCCCGCGAGGGTGCCATCCAGGTGGCCGAGCAGGGTGCCGGGCAGCCCTTGCTGCTGATTGCCAATGGCAGCTATCAACTGGCTGAACTGCAGCGTGCTGCCGCTCGTCTGAGCGTCGCCGGCCTGGCCTGGCGTCTGATTTACTTACAGGAGCCGGGGCGTTTCCGGGCGCCGCGTGATCGCTGGGAGCAGCAGGTGGCGGCCGACGGCGAGTGTGTCCAGCGACTGTTCCCGGGTGAGTGTCGCCAGCGTCTGCTGCTGACCCATATGCGGCCGGAAGTGGCCCGCGGGCATCTGTGGCCGATTCTGGGCGATGCGGTCAACAGCCGGGTGCTGGGCTACATCAATCGTGGCGGCACCCTGGATGAGGCCGGCATGCTGTTTGCCAATGGCTGCAGCTGGGTGCATGTGCTGCAGGCCGCTGCCGAGCTGCGTGGTGTGCCCGTGGCAAGCCTGCTGCAGGCCGAGGAGCTGGCTGTGCTGCGAGGGCAGGGCGATCCGCGCTGCCTGCGCTGACAGGCTGTTGAGGTGGTAGGGCGCCATGGCCAAGGGGGCCGTGGCGTTGGGATAGGAGGGGCAGGTATGCCTAAGTTGACCCTGGATGTGGAGCTGGAGCTATACCGTCTGCTGCAGCAGGCGGCCCGCAGCAATCAGCTGAGCCTGGAGGATGAGTGCGTTAGGCGCCTGGAAGGTGGCGTCAGGCGTTCGCACTATATGGAGGCCTTGCTGGCGGATCTGCGTGCCGACGATGAGCAGCGCCGCACTCAACAGGGCAGCGGCTGAGCTTATTCCAGGCCGCAGTCGGTTTTGCTGAAACGCTCGTTGGTCACCGGGCGATTGCTTTTGTATTCGCTGAATTCGTAGCGCAGGGTGGCGCCCTGGGCCAGCAGTCGGCGAAATCCCGGGTTGCGGCATACGCTTTCACTCAGCTGAGCGCGTACCAGATCCGGGTTGCCGCGCATCTTGCCGGCATGTTCGCTGCGTACGCTCAGGTGGTTGATCAGTTCATGGCCCTCCACGCTGTAGCCCTTATCGAGAATGTCCGCATTGATCGCTCGCGGTGTGCCCTGGTTGCTCTGCTGGGCGACCTGCGCCAGCAGCTTGCTGAGTTCGAAGTCCTGCAGCGTGGTGCCTTGGGCCAGCAGGGGCAGGGACAGGCAAAGGGTCAGGGCAGTCAGGCGTCGCATGGGCATCTCCACTGTCAGTACGCCGATTCGACCTGGGCCGGGCGCTTGAGGTTCATTACGGCCTATCTTAGCGGCCGGCGCTGGCGGCAGTCATGATTCGCGTGCTCTGCTAGCAGGCCGTTGAAAAACGTAGGCGAGGCAGGCAAGACAAGGCGAAAACGGCCGAAAAAGCGCAGTTTACGTGTTGTAAATGAGCATTTGATTCGCTTCGCTCACCCCTTCGGGGCCGCACTAAAGTGCGTTCAGCCTTCGGCTGTGAGGCCGTTTTCAACGCAGTATTGCCAACGTAGGTAGTTTTTCAACGGCCTGCTAGACTGCGCGCCCCGCGAATCTGTCACTGCTTGCCCTCCAGGTGCATTTCCCATGAGCCATGCCGTTGCCCGTCTGCGCGCCGCCCGTCTGGCCCGCAGCGTCAAACCCTTTGTCGCCCGGGGCAGCAAATCCCAGCGTTGCCCGCAGTGTCGGGTGATTCCAAGCCACTGCCTGTGCGCCTGGCGTCCGCAAGTGCCGGCGAATTCGGCCATGTGCCTGCTGATGCACGATGTGGAGGCGCTCAAGCCGAGCAATACCGGCTGGTTGATTGCCGATGTGGTGCAGGACACCTCGGCCTTCGGCTGGTCGCGGATCGAGGTGGACGCGGCTTTGCCGGCGCTACTGAATGACCCGCAGTGGCAGCCCTATCTGGTGTTTCCCGGGGAATATGCGGCCCCCGAGCGGGTGGTCAGCGAGGTGCGACCAGCGGCGGGCAAGCGGCCGTTGTTCGTGCTGCTGGATGCCACCTGGACCGAAGCACGCAAGATGTTTCGCAAGAGCCCCTATCTGGATCACCTGCCGGTGCTCAGCCTGCAGCCCGAGCAGCTGTCGCGCTACCGTCTGCGCCGCTCCAAGCGCGACGACCACCTGTGTACCGCCGAGGTGGCCGCGTTATGCCTGGAACTGGCCGGCGACGAACGCGCGGCCGAGGCCTTGGATGCCTATCTGGACGTATTCAGCCAGCATTATCTGGCGGCCAAGCGCCAGCTCAGCCTTGACTTGGACGATGCGCTACATCGGCGTCTGCAGCCCTTTCTGCAGCCTTAGGCGGCGTTGCCTGGGGCACCGGGCGCGGCCATAGCTGGGCCAGGAGCATGCCGGCAAACATCAGGGCGCAACCGAAATAGCCCTTGAGATCCAGCGACTCACCCAGCATCCAGGCCCCGGCAACGGCCGCGAACACCGCCTCCAGGGAAAAAATGATCGCCGCGTGGGAGGCAATCGCATCCTTCTGCGCCACCACCTGCAGGGTAAAGCCCACGGCCACGCCGAGGATACCGCCGTAGAGCAGGGCCGGCCCTGCGGCGAGAATGGCCTGCAGGCTGATTTCCTCCAGCACCAGGGCGAGGATCAGGCTGATCGCTGAGCAGGTGGCGAACTGCACCACCGCCAGGCGCAGCGGGTCGTGACGGCTGGCGAAGAACCCCACCAGCAGCACATGAATACCCCAGACAAAGGCCCCGGCCAGTTGCAGCCAGTCGCCGGAGGCCACCACAAAGCCTTCGCCGACGCTGAGCAAGAACATGCCCACCACCGCCAGGCAGGCCCCCAGCCAGATGCCCAGGCCGGTCTTGTGGCCGATAAACAGGCCCAGCAGCGGGACCACGATCACATACAGACCGGTGATAAAGCCGGAGTTGGTCACAGTGGTGAACAGCAGGCCGACCTGCTGCAGATTGATGCCCAGTGCCAGGGCCAGGCCCATCAGCACCCCGCCACGCAGCAGTTGGCGGTTGAGCTTGGGCACGGGGGCAGTCTGGCGGTTGCGTTTTTCCAGCCAATGGATGACTGGCAGCAGCACGACCACCGCCAGGGCGAAGCGCAAGCCGGTATAGAGGAAGGGGCCGATGGCATCCATGCCGAGGCGTTGCGCGACAAATACCGACCCCCAGATCATGGCGGTCAGTAGCATCAGCAGGTCGGCGCGCAGGGTGTTGCTTCGCATTTTCTATACTCGTTTGGGCAAAGCGGCGACTTTGCCGCAAAGTATCGAACTTGACCACCCCGTCACGTCTCGGCATGCTGAGGCGCTTTTTGCCTGGGCCAGCGCGGCTGGCCCCATGAATAACAAGAACAGGATCTGCCATGGCCGCTTTTGAAATCCTGATTGCCGACGATCACCCGCTGTTTCGCAGCGCCCTGCAGCAAGCCCTGACCCTGGGCCTGGGCCCCGATGTGCGGCTGGTGGAAGCCGCCAGTATCGCCGAGCTGGAGGCTCAGCTGGCGCAGAAGACCGACTGGGATCTGGTCCTGCTCGACCTCAACATGCCTGGCGCCTACGGTTTTTCCGGCTTGGTGCTGCTGCGCGGTCAGTATCCGCAGATTCCCGTGGTGATGGTGTCTGCCCAGGAAGAGGCAGCCGTGGTGGCGCGCTCCCGGGAGTTCGGCGCCAGCGGTTTTATTCCCAAGTCCAGTTCCCTGGAAACCATCCAGCAGGCGGTGCGTCAGGTGCTCGATGGTGAGGTCTGGTGGCCGCAGCAGAGCGACGAAGCCGCGGCCCTGAGTGCCGAGGCCAAGGCCGCCAGCGCCGGCCTGGCGAGCCTGACACCGCAGCAGTTCCGCGTGCTGACCATGGTCTGCGATGGCCTGCTGAACAAGCAGATCGCCTATGAGCTGAGTGTTTCCGAGGCCACGGTCAAGGCCCATGTCACCGCCATCTTCCGCAAGCTCGGGGTGCGTACCCGGACTCAGGCGGCGCTGCTGCTGCAGCAGCTGGAGTCGATTCCCGCCAGCTAAGCCGCTCAGGCAATGCTTGGCAGCACGATCTGGTCACTGCGGCTGACATCGGCTGTCAGCGCCTGGCACAACTCGATAAATTCGCGCATGGCGGCGGTCTGGTATTTCTGCTTATGCCAGATAAACCAGAACTGCCGGCGCAGATCCAGCGCCGGGGTTTCCACCGCCACCAGGCTGCCGCGGCGAAAGGCATCGCGCAGGGCCAGGCGCGAGATGCAGCCGATGCCCAGACCCGACTCCACGGCGCGCTTGATTGCTTCGGTATGTTCCAGCTCCAGGCGGATATTCAGGCCGCCGGGGTGATGGCGCATGGCCTGGTCGAAGGTCAGGCGGGTGCCCGAACCCTGCTCGCGGAGGATCCAGGCCTCGCGGCTCAGCTCCGCCAGGCTGGCCTGCCCCTGACGGGCAAGAGGATGCTGGGGCGCGCAGAACACCACCAGCTCATCCTCAACCCAGGGCAGCACCTCGATGTCCGGGTGCTGGCAGTCGCCCTCGATCAGGCCCATATCCAGCTCGAAGTGGGCGATCTGCTGCACCACATGCGCCGTGTTATGCACCTGCAGGCGCACCCGGCATTCGGGATGGTGCTGCATAAAGCGACCGATCAGCAGGGTGGCCAGGTAGTTGCCCACGGTCAGGGTGGCGCCCAGATTGAGCGAGCCGAAGCCGCTCTTGCCGCCGAGCAGGCGTTCGATTTCCCGGGCCTGGTCGAGCAGGGCCACCGCCTGGGGCAGCAGTTGCAGGCCCAGGGCGTTGAGCAGCAGGCGTTTGCCGGCGCGGTCGAACAGCTGGCAATCGGTCTGCCGCTCCAGTTCGCTCAGCGAGGTGCTGGTTGCCGACTGCGATAGCGCCAGTGAGTCTGCCGCCCGGGAGACATTGCCCTGCTGGGCCACGGCGACAAAAACCTGCAGTTGTCTGAGGGTGAATCGCATATCTATATAACCGATAATCTATATCTTGATAATCAACTTAACAGATATTCTGCGCCCCCCTAGAATCCCCCGCAACCACCTATTCGTCAGTGCTTCTGGGGAACCTGCATGAGCAACCTGAATGTCGAGCGTGTACTCAGCGTGCACCATTGGAACGACACCCTGTTCAGCTTCAAGACCACCCGCAATACCGGGCTGCGCTTCGAGAACGGCCAGTTCGTCATGATCGGCCTGCAGCAGGACAACGGCCGTCCACTGATGCGTGCCTACTCCATCGCCAGCCCCAACTACGAGGAGCACCTGGAGTTCTTCAGCATCAAGGTGCCGGATGGCCCACTGACTTCGCAGCTGCAGCACCTCAAGCCGGGTGATGAGCTGATGGTCAGCCGCAAGCCCACCGGCACCCTGATCCTCGACGACCTGCTGCCGGGCAAGCACCTCTATCTGCTTAGCACCGGTACCGGTCTGGCGCCTTTTATGAGCGTGATCCAGGACCCGGAAACTTATGAGCGCTACGAAAAAGTGGTGCTGGTGCACGGCGTGCGCTACGTCAACGAAGTGGCCTACCGCGAGTTCATCACCGAACACCTGCCGCAGAACGAGTATTTCGGTGAGGCGCTGAAGCAGAAGCTGATCTATTACCCCACGGTGACTCGTGAGGAGTTCGAGAACCAGGGCCGTCTGACCGACCTGATGCGCAGCGGCAAGCTGTTCCGCGACATCGGCCTGCCGCCGATCAATCCCCAGGATGACCGCGCCATGATCTGCGGCAGCCCGAGCATGCTCGACGAGACCAGCGCGGTGCTGGACAGCTTTGGCCTCAGGGTGTCGCCGCGCATGGGCGAACCCGGGGATTACCTGATCGAGCGCGCCTTTGTCGAGAAATAGGCCGCCGCCATAGACAGCAAAATGCCGCTGCGCCTCTTGGGGCCAGCGGCATTTTGCATTCAGCTGGCCAGCTGGTAGCGATTGCCGCCGCTGTTCTTGGCCAGGTACATGGCACTGTCAGCCTGGTTGATCAGCTGTTGCGGGTCAGTGGCATGGGTGGGGTAGAGGGCGATGCCGATGCTCGGACGCACCGGGTGCTGGTAGCCCTTGAGGTCGAACGGATGGTTCAGGGCCTGGCGGATCTTGTCGGCGACCTGGGTGGCGTGGTCGCTGCTATGGAAGTCTTCCAGCAGCACGACAAATTCGTCGCCGGCAAAGCGCGCCACCGTATCCACCTCGCGCAGGCACTGGCGAATGCGTTCGGCCACCTGTTGCAGCAGCAGATCGCCCATGGCGTGGCCCAGGCTGTCGTTGATCAGCTTGAACTTGTCCAGGTCGAGAAACAGCAAAGCCAGTTGCCGCCGTTCGCGGCGTGCCCGGGCCATGGCCTGTTGCAGGCGATCCTGCAGCAGGCTGCGGTTGGGCAGCTGGGTCAGTTGGTCGTACTGGGCCATATGCTGCAGGCGGCTGAGCATGCGCTGGCGCTCGATGGCGGTGCTGATCTGGGTGGCGACGAACTGCAGCAGTTCCTGTTCCCGGCTGCTGTACATCGGCTCAAGGGCATCGCTGTTCAAACTCAGGACGCCGCTGCAGCCGGCCTGGGTATGGCAGGGCACCAGCAGCCAGTTCTGCTGACCCAGATGCGCCGCATCGGCAGCGGTCAGGAGCAGGGGTTGGGTGCTGTTCAGCACCTGCTGGCTGAGTTGATGGACATACTGGCTGTGAATGTCATCCGGCGCGCTGCCAAGGATGGCCAGTTGTTGACCGTCCGGCCCCAGCAGGGCCAGGTTGAAGCGGCTGCTGGGCAACTGCTCGGCGAGGGTGTGTTGCAACTGCTGAAAGAGCTGCTGCTCATCGTCGGCCCGGTGCGCCGCCTCTGCGAGGCGGTAGAGGGCGTTCTGCAGGGATTCACTGCGCTTGCGCTCGGTGATGTCGTGGGCCACGGCGATGCGCACCTGCTGATCATCCGACCAGCGCGCCGACCAGAGAATATGCACGGTGCGCCCATCCTTGCGCACATAGCGGTTCTCGAAAATGGGTTTGGCCGCGCCAGCCATGATCTCCCGGGCAGCGGCCAGGGTGCGGGCGCGATCGTCCGGATGGACCAGCTCGATCATCGGGCGGCCGAGCATTTCCTCCGGGCTGTAGCCGAAAATGCGCTCGCAGGCGGCGCTGACAAAGAGGAAATGCCCTTCCTTGTCGACTACACAGATGGCGTCGAGCAGCATGTCCACCAGATTGTCCGCAGGTACATACTGGCGCGCTGGTGTGTGCGTGTGAGGCATCGACAGGCTCTTGATGACGGGGTTGTGCATAGCTGTAGCGCATGGGCACGCTGACCGCCAGCCTTTTTTCGGGGACGGGGGTTATTTGCCCGGCAACTGGCAGCGCTGCCCGGAAATGGCCGGGTGGTAGAGCGGCTGCACCTTGTTACCGGCCGGGTCGAGCAGATGGAAGCTGTGGGCGCCGTCGCCATGGGCGAAGGGGCGATCGAGCAGGGTCACGCCCTGGGCCTTGAGGTAGTCGTACCAGGCATGCAGGTCCTCGATGCTGTCGACCACGAAGCCGTAGTGATCCACCGCCTGTTCGCCGTGGCTCGGCACCGAGGCGCGGCCCAGGGACAGGTTGTCGTTGCCGCAGGTGAGGTAGACCAGGTCCGGGTTGGCGCGGTGCAGCACCTGCATGCCGAGAATATCGACATAGAAGCGTTCGCAGGCTTCCAGATTGGGCACCAGCAGGGCCAGGTGACGCAGGCCGTTAAGGCGATTGGGGCGGGTCGGCATAATGCTGCTCTCACTTTGTATACAATTTGCATCGAATATAAGACAAAAGTGATTGTGTTGTGTATTGCCTGTTGTCTGGTCGTGGCTGGGTAGCGGCTTCAGGCGTGCTGTCCAAGGTTATTCGTGCGTCAGTTCCAGCACGCAGATATGCCCCGGCTGCGGGTAGTGCCAGTGCACATCCACATCCCACAGACGGGCGCCGTAGCGCCGTTCGGGCAGGGGTTGCTGGTAGGCCGGGCGCGGGTCCTGGGCCAGGCACTGCTCGATCAGTTGTACCAGCGGCTCGCCCAGGCGCCGGCCATGCTGCTCGGCCTGCTCAAGGGCGGCCGGCTGCCAGCTGACCGGTATCAGCGGCGGGGCGCTGGCGGCGATGTCGTTGCGGGCTTCGGCTATGCAGTCGGCGTAGGGCACATAGGGCTTGATATCCAGCACCGGGGTGCCGTCGAGCAGATCGATGCCGGACAGCCACAGCTTGCCGGCCTCGACCCGCTCCAGCCTGACCACCGACTGGCCGATGCCGTTGGGCCTGTGGGTGGCGCGGGTGCTGAATACGCCGACCGACTGGTTGCCGCCCAGGCGCGGCGGGCGCACCTTCAAGCGTGGCTTGTCTTCCAGGGCCTGGTGAAAGAGGAACAGCAGCCAGACATGGCTGACCTGCTCCAGCCCCTGTACCGCCTCACCCGTATCGAAAGGCGCGAGCAGCTCCAGCACGCCCCGGGCGGCCGGCGCCAGTTGCGGCTGGCGGGGAATGGCGAACTTTTCCTTGAAGCAGGAGCGGACAAAGCCGATGGGTGAGACGGAGTAGGACATGGCGGTGTGATCGTCTGGAAAACGCCGCCATCTTACCGTGCTTACAGGTGGAAGCCGCCATCGATGGGGATAATCGCCCCGGTCATATAAGCCCCCGCGGTGCTGGCCAGACTGATGGCCAGGGCGGCCATTTCCGCTTCCCGACCCCAGCGCTGCATGGGAATCAGGGCGCAGTCTGCGGCCATGGCTGCATCATCCTGGGCGATAAACCGGGTCATCTTGCTGGGGAAGCGACCCGGGGCGATGACGTTGACGTTGATATGCTCACCGACCAGTTCCCGGGCCAGCAGGCGCGACAGCTGGTGCAGGGCGGCCTTGCTAGGGCCGTAGGCGTAGGCCTGCTCGCCGTGGCTGCTGATGCCGGCCACCGAGCCGATATTGATCACCCGCGCCGGGTTGGCGGCGCTGCCGGCCTTGCGCAGCAGGGGCAGCAACTGCTGGATGCAGCCAAACACCGAGGTCACGTTGAGCTGCATGACCTTGTCCCAGGCCTTGGCCGGATAAGTCTCCAGTGGGGCGCCCCAGGTGGTGCCGGCGTTGTTGACCAGGATATCCAGCTGGCTGATGTGATCCGCCAGCTGCGTCGCCAGGTGCTGTACGCCTTCTTCGCTGGCCAGGTTGGCGACGATGCCGTGGCAGGTGCCCAGGGCCGACAGCTCGGCGGCAGTCTGGGCGCAGGCCTCGGCATCGCGGGCGCAGACATAAACCGTGGCGCCGGCTTCGACAAAGGCCTTGGCGATCATCAGGCCGATGCCGCGGGTGCCGCCGGTGACCAGGGCGGTGCGGCCCTGCAGGGAAAAATAGGGGTGCATGGCGAGTCCTCAAGGGGGAGAGGCCCTTACCCTAACGCCCTGCCTGCTATCCGGCAGGCACTATTGGCCAGGGTAATGGCTCGCCATGCGTGGCGGGCGGTCAGCCGCGCAGGCGCAGGGTCAGGCCCTTGAGGAAGTTGCGCAGAAACTGGTCGCCACAGACCCGATAGTTGCTGTGCCCGGCTTTGCGAAACAGGGCGCTCATCTCTGGCTTGGACACCGGACAGTCGACGCTGTGCATGATGGCGTGCATATCGTCTTCCTTCAGTTCGAAGGCCACCCGCAGCTTTTTCAGCACGATGTTGTTGCTGATCGGCAGCTCGAACGGCTGCGCCGGACGGCTGTCGTCCTTGCCGCGCTTGAAGTACACCAGACCATCGAGAAAGTACGCCATCAGCTCGTCGCCACAGGGGGCAAAGCCCTCTTCGTCATCTTTCTTGAGCAGGGCGCCGAGGCTGTCCACATCGATCTGCTGGCCACCCAGGGCGATGATCTCGGCCAGTTGCCCATCGTTGATGTCGAGGCTGTAGCGCAGGCTGCGCAGGATGTCGTTATTAAGCATGGAGGATCTCATTAAAGGAGGGGCCCCTGGGCGCCCCTGGAAGATGGTAGAGCCTGTTTTTAACGCAGCAGGGCCGACGCGCAGCAAACTTTTGCCGGCCTCTTAGAAGCGTTCCTTGTCGGCCAGATAGCGCCACTGCCCGGCGGGCACCTTGCCCATGGGGACGCCGCCGATGCGGATACGGCGCATGCTCAATACCTTGAGCTCGACGCTGTTGCACATAAAGACGATCTGCCCGGGCTGCGGATTCTTCAGGGCGAAGCGCAGGCGGGTTTCGTTCTGCCAGCTGACCTTGCACGGCGGCAGGGCCACGCCATTGAAGGTCAGGCCATGGTTCAGGCGTTTGAGCTGGCTGTTGCTCAGCGTGCCGATAACCTCGACCACATACTCCTGCTCCAGCTTGCCCAGGTCTTCCTTGAGCTTGCGCTCGATGCGCCAGTCCTGGGTCAGTACGTGCAGGCCATCGGCGCCGGCCTGCAGGGGGATGCAGGCGGTCAGGTTGTTGAAGTGGCTTTTCAGCGGGCGCAGATTGGCAGCGTCTTCCAGCCAGTGGCTGTCAGGGCCGAGGTCGTCCACCAGACGCTGCGGCGAGTGACCATTGGGCACATGCAGCAGCAGGGTGACCGGCTCCACGGGCGCCGCCACGGCGTCCGGCAGCAGTTCGACGCGCTGGTTGCTCACCTTGCGCTGCGGCTCGTCCACCACCTGGCCATCGACCAGCACCCAGCCGCCGGCAATATACAGCTCGGCTTCGCGGCGCGAGCAGCCGGTCAGCTCGATCAGGCGTTTGGACAGGCGGACGGGTTCGGACATAAAGGCATCATCAACAGGCAAGTGGGGCGGCATTGTAACTGTTCGCCGTCCGGGCTGCTTGGCGCGTGCATCTGACTATAGTGAAGGCTTGCCAGAAAGCCGCGCCAAGCTGCGCGCCTGCATTTAAACTGCGCCTTCCCGAAGCTTTCTGTCGCATTTGCGAAAGCCCAGGAAAATCGCGGGTTGGCGCTATAAGAAGTTGTCGCATGGCGACAATGCCGACCCCGGTGCAATCCCTACAATCCTTCTCATCGCCTGCTAGCCGATGCAGGTGTTCCTTGTCAGGAGAGCTCAGATGTCCGTTCAGCACGACCCGGTACAACGCGCCGATTTCGATCAGGTGATGGTGCCCAACTATGCCCCCGCCGCCTTTATTCCGGTGCGTGGTGCAGGTTCCCGCGTATGGGATCAAAGCGGTCGCGAGCTGATCGACTTCGCCGGCGGCATTGCCGTGAACGTGCTGGGCCACTGTCATCCGGCCCTGGTCGGTGCCCTGACAGAACAGGCCAATACCCTCTGGCACGTGTCCAACGTCTTCACCAACGAGCCGGCCCTGCGCCTGGCCAAGAAGCTGCTCGACGCCACCTTTGCCGAGCGGGTGTTCTTCTGCAACTCCGGCGCCGAGGCCAACGAGGCCGCCTTCAAGCTGGCCCGTCGCGTCGCCTTCGACAAATTCGGCGAAGACAAGTGCGAGATCATCGCCGCCACCAACAGCTTCCATGGCCGCACCCTGTTTACCGTCAGCGTCGGTGGCCAGCCCAAGTATTCCGACGGCTTCGGGCCGAAGATCCAGGGCATCAGCCATGTGCCCTACAACGATATCGAGGCGCTCAAGGCGGCCGTTTCGGACAAGACCTGCGCCGTGGTTCTGGAGCCGATCCAGGGTGAGGGCGGCGTGCTGCCGGCCGATCTCGCCTACCTGCAGGCGGCCCGCGAGCTGTGCGACAAGCACAATGCCCTGCTGGTGTTCGATGAAGTGCAGAGCGGCATGGGCCGCAGCGGTTCGCTGTTCGCCTATATGCACTACGGCGTCACCCCGGACATCCTCTCCAGTGCCAAGAGCCTGGGCGGCGGTTTCCCCATTGGCGCCATGCTCACCACCAGCGAGCTGGCCAAGCACCTGGCCGTCGGCACCCACGGCACCACTTACGGCGGCAATCCGCTGGCCTGTGCAGTGGCCGAGGCGGTGATCGATGTGATCAACACCCCCGAGGTGCTGGCCGGGGTGCAGGCCAAGCATCAGCGTTTTGCCGCGAAGCTCACCCAGATCGGCGAGCAGTACGGCGTATTCAGCCAGGTGCGCGGCCTGGGCCTGCTGATCGGTGCGGTTCTCAGCGATGCCTGGAAGGGCAAGGCCAAGGCCATCCTCGATGCTGCTGCGGTGGAAGGGGTAATGGTGCTGCAGGCCAGCCCGGACGTGGTGCGTTTTGCCCCGAGCCTGGTGGTGGAAGACGCCGATATCGATGAAGGTCTGGCCCGTCTGGAAAAGGCCGTGGCCAAGCTGGTACAGGGCTAAGCGCCCAGGCCTGCCCCAGTGGCGGGCCCTCTCCGGCTCAGGGATGAGCGGGAGCCATAGCAAGGATGATCGTCTCTGTGTGCGCTGCGGGTGTTGCCCGCGGCTTTCTCTGGGCAGCCGACACGCGGGTTGTCCGGAGCTTTTCTTAGAAGGAGTGACACCATGCTGGTGATGCGCCCCGCGCAAATGGCCGACCTTGCTGAGGTGCAGCGTCTGGCCGCCGACAGCCCGGTAGGTGTCACCTCGCTGCCGGACGATACCGAACGTCTGCGCGAGAAGATCGCGGCCTCGGAAGCCTCGTTCGCCGCCGAAGTCAGCTTCAATGGCGAGGAGAGCTACTTCTTCGTCCTCGAAGACAGCGAAAGCGGGCGCCTGGTCGGTTGCTCCGGCATCGTCGCCTCGGCCGGCTACTCCGAGCCGTTCTACAGCTTTCGCAACGAAACCTTCGTGCACAACTCCCGCGAGCTGAAGATCCACAACAAGATCCATGTGCTCTCGCTGTGCCATGACCTCACCGGCAACAGCCTGCTGACCAGCTTCTACGTGGAGCGGCCGCTGGTGGACACCGCCTGGTCCGAGCTCAACTCCCGCGGCCGTCTGCTGTTCGTCGCCAGCCACCCGGAGCGCTTTGCCGATGCGGTGGTGGTGGAGATCGTCGGGCACAGCGACGAGGCCGGCGACTCGCCGTTCTGGGATGCGGTGGGGCGCAATTTCTTCGACATGAACTACGCCGAGGCCGAGCGCCTGTGTGGCCTGAAGAGCCGCACCTTCCTCGCCGAGCTGATGCCCCATTACCCCATCTATGTGCCGTTGCTGCCGGACGAGGCCCAGGAGGCCATGGGCCAGGTGCATCCGCGCGCGCAGATCAGTTTCGACATTCTGATGCGCGAGGGCTTCGAGACCGATCACTACATCGACATCTTCGATGGCGGCCCGACCCTGCATGCGCGCACCTCAGGCATCCGTTCCATCGCCCAGAGCCGCGTGGTGCCGGTACGCATCGGTGAGCCCGGCAAGGGCGGCCGGCAGTATCTGGTCAGCAACGGCCAGTTGCAGGACTACCGCGCCATTGTCGCGGATCTCGACTGGGTGCCGGGTAAGCCGGTAACCCTGAGTCTGGCCGCCGCCGAAGCCCTGGGCGTTGGCGAGGGTGTCAGTGTGCGCCTGGTGGCGGTTTAAGGAGTGAGTTGATGATCGTTCGTCCCGTTCGTAGCGCCGACCTGCCAGCCCTGCTGGAACTGGCGCGCAGCACAGGCGCTGGCCTGACTACCCTGCCGGCCAACGAAGAGCGCCTGGCGCACCGGGTTGGCTGGGCCGAGAAGACCTTTCGCGGCGAAGCCGAGCGCGCCGATGCCGACTACCTGTTCGTGCTGGAAAGCGACGAAGGCCAGGTCGTGGGTATCTCTGCGGTGGCGGGTGCGGTGGGCCTGCGCGAGCCCTGGTACAACTACCGGGTGGGGCTGACCGTCAGCGCCTCCCAGGAACTGAATATCCACCGGCAGATTCCCACCCTGTTTCTGGCCAACGACCTGACCGGCAACTCCGAGCTGTGCTCGCTGTTCCTGCATGCCGAGCACCGCAGCGGCCTCAATGGCCGCTTGCTGTCCAAGGCGCGCTTTCTGTTTATCGCCGAGTTCCGCGAGCTGTTCGGCGACAAGGTGATCGCCGAGATGCGCGGCATGTCCGACGAGCAGGGCCGTTCGCCGTTCTGGGAGAGTCTGGGCCGGCATTTCTTCAAGATGGAATTCTCCACCGCCGACTACCTCACCGGCGTGGGCAACAAGGCCTTTATCGCCGAGCTGATGCCCAAGTTCCCGCTCTACACCTGCTTTCTCTCTGAAGATGCGCGCAGCGTGATCGGCCGTGTGCACCCGGACACCGAACCGGCCCTGGCCATGCTCAAGGGCGAGGGTTTCAGCTACCAGGGTTATGTCGATATTTTCGATGCCGGCCCGGCCATCGAGGCGCAGACCGACAAGATCCGCGCCGTGCACGACAGCCAGAATCTGATCCTGGCCATCGGCACCCCGGGCGATGATGCCAGCGCCTTCCTGATCCATAACCGCAAGCGCGAAGACTGCCGCATCACCGCCGCCCCGGCGCGCATGGCCGCCGGCAGCCTGGTGGTCGATGCCCTGACCGCCAAGCGCCTGCAGCTCAATGCCGGCGACCAGGTACGCGCCGTCGCGCTGTCGGCCCGCGGCTGATTTTCCGTGGCCGCGCCGCCGTGCGGCGTGGCTCGATCCTTGTGGGTGTCCGCGTCTGCGCGGGCCCATCCTTTGCTGGGAGTGATAAAACAAGATGAGCACTCATTACATCGCCGGTGCCTGGCAGCCAGGCCAGGGCGAGCCGCTGCAATCCCTCGATCCGGTCAGCCAGGCCGTGATCTGGCAGGGGCAGGGCGCCACTGCCGCGCAGGTTGACGCCGCTGTGGCCGCCGCCCGTGCCGCCTTCCCGGCCTGGGCCGCGCGCTCGCTGGATGAGCGCATTGCCGTGCTGGAACAGTTCGCCGCCACCCTCAAGGCCCACGCCGAGGAGCTGGGCCACTGCATCGGCGAGGAAACCGGCAAGCCGCTGTGGGAAACCGCCACGGAAGTCACCAGCATGGTCAACAAGGTGGCCATCTCCATTCAGAGCTACCGCGAGCGTACCGGCGAGAAGAGCGGGTCCCTGGCCGATGCCACTGCCGTGCTGCGGCACAAGCCCCATGGTGTGGTGGCGGTGTTCGGCCCCTACA
This sequence comes from Pseudomonas xionganensis, assembly GCF_009763245.1. Taxonomy (GTDB): domain Bacteria; phylum Pseudomonadota; class Gammaproteobacteria; order Pseudomonadales; family Pseudomonadaceae; genus Aquipseudomonas; species Aquipseudomonas xionganensis. Next base: position 198,567 of record NZ_WKJZ01000002.1, on the reverse strand, counting down.
ACTTCCCCGGTCACCTGCCCAATGGTCATATCGTCCCGGCGCTGCTGGCGGGTAACTGCGTGGTGTTCAAGCCCAGCGAACTGACGCCGAAAGTCGCCGAGTTGACGGTCAAGTGCTGGATCGAAGCCGGCCTGCCGGCAGGTGTGCTCAACCTGGTGCAGGGCGCGCGTGAAACCGGCGTGGCTCTGGCCGCCAATGCGGGCATCGACGGCTTGTTCTTTACCGGTTCCAGCCGCACCGGCAACCTGCTGCACGCCCAGTTCGCCGGGCGCCCGGACAAGATCCTGGCTCTGGAAATGGGCGGCAACAACCCGCTGATCGTCGATCAGGTCGAGGATGTCGAGGCTGCGGTCTACACCATCGTGCAGTCCGCCTTTATCAGCGCCGGGCAGCGCTGCACCTGCGCCCGCCGCCTGCTGGTGCCGCAGGGGGAGTGGGGCGATGCCCTGCTGGCGCGTCTGGTGCAGGTGGTCGGGCAGATTCGTGTCGGCCGCTTCGATGCCCAGCCGGCGCCCTTTATGGGCTCGGTGATCTCCCTGCAGGCCGCTGCCCAACTGCTGCAGGCCCAGCAGGATTTGCTGGGCAAGGGCGCCACCGCGCTGCTGGCCATGACCCAACCCGAGGCCAATGCCGCGTTGCTGACCCCGGGTATTCTGGATGTCACGGCCGTGGCCGAGCGCATCGACGAGGAATTCTTCGGTCCGCTGCTGCAGGTGATTCGCTACGCCGACTTCGATGCCGCCATTGCCGAGGCCAACGCCACCCAGTACGGCCTGGCCGCCGGCCTGCTGTCCGATTCCCAGGCGCGTTATGAGGACTTCTGGCTGCGCAGCCGCGCCGGCATCGTCAACTGGAACAAACAGCTGACCGGCGCCGCCAGCACCGCCCCCTTCGGCGGTATCGGCGCCTCCGGCAACCACCGCGCCAGCGCCTACTACGCCGCCGACTATTGCGCCTACCCGGTCGCTTCCCTGGAATCTGCAAGCCTGAATCTGCCTGCCACCCTGACCCCCGGAGTGACGCTGTAATGAATGCCTATGAGATGAACTTCGACGGCCTGGTGGGCCCGACCCACAACTACGGTGGCCTGTCCTACGGCAACGTCGCTTCGCAGAGCAACAGCCAGGCGGTCTCCAATCCCAAGGAAGCCGCCAAGCAGGGCCTGGCCAAGATGAAGGCGCTGATGGACATGGGCTTCAAGCAGGGCGTGCTGGCGCCGCAGGAGCGACCTAATGTCGCCGTGCTGCGTAGCCTGGGCTTTAGCGGGACTGACGCCCAGGTGATTCAGCAGGCGGCGAAGGAGGCCATGCCCTTGCTGGTGGCCAGCTGCTCGGCTTCGAGCATGTGGACGGCCAATGCCTGCACCGTCAGCCCCAGTGCCGACACCGCCGATGGTCGCGTGCATTTCACCGCCGCCAACCTCAACTGCAAGTTCCATCGCTCCATCGAGCATCCCACCACCAGCCGTGTGTTGGGCGCCATGTTCGCCAATGAGCAGCACTTCGCTCACCATGCCGCGCTGCCCGCCGTCGGCCAGTTCGGCGACGAAGGCGCGGCCAACCACACCCGTTTCTGCAAGGGCTATGGCGATGCCGGGGTGGAGTTCTTCGTCTTTGGTCGTAGCGCCTTCGACGCCCGCTTCCCGGCTCCGCAGCGCTACCCGGCGCGCCAGACCTTGGAGGCTTCCCAGGCGGTGGCCCGCCTGCATGGCCTAAGCGATGAGGGCGTGGTCTATGCCCAGCAGAACCCGGACGTGATCGATCAGGGCGTGTTCCATAACGACGTGATTGCCGTGGGCAATGGCGAGGTGCTGTTCTATCACCAGGACGCCTTCCTGGAGACCGACAAGGTGCTGGCCGAGCTGCGCGACAAACTGGCCCGCCGTGGCGGCAACTTCCAGGCCGTCTGCGTGCCCCGCGAGGCCGTAACGGTGGAGGATGCGGTCAAGTCCTACCTGTTCAACAGCCAGCTTCTGACCCGTGCTGATGGCGGCATGCTGCTGATCGTGCCGGAGGAGTGCCGCAACAACGCCAATGTGTGGAACTACCTGCAGCAGCTCACCAGCAGCCAGGGGCCGATTCGCGAGGTCAAGGTCTTCGACCTCAAGCAAAGCATGCAGAACGGCGGTGGCCCGGCCTGCCTGCGCCTGCGCGTGGCGCTCAAGGACAACGAGCTGGCAGCGGTCAATCCGGGGGTGATCATGACCCCGACCCTGCATGACAGCCTCAATCTCTGGGTCGACAAGCACTACCGCGATCGTCTGAGCGAAAACGACCTGGCTGATCCACAATTGCTTAACGAGTGTCGCACGGCCTTGGATGAACTGACCCAGATCCTTAAACTGGGCGCGGTTTATCCCTTCCAATTAGCTTAAGTAGGGTGGATCACGCTTTATCGATCCACCAAGACTGAGTTGTGGTGGATGTAGAAAACGACATCCACCCTGCGCCCAGAACTGTGGAGATTTTATGAGCGACGCCCTGCAACTGATTCTCGAAGACACCGACGGCACCCAGCTGGAGACTTCCTGCACCCGCTTTGCCGTGGTCTGGCAGGGCAAGGAAGTGTGGATTCAGCAGGTCGGCAATGGCCAGCTGATGATTGGTGTGGACGTGGAGGAGGGCGATACCGAGTACGCCAACCTGCTGCTGCGTCCGTTGGCCACCAACCTGGTCAGCCTGGAACTGGAAATGGAACCGGCCGAGCTGGCCGATGAAGAGGGCCATGTGCATGGCCCGGACTGTAACCACTAAGAGCTTGCTTACGATCTGCTGCGCGTCGGCCCTGCTGCGTTAAAAGCAGGCTCGGACTGCTCATTTACAGCTCGTAAACTCCGCGTCCTCGCCTGCTTTTGCCTTGCATGGCTCTAGCTCGCGAGATCGTAAACACGTTCGGAGGTATTCCCTATGCTTGCCCTTGGCAAACTGCTCGAACTGACCCTGGCTGGCCATGAGCCGGCAGCTAAGATTCAGCTGACTCCCGAGGGCACGCGCCTGCGCTGGCTGGCCGAAGGCGCCGTGGAGGTCACCCCCGCGGCCGGGCGTGACAATGGCATGGACCTAATGCTGTCCGCCGGTATCCACGGCAACGAGACCGCCCCCATCGAGCTGCTCGACCACCTGTTGCGCGGCATTGCCCGCAGCGAGCTGCAGCCGCGCGCGCGGATTCTCTTTCTGTTCGGCAATCCCGAGGCCATGCGTCGTGGCGAGCGCTATATCGAGCAGGACATCAACCGCCTGTTCAATGGTCGCCACGATGAACACACCGGCCCCGAAGCTCTGCGCGCCTGCGATCTGGAACACCTGGCGGCGACCTTTTTCAGCCAGCCCGAGCGCAGTCGCCTGCACTACGATCTGCATACCGCCATCCGCGGCTCTAAGATCGAGCAATTCGCCCTCTACCCTTATCAGGAGGGGCGTCCGCGCAGCCAGCGTGAGCTGGCGCGACTGAATGCGGCGGGCATCGAGGCGGTGCTGCTGCATAACAAGAGCTCGGTGACCTTCAGCGCCTACACCTACAGTCAGCTGGGCGCCGAGGCCTTTACCCTGGAACTGGGCAAGGCGCGGCCCTTCGGGCAGAACCAGCAGGTCAATCTGCAGCGTCTGGAAGTGCAGCTGCAGCGCCTGATCGAAGGGCACGATGAAGACGAATCGGGTGAGCTGGGTGAGCTCAAGCTGTTTGCCGTGTCCCGGGAAGTGATCAAGCACAGCGATGCCTTCCAGCTGCACCTGCCGGCAGACGTGGAAAATTTCAGCGAGCTGCCCCAGGGCTATCTGCTCGCCGAAGACCTGGCCAGCACCCGCTGGGTGGTGGACGAGCCCGGTGCGCGCATCATCTTCCCCAATCCCAAGGTCAAGAACGGCCTGCGCGCCGGCATCCTAGTCGTCCCCGCTGAAGATGTGAACCTGGCTTAGGTCCATCGTAGGGTGGATGGCGCCTTATCCATCCACCAGCAGCGCTGCCATGTTCGCGCAGCTGTCCTGGGCTTTCTTGCCCGATCTGTACCTTGTATGCCCTTCGGGCGGCCCCTAGGATCGTTGCTATCTCAATAAAGGATTATCCGCCATGGCCATCATTGATCTGCGCAGCGATACCGTGACTCTGCCCACCCCTGGCATGCGCGAGGCCATGCTGGCCGCCGAGCTGGGCGACGATGTGTATGGCGAAGATCCCACGGTCAACCGCCTGGAGCAGTACCTGGCGGCCGAGCTGGGGTTTGCCGCCGCGCTGTTCGTGCCCACCGGCACCATGAGCAACCTGCTCGGGCTGATGGCCCACTGCGAGCGGGGTGACGAATACATAGTCGGGCAGCAGGCCCACACCTATAAATATGAAGGCGGCGGCGCCGCGGTGCTGGGTTCCATCCAGCCCCAGCCCGTTGAGGTGGAAGCCGATGGCTCCCTGGATCTGGCCCGGGTCGAGGCGGCAATCAAACCGGACGACTTTCACTTTGCCCGCACCCGCCTGATGGCGCTGGAAAACACCATGCAGGGCAAGGTGTTGCCGCTGGCTTATCTGCAGGCCGCCCGTGAACTGACTCAGCGTCATGGCCTGGCCCTGCACCTGGATGGCGCCCGGCTGTATAACGCCGCCGTCAGGCTGGGCGTGCCGGCGCGGCAGATCACCCGGCATTTCGACTCGGTTTCGGTCTGCCTGTCCAAGGGCCTGGGTGCACCGGTCGGCTCGGTGCTCTGCGGCAGTGGCGAGCTGATCGGCAAGGCCCGGCGCCTGCGCAAGATGCTCGGTGGCGGCATGCGCCAGGCCGGGGTGCTGGCGGCGGCCGGGCTCTATGCCCTGCAGCATCAGGTCGCGCGTTTGGCCGAGGATCACGCCAATGCCGAACGCCTGGGCGCCGCACTGGCCGAGTTGGGTTATGACGTCGAGCCGGTGCAGAGCAATATGGTCTATGTGCAGCTTGGCGAGCGTGCTGCCGAGCTCAAGGCCTTTATGGCCGAGCGCGGTATTGCCGTGACTGCAGCGCCGCGTTTGCGCCTGGTCACCCATCTGGATGTCAGCGGCGAGGCGATCGAACAGGTGATTCAGGCCTTTGCCGCCTTTCGCCGTTAGGATTGGCTTATGTGCGGCCTGGCGCCAATCTCGGCTTTATGCGGCAATTTGCCCGCTGCCATAGCCACCATCTATCAATAAAGGCACTAGCCCCATGGCCAAGGCCCGATATAATGCGGCCCTTTGCCGGCTTTGCCGTGGCCGCTGGTTTTTTGGAAGAGTCCTATGAAAAGCGCAGAAATCCGTGAAGCCTTTCTCAGCTTCTTCGAACAGAAGGGGCATGCCCGTGTCGCTTCCAGCTCCCTGATTCCGGGCAACGATCCGACCCTGCTGTTCACCAACGCGGGGATGAACCAGTTCAAGGACTGCTTCCTCGGCCTGGAAAAGCGCGCCTATACCCGCGCCACCACCAGCCAGAAGTGCGTGCGCGCCGGCGGCAAGCACAACGACCTGGAAAACGTCGGCTACACCGCCCGTCACCACACCTTCTTCGAGATGCTCGGCAACTTCAGCTTCGGTGACTACTTCAAGCGCGACGCCATTCACTACGCCTGGGAATTCCTCACCAGCGACAAGTGGCTGAATCTGCCCAAGGAAAAGCTCTGGGTCACCGTCTACGCCACCGACGATGAGGCCTACGACATCTGGCACAAGGAAGTCGGCATCCCCGCCGAGCGCATGATCCGCATCGGTGATAACAAGGGCGCGCCTTACGCCTCCGACAACTTCTGGGCCATGGGTGATACCGGCCCCTGCGGCCCCTGCACCGAGATCTTCTTCGACCATGGCGAGCATATCTGGGGTGGCCCGCCCGGCTCGCCTGAGGAAGATGGCGATCGCTATATCGAGATCTGGAACAACGTCTTTATGCAGTTCAACCGCACCGCAGACGGTGTACTGCACCCGCTGCCGGCGCCCTCCGTGGACACCGGCATGGGCCTGGAGCGCATCAGTGCGGTGCTGCAGCACGTCAACTCGAACTATGAGATCGACCTGTTCCAGAGCCTGCTGGCTGCCGCGGCCAAGGCTATCGGCTGCGCCAATGAGGCTCAGGCTTCGCTCAAGGTCGTGGCCGACCATATCCGTTCCTGCAGCTTCCTGATTGCCGATGGCGTGACCCCGTCCAATGAAGGGCGCGGCTACGTGCTGCGCCGCATCATTCGCCGCGCCTGCCGTCACGGCAACAAACTGGGGGCCAAGGGCGCCTTCTTCCACCAGATCGTCGCCGCGCTGGTGGCCGAGATGGGTGAAGCCTTCCCCGAGCTCAAGCAGCAGCAGGCGCATATCGAGCGCGTGCTGAAAACCGAGGAAGAACAATTCGCCAAGACCCTGGAGCAGGGCCTGAAGATCCTCGAACAGGATCTGGTCGAGCTCAAGGGCAGCGTCATTCCCGGTGAGGTGGTGTTCAAGCTGTATGACACCTACGGCTTCCCCATGGACCTGACCGGCGATATCGCCCGCGAGCGCGAGCTGACCCTGGACGAAGAGGGCTTCGAGCGCGAAATGCAGGCCCAGCGCGAGCGTGCCCGTTCCGCCAGCGCCTTCGGCATGGATTACAACGCCTTGGTCAAGGTCGACAGCGACACCGCCTTTCTGGGTTATACCGGCACCAGCGGCAGCGGCAAGATCATTGCGCTGTTCAAGGCAGGCAGCGCCGTCGAAAGCCTGGCCGAAGGCGAGGAGGGCGTGGTGGTGCTGGATCAGACCCCGTTCTACGCCGAGTCCGGCGGCCAGGTGGGCGACTGCGGTTACCTTGAAGGGGCCGGCGTGCGCTTCGATGTGCGCGACACCACCAAGGCCGGCGGTGCATTTTTGCACCACGGCGTTGCCGTTAAAGGTGGCTTGAGCGTGGGGGCTTCGGTCAAGGCCGAAGTCGACGCCAGCGTGCGCCAGGCCACGGCCCTCAATCATTCGGCTACCCACCTGCTGCACGCCGCACTGCGCCATGTGCTGGGTGAGCATGTCACCCAGAAGGGCTCCCTGGTCAACAGCCAGCGCCTGCGTTTCGACTTCAGCCATTTCGAGGCCATCAGCCCGGCGCAGATCAAGGCGCTGGAGGAGCTGGTCAACCGCGAAGTGCGTGGCAATACAGAGGTCGAAACCCTGGAAACCGATATCGAAACGGCCAAGGCCAAGGGCGCCATGGCGTTGTTTGGTGAGAAGTATGGCGATCAGGTGCGCGTGCTGAGCATGGGTGGCGATTTCTCCGTCGAGCTGTGCGGCGGTACCCACGTCAAGCGCACCGGCGATATCGGCCTGTTCAAGATCATCAGTGAAGGCGGTGTGGCGGCCGGTGTGCGCCGTATCGAAGCGGTCACCGGGGAGGCGGCCTTCGCCTACCTCAATGGCGCTGAAGAGCAGCTCAAAGAAGCCGCGGCCCTGGTCAAGGGCAGTCGCGACAACCTGCTGGACAAGCTGGCCGGCGTGCTGGAGCGCAACCGTCAGCTGGAAAAGGAGCTGGAGCAGCTCAAGGCCAAGGCCGCCAGCGCGGCGGGCAATGATCTGGCCGGCTCGGCGGTCGAGATCAAGGGCGTCAAGGTCCTGGCTGCGCGCCTCGATGGTCTGGATGGCAAGGCCCTGCTGGCCATGGTCGACCAGCTCAAGAACAAGCTGGGCAGCGCGGTGATCCTGCTCGGCGGTGTGGCGGACGACAAGGTGGTGCTGGTGGCCGGCGTTACCCAGGACCTGACCGCCAAGCTGAAAGCCGGCGAGCTGATGAAGCAGGCGGCGGCGGCCGTGGGCGGCAAGGGCGGTGGTCGCCCTGATATGGCCCAGGGTGGCGGTACCGATGCGGCAGCGCTGGATACTGCCCTGGCACTGGCTGCCAGCTTTGTTGAGCAGTCTGTCTAGACCAGCTCCGACGGCTTTACGACCAAGGTCTGGAATACGCCCGACGGGCCTTGGCAGCTGATTGTGTTATCTGTTTAATGGGCGCCCTTCACGGGCTGAGGCGGCTTTGAAATGGCTTTGATCGTACAGAAATTCGGAGGCACCTCCGTCGGCACCGTTGAGCGTATTCAGCAGGTGGCCGAGAAGGTGAAGAAGTTCCGCGAAAACGGCGACGACATCGTGGTTGTGGTGTCGGCCATGAGTGGCGAGACCAACCGTCTGATCGATCTGGCCAAACAGATCAGCGACGGCAATCCTGTCCCGCGCGAGCTGGATGTGATGGTCTCGACCGGTGAGCAGGTGACCATCGCCCTGCTGGCGATGGCCCTGATCAAACTGGGCGTGCCGGCGGTGTCCTATACCGGCAACCAGGTGCGCATCCTTACCGACAGCGCGCACAACAAGGCGCGTATTCTGCAGATTGATGACCAGAAGCTGCGCGCCGACCTCAAGGCCGGTCGTGTAGTAGTGGTCGCCGGTTTCCAGGGCGTCGACGAACACGGCAATATCACCACCCTCGGTCGTGGTGGTTCCGATACCACGGGCGTGGCTCTGGCCGCGGCGCTGAAAGCCGACGAATGCCAGATCTACACCGATGTCGATGGCGTCTATACCACCGATCCGCGCGTGGTGCCGCAGGCCCAGCGCCTGGAGAAGATCACCTTCGAGGAAATGCTGGAAATGGCCAGCCTCGGCTCCAAGGTGCTGCAGATTCGCTCGGTGGAATTCGCCGGCAAGTACAATGTCCCGCTGCGCGTCCTGCACAGCTTCAAAGAGGGGCCGGGTACCCTCATTACCCTTGATGAAGAGGAATCCATGGAACAGCCGATCATTTCCGGCATCGCCTTCAATCGCGACGAAGCCAAGCTGACCATCCGTGGCGTGCCGGACATCCCGGGCGTGGCGTTCAAGATTCTCGGCCCGGTCAGCGCCGCCAATATCGAAGTGGACATGATCGTGCAGAACGTGTCCCACGATAACACCACCGATTTCACCTTTACCGTGCACCGCAATGACTACAACGCGGCCCTGGCCGTGCTGCAGAAGACCGCCGATGAGCTGGGTGCCCGGGAAGTGATCGGTGATACCAAGATTGCCAAGGTGTCCATCGTGGGTGTTGGCATGCGTTCCCACGCTGGCGTGGCCAGTCGCATGTTCGAGGCCCTGGCCAAGGAGGCGATCAATATCCAGATGATCTCCACCTCGGAAATCAAAGTCTCGGTGGTAATCGAAGAGAAATATCTGGAGTTGGCGGTGCGCGCCCTGCACACTGCTTTCGAACTGGATGCCCCAGCCCGACAGGGTGAGTGAGGCATGACTCCAAAAGGCGCGGTTTATCCGCGCCTTTTGTCTTTTTGCCTGGTGCGGGCTGAAACTTTCTTTCTGCCGGCACTGGTCAATACTTAGGTGTAGGCTGTGCTGTAGCTTGGCGTGGCTGTAGCCCTTTTACTTTTGCAGACTGCTGTTGTCCTGAACTGAAATCCGTAAGGAGAAAGGAATGCTGATTCTGACTCGCCGGGTCGGAGAGACCCTGATGGTAGGTGACGAAGTAACCGTCACCGTATTGGGTGTGAAAGGTAACCAGGTGCGCATTGGCGTCAACGCGCCGAAGGAAGTTGCCGTGCACCGTGAAGAGATTTACCAGCGCATCCAGAAAGAGAAAGACGACGAACCAAGCCACTAATTTTATTGAAATTTTGGCTTTGCAAACGGGGAAAACATGGTTATCATGCGCCCCGTGTTGCGGAGAGGTGGCCGAGTGGCCGAAGGCGCTCCCCTGCTAAGGGAGTACACCTCAAAAGGGTGTCGGGGGTTCGAATCCCCCCTTCTCCGCCATATTTAGTGTTGTAAGGAATGGTCGCTTTAGAGTGATAAGTTATTGAAACTTAAAGGTTTTAATACTTGATTCCAAAGTTTTTATCCTTATAATGCGCACGCTCTACGGACTCATAGCTCAGCTGGATA
>NZ_WKJZ01000002.1:0-188606 GCF_009763245.1 Pseudomonas xionganensis | reverse complement strand
GAGTACTCGGCTACGAACCGAGCGGTCGGAGGTTCGAATCCTCCTGAGTCCGCCATATACGAAGCACCTGCCAAGGCAGTTGATTCGGGCAGCCAGCGGTGATCTGGTCTAAAAGCACCCAATGGACTCATAGCTCAGCTGGATAGAGTACTCGGCTACGAACCGAGCGGTCGGAGGTTCGAATCCTCCTGAGTCCGCCACACAAGAAGGGCCTGCAGTGATGCAGGCCCTTTTTCTTTGCGCGCTTTATTTTCGGCTGACACAGCCTGTCTGGTCGAAGTTGATGCGCTGCTCGGCATACTGATATTGCGTTTTGCCATTGCGGCTACTGATTCTGTCGGGCTTGCCCAAGGCGTTTTCCACGTCGCGGCGGCTCATGCCGCTACGTATCTGTTTCTTGATGATGTGGTGTCGTCGCTCGCGGCTGCTGAGTAGGTTGCCGCACCCGTCATCCTGCTCGCCGACTATCACAAGTGCTTGCGCTTCGGGCTTGTTGCGGCTCTTGGAGGGTTTGCTGGGGTGTTGTGGGCTTTCGCTGAGGTTGGGTTTGCCCAGCTGCTGACGTTGTTGCTGGCTACCTGTGGGGCAGCCGTACTGGCTAAAACTGATGCTGCCGTCGCCAGCCTGGCAGCGGAACAGCTCGGTGGCGGAGGCGGTGAGAGGGAGAATCAAGATGGCGAGCAGGCTATAGCGATGCAGTCCAAGCATTGGGCGTCCTCCATGACGGTCAATGGATAAGGCTAGTCGAAGGGCTGGAACCTGCCACTGGTGTCCTGGCGGGTTTATTCGGCGTCGCACCTGCAATCTGCGATGAAAGCTCAAGTTTGTGGTGCAAGCGCTTGTTCCGGGCCGCTTTGTCACATGCAAAGCGGCTGGCTGGTGTTATCATTTGCAGTGTCAGCCCCGCCGGGGCTTGTGGAATACCACCATGGACTTACCCAGTAGTTACTCAGAATCCCGATTGTGCAATCACCCGTTGATTGATTGACCCTCTTTGGCCTGCGCTGCCGCTGGGGGTGGAGCATGCCATGACTGAAGTAGAAGCCAAGAAGCCGCAAGAAAGCCTGCAGGATCGCCTGGCCCAGGTGGTCGAACTGCTGCATCGTCACAAGGTGGTGGAGGACCTGACCCATCGTCAGGAAGGCCAGCACCATGACCGGGTGGAAAACCTGGTGCATCGGCAGAACCTGGCCGAGTTGCAGCGCAAGCTCGACGAGCTGCACTCCGCGGACGTTGCCCACATCCTTGAAGCCTTGCCGCTCGATGACCGTCTGACCGTGTGGCAGCTGGTCAAGGTCGAGCGCGACGGCGACATCCTCCTCGAAGTATCCGATGCGGTGCGCGAAACCCTGCTCGCCGACATGGACGATCATGAGATTCTCGCTGCGGCTAGGGAGATGGACGCCGACGAGCTGGCCGATCTGGCTTCCGAGTTGCCTCGTGATGTCGTCCATGAGCTGATGGAGTCGCTTGATGCGCAGCAGCGCGAGCGGGTGCGTTCGGCCCTGTCCTACGAGGAGGATCGGGTCGGTGCGCTGATGGACTTCGAAATGGTCACCATTCGCGAGGATGTCAGCCTGGAAGTGGTGCTGCGTTACCTGCGCCGCTTGAAGGAGCTGCCCGGGCATACCGACAAGCTGTTCGTGGTGGATTACGACGGGGCGCTCAAGGGGGTGCTGCCGGTCAAGCGTCTGTTGGTCAATGATCCGGACAAGCTGGTCAGTGAAGTCATGGCCACCGATCCGGTGAGTTTCCACCCGGACGAGGATGCCTATGATGCGGCCCAGGCCTTTGAGCGCTACGACCTGATTTCCGCGCCAGTGGTGGACAAGAACGACAAGCTGATCGGGCGCCTGACCATCGATGAGATGGTCGATCTGATCCGTGAGGAGAGCGAAAGCGAAGTCCTCAATATGGCCGGTCTGCGCGAGGAGGAAGATATCTTCGCCTCGGTATGGAAGTCGGTGCGCAACCGCTGGGCCTGGCTGGCGGTCAATCTGGTCACGGCCTTTGTTGCCTCGCGGGTGATCGGCCTGTTCGAGGGCTCCATCGAGAAGCTGGTGGCATTGGCAGCGCTGATGCCGATTGTGGCGGGTATCGGTGGTAACTCGGGCAATCAGACCATCACCATGATTGTGCGCGCCATGGCTCTGGATCAGGTGGGGGCGGGGCACAGCTCACGGCTGATTCGCAAGGAGTTGGGCGTAGGGCTGGTCAACGGCATCGTCTGGGGCGGGGTGATTGGCGTGGTGGCGTATCTGCTCTACGGCAGCTGGTCCCTGGGCGTGGTGATGACCGCGGCCATGACGCTCAACCTGCTGCTGGCGGCGCTGATGGGGGTGCTGATTCCCATGACGCTGGTGCGCATGGGGCGCGATCCGGCCATGGGGGCCAGCGTGATGATCACGGCCATGACCGACAGTGGTGGTTTCTTTATTTTTCTGGGACTGGCCAGTCTGTTTTTGCTGTAGCAGTTCTCGATCGCGGCGGTGACGCATTTTCATCAGAAAATGTCCCATTTACCGTTCTTGGGTTTGCCTCAAACGGCCGTTTCACGCTAATGTTCGCCAGCTTTGCCCGGGGCTGGCCCCCGGGCGCTCCTAATTTAATAACGAGTGCAGCCACAGGCTGCTGGCAAAAGGAGCCAAGATGACCCCTGGTGAACTGTTGCTTGAGGGTGTCGAGCTGATGCTGTTCGGGATCGGCTTCGTATTTCTCTTTTTGATCTTGCTGGTTGTAATGATTCGCATGATGTCGCGGGTCATTGAGCTCTTTGCCGCCAAGACGCCCGTACCCGTTAACGCGCCATCGGCAGCTAAACCGGTCAGCCAAGAGCCGGATGCCGACACCCTGGCCGCCATAAAATCCGCCATCCATCAGCACCGCGCTCGTCGCGGTTGATCAGGTTCTAGAGGGAGCACCTGTATGACTGCCGTTAAACAAGCACTCGGTATTACCGATGTGGTGCTGCGCGACGCCCACCAATCCATCCTGGCCACGCGCGTGCGCTTGGAAGACATGCTGCCGATCGCGCCCAAGCTCGATCAGGTCGGCTTCTGGTCGGTGGAGTCCTGGGGTGGGGCGACATTCGATGCCTGTATCCGTTACCTGGGCGAAGACCCATGGCATCGTATTCGCGAGCTGAAAAAGGCCATGCCCAATACCCGTCAGCAGATGTTGCTGCGTGGCCAGAACCTGCTGGGCTATCGCCACTACGCCGATGATGTGGTGGAAAAATTCGTCGAGCGTGCTGCTGTTAATGGCGTCGATGTGTTCCGTGTGTTTGATGCGATGAACGATCCGCGCAATCTGGAAACCGCTCTCAAGGCCGTCAAGAAGCAGGGCAAGCATGCCCAGGGCACCATTTCCTATACCACCAGTCCGGTACACACCCTGGATATGTGGGTCGACCTGGCCAAGCAGATCGAAGATATGGGCGCCGACTCGGTGGCCATCAAGGACATGGCCGGTATTCTTACGCCCTACACGGCTTTTGAACTGGTCAGCCGTCTGAAGGCCACGCTGTCGATTCCAGTGCATATGCAGTGCCACGCCACCGCAGGCCTGTCCTCGGTCGCCATTCTCAAGGCCGTGGAAGCGGGTATCGACAACGTCGATACCGCCATTTCCTCCCTGTCGATGACCTACGGTCATTCGCCGACCGAGTCCGTGGTGGCCATGTTCCAGGGCACCGAGCGTGATACCGGTCTGAATCTGGAGCTGCTGGAAGAAATCGCCGCCTACTTCCGTGAAGTGCGGAAGAAGTACGCCAAGTTCGAGGGCAACCTCAAGGGTGTCGATTCGCGCATTCTGGTTGCCCAGGTACCGGGCGGCATGCTGACCAATATGGAAGGCCAGCTCAAGGAGCAGGGCGCCCAGGACAAGTTTGATCAGGTGCTGGCCGAGATCCCGCGGGTGCGCGAAGACCTGGGCTTTATCCCGCTGGTGACTCCGACCTCGCAGATTGTTGGCACCCAGGCGGTGATCAACGTGCTGACCGGCGAGCGCTACAAGTCCATCACCAAGGAAACTGCCGGTGTGCTGAAGGGTGAATACGGCGCGGCGCCGGCGCCTTTCAACAAGGAGCTGCAGGCCCGCGTGCTGGATGGCGGCGAAGCCATTACCTGTCGTCCGGCCGACCTGCTCGAAGCCGAAATGGACAAGCTGACCGCCGAGCTCAAGGGCATCGCCCAGGAGAAGGGTATCAAGCTGGCTGCCGACGAAATCGATGACGTGCTGACCTACGCCCTGTTCCCGCAGATCGGCCTGAAATTCCTGGAAAACCGCGGCAACCCGGCGGCCTTCGAACCGGCGCCAACCGGCAAGGAAGCGCCTGCCCGCGAAGCCGGCAAGCCTGAAGTCTATACCGTTGAAGTGAACGGCAAGTCCTTCGTGGTGCAGGTCAATGAGGGTGGTGATATCGAAGGTCTCAAGCCTGTCGGTGCTGCTGCCGGTGCGGCTCCTGCTGCTGCGCCGGTTGCCGTTGGCGGTGGCGAGCCCCAGGCTGCACCGCTGGCCGGCAATATCTTCAAGGTACTGGTGCAGCCAGGCCAGGCGGTGGAGGAGGGTCAGCTGCTGATCATTCTCGAAGCCATGAAGATGGAAACCGAGATCCGTGCATTCAAGGGCGGCACCATTGGTGCGGTCAACGTCAAGGTTGGCGATGCGGTGGCGGTGGGCGACAGCCTGCTGACCATCGGCTAAGGGAGCGCGGTAATGGATAAGCTCCTTAAACTCTGGCAGAGCACGGGCTTGTATCATGTCGAGCCCGGTCAGCTGTTTATGATCGCGGTGTGCTTGCTGCTGATCTATCTGGCCATCAAGAAGGGCTTCGAGCCGCTGCTGCTGATTCCGATCGGCTTCGGTGGTCTGCTGGCCAATATTCCGGTGGCCAACATGGCCGAGGGTGCGGGCTTCCTGCACCTGATCTACGAAGTGGGCCTGCCCACCAGTATCTTCCCGCTGCTGATCTTCCTCGGCGTGGGGGCCATGACCGATTTCGGGCCGATGCTGGCCAACCCCAAGACCTTGTTGCTTGGTGCGGCGGCGCAGTTCGGTATCTTCGGCACCCTGCTCGGCGCCCTGGCGATCACCGCTATTGGCATTCCGGGGATGGAGTTCACCCTCAAGGAAGCCGCCTCCATCGCCATTATCGGGGGGGCCGACGGCCCGACCTCGATCTTCGTGACGTCCAAGCTGGCGCCGCACCTGCTCGGTCCCATCGCCGTAGCGGCCTATGCCTACATGGCGCTGGTACCGCTGCTGCAGCCGCCGATCATGCGCGCCCTGACCACCAAGGAAGAGCGTGCCATCGTGATGCAGCAACTGCGTCCGGTGGGGCAGACCGAAAAGATCATCTTCCCTATCGTGCTGTGCATTCTGATCGGTATGTTGCTGCCGGATGCCGCGCCTCTGGTGGGCATGTTCGCCATGGGCAACCTGCTGCGTGAAAGTGGTGTGGTCGAGCGTCTGGCCGACACTTCGCGCAACGCGCTGATCAACATTGTCACCATCTTCCTCGGCCTGACCGTGGGTTCCAAGCTGTCGGCGGATGCCTTCCTGCAACTCAAGACCCTGGGCATTCTGTTGCTGGGGATGGTGGCATTCTGCGCCGGTACGGCTGCCGGGGTGCTGATGGCCAAACTGATGAATATGTTCAGTGACAACAAGGTCAACCCACTGATCGGCTCGGCCGGTGTATCGGCAGTGCCGATGGCGGCGCGGGTGTCGAACAAGGTGGGCCTGGAGGCCAATCCGCAGAACTTCCTGCTGATGCATGCCATGGGGCCCAACGTGGCCGGTGTGATCGGTTCGGCAGTGGCGGCGGGTGTGTTGCTTAACTTCGTTGGCTGATCATCAGCATGATGTAGAAAAGCCGCCTCATTAAGGCGGCTTTTTTATGCGCTGATATTGGTAGGGGCGATCGGGTCATCATGCATGCCGCCTGAGGGCGGACATAAAAAAGCCACCCAATGGGTGGCTG
The DNA here is from genome assembly GCF_009763245.1 of Pseudomonas xionganensis. Taxonomy (GTDB): domain Bacteria; phylum Pseudomonadota; class Gammaproteobacteria; order Pseudomonadales; family Pseudomonadaceae; genus Aquipseudomonas; species Aquipseudomonas xionganensis. The sequence continues at coordinate 182,623 of NZ_WKJZ01000002.1, read as the reverse complement.
CGACTTAATCGCGGATACAGCAAAACCGGCCGCAAGGGCCGGCTCTACCTGATGCTGAAGTCAGGCTTCTTCGTTGGCCATTTCGGCGTCATGAGCAATCAATGCCACCAGGGCATTCTGCTGACGCCGGGACAGCTGGCGGAAGCGCTGCAGCAGTTCGCGTTCATGCAGAGACAGCTCAGGGCTGTCCAGGCGCAGGTTCACCTCGTCACCCAGAGCACCTTCCTGAAGCATGCTTTGCTCCAGACGGGCGATGATCTCCGAGTTCATGCTGCGGTGATGATTGCGCGCAACATCGGCGATACGCTCACGCATGCCGTCAGGCAGGCGAACGACGAATTTGTCAGCGGTACGGCTGGAATAGAGTGCTTGTTTCATAGGGCGCGTACATTAAACCGGTTAGTTCAGGAAAGCGATACTGGCAATGAGCTATAGGATTGTCACCGGTTTGACCACCTTTAGCACTAACCGTTCAGCCAGAAAGCGACTTGTTTTCTAAATGACCGCAAGGTCTGTGAGGCGATTAATTGGCGCCAATCACATGACGCGAATTCTGGTTGAGCTAGCGGCTTTTTGCCAGCACCGATTGTCAGAAATGCGCAGTGCTAAACAAAACCTGGGCTGCAGGAAAAGCTTCAACTAATGGTCACCTAAGCGTCATGCCCCGTTAATTGGCCTGACACAGGATTTGCCTACCTTGGTCTACACCAGAGGCGGCCTTGCGCCGTGGTGTAACCGCTTATAAAGGAGGCATTCCATGGGCGCAGTGATTCGGGTCGAGAATCTCAACAAGACCTTCGGTCGTAAGCAGGCGCTGTTTGATCTGGCGCTGTCCGTCGAGCCGGGAGAAATGGTCGCGCTGATCGGTGCCTCCGGTTCCGGCAAGTCGACTCTGTTGCGTCATGTCGCGGGCCTGGCCTGCTGCGATCGCACTGGGGGCGGCAGCATTGAGGTGCTGGGCCGTGAGGTGCAGGCCGCAGGTCGCCTGCATGGCGAGGTGCGTCGTCTGCGCGCCGATATCGGCTATATCTTCCAGCAGTTCAACCTGGTTGGCCGCCTTAGTGTGCTGCAGAACGTGCTGCTCGGCTGTCTGGGGCGCATGCCACGCTGGCGTGGCAGTCTCGGCCTGTTCAGCGCCGAAGAAAAGCAGCGGGCTTTGCAGGCTCTGGCCCGTGTCGGTCTGGCCGAGCTCGCCGAGCAGCGCGCCTCGACCCTGTCCGGTGGCCAGCAGCAGCGGGTGGCGATTGCCCGTGCCCTGTGTCAGCGCGCCAAGGTGATTCTGGCCGATGAACCGATCGCTTCCCTGGATCCCGAGTCGGCGCGCAAGGTCATGCAGATTCTGGCCGACATCAACCGCGAAGACGGCACCACCGTGGTGGTCACCCTGCATCAGGTTGATTACGCCATGCGCTATTGCCAGCGCGCCGTGGCCTTGAAAGCGGGGCGTATTCATTACGACGGCGCCGCGGCCGAACTGCATCCCAACTTCCTTAACGATCTCTACGGTGCCGAGCTGCTGACTGAGCCGCAAAGCGAAGAGCGCTCGCGCCGTACGCGCAAGGCAACTGTCCCGCTGACTCTGGCCAAGGCCTGAGTACTTGTTGTTCTGCCAACCCCTGTAGGCCCATCTGCACTAGGAGTGCTTTGCATGCTCAAACGTATCAGTCGTGTTCTCGCCGCATCCACATTGCTGGCCGGTTCGGTTCTGGGTGCTGCCCAGGCTGCTGAACAGGAAATCAATTTCGGCATCATTTCCACCGAGTCCTCGCAAAACCTCAAAACCATGTGGGACCCCTTTCTGGCGGACATGAGCCAGCAGACCGGGCTGAAGATCAAGGCCTTCTTTGCCCCGGACTACGCCGGGATCATCCAGGGCATGCGTTTCGACAAGGTCGACATGGCCTGGTACGGCAACAAGTCGGCCATGGAAGCGGTAGACCGCGCCGGTGGTGAGGTATTCGCCCAAACCGTCGCAGCCAACGGCACCCAGGGCTACTACAGCCTGATGGTGGCGCACAAGGACAGCCCGATCAATTCGATCGAGGACATGCTGAAAAACGCTGCGAACCTGACCTTCGCCAACGGTGACCCGAACTCCACCTCGGGCTATCTGGTGCCGGGTTACTACGTGTTCGCCCAGAACAATGCCGACGCGGGCAAGATCTTCAAGCGCGCGCTCAACGGCAGCCATGAAGTCAACGCCCTGTCGGTGGCCAACAAGCAGGTCGATGTTGGCACCTTCAACAGCGAAGGCATGGAGCGCCTGCAAGTGACTGCGCCGGACAAGGCCGCCCAGCTGAAAGTGATCTGGACCTCGCCGCTGATTCCGTCCGATCCGATGGTATGGCGCAAGAACCTGGATGACGCGACCAAGGCCAAGCTGCGCGAATTCTTTATGACCTACGGTGACGAGCCGGCCGAGCAGCAAGTGCTGGCCGGTCTGCAGTGGGCCAAGTTCAAGGCCTCCACTGACGATCAGCTGCTGCCGATCCGCCAGCTGGAGCTGTTCAAGCAGCGCACCGAAGTGGCCAACAACGCCAAGCTCAAGGCAGAGGACAAGGCCGCCAAGCTCAAGGAACTGGATGCCGAACTGGCCAAGCTGGAAAAGCGCATGGCTGAAATCGCCAAGCAGAGCGCTGCCAGCGCGGGTTAATCGCAGCTCCCGACCCGCCGTCCATGGCGGGTCGTTTTCCTCTGCCGCTTGATTCGAGATGTTGTTATGACCACTTTGACCACCGCACCCACGCCCGAACTGGCAGCCAAGCGTTCCTGGCTGCAGCTGATCGGCTGGGGGCTGTTCTTCGTCGTATTGGCCTGGTCCTGGCAGGGCGCGGAGATGAATCCGCTGGCGCTGATCCGTGACTCCAGCAATATGGCGACCTTTGCCGCGGACTTCTTCCCTCCCGATTTCAGCAACTGGGAGCTGTACCTCAAGGAGATGATCGTCACCGTGCAGATCGCCCTGTGGGGCACGGTACTGGCGATTGTCTGCGCCATCCCGCTGGGTGTTCTGTGCTCGGAAAACATCGTGCCCTGGTGGGTCTACCAGCCGATTCGCCGGGTGATGGACGCCTGTCGTTCGATCAACGAAATGGTTTTCGCCATGCTCTTTGTGGTGGCGGTTGGCCTGGGGCCATTCGCCGGGGTGCTGGCACTGTTTATCGGCACCACCGGGGTGCTGGCCAAACTCTTTGCCGAGGCGGTCGAGGCCATCGATCCAGGCCCGGTGGAAGGGGTGCGCGCCACCGGCGCAAGCGCGCTGCAGGAAGTCATCTACGGGGTGATTCCGCAGGTTCTGCCGCTGTGGATTTCCTACTCGCTGTACCGCTTCGAATCCAACGTGCGCTCGGCCACCGTGGTCGGCATGGTCGGTGCCGGTGGTGTCGGGGTGATTCTCTGGGAATCGATTCGCGGCTTTCAGTTCGCCCAGACCTGCGCCCTGCTGATTGTGATCATTCTGGTGGTGAGCCTGCTGGACATCCTCTCGCAGCGCCTGCGCAAGCAATTTATCTGACGGAGCCGGGTGCCTGCGGGCGCCCGTTTTTTAGCCATGCACTTGTCTAGACAACCCGAGCCGCTCTACCGTGAACTGGCCGCCGTGCTGCGCGATGAGTTGCAGCGCATGAGCCCTGGCGACTACCTGCCGGGCGAGGTGCAGCTGGCCGCACGTTTTGCCGTCAACCGCCACACCCTGCGCCGTGCGGTGGATGAGCTGGTGCTCGAAGGCCGCCTGCTGCGCCAACAGGGCAAGGGCACGCGGGTGCTGGCCAAGCCGCTGATCTACCCGATGCAGGCCGGCAGTGCCTACAGCGCTTCGCTCTCGGCGCTCGGTCACACCGTCGAGGCGCAGTTGCTGGAAAGCCGCCTGCGTCCGGCCAGTTGCGAGGAGCGCGAATACCTGCAGCTGGCCAGTGGTGCGCAGTTGCTGGAGCTCTGCACCTTGCGCCTGATCGAAGGCCAGCCGGTCAGCCTGATTCGGCATGCCTTCAGTAGCAGCTACGCCGAGCTGCTGGCCGACTACCAGGGCGGCTCGCTGCGCCAGTACCTCAGTCAGCGCGGCCTGCCGCTGACCCGCACCTTCAGTCTGATCGGCGCGCGCCTGCCCAACCGCGAGGAGGCCGCGCGCCTGCTGATGCCCAAGCATGCACCGCTGCTGAGCGTACAAACCCTTTCCCGCGATCTGGCCGGGCGGCCGGTGGAGCTGTCGCTATCGACCAGCCGCGCCGACCGCTTCCAGTACCAGCTCGCCCTTTGATGGAGGCTCGTTGATGAACCGCGCAACACCGCAGAGCAAGCTGCTGCACAGCGACCCGCAGATCGCCGCCCGCCAGCGCTGGATGGGCGTACTGGCCCGCGCCGGCACCGGGCTTGCGGCCTATGAATCGGCCCTGAAGGAAGTCGACTATCAGCTGATTCGCGCCCCGGAAATCGGCATGTGTCTGGTACGCGGACGCATGGGCGGCACCGGCAGCCCGTTCAACCTCGGCGAGATGAGTATGACCCGCTGCGTGGTACGCCTGGCCGATGGCCGCACCGGCTACAGCTATGTGGCTGGCCGCGACAAGCAGCATGCCGAGCTGGCGGCCCTGGCCGACGCGCATTTGCAGGGCAGCGAACAGCCGCACTGGCTGAGCCGTCTGATCGAACCCCTGGCGGCCGTACAGCACGCCCAACAGGTGGCCAAGGCCGCCGAAACCGCAACCACCCAGGTGGAATTCTTCACCCTGGTCAGAGGAGAAGACTGATGCACGCGGTCAATAGCTCGCAATGGCTGCAACCGGCCTTCAACGACCCGGTGCTGGACGCGCAGACCAGCTTTCGCAGCGCCCTCAAGGCCCTGGCTGAGCCGGGCCTGGTACAGCCGCTGAACCGCGCCCTGGCCCTGGAAAACCTACATCCGGCTACTTACGCCCTGTGCCTGGCCTTTCTCGATGGCGACACGCCGCTGTGGCTGGCACCGCGTTTTGACACCCCGGCAATCCGCGCCAACCTGGCCTTTCACTGCGGCTGCCCGATTGTCGCCGAGCGTGAGCTGGCGCTGTTTGCCCTGCTCGATGAGACCGAGTTGACCGATTTGTCGGATTTCGACAATGGCAGCGAGCGCTACCCGGACCAGTCCTGCACCCTGCTGATCCAGCTCGATGCCCTCAGCAATGGCGCGTCCTTGCGCTGGCGTGGGCCGGGGATCAAGGACGTACGCAGCGTCGAGTTGCCGCTGCCGGCCGCGTTCTGGCAGCAGCGTCAGGCGCGCAGCGCCTTTCCCCGCGGCCTGGACTGTTTCTTCGCCGCCGGCGAGCAGGTCATCGGCCTGCCGCGCAGCACCCGTGTGCTGCTGGCTGCAGAGGAGGTGGCCTGATGTACGTCGCGGTCAAAGGTGGCGAACGCGCCATCGACAATGCCCATCTGCTGCTGGCCAAGAAGCGCCGTGGCGATACTTCCATTCCTGAACTGAGCGTCGAGCAGGTGCGCGAGCAGATGCCCCTGGCGGTGGCGCGGGTGATGAGCGAAGGCTCGCTCTATGACCCGCAGCTGGCCGCCCTGGCGATCAAGCAGGCTGCCGGCGATCTGATGGAGGCGATCTTCCTGCTGCGCGCCTACCGCACCACGCTGCCGCGCTTCGGTGCCAGCGCCGCGCTGGACACCACGCAGATGCAGCTGACCCGGCGTATCTCGGCCACCTTCAAGGACCTGCCCGGCGGCCAATTGCTCGGCCCGACTTTCGACTACAGCCACCGTCTGCTGGACTTTGCCCTGCTGGCCGAGGGCGAACAGCCGGGGCCGCAGGTTGACCCGCAGGCTGAACTGTCGCCGTGCCCACGGGTGCTGGATTTTCTTGCCGACGAAGGACTGATGGCCCGCGAAGTCGATGACGGCGCCGCCGTGCCGGATATCACCCGCGAGCCGCTGGATTTTCCCGCCAGCCGCGCCCAGCGCCTGCAGGCCCTGGCCCGGGGTGATGAAGGCTTTCTCCTGGCCCTGGGCTATTCCACCCAGCGCGGGTACGGGCGTAATCACCCCTTTGCCGGGGAGATCCGCATCGGCGAGGTCGAGGTCTGGCTGGAGCCGGAAGAGCTCGGCTTTGCCGTGCCGCTGGGCGATATCGAAGTGACCGAGTGCGAGATGGTCAACCAGTTCGTTGGTGAGAGTGCAGAGCAGGCGCAGTTCACCCGTGGTTACGGCCTGGCCTTCGGCTATGCCGAGCGCAAGGCCATGGGCATGGCCCTGGTCGACCGTTCGCTGCGTGCGGCGGAGTACAACGAGGAGGTTGAAGGCCCGGCGCAGCAGGAAGAGTTCGTGCTGATGCACTGCGACAACGTCGAGGCCGCCGGCTTCGTCTCGCACCTGAAATTGCCGCACTACGTCGACTTCCAATCCGAGCTGGAGCTGATCCGCAAACTGCGCAAACAGGCCAGCGAGCAGCCCGCCGCCGAGGAGCAACGCGCATGAATGCCCAGGCCCAAACGCAGTATGCAACTGAGGTTGGCTATAACTTCGCCTACCTAGACGAGCAAACCAAACGCATGATCCGCCGTGGCCTGCTAAAGGCCGTGGCGGTTCCCGGTTATCAGGTGCCGTTCGGTGGCCGTGAGATGCCGCTGCCCTATGGCTGGGGCACCGGCGGCATGCAGCTGACCGCCGCGATTCTCGGCGCCGAGGATGTGCTTAAGGTGATCGATCAGGGCGCAGACGACACTACCAACGCGGTGTCGATCCGCCGCTTCTTCGCCCGCACCGCTGGGGTTAAAACCACCACACGCACGCCCGAGGCGACTGTGATTCAGACCCGTCACCGCATCCCGGAAACGCCGCTCAATGGCGATCAGATCATGGTCTATCAGGTGCCGATCCCCGAGCCGCTGCGCTTTATCGAGTCCTCGGAAACCGAGACTCGCACCATGCATGCGCTGGAAGACTACGGCGTGATGCACGTAAAGCTGTACGAGGACATTGCCACCTTCGGCCATATCGCCACCAGCTACGCCTACCCGGTGACGGTGGATGAGCGCTACGTGATGGACCCGTCACCGATCCCCAAATTCGACAACCCCAAGTTGCATATGAGCCCGGCGCTGATGCTGTTCGGCGCTGGCCGCGAGAAGCGCCTGTACGCCGTGCCGCCCTACACCCAGGTGGTGAGTCTGGACTTCGAAGATCACCCGTTCGAGATCCAGCGTTGGGACGAATGCTGCGCCCTCTGTGGCAGCCAGGATTCCTACCTCGACGAGCTGATCGTCGACGACGCCGGCAGCAAGCGTTTCGTCTGCTCCGATACCGACTACTGCATGCAACGCCGTGACCTTGAAGAGGAGGGCGAGCAATGAGTGCTGCCGAACAACTGCAGGTATCCACTGAACTGGCGCAGCCGCTATTTAGCGTGCGCGACCTGACCCGCTTGTACGGCCTGGAGAAGGGCTGCCAGGGCGTGTCGTTCGATCTGTATCCGGGCGAGGTGCTGGGCATTGTTGGCGAGTCCGGCTCGGGCAAGTCGACCCTGCTCAGCCTGCTCTCCGGGCGCTGCCCGCCGGATCGCGGCACGGTCAGCTATCGCGATACGACCGGCAACTGGGTTGATCTGTACAGCGCCAGTGAAGCGCAGCGGCGCACGCTGCTGCGCACCGAGTGGGGCTTTGTCGAGCAGAACCCGCGTGACGGCCTGCGCATGGGCGTGTCGGCCGGGGCCAATATCGGCGAGCGGCTGATGGCTCAGGGCGTGCGCCATTACGGCGAACTGCGCGCGGCGGGAATCGACTGGCTTAAGCAGGTGGAGATCGACCCGCTGCGCATTGACGACCTGCCGCGCACCTTCTCCGGCGGCATGCAGCAGCGCTTGCAGATCGCCCGCAACCTGGTGTCCAGCCCACGGCTGATCTTTATGGACGAGCCCACCGGCGGCCTCGATGTGTCGGTGCAGGCGCGCCTGCTCGACCTGTTGCGTGGCCTGGTGCGCGAACTGGACCTGGCGGTGGTGATCGTCACCCACGACCTGGCGGTGGCGCGCCTGCTGGCGGACCGGTTGATGGTGATGCGCCGCTCGCGGGTGGTGGAGGCGGGGCTTACCGACCAGATTCTCGATGACCCGCAGCATCCCTATTCGCAGTTGCTGGTGTCGTCGGTGCTGCAACCCTGACGTGTGTGCAGCCCGGATTGCATGCGGGCTGCCGGTAAATATGAGGTCAATCATGAATACGCTTATCGAGGTCTCCGGCCTCAGCAAGACCTTCACCCTGCATCAGCAGCACGGCGTGGTGCTGAATGTATTGAGCGGGCTGCATTTCAGCGTGCGTGGCGGCGAGTGCCTGGTGCTGCATGGGCAATCCGGCGCCGGCAAGTCGACCTTGCTGCGCACCCTGTACGGCAATTACCTGGCCGCCGGCGGCAGCATTCGCGTGTTGCACAACGGCGAATGGGTCGAGCTGGTGGGTGCCGAGCCGCGCCAGGTGTTGGCGGTACGCCGGCAGACCCTGGGTTATGTCAGCCAGTTTCTGCGGGTGATTCCCCGGGTCGCCACCCTGGATGTGGTGATGGAACCGGCCCTGGCCCGTGGCTGGAGCAAGGCCGATGCCGAGGCGCGGGCGAAAAGCCTGCTCAGCCGGCTGAATATCCCCCAGGCCCTCTGGCAACTGGCCCCCGGCACCTTCTCCGGCGGCGAGCAGCAGCGGGTGAATATCGCCCGCGGCTTTATGGTCGCCTGGCCGCTGATGCTGCTGGATGAACCTACAGCTTCGCTGGACGACGCCAACCGCCAGGTGGTGCTGGAACTGATCGCTGAAGCCAAGGCCGCAGGTTCCGCGCTGATCGGCATCTTCCACGACCGCACCGCCCGTGAGGCGGTGGCCGATCGCTTTTTTGATATGAGCCAGGACATGAGCGCTGCGGCGCAGCAGGAGTATATCTATGCCGGTTGAACAGATTCTGACCAACGCGCGGATCGTCACCGCCGAGCAGGAGTTTGTCGGCACCCTGGTGCTGCGTGACGGTCTGATTGCCCAGGTGGAGGAGGGCGTTAGCGGCTTGCCCCAGGCGCAGAACCTGAACGGTGATTACCTGCTGCCTGGCCTGGTCGAGCTGCACACCGACAACCTGGAAAAATACATGAGCCCCCGGCCGGGAGTGGATTGGCCCTCGGCCTCGGCGGTGCTGACCCACGATGCGCAGATCGCCTCGGCCGGCATTACCACGGTGTTCGATGCCCTGGCCATCGGCGACGTCAATCCGCGCGGCAAGCGCATGCAGCAATTGCCGGCGATGCTCGAAGCGATTGCTTCAGCGGCAGCGGCCGGGCATATGCGCGCCGATCACCGCCTGCACTTGCGCTGCGAGGTTTGCCACCCGGATACCCTGGCCGTGTTTCGCGATCTGGTGGGGCATTCGCTGGTGCAGCTGGTGTCGGTGATGGATCATGCGCCGGGCCAGCGCCAGTTCGCCAAGGAAGACAAATACCGCGAGTACTATATGGGTAAGTACCACTTGAGCGAGGCGGAGATGAATGCCTTTATCGTCGAGCAGGTGGACAACTCGCGGCAGTACAGCGATCGCCAGCGCCGCAGCATCGTGGCCGACTGCCAGGCCCGGGGTATTTCCGTGGCCAGCCATGATGATGCGACCCTGGCCCATGTGCAGGAGTCGGCGGGTTTCGGCATGTCCATCGCCGAATTCCCAACCACCCTGGAAGCAGCCAAGGCCAGCCACGAGCTGGGCCTGAAGGTGTTGATGGGCGCACCGAATATCGTGCGCGGCGGTTCGCACTCGGGCAATATCGCCGCCGCTGAACTGGCTCAGCAGGGTGTGCTGGATATTCTCTCCAGCGACTACTACCCGGCCAGCCTGCTGCAGGCTGCGTTGCTGCTGGCCGGGCAGGATAACGGCTATGATCTGCCGCGGGCGATTGCCACCGTCAGCCGCGTGCCGGCACAAGCGGCGGGGTTGCATGATCGCGGCGAAATCCGCGTTGGCCTGCGTGCCGACCTGGTGCAGGCGCAGGTGCATGGGGGCCAGGCAGTGATCCAGCAAGTCTGGCGACAAGCACAAAGGGTGTTCTGATGAGCGGCCGCTTGATCTATCTGATGGGGCCTTCGGGCTCGGGCAAGGACAGCCTGCTGAATGCCGTGCGCGTGCGCCTGGCCGAACGGGGTTGTGTGATCGCCCGTCGGGCTATCACCCGCTCGGCGGAGGCGCTGGGTGAGGACGCGATTGCCCTGACAGCGGCCGAGTTCGAGGTGCAGGAAGCCGCCGGTGCCTTTGCCCTGAGCTGGCGCGCCAACGGCCTGGCCTATGGCATTCCCCGGCAGATCGATGACTGGCTGGCGGCGGGGCAGGATGTGCTGGTCAATGGTTCGCGGGGGCATCTGGCCCAGGCGCGCGAGCGTTATCCCGATCTGATCGGTGTGTTGCTCTCGGTCGAACCGGCGGTGTTGCGTGAGCGCTTGCTCAGGCGCGGCCGTGAAAGCATCGAGCAGATCGAGCAGCGCCTGGCGCGTAATGCTCAGTTCGATGCCGCCAGCGCCGAGCGTGATGGCCTGCATCTGCTGGATAACTCCACGTCGATTGAGCGTGCAGGGGACAACCTGCTGGCACTGATCGGGGCCAGCCGCGCATGCGCCTGACCCTGCTCGGCACCGGCGATGCCCGTCAGGTGCCGGTGTACAACTGCAGCTGCGCGGCTTGCGACAGCGCGCGGGTTTACCCCGCGCGGCGTCGTGGCCCCTGCTGTGCCCTGATCGAATGCGGCGCGCAGCGCTGGCTGATCGACTCGGGTCTGACCGATCTCACCGAGCGCTTCCCGCCCCATAGCCTGAGCGGCATTCTGCAAACCCATTACCACGCCGATCACGCCCAGGGCCTGCTGCACCTGCGCTGGGGTCAGGGGCTGATTATTCCGGTGCACGGCCCGGATGATCCGGAGGGGTTAGCCGACCTCTACAAGCACCCCGGTATTCTCGATTTCAGCCAGCCCTTTGCCGCCCACGAGCGGCGGCAGCTGGGTGAACTCAGCGTCACGGCGCTGCCGCTTAATCACTCCAAGTTGACCTTTGGCTACTTGCTGGAGGGCCCAGAGGTAAATGGAGAGCGCAGGCGTATCGCCTACCTCACCGACACTCTCGGTGTGCCCGACGCCAGTGCCGAGGTGTTGCGCCAGCAGTCGCTGGATCTGCTAGTGCTGGACTGCTCCACCGCACCGCAACCCATCGCCCCGCGCAACCACAATGACCTGACCCGCGCGCTGGAAGTGGTCCAGCAGCTGCAGCCGAGAGAAACCGTGCTGACCCATATCGGCCATAGCTTCGACGCCTGGCTGCTGGATAACCCCGGCGCCTTGCCGACCGGTGTAAGTCTGGCCTTTGATGGGCGGGTGTTATGAGCAGGCTGTCAGCGTGCGTAGGATGGGTTAGCCGCCTGTCGCGCTTGCCAGGCTTCATCCTGTATGGGCCACGGCGTAACCCACCATCGACGCAACACGCTCTATCGCTTGGTGGGTTACGCGCCGCACGGCTATTGCAATTGGCTTATCGAACGGTGTTCAGCGTCGCTAACCCACCCTACGAGTTGGCGGTGTTATGAACGCCCGTCGCGTGACGCTGCTGCTATGCGGCGCGGAAACCCTGGGCATGGCTGGCTTTGCTTTGTTTGCTGCCTTGTTGCCGGATTTTCAAGCGCTCTGGGGGCTGACTAATACCCAGGCGGGCTGGATCGGTGGCGGCTTCTTTCTCGGCTATATGCTCGCGGTGCCGGTTCTCACCGGGCTGACCGACAAATACGATGCGCGGCTGATCTACCTCGCCGCGATTCTGCTGACGGCGGTGGCCAATGCCGGCTTTGTCTTCTCCGATGGCTTCTGGTCTGCCCTGGCCTGGCGGGTGCTGGCCGGTGTCGGCCTGGCGGGCACCTATATGCCGGGGCTCAAGGCCCTGGCCGAACGCATCGAAGGACCGGCGCAGTCGCGGGCGGTGGCCTTCTACACGGCGAGCTTCGGCCTGGGCACGGCGCTGTCCTTTATCCTCGCCGGCGAGCTGGCCAAGTTTGGCGGTTGGCAGTTGCCGACCCTGCTCAGCGGTGTCTGCGCGCTGCTGGCCTGGGCCATGATCTATTGGGGCCTGCAGCCCAAGGCGGTGGTACAACATGCACCACGCAAGCTGCTGGACCTGGCCCCGCTGAAAAATCGTGCGGTGCTCGCCTACTGCCTGGCCTATGCCGTGCATAACCTTGAGCTGTTTGCCCTGCGCGCCTGGGTGGTGGCCTTTGTGGTGTTTGCCGGGCAATGGCAGGGCAGCGATCCCTGGCTGTCTGCCACCTGGGTGGCGATGTTGGTAACCCTGATCGGCATGCCTGCGAGCATCTTCGGCAACGAGCTGGGGCTGCGTTTTGGTCGGCAGCGCTGGCTGATCGCGGTGATGCTTAGCTCGGCCGTGCTGGCGCTGTTTATCGGCCTGAGTGCGGCCTTGCCGTTCTGGCTGATGCTGGCGCTGGTGCTGCTCTACAGCATCACCGTCACCGCCGACTCCGCCTCGCTGACGGCCGGGTTGATTGCCGCCGCCCCGGCCAGCCATCGCGGCGCGGCCATGGCGCTGTATTCCTGCACCGGCTTTAGCGGCGCCTTTCTCGGTCCATTGCTGTTCGGCATCAGCCTGGATCTGTTGGGCGATCAGAGCCTGTTGGGCTGGTGGGCGGCCTTTGCCCTGGTCGGGGTGATCCTGCTGCTCGGCCCGTTGTCGCTCTGGTGGGCGGGAAGGGCGAAAGGCGAGGGGGCCAAGGTCGCAGCGTTGCAACCCGAGTCTGCATAGGGCGATAAGGCAAAGCGGTGGACAAGCTGCGCGTTGTCCACCCTACGAATGGCCACCACAACGTAGGGTGACCCTTCAATCCAACGGCAATTCAGTGGTGCGTTTGACCTCGCTCATGGCGATATGCGAGTGGGCCTCCTGCACATGGGGGCGCTGCAGCAGGTGATCGCGCAGAAAGCGCTCGTAGTCGGCGATATCGCGGGCCACCACCTTGAGCAGGTAGTCCGAGCCGCCGGCCATGGTGTAGCACTCCAGCACCTGGGGGTAACCCACCACCGCCTGCTCGAATTCCTCCAGATTGCCGCGCCCGTGGGCCGACAGTTTGATATCGACAAACACGGTGATGCTGAAGCCCAGTTGCTTGTGACTGAGCAGGGCAACCTTGCGCTCGATAATGCCTTCTTCCTGCATGCGGTGAATCCGCCGCCAGCAGGGCGATTGTGATAACTCCACCTTCTCGGCGATCTCGGCGGCGGAGAGGTCGGCGTTGTGTTGCAGCAGGCGGAGAATCTTGCGGTCGATAGGGCTGAGTTTTTCTTGCATGACTGTTTCCAATTTTTTGTTCTTGTTGAATTAATCATGCGCAGTATCTGTAAAACGGCCTGCAAATAGAAAGAATTTATCAGTACCGCTCGGTCATATTCTTAGCCAGTCGTTACGCCCGGTGATCCCGGACGTGGCAGAACAGGGTGGCACCCACCGTTGCCAACCCGGCTCTTCATAAGAATAAAAGGAGCACCCCATGTCTCTGGCCGAGATCCGCCTGGATGACAAGTACCGCCTTGCTACCGGTCACCTCTACCTGACCGGCACCCAGGCGCTGACCCGCCTGCCCATGCTGCAGAAGCAACGTGACGCCGCCCATGGCCTGAATACCGCGTGCTTTATTTCCGGCTACCGGGGCTCGCCGCTGGGCAACCTCGATAAGAGCCTGTGGGACGCCAAGCAGTACCTCAAAGAAAATCACATCCACTTCCAGCCGGGCGTCAACGAAGAGTTGGCCGCCACCTCGGTGTGGGGCAGCCAGCAGACCAGCCTGTTCCCGGGTGCGCGCTACGACGGCGTGTTTGCCATGTGGTACGGCAAGGGCCCGGGTGTGGACCGTTGCGGTGATGTGTTCAAACACGGCAACTCGGCCGGCGTTTCCGAGCATGGCGGCGTGCTGCTGCTGGCGGGCGACGACCATGGCTGCAAATCTTCCAGCATCGCCAACCAGAGCGAGCATGCGTTTATCGCCGCCTCGATCCCGGTGCTCAACCCGGCCAACGTTCAGGAAATTCTCGACTACGGCATCATCGGCTGGGAGCTGTCGCGCTACAGCGGTTGCTGGGTGGCGCTGAAAACCATCGCCGAGAACGTTGATTCCTCCGCCGTGGTGGATGTCGATCCGCTGCGTATGCAGGTGAAGATTCCCGAGGATTTCCAGCTGCCGGAAGACGGCGTGTATATCCGCTGGCCGGACCCGCCCCTGGCCCAGGAAGCGCGCCTCAACACCTACAAGATCTACGCCGCCCGCGCCTTTGCGCTGGCCAACAACCTCAACCAGATCAAGCTCGATTCGCCCAACCCGCGCCTGGGCATTATCACCACCGGCAAGTCCTACCTTGACGTGCGCCAGGCCCTGGATGACCTCGGTCTGGACGAAGCGCTGTGCGCTCAGGTTGGCCTGCGTGTGCTCAAGGTCGGCATGAGCTGGCCGCTGGAACCGGTGTCGGTGCATGAATTTGCCGAAGGCCTGGACGAGATTCTGGTGGTCGAGGAAAAGCGCAGCATCATCGAAGACCAGCTCACCGGCCAGCTGTACAACTGGCCCGTGGGCAAGCGCCCGGTGGTGGTCGGCGAGTTCGACGAAGCCGGCCATTCGCTGCTGCCGAACCTGTCCGAGCTGACCCCGGCGATGATCGCCCGCGCCATCGCCAAGCGCCTCGCGCCGATCTACAGCAGCCCGCAGATCGAAGAGCGCCTTGCCTTTCTTGCGGCCAAGGAAGCCTCGCTGGCCGCGCCCAAGCACACCACCGTGCGCACTCCGCATTTCTGCTCGGGTTGCCCGCACAACACCTCGACCAAACTGCCGGAAGGCAGCCGCGCCCAGGGCGGTATCGGTTGCCATTACATGACCCAGTGGATGGATCGCAACACCGATACCTTTACCCAGATGGGCGGCGAGGGCGCCACCTGGATCGGTCAGGCGCCGTTTACCGACACCCCGCATATCTTCCAGAACCTCGGTGACGGCACCTACTTCCACTCCGGCCAGCTGGCCCTGCGCGCGGCAGTGGCTGCCGGGGTGAATATCACCTACAAGATTCTCTACAACGACGCGGTGGCCATGACCGGCGGCCAGCCGATCGACGGCGAGCTGCGCGTCGATCAACTGAGCCAGCAGGTGTATGCCGAAGGGGTAAAACGCATCGCCCTGGTCACCGACGAGCCGGAGAAATACCCGACCCGCGCCACCTTTGCGCCCATCGTCACCTTCCACCATCGCCGCGATCTGGATGCCGTGCAGCGTGAGCTGCGCGAGTTCAAGGGCTGCTCGGTGATCATCTATGACCAGACCTGCGCCACCGAGAAACGCCGTCGGCGCAAGCGCGGCAAGCTGGTCGACCCGCAGAAGCGCGCCTTTATCAACCCAGCCGTGTGTGAGGGCTGTGGCGATTGCAGCGTCAAGTCCAACTGCCTGTCGGTGCTGCCGCTGGAAACCGAACTGGGACGCAAGCGCGAGATCGACCAGAACGCCTGCAACAAGGATTTTTCCTGCGTCGAGGGCTTCTGCCCGAGCTTTGTCACCGTGCATGGCGGGGCCTTGCGCAAGCCGGAGGCCGTGGGCCTGGGCGCGCTGTTTATCGCCCTGCCGGAACCCAAGCAGCCGACCCTGGAGCGGCCGTGGAATATCCTCCTGCCGGGTGTCGGCGGCAGCGGCGTCACCACGGTCGGCGCGTTGCTGGGCATGGCCGCGCATATCGAAGGCAAGGGCTGCAGCGTGCTGGATCAGGCCGGCCTGGCGCAGAAGTTCGGCCCGGTGGTGACCCATATCCGCATCGCCGCCAAGCAGGACGATATCTTTGCCGTGCGCATTGCCGCCGGGGAAACCGACCTGCTGCTCGGTTGCGATCTGGTGGTGTCGGCCAGCGAAGAAGCCCTGGCCAAGCTGAATGACAAGATCGCCCATGCGGTGGTCAACAGCCATGAAGCGGCCACCGCCGAATTCACCCGCAACCCCGACGCCCAGGTGCCTGGCGCGGCCATGCGCGAGGCGCTGATCGAAGCGGTGGGGGCGAGCAAGACCCACTTTGTCGATGCCAGCCGTCTGGCCACCCGCCTGCTCGGCGACAGCATCGCCACCAACCTGTTTATGCTGGGTTTCGCCTACCAGAAGGGTCTGGTGCCGGTGTCCGCCGAAGCCATCAACAAGGCCATTGAGCTTAACGGTGTGGCCGTGCCGCTCAATCAGCAGGCCTTCCTCTGGGGCCGGCGCGCCGCCCATGACCTGGCCGCGGTGGAGAAGCTGACCAAGCCCGTCACAGTCGAGGCGCCCCATTGCCAGAGCCTGGATGAGCTGGTCGCCGACCGCATGCAGCGCCTGACTGCCTACCAGAACGCCGCCTATGCCGAGCGCTATCACCAGCTGGTGGAGCGCGTACGTCAGGCTGACAAGGACGCCGAGCAGCGCCTGAGCAAGGCCGTGGCGCGCTACTACTTCAAGCTGCTGGCCTACAAGGACGAGTACGAGGTGGCGCGGCTGTACAGCGATGGCAGCTTCCTCAAGCAACTGGCCGAACAGTTCGAGGGCGACTACCAGCTGCAGTTCCACCTGGCGCCCAGCTGGCTGAGCAAGCCCGATGCCCATACCGGCGAGCCGCGCAAGCGCACCTTCGGGCCCTGGATGCTCAAGGCCTTCGCGGTGCTGGCCAAGTTCAAGTTCCTGCGTGGCACGGCTCTGGATCTGTTCGGCTACAGCGCCGAACGCAAACTTGAGCGCGAGCTGATCGACGACTACGAACAGAACCTGGAGTACCTGCTCAAGGAGCTGCGGACCGACAACTACCGCACGGCGCTGGCCCTGGCCGAGCTGCCGGAGCAGATCCGCGGCTATGGCCACGTCAAGGAACGCAGCCTGGCCAAGGTGCGCGAGCAGAGCAGTCAGCTCAAGGCACGCATGGTTGTCAGCCAGATCGCCGCCGTGCAGCTGTTCGAACCGGCTGCCTGATTTCCCCCGTCATCTTTGCCGCCCTCTCCTGCCCGGGAGAGGGGCGGCCTTTTTACAACAAGAAAACCGAGGAACACCGATGTCTGTCTTTACCCATATCGACTTCGACCACCACGAGCAGGTGGTCTATGGCCATGACCAGGCCAGCGGCCTGAAAGCCATTATCGCCATCCACGACAGCAGCCTCGGCCCGGCTCTGGGCGGCTGCCGCATGTGGAACTATGCCAATGACGATGAAGCACTGCGCGATGTGCTGCGCCTGTCGCGCGGCATGACCTACAAGTCGGCCCTGGCGCGCCTGCCCCTGGGTGGCGGCAAGGCGGTGATCATCGGCGATCCGCACACCGGCAAGAGCGAAGCGCTGTTTCAGGCCATGGGCGATTTCGTCGACAGCCTCGGCGGGCGCTATATCACCGCCGCCGATTCCGGTACCGGCGTGGCCGAGATGCAGATCATGGCCGAGCGCACCCGCCATGTGGCCGGGGCAGGGCAGCGCGAGGCCTTCGACGGCGGCAGCCGCGACGGCGACCCGTCGCCGTCCACCGCCTATGGTGTGTTCGTCGGTATCCAGGCGGCGGTGGCCCATCGTCTGGGTCGTAGCGATCTGCAGGGCATTCGCGTGGCCATCCAGGGTGTCGGCCAGGTCGGTTTCGGCCTGGCCAAGCTGCTCAAGGCCGCTGGCGCCCAGTTGTGGGTGACCGATATCCAGCCGGCTAATGTGCAGCGCGCCGTCGAGCAGCTGGGCGCCACGGCCGTGGGACAGAACGATATCTACGGCCTGGATGTGGACGTCTTCGCCCCCTGCGCCCTGGGCGCCATCGTCAACCCGCAGACCCTGGAAGCCCTGCGCGCGCCGATCATCGCCGGCGCGGCCAACAACCAGCTGGCCGACGCCAGCCTGGCCGAGACCCTGCGTCGCCGCGAGTGCCTGTATGCACCGGACTACGCGATCAATGCCGGCGGCATTATCGATGTGTGTTACGAGCGCACCGGCGGCAGCGTCGCCCAGCTCAAGGCGCATATCGAAGGCATCGGCCCGACCTTGACGGAGATCTTCCAGCGTGCCGCGGACGAGGGCGTGACCACCAGCGAGATTGCCGACCGCATGGCCCGCGAACGCCTGCAACGCGGCCTGTGAGCCGTAGGGTGGATGACGCTTCACCCATCCACCATTGCGAATGGGCGGTGGATGATAAAAGCGTCATCCACCCTACGCCCGATTCCCTGACTTTTTCACAACAACAAGAGGGTAAAACCCGATGAGTCAAGACAGCATCGCCGCCACCTCCCTGGCCGGCTCCCGCAATGATGGCAAGCGTGGCTTATGGTCGTCGCGCTGGGCCTTTATCCTGGCCGCCACCGGTTCGGCCGTGGGCCTGGGCAATATCTGGAAGTTTCCCTATATCACCGGCGAGAACGGCGGCGGTGCCTTTGTTCTGGTCTACCTGGCGTGCATCCTGGTGATCGGCATTCCATTGCTGATGGCCGAGGTGATGATCGGCCGGCGCGGCCGCGCCAACCCCGAAGGTGCCATCGCGGCCATGGCCCGGGAGGCCGGTGCCAGCCAGCACTGGCGCTGGCTGGGCACATTGGCGGTTATCTGCGGCTTTCTGATCCTGAGCTTCTATGCGGTGGTGGCGGGCTGGGCCCTGGCCTATACCCCGGCTGCTGCCAGCGGCGCCTTCGCCGGGCTGGATGGCGAAGCCAGCGGTGCACTGTTCGGTGCGCTACTGGCCAACCCCTGGAAACTGGCCGGCTACGGCACCCTGGTGCTGGTGTTGACCCTGGGTATTGTCGCCTGTGGCGTGCGCGACGGCCTGGAGCGTTCCCTGCGCTTTCTGATGCCGGGGCTGTTCGTGTTGCTGCTGATTCTGGTGGGCTATGCCGCGACCACCGGGCACTTTATGCAGGCCGTGCATTTTCTGTTTGATGCCGATTTCAGCAAGCTCAGTGGCACCGGAGTGTTGGTGGCCCTGGGTCATGCCTTCTTTACCCTGAGCCTGGCCAGCGGCGCGATGATGGCCTACGGCTCCTACCTGCCGGCTGGCACCTCGATCGCCAAGACCTCGATCATGGTGGCTATTGCCGATACAGGTGTGGCCTTGTTGGCCGGGCTGGCGATCTTCCCGCTGGTATTTGCCAACGGCCTGGAGCCGGGGGCCGGACCGGGACTGATCTTCGTCACCCTGCCGATCGCCTTCGGCCAGATGCCCCTGGGCCAGGTGGTCGGCGGGCTGTTCTTTATCATGCTGGCCATCGCCGCCCTGACTTCGGCCATCTCCCTGAGCGAGCCGACCATCGCCTGGCTGAGCGAGAAGTTCGGGATCAGCCGTCTCAAGGCGGTGCTGTGCAGCGGTGCGGCGCTGTGGCTGCTCAGTCTGGGCACGGTGTTTTCCTTCAATGCCTGGAGCGAGGTCACCCTGTTTGGCAAGACCTTCTTCGACAGCCTGGACTTTCTGACCACCAACCTGATGATGCCCCTGGGCGGCCTGGCCACCGTGCTGTTTACCGGCTGGGTACTGAGCCGCAAGACCGTGCAGGAGTCTCTGGGTATCGACCAGCCGCAGCTGTTCAACCTGTGGTGGCAGTTGCTGCGCTTTATCACCCCGGTGGCCATTCTGGTGGTGTTCCTGCATAGCCTCGGCGTGTTCTAAATTGTGGATGGATAAGGCGTTGTCCACCCTACGGCAGGCCTCGCGTAGGGTGGATAACGCGCCGTTAATCCACCCCGGCCAGCTCGGAGTAGGGTGGAAAACCGCGAAGCGTTTTCCATCAGCGGTTTAGGCCAGGGTCAGCGCCAGGCTGACGCCGTGAGGCTTAAAGCCCTGCTTTTCATAAAAGCGGTGCGCCGCCTCGCGGCTCTGGTTGCTGGACAGCGCCAGCTTGTAGCAACCCCAGGCCCTGGCCTTGTCCACGGCGCTGCGCAGCAGCGCCTGGCCGATGCCCAGGCCGCGGGCGTCGCTGTGCACCACCACATCTTCGAGAATCGCCGAGCGGGCGAAGTTGTGTGCCAGGTGATCAATACGGTGCAGGCTGCAGGTGCCCAGTAGCTGGCCGCCGCGTTCGGCCACCAGCACCAGGCAGTGGCTGGGCAGCTCGCCCAGGCGCAGGGCCAGCAACCTGGCATCGGCCCTGGGTTCTTCCGGGGCCAGCTGTTGCAGCAGGACGGCCAGGGCCTGGGCGTCGGTGACGCTGGCGGCGCGCAGGCTGTAGTCGGCAAAGGGCGAGTCGGGCAGGTGTGAAGGGTTGGCCGGGTGCATGGCGGTCTCCGCTGGTTTTGCTCCAGTATGGCCAAGCCAAGGTGGCAGTGGCATGACAAACCCATTCAGGCCCGCTAAGATGCCGCCCGGCCGCGGGCTAAGCCCGCCGGCCCTGTCCCCTTAGTTCAACGGATAGAATAAGCCCCTCCTAAGGGCTAGATGCTGGTTCGATTCCAGCAGGGGACGCCACTTAAGAAAACAAAAAGGCTTACGCACTGCGTAAGCCTTTTTTGTTTGCGCGGGTGTTTAGCGGCGCTGCTCTTCGCCCATACAGGCCGCAGCGGTAAACAGGGCATCGGTGGAGGAGTTCAGCGCGGTTTCCGCCGAGTCCTGGACGATGCCGATGATAAAGCCCACGGCTACCACCTGCATGGCCACCTCATTGGGAATGCCGAACAGGCTGCAGGCCAGGGGGATCAGCAACAGCGAACCGCCAGCCACGCCCGAAGCGCCACAGGCGCTGACCGCCGCCAGCAGGCTGAGCAGCAGGGCGGTGGGCAGATCCACCGCGATACCCAGGGTATGCACCGCGGCCAGGGTCAGCACGCTGATGGTGATGGCGGCGCCGGCCATATTGATGGTGGCGCCCAGGGGAATGGACACCGAGTAGGTTTCCTCGTGCAGGCCCAGGCGCTGGCACAGTTGCAGGTTGACCGGGATATTGGCCGCCGAACTGCGGGTGAAGAAGGCGGTCAAGCCGCTTTCACGCAGGCAGGTAAAGACCAGCGGGTAGGGGTTGCGACGGATCTTCCAGGCCACCAGCAGCGGGTTGATCACCAGGGCAACGAACAGCATGCACCCCACCAGAACGAGCAGCAGGTGCAGATAGTCGAGCAGCGCGCCCATGCCGGACTCGGCCAGGGTTGCGGCCACCAGACCGAAGATGCCCAGCGGCGCCAGATGGATCACCAGCTTGACGATATGGGTCACGGCTGCGGCCAGGTCACTGAGCAGCTGCTTGCTGGCGGCATTGGCCTGGCGCAGGGCAAAGCCCAGACCGATGGCCCAGGCTAGAATGCCGATAAAGTTGCCCGTGAGCAGGGCGTTGACCGGGTTGTCCACGGCCTTGAACAGCAAGGTCTTGAGCACCTCGGCGATGCCGCCTGGAGGCGTCAGGGCGGCGTCGGTGCTGGCCAGGGTCAGGCTGGAGGGGAAGGCAAAGCTGGCCGCCACGGCGATCATTGCGGCGCTGAAAGTGCCGATCAGGTACAGCAGCAGGATCGGGCGGATATGGCTCTGTTGGCCCTGCTGATGGTTGGCGATGGAGGCGGCCACCAGCACAAAGACCAGCACCGGCGCCACGGCCTTGAGGGCAGAGACGAAGACATCGCCAAGCAGACCGACGCTGCCTGCGCTTTGCGGCATGAACAGGGCCAGGGTGATGCCGGCGATCAGGCCGACGAGGATTTGCAGTACCAGGCTGGTGCGGGTAAAGACGTGCAGGAGAGGGTGTTGAGCAGCGGACATGGCGGGCGTCTCGGAGCAGGTAGCTGAACCGGTGATCTCTGGGCGAGCCTGTCGTTGCGGCTATGCATGTGGCTGATGGCTGCGCCAGGACGGTTGCGGGGGTGTTGATGGGGCTTTCGGCCAGACCTGTCTGCCCGGCCAGAAAAATAGCCGGCGACTTTAGCACAACGCCGCCATGTATGGGCTGTGCCAGGAAGGCAATAGCCAGGCGCCGGTTTCGGCGCCTGGAAAGGCTGGGGCTATGCTTTAGACGCTGCGTTTGCTCAGGGTTCGCTCGGCGCCACCTTCGGCAATACGGTTGCGACCTACACGATCAGCGCCGTCTTCGGCGACTTTCAGGCGTTGCTGCAGGCGCTCGGCACCCCCTTCGGTGATGCGGTTGCGACCTACACGATCAGCGCCGTCTTCGACGATTTTCAGGCGTTGCTGCAGGCGCTCGGCACCCCCTTCAGCGATACGGTTGCGACCTGCACGATCAGCGCCGTCTTCGGCGACCTTCAGGCGTTGCTGCAGGCGTTCGGCACCCCCTTCGGCGATACGGTTGCGGCCTACACGATCAGCGCCGTCTTCGGCGATTTTCAAGCGCTGCTGCAGGCGCTCGGCACCGCCCTCGGCCAGGGTCTTGAGACCGAGGTTTTCCAACGTCTGCAGGCTGCTGTCGCGGCTTTCGCCCAGCAGGGGTTGAGGCAGGCTTGGTGGTAGGGCAAAAGCGCCTGCGGACAGGCTGGTGAGTAGCAGGGCAGAGAGGATTTGCTTTTTCATCTTCAGGCTCCGTAGGGGCGGTAAGTGAGTACGGGGCCCATGATACTTACGAAAATTTGATCAAGAAGTGCAGTCTGGGCATGGTAATAATCGATGGCCTTGATAGTTGTATTTATTTATTAAAAATCAATTACTTGGAATATTTTTAGGTCAGACTTTAGGCGCTCTTATAGCGAGTATTGCCCGGTTTTTAATATCTAATTGATTGATGCTTATGCCGGTGAACATTGGCCAACGACTCGGAATAGCGCCTCGTGCTTGAAATTTCGAACATGCGCTGCGTATTTTGTTCGCCTGGGCCGGACTGGCGGCTATGCATAGATAAGGACAACAGCAGATGAGTAGCCTTGGACGCGCGAACCTGATTGAGTTGCTGCGCGGTGTTGATGAGATTGAGTGTGTGACCCCGGATCTCAATGGGGTGCCGCGGGGCAAGGTGATGACGGCCGAGGGCTTTCTTGAGGGGAGGCGCCTGCAGTTGGCCCGAGGTGTATTGCTGCAATGCATCATGGGCGGTTACCCGGCGGCGCGTTTCTATGGCAGTGACGATGGTGACCTGGCGTTGAATGCTGCGCCGGGCCAGGTACATCGCCTGCCTTGGAGTGATACGCCGCGGGCCCTGGCCATCTGTGATGCCGATGAGCTGGATGGGCGCAGTTCGGGTTTGTCCACCCGTGGGCTGCTGAAAAAAGTGCTGGCTCGTTACGCCGAGCATGGCTGGCAACCGGTGGTGGCCACCGAGCTGGAGTTCTTTGTCTTTGCCGCCAACCCCGACCCGTTGCAGCCGTTCCAGCCGCCGCTGGGGCTGGATGGGCGGCGCGAGGATGGCGGCTCGGCCTTCAGCGTCAGCTCCAACAATGGTCTGCGGCCCTTCTTCAGCGAGGTCTATCGCTGCATGGAAGCGCTGGGGCTGCCGCGTGACACCTTTATGCATGAGATGGGCGTCAGCCAGTTCGAGATCAACCTGCTGCATGGTGATGCCTTGTTGCTGGCCGATCAGACCCTGCTGTTCAAGCACCTGCTCAAGGAGGTGGGTCTCAAGCATGGCCTCAATGTGGTGTGCATGGCCAAACCCCTGGCGCACACCCCGGGCAGTTCCATGCATATTCACCAGAGCGTGGTGGAGCAGGGCAGTGGGCGCAATATCTTCACCGCCGAGGATGGCCAGCCGACCCCGGCGTTCTCTCACTTTATCGGCGGTCAGCAGGCGGCGCTGGCGGATTTCACCTTGCTGTTCGCGCCCCATGTGAATTCCTATCAGCGCCTCTGTCATCCCTATGCGTCGCCCAACAACGCCTGCTGGTCCGAGGACAATCGCGCTGCCGGCCTGCGCATTCCGGCCAGCTCGCCGGCTGCACGGCGGGTGGAGAACCGTCTGCCCGGTGCTGATGCCAACCCTTACCTGGCCCTGGCCGCCAGTCTGGCCGCCGGGCTCTATGGTATCGAGCAGCAGCTTGCGCCCAGCCCGTCGATCCAGGGCGAGTTCGAAGTGCCCGAGCATTTGCGGCTACCCTGTACCATGCATGCAGCCATCGAGCGCCTGGAGCGTAGTCACCTGGCCCGTGAACTGTTCGGCGCCGAGTTTATCGAAGGCTATATCGCTACCAAGACGCTGGAGCTGACCAGCTTCTTCGATGAGATTACCCCCTGGGAACGCCGTGTTCTGGCTGCCCAGGCCTGAGCAGATCCTGGTGATCTGAGTTATTCCCGTCGGTTTATGCGCCGGCGGCCCAACAAGGAGCCCGGCGCCGCCCCATGAGCCTGATTCTCAAATCCTTCAGTTCGCTGTATTTCGCCACTCTGCTGATGCTGCTCGGTTCGGGTCTGCTCAGCACCTATCTCGGCCTGCGCCTGTCGGAGAGCGCCGATGGCCTGTGGGTCGGTGCGCTGATGACGGCCAACTACCTGGGCCTGGTGCTGGGCGGCAAGCTGGGGCACAGGCTGATCGCCCGGGTTGGGCATATCCGCGCCTATGTGGCCTGCGCCGGGGTGGTGACGGCGGCTGTGTTGGTGCATGGGCTGACGGACTGGTTGCCGGCCTGGTTGCTGCTGCGCATGCTGGTGGGTCTGTGCATGATGTGTCAGTACATGGTGATCGAGAGCTGGCTGAATGAGCAGGCCGAAGGCAGTCAGCGAGGGCAGGTGTTTGCCGGCTACATGGGCGCTTCCTATCTGGGACTGATCCTGGGGCAGCTGGTGCTGGTGGTGCATCCCGGTCTGGGCGTGGAGCTGCTGATGGGGGTGGCGCTGTGCTTTGCCCTGTGCCTGGTGCCGGTGGCCCTGACCCGCAAGCTGCACCCTGCGCCGCTGCATCCGGCACCGCTGGATATACGCTTCTTCCTGGGGCGGGTGCCGCTGTCGTTGACCACCATTGCCGTGGCCGGCTTGCTGATCGGTGCCTTCTATGGCCTGGCACCGCTCTATGGCACGCGCATTGGCCTGTCCACCGAGCAGATCGGTCTGTTTATGGGTAGCTGCATCCTGGCGGGGCTGCTGGTGCAGTGGCCTCTGGGGTGGTTGTCGGACCGGCGTGATCGCACCGTGCTGATCCGCAGTTGCAGTGCGGTGCTGGCGCTGGCCGCCTTGCCCCTGGCGCTGTTGCCACAGCCACTGTTGCCCCTGCTGTTCGCCGTCGGTTTTGCTGTCTGTGCCCTGCAGTTCAGCCTGTATCCGCTGGCCGTGGCCTTGGCCAACGACCATGTGGAGGCCGAGCGGCGGGTATCCCTGACGGCCATGCTGCTGGTCACCTTTGGCGTCGGCGCCAGTATCGGGCCGCTGCTGGCCGGGGTGCTGATGCGTTTTGTCGGTGCCAATATGCTCTATGCCTTTGTCAGTGTCTGCGCCTTGATCCTGGTCTGGCGTGTGCGGCCGGAGCGGGTCACTCACCTGCATCAGGTCGAGGATGCGCCGCTGCATCACATTCCCATGCCGGATAGCACGGCCAGCTCGCCTCTGGCAGCGGCCCTCGACCCGCGGGTGGATGAGCAGCTGGTGCAGGAGCAGATGCAGGACGGCGATGCCGTGCAGGCGGATCAGACCGAGCAGGCGCAGGCACGGTGACGCCTTCGCTGAGCATTGTGATCCCGGCGCGCAATGAGGCCCAGGCATTGCCGTTGCTGTTGGCCGATCTGGCTGAGCTGCGAGGCGCTGGCGCCGAACTGTTGCTGGTGGACGGCGGCAGTCAGGATGGCACCTGTGCCCTGGCCGAGGGCCGGGTTGATAGAGTGCTGCATTGTGCGCCGGGTCGGGCCAGGCAAATGAATCTGGGTGCGGCAGCAGCCCAGGGCGATTACCTGTGGTTTGTCCATGCCGATACCCGGGTTGGCCCGCAGGCGCTCAAAGCCTTGCAGGCTGCACTACGCCAGCGTCCCCTGTGGGGGCGTTTCGATGTGCGGCTCAGTGGTGGTGGGCTGGCGCTGGGGGTGATCGGTCGTATGATCAGCCTGCGTTCGCGTATCACCGGTATTGCCAGTGGCGACCAGGGTCTCTTTGTCGATCGGCGTCAGTTCGAGGCGTTGGGTGGCTATGCCGACATCCCGTTGATGGAAGATATCGAGTTGTGCCAGCGCCTCAAACGCCGGCAGCGACCGTATTGTCTGCGTGCGGTCTTGCAGACCTCCAGTCGGCGTTGGCAGCAAAACGGGGTCTGGCGCACGGTCTGGCTGATGTGGTGCCTGCGCTTGGCCTACTATTGCGGGACCAGTCCGGAGAAGTTGGCCCGGCGTTATCAGCGAGGAGCTTGAGGATGAGTCTGTCGTTTTCCCTGCATATGCTGGCCCGCGCGCCAGTACCGGGCAAGGTCAAGACACGTCTGATCCCGGCCTTGGGCGAGGAGGGCGCCTGCAGCCTGCAGCAGCTCCTGCTGGAGCGGGCCCTGGCCTTGCCTGCGGCAGATTTCTGCGAGCGCTTTCTATGGCTGGATGATGCCCCTGGCGCAGAGCTGCAAGCTCTGGCCGAGCAGCTTGGCTGGACCCTGATGGAGCAGCCTGCTGGGGATCTGGGCGAGCGTATGCGGCGTATCGCGGCCCTGGGCTTGGCCAGTAGCGATGGGGTGATTCTGATCGGTAATGACTGTCCGGCCCTGGACGGACCCTATCTGGGGCACGCCTGCGCGGCGCTGCACAATCATCCCGTGGTGCTGGGGCCTGCCGAGGACGGTGGCTATGTACTGCTGGGGCTGCGTCGCAGCGACAACCTGCTGTTCAGCGATATGCCCTGGGGCACCGAGCAGGTGCTGGCCATGACCCGGGAGCGCCTGCAGCAGTTGGCCTGGAACCATCATGAGCTGCAGGCCCTGTGGGATGTGGATCGTCCGGAAGACCTGGCGCGTCTAGAGGCGCTGGGCATCCAGATCTGAGTTAGAACAGGCCGTCACTCTCGAAGCGTCGTGCTTCACGCTGCAACTGGTAGACGAAGCGTTCCACCAGGCGCTGCTCATTACCCGCCATGCGGTAGAAGCGCGCGCCGGCAAAGGTAATGTCGAGTTTGTCTTCGTACTGCACATGGCGCAGTTCGATCGGCGTGGTCAGGGCGCCAAAGGGCAGGTGGGCGGTAAAGCGTTCGTATACCTGCCCTGCCTGCAACGCCTCGCTGATATTGCCAGGAAAGCGCAGTTTGCAGCCGGTGGCTGAAATATCCAGCAGTTGACCATTGTAGGTGTCGCGCAGCTTGTCGCTGGCCAGGCTGACCTTGATCAGGTCGGCCTGCTTGAGTGGCGCGCGGAATGCATTGCGGCGCTGGTGGTAGAGCACTTCGTCGGGCAGGGGGCTGATATAGCAGCGCGCGCCTTCATGCTCGCTGATGCGGACCTCATGATCACACTGCCAGGCCACGCGCACGCCGTCATGAAAGGCTTCGACCTTGAACGCTTCGCCGTTCTGCAGGAAACGCTCGCCATCGCGCGGGATCAGTTCGTCAAGGATCAGGCGCTGCTTGTCACGATCCACCTCGATCACATAACTCTGGAATCGCTGATTGCGGCCTTCGAAGGTGATGATCAGGGGGTCGTGGTTCTGTTGCAGGAGGCGCAGGTTGGCCACGATTTCCACAGGTGCCTTGAGCAGCTTGGGGGGTTGCGGGCCATCTTCCTGGCTAAAGGGATTGGACACGGTCCATGAATCTCCGACAAATGCTTGGGTACTAGCATACTGTCAATGTGACAGCATGTCCCTGTACCTTGTTATGGATTCAGGCCTGGCTAAGCGGGCGCTGCTGGGCGATTCTAGCGGCACTACCCCGGCTGTCATAGAGGTTTGGCGTGTCGTTGCCGCGCAGAATGCCGAGGATGCTCTGATTCGAGCTTTGGCTGGAGCGGATTAGCCGGCCATTGCGCAGGTTGGCCGCCTGACAGTGTTGCAGCAACTCGTTGAGCCGTTCAGCCTGGCTCAGCAGCTGTGGGCCGAGGCTGGATTGTGCCGCCAGCTGTTGCAGGCCTTGGCTGTCAGCGCTCAACTGCAACGCATTGAGTAACTGGCTGCGACTGCTGCCATGCTGATCAAGCAGGCTGAGTAGGGGCTGTTTGTCACTCAGGAGTTGCTGCAACTGTTGCAGGTCACGATCCTGCAAATATTGGAATTCGCGATCGATCAGCTCAAGTAGCTGCTCGGCCGTACCGATATCCTGAGTGAAGAGATCCAGCAGGGTTTGGTCGTGCATGATGGGTTCCGGGGTGTAAAGCATGGCAGGCATGCTTTATTGGGCGTCCACTACCCCGGCGCAGCCTTGAGACTAGCGCTGGGATTCGAAATTCAGCAGCTTGCTGGCAACGCGTTGGCTGTCGACCTGATAGCTGCCTTCGGCGATGGCTTGCTTGAGCTGAGCCACGCGCTCTTTGTTGACTGTAGGTTGGTCGCGCAGCTTTTCGCTGATCTTCTGCAGCTGCTGGGCTTCGCGGCTCAGTTGAACGGACTCGCCGCTCTTGCTCGCAGTAGTTGCCTGTTCGCTGGCAGTGGCGGGCGCTGCAGGTTGTTTGCTCGTGACGGCCTCATTCTGGACACCGGGCTGAGCACTGCCAGTACGCCCCGAATTGGCTGGCGTAGTGGCGTTGTTGGGCCGGTTGAAATCGATGACCATGATGCAAAACCTCGAACAGTGTTTGGACGCTTGCCTAGCTTGTCGGCGTTGCCCGCGAAAACTTTAGAAGAAAATTCGCAGCTCGGCAGGGGCCTCAACCACAGTGTAGAAAATCCTTGGGTAAATACTAAACAAGATTCGTGCCTACATGGCCACTTCCACCTGTCCCGGGCCTGTCACCCGAGCGCGTACCACCCGGTTGGAGCGCTGGTTGCGCACGCGTATCTGCTGGCCGATGGTGCCGTCACTCAAGGCCTCGCCGGGCATTCTAACGCTGATGCTGCCGCTGCGGGCGCTGATCACCACCTGATCACCGCGGCGCACAACTTCGGCCGGTTGCAAGTATGCGGGTGTCAGTACCTGATCGGGTAGCAGGGGGCGTGTCAATTTTTTGCCAACTGCCTGCTTGAGTGCGTTCAGGTAGCCCTGGCTGATCAAGCCGACATCCCGCTCGGCCATGGCCAGGTCGCTTGCCGTCAAGATGGCGTCACGCTTGAGTGGGCGTACCGCCGTGACCACTTCCCGATACAGGCGCACTTGGCCAGGTACGAAGACCGTCCAGGGTGAGCTGCCGTTGCAGCGTACGCGCAGGGTCACCCGGCCAATGGGTTCGGCGGGGCTTTCCAGGCTGATGCTCAGTTCCTGGTCGCATTGCGGCAGGCGTAGTCGGGGGTCCAGGCGGTTGATCTGAATCTCATGGCGACCCTGGATATTGCTACGCTGCAGATAATTGCCCACTGCCTGCTCAAGAAAGCTCTGGCTGGCGCCGATAAGTTGCTCGGGTAGGGTGGCATTGGCCGCGCTGCAGATGCTGTAGCCGAATGTCAGCAAAGCGGGTAAAACTGCTCGCCAATGGCGGCACTTTGCCAGGCGGTGTCGGTAACTTGTCGTTTCAGTATTCATGCAGGTCGTTTAGCAAGGTGCGTGCCGCCTGCTACGCTAACGATTAATGCATGATCAGTAGTGCTCTCATATAAGGAGCTTGGGTATGGCCGGTGTGATGGATTCGGTTAACCAACGTACTCAGTTGGTTGGTCAGAATCGCCTGGAGTTGTTGCTGTTCCGCTTGGGGGGCAGCCAGCTGTATGGGATCAATGTGTTCAAGGTGAAGGAGGTGCTGCAGTGCCCCAAACTCACCATCATGCCCAAGTCCAGCCGAGTCGTGCGTGGGGTGGCCAATATCCGCGGCGGCACCATCCCGATTCTGGATCTGTCCATGGCCACCGGTAATGCGCCGCTGGAGAATATCGACAGCAGTTTTGTGATCATTACCGAATACAACACCAAGGTGCAGGGTTTCCTGGTGCAGTCGGTTGAGCGCATCGTCAACATGAACTGGGAATCGATTCATCCGCCACCCAAGGGGACCGGCCGTGACCACTATCTGACGGCGGTCACCCATCTGGATGACAAGATGGTGGAAATCATTGATGTGGAGAAAATTCTCGCGGAGGTCGCGCCGACTTCCGAGGTGATTTCCGAGGGGGTGATTGACGAACAGACCCAGGCCCGCGCGGTAAGCATGCGCGTGCTGACCTGCGATGATTCGTCGGTGGCGCGCAAGCAGGTCACGCGCTGCCTGGAGACGGTCGGGGTAGAAGTGGTGGCGCTCAACGATGGACGTCAGGCGCTGGAGTACCTCAAGACCATGGCCGATGAAGGCAAGAACCCGGCCGAGGAGTTTCTGATGCTGATTTCCGATATCGAAATGCCGGAAATGGATGGCTACACCCTGACGGCTGAAATACGTGCTGATCCCCGCATGAACAAATTGCACGTGATCCTGCATACTTCACTGTCTGGCGTGTTCAATCAGGCCATGGTCAAGAAGGTGGGGGCGGATGACTTCCTTGCCAAATTCCGCCCTGATGATTTGGCCGCGCGAGTGGTCGAGCGCATCAAGCTAGCGGCTGGGGACTGAGGGCTTGGCCCTCAGTGAATACTATGTTTGTCGAGGCCTCGCGAGTGTCTACAGGTAATTTGGATTTCGAGCAGTTCCGGACTTTCCTGGAAAAAGCTTGTGGCATTCTGCTGGGAAGCAACAAGCAGTACCTGGTTTCCAGTCGTCTCAACAAGCTGATGGAGCAGAACAGCATCAAGTCCCTCGGGGAGTTGGTGCAGCGCATGCAAAGCCAGCCGCGCAGTGGCCTGCGCGAGCAGGTGGTGGATGCCATGACCACCAACGAAACCCTCTGGTTTCGTGATACCTACCCCTTCGAGGTGTTGAAGAACCGGGTTCTGCCGGAAATGATCAAGGCCAGCCCGGGTCAGCGTATGCGCATCTGGTCGGCGGCTTGCTCTTCGGGACAGGAGCCCTACTCCCTGTCGATGAGCATTGATGAGTTCGAGAAAACCAATATCGGCCAGCTCAAGGCCGGGGCGCAGATAGTGGCCACGGATCTGTCGCCGTCGATGTTGATCAACTGCAAGTCCGGCGAGTACGACAGCCTGGCCATGGGCCGAGGGTTATCCCAAGAGCGTTTGCAGCGTTACTTCGATCCCAAGGGGCCCGGACGCTGGGTGGTCAAGCCGGCGATCAAGAGCCGTATCGAGTTCCGCCCGCTGAACCTGCTCGACAGCTATGCCGCGCTGGGCAAGTTTGACATCGTCTTTTGCCGCAATGTGCTGATCTATTTTTCGGCGGAGGTGAAGAAGGACATCCTGACGCGCATCCATGCCCAGCTCAAGCCCGGTGGCTACCTCTTCCTGGGGGCTTCCGAAGCGCTCAACGGGTTGCCTCATCTCTATCAGATGGTGCAGTGCAGCCCGGGCATTATCTACAAGGCCAAATAACAATCAGTTGTTGGACAGCGAAGCGGGAGGCCATGGCCTCCCGTTTTTTTGCCTGTGATTTGCCATAGGTCGCTACAGCAGCCTTGCCGATTGCCGCAAGCGTTGCCCGCAAGCGGAAAAGCTTTGCCGCTTACGGCCGAATGACACCTGAAAATATCTATAAGAGATTGATAAATAACAATAAAAAATAATGGCACGGCCATTGCTTTAAGACTTGCACGGAAAACGAGCAGGGCCCTAAGGGCAAAGGTTTGACCATGAGCATCAGCTTCGATCGTGCACTGGGTATCCATGAAAAGGCGCTCGGCTTTCGTGCCCAGCGCGCCGAGGTACTGGCCAATAACATCGCCAATGCCGATACGCCGCATTACAAGGCGCGTGACCTGGACTTTGCCACTGTCCTGGCGGAACAGAGCAACAAGAGCGCGCGTGGCCCGGTCAGCCTGAACCGCACGGATAGCAAGCACATTGCCGCTGAGGGTATCTCCAGCGGCGAAGCCGGTCTGCTCTATCGCAGCCCCCTGCACGCTTCGATCGACCAGAACACGGTTGACCTGCAGATCGAGCAGTCCAACTACGCGGAAAACGCGGTGCATTTCCAAGCCAGCTTTACCCTGCTCAACAGCAAATTCAAAGGGCTGGTTAGCGCCCTGCGCGGCGAATAAAGGAGCCTGAGCCATGTCACTTGCCAATGTATTCAACATCGCCGGTAGCGGCATGAGTGCCCAGAGCACTCGCCTGAATACCATCTCCAGCAATATCGCCAATGCCGAGACGGTGTCTTCGAGCATCGATCAGACCTACCGCGCCCGTCATCCGGTGTTCGCCACCGTGTTCCAGCAGGCTCAGGGCAGCGATCGTGGTTCGCTGTTTGCCGAGCAGGATGAAGCCGGTCGCGGCGTGCAGGTATTGGGCATCGTCGAGGATCAGAGCAGCCTGATGCCGCGTTACGAGCCCGACCACCCAGCCGCCGATGAAGGCGGTTATGTCTACTACCCCAACGTCAATGTGGTGGAGGAGATGGCCAATATGATTTCGGCCAGCCGTGCCTTCCAGACCAATGTCGAGATGATGAACACCGCCAAGCAGATGCTGCAGCGCGTACTGACCCTGGGTCAGTAAACCACCAGTGAGGATGACAGGATGAGCACGGTAAGCGGCGTCAGTTCGGCACTCGATCAGTACCAGATCAAGCAGGACACCACGCAGAACAAGGAGCTTGGCAAGAATGAGTTTCTCAATCTGCTGGTGGCCCAGTTGAATAATCAGAATCCGCTGGAGCCCCAGGGCAACGGTGAGTTTATTGCCCAGTTGGCCCAGTTCAGCCAAGTGGAAGGCATTGAGAAGCTGAACTCCAGCATGGGCTCGCTGCTCAGCGGCTATCAGTCCTCCCAGGCGCTGCAGGCTTCCTCCATGGTCGGGCGCAAGGTGATTGTTCCGACCGACAAGGCTGTTGTGGACACCAGCCAGAGTTTCCGCGCCAGCGCGGTGCTGCCCACCAGCAGCAGCAATGTCTTCGTCAACGTCTACAACCAGGCGGGCTCGGTGGTCAGTCGGATCAACCTGGGTGAGCAGGCGGCAGGCAATGTCAGCTTTATCTGGGACGGCAAGGATGCCAGCGGCAATCTGTTGCCGCCCGGCACCTACAAGTTCGAGGCCCAGGCCAGCTACGGCAATGAAACCAAGGGGCTGTACACCATGCTGCCGGCCAATGTGGACAGCGTCACGCTCGGCGGCAGTGAGTTGATGCTCAACCTGGCGGGACTGGGCTCGGTGCCCTTGTCCCAGGTTCAGGTCATCGGTCAGTAACTAACAGGTTCTAGTGGCCGGCAGTTCCGGCAAAGGAGACATCCATGTCATTCAATATCGGTCTGAGTGGTCTGCGGGCGGCGACCAGTGATCTCAACGTAACCGGCAACAATATCGCCAACGCCGGTACGGCTGGGTTCAAGCAGTCGCGTGCCGAGTTTGCCGATGTCTATGCCGCGTCGGTGCTGGGTACGGGCTCCAACCCCCAGGGCAGTGGTGTGCTGCTGGCCAACGTGTCGCAGCTGTTCAATCAGGGCAATATCAACTACACCCAGAACGCCCTCGATCTGGCGATCAATGGCAATGGTTTTTTCGTCACCAGCAACAACGGTGACGTCAGCTATACCCGGGCCGGTTATTTCGGTACGGATCGTGATGGCTTTATGGTGAACAACTTTGGCTACCGCTTGCAGGGTTATACCGTGGACGATGCCGGTAACCTGCAGAACGGCATTGTGGGGGATCTGCGTGTCGAAACGGCCAGTCAGGCGCCGCGGGCGACTGAAAACCTGGAGCAGGTGTTCAACCTGAATTCGACCAATACCGTGCCCACCACCGTGCCGTTCAATCCGGCCGATCCGACCACCTACAATTCGTCGACTTCGACCAATATCTATGACACTCAGGGCAATGCCCACGTCTTTACCCAGTACTTCATCAAGACCGGCCCGAACAGCTGGGATATGAACGTGCTGATCGACGGGCGTAACCCGGATGATCCGACCCTGACCACGCCATCCACCGTGCCACTGACCTTTACCACTTCGGGGCAGTTGGATGTGCCGGCGCTGATCGCCTCGGCGCCCACCGGTTTTACCGTGGATGCCAATGGTCTGATCCAGCTGACCACCTGGGTGCCAGCGGCACCGGATACCTCGGTACCTCCGGTATGGGGTCCCAACGGTGCGGACGCCAGTGCCACTGGGGTGGCCATTGATCTGCGTGGGGCAACCCAGTTTTCCAGCAGTTTTGCGGTCAACAGTGTCAGTCAGGACGGTTACACCACCGGCCAGCTCTCGGGTCTGGAAATTGACGATACCGGCGTGGTGTTTGCCCGCTACACCAACGGCCAGTCGCGGGTTCAGGGGCAGGTGGTCTTGGCCAACTTCGCCAATGTGCAGGGTCTGACCCCGGTGGGCAAGACCGCCTGGGTGCAGTCCTTTGCCTCGGGTGAGCCAGTGGTGGGCACGCCGCGTACCGGAACCCTGGGCGCTCTGCAATCCGGTGCGCTGGAGGACTCCAACGTCGAACTGTCGGATCAGCTGGTCAACCTGATCGTGGCGCAGCGCAACTATCAGGCCAATGCCAAAACCATTGAAACCAACAGTGCGGTGACGCAGACCATTCTCAATATCCGTTGATCCGGCTGAGCGCTTCAGTGAGTCTGCCGCTGGCGGCAAGAAGTCGCCGGTTTGACGTTTTAAAGCCCCCTTGATTGGGGGCTTTTTTAATTTTTCCTTTTAGTTTCAATGTCTTAGCCGTGTTCGTGAAGGGTGGCACGCCCCTTGCTGGTTACTCGCTATAGAGCAGCGGGCCCAAGGCCCATCGCGGAGAGTAACCATGGACAAGATGCTGTATGTCTCCATGACGGGGGCCCACCAGAACACCCTGGCCCAGCGTGCCCACGCCAATAACCTGGCCAACGTGTCGACCACGGGGTTCCGCCGGGATTTTGAACAGGCACGCTCGATGCCGATCTTTGGTGACGGTTATCCGGCGCGGGTCTATGCCATGAGCGAGCGCCCGGGAACTGACTTTACCCCCGGCACCTTGCAGGAGACCGGGCGTGATCTGGACGTGGCCATTGGTGGTCAGGGCTGGTTGGCCGTACAGGCGGCCGATGGCTCGGAGGCCTATGTGCGCACCGCCAGTTTGAATGTGGATGCGCTGGGTGTTCTGCGCACCGGCAATGGCTTGCCGGTAATGGGCAACGCCGGCCCCATTGCCATACCGCCCGAGCAAAAGATCGAGATCGGCCAGGACGGCACCATCAGCATTCGCGCCCTGGGTGAAGCCCCCAGCGTGTTGGCCGAGGTGGATCGTCTGAAGCTGGTCAACCCGGATCTCAAGCAGATGGAGAAGGGCACCGATGGCCTGATCCGCTTCAAGGGTGACGGGGCGGTTGAAGCCGACGCCACGGTGCAGATCACCTCGGGGTTTCTTGAGTCCAGCAACGTCAATGCCGTTACGGAAATGACCGCGATGCTGTCGTTGTCCCGTCAATTCGAACTGCAGGTCAAGATGATGCGCACCGCCGAAGACAATGCGGCGAGCATGGCGCGCCTCTTGCAGATGACCTGATTACCAACGCGCGGCGCCATTAACTAGGCGCCCGAGGAGAACAGATATGCTTCCGGCACTTTGGGTCAGCAAGACCGGCCTGGCGGCTCAGGACATGAACCTGACCACCATTTCCAACAACCTGGCCAACGTTTCGACCACAGGTTTTAAACGTGATCGGGCCGAGTTCGAGGACCTGCTGTACCAGATTCGTCGCCAGCCCGGCGGCCAGTCCAGCCAGGACAGCCAATTGCCTTCGGGTTTGCAGCTGGGCACCGGGGTCAGAATCGCGGGTACCCAGAAAATCTTTACCGCCGGCAGCCTGCAAACCACCGAGCAGCCCCTGGATATGGCGATCAATGGACGCGGTTTTTTCCAGGTGCTGTTGCCCGATGGCACGGTGTCCTACACCCGCGATGGCAGTTTTCACCTGAACTCCGACGGACAGATCGTCACTTCCAATGGCTATGCCCTGGAGCCGGCCGTGGTGCTGCCGCCGGAGGTGCGCACCTTTACCGTGGGCGAGGACGGCACCGTGTCGGTGACCACCGCTGCCGAGCCGCAGCCGCAGGTCATCGGCAATCTGCAGATCGCCGACTTTATCAACCCGGCGGGTCTGGAAGCCATTGGCAACAACCTGTTTCTGGAGACCGGTGCCAGTGGCGCCCCCCAGGTGGGGACGCCTGGCCTGAATGGTCTGGGCCTGACCCTGCAGAACACCCTGGAGAACTCCAACGTCAGCGTGGTGGAAGAACTGGTCAATATGATCACCACCCAGCGCGCTTACGAGATGAATTCCAAGGTCATTTCCACGGCGGATCAGATGCTCGGCACCTTGTCGCAGAATCTTTAACGGCTAAACAGTGCAGGAGCTGAGTGTTCAATGGCTCCGGCAGAGATGAGGTAGTGAATATGAACCGGCTGATGATGCTGTTGACTGTGCTGGTGTCCCTGGGCTTGAGTGGCTGCATGTCGCCACCGCCAAAACCCAACGACCCCTATTACGCGCCGGTTCTGCCCCGCACGCCCTTGCCGCCGGCACAGAACAACGGCTCGATCTACCAGGCGGGTTTTGAAAGCAACCTGTTCGGCGACCGCAAGGCCTACCGGGTGGGCGACATCATCACCATTACCCTCAACGAGCGCACCCAGGCCAGCAAGAACAGCAACACCAATATCCAGAAGAACAGCTCTGGTGACCTGGGTGTGCCCAACCTGTTTGGCATGGCGGTGGCGCCACAAAATCCGTTAACAGCTATTGGTGGATTGGGGCGAGTCGCTGATGCGCTGGGTATGACCAATGACAATCTGAGCCTGGAGGCCGCCTATGAGGCCGAGCGGCAGAGCCAGGGTTCGGGCCAGGCCGGGCAAAGCAATAGCCTGACCGGTTCCATCACCGTATCGGTGGCGGAAGTGCTGCCCAATGGCATTCTGCTGGTACGGGGTGAAAAGTGGCTGACCCTCAATACCGGTGACGAACTGGTGCGCATTGCCGGCCTGGTGCGAGCGGATGACATCGCCACGGACAACACCGTGTCCTCGACCCGTATCGCCGATGCGCGCATCACCTACTCGGGCACCGGAGCCTTTGCCGATGCGACCCAGCCGGGCTGGATGAGCCGGTTCTTTCTTAGCCCCATGTGGCCGTTTTGAGGGTGATTTCCATGACTATGGCTAAGTGGGTAATCCTGTTGCTGACTGCGTGTGGCGCCTCATTGGCCCAGGCCGAGCGACTCAAGGATCTGGCCAGCATCCAGGGCGTGCGCAGTAACCAGCTGATCGGTTACGGCCTGGTGGTGGGTCTCAATGGCAGTGGTGACCAGACCACCCAGACCCCCTTCACCGTGCAGACCTTCAACAACATGATGGCGCAGTTCGGCATCAAGGTGCCCCAGGGCGGCAATGTGCAGTTGAAGAACGTGGCCGCGGTGTCGGTGCATGCCGACCTGCCGCCGTTCGCCAAGCCAGGGCAGACCATCGACATCACCATCTCCTCCATCGGCAATGCCAAGAGCCTGCGTGGCGGCAGCCTGCTGATGACGCCGCTCAAGGGCATCGACGGCAACGTCTATGCCATCGCCCAGGGCAATCTGGTGGTGGGCGGTTTCGATGCCGGTGGCGCCGATGGTTCGCGCATTACCGTCAATGTACCGTCGGCTGGGCGTATCCCCGGTGGCGCCACGGTGGAGCGGCCAGTGCCCAGCGGTTTCGATCAGGGCAACTACCTGACGTTGAACCTCAATCGTCCCGATTTCACCACGGCCAAGAACATCGTCGACCATATCAACGAGCTGCTCGGCCCGGGGGTCGCCCAGGCGCTGGATGGCGGCTCGATTCGGGTCAGTGCGCCGCTTGATCCCAGTCAGCGGGTGGATTACCTGTCGATTCTGGAAAATCTTGAGGTCGAAGTGGGGCAGGCGGTGGCCAAGGTCATCATCAACTCACGGACCGGCACCATCGTCATCGGCCAGAACGTGCGGGTACAGCCAGCTGCGGTGACCCATGGCAGCCTGACGGTGACCATTACCGAAGACCCTATTGTCAGTCAGCCCGAGGCCCTTTCCGGCGGCGAAACCGCGGTGGTGCCGCGCTCGCGGGTCAATGCCGACGAGGAGGCCAAGCCGATGTTCAAGTTTGGTCCCGGTACCACGCTGGATGAGATCGTGCGTGCGGTCAATCAGGTGGGCGCAGCACCCTCCGACCTGATGGCCATCCTGGAGGCGCTCAAGCAAGCCGGCGCCTTGCAGGCCGATCTGATCGTGATTTAAGCAAGAGGACAGCATCATGGACTCTCGACTTTCCGCCGGTTTGCTCGGCAATGGTAAAAGCCCGCTGGACAGTGGCACCTTCACCGATCTCAACCGCCTGAACCAGTTCAAGGTGGGCGGTGACAGCGAGCAGAACATTCGCAAGGTCGCCAAGGAGTTCGAGTCGCTGTTCCTCAATGAAATGCTCAAGGCCATGCGCAAGGCCAACGATGTATTTGCCGAGGGTAACTACCTCAACAGCAGTGAAGGCAAGACCTACCAGGACATGCACGATCAGCAGCTGTCCCTGACCCTGGCCAATGATGGCAAGGGTATTGGCCTGGCCCAGGTGCTGGAGCGGCAGATGTCCAAGCTCAAGCAACCCGATAGCCGACCCAATCCCTTTGCCCAGGTCGATCAGCCCGTGCCCGCCGCGCCGAGCAAGCCCCTGGCCCAGGTCGATAGCAGCCGCAACGATGCCCCCCTGATCAACCAGCGCCGTCTGGCCTTGCCGGGCAAGCTGACCGACCGTCTGCTGGCCGGGATTGTGCCGTCGGCTACCCAGCCAGAGGGGCAGGCCTTGGCGCAGAACGACTGGATTCCGGCCAAGAGCTTTGCCGCGCCGCCTGACAAGGCCCTGAGCCTGGCGGGTAGCGATGCCATCAGTGGCCGCCGTATCGCCCAGCCGCCTTTGGCGCCGGGCAAGTCCATGTTCAGTTCGCCCCAGGACTTCGTCGCCACCATGCTGCCCATGGCGGAAAAGGCGGCCGAGAAGATTGGCGTCGATGCCCGTTATCTGGTGGCCCAGGCTGCCCTGGAAACCGGCTGGGGCAAGTCGATCATTCGTCAGCAGGACGGCTCCAGCAGCCACAACCTGTTCGGTATCAAGACCCACAACAGCTGGGATGGCGAGTCGGCACGGGTGCTGACCACCGAGTACAAGAGCGGCAAGGCGGTCAAGGAAGCGGCGAGTTTTCGCGCCTATGACTCCTTTGCCCAGAGTTTCGAGGATTATGTGAGCTTTCTGCAGGATAACGGGCGCTATCAAAAAGCCCTGAGCAGCACTGACAACCCCGAACGTTTCGTGCACGAACTGCAGCAGGCCGGCTACGCCACCGACCCCAACTATGCACGCAAGATCTCCCAGATCGCGCGCAAGATGCAGACCTACCAGACCGTAGCGGCAGTCGGCACGCCGCCGACCCGTGGATGATAAGCCATGGCTGACCTACTCAATATCGGCCTGTCCGGCCTGTCGGCGAACAAGACCTCGCTGGCGGTCACCGGCCACAACATCACCAACGTCAATACGCCGGGCTACACCCGTCAGGAAACCATCCAGGCGACCCGGGTGCCGCAGTTCAGTGGCGCCGGCTATATCGGCTCCGGCACCACGCTGGTGGATGTGCGGCGGATCTACAACGACTTTCTGACCACCCAGGTGCGCAGCAGCACGGCCCTGGACAGTGATGTAAAGGCCTATCTGAGCCAGATCAACCAGCTCGACTCCCTGCTGGCCGGTAGCACCACGGGCATCAACCCGGGCTTGCAGAAGGTCTTTGCCGCCTTGCAAACCGCCGCCGAAGACCCTGCCAATATTCCGGCACGGCAGCTGGCCTTGTCCGAGGCCGAAGGCCTGGCCAAGCGCTTCAACACCGTCTATGACCGTCTGTATGAGCAGAACGCCTTTATCAACAAGCAGCTGTCGGCCGTCACCGATCAGGTCAATCAGCTGGCCACCTCGGTCGCCAGCCTGAATGAAGCCATTGCCGTGGCAGCAGCCAATGGCCGGCAGCCCAACGATCTGATCGATGCCCGCGACGAGACGGTGCGCAAGCTGGCGACCTTTATCGGCGTGACGGTGGTTCCGCAGGATGACAACAGCTTCAACCTGTTTGTGGGCTCAGGTCAGCCGCTGGTGGTAGGCAGTCAGGCCTCGCGTCTGGAAGTGGTGCCGGGCTTGTCCGATCCACTGCGCAGCGAGGTGCAGTTCGTCAGCGGCCAGTCGCGTCAGGGCATCACCTCGCTGATCACCGGTGGCGAGATGGGCGGCCTGATTCGTTATCGCGAGGATGTGCTGGATGTCACCCTCAATGCCGTCGGCCGCCTGGCCTTGTCGGTCACCGATCAGGTCAATCGTCAGCTGGGCCAGGGCCTGGACCTCAATGGCGAGTTTGGCAAGTCGCTGTTTCGCGAGCTCAACGACCCGGTACTGATCGGCCAGCGCAGCCTGGCGCGTATCGGCAACAGCGATACCACGGCCAACCTCAATGTGCTGATCGAGGACACCACCCAGCTGACCACCAGTGACTATGAGGTGGAGTTCACCAGTGCCACCGAATACACCGTGCGCCGGGTATCTGACGGCACCATGGTGGTGCCGGTCTACGATGATGATGCCGACCCTTCCACGCCTCTGGTGCCGGCGCCGGCGCCCTATGACATCACCAGCGCCACACCGCTGATCTTTGATGGGTTTTCCGTGAATGTTGCCGCAGGCACTTTTGCTGCCGGCGACCGTTTCCGCATCATGCCGACCCGCAATGCCGGCGAATACATCCGCTCGGATATGAAAAACCCGGAAGAGCTGGCCTTTGCCGCACCGCTCAAGTCGCAGACCAGTCCGGCCAATATCGGCACCGGCACCATCAGCCAGCCGACTTTGATCACTGAAATCGATATTTATGACCCGGTGGCCAAGGCCGATCTGGAAACCAGCCTGCGCAATGCGCCGCCGCTGCGCATTGTCATGGGCGCAGCCGGTGGGGCGACCCAGGGTTACGACGTGGTGGATATAAACGGCAACGTGATTGACACCGGCATCATCGTCCCGGGGCAGAACAACACCCTGACCATCAACGTGCCCGCTACCGCAGGTCCGCCTGTGGTGCCTTCATCCTTCGAGTATGAGGTCACCATCAGTGGGCGCCCGCAGGGCGGTGATAACTTCTCGGTTTCCTTCAACACCAACGGTGTGTCGGATAACCGCAACGCGTTGAAACTGATCGACCTGCAGAATCGTGCAGTCATCGGCATCAATCCCAATGCACCTGCCACTACGGGGTCGAGTTTTACCGATGCCTACGGCGACCTGGTGGAGCGGGTGGGCACCCTGACCAGTCAGGCGCGTGTCGATGGTGAGGCCACCAGTGCCATTCTCAAGCAGGCTTCCGACAATCGTGACTCGGTGTCGGCGGTGAACCTGGATGAAGAAGCTGCCAAACTGATCCAGTTCGAGCAGTACTACCAGGCCTCGGCACAGATTATTCAAGTTGCCCGTACTCTGTTCGATACACTGATTAACTCGTTCTGACGGCTATTCGCCGCCGACAGGACATCGAGGTTAGAACCATGGTCATGCGCATCTCTTCCATCCAGGCATTCAACAACGGGGTCAATGGCCTTGGGCGCAACTATGCCAATGTGATTCGTACCCAGGAGCAGATCAGCAGCGGCAACCGTATTCTCACTCCCGCCGATGACCCCGTGGCCTCGGTGCGTCTGCTGCAGCTGGAGCAGCAACAGGCGGTACTGGGGCAGTACAAGGAGAACCTCACCGCCGCGAAAAACAGCCTGACCCAGGAAGAAACCACCATCACCTCCATGGTCAATGTGCTGCAGCGCATCCGTGAACTCGCGGTGCAGGCCGGTGGCGGGGCGTTGTCTGCCAATGACCGCAAGTCCATTGCCAAGGAACTTAGCGAGCGCGAAAACGAATTGCTTAATCTGATGAACAGCCGCAACGCCCGTGGCGAATACCTGTTCAGCGGCTTTCTGGGCAAGACCGAACCCTTTTTGCGTAACCCCGATGGCACCTACTCCTATCAGGGTGATGAGGGCCAGCGCAGCCTGCAGGTGGCCGGTTCGACCAATGTGGCGATCAACGACAACGGCAAGCGTCTGTTTGAAGATGTGAGCAATGCCAACCGGGTGCTGGAGGCGGCCGGCGTCGATAATCCGGCGCTGCCCACCCCGCCGTTACCCGCCACCACCATCCCGGCGTTGCCCGCCGACGAACAGCGGGTATTTATCTCTCCGGGGCTGGTGCAGGACAACCAGGCGTTCAATAGCGATTTCCGTGGCGGCGAGCCCTATTCGCTGGTGTTTGTCAGTGGCTCTGAGTTCCGCATCTATGACGGCGCCGGTGCTGACGTCACCTCGGAAGTGCCGGGCGGCGGTCAGATCGATCCCCTGGTCAATGGCGGTAACGTCATCAATTTCCGCGGCATGCGCTTCCAACTGGATGTGGTCCTGCAAGAAGGCGATAACGAGCTGGATCTGGATAACCTGCTGGCCGATATCCAGCCGCCAGCCTTGCCTGGCGCGCCAGGTATAGGCACCCACAGTTTTACCTTGCAATCGGCCCCCACGGATTTTGCCGTAACCCGCTCCTCGACCAACAACTCGGTCGCAGTGGTGGCGCCGGCAGGCATCAGCAACCAGGCTGCCTTCGATAGCCAGTTCCCCACCTCCGGCATCGTCCTGCGCTTTACCAATGACACCGACTATGAGGTCTATGCCCAGCCGGTAGGCCCCAGCAGCCCAGTGCTGGCAACCGGGACGGCGGCCGGACCATACCCCTCGACCTTTACCGTGTTCGGCGCCGATTTCACCCTGTCTGCCCCGGCTGCAGTGGCGGGCGGCGATGAGTTCGGTGTACAGCCGCAGTTTCAGGAACAGCGCAGTATCCTCAATACCATCAGCCGCCTGCGTCAGGCCCTGGAGTCATCGCCCACATCGCCTGCCGGTAATCTGGCGGTGCGTAATGAGGTGGCGATTGCTTTGACCAACCTGGATAACGGTCTGGGCAAGGTGCTGGAGGTGCAGACCGAGATCGGTGCCCGTCTCAATCTGATCGAAACCACCGAGACGGATAACGAAGACGTCACCTTGGTGAATAAGGCGGTCCAGGCTGAGCTGCGCGAGCTGGACTATGCCGAGGCGCTTTCCCGTCTGTCGTTCCAGACCATTATTCTGGAGGCCGCGCAGCAGAGTTACGTCAAGATCGCCGGATTGAATCTGTTTAATCAGTTGCGTTGAGGCTCTGCGCCTGTAGCTGTGTCGTTCTTTTTCCGTGTGCTGGCGCGTTAATTGCTAACCTGCCAAGGCATATCGGGAAAATGACGGATTCCAAGCATGACAATTGATACCGAGTGGATTGTGGATTTCTTCCGTCGGCAGGCAAGGCTGGCGTTCGAAGAGGGGGATTACACTCGTACGCGGAACAGCAGTCGTGAGCTGCTTCAGTATCAGCCGGAGGACGTCGAGGCCTGGTCGCTGCTCGGGGAGGCCGCGCTGGCAAGCAATGACAGCGTGGTTGCCCTGCGCGCCTTCGACCAGTTGTTGGAACTGGAGCCCGGCAACTCCGAATACGCCATGAAACTTGGCCAGGCCTGCATCCAGGCACAGGACTGGCCGGCTGCGCTGGCCGCCTTCAATCAGGTACTGGAAGTCCAGCCCGGTCATGCCGGTGCATTGCAAGCGCTCGGTCTGATCGAACAGTTGCAACTGAGGTTGAGCGTGCTGGGCCAGTCGCCTGATCGGCAGCCGCGTCGCAACGATCCCTGTCCATGCGGCAGTGGGCTGAAGTACAAGAAATGCTGCCTGGAGAAAAGCTCCCAGACTGTCATCCAGCAGCGCTTTGTCGAGGCCTTTGCCCAGGAGTCTTGGACGCAGGTTATAGACTTGGCCGGCGAGCTCAAGGTGCTCTCCAAGAAACATCGCCGGGCTCTTGCACTGGCGCGTTATCAGCTCAGCCAACGAGAAATCGCCTATCCCCTGGTGTCCGCTGCCTATGTCGAATGGCCCCGTGATCT
Source organism: Pseudomonas xionganensis (assembly GCF_009763245.1). Lineage (GTDB taxonomy): Bacteria > Pseudomonadota > Gammaproteobacteria > Pseudomonadales > Pseudomonadaceae > Aquipseudomonas > Aquipseudomonas xionganensis. The sequence goes on along the minus strand of NZ_WKJZ01000002.1, from coordinate 138,628 downwards.
GGAGCTGCGGGCGGCCCTGGCCGATCTGGAGCTGGATCATGACGTGGCGCGCGCCAGGCAACTGGCCGAGGCGGTGCTGGTCGAAGAACCGGGACAGTGGCGGGCGAGCCTCGTGCTGGCCGCCGCATATTCGCGGATGAAGCAGCCTGAACTGGCTGAGAGCACGCTGCGCACGCTGCTGCAGCACAATCCGGGTTGCGACATGGGCTGGCAGAGGCTCAGTTACTTCTTGCGCAGCTCGAACCGTCTGGAAGACGACCTGGACGCCATGCGCGAGTGGACCGAGCGTTGCCCTCAGCATGCGGATGCCTGGTGCTACCGGGGCATGTCGGCCATCATGAACGAACACCCTCAAGAGGGGCGTGAGTACCTCAACAGGGCCCTGGAGCTGAACCCCAACAGTCACGAGGCCCTGTGCTGGATCGGTCAGTCATACAAGGGCGAGCAGGATCCCCATAAGGCACTCGAGTATCTGGTGCGGGGCTTGCAGCTCAAGTCCGACTACCAGCCCGGCTGGAACATGCTCGGCGAGGTGTACCGTTCCGTCGGGCGGCAGCATGAGTCCGAGGGGTGCTTCATGCGCGCACTGGCGATCTCTCCAACCCAGCCCCTGGCCTGGAACAACCTTGCCAACACCTACCTGGACGGACACGTGCTCGGGGAGGCGGAGAAGGTCATGCAGGTAGCGCTGGAGTTGAACCCGGACGACCCCAGCCTGTGGTGCAACCTGGGTAACATTCTCAGCGGTGGCAAGCGCTTGCGTGAGGCCCTGGACGCCTACCGGAAATCCCAGGAAGTGTTGCATAGCTACTTGCCGGTACGGATCAACCTGGCTGGCGTCGAGTCGCATTTCGGCAATCTGGATCGCGCCATTGAATTGTTGCGTGAGGTACTGGAGCTGCCTGGCGCCAGTACGAATCTGTTGTTTATTGCCAACTATCACCCAGACTGGACTGGCGAGCAGGTGTACCAGCTTTATCGGGAAGCGACTAGCAACTACCCTGCCAGGCGCTATAACGATTATCCCAATTCTCGCATTGTGCAGCGCCGTTTGCGTATCGGCTATGTGTCGCCGGACTTCCGGGCCCATGTCTGCGCAATGTTCATCGAGCCTCTGCTGAGCAATCACGACAAGAGCCAGGTGGAGGTATTCGCTTATTCGCTGGCCAAGCGAGAAGACGCCGTTACCGAGCGGCTCATGGGCTATTGCGATCACTGGCGGCATTGTGTCGGGCTTAGCGACGAGCTGATCGCCGAACAGATTCGGGCGGATGGTATCGATATCCTCGTCGATCTGGCCGGTCACACCGCCAATAGCCGGTTGCAGGTTTTCGCGCTCAAGCCGGCCCCCGTGCAGGCCAGCTGGTGGATGGGCTTTGCATTCGGCACGGGTTTGAAACAGGTCGACTACTTCCTGGCCGACGAACAGATGCTCCCGCCTGGCAGCGAATCCTCCTTTGCCGAGCAGCTCTGGCGCATGCCGGCTCCAGCGGTTGCCTATGTTCCTCCAGAGCGGATGCAGGTGGTGGTTGGCGAGCTACCGGCCCTGGGCAATGGTTACATCACCTTCGGTAGCCTGACCCGACCGATACGTCTGAACCACAAGGTGATTCGGGTTTGGTCCGAGCTACTGCAGCGGGTGCCCGGCTCCCGCCTCATGCTCGACAGCAGCTTTTTCAGCGACGAGAGTCTGTGCACGCATTTTCATGGCGAGTTTGCGAAACACGGCATTGCCCCCGAGCGCTTGCAGTTTGGCTATACCTCGTCGCCGACCGATGCCCTGGCGCGGATGGATATCGCGCTGGACTGCTTTCCGCACAACTCCGGCACCACGCTGTATGAAAGCCTCTACATGGGGCTGCCGGTGGTGACCCTGCGTGATCGACCTTCGATGGGCCGAGTAGGGGCGCTGATTCTTCATGGTGCCGGTTTCGACGAGTGGATCGCCGACACCGAGCAGGAGTACCTCGACAAGTTGGTGGCCCTTGCCAGCGATGTTCCTGCGTTGGCGCAGACTCGTGCTGGATTGCGCCAGCGCATGCTGGACTCGAAGCTCTGTGATGCTGCCGACTTTACCCGGCGCATGGAGCAGACCTACAAAGAGATGTGGCAGCGCTACTGTGACGAAGGAGAACAAGCATGAAGGCAGTGATTCTGGCCGGTGGCCTGGGTACGCGCATCAGCGAAGAGTCGCATCTCAAGCCCAAACCCATGATCGAGATCGGCGGTAAGCCGATTCTCTGGCACATCATGAAGCAGTACTCGGCCCACGGTATTCATGATTTTGTGATCTGTTTGGGCTACAAGGGGTATGCGATAAAGGATTTTTTCGCCAACTACTTTCTGCATACATCCGATGTCACCTTCGACATGCGCAGCAACCAGATGGAAGTGCATCAGAACTACAGCGAGCCGTGGCGAGTGACCCTGGTGGATACTGGTGAAGACACCATGACCGGGGGGCGCTTGAAAAGCGCCGGGCGCTATCTGGATGCAGAAGAGGCATTCTGTTTCACCTATGGCGATGGCGTATCCGATCTGGATATCAGTGCGCTGGTGGCCTTCCACAAGGCCCATGGCAAATATGCCACGGTCACCGCTGTACAACCGCCAGGCCGTTATGGCGCCCTTGAGCGTGAGGGTGATCAGGTCAAGGGGTTTATTGAGAAGCCCCGGGGTGATGGAGGCTGGATTAACGGTGGTTTCTTTGTGTTGTCGCCCAAAGTGCTGCCCTATATTGGTAGTGTTGAGACGTCGTGGGAGGCCGAGCCGCTGACTCAGTTGGCCACCGATGGCCAGTTGATGGCTTTCCAGCACCAGGGCTTCTGGCACCCGATGGACACCCTGCGCGACAAGAATTACCTGGAGCAGCTGTGGCTGAGTGGGGAGGCCCCTTGGAAGCAGTGGAGCTGAGCCGCGCATTCTGGCGCGGCAAACGGGTACTGCTCACTGGGCATACCGGCTTCAAAGGTGGCTGGCTGGCACTCTGGCTGCAGAGTTGGGGTACTCGGGTCAGTGGTTTTGCGCTGCACCCCGCCACCTCGCCCAGCCTGTTTGAGCTGGCGCGAGTCGGGGAAGGTATTGACAGCCATATCGGTGACTTGCGCGATCTGCACGCGTTGCAGCAGGTGATGGATCAGGTCAAACCGGAAATCGTCCTGCACCTGGCGGCACAGCCACTGGTTCGCGAGGGCTATCGGGATCCGTTGGGTACCTATGCCAGTAATGTCATGGGCACGCTTCACCTGCTGGAAGCCATGCGCCAGACGGGCGGGGTAAAGGCCTGTGTAGTGGTCACCACCGATAAGGTCTACGCCAACCATGAATGGGCCTGGCCCTATCGCGAGAATGAAGCGCTGGGCGGCCATGACCCCTACAGCAGCAGCAAGGCCTGCTGCGAGCTGGTGGCGCAGTCATTCGCCGCGTCCTATTTTCCGGCTGCGCGCTATGCCGAACACGGTCTGGCCATGGCCACGGCCCGCGCCGGCAATGTACTGGGCGGTGGTGACTTTGCCCCTGATCGGCTGGTGCCCGATATTCTTGCGGCCTGGACGCGAGGTGAACCGGTGACCTTGCGTTACCCCCAGGCCGTGCGCCCATGGCAACATGCCCTGGAGCCGCTGGCGGGTTATCTGCAATTGGCCCAGGGCCTCTATGAACAAGGTTGCGCGGTGGCTGGCGCCTGGAACTTTGGACCCGCTGACAGTGATATGTGCACGGTCGGTGAGGTGGTCGAGCGTTTGGCGCAGCGCTGGTCGCAAGCTCCCGGCTTGTTGATCGAAGCCAGTGACTTGCATGAGGCAGGTTTGTTGCGTCTGGACAGTAGCCGCGCCCGCCAGCTGCTGGGGTGGTCGCCACGCTGGTCGCTGGATAGCTGTCTGCAGCAGACCCTGGCGTGGCACCAGGCCTGGCAACGTGGTGAGGACATGCGGGCCTATACCCTGGCGCAGTTAACCGATTACTGGGGTGCGCATGAGTGAGCTGAGCCTGCTGGAACTGCCGCTCAAGGGCCTGTTCAGCGTGCAGCACAAGGTGCATGAAGACGAACGGGGTCGTTTTTCTCGGCTGTTCTGCCAGGCCAGTCTGGCGGCGTGTGGGCAATCCTTGCACGTCCGTCAGATCAATCATTCACGTACCACCCAGCGTGGCAGTGTGCGTGGCCTGCATTTTCAGTATCCACCGCAGGCCGAGACCAAGTTGATTACCTGCCTGCGAGGTGCCGTATGGGATGTGGCGGTGGATCTGCGCCGCGGCTCACCCACCTTCTTGCGCTGGCATGCCGAACGGCTGGATGCAGGTGATGGGCGCAGTCTGTTACTGCCGCCTGGCTTTGCCCATGGCTTTCAGACGCTCAGCGATGATGCCGAACTGCTATATCTGCATAGCGCCGATTACAGCCAGGAGCATGAGGGGGCGCTGTCCGTTAACGATCCATGTTTGGCCATTGCGTGGCCTTTACCGGTCGTTAATTTGTCTGCTCGCGATGCCGCTCATCCGTTGTTGGATCAGTCCTTTCAAGGAGTCGAGTTATGAAGTGCCGAGGCTGTGGGGCTGCATTGCATCTACCGCTGATCGACCTGGGTACGGCGCCACCTTCCAATGCCTACCTGCGTGCCGATCAGTTGGACCAGGCTGAGCAATGGGTGCCGCTACGGGTGCTGGTGTGTGACAGCTGCTGGCTGGTGCAGACCGAGGATTTCCGCTCGGCCGATAGTCTGTTCGATGCCGACTATGCCTACTTCAGCTCTTACTCCAGTAGCTGGCTGGAGCACGCCCAGCGCTATGTGGCGCAGATGGTCGAGCGTTTTGGCTTGAATGCCCAGAGCCGGGTGGTGGAAGTCGCCGCCAACGATGGTTACCTGTTGCAGTATGTGGCTCAGCGCGGCATTCCCTGCCTGGGCATTGAACCGACCGCCAGCACTGCCCGTGCGGCGCGGGAAAAGGGGTTACAGATTCGCGAGTTGTTCTTTGGTGAAGAAACTGCGGCCAGCCTGGCTGCCGAAGGTTGGCGCGCCGACCTGATGGCAGCCAACAACGTGCTGGCCCATGTGCCGGATATCAATGATTTTCTCAAGGGCTTTGCCACCCTGCTCAAGCCTAGTGGGGTGGTCACGTTCGAGTTTCCTCATCTATTACGTCTGATGGCTGAGAATCAGTTCGACACCCTCTATCACGAGCACTACTCCTACCTGTCGTTGACCGCTGTGCAGAGCCTATGCACCCGCAATGGTCTGCAGCTTTTCGATGTCGAGGAGCTGTCGACCCATGGCGGTTCGTTGCGCGTCTATGCGCAACGCAGCGAGGGCGCTCATGCAGTGTCTGCCGCCGTGATTGAGTTGTTGGCCCGTGAGGAGCAGGCGGGGGTTAAAACAGCTGTGTTCTATTCGACTCTGGCGCCTGCCGCCGAACGGATCAAGCACGGGCTGTTGCGCTTCTTGTTGCAGGCCAAGGCTGAAGGCAAGCGCGTGGCGGCCTATGGCGCCGCTGCCAAGGGCAATACCCTGCTCAATTATGCCGGCGTGCGCAGTGATCTGCTGGCCTGGGTGGCCGATGCCAACCCGCACAAGCAGGGCAAGTTTCTGCCGGGCAGTCGGATTCCCATCGTCCCGCCAGCACGTATTGGTGAAGAGAAGCCGAATTATGTGCTGGTACTGCCTTGGAACCTGCTCTGCGAGGTGATGGAGCAGCAGGCTGTGATCAAAACCTGGGGCGGCCAATTTGTGGTGGCCGTGCCCGAGCTGCGGAGCTTCTGATGGCGCGGGTGCTGGTCACCGGTGGCAGTGGTTTCGTCGGCCGTCAGGTGGTCGCACAGCTGCTGGCGGCGGGGCACGAGGTGCACGCTGCCTGTGGTCGCCAGGCGCCGGGTGGGCCTGGCGTGCATCAGCTCAATCTGCTCGAACCTGGTGCGGCTACCGCGCTGCTTGCCAAGGTAAGGCCGCAGCGCCTGGTGCACTTGGCTTGGTGCGCCAAACCCGGGGTGTACTGGACGACGCCGGAGAACCTTGCCTGGGTGCGCGCGACCCTGGAGCTGTTGGACGCCTTCCAGCGTCATGGCGGTGAGCAGGCTGTGCTGGTTGGCAGCTGCGCCGAATATGACTGGAGCGGCGAGGGCATCTGCCGGGAGTACCAGACGCCACTGTTGCCGGCAACGCCCTATGGCCGCTGCAAGAATGTTACCCGCGAGCTGGCCGAGCTATTTGGCCAATTGCATGGCATGCCGATCGCTTGGGCACGCATCTTCCATGCCTATGGGCCCTTCGAAGCGCCTGGACGCCTGGTGCCGGCGGTGTTAAGTGCGTTGCTCAAGGGTGAGCCGGCGCGCTGCTCCCATGGCGAGCAGCGGCGCGACCTGTTGCATGTGGCAGATGTTGCTGCAGCCCTGGTACAGCTGATGAATACGAATTCCGAAGGTGCATTCAATATTGGTAGCGGTCAGCCGATACGCCTGCGTGAGGTCATCGAGTATCTGGCCAGACAACTGAATGCCGAACACCTGCTGCAATTCGGGGCCATCCCGGTTGCGGCCAACGATCCCCCGTTGCTGATCGCCGATAATCAGCGCCTGTTGGCCACTGGCTGGCGGCCGCGGTTCGATCTGCACAGTGGTCTGGATGATGCCCTCGCCTGGTGGCGTGGGCGAATTTGATACTCGAAAAGGAGCAGGACGTGAAACTGACAGTCGATACCGATAACAAGAAGCTGGTCCTGGAAGAGGGCGGTGCCATCCGCGAGCTGGACCTTTACACCGACCAATCCTTCGAGATTCTGTCCCGGCAGTGGGTCAATCTGGGCTGGAACCAGAAGTATCCCTATACCTTTTCCTGGATGGGGCGCCCGGTGATCCAGCTGCCGGAGGACATGATCCGCATGCAGGAGGTCATCTACAGCGTCAAACCGGATGTGATCGTGGAAACCGGTATCGCCCATGGCGGCTCTCTCATCTATTACGCCAGCCTGTTCAAGGCCATGGGAAAGGGGCGAGTAATTGGCGTAGACATCGAAATCCGCCCACACAACCGCAAGGCCATCGAAGAGCATGAGTTGTTCAGTTACCTGACTCTGATCGAGGGCAGTTCGGTGGCCGACGACGTGGTAGAGCAGGTCAAGTCGCTGATCAAGCCGGGCGAGACCGTGCTGGTGATCCTCGACTCCAACCATAGCTATGCCCATGTCTCTGAGGAGCTGCGCCTCTATTCTCCGTTGGTCAGCAAGGGTTCCTACATTGTCGCCACTGACGGAGTAATGAAGGAGGTCAAGGACGTGCCACGTGCCGGTAAGGACTGGGGCACCGACAATCCGTCCAATGCGGCCATCGACTTCGCAAAAGCCAACCCGCAGTTCGTCATTGAGCAGCCGGCCTGGCCGTTCAATGAAAGTTCGCTTAGCCAGAACATCACCCATTGGCCTGATGCCTGGCTCAAGCGCTTCTAGGCTATGTCGGTCTGATGCGCTAGCGGATTTCTCCTCCGATAGCGCGTCAAGCTTTTCACGAAAAGCCAAATTGTATGGCTCGTTTTCTCTAAATGGCTGTTTTTGAAGGAATAAAAAAAATCAAAAAACCAGGCTAAAGCTGCCTAAAGTTGCACCGCAAAGGGCCGATACAAAGTACGAATGCGAACTTAATGGGGCGTCTGAGCAAAGCAGGCCCAAAGCTCGCAAGCTCAGGCAAACTCAGTAACACGGTCCTTTGGAGGCAAACACCATGGCCCTTACAGTCAACACCAACGTCGCGTCGCTCAATACCCAGCGTAACCTTGGGGCCTCGTCCAAAGGCCTGGATACTTCGCTGCAGCGTCTGTCCACCGGTTTCCGTATCAACAGTGCTAAAGATGACGCCGCCGGTCTGCAGATTTCCAACCGCCTGACCAGCCAGATCAACGGCCTGAACGTAGCAACCCGTAACGCTAACGACGGTATCTCTCTGGCGCAAACCGCTGAAGGTGCGCTGCAGCAGTCCACCGGCATTTTGCAGCGTATGCGTGACCTGTCGCTGCAGTCGGCTAACGGCTCCAACGGCGCCAGTGAGCGTGCAGCTCTGCAGGCAGAAGTGTCGCAGCTGCAACAGGAGTTGAACCGTATTGCCGAAACCACCAGCTTCGGTGGTCGCAAGATTCTTGACGGTACCTTCGGTTCGCAAAGCTTCCAGGTCGGTGCCAACGCCTTTGAAACCATCAGCGTTTCGGTGGGTGCTGCATCGGCAGCCCGCATCGGTGCCAGTCGCTTCAATAGCGCCGTAGTCGGACTGGGCGATAGCGCCACCGACGCACAGACTGGTATTGCGGCTACGGCTGTTGCTTCCACCGACTTCTCGGCCTACACCACCACCGATATCGGCTATGCTTCGTCGCCCGCCAATACCGACGGCCTGACCATCAAGGGTAAGTTGGGCACAGCTTCCATCGCTCTGGGTGACGGTTCCTCTGCCCGTCAGCTGGCAGAGGCCGTCAACAAGGCTTCCGACGCCACTGGCGTCAATGCAACCGCGCGCACCGCTGCGCGCCTGCAGCAGGATTCCGACGGTGGCTTCACCAATACCTCCACGGGCGGCACCATCAGCTTCACCTTGTACGGTGCCAACAACACCAAGGACACCGATGGCGTATCCATCTCCACCAGTATTACCGACTGGAGTGACCTCTCCGGGCTCGCAGACCAGATCAACAAGGAAACCGGGCGTACCGGCATCAGTGCCCGCGTGCTGAACAACGGTGCCCTGGAGATGGTCAGCGAGCGTGGCGATAACATCATCATCAAGGATTACACTGCCGTTGATGCCGAAGACAACGATGTTGCGGCTGAGCTGCAGACTTTGTCCTTCAGTGGTGATAACGGTATTGCAGACGATCAGGATGCCAGCGATACCATCGATGGTGCTGCAACTCTGGCTGGTGATGGTGCGGGTGGTGCCGTGGCCGTAGGCCAGGTGCGCTTCGAGTCCCCTGATTCATTCGAGGTGGAGAACTTTGAAACCATTGACGGTGGCTTGCAGGATGCCAGCGTGTACAGCACCCTGGAGGCTGTCGATACCGTCGATATCAGCACGGCGGTTGGCGCGCAGAATGCTCTCGGCATCATCAGTTCGGCGATCTCCAATATCGACAGTCAGCGTGCTCAACTGGGTGCTGTGCAGAACCGCTTCGAGAACACCATCTCGAACCTGCAGAACATCTCCGAGAATGCCTCGGCTGCCCGTAGCCGGATTCGTGACACCGACTTTGCTGCTGAAACTTCGGAACTGACCAAGAATCAGATCCTGCAGCAGGCCGGTACCGCGATCCTGGCCCAGGCCAACCAGCTGCCACAGGCTGTCCTCAGTCTGCTCGGCTAAGGGTAAAAGGGCTAGACTACGGGGGGAAGGGCTTGGCTCTTCTCCCCGTTCCCTCATTGTGAGGAGAAAGTTATGGACATTGGTTCTATTCAGAATTCGCTTAATGCAGCTGCTGCAACCGTTAAGGGTGAACGGGATTCAGGGCCAGCCGCCAAGTTTAGGGCGGTAGCAGGGGAACCTGAAGCTCAAACCCCTGCGGCAGATCAAGCCCCCAAGACTGCTATGCCTGCCGAGGCTTCCCGCGAGGAGGTTGAGGCCGCAGTGGCAACCATTCAGGACTTTGTGCAGTCGGTTCGTCGCAGCCTGAACTTTTCCTTGGAGGAAGGCAGTGGCCGTGTAGTAGTCAAGGTCACCGATGCGGGGTCTGGAGATATCATTCGCCAGATCCCTTCTGAAGAGGCGCTGCAGTTGGCAGAGAATCTGTCGGAGGTTCGCAGTCTGTTGTTCAAGGCTGAAGCCTAGCCCAGTGCTGGCACGGCTTTTGACTGTATTACGCTATTAGGCGTTATAGAGTCATTATTTTGGCGAGGTGATTTATGGTCGGGGTTACAGGCATTGGCTCTGGAATCGATATCAATGGCATTGTAACGGCGCTGGTTAACTCCGAGCGGGCCCCAAAGGAGGCGCAACTCAATCGCCTTGAAAAAGCCACCACCTCACGTATTTCCGCCTTGGGAACGATGCGCTCGGTTATCAGCGAGTTCAATACGACCCTGCAGAGCCTCAATAAGTTGTCGGCCTTTCAAAAGCAGACAGTCTCCTCCTCAAATTCATCAATTCTCACTGCTACTGCGGGCGCGGATGTGCCCGCGGGAAAGTTCAGTCTGCAGGTCGAGCAATTGGCCTCAAGCAGCAAGGTTGCCCTTCAATCTGTAACCGGAGGCTCGGCCGCAACCTTTAACTCCGGGACTTTGGCGATCAGCGCCGGCAGCAGTAGCATCAATGTCAACATCACAGAAGATAACAACAGTCTGCTGGGCGTTCGTGATGCCATCAATACGGCTGGGAGCGCCCAGGGTATTAGCGCCAGTATCGTCACCGATGCTTCAGGTTCGCGTTTGGTGCTGAGTTCTTCCAAGCCCGGAGTCGGCAACGATTTGCAGGTTGTGGCCACTGAAGATGGCCTGACTTCAGGCGCTAACTCGCTTAAAGCCTTGGGCTTTAGTGCCGGCAGCAGTGTCGCACAGTTGCCGGTTGTTGCCGGTGGAGCGCTTGCAACGTTCAAGGAAGGCACGCTGAACATTAGCAGTGGGGCAACCAACTTGGCTGTGGCCATCACGGCTGAGGATTCTCTGGAGGACATTCGCCAGAAGATCAATACCGACGGTGCTGGGCAGGGCATCAGTGCCACGATTGAAACTGTTGAAGGCGGCGGTTCGCGCCTGCTGATCCAGTCCAGCAATGCTGAGTCAATTGCGGTGACCGCCACTACCGATGATCTGAGTGCTGGCGATAACAGTCTTTCATTGCTGGCGTCGGTTGATGGCAGTAACAGCAAGACCATTGATACCGCACAATCGGCGATGTTTAAGGTCGATGGTTTGTCGGTGGTGAAGGACAGCAACACCATTACCGATGTCATTGAAGGCGTTACCATCAAGCTGACCAGTGCCCAGTCCGCCGATGATATTGCCGCTAACAAGACGGTGGATATCAATATTGCCGAAGACAAGGGCTCGGTTCGTACCAACCTGCAGCGTTTTGTGGAGGCCTATAACAAACTGGTGCAGACCTCGAGCGAGCTCACCGCGGTCGTTCAGGTGGGTGAAGGCAAGCCTCCGGTCACCGGGGCTTTGCTTGGTGATACCTCTGTGCGCAATCTCTTGTCGGGGATGCGCAAGGAACTGGTACAGCTTGGCAGTCAATTTGATGTGCAATCGCTGGCTGAGTTGGGTATCACCACCCAGAAAGACGGCAAGCTCAGCATCGACTCTGCAACCCTGGATACGGCACTAACCGAGAAATACGACAAGATCGCCGAGTTTGTTGCAGGTGAGAATGGTTTGATGGGGCGTCTTGAGGCAGTGGTCAAGCCTTATCTGGGTAGCGAAGGTGTTTTGCAGCAGCGCGAGAAGGGCCTGCAAACTACGATTAGCAGTATCGACAAACAGCGTGAAGCCCTGAACCTGCGTATCGAAAAGGTTCAGGAGCGTCTTTATGCGCAATACAACGCCATGGACATGCTGGTTGGACGCTTGCAGAAAACCAGTGAAAGTCTGGCCAGTCAGCTCGCCAGCCTGCCTGGGTTTGTGAAAAAGGATAAGTAATGAGCAAAAAGCCGATCGACACCTACAAGCAGGTCAATACCAGCCAGGACGTGACGCCCTACCGCACCGTACAGATGCTTCTCGAAGGTGCCTTGCAGCGTGTGATGCTGGCCAAGCAGGCCCAGGCTGAAGGTGACACCGAGATTCGCGGCATGGCAGTGGGCAGCACCATCACGATATTGGGTGTATTGCAGGCCAGTCTGGACAAGGCGCTGGGCGGTGAAATTGCCGAGAATCTTGATGCGCTCTATGACTATATGACTCGCCGTCTGGCGGGTGTGGCTCTGGACAACACGCCTCGCACCCTGGATGAGGTTCAGGTGCTGCTGGAGCAGATCAAGGGCGCCTGGGATGCCATCGGCCCGGAAGTTGAGCCGGCTCCTGTCAGTTGATTTACCGCTAAAGCTTTAGCCTGTAGCGCCGATACCTGAGGTATCAGCAAGCAATACAGTGAGTACAGGCGATGAATGCAATGGCGGCCCTCAAGCAGTATCAAACCGTCAACACTCATGCTCAGGCGATGGAGGCCAGCCCGCATCGTCTGATCCAGATGCTGATGGAGGGCGGTATCAGCCGCCTGGCTCAGGCCAAGGGCGCCATGGAGCGCAATCAGACTGCACTCAAGGGGGAGCTGATCGGCAAGGCCATCGGTATTATCGGTGGCTTGCGTGAGGGCTTGGATCTTGAGCAGGGTGGCGAAGTGGCCGCAAATCTGGATAGTCTGTACGAGTACATGGTGTCCCGCCTGGTTGAGGCCAATCTACAGAATGAGCCCGATATCCTTGATGAAGTGGCTGTCCTGCTACGCAATGTGAAGGCTGGCTGGGATGCAATCGGTCAGTGAAGCTGTTTTATGCTCCAGGAGTAACCTCATGAGTCAATCCGTCCAGCGTCTTCAAGAGACCGGTAGTGCGCTGCGTAGTGCGCTGGCCAATCAGGATTGGGCGGCTATTGGTGAGCTTGATCAGCAGTGCCGTCTCGCTGTCGATGAAGCCATGGTTGATGCCGTGGGTGATGAGGAAACCTTGCGCATACGCATGCAGGAACTACTCGACCTGTATCGCGAGCTGGTCACGGTCTGCCAGGCCGAGCAGCAGCGCCTGGCCCAAGAGCTGGTTCAGCTCAATCAATCTCAGCAGGGTGCCAAGGTTTATCAGCTGTTTGGCTGAGGTCGTGCTTTGCTGCTCTACGATTTCTACATGGCCCGACTGCCTCCGGTAGTCGGGCCATTGCGTATGGGGCATGGCTGACTTGTTGCCAGGGAGCAAACATTTTTCAAAAAAATACGCCATAAAATTGACTGTGAACAGAAAATTGACTTAACTAGTGGCCAATTGCTGGCGCCTGTTTCATGACTGTGGCGCCTTTCTTCACTCCGGGATCAGACAAGAACACTATGTGGCGTGAAACCAAAATTCTGCTGATTGATGACAACCATGAGCGTCGCCGTGATCTGACGGTCATCCTGAGTTTTCTGGGTGAGGAGCATATCGCCTGTGACAGCGCTGGCTGGCGTGAGGCGGTGACGACCCTGGAGTCGAGCCGCGATGTGCTATGTGTGCTGCTGGGTGATGTGCAAGGCAAAGGTGGCGTGCTGGAGTTGCTCAAGCATCTGGCGGCCTGGGATGAGTTTCTCCCGGCGTTATTGATTGATGATCAGATGGCCGCCGACTGGCCGGAAGAGCAGCGTCGCAGTGTGCTGGCCTGCCTGGAAATGCCTCTGAGCTATAACAAGCTGCTCGATTCCCTGCATCGCGCCCAGGTCTACCGCGAGATGTACGACCAGGCCCGTGAGCGTGGGCGGCAGCGCGAGACCAACCTGTTTCGCAGCCTGGTGGGTACCAGCCGCGCCATCCAGCAGGTGCGGCAGATGATGCAGCAGGTGGCAGATACCGAGGCCAGCGTGCTGATCCTGGGCGAGTCCGGTACTGGTAAGGAGGTGGTGGCGCGCAACCTGCACTACCACTCCAAGCGCCGTGATGCGCCCTTTGTGCCGGTCAACTGCGGGGCTATTCCGGCGGAGTTGCTGGAGAGCGAGCTGTTCGGCCATGAGAAGGGGGCTTTTACCGGCGCCATCAGCAGCCGCGCCGGGCGTTTCGAACTGGCCAATGGCGGCACCCTGTTTCTCGACGAGATCGGCGATATGCCACTGCCGATGCAGGTGAAGCTGCTGCGTGTGTTGCAGGAGCGTACCTTCGAACGGGTTGGCAGCAACAAAACCCAGACTGCCGATGTGCGCATTATCGCTGCCACCCACAAGGATCTGGAGAAGATGATCGAGGCGGGCAGCTTCCGCGAAGATCTGTATTACCGCCTCAATGTCTTCCCCATCGAAATGGCGCCATTGCGCGAGCGCATCGAAGATATCCCGTTGCTGCTCAATGAGCTGATCTCGCGCATGGAGAACGAGAAGCGCGGTTCCATTCGTTTTAACTCGGCGGCCATCATGTCGCTGTGCCGGCATGACTGGGCGGGCAATGTGCGCGAACTGGCCAACCTGGTGGAGCGCATGGCGATCATGCACCCCTATGGGGTGATCGGTGTGGGCGAGCTGCCGAAGAAGTTCCGTCATGTCGACGACGAAGACGAGAACATGGTCGCCAGCCTGCGCGAGGAGCTGGATGAGCGGGCTGCCATCCTGGCGGGAGGTGTGGGGCTCGACTCCATGGCCATGCTGCCGCCGGAAGGGCTGGATCTGAAGGACTATCTGGGCAATCTGGAGCAGGGCCTTATCCAGCAGGCTCTGGATGACGCTGGCGGGGTCGTGGCCCGTGCAGCCGAACGCCTGCGCATACGCCGTACCACCCTGGTGGAAAAGATGCGCAAGTACGGCATGAGCCGCCGTGACGATGAGGGGCTGGACGACTAAGGCCTGCTGTCAGACCCTTGGCGCCCAGCCCAGAAATAAAGCCGAAGGATTGACGCATCCTTCGGCTTTGTTTTTTAAGTCATTGAAAATAAAGAATTATTTTTTAGGCACGGGTATTGCTATCTCTCAGCTAACTGACCGTCTTATGACGGCTCGCCACGCGAGAGAGAACGATGAATACCACTTCCCAGCGCTCCGTTGAAGCTGTGATCCCGGCGCTACCTGTTGAGCAGGGCGCGCGCGCCAATCTTGAGCAGACCTTTGCCCTGTTCAATCAGATGTCCACCCAGCTGAGTGCCTCCTACAGCATGCTGGAGGCTCGGGTGACCGAGCTGAAAGGGCAGCTGGCACTGGTCAGCGCCCAGCGTATGCAGGAGCTGGCAGAGAAGGAGCGTCTCGCCCACCGTCTGCAGAGCCTGCTGGATTTGCTGCCGGGCGGGGTGATCGTGATTGATGGGCAGGGCGTGGTGCGTGAAGCCAATCCGGTGGCGCGCAACCTGCTCGGCCAGCCCTTGGTCGGCATGCTCTGGCGCCAGGTGATCAGCCGCAATTTCGCTCCCCGCGAGGATGACGGCCACGAAGTATCCCTCAAGGATGGGCGGCGTTTGTCCATTGCCACCCGCTCCTTGCATGGCGAACCGGGCCAGCTGGTGCTGTTGACCGACCTGACGGAAACCCGTCGCCTGCAGGATCAGCTGGCGCGCCATGAGCGCCTCTCGGCGCTGGGGCGCATGGTCGCCTCCCTGGCCCATCAGATTCGCACGCCGCTGTCTGCGGCCATGCTCTATGCCGGTCATCTGGCCGAGCAGGAGCTGCCGCTGGAGCAGCAGCAGCGCTTTGCCGGGCGGCTGCAGGAGCGCCTGCATGAGCTGGAGCATCAGGTGCGCGACATGCTGATCTTTGCTCGTGGTGATTTGCCACTGCCTGATCGCCTGAGTCCGGAGGCGTTATTTACTGCCCTGCGGGCTGCCGCCGAGCCCCATGTGTTGGGTATGCAGGTACGTTGGCAGTGCGACAGCCGTGACGGGGCGCTGCTGTGTAATCGCGACACCCTGGTCGGCACCGTACTCAACCTGATTGAAAACGCCATCCAGGCCGCGGGTCGCGATGTGCGCCTGAAGGTGCATCTGTATTGCCGCGGGCAGAGCCTGCGTCTGTGCATCAGTGACAATGGCCCTGGTATCGAGCCTGCCACTCTGGCACGTCTGGGCGAGCCCTTCTTTACCACCAAGACCACCGGCACCGGTCTTGGCCTGGCCGTGGTCAAGGCCGTTGCCCGGGCCCACCAGGGCCAGCTGCAGCTGCGTTCGCGCCCAGGGCGCGGCACCTGCGCCATCCTCAGTTTGCCGCTGATTGCTGCGACTTCACCTGTGAGTAAGGAGTAACCCAGCCATGGCTGCCAAAGTATTGCTGGTCGAAGACGATCGCGCGCTGCGTGAAGCCCTGATCGACACCCTGTCCCTGGCCGGGCACGAGTACCGTGCGGTGGATTGTGCCGAGGCCGCCTTGCTGGCCCTGGAGGAGGAAGCCTTTGCCCTGGTGGTCAGCGATGTGAACATGCCGGGTATGGATGGTCATCAGTTGCTGGCGCAGATTCGTCAGCGCCAGCCGCAGTTGCCGGTGCTGTTGATGACGGCTTATGCAGCGGTGGAACGGGCGGTGGATGCCATGCGTCAGGGCGCGGCGGATTACCTGGTCAAGCCCTTTGCTCCGAAAGCGCTGCTGGCTCTGGTGCAGCGTCATGCCCTGGGCAGTCTGGCCGGCGCGGATGAGGAGGGGCCGGTGGCGGTGGAGCCGGCCAGTGTGCAACTTCTGGATCTGGCTGCGCGGGTGGCGCAGAGTGATTCGACGGTACTTATCACCGGCGAGTCCGGCACCGGCAAGGAGGTGCTGGCGCGCTTTATCCATCAGCAGTCACCGCGTTCGGGCAAGCCCTTTATCGCCATCAACTGCGCCGCTATTCCCGACAATATGCTCGAAGCCACCCTGTTCGGTCATGAGAAGGGGGCCTTTACCGGTGCCATTGCCAGCGCACCGGGCAAGTTCGAACTGGCCGACGGCGGCACCATTTTGCTGGATGAAATTTCCGAGATGCCTCTGGGCCTGCAGGCCAAGCTGCTGCGGGTGCTGCAGGAACGTGAGGTGGAGCGGGTCGGCGCGCGCAAGCCGATCAACCTGGATATTCGCGTGCTGGCCACCAGCAACCGGGATCTGGCAGGCGAAGTGGCGGCGGGGCGCTTCCGTGAAGACCTCTACTATCGGTTATCGGTTTTCCCCCTGGCCTGGCGCCCGCTTCGCGAACGGCCAGCGGACATCGTGCCCCTGGCCGAGCGGCTGCTGGCCAAGTACGTCAAAAAAATGAATCACTCGCCCATCCGCCTGTCCCCCCAGGCTCAGGCGCTGCTCGGCAGCTATGCCTGGCCGGGTAATGTGCGCGAACTGGATAACGCCATCCAGCGTGCCCTGATCCTGCAGCAGGGCGGTCTGATCCAGCCTCAGGATCTGTGCCTGAGCGCGGCGCCTCTGACGGCCCCTGTGCGCGCCCTGAGTGTCGTGCCGGCCAGCCAGCCACCCGTCTCCGATTCGAGTGCGGTGGCCGATGCCGGTGGCTTGGGCGATGACCTGCGGCGTCATGAGTTCCAGATGATTATCGACACCCTGCGTGCCGAGCGCGGCCGGCGCAAGGAAGCCGCCGAGCGCCTGGGTATCAGCCCGCGCACCCTGAGATACAAGCTGGCGCAGATGCGCGATGCCGGCATGGATGTCGAGGCCTATCTGTACGCCAGTTAATTCTCCGTCACCCGCAAAAGAGCTCGCCCGGCCAAGCGCCTGACGGGCTCTTTTGTGTGGCCGTGCGCCTGCAGCCCGCAATTCAGAGGTTGGCACCCTTGTTGCAGATACCCCACTACAAAGTCGCGCAGCGTCAAAAAAACGCGGCCAGTGGAGGATGTCATGAGCCAAGGTGTTGAATTCAATCGCTTGATGCTGGAAATGCGGTCCATGCAGGCAGAAGCCATGGCCCGGCAGAAGCCGGTCGTCAGTGCGCCTGAGGTCGGTGCGCCGAGCTTTTCCGACATGCTCGGCCAGGCTGTGAACAAGGTGAGCGAAAACCAGCAGGCCGCCAGCAAACTGGCCACCGCCTTCGAAATGGGCCAGAGCGGCGTGGATCTGACCGATGTGATGATCGCTGCGCAAAAATCCAGTGTATCGATGCAGGCCATGACCCAGGTGCGCAACAAGCTGGTTCAGGCCTATCAAGACATCATGCAGATGCCGGTTTAAGGGTGGGACTGAATCATGGCTGAAGCCGTAGCTGCAAACGTACCCGCCACCACTGCCGGTGACGATACGAAGAAACCCCTGTTTGGCCTGAGCTTTCTGGAAAATCTGGCCGAGATGTCGATGCTGCGTCAGATCGGCCTGCTGGTCGGCCTGGCCGCCAGCGTGGCGATCGGTTTTGCCGTGGTGCTCTGGTCCCAGCAGCCGGACTACCGCCCGCTCTACGGCAGCCTTAATGGCATGGATGCTACCCAGGTGATGGAGACCCTGTCGGCCGCCAATATCAAATACACCGTCGAGCCCAACTCCGGTGCCCTGCTGGTCAAGGCCGATGACCTGGCCACCGCGCGCATGCGTCTGGCGGCTGCCGGGGTCGCGCCCACCGACAACAGCATCGGTTTCGAGATTCTCGACAAGGAGCAGGGCCTGGGCACCAGCCAGTTCATGGAGGCGACCCGCTATCGCCGTGGCCTGGAAGGCGAGCTGGCGCGCACCGTATCGAGCCTGAACAACGTCAAGGCGGCGCGGGTGCACCTGGCCATCCCCAAGAGTTCGGTGTTCGTACGCGATGAGCGCAAGCCCAGCGCCTCGGTACTGGTCGAGCTCTATCCGGGCCGCGCTCTGGAGCCGAGCCAGGTGATGGCCATCGTCAATCTGGTGGCCAGCAGCGTGCCGGAAATGAACAAGGCCCAGGTCACGGTGGTGGATCAGAAAGGCAACCTGCTCTCTGATATCCAGGAAATGTCCGAGCTGACCATGGCCGGCAAGCAGTTCGATTACAGCCGGCGCATGGAAAGCCTGTTCACCCAGCGCGTGCACAATATCCTGCAACCCGTGTTGGGCGCCGGGCGCTACAAGGCTGAAGTCTCCGCGGACGTCGACTTCAGCTCGGTGGAATCCACCTCGGAGATGTTCAACCCCGATCAGCCGGCGCTGCGCAGTGAACAGCAGGTCAACGAACAGCGCACCAGCAGCCTGCCGCCCCAGGGCGTGCCGGGCGCCTTGGCCAACCAGCCGCCCGGTGCGGCCAATGCACCTGAGCAGGCCGGTGCGGGTGCGGTCGCCGCTGCCGTGGCGCCCGGTCAGCCGCTGCTGGACGCCAATGGTCAGCAGGTGATCGATCCGGCCACCGGTCAGCCGATGCTGGCGCCCTATCCGGCGGACAAGCGCGAGCAATCCACCCGCAACTTCGAACTGGACCGCTCCGTCAGCTACACCAAGCAACAGCAGGGGCGTCTACGTCGCCTGTCGGTGGCCGTGGTGGTGGATGACCAGGTGCGCGTCGATCCGGCCACCGGGGAGACTTCGCGTCAGCCCTGGAGTGCCGATGACCTGGCGCGCTTCACTCGCCTGGTGCAGGACTCGGTGGGCTTCGATGCCAGCCGTGGCGACAGCGTCAGCGTGATCAATACGCCGTTCTCCGATGCGGTTGGCGAAGAACTCTTTGAAGAAGCCTTCTACACCCAGCCCTGGTTCTGGGACATCATCAAACAGGTGCTGGGCGTGCTGTTTATCCTGGTGCTGGTGTTCGGTGTCCTGCGTCCGGTGCTCAACAACATCACCGGCGGCGGCAAGGGCAAGGAGCTGGCAGGTGCTGGTGGTGATGTCGAGCTGGGCGATATGGGCGAGCTGAGCGGTGATCTGGCCGAGGATCGGGTCAGTATTGGTGGCCCGCAAAGCATCCTCCTGCCCAGCCCGAGCGAGGGGTATGATGCACAACTGAATGCCATCAAGAGTCTGGTGGCCGAGGATCCGGGCCGCGTCGCCCAGGTAGTCAAAGAGTGGATCAACGCCGATGAGTGAGAATCGAACCGCTGCCAAGCTGACCAAGGTAGACAAGGCCGCCATTCTGCTGCTGTCCCTGGGTGAAACCGATGCCGCGCAGGTGCTGCGTCACCTGGGGCCCAAGGAGGTGCAGCGGGTCGGGGTGGCGATGGCCGGCATGCGCAATATCCAGCGCGAGCAGGTTGAACAGGTGATGGGCGAGTTCGTTGACATCGTCGGCGATCAGACCAGCCTGGGCGTGGGCGCCGACGGTTATATCCGCAAGATGCTGACCGCAGCCCTGGGCGAGGACAAGGCCGGTAACCTCATCGACCGCATCCTGCTCGGTGGCAGCACCAGCGGTCTGGACAGCCTGAAGTGGATGGAACCGCGCGCCGTGGCCGATGTAATCCGCTACGAGCACCCGCAGATCCAGGCCATTGTGGTGGCTTATCTCGACCCCGATCAGGCCGGTGAGGTGCTCAGCCACTTCGATCACAAGGTGCGCCTGGATATCGTGCTGCGCGTATCTTCGCTCAATACCGTACAGCCGGCAGCGCTCAAGGAGCTCAACCAGATTCTCGAGAAGCAGTTCTCCGGCAGTGCCAGCACCACCCGCGCCGCCTTGGGCGGGGTCAAGCGCGCCGCCGATATCATGAACTTCCTCGACAGCTCCATCGAAGGCCAGCTGATGGATTCGATCCGCGAGGTGGACGAGGACCTGTCCAGCCAGATCGAGGACCTGATGTTCGTCTTCGACAACCTGGCCGATGTCGACGACCGCGGTATTCAGGCGCTGCTGCGTGAAGTCTCCAGCGATGTGCTGGTGCTGGCCCTCAAGGGCGCCGACGAGGCGATCAAGGACAAGGTGTTCAAGAACATGTCCAAGCGTGCGGCCGAGTTGCTGCGTGATGACCTGGAGGCCAAGGGCCCGGTGCGGGTCAGCGATGTGGAATCCGCGCAGAAGGAAATCCTCACCATTGCCCGCCGTATGGCCGAAGCCGGAGAAATCGTGCTCGGCGGCAAGGGCGGCGAAGAGATGGTGTAAATGGTCGAGAAAGAACCCCCTAGCGAGCTGATCCGAGCCAAGGATGTCAGCGCCTTCGATCGCTGGGCGTTGCCCAGCTTCGACCCCGAGGAAGAGGCCCCCGCCGAGGTCGTGGTGGAGGAGTCTGCTGCCGGGGCGGTAGAAGAGGGCGAGGAAGCGCTTGCCGCCAGTGAGGAAGTGGCTCTGGAAGACGTCAAGCCCTTGACGCTGGAGGAGCTGGAAGCGATTCGCCAGGATGCCTACAACGAAGGGTTTGCCACGGGAGAGAAGGATGGCTTCCATGCCGGCCAGCTCAAGGCCAAGCAGGAAGCCGAGGTTGCCCTGGCCGCCCGCATCAAAGGGCTGGAGACCCTGATGCAGCAACTGTTCGAGCCGATCGCCGAGCAGGATCAGCAGCTGGAAAGCGCCATGGTCAACCTGCTCAGCCATATGGTGCGCCAGGTGATCCAGCGTGAGTTGGCGATGGATTCCAGCCAGATCCGCCAGGTTCTGAGCGAGGCGCTCAAGTTGCTGCCCATGGGTACCGAGAACGTACGTATCCATCTCAACCCGCAAGATTTCGAGCTGATCAAGGCCCTGCGCGAGCGCCATGAAGAGAGCTGGCGCATCCTGGAGGATGAGTCTCTGCTGCCAGGCGGCTGCCGGGTTGAGACCGAGCTGAGCCGCATCGATGCCACGGTGGAAACCCGCATGCATCAGGCCATCAAGCAGCTGTTCGAGCAGCAGCGCGAGCAACTGATTCACCCACCAGCCGCCGATATGCAACTGGACCTCGATGCCCCTGAGGTGGGTGCTGATGCGCCTTGAACGCACCAGCCTGGGCAAGCGCCTGGCTGCCTATAGTGAGGCGATCAATCTGCCGACCAAACCCGTGGTCGAGGGTCGTTTGCTGCGCATGGTCGGTTTGACCCTGGAGGCTGAAGGCCTGCGTGCGGCCCTGGGCAGCCGCTGCCTGGTGATCAACGATGACAGCTATCACCCGGTCCAGGTCGAGGCCGAGGTGATGGGCTTTGCCAATGGCAAGATCTACCTGATGCCGGTCGGCGGCCTGGCGGGCATCGCCCCGGGTGCCCGGGTGGTGCCGCTGCCGGATACCGGGCGCCTGCCCATGGGCATGTCCATGCTCGGCCGGGTGCTGGACGGCACCGGCCGCGCCCTGGATGGCAAGGGCGGCATGAAGGCCGAGGACTGGGTGCCCATGGATGGCCCGACCATCAACCCGCTCAACCGTCACCCGATAAACGAGCCTCTGGATGTGGGCATCCGCTCGATCAATGGCCTCCTGACCGTGGGGCGTGGCCAGCGCCTGGGCCTGTTTGCCGGCACCGGGGTGGGCAAGTCTGTGTTGCTGGGCATGATGACCCGCTTCACCGAGGCCGACATCATCGTGGTGGGGCTGATCGGCGAGCGGGGCCGCGAGGTCAAGGAATTTATCGACGAGATCCTCGGTCATGAAGGCCTCAAGCGTTCGGTGGTCGTGGCCTCGCCGGCCGACGATGCTCCCCTGATGCGCCTGCGGGCTGCCATGTATTGCACGCGCATTGCCGAATACTTCCGCGACAAGGGCAAGAATGTCCTGCTGCTGATGGATTCGCTGACTCGTTTCGCCCAGGCCCAGCGCGAGATCGCCCTGGCCATTGGCGAGCCTCCGGCAACCAAGGGCTATCCGCCCTCGGTATTTGCCAAGCTGCCCAAGCTGGTGGAGCGCGCCGGCAATGCGGAGGAGGGTGGCGGCTCGATCACCGCCTTCTACACCGTGCTCAGCGAAGGTGACGATCAGCAGGACCCCATCGCCGATGCCGCCCGCGGTGTGCTCGATGGCCATATCGTGCTGTCACGGCGGCTGGCCGAGGAGGGGCATTATCCGGCCATCGATATCGAGGCCTCGATCAGCCGGGTCATGCCTCAGGTGGTCAGCGCCGAACACCTCAAGCAGGCCCAGCGCTTCAAGCAGCTATGGTCGCGCTACCAGCAAAGCCGCGACCTGATCAGCGTCGGCGCCTATGTGCCGGGGGGGGATGCCGACACCGATCTGGCCATCGCCCGCCAACCCGCCATGGCCAAGTACCTGCGCCAGGGCCTGGCGGAGAGCGAAGGCCTGGAGAGCAGCAGTGCGCAACTGGCGGCCACCTTCAACCCTGCGCCGGCGGCGCCTTAAACCATGTCGAAGAGCCGTGCGGCGCGCCTGCTGCCAGTGATCGAGATGGCCGAGCGCGCCGAACGTGAAGCCGCCCTGCAGCTGGGGCATTGCCAGGGCCTGGTGCGTCAGGCCGAGGTGCAGTTGGGTGACCTGGAGCGTTATCGCGGTGACTACCAGCAGCAGTGGATCAGTGAAGGGCAGCGTGGTGTGTCCGGGCAGTGGCTGATGAACTACCAGCGTTTTCTGTCGCAACTGGAAACCGCTATCGGTCAGCAGCGGCAGAGCCTGGAATGGCACCGACGTAATATGCAGCAGGTGCGCGAAGTCTGGCAGCAGCGCTATGCCCGGCTTGAGGGGCTGCGCAAACTGGTCAAGCGCTATCAGGATGAGGCGCGGCTGGCCGAGGATAAGCGCGAGCAGAAGCTGCTCGACGAGTTGTCACAGCGGCTATCGGCGGGCGACCCGCTGGGTCGTTAAAGCCTTTTCACCCTGCCACGCTGGGCAGCGCGCAGGTAACAGCAGTTGCTGCCAGGGCTGCGGAGTGCTACATCTTGATCCTATGCGCTGAACTGTTGTCTGGCTCGGCTTTATCGTTGATCAGGAGAATTTCATGACCATCACCTCGCTGCCCTCATCCGATGGGCATGAGTTGACCATCGTCATTGCAGGACGCTTCGATTTCGGCGCTCATCAGGAGTTTCGCAACGCGTATGAACGCGTCAGCAGTACGCCCAAGAGCTACGTCATCGACCTCAAGGACACCACCTATCTGGATAGCTCGGCCCTGGGCATGCTGCTGCTGTTGCGTGACCATGCCGGCGGTGATAGCGCGCAGATTCGCCTGCTGAACTGCAAGCCGGATGTGCGCAAGATTCTCGCCATCTCGAATTTCGAGCAGTTGTTCCAGATCGCCTGACGCGAGGCTGAGCCGATGCCTGAGCGCCTGTCCATCCTGATCGCCGAGGACAGCGCCGCCGATCGCATGCTGTTGTCGACCATCGTCAGCCGCCAGGGGCACCGGGTACTCACCGCCAGCAATGGTTTGGAGGCTCTGGCGCTGTTCGAGCAGGAGCGCCCGCAGCTGGTGCTGATGGATGCCCTGATGCCGGTGATGGACGGCTTCGAGGCGGCGCGGCGGATCAAGCAGCTGGCCGGCGAAGCGCTGGTGCCGATCATCTTTCTCACCTCCCTGAGCGAAGGCGAGGCCCTGGTGCGTTGCCTGGAGGCTGGAGGTGACGACTTTCTCGCCAAGCCCTACAACCGCATCATTCTCGAAGCCAAGATCAAGGCCATGGACCGCCTGCGTCGTCTGCAGGATACCGTGCTGCAGCAGCGTGACCTGATTGCCAAGCACAATGAGCACCTGCTCAACGAACAGCGTGTGGCCAAGGCGGTCTTTGACAAGGTGGCCCACTCGGGCTGCCTGAACGCGCCGAATATCCGTTACCTGCAATCGCCCTATGCGGTGTTCAACGGTGATCTGCTGCTGGCCGCCTACAAGCCCTCCGGCGGCATGCATGTGCTTTTGGGAGACTTTACCGGCCATGGCTTGCCCGCTGCGATTGGCGCCATGCCCCTGGCCGAGGTGTTCTATGGCATGACCGCCAAGGGCTATGGGCTGACCGATATTCTGCGTGAACTCAATGCCAAGCTCAGGCATATCCTGCCGCGCGGGGTGTTCTGCTGCGCTGCGCTGCTCAATGTCAGCTTCCAGCGCCAGGAAGTCGAGGTGTGGAACGGCGGATTGCCCGATGGTTATCTGCTGCGCCGGGACGGCCCGCGTACCGCCCTGGTTTCCAGGCATCTGCCCCTGGGGGTGCTGGAGCCGGCCGCCTTCAATGACAGCTGCGAGGTTTATCCCCTGGCTTTGGGGGATCGCATTTTTCTCCTCTCCGATGGTGTGCTGGAGGCCTGCAATGCCCAGCAGGAGCTGTTCGGTGAGGCACGCCTGCTGCAAGTGCTGGACGCCAACCCCGCAGCAGCGCAGCTGCTCTATCAAATCCAGCAGGCCCTGCATGACTTCAGTGGCCAGCAGCAGGACGATGTCAGCCTGGTGGAAGTCAGTCTGGTCGAGGAGCGTCAGCTCAATCGCCCGCCACTGGCCTTTGCCGACAGCGGTCAGAGCCATCTGCTGGACTGGTCGGCCAGCTTCGAATTTCGCGGGGAAACCCTGCGCCACTTCAATCCGTTGCCGTTTCTGTTGCAGTTGCTGCTGGAGGTGCAAGGCCTGCGTCCCCAGGGGGGCGCGCTCTACACCGTGCTCGCCGAGCTCTATTCCAATGCGCTTGAGCACGGCGTACTGGGGCTCGATTCGCAGCTGAAACAGGATGCCGAGGGTTTTGCCGAGTACTACCGGCAACGCAGTGCGCGTTTGTTGCAGTTGCGCGAGGGGTATGTGCGCTTTCATCTGCAGCTTTTGCCTGAAGGAGGCGGCGGGCGTCTGGTGATTACCGTGGAGGACAGCGGCAAGGGCTTCGATGCCCAGGCCTTGATCTTGCGCGAGATGCGTCTGGATGGGCTCAGTGGCCGGGGGCTGGCGTTGATTCGTCAGCTCAGCGAGCGTTGCCGTGGCTCGGCGGATGGTCAGGGCATCAGCGTAGAGTTTTCCTGGTCGCCTGATGCATAATCCCGGCGCCATCTCCAGGGGGTAAGCCGTTGTCCGATATTCATCTCGATAGTGCCGTATTGGCTGCCTTGCAGGATGTGATGGAGGATGAATATCCGGTTCTGCTGGACACCTTCGTGCTCGATTCCGAGGAGCGCCTGCTGGTGCTGCGCAAGGCCGAGCAGGCGGGCGATGCGCAGAATCTGCGTTTGGCCGCCCATAGTTTCAAGGGCAGTTGCAGCAATATGGGCGCCTTGCTGCTGTCCGGCCTGTGTAAGCAGCTGGAGGAGGCCGGTCGTCGCGAGCAGCTGGAGTTGGCCCCCGATCTGCTTGAACAGATCGAGCGCGAATTTGCCATCGTGCGCATCCTGCTCAAATCCGAGCGCCAGCGTTACCGCCGCTGACTGAAATGCGACGGCCAGTGAAGTTGGCCCGCCCCTTGCAGAACTCTCCGCACGACCAACCCCGAACGGAGAGCATCCATGTCCGTTGCCCCCGATATGCTGCTCAGGCCGGCGCCTGAGATCAAGTCCAAAGCCGCCCCCAGCAAGGCACCGGAGAAACCGGCCGAGCCCAGCAGGAATAAGGCATCCGAGTTTTCTCAGGTGTATGCTCGCGAGCGTCAGAGCAAGGCGGCCGAGCGTTCCGACAACCAGACCAAGGGTGCCCGTGATGAGCGGGACAGCAAGGCCGGTGAGGTGTCCGAGCCGACGGATAATGCCGCTGCGCAACCGGTTGTTGCCGATGGCGGCAATGCTTTGCCGGAGTCGCCTCCGGCCGAGGCGGGAGGCCTGGACCCACTGTTGTTGCTGGGCATGACGGGCGAGTTACCGCCGGCAGCTGAAGAGACTGAGGCGTCTTTGCTGGGCGACACGCCTGAGCAGGATGCGGCACCACTGGTTGAGCAAGCACCGACCAGTCTGATCAGCTCCGGGCCGGCCAGCATGACCGAGGCCAGCTTTGATCCCGAGGTCGACGCCATCAACCAGTTGCCAGGTGTGCGCATGGCATTGGCGCTGGGCGCGCATGATAAACAGCCGGCTGAGCAGGCCTCGCCGGTGGCTCATGCGGTCAAGGCTGCGCAGAGTGCAGGGGAAGGCTTTGCCGCCAGTTTTGCCGGCAAGGGTGATCTGCAGGCCGAGGCTGGCGAAACGGATTTCGCCGAGTTGCAGTTGAGCAAGCTCAACGTCCGGGCCCTTGAAGTGGTCAAGGAGGGCTCGGCCGATACCGCGCCGGAAAACTTCGTCAGCAAGCTCAACAGTCTGAGCCAGGCCATCGCCCAGCAGCATGCTCAGGTCCGTTCGGCCCCGCTACTGGGTCAGCCTGTGGCCATGAATCAGGGGGGCTGGAGTGAGGCGGTGGTGGATCGGGTGATGCTGATGTCCAGCCAGAATCTCAAATCGGCTGAAATTCAGCTGGATCCGGCGGAACTTGGGCGTCTTGAGGTGCGCATCAATGTCAATCAGGAGCAGACCCAGGTCACCTTCGCCAGCCCCAATGCCAACGTGCGCGACGCACTGGAAGCGCAGATGCACCGCTTGCGCGAGATGATGGGGCAGCAGGGCATGAACCTGCTGGATGTGAATGTTTCTGATCAGTCCCTCAGCCGGGGTTGGCAGGGGCAGGGTGATGGTTCAGGCGGGGGGCGCGCAGGTGCTGAGGTTGCCGGCCTGGCAGATGGGGAGCCGGTCGGTACGCTGATCGACGGGGCGCAGGCCGGTGTGTCGAGTGCTCGAGGCCTGGTGGATTACTACGCCTGACACTGTAGTTGCCTGCTGCACTGTTCTAAACTCCAGTCGCCCGACGCCGTTATTGGCGCCGGGCGATTTTTTATCTGGAGTGGCCTTGCTGAGTCCGCCAAGTAGCTGGAACAGTGGCGTTATGGATGAAATGGCATAACACTTGCTCCAGACCCCTATAAAACGGATATCTTATCCGGATAACGACGGATTTTTGGCATGGCTAAGAAAGAAAAGGCGCAGGCAGCTGCCGGCGAAGCAAAACCTGCGGGCAAGATGAAACTGATCATCCTGATCGTGGTGGTGGTGCTCCTGGCCGTTGGTTTATCAGTTGGCGCGACTCTCTTCTTCCTGGGCAAGAGTGATACCGATAAAGAGGCAGAGCCCGCTGCGGCGGCCGCTCCAGCCGTGCCAGTCAAGCAGCCAGCCATCTACGAAGAGCTGGTGCCGGCCTTTGTGGTCAACTTCACCCACCAGGGCCGTGCGCGCTATATGCAGGTCAGCGTGGCTCTGCAGAGTCGTGATCAGGTGGCGCTCGATGCGCTCAAGGTGCATATGCCGGTGCTGCGCAACCGCCTGGTTATGCTGTTTTCCAGTCAGGATTTTGATGCCCTGCTGACGCCTGTCGGCAAGGACATGCTGCGCCAGCAGGCCACCGCCAGCGTGCAGGAACTGGCGCAGAAAGAAACCGGCAAGACCGTGGTCGAGCAAGTTCTGTTCACCAATCTCGTATTGCAGTAGGAGCCACAGATGGCTGTGCAAGACCTGCTTTCCCAGGACGAAATCGATGCCTTGCTGCATGGTGTCGACGATGGCTTGGTGGACACCGAGGACGAAGCCGAACCGGGTACGGTCAAGCAATATGACCTGACCAGTCAGGATCGCATCGTTCGTGGTCGCATGCCGACCCTGGAAATGATCAACGAGCGCTTTGCCCGTTACACCCGTATCAGCATGTTCAACCTGCTGCGCCGCTCGGCCGATGTGGCCGTGGGTGGGGTGCAGGTGATGAAGTTTGGTGAGTACGTGCACTCGCTCTATGTGCCGACCAGTCTCAACCTGGTGAAGATGAAGCCGCTGCGTGGCACCGGGCTGTTTATCCTCGACGCCAAGCTGGTGTTCAAACTGGTGGACAACTTCTTCGGCGGTGATGGCCGCCACGCCAAGATCGAGGGTCGCGAATTCACCCCCACCGAGTTACGCGTGGTGCGCATGGTGCTGGACCAGGCCTTTGTCGACCTCAAGGAAGCCTGGCATGCGGTGATGGACATCAACTTCGAGTATGTCGGTTCGGAGGTCAACCCGGCCCTGGCCAATATCGTCAGCCCCAGCGAAGTGATTGTGGTATCCACTTTCCATATCGAGCTGGACGGCGGCGGCGGCGATCTGCACATCACCATGCCCTACTCGATGATCGAGCCCATTCGCGAGATGCTCGATGCCGGCTTCCAGTCCGATGTGGATGATCAGGATGAGCGCTGGATCAAGGCCCTGCGCGAGGACATCCTGGGGGTCAGCGTGCCCCTGGGCGCCACCGTGGCGCGCCGGCAGCTGAAGCTGCGCGATATTCTGCATATGCAGCCCGGCGACGTGATTCCGGTCGAATTGCCGGAAAGCGTGGTCATGTGTGCCAATGGCGTGCCGACTTTCAAGGTCAAGCTGGGGGCGCACAAAGGCAACCTGGCGCTGCAGGTGCTTGAACCCATTGAACGTCAGCGTTGATGCTGCCGACTCGTTAACCCGTTGCAAGATAAGTTGAGGAAACCCCATGGCCGAAGACGAAAACGAAGCCACCTCGCCCGAGGAACAGGCGCTGGCCGATGAATGGGCGGCAGCCTTGTCCGAAGCCGGGGATGCCGGCCAGGACGATATCGATGCCATGCTCGCTGCCAGTGATGCCGCTCCGGCTGCGCCGCGGGCGCCGATGGAGGAGTTCGACAGCGCGCCCAAGGTCAATCTGCCGGTCAATATGGACGGGCCCAACCTGGATGTGATCCTGGATATTCCGGTGTCCATTTCCATGGAAGTCGGCAATACCGACATCACCATCCGCAACCTCCTGCAGCTCAACCAGGGCTCGGTGATCGAGCTGGACCGCCTGGCCGGTGAGCCGCTGGATGTGCTGGTCAACGGCACACTGATCGCCCATGGCGAGGTGGTTGTGGTCAACGAGAAATTCGGCATTCGCCTGACTGATGTGATCAGTCCGAGCGAGCGCATCAAGAAGCTGCGCTGATCATGTACCGACTTCTTGCGTGTGTCGGGTTCGCCCCGCTGTCGGTTGTCGCGGCCGAGGCGACGCAGGCAGCTCCGGCTGTTTCCTCGGACATGAGTGGGCAGCTGCTGCAGCTGCTGCTGGGTCTGCTGCTGGTGATCGGGGTCATCTTCCTGATGGCCTGGCTGCTGCGTCGGATGCAGCAGATCGTGCCCAGAGGCGGTCAGGTCATCAAAATTGTCGCCACCCAGGCGCTGGGGCCGCGGGATCGTCTGGTGCTGGTACAGGTGGGCGGCGAGCAGATTTTGCTGGGCCTCTCCCCGGGCACTATCACCTCCCTGCATGTGATGAATGAGCCGGTGCACCTGCCCGATGCCGAACCCGCCTCCACCGAGTTTGCTCAGCGCCTGATGGAGCTGTTGGGCAAGGATCAGAAGGACAAATCCTGATGTTGCGTTTGTTGCTGGTGCTGGTTCTGAGCCTGGGCGCCTCGCTGGCTTTTGCCGAAGATCCGCCGGCCGCCAGCGCACTGATTCAGCAGGGCGCCAGCCCGTTGTCGATTCCAGCCATCACCCTGAGTACCGATACCGAGGGGCAGCAGGAGTATTCGGTCAGCTTGCAGATCCTGCTGATCATGACGGCGCTGAGTTTTATCCCGGCCTTCGTCATGCTGATGACCAGCTTTACCCGCATCATCATCGTATTTTCTATCCTGCGTCAGGCCCTGGGTCTGCAGCAGACACCGTCCAATCAGATCCTGGTGGGCATGGCGCTGTTTCTCACCATGTTTATCATGGCGCCGGTGTTTGACGAGATTAATCGCACCGCCTTGCAGCCCTATCTGAATGAGCAGCTACCGGCCCAGCAGGCGATCAGTCGGGCGGAGATCCCGATCAAGAACTTTATGCTGTCGCAGACCCGCGAGAGCGATCTGGAGCTTTTTGTGCGCCTGTCCAAGCGCACCGATATTGCCAGCCCCGATCAGGCGCCCCTGACCATTCTGGTCCCTGCCTTTGTCACCTCCGAGCTGAAAACTGCTTTCCAGATCGGTTTTATGATCTTTATCCCCTTTCTGATCATCGACCTGGTGGTGGCCAGTATCCTGATGGCCATGGGCATGATGATGCTTTCACCCCTGATCATCTCGCTGCCGTTCAAGATCATGCTGTTTGTGCTGATCGACGGCTGGGCGCTGATCATGGGCACCCTGGCCGCCAGCTTTGGGGGAACCTAGCCATGACTCCAGAAGTCGCGGTCGATCTGTTACGTGGTGCCTTGTGGCTAACGGCCGTCATCGTTGCCATTACCGTGGTGCCGAGCCTGTTGGTGGGCTTGCTGGTGGCCATGTTTCAGGCAGCCACCCAGATCAACGAGCAGACACTGAGCTTTCTGCCGCGCCTGCTGGTTATCCTGATGACCTTGATCTTTGCCGGGCCCTGGCTGGTGCGTGAACTGATGGAATACACGCAGATGCTGATCATGAATATCCCCATGATGATTGGCTGACATGCTGGAGCTCAGTGATGCGCAAATCGGTGGCTGGGTAGGCAGTTTTCTCCTGCCCCTGTTTCGTATTGCCTCCATGCTGATGCTGATGCCCATTATCGGCACCCAGTTGGTCTCGGGGCGGATACGCCTGTATCTGGCCCTGGCCATCTGCCTGGTGCTGATGCCGACCTTGCCGCCGATGCCGCAGATCGATGCCATCAGCGTGCAGGCCTTTATCTGGATTGCTCAGGAAATACTGATAGGCGCCATGCTGGGCATGACCCTGCAGCTGTTGTTTCAGGTGTTTGTGATCGGTGGGCAGATTGTCGCCATGCAAATGGGTCTGGGCTTCGCCTCCATGGTCGATCCGGCCAATGGCATTTCGGTGCCGGTGATCGGTCAGGTCTTTATGATTCTGGTGACGCTGTTGTTTCTGGCCATGAACGCCCATCTGGTGGTATTCGAGGTGCTGGCCGAGAGTTTCTTCACCTTGCCGGTGGGGGCCGGGTTTCTGGTGGACAGCTACTGGCAGCTGGTACTCAGGCTCAGCTGGGTAATCGCCGCCGGGCTGCTGCTGGTATTGCCGGCCGTGACGGCCCTGTTGGTGGTCAACCTGGCCTTCGGGGTAATGACCCGCGCCGCGCCGCAGCTGAATATCTTCTCGATTGGTTTTCCTTTGACCCTGGTGTTGGGGCTGGTGATCGTCTGGATCGGTATGGGCGATATCCTTGCCCAGTACCAGCTGTTCGCCACTGAGGCTCTGCAGTTTCTGCGGGTCATGGCAGGGGCGGGTTGAGGAGGGGAAATGGCAGAGTCGGAGAGCGGTGCCGATAAAAGCGAGGAACCCACGGAGAAACGCCTGCGCGAATCCCGTGAGAAGGGGCAGATTGCCCGTTCCAAGGAGCTCAATACCCTGGCTGTAACCCTCGGTGGTTTTGGTGCGCTGCTGATGTTTGGTGGCAGCATGGGCAATGCCATGCTGGAGATCATGCGCGGCAATTTTTCCCTGCCGCGCGAGGTGCTGATGGATGAGCGCAGCATGGCGCTCTGGTTCGCCGCTTCCGGGCAGATTGCCCTGGAGGCGATTGCTCCCTTTCTGTTGATGCTGCTGGCGGCTTCCATCATCGGTCCCGTCTCCCTGGGCGGCTGGCTGTTTTCCGCCGAGGCTATGGCGCCCAAATTCAGTCGTATGAACCCGCTGGCCGGGCTGAAGCGGATGTTCTCCGTTCAGGCTCTGGTTGAGCTGCTCAAGGCCCTGGCCAAGTTTGTGCTGATTCTGCTGGTGGGCCTGGCGGTATTGTCGGCCTGGCAGGGGGATTTGCTGGCTATCGTCCATGAGCCCATCGAGTCGGCCATTCTGCATGCCATGACCGTGGTGGGCTGGAGCGCGTTCTGGATGTCCTGTGGGCTTATTCTGATCGCCGCGGTGGATGTGCCCTTCCAGCTCTGGAGCAACAAGCAGAAGCTGATGATGACCAAGCAGGAAGTGCGCGACGAATACAAGGACAGCGAGGGCAAGCCCGAGGTCAAGTCGCGGATTCGCCAACTGCAACGGGAGATGTCCGAGCGGCGCATGATGCAGGCGGTGCCCGAGGCCGATGTGGTGATCACCAACCCGACCCACTTCGCCGTGGCGCTCAAATACGACCCGCAGAAGGGCAGTGCCCCGCTCTTGCTGGCCAAGGGTGGTGATTTTGTCGCCTTGAAGATTCGCGAAATCGCCAACGAGCATCAGGTCATGGTGCTGGAGTCGCCCGCCCTGGCCCGTGCCGTGTTCTATTCCACCGAGCTGGACCAGGAAATTCCCGCTGGCCTTTACCTGGCGGTCGCCCAGGTGCTGGCCTATGTCTACCAGCTGCGCCAGTACCAGGCTGGCAAGGGCAAGCGCCCGGGGCCCCTGCCGGATCTGCCGATTCCGCCGGATCTGCAAAAGTAGCGGTTGCCCCTGGCGCGCCCTTGCTGGCGGCTATTTGAGTCGCTGGGCCAAGTTGGAATGCTTCTTGCCATAACCTCCCCAAGGCGCCTCGAAGCGTCAAAAAATTGAGCGGGCTGGGGTAGAGCAGTGGCAATGGATCGGACACAAGTCATCAGCGATGTGCGCAGCAACCTGTCGGGTTTGCGCCAGGGCAACCTGGGGATTCCGCTGCTGCTGCTGGTCATGCTCGGCATGGTCATGCTGCCAATTCCGCCGTTTCTGCTCGACGTGCTGTTCACCTTCAGTATCGCCCTGTCCATCGTGGTGTTGCTGGTGGCCATCTATGCCCTGCGCCCTCTGGACTTTGCCGTCTTTCCCACCATCCTGCTGGCAGCCACCCTGCTGCGTCTGGCCCTGAACGTGGCCTCCACCCGGGTGGTGCTGCTCAATGGCCATGCTGGCGGCGATGCGGCCGGCCAGGTGATCAAGGCCTTCGGTGAGGTGGTGATCGGTGGCAACTACGTGGTGGGTATCGTGGTGTTCGCCATCCTGATGATCATCAACTTCGTGGTGGTCACCAAGGGCGCCGGGCGTATCTCGGAAGTGTCGGCGCGTTTTACCCTGGATGCCATGCCCGGCAAGCAGATGGCCATCGATGCCGACCTCAATGCCGGTCTGATCGATCAGGCCGAGGCCAAGAAGCGGCGCTCGGAGGTTTCTCAGGAAGCCGACTTCTACGGCTCCATGGACGGTGCCAGCAAATTCGTCCGGGGTGATGCCATTGCCGGTCTGTTGATTCTGTTTATCAACCTGATTGGTGGCGTCGCCATCGGCATGTTCCAGCATGGGCTGAGCTTTGTTGACGCGGGCAAGGTGTACACCCTGCTGACCATCGGTGATGGCCTGGTGGCGCAGATTCCTTCGCTGTTGCTGTCCACCGCTGCGGCCATCATGGTCACCCGGGTTTCCACCTCGGAAGACATGGGCGCCCAGGTTGGCCGGCAGATGTTTGCCTCACCCCGGGCTCTGGCGGTGGCGGCGGCGATCATGATCGCCATCGGCCTGGTGCCGGGCATGCCGCATTTCTCCTTTATCAGCCTCGGCCTGCTGGCGGCGGGGGCGGCCTACTGGATCGCCAACAAGCAGCGGGTGACCAAGGAAAACGAGATCAAGGAAGTGCAGCGTCAGCAGGAGTTGCTGCCGGCGCAGAAGGCCCAGGAGGTCAAGGAACTGG
The DNA here is from genome assembly GCF_009763245.1 of Pseudomonas xionganensis. Lineage (GTDB taxonomy): Bacteria > Pseudomonadota > Gammaproteobacteria > Pseudomonadales > Pseudomonadaceae > Aquipseudomonas > Aquipseudomonas xionganensis. Next base: position 104,737 of record NZ_WKJZ01000002.1, on the reverse strand, counting down.
GCTGGGATGACGTGATGCCGGTGGATATGGTGGGGCTTGAAGTGGGCTACCGCCTGATTCCCCTGGTGGATCGCAACCAGGGCGGCCAGTTGCTGGCGCGAATCAAGGGGGTGCGCAAGAAGCTGTCCCAGGAAATGGGCTTTCTGATGCCCTCGGTGCATATCCGCGACAACCTGGATCTGCAGCCCAATGCCTACCGCCTGACCCTGATGGGCGTCAGTGTGGCCGAAGCCGAGGTCTACCCGGATCGCGAGCTGGCGATCAACCCTGGGCAGGTGTTTGGTCCGCTCAATGGCATTGCCGCCAAGGATCCGGCGTTTGGCCTGGAGGCGGTGTGGATCGACCCCGGCCAGCGCGATCAGGCGCAGTCTCTGGGCTACACGGTGGTTGATGCCAGTACCGTGGTGGCCACTCACCTGAATCAGGTCCTGCACAAGCACGCACACGAGTTGCTCGGTCATGAGGAAGTGCAGCAACTGCTGCAGCTACTGGCCAAGAGCTCGCCGAAGCTGGCCGAGGAGCTGGTGCCGGGGATGATTTCCCTGTCGACCCTGCTCAAGGTATTGCAGGCATTGCTGCAGGAGCAGGTGCCGGTGCGTGACATCCGCACCATTGCCGAAGCCATCGCCAATGTGGCGGTGAAGAGTCAAGATCCCGCCGCGATGGTGGGCGCCGTGCGTGTCGCCCTGGCCCGCGCAATCGTGCAAAGCATTGTGGGGCTTGAGTCCGAGCTGCCTGTGATCACTCTTGAACCCAGGTTGGAACAGATCTTGCTCAACAGTCTGCAGAAGGCCGGTCAGGGCTCCGAGGATGGCATCCTCCTGGAACCTGGCATGGCCGAGAAGCTGCAGCGATCCCTGGTGGAAGCGGCGCAGCGCCAGGAAATGCTCGGCAAGCCGGTGATACTGCTGGTGGCCGGTCCGGTCCGGGCGATGCTCTCGCGCTTCGCGCGGCTGGCGGTTCCGAATATGCACGTACTGGCATATCAGGAAATCCCGGACAACAAGCAAGTCACCATAGTTGCGACTGTGGGACAGAACTGAGGTAACAGGCCATGCAGGTCAAACGCTTTTTCGCCGCCGATATGCGCACCGCCATGAAACTGGTGCGTGATGAGCTGGGTGCTGATGCCTCGATTATTGCCAATCGCCGGGTCGCCGGTGGTGTCGAGCTGACGGCCGCCCTGGACTATCAGGCGCCTGCCGCACCCGTGCGTCAGGCCAATCCGGCGCTGGAAGCCGAGCTGCGCAAGACCCAGGCGAAGATCGCCACCGCCCAGGCGGAACTGGCAACCCGCGGCAAGCCCGAGGTTACCGGCGATCGTCAGCTCTTTGGCGCTGCCCCGGCCGAGCCTGTCAGCCGACCTGCAGCGGCAGCGTTGCCGGCGCAAGCCGCCAGTCGTGAACGGGTCGACCAGCAGGCCCTGGAAGCCATGCGCTTCGAACTGCATGGCCTGCGTGAGCTAATCGAGGTGCAGCTGGGCTCGATTGCCTGGGGCCAGCTGCAGAGCCATCGCCCGCAGCAGGCCAATTTGTGGCGCCGTCTGCAGCGCATGGGCCTGTCGGCGGAGCTGTGCAAGTCGTTGCTGGAGCGTGTCGGTCAGATCAGCGAGCCGCGTCAGGCCTGGCGCATGCTGCTGGCCCATCTGGCCCATGCCATTCGCACGCCGCAGCAGGAACCGATGGAAGAGGGTGGGGTCATCGCCCTGGTTGGTCCGGCCGGCATGGGCAAGACCACTACCCTGGCCAAACTGGCGGCGCGCTATGTACTCAAGTACGGCGCGCAGAACATTGCCCTGGTCAGCCTGGACAGCTATCGCATCGGTGCCCAGGAGCAGCTCAAGACCCTGGGGCGTATTCTCGACGTGCCGGTGACCCTGGTCGACCCGGGCCAGTCATTGACCCAGGCGCTGGCGCCACTGGCGCGCAAGAAGGTGGTACTGGTGGATACCGCGGGTCTGCCGGCCAATGATCCGGCCCTGCGCATGCAGCTGGAAGCCTTGGGCAGTCGTGCCATCAAAGCGAAAAATTATCTGGTATTGGCGGCAACCAGCCAGGATCAAGTGCTCAAAGCCGCCTACCATAGTTATAAGCGCTGCGGCCTGAGTGGCTGCATTCTGACCAAGCTGGACGAGGCGGCGAGCCTGGGTGAGGTTTTAGGACTGGCTATTGGCCAGCGTCTGCCGGTAGCCTATCTCACTGATGGGCCACGTATTCCGGATGATATCCAGGTGCCGCGCAGTCATCAGCTGGTCAGCCGGGCGGTGGGCCTGCAGGCCACTCAGGATCCGAGTGAGGAAGCCATGGCCGAGATGTTCGCCGGGTTGCATCAGCAACCAACGCGCCGCGCCAGTTGAGGGTGTAGAGGCTGCAGACGTAATTGGGTGGTTCCAGTCGAAGTTATACAAGGTATGTAGAAAATTATGGCTATGCATCCCGTACAGGTGATCGCAGTGACCGGCGGCAAGGGTGGCGTCGGCAAAACCAACGTCTCGGTCAATCTGGCCCTGGCCCTGGCTGATCTCGGTCGCCGTGTGTTGTTGATGGACGCCGACCTGGGCCTGGCCAATGTCGATGTACTCCTGGGCCTGAGTGCCAAACGTACCCTGGCCGATGTGATCAGTGGTGAGTGCGACCTGCGTGACGTGATCCTGCAGGGGCCGGGTGGTATTCGCATCGTGCCGGCTGCTTCCGGTATCCAGAACATGGTGCAGCTTTCGCCCATGCAGCATGCCGGCCTGATTCAGGCATTCAGCGATATCAGCGACAACCTCGATGTGTTGATCATCGATACCGCCGCCGGCATTGGCGATGGTGTGGTCAGCTTCGTGCGCGCCGCCCAGGAAGTGCTGGTGGTGGTGTGCGACGAGCCCACCTCGATTACCGATGCCTATGCCCTGATCAAGTTGCTCAACCGCGATCACGGCATGACCCGCTTCCGTGTGCTGGCCAATATGGCCCACAGCCCCCAGGAAGGGCGCAATCTCTTTGCTAAGCTGACTAAAGTGACGGATCGATTTCTGGATGTCGCCCTGCAGTATGTGGGCGCCGTGCCGTACGATGAATCGGTGCGCAAGGCCGTGCAGAAACAGCGCGCGGTCTATGAGGCCTATCCGCGTTCGAAATGTGCGCTGGCGTTCAAGGCGATAGCCCAGAAGGTCGATACCTGGCCCTTGCCGGCCAACCCTCGTGGGCATCTGGAGTTTTTCGTTGAACGCCTGGTGCAGCAACCGACCGCGGACAATGCCGTATGACAGCAGCCTCTGGACTTCGTATGTATAGCAAGGCGCAGGCTCAGGATTCCCAGCATCAGTTGATCGAGCGCTACGCGCCTCTGGTCAAGCGTATTGCCTATCACCTGCTGGCGCGGTTGCCGGCGAGTGTGCAGGTCGATGACCTGATTCAGGCGGGGATGATTGGTCTGCTCGAAGCCGCGAAAAAATACGACTCCAGCAAGGGCGCCAGCTTTGAAACATTCGCCGGCATCCGCATCCGTGGTTCCATGCTCGATGAGGTACGCAAGGGCGATTGGGCGCCGCGCTCGGTGCACCGCAACAGCCGCATGGTCAGCGATGCGATCCGCGTGGTTGAGGCCAGAACCGGACGCGACGCTAAAGATCACGAGGTTGCGGCCGAACTCCAATTGAGTCTCGAAGATTACTACGGCATTCTTGGCGACACTTTGGGCAGCCGCCTGTTCAGCTTCGATGACCTGTTGCAGGACGGTGAACATAGCGGTTTGCGCGAAGACGCCAGTTGCAATCAGCTCGAACCTTCACGGGACCTGGAAGATGAGCGTTTTCAGGCGGCCCTTGCTGATGCCATCAGCAAGTTGCCTGAACGCGAACAGCTGGTGTTAGCGCTATATTACGATGAAGAGCTGAATCTCAAGGAAATTGGCGAAGTACTGGGGGTTAGCGAGTCGCGGGTGAGTCAGCTACACAGCCAGTGTGCCGCCCGCTTGCGCGCGCGTTTGGGTGACTGGCGAGCCAGCTGAATACTTTGCAGGTTTCTGGGAAAGCCCGCCTATGCATGTGCTGCAGCGGTTTACCAGGCCGGTTTCACGATTAAGGGCGTAGCCAGGTGCTGGATACGTTTGGGACTGTACGGAGGTCGACTTGGACAAGAACATGAAAATCCTCATCGTTGATGACTTTTCAACGATGCGACGGATCATCAAGAACCTCCTGCGTGATCTGGGGTTCACCAATACCGCGGAGGCCGATGACGGCACCACCGCCTTGCCGATGCTGCAAAGTGGCAGTTTCGATTTTCTGGTCACGGACTGGAATATGCCCGGTATGACCGGCATTGACCTGCTGCGTGCGGTGCGCGCCGATGAGCGCCTGAAGACCTTGCCGGTGCTGATGGTCACGGCCGAAGCCAAGCGCGATCAGATCATCGAGGCGGCACAGGCCGGCGTGAATGGCTATGTAGTTAAGCCATTCACTGCCCAGGTGCTTAAGGAGAAGATTGAGAAGATCTTCGAGCGGGTCAACGGCTGATGTCTGCCGCGAGGGTACTATGGAACACAAAGATTCCCCTCAGGGTGACCTTGAGTCGACCCTGAAGCAAAGCGCTCGTCAGCTGGTTGATAGCCTTGAAAAAGGCAACTTCGGCGAAGCTGTGCAACTTATTCATGAACTCAACAAGGCCCGCGACCGCGGCCTCTACCATGAGGTCGGCAAACTCACCCGCGAGCTGCATAACGCCATCGTCAACTTCCAGCTCGACCCTCGCGTGCCGCATGCCACCGAGGTGTCGCAGATCACCGACGCCACCGAGCGCCTCAACTACGTGGTGACGATGACGGAGAATGCGGCCAACAAGACCATGGACCTGGTCGAGCAAAGTGCGCCGCTGCTCAACGAACTCAACGATGAAGCCCAGAGCCTGAGTGCCGACTGGGGGCGCTTCATGCGCCGGGAAATGAGTGCCGACGGCTTTCGCGAGCTGGCCAAGCGGGTCGAGTCGTTTCTGGCCCGCAGCGAGCGTGATAGCGCCAAATTGTCCGGGAACATGAACGATATTCTGCTGGCCCAGGATTTTCAGGACCTGACCGGGCAGGTGATCAAGCGGGTCACTCAGCTGGTCACCGAAGTCGAGAGCAACCTGCTCAAGCTGGTGATCATGGCCAGCCAGGTCGACCAGATTGCCGGTATCGAACACAACCATGAGTTGCTTCGTGCCGAACAAGAACAACAAAAAATGCCTTCCAGTGGTGAAGGTCCGCAGATTCATGCCGATAAGCGTGATGACGTCGCATCCAATCAGGATGATGTCGACGATCTGCTTTCCAGCCTAGGATTTTAGGAGCACGTCTTATGAGCTTCGGCGCCGATGAAGAAATCCTCCAGGACTTCCTGGTAGAGGCCGGCGAGATTCTTGAATTGTTGTCCGAGCAGCTGGTAGAGCTGGAGAGCCGGCCGGATGACATGAATCTGCTCAATGCGATTTTCCGCGGCTTCCATACCGTCAAGGGGGGGGCCGGCTTTCTCCAGCTCAACGAGCTGGTGGAGTGCTGCCATATTGCGGAAAACGTTTTCGACATCCTGCGCAAGGGTGAGCGCCGTGTCGACTCGGCCCTGATGGATGTGGTGCTGGAAGCACTGGATGCGGTCAACAGCATGTTTGGCCAGGTGCGTGAGCGTACCGAGCTGACACCCGCGACGCCGGAGCTGCTGGCGGCCCTGGCCCGTCTGGCCGAGCCGGCTGGGGCTGATGAGGTCGCAGCTGTCGAGCCGGAACCCGAGTCCGAACCTGCCGCTCCCGAACCCGTAGCCGAAGCCGCATCGGACATCACCGATAGCGAGTTCGAGCAATTGCTGGGCGCCCTGGACGAAGACCCGGCCGAAAGCGCAAATGCGGCGGCCAGCGATGAAATCACCGACGATGAGTTCGAGGCCCTGCTCGATCAGCTGCATGGCAAGGGACAGTTTGTCGCCGCCGAGGCTGCCGCTGCGCCAGCCGCGCCTGCCCAGGCCAGTGCGGCGCCGGCCAGCGATGAGATTACCGATGACGAATTCGAGTCGCTGCTTGATCAATTGCACGGCAAGGGACAGTTTGTTCCTCCTGCGGTGACGCCGCCTGCTGCTGCCAAGGACGAGCCCGTTGCGGCCGCCCCTGGCGGTGACGAGATCACCGATGATGAGTTCGAGGCGTTGCTCGACCAGCTGCATGGCAAGGGCAAATTCGTTGAGCCCGAGGCGATCAAGGCCGATGAGGTGGCGCCGGTCAAGCCGGCTGCCCCTGCCAAAGCGGTAGAATCCGCCAAAGCCGCGGCCAAACCGGCACCTAAGGCTGAAAGCAAAGCCGCTCCCGCGCCGAAGGCTGAGCCGATCAAGGCAGCTGCTCCGGCACCTGCTGCCGCAGCACCGGCCAGCGAAGCGGAAACCACCGTGCGGGTGGACACGGCGCGCCTGGACGAGATCATGAACATGGTCGGCGAACTGGTGCTGGTGCGTAACCGTCTGGTGCGCCTGGGCGCCAACAGTGGCGATGAAGCCATGTCCAAGGCGGTATCCAACCTTGATGTGGTGACTGCCGATCTGCAGACCGCGGTGATGAAAACCCGCATGCAGCCGATCAAGAAAGTCTTTGGGCGCTTCCCACGCCTGGTGCGCGACCTGGCTCGCAGCCTGAAGAAAGAGATCAACCTGGAGCTGGTGGGCGAGGAAACCGACCTCGACAAGAACCTGGTCGAGGCCCTGGCCGATCCACTGGTGCACCTAGTGCGCAATGCCGTCGATCACGGTGTGGAAACCCCGGAGGAGCGCGAAGCCGCCGGCAAGCCCCGTGGCGGCAAGGTGGTGCTGTCGGCCGAGCAGGAGGGCGATCATATCCTCTTGTCCATCTCCGATGATGGCAAGGGCATGGATGCCGACGTGCTGCGCGCCAAGGCCGTGGAAAAAGGCCTGCTGGACAAGGATGCAGCCGACCGGCTCAACGAGTTCGAATGCTACAACCTGATCTTCGCCCCGGGTTTCTCCACCAAGACCGAGATTTCCGACGTGTCCGGCCGCGGTGTGGGCATGGACGTGGTGAAAACCAAGATCACCCAGCTCAATGGCACGGTCAACGTGTTCTCGGTCAAGGGCCAGGGCTCGAAGATCATCATCAAGGTGCCGCTGACCCTGGCCATCATGCCGACGCTGATGGTGATGCTGGGCAATCAGGCCTTTGCCTTCCCGCTGGTCAATGTCAACGAGATCTTCCATCTGGATCTGTCGCGTACCAATGTCGTCGATGGTCAGGAAGTGGTGATCGTCCGTGACAAGGCCCTGCCACTGTTCTACCTCAAGCGTTGGCTGGTAGGTGGCGCAGCTCACGAAGAACCGGGGGAGGGGCACGTGGTGATCCTCACCGTGGGCAGTCAGCGCATAGGTTTTGTCGTCGATCAATTGGTCGGTCAGGAGGAAGTGGTAATTAAGCCACTGGGCAAGATGCTGCAGGGCACCCCGGGCATGTCCGGGGCAACTATTACCGGCGACGGTCGCATTGCCCTGATTCTTGATGTGCCCAGCATGCTCAAGCGCTACGCCCGGCGTATCTGATTGATCAGCGGCACGGTCTGTATTCGTGCCGTCTAGGAGTGTTTATGGCTGTTAAGGTTTTGGTGGTGGACGACTCCGGCTTCTTTCGCCGGCGTGTTTCGGAAATTCTCTCAGCCGACCCGGATATCCAGGTCATCGGCACTGCCACCAACGGCCGTGAGGCCATCGAGCAGGCGCAGTCGCTCAAGCCCGATGTGATCACCATGGATTACGAGATGCCGATGATGGATGGCATCACGGCGGTGCGTAATATCATGCAGCGCTGTCCGACCCCGGTACTGATGTTTTCCTCGCTGACCCATGAAGGCGCCCGGGTGACTCTGGATGCGCTGGAGGCGGGTGCTGTCGATTTCCTGCCGAAGAATTTCGAGGATATTTCGCGTAACCCCGAGCGGGTCAAACAGTTGCTGTGCGAGAAGATCCATACCATTGCGCGCAGCAACAGGCGCAGCCTCAGTTCATCCAGCATGGCGGCGCCTGCCCCGAGCAGCAGTGCTGCGAGCAAGGTCGCCGCGCGTCCCAGCAGTCTGGCCAGACCTGCCCCGGCTCCCGCTCCGGCGCCGGCCAGTAGTTCGGCGCCGGCCAAGCGCAAGGCCTACAAGCTGGTGGCTATCGGCACCTCCACCGGTGGTCCGGTGGCGCTGCAGCGGGTGCTGACCCAGTTGCCGGCCAGTTTCCCCGCGCCATTGGTGTTGATCCAGCATATGCCTGCTGCCTTTACCAAGGCCTTTGCCGAACGCCTGGACAAGCTGTGCAAGATCAGCGTGAAAGAAGCCGAAGATGGCGATGTGCTGCGGCCCGGCCTGGCCCTGTTGGCCCCCGGCGGCAAGCAGATGATGGTCGATGCCCGTGGGGTGATCAAAATCCTGCCGGGCGATGAGCGCCTCAACTACAAGCCCTGTGTCGATATCACCTTTGGCTCGGTGGCCAAGTCCTATCACGACAAGGTCCTGGCCGTGGTGCTGACCGGCATGGGCGCCGATGGTCGCGAAGGGGCGCGCCTGCTCAAGCAGAGCGGCAGTCAGGTGTGGGCTCAGGATGAAGCCAGCTGCGTGATCTATGGCATGCCCATGGCCATCGTCAAGGCCAACCTGGCGGATGCGGTCTACTCGCTGGATGACATTGGCAAGCGCCTGGCCGAGACCTGCATGTAATGGATGTCCTGAGCCTTATAGGGGTCATCCTGGCGTTTGTCGCCATTCTCGGTGGCAACTACCTGGAAGGCGGTCATGCGACGGCATTGCTCAACGGGCCGGCCGCACTGATTGTGATCGGTGGCACCCTGGGTGCGGCCTTTCTGCAGGCCCCGATGGCGGTGTTCAAGCGCGCCCTGATGATCATCCGCTGGATTTTCTTCCCCCCCCATGTGGACCTGGCCGGCGGTATCAACCGGGTGGTGGGCTGGAGCCTGACCGCGCGCAAGGAAGGTCTGCTCGGTCTTGAGGCCGTAGCCGATGCGGAGCCCGATCCCTATGCGCGCAAGGGGCTGCAGTTGTTGGTCGATGGCGTCGAGCCGGAATCCATCCGCAGTATTCTCGAAGTCGATCTGTATACCCAGGAAGGGCGGGACATTCAGGCCGCCAAGGTGTTCGAGAGTATGGGGGGGTATGCGCCCACCATTGGCATCATTGGTGCGGTCATGGGCCTGATCCACGTCATGGGTAACCTGGCCGATCCCAGCATGCTGGGCAGCGGCATCGCTGTGGCGTTCGTTGCAACCATCTATGGCGTGGGTCTGGCCAACCTGCTGCTGCTGCCCATTGGCAACAAGCTCAAGAGCATCGCCCTGCGCCAGTCGCGTTACCGGGAGATGCTGCTCGAAGGCATCCTGTCCATCGCCGAGGGTGAGAATCCGCGCTCCATCGAGCTGAAGCTGCAAGGCTTTATGGACTGATGGAGGTAGCCCATGCCCCGCAGGCGTCATCACGAAGAGCATGAAAACCATGAGCGCTGGCTGGTGTCCTATGCCGACTTCATCACTCTGTTGTTCGCCTTTTTCGTGGTCATGTACTCGATCTCCTCGCTGAACGAGGGCAAGTACAAGATCCTCTCGCAGAGCCTGACAGGAGTGTTCAATCAGCCTGATCGCTCGATCAAGCCGATTCCAGTGGGGGAGGAGCGGCCGCGTACCAGTGAGGCGGAGCTGGTGCTGCCCGAGGATGGTGCTCCCCAGGCTCCGATGGACTCTCTGGAGAGCATCGCCAGCAGTGTGCGTGAGGCTTTTGGCGATCTGATCCAGAGCAGTCAGCTGAAGGTCAGCGGCAACGAGTTGTGGATCGAGATCGAACTGAGTTCCAGTCTGCTGTTCTCCAGTGGCGAGGCGCTGCCAAACAATGCGGCGTTCGAGATTATCGAGAAGGTTGCCAAAATTCTGGCGCCCTATGAGAACCCCATTCACGTTGAGGGCTTTACCGACAACCAGCCGATCCAGACCGCGCAGTTCCCGACCAACTGGGAATTGTCGGCAGCCAGGGCGGCCAGCATCGTGCGCATGCTGGCCATGGATGGGGTCAATCCTGGGCGTATGGCCGCGGTGGGCTATGGTGAATTTCAACCGGTGGCGGACAATGCCACGGCTGAGGGGCGGGGGCGCAATCGGCGGGTGGTGCTGGTGGTGTCGCGCAACCTCGATGTGCGCCGCAGCGTCAGCGGCGTGGGCAGTGGCAATGCGCGCCCGGATGCAGCCCTGCAGCGGGCTGGCACGCAATCTGCACCAGAGCAGCCAGTACAGGCCCCGCCCGCGGGCGCCGTCAATCCCCCGTCGCCCGCCCCTTAGGCGAGCACCTGATCTCGGTTGTCGTTATGCCGCCGGGAGGATAAAGAGAATGAGAGTCTGGGCAGTAGCGAATCAGAAAGGTGGCGTCGGCAAGACCACCACATCCATTGCCTTGGCCGGCCTGTTGGCCGACGCCGGCAAGCGGGTGGTGGTGGTCGACCTCGATCCCCATGGGTCCATGACCAGTTACTTCGGGCATGACCCCGACAGCCTGGAACACAGCAATTTCGATCTGTTTCAGCATCAGGGCAGCGTGCCCCGTGGCCTGCCGCAGCAGTTGCTGTTACCCACCAGTCATGAGCGTATCTCGCTGCTGCCCTCCAGCACCGCGCTGGCCACCCTGGAGCGCCAGTCGCCCGGGCAGAGCGGCCTGGGCCTGGTGGTGGCCAAGAGCCTGGCGCAGCTGTGGCAGGAGTTCGACCATGCGGTGATCGACAGCCCGCCGCTGCTCGGGGTGCTGATGGTTAATGCCCTGGCGGCCAGCCAGCAGTTGGTGATTCCTGTGCAGACCGAGTTTCTCGCGGTCAAGGGGCTGGAGCGCATGGTCAGTACCCTGGCGATGATCAACCGTTCGCGTCAGCAGGCCCTGCCCTATACCATCGTGCCGACCCTGTTCGATCGCCGTACCCAGGCCTCGATGAGCACCTTGCGGGTCCTGCGCAATACTTATCCCGAACACCTGTGGCAGGCTTATATTCCAGTGGACACGCGTCTGCGTGATGCCAGCCGAGCCGGCTTGACGCCATCGCAGTTCGACAACAACAGCCGCGGGGTGATTGCCTATCGTGCGCTGCTCAAACATCTGCTGGCGCAACAGGCCGCGGCCCAGGTAGCCTGAGATGAGGGTCTATGCTCAAGATAATCGCTCAAGTCTGCAGCTTGAGTGGCCGATAGTCTGTACAGAGTGTTCTAGCGGGTTGTATTCATGAGTCGTTCCCCGGTTATTGCCACACGTTCGCAACAGGCTTTGCAGTCCTATCTGGACGGCCTGCTGCAGGAGGCTGCGAGCGAATTGGCCGAAAGCATCAGCCTGGATGAGTTCGAGGCGGCTGTGCTGGAAGAGCAGGTGCGCGACTCCCGGCCACTGCGTGCCGCCAGCCCGCCGATTGCCCGCCCTCTGGCCGAAGCCGAGGTGCGCCCCCTGACGCTGACGACTCTGAGCATGCCCCAGCCGCTGCCCGAGGTAGCGTCTGTGGTTGAGCCGGTGGCGTTGGTTCCGACGCCGGCCGAACCTGAGGTGGAGCTGGCGCCAACCCCTCCCGTACAGGCCAAGCCCGCAACTGAAGGACGTCCCGCCTGGGCCGAGGAGCCGTTCGAGTGCCTGCTGTTTGATGTGGCGGGCCTGACCCTGGCGGTGCCGCTGGTGTGCCTGGGCAGCATCTACCCCTTGAGTGGCCAGGAGCTGACGCCATTATTTGGCCAGCCGGACTGGTTTCTCGGCATACTGCCGTGCCAGGCCGGCAACCTGAAGGTGCTGGATACCGCGCGTTGGGTGATGCCTGATCGCTACCGTGACGATTTTCGCGATGGGCTGCAGTATGTGATTTCCGTCGAAGGGTATGAGTGGGGGCTGGCGGTGCATCAGGTCAGCCGCTCCATACGTCTGGATCCGGCCGAGGTCAAATGGCGCAGCCACAGGACTCAACGACCCTGGTTGGCCGGTACGGTCATCGAGCACATGTGTGCTCTGCTCGATGTGGCGGCCCTGGCGGAGTTGATCGCCAGTGGCGCGGCCCGTCGTATGCAGATGGGGCGGGTGCATTAACCATGCTATCCGGCCTGTAACAGGTCGTGCTTAACGCAGGCTTGCCCGCGCAGGTAGTTTTCAACGGCCGGCTGGGGGCAACTATAGTAACCAGAGCGGGGCTAACACCCGCGTTCGCCGCCCCGAGCGGTTTATGACGAGGCTAGGGATATGAATAAAAGTTCTGCACAGGGTTCTGACGATCCGATTCTGCAGTGGGTGACCTTCCGCCTGGATAACGAAACCTATGGCATCAATGTGATGCAGGTGCAGGAAGTCTTGCGTTACAGCGAGATCGCCCCGGTTCCTGGTGCGCCGAGTTATGTGCTGGGCATCATCAACCTGCGTGGCAATGTGGTGACCGTGATTGATACCCGCCAGCGCTTTGGCCTGGATTCCTGCGAGGTGACGGACAACTCGCGTATCGTCATCATCGAGGCGGACAAGCAAGTGGTCGGCATTCTGGTCGATAGCGTCGCCGAGGTGGTCTACCTGCGTCAGTCCGAGGTGGAAACCGCACCGAATGTCGGTAACGACGAGTCGGCCAAGTTTATCCAGGGCGTGTGCAACAAGAACGGCGAGCTGCTGATTCTGGTTGAGCTGGACAAGCTGATGAGTGAAGAAGAGTGGTCTGAGCTGGAGAGCATCTAAATCATGCTCGAATGGCTGCTGCTGGTGTTGGCGCTGATCTGCATGGGGCTGGTGGCGACCTGTGTCTGGCTGGCCATGCAGCAACGCCATGCCCAGCAGCTGCAGGCCGAGCGTGATGCGGTGCGGGATCGGCGCATCAAGGAGCTCGGAAAGCGTTTGGATGCCTACCTGACCGGTAGCATCCAGATGGGTGAGGAATTGCACGAGCTGCGCCGGGTGGTGGCGCCGCTGCCAGACAAACTCAACCAGATCGAGCAGCGTGATCCCGGCAGCCTGTCCTTTACCCAGGCCGCACGTCTGGCGGGTATGGGCGCCACCGTCGATGATCTGACCCAGTCCTGTGGCCTTAGCCAGGCCGAGGCCGAGCTGGTCAGCAAGATGCAGCAGGCCAAGCGCCTGCGTTCCTGATCAGCCCTGGGGGCCACCGAGAAGGATCTGTCCGGGGCTGATATCCCGTTCCTGCTCGCTGCCCGCCGGGCGCTTGCCCTTCAGGTACCAGGCAAAGGCGATGATTTCCGCAATGCAGCGGTACAGCTGTTCGGGAATTGCCTCCCCCAGTTCCAGGCGCGCCAGCAGACCAACCAGCTCGGCATTCTCGTAGATCGGCACTTCGTATTCGCGGGCGATGGCCAGGATCGCTTCGGCCAGTTCGTCATCCCCCTTGGCGGTGAGGGTGGGCGCGTTCTGGCCATCGTAGTTGAGGGCAATGGCCTGCTTCGGGCTGTGTTTGCTCATGCGGTTTCATCCACCCAGCGCTGCTCCAGGGTCGTGCGCGGCCCCTGGGGCGGAATGCCCTGATTACAGGCCAGCTCGCCAACCTGCAGGCCAGCGGCATTCAGGCGCTGGCGCAGATTGTCCAGTTCGGCTTCGATCAGGCTGGCGGTGCTGGCACGTTCGGCCCAGAGCTGACTGGACAATCGGCCGTGAGCCAGCTGGGCCTGTACCTGGAGTGGGCCCAGTGGGTCGAGATCGAAGGCCAGTTCGACCTTCCACAGGGTTTCCTTCTTTTCCTCTTTGGCCTTGCTCTGCGCTTCATCGCGTTGGATTTTCAGCTGCAGCGGCACCAGTTCCTGCTGATTGCGCATGGGCAGCTCCAGTTGCCAGGTGGTCAGCAGGTTGCCATCCGGGCCGACCTGGCTCTGCGCCAGGCTGGACAGCTGATGGGTCTGCAGGCGTGACAGGGCGGCGGCAGCCAGTTTCAGCAGCGTCTCCAGATCGGCTTCGCCTTCCATGTTCTGCAACAGGCGCGAGGGGAGAGGGAATTTCAGTGCCTGCAGGCGACTGTTCTGTTGCTCCAGACCGCCGAGCAGATTGCGCGCCAGGGCCGGCAGGGCCAGCGCCAGGGCATTGCCGGCATTGGCTGCGGCCAGGGGCGAGGCGCCGGGTGTCAGGGGCAAAAGCTGGGTAATCAGGCGCAGCAGATTGGCTTTCAGGTCTTGGCCAAGGGCGCTGCTCTGGCCTGCCAGCAGTTTGCTTTCCAGCAGCAGGCCACTGTTCTCCAGGGCCTGGCTGACGCCCTTGGCCGTGCTCAGCTGGGCGCTGTCCGGCAGGGCGGCAAAGAGCTTGTCAATGGCGCCGCGCACCCCTTCATTGCCAGCGCCGGCCTGAGTATGCAGGCCCTGCAGGGCGGTAAACAGGGTCTGTAGCGAGCCCTGGCGTTCATGCTGAGTGCCCAGTTGCTGGCTCAATACCAGCTGATCCAGGCGGCTGCTCAGGGGGAGGAAACTAAGTGACTGGCTGCCCTGTACCTGGGCGCTGAGCAGGCTGCCGACCGGCAGGGCAAGGGGGGTTTCCAGGGCCAGCTTGCTGCCGGCCAGAGGCGTATTGAGCAGGCTCAGGACCACCTTGTACAGCACCTGTGCGCCCTGCTGTGGCATGGGCAGCGGCTCGCGGCTGATCACCTTGCCCTGGAGCAGGGTGCCCTGAGGTAGCGTGTTCAGGTCCAGGCTGCTCAAGAGCTTTTCGCTGCTACCGGTCAGGGCAACGGCCAGTTGGCTCTGTGACAGCGCGGTAACCGCCAGGGCGGTGCCCTGGGCCAGGGGGCGCGGGCTTTCGGCCTGCAGGGTGGTCTGCCGGCCGTTTTCCAGGGTCAGTTTGAGCACCAGTTGGAAACTCTGAGCCATCTCCTTGAGGGCAATGACCTCGGCCTTGGCACTCTCGCCACTGGCCAGTAGCCCCTGCATGGGCTGCAGCAGCTTGAGCGCCAGCTCGGTCGCGGCGGCTGGGGCTCTGCTGCTGGGGGCGACGGCTGGCAGGGGGCGGGTGCCGCTGATTTCGCTCATGGGCGGGTTACAACCTGTTGAAAATGCTCGCTGCGGGAGGGCGGGCCTGGCATGTATAATCGCGCCCCGTCTCAACCGGCTGCGCACTGTACTCGCGTCAGTATAGCGGCCAAGACCTCGTCGACTTGAAGCGCCTTGCGGTTCTGCTTCGGCCTGGTGAATGCGGCTTATGCCGGAAACTCCATCGACCCCGGTACTTATGTCTTGAGCAGTCCTCTTCTTGAAGCCGTGGCGCTCGCCTGTGAGCGGGATTGGCGCATGCTGTTCGAGCGCCTTGACCTGCGTCTGGAGGCCGGTCAGATGCTGCAGGTGTCCGGCCCCAATGGCAGCGGCAAGACCAGTCTGCTGCGTCTGCTGGCCGGGCTGATGCAGCCGACTGCCGGGGAAATACGCTGGCAGGGCCGAACCCTGAGTGAACAGCGTGCCGAGGTGAGCCGCAATCTGCTGTGGCTGGGCCATGCAGCCGGGATCAAGGGCCTGCTCACTGCCGAAGAGAACCTGGCCTGGCTCTGCGCCCTGCATCAACCCGCCGAACGCGCGGCTATCTGGCAAGCCCTGGAGGCGGTCGGTTTGCGCGGTTTCGAGGATGTGCCCTGCCATACCCTGTCGGCCGGTCAGCAGCGCCGTGTCGGCCTGGCGCGTCTGTATCTGCCGGCGCCGCCGCTATGGATTCTCGACGAACCCTTTACTGCCCTGGACAAGGCCGCCGTGGCCCAACTGGAAGCCCATCTGGCCGAGCATTGCCGTCAGGGCGGGCTGGTGGTGCTGACCACTCACCACAGCCTGGCGCTCAAACCCGACGGCTACCGCGAACTTGATCTGGGGCAGCGCAGCCTATGAGCAATGTCTTTAGCCTGCTGCTGGCCCGGGAAACCCGCCTGCTGTTCCGCCGTCCGGCCGAGCTGGCCAACCCGCTGGTGTTCTTCGCCATCGTGATCGCCCTGTTCCCCTTGGCGGTGGGCCCGCAGACCCAGTTGTTACAAAGCCTTTCGCCGGGCCTGGTGTGGGTGGCGGCCCTGTTGGCCGTGCTGCTCTCGCTGGACGGGCTGTTTCGCAGTGATTTCGAGGACGGCTCCCTGGAGCAGTGGGTCCTTTCGCCGCACCCCCTGCCTCTTCTGGTGCTGGCCAAGGTGCTGGCACACTGGCTGTTCTCGGGGCTGGCGCTGGTACTGCTGGCACCGCTGCTGGCGCTGATGCTCGGCTTGCCGGGGCGCTGCCTGCCGGTGCTGCTGTTCTCCTTGTTGCTCGGTACCCCGGTGCTCAGCCTGCTTGGCGCCGTCGGTGCGGCCCTGACCGTGGGGCTGAAGCGTGGTGGCCTGCTATTGGCCTTGCTGATCCTGCCGCTGTATATCCCGGTGCTGATTCTCGGCAGCGGCGCGCTGCAGGCCAGCCTGCAAGGATTGCCAACCCTTGGTCACCTGTTGTGGTTGGCCAGCCTCACCGCCCTGGCGGTGACCCTGACACCCTTTGCCATCGCCGCGGGTCTGAAGATCAGCGTTGGTGAGTGATAGATAAACCCGCCGGGAGCATGTTGCAGAGAACGTGCAGCATCCTGGAGTAGAACGAGTAGCCTGATGAATTGGACATGGTTTCACAAATGGGGCTCGCCCAAGTGGTTCTATGAGATGAGCGGCCGCTGGCTGCCCTGGCTCAGTGTCGCCGCCGTGCTGTTGATGGCCGTGGGGCTGGCCTGGGGACTGGCCTTTGCGCCGCCGGACTACCAGCAGGGCAACAGCTTTCGCATCATCTATATCCATGTGCCGGCGGCGTTTCTCGCCCAGTCGGTGTACGTGATGCTTGCGATTGCCGGGCTGGTCGGGCTGGTGTGGAAGATGAAGCTGGCCGATGTGGCCCTGCAGCAGGCCGCGCCCATCGGCGCCTGGATGACCGTGATTGCCCTGCTCACCGGCGCCATCTGGGGCAAGCCGACCTGGGGCACCTACTGGGTGTGGGATGCGCGTCTGACCTCGATGCTGATTCTGCTGTTTCTGTATTTCGGTGTGATCGCCCTGGGCCAGGCCATCACCAACCGCGACAGCGCGGCCAAGGCCTGCGCCGTGCTGGCCCTGGTCGGGGTGGTGAACATCCCGATCATCAAGTACTCGGTGGACTGGTGG
Source organism: Pseudomonas xionganensis (assembly GCF_009763245.1). GTDB lineage: Bacteria > Pseudomonadota > Gammaproteobacteria > Pseudomonadales > Pseudomonadaceae > Aquipseudomonas > Aquipseudomonas xionganensis. The sequence goes on along the minus strand of NZ_WKJZ01000002.1, from coordinate 87,615 downwards.
AACACCCTGCACCAACCGGCCACCTTCAGCGTGGTGGCCAAACCGGCCATGCCGTTCGAGATGTGGATGCCGTTGCTGCTGATGGTGCTCGGCTTCTACTGTTTCTTCGGCGCTGTGCTGCTGTTGCGCATGCGCCTGGAAGTGCTCAAGCGTGAGGCCCGCGCCAGTTGGGTGAAGGCTGAGGTGCGCATGCAGGTGGAGAAGGGCTTATGAGTTTTGCATCCTTTGCCGAATTTATCGCCATGGGTACCCATGGGCCTTATGTCTGGGCCTCCTATGGCGTCAGCCTGGCGATCATCGGTTTGAATGTGGCACTGCCGCTACTGGCACGTCGCCGTTATCTGCAAGACGAGGCGCGCCGTATGCGCCGGGAGGAGTCGAAGTGAACCCTGTGCGCAAGAAACGTCTATATGCCCTGATGGCCCTGCTGGCCGGTGTCGGCATCGCCGTGGCGTTGGCCCTCAGCGCCCTGCAGCAGAATATCAACCTGTTCTATTCGCCCGCCCAGATCGCCGCCGGCGAAGCGCCTCAGGATACCCGCATCCGTGCCGGCGGCCTGGTGGCCGAGGGCTCGGTCAAGCGCGCCAGTGACTCGCTGGATACCGACTTCGTGGTCACCGATGGCGCCGCCAATGTGACCATCCGCTACAGCGGCATCCTCCCGGACCTGTTCCGCGAAGGGCAGGGCATTGTCGCCATGGGCAAGCTCAATGCGCAGGGCGTGCTGATCGCCGACGAGGTGCTGGCCAAGCATGATGAGAACTATATGCCGCCAGAGGTGATGCAGGCCCTGGAGCAAAGCGGCATGAAGCAGCAGCACGATGCCGCCACCGCCGGCAAACAGGCCTATCAGCAGGAGGGCGGGCAATGATCCCCGAGCTCGGCCATCTGGCCATGATCCTGGCACTGTGCATGAGCCTGGTGCAGGCCACGCTGCCGATGATTGGTGCCTGGCGCGGTGATCGGCAGTGGATGAGCCTGGCCCAGCCCGCAGCCTGGGGTCAGTTCGCCTTCCTGCTGTTTTCCTTTGCCTGCCTAACCTACGCCTTTATGGTCGACGACTTCTCGGTCGCCTATGTGGCCAACAACTCCAATACCGCACTGCCCTGGTACTACAAGTTCAGCGCGGTGTGGGGTGCCCACGAAGGCTCGCTGCTGCTTTGGGCCCTGATCCTGGCCGGCTGGACCTTTGCCGTGGCGATCTTCTCGCGCCAGCTGCCGGAAGAGATGCTGGCCCGGGTGCTGGCGGTGATGGGCATTATCAGCATTGGTTTTCTGCTGTTTCTGATCGTCACCTCCAACCCCTTTGAGCGGCTGATTTTCAACGCACCGGCCGATGGTCGCGACCTCAATCCTCTGCTGCAGGACTTCGGTCTGATCATCCATCCGCCGATGCTCTACATGGGCTATGTCGGTTTCTCCGTGGCCTTCGCCTTCGCCATTGCCGCGCTGCTCGGCGGCAAGCTGGATGCGGCCTGGGCGCGCTGGTCGCGGCCCTGGACCCTGGTGGCCTGGGCCTTTCTCGGCATCGGCATCGCCCTGGGCTCCTGGTGGGCCTATTACGAGCTGGGTTGGGGTGGCTGGTGGTTCTGGGACCCGGTGGAGAACGCCTCCTTTATGCCCTGGCTGGTGGGCACGGCGCTGATTCACTCCCTGGCCGTGACCGAGAAGCGCGGCGTGTTCAAGAGCTGGACCGTGCTGCTGGCCATCGCGGCCTTCTCCCTGAGTCTGCTCGGCACCTTCCTGGTTCGTTCCGGGGTGCTGACCTCGGTGCATGCCTTCGCCAGCGACCCTGAGCGCGGGGTGTTTATCCTGGCCTTCCTGTTGCTGGTGGTGGGCAGCTCCCTGGCGCTGTTTGCCATCCGCGCTCCGGTGGTCAAGAGCCAGGTGGGCTTTGCCCTGTGGTCGCGGGAGACCTTGCTGCTGATCAACAACATCATTCTGGTGGTGTCGGCAGCGATGATTCTGCTCGGCACCCTCTACCCGCTGGTGCTGGATGCCCTGACCGGAGCCAAACTGTCGGTGGGGCCACCTTACTTCGATGCCCTGTTCGTGCCGCTGATGGGCCTGCTGATGGCGATGATGGCGGTGGGCGTGCTAGTGCGCTGGAAGGACACCCCGCTGAACTGGCTGCTGGGCATGCTCACCCCGGTGCTGATCGCGACCGTGGTGCTGGCCGTGATCCTGACCTTCGTGCATGGCGACTTCAGCTGGGCGGTGCTGGGCGTCTGTTTGCTGGCCCTGTGGGTGGTGCTCGCCGGTGTGCGCGATATCCGCGAGAAGACCCGGCACAAGGGCCTGCTGCGCGGCCTGCCGAGCCTGACCCGCAGCTACTGGGGCATGCAGATAGCGCACCTGGGTATGGCCATCTGCGCGGTGGGCGTGGTGCTGACCAGCGTGGGCAGCTTCGAGCGCGATATGCGCATGGATAAGGGCGACTCGGTGGAGATCGGCGGCTATCGCTTTGTCTTCGAGGGCGCGGTGCATTTCGACGGGCCCAACTTCAGCTCCGACAAGGGCACGGTGCGGGTGCTCCAGGGTGAGCGGCAGATTGCCGTGCTGCACCCGGAGAAGCGTCTGTATACCGTGCAGCAGACCGTGATGACCGAAGCCGGCATCGATGCCGGGATCACTCGCGACCTGTTTGTCGCCCTGGGTGAACCCCTGGAAGACGGGGCCTGGGCGGTGCGTGTGCATATCAAGCCGTTCGTGCGCTGGATCTGGTTCGGTGCCTTGCTCATGGGCCTGGGTGGTTTCCTGGCAGCGATGGATCGGCGTTATCGGCTCAAGGTGCGTACCCGGGTGCGTGAAGCCCTGGGGCTGGCGGAGGCTCAGGCATGAAACGATTGATCCTGTTGCTGCCTTTGGCGGTGTTTCTCGGGGTGGCGGTGTTTCTCTACCGTGGCCTGTTTATGGACCCTTCGGAGCTGCCCTCGGCGCTGATCGGCAAACCGTTTCCAGCGTTCTCCCTACCGGCTCTGGATGACCCCGAGCGGACCCTCAGCGAGGCCGATCTCAAGGGCCGGCCGGCTCTGGTCAACGTCTGGGCCACCTGGTGCCCGTCCTGTCGCCATGAGCATCCGGTGCTCAATCAACTGGCCGAGCGTGGTGTGCTGATTCATGGGGTCAATTACAAGGACGAGCGCGGCGCGGCGCAGAAGTGGCTGCGCGAATTGCACGATCCCTATCAGCTGAATATCGAAGATGCCAAGGGCACCCTGGGCCTGGATCTGGGCGTGTACGGCGCCCCGGAGACCTTCTTTATCGACGCCCAGGGCATCATTCGCCACAAGTTCGTCGGCACCATCGATGAGCGCATCTGGCGTGAGCAGCTGGCGCCCATCTATCAGTCCCTGGTCGACGAGGCTACGCCATGAAGACCTGGATCAGTGCCGCACTGCTGAGCCTGGCGCTGGTTGCCAGCAGCCAGGCGGCCATCGACACCTACGAGTTCGCCAGCGAGGCCGAGCGTCAACGTTATCGCAGCCTGGTGGAAGAGCTGCGCTGCCCCAAGTGCCAGAACCAGAATATCGCCGACTCCGATGCGCCGATTGCCATGGACCTGCGTGAGCAGATCTTCCGCATGCTGGAGGAAGGCCAGAGCAACGAGCAGATCGTCGAATTTCTGGTCAGCCGCTATGGCGACTTTGTCCTCTACAAGCCGCCGGTGACGGCGCGCACCCTGCTGCTCTGGTACGGCCCGGCGGTTTTTCTCGGGATCGGCTTTGTCCTGCTCGGGGTCATCGTGCTGCGCCGTCGCGGCCAGTCAGCTAGCGCGGCCAGTGGCCTGTCAGCCGATGAACAGCAACGCCTTACGGCGCTGCTCAAGCAAACGTCCGTGGATAACAAAGACTGATGATCGAATTCTGGTTGTGCGCCGGTCTGCTGCTGCTGACCGCTCTGGCGTTTCTCCTGCTTCCCGTGGTGCGTGGGCGTGGCGTCCAGGCCGAGGAAGACCGTACCGCATTGAACGTTACCCTCTATCAGGAACGCCTGCAGGAGTTGCAGACCCAACATGCCAGCGGCGCCCTGGATGACGCCCAGTTGCAGCGGGGCCGTGACGAGGCCGCCCGCGAACTGCTGGCCGACACCGAAGGCGCCGAAGCGCAGCGCAAGCGTGGCGTGCTGGGCAGCAAGATCCCCTTTGCCGCCGCCTTGCTGATGCCGGTGCTGGGCTATTTCCTCTATATGCACTGGGGGGCCATCGATGAGCTGGAGCGGGCGCGCAATTTCGCCAATCAGCCGCAGAGCATCGAGGAAATGACCGCGCGTCTGGAAGCCAATCTCGAGAGCAACCCCGAGTCTGCCGAAGGCTGGTATTTCCTCGGTCGCACCTATATGGCCCAGGACCGGGCTGGCGATGCGGCGCAAGCCTTCGAGCGCGCCATCGGCATCGCCGGGCGCGCGCCGGAACTGCTCGGCCAGTGGGCCCAGGCCCTGTATTTCGCCGGCAACAAGCAGTGGAGCGAACAGCTCCAGGGGTTGACCGAGGAGGTGTTGCAGGCTGACCCCGAAGAAGTTACCACCCTCGGTCTGCTGGGCATCGCTGCCTATGAGGAGGGGCGCTACCAGGCGGCCGTGGATTACTGGCAGCGCCTGGTTGCCGTGCTGCCCGCCGGCGACCCCTCGCGTCAGGCCATCGAGGGTGGTATCGCCCGGGCCCGGCAGGAACTGGGGCAGGCCGAAACACCGGAAGCAGTGACTGAGGACACTGTCCATACGCTGCAAGTCAGGGTGCAATTGAACCCTGAGCTGCAGGGCCAGGTTCAGGCCGATGACAGCGTGTTTGTCTTTGCCCGTGCCGTATCCGGGCCGCCCATGCCATTGGCGGTCAAGCGCCTGCGTGTGGCGGATCTGCCGGCCCAGGTCAGCCTGTCCGACAGCGATGCGATGATGCCGCAGCTCAAACTCTCGGCCTTCGAGCAGGTGGAGTTGGTGGCGCGGGTATCTCGTGCCGGCAACGCCACGGCAGGGGAGTGGATCGGTCGCAGCCAGCCGCTGGCCAGCGATACGGTGGAACTGCAGCAGCTGGTGATCGACCAGGTCGATAGCCCGGCGCGGTAATTTGTCGACTGCCTGTGCCCGCTGCCTAGTGGGCCGGGCAGGGGCTGGCCGGTCTGCGCTCAACCTCGGCTTCGAAATCCTCGATCAGGCGGCAGATGGCCTGGCCGTCGGGGGCGCACTGGCCCTTGTCTGCCCAGCTGTCCAGGGCCTTTTCCATCACCGCCGCCAGGCGTGTGCACTCCTCGATATGGGCCTTGAGCTCGCTCAGCCTGCCTTGCATCAGTTCCCGCACATCCGCACAGGGTGCCTGACCCTGATCGGCGCTGGCGAGGATGCGCTGGCAATCCCTGAGGCTAAAGCCCAGGCGCCGCGCCCGGGCGATAAAGTGCAGGCGTTGCAGATCCCGCGCTGGATAGTGTTGATAACCGTTATGGGGATCACGGCTGGGTCTGAGCAGGCCCAGGTCGGTGTAATGGCGCACGGTTTCGGCGCTGACACCAGCGGCCTTGGCCAGTTGCGAGACGCGCATAGGGACTCCACAAGTAGTTGCTGCCTGCAGACTAAACCCCCGGGGCGGCCCCAGGGTCAAGGCGCTCTTACTCGGCTATCAGCAAGTTGCGCGACTCATGGTAGAAGTAGCGCAGCTTTTCGTATTCGAAGGGCGAGTTGAGCTGGCCGTAGCGGAAGTTGACGGTGGAGCGCTGATCAACCACCTCAAGCAGGGTGATAGCGGGGTGCTCGCGGCTGGCCTCGGCGACATTCAGCCAGTTCACCTGGCTGCTGAGGTTGAAGTCCACCACCAGGCCGCCGGTGTCGCGCAGGTTGGAGGGGCCCAGCAGCGGCAGCATCAGGTAGGGGCCGGCCGGCACACCGTAGAAGCCCAGGGTCTGGCCGAAATCTTCCTTCTGCTTGGGCAACCCCATGCGCGTGGCCGGGTCCCACAGGCCGGCCACGCCCAGGGTGGTGTTGAGCAGCAGGCGGGCAGTGGTCTGCATCGAGCGCTTGCCCTTGAACTGCAGCAGGCTGTTGAGCAGGTTGGGCACATCGCCCAGGTTGCTGAAGAAGTTGCTCACCCCGCTCTGCAGCAGATTGGGGGTGATAGTGCGGTAGCCGTCGACTATAGGCAGGAACACCCACTCATCGAAGCGGTAGTTGAAGTGGTACACCCGCCGATTCCAGCCTTCCAGAGGGTCATGTACGCGCAGTGCTCTAAGGCTGGAGCGCTCGAACTCATGCTGATCCAGCGCCGGGTTGAATTGCAGGTGCTTGAGCGGCTGCTTGAAACCATCCTCCTCGACCTGATGCTGGGCCAGGGCCAGGGGGCTGCCGAGCAGTAGAGCCAGTATCAATACCGGACAGAACTTAACCACGGAAAAACTCCAGAATGGCGGCGCTGTTGACGTGATAGTTGAGGTTGCCGCAGTGACCACCGTAGGGATAAACCGTCAGGCGTGGGCCCAGGGTGCGGCGTAGGAAACCCAGGTCGCCGGAGCCCAGAATCATATCGTCGGCGTTGTGCATTACCCCCAGCTTGTTGCTGCTTTGCAGATAGTCCTCAAGGGCGTACAGGCTGACTTCATCGATCAGCTGCTCCAGCGTCTGGCCACCATGACGGGCCTGCCATACCGGCATCAGCTGCTCGGTCAGGTAACACTCGAAATCGCACTCTAGGGCCTCGCGGAAAAACGGCGACAGGCTGGTGCCTTCACGAATCGGCTCATCAATGGGGGTAATCAGGCCGCGACGGTTGATAAGGTCCGAGGTAAAGGCAATGTCGGCTGAGGAGAAGCGGAATACCGCACCGATCAACATGGCCATCTGCTCGTCGCTCAGTTGCTCGCGGGACTTCTGGAAGTCGTAGAGCAGGGCATCGTTGATATCCACATAGCCTTTTTCCTGGAAGTAACGGGTCAGCTTGCCCAGGATCACTTCATAAAAGGTGGTGCTGTTGTCGATACCTTCGACCCGGGTCTGCACCAGCTTGTCCAGGTTGCTGACCGAGGTATAGAGATTGACGGGTGGATTGAGCAGCAGCACGCGCTTGAAATTGAAGCTGCGCCGGGTTTCATCCAGTTCACTGACAAAGGCCGCATTCAGGCCGCCAAGGCTGTAGCCGGTCAGGTGGTATTCGCTGACTTGTAGGCGCGGATGCTGTGCGCGCACGGCCTGCATGGCGCGGTACAGATCATCGGCATCTTCACGGCTCAGGCCTGGAGTGGCATAGCGCGAGGCGGCGCTCATAAAGTCGTAGCTGGTGGGCGAGGACAGCTGTACCACGTGGTAGCCCGCGCCATAGAACAGCTTCTTCAGGTACTCCGGGGTGCTGCTGGCATAGTGCGCGCCAGTGCCGGCAATGATAAAGATCAGTGGTGCCTTGCCGCTCTGCTGGGCCAGGCGGTAGCGCATTTTCTTCACTGGCCAGAAGTTCGCCGGTAGCTCGAACTCCCGTTCCGGGCGCAGTTTGATCTGGTAATCGGCTTGGCGGATATCGCGGTCAGCTGGCAGATCTGGGCGCAGCGCCGGTGGCGTGCTGACCAGGGTGGCCTCGAAGGGGTTGCTCAGGGGGTAGTCGTAATCCTCAGGATCGATATCCGTTGCCAGCAATGGAGCGCTGGCGAGCATGCCAAACAGCAGGCAGAGCAAGCGGTTGGGTAGCGACATTTTCAGATCCCTTGAGACAGGCAGGACATTGGGCATTTATCAGACAGTGCGTGTCGGTCAGAGTGCCCTAATTGTGGCCAGCCGTCATGGGGTGTCAGGCCTGATGGTGCAGCCAGGCGTGGGCGGGTCGTTCGCCGTTGGGGCGAGGGCCTTTTTCCAGGCGCTGCCAGATTTTCTCGTGGAAGTAGAAACCCACCGAGTTGCACAGTGGCTCGATGGCTGCGACCAGGCTGCTGGCGGCCACGCTGCCGGTCAGTGCATAGGTAACCCCGAAGGCAATGCAGAAATGCATCAGGGTGAAGGTCAGGGTCTTAAGCATGGCGCACCTCAGCTCAGCGTTTGTCTCTGAGGTTGAGCGTAGTTGGATGGCGATTATTAATTAAATAATTTGAGCGAATTGTTTCGATAGTTTTTGATTATTTAGATGGTCGCGTCTGCTTTTCATGCAGGCATAAAAAAACCCCGCACAAGGCGGGGCTTTTTCTCAAGCCAGGTTAGTGCAGGTTATACAACCTGAACTTCCTCAGCCTGCATGCCTTTCTGACCACGGGTGGCCACGAAAGTCACTTGCTGGCCTTCTTTCAGGCTCTTGAAGCCATCGCTCTGGATAGCTTTGAAGTGTACGAAGAGGTCGTCACCGGATTGCGGGGTGATGAAGCCGTAGCCTTTCTCATCGTTGAACCACTTAACGGTGCCAGTTTGACGATTGGACATGTGATGTCTCCTAACAAAAGTAATAACAGCCCTGGAAAAGCCCAGGCCGGGACTGAGTGCAACGAGTACTAGGAGTCGGACGATGTTTGGATCGAAATCTAGGCATCAAGTAGCGATTCGCGGTGACACATGCAGCACAGTGGGATCACCATACCCGCTTTTCGCGCCAAGCGCGAATGCTCTGTGCATCTTTTGACGAATTACTGATTTTTGGCCACTGCCAGGCTGGCTTATCTGAGGCCAAAACCGGCCAGCTCCTGGGTTGTCAGCACCTTCATGCGATGGGGCTCGATGCGCTGCATCTCCTCGGCCAGCCGACTGGATACCTGCATCTCGCGAAAATAGGCCGCGGGACTGTAGCGCTCATGGCGATGCAGGCTGCGAGCCAGAGCGGACTCGCCGCTGGGGTGATGGGGACGATGCAGGCCGACCGGGCCGTTGACGGTTCTTCTGTGCCCGGCGGCCAGAAGATAGATGCAACTGCCCTGGCACAGGCCGGTGGAAGGCACCACGGCATCGAAGCCGGTTTCCCGCAGCAGGCGGCCCATGCGAATGGCTTCCGGGGCACTGCCGCCGATGCTGTCGAGCAGAACAATCTTGCGTGAGTAGTGGCCGGGATGGGCGCGAATGCCTCGGAGCAGTGCCTCGTAGTCGCCAGGGGCGATGTCCTCACTGATCTTGGCGGCCAGGATGCGGCCCATGCTCTGATGCTGCAGAGCTTCGACCTCGACCTTGGCCTGGCTGGTAAAGCTGAATAGCAGAGCACAGCCGAGTGCGGCGGGGCGCAGGATGGAACAGAGCATGATGTGATCCCGTAGAGGCGATAGTGGGCAGAAGATACCTCTCGCGGCCGGGCTGTGCATCTGCCCGCTAGTTAACTATTACGCGCCAAGGCGCTATGGTGCGTGCTTTCCATTGTCCCGAGGAGAGACCTGATGAGCCTGCATGGCGACTACGATCCGCAGAACATCTTCGCCCAGATCATTCGTGGCCAGGCCCCCTGCTACAAGCTTTATGAGGATGAGGATGTGCTGGCCTTTCTCGATGTGTTTCCGCAGTCCTATGGCCATACCCTAGTGATTCCCAAGCGGGTTGCGGCGCGCAATATTCTCGATGTGGACAGCGATAGCCTGGCCAAGGTCATGACCGTGGTGCAGCGTCTGGCTCGCGTGCTGGTTGAGGAGCTGGAACCCGCTGGTGTACAGGTGGCGCAGTTCAACGGTGCGCCGGCCGGGCAGACCGTGTTTCATCTGCATATGCATATCGTGCCGCGCTATGCCGGTGAAAAGTTGGAGTTGCATGCCAGTGCCCGGGCCGAAGCCTCGCTGCTGGAGCAGTTGCAGGCGCGCTTGCTGCGCCGGATCAATGCCTGACGGAAGCCCGCTGGCTGATTGTGAAACGCTACATCGGCCTCATCCGGCTGACCTCATGCGCCCAAGGAGGGCCTTTATGCGTCTGATTCTTGCTGTACTCCCCCTGTTGCTGGCTGGCTGTTCTTCCTGGAAACCTGACGCTGAATATATAAAGCCCATACCTGAAGATCGCCTGCTGGGGTATCAGCAGGTGCAGCAATGGGGCGGGCAGATCGAGGTGACCCGGGACTTCGGCGGCATGGGCAGTGGCTGCTATGTAGCGGTGCTGGTGGATCGCCAGTTGGCGGCACGCATCGGTGTTGGCGAGCAGGCCAGTTTTCAGGTGCCGGTAGGTACCCGGGTGCTGGGCATTGGCATCGACCCGCTGGACGATACCCTGTGCGGCAAGGGGCGTCTGCGCCGTGAGCTGGCGGTCAAGGTCGAGGATGGCAGTCGCCAGCAGTTCCGCATCATCAGTCAGAACCGCGGCGGCTTCGATATTCTGGCCGTGGAGCCTTGAAGCCTCTTGCGCCAGCACCCGTCACTTCGGTGTGGCCGCTGCGGGTAGAAAACACTGCAGCAGGCCCCGTGCTGTGCCCATTTTCCTGCTGCTCGCTGTCGAGGTGCGGCAAGGGCCTTGCCAAGCTTTAACGATAGGCCCGGAGAATGGCTTCGAACTCACCGGCCTGCTTCATCTGCACCATGGCCCGCAGCAGAGCCATGGTGGGCACGTCCGGCGCATCGCGGACGATGCAGGCGATGGGGTCGCTGCTGATTTCGCCAAGGGCATGCAGGCGCGGGCTGGTTGGGTGCTGGCGGTTGAACCAGTGCAGGGAGAGGTCATTGCTGACTGCGTAGGGATAGCGGCCAGCTTGCAGTTTGAGCAGCACCTGCTCCTGGGTGCGGGCGTCTTCCCGGCGTAGCCGGCCATCGGCAAAGAGTGGTTCCAGGCTGGGGTAGGTGAAACCCAGTACGGTGCCCAGGCGCTGGTTCCTGAGCTGCTCGGGTCTCAGTGTGCCTTTCTCGCGACCGACCAGAAGATCGCGCTGGGTCATAAAGGGCAGGCTCCAGATATAGCGGTGGTGGCCGCTGCCCAGCCAGTTGGGACTGACATAGCAGCGCACGTCGATATCGCCATTCTCCAGGGCCTGCTGCACACGCAGGCGTGGCATCACCAGCATCCTGGCCTGGCGTCCGACCTTGGTCGCGAGGCGCTGCTGCAAGTCGAAGAGAATGCCGCCGACGGCCTGGCCTGCTTCGATTCTGACCATGGGCATGGCCCAGCTGTCGTTTACTGAAAAGCGCAGTGCTCGGTCATTGGCCAGGCTGGCCTGGGCCGCGAACAGCAGCCCGAGGGTGAGCAACTGGCAATAGCGATGTTGTCCGAGGCGGCTGGGCATCTAGCGGGTCATGGGCAGGGCCGCGCCCATCAGGGCAAACAGCCCACCGCAGGTGCGGTTGAAAGCCTTGCCGCTGCGTTGCAGCCAGGGGCGAATACGCTGGGCCATACGCGCCAGCAGATACTCCGTCATGCCTTCAACCACGGCAAAAGTGGCCGCCATGATCAAGAACTGCAGCCACAGCGGATTGCCGGGGCGGATAAATTGCGGCAGGAAGGCGGCGAAGAACAGGATCACCTTGGGATTGGACAGGGCAGACAGCAGGCCCTGGCTAAAGAGCTGCGTGCTGTGGCTGGACGTGGCCGGGCGCTCAAGCTGCAGATGCAGGGCCGGCGCGCGCCAGAGCTGGACGCCGAGCCAGATCAGGTAGGCGCCACCCAGCCATTTGAGCAGGATCAGGATATCGGCCGAGGCTTGCAGCAGGGTGCCAATGCCGAGCATGGACAGGGCCATCAGCAGGGTAAAGCCGAGCACGCCACCGGCTATGGTGAACAGGGTTTTGCGATGGCCATGCATGGCCCCGTGGCTGAGCGCCAGCAGGCCATTGGGGCCGGGGGTGAGGGATAGGCCGATCACCGCGATGAGATACAGCAGCCAGGTATGCAGGGCCATGGGCAGGGTTCCAAAAAAACAGCAGGCCACACCGGGAGGGTGGCCTGCTGTTTTTTCATGCTGTGACTGGATAGTCAAGTCGCGCTGCGTCGCCTGAGGCGTCCCGCTGCCTGGCTGCAGTGGTGCAGAGGTTAGCGATTGACGCTCTTGAAGTTGTCGTCGGAAGGTTCCTTGGTATAGGCACCCTGGTCATGCACCAGCTTCTTGCTGCCATTCATCAGGGTGCTGATGCGACTGTCGCTGGTCCTGGCCGAGGCCGCCTGGCTGGTGGTGCCGGTAATCAGCGGTGGGTTGAAGCTGAAGGACCAGAGGTAGTGCCAGACGGCGGCATTGTGCTTCTCGGTCTGCTGCACGGAGTTGAAGTACCAGGGTTTGAGCTCGCTGAAGGCGGTCATCTTCATCAGGCCGGTATTGGCATCGCCGACGAACACCGTGCTGGTCACCGAGGAGGTGCGATAGGCTTCGAAGATCACGCCCTTGGTTTTCAGCTCGCTGACATAGGTCCGGCACACTTCGCCGACCCATTTGTTGCCCAGATAGCTCTTGGCGTAATTGGAATAGAAGGGGTCGAGCAAAGCCACCCGCTTGGGCAGCAGGCGGCTGGGCAGTGTGCCGGCACTGACTGCATCGCTGATTTTCTTGGTCAGGACGATGGCCATCTGGTTGCCCAGGGAGTGGCCGAGGATGCGAATATTGCTGCCGGTGTAGCTGGCCATGTTGGCCTTGTAGTGATCGAACAGCAGATCGCCGGCGGACTTGTTCGGCCCGCTGCTGTAGACGCCGCTGCTGTTGCGCCAGCGCATGGCACGCGGGCCGCTGGCGGTCCAGATCTTGGCTTCGGCGTCCTTGACTTCACCTTCGTCGGCGAACTGGTTCCAGTACAGGATGCCGACGTTGTAGCCTGCCGCTAGCCAGGCATGGGCAAGATCCAGATCCGGGCCGCCGGCGTCCTTGCGGTTGAAGGTTTCGCGATTCTTCCTCTGGGTGGCGCCGTTCTGCCAGCCGTGGATATAGATAACCGTGGGTTTGCTGTTGGCGAAGTAGGCATTGCTCTGGCCGGGCACGGCCTTTTGCCAGCTGTCGCCGTAGCCGAACCAGTACAGACCATGGTCGAGGTTCTGGAAGGTGCTGTCGGGGAACACGCCGACGGCGGCATGCAGCAGGGAGGAGAAACTCAGCACAAGCAACAACAGGAGCTGGCGCATGACGGAACCTTTTATTGTTATGGGGTGGTGCCGGCAGTCTATGGATTGTCGGACAATTGCCTATCGCCCGAACGGGTGAACCCCCAGGACTGTCGCGTCGGTGTGTCCTGCTGCGCGCTGTGCGCATCTTTGCCTAAATAGCCGCCTGTTTACGCCATAAACGCTGATCAGCCGAGCGGACGCAGGCCCCGCGCCTGTGGCAAACTCAGCGGCTAGTTACAGGACGTTTCAGGGAATGAGGCATTACTGTCAGCCTAATTTTGTTCTCGGCCCCAGCGGGTCGAGACTTGACGCATACCTGGCCGCCGCACGCGGCAGCGAACAAGAGGAATCACCGTGCATAAAGTCGTGATCAGTGGTACCGGCCTCTATACCCCGGCCAACAGCATTTCCAATGATGAGCTGGTCGAGTCCTTCAACGCCTATGTGCAGCTGTTCAACGCCGAGCATGCCGAAGCCATTGCCCGGGGTGAGGTCGAGGCCCTGAGCGAATCGAGCAGTGCCTTTATCGAAAAGGCCTCGGGTATCAAGAGCCGCTTCGTCATCGACAAGGCCGGCATCCTCGATCCGCGGCGCATGACCCCGCGCATCCCGGAACGCAGCAACGAGGAGTGGGGCATCCTCTGCGAGATGTCCGTGGCGGCGGCCAAGCAGGCACTCGAGCGCGCCGGCAAGACCGTGGCCGATATCGACGGGGTGATAGTCGCCTGTTCCAACCTGCAGCGCGCCTACCCGGCGGTGGCCATTGAAGTGCAGGCGGCCCTGGGCATCCAGGGCTGGGGCTATGACATGAACGTGGCCTGTTCCTCGGCCACCTTCGGCATCCAGGCCGCGACCAACGCGATTCAGACCGGCCAGGCCCGCGCCATCCTGATGGTCAACCCGGAAATCTGCACCGGGCACCTGAATTTCCGGGACCGCGACAGCCACTTCATCTTCGGTGATGCTGCCACTGCGGTGATCATCGAACGGGCCGAGCAGGCCACCTCCAGCTATCAGTTCGATGTGGTCGGCACCAAGCTGATCACCCAGTTCAGCAACAATATCCGTAACAACTTCGGCTTCCTCAATCGCTGTGCCGAAGAGGGCATCGGCGCCCGCGACAAGCTGTTCGTGCAGGAAGGGCGCAAGGTGTTCAAGGATGTCTGCCCCATGGTGGCCGAGCTGATCGCCGCACACCTGGCGGAGAACCAGCTGAACGTCGGTGACGTCAAGCGCTTCTGGCTGCACCAGGCCAACCTCAACATGAACCTGCTGATTGCGCGCAAGCTGCTGGGGCGTGACGCCGAACCGAGCGAAGCGCCGGTAATTCTCGACAGCTACGCCAATACCAGCTCGGCCGGTTCGGTGATCGCCCTGCACAAGCATCAGGACGACCTGCCCAGCGGGGCGCTGGGTGTGCTGAGCTCCTTCGGTGCCGGCTACTCCATCGGCAGTGTGATCCTGCGCAAGAAGTGACGGACTATCCTGCCGACCAGGCCCTGCTCGCCCGTCTGCGGGCGGGCGAGCAGAAGGCGTTCCGCGAACTGGTCGCCACCTACCAGGGGGCGATGCGTGCGGTGGCATTTGCCATAGTCGGCAGTCGTCAGGCCGATGAAGCGGTGCAGGACGCCTGGCTGTCCGTGGTGCGTGGTCTGGATGCCTTCCAGGCGCGTTCCAGCCTGAAGACCTGGCTGCTCACCATCACTGCCAATAGCGCGAAAAATCGTCTCAAGCAAAATCGCCGCGAAGTGCTGCTGGATGATCTGCCGGCCCCCCATGGCAGCATCGGAGATGAGCGTTTCAGTGAGTCAGGCCACTGGCTGCTGGCTCCTCATGCCTGGCATCACGACAGCCCGGATGCACTGCTGACCGAGGATGAACTGCGCCAGTGTCTGGAGAGGACCCTGGCCAGTCTGCCGTCACAGCAAGGCAGTGTGCTGCACCTGCGTGAGCGCGAAGGCCTTGAACTGGAGGAGATCTGTAACCTTTTGCAGGTTTCCGCCTCCAATGTCCGGGTGCTGCTGCACCGCGCCCGACTCAAGGTGTACGCCACCCTTGAGCACTTCGAGGAGACCGGTCAATGCTGAGTTGCAAGGAGCTGGTGGCCCTGTCCAGCGACCTGCTGGACGCTCATCTGAGCCTGCGCCAGCGAGTGGCCGTGCGTCTGCACCTGGCCATGTGTTACCGCTGCCGCCGCTTTATCCGTCAGATGCGCTTGAGCCGGGCGGTCTTGCGCCAACTGCCGCAAGGGCAGAGCGCCGAACTGGACGCCCTGGCTGCACGCCTGGCCGAGTTGCGTCGCCAGCAAGGCTGACCCTCACAGCGGCCCTTCCTCCTGCTCCGCTCGCTTCTGCGCTGGCGGCATCACGAGCCGATGGGCTGCTGTTTCACTTATATTTAAAAGAATTAAAAAGTTCCTCTGTAATCAAAAGTTTATCTATCAGCAACTGCCCCGAAATATTTCCTCGCCAAGATTCCCTCCAGCACGAACGAGCCCCCAGTGCTCGGGTGTTTTCAACACTTAAAGTCCATTTAGAGGAATCTTCGATGATCCGTAAGCACAGCTTCCGTGGAGTAATGGCCGGCTTCGCCACCAGCGCTCTGGCCATGGCTATTTCCGCCCAGGCTTTCGCCGGTACCGTCACCACTGATGGCGCCGACCTCGTGATCAAGACCAAGGGTGGCCTGGAAGTCGCCACCACTGACAAGGAATTCAGCTTCAAACTGGGCGGCAAGCTGCAGTGGGATGCCACCAACTTCGATGGCCTGCAGGCTGCCGGTCAGAACAAGCCGTTCGATGACACCTTCAATACCTATATCCGTCGTGGCGAAATCGGCCTGGAAGGCGTGGCCTACAAGGACTGGGGTTGGGGTGTGCGCCTGTCCTACGACGGTTTCGCCGATGGCACTGACATTGACCGTGCCTATATCACTTACACCGGCCTGGATGTTGTTGATGTAACCGTGGGTCGTTTCGGCGTGGACTACGGCCTGGAAAATACCACCAGCTCGTCCTGGATCACTGCCATCGAGCGTCCCTTCATGTACGACTTCCTGCATGGTGATGAAGATGCGCAGTTTGGCGTAAACGTTAAGCACTCTGGCGACAACTACGGCTTTATGGCTCAGGTTGCGACCTATGATGTAAGCGACAACAACAACAACTACGAGTCTGACGGCAACGATGAGCTGTTCGGCTACACCCTGCGTGCCCACTGGGCTCCGTACCTCAACGGTACTGACGTGATTCATCTGGCGGCCAACTACCATGACAGCAGCTCGGATGATGACCGTGCTCGCGCCCGCACCCGTCTGGGTATTCGCAGCGATGACGATCAGCGCCTGACCTTCGCCAATGTGGCGGTGGCTGACAAAGACAGCGAATGGCTGCTTGAGTCCGGGGCTCAGTTCGGCTCTTTCCGCGCCGCAGCCGAATACTTCCAGCGCAGCATTTCCGGCGAAACCGCAGGCGGCCTCGACTCCGATGCTGACCTCAGCGGCTATACCGCTCAGGTTTCCTATATGTTCGGCGCGGCCCGCGGCTACAAGGGCAGTGACGGTAAGTGGGACAAACCGACCGATATGAAGGGCACCTGGGAGGTCTTCGCCCGCTACGAGAGCACTGATATTGACTCTGATGCCAATGCAATTCCGGGCGATCTGGCTGGTCTGGATAATGCCGATTTCATAGGCGATATCTCGGCAGCTAATATGAATGATGAGTTCACGGCCAGCGCCATGGTGGTGGGTGTCAACTATTTCGCCACGCCTGCTGTGCGTATGAGCCTGAACTACGTTGACTATGAGGTCGACAACATTGATACCACTGGCCAAGTAAACGGCAAGGACGTGCAGGACGATGGCAAGGCCATCGTGGGTCGTCTGCAGTACGTGTTCTAAGCACTATCGTTCAAGCGTTGCTCCTACCTTCCAGCCCCGCCTCTGTGCGGGGCTTTTTTATGTCTTGTTGGCCCTTGCGGTCACCCTGTGGGCCGTCGTTACGCGACGTTAAAAAGACTCCTGGCCTTTTTTTCGTGTGGGCAACAGGCCAGACTGCGCTTATGACCCTATCCAGCCTACCTGCACTCAAGCACCTCGACGCCGATTGTTGGGACGGTCTGTGCGCCGAACCCCAACCCTTTCTAAGGCATGGCTTTCTCAGTGCCCTGGAAGAAAGCGGCAGTGTCGGGCCCGGGACGGGCTGGATGCCGGCTCACCAAGTGATGCTGGGCGCTCGGGGTGAGCTGTTGGCGGCCTTGCCGGCGTATATAAAAGACCACTCCTATGGCGAATATGTGTTCGACCATGGCTGGGCCGACGCCTGTCGACGTGCCGGTATCGCCTATTACCCCAAGCTTCTGGGGGCCATTCCCTTTTCTCCGGTCAGCGGCCCACGCCTGCTGGGGGAGCCCTCTGCCGCTGGGCGGCTGCTTGCAGCACTGACCGGCAATCTGCAGCCGCAAGGATTGTCCGGGCTGCATATCAACTTTACCCGGCCGGAAGATGATGTCTTGCTCCAGGGGCAGGAGGGCTGGCTGGCGCGGCTGGGCTGTCAGTTCCATTGGCGCAATCGGGGTTACCGGGATTTTCAGGACTTTCTCGATACCCTGGCCTCACGCAAGCGCAAGCAGATGCGCAAGGAGCGTGAGCAGGTAGCGGGGCAGGGGATCGAGTTCGACTGGCGCGAGGGCCATCAGCTCAGCGAGGCTGAGTGGGATTTCGTCTACCTGTGCTACGCCAACACCTACCGGGTACGGGGACAGGCGCCCTATCTGACCCGCGTGTTTTTCAGCCTGCTGGCCGAGCGCATGCCCGAGATGATTCGCGTGGTGCTGGCGCGGCGGGCAGGGCAGCCGGTGGCCATGGCCTTTAGTCTGGTCGGTGGCGACAGCCTCTACGGCCGTTACTGGGGTTGCCTGGCCGAGTTCGACCGCCTGCATTTCGAAACCTGTTTCTATCAGGGCATGGAGTACGCCATTGCTAAGGGATTGCAGCGCTTCGATGCCGGGGCCCAGGGTGAGCACAAGCTGATTCGCGGCTTCGAACCGGTGATCACGCGCTCCTGGCATTACTTGTGTCATCCGGGGCTGCGGGCAGCGGTGGCGCAGTTTCTCAGCGAGGAGCGCCTCGCTGTGCAGCGTTACGCCGAGCAGGCCCGAGAACTATTGCCTTATCGTCAAAGCTGATCAGCCCTGATCGCTGCCATGGGCCGCTCCTACGGTGCAGCTTATTGGCAGTCTATCCTGCACGTAGGAGCGGCCCCTGGCCGCGATTCTGCAGAGGTGGAGGCATAAGCTTATGGATGAGCGCAACTCGATAGTTCCCACGTGTGATAGTCGCTCTGGCCACCGCGCTCTACGCCGTGGCAGGGTTTCACTCAGCTACAGCGTTTATCTGGTAACTGCAACCACCCTAGGACGGCAAGCATTCTTCAGGCATTTTTCGGCAGCTTGCTCGGCCAGCCGCTGTTTCGCCGATCGGGCTCTGTTAGGTGATAGTCAGATGCTGGCCTGGGTCTTGATGCCCGATCATGCGCACTGGCTGCTGCAGTTGGGTAGGCAAGAGTCGCTCAGTGATCTGGTCAGCCGCCTGAAATCAGCCAGCGCCCGTCATGCCAATCGTCAGCTTGGTCGTATTGGGGGATTATGGGCTCCGGCCTTTTACGATCAGGGGCTGCGTCATGAACATAACCTGCAGAACATGGCCCGCTATATCGTGGCCAATCCTTTGCGTGCGGGGTTGGTTCGCCGCATTGGCGACTATCCGTTCTGGGATGCAGTTTGGTTATAGGTTGTTCGCGGCCATGGGCCGCTCCTACAGGGTGCGGGACATGCCGCTGAGTCACCCTGACAGGCGCGCACAGTTGATTGGTGGCAACTAGGCTAAGAGCATCGCTGTTGCCGTTTGAGGTTTCCCGTGAGCGCATTTCCTCTGTTTGATGAGCTCGGTTTGCTGCCCGGTGTCGCAGTCAATCTGACCCTGTTTTTCAATATGATCGGTGCCCTGCTGTTGGGCCTGCTGGTGGGCTATGAGCGCTCCTACCATGGCCGCGCCGCGGGGATGCGCACCTATGGCATGGTCTGCATGGCCTCCTGCGCCCTGACGGTGCTGTGCGTCTATCCGCAGTACTGGCTGGGCGATCATTCCCTGAGCGGGGTTGATCCAACCCGGGTGATTCAGGGCGTGGTCACCGGCATCGGCTTTCTCGGTGCCGGGCTGATCATGAAGGACGGCATGAGCATCAGTGGCCTGACCACGGCGGCGTCAATCTGGGCCTCGTCGGCTATCGGCGTGCTGGTGGGGGTGGGCTTCTATGGCGCGGCGGTGCTGCTCAGCCTGGTGTCTGCGGCGCTGATGATGTGGGGCGCCAAGCTGGAGGCCAGATTACCGTCGCGGCCGGCGATTGCCATCGTGCTGCGCTTTGCCCCGGGCTTTGTCCGCCCGGATGAAGCGACCCTGCGCCGTATCGCCCGTGAACGCGGCTATGTGATTGCCGGCGGCTCCTTTACCGTGAGCTTCGAGCTGGGCCAGCTGGAATGGCGCTTTGTGGCCGTGGCGGTGGAGGGGCAGCGCAGTGCGCGGATCAGCGATATGGCCGATGAACTGGCGCAACTGGAAGGTGTAGCAAAATTTCAGATGTCCCATGCGCGCAATTGAACGAGCAGGACGGGCAGGCCGTGGCGCTGTCCGTCCTGCCGTCAGTGTTTACAAGCGTTTCGCTTCAAGAATCAGCACCGGCTGCTGCGGCACATTCTGGTGGCCGGCGCGGTTGCCGGTGGGCACCTGGGCGATCTTGTCCACCACCTCCATGCCGCGGGTCACCTTGCCGAATACGGCATAGCCGAAGTCGCGGGCGCCGTGGTCGAGAAAGGCGTTGTCCTTGTGGTTGATAAAGAACTGGCTGGTGGCCGAGTCGCGCACCTGGGTGCGGGCCATGGCCAGTGTGCCGCGCAGGTTGCGCAGGCCGTTGTCGGCTTCGTTCTTGATCGGCGCTTCGGTCTGCTTCTGCTGCATGTCGGCGTCGAAGCCACCGCCCTGGATCATGAAGTTGGGGATGACCCGGTGGAACTGGGTGTTGTTGTAGTAGCCGCGGTCGACGTAGCCGAGGAAGTTCTCCACGCTGACCGGGGCTTTCTGGGCTTCCAGCTCGATTTCGATCTCGCCCAGGCTGGTGGTCATCAGCACCTTGGGGTTTTCGGCGGCGTGCAGGCTGCCGGCCAGCAGCAGGGAACAGGCGGTGAGGGCGATTGTTTTCAGCATGGTTGGGTTCCTTGTTAGCGGTTGGGAGCGACCTGTTCGACTTCGGCGAGGAAGGCGAGCAGGCTGCTGTTAAATGCCTGGGGTTGATCCATGGGGGTGGCGTGGCGCGAATCCTCGATCACCAGCAGACGGGCATCAGGCAGTTCGCGCACATAGGCTTCCTTCTGCGCCACCGGGGTGTAGTCGCGGTCGGCCGTCACCACCAGGGTGGGACAGCTGATAAGGCTGAGGCGTTCCCGCACGCCCCAGCCGATAATGGCATCCAGGCTGGCCAGATAGGCACGCTTGTCGTTCTGCGGCCAGCGTTCTTCGATCTTGCGCCGCAGCTCGCCCTGTTCCGGCTTGGGAAAGAGCAGGCGGCCCAGGCCCTTGGCGATGGTTTCCAGGCTGAGCAGGCGCGACAGGCTCCAGCGTTTGCCGATTTCCAGCCAGTCGCGCAGGCTTTTGGCCTTGACCTCCGGGCCGCTGTTGACGATGCACAGGCTCTTGAGCCGCTCGGGGTTGTCCACGCCCAGCTGAAAACCGATCATGCCGCCCATGGAAATGCCCACCAGATGCACCTGGGGCAAACGCAGGTGATCGAGCAGGGCCAGTACGTCGCCGGCGAAATCACTGATCTGGTAACGCTCGCTGGGCTTGTCGGAGCGACCGTGCCCCCGCACATCAAGGGCAATGACCCGGTACTGCGCCGCCAGGTCGGGAATCTGGTATTCCCAGTCGCGGGTGCTCGAACCCAGGCCATGCACCAGTACCACCGGGGCGCCATGACCATATTCTTCGTAGTGCAACTGGCAGCCGTTGTGAGTGAAGTAAGACATGCTTGGGCATCCTTTGCGCGTGGCTACAGGTCCGGTGAGTCGGCTGCGGGCGTGTCGTAGAGCTTGATCAGGTTGATCAGGATCTGAGTGGCCGGCCCCAGTACCTTGTCCTTGTTACTGTACAGGCTGAAATGGGGCCTGCGGGTGCTGCCTTGCTGCAACGGCAGCGGTTTGAGCAGGCCTTCGGCCAGCTCGCGGACGATCAGGTGCTGTGGCAGCCAGGCAAATCCCAGGCCGCTGCTGACGAAGGTGCGTGCGGTGGGCAGGCTGCCGACCGTCCAGCGCTGTTCGGCGCCCAGCCAGCCGGAGTCGCGTGGCTGGATGCGACCGCTGTCGCGAATCACCACCTGCATGTGCCCTTCCAGATCCTGAAAGCTCAGTTCACGTTCCAGGCGGTGCAAGGCGTGGTCTGGGTGCGCCACCGCAATGAATTCCACCTCGCTCAGCTCGATAGGCAGGTAGCCGGTGATATTGAGGGAGCTGATGGCCAGGTCGGCGGCGCCTTCCAGCAGTACCTCCTCGACCCCGGACAATACTTCTTCGCGCAGGCGCACGCGGCAACCACGGCTTTGCGGCATAAAGGCGGACAGCGCGCGGACGATATTGGCGGTGGGGTAGGCGGCATCCACCACCAGGCGCACTTCGGCTTCCCAGCCCTGCTCCAGATGATGGGCCAGCTCTTCCAGCTGGCTGGCCTGCCTGACCAGATGGCGCGAGCGGCGCAGCAGCACTTCACCGGCTTCGGTCAATACGGCCTTGCGGCCATCGATACGCAGCAGCGGGGCCCCCAGCTGTTCCTGCATGCGTGCCACGGTGTAGCTGATCGACGACTGCGAACGGTGCAGTACTTCGGCGGCCTGGGCGAAACCACCCTGATCGACCACGGCCTGCAGGGTGCGCCACTGATCCAGGGTTACGCGCGGGGCTTTCATCAATCATGTCCTATATGCATGGCGTAGAAGGGTGCAAATGCTGACTTGTTCCACCTAAACTGGCCGCCTGTTCACCGGAGAGTTGTCACCATGAAATCAATTTGCTGTGTCCTGCTGGCGTTGTTGCCGCTGACTGCATTCGCCTATCCCATCGATGTGGAGCGACAGATGAATGGTGCCGAGGTGTCGGTCACGCCCCAGGAGATCGACCACAACATGGCCGCACTGCTGCTCTACAACTATGGCGCCAGCGCCGCCGAGTGCACGGCCGTGATACGCAATGGCCCGGAGTCGCCGCGCACCCGCAAGGTGGCCATCGAGCCTGGCGCAAGTAGCAATATCACCGCCAAGTTCACCCGCAGCATCATTCGACTCAGGATCAAGCTGGACTGTGGTCTGCAGTGATCGGCTTGCCTTTGAGGCTAAGCCAGGCTCACTTATAAATCAATTTATTCGATTGCTTTAGCCGATTATTTGCGCTTTTTAATCGGTTTAGGCATTCGTAAGCTGTGCCCATCGACAGTTACTTCCCACGATGGAGCACACAGCATGTCCCAGATCCTGGTTATCGAAAGCAGCGCCCGTAAGCAAGGTTCGGTCTCCCGTCAGCTTACCGAACAGTTTATCGCCCACTGGCAGGCCGCCCACCCGGGCGACCAGATCAAGGTGCGTGATCTGGCCGTGGACCAGGTGCCACACCTGGATGGCAACCTGCTCGGCGGCTGGATGACCCCGGCCGAGCAGCAGAGCGAGGCCGAGCGTGCGGCCCTGGCGCTGTCCAATACCCTGACCGATGAACTGCTGGCCGCCGACGTGCTGGTGCTGGCCGCCCCCATGTACAACTTCGCCATCCCCAGCACCCTCAAGGCCTGGCTGGATCATGTGTTGCGTGCCGGGGTGACCTTCAAGTATGGCGAGCAGGGCCCCGAAGGCCTGTTGCAGGGCAAGCGCGCCTTTGTCCTGACCGCCCGCGGTGGTGTCTACGCCGGCACTGGTCTGGATCATCAGGAGCCCTACCTGCGCCAGGCCCTGGGCTTTATCGGTATCGAGGATGTGCAGTTTATCCATGCCGAAGGTCTGAACATGGGCGGCGAGTTCCAGCAGCAGGGTCTGGCCAAGGCTCAGGCGCAGCTGGCGGCCGTCGCTTAACAGGCTGCTTAAATCCCCTTTCCCGTATCACCGCTCCTTTGGATACGACCAGGCACCCAGGTGCCTGGTTTTTTCTGTCTGCCGTCAATCCTTTGGCCTTTTGCCAGCACGCGATGCATTACTGTTCATCTTTTGTCGGCTAAACTCTCCAGCCTGCATCAATATGTACAGGTCTTGTAGGGCATTCGCCTCGCATTTAAGGAGTTCAGGTGGATCTCGCCACGCTTATCGGGTTGTTCGGCGCCTTTCTGGTGATCGGTTCGGCCATCATTCTGGGTGCCTCCAGTGAGGTGTTCTTCAACGTTCCCTCGCTGCTGATTGTGGTGGTGGGCAGTCTGTTCGTGGTGCTGATGAAGTTCAGCCTCAAGCAGTTTCTCGGTGCCTTCAAAGTGGCGGCACGGGCGTTCAAGTTCCGTCTGCCCAGCGTCGAGGAATCCATTGTTGAACTGGTGGAAATCGCCCAGGTGGCGCGCAAGGAGGGGGTGCTGGCCCTGGAGGAGCGGGAGATCAGCTCGCCTTTTCTCAAGGCCGGCATCCAGCTGATGATCGACGGCCAGGGCCAGGACACCATTCGCGCCTTTCTGGAAAAGGAGCGCCTGCTGACGCTGGATCGCAACCGCTGGGGCGCCAAGGTATTCAGCGCCATGGGCGATGTGGGGCCGGCCATGGGTATGATCGGCACCCTGATCGGTCTGGTGCAGATGCTCTCCAATATGGAAGACCCCAAGTCCATCGGCCCGGCCATGGCCGTGGCCCTGCTCACCACCCTGTATGGCGCGATGATGGCGACCATGCTGTGTTTGCCCCTGGCCGACAAGCTCAACCTGCGCATGACCGAGGAAGCGCGCATGCAGGCGTTGTGGATCGATGCCCTGCTGGCCATTCAGGACGGCATCAATCCACGCATCATCGAGCAGATGCTGAAAACCTACCTGCCGCCGGACAAGCGCGCCGCGGCTGATGCTGAGGCAGGCTAGGGCGTTATGAGCGATCTGGAAGAAGAGGCCCCCGCCGGCATCCCCGCCTGGGTGATGACCTTCGCCGACCTGATGTCGCTGCTGATGTGTTTTTTCGTGTTGCTGCTGTCTTTCTCCGAGATCGACGCCATGCGCTTCAAACAGATCGCCGGCGAAATGGCCAAGGCCTTTGGCGTGCAGCGCGATGTGCCGGCACTGGAAGTGCCCATGGGCACCAGCGCGGTATTCGACAAGTTCTCCCCGGGCAAGCCGGAGCCGACCCTGGTCGATCAGGTGCGCCAGCAGGCCAGTGAACAGGCCCCGGAGCTCGATACCCTGCGCGGTGAAGACGCCGATGCCGAGGCGGAAAAAACGCGCCAGGCCCAGCGTCAGGCCGAGGCCCAGCTGCAGGAGAGTCGCGCGCAGCTGGAGCAGATTCTGCAGCAGGAGCTGCAGGCCGGGCGTATGCAGCTGTTGGAAGAAAGCCGGCGGATTATCCTGCGGGTCGAGGAGAAGGGCTCCTTCCCCTCGGGCTCGGCCGACCTGACGATGGAGTTCGAGGACTTGCTGATGCGCATCTCCGATGCCCTGGTGACCATCCCCGGGGAACTGACCATCGAAGGGCATACCGACAATATCCCCATCAGTACCGCGCGCTTCAATTCCAACTGGGACCTGTCTGCCGCACGCGCTTCGGCAGTGACCAATACCCTGCTGTTCAATCCCGCTGTCGATCCTGCGCGCCTGAGCCTGCGTGGTTATGCCGATACGCGCCCACGGGTGGCCAACGACACGGCGGAAAACCGCGCGCTGAACCGGCGGGTGGAGATCATCATCGATCAGTCCGGCAGCGACGATCAGCACGATGAGCAATTGCGCAGCCTGCTACGCGGCGGTGAGGGGTTGCAGCAAGAGATGGACGTGCAGCAAAACTGATCCCTCATCACTGTATCTGAGCAGTCGGCAGCGGCCCTGTTAAGATCGCCGGCCCCTATGGAGGTGGTGATGCGTTATCTGCTGGTTGTAACCCTGCTCTGGGCCTTTTCCTTCAGCCTGATCGGTGAATACCTGGCCGGTCAGGTGGACAGCTACTTTGCCGTGCTCAGCCGGGTGCTGATTGCCGGCCTGCTGTTTCTGCCACTGACCCGCTGGCGCGGTGTGCCCGGTGGTTTTGTGCGCGGCATGCTGCTGATCGGCGCGCTGCAGTTCGGCATCACCTATGTCTGCCTGTACCTGAGCTTCAGTGTGCTGACGGTACCCGAGGTGCTGCTGTTCACCATCCTCACGCCGTTGCATGTGACCCTGATCGAGGATGCCTTCAACCGCCGCTTCAATCCCTGGGCGCTGCTCGCCGCGCTGGTGGCGGTGGCAGGAGCGGCGATCATTCGCTATGACCAGGTCAGTGCCGACTTCTTCCTGGGCTTCTGTCTGTTGCAACTGGCCAATGCCACCTTCGCCGCCGGCCAGGTGTTCTACAAGCATCTGCTGCTGCGTTATCCAAGCCCGGCGCCGCAGTACCAGCGCTTTGGCTATTTCTACCTGGGCGCCTTGCTGGTGGTGCTGCCGGCCTTTGTTCTGTTGGGCAACCCGGCAAGACTGCCCAGCACGCCGCTGCAATGGGGCGTATTGGCCTGGCTCGGTGTGGTGGCCTCGGGTATTGGGCTTTACTGGTGGAATAAGGGCGCCAGCCTGGTCGATGGCGGTACCCTGGCGGTGATGAACAATGCCCTGGTGCCGGCCGGCCTGCTGGTCAACCTGCTGCTGTGGAACCGTGATGCCGATCTGCTGCGCCTGGCCCTGGGCGGTGCGGTGATCGCCGCCTCCCTGCTGCTGACCGGCCTGGGTGCGGCGCCACGTGAGCAGAAGGTGATGGGATGAATCTATCCGGGCGGGGCGTGGCTCTTTCGGTGGGCGCTTCGGCGCTGTTCGCCGTGATTCCGGCCTATGTGCAGCAACTGGCACCTCTGGATGGCATGCAGGTGTTCGCTCAGCGGGTGCTCTGGTCGCTGCCGGCGGTACTGTTGATGGTCGCCCTGGCGAGCCAGTGGGCGGTGCTGGGCGAGGCCTTTGGCCGTCTGCGTCGCGAGCCTCGGTTACTGGCGGCCTTGCCCCTGGCGGCGGCGATGATGGGCGTGCAGTGGGCGCTGTTTGTCTGGGCGCCTTTGGCCGGACGCATGCTGGAGGTGTCTCTGGGCTATTTCCTGTTGCCCTTGAGCATGGTGCTGGCCGGGCGCCTGTTCTATGGCGAGCGTCTGCGTCCGTTGCAGCGCCTGGCGGTGGCGGCGGCGCTGTTGGGCGTGCTGCATGAGCTGTGGCTGACCTGGGCCTTTTCCTGGGTGGTGCTGGTGATCGTGCTGGGCTATCCACCGTATTTCATGCTGCGCCGCTGGATGGGCCTGGATGCCCTGAGCGGCTTCGTACTGGAGATGCTGGTGCTGTTGCCTGTGGCCGTCTGGCTGGTGCTGACGGCTTCGCCGGCGCAGCTGTTTGCCCAGGCGCCACAGCTGTGGTGGTTGCTGCCGGGCCTGGGGCTGCTCAGCGCCATGGCCTTCGCCGCCATGATGGCGTCCAGCCGCCTGCTGCCCCTGGGGCTGTTCGGCATTCTCAGCTATGTGGAACCGGTGCTGCTGTTTCTGGTGGCCCTACTGTTTCTTGGCGAGTCCTTCAATACCGAGCAATGGCTGACCTATCTGCCGATCTGGCTGGCGGTGCTGCTGGTGGGGTGGGACAGTGCGCGCTTGCTGATCAAGCAACAGCGCAAGGGCACGTTGCTGCGGGAGGGTGAGTGATGCGGGTCAATGCCAATCTGAATGAACGGGTGGTGATCGATACGACCCAGCTGCCCTGGCTGGACTCGCCGCTGCCGGGCGTGCAGCGTCGCCCCCTAGAGCGCTTTGCCGCGGAAAGCGGGCCCACCACCTCCATCGTGCGCTATGCCCCAGGTTCGGCGTTCAAGCCCCATGAGCATCCGGGCGGTGAGGAAATTCTGGTGCTGGAAGGTGTTTTCAGTGACGAGCAGGGTGATTATCCGGCGGGTACCTGGATAAAGAATCCACCGGGCAGCCGGCATCGCCCGTCCAGCGCACCGGGCTGCCTGCTGTTGGTCAAGCTCTGCTACCAGGCGCCGGATGACCAGGCGGTGCTGCGTATCGACACGCGGCAGGCGCAATGGCGGCCGGGGCTGGTCGAGGGCCTGAGCGTCTTGCCACTGCACAGTCATGGCACGGTGCACACGGCCCTGGTGCGCTGGGCACCGGGCACCCGCTTCAGCAGGCATCGGCACTGGGGTGGGGAAGAGATTCTGGTGCTGGAAGGGGTGTTTCAGGATGAACAGGGCGACTACCCGACCGGTACCTGGCTGCGCAACCCGGATGGCTCGGTGCACGAGCCGTTTTCCTCTGCCGGGTGCCTGATCTATGTCAAGGTCGGACACCTGGCCGAGGGGCTGGCGGATCAGTCCAGCACGTTTCTCAATATCTCGTAAATGATGCCGGTGGCAGTGACCAGCACGATATCGCTGCCCACCTGTTTCCATTCATAGCCGTCGTAGCGTGGCAGCTGGCCGAGCAGGCGGTTGTCGAAATTCTTGGCGATACCCGGTGGCAGCGGCTTGCCGCGGGCCAGGTTCTTGGCGATGCCTGGCGGCAGCGCCTGTGTGCTGCCGAGCAGCTGGCGGTTATCGCCAAGGATGCGGCGGATCAGTTGTTCGTCAATATCAGGGGCATGTTGACTGTACTGCTGTTCATGGGTCGGTTTTTTCCCGCCCGCCTTGCCGGGCTTGTCCTGAGGAGGGCTGGCCAGGCTGCTTTGGGTGCCGAGCAGCAGGGCCATACAGCTGATGAGCAGGGACACGCGTAGTTTGAACATGATGTAGCTCCATGGCAGTGACAAGGTATTTGAGCCGGATCCGGGCAATTGGTTCAGGCGTGTGCTGTTGCCCTGGCCGATCCGTCCTGCAGCCCCTGGCGCAGGTCATGGCCGCTGGGTTGCTGGAACAGATTGAGATCGAACTCCGGCAGCAGGGCCAACAGGTAGTCGAACAAATCGGCCTGGATGCGCTCATATTCCAGCCAGTCTGTGGTGCGGGTAAAGCAGTAGACCTCCAGGGGAATGCCCTGGGCGCCGGGCTCCAGCTGGCGGACCATGCAGGTCATGTCGGGGTGAATGCTCGGGTGGGCCTTGAGGTAGGCCTCGGCATAGGCGCGGAAGGTGCCGATATTGGTCAAGCGCCTGCGGTTGGCGGACAGCTCGCCATGGCCGCCCTGGGCCGCATTCCACTGGCGCAGTTCAGCCTGTTTGCGTTCCAGATAGTCGCTGAGCAGGCTGACCTGACGCAGGCGCTGCTCCTGTTCGGTCGTGAGAAAGCCCACGGCGCTGGCGTCCAGATGCAGGCAGCGCTTGATGCGCCGGCCGCCAGCCTGTTGCATGCCGCGCCAGTTCTTGAAGGATTCGGCCATCAGGCGCCAGGTAGGGATGGAGACGATGGTCTTGTCGAAGTTCTGCACCTTGACCGTATGCAGGGTGATATCCACCACATCGCCATCGGCGCCGAACTGGGGCATCTCGATCCAGTCACCGACGCGCAGCGAATCGTTGCTGGTCAGCTGTACGCTGGCCACGAAGGACAGCAGGGTGTCCTTGTAGATCAGCAGGATCACCGCCGACATGGCGCCAAGGCCGGAGAGCAGCAGCAAAGGCGAGCGGTCGATCAGGGTGGCGATAATGACGATGCTGCTGAAGATATACAGCACCATCTTGGCCAGCTGGATATAGCCCTTGATCGAACGGGTGCGGGCATGACTGGTACGCCCATAGAGCACCAGCAGGGCGCTGAGCAGTGCGCTGCTGGCCAGGGTCAGAAAGAGCAGGGTGACGGCCAGGGCCAGGTTGCGCAGAAATTGCTCGGCCTTGTCGCCCAGCCCTGGCACCAGCACCAGGCCAAACTGGATGATCAGTGAGGGGGCCATCTGCGCCAGACGATTGAACACTTTGCTGTCCAGCAGCGCATCCAGCCAGCGCAGGGGCGCCTGGCGCGACAGCAGGCGCATCGAGTGCAGCAACAGAAAGTGCACCAGGCGACCGACGATAAAGGCGATCAGCAGCAAGGTGCCCAGGCTGATTGCCGTATCCAGCCAGGGGTGTTGGCCAAGCTGCTGCCACAGGTTTTGGCTTTCACTGATTAACGCTTGCATATCCACTCTGGCTGTTTCTCCGCGGGTTGCCTGGGGCCGAATTAAACCATTGCCCGGGCGGTTGATGACAGGCTGAGCAGGACAATGGGCGCTGCTATGCAAAGATGCTCGGCCCGCAGCCCAGAAACCGTTAGGCTATGCAGCTGTTTCTGTTCTTTTCTGAGGTGTCACCGTCGTGTTTGCCCAATTCGCCCTGCATGAACGCCTGCTTAAAGCCGTGGCCGAGATGAACTTCGTCGAGCCCACGCCGGTGCAGGTGGCGGCTATTCCGCCTGCCATCGCGGGCAAGGACCTGCGGGTGATCGCCCAGACCGGCAGCGGCAAGACCGCCGCCTTCGTTCTGCCCATGCTCAACCGGCTGCTCGGCGATGGTGGCTCCCAGGCCCGGGTCAGTGTGCGCGCGATGATCATGCTGCCGACCCGCGAACTGGCCCAACAGACCCTCAAGGAAGTCGAGCGCTTTGCTCAGTTCACTTTTCTCAAGGCCGGGCTGATTACCGGCGGCGAAGATTTCAAGGTGCAGGCCGCCATGCTGCGCAAGGTGGACGTGCTGATCGGCACCCCGGGGCGCCTGATCGAGCATGCCAATGCCGGCAACCTGCTGCTCGATGAAGTCGAGGTGCTGGTGCTGGATGAGGCCGACCGCATGCTCGATATGGGCTTTGCCGAAGACGTGCAGCGCCTGGCCGAGCTGTGCAATGCCCAGCGCCAGACCCTGCTGTTCTCCGCCACCAGTGGTGGCGCGGCATT
The DNA here is from genome assembly GCF_009763245.1 of Pseudomonas xionganensis. GTDB lineage: Bacteria > Pseudomonadota > Gammaproteobacteria > Pseudomonadales > Pseudomonadaceae > Aquipseudomonas > Aquipseudomonas xionganensis. The sequence goes on along the minus strand of NZ_WKJZ01000002.1, from coordinate 57,628 downwards.
GCGCGAAGTGATCGCCAAGGTGCTGAAAGAGCCCCAGCACCTGATGCTCAACAGCGTCAGCCAGCTCAATGAGGGCACCCGCCAGCAGATCATCACTGCTGACCACAATCATCATAAAGAGCGCATGGTGGAATGGCTGCTGGCCAATGAAAGCTACGACAAGGCGATTATCTTCACCAATACCCGGGTGCAGGCCGATCGCCTGTACGGCAAGCTGGTGGCGGCCGGGGTGAAAACCTTCGTGCTGCATGGCGAGAAGGACCAGAAGGACCGCAAGCTGGCCATCGACCGTCTCAAGCAGGGCGCGGTCAAGGTGCTGGTGGCCACCGATGTGGCGGCCCGTGGCCTGGACGTGGATGGCCTGGACCTGGTGATCAACTTCGACATGCCGCGCTCCGGCGATGAATACGTGCACCGTATCGGTCGCACCGGCCGCGCCGGCAATGAAGGCCTGGCCATCTCGCTGATCTGCCACAACGACTGGAACCTGATGTCGAGCATCGAACGCTACCTCAAGCAGCGTTTCGAGCGGCGCAACATCAAGGAAATGAAAGGCATCTACCAGGGCCCGAAAAACCTCAAGGCGTCGGGCAAGGCAGTAGGCGCCAAGAAGAAAAAGATCGACCCCAAGACCGGCAAGAAGCTGGCCACGAAAAAGCCGGCAGCCAAGGCACCGAGCAAACGCAATACGGTGAACAAGCCGAAAGTCGAGGCACCGGCCCTGGTCAGCCAGGATGGCCTGGCGCCGCTCAAGCGCCGCAAGCCTGCCGCCGAATAAATCGGCAGATGAAAAAACGGCCGCCTGCATAGGCTATGCAGGCGGCCGTTTTTTTATGGCGACTGTTATTTCGGCACGATCAGGATCTTGCCGCCGCGCTCACCGCCAGCAGCGGCCGCTACGGCCTGCTGGATTTCGCTGACGTCATAGGTTGTGGCCACGCGGGTGTGCAGCTTGCCGCTGGCGATCAGCTGTACCAGTTCGCCAAACACCTTCATCTGCTCGGCCTGGCTGGCGTTCTGGAACCACTTGGCCAACCAGAAACCACGCAGGGTCACGTCCCGGAAGACAAAGGAGGCCGGCGACACCTGGCAGGGCTGGCGGCTCATCATGCCGTAGTTGACCAGGGTGCCGCCGTCACACAGGCAGGCGGCCAGGTGATCGGTGGCTTCACCGCCCACCGCATCGATACCCAGGCGCACTGGTGCGCCCTCGGTGGCGGCGCGCACGCGCTTGGCCAGATCGGGGCCGTCCACTAGCACCAGATCACCGCCTTCGGCCTCGACCCCGGCGACCGCCGACTCACGGCGCACCACGTTGATGGTCTTGAATCCGCGTAGCTTGGCCAGCTGGATCAGGTAGCTGCCCACGCCGGAGTTGGCGGCGTTCTGGATCACCCAGTCGCCGGGCTTGAGGTCGACGAACTCGCTGAGCATCAAGGAGGCAGTGGGTGGGTTGACGGTCAGCATGGCCAACTGCTGCGGATCAGCCTCAGGCAGGGGGATCAGCTTGCTGGCGGGGGCGTTCAGGTGGCTGACCCAGGTACCGCAACCCACCGGCAGCAGCACCATCTGGCCGACCTTGAGGTTGCGCACCTCGGCGCCCAGGGCTTCGACGCGGCCCACACCCTCATTGCCACCAATGGCTGGCAGCGGCGGCAGCATGCCGTACTCGCCGGTCAGGGTCAGTACGTCGGAGGGGTTGATCGGCGCGGCCAGCACCTTGATGCGTGCCTGGTCGGCAGCCGGTTCGGGCAGCTGCAGGGGCACGGCGCTGATCACATCCTGTGGCACCGGGCCGCGTTTCTGGTATTCGGCTTTAAGCATCTGGGCTCTCCTGGGTTGGCTTGAGTGCTGGCAGTCTAGACCGGGGCGTGGGCGAGTGGGCTAATCCGGCTAAATCCATCTGGGTGATAGTCCTCGGGGCTGCACTCAGGAGGTCATGCGGGCTATGCTCCTAGTTCAGTCAGATAAAGGTATGAGCATGAGAGCATGGTGGGGGCTGGGTCTGCTGGTCCTGAGCCTTTCGCTATCGGCACAGACTCTGCGCGTGGGGATGGGCACGGACAAACCCCCCTATGTTTTCGAGAACCAGGCCCGTGGGCTTGAGTACGATATCGTGGTGATGGCCGCCGAGCGCGCGGGCTTTCAGGTTCAGGTGCAGTATGCGCCCATGGAGCGTTTGCACCTGAAGCTGCGCCGCGGCGAGATCGATGCCATCGCCACCACCAATAAGCATAGCGGGGTGACGGCCTTCTATTCCGAACCCTATATCCAGTACCAGAATGCGGCCGTGGCCCTCAGCGCCCGGCAACTGGAGATCAAGCAGATCAGTGATCTGGGGCGCTATTCGGTCAGTGCCTTTCAGCGCGCCCGCTTCCTGCTCGGGCCCGAGTTCCAGAAGATGGCCGAGCATAACCGGCAGTATCGCGAGGAGGCCTACCAGATTGCCCGCAATCGCCTGCTCTACAGCGGCCGGGTCGATGTGGTGGTGTCGGAGCTGCGCATCCTGCGCTACTTCAATCGCGAGGTGTACACCCAGGTGGATGTCAGCCAGCCCCTGGATATCTTCCCGATCTTCCCGCCCACCGATTACCAGCTTGGCTGTGTCGTCGAGGCCGACTGCCTGCGCTTTAACCAGGGGTTGGCGGCGCTGCGCGAAAGCGGTGAGTACGCGGCCATCGAGCGCCGCTACGCCATGCACTGAGCGGCTGTAACACTTTGCAACCGCTAGCGGGCTGATCTGTCCCGGCTGCCGTTGGATCATGGGCCTTCATTCGATGCCGAGACCCGGAGGCCAGCATGCTTGTTCAATTCTTGCGCAGTCTGACACTGCTGATGTTGATCGGCAGTGCTCAGCTCGGCGCGTCCGAGTTCAATAGCGAGCGGGGGCCACTGAGCCTCGAACCCCTGGTGTCCGGGCTGGAGCATCCCTGGGGGCTGGCCTTTTTGCCCCAGCAGCAGGGCTTCTTGATTACCGAGCGTCCTGGCCGCTTGCGCTGGCTGGACACTGCAGGGCGCCTGTCGCCACCGCTGGCTGGAGTGCCGGCGGTATACGGCAAGGGGCAGGGCGGTTTGCTGGATGTGGCGCTATCCCCGGATTTTGCCCGTGAGCGCTGGGTGTACCTGAGCTATGCCGAAGTGGGCGAGGATGGCCAGGCCGGCACCGCCGTGGGGCGCGGGCGCTTGGCCGTGGACAACAGCGCGCTGGAAGATTTCAGCGTGATCTTCCGCCAGACACCCAAATTGTCTACGGGCGCCCACTTTGGCTCGCGCCTGGTGTTCGATACTCAGGGTTATCTGTTTATCACCCTGGGCGATAACAACCAGCGCGCCGCCGCCCAGGGCCTGGACAAGTTGCAGGGCAAGGTGGTTCGCCTGCATGCCGATGGCCGGGTGCCGGCCGATAATCCCTGGGTCGGTCAGGCCGGCGTCCGTGCGGAGATCTGGTCGTACGGCCACCGCAACCCCCAGGGCGCTGCGCTCAACCCCTGGAGCGGGCAACTGTGGACTCACGAACACGGCCCCCGGGGCGGTGACGAGATCAATATCCCGAAGGCGGGCAAGAACTATGGCTGGCCGCTGGCCACCCATGGCGTCAACTATTCCTTTCTGCCCATTCCCGAAGCCCAGGGCAAAGTCGTGGCAGGCACCGAGCCTGCGCTGCATGTCTGGGCCAAGTCGCCGGCTCTGAGCGGCATGGCCTTCTATGACGGCGAGCGCTTTACGGCCTGGCGCAACAACCTGTTTATCGGTGCTCTGGCCGGGCAGGCGCTGCTGCGTCTGCAGCTGGACGGGGATCGAGTGGTGCATGAGGAGCGCTTGCTGCAGGGCAAAGCGCGTATCCGCGATGTACGTCAGGGGCCGGACGGTTATCTCTACCTGCTGACGGATGCGGCCGATGGGCAGTTGTTACGACTGGGGTTGCGCGAGGATTGAGCGGGGGACTGCCAGCGCCTTGGAGTGACAAGGCGCTGTGGGGCAGTTTTACTTCTTGCCGATGGTGATCTGCTTGGAGGCGCCATAGACCTGGCCACTGACACCCTTGGCGATCTGCTGGATTTCACCGCCTGATTGCAGGAATGCAGCGATCTGCGCGTCGAGCGAGGCGCTGGTTTCAACGGCCGGAGCCGGCTTGGATTTGCTGGTGGAGGCTTTTACGCGCATGACGGCCATTAACCTATTTAAAAATTAATTTGGCCGGTCATCCTACCTGAAATGCTTGACAATTACCCGGTAAATATTATTTGGCAGGAAAACTACCAGGCCAAATCAAGGTGACTGTAATGACGAAACTATTCGGAAAGTTTCTGTAAGGTCATGTTTTAAATTAAATAATTATTTTCAACAGAGTGTCGTCGGCTGCCCGAAATGCTCGCGTATAGCGGCGTATTTCCCGGGCGTCAGAGGGCCGAGCCGCGAAACAGGCGGCAACTCGGGTAGAATGCGCGGCTGTAAATAAGGGTAGGGCATCATGGCGCTGATTGGACGGATGAATAGTTTGCAGGTGGTGAAACACACCGATTTCGGCCTGTATCTGGATGGTGGGGCGGACGGCGAAATACTGCTGCCCAAGCGCTATATACCCAGTGACAGTCCCAGTGAAGTTGAGGACTGGCTGAATGTGTTCGTCTATCTGGACAGTGAAGACAAACTGATCGCCACCACGGAAAAGCCCAAGGTGCAGGTCGGCGAGTTTGCCAGCCTGAAAGTGGTGGATATCAACCGTGTCGGCCTGTTTCTCGACTGGGGCCTGCCCAAGGATTTGCTGCTGCCTCATTCGGAAGAAAAGCGCCCGTTGCAGGTGGGCGATTACTGCGTGGTGCACGTGTTTCTCGACAAGCGCAGCAAACGCATCACCGCCAGCGCCAAGCTGGATCGCTACCTGGACAAACTGCCGGTCAATTACCAGAGTGGCCAGGAGGTCGACCTGCTGGTGGTCGAGGCCACCGATATGGGCTTCAAGGCCATCATCAATGGCCAGCACTGGGGTCTGATCCACAAGAACGAAGTCTTCAAGTTTCTGCGTTCGGGCATGCGCGAAAAGGGCTATATCAAGGAAATGCGCAGCGACGGCAAGATCAGCCTGAGCCTGCAGCCGGTCGGCGAGGAACTGATGGGCAGCCTGAGTCAGCAGATCCTGGCCAAACTGCGCGAGCAGGGTGGTGTCCTGGCGCTGAGCGACAAGAGCTCGCCCGAGGCCATCAGCGCCCATTTCCGGGCCAGCAAGGGCAACTTCAAGAAGGCCATCGGTGGGCTGTACAAGCAGGGTTTGATCCAGATTCACGCCGACCGCATCGAACTGGTCAAAGCCTGAAATCGGCGGCTTGAGTCGCCGCAGCGCTTGATCGATACTGCGCGGGCGTTGCCGCAATAGCTCAGTTGGTAGAGCAACTGATTCGTAATCAGTAGGTCGGAGGTTCGATTCCTCTTTGCGGCACCATATAAATCAAAGGCTTGCAGCGATGCGGGCCTTTTTGGTCGGGCTATCACCGGGCTGGCGTTGTAAAGAAACCCCGAAAGAAATTTGCCGTGCCCCCCCCCTGGCCAATACCTGCTACCGCAACGCTACGCCCAACCTCAAGCGGCCAACTTCTAATCTCAAAGCATCATTAGGTTCGGCTGCCAAGCTCGCCGGCCTGATCAGCCGGACGCGGCATGCATTCGACCCGGTTGCGCCCGCCTTGTTTGGCGCGGTAGAGCAGGCGGTCGGCGCTGTCCACCAACTGGTTGAGGGACTGCCCTGGCTGCCATTGACTGACACCGAAACTGGCGGTCACCCGAAGATCGGCGTACAGCGGCGCCGAGGCAACCTGGCCGCGTAACTTTTCGGCAAGCTCGCAGGCGTGACCCAGTTCGGTATGGGGCATCAGGATGACAAATTCCTCGCCACCCCAGCGGCACAGGCTGTCGGCTTTACGCAGGTGGGATCTGAGCCGTTGCGCCAGGGCACTGAGTACCTTGTCGCCCACATCATGGCCATGCTGGTCATTGATCTGCTTGAAATGATCGAGGTCGAGAAAGATCAGGCTCAGGGGCTCGCCATAACGCTCGGCGCCGGCAATGGCCTGCAGCGCCACCTCCTCGAATTTGCGCCGGGTCCACTGGCCGGTCAGGCGGTCGGTATTGGCCAGTTCTTCCAGCCTCTGGTTGCTTTGCAGCAGTTGCTCTTCGGCCTCGCGACGGCGCCCGACCTCACGGCGCAGGCGAGCGCTCAGGTGGGCGAAGCGCAGGGCAATGGCGGTGACCAGCAGCAGCGTCAGCAAGCCACCTGCGACTATCTGGTAGAGCAGACGGTGATCGGTTTCGAGCCTGCGTGTGTAGAGAAAACGGTCCAGATCCAGGCTGCCCTGGGCCAGGCCCAGCTGTACATAGTGCTGGGCAATGGTTTCCCAGCGTCCGGGGTTCATGTGCCCCAGTTGCACCAACTCGGGCATGATCAGTTGCCTGAGCGCCTCGGCCTCAAAGCGCAGGTGAGCCAGGCTCTTCTGTGGGGCATGCTGCTGATGGATCAGCTGGATGCTTTCTTCTATGTGTTCCAGGGCGTATTGCCAGCCACGCAGGCTGGCCTGGAGAAAGGCGTCTACCTGTTCGGGGCGGCGGTGCAGCAGGTCGGCATGGGTGCTCAGCACGTCGTTGTAGAAGTTGACCCCATACTCGCGCGGCTTGAGCAGGCGGTAGGGCACCTGCCGCTGTTGCAGCCAGAAGGGTTCATTGGAGACATAGCCATTGTAGGCATCGGTGTGACCGTCAATCAGATCCTGCGGGTTGAAGCTGGTGGGTTGTTCCTGCACCTGATCGAGGCGGATGCCTTCACGCATCAGCATGATGCGCAACTCGGCGCTCTCCGGCAGGGGCATGGCCATGACCCGTTTGCCCGCCAGGTCGTGGGGCGTGTAGATGCCTGAGTCGGCCCGCACTATCCACACGCTGGGCGAGCTCTGCATCAGGGCCGCCAGGGCGACCACGGGCTTGCCGGCCATATGGGCAATGACCAGACCGCTGTTGCTGATGGCAAAGTCCACCTCGCGGGCCAGCAGACTGTCTATGGGGTTGGGCGTGCCCGGCCCGCCCGGCAGGATTTCCACCTCCAGCCCGGCTTCGCGGTAGTAGCCTTTTTCCTGAGCCATGTAATAGCCGGCAAACTGAAATTGCGGCAGCCAGCGCAGTTGCAGGCGCAGGGGTTCGGCTGTCAGGGCCAGGCCCGGAAGGCAGAAGAGCAGAGCCAGCACTACTTGCGCTAGCAAAGGCCGGGTGTGGTGCGGGCCGGGTGAAGTGGGCATCACGACCCCCTGTGGGGCTGGCAGGCTGTCGCGCTGCCGTTACGTCCTTGTGGTGTGGCCCGGCAGGCGCTTTGCCTGCCGGGCCACGGTTCAGTGCTGGGCGTCGTAGTTGTTCAGGGAGATCACGCGGGTCTTGCCGATGCGGTGGCGGTAGATCTCGCGCAGGTACTTGATGGACTTCTTCACGCTGTCGCGGGACAGGCGGATATCGTTGATCGAGACGAACTTGTCCTGATCATGGATCAGCTCGCGGTATTTCTTCTCGTACATCGGTTTGATCGCATACCAGTTGGTATCGAGGATTTTCGCCGGGTTTTCGTACTCGTTGAGCATGGCATCGAGTCGCGCTTCGTCGAATTCATCGGCGACGATAAAGTCGAGAATCGCCTGGTCCAGGCTGTCGTCGAAGCGGTGCGGCTCGCGGGCAAAGCAGCGCTTGATAAAGGCCACGATCAGGGTCAGGAAGTCGTCCGACAGGCACGGGCTCTTGACGATCAGGGTAGTCAGCGAGAGGTTGGCCGAGGCGCCGATGACCAGGGCGTAGCGCTTCAGGGTGGTGTTGGGGAACAGGCTGTTCAGGTGAGTCTTGAGCCGGTTCAGGTCCATATAGGACAGCTTGTAGTCCTTGGGCAGGGAGACGATGGACACCACCGAGGAGCAGTTCTTGAAGAAGTGCAGGTTGTTCAGCTGGCTGGCGTCATAGCCGCTGGCCTTGTACTGCTGCAGGGCCTCGCGGTAGCGCTTGGACTCGATCGGCAGCAGGCTGATGCCTTCGATGGCCTGGGTCACCTTGTTGAAGTGCGGCAGGTCGATGGAGCGGAAGAACAGGTCGTCGACATCCAGGCGCGGCTGCTCCTTGTCCAGCACGCGGAATTTTTCCAGGGTGGCGGCGGCGCTCTGTTCCGGCACCACGGATTCGGCATAGGCCACGGCCACGGGACCGGCCAGGCTCATGAACAGGTCGTTGGCATCCAGGCGGATGGTTTCGCCGATGTCGATACCGGCGCGGCGGAAGTAGTTCTGGTCGTAGTCGGTGGTCACCGCCTGGGCGGTGAGGATGTTGAAGATCTGCTGGGAGATGTACTGGTTGGCGTGACGCTCCATGGCGTTGACGTCGATGTTCTGGATATTGCCGTCATCGGTTTCTTCGGCGTAACGCATGATGTCGTTGGAGATCAGCATCATCGCGTTCCAGGGGCGGATGCGGCGCATCACGCTGGCCTCGCTGTTCTCCTCGTTGTCGAAGTTGTAGGAGAAGTCCCATTCCTCGGCCAGGTACTTGCACAGCAGGCGCCCGGCGTTGATATGCAGGGCCTCGGACATTTCGCTGCGTTGGTCGGAGATGTTCGGCAGGATGCAGATGCCGCTGGTGAAGATCGGCTCGAAGACGAAGCTGTGGTCGCGATTTTCCGGGTTTTCGTCGAAGTTCTTCGTGTCGAAGGTCTTGCTCATGTAGGCGAACTGCTGGGCCAGGCCGAATTCCGAGGCCATGCCCGAGCCGGTACCGCCGCCGGCGCTGAAGATATAGAAGTACAGGCGCGACTGGTTGGCCTTGATCCCGCAGGAGTCGATCAGGTAGCTGTGGATGAATTTCCAGTCTTCATTGGTGAAGCGCTGGGTGTCCTTGTTGAGGATGATCTTGGCCAGGTACTGGCCGAGGATCGGAGCGTTACCGGCACCACCGGCATGTACCTCGGACAGGTCCATGATCTTCATCTTGCTGTAGTCGCTGAGGAACCCGCTGGTTTCCCCCTTGCGCGAGAAGCGGATGCGCCCCTCGATATCCTTGTCCAGGTCGCCCAGCATCACCAGCGGCTCGATCAGAAACACCGGCTTGGCGCCCTTGGCCGGCGCACGCAGCAGGTTGCTGCGAATCCAGCGGGTGGGGCGGAAGTCCTGCTCGGCCACGGCCTTTTCTTCGCTGTTGAATTCGCTCAGGTAGAACTGCCGGGCGTTGTACACCAGGGAGGCGACATCCAGGGCGATATTCGAGCCGCAGCGCCCGAGGCCGATCAGGCACACCGAGGGGAAGTGCTGCACGCGCTTTTCGTGCTCGTCATCCGGGTTGGCCGGCGGGAACACCATGCTGCGCAGGCCGTCGAGGTTGTCGAGGATGCGTTCGATATCGCTCTCGGTGAAATACATGTACTGCTCGCCACTGTCGCTCTGAACATAGGGCGCGCTTGCCGGTACCTCCGGTGCTAGCAGCGTGTCGGCCAGATTGGCCAGGGTGGCTTCGGAAGCAGGGGTGGCAGCGGCGTCTTTTTTTGTTTTCATCGAGGACAATCCGGCGGCTGGAATCGGGGACGAGTAAATGATGGTCAATAGCCATGTTTGTAGCATGAAAAGCCGACGGCTGTAGCCCTGTTGCGTATTTTCCTGATGCCTATGGGTGTAGTTGCCCGGTGCCGGGCGCTTGTTTAGGGGCGGCTACCGGCCAGGGTATCGCCTGGCATCAGCCTGATTGATAGTCACAGACAGCATGGAGGGGAGGCTCTAGATTGTTGGACAGCTGACTGACCAGTCGCAGGATCCGGCCGCCAAGGGTGGCGCCTGTCATAAAAACAAGAGAGAGCGATCCCATGCAGCAAACCCAGCAAGCGGCCAATGCCTGGCGCGTCCTGTTTCTTCTGTTTCTCGCCAACCTGTTCAATTTTTTCGATCGCACCATCCCGGCAATCATCATCGAGCCGATCCGCCTGGAATGGAGCCTCAGTGATTTCCAGCTGGGGCTGATCGGCACTGCCTTCACCATCGTCTATGCCATTGCCGGCGTGCCCCTGGGGCGCATGGCCGACAATGGTGCGCGGCGCAAGATCATGGGCTGGGGCCTGGCGGTGTGGAGCGCGCTGACCGCGGTCAACGGCCTGGCGTGGAATTTCTGGAGCTTTCTGCTGATACGCATGGGCATCGGTATCGGTGAGGCCAGCTATGCGCCGGCGGCCAATTCGCTGATTGGCGACCTGTTCCCGGCGCACAAGCGCTCACGGGCCATGGGCATCTTTATGCTCGGCCTGCCCCTGGGCCTGTTGCTGGCCTTCTTTACCATCGGCGCCATGGTCGCGGCCTTCGACAGCTGGCGCGCGCCCTTCTTTATCGCGGCGGTGCCGGGGCTGGTGCTGGCGGTGTTTATCTTCTTTATCAAGGAGCCCAAGCGCGGGGCGGCCGAGCAGGTGCAGCAACACGCCGATATCGCGCCGGTGCAGCAGCCGATTCGCAAGGTGCTGGCGATTCGCACCTTCTGGTGGCTGATCATGGCCGGGCTGGCCTTCCAGTTTGCCTCCTATGCCTGCAGCTCCTTTATGGTGCCGATGTTGCAGCGCTATTTCCTCCTGTCCCTGCAGCAGGCCGCCATGGCCACCGGGGTGATTGTGGGCCTGACCGGTCTGGTTGGCCTGACCCTGGGCGGCTGGGTGGCGGACAAGGTACATCAGCGCTGGAGCCAGGGGCGTTTGCTGTTTGCCACCCTGAGCATGCTGATCGCCGCGCTGTGCACAGGCTGGGCCCTGGCTGCCGGACGCATCGACACGGCGGTGTTTGTCGGGGTGTTCAGTATCGGCTGGCTGTTCTCCTACAACTTCTACACCTGCGTCTACACCGCCATTCAGGATGTGGTCGAGCCGCGTCTGCGGGCTACCGCCATGGCCCTGTTCTTCGCCGGTCTGTACCTGCTCGGTGGCGGCTTCGGCCCGGTGGCGGTGGGGCTGTTGTCGGATTTCTATGCCCAGGCGGCGATGCAGGCGGCCGGTGCCAGCGAGATGACCGAGGCCTTCAAGGCCGTGGGGCTGCACAACGCCATGCTGTTGATCCCGGTGGCGCTGCTGCTGACCATGCTGGCGCTGTTTATGGCCTCGCGCAGCTTCGTGGCCGACAGCCTGCGCATGCAGCAGGGCTTGCAGCGCGACAGTCAGCAGCCGTCTTTGGCCTGAGGCTCGGTTAGCGGCGCTTGGGCTCGGTAGGCCAGGCGCCGGATGGCCGGGCAGGCTGCGGGCCTTGTGCAATACTCAGAGGCATGGCCGTCACGGCCATCGCAGCTGAGGAATGCCGGTATGCTCGACAGCCATCTTGTCCTGGGCCACAGCAGTGCATTGGCCGACCACCCCCTGCAGGCCAGCCTGCAGCAGTGTGCGGTGAGCCTGTGCGGCTTGCAGCCTGGTCAGCCCCTGCCGCCCGAGGTGCAGGTGCTGCTGCTGGATGAGGCGCTGCTGGATGAGCATCCCCTGAGTCACTGGCAAGGCTGCGGTGCGATTCTGGTGGGCTGCCTGGATCTGCCCGGGGTGCTGCCACTGCCGGCTGCTTCGGCGCCGACAGAGCTGATGGCGTTGCTGCGTTTTGCCGTGGAGCAGCAGGCGTTGCGGCGCAAGAGCGAGCAGCTGGCGGCGGCCCTCGAAGGCAAGCACGATGACCTGAGCAAGTTGGTGGATGTGGGCCTGGCGCTGTCCGCCGAGCGCGATCTGGACCGGTTGCTGGAAAAGATCCTGATCGAAGGTCGGCGCCTGTCCAATAGCGATGCGGCCTCGTTGTTTCTGGTGGCACGTCGGGCCAATGGCAGTGCCCAGCTGATCTTCAAGCTGACGCAGAACACCAGCCTCAGCCAGAACAGCTTTCAGGATCAGCGCATGCCCCTGAGCAAGGCATCGATTGCCGGCTATGTGGCTCTGACCAGCACCGAGCTGAATATTGAGGATGTGTATGCCATCGCCGAGGATGCGCCGTACCGCTTCAACCGCTCCTTCGACCTGCAGATGGGCTATCGCACCCTGTCCATTCTGGCCATTCCCATGCTCAATCACCGTGGTGAAGTGGTGGGGGTGCTGGAATTTATCAACCGCCAACGCAAGGGCGGCGACCCGCACAACCCCGAGCTGATTCCCTTCGATGAAGAAGTGGCGGTGTCCTTGCGCGCCCTGGCCAGCCAGGCCGCGGTGGCCATCGAGAACCGCCAGCTGCTGGACGATATCAGTCGCCTGTTCGACGGTTTTGTGCAGGCTTCGGTATTCGCCATCGAACAGCGCGACCCGACCACCAGTGGCCACTCCTTCCGCGTTGCCGAACTGTGCCTGGCCCTGGCCAACCAGCTGCCCCATGCGCCGGTATCGCGTCTGCGCGAGCAGGCGCTGAGCGCCGATGGCCTGCGCGAGCTGCGCTATGCCGCGTTGCTGCATGACTTTGGCAAGGTCGGGGTACGCGAGCATGTACTGGTCAAGGCCAAGAAGCTGCCCGAGCACAAGGTCGAGCTGTTGCAGTATCGGGTGGCCCTGGCCAAGGAGAATCTGCACAACCAGTTCCTGCGCAAGATGCTGCATGCCTATCGCCACCAGGGAGGGCTGAGCGATGAGCAGCGCCTGCTGCTGGAAGCCGAGGTGGCCAAGGAATGCGAGCGCCTGGATCGCTACCTGACCAGCATCCTTACGGCCAACGAGCCGACCATGCTCAGTGAAGGCAATTTCCAGCACCTGCAGGAGATTCAGGGCGAGCTGGTCAAGGCGCCGGGCAACTGCCTGATCAGCCTGCTCAGCGAGGACGAATTCGGCGCGTTGGCCATCCGCAAGGGCAGCCTGACCGAGCAGGAGCGCCACGAGATCGAGCGCCATGTGGTGCATACCCAGGAGTTTCTCAGCCTGATTCCCTGGACCCCCGACCTGCAGGGCGTGCCCCATATCGCCGGGGCTCACCATGAAAAGCTCGATGGCAGCGGCTATCCCAAGGGGCTGGTGGGCGACGCCATTCCCTGCGCCTCACGGATCATGACCGTGTGCGACATCTACGATGCCCTGACCGCTTCCGATCGACCCTACAAACCAGCCATGCCCCTGGAACGGGCCCTGGATATCCTCAAGAGCGAGGCCCAGAGCGGTTTGCTGGATGCCGAGCTGGTGGAGCTGTTTATCGCCAGCCGCTGCTTTCAGGTCAGCGGCCCGCCCGGTTCCCACCCGGCCTCGCACTATGTGCACCATGTCTGCGACTTCGAGCCGGGCTGCAAGGGTGACCACCCGCATTAATTCCTGGCTTGCGTGACAGACTTGAACAGGTGGCATTGGGTTTGTCTTGCGGCAAGTAGGGTGTGCCGTGCGCACCAATGCCAAGTAGCAGGTGCGCCTGGCGCAACCTACTGATACAGCTATTCTCGGACTCGTGGCACTGGCCGAAGGCCGCATGCAATGGCCTCATTGCTCGCAGGAGTCGGCCATGCCTGCGATCTGCCCATGTTCATGGCCCTGCCTACTGCGCCCGCAATGCCTGCAGGTAGCGCATATCAAGCATCTGCGGCGAGCCGTGGGCATGGCGTTCGATATGCTGATAGACCGGCTCCAGGCGCTGCAGGCGATCGCCGATATTGGGGTGGGTCTTGAGGAAGCTGACCAGGGTGGCATCGTCCTGGCGGGTACTGGCCAGGGTCTGCAGCACGCCGGCCAGGCCGTAGGGGTCGTAGCCGGCCCGGGTGGCGATTACCGCGCCCATGGCATCGGCCTCGTATTCGTCGCCACGGTCCAGGCCGCGGGCATACAGATCACTCACGCTGCGGGTGAACTTGTCGGCTATGGCGGTTTTGCTGCTGTCGCCGCTCTTGGCGGCACTGGCCTGTACGGCCAGGGTCGCCAGGTCGCTGAGCAGGCCGGTCTGAGCCTGCTGCTGGATGGCCTTGAGGTGATGGCGTTGCACCACATGGGCCGCTTCGTGGGCCAATACCCCGGCCAGCTCGGCCTCGCTGTTCATGCGCAACAGCATGCCGCGGGTGATAAAGATATAACCGGCTGGTGCCGCGTAGGCGGCCACCTGGGGGCTGTCCAGAACCACGAAACGCCAGCGAAGGTCGGGACGCTCGCTATGCTGGGCGACCCACAGGCCGACCCGGTTGACGTAGCGCTGCAGCTCCTGATTGTTCAGTACGCTGGCCTGCTGCAGCAGCACGCTGGCGGTGTTCTGGCCGATGACCTGCTCCTCGTCGGCGCTTTTCTGGCCCATATTGGTTAGGTTCTGGCCGACGCTGGCCAGTTTGCCCAGGTCGACTCCCTGTACCTGAATACCTTCCAGGCCCTGGCAGGCGGCCAGATTCAGGCACAGGCCCAGGAGCAGGGCACGTTGAGCGGTGATGCGTATCGCGAACATGGCGTGAACCTCCTGGTCATTGGCGGGAGTAGGGCAGGGGCTGGCTCTGCAGGCCGCCCTGCTGGGCGAAGGCGCGTGCTTCAGCGGGTTGGGCGGCGAAGTGCTCCAGGTCGTACAAGTTGGCCGGCAGGCTGCCGGCTGCGCTTTTCAGCTGCTCATCACTGATGCCACGCACACCGGTGGCGACCCCGCTGGCGGGGGCGGCCTTGCTGCCGAGGCTGAGCAGGTTGCCCAGGTTGCTGCTGCCGCTGCCCTGAGTCTGCTTGACGAAGCGCAGGCTGAGCAGGGGGAGCCAACCCTCCTGGCCGGTGCTGGTTCTGACCTGGTACCAGCCGCCTTGACGGGCCTGAACCATAACGCTGGCCTGCTTGCCGATTCGTCCCAGGCTGCTGGCGTTGTGGCTGGGGTCGGCGCGCAACTCACTGTCCTGCACGGTCTGGGCCTGGCGCAGTTCGCTCAGGGCCAGGCCACTGTAGAGGGTCAGCAGTAGGGCGACCAGGCAGGTGTGAAGGAGCTTAGTCATGCAGTTTCCTCCTTGGTTCAAACAGCTGTACAGGCTCGGCGCGGCCCTTGACCTGATGCTCGCCCTGGGCGATGAAGTCCAGCGGCAGGCTGCAGGCCAGGCGCGTGGCCTCGGAAATCAGCAGGTGCGCGCGGCCCTTGGTCAGCCCCTCGATACGGCTGGCCAGATTTACCGTGTCACCTATTGCAGTGTAGTCATAGCGTTGGCTGGCACCGACCAGGCCGACGACCGCCGGTCCCGTGTGCAGGCCAATGCCGATATCGAAATCCGGGCAGTTGTAGTCGCGGCGAAAGGCTTCGAGGTTGTCGAGCATCTCCAGGGCCGCCAGCACTGCCTGGTCGGCCTGCTGCGGGTTGTCCAGGGGCGCGCCCCAGAAGGCCATGATGGCGTCGCCGATAAACTTGTCGAGGGTGGCCTGATGCTTGAACAGCACCGCCACCTGGCTGTTGAAGTAGCCCTCCAGCAGGCTGACGATCTCCTGGGCACTGTGCTGCTCGGAAAGCGTGGTGAAGTTGCGAATATCGGAAAACAGCACGGTCAACTGGCATTCCTTGCTGGCCAGCAGGGCTTCGGGGTCGTCGCGGCTGACCAGCTGGCTGACCACTACCGGATCCATAAAGCGGCTGAACAGGCGGATGGTGTCCTGCAGTTGCTGGCGCCGGCGCAGGTAGAACAGGGCCAGGGCGCTGGCCAGCAGCAGCCATAGGCAGATCAGCCCGGCGACCACGCTCATGAGCTGGCCCTGCAGGGCCAGCCAGTAGCTGCCGGCCAGCAGACCCAGGCTGCCCAGCAAGCACAGGGCGAAGGCTGCGGGCAGTCGCTCGCGTAACAGCAAGGCAATCAGCCCCAGTAACAGCAGCCCTGCCGGGAGCAACTCCTGCCAGGCTTGTGGGCGATGCAGCTGACGAGCATTGAGCAGGTTGTCGATGGCGGTCATCAGAATAAAGGGGGCCGGGTACAGGGTATCCAGGGCGGTGGGGCGCAGATCGTGCAGGCCCGAGGCGGTGGTGCCGATCAGGATGATTTTGCCCTGCAAGTCATGTTCCAGAGGTTCGCCCTGGCCGCGGGCCGCAGCCAGGACTGCGGCGTAGGGCAGGCGTGGGTAGGGCAGGCGTGACTGGCTGGGCCAGTCGAGCAGAATGCTTGGCTGTTCGGGCAGCCGGACCCCCAGATCGTGCGCGATACGTGCCGGCAGGCTGGGCAGGCGCCAGTCGGCGAAGTCCCGATACAGCTCATAGCGCCGGCCGATACCGTCGGGGTCGGCGCGAAAGTTGATGCTGCCCAGTTTCCACAGTTCACTGGGAAAGGCTCGGGGCAACAGCAGCAGGGCGCGTGCCTGTTCCGTGCCGCGCCGTCCTGGCGCTTGCCAGGTCTGCTGCGGATAGCTGTCGAGCAGAGGCGCCTGGCCGGCTTCGACAGTCTCCTGGGTGAGGGCCGCCAGGTAGGTGTTGGGGTGAGCGGCCAGTACTTCGGCGAAGAACTGGTCGGCATCCGGGTTGAAGGCATCCGCCTCGCTGAACAGCACGTCGAAGGCCACGGCCAGGGGCTGCTGTTGCTGCAGGTAGTCCAGCAGTTCGGCATGTACCGAGCGCGGCCAGGGCCATTTGCCGGCCTCGCTGGCCATCACCTGCAGACTCAGGTCGTCGATATCAATCAGCAGCAGGCGCGGGTCCGGGCTCTGCTCGGCGGCACGCTGGCGGGTCAGCCAGTCCAGATGGGCATTGTTCAGGCCGCTGAGGGTCTGTGACAGGTGCAGTGTGGGCAGCAGCAGGAGAGCCAGCAGGCAGAGGCTGTATAGGCTTCGCTTGAACAGGCGTGATGTGGAGCCGGCGGGCACTGAGGCGCTTCCTTGTTGGCTGCTGCAGGGCTATGCCACTGAATCTAGCAGCTAATCCGCCGTGTGCCTTTGTAGGAGCGGGCCAGGCCCGCGATCACGGATCATCGCGGCCAGGGGCCGCTCCTACAGGGTGGTGGATGTTTAGCCGGCCACCAATACCCGGATGGCTTCCAGGCGCAGGGCCGCCTTGTCGAGCAGGGCCAAGCCCTGTTCGCGCTGTTCACGCAGGGCCTGCAGTTCACTGTCACGCACGCTGGGGTTGACTGCCTGCAGGGCGGTCAGGCGGGCCAGTTCCTCGCTGGTTTGCGCATCCAGGCGCTGCTTGGCCTCGGCGACGCGGGCCAGGTGCTTGGGCTCCACCTTGCTTTCGCCGATGCCAATCAGAGGGTTGAGGCTGTCGCGCTGAGCCTGGACAAACTTGTTGGCACTGGCCCGCGGCACGCTTTCCAGCTGATCGTTCAGGGTTTCGAACGCCACCTTGCCGGCCAGGTCGTTGCCATTGGCATCCAGCAGGCAGCGCAGCGCCACCGGCGGCAGGAAGCGCCCCAGCTGCAGGGCGCGGGGCGCCACCACTTCGCTGACATAGAGCAGTTCCAGCAGCACGGTGCCGGGCTTGAGGGCCTTGTTCTTGATCAGCGCCACCCCGGTGTTGCCCATGGAGCCGGAACGCACCAGGTCCATGCCGCCCTGCACCATGGGGTGTTCCCAGGTGAGAAACTGCATGTCCTCGCGGGCCAGGGCCTGGCCACGGTCGTAGGTGATGGTCACGCCTTCGTCGTCGCCCAGGGGGAAGCTGGCATCCAGCATCTTTTCGCTGGGGCGCAGGATCAGGGCGTTTTCCGAGTGATCTTCGCTGTCGATACCGAAGGCATCGAACAGCTGCTCCATATAGATGGGCAGGGCAAACTGGTCGTCCTGTTCGAGGATCGCCTCCACCAGCGCCTCGCCCTCACCGGCGCCGCCGGAGTTGAGCTCCAGCAGGCGGTCGCGGCCGGCATGCAGCTCGCTTTCCAGGCGTAGGCGCTCGGCTTTGGCAGTGTCGACCAGGGCTTGCCACTGGCCGTCATCGCCGCCTTCGAGCAGGGGCAGCAGCCGGCTACCGAACTGCTGCTGCAGGGCGTTGCCGGTGGGGCAGGTGTTGAGGAAGGCATTCAGGGCCTGGTGATACCACTGGAACAGGCGCTCCTGGGGGCTGTTCTCCAGGTAGGGCACATGCAGCTGGATACGGTGCTTCTGGCCGATGCGGTCGAGACGGCCGATGCGCTGTTCGAGCAGGTCCGGGTGGGCCGGCAGGTCGAACAGTACCAGGTGGTGGGCGAACTGGAAGTTGCGGCCTTCGGAGCCGATTTCCGAGCAGATCAGCACCTGGGCGCCGAACTCCTCATCGGCAAAGTAGGCGGCGGCGCGGTCGCGCTCCAGGATGCTCATGCCTTCGTGGAACACGGTGGCGGGGATGCCCTTGCGCACACGCAGGGCGTCTTCCAGGTCCATGGCGGTTTCGGCGTGGGCGCAGATCACCAGCACCTTGAATTTCTTGAGCATTTTCAGGGTATCGATCAGCCACTCGACGCGGGGGTCGAACTGCCACCAGCGCTGTTCCTCGGCATCGTCGCCCTGGGCCTGGTAACTCACCTCCGGGTACAGATCCGGATGCTCGCCAATCGGCAGCTCCATATATTCCACCGGGCTGCTCAGGGGGTAGGGGTGCAGCTCGCGCTCGGGGAAACCCTGCACCGCCGCACGGGTGTTGCGAAACAGCAGGCGGCCGGTGCCGTGGCGATCCAGCAGCTCGCGGATCAGGCGCGCGCGGGCATCTTCGTCCCCGCTGTCCAGGGCGTCGAGCAGTTCACGACCCTCGTCGCCGAGGAAGCCGCCAATGGCAGCGCGGGCCTGGGCGCTGAGCTGGCCGTGATCGAGCAACTCCTGCACCGCCTCGGCCACCGGCTGATAATGAGCGCTTTCGGCGCGGAAGGCCTCAAGGTCATGGAAGCGGTTGGGGTCGAGCAGGCGCAGGCGGGCGAAGTGGCTGTCCTGACCCAGCTGCTCGGGGGTGGCGGTCAGCAGCAGCACGCCTGCAATGACGCCGGCCAGCTGTTCCACCAAGGCATATTCGGGGCTGACGTGTTCCGGGTGCCAGACCAGGTGATGGGCCTCGTCCACTACGAGCAGATCCCAGCCCGCGGCAAACAGGGCGTCCTGGGCGCGCTCGTCCTCGCACAGCCATTCCAGGGCGACCAGGGCCAGCTGGCAGTCCTCGAAGGGGTTGCTGGCATCGCTTTCGATAAAACGCTCGGCGTCAAACAGCGCGACATCCAGGTTGAAGCGCCGACGCATTTCCACCAGCCACTGATGCTGCAGGTTCTCCGGTACCAGGATCAGCACCCGGTTGGCACGGCCACAGAGCAGCTGACGATGGATCACCAGGCCCGCCTCGATGGTCTTGCCCAACCCCACTTCGTCGGCCAGCAGCACCCGCGGGGCGATACGGTCAGCCACTTCACGGGCGATATGCAGCTGGTGGGCGATGGGTTGTGCACGCACCCCGCCCAGGCCCCAGAGCGGCGATTGCAGCTGCTGGCTGGTGAATGCCAGGGTGCGGTAGCGCAGGGCGAACCAGGGCAGCGGATCGATCTGTCCGGCGAACAGGCGATCGCTGGCCAGGCGGAACTGGATAAAGTTGGACAGCTGGGTTTCCGGCAGGGTGACGGCCTGGTTCTGTGCGTCCAGGCCGTGGTAGACCAGCAGACCATCGATATCCTCGACTTCCTGCACGGTCAGCTTCCAGCCTTCGAAGTGGGTGATCTCGTCACCCGGGGCGAAGCGCACGCGGGTCAGGGGGGCATTGCGGGTGGCGTATTGGCGCGTTTCGCCGGTGGCGGGGTAGAGCACGGTGAGCATGCGGCCATCCTGCATCAGGACGGTACCCAAGCCCAGCTCCGCTTCGCTGTCACTGATCCAGCGTTGCCCCGGTTGATACTGCGCCATACCTGTCTCCCCGCGTGAAAAAGCCGGCTATGGTAACGGAAGCGCCTCTTCAGCCATAGTTGCAATGGCACTTGATGGGCGTATCTGGGTCGAAAGTGTAGCGACAGCTGGCTCAAGTCGAGGCCCGCGCGGCCGACAGTCTGACCAAAGGAGGGCCGAATCGTGCTACCACCCATTCCCCATGGTATGGCGCCGGTGACCGTTCAACAGGACGTGATCAAGCCGCGCCCGGAAATCCCCCCCGTCACGCCCTCGGCCGAGAGTGCCAAGGAGAGTGGGGTCAGCCTGGACAAGCGCCACCCCCAGGAAGCCGAGGAACTGTTGCGTGAAGAGCAGCGACGGCGTCAGCGGCGCGGCTACAGTGCCCAGGAGCTGGCGGGCATGAGCGAGGAAGAGGTGGCCGAGGCTGCGGGCCAGGAGTCCCTGCCGCGTCAGGGGCTTTGGGTGGATGTGGAAGTCTGAGACACTGGCCTCATCTTGACTGCTGCCGTGCTTGCCATGCTGTTTAGCGACCCGTTGCCCACCTTGCCCGATGCCGAACTGACCTATCACGCCCATTGGCTCGATAGCGTCACGGCGGATGCCTGGCTCAGCGCCCTGCTTGGCGAAACACCCTGGGCTCAGCCCAGCGTCCAGCTCTATGGGCGCCAGTATCCGGTGCCGCGGCTGGTGGCCTGGTATGGCGATGCCGAGGCCAGCTACCGTTATTCCGGGCTGACCCACCGGCCCCTGGCCTGGACGCCCCGGCTGGCCGAGATTCGCGCCCGGGTCGAGGCTGCGGTGGGGCAGTCGCTCAATGGCGTATTGCTCAACTATTACCGCGACGGCCAGGACTCCATGGGCTGGCACAGCGACGATGAGGCCGAACTGGGGCGTAACCCCCTGATTGCTTCGCTGAACCTGGGCGGCACGCGGCGTTTCGACCTGCGGCGCAAGGGGAGCAACCGTATCGAACACTCCTTGCTGCTGGAGCATGGTTCGCTGCTGGTCATGGCCGGGCCAACCCAGCATCATTGGCAGCACCAAGTGGCGAAGACTCGCAGCCCCTGCGCGCCGCGCCTGAACCTGACCTTTCGTTTGATCAAGCCGAGCCATGAACACTGACAGCAAACTGATCGATTTTGCCGCCGAGCGCGACAAGCGCATCCACGATCTGCGCGACAAGAAACTCAATGAGATGCGCGAAGCCTTCGAGCAGGCCCTGCCGATGCCCAAGGGCAAGGCCAAGAAAAAGCCCAAGGGCAAGCCGAAAAAACGCTGAGTCGCGCCCGCACCCCGTGATCCATTGATCTGGATCAGTCAAACCCCGCCTGCCGTACCCGCTCACCGGCCATTCTTGATTTGGATCAATGGCCGTACATCGCCCCTTGATAACCTGCAGCCATTCCCACACAGGCTGCATCAGGAGGCACCATGTTTATCGATGTTGTTGTTCTTGCCGGAATCGGCACCGTCGGTCTGATGGTCGCCTTCTTCGCCGGGGTCGGTTATTTCATCTGGAAGGACTCGCACAAGCGCAAGCAGAGCTGAGTTTCCAGTACGCAGAGCACGCAAGGCAATTTGGGCGACTTAGGTCGCCCTTTTTTTACTTGTTTTTTAGGTCAGGCTGCGTGGCTATCTGCAGGGCTGTGCGGCGAGCGCGCCTGTAGATAGTGATCCAGGCGCTGTTGCTGGTGAGGGCTCATAAACAGCCCCAGCTTGCTGCGCCGCCAGAGAATATCCTCGGCCTGCAGGGCCCATTCCTGTTCGCACAGATAGTCCACTTCGCGGGTATAGAGGCCACCGCCCAGGTGTTCGCCCAGGTCGGTCAGGTTGACCACGCCCTTGAGCATCAGCCAGCTGCGGCTGCCGTAGCTGCCGGCCCAGCGTCGTGCCAGGCTGGTGGGCAGCCAGCCGAAGCGCGCGCACAGGGCCTCGACCAGCGCGCTCTGGCTTTCCATCTGCTCGGCGCCGGGCAGGGGGCTGCTGGCGGTCCAGCTGGGGCCCAGCTTGGGGAAGTAGGGCGCCAGTTGCGCCATGGCCGACTCGGCCAGCTTGCGGTAGGTGGTCAGCTTGCCGCCGAAGACCGACAACAGCGGCGCCTCACCGGGATGGCCGGACAGCGCCAGGGTGTAATCACGGGTCACTGCAGAAGGGTCATCCGATTCGTCATCGCACAGTGGGCGTACACCGGCAT
Organism: Pseudomonas xionganensis; assembly: GCF_009763245.1. Taxonomy (GTDB): domain Bacteria; phylum Pseudomonadota; class Gammaproteobacteria; order Pseudomonadales; family Pseudomonadaceae; genus Aquipseudomonas; species Aquipseudomonas xionganensis. The sequence goes on along the minus strand of NZ_WKJZ01000002.1, from coordinate 35,717 downwards.
AGGTGTGCACGATATCGCTGCGGCTCAGGCTGTGCTTGAAGTGGGCATTGACCACCTGCAGCAGGTAATCGGTTTCTGCCTCGGTGATGGCCACCTTGGCCGGGTCGCCTTGGTATTCGCGGTCGGTGGTGCCGATCAGGGTAAAGCGCTCCTGATAGGGGATGGCGAAGACGATGCGGCGATCCTCGTTCTGCAGGATATAGGCCTGTTCACCTTCGAACAGGCGCGGCACCACGATATGGCTGCCCTGGATCAGGCGGATGCCATAGGGCGAATCCTGCTTCAGGTCTTCGCGGATAAAGCGCGCCACCCAGGGGCCAGCGGCATTGACCAGGGCCCGGGCACGAATCGACAGCAGGCTGCCATCGGCGCGTTCCAGGTGGATATGCCACAGGCCCTTGCTGCGCCGGGCGCTGACGCAGCGGGTGCGGGTGTGCACATGGGCGCCCTGTTCGCGGGCCGCCATGGCGTTGAGCAGCACCAGGCGGGCGTCATCCACCCAGCAGTCGGAATATTCGAAACCGCGGCTGATCTCGGCCTTGAGCGGGCTGCCGGCGCCGAAACGCAGGCCACGCGAGCCCGCCAGCTTCTCGCGCTTGCCCAGGTGGTCATAGAGAAACAGGCCGGCGCGGATCATCCAGGCCGGGCGCAGGTGCGGGCGGTGCGGCAGGATAAAACGCATGGGTTTGACGATGTGCGGGGCCTTGGCCAGCAGCACTTCGCGTTCGGCCAGGGCTTCGCGCACCAGGCGGAACTCGTGATGCTCCAGATAGCGCAGGCCGCCATGGATCAACTTGCTGCTGGCCGAGGAGGTGTGGCTGGCCAGGTCGTCCTTTTCGCAAAGGAACACCGACAGACCGCGCCCGGCTGCATCGGCGGCGATCCCCACGCCATTGATGCCGCCGCCAATCACGGCGAGGTCGTAGATTTCGGCGAGGGGTGTGCTGGGGGCTGGTTTGATCGGCATGGCGGCACCATTAAGTCGATAACGAACATTTTTATGTTCACTTTCGAAAATATGCTAGTCCAATAGGCGCGACTTTGCCACCCCGCCGCAAATTTTTGCGCCGGGTGGTCGTTATTTTGGGAGCGTGTTTACGACTTCGCGAGCTAGAGCACTGCAAGGCGCTACGTTAGTAACAGCCTCCGGCTGGTCAAAACGGCGAGGAAGCGGAGTTTACGAGCTGTAAATGAGCATCCGAGCCTGTTTTTAACGCAGCAGGGCCGACGCGCAGCAGGTCGTAAACAGGCTCTAGGTTCAGACCAGATCCAGCTGTACCTTGTTCTCGGCCAGCAGGCGGCTGATGGCGGCAGGGGGCTGGCTGTCGGTAAATACGCGGTCGACCAGAGCGATGGAGCCCAGGCGCACCACCGCATTGCGGCCAAACTTGCTGGAGTCGGCGGCGAGAAAGACCTGGCGGGCGTTGTCGATAATGGCCTGGGACACCCGCACTTCCTGGTAGTCGAAGTCCAGCAGGCTGCCGTCCTCATCGATGCCGCTTATACCCACCAGGGCGAAGTCCACCTTGAACTGCTGGATAAAATCCACCGCCGTCTGGCCGACGATGCCACCGTCGCTGCGTACCGTGCCGCCGGCCACCAGCACCTCGAAGTCGGCCTTGGCACTGAGCTGGGCGGCCACATGCAGGTTGTTGGTGATGACTTTCAGACCCTTGTGTCCCAGCAGTTCACGGGCTATGGCCTCGGTGGTGGTGCCGATGTTGATAAACAGCGAGGCGTGGTCGGGGATATGGGCGGCGATGGCGGCGGCGATACGCTGTTTTTCCTCGCGCATCTGCCCGGCGCGCATGCTGTAGGCGGTGTTCTGGATGCTCGATGCTTCGCTCGCCGCGCCACCGTGGGTGCGCCGCAGCAGGCCCTGTTCGGCCAGCTGGTTGATGTCGCGGCGAATGGTCTGCGGAGTGACGGCGAAGGCCTGGACCAGCTCGTCGATGCTGACATAGCCGCGTTCGCGGGCGAGTTCGAGAATGTCCTGTTGGCGTGGCGGCAGGGTCATGGGGTAGATCCTTGCAAATGCGCGACATTATAGGCTGCCGAAAGGGCAATAGATGGGCTAAGGTACGCGAACTTTGTCAGATGATTTTCACATTCGAACATGACTCCTGCCATCGATCTGCTGAAAAAGGCCAAGGCTGAGCACCAGGTGCACAGCTATCACCACGACCCCAAGGCGCCTTCCTATGGCCTGGAGGCGGCGGAAAAGCTCGGTCTTGAGCCGGCTCGTGTGTTCAAGACGCTGCTGGCTGCCAGCGACAAGGGCGAGTTGCTGGTGGCGGTGGTGCCGGTAGCCGGCACTCTGGATCTCAAGGCCCTGGCCCAGGCGGCCGGGGTGAAGAAGGCCGATATGGCCGACCCGGCCGCAGCGCAACGAGCCACCGGCTACCTGCTCGGCGGCATCAGCCCCCTGGGGCAGAAGAAGCGCCTGCGCACCTTTATCGACGAATCGGCGCAGCAGCAATCCAGCATCTATGTGAGCGCCGGCCGCCGTGGCCTGGAGGTGGAGCTGGCAGCCGCCGTGCTGGCGCAATTGACCCAGGCGCTATTTGCGCCCATTGGCCGCATCTAATCGGTCGCTCTACAACCTATAACAACAAGGAACCCAGCCATGTCCCAGTACCTGCTTGCCATCGACCAGGGCACCACCAGCAGCCGCGCCATCGTGTTCAGTGCCCAGGGCCTGCCGGTGGCGCGGGCCCAGCAGGAGTTCAAGCAGTATTTCCCCCAGGACGGCTGGGTCGAGCATGACGGCGAAGAGTTGTGGCTGAGCACCCTCAAGGTCTGTCGTGAGGCGTTGCAGCAGGGTGGCCTGAGCGCCGCGGATATCGCCGCCATCGGCATCACCAACCAGCGCGAGACCACCCTGGTGTGGGACGCCCAGACCGGCACGCCGATCCACCCGGCCATTGTCTGGCAGGACCGACGCACCGCCGATTACTGCGCCAGCCTCAAGACCGCCGGCCACGAAGCGGCTGTGGCGGCCAAGACCGGGCTGCTGATCGACCCCTATTTCTCCGCCACCAAGCTGCGCTGGATCCTTGAGCATGTGCCCGGCGCCCGTGAGCGGGCCGAGCGCGGCGAGCTGCGTTTCGGCACGGTGGACAGCTTTCTGCTGTGGCGCCTGACCGGCGGCAAAGCGCACAAGACCGATGCCAGCAATGCCTCGCGCACTCTGCTATTCAATATCCACAGCCAGCAGTGGGATGAAGAGCTGCTGGCGCTGTTCGAGATTCCCCCTAGTCTGCTGCCGGAGGTGCTGGACTGCGCCGCCGAGTTCGGCCATAGCGACGCCGAACTGCTCGGCGCCAGCATCCCGGTGCTGGGCATGGCCGGTGACCAGCAGGCGGCGCTGATCGGCCAGGCCTGCTTCGAGCCGGGTATGGTCAAAAGCACCTATGGCACCGGCTGCTTTATGATCCAGAACACCGGGGCAACCCCGGTGCAGTCGAAGAATCGCCTGCTCACCACCGTCGGTTATCGCCTGGAGGGTGAGGTCACCTATGCGGTGGAGGGCAGCATCTTCGTTGCCGGTGCGGCGGTGCAGTGGCTGCGCGACGGCATCAAGCTGATCAGCCATGCCCGCGATACCGAGGCCATGGCCGAGCAGACCGGCGACGCCTGCGGGGTCTATCTGGTGCCGGCCTTTACCGGTCTCGGCGCGCCCTACTGGGACCCGAAGGCCCGGGGCGCCATCTTCGGCCTGACCCGCGATACCGGGATCAAGGAAATCGTCACCGCCGGCCTGCAGTCGGTCTGCTACCAGACCCGCGACCTGCTCGAAGCCATGCGCCAGGATGGCGCCGCCGAGCCCAGCGCCCTGCGTGTGGATGGCGGCATGGTGGAAAACAACTGGGTCATGCAGTTTCTCGCCGATATCCTCGGCGTGCCGGTGGAGCGCCCCGAGGTGACCGAGACCACGGCCCTGGGCGTGGCCTACCTGGCGGGCCTCCAGGCCGGACTGTTCCCTGATCTGGCCAGCATCGCCAGCCACTGGCATCGCCAGCAGCGCTTCGAGCCGCGCATGGCCGACAGCCACCGCAGCAAGCTATACGACGGCTGGCTGGATGCGGTGCAGCGGGTGCGCAGCGAGAGCTGAGAAGAGCGCGGGATTAATTCCCTCTCCCTCCGGGAGAGGGGTAGGGAGAGGGCAGGTTTCAGTTCCCCGCCAGCATCACCCCTTCATACTGATTGGTCAGCTCGTGCATCTGCCACAGCAGGGTCTCGGTGGTGGTGGCGATCACCGTGGGTACATAGCGCGAGTCGCTGGCCAGGTTGAAACCGGCGCGGGTAAAGCGCCACTGGGCCTCGGCCTGTTGCAGGCCCTTGCTGATGCTCGGGGTGTTTTGCCGGGCCTGTTGCAATTCGGCCAAGGCCAACTCGAACTCACTGACAGCCTGCTCGAACTGCCCTTGCAGGTTATCGACCGGCAAGCGCCAGCTGATGGCCAGATAGAGCTTGGCGATACGCTGACTGAGCATGCGCTGACGGCCGCTTCGATTGACCAGCACGGCGCTGTGCCCGCCGCTGTGCTGCTCCAGCAACTGCACCACCTGCTCACTCTGACTCAGCAATTGATCACTCAGATCCAGGACCTGCAGGGCGCCGGCCTTGTCCGGGTGGGTCAAGACCTGTTCGCGGTACTGCTGCCAGGTGGCGCCGGCTTGCTCCAGGGCGGTGCGGATCTCTGCCGTGGGTGCGTACTCACTGAGGGCCAGGTAGTTGCTCTCGAACTTGGCGATGCTCTGATCGAGTTGCTGGCCGGCCTGTTCGGGGCGTACTTCGGCACCAAGCATCAGGTAGCTCTTGGCGATACGCTGGCTGAGCATGCGCTGCATGCCGGACAGGTTCATGGCCTCGGCGGCGCTGATCACGGCCCCGGCCGGTTGGGCTTGCAGGCAGGTGGCCAATAGCACCAGCAGTGGGGCGATAAGACGGATTTTCATGGGCTTCTCCAAGGGCGCGCGGACAAGCCGCGCGCCCTTTGCCAGTGGCTGGGATCAGTAGCTGTATTGCACCTGCAGCCACAGCTTGTCGGTGTCCACGGCAAAGTCGTCGGCGTCATAGCGCGCCGCCTTGACCAGCCCTACCAGGCCCTTGACCCCTGGGATTGGCCGGGCATAGGAGAGGTTGTATTCGCTGCCGTAATGGCTGCTGCCCTGTTCGGCGCGGTAGTCGTGGTACATGCCCACCAGGGTGCCGCCCAGTACGGGCAGGCTGGCGCTCAGGTAGCTGTCCTTGATGCCGTCCGCCGGGGTCAGCAGGAAGATATCGGCCCAGCCCTGGAAGGCGTGCTTGGTCGCCAGCGGGGTCTGGAAGGCGCGGTTGCCCGGGCCGCTGTCGCCGCCCAGCACTTCGTAGCCGGCCTTGAGCGCCACGCCCTTGAGGCTGTAGCCCAGCTCCATCAGGTAGTAGTCGCTGTCCAGATCCAGCGGGTTGTTCGCGTACTCACTCTGCTTGGCGTATTCCAGGGCATAGCTGACCCCGGCCACGGCGCCATTGAGGCGCAGGCCGGTGGTCTTGCTCGACTGGCTGCCGCCGGTGAGCTTGTCCAGGCCCAGGCGGTACTGGTAGGCGGTGGCGGTCAGCTCCGGCATCAGCACGTACTGCACGTTCAACAGGTGGCTGTGGCCTTCGATATTGGCCGGGTTGGCGGCGGTGTCGAAGCGGTTGTCGCCGGGGCCGAAGATGCTGTTGATGTTGTCGATATAGGCGTAGCTCAGGGTCAGCCCGGTGAGGGGTTTGAGCTGCAGCAGGGCGCCGTCGTAGGTCTGCTCGTTCTGCCGCCAGGCCACGCCGCCGATAAAGCGCTGGTTATCCAGGTTGATGCGCTGGCGGCCGAGCACGGCGCTGCCGTACTGGTGGTCGTAGCGCAGCAGGGCCTGGTTGATCTCGCTGCCGTCCGGGTCGGCCACCACCGAGTAATCGCCCTGGCCATTGCGGGTGCTGTTGTAGCTAGCATCGCCGATGCGGCTGACATTGTCCGCCTCGATCAGGACGGACAGGCCATACCACTTGCCGCTCTGGAAGCCGATGCGGGTGCGCAGGGTCTGGGCGTTGGCATTGTTCAGGGCGTTGTCCTGGTCGACATGCTCATAGCGGTAGCGCGCATCGAGGATCGGCTTGCCTTCGCTGAACAGCTTGCTGAAGGCCTCCTCGGCAAGGGCGGCGTGGCTGAAGGTGGCGCTGGCAACGGCGAGCGACAGCAGGATCAGTTTCATCATGCGCATAGTGGTCATTCCTAATAGGCCATAGGGGCTGCTGCCGCCTCGCACGAGCGGCATCACAACGGCAACAGATCCTGAAAACGCAAAAAAACGTCACGGCGCCCGGGGCTCAATGAGAGCGGGGTGCGGTGACGTCGTTGTCGGATGTGTGGCAGACACGCCGTTGTGCTGACCGGGGTGAGCCTTAGCAGGCCCCGTGCCAAGAATCACAAGTAGCTGATTTTGTTTGGCTTATAGGTTTTGTAAGACGATTTGGCGATAACTTTATGCACCGTGGCAGATCGCGCTGCCTTGCCAGGGTGCACGGCTGTACGGCTGTAATAGGGCGTGTCTGTAGCGGGCATGTTCTCGGCTGGCGCGGCATGCTTTGGCAAAACCGAACAAGGAGATTTGCCCCTATGCAGCTTGAGTTCCATCAGGTCGATGCCTTTGCCAGTCGACCCTTTACCGGTAATCCGGCCATGGTCTATCGCCTGGATGCCTGGCTCGATGATGCCCTGATGCAGCAGATTGCAGCCGAACACAACCTGGCGGAAACCGCCTTTGTGGTGAAGGAAGGGGCGGTTTGGCATATCCGCTGGTTTACCCCGACGGCCGAGGTGCCGCTCTGTGGCCACGCCACCCTGGCCAGCGCCCATGTGCTGCTGGAGTGCTATGGCGAGCGCGCGCAGGTGCTGGAGTTTACCTGCCTGTCAGGGGCGCTGCGGGTCAGCCGTGAGGGTTCGTTGCTGGTGCTGGATTTTCCCCAGCGCCTGACCCAGCCCTGCGAGCTGCAGGCGGCGGTCGAGCAGGCCATGGGCCGGGCGGTGACCGAGGTGCGCGTGCTGCCGGGGCTGGATGGCGTGCAGGAACTGATGGTGGTGCTGGACAGCGAGGCAGAGGTACGCGCCTATCAGCCCAATCTGCCGGCATTGGCCTCGCTGCCTGGTCTGGGCGTGCTGATCACGGCGCCGGGCGAGCGGCATGACTTCGTTTCGCGCTACTTCGCCCCGTCCATCGGCATCAACGAGGACCCGGTCACCGGTTCGACCCACTGCATGCTGGTGCCCTATTGGGCCGAGCGTCTGGGTAAGCCTGAGCTGAGCGCCTTCCAGTGTTCAGCTCGCGGGGGGGAGTTGCACTGCCGGTTGGAGGGTGAGCGGGTAAAGATCGCCGGGCAAGCGGTGCTGGTGGCCAGCGGTCGACTGAATTTGCCACCGGCATGAGGGGCGCCCGGGCTTGCCCGGGGCGCTGATGCTATTCAGTCGTCGCTGCTATAGCGACGTACCCCGGATTCGCCCAGATTGACCTGGGCGGCGATGCTGCCCGGGGCGGGAAACATCACCAGGTGATCGGCGGCCACGCGGATGCCCACCTGCTCGCCGGGCAGGTGGTCGGCGTGGCTGGGGAAAATCGATTCCAGCTGGCTGCCGGTGGGCAACTGCAGGCGATACAGGGTGGCGGCGCCGAGGAAGGTCTTGCCGACGATCTGCGCCTTCTGCGGGCTGTCCGGGGCGTAGACGATATCGTCCGGGCGCAGCAAGACGTCCACCGCGCTGCCAACTGGCCAGGTGTAGGCGCGATTGCCGCGGATCAGGCCCAGTTCGGTTTGTACCGAGTCGGCGCTGAGCAGCTGGCCGCGGATAAAGTAGCCCTGGCCAATAAAACTGGCGACGAAAGGGGTCAGTGGCTCGTGATAGAGATTGAACGGGGTATCCCACTGTTCCAAGCGACCATGGTTGAACACCCCCACATGGTCACTGACGGCGAAGGCCTCTTCCTGGTCATGGGTGACCAGAATGGCGCTGGTGCCGCGGGCCTTGAGAATATCGCGAACCTCATGGCTGAGGCGCCGACGCAGTTCGCCATCGAGGTTGGAGAAGGGTTCATCAAGCAGCAGCAGCTGCGGCTCCGTAGCCAGAGCCCGGGCCAGGGCCACGCGCTGTTGCTGGCCGCCGGACAGTTCATGGGGGTAGCGCTTGCCCAGGTGGCCGAGCTTGACCAGCTCCAGCAGCTCCTGGGTGATGCGTTCGCAGTTGGCCTGCTTGCGAATACCGAAGCCGACGTTTTCCGCCACGCTCAGGTGTGGGAACAGGGCGTAGTCCTGAAAGACCATGCCAATCCGGCGTTTCTCCGGGGCCAGGGTAAAGCCGGCCTTGGAGATGACCTGATCGGCCAGCTGGATCTCACCTTCCAGCACCGGCTCGAAACCGGCGATGGCGCGCAGGGTGGTGGTCTTGCCGCAGCCCGAGGGGCCAAGCAGGCAGCCAATATCGCCGGCATTGAGGTGCAGATTGAGGTTCTGCACCACGCGATGGTCATTGAAGCCGCAACTGAGGTTGCGCAGGTTCAGCAGCAGGGGCTGGCTCATGCGTGGTGGTACGCCGGTTCTACGAGAAACTCGAGCAGGGCCTTCTGCGCATGCAGACGGTTTTCTGCCTGATCCCAGGCCGCCGAACGTGGATCGTCGAGCAGGTCCTCACTGATTTCCTCGCCGCGGTGAGCCGGCAGGCAGTGCAGAAACAGCACATCCTCGGCGGCGGCATCGAGCAGGGCGCGGTTGACCTGATAGGGCTGGAAGCGCTTGAGCCGCTCGGCCGCTTCGTCTTCCTGGCCCATGGAAGCCCAGACATCGGTAGTGACCAGGTTAGCACCCTTCACTGCCTCACGCGGATCACGCAGGATCTGTACACGCTCGCCGGCCTGGGCCAGCAGGGCGGCGCTGGGTTCATAACCCTCGGGGCAGGCCACGCGCAGCTGGAAGTCGAACTGCATGGCCGCTTCTATATAGGAATTGCACATATTGTTGCCGTCGCCCACCCAGACCACGGTCTTGCCCTTGATGCTGCCGCGCAGCTCCTGATAGGTCTGCATATCGGCGAGCAACTGACAGGGGTGCAGGTCATCGGACAGGCCATTGATCACCGGCACCCGCGAGTTGGCGGCGAACTCGGTCAGGGTGCTGTGGGCAAAGGTGCGGATCATCACCGCATCGAGCATGCGCGACATGACGATGGCGGCATCGCCGATCGGCTCGCCACGGCCCAGCTGGGTGTCGCGCGGCGAGAGAAAGATGGCCTGGCCGCCGAGCTGGATCATGCCGGCCTCGAAGGACAGGCGGGTACGGGTCGAAGCCTTCTCGAAGATCATGCCCAGCACGCGGTTTTTCAGCGGCTCGAACAGCACGCCGCGGTTGCGCAAGTCCTTCAGCTCCATGCCGCGTCGGATCAGGCCCACCAGCTCATCCGGTGTGCAATCCATCAGCGAGAGAAAGTGTCTTGCGCTCATCGTTAACTACCTTTTGACAGCAGAGGCGCAGGTTCAAGGGCCAGACTGAATAATGAAAACGGCGGAACCTACGGCTTGGGGCCGCACCATGCGACGAAACGGGGAAGGCGCGATCTTATAAGGAAATGACGAGCAGGCGCAAACCGCTCGCGGTTACACCAGTCTCCGGGGCTTTGTAAGCCTTGGCCTATATCTCTGTGAGAGATGTCATAAAAATGACATCTGCGGTTGAAGCCCACCTATCCGCCACTTAGGATGCCCGCGCCTTTTCGAGGCAATGCATTGCCCCGCAATGGGGCTTCCATGGAATGTTATGAAACGGAGTTTCATATGAAACATCTTGCATCTATCGCCGCTATTTCCGCTTTCGCCCTGCTGACTGGCTGTGCCAGCCAGAACATCAGCCAGCCGACCATGCCGCTCAATGGCACCGTTGACACTGGCCTGAAGGCGGACGTGAAAGTCGGCGAAACCATTACTGGTGAGTCTTCGGTGAACATCCTGTTCAATGTGTTCAAGCTGGGTGGTGATACCCAGTTCGCCGATGGCGTGACTTACGGTGGTGGTGAAGGTGGTTTTGCCCTGGGTCTGGATCCGGTGGCTTCCGCCAAATCCGCAGCTGCTTACAAAGCCGTCAAGGCTTCGGGTGCCGACGTGATCGTCGCCCCGCGTTACGAAGTCAACGTGCAGGACTACTTCGTATACAAGACCGTCAACGTCAAAGTGACCGGCAACAAAGGTGTCGTCACTGCGATCCGTTAAGGTCCGCGCTGCAATGAATCGGCGGGCATGATGCCTGCCGATTCATAAGACAAAGCCAACTGGTATCCCTCCCTATCTGGCGCCATAGTTCAGCTCTCACGACCCGACCGGTCGTCTCGGATCAGAACAAGAGGCCAGGCCATGACCAAGTCCCTCCATTACCGTGCGTGCCATCTGTGCGAAGCCATTTGCGGCCTCGCCATCGAAACTGAAAGCCAGCCCGATGGCAGTGTGCAGATCCGCTCGATCAAGGGCGATGCCCAGGACAGTTTCAGCCGCGGCCATATCTGCCCCAAGGCGGTGGCCCTGCAGGATATCCAGAACGATCCCGACCGTATTCGCCAGCCCATGCGCCGTATCGGCAGCCAGTGGCAGGCTATTGCCTGGGACGAAGCTTTCGACCTGGTGGCCGAGCGCCTGAGTGCGATCCAGGTGGCTCACGGACAGAATGCCGTGGCGGTCTACCAGGGCAACCCCAGCGTGCACAACTACGGGCTGATGACCCACAGCAACTACTTCCTTGGCCTGCTGAAAACCCGCAATCGCTATTCCGCCACCTCGGTGGACCAGTTGCCTCACCACCTGACCAGCCACCTGATGTATGGCCATGGCCTGCTGATTCCGATCCCCGATATCGACCACACCGACTTTATGCTGATCTTCGGCGGCAACCCGCTGGCTTCCAACGGCAGCATCATGACCGTGCCGGATGTGGAGAAACGCCTGAAAGCCATCCAGAAACGCGGCGGCAAGCTGGTGGTGGTGGACCCGCGCCGCAGTGAAACCGCCGCCATTGCCGACCAGCATCTATTTGTTCGTCCGGGGCAGGATGCGGCGCTGCTGTTTGGTCTGCTCAATACCCTGTTCGAGGAACATCTGGGGCGCGCCAGTCATCTGCCGGTCGCCGGCCTGGATCAGGTACGCCAGGCCATTGCCGGCTTTACCGCCGAGGCCATGAGCGCGCGCTGCGGTGTGCCGGCTGAGCAGATCCGTCAGCTGGCCCGGGATTTCGCCGCCGCCGACAAGGCGGTGTGCTACGGGCGCATGGGCGTATCCACCCAGGCTTTCGGCACCCTGTGCCAGTGGCTGGTGCAGCTGATCAATCTGGTAACCGGCAATCTGGATCGGGTCGGCGGCGTGCTCTGCACCACCCCTGCGGTGGATCTGGTGGCGTCCACCTCCGGTGGGCATTTCAATCGCTGGCAGAGCCGGGTTTCCGGTTTGCCGGAATATGGTGGCGAGTTGCCGGTATCGGCCCTGGCCGAGGAAATGCTGACGGCGGGCGAGGGACAGGTGCGGGCGCTGGTGACGGTGGCCGGTAACCCGGTGCTGTCCACGCCCAATGGCCGCCAGCTGGAGCAGGCGCTCGACGGCCTGGAATTCATGGTTTCGGTGGACTTCTATATCAATGAAACCACCCGCTACGCCGACCTGATCCTGCCCCCCACTGCGGCGCTTGAGCACGATCACTACGACACCACCTTCAATGTCTTTGCCGTGCGCAATGTCACCCGTTTCAACGAGGCCGTGCTGGCCAAGCCAGTCGGCGCCTTGCATGACTGGGAGATCTTCGTCGGCCTGGCCAAGGCCTTTGCTGCCAGGACCGGGGTGGAGCTGAAAGCGACCATGGCCCCCGAGCAGATGATCGACATGGGGCTGCGCTTCGGCCCCTATGGCGATCAATCCGCGCACAAGTTGTCCCTGGCGGCGCTAAGGGATCAGCCCCATGGCATCGATCTGGGGCCGCTGCTGCCGAATCTGGCAGGGCGCCTGAAAACCGCTGACAAGCAGGTACAGGCCGCGCCGGCCCTGCTGCTGGGTGACCTGTCGCGTTTTGCCGCGCAGCCTTTGCCCGGTGCCGACGAGCTGCTGCTGATCGGTCGTCGCCATGTACGCAGCAACAACTCCTGGATGCATAACTATCACCGCCTGGTCAAAGGCAAGCCGCGCCACCAGTTGCTGATGCATCCGCAGGATCTGGCCCAGCGTGGCCTGGTCGATGGTCAGTCGGTGCGGGTGCGTTCGCGGGTCGGCAACATTGAGGTAGAGGTGGCGGCCAGTGACGAGATGATGCCCGGGGTGGTCAGCCTGCCCCACGGTTGGGGTCACGCCCGACCTGGGGTGCAGATGGGGATTGCCAGTGAGCAGCCGGGTGCCAGCGCCAATGACCTGACCGATGAGCGGCAGCTCGACAGCCTGTCCGGTAATGCGGCGCTTAATGGTGTACCGGTGCAGGTCGAGGCGGCCTGAGCTGCTGATTTCGGGGGCTAGGGAAAGTGGCCGGCAAGGCCGAGCATTACGCTCGGCTTTTGGTTACAATGCCGCCACCGTGCCGACCCGTGAGTCGGGAAGTTAAGCCCTGAGGTGCCCAATGGATATCATCGAAACCATCAAAGAGCAGATCGCCAACAACACCGTTCTGCTGTACATGAAAGGCTCGCCGAACGCTCCGCAGTGCGGCTTTTCCTCCAAGGCTGCCCAGGTGGTCATGGCCTGTGGTGAGAAATTTGCCTACGTGGACATCCTGCAAAATCCGGAAATCCGCGCCAACCTGCCCAAGTACGCCAACTGGCCGACCTTCCCCCAGCTGTGGGTCGGCGGTGAGCTGGTCGGCGGCAGCGATATCCTGGTGGAAATGTTCGAGAAGGGTGAGCTGCAGACCCTGATCAAGAACGCGGTGCAGAAAACCGACGCTTAAGTCGTCTGCCCCAAACAACAAACCCCGCCAAGTGCGGGGTTTGTTGTTTATAGCGCAGGGCTTGGCGCTTACTCGTCCATCTGCGACTGCAGATAGTTCTGCAGGCCAACCTTGTCGATCAGGCCGAGCTGGGTTTCCAGCCAGTCGATATGGTCTTCCTCGGAGCAGAGAATCTCTTCCAGCAGATCGCGGCTGGCGTAGTCGCCAATGCTCTCGCAGTAGGCGATGGCTTCCTTGAGGTCAATGTGGGCCTTGTGCTCGATTTTCAGGTCGCATTCGAGCATTTCCTGGGTGTTTTCACCGATCAGGATCTTGCCCAGATCCTGCAGATTGGGCAGGCCTTCGAGAAAGAGAATGCGCTTGATCAGCTTGTCGGCATGCTTCATCTCGTCGATGGACTCGTGGTACTCGTGCTCGCCAAGCTTCTTCAGGCCCCAGTCCTCGTACATGCGCGCGTGCAGAAAGTACTGGTTGATCGCGACCAGCTCGTTACCGAGGATCTTGTTCAGATGCTGGATGACTTTCTTGTCGCCTTTCATAGAGCCTGCCCTTGTGTGAGGAGTTACGGCCCATAAGTCTGGGCCGGCCAGGGGCCGCTGTCAAAGCGTAAGCCCATGAAAGTTAAGCGGAAAGTAATAAGAATAAGAACGCTTTGCCGATGCTTCTTGGTGTGCATGCTAAGTGCCTGAAAACAGGCACAAAAAAGCCGGACTCAAATATCCGGCTTTTGGCGGGGAAGGGCGGGGTTAAGCGGCAACAAAGTTACCGGAGCAGGCCAGGGCGGACTGGGCGCTTTGTACCTCGTTCAGAGTCTCGCGTACGACCTGCTTGGCCAGGCAGGCACATTTGCCACACTGGCTGGCGACGCCCAGGCTGGCGCGTACATCGCGGTAGCTGCAGCAGCCTTCGTAGATCGCATCACGGATCTGGCCGTCGGTGACACCTTCGCAGAGACAGACGTACATGGCAGAGCGCTCATCGCAGTGGAGTTGATGAGGTGATACTAATGTTAATGAGAATGAGTGTCAAACGCTTGGGTGGGCAATTCAGAACCACTGGATGAATGGCGTGCTGGCGGTTAACTGGCGAGATCATCCAGACAGCTTGACGCATTAAAAAGCCGCCGACCTGTAAGGGAGCGGCGGCTTGGGGTCAGGGCTGTGACGTGCCGGTGTCAGTCGTCGAATTCCATCCAGCCGCCCATTTCCTTCCAGCGGTTGACTATGCCGCAGAACAGCTCGGCCGTTTTCTCGGTGTCGTAGCGCGCCGAGTGGGCTTCCTTGCCATCGAAGTCGATACCGGCCGCCTGGCAGGCTTTGGCCAGTACGGTCTGGCCGTAGGCGAGGCCAGCCAGGGTGGCGGTGTCGAAACTGGAGAAGGGGTGGAAGGGGTTGCGCTTGATCTCGCTGCGCGCCACCGCAGCATTGAGAAAGCCCAGATCAAAGCTGCTGTTGTGGCCCACCAGAATCGCCCGCTTGCAACCGTTGGCTTTCAGCGACTTGCGCAGGCCGCGGAAAATTTCCGTCAAGGCGTGTTCTTCGCTGACTGCCATGCGCAGCGGGTGATCCAGCTTGATACCGGTAAAGTCCAGGGCCGCCTGCTCGATATTGGCTCCGGCAAAGGGCTCGATGCGGAAGAAGTGGGTGTGTTCTGGATAGAGAAAGCCGCCCTCGTCCATGGCGATGGTGGTCGCAGCGATTTCTAGCAGAGCATCGGTGGCGCAGTTGAAGCCACCGGTTTCCACGTCGACCACCACCGGCAGATAGCCGCGAAAGCGCGCCGCCATGGGGTGGCGCGGGCCGGATGGGCTGTGCTGTTCCTGTTCGTCGTCGTACAGATCTTCGCTCACGCCTGCGCCTCCAGTACCCGCCAGCGCAGTGTCTCGCCGGCACGCAGGGGCACGACCTGCTGGTCGCCCAGGGGCAGGCTGGCAGGGGCGGTCCAGTCTTCACGGATCAGGGTGATGTGATCGCTGTTGCGTGGCAAACCGTAGAAGTCCGGGCCATGGTGGCTGGCGAAGCCTTCCAGTTTGTCCAGGGCACCGCGCTGCTCGAAGGCTTCGGCATACAGTTCGATAGCCGCATAGGCGGTGTAACAGCCGGCGCAGCCACAGGCGGCTTCCTTGGCATGCTTGGCGTGGGGCGCCGAATCGGTGCCGAGGAAGAACTTGGTATTACCGCTGGTGGCCGCATCCAGCAGGGCTTCCTGATGCACGTTGCGCTTGAGGATAGGCAGGCAATAGAAGTGCGGACGAATACCGCCCACCAGCATATGGTTGCGGTTGTACAGCAGGTGATGGGCGGTGATGGTGGCGCCGACATTGGCCGAGGCCGCCTCGACGAACTGCACCGCGTCACGGGTGGTGATATGTTCGAACACCACCTTGAGCGTCGGGAAACGCTCGACCACGCGAGTCAGGTGCTCGTCGATAAAGGCCTTTTCGCGGTCGAACACGTCGATCTCGGCGCGGGTCACTTCACCGTGCACCAGCAGCAGCATGCCCACCTCGGCCATGGCTTGCAGAGCCGGGAAAATCTTGTCGATGCTGGTCACGCCCGAGTCGGAGTTGGTGGTGGCGCCGGCCGGGTAGAGCTTGGCGGCATGTACGAAACCGCTGGCCTTGGCCGCGCGTACGTCCTCGGGGCTGGTGTTGTCGGTGAGGTAGAGCACCATCAGCGGCTCGAACGCGCTGCCGGCCGGACGGGCGGTGAGAATACGCTGGCGGTAGGCGTCGGCCTCGACGGCGTTACGCACCGGCGGTACCAGGTTGGGCATGATAATGGCGCGACCGAAGGTGCGCGCGGCATCCGCGACGGTATGTGGCAGCACGGCGCCATCGCGCAGGTGAATGTGCCAGTCATCGGGGCGCAGCAGGGTCAGGCGATCGGTCATGGGGGCTTTCCAGGCGGGCAAAAACGAGGCCTGAATGCTACCGGAAAAGGCCGTCCGGGGCACGCCGCAGATCACCTGCCATTGGCCGGCCCGCTGCAGTCGCTGGGCAAAAGAGTCTTAAGTTTTTGCCAATCTCACCGATACCCCGAGGGAACGCCGTAATTCCCCTTTGGAGCGTGCCGTGCGCCAGCCATCCCTGATTCTGTTAAGCCTGCTTACCTGCGTGCCGCTAACGCCCGCCGCCTGGGCGATCAGCTTCCAGACGCGCCTGGAGAAGGTCGAATGGCAGGTGGAAGGGGATCAGTTCGAGTGTCGTCTGTCGCAGCCGGTAAGCAATTTCGGCGTGGGTGAGTTTGTCCGCCGTGCTGGCGAGCAGGTGACCTTCCGCCTGCAGTCCCGTGAGCGCTGGCTGGATACCGGCTCGGCCACCCTGCTGGCCGCAGCCGCGCCCTGGCAGCCGGGGCGTGGCGATATCAACCTGGGTGTGGTGCCGGTCAGTGCTGCGCCGGTTGCGCTTAGCAGCAGTCAGGAGCAGGGGGCGCGCCTGCTCACCAGCATGCTGGAAGGGCGCAGCCCGCTGGTGCGTCATCGTACCGCCCAGGGGCGCGACAGTGTCGAGGTGCGCCTGCTGCCGGTTAAGTTCCAGAAGGCTTATGACGACTATCTCGAATGCACCGCCGGGCTGTTGCCAGTCAACTTCGATCAGGTGCGCCAGAGTCAGGTTGGCTTTCCGGGAGGCGGCGTGGCCCTGGATCCCATGGGGCAAGCCAAGCTGGATATCATTCTGGGCTTTCTGCGTGCCGATCCCAGCGTCAACCGTATCCAGCTCGACGGCCATGCCGACAACAGCGGCAATCGCCTGACCAATCGCGATCTGTCACGTCGCCGCGCCCTGGCCGTCATGGAGTATCTGGTGGCCCAGGGGGTGCCGGCCGAGCAGATCACCGTGCGCTTCCATGGAGAACGCTACCCGCTGGTGCCCAATAACAGTGAGGCCAATCGGGCGAAGAATCGCCGGGTGACCATGCTGCTGGAGCGTGTGCCGGCAAGTCAGGTGCCTGTATCGCAGGCACCTGCAGAGGCCATCAACCCGGATTGAGTCGTGTGACTGGAGGGTCGCTTGGTCGATCTCTCTTGTCGCACCCCTGTAAAAGATCGAGCGCGGCCAGTAGAATCACGGGTTTTCCCGCACAACCCCGTGGAGTTGATGGCATGGCCGACGTAAACAAGGTAGTCCTGGCATATTCCGGTGGCCTGGACACTTCCGTGATCCTCAAGTGGCTGCAAGATACCTATAACTGCGAAGTGGTGACCTTCACCGCAGACCTCGGCCAGGGTGAGGAAGTCGAGCCGGCACGCGCCAAGGCCCAGGCCATGGGCGTCAAGGAAATCTACATCGATGACCTGCGCGAAGAGTTCGTCCGCGACTTCGTCTACCCGATGTTCCGCGCCAATACCGTCTACGAAGGCGAGTACCTGCTGGGCACCTCCATTGCCCGTCCGCTGATCGCCAAGCGTCTGATCGAAATCGCCAACGAGACCGGTGCCGACGCCATATCCCACGGCGCCACCGGCAAGGGCAACGACCAGGTGCGTTTCGAGCTGGGCGCCTATGCGTTGAAGCCGGGCGTCAAGGTGATCGCTCCATGGCGCGAGTGGGACCTGCTGTCGCGCGAGAAGCTGATGGATTATGCCGCCAAGCACGAAATCCCGATCGAGCGCCACGGCAAGAAGAAGTCGCCGTACTCCATGGACGCCAACCTGCTGCACATCTCCTATGAAGGCGGTGTGCTGGAAGACACCTGGACCGAGCACGAAGAAGACATGTGGCGCTGGACCAAGTCGCCGGAAGCCGCGCCGAACACTCCGACCTATATCGAACTGACCTACCGCGCCGGTGACATCGTCGCCATCGACGGCAAGGACATGAGCCCGGCCACCGTGCTGGCCGAGTTGAACCGCATCGGTGGCGATAACGGTATCGGGCGTCTGGATATCGTCGAGAACCGCTTCGTCGGCATGAAGTCCCGTGGCTGCTACGAGACCCCCGGCGGCACCATCATGCTCAAGGCCCACCGTGCCATCGAATCGATCACCCTGGATCGTGAAGTGGCGCACCTGAAAGACGAGCTGATGCCCAAGTACGCCAGCCTGATCTACAACGGTTTCTGGTGGAGCCCGGAGCGTCTGATGCTGCAACAGATGATCGACGCTTCCCAGGCCAACGTGAACGGCGTGGTGCGTCTGAAGCTGTACAAGGGCAACGTCATCGTCACCGGGCGTAAGTCTGACGATTCGTTGTTTGACGCCAATATCGCGACCTTCGAGGACGATGCCGGTGCCTACAATCAGCAGGACGCAGCCGGCTTTATCAAGCTCAACGCCCTGCGCATGCGCATCGCCGCCGGCAAAGGGCGCAAGATGCTCTAATGGATTGGAGCGCCTGAGCCACAACAAGCCCCGGCCATAAGCCGGGGTTTGCATTTATAGACGAGGAGAAATCTGATGAGACTGCTGCATACCATGCTGCGCGTTGGCGATCTGGACAAATCCATCGCCTTCTACACCGAAGTGCTGGGCATGACCCTGCTGCGGCGCAAGGACTATCCCGAAGGGCAGTTCACCCTGGCCTTTGTCGGTTATGGCGACGAGGCGCACAACAGCGTGATCGAGCTGACCCATAACTGGGGCGTGGACAGCTACGAGCTGGGCAGTGGCTACGGTCATATCGCCCTGGAAGTGTCCGATGTCTACAAGGCTTGTGAGGACATCCGTTCACGCGGTGGCAAGATCACCCGCGAACCCGGGCCGATGAAGCATGGCACCAGCATCCTGGCTTTTGTCGAAGACCCGGACGGCTACAAGATCGAGTTGTTGTCGCCGTCGCGCAAGGACTGAGAAGCAAAAAGCCCCGCTGTGATGCGGGGCTTTTGTTGTTTCTCTGGGCAAGTTACAAGTCGAAATCGTACTCGGCCAATTGCTTGTGCAGGCGGCGCTCTTCGAGGAAGTTGTCGATGATGCGGCGCTTGGTCAGGTTGGTTTTGGCGACTTCAACCGGGGCTTCGCTGTCTTCGGCGTCCTCGGCGACAAAGTCTTCGTCCAGTTCGAGATCTTCTTTATCAGTGCTCATCTATTTCACTCCAGGCCACCAGAGCCATTTGCGCACCTTATAGCGGCAAACAGGGAGCGGGTAAAAAAGATTTTTTCAATCAGCTGATAGGTTTATTCGCTAGCGGATCAATCGTCCGAGGTCTTGGCCTTGAATTCGCACAGATCCTCGATGCGGCAGCTGCCACAGCGGGGTTTGCGCGCCACGCAGACATAGCGGCCATGCAGGATCAGCCAGTGGTGGGCGTCCAGCAGATAATCCTTGGGCACGAACTTGAGCAGCTTCTTTTCCACTTCCAGCACGTTCTTGCCGGGGGCAATGCCGGTGCGGTTGCTGACCCGGAAGATATGGGTGTCCACCGCCATGGCCGGCTGGCGAAAGGCGGTGTTGAGCACCACGTTGGCGGTCTTGCGACCGACGCCGGGCAGGGCTTCGAGGTCTTCGCGGTTATCCGGCACCTGGCTGTTGTGCTTCTCGATCAGCAGGCGGCAGGCTTCGATGACATTCTTCGCCTTGCTGTTGTACAGGCCGATGGTCTTGATGTAATCGCTCAGCCCTTCCACGCCCAGGGCATAGATGGCCTCCGGGGTATTGGCCACCGGGAACAGCTTGGCCGTGGCCTTGTTGACGCTGACATCGGTGGCCTGGGCCGACAGGGTGACGGCTACCAGCAGCTCGAAGGGCGTGCTGTAGGCCAGCTCGGTCTTGGGCTCGGGGTTGTCTTCATGCAGGCGACGGAAGATTTCCAGGCGCTTGGCTGCATTCATTCGATCACCCCGGTGACCCGCACGCGGCGGCTCTGTGCGGGCGCTTCCGGCGCGGCGGCCTTGGCTCGCTCGGCCAATACCTGATCGATACGGTTTTTGCCGGCGATCAACAGGCCGAGGACGATAAAGGCGCCTGGTGGCAGGATGGCCAGCAGGAAGCCCTTGTAGTCGCTGACCAGGGTCAGCTGCCAATCCGCGGCCATGGGGCCGAACAGCAGGTGCATATTGGCCAGCAGGGCGCCGGTGCCGAGCAGCTCGCGGGCGGCACCGATCAGCACCAGCACGATGCCGAAGCCGATGCCCATCATCAGGCCGTCGTAGGCGGCGCGGGCCGGGGCGTTTTTCGCCGCGAAGCCGTCAGCGCGGCCGAGGATCACGCAGTTGGTGGTGATCAGCGGGATAAAGATGCCGAGAATCTGGTACAGCTCGTAGGTGAAGGCCTGCATCAACAGCTCGATGCAGGTGGTCAGGGCGGCGATGATCATGACGAAGGCGGGCAGGCGCACGGCGGTGTTGACCACACCGCGCACCAGCGACACGGCGGTGTTGGAACACACCAGTACCACCGCGCTGGCCAGGGCCAGGCCAAGGGCGTTGACCGTGGAGTTGCTCACCCCCAGCAGCGGGCAGAGGCCAAGCAGCTGCACCAGGGCCGGGTTGTTCTTCCACAGGCCATTGAGGGTTATTTCGCGGTAGCTGCTCATTGCGCGTCCTCCGCCAGGCCCAGCAACTGGGCGCGGTGTGCATCGAAATACTGCAGGGCGCCGTGCACGGCCTTGACCACTGCGCGCGGGGTGATGGTGGCGCCGGCGAACTGGTCGAACTCGCCGCGATCCTTCTTCACCGCCCAGCCTGCTGCGCCGGGGTTGCTCAGGGATTTACCCTCGAAGCTGCGGATCCAGTCGCTCTTGGCCAGTTCGATCTTGTCGCCCAGGCCCGGTGTTTCCTTGTGACCGAGCACGCGCACGCCGGCCAGGCGGCCGTCGGCGAAGATACCGACCAGCAGCTGGATGGCGCCGCTGTAACCATCCGGCGCGGTCACCGGCAGGATGATGGCGCTGGGGCTATTGCCCTTGAGCGCCCGGTAGGCCTGCTGTGGGCTGCGCTGGCCCAGCTCGCGGGCGTTGACCTCAATGGGGTGATCGAGCAACTGATTGTCGTAGCTGCCGGGCGGCAATATTTCACCCAGGGCACGGGCCTGGGCGGCCCGTTCGGCGGTGGCGATACGGCTGGCGGTGACCTGCTGCAGCACGGCCACAGTGCCGACAGTGGCAATGGCGAACAGGCCCAGCACCAGGGCATTCTTCAGCATCGAGCGGCTGATTTCCGGCAGCATGCTCATTCTCCCAGCTTGAAGCCGCTATTGGGCTTGCGGTGGCCATAGCTGCGTGGCCGGGTGTAGTAGTCGATGGTCGGCGCGGCCAGGTTCATCAGCAGTACGGCAAAGGCCACCGCATCCGGATAGCCGCCCCAGGCGCGGATCACATAGACCAGCACGCCGACGCCGATGCCGAACACCAGGCGGCCACGGTTGCTGGTGGCCCCCGATACCGGGTCGGTGACGATAAAGAAGGCGCCGAGCATGGTCGCCCCGGTCAGCAGGTGAAACAGCGGCGAGCCGTTGGAGTCCGAGCCGCTGCCATTCCAGAACAGCAGGCTCATCACCGCCAGGGCGGCGAGCATGCCCACGGGGGCGTGCCAGCTGAAGATGCGCTTGTGCAGCAGGTAAAGGCCGCCAGCGAGAAACGCCAGGTTGACCGCCTCGCTGCCGGCACCGCCGAAATGGCCGAAGGCCGGGTTGGCGGCGCGCAGTTCGTCCATGGTCAGGCTGTTGTTGACCTTGAGTGCGTCCAGGGCGGTGGCCTGGGCCCAGCCGTCGGGCAGGGCGGCGATACCCAGCACCTGCTTGAGGCCATCCAGGGCGCCTACGCTGTGTGGCGCCGGCCAGCTGGTCATTTCCACCGGGAAGGAGATCAGTACCACCACATAGCCAAGCATGGCCGGGTTGAAGGGGTTCTGCCCGAGGCCGCCATACAGTTGCTTGCCGAACACAATGGCGAAGCCCACCGCCACCAGGGTCAGCCACCAGGGCGCATAGGGTGGCAGCGCCAGGCCCAGCAGCACGGCAGTTACCAGGGCGCTGTAATCCTTGAGGAAGAAACCCACCGGGCGCTGGCGCGCGACCAGGATCAACGCCTCGAAGGTAATGGCAAACAGGCTGGCCAGGGCCAGGTTGTACAGGGTGCCGGCGCCAAATAGCCAGGTCAGGGCGAGAATGCCGGGCACGGTGGCCAGCAGCACCTGCAGCATGACCTGCTGGGTGCGGTTGCTGCCCTTGGCGTGGGGCGATGTGATACGGGGCAGGGCCATTGGCGCTCCGGTTGTTCTATCACTGCGCTTGCGTTGGCGCGGTGTCGTGTTTATTCCCCGGATGCTATCGGAGCTACATGCGGTGCCAGGAATTGTAGGAGTAGGCTTGCCGGCGATGTTCTTCGCCATGATCGCCAGCAAGCTGACTCCTACAGAAGCGGTGCAGTAGCCCGGATACAATCCGGGACGGTTATCAGGGTTGGTATTCAGCCAGCTGGCGTTCGGCCTCAGCCAGGCGTGTACGGGCCTGTTCCAGAGCCTCGGCTTCGGCGCTTTCGTCGCGCTCCAGCTTGCGCAGGTCGGCGCGGGCAAAGGCCACTTCGGTTTTTAGCGCCTTCAGCTTATCGGTCATGCCCGGTTTTTCCGTGCGAACCAGCTGTGGTTCGGGTTTGCCCGAGGCATCTTCGGCCTGGTGCAGGGACTGCTCGGCGGCGCTCAGGGCGTCACGCAGGGGCTGCAGTTCGGCTTCACTGGCGCCAGCCTTTTCGGCTTTTTTCAGCTCGGCGCGTTTCATGGCCAGTTCGACCTTGGCCTTTTTCAGCGCATCATCGCCGGCGGATTTGGTGGCGGGTGCCGGGGCTTGATCCTGCAGGCTGGCGACGGTTTTCTCGGCGGCTTCCAGCTGCTGGCGCAGGCGGGCGAGTTCGGCCTGCTGGTCGTCGTCCGGGCTCTCGATCTTCTCCAACTTGCGCAGCTGAGCCTTGAGCATGGCGGCGTCGATCTTGGCCTTTTTCAGGGCTTCGTCGCCGGCGGGTTTGGCCGCAGGCGCAGGGGCCTGGTCCTGCAGGCTGGCGACGGTTTTCTCGGCGGCTTCCAGCTGCTGGCGCAGGCGGGCGATCTCGGCCTGCTGATCGTCATCCGGGGCTTCGAGCTTTTCCAGCTTGCGCAGCTGGGCCTTGAGCATGGCGGCATCGATCTTGGCCTTTTTCAGGGCTTCGTCACCGGCGGGCTTGTCCGCAGGCGCCGGGGTCTGATCCTGCAGGCTGGCGACGGTTTTTTCGGCGGCCTCCAGTTGCTGGCGCAAGCGGGCGATCTCGGCCTGCTGGTCGTCGTCCGGGCTCTCGATCTTCTCCAACTTGCGCAGCTGAGCCTTGAGCATGGCGGCGTCGATCTTGGCCTTTTTCAGCGCCTCGTCGCCGGCGGGCTTGGCCACTGCTGCCGGTGCGTTGGCCTGGGCGGCGTCCAGGGCCTTCTGTGCGGCCTCGGCGGCGGCGCGTAGCTCGGCAACCTGGGACTGCAGCTCGGCGGTGTCATGCTGGGTCAGTTGCTTCTCGGCCTTTTTCAGCGCCACCTGGGCCATGCTGGCCTCGATCTTGAGCTTTTTCAGCGCTTCGTCGGCCGGTGCGGCGGGAGCTGCAGGGGACTCGGCCTGGGCTGCCTTGGCCCGGGCGGCCTTCTCGGCGCGGGCCTTGCGCTCGGCTTCCTTCTGTTCCTCGGCGCGGCGCAGGCGTTCCTGGCGCTGCTCGAAGCGCTGCTTGGAGTGCTCGGCCTTGAGCTGCTTCTGCTCCAGTTCGCGGATTTCCGCCTTGGCCGCGCGGTAGTACTGCACCAGCGGAATGCTGGAGGGGCAGACATAGGCGCAGGCGCCGCACTCGATGCAGTCGAACAGGTTGTGCGCCTTGAGCTGCTCATGCTCCCGGCCCAGGGCGAAGAAGTGCAGTTGCTGCGGCAGCAGGCTGGCCGGGCAGGCCTCGGCGCATTCGCCGCAGCGGATGCAGGGCAGGGCCGGCGGCGGTGGCGGCAGCTCGGTGGCGGTACTGGCCAGCAGGCAGTTGGCGGTCTTGATCAGCGGCACGTCGAGGCTGGGCAGGGTAAAGCCCATCATCGGTCCGCCCATAATCAGGCGATTGAGTTTGCTCCGGTCCAGCCCGGCAAACTCCAACAGCTCGCCCACCGGTGTGCCCAGCAGCACCTCGATATTGCCGGGGCGGGCCAGGGCTTCGCCGGTCAGAGTGGTGATACGCGAAATCAGCGGCCGGCCCAGCACCACCGCCTCGTGCACGGCCACGCAGGTGCCGACGTTCTGGCAGAGGATGCCAATATCGGCCGGCAGCCCACCCGAAGGCACCTCGACGCCGGTCAGGATCTGGATCAGCTGTTTCTCGCCACCGGAGGGGTATTTGGTGGGGAATACGCGGATCTGGTAGCTGCGCTCGCTGCAGGCGCTGCGCATAGCGGCGATGGCCTCGGGCTTGTTGTCCTCGATGCCGATCAGCACCTGATCAGGCTGGATCAGCTGCACCAGGATATCGATGCCGGAGACCAGTTCACTGGCGCGCTCGCGCATCAGCAGGTCGTCGGCGGTGATATAGGGCTCGCACTCGGTGCCATTGATGATCAGGGTATGGATCTTCTGCGTCGGCCGGGCTGTGAGCTTGACCGCGGTGGGAAAGCCCGCACCGCCCAGGCCGCTGATACCGGCTTCGCGGATCAGCGCCAGCAGCTCGCTGGCTTCCATATGCCGGTAGTCGGGGTTCGGCGTCAGGTCGATCCACTCATCCAGGCCGTCGCTGTCGATCACGATGGCCGGCGCCAGCATGCCGGAGACATGGGGGTAGGGCTGCGGGCCGATAAAACTGACGGTGCCGGAGGTGGGCGCATGCAGCGGCGCGCTGACAAAGCCATTGGCCTCGGCGATCTTCTCGCCCTTGCGCACCCGCTGGCCGAGCGCCACGCAGGGCTCGGCGGCGGCGCCGATATGCTGGCCCAGGGGCAGGGTCAGACGCTTGGGTAGCGGTGCCGGCTGGATCGGCGTGCGGTTGGACAGTTCCTTGCGCTCGGCCGGGTGAATGCCGCCGGGAATGTCCCAGATTTTCATGGCGTCAGCGCGGCTTGTCCGCGCTGCGCCCATGTCGTTTTTTGACATGGTGCTCATGCAGCCTGCTCCCGGTCACTGGTGATCAGCTGGCCGGGGGCCAGCGGCTTGTCCCACTTCCACGTCTGCACCGTGCTGCCCACCGGGATCATGTCGATGCAGTCCACCGGGCAGGGCTCGACACACAGGTCGCAGCCGGTGCATTCGCTGACGATCACCGTATGCATCTGCCGCGCGGCGCCGACGATGGCGTCCACCGGGCAGGCCTGGATGCACTTGGTGCAGCCGATGCATTCGGCCTCGCGGATATAGGCGACCATCTGCGGCTTTTCGCCTTCCACCGCATCCAGTGGCTCGGGCTCGACATCCAGCAGGTCGGCCAGGGCTTGGATGGTCGCTTCGCCACCGGGTGGACACTTGTTGATCTTGTCGCCGCCGGCAATCGCCTCGGCGTAGGGCTTGCAGCCCGGGTAGCCGCACTGGCCGCACTGGGTTTGCGGCAGCAGGGCGTTGATCTGCTCGGCGATGGGGTCGCCCTCGACCTTGAAGCGCACTGCCGCGAAGCCAAGGATGGCACCGGCCAGCAGGCACAGGCCGAGCAGGGCAAGGACGGCGATCAGCACCAGGCTCATAGCTTGATCAGCCCGGTAAAGCCCATAAAGGCCAGGGACATCAATCCGGCGGTGATCATGCCGATGGCCGCACCCTGGAAGGATTTGGGCACATCGGCAATGGCGATGCGCTCACGCATGGCGGCGAACAGCACCAGCACCAGGGAGAAGCCCAGGCCGGCGGCAAAGCCGTTGGCGGTGGCGGTGATAAAGGTGAACTCGGCCTTGTTGGCGTTGAGCAGGGCCACGCCCAGGACGATGCAGTTGGTGGTGATCAGTGGCAGAAAGATGCCCAGCACCCGGTAGAGCAGGGGGCTGGTCTTGTTCACCACCATCTCGGTGAACTGCACGGTCACCGCGATCACCAGGATAAAGCTGATGGTGCGCAGGTATTCCAGGTCCAGCGGCTTGAGCACGTACTGCTGCACCAGATAGCTGCACATGGCCGCCAGGGTCAGCACAAAAGTGGTGGCCAGGGACAGGCCGATGGCCGTCTCGATCTTCTTCGACACGCCCATAAAGGGGCACAGGCCGAGAAACTGCACCAGCACGAAATTGTTGACCAGGATGGCGCTGACCATGATCAAGGCGAGTTCGGTCATTGCGGGTTCCATTGATGGACGGGCAAAAGGCCATTTCCCTCATCCGGCGCTGCGCGCCACCTTCTCCCGGAGAAGGCTAAAAGGATGACGTCGCTGCGCGACTTACTCTGTTTAGGGGCGGCTATTATCGGTAAGCCGACCCAGCCAGACAAGCTGGATCAGCCACCCTAAGGTATCGGCATAAGGCTAGCGCAGCCTGCAACAGCTGGCTGCGCAGGCTTATTTGACCCGCTGGCCCGGTTTGGCGCCGGCATCCGGGCTCAGCAGGTAGATGTCCTCACCACCGGGGCCGGCGGCCAGCACCATGCCTTCGCTGATGCCGAACTTCATCTTGCGTGGCGCCAGGTTGGCCACATACAGGGTCAGGCGGCCTTCCAGCTTGCTCGGGTCCGGGTAGGCGCTCTTGATGCCGCTGAACACGTTGCGCTTGGCATCGCCGATATCCAGGGTCAGGCGTAGCAGCTTGTCGGCGCCCTCGACGAATTCGCACTTCTCGATCAGGGCGATACGCAGGTCGACCGCGGCAAAGGCGTCGAAATTGATCTCGGCAGCCAGCGGGTCTTTTGTCAGTTCGCCATTGCCCTGTACAGCAGCGGGAGTGGCGTCGCTGGCGGCCAGGTCTTCTTTGGAGGCCTCGATCATGGCTTCGATCTTCGCCGGCTCGATTCGGGTGAGCAGGGCGTTGAAGGGGTTCAGCTGGTGGTTGGCCAGCAGGGTCTGATGATCGTCCCAGGTCAGCGCCGGTACATTGAGGAAGGCCTCGGCGTCGGCTGCCAGCTTTGGCAGTACCGGCTTCAGGAAGATCACCAGCTGGCGGAACAGGTTGATGCCCAGTGCACAGATTGCCTGCACCTCGGCCTGCTTGCCTTCCACCTTGTTCAGCGCCCAGGGCGCCTTGTCGGCGATCCAGGCGTTGGCGCGGTCGGCCAGGGCCATGATCTCGCGCATGGCGCGGGCAAAGTCGCGGGCCTCGTAGGCTTCGGCGATGCTCGGCGCGGCGGCCTGGAAGGCCTCGGTCAGCTCGGGGGCGGCATTGCCGGCCACCAGCACGCCGTTATTGCCCTTGTGGATAAAACCGGCGCAGCGGCTGGCGATATTCACCACCTTGCCCACCAGGTCGGAATTGACCTTCTGCACGAAGTCTTCCAGGTTCAGGTCCAGGTCATCCACGCCGCGGCCCAGCTTGGCCGCGTAGTAGTAGCGCAGGTATTCCGGGTTGAGGTGATCCAGGTAGGTGCGCGCCTTGATAAAGGTGCCGCGCGACTTGGACATCTTCTGCCCGTTGACCGTCAGGTAGCCGTGCACGGCTACCGCGGTGGGCTTGCGGTAACCCGCGCCTTCGAGCATGGCCGGCCAGAACAGGGTATGGAAGTTGACGATGTCCTTGCCGATAAAGTGATACAGCTCGGCCGTGGAGTCCTTGCCCCAGAAGGCATCGAAATCCAGCTCGGGGGTACGGGCGCAGAGGTTCTTGAAGCTGGCCATATAGCCGATCGGTGCATCCAGCCAAACGTAGAAGTACTTGCCCGGCTCGTCGGGGATCTCGAAGCCGAAGTAGGGCGCATCGCGGCTGATATCCCATTCCTGCAGACCGGAATCCAGCCATTCGGCGATCTTGTTGGCCACCGCATCCTGCAGGGCGCCGCTGCGGGTCCACTGCTTGAGCATGGCCTCGAAGTCCGGCAGCTTGAAGAAGAAGTGCTTGGAGTCGCGCAGCTCCGGCACGGCGCCGGAAATCGCCGAGCGTGGGTTCTTCAGCTCGGTGGGCTCGTAGGTGGCGCCGCATTTCTCGCAGTTGTCGCCGTACTGGTCCTCGGCCGCACACTTGGGGCAGGTGCCCTTGATAAAGCGGTCGGCGAGGAACATGCCCTTCTCGGGGTCGAAGTACTGGGTTACCGAGCGGGTGGCGATATGGCCCTTGTCACGCAGGGCCAGATAGATGGAGGAGGCCAGCTCGCGGTTCTCAATCGAGTGAGTCGAATGGTAGTTGTCGAAATTCACCAGAAAATCGGCAAAGTCGGCGGTATGTTCGGCCTGCACATTGGCGATCAGCTGCTCGGGGGTGATGCCTTCCTTCTCGGCGCGCAGCATGATGGCCGAGCCATGGGCGTCGTCGGCGCAGACGTAGATGGCCTGGTTGCCGCGCAGTTTCTGGAAGCGCACCCACATATCGGTCTGGATATATTCGAGCATATGACCCAGGTGGATCGAACCGTTGGCGTAGGGCAGGGCGCTGGTAACGAGAATCTTGCGGGCTTGGCTCATGGGATCGGCTGCACTGGTAACTCAGGGAAGCCGGCAACTATATAGGGGCAGCGGATATTTTTCACCCTTGCGGGGGCAATGCCTGCCGGTGCGCACCAATGAGGTTGGCCTGGGTTAATATGTCCGCCTGCTTTACTCAGCCTTTCGGAGTCTTCCATGAGTGTCGTTACCCGCGCAGCGGTCGAGGCCGCCCTGTCCCAATACACCGACCCGCACCTGAATCAGGACCCAGTCAGTGCCGGCTGTCTGCGTGAGGTGGATATTCAGGGCGGCCAGATCAAGGTGCGCCTGGTGTTGGGTTATGCCGCTGGTCTATTCAAGAGCGGCTGGGCGCAGATGTTGCAGATGGCCCTGGAAAACCTTGACGGTGTCGAGCGGGCTCAGGTGCAGATCGACTGCGTGATCGAAGCACACAAGGCGCAGGATCAGGTGCCGGCCCTGGCCAATGTGAAGAATGTGATCGCCGTGGCCTCCGGCAAGGGCGGTGTGGGCAAGTCCACCACCGCCGCCAACCTGGCCCTGGCCCTGGCTCGTGAAGGGGCTCGGGTGGGCATTCTCGATGCGGATATCTACGGGCCGAGCCAGGGCATTATGTTCGGTATTGCACCTGGCACCCGGCCTGAGGTCAGGGATCAAAAGTGGTTTGTGCCGCTTGAGGCCCATGGGGTGCAGGTGATGTCCATGGCCTTTCTCGCCGACGACAACACCCCCATGGTCTGGCGCGGGCCCATGGTCAGCGGCGCGCTGTTGCAGCTGATCACCCAGACCGCCTGGAGTGACCTGGATTACCTGGTGGTGGATATGCCGCCGGGCACTGGTGATATCCAGCTGACCCTGGCGCAGAAAGTGCCGGTGGCCGGTGCAGTGATCGTTACCACGCCCCAGGATCTGGCTCTGCTGGATGCCAAGAAGGGCGTGGAGATGTTCCGCAAGGTGCATATCCCGGTGCTGGGCGTGGTGGAAAACATGGCCGTGCATATCTGCAGCAACTGTGGCCATGCCGAGCATCTGTTTGGCGAGGGCGGCGGCGAGAAGCTGGCGGCTCAGTACGGTGTCGATCTGCTGGCCTCCTTGCCGCTGTCCATGGCCATTCGCATGCAGGCCGATGGTGGTAAGCCCACCGCGATTGCCGACCCGGAAAGCCAGATCGCCATGATCTATCAGGAAATTGCCCGCAGTGTGGCGGCGCGTATTGCCCAGGCCGATGCGCAACAGATGCCGAGTATTGAGGTCAGTGAGGATTAAGGAGGCTGGCGCTGTAGGGTGGATCACGCTTCACCGATCCACCATGGCATTGCCCGGTGGATGTAAAAAGCGACATCCACCCTACAAAAACGGCCGGCTACACCGTATTAAGTTGTAGCCATAGCCTCGGACGCAGCCCCTGGCGAGAGTCCGACAGGCATAAAAAAGCCCCGGTATTAACCGAGGCTTTTGAATTTGGCTCCGCGACCTGGACTCGAACCAGGGACCCAATGATTAACAGTCATTTGCTCTACCGACTGAGCTATCGCGGAACAACGGTGCGTATCCTACTGATTAAAAAGGGGAAGTCAACCCTTGTTGGCTTCCCCTTTGAATCGTTTAAAGCACCTTGGCAATGGCCTGGGTAACGGCCGGCAGGTTGCGCTGGTTAAGCGCCGCGACGCAGATGCGGCCGGTGCCGACGGCATAGATGGCGAACTCGTTCTTCAGGCGTTCCACCTGCTCGGCGGACAGGCCCGAGTAGGAGAACATGCCGCGCTGGCGGGCCACAAAGCTGAAGTCGTGGTTCGGCGCCAGTTCGGCCAGTTGGGCCACCATGGCTTCGCGCATGCCGCGGATACGTTCGCGCATCTCGGCCAGTTCCGCTTCCCACAGGGCACGCAGTTCCGGGTTGGTCAGCACGTTGGCCACGACCTTGGCGCCGTGGGTCGGCGGGTTGGAGTAGTTGGTGCGGATCACGCGCTTGACCTGGGACAGTACCGGGCCGCTTTCATCCTTGGAGCCGGTGACGATGGACAGGGCGCCGACGCGCTCGCCGTACAGCGAGAAGGACTTGGAGAAGGAGCTGGAAACGAAGAAGGTCAGGTCCGACTGGGCGAACAGGCGCACGGCGGCGGCGTCCTCTTCGATGCCGTCACCAAAGCCTTGGTAGGCGATGTCGAGGAAGGGCACATGCTCGCGCTCACGGAGGATGTCTACCACGGCGCGCCAGTCGTCCAGGCTCAGGTCGACGCCGGTGGGGTTGTGGCAGCAGGCGTGCAGCACCACGATGGAGCGCGGTGGCAGGGCTTTGAGATCGTCCAGCATGCCGGCGTGATTCAGACCATGGCTGGCAGCGTCGTAATAACGGTAGTTCTGCACCGGGAAACCGGCGGCTTCGAACAGGGCGCGGTGGTTTTCCCAGCTCGGATCGCTGATGGCCACGGTGGCGCCCGGCAGCAGGCGCTTGAGGAAGTCTGCACCGATCTTCAGCGCGCCGGTACCACCGATAGACTGGGTGGTAATCACTCGACCGTCACGGAGCAGGGGCGAGTCGGCGCCAAACAGCAGGGTCTGCACAGCCTGGTCGTAGGCGGCGATGCCTTCAATCGGCAGGTAGCCGCGCGGTGCCTGGGCTTCGGTCAGGGCTTTTTCTGCCTGGGCTACGGCCCGCAGCAGGGGAATTTTTCCGTCCTCGGTGAAATACACCCCGACGCCCAGGTTGACCTTGTCGGTGCGGGTATCGGCGTTGAATGCTTCGTTAAGGCCCAGGATGGGGTCGCGCGGAGCCATTTCGACGGCAGAGAACAGACTCATGGAGGCAGGAACTCGGATAGAGGAGGGTGGGTGTCAGCAACGCCTAGCGACGACTTGGGCTAGGGGTTGCGCAAATCGGCCGGTAGTATACCCAGCCATACCCTGTGCCGCGACAGCGGACACAGGCTTTTCGCCTGTTTTGACGCCTTGTTTGCCCGGGCGTCACAACCGCTTGTCGAGGTCTTGCATGTCCGAGTTTCAACTGGTCACCCGTTTCCAGCCGGCTGGCGATCAGCCCGAGGCGATCCGGCAGATGGTCGAAGGGCTGGAGGCGGGCCTGTCGCACCAGACCCTGCTGGGGGTGACCGGCTCGGGCAAGACCTTTTCCATCGCCAATGTGATCGCCCAGGTGCAGCGCCCGACCCTGGTGTTGGCGCCGAACAAGACCCTGGCGGCGCAGCTGTACGGTGAGTTCAAGAGCTTCTTTCCGAACAATGCGGTGGAGTATTTCGTTTCCTATTACGACTACTACCAGCCGGAAGCCTATGTGCCGTCCTCCGATACCTTTATCGAGAAGGACGCCTCGATCAACGATCATATCGAGCAGATGCGCCTGTCGGCGACCAAGGCGCTGCTGGAACGGCCGGATGCGATCATCGTCACCACGGTGTCGTGTATCTACGGTCTGGGCAGCCCTGAGTCCTATCTGAAGATGGTGCTGCATGTCGATCGCGGCGACAAAATGGACCAGCGCGCCTTGCTGCGTCGCCTGGCCGACCTGCAATACACCCGCAACGACATGGATTTCGCCCGCGCCACCTTCCGCGTGCGCGGCGATGTGATCGATATTTTCCCGGCGGAATCCGACCTGGAAGCCATTCGCATCGAACTGTTCGATGACGAAGTGGAAAGTATCGCCGCCTTCGATCCGCTGACCGGCGAGGTGATCCGCAAGCTGCCGCGCTTCACCTTCTACCCCAAGAGCCACTATGTGACCCCGCGGGAAACCCTGCTGGAGGCGGTGGAGCAGATCAAGGTCGAGCTCAAGGAGCGTCTGGACTATCTGCGCAGCAACAATAAGCTGGTGGAAGCCCAGCGCCTGGAGCAGCGCACCCGCTTCGATCTGGAGATGATTCTGGAGCTGGGTTACTGCAACGGCATCGAAAACTACTCGCGCTACCTCTCCGGGCGCGGTCCTGGCGAGCCGCCGCCGACCCTCTATGACTATCTGCCGGATCAGGCCCTGCTGGTGATCGACGAATCCCACGTCTCGGTGCCCCAGGTTGGCGCCATGTACAAGGGCGACCGCTCGCGCAAGGAAACTCTGGTGGAATATGGTTTCCGCCTACCCTCGGCGCTGGACAACAGGCCCATGCGTTTTGAGGAGTGGGAGGCGGCCAGCCCGCAGACCATCTTCGTGTCCGCCACGCCAGGGCCTTACGAGGCCGAGCATGCCGGGCGGGTGATCGAGCAGGTGGTGCGCCCCACGGGGCTGGTCGACCCCGAGATCGAGGTGCGCCCGGCGCTGACCCAGGTCGATGATCTGCTCTCGGAAATCCACAAGCGGGTGGCCATCGAGGAGCGGGTGCTGGTCACCACCCTGACCAAGCGCATGGCCGAGGATTTGACCGATTACCTGGGCGACCACGGGGTCAAGGTGCGTTATTTGCACTCGGATATCGACACGGTGGAGCGGGTCGAGATCATCCGCGACCTGCGTATCGGCGCCTTCGACGTGCTGGTGGGGATCAACCTGCTGCGCGAAGGCCTGGATATGCCGGAAGTGTCCCTGGTGGCGATTCTCGATGCGGACAAGGAGGGCTTTCTGCGCTCCGAGCGTTCGCTGATCCAGACCATCGGCCGCGCCGCGCGCAACCTCAACGGCAAGGCGATTCTCTATGCCGACCGCATGACCGGCTCCATGGAGCGCGCCATCGGCGAGACCGAGCGGCGGCGTAACAAGCAGATTGCCTTCAACGAGGCTAATGGCATCGTGCCCAAGGGCGTGTTCAAGGATGTGCAGGACATTCTCGAAGGCGCCACCGTGCCGGGCTCGCGCAGCAACAAGCGCAAGGGCATGGCCAAGGCAGCGGAGGAAAGTGCCCGCTACGAGAACGAGCTGCGTTCGCCCAGCGAGATCACCAAGCGCATCCGTCAGCTGGAAGAGAAGATGTATGCCCTTGCCCGTGACCTGGAATTCGAGGCCGCCGCCCAGCTGCGTGACGAGATCCAGAAGCTGCGCGACCGCCTGCTGCAGGTATAAGTCTGGCGGCGGGCGCTGGAGGCGGGTAGGGCAGGGCTGCTAATATCGCCGCCTTGATTTTTTCGCTTTGCCTGCCTGAGAGCCGCCATGACTACCGTTCGTACCCGTATCGCGCCATCGCCCACCGGCGACCCCCATGTAGGCACCGCCTATATCGCCCTGTTCAATATGTGCTTTGCCCGGCAGCACGGCGGCGAATTTATTCTGCGTATCGAGGACACCGACCAGTTGCGCTCGACCCGTGAGTCCGAGCAGCAGATCTACGACGCCCTGCGCTGGCTGGGCATCGAATGGAGCGAAGGCCCGGATGTCGGCGGCCCCCACGGCCCGTATCGGCAGAGCGAGCGCGGCCCGATCTACCAGAAGTACAGCGCCGAGCTGGTGGAAAAGGGCCATGCCTTCCACTGCTTCTGCAGTGCCGAGCGCCTGGACAAGCTGCGCGCCGAACAGATGGAAGCCAAGCAGACGCCGCGTTACGACGGCCACTGCATGCACCTGTCCGCTGAGGAAGTACAGCAGCGTCTGGCCGCCGGCGAGCCCAATGTGGTGCGCATGAAGGTGCCGAGCGAAGGCGTGTGCGTGGTGCCGGATATGCTGCGTGGCGAAGTGGAGATCCCCTGGGATCGCATGGACATGCAGGTGCTGATGAAGACCGATGGCCTGCCGACCTACTTCCTGGCCAACGTGGTGGACGACCATCTGATGGGCATCACCCACGTGCTGCGCGGCGAGGAATGGCTGCCGTCGGCGCCCAAGCTGATCCTGCTGTACGAGTACTTCGGCTGGGACAAGCCGCAGCTGTGCTATATGCCGCTGCTGCGCAATCCGGACAAGAGCAAGCTGTCCAAGCGCAAGAACCCCACCAGCATCACCTTCTACGAGCGCATGGGTTTCCTGCCCCAGGCCATGCTCAACTACCTCGGCCGTATGGGCTGGTCGATGCCAGACGAGCGCGAAAAATTCAGCCTCGACGAGATGATCGAGCACTTCGATATCAATCGGGTCTCCCTGGGCGGGCCGATCTTCGATCTGGAGAAGCTGTCCTGGCTTAACGGCCAGTGGATGCGCGAGCTGAGCGTCGAGGACTTCGCCGCCGCTGCGCAGAAGTGGGCGTTCAACTCCAACTACCTGATGCAGATCGCCCCCCATGTGCAGGGGCGGGTGGAGACCTTCAGTCAGATCGCGCCTCTGGCCAGCTTCTTCTTCGCCGGCGGGCTGAATTTGGATGCCAAACTGTTCGAGAGCAAGAAACTGTCCGCCGATCAGGTACGCCAGGTGATGCAGCTGATCCTGTGGAAGCTCGAAGCCCTGCGCCAATGGGAAAAAGACAAGATCACGGCCTGCATCCAGGCCGTGGTCGAGCACCTGGAACTGAAGCTGCGTGATGCCATGCCGCTGATGTTCGCCGCCATCACCGGCCAGGCCAGCTCGGTGTCGGTGCTCGATGCCATGCAGATCCTCGGCCCGGACCTGACCCGCTTCCGCCTGCGTCAGGCCATCGAACTGCTCGGTGGCGTGTCGAAGAAGGAAAACAAGGAATGGGAAAAGCTGCTGGCGAGCATTGCCTGAGGTAGGGGGGCGCCGTGCGCACCGGGGTATCCTCGCTTGCGGCGGTGCGCGTAGCGCACCCTACGGGACCTCGCGCGGCCCTAAGTAATTGTTCTAGTGGCAAAAAC
This sequence comes from Pseudomonas xionganensis, assembly GCF_009763245.1. Classification (GTDB taxonomy): domain Bacteria; phylum Pseudomonadota; class Gammaproteobacteria; order Pseudomonadales; family Pseudomonadaceae; genus Aquipseudomonas; species Aquipseudomonas xionganensis. Next base: position 657 of record NZ_WKJZ01000002.1, on the reverse strand, counting down.
TTTTGGCTGGCAGAAAAAATGTTGTTGACAGCCATGCGGGGCGCTCTTAACATGCGCCCCGTCCTTGAGATGGGGCTATAGCTCAGCTGGGAGAGCGCTTGCATGGCATGCAAGAGGTCAACGGTTCGATCCCGTTTAGCTCCACCAATCTCAACTCCTTCGGGAGTGCCAGAATCAACTCAGGTTGATTTACGAAAAGGGTTTTGCGTCCCCTTCGTCTAGTGGCCTAGGACACCGCCCTTTCACGGCGGTAACAGGGGTTCGAGTCCCCTAGGGGACGCCACTATTTCCAGCCGCAGTGCCTAGGCATTGCAGCCAAACCGCAAGGTTTTGGGGCTATAGCTCAGCTGGGAGAGCGCTTGCATGGCATGCAAGAGGTCAACGGTTCGATCCCGTTTAGCTCCACCAATCACCGACAGGCCAGCCTAGTGCTGGCCTTGTTGTTCGAAGGTTTCGTCCCCTTCGTCTAGTGGCCTAGGACACCGCCCTTTCACGGCGGTAACAGGGGTTCGAGTCCCCTAGGGGACGCCATTTTCCAGTCGCAGCGCTTGAGTGCTGCGAGCCGACCGCAAGGTTTCGGGGCTATAGCTCAGCTGGGAGAGCGCTTGCATGGCATGCAAGAGGTCAACGGTTCGATCCCGTTTAGCTCCACCAATC
>NZ_WKJZ01000001.1:2186940-2688908 GCF_009763245.1 Pseudomonas xionganensis | reverse complement strand
GAGCACGACCTTGCCAAGGTCGGGGTCGCGAGTTCGAGTCTCGTTTCCCGCTCCAATATAGAAAACGCCCCTGTCGCAAGACAGGGGCGTTTTTGTTTGCGCGCCGTTTTCTCGATTTACATTTGGCGGCATTTAAATCCATCTGCTTCCTTGGCTTTGCCCGCCCAGCCGCTATGGTTCTGAGGGTCCGTAATTCAAGGAGGTGGCCATGAACAAGTCATTCTGTGCGGTGCTGTTGGCGGGTCTGGTGGGCGCTGCCGAGGCGGCCGTGGTGGTCAAGCCGGTGCCCTACGAGATTGAAGGTGAAGCCTTCGAAGGCCTGCTTATTTATGATGATGCGGTTACCCAGCCGCGCCCGGGGCTGCTGATGGTGCCCAACTGGCTGGGCGTCACCGAGGCGTCCGCGGAAAAGGCTGCCCGTGCCGCGGGTGACAAGTACGTGATATTCATGGCGGACATGTACGGCAAGGCCGTGCGCCCCAGCAACCCCGATGAGGCCCGCGCGGCTGCCACGGCGGTGCGCAGTGATCGCGCACTGATGCGCAAGCGGGCTCAGGCTGCGGTGGAGGTACTCAAGGCGCAAACCAGCCAGGTAGCGCTGGACAGCAGCAAGCTGGGCGCCATCGGTTTCTGCTTTGGTGGCGGTGCGGTACTGGAACTGGCCCGCTCCGGGGCCGATCTGCAGGGCTTCGTCTCCTTCCATGGCAATCTGGATACGCCCAACCCGGCCGATGCGCAGAACATCAAGGCCCCGGTGCTGGTGCTGCACGGCGCCGATGACCCGGCTGTGCCCCAGGAACAGGTGGATGCGTTCATCGCTGAGATGAAGGCGGCCCAGGTGGATTGGCAACTGGTCAGCTATGGCGGCGCGGTGCATTCATTTACCAACCCGCTGGCCAATGTGCCGGGGCGTAACGAGTACCACCCTGTGGTGGCCGCACGGGCGTTCAAAGCCATGAACGATCTGTTCGATGAGCGATTCGCCGCGCCCTGAATCGGCTGGCAACAAACAGGCTGTCATGTCCCTGTCATGGCCATGTCATAGGCTTGCGCCAACCCAAAACAAGGAGTTGGATATGCGATACAGCCTGTTAACAGCATTGGCCGCTGGCATTCTGCTGGCCGGCCAGGCCCTGGCCGAGGTACGAGTGGTGGGCGAGGTGGAATACGGGGTGTTTACCACTCAGTATCAGGATTTTAAGCCGGGCGAGCGGGTGCTGAGCCGCAGTGCCCAGCCGATTGAGCGCACCGAGATAATCCCGGCCAAGCTGGGCACCAAGTTCGGCATGCGCTACAGCCTGCAGGGCAAGGTGCAGGATGACGTGCCCCTGACCCTGTTGTACCTCACCCCGGGCGTGGTCACCCCCGAGGGCACTCGCCATGACAAGTTCGTGGTGCAGCAGAGCATGGCGGTGGGAGCGCCCCTGGACGTGATGGCCTTCGAGTTCACCGAACCCCATGAGATCGTGCCCGGCGAGTGGCAGTTCATGGTGTTTCAGGAGGATCGCAAGTTGCTGGAGCAGCGCTTTATCGTGCGCTGATCTGGTACCTTCCTGCCCGCCAGGTTGCGGGCAGCAGCCTGCGGGGGCGCCATTGGGCGCGCCAGCCTTGGCCGCGCAAGGGCGGCGCGCTAGACTGCCGGGCTTTCCGCCCCCACCTCAGTACCGCCATGGCCGCCAAAGTCGAACCTTTCTGGAAACGCAAAACCCTCGCACAGCTGAATCAGGAAGAGTGGGAGTCGCTGTGCGACGGCTGCGGCCTGTGCTGCCTACAAAAGCTCGAAGACGAGGACGACGGCAGCGTCTACTACACCCGGATCGCCTGCAAACTGTTGGATCTCGACACCTGTCGCTGCACCGATTACGCCAACCGACGCCAGTTCGTGCCCGACTGTATCCAGCTCACCGCGGAGCAGGCCGACCAGTTTCAGTGGCTGCCGCCGACCTGCGCCTACCGCCTGGTCAGCGAGGGCAAGGATCTGCTGCTCTGGCATCACCTGGTCTGTGGCGACCCCGAACAGGTGCATAAACAGCGCATTTCCCAGGCCGGGCGCATGCTGAGCGAGAACAGCGTGGCCGAGGACGACTGGGAAGAGCACCTGATCTTTCGCGCCGGCTAAGCTTGAGCGATACCCCCTTTCTGCCTGATGGAGTGCTGCATGCCGATTCGTCGCCTGATGCTGGCTGTTTTCCTGCTGAGCCTGAGCCCTGTGTTGTGGGCCAAGAAGGTCGATCTGGACTATCGGGTGAAGTTCCTGCCGGACAGCGACCAGGCCGAGGTCAGCCTGACCCTGGCCGACACTGCACTGATCTACAGCCTGACCTTCAACCTGGGTGAGGAGGGCGCTTACAGCGACTTCGTCGCCGACGGCGAGTGGCATCAACCCAGTCCCGAGCAGGGGCAGTGGTTGCCGGCCAAGGGCCGCGCCAGGCTGAGCTATCGGGTGCGCATCAGCCATGAGCGCAAGCCGGGCCGCTATGACGCGCGCATGACCCCCGACTGGGCGCTGCTGCGTGGCGATGATCTGGTGCCGGCGGTGAAATTGCGCCAGGAGGTGGGCACCGAACTGGTGGCGCGCCTGCAGTTCGACCTGCCCAAGGGCTGGAAAAGTGTCGAGACCGAGTGGCCGCGCATCGGCAAGAACAAGTTTCGTATCGACAACCCGCTGCGCAAGTTCGACCGCCCCACCGGCTGGATGATCGCCGGCAAGCTCGGTACCCGCCGGGCCAGGCTGGGGGAAACCGAGGTGACCATTGCCGCGCCGATAGGCGAGGGCATGCGGCGCATGGACACGCTGACCCTGCTGACTTTCGTCTGGCCGGAGTTTCAGGCCGTGTTTCCCCGTGATCCGGGCAAGCTGCTGATCGTCGGTGCCGGCGATCCGATGTGGCGCGGTGGCCTGTCGGCGCCCAACTCCTATTACATGCATACCGATCGTCCGCTGGTCAGCGAGAATGGCACCAGTTCCCTGGTTCACGAGTTGGTGCACGTGTTCAGCCGTATTCGTTCCCAGGAGCGCAGCGACTGGTTGGTGGAGGGCCTGGCCGAGTATTACGCCATCGAGCTGGTACGGCGTGCCGGTGGCCTCAGTGAGGATCGCTATCAAAGGGTGCGTCAGCACCTGATCAAGTGGAGCAAGCCGGTCAAGAGCCTGCGTACCAACCGTTCCACGGGAGCGGTCACGGCGCGGGCCGTGCTGCTGCTGCAGGAGCTGGATCGGGAAATCCGCCAGAAGACCAAGGGCACGACCCAGCCGCGTTCGCTGGATGATGTCACCCGCGGCCTGATGCGCCTGGAGAAGGCCAGCACCCAGGACTTTATCGAGATCAGCGAAAACGTCATGGGCGATCGTTCCAAGGTGCTGAACACGCCACTGTTGCGTTAGCGGCGGGCCTCGGTAAGGATGCGCGGCAGTTGCCCACATCTGGAGCCTTTATGCGCCGCTTGCCATCTCTTACCGCCCTGCGCACCTTCGAGAGCGCCGCGCGTCATGCGCATTTCGGTCGCGCTGCCAGTGAACTCTGTGTCACCGACAGCGCCGTCAGTCACCAGATTCGTCAGCTCGAAGAGCAACTGGGCACTGCGCTGTTTGTGCGTGAGGGCCGCCACATTCGCCCAACGCCCGCGGCGCAGCGCCTGTTGCAGCGGGTGCAGCAGGCGTTCGAGCTGATCCTGGATGCCTGCGACGAATTACGCGACCCCGGCTCCCAGGCCGTGGTGCGAGTCGCGGTGACTGCCGAACTGGCGCAGAAATGGCTGGTCAGCCGCCTGGCTGATTTCAGTGCGCGCCATCCGCAGATTACCCTGCATCTGCATGAGCAGCCGCTGGAGGCCTGCGTGCCGGGGCCGGAGATCGACCTGGCGATTACCTACGGCACCGGCCCGGAGGACGCCAGCGCCTATTTCGTGCGGCCCCTGCCGACTCTGCAGTTCTTTCCGGTGTGCAGCCCGCGCCTGTTCAACCAGGGCGGCCTCAAGCAGCCGCGGGATCTGGCCCGTCACTGCCTGCTGCATGACGATCAGGATGGCAAGACCTGGACCGCCTGGCTGACCAGCCATGCCGGCGATATCCAGCCGGCACGTCACCTTTATCTGGGCCATGCCGGCCTGACCCTGGAGGCGGCCGCCCAGGGCCAGGGCGTGGCCATGGGCGATAACCTGACCGCCGCCGAGGATCTGGCCAGCGGTCGCCTGGTGCGACCCTTCAGTGCCAGCGTGGCGTCCCTTGGGCAGTATGCCCTGGTGGCCGAGCGGATTCGTCTGGACAAGCCGGCGGTGCAGGACTTCATAGATTGGCTGGGTGATCATCTGGTTGATTGATGAATTGAATTCAGCTTTTCCGTAAAAATCGTCGTTGGCGAGCGGCGCGAAACGCCGCGTACTGTGCGCACATCTTCCATGCAAAAAGAGGTGTGCCATGGCGCGTTCCCTGACTTCCATCCCCAAGGCCGACGGCTTTCGCCTGCCCGGTGAGTTCGAACCCAAGGCCCGCTGCTGGCTCGGCTGGCCGGAGCGTCCGGATGTGTGGCGCAACGGCGCCAAGCCGGCGCAGAAGGTCTGGGTCGAGATCGTCAGCGCCATTGCCAGCAGCGAGCCGGTGACCGTCTGTGCTTCGGCTGCCCAGTACGCCAATGCCCGGCGTCTGCTGCCGGAGCAGGTGCGGGTGGTGGAAATGACCTGCAACGACACCTGGTTCCGTGACAGTGGCCCGGCCTTTCTGGTCAATGATCAGAGCGGCGAGGTGCGTGGCGTGGACTTCGAGTTCAATGCCTATGGTGGCCTCGACGGCGGCCTTTACTACCCCTGGGACAAGGACGATCAGATTGCCCAGAAGATCCTCGAGATCGAAGGCTATGACCGCTATCGCGCGCCCTTTATCGCCGAGATGGGCGGCATCCAGAGTGACGGGCAGGGCACCCTGCTGACCACCGAGCAGTGCTTGCTCAACCGCAATCGCAACGCTCATCTGGGCAAGGAGGAGATGACCCGCCGCCTTTCGGACTATCTCGGTGCCGAGCAGGTGATCTGGCTGCCGCGCGGCTGCAAGTTCGATGAAACCGACGGTCATATCGATGACCTGGCCTGCTTTGTCCGCCCCGGGGTGGTGGTGATGCAGTGGACCGACGATCGCAGCGACCCGCAGTGGGAAATCTATCAGGAGGCCTACGATATCCTGCGCAGCGTCCGCGACGCTCGCGGTCGCAGCCTGCAAGTGTTCAAGCTGCCACAGCCACAGGTGCTGCGCTGGACGGCCGAAGAGGCCGAGGGCCTGGATCAGGTCGACGGTACCCATCTGCGCGAGGCCGGCACGCAGATCTGCGCCTCCTATATCAATTACTACGCCGGTAATTCGGCCATCGTCCTGCCGCTATTCGATGATCCCAATGACCGGGTGGCCCAGGCCACTCTGGCCGAGCTGTTCCCCCAGCACCGCATCATCGGTATCGACAACTCGCGGGAAATCCTGCTCGGTGGCGGCAATGTCGCCTGCATCACCATGCCGCAATACGCCGCGCCCCAGCGCTAGGAGGTGACCCATGCGTGCATCCCTATTCTGTCTGGCCCTAGGGCTCAGTGCCGCCGTGCAGGCGGCGCCGCAGACCAAGCAGGTCAATCTGTATATCTGGAATGAATACCTGGCTGCCGACACCCTGAGCCGTTTCGAGGCCGAGACGGGTTACAAGGTGGTGGTGGACTATTTCGACTCCCTGGAAACCGTGGAAACCAAGCTGCTGACCGGTCGTAGCGGTTATGACCTGGTGCTGACCGCCGGCCAGCACCTGAGCAGGGGTATCGCCAGTGGCGCATTGCAGCCGCTGGATAAAAGCCGGCTGCCGCATTTCGCCGGCCTGGGGGACGAATTTGTCGCGCATATGGCCGCCTTCGATCCGGGTAACCGGCATGCTGGTATCTATGCCTGGGGTACCACCGGCATTGGCTACCAGCAGCAGGCCATCGAGGCGCGTATGAGTGACGCGCCGACCGACAGCTGGGCCATGCTGCTGGACCCTGAGGTGGTGGCGCGCTTTGCCGACTGCGGGGTGAGCTTTCTCAATGATCCCAACGAGGTGTTCGCGGCGGCCTTCCGTTACCTGGGGCTGGATGTCAACCGGCAGAACCTGGATGACCTGAAACTCGCCGAGGCCCATCTGGCCAAGGTGCGCCCCTCGATTCGTTATTTTGATAACGACCGCAATATCAGCGATCTGGCCAATGGCAATATCTGCCTGGCCATGGCCTGGAATGGAAATGTTTCCTTGGCGGCGGCCCAGGCCGAGGAGGCGGGCAAACCCCATCGCCTGCATTACCGCATTCCTCGCGAAGGCACCTTGCTGTGGTTCGATGCCATGGTCATCCCCAAGGATGCGCCCAACCCGGCGGGCGCCCATGCGCTGCTCGACCACCTGATGCAACCATCGGTGATTGCTGCCATTACCAACAGCATCTATTACGCCAATGCGGTACCAGCGGCGGATGAGCTGGTGGATCCGGCCATTCGCCAGGACCCTGGCACCTACCCGCCGGCTGCCGTGCGCGCCAGCCTCTACACCAAGAACGATAACAGCCAGGCCTTTAACCGCGCCCTGACGCGGGCCTTTAGCCGGCTGAAATCGGGTATGTAGGGTGCGCCGCCGCGCGCTCAGTCCTGTGTTGAGTGGGACGGGCGCGTGGCCTATTTGAATTTGGGTCCAGACTTGGTGTTATTACCCTTGGCCATGCGGTCATAGAGCACCACGTTGACCGTGGCCGCCAGGTTCATGCAGCCCTCGGTGGGGATATAGATGACGTCCTCGCACCAGGCGCGAATGTCGTCATTGAGCGAGCCGTCTTCCGGGCCGAAGATATAAATGGCGCGATCCGGGTGGGTGTACTCGGGCAGCGGCCTGGCGCCTTCGACCAGTTCCACGGCGACCGGGGTGCAGCCCAGGGGGATGATTTGCTGCAGGTCGGCAACGCCGATCAGCGGGATATCCATATGGATGCGCTTGGTGTCGGTGACAAAGTCGCGGGCGCGTTCATAGCGCTTGCCGGTATAGAACACCGAATTGACCCCATAGCAGCCGGCTGCGCGCATCACTGCGCCGACGTTTTCCGGGGATTTGGGGTTGAATAACCCGATGCAGCTGTATCGCTTGTTTGCCACGAACCTGGGCCTGCAGACAAAAGGGCGGGCAGTATAAGGCCTGGCGGCGTTGTGGTCAGGGCCATCGGATAAAGTGAGCAAGCGCGTAGGGTGCGCCGTGCGCACCAAGATTGGCGCGGGTCTTCGGTGCGCACGGCGCACCCTACAGGCTCCCGCTTAATATTTATTTTTTAGCCGGGCAGCCAGATCAGCAAAGGGGTTGTGGGTGGCCTGCGCGGTTTTTGGCGTACTCAGTGAGCCTTCGCCGAAATACTGCTGGTCGGTGTAGCGCGAGTGCTCGTTGTCATGACAGTACAGGCACAGCAGCTCCCAGTTGGAGCCATCCTGGGGGTTGTTGTCGTGGTTGTGGTCACGGTGGTGCACGGTCAGCTCGCACAGGCGCTTGCCGGAGAACTCGCGGCCACAGCGTCCGCAGACATGCGGGTACATCTTCAGGGCCTTGTCGCGGTAGCCTTCTTCGCGCGAGCGCTGGGCCTCTGCAAGAATGCGGTCGAGTTTGCTGGTGTCGGTTTTCTGCGTGCTCATGACGGTGTCCAGAGGTGACAATGTTGGCAGTCTAAACGGCGCATGCAGGGCCGGCTATAGCTGCTGTTCCACCAGCAGGCCGTCGGCCATGCGCAGGCGTTTGGACATGGCAATGGCGATGGCGCGGATCACCTTGGCGGCGGTCTTGGGCATCTCAGCCAGCATCTTTTCCAGGGAGTCCCTGGCCAGGATCAGCAGGCTGCAATCGCTGACCGCGATACAACTGGCCGAACGCCGCTCGCCATCGAGCACCGCCATTTCCCCGAAGGCCCGGCCCTTGCGCAGCTTGGCCAGTTCAATGGCCTCGCCACTGGAGTTGAGCTTGTGCACGGCCACCGCGCCTGCATGGATGATGCACATAAAGGTGCCGGCATCGCCCTCGGCGAAGATGCTTTCCTCGGGCTGAAACTTGCCGATGCTGAAATAACCGGCGGCGCTGATCAGCTCGTTAGGCGTCAGGCTGTCGAACAGGCCGCAGTCGAGCAACATATCGCGGATTTCATCGATCAGATGGGAACTGCAGGGCATGGTCGGCGGGCCTGGCTGGTGGGATAACTTGACCTTAGCCGGCCTGGCCAATGCTTGCCAGAGACATTGGTCGCAGGCATCCCCGCCAATACGGGGACGCCTGTGGCGCGGCTTCTAGAAGCTAAAGCGGCGCATGACGCCCTGCAGACGCCCGGACATGGACTGCAGGGCCTGAATGGCCTGGACGATGCCGCCCTGGGCCGCGGAGTTTTCCTCGACGATCTGCGCCACCCGTTCCACGCTCATGGCCACCTGTTCACTGGCGGCACGCTGTTCCTGCAGGGAGGTGGAAATCACGCTGACCGCCTGCAGGGATTCGTCCAGGGCCTGGCGGATGCCGCCCATGGAACCTGCCGCCTGATCCACCAGGCGGGTGCCGATGCTGACCCGCTCACAACCGGCGGCCATGCTGTCCTTGGCCTTGTGCATGCCACTCTGGATGGCATCGACCAGGGCGACGATCTCGGTGGTGGATTGGGCGGTGCGCCCGGCCAGGCCACGCACTTCGTCGGCCACCACGGCAAAGCCACGGCCCTGTTCGCCGGCCCGGGCGGCTTCGATGGCGGCATTGAGGGCGAGCAGGTTGGTCTGCTCGGCGATGCCGCGAATCACATCGACAATGGCGCTGATATTGCGCGACTGGTTGGCCAGGGTTTCCACGTCCTCGGCGCTTTGTCTGACCAGTTCGGCGATCTTGTGCATTTCCTCGGTGGCCCGGGCCATCACGGCCGTGCCCTCATCGGTGAGGTGCCCGGCCTTCTTCGCCATGTCATAGGTCTGTTGGGCATTCTCGGCGATATGGTTGATGCTCACCGCCAGCTGTTCGACGGTGGCGGCCATGGCCGAGGCGGTGTCGCTCTGCACATTGGCGCTGCTCAGTACCTGCTCGGAGGAAGCCGCCAGTTGCAGGGTGGCGCATTCGATTTCTTCCGAGGCCTGACCAATATTGCCAATCATGTCCTTGAGCCCGGTGCGCATGCTCTGTACCGATTTCATCACCCCGGTCATCACCTGATTGCCCAATGTCTTGCCGCCATCCAGACGGCCTTCGGCAATGCGTGCACTGATGGCTTCCAGTTCGCCGGGTTCGGCGCCCAGCTGGCGGTTCATCAGGCGGATAAAGTACAGCGCCTGGGTCAGGCCCAGCAGCAGGGCCAGCAGCAGCACCACGCTGCTCAGTTTCAGGTTGTCGGCATAGGTGGCTTCACCCAGTTCGTATTGGTGCTTGGCCTCTTGCAGCTGTACCTCGATCAGCTCGGAAAACTTGGCTGACAGCGGATCAATCAGGGGGTACAGACGGGTTTGTGCGAAACGCTCAATGGCGGCTGAATCGCCCCGATAAAGCAGGCTCTGCAGCTCGTTGAGGGGTTGCCGGGCTTGCTCCATCAGCGGGCTGATCTGGGTGATCAGGCGCTGCTCGTCGGCGATCAGTTCGGTGGCCAGGTAAGCCTGCCAGGTGCTTTCTATTTCACGCTGGGCCTGTTCGATCAACTGCTGGGCGTCCTGGTTGCTCAATTCGCCGCTGCGCGCCTTGTGGGTGGCGTCGACGATATTGACCGCATAGAGGTCGGCAATCAGCTTGAGGTCGCGTAGCGGCACCACGCGATCCAGGTAGACGGTTTGCAAGCCGCGTACGGTGGCCTGCAAGCCGTACAGGCCCAGGCCGCCCACGCAGAGCAGGCTGAGCAGCAGGCAGGTGGCGAGCAGAAACAGATGGGTGCTGATCTTCCAGTTTTTCATCACGGGTCTTCCTTGTAGGTGCGTGCATGGCGAGTGGCCAGCGTTGCACCCAGCGTAGTCGAGGTTTCAAGACAGGGCGGTTAAAACCGCCCAAGTGGTCAAGTAAATTTTCGACTGAGAAAACCCGGGCTTATGCCGGAAATCATCGACTCAACAGAGCCTCGTCAATGCGCTGCCAGGCCCAGCACCTTGAGGATAAAGGCGTACTCCAGGGCTGCATCTTTCAGCGCCTGGTAGCGTCCACTCATGCCGCCATGGCCGGCCTCAAGCTCGGTCTTGAGCAGCAGCAGGTTGTCATCGGTCTTGCTGGCGCGCAGCTTGGCGACCCATTTGGCCGCTTCCCAGTACTGCACCCGGCTGTCGTTGTAGCCGGCCACGGCGAGGATGGCCGGGTAGGCCTGGGCGCGCACGTTCTCGTAGGGCGCATAGGCCTTGATCCGCTCGAACACCTCGGGCTCGCTGGGGTCGCCCCATTCGTCGTATTCGGTCACGGTTAGCGGCAGGTCGGGGTTCTGCATGGTGCCCAGGACATCGACAAAGGGCACCTCGGCGATGGCCGCGGCGAACAGCTCCGGGCGCTGGTTGAGCACGGCGCCGATCAGCAGGCCGCCGGCGCTGCCACCGCTGATGCACAGTTGCTGGCTCGTGGTATAGCCCGTGGCAATCAGGTGTTCGGCGCAGGCGATAAAGTCGCCGAACGTATTGGCTTTATGTTCCAGCTTGCCGGCGCGGTACCAGGCCTCGCCCAGTTCGCCACCGCCGCGAACATGGGCGATGGCGAAGACAAAGCCGCGTTCCAGCAGGCTCAGGCGGGCGTGGGAGAACCAGGGGTCGAGGCTTTCGCCGTAGGCACCGTAGCCATAGAGGTAGAGCGGGGCAGGCTTTTTGACCCTCTCCCCCAGCCCCTCTCCCGCTTGCGGGAGAGGGGAGCGATCGAACAGCTCACGTCTGGCCACCAGGCTGATGGGCACCTGGGTGCCGTCGGCGGCCGTGGCCCACAGGCGTTGGCTGACATAGTCATCGGCATCGAAAGGGCCCTCGACCGGCGTCTGCTTGAGGACCTGCTGTTCACCCGTGGCCAGGTGCAGCTGGCGAATCTGCGCCGGGCGATTGAGCGCCTCGTAGCGCAGGCGGATCACCGCGCTGTCGAACTCCAGGCTGTCCTGTACATAGAGGCTGTAGGCCGCATCCGGCAAGTGCACGCGGTAGGAAGCCTGGCCCTCGGGCTGCACCTCGATAATCGGCAGGCCGCCTTCACGCAGGCTGAGCACCAGAGCCTGCTGGTTGAGGCTGACGCCTTCGAGCATCACTTGGGCATCATGGGCGCGGATTTCCTGCCAGTGCTCGCGCTCGGGCGTGGGCTCGGCGGCCTGGTACAGGGCGAAGTTGATGCCACTCTGGTTGCTGCGAATCAGCCAGCTCCACTGGCCCTGGTAGCGGCCGTGATCGATATCGTATTCATGGCCTTCCTGGCGCGGGGCCACGCAGCGGAAGGACGCCTGCGGTTGATCCGCATCCAGCACCCAGGCTTCGCTGGTGGTCTTGCTGCCCAGTTGCAGGATCAGCTGGCGCTCGGAGCTGCTGCGGTAGCAACTGAGAAAGAAGCGCCCGTCCGCCTCGTGGAACACCAGTTCGGCTGCGTCGCTGCCCAGGCAATGGCGATACAGCTTGTGCGGTCTGTGGGTGTCATCCAGTTCACCGAAGAACAGGGTCTGGCTGTCACCCGCCCAGGTCATGCTGCCATCACAGTCGGTGAAGGGCAGTTCGATCAGGCTGTCATCGGCCAGCTCTTTGACAAACAGCTGATAGGTTTCCTCGCCGCTGGTGTCCAGGCTATAGGCCAGGCGCTGGTGATCGGGGCTGATGCTGAAGGCACCAAGCGATATAAAGCCGCCTGCCGCCAGAACATTGGGGTCGAGCAGCAGCTGCTCGCTGGCCTCATCGACCTTGAGCGATCCATCGGCCGGGCGCAGGCAGCGATAGTGGCGCGCATATTCATCGCCGGCGGTGGTGCGCTGGTAATAGAGGTAGGGGCCCCAGGGGGTGGGCAGGCTCAGGTCGGTTTCGCGGATGCGCCCGCGAATTTCCTCGAACAGTTGTTCGCGCAGCTCGGCCTGCTCGCTCAGTTGCGCCTCCAGGTAGGCGTTTTCTGCCTTGAGATGGGCCAGCACTTCGTCGCTGTCACGGTTTTCCAGCCAGCGGTACGGATCGGCGGCGTTTTCTCGGCGGGCGCTAGGGGCGGACAACATGGCACAACTCCACAGGTGGGCGGCGTCAGGGACGCCGTAACAGGCAAAAGCCGTTATCATAAGCGCCAGTTTGTTCGTCGGCTGAGGAAAATGGTGCCACTGGCCATTGCCCTGGGTCGAATCCGCCTCAAGAGAAGCCACGCGCAATGATTGAAAATGACTACTTGCTCGCCTGGAGCGCCTATCTGATTGCGGCCCTGGGCTGCCTGCTGGTGTGGTTGCGCATGACCGGTTGGATGTGGCGTTACCTGCGTGAGCCGCTGCGGGTGCTGGTAGCTGTGTTGCTGTTCAGCCCGACCATCGTTGATCCGGCCAAGGATGCCTTTGCCCCGGCCATTGCCATTGCAGCTCTGGATCTGCTGTTTCAGGTCGGCAACAACGTCTGGCGTGCGGCCTCGGATCTGACCATGTACAGCCTGCTGGCCCTGGCGCTTTACCTGGTGTTTGTGGCGGTGCGTTGGCCGCTGGAGCGCTGGTGGAAAGGGCGCGCTGCTGATGCTTCCGGCAACAGTGACGACCGGCGCACCCTGCGTGAGCGAATGGCCGAAGACGATGATGAGCCGCAACCCTTCACCGCCCGCGATGGGCGCCAGCGACTGGAGCCGCGGTTGAAATAGCGGCCGGCGGCCGGCTGGATATTCACAAGGAGAGTCTATGCACTGCGTGTTCTGTGCCATCGCCGATAACCAGCTGCCGGCCCAGCGTATCCATGAAGACGAGCACTTTATCGTGCTGCTGGATATCTTCCCGCTGCGCCCGGCCCATGTGCTGATCGTCAGCCGCGAGCACGCGCCCTTGCTTGACGACCTGTCCGACGCCGCCCGCGACCGCCTGATGCAACTGACCCAGCGCATGGCCAGGGTGCTACGCGGTGCCGGCTATGGCGTCCAGGGCATCAACCTGCTGCTCAACGATGGGCCGGCCTCCAACCAGCATGTGCCGCACCTGCATCTGCACCTGATTCCCCGCCGCCCCGGTGACGTGCCGCAGCTGTTGTGGCGCGCGCTGACCCGCTTTATCCCCCTTGGCCGCAAACGTATCGAAGCGCGCCTGGCGCGCGAGGCGCAGCAGTTGCGTGAGGCCTTGCAGCATGTGTGAGCTGCTCGGGATGAGCGCCAATGTGCCCACCGATATTGTCTTCAGCTTTACCGGACTGATGCAGCGCGGCGGGCGCACCGGCCCGCATCGCGACGGCTGGGGCATCGGCTTCTATGAAGGCCGTGGCCTGCGCCTGTTCCAGGACCCGCGGGCCAGCAGCGAATCCGAGGTGGCGCAGCTGGTGCAGCGTTATCCGATCAAGAGCGAAGTGGTGATCGGCCATATCCGCCAGGCCAATGTCGGGCGCATCTGCCTGGCCAATACCCATCCCTTTGTCCGCGAGCTGTGGGGCCGTAACTGGTGCTTTGCCCATAACGGTCAGCTGGCGGGTTTCAGTCCGGATCTGCGTTTCTATCGCCCGGTGGGCGATACCGACAGCGAAGCGGCTTTCTGCGACCTGCTTAATCGCCTGCGAGCCGTGTTCGAGGAGGCGCCTGAGGTCGCGGCGCTGCTGCCTGTAATGCTCGAAGCCTGCGCACTCTATCGCCGGCATGGGGTGTTCAACTGCCTGCTAAGCGACGGTGACTGGCTGTTCAGCTTCTGCTCCAGCAAGCTGGCCCATATCACCCGGCGCGCGCCCTTTGGCCCGGCGCACTTGAAGGATGCCGATATGCAGGTGGATTTCCAGGCCGAGACCACGCCCAATGATGTGGTCACCGTGCTGGCCACCGAGCCCCTGACCGATAACGAAGACTGGACGCTGTATCAGCCGGGCGAATGGCGCCTGTGGCGTGGCGGCGAGTGCGTTGCCCAAGGGCAGTTGGAGAATGCCGATGTTTAGAAGCTATCTGCGTCTGGCCCTGTTTGCCCTCGGCCTGCTAGTGGGCGTGCAGGTGCCGGGCTTTATCGACGATTACGCCAAGCGGGTCGAGGCCCAGCGTCTGGAGTCCCAGCGTGGCCTGGAAGGCTTCGAGACTACCGCCCGGCGTTTCTTCAAGGGCGATCTGGCTGCTCTGGTGGCCCACTACCAGGCCAGCCAGGACCCGGTCATGCGCAGCGATGCGGCCAGTATCGAGGTGCTGGTGCAGCGCGCCCAGTGGCTGGAAACCGAGTGGCGCGCCATGCAGGGGCCCTGGTATGGCCAGGCCTGGCACCTGCTGGTGGCAGCGGACCGCGAACTGCTGACAGCGACCTACAGCGCCTACCGCTATCAGGTGCTGCTGGCCCCCGAGGCCATCGCCTGGGGCATCAGTTGCGCGCTATTGCTGGCCTGGCTGCTGGAGTTGATGGGCCTGGGCATCGGCTGGGTGCTGGGGGTAGGGCGGCCGTCCAGCCAGGATGCCTATGCGCGGCGGCACTGGCGCTAGCAGGCTGTTGAAAAACTGCCTGCGTGGGCAATCCTGCGTTAAAAACGGCCTGCTAGGGCTTGAGGGTTTTCTTCAGGTAATAGCGCTGGTGGCCGGGCGGGCAGTCCTCCAGCACGCCCATGATCTGGAAACCCTGTTTCTGATAGAAGTCCGGCGCCTGGAAGCTGTAGGTGTAGAGAAATACCCCCACACAGCCACGCTTGTGTGCTTCGGTCTCGGCGGCCTGCAACAGCTGTGCTCCTAGCCCCTGACCACGCTCCTGGCCATCGAGCCAGAGGTAGTCGATATACAGCCAGCCCATGCCGCTGTGGCCAAACATGCCGCCGACTACCCGATCGCCGCGCCGTGCGTAGAGCTGGAAGTCTGTGTAGGCATAGTCGCCGATCTGCTCGGCATTGAAGGCCTCAAGGCCCTCGCGTACCACGGCCATGGCGTGCTCGTCAGCGCCCTGGCTGAGTTGGTAAGTGCTATTGGACATGATCAGTCTTTATCCGGGTTCGAGGCGGCGATTGCAGCAGAAGGCCAGGCGTGCGGCAAGCCATAACGACAACGGGCCCCGCAGGGCCCGTTGTGCTTATTTGGAGAGAAACTTCATACCTTCTTCCAGTCCCTGCAGGGTCAGGGGATACATCTGGTCGTTGACCAGTTCGCGGATCAGCCCGGTGGAGGCGGTGTAGTTCCAGCTGTCCTTGGGGTAGGGGTTGATCCAGACCAGCTTCTTGTACTTCTCCATAAAACGCTTGATCCACACATAACCCGGCTCCTCGTTCCAGTGCTCGACGCTGCCGCCGGCCTGGGTGATCTCGTAGGGCGCCATGGCCGCGTCGCCGACAAATACCACCTTGTAGTCCGGGCCGTACTTGTGCAGCAGATCGTGGGTGGAGAAACGCTCGCTGGTGCGGCGCAGGTTGTTCTTCCACACCGACTCGTACACGCAGTTGTGGAAGTAGAAGTATTCCAGGTGCTTGAACTCGGTCTTGCAGGCGCTGAACAGCTCCTCGCAGACCTTGACGTGGGCGTCCATCGAGCCGCCGATATCGAACAGGATCAGCAGTTTGACCGCGTTGCGCCGTTCCGGGCGCATCTGGATATTGAGTAGGCCGCCGTCTTTGGCGGTGTGGTCGATGGTGCCGTCCAAGTCCAGCTCGTCCTGGGCGCCCTGGCGGGCGAACTTGCGCAGGCGGCGCAGGGCAACCTTGATATTGCGTGTGCCCAGTTCGACCTGATCGTCGAGGTTCTTGTACTCGCGCTGATCCCAGACCTTGACCGCCTTGCCCTGGCGCTTTCCGGCGTCGCCGACGCGAATGCCCTCGGGGTTGAAGCCGCCGGAGCCGAACGGGCTGGTGCCGCCGGTGCCGATCCACTTGTTGCCGCCGGCGTGGCGTTCCTTCTGCTCTTCCAGGCGTTTCTTGAATTCCTCGATCAGCTTGTCCAGGCCGCCCAGGGATTCGATCCTGGCGCGCTCCTCGTCGGTCAGCGAGCGTTCGAATTCCTTGCGCAACCACTCATCGGGGATCAGCGCCTCGATATGCTGGTTGAGGTTTTCCAGGCCCTTGAAGTAGGCACCGAACGCGCGGTCGAACTTGTCGAAATGCCGCTCGTCCTTGACCAGGATGGCTCGCGAGAGGAAGTAGAACTCATCCATATCGGCGAACACCACGTTGTGTTTCAACGCGTTGATCAGGTCGAGCAGCTCGCGCACCGACACCGGCACCTTGGCGGCGCGCATTTCGTTAAACAGGTTAAGCAGCATGGCTGCGCCCTCTTGGCATCTGGGGACAATTCCCTCTCCCTGGAGGGAGAGGGCTAGGGAGAGGGTGGGGCAGGCGACACGCAGTCGCTAATACCCTCTCCCCCGGCCCCTCTCCCGCAAACGGGAGAGGGGAGGCAATCAACGACTGGCGCGGCGGCTCATAAACGCCAGGCGCTCCAGCAGCTGCACATCCTGCTCGTTCTTCACCAGCGCACCGGCCAGCGGCGGGATGGCCTTGGTGGGGTCGCGTTCGCGCAGCACCGCTTCGCCGATATTGTCGGCCATCAGCAACTTGAGCCAGTCCACCAGCTCGCTGGTGGAGGGCTTCTTCTTCAGGCCCGGCACCTTGCGCACGTCGAAGAACACGTCCAGGGCTTCGGCCACCAGGTCCTTCTTGATGCTGGGGTAGTGCACGTCAACGATCTTCTGCAGGGTGTCGCGGTCGGGGAAGGCGATGTAGTGGAAGAAGCAGCGGCGCAGGAAAGCGTCCGGCAGTTCCTTCTCGTTGTTCGAGGTGATGATGATGATCGGGCGCTGCTTGGCCTTGATCGTCTCGTTGGTCTCGTAAACGTAGAACTCCATCTTGTCGAGTTCCTGCAGCAGGTCGTTGGGGAACTCGATATCGGCCTTGTCGATCTCGTCGATCAGCAGGATCACCCGCTCATCGGACTCGAAAGCCTCCCACAGCTTGCCCTTCTTGATGTAGTTCTTGACGTCGTGGACCTTGTCCGAGTCCAGCTGCGAGTCACGCAGGCGGCTGACCGCATCGTACTCGTACAGCCCCTGGTGGGCCTTGGTGGTGGACTTGATATGCCAGGTGATCAGCTTGGCACCGAAGGCATCGGCCAGTTGCTCTGCCAGCATGGTCTTGCCGGTGCCCGGCTCGCCCTTGACCAGCAAGGGGCGTTGCAGGGTGATGGCGGCGTTGACCGCGAGCTTGAGGTCGTCGGTGGCGACATACGACTGGGTGCCTTCGAACTTCATCGGTAGATCCTCGGAACGCTAACGCGCGGGGCCATACCCGCGGGTTCAGTAATTGAAAGGCAGACTATAACGCCAGAGCCGATGACTGTGAACGCGGACGACTTATTCAGTCACTGAATGGCGAGTCACGCCTTGATTGTCGCCGTGCTGGACGACAAGCGGCACTGCCCTTAGGCTGGTTCTTCTTTCCAATCCGCGCACAAGGAAACCGCCATGAGCCGCATCTTCGCTGACAACGCCCAAGCCATCGGCAACACCCCGCTGGTTCGGATCAACCGCCTGGGGCCAGCGGGCGTGACCATCCTGGCCAAGATCGAAGGGCGTAACCCGGCCTATTCGGTCAAGTGCCGTATCGGCGCCAGCATGATCTGGGATGCCGAAGAACGCGGTGTGCTCAAGCCCGGCATGACCATCGTCGAGCCGACCTCGGGCAATACCGGTATCGGCCTGGCCTTTGTCGCCGCCGCCCGTGGCTACAAGCTGCTGCTGACCATGCCGGCCTCCATGAGCCTGGAACGGCGCAAGGTGCTCAAGGCCCTTGGTGCCGAGCTGGTGCTGACCGAGCCGGCCAAGGGCATGAAGGGCGCGATCGAGAAGGCCGCGGAGATCGCCGCCTCCGACAGCAATACCTACTTTATGCCGCAGCAGTTCAACAACCCGGCCAACCCGGCGATCCACGAGAAGACCACCGGCCCGGAAATCTGGAACGACACCGATGGCGCCATCGACGTGCTGGTGGCCGGCGTCGGCACCGGCGGCACCATTACCGGGGTGTCGCGCTATATCAAGAACACCTGCGGCAAGCCGATTCTTTCGGTGGCGGTGGAGCCGGTGTCCTCGCCGGTGATCAGCCAGACCATCGCCGGTGACGAGGTCAAGCCCAGCCCACACAAGATCCAGGGCATTGGCGCGGGTTTTGTGCCGAGCAACCTGGATCTGGCCATGGTGGACCGGGTCGAGCAGGTGTCCGATGACGAGGCCAAGGCCGTTGCCCTGCGCCTGATGCGCGAGGAAGGCATCCTCTGTGGGATCTCCTGCGGCGCCGCCATGGCCGCGGCCCTGCGCCTGGCCGCCGAACCGGCCATGCAGGGCAAGACCATCGTGGTGATCCTGCCGGATTCCGGCGAGCGCTACCTGTCGAGCATGCTGTTCAGCGATATGTTTACCGAGCAGGAATTGCAGCAGTAAGGGATTGCATGCCTCAGTGATCAAGCCGCTTTCAGGCGGCTTTTGGGTAGGGTGGATGGCGCTTTACCCATCCGCCATGGTGTTAACTGTTGCGCCGGCTCTCGCGAAACTCCCCCGGCGTCTGTCCGGTCCAGGTCTTGAAGCTGCGGTGGAAGGAGCGTGATTCGGTAAAGCCCAGGTAGCTGGCGATATCCTGAATCGCCAGGTCGCTGCGCAGCAGGTAATGCTCGGCCAATTCCTGGCGCAATTCATCGAGAATCTGCTGGTAGCTGGTGTCGGCCAGTTGCAGGTGGCGCTGCAGGGTGCGCACCGTCATATTGAATTTTTCTGCCACCCGTTCCTTGCGTGGCAAACCATCCTTGAGCAGCAGACGCAGGGCGTTCTTCACCCGTTGCGGCAGCGGCTCGTTGTCGTCCAGCCCGGCCATCAGGGTCAGCGCGTGTTCTTCCAGGGTGCGCAGCAGGTTGGCGTCGGCCTGGCGCAGCGGTACAGCGAGGTATTCCAGAGGCACGATCAGGGCATTGCAGCTCTGCTCGAAGCGGATCGGGCAGCCGAAAATCTCTTGGTACTCGGCAATATCGACGCCCTCAGGCAGGGCATGCTCGAACCACACCTCCCGCGGCGAGCTGTCGGAGTCGGAGATCCAGCGCGCATAGAGCAGCCAGGAGGCCAGTACGTTTTCCACCATATGCCGGCGGATCGGTTCTGCCTGATGACGACAGGTCCAGATCAGCTTGACGTGGTATGTGTCGGCCTCGACCCGGCTGACGCCCATATCGCCCACCAGCTTCTCGTACGGCACGATGCGGCTCATCGCCTCGCCGAGGGTGGCGCAGTTCATGGTGATATAGCCCAGCACGCTCCAGGAACCCGGCTGCACAAAACGCGCGCAGTGCAGACCGAACAGCGGGTCATTGGAGGCGCGCAGCAGGTGGGCGAGCAGGCGCTCATGGGTTTCGCTGGGGATGCGCTTGCCGTTGTCGGCCAGGTCCTCGGCCTTGATGCCGGCCGCCTTCAGCGCCTGATCGATATCCAGACCCAATTGCTCGGCATGGCGCAGGTACTTGAGTAGGGAGGGGACGGAGGTGTAGCCAAGGTTTTCCATAAGTTGTTCTTGTTCTGAGTGCTTATTCGGAATGTCTTGATTGGCGATAACGCCTGGCTCGATACGACAGTGACGCCGTGCAGCGGCTGGCTAGTATAGGCAGCCATCGAGGGTGACTGAAATATCCGGGAGATACAGATGCGACGTTGGAACGGCTGGGGTGATGAAGCAACCGTGGTGGAACTGCCGGCCCATGGCGAGGCGTTTCTGGCCGAACTGATCGGCCCCGGCCAGGTGCTGGCCGATGCCAGCCTGGAGCAGGTGCTGGCCCAGGTGCCGGCTTCGCGTCTGCAGGCCCATCCGCTGATCAGCCTGAATGCCGAAGACCGCGTGCGACATGCCCGTGGCCAGAGCCTGCCGGACTGGCTGGCGATGCGCTCCGGTGATTTCGGCGTGTTTCCCGATGGCGTGGCTTACCCGGAAAGCGCGGCGCAGATCCGCGAGCTTTTGGCCTGGGCCAGCCAGCAGGACCTGATCGTGATTCCCTACGGCGGTGGCACCTCGGTGGCCGGCCATATCAATCCGCAGGCCAGCAGCAAGCCAGTGCTGACGCTGTCGCTGGCGCGCATGAGCAAACTGATCGAGATTGATCACGACAGCCTGATCGCCACCTTCGGCCCCGGCGCCAACGGCCCCCAGGTGGAAAGCCAGCTGCGCGCCCAGGGCTATACCCTCGGCCACTTCCCCCAGTCCTGGGAGCTGTCGACCCTCGGCGGTTGGGTCGCCAGCCGTTCCAGTGGCCAGCAGTCGCTGCGCTACGGGCGCATTGAGCAGCTGTTCGCGGGTGGCAAGGTCGAGACCTTCGCCGGCACCCTGGATATTCCAACCTTCCCGGCCTCGGCCGCAGGTCCGGACCTGCGCGAAGTGCTGATGGGCTCGGAAGGGCGCTTCGGCATCATCTCCGAGGTCAAGGTGCGCATCACCCGCCTGGCCGAGCAGGAAAACTTTTATGCGGTGTTCCTGCCCAGCTGGCAGCAGGCGCTGAACGCCATTCGCAGCCTGGCCCAGGCGCGGGTGCCGCTGTCCATGCTGCGCCTGTCCAACGCCATCGAAACCAAAACCCAGCTGGCCCTGGCCGGCCATCCGCAGCAGATCGCCTGGCTGGAGAAATACCTGGCCCTGCGCGGCGCCCGCGAGGGCAAGTGCATGCTGACCTTCGGCGTCACCGGTAGCCGCACACAGAACGCCGCCTCGCTGAAACAGGCGAAGAAGCTGCTGAAGAGTTTTGACGGCGTATTTACCGGCACCTTGCTGGGCAAGAAGTGGGCAGAAAACCGCTTCCGTTTCCCCTACCTGCGCCACGGCCTGTGGGCCGCTGGGTATGCGGTGGACACTCTGGAAACCGCCACCGACTGGAGCAATGTCGACAGCCTGCTGAACAAGGTCGAGGCCAGCCTGCGCAACAGCCTGAGCGATGAGGGCGAGCAGGTGCATGTGTTTACCCACCTGTCCCACGTCTATAACGAGGGGTCGAGCATCTACACCACCTACGTGTTCCGCCCAGGCAATAGCTACGCCGAGGCTATGGCGCGCTGGCAAAAACTCAAGCACGCCGCTAGCCAGACCATCGCCGAGAACCGCGGCACCATCAGTCATCAGCACGGTGTCGGCCGCGATCACGCGCCTTACCTGCCGGTGGAGAAGGGCGAACTGGGCATGGCCACGCTCAAGGCGCTGGCCGGGCATTTCGACCCGGAGCAGCGCCTGGCACCTGGCGTGTTGCTGCAGGATTGATGATGAGCCAGTGGAACGCCGCCTGGCGTGAACAGGCCTTGCCTGAGCTGGCCGCCCGCGACTGGGATTTGATTGTGGTCGGCGGCGGCATCAGCGGTGCCGGGATTCTGCGGGAAGCGGCGCGGCGCGGCTGGAAATGCCTGCTGCTGGAGCAGCGCGACTTCGCCTGGGGCACTTCCAGTCGCTCGTCGAAGATGGTTCACGGCGGCCTGCGCTATATCGCCAAGGGCCAGTTTGGTTTGACCCGCGATTCGGTACGCGAGCGCCAGCGTCTGCTGCAAGAAGCGCCGGGGCTGGTCGACCCCTTGAGTTTTATCATGGCGCATTACCAGGGCGGCTTTCCCGGCCCCAAGGTATTCGGCGGCCTGCTGGCGGTGTATGACGCTCTGGCCGGCAAGCGCAATCATCTGTACTACCCGTTGCAGCAGCTGCGCTATCTGGCACCAGGTATCAAGGAAGACGGCCTGCTCGGCGGCACACGCTTTTTCGATGCGGTGACCGACGATGCGCGGTTGGTGCAGCGGGTGCTGGGTGAGGCGCGTGCCGAGGGTGCTGAAGCGCTCAATGGCATGCGGGTGGTCGAGCTGCTGCGTGAGGACGGGCGGGTCACTGGCCTGCTCGCCGAGGACAGCGAAACCGGCCTGCGCTACGGCTTTAATACCCGCGCCGTGGCCCAGGCTACGGGCACCTGGGCCGATCAGTTACGCAAAAAGACTGGCCTGGAGCATATCCGCCCACTGCGTGGCAGCCACCTGCTGTTGCCGGCCTGGCGCCTTCCGGTGGCCCATGCCTTTAGCTTTATGCATCAGCAAGACCGTAGACCGGTATTTGTCTTCCCCTGGGAAGGGGCGACGGTGATTGGCACCACCGATCTGGATCACCCGGCGCCATTGGCCGAAGAGGCGCGGATCAGTCCGGATGAGGTCGATTATCTGCTGGCGGCCTGCGCTCAGCAGTTTCCCGCCGCCGGTATTCAAGCTGCGGATGTGCTGTCGACCTGGGCTGGTGTACGCCCGGTGGTCAGCGACGGCGCGCCGGGGCGCAAACCTTCGGATGAAAAACGCGAGCATGCGCTGTGGGTCGAGCCCGGCTGCGTGACCCTGGCCGGCGGCAAGCTGACCACCTTCCGCCTGCTGGCGCTGGAGGTGCTGCAGGCCTGCGCGGCCATGGTCGGTCGTACTGTGGATGATCAGGGTGCGGCGACTTTCGCTCCCGTGCCCGCTCAGCCGATGCCCGTGCTAAGTCCGGCCCAGCAGAAGCGCCTGATTGGTCGTTATGGCCGGGCACTGCCGCAGCTGTTGGCGCTGAGTGAGGAGTTGGGTGTCGAACAGGTGGCCGGTACGGACACCCTGTGGGCCGAACTGGCCTGGGCGGCCGAGCAGGAACTGGTGCTGCATCTGGATGATCTGCTGCTGCGCCGCACCCGTCTGGGTTTGTTGCTGGCGCACGGCGCGGCGGCCGAACTGCCGCGTATCCGCGCGCTGTGTCAGGCACGGCTGGGCTGGGATAACGCGCGCTGGCAGCAGGAAGAGGCCGATTATCTGGCGTTGTGGCAGCGCTGTTACAGCCTGCCAGAACCGTAGGGTGCGCCGCGCGCACCGAGAACAAGGCGGTGCGCATGGCGCACCCTACAGAGCTAAGGATGATGTCTTGAGCGATAAAAACTATCTGCTGGCCATCGACAATGGCACCCAGAGCATCCGCGCGCTGCTGTTCGATCTTCAGGGCAACCTGCTCGGCAAGGGCAAGGTGGAACTTGAGGCCTATTACTCCAAGCAACCCGGCTGGGCCGAGCAGGACCCCGAGTATTATTGGGCCAGCCTGGGTGAGGCCTGTGCGCAGCTGTGGCAGCAGGTGGATATCGACCGCAGCCAGATCCGCGGCGTGTCGCTGACCACCCAGCGCGGCAGCCTGATCAATGTTGACGCCCAGGGCATGCCGCTGCGCCCGGCCATGCTCTGGCTCGATCAGCGCCAGGCCGAGGTGCGTGAGCCGATCAAGGGGCCCTGGGGCTGGCTGTTCAAACTGGCCGGGGTGCAGGCCACGGTGGATCATTTTCGCGCCCAGGCCGAAGTCAACTGGATCGCCCAGCATCAGCCGGAGATCTGGGCCAAGACCCACAAGGTGCTGCTGCTCTCGGGCTTTCTCACCCATCGGCTGTGCGGCAGGTTCGTCGATTCCCTGACCAGCTGCGTGGCCTACCTGCCGTTCGACTACAAGCGCCTGCAGTGGGCCAAGGGCAGCGACTGGAAATGGCAGGCGCTGCCGGTGCGCCGCGAGCAGTTGCCCGAGCTATACAAACCCGGTGAACTGCTTGGCCATATCAGCGCGGCGGCCAGTCACCATACCGGCATCCCCGAAGGCTTGCCACTGGTTGCCGCTGGGGCCGACAAGGCCTGCGAGGTGCTCGGCGCTGGCGGTGTGGAGTCGAGCACGGCCTGCCTGTCCTATGGCACCACGGCGACCATCAACACCACCCGCAGCCGCTACCTGGAAACCATCCCGCTGATGCCGCCCTATCCGGCGGCGATTCCCGATCACTTCAATACCGAGGTGATGATTTACCGCGGCTTCTGGATGGTCAGCTGGTTCAAGCAGGAGTTCGGCCTGCGCGAGATGCAGCGGGCCAAGGAGCTGGGCGTCGAGCCCGAGGCGTTGTTCGATGAGTTGGTCAACAGTGTGCCGGCCGGCTCCATGGGCCTGATGCTGCAGCCCTACTGGTCGCCGGGCATCCGCGAGCCGGGGCTGGAGGCCAAGGGCTCGATCATCGGTTTTGGCGACGTGCACACCCGCGCCCATATCTACCGGGCGATTCTGGAGGGGCTGGCCTATGCCCTGCGCCAGGGCAAGGAGAAGATCGAGAAGCGCTCGGGCACGCGAATCACCCGCTTGCGCGTTTCCGGCGGCGGCTCGCAGAGCGATGCGGCCATGCAACTGACCGCCGATATCTTCGGCCTGCCGGCCGAGCGTCCGCACTTGTATGAAACCAGCGGCCTGGGCGCGGCGATCAACTGCGCCGTGGGCCTGGGTCTGTACCCGGATTACCCCACGGCCATTGCCGCCATGACCCGGGTAGGGCGGGTGTTCAATCCCGATCCCGAGGCGCAGCACACCTATCAGCAGCTCTACAGCCAGGTCTACCAGCGCATGTACAAGCAGCTGAAGCCGCTGTACCAGAGTATCCGCCGGATTACCGGCTACCCGGCTTGAGGCAGGTAGCGGGCGTCAAACGGACCAGGGGTTGGCGCCCCTCTCCCTGAGGGAGGGCAGGGAGAGAGGGCTTAGGGTCTACACCGCTAGCCCATATCCACCAGCACCAGTTCGCTGTCTTCCAGGGCGGTGATGCGCAGTACGGCTTCATCCTTGATCGCCACGCCGTCGCGAGCCTCGGCCTTGATGCCGTTGACCTCGAAGCGGCCGCTGGCACCTACCAGATAGGCTTTGCGCTTGCTCCCCAGCAGATACTCGGCACTCTGGCCCTTGGCCAAAGTGGCGGCGGCCAGACGTGCGTCGGCACGAATCGGCAGGGCGTCGCCGTCCTCGGCATAGCCGCTGGCCAGGGTAACGAAGGCGCCGGCGCGCTCGCCCTTGGGAAACGGCTTGCTGCCCCAGGATGGCGGCAGGCCCGCCTGATTGGGCTGGATCCAGATCTGGAACAGCCGGGTCGGCTGGTCTTCCAGGTTGAACTCGCTATGGCGGATGCCGCTGCCGGCGCTCATCACCTGCACGTCGCCGGCTTCGGTACGGCCCATATTGCCCAGGCTGTCCTTGTGGGTGATGGCGCCCTGGCGGATATAGGTGATGATCTCCATATCCCGATGCGGGTGGGGTGGGAAGCCCGAATGCGGCGCGATTTCATCGTCATTCCAGACCCGCAGGCTGCCCCAGCTCATCCGCTCGGGGTCATAGTATTCGGCAAAGGAGAAATGGTGATGGGCATCCAGCCAGCCATGCCGGGCTGCGCCAAGCTGGGCAAAGGGGCGTACTTCGATCATCGGCATATCCTCATCAAGGGGCGATGCAAGGATGATCTATCAGTTTATGAATAATAAAAAATCAAAAAATGCGGTTTTAATATCTACTAAATCGATTTTTTGGCGGCGGTCACGCGTTTCTTGCCTGCTCAAGGCCTGCCGCTGCTCTGCATCTGGTGCCTACCTTCGCCCTGGTGCATGATGGCCCGGCGCCATATGGCTTTAGTGTTGCGGGCATTAGCCGATATGCTGGTGTATCTGAGCTAGGCTCAATAGGCAGACCCATCTGGAGTAAGCAATGGCTGGCATTCTCGACTCGGTAAACCAACGCACCCAGCTGGTGGGTGAGAACCGCCTGGAAATCCTGATGTTCCGCCTGGCGGGGCGGCAGCTGTTTGCCATCAACGTGTTCAAGGTGCAGGAAGTGCTGCAGATGCCCAAGCTGACGCTGATGCCCCAGCGTCATCGCTTTGTCTGCGGGGTGGTCAATCTGCGTGGTCAGACCCTGCCGGTGATCGACCTGTCCCAGGCCATCGGCATGCGTCCGATCGTACCGGATGAGCGCAGCACCATTATTGTCACCGAGTACAACCGTTCGGTGCAGGCCTTTCTGGTGGGCAGTGTCGACCGCATCCTCAACCTCAACTGGGAGTCGATCCAGCCTCCGCCCGGTGGTGCCGGACGCCAGCATTATCTGACCGCCATTACCAAGGTCGACGAGCAGATCGTCGAGATCATCGATGTGGAAAAGGTGCTGGCCGAGATCGTGCCGATGAGCACCAAGGTTTCCGAGGAAAAGCTCGGCGACCCGTTGCTGGAAAAGGCTCGTGGCCGTGAAGTGTTGCTGGTGGATGACTCCAGCGTGGCCCTGACCCAGCTGCGCGATACCCTCTCGCAGCTGGGCATGCGTCTGCATATGGCCAGTGACGGGCTCAAGGCGCTGAACCTGCTGAAACAGTGGGCGGACAGCGGCGAGGTGATGACCGACAAGCTGCTGATGATCTTCACCGATGCGGAAATGCCCGAGATGGATGGCTACCGCCTGACCAGCGAGATCCGCAACGACCCTCGTCTGAAAGACCTCTATGTGGTGCTGCACACCTCACTGTCCGGCAGCTTCAATGACGCCATGGTGAAGAAGGTCGGCTGCGACAACTTCCTCTCCAAGTTCCAGCCCGACAAGCTGGTGGATGTGGTGCGCGAGCGCCTGCTGCTGGACAACCCAGGCCAGTAAAGGCGCTGTCCATCATTCCGAGGGTTGGGCCGCCAGCTGTTGGCGCAAGTGTTCGATGCGCGTGCGGTTGGCCCCCAGGTCCGAATAGCCCAGGCGCGAAGCCGAGCGTAGATCGACTGCTTGCGCGCCAATGACAAATTCCAGGTCATCGACAAAACGCATCAGGCGGCTGGTGTATTCGGCGCGCAGGTAACCTTCCTGCTCCTGTACCAGGCTCATGCGTGGCTCGCTTGCCAATACCTGCTTGAGCAACTGCTGGGTGCGTTCGGCTGAGCCCTCGAGGGCCAGAGGCTCGATATAGTGTTCGCCGCTGGCCTGGCTGCTGACGCAGTTGGGTGAGCTGGGGCAGGGTGCCAGGCGCCCGTCGCGCACGCCCAGGTTGTCCGGGACGCTGCCACTGCAGGCGGTTAACAGCGTGAGCAAGGGCAGGGCCAGCCATGGCTTGTAGGGTTTACAGCTTGTCCGTATAAGGGCTTTTTGCCAAAAGGAAGGCTGGGTCATGCCGCATCTCTCCGGGTTGTACCGCTATCCAATGAAGTCTGCTGCCGGTCAGGTCTTGCAGAGTAGCCCAGTCGATGGGTTGGGGCTGCTGGGCGATCGCCGTTGGATGGTAGTCGATACGGCGAGTGGGCGGTTTATTACCCAGCGTCTTTTGCCGCAAATGGGGCGCATACAGGCTCATTGGCAGGCAGAGCATTCGCTGCTGCTGAGCGCGCCGGGTATGCCCGAGCTGGCGGTGGCTGTACCGGATGCGACCGCCGAGCTGCGTGATGTCAGTGTCTGGAGCGACAGTCTGCAAGTGCCGGATGCCGGTGACGCGGCAGCGACCTGGCTCAGCCGCTGGCTTGGCCGCGACTGCCGGTTGGTCTATGTGCCCCTGGCCAGAGCCAGACAGGTGGCGCCAGCCTATGCCGAGGTCGGCGATAAGGTGGCTTTCGCCGATGGTTTTCCCCTGTTGCTGATTGGTCAGGCCTCGCTGGGTGACCTGAGTGCCCGTGTCGGACGGCCGCTGGAGATGCTGCGTTTTCGACCGAACCTGGTGGTGGCCGACAGCGCGCCCTACGCTGAGGACGGCTGGAAGCGTATCCGCATAGGTGGGCTGGAGTTCCGCGTCGCCAAAGGCTGTTCACGCTGCATCATGACCACCCTGGATCCACACACCGGCGAGCGCAGCGCCGACCGTGAACCCCTGAGTACTCTGAAACGCTATCGCGAGCGCGATGGTGAGGTGTACTTCGGCCAGAACCTGATTGCCTGCGGTAGCGGGCACTTGCAGCTGGGTATGCCGGTAGACGTGTTGGAGTAGGGTTAAGGCGGTGGGCCAGTGTCGCGCCCTGCCGCCAGCCTGTTACCACATTACTGATCGAAATAGCGCTCGTGCCAGGCCACTAGCGGCTGCGGGGCGTTGAGCTTGTCACCGTAGATCACCGAGTAGGACAGCACGTTCTGCACATACTGGCGGGTTTCGTCGAAGGGGATGTTCTCCACCCAGACGTCATAGGGCAGGTGGTCGGCGCCACGCAGCCACTGACGCACGCGGCCGGGGCCGGCATTGTAGGCCGCGGAGGCCAGTACCCGGTTGCCGTTGAACTGGCCATAGATCTGGCTCATGTAGGCCGTGCCGAGCTGGATATTGATATCCGGGCGCAGGGCCTGCTGTGGCGAGGACAGGGGGATGCCGAAACGTTTGGCGGTTTCCTTTGCGGTGCCTGGCATCAGCTGCATCAGGCCCATGGCCCCGGCATGGGACTTGGCGTCGGCCATAAAGGCGCTTTCCTGGCGGGTAATGGCGAATACCCAGCTGGAGTGGATATCACGATTCTTGGCCTCGCGTACCAGGTGCTCGCGGTGGGCCATGGGGAAGCGCACTTCCAGGTCGTCCCAGTACTGGGCGGTACTGATGGTGCGAATGGCCGGGAAATACCAGCCCTTGTCATAGGCCAGGCGCGCCTGGGCCACGGTTTCGTCACGACTGAACAGGCGGCTGGCGTGATACCACTCGCGGCGGCTGTCGTCGATCTGTCCGCGCTCATAAAACTCCATCGCCCGGCGAATACCGGCGGCATTTCGCACCTTTTGCACGGTTTTCGGGCTGAGCTGCAGCGGTTTGTTGTTGAGCTGATAGGGCGCCTGCACCTGATCGGCGGCCATAAAACCATAGAAGTCGCGCTCCCCGGCCAGCTGCTGGTACAGCGCCTTGGGCTCCTGGCTGTTGGGTTGAGCCAGTTGCAGGCTGCGCGCCTGCCAGTAGCGCCAGCGGTTGCTGTTGCTCAGATCCTGGGGCATCTGTCGGGTCAGCTGGTTGGCTTCATTCCAGCGGCCCAGGCGCAGCAACAGGCGTGTGCGCCATTCGCTGACGCTGTTGTCGCGCAGCTGTGGATCGTATTGAGCCATGATCTGCAGGCCGCGGGGGTC
This sequence comes from Pseudomonas xionganensis, assembly GCF_009763245.1. Lineage (GTDB taxonomy): Bacteria > Pseudomonadota > Gammaproteobacteria > Pseudomonadales > Pseudomonadaceae > Aquipseudomonas > Aquipseudomonas xionganensis. The sequence continues at coordinate 2,659,930 of NZ_WKJZ01000001.1, read as the reverse complement.
GAAGCGTTTGGCCAGCAGGGTGCCGATATCCCGGGCAATGGCGGTCTTTTCCTCGGCGGAGAAGGGCATGCGCTTGCCGTAGGTGTCCAGCAGGCTCAGGGCCTTGTCCGGCTCCTGGCGGAACAGGCGGCGCAGGCCCAGGCTCACCACATCGGCCATGGCCGCATCGGCGGGCTGGAAGCGTTGGGTCTGGCTGAGAATGGCGGGTTTTCTGGCCACCTCCAGCATCAGCTGGCCATGTTTCTTGAGGCTGCTCAGGTCGCGGCTGAGAAAGGTCATCAGGCCGGTATTGCGTGCTTCGGCCGCCAGTTTCAGACGCTGCCAGCGCATTTGTTCGGTGAGATGGCCGGCGGCGGCCCAGCGGGCGAACAGCGGGTCGCAGGCATTGGGCTGGGACTTGCCCACCAGCCAGAGATTCTGTGCGGTGGCATGACCTTCCTTGAGCATGCCGTGCCTGAGCTGATATTCGCCATACAGGCAATCCAGTTCGGTGAAGTTGAGGCTGGGGTCGTAATGATTGGCGAACGTCTGCCATTCGCCGCGTTCTGCCAGCCAACGCAGCCAGCGCAGCTTCATCCAGCCGATTTGCGGCAGGTCGCCATGCTCGGTCAGGAATTTTTCGATTTCGTCATTGCTGGCCCATTTCAGGCGGGCGGTCAGCTCGTCATAGGCCAGATAGGGCGTCAGCGGGTAATCTCGCAGGGCGCTGGCATAGCGCTGGTAGGGGGCCTTGTCACCTTTGGCCAGGGCGGCTTTGGCCTGGTCGTAATACTGGCGCTGCTGCGCCAGAGTGGCGGCCTGGGCCGCAGAGGTGCCGAGGCTGACCAGCAGCAGGCAGGAAGCAAAACTGAATAAACGGCTGCGCATGATGATTCCAGGAGAAGGGACGCTCTATCTCGCTAGCTTAGTCTTATGCACGGGGTAGGAGAAGGGTGATGCAGTGCGGGTTTGTGAGCGAAAATTGCCTGCGATGGCACAGTGCTTCTAGGTTAGAATGCGCGCCCGGTTTTATGGGGCAGGTTGCGCCCATAAACGTTTTTCGGGTGAGTGGGGCCTTGCAGGCTCGGGCTCACCCCGCAGCTGCTTGAGGCAAGACATGACCCTGCTCAAATTGACCGATGTTTCCCTGGCTTATGGCGCGATGCCGCTGCTGGACAAGGTGTCCTGGCAAATCGCCCGGGGCGAGCGGGTGTGCATCATCGGCCGTAACGGCACCGGCAAGTCGAGCATGCTCAAGCTGGTCAAGGGTGTGCAGCTGCCCGATGACGGTTCGATCTGGCGCGCGCCTGGGCTGAAGATCGGCGAATTGCCCCAGGAACTGCCCCAGGCGGACGAACGTACGGTATTCGATGTGGTGGCCGAAGGTCTGGATGGCGTCGGTGCGCTGTTGGCCGAATATCACCACCTGAGCCAGAACATCCACAACGAGGCGGATCTGGACAAGCTGATGCACGTCCAGCAGGACCTCGAAGCCCGCGATGGCTGGCGCCTGCAGCAGCTGGTGGACAGCACCCTGAGCCGTCTGCAGCTGCCTGCCGACAAGACCTTGGCCGAACTGTCCGGCGGCTGGCGTCGTCGGGTGCTGCTGGCTCAGGCGCTGGTGTCAGAGCCGGACCTGTTGCTGCTCGATGAACCGACCAACCACCTGGATATCGGCGCCATCGCCTGGCTGGAAGAGGCCCTGAGCGATTTCCAGGGTGCCGTGCTGTTTATCACCCACGACCGGGCCTTCCTGCAGAACCTGGCCACGCGCATCCTGGAACTGGATCGCGGCGGCCTGATCGACTGGAACGGCGACTACGCCAGCTTCCTGGTGCATAAGGAGGCGGCGCTGGCCGCTGAAGAAACCGCCAACGCCCTGTTCGACAAGAAGCTCGCTCAGGAGGAAGTGTGGATTCGCCAGGGGATCAAGGCCCGCCGCACCCGCAACGAAGGCCGTGTGCGCGCCCTCAAGGCCCTGCGTGCCGAGCGCAGTGAGCGCCGCGAGCGCACCGGCAAGGCCAATATCCAGCTCGATGCCGCGGAGAAATCCGGCAAGCAGGTCATGGTGCTGGAACACGTCAGCTTCGCTCATCCGGGCGGCCCTGCACTGATCAAGGACTTTTCCATGGTCCTGCAGCGCGGTGACCGCATCGGCCTGCTGGGGGCCAACGGCACCGGCAAGACCACCCTGCTCAAGCTGATGCTCGGTGGCCTGCAGCCGACTGCGGGCAAGGTCAGCGAAGGCACGCGCCTGGATGTGGCCTATTTCGATCAGCTGCGCCATCAGCTTGATCTGGAAAAGACCGTGATCGACAACATCGCCGAAGGCCGCGACTTTATCGAAATCGACGGTCAGAGCCGGCATGTGCTGAGCTACCTGGGCGATTTCCTGTTCAGTCCGCAGCGGGCCCGTACGCCGGTCAAGGCGTTGTCCGGCGGTGAGCGGGCGCGCCTGTTGCTGGCCAAGTTGTTCAGCAAACCGGCCAACCTGCTGGTGCTGGACGAACCGACCAATGACCTGGATGTGGAAACCCTGGAGCTGCTGGAAGAGGTGCTGTCCAACTTCCCGGGCACCGTGCTGATGGTCAGTCACGACCGGGCCTTCCTCGACAATGTGGTGACCAGCACCCTGGTGTTCGAAGGCGACGGCAAGGTGCAGGAGTTTGTCGGCGGTTATCAGGACTGGTTGCGCCAGGGCGGTTCGCCACGCTTGCTGGGCGTCGGCGAGAGCAAATCGGGCAAGGCCGAGCTGGCCTCGGCAGTGGTTGCGGCGCCGGTTGTCGCCAATGAGCCCGAGGTTGCTGCCTCACCTGCCGCGACAAAGAAAAAACTGAGCTACAAATTGCAGCGCGAACTGGAAGCCATTCCGGGGCAGATCGACAGCCTGGAGGCGGAGCTGGCCAGGTTGCAGGCCCAGGTGGCCGAGCCGGCCTTTTACCAGCAGGCCGCGGAGCAGACCGCTGCAGTGTTGGCGCGCATGCAGGCCGTGCAGCAGGAATTGGAGCAGTTGGTGGAGCGTTGGGCCGAACTGGAAGGCTAGCGTGCCGGGTTGGCCCCTAAAATAAGAAGTCTGGCGGAGATAGCATGACCATCGAATACCGTATAACCCTCGATGACAACCACCAGTTCAGCTACGGGATCGAGCTGGATCGTGGCTACAGTGTCGAGGCGGCCAAGGCCGCACCGGCCTGGACTCGTCTTGAGCATCAGCAGTGCAGCAATTGCCCCTTGAGTCGGGACAATTTCAGCCACTGTCCGGCGGCGGTCGACTTGCATCGGGTGATTGAAGACTTCCAGGGGCTGCCAGCCTTCAAGAAAGCTCAGGTCTGGGTGCGCACGCCAGAGCGTGAGTACAGCAAGCAGGTCAGCCTGGAAGAGGGGCTGCGCGCCCTGCTCGGGGTGATCATGGCCACCAGTGCCTGCCCGGTGCTGGGCAAGCTGCGGCCCATGGCGCAGAATCATCTGCCCTTTGCCAATAATCAGGAGTTTGCCCTGCGTACGGTGTCCCTCTACCTGACGCGGCAGTATTTCAACTTCCGTGAAGGGCGCCATGCAGACTGGGAGCTCAAAGGCTTGGTGCGCATGTTCCAGCAGCTGCAATTGGTCAATCAGGCGTTCTGGCAGCGTATTCATGACACCTGCGAGGGGGATTCCAACCTCAAGGCCTTCCTGACGTTCTTCTCCATGGCCTCAAGCATGACCTACTCCCTGGAGACCCAGTTGCAGAAAATCCGCCCGCTGGTGATGAGTTCGGGGGAGAACAGCGACTAAGTGCGGTGCATAGCCAGGGCTATGCACCGCCCGGGGCTGACCTTATTCGGCTTTCTTCAGGCGTACGGCCAGCACGTCACAGGGTGCACCGTGCAGCACGTCATTGGCGGTTGAGCCGAGTAGAAGGGCCAGGCCATGGCGGCCGTGACTGCCCACTATGATCAGATCACAACCCTGTTCTTCGGCCAGGCGATGGATTTCCTGGCGCGGTTGACCATAGGCCAGATGCCGCTGGTCGGCGCTGACATCCGGGTATTTCCCCGCGAAGCTGTTCAGTTGTTCGCGGGCCTGATCGAATTGCTGTTGCTGGAGCATCGACAGATCCATGGGGACATCGCCACCAAAGGCCATGGCCATGGGCTCGACGACATGCACCACGGACAGCTTGGCGCCGCTGCTGGTCGCCAGCTTCTGCGCGCGATGCATGACCGGGTCGCATTCCTCGGTAAGGTCGACGGCGACCAGAATATGCTGATAGGGCATGGGTGACTCCTTATTCGGGGGATCCTTTAACATCAATTATGGCTGGCCTGGGCACAGATGACAGGTTTTCGCCCTTGAGACAAGTCAATGAGCCCCTGGATACCGATTCTTCTGATCGCTTTTGCCCTGAGTCCGCTGGCCTGGTTGGTGCCGTCACGGCGCCAGCGTGGCTTGGCCGATGTGCGCACGCAGGCCAGGCGCATGGGCTTGGCCATGCACTTGATGCCTCAGGACTGGCCGTACTGGCTGGATTTCTTGCCGCCAAGCCCCTGTCCGCAGTACTACAGCGCCGGCCGGCGTGCGCGTCAGGACTGCTGGTGTTACTGGCAGGCCGAGCCGGGCAAGTGGCTGGACAAATGGCGCGAGCCCTGCAGCGATGCTGAACTGCTTGAGTGGCTGCAGCGTTTGCCTGCCGACGTCTACAAGGCCGAAGCCGATGCCCAGATGGTGGCACTATGCTGGGGAGAGCGCAGCTCGGCGGATAGCCTGCAGCTGATTGCCGATTTTCTAAAAGCGCGGGCCTGATGCAGGGTGCTTTCAGCGCTGCAAAAGAAAGCCCGGTACCAGGACCGGGCTCGGTAATCGGCCAGGCAGGCCGGTAAAGCGGATTCGGGGCTGCGCTAGAGGGTTGCGGCAGCGTACTGGGCGGCGATTTCTTCAATGCCCTGGATGATGGTGGCAGAGTACTTGTGCACCAGAAAGGGCACGCTATTTTCGTTGTAGTTGATCAGTGACTTTTCAATATAGCGCCATTTGGTGTTGACGCTGTCCCAGCTCTGGCGAAGTGCGGCATTATTTTGCGGAGCCCGCTCCAGGCTGGTCATTTTGCTGGCGAACTCCTTCACCAGCTCCTCGATAGGGCGTGCATCCCCGCCGATAAACGTGGCGCCGACAGATGCGCTGCGGGCGGCATAGTCCACTGTAATGGCCTGCATCAGTTGGCTCTGCTCGCGGCTGCGCTGGGTCAGGGGCGGTACACTGTAGCCGCTTTCCTGTTGCAGCTTGCTGTACAGCTCCTGGCTCAGCCCCATCAGTTGCTCGTTGCTTTCAGCCAGGTCGGCCACCGGCTGGAGGTCTGTATAGCCCTGGGTTCTGAGGGCTTCAGTGAGGGCGATAAGTGCGTTCTTGTAGCCGTCCCAGTCTTGCTCAAGCTGAGCCCTCAGACTCTGCGAATCCTGCCCGGGAATGGCCTTGAGTGCATTCAGGTGGCTTTGCGCTTGAGTCAATGACTCATTGATCATGCGTGCATAGCGTTGATCACCTTCCATGCTGTTGAGCATATAAAAGTCGCCCAGGCTTTTTTGCATGCTCAGGCGCAGCTGATGCAGTTGCAATAGATCCTCAGCCGGTTCGGCGGCCTGGCTGGCGGGGCTGGCAAATGGGAGGGCGATAGCCAATAAGGCGCTCAAGGCGATGACAAGCGTGCGGCTCGACATTAAACAACTCCGTATGCCCTGCTGGGCTTCTTTGTTTTTGTTGTGCGTACAGGCGCTCTAGAACGTCCGTATTGAGACGACTGTACCTGCAGCAAGGCTATTAATCCAGGCAGCGCCGCGCAGCAATTTTGCGCGATGATTTTGTTGAATGCCTGAATATCGGCGCTGATGATCGCGTATTCGCGCCAGCTGTAGATCTGCTCCCTGGCTGTGCTGAATGTAATTTTTTGTACGGCAAATCAGCCACTACAGGCCAATTGACAACGCGCAGCTTTTCCTTGAAGGTGTGCACACCCAAATCAAACGGGCGTATGAATTGAGCGTTTGTCTCTTAAGACCGCGCCTTTACAGCCCGATTATCGCGTCGGCGGGTGTGCCAGGCTGATTGGGGCTACTCTGAGACGGCTGTGCCGTCGGGGTGGCTCGCTGGTTGGCTCCGATGTGTACTGTTCAGCTTCCATACCGTGGAGATCAGTTGATGATTTACGAAGGTAAAGCCATCACGGTTAAGGCTCTTGAGAGCGGCATCGTCGAATTGAATTTCGACCTCAAGGGTGAATCCGTTAACAAGTTCAACCGTCTCACCCTGACCGAACTGCGTCAGTCCGTGGACGCCATCAAGGCTGACGGTTCGATCAAGGGCGTGATTGTCACCAGTGGCAAGGACGTGTTTATCGTCGGCGCCGACATCACCGAGTTCGTCGACAACTTCAAGTTGCCGGATGCAGAGCTGGTGGCTGGCAACCTCGAAGCCAACAAGATCTTCAGTGATTTTGAAGACCTCAATGTTCCGACCGTAGTCGCCATCAACGGCATCGCCCTGGGCGGTGGTTTTGAGATGTGCCTGGCAGCCGACTATCGCGTCGCTGCTGAGACTGCCAAGGTCGGTCTGCCGGAAGTCAAGTTGGGCATCTACCCGGGCTTCGGCGGCACCGTGCGTCTGCCGCGTGTTATCGGTACCGATAACGCCGTCGAGTGGATCGCTGCAGGCAAGGAAAACAAGGCTGCCGACGCCCTGAAAGTGGGTGCAGTCGACGCCGTAGTGGCCGCCGACAAGCTGCAGGCCGCTGCGCTGGACCTGGTCAAGCGCGCCATCTCCGGCGAGCTGGACTACAAGGCCAAGCGTCAGCCCAAGCTGGAAAAGCTCAAGCTCAATGCCATCGAGCAGATGATGTGCTTCGAGACCGCCAAGGGCTTCGTGTCTGGCCAGGCCGGCCCGAACTACCCGGCCCCGGTTGAAGCCATCAAGACCATCCAGAAAGCCGCCAACTTCGGTCGCGACAAGGCCCTGGAAGTCGAGGCTGCTGGCTTCGTCAAACTGGCCAAGACCTCGGTTGCCGAGAGCCTGATCGGTCTGTTCCTGAATGACCAGGAACTGAAGAAGAAGGCCAAGCACCACGACGAAATCGCCAAAGACGTGAAACTGGCCGCCGTACTCGGCGCCGGCATCATGGGTGGCGGCATTGCCTACCAGTCGGCCTCCAAGGGTACCCCGATCCTGATGAAGGATATCCGCGAAGAGGGTATCCAGATGGGTCTGAATGAGGCGAGCAAGCTGCTCGGCAGCCGTGTTTCCAAGGGGCGCATGACCCCGGCGAAAATGGCCGAAGCCCTCAACGCCATTCGCCCGACCATGTCCTACGGTGATTTCGGCAACGTCGATATCGTGGTCGAAGCCGTGGTCGAGAACCCCAAGGTCAAGCAGATCGTGCTGGCCGAAGTGGAAGGCGTGGTGCGTGAAGACGCCATCCTGGCCTCCAACACTTCGACCATTTCCATCAGCCTGCTGGCCCAGGCGCTCAAGCGTCCGGAAAACTTCGTCGGCATGCACTTCTTCAACCCGGTGCACATGATGCCGCTGGTTGAAGTAATCCGTGGCGAGAAGTCCAGCGAAGTGGCCGTGGCCACCACCGTTGCCTATGCCAAGAAGATGGGCAAGACCCCGGTTGTGGTCAACGACTGCCCGGGCTTCCTGGTCAACCGCGTACTGTTCCCGTACTTCGGCGGCTTCTCCAAGCTGCTGGGCTTCGGTGTCGACTTCGTGCGCATCGACAAGGTCATGGAGAAGTTCGGCTGGCCCATGGGCCCGGCCTACCTGTCCGACGTGGTCGGTATCGACACCGGTCACCATGGCCGCGACGTGATGGCCGAAGGCTTCCCGGATCGCATGGCCGTTGAAGGTCGTACCGCGGTTGACGTGATGTACGAAGCCGACCGACTGGGTCAGAAGAACGGCAAGGGCTTCTACGCCTACGAAATGGACAAGCGCGGCAAGCCGAAGAAGGTCATGGACCCTCAGGCTTACGAACTGCTCAAGTCCATCGTTGTCGAGCAGCGTGAAGTGACCGATGAAGACATCATCAACTTCATGATGATCCCGCTGTGCATGGAAACTGTACGTTGCCTGGAAGACGGCATTGTTGAAACCGCTGCCGAAGCCGATATGGGCTTGATCTACGGCATCGGCTTCCCGCCCTTCCGTGGTGGTGCGCTGCGTTACATCGACTCCATCGGTGTAGCCGAATTCGTCGCCCTGGCCGACAAGTATGCCGAGCTGGGCGCGTTGTACCACCCGACTGCCAAGCTTCGCGAAATGGCCGCCAACGGCCAGAAGTTTTTCGGTTGATCGCGCAACGACTAGAGCGAGAGTGAATTTATGAGCCTGAATCCTAGAGATGCAGTGATCGTCGACTTCGGCCGTACCCCGATGGGTCGTTCCAAAGGCGGCATGCACCGCAACACCCGTGCCGAAACCATGTCGGCACACCTGATCAGCGGCGTGCTGGCACGCAACACCAAGCTGGACCCGGCTGAAGTCGAAGACGTGATCTGGGGCTGCGTCAACCAGACCCTGGAGCAGGGCTGGAACATCGCGCGCATGGCGTCGTTGATGACCCAGATCCCGCACACCAGCGCCGGCCAGACCGTGAGCCGCCTGTGTGGTTCCTCCATGAGCGCCCTGCACACTGCCGTGCAGGCCATCCAGACCGGCAACGGCGACGTCTTCGTCGTCGGCGGTGTGGAGCACATGGGCCACGTCGGCATGATGCACGGTGTCGACCCGAACCCGCACCTGTCGCTGTACGCGGCCAAGGCCTCCGGCATGATGGGTCTGACTGCAGAAATGCTCGGCAAGATGCATGGCATCAGCCGCGAGCAGCAGGACGCATTCGGTGAGCGTTCGCACCGTCTGGCGCACAAGGCCACCGTCGAAGGCAAGTTCAAGGATGAAATCATCCCGATGCAAGGCTACGACGAGAACGGTTTCCTGAAGGTCTTCGATTTCGACGAAACCATTCGTCCGGAGACTACCCTGGAAAGCCTGGCGGCCCTGAAGCCGGCGTTCAACCCGAAAGGCGGCACCGTGACTGCGGGCACTTCCTCGCAGATCACCGACGGCGCTTCCTGCATGATCGTGATGAGCGCTCAGCGTGCTCAGGATCTGGGCATCCAGCCGATGGCCGTGGTTCGCGCCATGGCCGTGGCCGGTGTGGATCCGGCGATCATGGGTTACGGCCCGGTGCCGTCCACCCAGAAGGCGCTCAAGCGTGCTGGCCTGACCATGGCTGACATCGACTTCGTCGAGCTCAACGAAGCCTTCGCCGCCCAGGCCCTGCCTGTGCTGAAGGACCTGAAACTGCTCGACAAGATGGAAGAGAAGGTCAACCTGTACGGCGGCGCGATTGCCCTGGGTCACCCCTTCGGTTGTTCCGGTGCCCGTATCTCCGGTACCCTGCTCAACGTGATGAAGCAGAATGGCGGTACCTTCGGGGTGTCCACCATGTGCGTTGGTCTCGGCCAAGGCATCACCACCGTCTTCGAACGCGTCTAAGCTTTACTCGCGTCAGTTGATGGAAAACCGGGGCCCAGTGCCCCGGTTTTGCATTTTTGTCATATAGCTTTCAAGGAGCCTGCCATGCAGCTGCAACCCGGCCTTTATCGCCACTACAAAGGTCCTGAGTACCGCGTAATTGGCGTGGCACGGCATTCGGAGAGCGAGCAGCAGATGGTGGTCTATCAGGCGCTTTACGGTGAATACGGCCTGTGGATTCGACCCCTTGAGATGTTTTGCGAAAGTGTCGAGGTGGACGGTGAGCAGGTTCCGCGCTTTGCTTTGATCCAGGCGGAACCGGCGCTTTTCAGCAAACCTTAGGGTGCTGCGCCGGTGTACCGCGCTTGACCTCGACTTGACCACCACTATATATAGCGGTGCCGCGCTTGCTGGCTTCAGCTGTGCTTGCCGTTTCTTTTTATCGAATTTCAGGAATTTTCCAATCCATGGGTAAATCGCTGGTCATCGTGGAATCCCCGGCCAAGGCCAAGACCATCAACAAGTACTTGGGCAACGAGTACGTGGTGAAGTCGAGCATCGGCCATATCCGTGACCTGCCCACCAGTGGTTCGGCAAGCACGGCCAAGGAGCCGGCCAAGCGCGGCAAGGCCGCTGCGGGCGAAGCGCCGGCCCTGTCGCCCAAGGAAAAGGCCAAACGCCAGCTATTTGCCCGCATGGGGGTCGATCCCGAACATGGCTGGAAGGCCAAGTACGAGATCCTTCCGGGCAAGGAAAAGGTGGTCGAGGAATTGCGCCGTCTGGCCAAGGATGCCGACACCATCTACCTCGCAACCGACTTGGACCGCGAGGGGGAGGCCATTGCCTGGCACCTGCGCGAATCCATTGGTGGTGACGACAGTCGTTACAAGCGTGTGGTATTCAACGAAATCACCAAGAAAGCCATCCAGGAAGCCTTCTCCAAGCCTGGCGAGCTGGATATCAACCGGGTCAATGCCCAGCAGGCGCGGCGCTTCCTCGACCGCGTGGTGGGCTATATGGTCTCGCCGCTGCTGTGGGCCAAGATCGCCCGCGGTCTGTCCGCCGGTCGCGTGCAGTCGGTAGCTGTCAAGTTGGTGGTGGAGCGCGAGAAAGAGATCCGCGCCTTCGTCCCCGAAGAATATTGGGAAGTGCACGCCGAGCTTGGCACGGCAAAGGGCGCCAATGTGCGCTTCGAAGTGGCCCGCGAGAACGGCGCTGTCTTCAAGCCGCTGAACGAAGCCCAGGCCATGGCGGCCCTGGCCACGCTGAAAGCGTCCAGCTACAGCATCAGCAAGCGCGAAGACAAACCGACCAGCAGTAAGCCTTCGGCACCTTTTATTACCTCCACCCTGCAGCAGGCGGCCAGTAACCGCCTGGGCTTTGGCGTGAAGAAGACCATGATGATGGCCCAGCGCTTGTATGAAGCTGGCTATATCACCTATATGCGAACCGACTCGACCAATCTCTCGGCCGATGCCGTGAGCATGGTGCGTGATTTTATCGAGGGTGAGTTTGGCAAGAAGTATCTGCCGGCCAATCCCATTGCCTACAGCAGCAAGGAAGGCGCCCAGGAGGCCCACGAAGCGATCCGCCCGTCCGACGTCAATCTCAAGCCGACCCAGTTGTCGGGCATGGAGCGTGACGCCGAGCGCCTGTATGACCTGATCTGGCGTCAGTTCGTGGCCTGCCAGATGCCGCCGGCCGAGTACCTGTCCACCACCGTTACCGTCACAGTGGCGCAATTCGAGCTGCGCGCCAAGGGTCGCATCCTCAAGTTCGACGGTTACACCCGTGTGCTGCCGCAACTGAGCAAGCCGGGCGATGACGATGTGCTGCCGGAAATGAACCAGGGCGAGAGCCTCAAGCTGGTCAAGCTCGATCCCAGCCAGCACTTCACCAAGCCGCCGGCACGTTACTCCGAAGCCAGCTTGGTCAAGGAAATGGAAAAGCGCGGCATCGGCCGCCCCTCGACCTATGCGGCGATCATTTCCACCATTCAGGATCGCGGCTATGTGACCCTGCACAACCGCCGTTTCTACTCGGAGAAGATGGGCGACATCGTCACCGAGCGCCTCGGCGAAAGCTTCTCCAACCTGATGGACTACGGCTTTACCGCCGGCATGGAAGAGCACCTGGATGATGTGGCCCAGGGCGAGCGCGAGTGGAAGCATCTGCTCGACGAGTTCTATGGCGATTTCAAGAAGAAGCTGGAAGTGGCCGAGGCAGGTGAGGGCGGTATGCGCGCCAACCAGCCGACCCTGACCGATATCCCGTGCCGCGACTGTGGCCGGCCCATGACCATTCGTACCGCCTCCACCGGCGTTTTCCTTGGCTGCTCCGGCTACGCGTTGCCGCCGAAAGAGCGTTGCAAGGCGACCGTCAATCTGGTGCCGGGCGATGAAATCGCCGCGGATGACGAGGGCGAGTCCGAGTCCCGCGTGTTGCTGGGCAAGCATCGTTGCCAGAAGTGCGGCACCGCCATGGATGCCTACCTGCTGGACGAAACCCGCAAGCTGCATATTTGCGGCAATAACCCGGACTGCTCCGGCTATGAGGTGGAGCAGGGCCAGTACCGGATCAAGGGCTATGAAGGCCCGAGCCTGGACTGCGACAAGTGCGGCAGCCAGATGCAGCTCAAGACCGGGCGTTTTGGCAAGTTCTTCGGCTGCACCAACAGCGAATGCAAGAACACCCGCAAGCTGCTCAAGAGTGGCGAGGCCGCGCCACCGAAGATGGACCCGGTGAAGATGCCCGAACTCAAGTGCGAGAAGGTCAACGACACCTATATCCTGCGCGACGGCGCCTCGGGTCTGTTCCTGGCCGCCAGCCAGTTCCCGAAGAACCGCGAAACCCGTGCGCCGCTGGTGTTGGAGCTGATCCCGCACAAGAGCGAGATCGATCCCAAGTACCACTTCCTGCTCGATGCACCGGCCAAGGACCCGGACGGCCGTCCGGCGGTGATTCGCTACAGCCGCAAGACCAAGGAGCAGTACGTGCAGACCGAGGTCGACGGCAAGCCCAGCGGCTGGCGCGCCTTCTTTGACGGTGGCAAGTGGAAGGTCGAAGACAAGCGCTGATCTTCTCCTGGGGGTATGCGCCCCCAGCTTGCGACACGGTTATAGTGCTTGGATAGGTAGCCGCAGTGGAGGGCATACCATGGCCAACGAACGTTACACCCGTACCAACCAGAAGCTTTTCTACGCAGGGCTGGCCCTGGAGTCCTGGGCCAAGGCCGAGGACGGGCAGGCGATGAACGCCCTGGCCCTGATCCAGGCTGAACGTGAAGCAGCTCTGTTTCATCTGTACGGCGCGCTGCTCGGACTTTGCCACGAAATTGCCGGTTATTATCGCCTGCCAGACAGCGCTGTGCCTCAGGCCGAGCACTACCTGCGGGCGGACATTCTGGTTTCCGCGCCGAGTCAGGAGCTGGGCGAACTGGTCGAGCTGGCGCAATCTACCGATAGCTGGCTGGCGCAGTTGCTTAAGGCCTATGCCGGACTGCATCGCCCGCCTCAGGAAGGTCGCACTGCCAAGGCCGATCCGGCCCTGATCAGCGCAGTTTCTCTGGATGTGGTCGACGAACCACCGCTCTCTCGTCAAACCCTGGAAGACTGGCGCCAAGCGCTCAAGTCCCTGGCCCGGCGCTTTCGGGAAACCTTAAGCGAGTGGTAATCGTAACGGGCGCCGGTGATGCACTGCATAAACAGTGCATGGCGTAAAAAACCACAAAGCGTTTTCCGCCTACCCCTGGCCAGTGAAACTGGCGCCATCCGACAGAGCGCTGGGGCTGTCCGGTTGCGGCTGTTACAATGCGCGCCTTTCGTGGAGAGCCCAGCCTATGCCTACATCCTTCTTGGAAATTGTCGAACTGCCTGACGGGCGCATCGCCCTGCGCCGCGCCGAGGATGAGGAGTCGCTGGTGGTGTTGGATTTTTCTGTCGAAGCCAAGGCGTTTCTCCAGGGCCAGCATGTGGAGGTGGCCAAGGCCATGTTCAATGTCGGTGTGCAGATGGCGGGCCATCTGGCAGAAAACAACTTTCAGCATGACGAAGGCCCGCGGGTCCTACATTAATCAGGGTTTCACTGTAGGGTGCGCCGCGCACCTGGGCGGCTCTGGCGTTGTGTATCACCTTGCGATATGACCTGCGGCAGGCCCTCAGGGCCTTAGCCTAGGCTGATATTCAGGCTTTGCGCCTGGCCTTGCTGTGCAGCCTGTTCCAGAGTCTGGCGGGCCTTGGGCTCCAGCGGGTTCAGCCAGCTGACCACGGTATGGCTACGGCCCAGTTCCAATGCATGTTGAGCCAGTTGCAGCGGGCTTTGCTCGCCGCGGGGGTGCAGCAGCAGGATGCGTTCACGATTAAGGCCGGCTTCACGCAGCCAGTTTTGCGTCAGGCTGCTGGGCGGAGCAATCAGGGTGAGCCAGCGTTTGTCCTGATTGTCGCTGAGCTCGCGCAGGATAGGGGCAAGCAGACTCAGGCAGTTTCCCGCTGCGCCACGCAGCACAATCTCACTGAACGCCGGCGTCTCTTCGACTGGCTGGGGTGTCGTGAAGACACCGTTGTCGTCGAATCTGAGCGCATCCTCCAGCCATGGATTTCGAGGGCTTTCAGCCTTGGCGGAAGGGAGGGCTGAGGCGACGAAGGCCTCGAACAATGACAACTGCGTACGGTTCAGTGACTGCGGGAACTGCATAGATCCTCCACTAGCGGCGGATAACGCCAACGCTCAAACCTTCGATAATCAGATCCTGCTCTTCGAGGTTGACCTCGATAGGGGCGAATTCAGGGTTTTCGGCAATCAACCAGACCTTGTTGCCCTCACGCTTGAAGCGTTTGACCGTGACTTCGTCGTCGATGCGCGCTACGACCACCTGGCCATTACGGGCTTCACGGGTGGTATGTACGGCCAGCAGGTCGCCATCAAAAATGCCGATGTCTTTCATGCTCATGCCGCGCACCCGTAGCAGGTAGTCGGCTTTGGGTCGGAAAAAGTCCGGGTTGATATGGCAGGCATCTTCAATGTTCTGCTGAGCCAGAATGGGCGCGCCTGCGGCTACGCGACCGATGACGGGCAAGCCCTGGTCTTCCTCGGCATTAAGTTCGAAGCCGGGAATGCGAATGCCCCGAGAGGCACCTGGCGTCATTTCGATCGCACCCTTGCGCGCCAGCGCCTTGAGATGTTCTTCGGCGGCGTTGGGTGATTTGAAACCGAGCTTCTGCGCGATCTCTGCGCGGGTGGGCGGGTAGCCGTGGTCTTCAAGGCACTCTTTGATAAAGGCGAGAATCTCGGCTTGGCGTGGCGTCAGTTTAAGCATGGTCGGCTCTGTTTTTTTGTACAGTAACTGGGATTATATACAGTGATGGGTGCTTGGCAATCTTTCCTTTCTGATCTGTACTGCAGGTGAAGCTGCAGGCATTGGTTTTCATGGCGTGTAACCTCAGTCGAGCGAGGTTCGTCTAGTCTTGACCCGACGCTTTTTTCCAGCGCCAGTGACTGCTCGGCCATAAGGTGGTTTGTCCGACTTGACAAGGCGGGCGGCTGAAACGTATGTTTCAAACAAGTGTTTGTTCAGATGAAAAGAGTCATGGCCCAGTCGGAAACCGTTGAACGCATTCTCGATGCAGCAGAGCAGTTGTTTGCTGAGAAAGGTTTTGCTGAAACCTCTCTGCGTTTGATCACCAGCAAGGCTGGCGTCAATCTGGCAGCGGTGAATTACCACTTTGGGTCGAAGAAAGCCCTCATTCAGGCGGTGTTCTCGCGCTTTCTTGGGCCGTTCTGCGTCAACCTGGAGCGTGAGCTGGATCGTCGCCTGGCCAAGCCTGATACCAAGTTGAGCCTTGAGGAGTTGCTCGATCTGCTGGTTGAGCTGGCCTTGGCCGTCAAACCACGCAGCGGCAATGACCTGTCTATCTTCATGCGCCTCTTGGGGCTTGCCTTCAGTCAAAGCCAGGGCCACCTGCGCAAGTATCTGGAGGAGGTTTACGGCAAGGTCTTCCGTCGTTACATGTTGTTGGTGCACGAAGCGGCGCCGCGTATTCCACCGCTTGAGCTGTTCTGGCGCGTGCACTTTATGCTGGGTGCGGCGGCGTTCAGCATGTCCGGTATCAAGGCCCTGCGCGCCATGGCGGAAACCGATTTCGGGGTCAATACCTCGATCGAGCAGGTGATGCGTCTGATGGTGCCTTTCCTTGCGGCAGGTATGCGCTCGGAAAGCGGTTTGACCGATGAGACGCTGATCAGCGCGCAGCTCAAGCCGCGTGTCAAAACTGCAACGGCGCCCAGCAAAGTTTGATGCCGTATCTGGGTGGGCGCGGCGGATGCTATCCGCTAAGCTAGCCCACCATGACGCCCCTCGACTTTCTCCATATCTCTCTCGCGGATCAGTGCCTGTATGGCTTTGCCGGCGGGCAGTTGCGGCTGCGTTTGCCTGTTTCCACCGCACTCAATGGACCAGGTGAGCTCAATGGCTCCGGTTGTACCCCCAGGGGGCGGCATCAGGTACGAGCCAAAATCGGTGAAGGGCTGCCGCTGGGGGCGGTATTGCGAGGGCGGCGCTGGACGGGGGAAGTGTGGTCGCCCCAGCTGCATGAGCAGTTTCCCGGCCGCGACTGGATTCTGACCCGCATTCTCTGGCTCAGTGGTTGTGAGCGGGGGCGTAATCGTCTCGGTCAGGTCGACACCTTTCGCCGCTATATCTACTTGCATGGCACTCCGGATACCGAGCCCATGGGCGTACCCCGCTCCCATGGCTGCATCCGCCTGCGCAATCGCGACCTGATGGAATTATTTGCCCGTGTGCCTGTTCACTGTGCTGTGCAGATCGATGAAGCAACCTGCCCGCTGGGCATTGGCACCTCTTGTTTAAGCATTAAGGAATGACTGTGGGTTCAAGCATGCAAGGCTCATTGATGCTGGATATCGCGGGTACTTGGCTGACTGCGGAGGATCGGCAGATCCTGCGTCAGCCCGAGGTCGCCGGTTTGATTCTGTTTGCGCGCAACATCGAATGCCCACGTCAGGTGCGCGAGCTGGCGGCCAGCATAAGAGCCGTGCGTCCTGATCTGTTGTTGGCCGTGGATCAAGAGGGCGGGCGGGTGCAGCGCCTGCGTCAGGGATTCGTCCGCTTGCCTGCGATGCTTGCGATTGCCGATAACATCAATGCCGAGGCATTGGCCGAGCATTGTGGCTGGCTGATGGCCACCGAAGTGCTGGCTGCAGGGCTGGATCTGAGTTTTGCTCCGGTGCTGGATCTGGATCACCAGCGCAGTGCGGTGGTCGGTAGCCGGGCCTTTGAGGGCGACCCCCAGCGTGCCACACAACTGGCCGGTGCCTTTATTTGTGGTATGGCTGCGGCCGGCATGGCGGCCACGGGCAAGCATTTCCCCGGCCACGGCTGGGCCGAGGCGGATTCTCATGTGGCCATTCCGGTGGATGAGCGCAGCCTGGAACAGATTCGTGCCGTGGACTTGCAGCCCTTCGCTCAGCTAAGCACGCAATTGGCTGCGGTCATGCCGGCTCATGTGATCTACCCTCAGGTAGACAGTCAGCCGGCAGGTTTCTCCAGGCGCTGGCTGCAGGACATTCTGCGGGGCGAGCTGGCCTTTAAGGGCGTGATCTTCAGTGATGATCTGTCCATGGCTGGCGCGCATGTGGTGGGGGATGCAGCCTGTCGTATTGAGGCAGCACTTAGCGCCGGCTGTGATATGGGCCTGGTGTGCAATGATCGTGGTGCTGCCGAGCTGGCCCTGGAGGCTCTGCAGCGCCTTAAGGTGGTGGTGCCGCAAGGGCTTGGACGTATGCGTCGGCAAGCCTTTCCGGGTGTTGAGTATCGACAAAACCCGCGTTGGCAGGAGGCGATGGGCGCCTTGCGTGCAGCGCAATTGATAGATTAAGGAAGAGTGCATGACTGTCTACGCCATTATCGGTGGTACGGGCCTGACCCAGTTGGATGGTTTGACCATTACCGCTGCCTTGCATCTGGATACGCCCTATGGCGCGCCATCGGCGCCTATTCTTAAGGGTGAATACGCCGGGCATGAGGTGTTGTTCCTTGCCCGGCACGGCCACCCGCACCGCATTCCGCCGCATCAGGTCAACTACCGCGCCAATCTCTGGGCGCTGCGTGAGGCTGGGGCTAAGGCCATTGTGGCGGTCAACGCAGTTGGTGGGATTCATGCGGCCATGGCAACCGGGCGTTTCTGTGTGCCGCATCAGATCATTGACTATACCTCCGGGCGTGAGCACACCTTCTACGAAGGCGAGCTGGAGCATGTGACCCACGTCGATTTCGGTCAGCCCTACGACGCCGAGCTGCGTAATAAGCTGCTGGACGCCCTGCATGCCTGTGGCGCCGACTTTACCGATCTCGGTGTCTATGGTTGTACCCAGGGGCCACGTTTGGAAACAGTGGCAGAAATCGCCCGACTGGAGCGCGATGGTTGCGATATCGTCGGCATGACCGGTATGCCTGAGGCTGTCCTGGCTCGCGAACTGGCCCTGCCATACGCCTGCCTGGCACTGGTGGTCAATCCAGCCGCTGGCAAATCCGGCAAGGCCATCACCATGGCTGCTATTGAGCGCGTGCTTGAAAATGGCATGAGCCAGGTCAAGACAGTCCTGGCTCGTGTGTTGACCAGCTGATTTCAACCATTAGCAGTGCTGAAACTTGTGTTGTGTTGGTGCCTGTTTGCTGGGGTCCGGCGTACCGGCGATAGTATCTAGGGAGCGTCAGCAAGCTGGCTCCATAGTTCGTAATGCCGGTCGCGCAACCACTACTGGCACAGCACAACCTTAATAGCTGCCCCTATTAACCCCTTCTGCCGCTTGCGGGGGGGGGGCTGTGGAGGGGCAGGCAGCAGCGGCAACGCAATATTCCAGGGTGCCCACAGATCCTGCATTTTCAGATCTGCCCGCTGTAGGCTTCAGTTTGCTGCCGATCCCTGTGAGCCCGCCAGCCATTGGCGCCGTTCATGCACAGCATAAAAGCCAGTCAGGGCATTTTTCAGTGTTGCCGATTGCAACGTCTGCGCTCAACAGGCTGTTCATTCCCTTCGCGTCATGCTAAAACCGATTCATCTAGTGATCTAGCCGCTTGAAAAAGAAGGGAAAACCATGACCAAGTCGGAGTTGATCGAACGCATCGTTACCCATCAGGGGCAGCTTTCCAACAAAGATGTCGAGTTGGCCATCAAGACCATGCTTGAGCAAATGTCCCAGGCTCTGGCCACTGGCGATCGTATCGAGATTCGTGGTTTTGGCAGCTTTTCGCTGCACTATCGTGCGCCGCGAGTAGGGCGTAACCCCAAGACTGGGCAGTCGGTCAGTCTGGACGGCAAGTTTGTACCGCATTTCAAACCGGGTAAGGAACTGCGTGACCGGGTCAATGAAGATGAATAGCGCTTGTTGTTGATGATCGTTGATACGGTTGGGCTGCAGTTTGCGATTTAGACTGCGCTAAAGGCTGCGTTTTTCGGTCTCGTCCTTATTTTCTTCCCATCTATAGCCTCCTACGTGTCTTCTAGCTGCTGGATCTTCACGCGCCGGGTCTCAACAAAAAAGGTCTGTTGGGGGCGCGGGCGGCATGCGACAATCGCCCTTTAAAACCTAAGGCTGCTCTCGATTTCAGTTGATTGCATACCCTGGGGGCTAGCTCCCGCAGCAGGCAATGTGTGCAACAGTCACTTGGCTCCTGCTTGGGAGTCATGGTGCGTGTTTTTGTCAATCGAGGTGTGAATGTTTGCCGTGTTCAAAAAGCTGAAGGCATTGCTCAACAAGCAAGAGCGGCGCCGTGTCCAGCTTCTTTTCTTTCTTATGCTGGCGACGGCTTTTGTCGAGGTAGTGGGCGTTGCCTCCATCATGCCGTTCGTGGCAGTGCTGGCCAACCCGGAAGTGGTTGAATCAAATGCTTATCTAGCCAAGGCATACCAGTGGTCGGGGCTGGCAGATACCCGCACTTTTATGTTTTTACTGGCAGGCTGCGTTCTTGTGGTTTTTGTTGTCAGTTTGGCACTCAAGGCACTGAACACTTACGCGATCATGCGCTTTACCAATATGCGCGCCCATGCTTTTTCCTATCGACTGCTTACGGGCTATATGGCTCGTCCTTACAGTTTTTTTCTGGGGCGCAACACGGCTGACCTCAGCAAAACGCTGTTTTCTGAAGTCAATGAAGTAATTGGAGGGGTACTTATCCCTTCGCTAAAGTTGGTTTCTGGTGTTGTGGTGGCTGCCATGATGCTGGGCTTGCTACTGATGGCCGACCCCATGTTGACGGTTATTGCCGCAGTTGTGCTTGGCGGCGCCTTCGTGGTGATTTATGCCTCCAGTCGTGCCTACCTGAAGCGTTTGGGCAAGTTACGAGTAGAGGTCAACAAGCAACGATTTGTTATGGCCAACGAAGCGCTCAATGGCATTAAAGAATTGCGCCTTATGGGGCGTGAGCAAAATTACCTGGTGCGTTTTGCTGACGCTTCAGAGCGCTATGCCAATTATCAGTCCATTAATAAAGTTTTTGCTGATATCCCGCATTTTGGCATCCAGGCTGTGGCCTTTGGCGGTATCCTGGTTCTAGTGATGTATCTGATGTCCGTGCATGGTGGCTTGCAGGAAGCGTTGCCTGTTATCGCGCTATTCGCCTTTGCTGGCTATCGGATGCTTCCGGCTTTTCAGGAAATCTTCAAGAACAGCACGCAATTGCGGTTCTACGGCGCCGCTCTCGACAGCCTGCATGCAGACCTGTCAGAGGCACCTGCTCAGTTGGCCAAGCCACGCTTGCAGTCGGGGCTCGGGTTGCCTCGGCTAAGCGGTGACATCTGCCTGGATGCTGTGACCTATTGCTATCCTGAAGTTGCCAAGCCGGCTATCAAAAATCTGAGTTTGACCATTGCCAAAGGCTCGAGTATTGCCTTTGTAGGCTCCACTGGCGCAGGTAAAAGTACAGCAGTGGATCTGGTGCTGGGTTTACTTGAGCCGCAGAGCGGCGAGCTGCGGGTTGCTGGGCAAGCTCTGCGCAGTGAGGCCTTGCAGGCGTGGCAGCGCAATATTGGTTACGTTCCACAGAGTATTTATCTGGCCGATGCTAGTCTTGCCGAAAACATTGCCTTTGGCATACCTGCACAGTTGGTCGACATGGTCGCTGTCGAGCGTGCCGCCCGGGCAGCGCATATCCATGAGTTCATCAGTGAACAATTGCCGCAAGGCTACGATACGTCGGTCGGTGAGCGAGGGGTGCGTCTCTCCGGTGGTCAGCGCCAGCGTATTGGTATCGCCCGTGCGCTTTATCATGACCCCGAAGTTGTAGTTTTCGATGAGGCCACCAGTGCACTGGATAATGCGACCGAGGCTGCCGTGATGGAAGCCATCAACGAATTGGCAGGGCACAAAACAATCATCCTGATTGCCCATCGTCTGACCACCGTACAGCACTGTGATGCAGTGTATATGCTCGATAAGGGTGAGCTTGTGGCTCAGGGTACTTATGAGAGCCTCATAGCTGGCAGCGGTGAGTTCAGCCGCTTGGTCAACGCTTAAGTCTGAATTGGAGCAGCAAGCAGTGTTCAATGACAAAACCATTCTGATAACCGGCGGTACTGGCTCTTTCGGCAACACCTTTGTGCCAATGACGCTGGCCAAGTACAACCCTAAGAAAATCATCATCTTCTCTCGTGATGAGATGAAGCAATGGGAGATGGCCAAGAAGTTTGAGGGGGATAACCGCGTACGTTTCTTTATTGGTGACGTACGCGACAAGGAGCGTCTTTACCGTGCCCTTGACGGCGTAGATTACGTGGTGCATGCCGCGGCCACCAAAATTGTCCCGACTGCCGAGTACAATCCATTCGAGTGCATCAAGACCAATATCAACGGTGCCATGAACCTGATCGATGCCTGCATCGACAAGGGTGTGAAGCGCGTTGTTGCGCTGTCTACCGATAAAGCCAGCAGTCCGATCAACCTCTATGGCGCCACCAAGTTGGCCTCAGACAAGCTCTTCGTGGCGGGTAACTCTTATGCCGGTGGGCATGAAACCCGTATGGCCGTGGTGCGTTATGGCAACGTAATGGGCTCGCGGGGCTCGGTCATCCCCTTCTTTATGTCCATCAAGGACAAGGGTGAATTGCCTATCACTGATGAACGCATGACACGCTTTATGATCTCACTGGAAGAGGGTGTGGAGCTGGTCTGGCATGCCTTCGAGGACATGGAGGGCGGTGAAATCTATGTGAAGAAGATCCCCTCGATGAAAGTGACGGATCTGGCGCGCGTGGTTGCACCTGAGGCCAAACAGAAGGTGGTAGGCATTCGACCGGGCGAGAAGCTGCATGAGCAGATGATCAGCGCTGAAGACGCCTACTACACCTATGAGTACCCGGAGCATTTCAAGATCCTGCCGGTGATCAATGATTGGGCGACTTGCCCCAAGCGCATCAAAGATGGCAAGAAAGTTCCGGAAGGCTTCGTCTACGCCAGTGACAACAACACTGAGTGGATGAGCGATAAGGCCCTGGAGCAGTGGATCGAGCAGAACCGCGAAAAGATCGGGAGCATCTGACTCATGATTCCCTACGGGCGCCAGGATATTATCCAGGCGGATATTGATGCCGTGGTGGCGGTGTTGCAGTCTGATTTTCTGACCCAGGGGCCTCAGGTTCCGGCTTTCGAAAGAGCTGTGGCTGAATACTGTGGGGTTAGCCATGCTCTGGCTGTGAACAGTGCCACTTCGGCCCTGCATATCGCCTGTCTAGCCTTGGGGCTAGGCCCTGGAGACCTTCTCTGGACGAGCCCCATCACCTTCGTTGCCTCCGCCAACTGCGCGCTATATTGCGGCGCTGAGGTGGACTTCGTTGACATAGATCCGCGCACCTACAACCTCTGCCCACAGGCGTTGGAGCGCAAGCTGATCGAGGCTGAGAGCCAAGGGCGCCTGCCCAAGATTGTGGTGCCGGTGCACCTGTGTGGCCAGCCCTGCGATATGCAACGCATTCATGAGCTGGCTCAGCGCTTTGGCTTCAAGGTCATTGAAGATGCCTCCCATGCTATTGGCGGGCGCTACCAAGGGCAGGCCATCGGTAGCTGCCGCTACAGCGATATCACCGTTTTCAGCTTCCACCCGGTAAAGATCATCACCACAGCGGAAGGCGGAATGGCGTTGACCAGTGATGCCGCGCTTGCCGAACGCATGGCTTTGCTGCGCAGCCATGGCATCACCCGTGATCCGGCACAGATGACCCATGAAGCTGATGGGCCCTGGTATTACCAGCAGATCGAACTGGGTTTCAACTACCGGATGACCGAACTGCAAGCTGCACTGGGTTTAAGTCAGCTGCAACGCCTCGATCAGTTTGTTGCCCGGCGCCATGAGCTGGCGGCACGCTATGACAGCTTGCTGGCGGAGTTACCGGTGGTGACGCCCTGGCAGCACCCGGATAGCTATTCCGGTCTGCACCTCTATGTAATCCGCTTGTGCCTTGACAAGATCGGCCACAGCCATCGGCAGGTGTTCGAGGCCCTGCGTGAGCAGGGTATAGGCGTTAATCTGCATTACATCCCTGTGCATACCCAGCCCTATTACGCCCAGATGGGTTTTTCCAACGGGGACTTTCCCGAGGCCGAACGCTATTACGCTGAGGCGATCAGCTTACCTCTATTTCCTACAATGACTAGCCTGTCTCAGGACTTGGTAATTGAGGCGCTCAAAAAAGGTTTGATGAATGGTTGCTGAAGGGCGGGTTTATCTTCGGGCACTTACAGTAGCTGATGTTAGTCCTGAGTATGTTGGCTGGCTGAATGATGCTGATGTCAATAGGTATATGGAAATCCGGCATTCCATTAATACTGAAGAAAGTTGTCGCGATTTTGTTCGGTCTATGGATGATGATCCAAATTCTTTTTTGTTTGGAATCTATTCTGCTTTTGATGATCGCCACATTGGCAATATAAAAATCGGCTTTATTAACTGGTTGTATAAAACCGGGCAAATAAGTTTTTTTATTGGTGATAAAAGTTGTTGGGGGCGTGGTTACGCGTCTGATGCAATTTCACTGGTAACCCGTTTTGGTTTTTGCGAGCTTGGCCTAGAGCGTCTTGAAGCCGGTTGTTATGAAAGTAATTTGGCTTCGCTAAAAGTTTTGATGAAGTGTGGCTATTCGGTAGAAGGGTTTTTTCGGAAAAGCTTTATTTTAGATGGTCGTAGGGAAAGCTGTTTCTGGCTGGCTTTGCTAAGAAGCGAAACAGTTTATGCGTCCAGTTAAATTAGCGTTGGGCACAGTTCAGTTCGGCGTGAACTACGGTGTAGCAAATCGTCAGGGGCAGGTTGGCCTGGACCAGGCGCGCGAGATAGTCACAGTCGCTCGCAGCAGTGGGCTTGATACCCTCGACACTGCAATCGCCTATGGGCAGAGTGAGGCCACCCTAGGGCAGCTGGATCTGATGGATTTCAAGCTGATCACCAAGTTGCCAGCTTTGCCTGATGACTGTACTGATGTACCTGGCTGGGTCGAAATGCAACTGGCAGGCTCCTTCGAGCGCCTGGGGTGTAGCCGTATTCACGGGCTGTTACTTCATCGCCCTGAGCAACTGCTGGACGGGCAGGGGGCGGCCCTTTACCGCACATTGAATGAGCTTAAGCGCCAGGGGCTGGTAGAAAAGGTTGGCGTGTCGATCTATGAGCCGCAGGAGTTGGATCGCCTTTTTGACGACATGCACTTCGACCTGGTTCAAGCCCCCTTTAATGTGCTGGATACGCGTCTGATCGACTCTGGCTGGCTGCAGCGTTTGCCGGCCTTGGGCTGCGAGCTGCATGTGCGTTCGGTGTTTATGCAGGGTTTGCTGTTGATGCCCGTAGCCGAGCGGCCTGCCAAGTTTTCCCGGTGGGCTCCCTTGTGGCAAGAGTGGGATAACTGGCTGCAGGCCTCCGAGCTCACGCCTGTGCAGGCCTGCTTGCGGCATGCTCTGGCATTTGCAGAGATTTCTCGAGTCGTAGTCGGGGTCGATAGTGCCCGGCAACTAGAGGAAATCGTGCAGGCTGCCTCTGGAGAACTGCCCGAAATCCCGAGTACATTGCGCAGCAGTGATCCTGATCTGTTGAATCCCTCGCGCTGGAATCAGTTATGAAGATTGTTGCCGTCGTCCAGGCCCGTATGGGGTCGACCCGTTTGCCTAACAAAGTGATGAAGCCTGTCGGCGGCACAGCCATGATCGAGTTGTTGTTAGCTCGTTTGGCCCGTGCCCAGCATCTTGATGAGATTGTCCTGGCGACTTCAACTGATCCGCGTAATTTGCCTCTGGTCGAACATATTCAGGCCCTCGGCTATCGCTGTGTGCGAGGCAGCGAAGATGATGTGATGTCGCGCTATCTGCTAGCCGGTCATGAAACTGCCGCTGATGTATTGGTGCGTATCACGGGCGATTGCCCTTTAGTTGACCCAGAGTTGGTTGATCAGGCCGTAAGCCGCTTTATACAAGCGGATGTCGATTACCTGAGCAACGTCAAACCGGCAACTTATCCAGATGGGCTGGATATCGAGGTATTTCGTTTTTCGGCCTTGCAGCGAGCGGCGCAGGAAACCGACAGCGCCTTCGACCATGAGCATGTAACACCCTATCTACGGGAGTCGGGCCACTTTAGTCAGGCTAGCGTCGAGCACAAAGAGGATCTCTCAGGCTTGCGTTGGACGGTTGATGAGCCAGCGGATTTTTCGGTGATAGAGCGCGTCTTCGCGTATTTCTCACCCGATAGGCATTTTACCTGGCAGCAGGTATTAGAACTGCAGCGCACACAGCCACAGCTGTTTGCGGATAACCACCAATTGAAACGAAACGAAGGAGCGGTGATGGGCACCGGTCAGAAATTGTGGAAACGCGCCAAGCAGGTCATCCCTGGTGGCAACATGCTGCTGTCCAAACGTGCGGAAATGTTCCTGCCCGAGCAATGGCCAGCCTATTTCAGCAAGGCCAAGGGCTGTCAGGTCTGGGATCTGGATGGTAATGAATATACCGACATGTTCATCATGGGCATTGGTACCAACACCCTGGGCTATGGTGATCCGGAAGTCGACGATGCTGTGCGACGTACCATCGACAGCGGCAACATGTCGACCTTCAATTGCCCTGAAGAGGTCTACCTGGCTGAAAAGCTGATTGAAATCCACCCGTGGGCCGACATGGTACGTTTTGCCCGTTCAGGCGGCGAGGCCAACGCCATTGCCATTCGTATTGCCCGGGCAGCCTCAGGGCGCGACAAGGTTGCCATTTGCGGTTATCACGGCTGGCATGACTGGTACCTCTCGGCCAACCTCGGCGATGACAAGAACCTGGCCGGTCACTTGCTGCCGGGACTGGAGCCTAAGGGCGTGCCTGCCAACCTGCGCGGCACGGTCTTCCCCTTCAACTACAACAACTTTGCTGAGCTTCAGGCGCTGGTGGACAACCACGATATCGGCGTGATCAAGATGGAAGTGTCGCGTAACAGTGGCCCTGAAGATAACTTCCTGCACAAGGTCCGCCAACTCGCTACCGAGCGTGGCATCGTGCTGATTTTCGATGAATGTACTTCGGGCTTTCGTCAGACCTTTGGTGGCCTGCACAAGCTCTATGGCGTTGAGCCCGACATGGCCATGTTTGGTAAAGCCTTGGGTAATGGCTATGCCATCACCGCCACCATCGGCCGTCGCGAAGTCATGGAAGCGGCGCAGAGCACGTTTATCAGCAGCACTTTCTGGACCGAGCGAATCGGCCCGACTGCCGCACTCAAGACCCTTGAGGTCATGCAGCGGGTCAAATCCTGGGAAAGCATCACCCAGACTGGCCTGGATATCACGACCAAGTGGCAGGCGCTTGCGCAGAAGCATGGCCTGTCGATCAGCACCAGCGGTCTGCCTGCGCTGACCGGGTTTGCTTTCAATAGCCCTGATCATCTTGCCTACAAGACGCTGATTACCCAGGAAATGCTGGCCAAGGGTTACCTGGCTGGCACCAGCGTCTATGTCTGCACTCAACATACGCCAGCCGTAGTCG
Source organism: Pseudomonas xionganensis (assembly GCF_009763245.1). GTDB lineage: Bacteria > Pseudomonadota > Gammaproteobacteria > Pseudomonadales > Pseudomonadaceae > Aquipseudomonas > Aquipseudomonas xionganensis. Next base: position 2,633,434 of record NZ_WKJZ01000001.1, on the reverse strand, counting down.
AGGGGTATTTCGGCGCCCTTGATCCGATCTTCGCTTTGATCAAGGAATGTGAGGAGGGGCGCTCTGTGCAAGAGCTACTCAAGGGGCCGGTCTGTCATGGCGGTTTCAAGCGCTTGAACTGACCTCTATGAAGATTGCCTTCCGGGTTGATGCTTCCCTGCAAATGGGCAGTGGCCATGTCATGCGTTGCCTGACTTTGGCCAGTGCCCTGCAGCGCCGCGGCGCAGAGTGTCATTTTATCTGCCGCCCACATCCGGGCAATTTGATGCAGTCAATCGCCGCAGCCGGATACCCGGTGCATGAGTTGGCGCCGGCCGACGGGGCGATTGATCCACCGGGGCTCGTAACTCCTGCTCATATCTCCTGGTTAGGGGTATCTCAGGACGAGGATGCCAGGCAAAGCGGCGAGGTGCTGCAGGCGCTTCAGCCTGACTGGCTGATTGTTGATCACTATGGGCTGGATGCTGCCTGGCAGCGCCTGCTGAGGCCCTATTGCGGAAGGCTGATGGTGATTGATGACCTGGCAGATCGGCCACATGTATGCGATCTGCTGCTGGATCAGACCTTTGGCCGTGATCAAGCCGATTACCAAGCCTTAGTCCCGGAAAACTGCACCTTGCTCTGTGGCTCCGGCTATGCCCTGTTACGCCCGGAGTTTGCACAGTATCGCCCAACCACTCTGGCGCGGCGTCGTGCAAGCGCGCGCGCGGAGCAACTGCTGATCAGCATGGGCGGAGTTGATCAGGCCAATGCCACAGCTGTCGTCCTCAATGTGCTGGCCGGGCTTGCGCAGGCATCAGCGCTGCATATCAAGGTCGTCATGGGCAGTCAGGCGCCATGGCTGGCTGCTGTGCGTGAGCTGGCTGCGCGTTTACCGCTGCAGGTCGAGGTGCTGGTTGACCAGCGAGACATGGCCGGCCTAATGGCGCAGGCAGATCTGGCCATTGGTGCAGCCGGCTCGACCGCCTGGGAGCGCTGCTGTCTGGGCCTGCCCAGTATCATGGTGGTGCTCGCTGACAACCAGCGCGCCGTGGCTGCAGGTCTAGAGTCTGTTGGGGCTGCCCGGATTATTGCCAGCGTCGATTCAATCACCCGTGAGCTGCCCGGTCTATTGGCTCCTCTGCTTGAGCGACCCGAGTTAGCTCGACAAATGAGCGAAGCTGCGGCCCAGGTGAGCGATGGATGCGGTGTCCAGGCAGTCCTGCAAGCACTCCAGGTGTGAGGTGATTTTTGAGTCAATCTAATTCGCAGTTGCGCCTCGTCCAAGAGGAGGATTTGCCGATGCTGCTGAACTGGCGTAACCATCCCGATGTACGCCGTTTTATGTACAGCCAGCATGAAATAAGTCTCGTAGAGCACACCCGCTGGTTTGCCGGTGCGTCGGTCGATCCGACTCGCCACCTCCTGATCTACCAAGTGGCGGATCAGCCGCTCGGTTTTGTCAGTTTCCGCCAGTTGCGCGGTGCTCTGGTGGCCGAATGGGGTTTCTACCTGGCCCCTGATGCGCCGCGAGGCACCGGCAGCGCCCTGGGGCGTGAGGCGCTGGACTATGGCTTCACTCAACTTGGCCTGCACAAGGTCTGCGCTGAAGCCTTGGGTTACAACGAGCGTTCTCGTCACTTCCACGCCAAGCTTGGCTTCGTGCAGGAAGGCATATTGCGTGACCACTATTTCGACGGCAGCCGTTATCATGCCGTCCATTGTTTTGGGCTTCTGGCCAATGAGTGGTCACGGAGCGCTTCGGAGAGTTGAGCATGTCAGTGCATCCCAGCATCAGTATCGCCGGTCGGCGGATCGGCCTGGACGAGTCGCCTTATATCATTGCCGAGCTATCTGCCAACCATAACGGCAGCCTGGATATGGCCAAGCGCATCATGGCAGCAGCCAAGGCCGCGGGGGCGGATGCGATCAAACTGCAGACTTACCGGCCCGACACCATCACCCTGGATTGCGACTCGGCGGACTTTCAGATCCACGGCGGTCTGTGGGATGGCAAGACGCTCTACAAGCTCTACGAAGAAGCGCATATGCCCTGGGAATGGCACGCGGAGCTGTTCGAGCATGCGCGGCAGCTAGGCATCACCACCTTTAGCTCGCCCTTCGATAGCACGGCGGTGGACCTGCTTGAAGACCTCAATGCGCCGGCTTACAAGATCGCCTCTTTCGAGGCGGTCGATCTGCCTCTGATCCGCTATGTGGCCGCCACCGGCAAGCCCATGATCATCTCCACCGGGATGGCCGATATCGAGGAAATTCAGGAAGCCGTTGATGCCGCCCGCGCCGGTGGCTGTAAGGAACTGGCCATCCTGCACTGTGTCAGCGGCTATCCGGCCCCGGCTGAAGATTACAACCTGCGTACCCTGCCGGACATGATTGAACGTTTTGGTTTGGTTACCGGCTTGTCTGATCACACCCTGGACAACACCACGGCCATTGCCAGTGTGGTGCTCGGTGCATCTATCATCGAAAAGCACTTTACACTCGATCGCAGTGGCGGCGGCCCGGACGACAGCTTCTCCCTGGAGCCGGCCGAGCTTGCTGCGCTGTGTCGTGACAGTCGCACCGCCTGGCAGGCACTGGGACGTGTGGATTACGGACGCAAATCCAGCGAGCAGGGCAATGCCCAGTTCCGCCGCTCACTGTATTTCGTCAAGGAAGGCAAAGCTGGAGAGCTGATCACCGCCGATATGGTGCGCAGCGTAAGGCCAGGCTTCGGGCTGCCGCCCAAGATGCTGGATCAAGTGATCGGCAAGCGTTTGGCCAAGGAGGTGAACTTTGGCCTGCCAGTCACATATGACTCATTAGTGTGATATGAGCGTTTTGGCTAAATGCAAGATACTTTTAATGTTTTTTTGAATGTCATGGTGCAATGAAAATTAATTCTCCTTTGGTAAGTGCATGGGTCGGGCGCGGGAATTTTGGTGATGAGCTCCTCGCTTATGGGCTTCGGCTGGAGTTTTATCGAACTCAAAGTGTGGAGGCTGTTACCTATTATGAGAAAGGAGAAGCTGAGATCTATCATGATGTTAATGAACCTTCGATTGCATGGCTAAATGTTGCAGATGGTGGGCGCTTGAGTCGCCTCCGTAAACGCTATTTCCAGTCTTATAAGAGCTATGATGGATTGTTTTTTGGCGGTGGTTCGATTCTGCACTCTGCGAATAGTATTGCTTGGAAGCATGAAGTATTACGGCGATACCGGAAGGGACGTGCGTCATCGAAATCACTAGTGTCAGCAGTAGGCGTTTCTATAGGCCCTTTCCCGGATATTCATGCTGAACGTCAGGTTGTAGCATTTTTGAAGGAACTGGATATTGTTCATTGCCGCGATACGGCATCTTTCGATTTTGTTCGGCAGCTGGATGTCGGAGGAGAGATCATAAATGGAATCGATTTGGCTTTTTCGGTCAAGGCGCTGAGGCCTGATTTATTTGTTTCAAATGTAAAGACTGATAGAGTTGGTGCGTCTTTTATACTTAATCCGAAGCTGTTATTGGCCGAGCAGGAAGAGCAGTTTTCTAAAATGTTGAGTCTGGTCAATTATTTGACTATGTCTGGATCTGAGGTGCTGTTGGTGTCGCTGTACTCTGGTGCCAAATATGCAGATGATCGGCTGCATCGGCGCTTGCGCGAATCTGCTAAGCACCCTGAAAGAGTTCTTCTGCATGACTATCAGGGGGACTTGCAGGGAACTATAGCTCAAATTTCTTCCTGCAGTTTTTATCTGTCGATGCGGTTGCATGGATTGGTCACCGCTTATTTGGCCGGGGTACCGATTATGCCGTTGAATCGTCATCCAAAGGTTTTGGAATTCTGTAGCGCTATTGGTAGTGAAACTGGTGGATGCGATTTTTCTATGCCTCTCGATGAAATCTTGAGAAGTTTACAGAATAGGCTTTCTAATAAAGTATCTGATTATTTTTCATTCGGGGATAGTGGTTACTATTCTTCTGCTGATGCTTTTTCTGCAGCAATCGATGGTGTTTGATCATGGCTGCTAGAAGTGCTAAACCGACTATTTATCTTCCTGTTGAAATTAAGGCGCGAGAGCTTAAGGCTAAGGTGTTGCTGAGTGTTCTTGCTACTCGGGCGGGATTTCGTGTTTACCTTGGTACTAAGCGGTCAATTGATCGATTGGTTTTGAGGAAGTCTTCTAGAGACGGTATTTATTTTTACAAAGGTGGTAAGCCTTTGTCGGTGCTGGAAGAAATTAAGAAGAAAGTTGACTCTTTTGTTGTGCTTGATGAAGAAATGGGTCCTGCTATTCATGATCTTGAGATGTATTGCAGGCGCCGCATCTATCCAGGTACTGAGCACTTGATTGATGGCGTTTTTGTTATTGGTGATGGTCATAAACAGAAACTTGAATTGGTGCGTCCTCAGCTTTTAGGGCGTATTTTTGCATCAGGATGGCCGAGAGTTGATTTGTGGCGTCCTGAGTTCAAATTTCAGTATTTCCATAGCGTAGAGTCTATTCGTTCTCGTTTTGGTAATTTCATCTTGTTTTCGTCTGATTTTGGCTTCTTGTCAGAGGAGAAAATTCATTCTGAGATTGAGCGCTTGCAGTCTATTGCTACGTCTGAAGCTGATTTGGAGAGCTTTAGTCAGTTGGCTTGGGCTGCTTTTAAAGACTTTAAGGATTTTCTCGATTTAATGAGGCGTGTGGATGCTGATGACGCCTTTCCGCCTTTGGTAATAAGACCTCATCCTGCGGAAGACTTATCTATTTGGGATTCGGCGCTGTCTGAGTTAAAGAAGGTGAAAGTGGTTTATGAGGGTGAGATAAGTCCTTGGTTGTATGCATCTTCTGGTCTTTTGCATCGGGGTTGTACTACTGCGGTGCAAGCCTGCGTGGCTGGTATTCCATCTGTTTATTTGTTGGGCAAGAACTCCAAACCTAAGAGCGAAAGCTTTACGTATAAAGTTTCTACTCCGGTTTCTTCTTATGAAGACCTTTTGGCTGAATGCGATCTTATGTTTTCGGGGGAGGCAAGGATAAATGAACTTGATCTTTCTGATGTCATATCTGTCGATAGTGAGTTGGCCTCGTCAAAAATACTAAGCCAACTTCAGCAATTGGAAACTACCCCTGCGTACGCTTTTAATATCGGATTTTTTTTAAAGAAATTTCGCATGTTAATTGGCTACTTGAATGAGTATCGCGAAATGAAGGGCTGGGGTTTGGAGAGGGATAAACTGGCTAAGGCTAAGCGTAAAATGCTGGGCGGTATACATGAGTTTGAAATTGCCGATGCTGTATTTTGCTTGTTTCCAGATTTTTCTGGGACCGTCATTGAGCGAGATTTTAACTTAGTCGAGATAGATGTTTGAGCTGGTCTTGAGGGGTCAATGTGCTTAGAAATATTAGTATTTCAGTTGTTATCCCCACCTGTGACCGTGGCGCTCTGTTGCAGCGTTCGCTGGACTGCGTATTGACGCAGAGCGTAGCCGCGACGGAAATCATTCTGGTCGACAATGGCCGTGAGGATGCCTGTACTCAGGGGCTGGATCCGCGGGTGCGGGTGTTGCGCACGGCGCCGCGCATCGGCCCGGGGCGGGCGCGCAATGTAGGGGCGCAGGCAGCAACCAGCGAGTTGGTGGCGTTCCTCGATGATGATGATCTGTGGCAAGCCGATTATCTGGAACGGGTGCTGGAGCGCTTCCAGGCAAGTGCCGCCGATGCGGTGTTAGCCCGTTTGCTGCGTCAGGCCGAGGGCGCCGTGGCGCAGCCATACAAGTTGCTACCCAATGATGCCGAGGCGCAGCGCCAGGTGTTCTGGTGTAACCCGGGCTTTGGCGGGCAAAACCTGACGATTCGCCGTGATGTGTTCCTGGCCTTTGCTGGTTTCGATGAGAGCATGCCAGCCTCTGAGGACCGTGACCTGGCCGCTCGCCTATTGCTTGCCGGTAAGCGCCTGGTGGCCGAACCGCAGGCGGTGGCTATTCTTTGCGACCACCAGGGGGGGCGGGCGCGGCACAGCCTGCTCAGGGGCAACTGGGCCTTCTTTCGTAAGCACTGGCGCAATATGCGCCCTATTGAGCTGTATCGGGCACTGAAAGTGCTGATCAAGCGGCGGCTGCTGTTGGCTCTTGGCCGCTGACGGGGATTTTTATGAAGCGCTATTTCGAGAATCTGTGCGTACGCGCCGGTCGCCGTTTACAGGCCCTGGGGCAACAGCGCGCCTTGCGTAGCTTCCCCGGTAGCATCCGCGTGGCTGGCATGCAGATTACGGGACTCAGGCCTTTGGGCGGCTTTCAGCAGCCGGGTGTGACCAAGGCTGGTCGTCTGTCCTTTGCCGGCTATTGCGAGGGGCGCAAGGTTAAGGTCTATAGCGCCTATGGACCGGCGCAGATTGCCTTGCGCCAGGCCGTGCAGGGGCTGGATCTGGATGGCTGTGGCTTTACCGAGTTACTGGCTGTGGACGATGAGTTGGTAGTGGAAGCCTGGGTTGAAGGGTGCAGTGTGACGCAGCTGCCCGGCGATCAGCAGTTGGCCGCAGCCGAGCGCGTGCGCCAGTTGCTGCATGAGCTGCATCACGGCAAGGCATCGCTGGCACTGGCGACTGCGCACGATCAGGCCTTCTGTTACCTGCAGGATTATCTGCTGGTACGCCTCGGCGTATGGCGGCATTGGAGCCTGGTGGCCGATTTTCTCCAGCAATGGCAGGCCCGCTATGCCGAGCTCGGTGAGCGGCTGCCGGTGCGCTTGAGTCACCCCGACCTATCGGCGGCCAACCTGGTGCTGGAGCAGGGCAGCGGACGATTGCTGATCATCGATAACGAGCTGCTGGGGGTTGGCCGTGGCTGGATACTCGATGGGCGCAATTCATTGCTGCATGCTGATCTATGCAACGAGGGTGGGCAGCCGGTGCCGGATGATTTTGTGCAGATGACCTGGCGTTTGCGGCAGCTCGGTTCGGCGCTGGATGCCAATGATTTCTCCCGGGCCCAGGCGCTTTGCCAGGCCTGATGGGGCTGGGTCTCAGATAAGGAATGTGTGAATGATAAAGGCCCTGCGTGCCTGGCTGGTGCAACAGCTGCGCGACCCTCTACGCCAGCAGTTGGCCGAGCAGCTGCTGCTGGAGGTCCCACCTGCTGCCGTTGCCGATTACGCCTTACCTCCTTATGTGCGGCACAAGCGGGTGAATCACCCTTTGCTCAAGCGTGTGTGGCGCAAGAACCCGCTGTACCGCTGGGTGGCGGCCCGTGCGCCATTGCTCCTGCCTGGGGATTGGGATATCGAGACCAAGCCTTTTCGGCAGATGCCTACCTATGTCTTTCTGGCTGATTTGCAGGCTTGCGCCTTTGACTACCGGCGCACGGCCTATTTCCAGCAGTTGCTGGGTGAGCTGCATGCGGGTCGAGTGCGCGCCTACAAGGCGTTGCAGCTGGACTCTGAAGAGGCGCTGGAGCGGTTGTTCCAGGGTTATGTGCAGGTGTTCAGGAGCATGTCTGCCGATGGCTACCGGCCTGAGAAGGCGGTGGACGCCATTTGCGTGATGGTGGGGCGCGATGGACGGCTGATCAAGGAGGAGAAGGGCCGGCACCGCCTGGCTATTGCCCAGTTGGTTGGCGTACCCAAGGTGCCGGTGTTGATTCGGCATATCCATCCGGGTTGGCTGGCTTCTTTGGGTGAGGATGCTGCTCGGCCGTCGGCTGCTGCGGTTCGTCGGGCGCTGCAGGCGTTATCACTTGAGTGAGAAGCGAATGAAGGCCTGGCTGCGAACATGGCGCGACCGCCTGCGGGTGCTGGCGATGAGTGCCAGCCATGCGCTGCGCGCAAGGTTGTTAGGCACTCAGAGCCTACAGGCGTTGCGGGTGCCCAATCTGCTGCTGCCCGCGGTGATTTATATCGACCCAAGCCGCGTGGAGTGGTCCGCCAGTGTGGCAGTCAAGCCAGACCGTGGTAATGCGCTGTTCCATCCCGGAGATTGGGATCTCGCAGTCCGCCCGATGCAGGACGTGGAGGTGCAAGACCCCAAATACACCACCTGTCGACAATTGCTGGAAGGACTCTGCCCCGAGGCAACTGATGAATATCAACTGATCATGCAGGCCGTGGTGCAGCAAGGCAGTTATCGCGGCTGTAGCAGTGCCGAGGATGTGCAGGCACATCTCCAGGCGCGCAAGCGTTTCTACCAGCTCATGGCTGAAAAAGGCTACAAGAGTCAGCGTGAGTTGGGGGGGAGCGCTTATGCCGGTGAAATTCAGTGTGCCTTGGACCGTGAGGGGCGGCTGATCAAGATCAACGCCGGCAATCATCGTTTTGCCGCCGCCCGGCAACTGGGTATCGCGCGTATCCCTGTGCATCTGTGCCTGATTCATGATGTGCACCGCGAATCGCTGGAGGCAGCAGGTGGCCTGGCAGCTCTACGTGCGTTTATTTCTGAGGTAGAGAAACGCTATGGCGGTTAGGGCGAGGTCAATACCTGTGTGCTCGCTGTTGCGCTGTTTAGGTGCGACAGGCTGTCTGGGTTAACATAGCCGACCTTTGCGGCCTGCCAGCTAAAAGTAGGGGCATGGGCTTCCTATGCCGCCCTCAGCTATCCATTTTTTAAGGGTTTAGGAGTTTATGGGGCTCTCGGTTCTACTGTCGGTGTATATCAAGGAAAAGCCGGATTACCTGCGGGCCTGTTTTGATAGCCTGTTGGCCCAGAGTCAACCGGCCGATCAGGTGGTGCTGGTGGAGGATGGCCCCCTGACCGGGGCGCTGCTGCAGGTTATCGACGACTATGCTGCTCGCCTGCCGCTGGTGCGGGTACGTCTTGAGCAGAACCAGGGGCTGGCGCGGGCGCTTAATCATGGCCTACAACACTGCAGTCATGACCTAGTGGCGCGTATGGATACCGATGATGTGGCCTTGCCTCAGCGGTTCGAACGGCAGTTGGCCTATATGGCTGCGCATCCTGACGTAGATGTGGCCAGCGCCTGGATCGAAGAGCGTAATCAGGGCATGGAGCAGGTCTTCCATCTGAAGAAACTGCCCGAACACCATGAGCAATTGAAGGGTTTTGCCAAGAAGCGCAGCCCATTCAGTCATCCGGTGACGATTTTCCGCAAGCAAGCTGTGCTGGATGTTGGCGGTTATCCTCAGGTGTTTCCTGAGGATTATGGGTTGTGGAGTCTGATGCTGGTCAGAGGCTATCGTTTCGGCAATATCCCTGAGGTTTTGCTGTATATGCGTACCGATGAGGATTTTATTGCTCGCCGCGGCCTGACTTTCTTCAAGGGTGAAATAGGTCTACTGCGCTTTCAGCGGCAAATCGGCTTTCTCAGCCCCTTGGAGTATTGGCTCAATCTCGGCTTGCGTGCGGCTATTCGCTTGCCTCCGCCTGCTGTCAGGCGTTTTCTCTATCGTTATTCACGATGACTGCTAAAGATGAGGGTGCAATGATTCTGGTCACCGGCGGTGCCGGTTATATCGGCTCCCATGCTGTTGTTGAGTTGCTGGAGGCTGGTCATCAGGTTCTGGTCCTGGACAACCTGGGCAATAGCAAACAGGAGTCGCTGCGGCGAATCGAGCGCTTGACCGGCAAAGCCTGTGTTTTTGTCGAGGGAGATGTGCGGGATCAAACTCTGCTCGAGGCGTTGTTTAGCCGCTACCCGATTTCGGCAGTGTTGCACTTCGCCGGCCTGAAAGCCGTAGGAGAGAGCGTGAGCCAGCCTTTGCGCTACTACGATAACAACCTGGGCGGAACCCTGGCGCTGTGCCGGGCGATGGCTGCTGCCGGGGTGTTTCGTCTGGTTTTCAGCTCCTCAGCTACGGTGTATGGCGAGCCCGAGCAAATGCCAATAGCCGAGTCTTGCCCCACTGGTATGCCCACCAACCCTTATGGCCGCTCGAAGCTGATGGTTGAACAGGTGTTGGCTGATATGGCGGCTGCAGATGAACGCTGGTCGGTGGCAATCCTGCGTTATTTCAATCCTGTGGGGGCCCATGCAAGTGGCATGATCGGTGAAGATCCCAAGGGTATTCCCAATAATTTACTGCCTTATATCAGTCAGGTGGCGATCGGCAAGTTGAGTGAGCTGGCGGTATTTGGCAATGATTACCCAACCCCAGACGGCACAGGGATGCGCGATTACATTCATGTTGTGGACTTGGTCAAAGGGCATCTGGCTGCCCTGGATTACTTGGCTAGGGAGCAGGGTGTTCACGTCTGGAATCTGGGTACGGGGGTGGGGTATTCGGTGTTACAGATGATTCGTGCCTTCGAGCAGGCCAGTGGTTGCCCGATACCTTTCAAGGTGGTGCCGCGACGTGCCGGAGATATTGCCCAGTGCTGGTCCGATCCTGACAAGGCCCGTCGTGAGCTGGGCTGGCGGGCTCAGCTGAGTTTGCAGGATATGATGGCCGACACCTGGCGTTGGCAGTCGAATAACCCTAACGGTCTTGAATAGCGCGCCCTGTCCATGATCTTCAGCCTGCCTAGCAGCTAGCGGGGGCAGCAGAGTTCTGGTTTTAAATCTATGAAGCTTGTTTATCTGGCGCAGTCCGAGGTGCCCTCGCAAACGGCCAACAGTGTGCATGTGATGAAGATGTGCGATGCCTTTGCTGCCCAGGGTGTTGAAACCAGTCTGTGGCTGCCTGGTTGGCAAGCCGAAGTCGATACGACGCAGGCATATGAGTTTTATGGCGTGCAGCGCCGTTTCCAATTGCGCTGGCTACCGGTAGTTCCCTGGCTCAAGTCGTCTTATGCCTATGCGTGGCAGGTGTGGGTGCACTTGGCGCTCGGCAAGGAGCAGGCTGACCTGGTCTTCTCGCGCTCCTTGCTTGGGGCGGCGGCCGCTCTGCTGGCTGGGCGCGAACTGGTTCTGGAAGTGCATGAGCCCATGCGTCATTCCGGACGCTTGCAGGGGCTGATGTTCGACTGGATCGTGCGGCATAAACGCTTCCGCAGGCTGGTCGTCATTACTCATGCGCTCAAGGACTGGCATCTGCAGCATAACTTGCTGCCAGAGGCGCTGATTCTGGTGGCCCCCGATGGTGCGGACGTGCCACCGGAGCTTGAGCCTCAAGTGCTTGGCTCGGGTCAGATACGTTTGCAGCTCGGGTATGTCGGCAGTTTGCATCAGGGTAAAGGCGTGGAGTTGCTGCTGCCGCTGGCTAAAGCGCTACCGGACGTAGATGTGCATGTGGTGGGCGGTTCGGGTGAGCAGTTACAGGCCTGGAAGCGTAAGGCCGAGGGCATTTCCAATGTGCATTTTCATGGCTTCATGAAGCCGGCCCAGGCCCACGGTTTTATGCTCGGCATGGATGCTTTACTTGCGCCCAATCAACGGGTGGTCAAGGGGGTTGGCGGCAGTGATATCGGACGCTGGACATCACCTTTGAAAATCTTCGAGTACATGGCGGCGCGGCGGCCCATTCTTGCATCTGACTTACCCGTGCTAAGAGAGGTGCTGGACGATGGCCGCAATTGCCTGCTGGCTGATGCCGAAAACGTTGAGGCTTGGTGCGCCAATGTGCATCGTCTTCAAGCTGAGGCTGGTCTGGCCGCGCGCCTGGCGGACAACGCGTATGCCGACCTGCAGGGGCGGTTCAGTTGGGCGTGTCGGGCGAAGGGGTTGTTGTCGGCCGTTATGGCTACAGAAGAGCAGGTGAGTTGATGCGCAGCTGGTTGAGAGATCGCCTAGCTTGTGCTGAGGCCCGTGCCAATGCCTGGCTCTTCCTGTATGGCCAGGGTAACCGTGTCGAGAACCTTAGCCGGCTGCGTGTTCCCAATGCCGTGCTATTGCCTTGTATCTTTATTGATCCGATGAAGATTGAGTACAAGTGCAATATCCGTGGTGAGGCCCAGGCTCGGCGTACGCTGTTTCGTGATGGCGACTGGGATGTGCGGCGCAAGAGCTTTGCCGAAGTCGATTCCACTGATCCACGCTACATCAGTTGTGCCGAGTTGCTGGGGAGCATGCCGGTGGAGCAGACCTTGGAGTTTCAGCTGTTGCAGGAGCGTTTGCTGCAGCGCGGTGAAGCCCGAGGTATGAGGACGCTTGAACAACTTCGCGATTACTTGCAGGCCGTGCGTGGCCTGTATAGACAGGTGGCAGCGGATGGGCGTTTACGTACCCAGGATGAGTTGGGCCTCTGCCGCTACGGTGGTGAGATAAACTGTGCCGTCGGGCGTGATGGTCAGTTACTCAAGACTGATGATGGCAATCATCGCTTTGCCTTGGCCCGTCATCTGAAATTGCAAGAGGTACCTGTGCAGATTTCCGTCATACACAGCGCTTGCCATAGGCATCTGCCTGTATCGGACAAGGGGAGCTCTGCAGTCAATGCCTTTCTGAAGCAGCTTCAGGAGCGTTACGCTTAGCCGTTTATCGGCTGACTTGGGATGTGCCTGCATTACAGGGGCGTCAACTCAGTGCCATTACTTATCAGGGAGCCGTATCAGGCAATGCGCATTTTTTTGCTGTTCTATCTTCGCGATCTGTTTAACTTCTGCCGATTTGGTTTCAACTCGCCAAGGGCGTTGGCACTGATGTTCGTCGACCCACGAGCCATCCAGCTTGTGCAGGCCCAGCGTCTGCACAAGCGTAAAGATGCCGGGCGGGTTGTGGCCGGGGATTGGGATAGGTGTGTTGAACCGTTAGCGGCTATGGATAAACACCGGGTGATTTACCAGAAGGTCAAGCAGAACCTGTCCTGGGAAGAAGCGGGCATTTTTGAAATTTACAAGGACACGCAGAAGTATCCTTTGCAGGAGAATATTGCCCGGCACAACAAACTTTCCGAATTGATCGAGTATTTGCGCCAGGGCGGAAAATTCCTGACCCGGCGGGAGATCCAACCAGGTAATTTTCGAGAAGATGGTGGGGTGTTGGTACATGTGGGGCGTGAGGGGGAGTTGATCTTCTCTGGTAATGGCTACCATCGCCTGGCCATAGCGCAGGCCCTGGAACTGCCCTCTATCCCGGTTGCATTGGGCGTGGTGCACGCCGAGGCCGTGAGGTCGGGCAAGCTCCGTGAGCTTATGCAGCACCCTCGTGCCTGAACAAACGGCGCTGTGGATGTGTAGCGCTTATAAGGCTGTAAACAGGTTCTTGGGCTAGGTGCCGCCCTTACGCTGAGATGGAGTGCTAATGGAAGTTCGCGGAGAGAGTGCCGCTGAGGTGCTTGGCCTGCTTGATGCTATTGAGCAGGAAGTAGCCAGTATTACGCCGGTTGAGCGCCTGCGCACCGCCTATATGCATGCTGAGGGATGGGTGCATATTGGTGCTCACCTTGCCTGGCTTGCGGATATCCAAGTATGGAAGGCGGCTATCAGAATCGCACTGCAAGGTAGCCCGGTTACTGCTTTCAAGCATCTGTTAGGTGGCTGCGTAGTCGGGCGTACGCGGGTGCAGGCGAGCAGTATCAATATCAAGAATAATATCCTGGCGCTTTATCCTGACCTTGGTCTGGTGTGCAAGGTGCACCGCAGTCAAGGGGTGCGTGATCACCAGGCGTTGTTCAACGAGTACCAGACTCTGCAGATGCTTTCGACCATCGATGGAGTAAATGCACCCCGCCCGCTGGAATTCAATGATCGCTATGCCCCCGCATTATTGATGAGCTTTCAGGCCGGCTGTGGCCCCACACGTGGGCATTGGGAAGAAGCTGCGCTCGCCTTTGCCCAGCAGTTGTTTAGTGTTTATGAGCATGTAGGGGTTGAGGTTTCATGCCTGAGAGATGATGCGGTTTATGCCCGTTATCTGGATGGTGGGATGCAGTATTTGCAGGGGCAGGGCTGGACCGCTGATGAGGCCGAACTTATTTGCGGTGTGCTGGCCAGGTATGCGGATGAGCCTGTATTGAGTTCACGAATTCATGGTGATGCAGGGTTAGGTAATACATTGCAGGCTGCTGATGGTCAGCTGCAGATACTGGATTGGGAGTTAAGTCGTTCGGGGCTGATTGCGCACGATATGTGCAAGCTGATCGCTGATTGTGAGGTGGTGCGCCCGGTTTATGTTTCTTGGCGTGCAAGTTATTTGCAGAGCGGTGAGGCGGGGACTCTAAGAGAGTTGGCCGTGGTCGATTTGTTAATTCGTTTGGACCTTCATGACGCCCGCGATTATTTTGTTCAGCGTTCCGCCGGAGACCTGGCTTATGTTGATATGAAGTTGGGGTTGATTCGGACGCGAGTGCGGCAGTTATGTGAGGGGCTTGGCTAGCCTGTGATCCTGTTCTAGGTGCTTTTGACAAGTGGTGTCGTGGGTCTTGAGCCTTGTTCTGCGAGGGGGCTTTAGCATTTCTTGATGGCTAATTTTGTGTGCTACGAAGTTCCCAGTATATTTTTTACAATAGCGAGTATTTATGAAGTTTCGCTCTGATATTAATGGGTTGCGTGCTGTAGCCGTCTTGGTTGTGGTGTTCTTTCATTTTGCCGTACCAGGGTTCACTGGTGGCTTTGTGGGAGTGGACGTTTTTTTTGTGATTTCCGGCTATTTGATGGCGCAGATCATCTGTAGCCGCTGCGAGCAGGGCAGTTTTTCCTTCTATGACTTTTATATGGCGCGGGTGCGGAGGATTTTTCCTGCTTTAATCGCGATGTTGGCGGTGGTTCTGGTTTTCGCAGGTTTTGTTCTGCTGCCTACAGAGTACAAGACGCTTGGGCAGCATGCGCTTGCCTCTATTGGGGTGGTCTCCAATATTGTCTACTGGCGTGAGTCGGGCTATTTCGATGAGGGCGCTCTGGATAAATGGTTGCTGCATACTTGGTCGCTTTCTGTTGAATGGCAGTTCTATCTTGTTATTCCGCTGGTATTGGTACTGGCATTGCGCTGGTGTCAGGGGCATTACCTCAAGCCTTTGCTGTGGTTCGGTTTTCTCAGCTCTCTTGCCTTGTGTGGTTTGGCGCCGGTGCGCTATGAAACAGCTGCCTTTTATCTACTGCCAGCCCGGGCCTGGGAGTTTCTTCTGGGTGCTTTGCTGTATGTCTATGCGCTTCGTTTACAGTGGCTGCAGCGTCCGTCTTTCCTGTATCTAGGGCTTGTACTGATTTTACTTTCCAGTGGATTGTATTCGGAGGCCTTGGTCTATCCGTCTTTCTGGCCCTTGCTCCCGACCCTGGGAGCGGCTTTAGTGATCGGCTCGGCTGCGTCATCACTAGTGCTGGATAACCGGGTTATGCAATTTCTCGGTAAAACCTCCTATTCACTGTATCTCTGGCATTGGCCAGTGCTGATCGCCGCTGCGC
The DNA here is from genome assembly GCF_009763245.1 of Pseudomonas xionganensis. Taxonomy (GTDB): domain Bacteria; phylum Pseudomonadota; class Gammaproteobacteria; order Pseudomonadales; family Pseudomonadaceae; genus Aquipseudomonas; species Aquipseudomonas xionganensis. Next base: position 2,618,249 of record NZ_WKJZ01000001.1, on the reverse strand, counting down.
ACTTTGGATTTGAATTAGGAGGGCTGGCGCCGCTCTGGTTATTCGTCATTTCATTGTTTCTGGCTTGGTTGTCCTTTTATTTTGTTGAGGAGTGGGTGCGGAACGGGGGGCGGCGGACGCCTGGGGGGCGGGTGCGCTTTGGGCGCGACGGGGGCGTGCTGGTCTGTGCAGGGATGATTGGCCTAGCTGGGGCTTTGGTGTATCTGAGCGAAGGGCTGCCGATGCGCCTGCCGACGCAGATCGTGGTGATCGCCGAAGAGGCGGAGAGTAAGAATCCTCGGCGCGAAGAGTGCTTCCGGCCAGGTAAGCGTCTGGAGTATCCAGAGTGCCGTCTTGGCGTCTCTACACAGGAGCCAGCCTTGGTGTTTTGGGGGGATTCGCATTCCGATGCGACCTTTACCGGGTTTGCCGAGGCTGTCGAGCAGGCCGGGCAGAGTGCTATCTACTACGGGCGTTCCGGCTGTGGACCCACCTTGTCGATGAGTTTGGTCGAATTGGATGATGAGCGGGACCTGGCCGAGTGCCTGGAGTACAACCAGGGAGCGTTTGATCGTATTGCAGGCAACGTTGCAATTACCGATGTCTATCTCGTTGCACGCTGGTCGGCGGAGAAGTATGCCCAGGGGCATGCTGACTTCTCAGGACTTATGTGCAGATTGAGCGAAGCTGGAAAGCGTGTACATGTCATGGCGCCCGTGCCTGTTTATGCCGTGGAAGTGCCTGACTATCTAGCCCGTGGGTTGATGCGTGGGCAATCACTGAGCGAACTTTTAGAGCCTCTGGTGCAGTCCCCGGCTGAGTATCGCCAGAAACAGGCCTTTGCCTTTGCGCAGTTTGGTGACGCTGAACGTTGTGCGGTTCAAGTGCTCGATCCATTGCCGCACCTCTGCCCGCAGGGGCGCTGCCTGCCAGTGAGGGATGGGCTGCCTATCTACTTTGACGGTGGTCATCTGAGTGAGCGAGGTTCGAAACTGTTGACTCCGATGTTTTTGCAATCCATCACGGCTGCTGGAGATGCGCCTTGATCATTCTCTATGTGGTGTCGACGCTTGAGCGTTGCGGGCCAACCAATCAGCTGTTTGGCATCGTGAAAAACCTTGATCGTCAGCAGTTCACCCCGGTGGTGTTGACCCTTTCGCCTGAGGGGCATGATTCACGTTGGGAGGATTTTGTTGCCCTGGGTGTTGATGTCCAGACGTTAGGGCTGGGGCGCGCGGAGGGGCTGTTAAAGGGCGCAGTGGTGCTGCGCAAGCGTGTTGCTTCAATTGCGCCGGATCTGTTGCATACCCAGGGGCTTCGTGCCGACAGCATGTGTGTGCGTTTGTTTGCTGGGCATATTCCTCAGGTAGCGACCCTACGTAATTATCCGTTCAAAGACTACGTGATGTCTTTCGGGTTTCTTCAGGGGCAGCTCATGGCGCGATGGCATTTGCATCATCTGCGCCAGGTATCGGCAGTTGCATTGGTTTCCAATGCCATCAAAGCCATGGTCGGTGTGCGATTGCCGCATGCGCGGGTGGTGCAGAATGGTGTCGATATGGACCGCTATCGTGTTTTGACTTTGGCGGACAAGGCGCGCATGCGGGAAACTCTTGGGTTGCCTGCCCAGGTGAGGGTGTTCATGTCGGCAGGGCTTCTCGATCAGCGTAAGGATCCGCAGACCCTTGTCGAGGGTTTTCTTGCTGCTGCTCGTGAAGATGATCTGTTACTGATGCTCGGCGATGGTGTGTTGCGTGAGAGCCTACAGGCCCGGTATGAGGGCTGTAAGCAGGTACGGTTTCTTGGCCATGTTGGTAATGTTCAGGCTTTCTTGCAATCTAGCGATTACTTCATTTCCACCTCCCTGGCTGAGGGGCTGCCCAACTCCGTACTGGAAGCGCTTGCCTGCGGCTTGCCGTGTCTGTTGAGTGATATTGCCGAACATGGCGAAATCATTGGCAAGACGCCATTGGCTCATCTGTTGTTCAAGGTCGCTGATGTCGAAGCGTTGGCTCAATGTCTGCGGGCCCTGTGCGATACCCGTTATGAGGCTGAGCGTGCTGCAGCCGTGGAGATTATCAAGGCAGGATTCAGTGCTGCCCGCATGTCTAAGCACTATCAATACCTCTATAGGGAATTACTGGCTTAGGGGTGCGTTTAGCCTGCTATGGGTCATGGTTCCTACGTTCACTGTTGGGGCAGCGCTGGTACTGTGCACGCCTAGCCACCTTGCCGGGCACGCTCCCCAGTGGTCTGCTGTGGTATCTTTGCAGCATTTTTCAGTTGGGATGAAGCCTCTATGAATATCACTGTCTTCGGCACTGGTTATGTTGGACTGGTCACCGGGGCTTGCCTGGCCGATGTTGGTCATCAGGTCATGTGTGTGGATGTCGATCAGGCCAAGATCGAGGGGCTTAAACAGGGCATCTTACCGATTTACGAGCCCGGCCTGGATACCATGGTGCTGCGCAATCACGCCGAAGGGCGTTTGCGATTTACCACCGATGCCGCCCAGGGCGTGGCGTTCGGTGAGGTGCAGTTTATTGCGGTGGGAACGCCACCGGATGAGGATGGCTCTGCCGATCTTAAGTATGTGTTGGCCGTGGCGACCACCATTGCGACCCATATGACGGGTTACAAGGTGGTAGTGGACAAGTCGACAGTGCCTGTGGGGACAGCTGACAAGGTCAAGGCCACCATCACTCAGGTGTTGGAGCAGCGTGGCCTGAGTTTGCCGTTTGATGTGTGCTCCAACCCGGAGTTCCTCAAGGAGGGTGCGGCGATTGAGGACTTTACAAAGGGCGCCCGTATCGTTGTAGGCACTGACAGTGAAGCCGTGTGTACGCGCATGCGCGAGTGTTACGCACCTTATAGCCGTAACCATGACAAGTTGATTTTCATGGATGTGCGCTCTGCCGAACTGACCAAATATGCTGCCAACGCCATGCTGGCGACGAAAATCAGCTTTATGAACGAGATGGCGCAGTTGGCCGAGCGCCTGGGCGCTGATATTGAACATGTACGCCTGGGCATAGGTTCCGACCCGCGCATCGGCTTTCACTTTATTTATCCAGGGTGCGGTTACGGCGGTTCCTGTTTTCCCAAGGATGTCCAGGCGCTGGCACGTACTGCACAGCAGATCGGCTATGAGGCCGAGTTGTTGAATGCCGTGGAGGCGGTCAATGACCGGCAGAAAACCGTACTGTTCAACAAGCTGCATGCTGCTTTCGATGGTCAGTTGGCCGGCAAGACCATCGCCCTGTGGGGCTTGGCCTTCAAGCCTAATACGGACGATATGCGTGAGGCGCCTAGCCGCGAGTTGATGGAGGCACTGTGGGCCAGTGGCGCCAAGGTGCAGGCTTTCGATCCTGAGGCAATGAAGGAAACGGCGCGTATCTATGGTGAGCGTGACGACTTGCGCCTGCTGGGTAGTCGTGAAGAAGCCCTGCAAGGCGCGGACGCACTGGTTATCTGCACGGAATGGAAGCAATTCCGTACTGTCGATTTCTCCTGGCTCAAGGCCCAGTTGAACAGCCCCGTTGTGGTTGACGGGCGTAATCTATTCGACCCTCAGGCAGTCAAGGCTGCAGGGCTGATGTATTACGCCATTGGCCGTGCCGACTCGCTGCGCCCCGTACTCTGAAAGCAGGATAGAAATTATGAAAGTTCTGGTGACGGGCGCTGCAGGTTTTATCGGCTTCCATGTGTGTCGTTATCTGCTTGAGCGTGGTGATGAGGTTGTGGGTATTGATAACCTCAACGACTACTACGAAGTGGAACTCAAGCATGCGCGGCTAGCTGAGTTGGCGCCTTACCCAGCATTTAGCTTTATTCGTATGGATATTGCTGACCGCGAGGCGATGGGTAAGCTCTTTGTACAACAGGGTTTCAATCGGGTGGTGCACCTGGCAGCTCAGGCTGGGGTGCGTTATTCCCTGGAAAACCCTCACGCCTATGCCGACAGCAATCTGGTTGGCTTTCTCAATGTGCTTGAAGGCTGTCGGCAGATGGCGGTCGAGCATCTGGTGTATGCCTCCTCCAGCTCGGTTTATGGGGCTAACGAGAGCATGCCCTTCAGTGTGCATGACAATGTCGACCACCCTGTATCGCTCTACGCCGCGACCAAGAAGGCCAACGAGCTGATGGCTCACGCCTATAGCCACCTGTATGGCCTGCCGACTACCGGACTGCGGTTCTTTACCGTGTACGGTCCCTGGGGGCGTCCGGACATGTCGCCATTCCTTTTTGCCCGGGCAATCCTCGAAGGTAAGCCGCTCAAGGTTTTCAACTATGGTAAGCACCGCCGCGACTTCACCTATATCGACGATATCGTTGAAGGGGTGGTGCATTGTTTGGATCGCGTTGCCTTGCCTAATGTGCAGTGGTCAGGTGCCGAGCCAGATCCCGCCAGCAGCAAAGCACCTTGGCGGGTCTATAACATTGGCAACAGTGAACCAGTGGAATTGTTGACCTATATCGAGTTAATTGAGAAAGCTCTCGGAAAGACCACGATCAAGGAGTTGCTGCCGTTGCAACCCGGCGATGTGGAACATACCTATGCCGATGTGGCTGATTTAGTGCGTGATACGGGCTATACGCCGAAGATGTCGGTTGAACAGGGTATTCAGCAATTCATTGACTGGTATCGGTCTTTTTATCAGTTCTAAGGTCGGTGATCTCTTGGTTTAGGGAGGCGCAAATGCCATATCCGCGTGAGGGGCGCCAGCGCTGTCTGGTTACAGGGGCCAATGGTTTTATTGGTTCGGCACTGATGCAGTACTTGCCGGAGCGCGGAATTGACGTGCGTGGAGTTACTCGTCAACCGGTTGTACCAGCAGGCTGTGTTCGAGTGGCTGATCTTGGGCCAAATACGGACTGGCGTGAAGCGTTGGAAGGCTGTGACCGAGTGATCCACTGCGCAGGCCGTGCGCATGTTCTGAATGAGTCGCTTGCCAATCCTCTACAGGAGCTGCGTAGAGTTAATGTAGAAGGGAGTCTGGCATTGGCCAAGCAAGCACTGGAAATGGGGGTTAGGCGTTTTGTCTTTTTAAGCTCCATTGGTGTAAATGGTGGAAGTGCAGAGGTACCATTCAAAGAGACAGATTTACCCGCTCCCCACACGCCTTATGCACAGTCCAAATTTGAGGCTGAGCAGGCTTTACGAGACTTATTGCATGATCAGCTGATGGAGTTAGTGATCATAAGGCTCCCTTTAGTTTATGCAGCTCATGCACCTGGAAATTTTTCTCGTTTGTTAGCGTTGGTAAACCATAGCGTGCCTTTACCGTTGGCCAGTCTGCAAAACAAACGAAGCATGCTCGCTTTGAGTAATCTTTTGAGTCTTCTTGAGGTATGTTTATATCATCCTGCTGCGGCCAGAGAGTTGTTTTTAGTGGCTGACGGCGACGATGTTTCTACACCGCAGTTGATTCGCTTTCTGGCAGAGGGGATGGGTCGAAAAGCTCGATTATTACCGTTGCCGACGGCTCTGCTTTCTATCGGGGCGCGAATTATTGGGAAGCAGGCTCTCTACACTCAACTGTGCGACTCGTTGCAGATAGATAGTTCGAAGGCGCGGCTTAAACTCGGCTGGAAGCCGCCCTGTCGAGCACATGATGCACTGCTGGACAGTGGTCGTGGCTATTTCAGAGGCAGTTGAGCAATAACGGGTTGTGGATGCGACCTATTTTTGTAAATGATGAATTCCAGTGTGAATAGTTGATGATTCGTTTTCTTGACATTTTATTTTCATTTATTGGCTTAGTTTTGGGCTTTCCGATATTGATGGTGGTCTATTTCTTGGGGCTTCTAGATACCGGTTCGCCGTTGTTTCTTCAGGAACGTGTCGGACGCCATAAACGCCCATTCACCTTGGTTAAATTTCGGACGATGGCTCTGAATACCGAGTCTGTAGCCAGTCATCTGGCGTCAACTGCTTCCATAACGCGAATGGGTGGTTTTTTGCGTCGATCCAAACTGGATGAGTTACCACAGCTATGGAATGTGCTCAAGGGTGAGATGAGCCTAGTTGGACCTCGACCAAACCTATTCAGTCAGCACGACCTTATTGCCGAAAGAGATTCGCGCGGGGTTTATGCTGTCCGACCCGGAATTACTGGGGTTGCTCAAATTAGTCATATTGATATGTCGACACCACAACTGCTGGCAGAAACTGATGCTCAAATGATTTCCTCGATGTCGCTCGTGCTTTACTTCAAGCTGTTGGTGCAGACAGTTCTTGGGAAAGGGAGGGGGGATCGTGTCAAGAATTGATCCACTGTATTTCCTTCGCTCAATTGTGACAGCTCGCGTGCCATTTCATTCTCAGTTTGCAAGGTTGCAACTGATGGTTGTAATGAAATGAAAGAACTTAAACGCATGTTGTTGGCGCTTCCAAGGCGTACGAAGCGTTTGCTTCAGCTACTTGTCGATACCGGGTTAATCTGGCTCGCACTATGGTTTTCATTCGCTATAAGACTCGGCGATTTTTGGGCTGCCGAACCATTCGCCGGACATGCTTGGTTGTTTCTGATCACGCCGGTTATTGCCCTGCCTATCTTCATTTATTTCGGTATGTATCGTGCGGTTATGCGATATGTTGGGTCTGATGCACTGATTTCGATTGCTAAAGCAGTTACCTTGTCTGCCTTGGTCTTGGCCCTTGCTGTTTACTGGTATCGAGGACCTACAGCTTTGGTGCCACGCTCTATGGTTTTCAATTATTGGTGGCTTAGCTTATTGATGCTGGGCGGTTTACGCCTAGCTATGCGTCAGTACTTTATGGGGGGATGGTTTGAGCCCGATAACAAGGTTTTGCATGATGAGCGTGTCGCTTTGCCCAGAGTCGCAATCTATGGTGCAGGAGCGGCTGGGAATCAACTGGTAGCTGCCTTGCGTCTTGGCAGGGCCATGCGGCCTGTGGCGTTTATTGATGATGATCCCGGCATTGCCAATCGCACTATAGCTGGGTTGAGAGTTTATACGGCTAAACATATCCCACAGATGCTTGAGGAGACTGATGCTGACGAAATTCTGTTGGCCATGCCCTCGACGTCGCGCGGCAGGCGCCGGCAGATTCTCGAGGCATTGGAGCCATATCCGCTGCATGTGCGCAGTATTCCCGGTTTTATGGATTTGGCCAGTGGCCGGGTCAAAGTCGAAGATGTTCAGGAAGTGGACATCGCTGATCTGCTCGGGCGTGACCCCGTTCCTCCCAGGCAAGCTCTTTTTGAGCGCTGCATTCGCGCTCAAGTGGTCATGGTTACCGGGGCCGGCGGGTCCATTGGTTCTGAACTGTGCAGGCAGATTCTGGCCAACAAGCCAACAGCGCTTCTTCTGTTCGAGCACAGCGAGTTCAATCTATACAGCATCCACAGCGAGCTTGAGGCTCGTATCAGGCGTGAGTCCTTGCCGGTACGTTTGGTGCCTATTCTAGGGTCTATTCGCAACGCTGACAGGTTATTGGATGTGATGCGCACCTGGCATGTGAATACCGTCTATCACGCGGCGGCCTATAAACATGTGCCGATGGTTGAGCACAATATCGCCGAAGGTGTGTTGAACAACGTGCTGGGTTCGCTTTACACCGCCCAGGCCGCGATCAAGGCCGGGGTAGAGCATTTTGTGCTGATTTCCACTGATAAGGCGGTACGCCCCACGAACGTGATGGGTAGTACCAAGCGCTTGGCTGAGCTGGTATTACAGGCGCTCAGCCGTGAGGTCGCGCCGCACCTATTGCATGATGACCAGCCTGTGCATCAGGTCAACAAGACCCGTTTTACGATGGTCCGTTTCGGTAATGTGCTGGGTTCTTCAGGGTCGGTTATTCCGCTGTTTCATGAGCAGATCCGCCGGGGGGGGCCTGTTACCGTAACGCACCCGAATATCACGCGCTATTTTATGACTATCCCTGAAGCCGCGCAGTTGGTGATTCAGGCTGGTGCTATGGGCGAGGGTGGGGATGTCTTCGTGCTGGATATGGGCGAACCGGTGAAGATTGCCCATCTGGCCGAGAAAATGATTCATCTGAGTGGCCTGAGTGTGCGTTCGGAGCAGAACCCACAAGGTGATATCAGTATTGAGTTCACCGGGCTGCGGCCAGGGGAGAAACTCTATGAGGAGTTGCTGATTGGCGATAATGTCAGCCCGACCGAGCATTCGATGATTATGCGTGCTGATGAGGAGCACTTGTCCTGGAATGCGTTGAAAAAGCTTCTGGATGAGTTGCTGGCGGCAGTACAGCGTGATGACTATGAGCGGGTTCGCCAGCTGCTGCGCGAGGCCGTCAGTGGCTACGCCCCAGAGGGTGAGATTGTTGACTGGATTCATATGCAGCGGCGTATCGAGCCCTGAGGCTGCATTTAAGAGGCGCTGTGCGCATCAGGTTGCGTGGCCAAGATTAGTTGCATAACACTCCCTAAAGGCTTTAAGTGCGGTTCAGGCGGTGATCGCGTCACAAAGTATCCACCGCGTTTGGCAGTTTTGCCGAGGCGATTTGACAGATCAATTTCAGCGTCTAGTTTTTTTCATGCGCGGAGCAGGAAGTCCCGCGCAAGCAATACGACAAAAACTTTGAAAAGGACTTTGATTATGCTGAATGCAAAACTCTCTTCTCTGCTGTTCGCCCTGTTAGCTTCCGTATCCCTTGCTGTATCGGCTGCGGAAGTACCCAACAAACCTGCCAGCGACGCCAAGACCGTTCAGGTCGCCAGCGTAACTACTGTGAATATCAACAATGCTGACGCGGCTACGCTGCAGCGTGAGTTGAATGGCGTGGGCAAGGTCAAGGCTGAAGCTATTGTGGCTTACCGTGAGGAGCACGGCCCCTTTGCTTCGGTGGACGAACTGCTTGAGGTGAAAGGCATTGGTGCAGCCACGCTAGAGAAGAACCGCGATAAGTTGAGCGTTCACTGACTTTGCTGGGTTCTTCGCTCAAAGAAGGCCGGTTGATTAACCGGCCTTTTTGTTTGTGGATGTTTTGGGGATGGGCAGCGCTGGGGGGAGCCGAAATGGTCGTTTTCCCGCGAGGGCGCAAATCCAGAGCCACCTTAGCGCCTGGTCTCCCCTCTGCAAGGGAGACCGTAGGATGGGTTGAGCGAAGCGATACCCATGCTGTGCCGCGCTTATATCGGTGGGCCGCTGCAACCCCTGATGGGTATCTCAGGCTCAACCCATCCTACGCATTGGGCGCTAGCGGTTCGGGACGATGCAACACAGGGTGGGTGCATGATTTTTGTGTGTAGGTGTTTGGCAAATGGTCTTGCCAGGCTGCCTTAAAGATCGCGAAACAGGTCGTGGGCGTTAAGCAGGTCGTAGGCAATTTCGGGGCGCCTTTCCAGGCTGCGACGGATGGCGGTGCGGATGGACTGGCGGGTTTTGCGGCACAGGCCTGGCTGTTCCATAACCTGAATATCAATACCGCGCATGCTGCGTACTTCGTTTGCCCCTGGGGCGACTGATACCTGAATGCCCAGTTGTTGCTGCATGCGCTGTTGCATGTGTTTCAGGTCATCCAGGCTTTGGATAGTTTCCAGGCGATCGAGCAGGCGTTTTTCTTCCTTGCGGTTGAGCATCAGGATGCGCAGGTCGCTGCCTGCGATCTGTGGCAGTTGCTCCAGGCTGCAGTCGCAGACACCGGGGGGGCAGGGGTTGCGGATCGGCAATGGGCTGTTCATAAGTCTCGATCATAGCCATAGCCAGGGTGCTTTGCCCATGTTCTGAGTGCGCGCGAGGGGTGGGCAGATGAGCCCAGGGCATCCAGGCATGGACAATAGCGGCAATCGGTGGATAATCCCGTTCATTGTTCTTTCGAGCTTGCCTGTTGCCATGCGCAAACTGCGAACTGCCCTGATCTGTATATTGATGGTGGCCTTGCCGATTCAGGCCATGGCTGCGCTTGGCATGCAACTCTGCGCGGTGACGGCTCAGGATCAGCCCAGCAGTCAACTGATGGCGGCTCACCACCCCGGCGCGCTGATGCATGATCAGTACGCACTCGGCAGCCATGGTCGTCACCACTCTGGTGGTAATGCCCTGCCTGCCAGTGTGGCGGATACCAGCCTGTGCAGCCTTTGCGCCTTTTGTGTGGGCGCGGTGGCCTTGAGCAGTGCGGTGCCCAGCCAGCCACCACTGCAGAGCAGTGAGCCAGGGTTGCCACGCCTGACTCGTTTTGTCGCTTTTGTTGCCGAAACGCCGGAACGCCCCCCACGTATCTTTCTCGCCTGAGTCCAATGCGCTGAATTAATCGCGCCTTACTGACCTGCGCCTGCTCGGTATATGCCGAGGGCGTTTGCTGCGAGAAATGACCATGTTGCCTATACCCGTTGCCCTGCGGCGCATCTGCGTCGTGCTGGGGCTGTTGGCGCTGCCTGCTGGCGCCTGGGCCAATGAGCCCGATCCCCTGGATGCCGATGCGTCTGCATCATCGTTGACCTATCAATCCCCCTTGGCGCGTTACCAGAGCTGGCGCGAGCAACCGCTTGCAGATTGGCGTGAGGCCAATGAGCTGGTTGGCCGAATCGGTGGCTGGCGCACCTATGCCCAGGAACCTTATAGCGAGCCGCCCGCAGCAGAGCCTCAGGCCACCCAGCCCACGACACCGGTCGAGCCGGATATGACGCCTATGGAGCACCAACACCATGGCCATCATTAAGGAGCGGCGTATGCACGGTTATTTACGGTTGCTCGGCCTGGGCGCCGGGCTAGTGCTGCTGGCCGGTTGTGCCCGTTTTAGCGATGACGGCGGTTTTGCGGCGGTGCAGCAGGTCAGCCAGCAGCATCTGGATAAAGAGGTGGTCTGGGCCCGGGATAAGGCTGGGCAGGACACGATCACCCAGCGTGTCGCTGAGTTGCTGGCCGCGCCGCTGGATGTGGAGGCCGCCGTGCAGGTGGCGCTTCTGAACAACCGCGGCCTGCAGGCGCGCTTTGACGAGCTGGGCATTGGTGAGGCCGAGCGGGTGCAGGCTGGGCGTCTGCCCAACCCCGGTTTCTCCTTCGGCCGCATGGTGAAGGGCAGCGAGGTCGAGTACGAGCGCGGGCTGCATTTCAACCTGGTGCGGCTGATCGCCATGCCCATGGTGGCGGGGATGGAGGCGCAGCGTTTCGAGCAGTTGCAGCGCCAGACCAGCCTGGCCATGTTGGAGTTGGCCAGTGCCACGCGCAAGGCCTGGTACAACGCTGTGGCGGCCGAGGAGGGCTTGCTCTACGCACAGCAGGTGCAGGAAGCGGCCGAGATCGGTGCTGAACTGGCGCGGCGGTTGGCGGCGGTGGGTAACTACAGCAAGCTGCAACAGGCCCAGGAGCAGAATTTCTATGCCGAAGCGGCGCTGGGTCTGATCCATGCCGAACGGGCGCGGGTGCAAAGCCGTGAGCAGTTGGCTCGTTTGCTGGGGCTGTGGGGTGAGCAGGTCGCCTTCCAGCTGCCCGAACGCCTGCCCGAATTGCCCAAGGCCGCCGAAGCACAGGAGGCCGTGGAGCGTCTGGCCATGAGCCAACGTCTGGATATCCAGGCCGTGCGCCTGGATGCCGAACGTCTGGCGCGCAACCTGGGCCTGAGCCGTACCACGCGCTTTATCAAGGTGCTGGAGCTGGGCGTGGCCAATAACCGCTCCAACGAAGAGCCGACCCAGCGTGGCTATGAGATCAGCGTCGAGCTGCCGCTGTTCGACTGGAGTGGGGCCAAGGTGGCGCGGGCCGAGGCGCAGTATCGTCAGGCGCTCAATCGCGCCGCCGAGACGGCGATCAATGCCCGTTCTCAGGTGCGTGAAGCCTACCTGGGCTACCGCGCCGCCCACGATATTGCCCGGCATTACCGCGATGAGTTGCTGCCCCTGCGCGCGCGCATCGCCGAGGAGCAGCTGCTGCAGTACAACGGCATGTTTATCAGCACCTTCGACCTGTTGGCCGATGCGCGCCGGCAAATCCAGGCCGTGCAGGGTTACCTGCAGGCCCAGCGCGACTTCTGGTTGGCCGAAGCCGATCTGCAGATGGCCCTGCTGGGCAGCGCCGATATCACCCCCAGCGCGGCCCCAGCTGCCGCCAGCGAAGCCCCCGCCGGGCATTGATCGAGGAGTTTTGAGCATGGTTTCACGACGCGATTTCTTTCTCGGTGCCAGCGCCATTGGCGCGGCGGTGGCCACTTCGGCGGTCAGCCGGGTGGCTATGGCGGCCCTGCCCGAGCCGGTGCTGCAGGCCAGCGCTGATACCCAGCCGCCGCTGCAGCCGAGCAGCGGGCGGCCCTATAACCCGGTGGTCACCCTGAACGGCTGGACCTTACCGTGGCGCATGAATAATGGGGTCAAGGAGTTCCATCTGGTGGCAGAGCCTGTGGTGCGCGAGCTGGCACCGGGCTACAAGGCCCACCTGTGGGGCTACAACGGCCAGTCGCCGGGGCCGACCATCGAGGTGGTGGAGGGCGACCGGGTGCGCATTTTCGTCACCAACAAACTGCCCGAGCACACCAGCATCCACTGGCACGGCCAGCGTCTGCCCAATGGTATGGACGGTGTGGCAGGGTTGAATCAGCCGGCCATTCCAGTCGGCAAGACCTTCGTCTACGAGTTCGTGGCCCGCCGCCCCGGAACCTTTATGTATCACCCACATGCCGACGAGATGGTGCAGATGGCCATGGGCATGATGGGCTTCTGGGTCACCCACCCCAAGGAACACCATCCGCTGATCAACGAGGTGGACCGCGACTTCTGCTTCCTGCTCAGCGCCTACGACATCGAGCCCGGCGCCTACACGCCGAAGATCATGCAGATGCTCGACTTCAACCTGTGGACCTTCAATAGCCGGGTCTTCCCGGGGATCGATCCGCTGGTGGTGCGGCACAACGACCGGGTGCGCCTGCGCGTGGGCAATCTGACCATGACCAACCACCCGATCCATGTGCATGGCCACGAATTCGAGGTGACCGGCACCGATGGCGGGCCGACCCCGGTGGGCTCGCGCTGGCCGGAGGTGACTGCCGATGTGGCGGTGGGGCAGATGCGTCAGCTGGAGTTTATCGCCGACGAGGAGGGCGACTGGGCCCTGCATTGTCACAAGAGCCATCACACCATGAACGCCATGGGCCACGATGTGCCGACCCTGGTGGGGGTGGACCACCGCGACATGACTCGGCGCATCACCAAGCTGATCCCCGATTACATGGTCATGGGCGAGCGCGGCATGGCCGATATGGCCGAGATGCAGATGCCGCTGCCGGACAACACCGTACCGATGATGACCGGCGACGGCCCCTTCGGTTCGGTGGAGATGGGTGGCATGTTCACCGTGCTCAAGGTGCGCAAGGGTCAACCGGCCGGCGACTTCCGCGACCCGGGCTGGTTCAAGCATCCGCCGGGCACCGTGGCGCGGGAATGGACGGGCGCACTGGGCGAGCCTGCGCGCAGCAACCAGGCTGGGGGGCAGTCCATGCCGCGCCAAGAGGCTGTTGGCGAGACGGTGGAAGTACAGGTGCGCAAACCCAGCGGCCATGCCGGTCATTGAGTGGGATCAGGAGAATGCTATGAACAGATTTATCCATGTTGCATGGGTGCTGGCCCTGGCGGGGCCGGTTTATGTAACCCCAGCACTGGCCCACGGTGAGGCTGATGGGGCGGTCAGGTCGGTACTCAAGGAGCAGGTGGCCTGGGGCATTGCCGGCGAGGCCGTGCAGGTCACGCGTAGCGTGGAAATCCGCATGAACGACCAGATGCGCTTCGAGCCGGATCTGCTCGAAGTGCGCCTGGGGGAAACCCTGCGCCTGGTGCACCACAACGACGGTCAGGTGATGCACGAGTTTGTCCTGGGCACTCAGCAGGAGCTTGAGCAACATGCCGAACTGATGGCGCGATTTCCGGATATGGAGCATGACGAGCCGTATATGGCGCATGTCGCACCGGGACAGCGTGGCGAGATTATCTGGACCTTTAACCGTGCCGGCGATTTTGATTTTGCCTGCCTGATCGCCGGCCACTACCAGGCCGGTATGCGCGGCAAGGTGCGGGTGCTCGCCGATTAAGTGCGGCGCATTGGCAGCCCTGATTGCGCCTGGGCTTATCAGGGCTACGGCATGGCATGTGCGGCGTAGCCCGGACAGGCCTGCGTTGTTTGGGGAAATAGAGCGATTTCAAGGCGACAGGGTCGCCATCACTGAAGGAGAAATACCATGAAAAAACTACTGATTGCCGGTCTGCTGGGCAGCTGCTTGAGCCTGAGTGCGCACGCCAGTGACGAACATGCCGGCCACCATGGCGCGGTGCAGACTGAGGCGAGCATGAGCCAGGGGGAGGTGCGCAAGGTGGATATGGCGAGCGGCAAGGTCACCCTGCGTCACGGCCCCATCGCCAACCTGGGTATGCCGCCCATGACCATGGTCTTTACCGCCAAGGACAAGAGCCAGCTGGAAGGCCTGGCAGTGGGGGACAAGGTGCAGTTTGCCGCGGACAAGGAGGGTAGCCAGTATGTGGTGACTGAGCTTAAGGCGGCAGACTGACCAGGGGGCGGTATTCGTAGGCTGGGTGAGGCGCATGCCACCCTTGCCGAGCATCCCGCCACTCGGGCCGCGGCGTAACCCAGCATCGACGCAACAGGTTCTATCGCTTGGTGGGTTACGCGCCGCTATCGCATTGGGATGATCGAGCAGTGTTTGGCGGCGCTAACCCGCCCTACAAGAGCGGCGTATAGCGCGTAATGGGGGCATAGCCTTTTTTAAGCGGCGAAGCGCTGATCCAGATAGGCGATGATCGCCTTGGACTCGTATAGCCAGGTGCTCTGGCCGTTTTCTTCGATGCGCAGGCAGGGCACCTTGATCTTGCCGCCTTGCTGTTCCAGCTCACTGCGCGCCTGGGCGTCGTTCTTGGCGTCGCACAGGGTCAGGGGCAGGTTGAGGCGGTGCAGGTTGCGACGCACCTTGACGCAGAAGGGGCAGGCGTGGAACTGATACAGGGACAGGCTGCTGGCGGCCTGTTCCACGGCGGCTTGCGCCTCAATCGTGCGCTTGAGTTTGCGCGGGCGGGTGATGAAGTCGATAAAGATGATCAGCTGGCCGAGGCCGATGCGCAGTGCCTTGATAAGCATCCGGGTTACCTTGGGGATATTTAGGGGGAAGAAAGGGGGCGCAGCTTACCCGAGTTTGCCCGCCCTGGCCCAGGCTCTGGGCGAACGGCATAATTGGCCCCCCCACGCCCCAGTCGGAATCTGTGATGAAACCTGAAGACTTGCTGCTACTGGTCAGCCGGGAAATGCCTTTTGGCAAGTACAAGGGGCATCTGCTCGCCGATCTGCCGGGGCACTACCTCAACTGGTTCGCCCGCGAAGGCTTTCCCGCAGGCGAGATCGGCCGGCTGCTGGCCTTGATGCAGGAGATCGACCATAACGGTCTGTCGGGCCTGCTCGATCAGTTGCGCAGCAAACCGCGCGCGTCTCTGCGTGGGCGTTGAGGGAGCTGATCCGTTCGCGCCCCGGTAGTCGGAGGCAATCCGGGAAGGATGTTTCTGATGCAGGATTTCCTCTGGATTTTGTTCGCGGGATTTAAGCCATGACGTCCCAGCTTGTTCCGCTTCTATCGCTGTATGCTGGTTGGCGCAGCAGCAGGCCCGTCTTACAGCAATATGGGTTCCCCGTAGCGCGTGGGCCTATGAAATAGGGTTGCTGCTTGGTAAGCGTGGCTCGAATTACCTCGGGGGCTGAGCTGTGCGATTGCTTGTCAGCGCAGGTGCTTGCAATGGGATGGGAGGCTGGGGGGTGTATCGGTATCGGACAATGAATCAGGGCGTCGGCTGACGCCCTTCTGGCGGCTTGACTTATTGCGCGCTGATGCGGATCAGCAGGCCCAGGCTGCCGTTGTCGAGAAAGGTCAGCTCGTTGTTTTTCAGGCGGATGCTCTGCTTGATGCGTTCGCTGTCACTGAGTACGCCGGCTTCGAACTGGTTGACCCAGATATCGCTGTCCAACTCGATATAACGGCCCTGCTTGAGGCTGATGGTGCCTTGTACCGGATAGTGCCCGAAGCTCTCGCTGTCACTATTGATGGCGATGCGGCTGGGCGCTGCGTCACCGACGCTCTGGGTCCAGGCCTGGTGCAGCAGCACCTGGTAGCCGTTGCCCGGGCTGAGTTTGGCGGCTTCGCTGTTGAGCGCGGTGCTGCGGCTATTGCTGCTGTCTACTGGCAGGGCATTTTGCGCCCAGTTGTCCGGTGGCAGTTGCCCGGCGGAAATCAGCTCGCCGGATTGGCGAAAGACAATGGCCTCGACCTGATACAGGCGCTCGGCCAGGGCCGAGGTGCTGCACAGCAGCGTCAGCAGAATGATGGGGTAGAGCAGTGGGTGGCGGCGTAGGCGCATGGGTCAGTCCTTTAGCTTGAGGGGGTCAGGCGCTCGAACAGCGCTTCCAGGGTGTTGAATCGCTCTTCCGGGCGCTCCATGGGCACCTGGAATTTGAACAGGGTGGCGCCTTCGAACTTGTAGCGGTTCGGCGCGCTTTGGATCAGCTTGATCAGGGTCAGCGGGTCGACGCAGGTGTCGGCGGCGAACTCGATACGTCCACCCTGTGGCCCGGCGTCGACCTTCTTGATGCCGAGCTTTTCCGCCTGCAATTTCAGCAGGGTCAGGCGTACCAGGTGCTTGGTCGGCTCGGGCAGCAGGCCGAAGCGGTCGATCATCTCCACCTGCAGCTCCTTCAGGCCGTCCTCGTCGGTGGCGTTGGCGATGCGCTTGTAGAGAATCAGGCGCGCATGCACATCCGGCAGATAATCCTCGGGGATCAGCGCCGGCACCCGCAGGTTGATCTCCGGGCCACCGCCGAGCGGCTGGTCCAGATTGGGCTGCTCACCTTTCTGGATGGCCTTGACCGCCCGTTCCAGCATTTCCATATAGAGGGTGAAGCCGACTGCCTGGATCTGCCCGCTCTGGCCGTCGCCGAGCAGCTCGCCGGCACCACGGATCTCCAGGTCGTGGGTGGCTAGCACGAAGCCGGCGCCCAGATCCTGGGCGCCGGCGATGGCTTCCAGGCGGCGCTGGGCGTCTTCGGTCATCTGCTTGCGGGGCGGGGTGAGCAGGTAGGCATAGGCCTGGTGATGGCTGCGCCCCACGCGGCCGCGCAGCTGGTGCAGCTGGGCCAGACCGAACTTGTCGGCGCGCTCGATGATGATGGTGTTGGCACTGGGCACATCGATGCCGGTTTCGATAATGGTGGAGGCCACCAGCACGTTAAAGCGCTTGTGGTAGAAGTCGCCCATCACCTGTTCCAGCTCGCGCTCGCGCATCTGCCCGTGGCCGATGCCGATGCGCGCTTCCGGTACCAGTTCGGCCAGGTCGCTGGCGCATTTTTCGATGGTTTTCACATCGTTGTGCAGGTAATACACCTGGCCGCCGCGCAGCAGTTCGCGCAGCAGGGCCTCCTTGATGGTCGGGTTGTTCTGCTCCATGACGAAGGTGCGCACCGACAGCCGGCGCGCCGGCGGGGTGGCGATGATCGACAGGTCGCGCATGCCGGCCACGGCCATATTCAGGGTTCTGGGAATAGGAGTCGCCGTCAGCGTGAGGATATCCACCTCGCTGCGCAGGGCCTTGAGCTGTTCCTTCTGACGCACGCCGAAACGGTGTTCTTCGTCGATGATCACTAGGCCTAGGTTGTGGAACTTCACATCGTCCTGCAGCAGCTTGTGCGTGCCGATCACGATGTCGACCTTGCCCTCGCTCAGCTGGTGCATGGCCTCGCCGACTTCCTTCGCACTCTTGAAGCGGCTCATCACCTCGACCTTCACCGGCCAGTCGGCAAAGCGGTCGCGGAAGCTGTTGTAGTGCTGCTGGGCGAGCAGGGTGGTGGGCACCAGCACCGCCACCTGCTTACCGCCATGCACGGCGATAAAGGCGGCGCGCATGGCCACTTCGGTCTTGCCGAAGCCGACATCACCGCAGACCAGGCGGTCCATGGGCTTGGCCGCCAGCATATCGTCGCGCACCGCATCGATGGCGGCCTGCTGGTCCGGGGTTTCCTCGAAGGGGAAGCCGGCGCTGAAGGTGGCGTAATCGACGCTGGGGTCCTGGAAGGCATAGCCTTCCCGGGCCGCGCGGCGGGCGTAGATATCCAGCAGCTCGGCGGCCACATCGCGCACCTGCTCGGCAGCCTTGCGCTTGGCCTTCTGCCAGGTTTCCGAACCGAGGCGGTGCAAGGGCGCCAGGGCATCGTCGCTGCCGGTGTAGCGGGCGATCAGGTGCAGGCTGGCCACCGGCACATAGAGCTTGGCTTCTTCGGCGTACATCAGGGCGAGGAATTCGGCGGCCTGGCCGTCGAACTCCATGGTCACCAGGCCCAGGTAGCGGCCCACGCCATGGTCGATATGCACCACCGGCGCGCCTTCGCGCAGCTCGGTGAGGTTCTTGATCACGTTGTCGCCGCCGTCGCGAGCCTTTTCCCGGCGCCGCCGCTGCATGACCCGCTGGCCGAACAGCGGGCTTTCCGCCACCAGGGCCAGGTTGTCCAGCAGTAGACCGTCGTCCAGTGGGGCGATACAGATGCCTAAGCGCTCGCTGCTGGCCACAAAGGCCGGCCAGCTATCGAACTCCCGGGGCTTGAGCTTCAGCCTGGCCAGCAACTCCAGCAGCACTTCGCGTCGGCCGGCGGATTCGGCGCAGAACAGAATCCGCGCCGGATGTTCCTCGATAAAGCGCCGCAGGGCGGCCAGGGGCTCGCTGGCCTTGGCCTGGATCGCCAGGTCCGGCAGGGGCTGGGCGTTAAAGCGCAGGCGACCGACACCTTGTTCGATATCGTCCTGGCTGATCACCACGCGCGGCCAGTTCTTCAGGCGGGCAAAGCAGTCTTCCACCGGCAGGAAGATATCGGCCGGCGGCAGCAGTGGGCGCTCCGGATCCACCCGGCGTTCTTCATAGCGACCGCGGGCGTCGGTCCAGAAGTGTTCGGCGGCCTTTTCGATACCGGGCAGGGAGAATACCTGGGTATCGGCCGGCAAGTAGTCGAACAGGCTGGCGCTTTCCTCAAAGAACAGCGGCAGGTAGTACTCGATGCCGGCCGGGGTGATGCCGGTAGAGAGGTCCTGGTAGATCGGGCAGCGACGGAAATCAACGTCGAAGCGCTCGCGAAAGCGCCCGCGAAAATCGGTGACGGCCTTTTTCTCCAGGGGGAATTCCTTGGCCGGCAGCAGCTTGATCGACTCGACCTTGTCCACCGAGCGCTGGGTCTCGGGGTCAAAGGTGCGCAGGCTCTCGATCTCGTCGTCGAACAGGTCGATGCGATAGGGCGTGGTGCTGCCCATGGGGAACAGATCGATCAGCGCGCCACGCACGGCGAACTCGCCATGTTCATACACCGTATCGACGCAACGGTAGCCGGCGGCCTCCAGCTTCTCACGCATCTGCGCCACATCAAGGCGCTGGCCGACCTGCATGACCAGGCTGCTGCCGAGCAGAAAGCGCTTGGGCGCCAGGCGGTGTAGGGCAGTGGTGATGGGGACTACCAGGATACCGTGCTGTAGATCGGGCAAGCGGTAGAGGGTGGCGATACGCTGGGAGATGATGTCCTGGTGCGGCGAGAACAGGTCGTAAGGCAGGGTTTCCCAGTCGGGGAAATGCAGCACCGGCAGATCCGGGGCGAAGAAGCTCAGTTCTTCCTGCAGGCGTTCGGCGCTCTGGCTGTCGGCAGTCAGCAGCAGGGTAAAGCGGCGGGCGCAGCTCGCGGCTTCGGCAATCGCCAGGCTTAGCGCAGCACCGGGCAGGTTGCCCCAGTGCTGTTTTCCGGCGGTGGCCGGCAGGGCGGGTAGGCGCAGTACGGACGCGGTCGGCACAGACACAGGCAGCTCACGGTCAGAACACAGGGCCGCCGATTGTAGCGGGCCTTTATGTGTGGTGTCAGTTACGACAGTCGTGCATTGCTCAGGCGCGCATGCGCCGTCATAATGTAGCCCCTTTTTTCAGCCCCTACATGTGGAAGGTACTGCCCGTGACTCAGAAGCCCGACCAGTGTCTCGGTGAGTGGATCGATCGAGAAGCCCTTGCGGAAGCGATGATTCCGATGATTGGCCAACTCTACCGTAACAACAACGTGGTCACCTCGATCTACGGACGTGGTCTGATCAACCGTTCGGTGATCGACATTCTCAAAGCCCACCGCTTCGCCCGTCACCGCCTGGCTGACGACGCCGAGTTGTCGGTGCACGACACCTTCCCCATCCTCAAGACCATGAGCGAGCTCAAGCTGGGCGCTGCCTCGGTGGATCTGGGCAAGATGGCTGGCAAGTTCAAGGCCGAAGGCAATGGCCGCAGCCTGGAGCAGTTCGTCAAGGATGAGCTGGCCGAAGTAGCCGGCAAGCAGAACGGTGCCGGTCGCGAAGGCACCGATGTGGTGCTCTACGGTTTCGGTCGTATCGGTCGCCTGCTGGCACGTATCCTGATCGAGAAGACCGGTGGTGGCGACGGCCTGCGTCTGCGCGCCATCGTCGTGCGCAAGGGTGCCAGCAATGACCTGGTCAAGCGCGCCAGCCTGCTGCGCCGCGACTCGGTGCATGGCAAGTTCAATGGCACCATCACCATCGATGAGGAAAACAACACCCTCACCGCCAATGGCAATCTGATCCAGGTGATCTACGCCAAGTCGCCGACTGAGGTGGACTACACCCAGTACGGCATCAAGAACGCCCTGCTGGTGGACAATACCGGTGTATGGCGTGATGCCGAGGGGCTGGGTCAGCACCTGGCCTGCCCGGGTGTCGACCGCGTGGTGCTCACCGCGCCGGGCAAGGGCGCGCTGAAGAACATCGTGCATGGCATCAACCATGGCGAGATCAGCCCGGAAGACAAGATCATCTCCGCTGCTTCCTGCACCACCAACGCCATCGTGCCGGTGCTGAAAGCGGTGAACGATCAGTACGGCATCGTCAACGGTCACGTTGAAACCGTGCACAGCTACACCAACGACCAGAACCTGATCGACAACTTCCACAAGGGCAGTCGTCGTGGTCGCAGTGCTGCGCTGAACATGGTGATCACCGAAACCGGCGCCGCCACTGCTGCTGCCAAGGCCCTGCCGGTGCTCAAGGGCAAGCTGACCGGTAACGCCATTCGCGTGCCGACGCCGAACGTGTCCATGGCCATCCTCAATCTGAACCTGGAGAAGGCCACCAGCCGCGAAGAGATCAACGAGTACCTGCGCCAGATGGCCATGCACTCGGATCTGCAGAAGCAGATCGATTTCGTCAGCTCCCAGGAAGTGGTGTCCACCGACTTCGTTGGTTCGCGCCATGCCGGTGTGGTCGATGCCGAAGCCACCATCTGCAACGACAACCGTGTCGTGCTCTATGTCTGGTACGACAACGAGTTCGGTTACAGCTGCCAGGTGGTGCGCGTGATGGAAGACATGGCCGGGGTCAACCCGCCAGCCTTCCCGCGCTAAGTGCAGGCAAAAATAAAAAAAACGGGAGCTTCGGCTCCCGTTTTTTATGGGCTGCCATCCCTGGCGGCCACCCTGCGGGCCATCGCTATGCGACGTTAAAAATGGCTCCCGGCCATTTCTTATGGGCGAAGCGTTTATTCGCGGCTGGCCAGCAAATTGTCGCGCAGTTTGTCCGACAGCCCGTTGGGTGCCAGCCAGATGCCCAGGTAGGCCCTGGCCAGCAGTGGGTCGGCGCTGTTAAAGAGTGTTTCGCCGTTGCGTTCGAGGGTCAGTCCCCTGTCTGGATGGTAGGCGAGGGCATAACGGTCGCCGCTGCGGATGTCGGCAAAGTGTTGATGCAGGGCGTCCACCAGTGGGCGCAGGCGTTCCAGGGTTTCGTTGTTGTGTTGACGTTCCAGGGTGACCCAGGCGGCCTTGATCACGTCTTCGCGCTTGATGTCGCGAAAATAGTACAGCTCCAGGCGCTGGCTCAGTCTTTCATCAACGGCGATGTCCGGGCGGGTGTCGGGTGCAGCGTAGAAGGCTGCGGCATACACATCTACCCATAAATAGGTCAAAACGTCCTGGTTCTTGAGTTCCAGTGCGTTTTGTTCGAGCTGCACCTGGCGGGTGAAGTTGGCTTCGCGCAAGCGTTCGTTGCCCAGGGCGGGGAGGGCAAGGCCGAGCAACAGAGTGATCGCGAGTATCGGGGTGATGTGCATTGGCTTATACCAAAGTTGTACAGACTTTCTCTATTTGGCGGTTTTATTGCCTTGAGTCAATGCTTTATCTGTTGCGTACCATTACCGAAATGTCAAAAAAAGCAAGCGCTTGGGTGGCCAGGGGCGGGGTGCCTCTCTATAATCAAACGGATTTTTTACCCAGGTTAGGCATCATCATCCAGGCCAATAACATCGGGTCTTGGATGGGGCGTTATTGCTCTTGATTGTCCTGGCTATCCTATAAAAAGTTTTATAAATCAGTGGTTAGGCAAACCTATGATCAAACTAAAGCATGGGCTTGATTTGCCCATAACGGGTGCTCCGGCCCAGCGTATCGAGGCCGCCAGGCCCGTGCGCAGTGTCGCTGTCATCGGCTTCGACTATCACGGGATGAAGCCGACGATGGAAGTGCAGGTCGGTGACCGGGTCAAGCTCGGTCAACTGTTGTTCACCGACAAGAAGACTCCGGGCGTGCGCTATACCGCGCCTGGCGCCGGTGTCATCAGCGCTATTCATCGCGGCGAGAAGCGGGTGCTGCAATCTCTGGTGATCGATCTGGAAGGTGATGAGCAGGAAGTCTTTGCTCAGTATTCCGCCGATCAGCTGGAGTCACTGAGTGATGCCCAGGTTCGTGAGAACCTGCAGCAGTCGGGCCTGTGGGCCGCCCTGCGTACCCGTCCGTTCAGCAAGGTTCCCGCGCTGGATGCCGTGCCCAGTTCGATCTTTGTCACCGCCATCGACACCCATCCTCTGGCTGCCGATCCGGCTGTGGTGATTGCCGAACACGCTGTTGATTTTGAAAACGGCCTGAAAGTGCTGGGCAATATTGCCAAGGTCTTCCTGTGCAAGGCTGACGGTGCCAGCCTGCCCGGCGAGAAGTTGGCCAAGGTGCAGAGCGAGGCCTTTGCCGGTCCGCATCCAGCTGGTCTGCCGGGTACCCATATCCACTTCCTCGACCCGGTCAGTGTCAGCAAAAGCGTCTGGCAGATTGGTTATCAGGATGTGATTGCAGTGGGCAAGCTGTTCACCACTGGCCAATTGTTCGTTGAGCGTGTTGTTGCCCTGGCGGGCCCGGTGGTTGAAAAGCCACGCCTGGTGCGCACCCGCATCGGTGCCAGCCTGCAGGAACTGACAGCTGGTGAGCTGGTTCCGGGTTTCAATCGCGTGATTTCCGGTTCGGTCTTCGGTGGCCGGACTGCCCAGGGGGCTTTTGCCTATCTGGGCCGTTATCACACCCAGGTGTCCTGCCTGAGTGAAGGTAACGATCGCGAAATGCTGCACTACCTGCGTGCCGGGGTGAACAAGCACTCGGTGCTCAATGTGTTCGTCTCCAAGTTGGCCGGCTCCAAGCTGTTCAACTTCACCACCACCACCAATGGCAGCCCGCGCGCCATGGTGCCGGTGGGTAACTACGAAGCAGTGATGCCACTGGATATCCTGCCGACTCAACTCTTGCGCTACCTGATCGTCGGTGACACCGAGATGGCCCAGAAACTGGGTTGTCTGGAGCTCGACGAAGAAGACCTGGCGCTGTGCACCTATGTCTGTGCCGGCAAGTACGAATATGGCCCGATCCTGCGGGATAACCTCGCCCGCATTGAGAAGGAGGGTTAAGTCATGGGTATCCGTGCATTCCTCGATAAAATCGAGCACAACTTCGAGAAGGGCGGCAAATACGAGAAGTGGTATGCCTTGTATGAAGCCATCGACACCTTCTTCTATCGCCCCGGCAGCGTAACCAAGACCACGGCTCACGTGCGTGACGGCATCGACCTCAAGCGCATGATGATCACCGTATGGCTATGCACCTTCCCGGCCATGTTCTTCGGCATGTGGAACACCGGCTATCAGGCCAACCTGATCTTCGCCAACAGCCCTGAGCTGCTGGCTGCTCAGGAGGGCTGGCGCTTCGCCCTGATCGGCTCGCTGGCCGGTTTTGATCCGAACAGCCTGTGGGATAACTTTATCCAGGGCGCTGCCTACTTCCTGCCTGTCTATGCGGTGACCTTCATCGTCGGCGGTTTCTGGGAAGTATTGTTCGCCTCGATCCGCAAGCATGAGGTCAACGAAGGCTTCTTCGTCACCTCCGTGTTGTTCGCCCTGATTCTGCCGCCAAGCATTCCGCTGTGGCAGGTGGCCCTGGGTATCAGCTTCGGCGTGGTGATCGGCAAGGAAGTGTTCGGGGGGACCGGCAAGAACTTCCTCAACCCGGCGCTGACCGGCCGTGCCTTCCTGTTCTTCGCCTACCCGGCGCAGATGTCCGGTGATGCGGTATGGACCGCGGTGGACGGCTTTGCTGGCGCCACTTCGCTGAGTCTTGCCGCTTCCGGTGGTATCGAGAATGTGGTCAACAACGGCATCAC
Organism: Pseudomonas xionganensis; assembly: GCF_009763245.1. Taxonomy (GTDB): domain Bacteria; phylum Pseudomonadota; class Gammaproteobacteria; order Pseudomonadales; family Pseudomonadaceae; genus Aquipseudomonas; species Aquipseudomonas xionganensis. Next base: position 2,593,816 of record NZ_WKJZ01000001.1, on the reverse strand, counting down.
CTGGATGGACGCCTTCGTCGGCACCATTCACGGCTCGCTCGGCGAGACCAGCACCCTGGCCATTGCCATCGGTGGCCTGGTGCTGCTGATCACCAAGATCGCCGCCTGGCGCATCGTCGCCGGCGTGATGCTGGGCATGATCGGCCTGTCCCTGCTGCTCAACGCCATTGGCTCGACCACCAACCCGATGTTCGCCATGCCCTGGTACTGGCATCTGGTGGTGGGCGGCTTCGCCTTCGGCATGTTCTTTATGGCCACCGACCCGGTGTCGGCGTCCATGACCAACACCGGCAAGTGGATTTTCGGTGCCCTGATCGGGGTGATGGTGGTGTTGATCCGCGTGGTCAACCCGGCCTTCCCCGAGGGCATGATGCTGGCGATCCTGTTCGCTAACCTGTTTGCACCGCTGATCGACCACTTTGTCGTTCAGGCCAATATCAAGCGGAGGCTGGCACGTAATGTCTAGTCAAAAAGAATCTACCGTCCGCACGCTGACGGTGGCCCTGCTGGTGTGTCTGGTGTGCTCGGTATTTGTTGCCGGTGCCGCCATCGCACTGAAACCGACCCAGGTGGAAAATCGCCTGCTGGACAAGCAGCGCAGCATCCTGGCCATCGCCGGCCTGGGTGAAGCGGGCATGTCCGCGTCCAAGGTCAAGGCGCTGTTCAACAGCACCATTACCGCCAAGCTGGTGGATCTGGAAAGCGGCACGTTCTCCGATGCCATGGACCCGATCACCTTCGATCCGCTCAAGGCCGCCAAGGACCCCAAGCTGTCCAGTGCGCTCAAGGGCAGCGATGACATCGCCGGGATCAAGCGCCAGGAGCGCTACAGCACCGTGTATATGGTGGAGAAGGACGGTCAGGTGGAAACCCTGATCCTGCCGGTGCGCGGTTACGGTCTGTGGTCGACTCTGCATGGCTTTATTGCCGTCAAGGGCGACCTCAATACCGTGGTTGGCATGGGTTTCTACCAGCACGGCGAAACTCCTGGGCTGGGCGGTGAAGTGGACAATCCGAAGTGGAAGGGCCAGTGGCCGGGCAAAGCCCTGTTCGATGAAAGCGGCAAGCTGGCCGTGGAAATCATCAAGGGCGGCGTCGATCCGCAAAATCCGCAAGCCGTGCATCAGGTCGATGGCCTGGCCGGCGCTACCCTGACCAGTAAAGGGGTGGATAACCTGCTGAAGTTCTGGCTGGGCCAGAACGGCTTCGGACCGTTTATCGCTAACCTGCGTGCAGGGGAGGCTTGATCATGTCGCAGCCGACTATTAAAGAAGTCCTGCTCAATCCGATTTTCAACAACAACCCCATCGGCCTGCAGATCCTCGGGATCTGTTCGGCCCTGGCAGTGACCTCGAACCTGCAGACCGCGCTGGTGATGTCCGCCGCGCTGACCCTGGTGACCGGTTTCTCCAACCTGTTTATCTCGATGATCCGCAGCCAGATCCCCAGCTCGATCCGCATGATCGTGCAGATGGTGATCATCGCCTCGCTGGTAATCGTGGTGGATCAGGTGCTCAAGGCCTATGCCTTCAGCCTGTCCAAGCAGCTCTCGGTATTCGTCGGTCTGATCATCACCAACTGCATCGTGATGGGCCGTGCCGAGGCTTTCGCCATGCAGAACCCGCCGGTGCTGTCGTTCTTCGACGGGATCGGTAACGGTCTGGGCTATAGCGCCATGCTGATCGCCCTGGGCATTATCCGTGAGCTGTTCGGCGCGGGTAAGCTGATGGGTTACGAGATCATTCCGGTGATCAACGATGGTGGCTGGTATCAGCCCAACGGCATGCTGCTGCTGCCGCCTTCGGCTTTCTTCCTGATCGGCCTGTTTATCTGGGCCATCCGTAGCTGGAAGAAGGATCAGGTCGAGAAGAACGCCTACAAGATGGCGCCTCAGGTATCCAGCAAGGAGGCCTATTAATGGAACATTACATCAGCCTGTTCGTCCGTGCGGTGTTCGTTGAGAACATGGCGCTGGCGTTCTTCTTGGGTATGTGTACCTTTATCGCCATCTCCAAGAAGGTGGAAACCGCTATCGGTCTCGGCATTGCCGTAGTCGTGGTGCTGGGTATCACCATGCCGGTGAATAACCTGATCTACACCAACATCCTCAAGGATGGTGCCCTGGCCTGGGCCGGTCTGCCTGATGTGGACCTGTCCTTCCTCGGCCTGCTGACCTTTATCGGCGTGATCGCGGCCATCGTGCAGATCCTGGAAATGACCCTGGATAAGTACGTACCTGCGCTCTATAACGCCCTGGGTGTGTTCCTGCCGCTGATCACCGTGAACTGCGCCATTATGGGTGGCTCGCTGTTTATGGTCGAGCGTGACTACAACCTGGCTGAGAGCACCGTTTATGGCGTTGGCGCCGGTGTTTCCTGGGCGCTGGCCATCGCTGCCCTGGCGGGTATCCGCGAGAAACTCAAGTACAGCGATGTACCGGCTGGCCTGCAGGGTCTGGGGATCACCTTTATCACCATCGGTCTGATGTCGTTGGGCTTCATGTCCTTCTCCGGCGTGCAGCTGTAAGGAAAGGATGAGCAGATGATCAATTACGAGATATTCCTTGCCATCGGCATGTTCACCGCCATTGTGCTGGTGTTGGTGCTGATCATTCTCGCGGCGCGCGCCAAGCTGGTGTCCAGCGGCGATGTGAGCATCGAGATCAATGGCGAAAAAACCATCGTGGTACCGGCCGGCGGCAAGCTGCTGCAGACCCTGGCCGACAACAACATCTTCCTGTCCTCTGCCTGTGGCGGCGGCGGCACCTGCGCCCAGTGCAAGTGCGTCGTCGAATCCGGTGGCGGCGAGATGCTGTCCACCGAAGAGTCGCACTTCACCAAGCGCGAGGCCCGCGAGGGCTGGCGCCTGTCCTGCCAGACCCCGGTCAAGCAGGACATGAAGATCGAGGTGCCGGAAGAAGTCTTCGGCGTGAAGAAGTGGGAGTGCACCGTCGAGTCCAACCCGAACGTGGCCACCTTCATCAAGGAGCTGACGCTCAAACTGCCGGAAGGCGAGAACGTCGACTTCCGCGCCGGTGGTTACGTGCAGCTGGAATGCCCGCCGCACACCGTGTACTACAAGGACTTCGACATCCAGGAGGAGTATCGCGGCGACTGGGACAAGTTCAACCAGTGGAAGTACGTGTCCAAGGTCGAGGAGACCGTGATCCGTGCCTATTCCATGGCCAACTACCCGGAAGAGCGCGGCCTGGTGAAGTTCAACATCCGTATCGCCTCGCCGCCCCCAGGCAAGGACGATCTGCCGCCTGGCAAGATGAGTTCCTACGTGTTCAGCCTCAAGCCGGGCGACAAGATCACCGTGTACGGGCCTTTCGGTGAGTTCTTCGCCAAGGACACCGATGCCGAGATGGTCTTTATCGGTGGTGGTGCCGGCATGGCGCCGATGCGCTCGCACATCTTCGACCAGCTCAAGCGCCTGAAATCCAAGCGCAAGATCAGCTTCTGGTACGGCGCGCGCTCCATGCGCGAAGCCTTCTACGTCGAAGAGTACGACCAGCTGCAGGCCGAGAACGAAAACTTCAAGTGGCATCTGGCGCTGTCCGACCCGCTGCCGGAAGACAACTGGACTGGTCTCAAGGGCTTTATCCACAACGTACTGTACGAGAACTACCTGAAGGACCACCCGGCTCCGGAAGATTGCGAGTTCTACATGTGCGGCCCACCCATGATGAACGCCGCAGTGATCAAGATGCTGACTGACCTGGGTGTCGAGCCGGAGAATATTCTCCTCGACGACTTCGGCGGCTAAGCATGAAGTGTGCGGTACTCCAGCCCGTTATCGCTGTCGCCCTGGCGGCAGCCCTAACGGGCTGCTTGCATTCTGACAAGGTCGAAGAGTTCGGTGGCCCGACCATGGGCAGCACCTACTCGATCAAATATGTCCGCACTCAGGGCGTGGCCCCGCTGGCTGAGCTCAAGGCTGCGACCGAGGCGATTCTTGCCGAGGTGGATGTGCAGATGTCCAGCTACCGCAATGACTCCCTGATCGAAACCTTCAACCGGGCTCCGGCTGGCACCTGTCAGGCGATGCCGGAAGGTATTTTGCAGCTGGTGGCCAGTGGCAAGCAGCTGGGCGAGGAGAGTGCTGGGGCTTTTGACCTGACCCTGCGTCCGCTCCTTGATCTGTGGGGGTTCGGTCCGGGTGCTCGCATCGAGCATGCGCCTGATGCTGACCAACTGGCGCAGGTGCTTGAGCAGATCGGCCAACGTCACCTGCGTATCGAGGGCGAGCAGCTGTGCAAGGATCTGCCGCTGCAGGTGGATTTCAACAGCATCGCGGCTGGGTATACGGTGGACCGGGTGATCCGGCGTCTCGGCGAACTGGGTGTCAGCAGTTATCTGGTGGAGGTCACCGGGGAGCTCAAGGCAGCAGGGCGCAAACCGGATGGCAGCCACTGGCGTATAGGTCTGGAAGCGCCCCAGGAGGGCGAGCGGGTGGCGCAGCGGGTGCTCGAACTCGACGGTTACGGTATTTCCACTTCGGGGGATTACCGCAACTACTACGAAGAGGACGGCAAGCGCTATTCACACACCCTGAATCCCCGTACCGGCAAGCCGATCGAGCACCGGCTGGCGGCCGTGACCGTGGCGGATCCATCGACCCTTCGCGCCGATGGCTTGTCTACTGTGTTGTTGGTGCTTGGTCCGGAGGAGGGCCTGGCTTACGCTGAACGCAAGGGGATTGCGGCATTTTTCGTGACCCGTGCCGATGGCGGCTTCGTCACACAGGGCAGCACGGCATTCGAGCAGCTATTTGCTGCAGGAGCAGAGCAATGATGTATCTGACGGTTTTTCTATTTATGGTGCTGGTGGTTGGCATGATGGCCATCGGCGTGATCATGGGGCGCAAGCCCATTGCCGGTTCGTGCGGCGGTATTGCCAATCTGGGCATCGAGAAAGAGTGCTCGATCTGCGGCGGAAGCCGTGAGAAATGCGAAGAGGTCAATCGCGACAAGGCCGAGGCGACGACCGATCTGGCCTACGACGCGACCAAACGCTAATCGTCAGCGGCCAGCCCCAGGGTTAGGCTGCTGCGACTGAGATTTTGTCTGCCAGGCGCGTGGCGCCTGGCCCTGCCGCAAACGCAGCATAAGCGTTTCGGTATGATCTGAAGGAGTAATCATGGCGGTCTATAACTACGACGTAGTGGTGCTGGGCTCGGGGCCTGCGGGCGAGGGCGCGGCGATGAACGCGGCCAAGGCCGGGCGCAAGGTAGCCGTGGTCGACAGCCGCCGCGAAGTGGGCGGCAACTGTACCCACTTGGGCACCATTCCGTCCAAGGCGCTGCGTCACTCGGTGCGCCAGATCATGCAGTTCAACACCAACCCGATGTTTCGCCAGATCGGTGAACCGCGCTGGTTTTCCTTTCCCGATGTATTGAAGAGTGCCGAGCGGGTGATCGCCAAGCAGGTCACCTCGCGCACTGGCTATTACGCCCGTAACCGTATCGATGTGTTCTGCGGCACCGGCAGCTTCGCCGACGAGCAGACCATCGAAGTGGTTTGCCCCAACGGTGTTGTGGAAAAGCTGGTGGCCAAGCAGATCGTTATCGCCACCGGCTCGCGTCCCTATCGCCCGGCGGATGTGGATTTTCATCACCCGCGGGTCTATGACAGCGACACCATTCTGAGCCTGGGACACACTCCGCGCCGGCTCATCATCTACGGTGCCGGGGTAATCGGCTGCGAGTATGCCTCGATCTTCAGTGGCCTGGGGGTGCTGGTTGACCTGATCGACAACCGCGATCAGCTGCTCAGCTTCCTCGACTCGGAAATCTCCGACGCCCTGAGCTACCACCTGCGCAACAACAACGTGCTGATTCGTCACAACGAGGAGTACGAGCGCATCGAGGGCCTGGACAACGGGGTCATCCTGCACCTGAAATCCGGCAAGAAGATCAAGGCCGATGCCCTGCTCTGGTGTAACGGCCGTACCGGCAACACCGATCAGCTGGGCCTGGAGAACATCGGTATCGCGGTCAACAGCCGTGGGCAGATCGAGGTGGACAAGCACTACCGCACCGAAGTGCCGAACATCTTCGCCGCGGGCGATGTGATCGGCTGGCCGAGCCTGGCCAGTGCCGCCTATGACCAGGGCCGTTCGGCCTCGGGCAATATTGTCGAGAACGACAGCTGGCGTTTTGTCGATGACGTGCCCACCGGCATCTACACCATTCCCGAGATCAGCTCAATCGGCAAGAACGAGCGTGAGCTGACTCAGGCCAAGATTCCCTATGAAGTGGGCAAGGCCTTCTTCAAGAGCATGGCGCGTGCGCAGATTTCCCACGAGCCGGTGGGGATGCTGAAGATCCTGTTCCACCGCGAGACTTTGGAAATCCTCGGCGTACATTGCTTCGGTTATCAGGCCTCGGAAATCGTGCATATCGGTCAGGCGATTATGAACCAGACGGGCGAGGCGAACAGCATCAAGTACTTCGTCAACACCACCTTCAACTACCCGACCATGGCCGAGGCCTATCGGGTGGCGGCGTTCGACGGGCTCAACCGGCTTTTTTGAGCGGCTCCGGCCGGTGGCCTGAGCCGGCTGGAGAGGATGGCTTGAATGGCTCTGCCGAGTGGCGCTGGCCTAATCGGGAGAGTTTTTAAGCCCCCAGGCCTAACGCCCGGACTCGCTTCGTGGCACATAGAAATGCCCGTATCGCAGGATACGGGCATTTCTATTTACGGAATCAGTGCTCAGGCATGCTGCCCGCAATTGCGGGTCATGTGCCAAGGCCGCTCAGCTGTTGCTCTGGCTATAATGCAGCCCTGCTAAGGAGTGCTCCATGTTGCTGATTGATCAAATGTTCTGGCCCCATATGCTGGCGGCCGTCTGGTTTGTCGTCTGCTGGGCCGGTTATACCCGTTATGCCCAGGCCAAGGGCCGCACCACGCCTTGTCTGGCCAGCGTGCTGCACCTGTATCGGGAAGACTGGATGCGGCGCATGCTGCTGCGCGACAACCGCATCGCCGATGCCAATGTGATCGGCAATCTGGAGCGCAATGCCTCCTTCTTCGCTTCCAGTACCCTGATTATTCTCGCCGGCATCCTCACCGTGCTGGGGGCTTCGGACAAGGCGGTGTCGCTGCTGGCGGATCTGCCCTTTGTGCAGGCCGCCACCCGGGAGATGTCCGAGGTCAAGCTGCTGTGCCTGGGGGTGGTGTTTGTCTACGCCTTTTTCACCTTCAGCTGGTGCATGCGCCAATACAACTTTGCCGCGGTGCTGGTGGGGTCGGCACCGATGATCGGCGAGCGGCATGTCACCGAGCAGGAGCGCAAGGCCTTTGCCGAACGCACCGCACGAGTGATTTCCATGGCGGCCCACCAGTTCAACCAGGGGCTGCGCGCCTATTACTTCGGCATGGCAACGCTGGCCTGGTTTATCAGCCCCTGGTTCTTCATGCTGGTGACCACCGGCGTGGTGCTGGTGCTGTATCGCCGTGAGTTCCATTCCGATGTGCTGGAGGTGATGGTCTATACCCAGACCCCGACCTTCGACACCGCCAAGGAGAAAAGTGAATGAGCCTACCGTTCTGGTGCATCTTTATCAGTGCATTGCTGATCTTTCTGGCCAAGGCGCCTGTGGCCAAGGCCATGGCTGAGGAGGGCGGCGGGCGTTATGACAACCGCCACCCCCGTGCGCAGCAAGCGCGCCTGAGTGGCTTCGGTGCCCGGGCCTTGGCGGCTCACCTGAACAGCTTCGAGGCCTTTCCCTTGTTTGCCGTCGGCGTGCTGATGGCCCATGTCACCCAGACCCATGGCTTGCTGGTGGATGGCTTGGCCGTAACCTTCGTTGTGGCGCGTGTACTGTATCTGCTGTGCTATTGGGCCGATCTGCACTGGCAGCGCAGTGTGGTCTGGGTGATTGGCCTGCTTAGCAGCCTGCTGCTGATGCTGACGCCAGCGCTCTGATCCATGACCACAAACGACAAGGCCCGCACAGTGCGGGCCTTGTTCTAAGCGCGGGGATTATTCACCGTCAACGGCGTCCTTCATTTTCTCCCCGGCCTCTTCGATGGCTTCACCGGCATCTTCAGCCGCTTCTTCGATCTTTTCCCCGGTGGTGGGTTCATTACCCAGCACTTCATCGACCTTGTCCGCGGCGGCCTCGGCACTTTGCTCAACCGCATCGCCCATGGACTCAACGGCCTCGGCGGCGGATTCCTGAGCCGACTTCATTTTGTCTTCCGCTGTCTTTTCGCAGGCAGCAAGGCCCAGGGTAGCAGCGAGCAGGAGGGTATAAGTGAGAGCTTTTTGCACGGTCGGTACTCCTTGTAGATGATCTGACTGACCAGGCTGGCCTGGCAGAACCATCTGGATTGCCAGCACCTGGGTAAAGTTCCCCAGCGCGTGACTCTTTGTCGGTATCCAGTCACGGTCTTGATGCTTCGACCTCGTCTGGGCGCTATCATGCGCGCCCTTCGTGTAGCAGTTGTGGATATCCATTCATGAGCGACTCCCCCATTCTTGAACGGGCGCAGCGTTTTCTCTCGGTCTTGCGCCATTGCCAGGTATTAGGCATGAGCGTACACAGCGCCAAGCCGGACGGGCTGATCCTGCGCTTGCCCTATAGTCCGCAGATCGTCGGCAATCCGGAAACCGGGGTGATTCATGGCGGCGCCATCACCACCCTGATGGACACCACCTGTGGCATTTCCACGGTCTGCGTGCTACCGGAATTCGAGATCTGCCCGACGCTGGATCTGCGCATCGACTATATGCACCCGGCCGAGCCGCACAAGGATGTGTTCGGGTTTGCCGAATGCTATCGGGTGACGCCCAATGTCATCTTCACCCGCGGCTATGCCTATCAGGATGACCCCAGCCAGCCGATCGCCCATGTAGTGGGCGCCTTTATGCGCATGGGCAAATCCGCCCAGAGTGGCAAGGGCGTGACGGCCAGCATTCAGGGAGGTGGCCAATGAGCACACTGAACCTCAATGAACTGGTACGCCAGGCCCATGAGCAGAACAATTATGACCCGCTGATCAGCCTGATCCCCTATGCCAAATTGCTGGGTATCGAGTGTTTGCGTCTGGGCGACGATATGGTCTTTCGCCTGCCGGCCAATCAGGACTGCATCGGCAACCCAACCCTGCCGGCCCTGCACGGCGGGGTGATCGCCGGCTTTATGGAGCATTCGGCCATGCTCCATCTGCTGATGTTTATGGGCATCCCGCATTTGCCGAAAATCATCGACTTCTCGATAGATTACCTGCGCGCCGGGCATTATCGTGACACCTTCGTGCAATGCCAGGTCTGGCGCCAGGGGCGGCGCGTGGCCAATGTGGCCATTACCGCCTGGCAAACCAACCAGACCGAGCCCATTGCCACGGCCCGGGCGCACTTCAAGGTGGATGAGCCCTGAGTTCGCAGGCCAAACGGATAAGCCAACCCCATAGATAAGGACGGAAAATGGATGCGCTGCTGATACTGGGCGGAGTGTTGTTGATTCTCTGCGGTCTGGTCTGGCTGGTCATGCGCGCCTTTTCCACCAGTCTGTTGTGGGGCTGGGGCAGCCTGATCCCGCCGCTGACCCTGTTCTATGTGCTGCGCCATTGGCGCAAGGCGCGCTCGCCATTGGGGCTCAGTGGTCTTGGGTTTATTCCCCTGATCGTGGGGCTGACGCTTTTGGCCAATCAGGACGCCCAGCGCCTGCAGGCATTGCTCAGCCTGCAGTGGTTGCAAGCCGAGGTGCCGCCACCGGCGGAGCTGGCCATCGACCTGCAGGGCGAACTCTATGGGCGCCCCTTCCAGCCGCAGCAGGGTGAGTTGATCGACGGTGTATTGAGTCTGCGTGAAGGCCGTGATTTCTTTGCCCAGAGTGAGTTGACCATTCGCCTGCCTCAGCCGCAGCCCGGTGCGGTACGCCTGGATGTGCTGCCGGCCGATGAGGGACAGTTGCCCGAGGTGGAGATCAGCTGGCTGCTGCCGGAGCAGGATCTGCCCGAAGCGCGCCGTCTGAGTCGTGGCTACACCCTGCACCTTAATCTGCAGCCCCTGGCGCCGAACAAACTGGTGGGAGATTTTCACCTGTTGTTGCCCGCACAGTTCAAGACCAGCCTGAGCGGTAACCTGGAGCTGTATACCAATGGCTTGCGCTACAAGGGCGATGCGGTGGATCGCCATTTCGATTCGGCGGATACCCTGGCCTATGTGATCCATGACTACCTGCAGCGGCGTTTTGCGACGCGTCAGGTGCGGCTGGACAAGCTGCCTGTGCCGCGCCTGCCGGCCAAGCAGCTGGATCTGAGCGTACGAGCAGAGATTGAGGGTGAGTGGCAGGAACTGCCGCTGTTGCTGAAAAAGACTGATAACCGTGGCTGGTGGGTTGAGGCCGATCACTTCCCGCCTTTGCCGGCCGCCGTACAGCCTGTGTTGGCCACAGCTGTAACCCCGGCTCGCAATGAGACTGTGGAACGCAGCAGCCGGCCACTGGATCGGCGCCTGCGCTTCAGTCTGGATGCGTTACTGCGTAGCCCCAACCGTTATCAGAATCTGACCATGCGCGTGCAGACCGAGCGCGGCAACAGCGCCGAGGGGCGTTTTCAGGGCATCGAGGCGGACGGCCGCATTCTGTTGCGCCAGCGCCTGAGCGGGCAGGGCGAGATCAGCTATCGCCTGCGCCCGGAAGAAGTCGTGCGCATCGAGTTGCTTGAGCCCTGATTGCCCTCGGTAGCAAGCCCTTGAAATCCCAGGCATTGCCCCCACCTGTTAGACATTCGCCGAAACCCGGCCTCGTCAACCATGTGGAGTGAGATGACCATGAGTGTGGAAACTCAAAAAGAAACCCTGGGCTTCCAGACCGAGGTGAAGCAGCTGCTGCACCTGATGATCCATTCGTTGTACTCGAACAAGGAAATCTTCCTGCGCGAGCTGATCTCCAACGCCTCCGATGCGGTGGACAAGCTGCGCTTCGAGGCGCTGGCCAAGCCTGAGCTGCTCGAAGGTGGCGCCGAGCTTAAGATCCGCGTCAGCTTCGACAAAGAGGCCGGCACCGTCACCCTGGAAGACAACGGCATCGGCATGAGCCGCGAGGAAACCATCGCGCACCTGGGCACCATCGCCAAGTCCGGCACGGCTGATTTTCTCAAGAACCTGTCCGGCGACCAGAAGAAGGACTCGCACCTGATCGGTCAGTTCGGTGTGGGCTTCTACTCGGCCTTTATCGTCGCCGACAAGGTCGAGGTCTTTACCCGGCGCGCCGGCCTGAGCGCTACCGAAGGCGTGCACTGGGCTTCCAAAGGTGAGGGCGAGTTCGAGATCGCCACCCTGGACAAACCGGAGCGTGGCACCCGCATCGTCCTGCACCTGAAAAAGGGTGAGGAGGAGTTCGCCGACGGCTGGCGCCTGCGCAACATCATCAAGAAATACTCCGACCATATTGCCCTGCCCATCGAGCTGCCGAAGGAGTTCCATGGCGAGGAGAAGGACAAGCCCACCGAGCCGGAGTGGGAAACCGTCAACCGCGCCAGCGCCCTGTGGACCCGTCCGCGTACCGAGGTCAAGGACGAGGAGTACCAGGAGTTCTACAAGCACGTCGCCCACGACTTCGAGAACCCGCTTTCCTGGAGCCACAACAAGGTCGAAGGCAAGCTGGAATACACTTCCCTGCTCTATGTGCCGGGCCGCGCGCCGTTCGACCTGTATCAACGTGACGCCTCCAAGGGCCTCAAGCTCTATGTGCAGCGCGTCTTCATCATGGATCAGGCCGACGAGTTCCTGCCGCTGTACCTGCGCTTTATCAAGGGCGTGGTGGACTCCAACGACCTGTCGCTCAACGTCTCCCGCGAGATTCTGCAGAAGGATCCGGTGATCGACTCGATGAAGTCGGCCCTGACCAAGCGCGTGCTGGATATGCTGGAGAAGCTGTCCAAGGACAAGCCGGAAGATTACAAGAAGTTCTGGAAAAACTTTGGTCAGGTACTCAAGGAAGGCCCGGCGGAAGACTTCGCCAACAAGGAGAAGATCGCAGGCCTCCTACGCTTCGCTTCCACCAGCAGCGAGGGTGGGGAGCAGTCGGTTGCCCTGGCCGATTACCTGGGCCGGGTCAAGGAAGGTCAGGACAAGATCTACTACCTGACCGGCGAAAGCTTTGCCCAGATCAAGAACAGCCCGCACCTGGAAGTCTTCCGCAAGAAGGGCATCGAGGTGCTGCTGCTGACCGATCGTATCGACGAGTGGCTGATGAGCTACCTGACCGAGTTCGATGGCAAGCACTTCGTCGACGTGGCCCGTGGCGACCTGGATCTGGGCAAGCTGGACTCGGAAGAGGACAAGAAGGCTCAGGAGGAAGTGGCCAAAGCCAAGGAAGGGCTGATCGAGCGCCTGAAAGGCGCGCTGGGCGAGCAGGTGGCCGAGGTGCGCGTGTCCCATCGCCTGACCGACTCGCCGGCGATTCTGGCCATTGGTGAGCAGGACCTGGGCCTGCAGATGCGTCAGATCCTCGAAGCCAGCGGGCAGAAGGTGCCGGAGTCCAAGCCGATCTTCGAGTTCAACCCCAGCCATCCGCTGATCGAGCGCCTGGACGGCGAGCCGGACGAAGATCGCTTCGCCGATCTGTCGCATATCCTCTTCGACCAGGCCGCCCTGGCTGCGGGCGACAGCCTGAAGGACCCCGCCGCCTATGTGCAGCGCCTGAACAAGCTGCTGGTGGAACTCTCGGCCTGATAGTGGCTGGATGAAAAAAGCCCGGGCAGTGCCCGGGCTTTTTTCGTTCTGCTGTTGAGCTACACCGATCAGGCGGCTTCCAGCTGCTGATCCATGGCGTCGATGCACTGCTGCATCTGGGTGCGGCAGTCTTCCAGCAGGCGTGGCAGATCATCCTGGCTCAGGCCCGCAGTGGCGATGGCGGGCAGGGCGCGGATCATGATCTGGCCGCTGTTCCAGCGGTTCAGCTGCATATGCTTGACGTAGGTGCTGACGCACACCGGAATAATCGGCACGCCTGCAGCGATGGCCATCTGGAAGGCGCCTTTCTTAAACGGCAGCAGGCCCTGGCCAAGGTTGCGCGTGCCCTCGGGAAAGACCCAGATCGAGGTGTCCTTGTGCTTCAGGGTATCGGTGGTGGTCAGCATGGCCCTTTTCGCCTGGGCCGCATTGCCGCGATCGAGCAGCACATTGCCGGCCAGCCAGTACAGCTGACCGAAAAAGGGCACCCATTTCAGGCTCTTCTTGCCGATGCTGACGGTGCGTTCCGGCACCACGCTGCCCAGTACATAGAGGTCGTAGTTGGACTGGTGATTGGCGACTATCACCGCCGAACGCTGGTGGCCCAACAGGCCCTGCACATCGCGCTTGAGCTTGAGGCGCAACAGCCAAAGGGCTGGCAGGCTGTAGAGCCTGGCGCACAGACGGCTGTTATCCGGGTTGAACGGGCGGCACAGGCCTAGGAGCAGGCCAAGCACGCCGGCGAGGATAAAGTGCACGCCCATGGCCAGCATGCGCAGAAGAAAAAGCATTGAGGTACGCCCGTCACAATAAAGGCCGCGCAGTGTACGGCTGTGCACTGCATCGGGCAAATGTGTCGGATTACCGGTGGTATATCCGCGCCGATTAACTCCACCCGGACGTTAGCTCTGCAGCCCTCGGGTATAGCCCCGGGCACGTCCGTAGAGAGCTGCAGAATGCACAAGCCCGGCACTTGGCCGGGCTTGTGTGCTACGCGGGTCTTTAGCCCAGGTGCTGCTTATCCAGCTCGATGGCCTGATCCAGTGCCTCAAGCAGACCTTTGCGCACTTTCAGCTTGGTGTTCTTGTGCGCGGTCATATTGATCTTTTTCATCTGCTGGGCCACGGCTTGAGCGGTGGCCAGCAACTGCTCGGCCGGCACCACCTTGTCGAGGAAGCCAGCGTCCACGGCGCCCTGGGGGTCAAACATCTCGCCGTTGATCACCGAGCGGTGGAAGGCCGACTTGCGCAGGCGGTCACGGGCCAGTTCGATGCCGGCGTGGTGCATGGTCATGCCGATCTGCACCTCGTTCAGGCCGATGCTGAAAGCCCCTTCGACGCCAATGCGGTAGTCGGACGAAAGCAGGATAAAGGCGCCCTTGGCCACAGCATGGCCAGGGCAGGCGACGATGATCGGGAAGGGGTGAGCCAGCATGCGGCGGGCCAGGCTGGAGCCAGCGGCTACCAGATTGATGGCGTTCTGCGGGCCGGAGGTCATCACCTTGAGGTCATAACCGCCGGACAGGATGCCCGGCTGACCGGTGATGATCACGATGGCCTTGTCCTGCTCGGCGCGATCAAGGGCCGCATTAAAGGCGGTGATCACGTCCGGGGAAATGGCGTTGACCTTGCCATTGCTCAGGGTCAGGGTGGCAATGCCGTCTTCGAGTTGATAGCTGATCAGGTCGCTCATGGTCGGGTTCCTTGTGCTGAAGTGGGGCAGACGTTACTCATCCGCGTCGGCCAGGTAAAGCACGGCGGCTGACTGGCTGGTCAGCGCTCTTGGGGCTTATCTGTCAGGAAACGGCCTCCAAGTTAGCGCAGCGCCTGTCTAAAGGTTGCTGTCAGTATGCCGGGCCTGATCCGCTGTATAGCCTATGGCCGCTGCCGCATTTCATAAGCGCATGAATCTTTTGAAAAAAACTTTTGCTTTTGGGAAAAGGTTCGGCTAGATTAGCGCGCCTCGACAGACAGCAATGCCTGACGAGATCCGGTGAAGTGTCCGAGTGGTTGAAGGAGCACGCCTGGAAAGTGTGTATACGGGAAACCGTATCAAGAGTTCGAATCTCTTCTTCACCGCCACTTTCAAAAACCCCTGAAGGCTGAAGCCTTCAGGGGTTTTTTGTTTTCTGAGCGGTGTATTTGTCCGCGTTGGGCCGGCGCCTGCTAGTGATTCTCCCCGCGCTCATAGCGATCCAGGGTGTCGCTGGCCACCTGGCGGCCAAGCATGATCAGTTCCGGCGCCTTGTAGAACTCGAAGAAGCGGCAGGCGCGTTTGGGCACGTTGATCAGGATGTCCGGCGGGTAGCCGGCGATCTTGTACTGGGCCAGGGAGGTTTGCATCACCTCGAAGCTCTGGTTGATCAATTCCAGCAGTGAGGCAGGGCCGCTCAGGTCGGCCAGTCGCGAGCCGCTGGCGGATTTGGGCATGGCGGCCTTGTCCAGGGCGGGGCGGGCATGTTGCTGCCAGGGGTTGATGGCGGTTTCGGTCAGTTGGTTGGCGGCGTTTTCGAGCAGCAGCAGTTGGTCGTCTTCCCCCGGTTTGCGCTTGAAGCTGGGCAGGCGCGAGCCCAGGTTGTTCATCAGCTGGTCGATGCGTCCCTTGAGCGCCGCCGGGCGTTCGATTACCGGCAGCTCATAGTGTGGGCCGCTGGTTGAGTTGAGGTTGACCGCGACGATCAGGTCGCAGTGGCTGGATACCACCGGCACGATGGGCAGGGGGTTGAGCAGGCCGCCATCGACCAGCATGCGCTTGCCCTGCACCACCGGAGTGAACAGGCTCGGGATCGCCGCGGAGGCGCGCATGGCCTGGTGCAAACAGCCTTCCTGAAACCAGATTTCCTGCTGGTTGGTCAGGTCGGTGGCCACCGCAGTGAAGGGGATGGGCAGGGCTTCAATGTCGATTTCACCGACGATTTCGCGGATCTGGCCGAATACCTTTTCGCCGCGGATGGCGCCCAGGCGGAAACTCACATCCAGCAGGCGCAGTACATCCAGATAATCCAGGCTCTGGGTCCAGTCGCGGTATTCGTTCAGCTTGCCGGCGGCAAAGATGCCGCCCACCACCGCGCCCATGGAGCAGCCGGCGATGCAGGCGATCTCATAGCCACGGGCCTGCAGCTCATCAATCACGCCGATATGGGCATAGCCCCGCGCACCCCCGGATCCCAGTACCAGCGCGATACGCTTGCTCATAAATAATCCCCCGATTTTCTTGTTGCAACATACGCCCGGCATTGCCCGCCGCCAAGGCGCGATTTGCTAGAATCGCCGGCCCGTCGACCCGCATACGAGCGTTGCAATGAGCGAGCCCATACGTTTGACCCAATACAGCCATGGTGCTGGCTGCGGCTGCAAGATTTCCCCCAAGGTGCTGGACGTGATACTGGCCGGAAGTGGGGCGCAGAATCTGGACCCCAGGCTCTGGGTGGGCAATGCCTCGCGCGACGATGCGGCTGTCTACGGTATCGACGAGGCGCGTGGGGTGGTCTCCACCACCGACTTCTTTATGCCGATTGTCGATGATCCCTATGATTTCGGCCGTATCGCCGCGACCAACGCCATCAGCGATATCTACGCCATGGGCGGTGACCCGCTGATGGCCATCGCCATTCTTGGCTGGCCGGTGAATGTATTGCCGCCGGAAGTGGCCCGTGAGGTGATTCGCGGTGGCCGTGCAGTCTGTGACGAGGCCGGCATTGCCCTGGCCGGCGGTCATTCCATCGATGCCCCCGAGCCGATCTTCGGCCTGGCGGTCACCGGCCTGGTGGACAAACGCCATATGAAACGCAACGACAGCGCCACGCTCGGTTGCCGGCTGTACCTGACCAAGCCCCTGGGTATCGGCATCCTCACCACCGCCGAGAAGAAGGCCCTGCTGCGCACCGGGGATGTGGGCCTGGCCCGGGACTGGATGTGCACCCTGAACAAACCGGGCTCGCGTTTTGGCAAGCTTGAGGCGGTGCGGGCCATGACCGATGTCACCGGCTTCGGTCTGCTCGGCCATTTGCTGGAAATGGCCGAAGGCAGCAATCTGACGGCCCGTATCGAGTACGCCAAGGTGCCGCGCCTGCCGGGCGTCGACTATTACCTGGAGCGCGGCTGCGTACCCGGCGGCACCCTGCGCAACTTCGACAGCTATGGCGAGCGCGTGGCGCCGCTGAGTGAGGAGCAGAAGCAGTTGCTCTGTGATCCGCAGACCAGTGGCGGGTTGCTGGTGGCGGTGGCGCCCGAGGGCGAGGCCGAGTTTCTTGCCCTGGCCGCCGAGCTGGGCCTGGCGCTTGAGCCCATCGGCGAGTTGCAGGAGCGACAGCGTTACGCCGTCGAGGTGATCTGATGCGCGAGAACAGCAGCGACTACCGCGAACTCTTTCTTAACGATGTGCCGATGATGGACATGCGCGCTCCGGTGGAGTTCGCCAAGGGCGCCTTTCCGGGGGTGGTGAATCTGCCGCTGATGGATGATGGCGAGCGGCAGAAAGTGGGCACCTGTTACAAGCAGAAGGGCCAGCAGGCGGCCATCGAGCTGGGGCATCAGCTGGTTTCAGGTGCCATCAAGGCCGAACGGATCAATGCCTGGGCCGCATTCGCCAAGGCCCATCCGGAAGGCTATTTGTACTGCTTTCGCGGTGGTCTGCGCTCGCAGATCGTCCAGCAGTGGCTCAAGGAGGAGGCGGGCATCGACTATCCGCGGGTGCTCGGTGGCTACAAGGCCATGCGCAGCTTTCTGCTTGAGACCATCCAGCAGGCCGTGCAGCAGTGTGACTGGGTGCTGGTGGGCGGCATGACCGGCACCGGCAAGACCGAGGTGATCGCCGCCCTGAACAACAGCCTGGATCTGGAAGGCCACGCCAATCATCGCGGCTCCAGTTTCGGCAAGCGGGCCAGCGCGCAGCCATCGCAGATCGATTTCGAGAATGCCCTGGCCGTGGATATCCTGAAAAAGCGCGCGGCGGGTATCGAGCACTTTGTACTGGAAGACGAAGCGCGGCTGATCGGCCGGTGTGCTCTGCCCCTGGAGTTGCACCAGGCCATGCAGCAGCTGCCCCTGGTCTGGCTGGAGGACAGCCTGGCCAGTCGCACCGAGCGGATTCTGCAGGCCTATGTGGTGGAGCTGTGCGCCGAGTTCGTCGACCAGTTGGGCGAGGAGCAGGGTTTTGCCGCCTATGCCGAGCGCTTGCAACAGAGCCTGGAAAATATCCGCAAGCGCCTGGGCGGCGAACGCTACCAGCGTCTGGCGGCGATCATGCAGCAGGCCCTGAGCGAGCAGGGCGCCAGCGGCGCGGTGGATACCCATCGCGGCTGGATCGAGGCGTTGCTGCTGGAGTATTACGACCCCATGTATGTGTTCCAGCGCGAAAGCAAGGCCGGGCGTATCGAGTTCGTCGGCGAGCAGGCGGGGCTGGTGGAGTATCTGCGCCAGCGGCGCGCAGGTTGAACACGGGCACTTTTACCGGATTTATGCGTCTTATTGCCTATCCGATCCACAAGAGGCTACACCCCATGAAGTTGTTGATGCTGTTGCCCGTGATGTTACTGGTATTAAGCGGTTGTGCCGGTAAGACGGCCTACCGGGACAGTTGCGCCAACCAGCTGGATGCCGCCTGGCGCGAGCTGGATATCGCCAAGGCCGATGGTTTTGCCGGCACGGTGAGCTACTCCAAGGCGCTGTCGCTGTTGACGGCGGCCAAGACCCAGCAGCAGTTCGAGGCCTACCGCGGCTGCACCGCCAAGTCCGAGCGGGCGCGTTTCTATATTCGTGAATCCCGGGCAGGGCGCTAAGCGATGCTGCTCGACTTTGCCGCGCTCACGCCCTTGGAGCGCTACCGCTGGCTGGCCTCCACCATCACCCCACGCCCGATCGCCTGGGTGTCGACCCAGTCGCCGGACGGGTTGAGCAATCTGGCGCCGTTCAGCTTCTTTCAGGTGATCAGCGACGATCCGCCGACCCTGCTGGTCAATGTCAATCACCGGGCTGACGGCAGCCTCAAGGATACCCTGCTCAACGTTCAGGCCACGGGCGAGCTGGTGATCCAGCTGGTGTCGTTCGAGCAGGCCGAGGCGATGAATGCCAGTTCGGCGCAGCTGGCCCACGGCCAGAGCGAGTTCGAGCATTGCGGCATTGCCACGGCGCCTTCGCAGCGGGTGGCGCCGCCGCGGGTCGCCGTGGCGGCGGTGGCGTTTGAGTGTCGCGTGGCGCAGATCCTGCCCTATCCGCCGACTGCCGCGAACTGCAATCTGATCTTTGCCGAAGTGCTGCTGGCCCATATCGATGATGCCGTGCTCAATGAGCAGGGCCGCATCGATCCGGCGCGCCTGGATCTGATTGGTCGCCTGGGCGGCGCCTCCTATACCCGCACCACCGAGCGTTTCGATCTGCAGCGGCCGGGTTGAGGGTCAGCGCTGATAGCGGCGCAACAGCCATTTCTCGCTTTCCACCAGGGCGCAGGTCAGCAGCGCCAGCCCCAGGCACAGGCCCCAGGCCGCCAGCGGCAGGCCTGCGGTGGCGAACAGCGCCTGCAGCACGGGCCAGTGACTGAACAGTCCCTGCAGGCCACTGATGCACAGCACCATGCTCCAGACCATGGGATTGTCACGCCAGCCGAAACGCGCCGGCGCCAGCAGGCGGCGGCTGCTGAACAGATAGCCGATTTCGCAGGCGATGATGGCGTTGACCGCCAGGGTGCGGCTGGCCTCCAGGCTCCAGCCCTGCTCCTGGCTGAGGTGGAACAGACCGAGGCTGGCCAGGGTCATCAACGCGGCGATAAACAGCACGCGCCAGAGCAGCTCGCCGCTGAGCAGGGGCGCGGCCGGGTCCCGTGGCGGGCGCTGCATCAGGTCGTCCTCGGCGGGCTCGAAGGCCAGGGCCAGGGCCAGGGTCACGGCGCTGATCATATTGACCCAGAGAATCTGCAGCGGGGTGATCGGCAGCACCAGGCCCAGGGTGATGGCTACCAGCAGGATCAGGGCCTGGCCGGCATTGGTCGGCAGGATAAACAGGATGGACTTGCGCAGGTTGTCATAGACGGTGCGGCCTTCCTCGATGGCATGGGTGATGGTGGCGAAGTTGTCGTCGGCCAGCACCATCTGCGCTGCCTCCTTGGCCGCCTCGGTGCCCTTGATGCCCATGGCCACGCCGATGTCGGCACGCTTGAGCGCCGGTGCGTCGTTGACGCCGTCGCCGGTCATGGCCACCCGCGCCCCGCTGGCCTGCAGGCGCTGCACCAGGCGCAGCTTGTGCGCCGGGCTGGTGCGGGCGAAGACGCAGGTGTGCGGCAACAGGCGGTCCAGTTCGGCGTCGCTGAGTTTGTCCAGTTCGTTGCCGGTCAGGGGCTGGCCGCCGCTCAGGCCCAGGCGCGTGGCGATGGCGCTGGCGGTGCCGGCATGGTCGCCGGTGATCATCTTCACCGCGATGCCGGCACTGTGACATTCGGCGATGGCGGCGATGGCTTCCTCCCGGGGCGGGTCGAGCATGCCCACCAGACCCAGCAGCACATAGTCGCCATTGAGGTCTTCGTAGTTCAGTTCATGCTGCGGCGCCGCCAGCGGTCGCATGGCCAGGCCGAGCATGCGCAAACCCTGACTGGCGCCGCTGTTCAGGGCCTGATGCCAGTGGCGGATGTCCAGGGCTTCGGCGCGGCCGTCGCGCCACTGGCGGTTGCACACTGCAAGCAGGCGCTCCGGGGCGCCGATCATATAGATCAGGCCGTGATGGGCGTGATCGTGGTGCAGGCTGGCGGTGCAGCGCTGCTCGGAATTGAAGGGGATGGCATCGACCTGGGGCAGCAGCTGCGCTTCATGGCCGTGCTGCAAACCAAGCTTGCCGGCCAGGGTCAGCAGCGCCGCCTCGGTGGGGTCGCCGGTAATGCCCCAGCCCTGGTTGTTGCTGAACAGGGTGGCATTGTTGGCCAGCAGGCCGGCGCGGGCCAGTTCAAGCAGATCGTGAGACTGGGCAATATCGCAGAGCTGGCCGTCGTCGCAGTGCAGCTGGCCTTCGGGGGCATAGCCGACGCCATCGACCCGGTAGCAGTGGGCTGCGGTAAACACCTGCTGCACGGTCATCTCGTTGCGGGTCAGCGTGCCGGTCTTGTCCGAGCAGATCACCGTCACCGCGCCCAGGCTTTCCACCGCCGGCAGATGGCGGATGATCGCCCGGCGCCTGGCCATGTGTTGCACGCCCAGGGCCAGGATAATGGTCAGCACTGCCGGCAGGCCTTCGGGGATGGCCGCCACCGCCAGCCCCACGGCGGCCATCAGCATCTCGCCCGGGCTGTAGTCGCGCAGGCCGACGCCGAGGATAAAAGTGAGGGCAGCCAGGCCCAGGATGATCAGGGTCAGCAGCCGGGCAAAGCGGGCCATATCCGCCAGTAGCGGGGTCTGCAGGCCGTCGACCTGCTCCAGCATATGGCTGATCTTGCCCAGCTCGGTGTGTCCCGCGGTGGCCACCACCACCCCGGCGGCGCTGCCGGCGCTCACCAGGGTGCCGGAATAGGCCATGCAACTGCGGTCGCCCAGGCTGGCCTGGGCGACGACGGCGTCGGGCTGCTTGTCCACCGGCAGGGATTCGCCGGTCAGGGCCGCTTCCTCAATGCGCAGGTCGCGGGTTTCCAGCAGGCGCAGATCCGCCGGTACCCGGTCGCCGGCTTCCAGCAGCACCACATCCCCGGGCACCAGTTGTTCGGCGCTGATGCTTTGCACCTTGCCGTCGCGTCGTACCCGGCTTTCCAGGCTGAGCATGCGCTGGATCGCGCGCATGGCCTGCTGCGCCTTGCCTTCCTGGATAAAACCGACGCAGGCGTTGATCAACACCACACCCAGGATGACTGCAGCGTCGAGCCACTGGCCCAGCAGCAGGGTGACCAGGCAGGCCGCCAGCAATACGTAGATCAGCAGGTTGTGGAACTGCAGGGCAAAGCGCTTGAGCGGACCGGCGCTCTTGCGTGCCGGCAGCTGATTGGGGCCATGCTCGGCCAGGCGCTGGGCGGCTTCCGGGCTGGCCAGGCCCTGGGCATCGCTGGCCAGTTGCTGGAGGCTGTGTTCGGCCGGCTGGCTGTGCCAGTCATGGGCGTGAGGGGCTGGCATGGGGGACTCCACTGTGACTCGGACTTCAGCCTAGTCAGGATCAACACCGCTAATCTTGGCCTGGGTCAATTAATGGGCCAGGCGGGCGAACAAGTTCGTCAGCAAACGTGTCATGCGCCTATGCGCTCGCCATGGCGCGCAGTAGCATCGAGGGTCTGTCATAAGGAGTGAGCCATGCGCGTCAAACTGGATGCTGTGCTGCAGTCGGTCAATCAGGTTCTGCTGGGCAAGGAACCCCAGGTGCGACTGGCCCTGACCTGCCTGCTGGCCCGCGGTCATCTCTTGATCGAAGATCTGCCCGGCATGGGCAAGACCACCCTCAGCCAGGCCCTGGCCCGCGTGCTGGGCCTGAGCTTTCAGCGTATTCAGTTCACCTCCGACCTGCTGCCCGGCGATATCCTCGGCACCTCGGTGTTCGACAAGGATACCGGGCAGTTCGTCTTCCATCCCGGGCCGATCTTTGCCGAACTGCTGCTGGCCGATGAGATCAACCGGGCCACCCCCAAGAGCCAGAGCGCGCTGCTGGAGGCCATGGAGGAGGGCCAGGTGACCATCGAAGGGGCGACCCGGCCGCTGCCCGAGCCGTTCTTTGTGATCGCCACGCAGAACCCGGTGAGCCAGGGCGGCACCTTCGCCCTGCCGGAGTCGCAGCTGGACCGCTTTATGATGCGCCTGTCCCTGGGCTACCCGGGCAAGGCGGCGGAGAAGGCCCTGCTGTTGGGCGATAGCCGGCGCAACCTGTTGCCGACCCTGCAGCCGCTGCTGGATCACCGCGAGCTGGCGCAGATCCAGGCGCAGATTCCCCAGGTGCGGGTCAGTGATGCCCTGGTCGACTATGTGCTGCGCCTGGTCGAAGCCACCCGCACCCAGGCCCAGTTCGCCTGGGGCCTGTCGCCCCGGGCCAGCCTGGCGCTGCTGGCGGCGGCACGGGCCTGGGCCTATCTCGATGGCCGTGACTATGTGATCCCCGAGGATGTGCAGGCGGTATTGCCCTCGGTGGTCAGTCACCGCCTGCGCGAGCAGGCCGATCCGGCCGGCCACGGCGGCGGCAGCCTGGTGCAGTGGCTGCTGCGTGAGGTGTCGGCGCTTTGATCGCCCAGCTCAAACCCCGCTGGAACCGCTGGCTGGCCCGGCGCATTCCAGCGGCGACCAGCGTGCGGCTGAATCAGCGGCGCATCTTTATCGTCCCCAGCCGGGTCGGCCTGGCCTTTATGCTGGCGCTGTTATTGATGCTGCTGACAGCGATCAACTACCAGAACAGCCTGGCCTATGGCCTGACCTTTCTCCTGGCTGCGGTGTTTGTCGTGGCCATCCTGCATACCTACCGCAACCTGGCCGGGCTGGTGCTCAAGGCCGCGGGGGCGCCGGCGGTGTTTGCCGGTGAGCAGGCGCGCTTCAACGTGCGCCTGGAAAGCCGCGAGCGGCCGCACCAGGCCATTGCCCTGGGCTGGCCGCCGGCTCCCTTACAGATCCAGGACGTGGCCGGCGGTGGCCTGAGTGAAGTGCAATTGACTGTGCCGGCCGAGCGCCGTGGCTGGTTGCGCCCGGGCCGGCTGCGGGTGGAGAGCCGCTTCCCCCTGGGCATTCTGGTGGCCTGGAGCTGGGTCGACCTGGATCAGGCGGTGCTGGTCTATCCTCGCCCCCTGGCGGGTGAGTTGCCCCAGTCCATGGGACTGGACGAGGATCAGGAGGAGGGCAGTCGCGCCCACGGCCAGGGCGCCGACGACTACCAGGGCCTGAAGAACTACCAGCCCGGCGACTCCAAGCGGCGCCTGCACTGGAAGGCCTATTCCCGTGGCCAGGGCCTGCTGGTCAAGGATTTCGCCAACCTCAGCGGGCGCGACCCGCAGCTGGATTTCGAGCAGCTGGGTGGCGATGTGGAAACGCGCCTGTCGTTGCTCTGCGACTGGGTGCTGGAGCTGTCCGAGCGCCAGCAGCCCTTTGCCCTGCATCTGCCGGGTTTTCATGTGCAGGTAGCGGGCGGCGAGGCCCATCGTGAGGCCTGTCTGCGTGCGCTGGCGCTGTTCGGGGTGGCGCGATGAGCGCGTTGCAGACGATTCCGCGGATCAGCCTGAGCTGGCTGCTGGTAGCCCAGGTGCTGGTGATCATTCCCCACCTGGGCCATCTGCCGCCCTGGATCATCGTGCTGTGGCTGGGCTGCGCGGCCTGGCGTATCCAGATCTACCGCATGCGCGCCGGCTACCCCAATGCCTGGGCCAAGGCCGGGCTGATTGTGGCCGTGGTCGTCGGCGTGCTGCTATCGCGCGGCAGCCTGATCGGTCTGGATGCCGGGGTGGTGGTGCTGATCGCCGCCTTCGTGCTGAAACTGCTGGAAATGCGCAGCCGGCGCGATGCCCTGGTGCTGATCTTCCTCGGCTTCTTCGCCGTGGTGACCTCCTATCTGTTCAACGACAGCATGCTGGCCGCCCTGTTCAGCCTGTTGCCGGTCACGGCGCTGCTGGCGGCGCTGATCGGCCTGCAGCAGAGCGCCCTGGCGGCGCAGCCCCTGGCCACTCTGCGCCTGGCCGGCGGCTTGCTGCTGCAGGCGGTGCCGCTGATGCTGCTGCTGTTTGTGTTCTTCCCGCGCATGGGCCCGCTGTGGTCACTGCCGCTGCCCAAGGATCGCGCCACCAGCGGGCTGGCCGAGAGCATGACGCCGGCGGATATCGCCGAGCTGAGCCGTTCCCCGGCCCTGGCCTTTCGCGCCAGTTTCGAAGGCGCCACGCCGCCGCGCAGCGAGCTGTACTGGCGCGCCCTGACCCTGGAACACTTCGACGGTCGGCGCTGGTCGCAAGCCGGCGCGGCGCAGCTGGAGCGCCAGCCCAGCTGGGAAAAGCGCGGCGCCAGCCTGAGCTACAGCATCATCATGCAGCCCAATTCACAGCGCTGGCTGTTTGCCCTGGACGTGGCCGAGACCGGCCTTGAAGGCACCCGGCAGCTGAGTGATTTTCGCCTGCAGCGGCGTCAGCCGGTGGAGCGGGTGTTGCTGTATGAGGCGGTGTCCTGGCCCGAGTCGCTGCGCCAGATGCAGCTGGATGCGGCCAGCCTGCGGCGCAATCTGCAGCTGCCCGCAGAGGGTGAGCCGCGCAGTCGCGCCTGGGGCGCCGAGCTGGCGCGCCAGTACCCTGAGGCCGAGCAGCTGGTGGCGGCGCTGCTGAGCCATTTCAACCGCGAGCCCTATGCCTATACCCTGCGCCCGCCGGCGTTGGGGCCGAACAATGTCGACGATTTCCTGTTCGAGACCCGCAGTGGGTTTTGCGCCCACTACGCCGGGGCCATGGTCTTTGTGCTGCGCGCCGCCGGCATTCCGGCCCGCGTGGTGGCTGGCTACCAGGGCGGTGAATTCAACCCGTCGGGCAACTATGTGCAGGTGCGTCAGTTCGATGCCCATGCCTGGGTCGAATACTGGCAGCCCGGGCGCGGCTGGCGCAGCGTCGATCCGACCTTCCAGATCGCCCCGGAACGCATCGAGCTGGGCCTGGAAGAAGCCCTGGCAGCCGAACAGAGCTTTCTCGAAGACTCGCCGCTGTCGCCCTTGCGCTATCGCCAGCTGGGCTGGCTGAACCAGTTGCGTCTGAGCTGGGACAACCTCAACTACGGCTGGCAGCGCTGGGTGCTGGGCTATCAGAGCGCCCAGCAGCTCAAGGTATTGCAGCGTCTGCTGGGGCGTATCGACAGCCGTTCGCTGATTCTCGCCCTGGTCGGCGGTGGCGGTCTGCTGCTGGGCCTGCTGGCGTTGTGGCTGTTCAAGCCCTGGCGCCGCGAAACGGACCGGCAGCAGCGGGTGTTCCGCGCCTTTGAGCAGCTGTTGGCGCGCCATGGTCTGCGTCGTCAGCCAGGGGAAGGAGCCCGCGACTTTGCCCAGCGCGCGGCTCGGGCGTTGCCGCATCAGCGCGCGGCAATCATGGCCTTTGCCCAGGCCTTTGAAGCGCAGCGCTATGCCGGTGAAGCGGGCTCGCCACGCCAATTGCGGCAACAACTCAGGGCTTTGCGCCGAGCCCTGCCTTGGCGCCTAAGCCGAATTGAGGGCGAACATTGATGCTTATGGGGGATGCCGCATGACGGCCATTGCCAATCAGCTGCTGAGCCAGGTCCTGCGCCTGCAGGTGCGCCTGCTGGCCTGTCGCGAGCGCCTGGCCGCACAGACCGACCCGGAGGCGCTGCATGACCTGCGTATTGCCCTACGCCAGTTGCGCAGCCTGTTGCGCCCTCTGGTGGATCTGCCCTGTTGCGCTGCGTTGCAGCAGCGTGCTGCCGCCCTCGGCCGATTAAGCGGCCCCCTGCGTGATCTTGAGGTATTGGCCGGTGAGCTGCAGCGCCGTGGTTGGCCAGCGGCTGCAGCGGTTCGGGCCGCACAGCTGGCGCCCGGTTATCGCCAGTTGCTGGCCAGTCCGGCCCTGGATGAACTGCTGCAGGCCCTGGATAACTGGCCAGGGCAGTGGCACCAGGCCGCCGCCTGCGGCCAGTTGCGTGGCCTGAACAGAGCCATTCGTCGCCGTCTGCACAAGGATCGCCAGCGTTTGCTGCAGGCACTGCAGGATCCGGCGCACGACCGCCATCGTCAGCGTTTGCTGATCAAGCGCCTGCGCTACGGGGCCGAGCAGTATCCGCGTCAGGCCCAGCTTGGGACCGAGCTGTCCGGCTGGCTTAAGCAGGCCCAGAGTGTCCTGGGCGATTGGCATGATCACTGGCAATGGTTGCTGCGCGCCGACAGCGAGCCTGACCTGGCGCCCTATCGGCTGAGCTGGCAGCAGGCCATGGCGCTTGAGGCTCGGCGCGCCGACCGGCTGCTGGAAAAACTGGTAGAAAAACTTTCTAACTGAGCCTCGGCTTTGGCCGAAATGCCCTGTGTCCGGGGCGATTCTTTGCCCTAAGATCGCTGGCGAGTTAAAGCCTGTGAGGTGGTTATGCAGTTTTCCGAATTGATTGCGGCGGTGCGCAGCAAGCCGCACAGCCTGCAGGTGCCAGAGCAGTGGGCCCAGGGCCGGGCCAGTTTTGGTGGCCTGATGGCGGCTTTGGTGTACGAAGCCATGCGCGCCCAGGTGCCGGCCGGACGGCCGGTGCGCTCCCTGGCCATCACCTTTGTCGGCCCGGCCGAACCCGAGGTGCCGCTGAGTTTCGAGGTGGAGGTGCTGCGCGAAGGCAAGGCGGTCAGCCAGGTGCTGGGCCGTGCCGTGCAGAACGGCCAGGTGGTGACTCTGGTGCAGGGCAGCTTCGGTGGCAGCCGCGAATCGCGCATTCAGGTCAGCGCCGAGCCTGCGCCCCAGGCGCCAGCCGCCGAAGCGTGCCAGGAATTGCCCTATATCGCCAATGTCACCCCGGCCTTTACCCGTTTTCTGGCCATGCGCTGGGCCTTCGGCGGCATGCCTTTCAGCGGCAACAAGGCGCGGGAAATGGGCGGCTGGGTTCGTTTGCGCGAGCAGAGCGAGGTGCAGAGGGTGGATGAGAGCCATCTGCTGGCCCTGGTGGATGCCTGGCCGCCGGCGGTGTTACCGCATCTGACGACGCCGGCACCGGGCAGCTCGCTGACCTGGACCATCGAGTTCGTCCAGCCTGTGGCCGAGCTGAGCACCCAGGACTGGTGCCTGTACCGCGCACAGATCGAACACGCCCAGGATGGCTATGGTCATGTGGCGGCGGCGCTGTGGAGCCCGGCGGGCGAGCTGCTGGCCATCAGCCGGCAGACCGTGGCGGTATTTGGTTAGGTCCCGTAGGGTGCGCTGCGCGCACCCGTGTTTTGCAGTCAGCGTTGGTGCGCACAGCGCACCCTGCGAGCCGATGTTTACAGCTTGAGCTGACGAATCGCCTTGTTCAGCTCGCCGGCCAGTTCCGCCAGTTCGCCGCTGGTGGCGGCGGACTGGCTGGTCTGATTGACGGTTTGCTCGGTGACGTCGCGGATGCGAATCACCGCGCGGTTCATCTCCTCGGCCACCTGGCTCTGCTGCTCGGCGGCCACGGCGATCTGGGTATTGCTCTCGCGCATATGGGCCACTGACCCGGTGATGGCGTTCAGGGCTTCGCCGGCCTCGTCGGCCTGCTTGACGCACTCGTCGGCCTTGATCGAACTGTCCTGCATAAACTCCACGGCGTCGCGGGTGCCGCTCTGCAGGGTGTTGATCATCTGGGTGATTTCGTCGGTGGAGTCCTGCACCCGCTTGGCCAGGTTGCGTACCTCGTCGGCCACCACGGCGAAACCGCGGCCCATTTCCCCGGCGCGGGCCGCTTCGATGGCGGCGTTGAGGGCCAACAGGTTGGTCTGCTCGGCAATACCGTGGATCTCGTTGACCACGCCGCTGATCTTCTGGCTGTCGGCGGCCAGGCGTTCGATCATCTGCGCGGTCTGCTGCACGCCGCTGGACAGCCCGGCAATCGATTGAGCCACCTTGTTGACCACTTGCTGGCCGCTGCAGGCCAGTTGCTCGGCGGTCTTCGACTGGTCACGGGTATCGGCGGTGTGTTCGGCGATATGGTGCACGGTGGCCGACATTTCGTTGATGGCGGTGGCGGCCTGTTCGGTTTCGCTCTGCTGCTCCAGCATGCCCTGGCGTACCTCGCGCATGCTCACGGCCAGGCGTTCAGCACCCTCGTCCAGGCGTGCGGCGGACTGCGCGACGATGCACACCACACGCTGGTAGCCGGCCTGCATGGCGTTGAAGGCACTGGCCATCTGGCCCACTTCGTCGCGGCAATCCAGGGGCACTCGGGCACTCAGATCACCACTGCGTTCAACCTGCAGCATCACATCCTTGAGGGTATTGAGGTGGCTGAGCAGAAAACGGATCAACAGCTGCGAGGCGGCCAGCAGGATCAGCATCAGCACCGCCACCACCACGGCATAACTGAAGGCGCGCTCGAAGAACAACTGCAGCAGGCTGGGAGCCTGGGCCAGTACGGCGATGCGCTGGCCATCGGCGCGCACCAGCACCTCGGCGCCGATCAGCTGGGTCTCGCCACTCAGGGTTGCGGCGGGCATCTCGACCCAGCCGCGGGCGCGGCTGAGCAGGGCGCCCTGATTATTGGCCAGACGCGGGGTGCTGCCTTCGGCAAAACTGATCAGCTGCGCGTTGCTTGGCAGGGGCTGCTCGGCCGGCCACTGGGTGAGCAGACTGGCCTGTTGCTGGGCGGCCTGCTTGGCCAGGTCGCGCTGCACCTGTTGCTCCAGTTGCAGGGCATAGAGCACCAGCAGCAAGGTGGTGAAGAAGGCGACCGCATTGACGGCCCAGAACTTGTATTTGAGGGAAAGATCGCTAACCCAGTTGCCCATGGTGATGTCTTCTGTCAGTGGCGGGGGATGCACTTTGGCAAAGTGCCAGCAGTATCGGGCAAAGCGGCCCGAGGGCCGTTGATCTCCATCAACTTTGCCTTGCAGTCTGTAACGACCCGGATACCAAAGACTTTAGCGGGCTGTTGAAAAACTACCTGCGTGGGCTATCCGGCGTTAAAAACGGCCTCAAAATGCTCATGTACAACTCGTACACTCCGCTTTTTCGGCCGCTTTTTCCTTGTCTTGCCTGCCTCGCCTACGTTTCAACAGCCGGCTAGCCGCTGAACTCGGGCAGGCGGAAAAAAGCCCGGGCGCAGGCGGTGCTGTGGGCGGCCAGTTGTTCGGCGGTTTCACCGCGATGGCGCGCGACCTCGTTGAGCACCTCGATCAGATAGGCCGGCTCGTTGCGGCCGCTCTTGGGCTTGGGGCGCAGGCTGCGCGGCAGCAGAAAAGGCGCATCGCTTTCCAGCATCAACCGGCCTGCCGGGATATTGCCCACCAGCTCATGCAGGTGGGTGCCACGGCGCTCGTCACAGATCCAGCCGGTGATGCCGATATGCAGATCCAGATCCAGATAAGCGAACAGGGCGCGCTTTTCCCCGGTAAAGCAGTGCACCACCAGGGCCGGCAACTGATCGCGATAATGGCGGACGATGGCCAGCAGACGCTCGCTGGCATCGCGCTCATGGAGAAACACCGGCATCTGTAGCTGCACCGCCAGGGCCAGCTGTTCCTCCAGTACCTTTTCCTGTTGCGGCCGTGGCGAGAAGTCGCGGTTGAAGTCCAGGCCGCATTCGCCCACGGCCCTGACCCGCGCCTCGCCCAGCAGGGCCTTGAGCCGGTTTTGGCTGTCGACGCTCCAGCTGCTTGCATCGTGGGGATGGATGCCAGCGGTGCTGAACAGGCGCTCACCGCGCTCGTCGAGTTGCTGACACAGCTCCAGCGCCTGCTGGCTTTCCTCCAGGCTGGTGCCGGTCAGCAGCATCTGCTGCACGCCGGCTGCATAGGCTCGTTGCAGCAGCCCTTCGCGGTCGTGGGCCAGGCTGGGGTGGGTCAGATTGACGCCAATATCGATCAGTTGCATGGGGCTACCCGCTCAATGAGCGGCGCAGCATAGCAGAGGCGTTCGTGCAACTTTAAGCCCGCCTGGTCTGTCGTTTATGTGCGCTTGACCGGTGCGCTGCACGGGTGGCTGTGCCAAGCTTCGCAACCTTGATGCCGCGGGAACTGTCGACGGTTGCGCGCACTCTGAATGATCCCTTTATTGCCACAGGCCGGAGCCCTGATGTTGCGAGCCCTGCTACTGCTGTGTCTGGTGTGGCTGAGCTGGCCGGTGGCTGCGCGGGTCGGCAGCGCCTTGCCTGGCCCGGCCAATATGGCGGCCAGTCGTGATCTGGCAAGCATTCGCAGCAGTGGCGAGCTGCGCGTGCTGGTCAATCAGAGTCGCAACAGTTCGGGGCAGGTCAAAGGCCAGGCGATCGGTATCGAATACCAGCGCCTGCGCGCTTTTGAGCAGTATCTCAACCGCACGGCGGGCGATGGTCGGCGCCTGAGCTTGAAGATCATTCCCAAGGCCAAGGATCAGCTACTGGCCGCCTTGCTGCGTGGCGAAGGCGATCTGGTGGCGCCGGGGGAGCTGTTGAGCAAGCCGCCGGGCAGTCAGCTACGCGCCAGTGCGCCGCTACGCCGGGATGTGCCGCTGATCATCGTTTCGCGCCAGGCCGATCGTCGCTACCAGAGCCTTGAGCAGATGTCCGGGCGCAGCCTGGCCTTGCCCCGCGGCAGCGTGGCGGCCGAATCCCTGCGTCTGCTCAACCAGAACCTGATCGAGCAGAAGCGCTCGCCCGTGGTGCTGGAGTGGGGCGATGCCAGCCTGGCGGTGGAGGACGTGCTGGAGATGGTGCAGGCGGGGATCTTCAGCATGACCGCGGTGGAGCTGCCAATCGCCGAACGCTGGGCCAAGGTCATGCCCAGGTTGCGCCTGGAGCGCCATCTGCAACTGGCCGGGGAAGGCGCCATGCATTGGTATCTGCGCCGCGATGCGACCATGCTGGGGGCCAGTGTCGACCGCTTTATCAAGGGCTATCGCGAGCCGGCCGATCAGGATGTGGCCCTGCAGCGGGTCTACCGGCGCCTGTATCGGGTGCAGTACCCCCTGGGACGGGTGGAGCGCCAGCGCCTGGAAAAGGTGCGCCCGGTCTTGCAGCGCCATGCCCAGCAACAGGGCTTCGACTGGCTACTCCTGGCTGCCCTGGCGTTCAAGGAGTCGACCCTCAACCCCGCCGCTCGCGGGGCGTCCGGGGCCACCGGGCTAATGCAGGTGACGCCGGGGGCGGCGCGCAGTGTCGGGGTCAGTGATATTGCTTCGCTGGAGGGCAATGTACTGGCCGCCAGCAAATACCTGGCGATGATCCGGCGCAACTTCTTCAACAGCCCCCAGCTCGATGAGCGCGAACGCCTGGCCTTTGTCCTGGCCGGCTACAACATGGGCCCTCAGCGGGTGCAGAGTCTGCGGGCCGAGGCGCGCCGACGTGGGCTGAACCCCAATCAGTGGTATTTCCAGGTGGAGCGGGTGGCCATGGAGCAGATGGGCATGGGGGTGGTCAGCTATGTGAATAGCGTGAACAAGTATCACCTGGCCTATCAGCGTGAGCGCTATTTGCTGGAACCTTAAATAAATCGATTTATTTGATTTATTAAAGCGTATTTATGCGCTTTTTATATTCGATTATTGGGCTATTCTCTGTTCACCAACTCCCAACAAGAAGGGCCACTGCACATGAACAACCTGATCAAATCCCTTGCTGCAACCCAGGCCGGCTATGGCCTGACCATTCTGCGCATCATCGCCGGTATCACCTTTGCCGCCCATGGCGCGCAGAAGTTGTTCGGCTGGTTCGGCGGCTACGGCCTGGCCGGTGTGGCCCAGTGGATGGAAAGCATCGGTCTGGCGCCGGGCTATCTGATGGCCCTGCTGGCCGGCAGCGCCGAGTTCTTCGGTGGCCTGGCCCTGATTGTCGGCCTGCTGGCGCGTCCTGCCGCGGCGGTGCTGGCGGTGACCATGCTGGTGGCCATCGTTACCGTGCACCTGGCCAACGGCTTCTTTATGAGCAACAACGGCTACGAATTCGCCCTGGCCCTGCTGGCCATCAGCCTGGCAGTGATGATCGAAGGGGCCGGCAAGCTGTCGCTGGATCGTCGTATCGCCTCCTGAACACAGATTGCAGCCATGACACAGGCCCTCCTTGCGAGGGCCTTTGCGTTTTCTAGTTTGCGCGTGTCGAGGCCAGTTGTGCGGCGGCCTCCAGGCGCAGGCGTTCGCGCTCATCGAAGTTGGCTTCGATCAGGCGCTCGATGGCACGACTCTTTTCCTGTTGGCTCAGGCCACTGTTGGCTTCGATGGCGGCTTTCTCCGACTGGTACTGGGCGATGCGCCTGGCCCAGTGCTGGCGTTTCTGGTCCAGGGCTTCCAGGCGTTGGGTGGCTTCGCTGCCGACCAGTTGCTGACGTAACTGGCGGATCTGGGCCGCACTGGCACCGGCGGCCTTGAGCTGTGCGGTCTGCTGGCGCAGCTCGTTCTGCAGCTGCGGTAGCACGGCGTCCTGCATCTCGGCGGGCAGGCTGTTGCGCAGTTGGTCGACGGCTGCGGCCTTGGCCGCATCATCCAGGCGTGGATCATGAACGATGGCCAGGCGTTGCAGGTTGAACTGGTTATAGGCTTCCTCGCGGGCGAAGAAGGCCTGTCGGGTCGTATTGTCAAACAGGCGCGCGCGCAGGGCCTGCACGGCCAGTTCGCGCTGGCGCAGGGCGTCCAGGCTGGCCATTTGCGGCAGGTCACGCTCCAGCAGCACCAGTTCGCGTTTGTACAGCAGGTACTGCTCCAGCAGGGCCAGGGCTTGCTGCCTGGCCGGCTCGGCCAACTGCCTGGCGATATAGCCCTGCAGGCGTTCGACGCTGGCCTTGAGGGGTTCTTCGCCTACGGCGGCGAGAAAGTAATCGAAGATACGCCGGATATCCTCGCTGACCAGCAGGTTGCCGGCGGCATCCAGGCGAAATACCCCGTCCACCTCGGTGCCGGCAAAGGAGGCGGGCAGCGGCTTGAGGCTGGGGGCGGGTTGAGACTTGGCTGCAGTGCTTGTCCTGGCGCTGCTGGCAGTCGTTGCCGTCGATTGTTCCAGCAGCGGCTGTTGCGGCGCCTGGCCCGGTTCGGGTTGCTGCAGGTACAGCAGCACCGCAAGGCAGGCGGCAAAGGGCAGGGGGGAAAGCAGCAGGAGTTTTTTCACGGCGATGCTCGGCACGAAAAGGGGCCCGCAGGGGCCCCAGAGGGATTACAGACCGTCGTTTTTCAGGCGGTTGGCATGCTGGCGATAAACGCTTACCGGGTCGGTTTCGAACAGGCTAGTCAGGCCGAAGGCCTGGTTGACCTCGTCCAGGTGGTTCATCCGGTAGTTGTCGCGGATCACCTTGCCCATGCGCGAACTGCACCGCCCAACCAGTCCGTCGTTGGCTTCGCTGCCAAAGGTCAGGGAGCTGGCGCCGAGCAGCAGGTCGCTGGGGTCGAGAATATTGGTCACCGGGCTGGTGCCGCTCCAGGAGTAATAACGCACGCCATTCACGCTGTAGGCGCCTTCACCGCAGGCGGTGGTGGGGATGCCCTGAGGGAACTTGGCATTGAAGCGGGCTGCGCCTTCGCTGTTGAGTGATTCCAGCGAGCCCAGAGCGTTCTGTGGGCTGGTGCTGGAGCTGCCGGAGAGGAAGTTGATCAGCATGCCAAGGCCGTTGACGATGCCGGCCAGCAGGGTTTCCCCGGCCGAGCCCGGGGGGACCTGGCGGATAAAGTCGGCGGTGGCCGAGCCCTTGTGCGGCGCACCGACGCTGGTGGCCGAGGCCACAAGATCCGGGCGAATGGCTGCTACATAGCGGATGGTCGGGCCGCCGTGGCTGTGGCCGATCAGGTTGACCTTGGGCTTGCCACTGATGGCGACGATATCTTCGACCTGTTCCAGCAGCTGCTCCCCCCGGGCTTCGGAGGTGTCCAGCTGGCTGACTTCGGTGATATAGACGCTGGCGCCATCACGGCGCAGGGCTGATGGAATGCCGTACCAGTAATCGACACCCAGCAGGCTGTCGAAGCCGAGCATGCCGTGGGCCAGGACGATGGGGTATTTGGTCTGGGTGTAGCCGGAGGAGCCGAACCAGAAGGCATTGGCCTGGGTGGTGGCCATCAGGCCGGCACCTAGGCAAAGGGCAAGCAGGGTTTTCTTGTTATTCATCAGTACGCTCGCAGTAGGTGAGTCGGGCAGTGCGGGCATTCCATGCGACCTGCTACCTCCGTCCCGGAGGCAAATTCGGGCCAGCGTGGTATCGCAGAAAACATGCCAGGTGACGTGCCTGGCGCGGGGATGGCTCTAAAACGCTTGTTTGATCCCGATGCCGGTGTTGATCCGGCATCGGGCTGTGCTTGCCGCTGTTACGGGGCGAAACCGCCAGGCCGGTGGATTCGCCACAAATAGCCCTGAGCCAAGGCCCAGAAAAGCGCTTGAGCAGGGGTAAATCCAGGCTGTTTTGTCATGCGGCCAATCAAAGGATGGGGCAAAGGATGGGGGCACCTCTTGCGCCTTGAAAAGCTGCTTGTTGACAGTCCCGCGCAGGGTTCATAGGATGCCGACTCATGCGCCGATTTAAACAGCTACTTGCGGGGCGCCGGGTGACCTGTCATGCACAGAACCCTGAGAAGTTCTCACCGAGGCTTCGAAATACCGCTAAAGCGCTGGTTCGGTGTCGCCTCTCACCGCTGCCCAGCGGGATTCACGAGGCGGAGACACACAGATGACCTGTCCCCAACCCCATATTCGTCTGGCCCCCATCACCAGTGGCCCGTTGCGCAACCCGAGAATTCTGCTGGGTGGCAGCCATCAGCCGACGCTTTTGCGCTACCTCGACGGCTGGCCCAAGCGCTGGGGCGCGCCCTCCACCTTTATGATCCAGTTCACCCATGACGGTGAATCCCTGAGCCGTTTTGCCAGCGACAGTTTCGATCTGGCGGTGATTCAGGCGCCCAGCGCCGAACAACTGGAAGACGGGGTGCGCCAGCTGGTGCGGGTGGCGCGCCAGGGCCTGATTACCCGGCGCTGATGGATGGGACCTGAACTCTCTCAGGGGTAGTCGATCGCTACCACATACCAGAGCCTGTCACCGGTCGGGGTCTGCACCCGTACCTCGGCGTCCAGGCTCTTGCCGACCAGGGCGCGGGCCAGGGGCGAGTCGATGCTGATCAGGTTCTGCTTCAGGTCCAGTTCGTCCGGGCCGACGATGCGGTAGCGCGCCTCGTTGCCGTCCTCATCTTCCAGGGTTACCCAGGCGCCGAAATAGACCTTGTCCGGATCGCTGGGGCGGGCGCTGACCACCTTGAGGTTTTCCAGGCGCTTGGTCAGAAAGCGCACACGGCTGTCGATTTCGCGCAGCATCTTCTTGCCATAGGTGTACTCGGCGTTTTCCGAACGATCCCCCTGGGCAGCAGCTTCGCTGACCGCCTGGGTCACCTGGGGGCGGCGCACATGCCACAGCTCATGCAGCTCGGCGCGCAGGCGCGCCTCACCTTCCGGGGTGATCAGGGGCGTGCCGGCACTGCGGGGTGGACGATAGCGGCTCATAACTCAACCGATAGGCAAGGGGCGCTGAGTCTATCAGCCCTCACGCAGCACCGTCAGCGGGCTGATATTCAACGCCCGGCGGGTACCCAGCACGCCGGCGCCGGCCACCAGCAGGGCGCCCAGCAGCGGCAGCACAAGCAACCAGGGGTGGGGCTGCCAGGCCAGGTCGAAGGCAAAGCGATAGAGCAGGTAGCTGATAAGCTCGCAGCCCAGGGCGGCGAGCAGGCCACTGGCGGCGCCCAGCAGACCGAACTCGGCGCGCCGGGCCCTGATCAGCAGCCCCCGTTCGGCGCCCAGAGCGCGCAGCAGGGCGCCCTGGCGGATGCGTTCGTCCAGGGTGGCCTGCAGGCCGGCGAACAGCACGGTCAGGCCGGCAGCGAGAACGAACAGGAGGACAAACTCGATGGCCAGGGTGACCTGGTCGAGGATGCTGCGCAGTTGCGCCAGCAGGGCCTCGACCTGCAGCAGGGTCACGGCGGGGAAGGCGCGGGCCAGCTCCACCAGCTGGCGCTCCTGATTGGGCGGCAGGTAGAAGCTGGTCAGGTAGGTGGTCGGCAGATCCTGCAGGGTGCCGGGCTCGAAGATCATGTAGAAGTTGGGCTGGAAGTTGTTCCAGTCCACCTTGCGCAGGCTGGTCACGCGGGTTTCGCGGTCGAGTCCGCCGACGCTGAAGGTCAGACGATCACCCAGCTGCAGCTTGAGGCTCTCGGCCAGTTCCGATTCCACCGACACTCCAGGCAGCTCGTCGGCGGCCTGCCCGGACCACCAGGCGCCAGCGATCAGCTGGTTGTCAGCGGGCAGTTCGGCGGCCCAGGTCAGGCTGAGGTCGCGGCGAATGGCACGCTCGCCCTGGGATTCCTTGCTCACAAGCTGACGGACCGGCTCGCCGTTGATCAGGGTCAGGCGCCCCGGCACCACGGGAAAGAGTGGCGCGGGATGGGGTGACAGCTCGGCCAGGCGATCCGCAAAGGCCTGTTGCTCGGCCGGCAGGATATTCAGGGCGAAGTGATTGGGCGCCTGCTCCGGCAACTGCTCCTGCCAGGTGTCGAGCAGTTCGCCGCGCAGCAACGCGATCAGGCTCATGGCCAGAATGATCAGGCCAAAAGCCAGGCTCTGTCCGGCGGCGGCCAGAGGGTGGCGCAACAACTGGCCCAGGCCCAGGCGCCAGGGCAGGGCGGCATCGGCCAGCAGGCGGCGCAGGCTCTTCAGGCCGAGCAGCAACGCGCCGCCCAGTAGCAGGGCGGTAACCAGACCGCCACCGAGCAGGGCCAGGGTCAGTTGCAGATCCAGGCTCAGGCGCCACATGATCAGGCCCAGAGCCAGCAGGGCTGCGCCATACACCAGCCAGGCGCTGGCCGGCAGCGGTAATAGATCGCGGCGCAGAACCCGCAGCGGTGGCACGCGGCCAAGGGCAGCCAGCGGCGGCAGGGCGAAACCGGCCAGGGCCACCAGGCCGGTGGCCATCCCGGCCAGGGCCGGCCAAAGACCACCGGGAGGGATTTGCGCCGGCAGCAGATCCCCTAACAGGCTGAACAGGGCCAGTTGCGCCAGCCAGCCGAGCAGGGCGCCGGTCAGGCTGGCCGCCAAACCGAGCAAGGCCAGTTGCAGGCTGAACAGGCCCAGGGCCTGCCGCCGCGACAGCCCCAGGCAGCGGAGCAGGGCGCTGGCGTCAAAGCGCCGGGCGGCGAAGCGGGCCGCCGACAGGGCCACGGCCACCCCGGCC
This sequence comes from Pseudomonas xionganensis, assembly GCF_009763245.1. Lineage (GTDB taxonomy): Bacteria > Pseudomonadota > Gammaproteobacteria > Pseudomonadales > Pseudomonadaceae > Aquipseudomonas > Aquipseudomonas xionganensis. The sequence continues at coordinate 2,556,408 of NZ_WKJZ01000001.1, read as the reverse complement.
AGCAGCACCGCGGCCAGGCTGGCCAGGTTCAGGTAGCGTTCGGCCCGGCCCAGGGCGTTGCCGACCTGACGATTGCCGTCGCGGGCATCTTCCAGGCGTTGATTGGGCGCCAGGCTGGGGCTGACGGCCTGACGAAAACGGGCCAGGGCATCGCGCTCGCCGCGCCACAGCTCCTGGTAGCGCACCCGGCTGCCGGGCTGAACCACGCCGGTGGCCGGCAGATCGTCCAGATGCATCAGCAGGTGCGGGGTGAGGCTGTAGAAATCGCCGGCTTCGTCCGGCAGGTAGGTCAGCACCCGGGTCAGGCGCAGGGGCTTGGCGCCGACCTCGATCATATCGCCGGGTTGCAGGTCCAGGGCCACGAACAGCCTGGCCTCGGCCCAGGCTTCACCGGGTTGCGGGCCGGGGCCGGTTTCTTCAGCCTGATAAAGGGCTGCGGCACTTTTCAGGGGGCCGCGTAGCGGATAGTCGTTGCTGGCGGCCTTGACGCTGGCCAGCTGGATGCCACTGTCGCTGGCGATCACGCTGGAAAACTCCACCAGGTGGGCATGTTCCAGGCCCATTTGCTGCGCCAGCTGCAACTGTTCGTCAGGGTTGGGCGAGCTGCTGGTCAAGCGCAGATCGGCGGCGAGGAATTCGGTGGCGCGCAGCAGCATGCCGTCGTTCAGGCGCGCACTGAAATAACCGATGGCGGTGCTGGCCGCCACGGCGATCAGCAGGGCGAAGAACAGCACGCGCAGTTCCCCGGAGCGGGCATCACGCAGCAGTTGGCGGCTGGCCAGGACCAGCAGGCGGGACAGCGGCATATGCGGCATCAGGGCTCCACCCGGTCTACCAGATGGCCGCCCTCTAGGCGGATCAGGCGCTGGCAGCGGTGCGCCAGGCGTTCGTCATGGGTCACCAGCACCAGGGTGGCGCCCTGTTCCTGATTCAGCTCGAACAGCAGGTCGCTGATGCGCTCGCCGGTGTGGCTGTCCAGGTTGCCCGTGGGTTCGTCGGCGAACAGCACCGCAGGTTCGGCGGCAAAGGCCCGGGCAATGGCCACGCGCTGTTGTTCGCCACCCGAAAGCTGGCGCGGGTAGTGGCTCAGGCGCTGGCCCAGGCCCACTCGTTCGAGAAGCGTGCGAGCCCGTTGGCGGGCATCGGCATGGCCTTCGAGCTCCAGCGGCAGCATGACGTTTTCCAGGGCATTGAGGCTGTCGAGCAGCTGGAAGGACTGGAATACAAAGCCCACCTGCTCGGCGCGTACCCGGGCGCGCTGGTCTTCATCCAGTTGGCCCAGGTCTTGGCCTGCCAGCAGCACCTGGCCTGAGCTGGGCAGGTCGAGGCCGGCAAGCAGGCCGAGCAGGGTGGATTTACCCGAGCCGGAACTGCCGACAATGGCCAGGCTGTCACCGGAATTCAGTTCAAGGGAGAGGTCATGGAGTATGGTCAACTCACCTTCCGCGCTCGTGACCACTTTGCTAAGGTTTCGCGCGGTGAGAATACTTGAGCTCATGGAGATTCCAATGCGTGCATGGTTGATCAGTACTGCCCTGGCCCTGCTGCTGTGTGCGCAGAATGCACTGGCGGGTACGCTGCTGGTCGTCGGCGATAGTATCAGCGCCGCTTTTGGCCTGGATACCGGCCAGGGCTGGGTTGCCCTGCTGGAGGAGCGCCTGGCCGAGCAGGACTACCCCCATCAGGTGGTCAATGCCTCCATCAGTGGCGACACCAGCTCGGGGGGCGCCGCGCGCCTGCCGGCGCTGCTTGCGGAGCATCGACCGAGCCTGGTGATCATCGAACTGGGAGGCAACGATGGCCTGCGTGGCCAGCCCCTGGCGCAATTGCAACAGAATCTTGCCAGAATGATCGATGACAGCCGCGCCAGCGGGGCGCAGGTGTTGCTCCTGGGCATGTTGCTGCCGCCCAATTACGGGATGCGTTACACCACGGCTTTCGCTCGGGTGTACGAGAGCCTGGCCCATGACAAGCAGGTGGCCTTTGTCCCCTTCTTTCTCGAAGGCGTGGGCGGGGTGCCGGGCATGATGCAGAACGACGGCATTCATCCCACTGCCAAGGCCCAGCCACTGATGCTGGAAAACCTCTGGCCGACCCTGAAACCTTTACTCTGACAGGCTTTTCTGCGCCGGACGTTTCGGCTAATGTGGCGGCCCTTACTGGAGCCCTCGATGCCGCGCCCCGCCTGGTCCTTGCATGCCTATCAACTGATCGAGCCCGACGAGCAGCTTGACCTGTTCGCCTGCCGTGAAGTGCGCGTTCATCTGCTGGCTCGTCAGCTGGAGCTGGGCGGTTTTGCCGACCGCACCTTGTGCGGCGGCTTGCTCCCGGCGCAGCCGATCTGGCGTGATCTGAACCGGACCATGCTGCGCGACAAGCGCCTGTGCCCGGCCTGTGCCGAAGTTCTCAATGCCCAGCGCCGAGGCGAGCGGCCACCCCTGGCCTGACTCGCAACGCCAGTGAGCGGGCGCGGGTGTACAATCCCTGAGTCAATTTGTCAGCCATAACCCCTAGGAATTTGCAGATGCTGTGCCCTGTCTTTGCTGTCAGTCGTAGCCTGTTGCTCGCTTCGGTCTTTGCGGTCGGCACGGCCCAGGCCTTGGAGTTGCCCCTGCCGCCACCTGGCGAGGATGTCGTCGGCCAGGTACAAGTGATCAAGGCCAAGTATGAAGATACCTTCGCTGATCTGGGCTCGGCCAATGACCTGGGCTATCTGGAGATGGTTGCGGCCAACCCGGGTGTCGACCCCTGGCTGCCGGGCGAGGGCAGTGAAGTGATCTTGCCCACCCGCTTTATCCTGCCGCCTGGGCCACGGGAAGGCATTGTGATCAACCTGGCCGAATACCGTTTGTATTACTACCCGAAGGGTCGCGATGTGGTTTACACCTACCCGCTGGGTATCGGGCGTGAAGGCTGGAGTTCACCGATTGCCTCCGGACGTGTGACGGCCAAGACGCCGAATCCCGGCTGGACTCCGCCCCAGTCGATTCGTGATGAGCATGCGGCTGAAGGTGACCCGTTACCGGCCTATGTGCCGCCAGGTCCGGACAACCCCCTGGGTCCGTTCAAATTTACCCTGTCGATGCCGGGCTACCTGATTCATGGGTCAAACAAGAAGTTCGGCATTGGTATGCGCGTCAGCCATGGCTGTTTCCGCATGCTCAACCACAACGTTCTGAAGTTGGCTGAGCTGGTCCCGGTGGGCACTTCGGTGCGCATCATCGATGAGCCCTACAAGTTCGGCCGTAGCGGCGGCAAACTTTATCTGGAAGCACATGCACCGCTGCAGGATGAAGGTCAGCCTTCGGTGGTGGATAAGCACTCCGCGGTGATCAATGCGCTGCTCAAGCGTGACGGCATGGATGAGTTGCGTCTGGACTGGGATATGGTGCGCGAAGTGGTTGCCGCAGAGGATGGCTTGCCGGTGGCCATTGCCCAGGTCGAGGAAGTGATCGCCAGTCGCGAACCCGGCAAATAAGTTCCTGCAGCAAATTAGCCGTCGTGCGCGTAGTCCGACGGCTTTTTTATGCGCATAAAAAAGCCGACCCGGTCACCCGGGTCGGCTTCTCATAGCCTTGGGGGCTATTACTTGCGGCTGGCTTTTTCCAGCATGCGCAGAGCGCGCTCATTGGCTTCATCAGCAGTCTGCTGAGCCTTCTGAGCAGCGGCCATAGCGTCATCAGCCTTGCGATAGGCTTCGTCGGCACGGGCCTGAGCGCGAGCAGCTGCATCTTCAGTTGCAGTCAGACGAGCTTCAGTTTCTTTGGACATGCTGCTGCAACCGGTAGCCAGAACTGCGGCCAAAGCCAGAGCAGAGAATTTCAGAACGTTGTTCATCGTGTTCCCCTTGAGGTGGAGTTTTTCCATAAAAGCAACTTCCCGATGGTAGGAAATTAGCCGGCGTACATACTACCCGTAACTTTTAGTAAGTAAATGGAGTCTCAGCAAGGCCAGCCTGTTTTTTTTCATAACGTTCATGCTGGCCATAGCTTAATAAGTGCGGTTGATCAAAAAGCAACCAGCTTACAAATGCTAACGGATGATGGCGTCACTTTGTTGGTATAAGAAACGCTGTTATTGAGTCTGCTGCTGGTGCGCTGTGCTGGCCATACCTGGCCATACAAGTATAAGAAGGGAGTGCAAGGATGTTGGGTAATCTGGGGTTGTTTGTCGGGCTCGCATTGCTGATGTGGATGGCCTTGCGTGGGGTCAACATCTTTATTGCGGCGCTGTTCTGTTCATTGGTCGTGGCGCTGAGTAATGAGTTGCAGGCGCCTCAGGCCTTGCTCGAATACTTTCCCTTCGGCCCACTGGGGGCTTTTACCTTCGCCGGCAAGTTTTTTGTGTTGTTTCTCTGCGGCGCCATATTCGGCAAGGTCATGGCGGCCAGCCAGGCGGCCAGCAGCATTGCCCAGGCCATTACCCGCAGTTTGGGGACCCAGCGCACCCTGTGGGTGGCCATGTCGGTCTGTGCATTGCTGACCTATGGCGGCGTGGTGGTGTTCGTGGTGATTTTCACCATGTACCCCCTGGGTATCACCCTGATGCGCGAGGCCAATCTGCCCAAGCGTCTGTTCTGCGCGGCCACGGCCCTGGGGGCCGGCACGTTCACCATGACCGCCTTGCCAGGCTCGCCTTCGATTCATAACGTGATTGCCGCCAGTGCACTGGGTACCGATCTGTTTGCCGGTGCCTGGATTGGCTTGCTGGCCAGTGCAGTGATGATCGTGCTGGGCATGGCTTATGTGCAGCGTGAGTGGCGCCTGGCCCGTGAGCGTGGTGAGGGCTTTGACGCCAATGCCCAGGATCTGCGCATGGAGCAGTTGGCGGGCACTCCGGGCTCGGGGCCGCACTGGGGGGCTGCGGTAGTGCCTATTGTGGTGGTGCTGGGTGTGATCATGCTGCCGCGTCTGCTACTGCTCAGTGGTGGGGTGACAGCGGGAGAGGGCGTGCTCGGGCAACTGGTCGGCTTTAGCCAGAAACAACCGATCATCTGGCCCAGTCTGGCCCTGGTGATCGCGACACTGGTGGCTATCCTGCTATTCCCGGCCCTGCGCCGTAACACCGTGGCCTTGCTCGGTCAGGGTGCGGACGATTCGATCATGCCGCTGCTCAATACGGCTGCGGTCATCGGCTTTGGCGGTGTGGTGACTCAGACAGCGGGCTTCGGTCAGTTCGCCCAGTGGATTCTGACCGTGGATCTGCCGCCGCTGTTGTCGATCTTTGCTTCGGTCAGTGTGGTGTCGGGGATTGTGGGTTCATCTTCAGGGGGCTTGCAGATCTTTATGCAGACCCTGGCGCCCAAGTATCTGGAGATGGGCGTGGAGCCCGAGGTATTGCACCGTGTGGCCGCGGTGGCCTCCGGTGGCCTGGACTCCCTGCCGCACTGTGGCGCGGTGATTGCCATGTTGATGATTATGGGCTTGACCCATAAACAGGCCTACAAGGACATCTTTATGGTCACCGTATTAATTCCCATGATCGCGGTACTGCTGTGCATCGGCGTGTTGAGCCTGATGGCAGGGTAATGACCCTGGCTGCCCTGTGGCAGAGCTGATAAGCTGCCCGCCGTTTTCGCAGCGGCGGTAGTGGCTGTTTGCGGCCTATCAGGGATGAGTGCATGGCGAAGTTGATTAAGTGGGGCCTGCTTGCGGTACTGGCGATTGCATTGTTGATCAAGCTTTCGCTGTGGTTGTCGGTGCGTTCGATCATGGCAGATGCCACGGCGCAGCTGTCGCCGATCATGAACATCAGTTATGGCGGTATCACCTCGTCCTTCGATGGCCGGGTTGGCCTGGAAAAGGTCAGGATCGTCGTGCCGGCCATACGCGACAGCCTGCAGATCGAGCATGCCGAGTTGAAGTTCAATGGCCTGGGCGAGTTGCTCAGCTTCAAGGAGCGGCTGGCGGCGGGCAAATTTCCCGAGCAGATGGCCGTTAGCATCCAGGGTCTGGAGCTTGAGGCGCACGGCCCCTTTATGCAGCAACTCTACGACACGCCGACGCCGCGCAGTCTGTTCACCTCCATGGGTGAAGTGGTCTGCGGCAAGGTGAAGCGCATCGGTACTGTCGACCTGCTGGACATGGGCTATCGCACCCTGGAGACCGACGGGCAGTTCTCCTACCAGTTTCAGCCGGGCTTGCAGAAACTCAGCTTCAACCTGACCTCCGATACCCGCGATATGGGCGAGTTGCGGCTGGGCTTTACCGTGGCCAATATGCCGGAGCGTCCGGTGGATCTTCGCCTCAATCCACCGCGGGTTGAGCGCGTGACCTTCGAGCTCAACGATAACCAGTATCAGCGCAAGGTTCAGGACTACTGTGCCGGCAAAGAGGGGCTGGATCGTGAAGCCTATGTGCAGGCGGTGGTGGATAAGTTCGACCGCGTTCTGCGCAGCCAGCGCATTGCCCTGAATCAACCGGTGCTCGATGCCTATGCCCGTTACCAGGCCGACCCGCAGTCGCTGCGTATCGAGCTTGAACCGACCGAGGGGCTGATTTGGGATGGCTTGCAGTTCTTTGATGCGGACGATGTGTTGACCATGTTGCGCCCCGTGGTGCTGGTCAATCAGCAGGCCGTCGACTCCCTTGGGTTTGCCTGGGTCGATCCGAATAAAACCCGCAAGACCGATCAGGACAGTGACTCAGCGCCTGCTGCCGCGCCGGTTAAGCCGGTTTCTGAGGCGGGGCAGGAGCGCTTTGTCAGCGTGACGGGGCTGGGCGATCATATTGGCAAACGCTTGCGCTTTGTCACTTATGATGGCATGTACTACCAAGGCACCCTGACTCGGGTAACCGACGGCAAGGCTTACCTGAGTCTCCACGGCGGCAATGGCACGGCGGAAATGTCGCTGCGCCTGGAGAAAATCAATAAAGTGAAAGTGCAGTTTTAGCGAGCGTGCAGTTTGGGTTTACGAGAGGCGTTACGATGAGCGAAGGGTTGTCCATTCACCACGATGTGCCAGGGCACCAGTTCGAGACCACGGTTGATGGGGATCGGGCCTACCTGGCTTACATGGATCTGGGCAAGCAGACCCTGGATATCTATCGCACCTTCGTGCCCAACTCCTTGCGTGGTCGCGGCATTGCCGCGGCGCTGACCGAGCATGCGTTGCAGTATGCCGAACGTCAGGGGTATACGGTGATTCCCTCCTGCTCCTATGTGGAGCGTTATATGCACAGGCGCCAGCGCTTGACCCAGCCGGGGTGAGCACCAACAAAAATGCCAGTCAGTGACTGGCATTTTTGTTCTCAGCTGGGCTCAGTTTTTCGCGATCAGGTTGCCGGCGTGCAGGCCGCATTCTTTTTGCGTGGCTTCCTCCCACCACCAGCGACCTTCGCGCTCGTGCTGGTTGGGCAGCACCGGGCGGGTGCAGGGCTCGCAACCGATGCTGATAAAGCCGCGCTCGTGCAGGGGGTTGAAGGGGATTTCCAGCATGCGGATATAGGCCCAGACTTCCTCGCTGCTCATCTGCGCCAGGGGGTTGAACTTGTACAGCGGATTGCGCTCGGTGGAAAAGGCCCCATCGACCTCCATGGTCGCCACCTGGCTGCGTGTGCCGGGGCTCTGGTCACGGCGTTGGCCGGTGGCCCAGGCCTTGACGGTACTCAGTTTGCGCTTGAGCGGGGCGATCTTGCGTACCCCGCAGCACTCGCCATGACCGTCCTTGTAGAAGCTGAACAGGCCCTTTTCCTTGACCAGTGCCTCAACTGCCGCCGCTTCCGGGCTGAGCACCTCGATGGCGATGCCATAGTGCTCGCGTACCTGCTCGATAAAGCGGTAGGTCTCCGGATGCAGGCGGCCGGTGTCCAGGCTGAACACCTTGACGTTCTTGTTCAGCTTCCAGGCCATATCCACCAGCACCACGTCTTCGGCGCCGCTGAACGACAACCAGAGTTCGTCGCCGAACTGCTCGAAGGCGAACTTGAGGATGTCCTGGGGAGACTTGCTGGCGTAGAGCGTCGCCATCGCGGCGACATCGAAGGGGTGGCTCATCGGGCTGTATTCCTGATTATGGTGACGTCTGGCGTCTTGTGCGGCGATGGTAGCAAAAGCCTGTTATGCGGCTAAATAACGATGTGCAGCAGTAACCCTTTGTTTTGGCTATAAGCGCCGCGTTGCACTGCCAGGGGCGAGCGGCTAGAGTGCCGCCTTCTCTATTGAAGTGGCGTGAGGAGTGTCCTGTGGAAATCGCGTGTCTCGACCTGGAAGGCGTACTGGTCCCGGAAATCTGGATCGCCTTCGCGGAAAAAACCGGTATCGAGTCGCTCAAGGCGACCACCCGGGACATCCCCGACTATGACGTGCTGATGCAGCAGCGCCTGCGCATCCTCGACGAGCATGGCCTGAAACTGCGTGATATCCAGGAAGTGATCGCCACCTTGAAGCCCCTGGAAGGCGCAGTGGAATTCGTCGACTGGCTGCGCGAGCGCTTCCAGGTGGTGATCCTCTCCGACACCTTCTACGAGTTTTCCCAGCCGCTGATGCGCCAGCTGGGCTTCCCGACCCTGCTGTGTCACAAGCTGATTACCGATGAAACCGATCGGGTGGTGAGCTACCAGCTGCGCCAGAAAGACCCCAAGCGCCAGTCGGTGATTGCGCTCAAGAGCCTGTATTACCGGGTGATTGCCGCCGGTGATTCGTACAACGACACTACCATGCTCAGCGAAGCTCATGCCGGTATTCTGTTCCACGCCCCGGACAATGTGATTCGCGAGTTTCCGCAGTTCCCCGCCGTGCATAGCTATGCAGACCTCAAGCAGGAATTCCTCAAGGCGTCCAATCGTCAGCTGAGTCTGTAACCGGCTAAGTGCTGTGAAAATAACCGCAAGCCCTGTGCTTGCGGTTTTTTATTGCCTGCCATATGTGGGCGTTCGCCTCAGGGCGTCACCATGGGCGATTAAAGGTTACGTCGGCAGTTTTCAGGTCTGCTGTTCGGCGCGGTAGGTCGAGGGTGACCGCTTCTGCCAGCGTTTGAAGGCACTGCGCAAGTCGGTCATGTCGGTGTAGCCCAGGCTGCAGGCAATTTCTTCCACACTCATATGCCTGATCTTCAGGTTCTCCAGCGCCAGGCTGGTGCGCACCCCGATATCGCGTTCGATCAACTCCTGGCGTAAGTAAGTGCTGTTCATCACCGCATAGCCCAGCAGGCCATGGGTGTTGACCACCAGGCGCTCGCCCAGCAGCAGGTCAAAGTGGCCGGTGCTGTGCTGGTGCGCTGAGCGTGATCGGGCAGGGGCCGCAGCTCTGCTCAGCGACCCAGTTGTTCCAGGGTATCGAGCAAGACTTTGACCTTGGTGATGGACTCCTGGTACTCGGCCTGCCATTCGGAGTCTGCGACGATGCCGCCGCCGCCCCAGCAGCTGATCTGACCGTCCTGGGCCAGCAAACTGCGGATGGCGATGGAGCTGTCCATCTCCCCGCGCACATCCAGATACAGCAGCGAGCCGCAGTACAGGGCGCGGCGGGTCGGCTCCAGCTCGTCGATGATCTGCATGGCGCGGATCTTCGGCGCCCCGGTAATGGATCCGCCGGGGAAGCTGCCGGCGATCAGGTCCAGGGCGTCGCGGCCCTCGGCCAGTTCGCCGGTCACCGCGCTGACCAGATGGTGCACATTGGGATAGCTTTCCAGGGCGAACAGTTCCGGCACCCGCACCGAACCGATACGGCAACTGCGTCCCAGATCGTTGCGCAGCAAATCGACAATCATCAGGTTTTCCGCGCGATCCTTGCTGCTGGCCAGCAAGTCCCGGGCCTGGGCGGCATCTTCGCCGGCATCGGCACGGCGCGCCCGGGTGCCCTTGATCGGCCGGGTTTCCACCCGTCCCTCGCTGATGCGCATAAAACGCTCCGGTGACAGGCTGATAATGGCGCCGCCGCCGGGTAATGCCTGAAAACCGGAAAAAGGTGTGGGGCAGGCGGCGCGCAGTGCCTGGTAGGCTGCCCAGGTTGAGCCTTGGTAGGGCGCGCGAAAGCGCTGGGCGAAGTTGACCTGATAGCAGTCGCCCGCTCGGATATAGGCCTGGATGCGTTCGAAGGCCTGACGATATTGCCACTCGCTCAGGTCAGCGCTGAAGGGCGCCAGCAGACGAAAATCGGTGGGCGTGACAGGGGCGCCGGGCTGCATGAATAGCGCCTGAATGCGCTGGCGCTCGGTCGCAGCCATGGCCGGATGGAACATCAGCTGTGAACAGCGGCGCTCATGGTCGGTAATCAGGGCCCAGGCATACAGACCGAAGCGCGCATCGTCCAGATTCAGATCATCCTCGGCCAGGCTGGGCAGTTTCTCCAGGCGGCGGCCAAAGTCATATCCCAGGTAGCCAATCAGTCCGCCGACAAAGGGTAAAGCCTGGTCGCTGGGTGCGCAGGCCTGGCCCAGTGTAGACAGGGCGTTACGCAGGCGCTGGAGGAAGTCGTTGGCCGATTCGGCGGGAGCGGGTGCCAGTGATGCCAATGGCCAGGCGCTGAGAAGGTCATAGCGTCCACGCTGTGCGTCGGGCCGGCCAGCGTCCAGCAGTACAGCGCCAGGTGCCTGGGCGATGTGCTGGAAATAGGCAGCCGGATCGGGCTGGTAAGGCAGGCTCTGTACTAGGCAGCTGGGCATCAGAGGGGGTTCGTGGCGATCTGGAGGGCGATTGTAGAACGTCGCCAGCATTCATCCTAGAGCTTGCGCGTGGGTTTACTCGGGCGCCGTCTGCTCATTAGTATGGAGGCAACCCGGGCGTTGCATGATGTGCAAAATAATAACTATTACGGGATCAAGGCCTTGAATGATTTACCCGATCAGGCTGCCGACAGCCTGCTGCGCTCGAAGCTGACGCCACCTCAGGCTTCAGTTGATTACCTGATTCGGCCCCAACTGGATGCTGCCATCTCAGCCAATCCCCATGCGCGGGTGCTGCTGATCTCGGCCCCGGCCGGCTTCGGCAAGACCAGTACCCTGGTGGCGCTGGCTCAGGCACGTCAGGCCTCGGGCAGTCAGGTGGCCTGGTTGTCCCTGGGCGCAGAAGATGATGAGCCTGCGCGCTTTCTGCAACAGCTGGTCGACGCCCTGGCACCTTGTATTCCAGGGGTGGGGCGCGAAGCCGTGGCGTATCTGCAGAACACCATGCAGGTGCCGGTGGCGGCCGTGATGGAAAGCCTTCTGGTCGACCTGGCGCAGCTGGATCGTCCGCTGTTGCTGGTGCTCGATGACCTGCACCTGATTCAGGACAGTGAATTGATCACTGCGCTTAACCGACTGATCAAGTTTGCCCCCCCGACCCTGACCCTGGCCATTGGCAGTCGTTCCCAGCCCAGCCTCAATCTGGCCACGCTCAGAGCCAAGGGCCTGCTGGTGGAAATTGGCGAGCAGCAATTGCGCCTGAGCAAGGCGGAAACCGCCGCCTACTTGGCCCGTGCCGGGTTGGAGCTGGATGCAGTCGCCCTGGGCGCAATCTACAGCCAGACCGAAGGCTGGATGGTGGCCGTGCATCTGGCCAGTCTATGGCTGCGCAATCAGCCCCAGGCCAGTATGCAGCTCGCCGAAATGGGCACCGATCAGGCAGCGGTAGGGGCCTATTTGCTGCGTGGCGTATTCGAGCAACTACCGGCCGACAAGCAGGAACAGCTGCTTTGCCTGGGGGTGGCCCAGCAGCTGAGTGGCGAACTGGCCGGGGCCTTGTGCGGGCGCACCGATGGCCAGGTGCTGCTGGAAGAGCTGGAAGCCCTGCAGTTGTTTCTCTTGCCTCTGGATCGCGAGCGCCAGTGGTACCGTTTCCATAACCTGTTTGCCGACTTCCTGCGTGGCCGTCTCAAGGAGCGCGACCCCGAGCGTTTCAAGCAGCTGCACTTCAATGCCAGCATGTGGTTTACCAATCACCATATGCAGAATCTGGCCATCGAGCATGCCTGCCAGGCCGAAGATCCCGAACTGCTGGCCGCGCTGCTCGATGGCTGCGCCCTGGAGCTGATCAACCGTGGTCAGCTGCACCTGATCTACAAGTGGCGTCAGCAGGTGCCCGACGCGATTGTCGAGCGTTATCCGCTCTTGGTGCTGGTGGATGTCTGGACCCGGGCGGCTGAGCTGGGCTTGGCTGAAGCCAACCGCCTGCTGGATGAACTGCTGCAACGCTGGGGACAGACTGGCAGCAGCGGGCCGCTCAACGAACAGCTGCTCGCCACCCTGGCTGTCAAGGCGGTGATCGCCCTGCAGAAGGATGATCTGGCCAGCTGCGTGGCTCTGACCCGCCGGGTCGAGCAGCATCTGGGGCAACATAGTGCTTTTCTCGAAGTGGCCATTCTGATTGTCGGCGCCCTGGCCAACGTGATCATGGGGCTGCCGGAGGCCGGTCGGCGCCTGTTGGCTCTGGCCCAGCAGCGCAATCATTTTCTCGAAGGGCGTTATCTCGGCATGCAGCTGGCCAATGTTGAGATCCTGCTTTGTCTGGAGCAGGGCCAGGTCAAGCAGGCCGAGCTGCTGTTTGGGCAGATGCGTGCACGCGTCCTTCCCTGGTTCGCCGAACGGGCCCGAGCGTTGGTGCTGCCGACCATCAGTGAAGCGCTGATCGCCTATCACCAGGGGCGCCTGGAAGGGATCGAGGAGCGCTTGCGCTGGGCGTTGGCCACTGTGGATGTCATTAACCCCATCGATCTTTATGCCCAGGGCATGCTGTGCCTGGCTCGCACCCAGCGTATGCATGGCAATGCCAAGGAATCCTTCGCCACCCTGGTGTTGATGCAGAACCTGGCGGCACGCAACCAGTCCTGGCGTTTCTACGCTGCGGCGGTGGCCGAGGAGGTGGGGCAGATTCTCCAGGAACCGGCCGGCGATCGCCTAAAGCGCGCCGAGCAGCGCTTCAAGGCCGTGGAGTGGAGCAAGCTGGCCGAGCACTATCAGCATATGCACTGCAATCCAGTGCTCTGGGCCCAGGGTCTGACCCGTATTCGCCTGCAGCAGGCGCGCGGCCATTACAGCGAAGCCTTGCATGAAATCACCCAGCTGCGCGGCATGCTGCTGGATAACTGGCATGGTCTGCAGCGTTTGCGTCTGGACTTGCTGGCGGCCCTGAGTTACCAGCGCCTGGGTTATCAGGAACGGGCCCAGGGGCTGCTCCTGCAGTGCCTGGTCGGCGCCGAGCGCGAAGGCTTGCGCAGTCTGTTTGCCGAAGAGGGCGAAGCAATCCGCCAACTCCTGCAACTGCTTGAAGCCGCCGAGCGGCAGCCTGCACTGCAGGGGTTTATTCGTACCTTGTTGGCCAGCTGGCCGGGTAGCGCCGCCGGACCGGCTCAGGAAAGCCTGGATGAGGGCCTGACCGAGCGCGAGCGCGAGGTGGTCTGCCTGGCAGCCCAGGGCATGTCCAACGAGGAAATCGGCCAACAGCTGGCCCTGGCCCTGGGCACGGTCAAATGGCACCTGCACAACATCTACGAAAAGCTCAAGGTGCGTAATCGCACCCAGGCCATTCGCCGCGCCCGTGAATTGAGGTTGCTGGAATCATGACGAACCAAGCCTCTGCAGCGCCCAAGACGCTGCCCCTGTTGCCGACCAAGCTGTACCCCACCGACACACAGGATCGTCCGCTATTGCCGCGTCAGGTCCTGCTGGACCGTCTGTTCGAGGCCCGCAAGCAGCGGCTGATCATGCTCAGTGCGCCGGCCGGGTTCGGCAAGAGCACGGTGCTCAGCCAGTTTCGTCTGCGGTTACAGCAGGACGGGGCCCTGGTCGCCTGGCTGTCCTGCGATGAGTCCGACAGTGAACCGCAGCGCTTTCTGCAGTACCTGATTGCGGCCATTGCCTTGCAGCTGCCCGGCTTCGGTCAGGGCACCAAGCAGCTGTTACGCAGCGAAGTGAGCCTGTCCAATGACACCTTGCTGGAGTCCTTTATCGACGAGCTCGGCAAGGTCGAGCGCGATCTGTACCTGATGTTTGATGATGTCCACCGCATCCGGCATGCCGAACTGGGCACGTTGATTCATTACTTCCTGACCCAGGCGCCGGCCAATGTGCGGATGATTGGCAGCAGCCGCTATCAGCCGAGTTTTCTTGAGGCGCAGTCCGCTGATGCGCCCTGGGCGCTGTGGGTCAAGGCCAGTGATCTGCGCCTGACCCGCGAAGAAACCCGCACCTATTTCCATGAGCTCAAGGGCATCGACCTGAGCGACGCCGAGCTGGCCCAGTTGCATGGTCGTACCGAGGGCTGGATCACCGCCTTGCATCTGGTGGCCCTGGCGTTGGCCCGGCACCCGGATCGCACGGCGTTTCTGGCTGGGCTGTCGGGTACGGAGCGGGATATCGCCGACTACCTGGCCGAAGATGTAGTCGATAGCTTGCCGGCCGATCAGCAGCGCTTTCTCGATCAGACCTCGGTACTGGATGAGTTCAATGCCGAGCTGTGCAATGCCCTGACCGGCCGCACTGATGCCGAGCAGATGCTGCAGCGCCTGCACAAGGAGCAGTTGTTTCTGATTGGTTTGGATGAGCAGGGCACCTGGTTTCGCTATCACCACCTGTTCGCCGAGTTTCTGCAAGGGCGACTGGCGCGCCAGGGGGATAGCGGCAATCTGCTGCATGCCGCTGCCCGCTGGTGTGAGCATCATGAGCTGTATGACAAGTCAGCCAAGTATGCCTTGCGTGCCCGTGACTACAGCTTCGCCGCTGGTCTGCTCGAGCGTCAGGGGGCCAATCTGATAGCGGCTAATCGGGTCTATGGCATCCTCGCCATCCTCAAGGATATTCCCGCCGAGGTGATGCGCGAGTACCCGGTATTCCAGATCTTCTATGCCTGGCAGCTGGCTTTCGAGCAGCGTTATGCCGAAGCCGAGGCGTTGATCGAAGATGTCAGCACCCGCCTGCTGGAGGGGCGTGGGCAGCCGATCCATTTCGGCTTGGCCATGCTGCTGGCAGTGGCTCAGGTGCTCAAGGCGCTGGTGCTGCTGTATCAGGACAAGCTCGAAGCCTGTCTCAAGGTGGCCCGGCACTGGCTGGCGCTGGTGCCGGATAATCAGCCGGTGTTTCGCGCCAGTCTGTCTTGCGTGCAGGCTGCTGCCTTTGCTCTGTTGGGTGAATATGGCAAGGCCGGAAAGTCGATTGCTGTGGCCGAGGACAGCCTGCGCCAGCAAGGCAGTGCCTATTTGCAGGCGGTGGTCAGCCTGATCCAGGCACTGATCTGCAAGGAGGTCGGCCAGCCCGAGCAGGGTTGTCAGCAGGCCGAGCGCGCACGGGCCGAGGTGGAGCGTGTGTTCGGACGCCGCAGTCGGGTTGGTGGGCCGCTGGCACTGGCTTATGCGGACCTGCTCTACGAGCAGGATCGGCACGCGGCCATTCTGGCCGAATTGCCTCTGGCCACCACCTGGCGTGATGTGGCAACGCCGATTGAATTGATCAGTCGCGGCAAGTTGGTGATGGCCAGGGCGCGCTTTTTTGCTGGCGAGGCCGAGCAGGCGCTGGTTGAGCTGGATGCATGGCTGTCCGGTCTGCAAGGCTCCGGGTATGAGCGGGTGTATGCCCTGGGGATGGGCTGCAAGGTGCAATTCCTCTTGTGGTTGCGCCGCGCCAGTGATGCCGAACGCATCTGTCTACAGATGCAGCAGCATCTGGCGGTGCTGCCAGCCGGACGCTTTGCCGATGCGGAAATGGCACAGGCTCTGGCCGAGGCTCGCCTGGCGTTGACCGAACGGCGGGCCGACAAGGCACAGGCTGTATTGGACGCCTGCCTGGCCAAACAGACGGCGGAGCACCATCGGGACCGTCGCTTGCGTCTGACCTTGTTACTTTCTGTGGCGCACTGGCGCAAAGGTAACAGCGAAAAGGCCTTTGCTGCGCTGGAGAAAACCCTTGTCGATGCCTGGGGCAGTGGTTACAGGCGTCTGTTTCTGGATGACGCCTTATGGCTGCTGCCGCTGCTGGATGCCTGGCTGGAGGCAGAGCCCCAGCAGCTGAGTCTGTGGCAGGGCTTGCGTGAGCAGTTGCGGGAACAGTGCCGCAGACTCAATGTAGACTCCGAAAAAATTGAAGAAAATCAGGATGTTAGTCATCGGGAACGGGAAATCCTGCGATTTGTCGCGGCGGGTCTGTCAAACCGTGACATCGCACAGGCTGTGCACTTGTCTGAGGCCACCATCAAGTGGCACCTGCATAACCTGTTCGCCAAGCTGGGTGTGCGCAGTCGCACCCAGGCGGTACTCAAGGGCAAGAGCCTGGGGTTGTTGAGCAGCGCGTAAAGTTGCCATCCCTTGGATGGGCTGGCAGTGAGGGGGAGGGTCAGTAACTTAGGCTCCAGGACGAGAAGCTACGGCTTCACGATTCCAGCTCGGTGCGACTAGGGAAGCAGCACCGAACCTGGTAGGAGGCGCGAGCCGCTGAAGTTGTGGATAAGGGACTTTATCCATTGCGTGCCGGGAACACCCCAATAGTGACCTGTGGAGAAAACAACAATGAAAACCCTCAAGCAACTGGCTCTGGCTACCGCTGTTCTGGCTGTTCCGTTTATGGCTCAGGCCGAAATGCAGGCTCTGGATGATGGCGCTCTGGCAACCGTGACCGGTCAGGACGGCATCAGCCTCTCCGGTAGCTTCAACGGCACCATTGGCAGCCTGGTCTACACCGATAACGATGCCAACGGTGGTTCCCTGCGTATGGAAACTGTTGCTTTCAATGGTTTCAATATTGATGACAACGCTCCGGTCATGGTTGACGTCGTCACCAACGGCAGCGGCACTCAGCAACTGCAGATCAGCCTGCCGACCATCACCGGTCAGCTGAGCGTTGGCGCCATCAAGGTGGGTGATAGCTCTGCTGCCAGCATCGGCTCCCTGGCAGTGAACGACATGAACATGGCAGGCACCACCATCAAGGTCTGGGGTCACTAAGTTCAAGCGGTAACCTGTTATGGCAAAAGTCTTATCGACTTGCTCTCGATAAGACTTTTGTCTTTGCCGCTGTGCCATTTCTGGTGTCAGTCTGCGGGCTGTCGTGGCACGACGTTAAACATTGCCCCCGGCATTTTTTTGCGACTCGGAGTTTGCTAGGCGCATGATCGAAATTCTTGTGGGCAGCCTGATTGGTGTGTGGGGCTTTACCGAAGCGGTGGAAACCAAGGCACCTGCCCCCGGTACCGTCAATATCACTCAGCCCGTTACGGCCATGCCATTACGGGAGTCAGTGGTGATTGAACCGCTGAGCCAGCAGCAGTTTCGCAATGTGATTCGCCAGGCCTATGACTACAGTTGCGGGTCTGCGGCATTGACCACGTTGCTGGATTATTTTCTCGGCAGAAACCTGGAAGAGCGCCAGGTGATGGAGGGGCTGCTGCAGTTCGGTGAAGCCGACAAGATTGTCGAGCGCCGTGGTTTTTCCCTGCTGGACATGAAGCGCTTCGTCACCGCGTTGGGCTACAAGAGTGGCGGCTTTCGCGCCAGCTTCAATGATCTGGATGGTCTTGAGCACCCGGCCATCGTGCCGATCGAATACGCCGGGTTCAAGCACTTCGTGGTAGTGCGTGATGTCTACAACGACCATGTATTTGTGGCTGACCCGGCCCTGGGCAATATCAGCTTTACCCGTACCCGCTTTGAAGAGGTCTGGGATCAGAATGTGCTGTTCGTGATCTTTCCCAATGGCAATGAACCACCCAGTGCCCTCGCGCTAAGCGAGCGTGATTTGCGTCTGGTGGATGATCGGACGGTCAGCCTGTTGGCCTTTCGCGAGTTTCCCCAGATCACCAAGTTTATTGATAACCAGGCCACCGAGTTGGGTTCAGGTGGCGACATCCAGTACATACGTCGCAAGTAATTGCCCGGCATAAAAATAATTATTGGGGGCTGTGCCAATGAGGGTTGTAAAGGGTATTTGGCTGGCCACGTTGATGTGGGCAGGCTCTACGGCCGTGAATGCCGAGCAGGCATCGGTGGAGCAGGCGCGTGATGCCCTGAGCAAGCAGGAAGACGATGCCGACAGTGCCAAGGCTCTGGAAGAGGTATTCCAGGCTGCCGAGAAGAGCTACACCCTGCTCAAACAGGGGGAGCGTACCCTGACCTACGGTTTCGACTACTCGCTGGTGCGCGATACGGTGATCGAGACCGTGCGCACCGGCAATAATGTCTTCAGCGTGGTAGGCCAGAGTGAAGCGCAGCACACCTTCACCAACTCCTTTACCTTCGATTACGGCGTATGGGACAACCTGACTTTCAGCATGCGCCTGCCCATGGTGGCCAAGTACGATACCGAGCGCGAGCTGGACACCTATAGCCTGGGCGATATTTCCGCCAGTCTGCGCTGGCAGCCCTGGAATGCGGCCCGCGGCAAGCCAGTGACCACCCTCTACGCCACCCTGGGTCTGCCCACCGGTAACAGCCCCTACGACATCAACTCGCAAACCGATCTGGCAACTGGGAGTGGTTCCTACAGTCTCGGGGTAGGGGCCAATGTCTCGTATCTGATCGACCCGGTCGTGCTGTTCGGCTCCCTCGGTTATACCTACAACATGCCGATCAAGGATATCGGACAAGTACGCGGCGGCCGCTTGCTTGAAGAGGTCGATCCCGGCTCCAGTTTTTCTCTGAGCATGGGTTTTGCCTATGCCCTGTCCTATGACGTGTCACTGGCTACGTCCTACCAGATGAGTCACTCGCTCAAGCCGACCTTCAGCTTTGCCGATGGCGAACTGGAGGGCAGGGGGCAGACCAGTGCGGTGATGAATTTCTCGCTTGGGCTGCGTACCTCGCCGGAACGTATCGTCAACGTCAATGCCGGTTTTGGCATGACCGAAGATTCACCCGATGTGCTGTTGGGCTTTTCCATGCCCTTGGACATCAAAGGCCTCAAGACGCAATAGTCACGGGTGATGAGCGAATGAACATTTCAATCTCGCCGCTGGCTCTGGCGGTGGCATTAGTGCTGCTGCTCGCCACGAGCAGTGCCCAGGCGCAACTGGCGCAGAACCTGACCATCGGCAATCCCAAGGCCATGGCCCTGGGCAATGCGGTGACCGCTGACTTCACCGGCATGGACTCGGTGCACTACAACCCTGCGGCATTGACCAAGCTCAAGGGGCGGCAGACCACAGTCAAGTTCATCACCGGGATCATGGATATTCGTGCCGACTTCGATGCACCGGCGGATTACGGCAGCAACTTTATGGGGCTCAAGGGCGATAGTGTGGCCAACTCCAGCAGCAAGGCCAGTGCCGCCATGATGTACCTGCCGGGGCTGGGTGGCGCCACCGAACTGCCCGTATTGTTCGCCCCCCTGGCGGGGTTGTCGATCAACCCGCCGGGTTCCAAGCTGACCTTCGCCACCAATATGTATACGCCCCAGGCACTTGGCTTTGCCCGTGAGGATGATGATCCGGCACGTTATCAGGGCAAGGAATTGGTGATGCAGCGTCTGACCTATTTCTCGCCGTCACTGGCCTATCAGGTCAACGATGAACTATCGGTGGGACTGTCCGTAGGTTTCTCTCATCAGGCCATGGCCTTGAACCAGGATTTTCGCGCCCCGGGGATTCTTACCGGCTTTGTTGGCGTGGCCCAGGATGCGTTGTGCATCGTAGATGGCAACCCCTTCGAGATCTTTCTGAATATCTGTGGCGGTGAACTGGGGCCCTTTACCGATATTGCCAATATCGATATCGATATGCAGCAGACCCTGTCGCCAACCTGGAATGTGGGGTTTCTCTGGGAGCCCAATGACTGGTTCGCCTTGGGCGCCGTGTACCAGAGTGAAGCCAAGATGCGCCTGAAAGGGCGCTATGTGGTGGACTACTCGAAAGACTGGCAGGGTTTCTGGCAGGGACTGGATGCGTCCTTTATCGGGTCTGTATTCAGCAGCCTGACCCCGGATGGGGTATTCGACAAGGAAGTGGGCAATGTGTCGATGAACATGACCTACCCGGCGCATTTTGCCGCCGGTTTCAAGGTCAAGCCCCATTCGCGCTGGCAGATCAATCTGGATGTGAAGTGGACCGACTACAAGGTCTGGGACCAGTTCGAGCTGGAGTTCGATCGGCAGCTGGATGTGCTGACCATCGCCAAGCTGTTCTCGCCGCAGAATGCCACGTCGACCAGCATCATTCTCGATCGTGGCTACGAGTCGGTATGGAGCTGGGCGGTGGGGGTGGAATATCAGGTCAACGACCGCCTGAGCCTGCGCATGGGCTATGAGCCGCGCCCCTCGGCGATCCCGGCGAACAAGGCCGATGTGCTGGCGCCTCTGGGCGATGCCGAACTCTACGGTCTGGGGCTGGGATATCAGTGGGACAAGGACACCGTGATTGATGTCGGCTTCAACTACCTGGTGAGCAAGCAGGACATTCCGGCGCGCTCCAGTTGCAACGTCAACTGCTCCAGTATCGACAGCATGGTCTACAACCCCTACGCTGACCTGGATATTTCCACCAGCGTAAAGGCCTATGTACTGGCGCTGACCTATCGCACGACTTTCTAGGCTGCCCGATGCGAGTATTGCTGCCCCTTTGCTGCCTGTTGCTGCCTGTTGCCGAGTTGCATGCAGCCGGGCGTTATCTGACCTGGGTGGATGATCAGGGGCGGGTGCATAACAGTTTTGTCGATCAGGACTTCAAGCATCACCGGCAACAGGCAGAGCAGCGTATTGAGCAGAGTGATCAGGCACGCCTGGGGCCGGGCGCCAGCTGGCCGCGTCAGGACAGTGCCAGCGAGAGCAAGCGGCGCTATTTCACCTGGGTCGATGCCAGCGGCAACCTGTACAACACGTTCCATGCCGGCAGCCAGTTGCAGCCCGATCCCCGTGATGGTGTGCTGGCCAGTGGCGAGTCGACCAGCGACTACATCAGTTCCGATGTTCTGGAGGGGCGGGCGTTCGAGCGCGGTGAGGGGGATGGCCGCTACTACACCTGGGTCGACGATCAGGGCCGCACTCGCAATTCATACCTGCTCCAGGCCCGTAATACTGGGGTGTCTACGCCAGCGACCCAGGGCAGTTATAGCGAAGGGCGGGAGATTGCCTTCAATGGCAAGCCGGTATTGCTGCCGGGGCTCGATGGTCAGCCAACCCCGGCCATGCAGGCGCTGCTGGCGGGAAGCCAGGCAGATGATGACGCACCTTACCAAGCCCTGCTGAGTCGGTGTTGCGGACAGTTGAGCGAGGACAGCTTTAGCCAGCTGAGCCGTGAAGAGCCGCGTTATGAGGAACTCAACCGCTTCTCCCCGCGCCTGGATTTCCCCATGGGCAGCAGTTACTACGCGGCTCTGCGCCTGCCAGCCTCGCGAATGGAGTATGGGTTGCGGGTACGCAGCTTTGCCAACAAACAGCTGGTTTATCCTTCCTTGCTGTTTCTCGATGAAAGCAAGCAGCCTACTCGCCTGGTCAGTGAGGCGGTATACAAGCTGCATCCGGAGACCTGGCACCGCTATGCCTTTATCGAGGGCACGGTCAAGGTCAGGCCGGGGGAGCGTTATGTCCTGCTGCTGACCACAGAGGATGATCGCAAGCGCCAGACCTTGGACAATAAACCCTTCAAGCGTCCCCTGCAGGATCTCGACGTCAATGACGCGGGCATGCAGGCCCATGCCCATGTCGAAGAAGGCGCCTTCGAGCTGGCCATCGTGCGTTGAACTGACAGGTATAAAAAAGCCCGGCGAGCCGGGCCTTTTCATGGATAGGGTGCTACTCAGAGCTGCGCAATGGGTACATGGCCAAAGCACTGCTGGGCAAAGCGCATCCGTTCTTCCGGACTTTCCTGAATGCCTTTTTTCTTGAGCTCGGCCAGATGCGCTTCCACGGCATGGGTGCGCTTGGTCAGGCCACAGTCATTGGCAATCTGAATGTTCAGACCGGGGCGGGCATTGAGTTCCAGAATCAGTGGACCTTTTTCCTGATCCAGAACCATGTCCACACCGATATAGCCCAGCCCGCACAGCTCGTAGCAACCTGCCGCCAGCTTCATAAAGCCGTCCCAGTTGGGCAGTTGCACGCCATCCACCGCGTTGGCGGTATCCGGGTGCTTGCTGATCTTGTTGTTCAGCCAGGTACCCCGCAGAGTCACCCCGGTGGCCAGGTCGACGCCAACGCCGATGGCCCCCTGGTGCAGGTTGGCCTTGCCGCCGGATTGGCGCGTCGGCAGGCGCAGCATGGCCATGACCGGATAGCCCATCAATACGATGATGCGAATATCCGGCACACCTTCGTAGCTGATGCTTTTGAAGATCGGGTCGGGAATCACCCGGTATTCGATCAGCGCCCGATCACGATGGCCGCCCAGGGAATAGAGCCCGGAGAGGATGCTGGAGATCTGTTGCTCGATCTCCTCGTGACTGATGATCTTGCCGGAAACTGTCTTGTAGCGTTCCTCGAAACGGTCGGCGATCACCAGAATGCCATCGCCACCCGCACCCTGGGCGGGTTTGACGACGAAGTCGGTGCGCCCGCCGATGATCGAGTCGAGCTTGTCGATTTCCTTCTCGGTGGAAATCACCCCATACATTTCCGGCACATGGATGCCAGCTTCGATGGCACGCTGCTTGGTGATGATCTTGTCATCCACAATGGGGTAGAGGTGCCGTTTGTTGTACTTCAGCACATAGTCCGCATTGCGCCGGTTGATGCCCATGATGCCCTTGGCTTCAAGGGCCTTCCACGTCTTGATCAGGCCGAACATGGTCTTAGTCCTTGAGGAAGGCTTTGAAGCGGAACAGCTCGGTCAGGCGGTAGCCGCGGTAGCGACCCATCGCCAGCATAAAGCCCACCAGAATCATCAGCACGGCCGGGAAGGTGAAAATAAAGTACACCAGCTCCGGTACGCTCATCAGCAGATGGGCGAGGGTGGCGGCGAACAGGGTGCCCAGGGCGACCTTGAAGGCATGGGTGCCACCGCGCTCTTCCCAGGTGATGGACAGGCGCTCGATGGTCATGGTCAGAATCACCATGGGGAACAGGGCGACCGACAGGCCGCGCTCCAGGCCCAGCTTGTGGCTGAACAGGCTGATGGCGGCAATCAGTACCACGACAAAGGTCAGCACAACCGACAGGCGCGGCAGCATCTGTAATTTGAGGTGCTCCAGATAGGAGCGCAGTGACAGCCCCAGGGCGGTGATCACGGTAAACAGGAAGATGCCGAAGCCCAGCTGGGTTTCACGGAAGGCCAGGGCGATCAGCACCGGAGTAAAGGTACCGAGTGTCTGCAGGCCGCCGAGATTGCGCAGGATCAGGATCACCAGTACGCCGATGGGGATGACGATCATCACCTGGAAGGTCTGCTGGGTGGACAGCGGCAGGCCGTACAGCGAGTACTCGAGGAAGTCGGCGTCGGTGTTCTCGTCGGTCAGCTTGGCCAGGCGAATGGCATTCATTTCGCTGTTGTTCAGGCTGAAGCTGACCTGAGCCTGACGACCGCCTTCCAGATTGACCAGCGGCTCGTCGCCGGTCCACCAGACAAGGCGATCAGCCGGCAGCCCCTGCTGGCCGGATTCGGGATGGAAATACAGCCATTGTTCGCCATTGAAACTGCGCAGCCACAGCTCCGGGCTCTGCTGGGTTTCGGCGATCAGGCGAATGGTGTGCAGGCGCTCCATGGGGACATGGGCAATGGACAGCAGCAATTCGATGACCCGCGCCTTGTTGACCGGCGAGTTGTCGCCGCCCAGCAGCAGCTTGACGTTGTCATCATTGCGGTTGTTGACCCGCTTGATGGTCTCGCTGATAAAGGTTTCGACGTCCGCCGAGTGCTGACGAATCGGCGCCAGCAGGGCGTCGGCAGCGATTTTCTCGGGGCCTTCCAGAGGAATTCGCTCGCGGAAGATGGGACCGCGGGCCTTGGTCTGCTCGTCGCTGTAACGCTTGGTCAATACCAGGCGGTAGTACAGGGTCTGTTTGCCGTTGGCGCGACGCGACGACCAGGTCACCTTGCGGTTGCCGTCGGTACGGTTGACGCTCACCCCATAGTTGTTGGAGATAAAGCTCTCATTGAGGCTGACGTAGTCCTGATTCAGCGGCGGCACAAACATCTGCAGCTTTACCGGCTCGCGGGGAGTCGCCAGGAACTCGACCTTGGCGTCGATATTCCACAGGTCGTCAGTTTCATCTTCGGTCACCGGAATGCCGAGGATGAAAATCTGGTAGCCGGTGATCAGCACGCCCAGGCTCACCAGAAGAACGATCAAAATTTTCAGATGCAGATTAAGAGAGCGCATGGGCGTTACTCATCAGGGGTTGCGTCGGGGGTGCAGGCCGGTTGTCCGGCTGCATATTTAAGACTGGGGTCGACCAGTGCAGTAAAACGTTTCAGGGCCTCCGAGCCAATCAGAAGCGGGTATTGGAAGGCACTGCGGTCGGTAAGGTTCACTTCGATATTCTGCAGCGAACGCCCCATGCAGATATTCATCTCGATCACGGGGCGTGCCGTATAGGTCTTGTTTTCCTCTGGGTCATAGTCACCGGCGCGTCGTTTGATTTTGCTGATGCGTGCCAGTGGCCGTTCAATCGGATGCTTGTGAGCATCATCCACCGCCAGATAAAAGCGCACCCAGGGCTCGCCATCACGCTTGAAGCGTTGAATATCTCGGGCACTCAGTGAGGCGGTCTTGGCACCTGTATCGAGTTTAGCTGCCAATTGCAGATCGAGGTCGAACAGGCGGACATATTCGTTCAGGCCATACACGGCTTTCTCCGTGGCTGAACTCAGGCCAGGCAGTGCGCACAACAGGCACATAAGAAGCAGAGTGGGTTTGAGCGTCATAAGACCTTATCGGGGCAGCGACTTAGATCATTCAGATTAGCAAGCTGCACAGGCTGAATGCACCTGCTTGACTGTCCGCTCGTGGAGGCGCTGCAGGGCGGCGCATTCTAACATGGGCTTTTTCAACGGTGACAGGCGCTTATAGAGGATTTTGCAAGTGCTCTCGGGCATTGCTGGCCAAAGGTCTAATGAGCAATTGTCGACAATCCTTGTGGTTTGTTTGACATTAACCTTGTCGATGGGTAATTTCGCTGCTGTATAAAGACTTGGTGTCGACAATTATGCAAGGTGAATCCTCTGTAGCCGAAGCCGCCGGGGTAGACAGCGAAACCCTGTCCGAGCACGTTTTCCGGCGTATCCAGGCCGCTATCGTCAAAGGCGAGATAGCGCCCGGCAGCAAGATCTCCGAGCCCGAACTGGCGCGCACCTACGGGATCAGCCGCGGCCCCCTGCGTGAGGCGATTCATCGCCTGGAAGGTCAGCGCTTGCTGGTGCGTATTCCCCATGTCGGGGCGCGGGTGGTGTCGCTGTCCCATGACGAACTGATCGAACTGTACGAGATCCGCGAATCCCTGGAGGGCATGGCCTGTCGTCTGGCGGCCGAGCGCATGAGTCAGCAGGAAATCGATGAGCTGCGCCGGGTGCTGGATCTGCATGAGCAGGACGAGGCCTTCAAGGCCGGCGTCGGCTACTACCAGCAGGAAGGCGACTTCGATTTCCATTACCGCATCATCCAGGGCAGCGGCAACCAGACCCTGGTGCGCATGCTCTGTGGCGAGCTGTATCAGCTGGTGCGCATGTACCGCCTGCAGTTCTCCGCCACGCCCAGCCGGCCGCGTCAGGCCTTCAATGAGCACCACCGTATTCTCGATGCCATCGCCGAACGAGACGGCGAGCTGGCCGAGCTCCTTATGCGCCGCCATATCGGCGCCTCCAAACGCAATATCGAGCGTCACTTCGCCATCAGCGCGGGGCAGGGCGCACTTTCCAAGACAGCCAACACCCGAGGTGAGTCATGAGTCAGCTTTCTCCAGGTCAGCGTTTCCGTCAGGCCCTTGCCGAAGAGCATCCCCTGCAGGTGATCGGCGCGATCAACGCCAACCATGCCCTGCTGGCCAAGCGCGCCGGTTTCCGTGCGATTTACCTGTCCGGTGGCGGCGTGGCGGCCGGTTCCCTGGGCCTGCCGGATCTGGGTATCAACACCCTGGATGACGTGCTCACCGACGTGCGCCGCATCACCGATGTCTGCGACCTGCCGCTGCTGGTGGATATCGACACCGGTTTCGGCCCCAGCGCCTTCAATATCGAGCGCACCATCAAGAACCTGATCAAGGCCGGCGCTGCCGCCGCGCATATCGAGGATCAGGTCGGTGCCAAGCGCT
The DNA here is from genome assembly GCF_009763245.1 of Pseudomonas xionganensis. Lineage (GTDB taxonomy): Bacteria > Pseudomonadota > Gammaproteobacteria > Pseudomonadales > Pseudomonadaceae > Aquipseudomonas > Aquipseudomonas xionganensis. The sequence continues at coordinate 2,530,337 of NZ_WKJZ01000001.1, read as the reverse complement.
GTGGTCATCGTCCGGGCAAGGAGATCGTCTCCTGCGAGGAAATGGTCGACCGCGTGCGCGCCGCCGCCGACGCCAAGACCGACCCGGACTTCTTCCTTATCGCCCGTACCGATGCGATCCAGGCCGAGGGCGTGGACGCGGCCATCGAGCGTTGCCAGGCCTATGTCGAGGCCGGTGCCGACGGCATCTTCGCCGAGGCGGCCTATGACCTGCCCACTTACAAGCGCTTCGCCGATGCGCTGAACGTGCCGGTACTGGCCAATATCACCGAGTTCGGCGCCACGCCGCTGTTCACCCGCGACGAACTGGCCTCGGTCGGCGTGGCCATCCAGCTCTACCCGCTGTCGGCCTTCCGTGCGGCGAACAAGGCAGCGGAAACTGTCTACACCGCCATTCGCCAGCAGGGCCATCAGCAGGATGTGATCGAACTGATGCAGACCCGTGCCGAGCTCTACGACCGCATCGGCTACCACGCCTTCGAGCAGAAGCTTGATGCGCTGTTCGCCGCCAAGAAATAACAACAAAGTAACCGGATTCGAGGAGACAAGAGATGAGCGCCGAAACCACTACCGGCTTCAAGCCGAAAAAATCCGTCGCCCTGAGCGGCACCGCCGCCGGCAACACCGCGCTGTGCACTGTCGGTCGTACCGGCAATGACCTGCACTACCGCGGCTATGACGTCCTCGACTTCGCCAACCGCTGCGAGTTCGAGGAAATCGCCCACCTGCTGGTGCACGGCAAGCTGCCCAACGTCGCCGAGCTGGCCGCCTACAAGGCCAAACTCAAGGCGCTGCGTGGTTTGCCTGCGGCGCTCAAGGCGTCGCTGGAGCAGCTGCCGCCGTCCGCCCACCCGATGGATGTGATGCGCACCGCCGTATCGGTGTTGGGCTGCGTATCGCCGGAGAAGGACGACCACAACCACCCAGGCGCACGCGACATCGCCGACAAGCTGATGGCCTCGCTCGGTTCGGCGCTGCTGTACTGGTACCACTTCAGCCACAACGGCAAGCGCATCGAGGTGGAAACCGACGACGACTCCATCGGCGGTCACTTCCTGCACTTGCTGCACGGTGAGAAGCCGCGCGAGTCCTGGGTGCGCGCCATGCACACCTCGCTCAACCTGTACGCCGAGCATGAATTCAACGCCTCCACCTTCACCTCACGGGTGATCGCCGGCACCGGCTCCGACATGTTCAGTTGCATCGCCGGTGCCATCGGCGCGCTGCGCGGGCCCAAGCATGGCGGCGCCAACGAGGTGGCCTTCGAAATCCAGAAGCGCTACGACAATCCGGACGAAGCCGAGGCCGATATCCGCGCCCGGGTGGAGAAGAAGGAAGTGGTGATCGGTTTCGGTCACCCGGTCTATACCGTCAGCGACCCGCGCAACAAGGTGATCAAGGACGTGGCCCGCGAGCTGTCGGCCGAGCAATCGAATACCAAGATGTATGACATCGCCGAGCGCCTGGAAAGCGTGATGTGGGAGATCAAGAAGATGTTCCCCAACCTCGACTGGTTCAGCGCCGTCAGCTACCACATGATGGGCGTGCCCACCGCCATGTTCACCCCGCTGTTCGTCATCGCGCGCACCTCGGGTTGGGCGTCGCACGTGATCGAGCAGCGCATCGACGGCAAGATCATTCGCCCCAGCGCCAATTACGTCGGGCCGGAAGATCTCAAGTTTGTGCCGCTCAAGGACCGTCCATAACCATGAACAGCCAACTGAATACTCAATACCGCAAGCCCTTGCCCGGTACCGCGCTGGACTACTTCGACACCCGTGAGGCGGTGGATGCCATCGCCCCTGGTGCCTACGCCAAGCTGCCCTACGTCTCCCGCGTGCTGGCCGAGCAGTTGGTGCGCCGCTGCGAGCCGGACGCCTTGACCGATTCGCTCAAGCAGCTGATTGAACGCAAGCAAGAGCTGGACTTCCCCTGGTACCCGGCGCGCGTGGTCTGCCACGACATCCTCGGGCAGACCGCACTGGTGGATCTGGCCGGCCTGCGTGATGCCATCGCCGAGAAGGGCGGGGATCCGTCCAAGGTCAACCCGGTGGTGCCGACCCAGCTGATCGTCGACCACTCCCTGGCCGTGGAAGCCCCGGGCTTCGATCCGGATGCCTTCGCCAAGAACCGCGCCATCGAAGACCGTCGCAACGAGGACCGTTTCCACTTTATCGAGTGGACCAAGACCGCGTTCAAGAACGTCGACGTGATCCCGGCCGGCAACGGCATCATGCACCAGATCAACCTGGAGAAGATGAGCCCGGTGATCCAGGCGCGCGGCGGCGTGGCCTTCCCGGATACCTGCGTGGGTACCGACTCGCACACCCCGCACGTCGATGCCCTGGGCGTGATCGCCATCGGCGTCGGCGGTCTGGAAGCGGAAACCGTGATGCTCGGCCTGCCGTCGATGATGCGCCTGCCCGACATCGTCGGGGTCAAGCTGATTGGCAAGCGCCAGTCCGGCATCACTGCCACCGATATCGTGCTGGCCATCACCGAGTTCCTGCGCAAGGAGCGCGTGGTGGGTGCCTGGGTCGAGTTCTTCGGCGCGGGCGCGGACAGCCTGTCGATCGGCGACCGCGCGACCATCTCCAATATGTGCCCGGAATACGGCGCCACTGCCTCGATGTTCTATATCGACCAGCAGACCATCGACTACCTCAAGCTGACCGGTCGCGAGCCGGAACAGGTGGCGCTGGTGGAAAACTACGCCAAGACCACCGGTCTGTGGGCCGATGCGCTGGTCAGCGCCGAGTACGAGCGCGTGCTCGAATTCGACCTGAGCACCGTGGTGCGCAACCTGGCAGGCCCGTCCAACCCGCACAAGCGTCTGCCGACTTCGGCGCTGCAAGAGCGCGGTATTGCCGACGAGGCCAAGCTGGCCGCCGGCAAGGCCGAAGAAGCCCAGGGCCTGATGCCAGACGGTGCGGTAATCATCGCCGCCATCACCAGCTGCACCAACACCTCCAACCCGCGCAACGTGGTGGCCGCAGGCCTCTTGGCGAAAAAGGCCAATGCCCTGGGCCTGCTGCGCAAACCCTGGGTCAAGACCTCGTTTGCCCCGGGTTCCAAGGTCGCCAAGCTGTACCTGGAAGAGGCCGGTCTGCTGCCTGAGCTGGAGCAGCTCGGCTTCGGCATCGTCGGCTATGCCTGCACCACCTGCAATGGCATGTCCGGTGCGCTGGATCCGGTAATCCAGCAGGAGATTATCGATCGTGACCTGTACGCCACTGCCGTGCTGTCGGGCAACCGCAACTTCGACGGTCGTATCCACCCCTACGCCAAGCAGGCCTTCCTGGCTTCGCCGCCGCTGGTGGTGGCCTACGCCATCGTCGGAACCGTGCGCTTCGATATCGAGCAGGATGTGCTGGGTACCGACCAGAACGGCAACCCGATCACTCTGAAGGATCTGTGGCCGAGCGATGAGGAAATCGACGCCATTGTTGCCTCCAGCGTCAAGCCGGAGCAGTTCAAGCAGGTCTATATCCCGATGTTCGATCTGGGGACTATCGAGGAGGCCGAGAGCCCGCTGTACGACTGGCGCCCGATGTCCACCTACATCCGCCGTCCGCCGTACTGGGAAGGCGCCCTGGCTGGCGAGCGCACGCTCAAGGGCATGCGACCGCTGGCAATCCTGCCGGACAACATCACCACCGACCACCTGTCGCCGTCCAACGCCATTCTGGCCAGCTCGGCAGCGGGTGAGTACCTGGCCAAGATGGGCCTGCCGGAGGAGGACTTCAACTCCTATGCGACTCACAGGGGCGACCACCTGACCGCGCAGCGCGCCACCTTCGCCAACCCGCAGCTGGTCAATGAAATGGCCGTGGTTGACGGAGTGGTTAAGAAGGGTTCGCTGGCCCGGGTCGAGCCGGAAGGTCAGGTGATGCGCATGTGGGAAGCCATCGAAACCTACATGAACCGCAAGCAGAACCTGATCATCGTCGCCGGTGCCGACTACGGTCAGGGCAGCTCGCGGGACTGGGCGGCCAAGGGCGTGCGTCTGGCAGGTGTGGAGGTGATCGTCGCCGAGGGCTTCGAGCGCATCCACCGCACCAACCTGGTGGGCATGGGCGTGCTGCCGGTGGAGTTCAAGCCAGGCACCACTCGCCTGACCCTAGGCCTCGACGGCACCGAAACCTATGACATCGAAGGCGAAGTATCGCCGCGCTGCGACCTGACCTTGGTGGTCAATCGCCGCAACGGTGAAGTAGTCAAGGTGCCGGTGACCTGCCGACTGGATACCGCTGCCGAAGTGCATGTGTACAAGGCCGGCGGTGTGCTGCAGCGCTTCGCCCAGGACTTCCTCGAAGGCACGGTGGCCTGATTTTGTAGGGTGGATGGCGTTTTTCCATCCACCGTACCGGTTCCATGGTGGATCGGTGAAGCGTGATCCACCCTACAGTCCACTCATACTCCAGCCAGGACTCAATCATGGCGCAACAACCCCAGATCAAGATTCCCGCCACCTATATGCGTGGCGGCACCAGCAAGGGCGTGTTCTTCCGTTTGCAGGACCTGCCGCAACGCTGTCAGATGCCGGGCGCGGCGCGCGATAAACTGTTTATGCGGGTGATCGGCAGCCCTGATCCCTACAGCGCGCATATCGACGGCATGGGCGGCGCTACCTCCAGCACTTCAAAGTGCGTGATCCTGTCGAAAAGCAGCCAGCCGGATCACGATGTGGATTACCTCTACGGCCAGGTTTCCATCGACAAGGCATTTGTCGACTGGAGTGGCAACTGCGGCAATCTGTCTACTGCGGCCGGGGCCTTTGCCATCCATGCCGGGCTGGTCGACCCGGCGCGCATTCCGGACAACGGTGTGTGCGTGGTACGCATCTGGCAGGCCAATATTCAGAAAACCATCATCGCCCATGTGCCGGTCAGCAATGGCCAGGTGCAGGAAACCGGCAACTTCGAACTGGATGGCGTGACCTTTCCGGCCGCCGAGATCGTGCTGGAGTTTCTCGATCCGTCTGATGACGGCGAGGAGGGCGGCTCGATGTTCCCTACCGGCAATCTGGTCGACGATCTGGAAGTGCCCGGCGTCGGGACTTTCAAGGCCACCATGATCAGCGCCGGTATTCCCACAGTGTTCGTCAACGCCGAGGACATCGGCTACCAGGGCACCGAGCTGCGCGAAGCCATCAATGGCGATCCGGCGCAGCTGGCGCGCTTCGAGCAGATTCGCGTGGCCGGCGCCCTGCGCATGGGTCTGATCAAAACGCCTGAAGAGGCGGCTACCCGCCAGCACACACCGAAGATCGCCTTCATCTCGCCGCCCAAGAGCTACCAGGCCTCCAGCGGCAAGCAGATCGAGGCCGGTGAGGTGGACCTGTTGGTGCGGGCGCTGTCCATGGGCAAGCTGCATCACGCCATGATGGGCACCTGTGCGGTGGCCATTGGCACGGCTGCGGCGGTGCCGGGCACCCTGGTTAACCTGGCGGCCGGTGGTGGAGCGCGCGAGGCGGTGCGTTTCGGTCATCCATCCGGCACCCTGCGGGTCGGCGCACAGGCGGCTCTGGTCGACGGTCAGTGGACGGTGACCAAGGCCATCATGTCGCGCAGCGCGCGGATTCTGATGGAAGGCTGGGTACGGGTGCCGGGCGACTCTTTCTAGCCCTCAGAAACTGGAAAAGGCTCGAAGTTGTCGAGCCTTTTCTTTATAGATCAATCAGTTGATCAGGTTACTTGAGGCGACGTTCAACACCTTTTTCCACCAGAATCTTGGCGGAAATCTCCTCCACGGAGAAATGGGTGGAGTTGATGAAGTTGATGTTCTCGCGGCGGAACAGGTTTTCCACCTCGCGGACTTCGAACTCACACTGGGCGAAGCTGGCGTAGCGGCTGTTGGGTTTGCGTTCGTGGCGGATGGCGGTCAGGCGATCCGGGTCGATGGTCAGGCCAAACAGCTTGTCCTTGTACTTTTTCAGGGCTGCCGGCAGCTGCAGGCGCTCCATATCGTCTTCGGTCAGCGGGTAGTTGGCGGCGCGGATGCCGTACTGCATGGCCATATACAGGCAGGTGGGGGTCTTGCCGCAGCGAGACACGCCAACCAGGATCAGGTCGGCCTTGTCGTAGTAGTGGGTGCGCGCGCCGTCGTCGTTGTCCAGGGCGAAGTTCACCGCCTCGATACGCTCCATATAGTTGGTGCTGGAGCCGATGGAGTGGGACTTGCCCACCGAGTAGGAGGAGTGACTGGTCAGTTCCTGCTCCAGGGGGGAGAGGAAGGTGGAGAAGATATCAATCATAAAGCCTTCGGACTCGGCCAGGATCTCGCGAATATCCTGGTTGACGATGGTGTCGAAGATGATCGGGCGGGCACCGTCCTGCTCTGCCGCCTTGTTGATTTGTTGTACCATGGCGCGGGCTTTTTCCACGCTGTCGATATATGGCCGCGTGAGTTTGGTGAAGTCGATGGTTTCGAACTGAGCCAGCAGGCTTTGACCCAAGGTTTCGGCGGTGATGCCGGTGCCGTCGGAGATGAAGAAAGCGGTTCGTTTCATTTGCACCATGGGCCTTAAGCTGGGAAGGATTCTTGGCTATCATAGGCCCGCCTTTGCAGGGCCGAACTGGCTGGCATTGTTACTTATTTTCCAGGGCCAGGCCACAATCGTGCGGGCATGTACCGCCGAACCATCCAGCTCCTGAGTTTTTCCAACACCGTTAGTGGAGAGATCACCTTGGTAGAGTACGTAGTTTCCCTCGATAAGCTCGGCAATCACGATGTTGAGCATGTGGGGGGCAAGAACGCATCCCTCGGCGAGATGATCAGCAACCTGGCAGGTGCTGGCGTTTCGGTTCCCGGCGGCTTCGCCACTACGGCCCAGGCCTACCGTGACTTCCTCGAACTGAGCGGCCTGAATGCGCAGATCCATGACGCTCTGGATGCCCTGGATGTCGACGACGTCAATGCCCTGGCCAAGACCGGCGCGCAGATCCGTCAGTGGGTAATGGATGCGACGTTCCCGGCCGAGCTGGACAAGCAGATCCGTGAGGCTTTCGTCGCCATGAGCGGTGGCAACGACAATATGGCCGTGGCCGTGCGCTCTTCCGCCACCGCCGAAGATCTGCCGGATGCCTCGTTTGCCGGTCAGCAGGAAACCTTCCTCAATATCCGCGGTGTGGACAACGTGATCCGTGCGGCCAAAGAGGTATTCGCTTCGCTGTTCAACGACCGCGCCATCGCCTACCGTGTACACCAGGGTTTTGACCACAAGCTGGTCGCCCTGTCCGCCGGTGTGCAGCGCATGGTGCGCTCGGAAACCGGTACCGCCGGGGTGATGTTCACACTCGATACCGAATCGGGTTTCCGCGATGTGGTGTTTATCACTGGCGCTTACGGCCTGGGTGAAACCGTGGTGCAGGGGGCGGTCAACCCCGACGAATTCTATGTGCACAAGAGCACTCTGGAAGCCGGTCGTCCTGCCATCCTGCGCCGCAACCTGGGTAGCAAGGCGATCAAGATGGTCTATGGCGATGAAGCCAAGGCCGGTAAGTCGGTCAAGGTTGTCGATGTGGATCGCGTCGATCGCGCCCGTTTCTGCCTGACCGATGCCGAGGTCAGTGAGCTGGCCAAGCAGGCCATGATCATCGAGAAGCACTACGGGCGGCCGATGGACATCGAGTGGGCCAAAGATGGCGACGATGGCAAGCTGTATATCGTCCAGGCTCGCCCGGAAACCGTGAAGAGCCGTTCCAGCGCCAACGTCATGGAACGCTACCTGCTCAAAGAAAAGGGCACCGTACTGGTTGAAGGCCGCGCCATTGGCCAGCGCATCGGCGCCGGCAAGGTGCGGGTGATTCACGATGTGACCGAGATGGACAAGGTGCAGCCCGGTGACGTGCTGGTCTCCGATATGACCGACCCGGATTGGGAACCGGTCATGAAACGCGCCAGTGCCATCGTTACCAACCGTGGCGGACGCACCTGTCACGCGGCGATCATCGCACGCGAACTGGGTATCCCGGCGGTAGTCGGTTGCGGCAACGCCACCCAGGTGCTGAAAGACGGTCAGGGCGTGACCGTGTCCTGCGCCGAGGGTGATACCGGCTTTATCTTCGAGGGTGAGCTGGGCTTCGACATCCGCAAGAACTCGGTGGACGCCATGCCCGAGCTTCCGTTCAAGATCATGATGAACGTCGGCAACCCGGATCGCGCCTTCGACTTCGCCCAGCTGCCCAATGCCGGCGTGGGCCTGGCCCGTCTGGAATTCATCATCAACCGCATGATCGGCGTGCACCCCAAGGCGCTGCTGAACTTCGCCGGCCTGCCGCCCGAGATCAAGGACAGCGTGGAGAAGCGCATCGCCGGTTACGACGACCCGGTCGGCTTCTATGTTGAGAAGCTGGTCGAGGGCATCAGCACCCTGGCCGCCGCCTTCTGGCCGAAGAAGGTCATCGTGCGCCTGTCGGACTTCAAGTCCAACGAATACGCCAACCTGATCGGCGGCAAGCTCTACGAGCCGGAAGAAGAGAACCCGATGCTGGGCTTCCGCGGCGCCTCGCGTTACATCAGCGAATCCTTCCGCGACTGCTTCGAGCTGGAATGCCGCGCGCTGAAGAAGGTGCGCAACGAAATGGGCCTGACCAACGTCGAGATCATGGTGCCTTTCGTGCGTACCCTGGGTGAAGCCAGCCAGGTGGTCGATCTGCTGGCGGCCAACGGCCTGGCCCGTGGCCAGGACGGCCTGAAGGTCATCATGATGTGCGAGTTGCCGTCCAACGCGCTGCTGGCCGAGGAGTTCCTCGAGTTCTTCGACGGCTTCTCCATCGGCTCCAACGACCTGACCCAGCTGACCCTGGGCCTGGATCGTGACTCCGGCATCGTCGCCCATCTGTTCGATGAACGTAATCCGGCGGTGAAGAAGCTGCTGAGCAACGCCATCCAGGCATGCAACAAGGCCGGCAAGTACATCGGCATCTGTGGCCAGGGGCCGTCGGATCACCCGGATCTGGCCAAGTGGCTGATGGAGCAGGGCATCGAGAGCGTCTCGCTCAACCCCGACTCGGTACTCGATACCTGGTTCTTCCTGGCCGAAGGTCAGGCGCGCTGAGTTCGAGCGTTACTCCGAGCCAAGGGCAGGCGTGATCCTGCCCTTTTCTATACTCAGTACCTGCATAAGCTTTATCCCTGGGGCGGGCGCGGCAGAACGCTCCTAGTGTTTTGCTGATCTGCCGTTCATGGCGCCCACTCTTCGGGTCGTCGCTGTGCGACGTTAAAAATTTCTCCCGGCAACCTTTGTAGCAGAGCGACGATGCAAAGCAGCAGTAAGCTTTTCCCAGTAACCCTGATCAGCGCAGAGCTGCGAGGCGATCTCTCTGAGGATGTCTATCGCCTCAAGCCCGGTAACAGCCCCGATGCCAGTGTCGAGTTGGCACTGACCCGGCTCGGCCGTGCCGATCGCGAAACCACGCGCGGCGTGCCGGTGGTGCTGATTCCGGGCAGCTTCTCCAATCGACGCTTCTGGTATTCGCCGAAATCAATTGGCCTGGGGCCTTATCTGGCCCGTGCCGGTTACGATGTGTGGATTGCCGAAATGCGTGGCCATGGCCTGTCGCCGCGCAACCAGCGCTACAAGCACAACAAGGTCAGCGATTATGTGCGTTATGACCTGCCGGCCATTGCCGATTTTATCCATGAGCAGAACCCGCAGCCGGTGCACTGGATGGGGCACTCGTTGGGCGGCATCATCCTGGCCGGCGCTTTGGGTGGACACTACCTGCAGCAGACGCGCGTGGCATCGGTTGTGCTCTTTGGCAGCCAGGTCAGTCGTATCTACTGGCCGCTCAAGGTGCCGCCGGTGGAGTGGGGGAGTCGTCTGCTGCTCAAGAGTTTTTCGGTGATTTCCGGGCCCAGGCTCAAGCGTGGTCCGGAAGACGAGCCCATCGGCCTGGCTCTGGAAAGCCTGCGCTGGCATGGCCTGCTGGGCCGTTTCGGCGATGCCGATAAGGACTGGTGGGCGGGGCTGATCGATGTGCAGGTGCCCGTGATGGCGGTGGCCGCCGAGGGCGACCATCAGGACCCGGCCTGGGCCTGTCGCAAGCTGATGGAGCAGTTCGGCTCGCCGCTGCGCGAGTTCCTCTGCCTGGGCAAGAAGCAGGGTTTCAGCAGCGACTTCGGTCATGTCGAGATGCTGGTCAGCAAGCAGGCACAGCTGGAGGTGTGGCCACTGGTGGAGCAGTGGGTGCGCAAAAGCCCCGAAGTGGCCGCGCAGCTTGCCATGCAGCCGGATCGCGATGAGGCGTCAGCTGTATCTGCGGATCAGGCATAAGGGCATGCCCATTCACGTTATGACGATGGCGGCTCTGCTAGTCTAGGCCGACTCCGGTTTAATCCATTCAATCAAGAACCTTGAGGAACTAGCCATGCATTACATCACCCCTGATCTGTGCGATGCCTACCCGGAACTGGTGCAGGTGGTTGAACCGATGTTCAGCAACTTCGGCGGTCGCGACTCCTTTGGTGGCGAGATCGTCACCATCAAGTGCTTCGAAGACAACTCCCTGGTCAAGGAGCAGGTCGAGCAGCCGGGCAAGGGCAAGGTCATGGTGGTTGACGGCGGCGCCTCCATGCGCCGCGCGTTGCTGGGCGACATGCTGGCCGAGAAGGCTGCCAAGAACGGTTGGGAAGGCATTGTCGTATATGGCTGCGTACGCGATGTGGATGTTCTGGCACAGACTGATCTGGGTATTCAGGCCCTGGCCAGCCATCCGATGAAGACCGACAAGCGTGGTATTGGCGACCTCAATGTCCCGGTGACCTTTGGCGGCATCACCTTTCGTCCGGGCGAGTACCTGTATGCCGACAACAATGGTGTGATCGTTTCGCCTTCCGCGCTGCAAATGCCGGAGTAAGTGACGTTGCCGGAGAGTCGCATGACCACTGATGGGCTGGTGCACGCCTTTGTCCTGGATGGCCAGGGCGGCGCCTGCAGCCTTGACTATGAGCAGCTGCAGACACTGCAACTATCTGAGCAGGAGAGCCTGTGGCTGCACTGGGATCGGAGTCACCCGCAGAGCCAGCAGTGGCTGCGTGAGTACAGCGGGTTGGGCGAGTTTGCCTGTGACCTGATGCTGGAAGAGAACACACGGCCACGCCTGCTGCCGTTGCCCGAGCACGAACTGCTGTTGTTTCTGCGCGGGGTCAACCTCAATCCCGGGGCTGAACCGGAGGATATGGTGTCGGTTCGCATCTTTGCCGATGCGCGGCGAGTCATTTCCCTGCGTCTGCGGCCGTTGCGTGCAACCGATGCGCTGATCGCGGCGCTGCTGGCGGGCCGTGGCCCAAAGAGCCCCTCCGAGCTGATTCTCGGCCTGGCTGATTACCTGACCGAGAAAGTGGACGGTTTGCTGGTCGAGCTCAGTGAGCAGGCCGATGAGCAGGAAGAGCTGATCGATGCTGGGCTAAGCCAGTCGCCCGATCATGCCTTGCTGTTGCAGATGCGCCGGCGTGCCGCCGGTTTGCGACGCTTTCTGGCGCCCCAGCGGGACATCTTTGCGCAGTTGACCCGCCATCAGCTGCCCTGGTTTGTCAGTGATGATGCTGACTATTGGAATGAGCTGAACAACCGCCTGACCCGCTACCTGGAAGAGCTGGAGCTGATCCGCGAACGGGTCAGCCTGGTACTTGAAGCGGAGAACCGGCGCATGGAGCAGCGCATGAACCATAACCTGTACCGCTTCGGCATTATCGCCGGGGTGTTTCTGCCGCTGACCTTTGTCACGGGGTTGCTCGGCATCAATGTCGGCGGTATCCCGGGGGCGGACAACCCTTTTGCCTTCTGGGTGGTGTGTGCCCTGATGGTGGTCACGGCGCTGGGTCAGTGGTGGTTGCTGCGGCGACTGCGCCTGGCGTGATGTGACTCTGTATGCCATCGATTCGTCTAGCCGTGACAGCCTGCGAGGTCCGTTATGATGCACGACCCCTTTGAAGAATCATTACGCGATCTACTCAAGTCATCCGAGTCAAGCCACGACGACGATGCCTGCCTGCATCGTGTGCTCAAGACTGCCAATCGCCAGGTGGGTGCAGGTGATCTGTTTGCGCTGATGGGCCACTGCCTCGGTGCATTGATGATCGCGATCAACAGTGGCGCCGGCCATATTGCGCCTGTCTCCCGTAGCAAATCTTCCGAATCCTCTCCTGATAAGGCTGACTAAGCATGGAATTTACTCAAGTTCTGGTCGACGCCATGGCCAGCGTCTGGTCCCCGATTGCCGCCTTTATCCCGCATCTGTTCGGGGCCATGGTGGTGGTGCTGCTGGGTTTTGTGGTGGCCAAGTTCCTTGACACCCTGTTGTCCAAACTGCTCGGCAAGATTGGCCTGGACCGCTTGATGGCCGGTACTGGCCTGACCAAACTGCTGAGCCGGGCTGGCATCCAGGTGCCGGTCTCGACCCTGATCGGCAAGATCGTCTACTGGTTCGTGTTGCTGATCTTCCTGGTCACCGCGGCCGAGTCCCTGGGCCTTGAGCGCGTTTCCTCGACGCTCGACACCCTGGCGCTCTATCTACCCAAGGTGTTCGGTGCAGCCCTGGTGCTGCTGGCCGGTGTGCTGCTGGCGCAACTGGTCAGCGGCCTGGTGCGTGGCGCCGCCGAGGGCGTGGGCTTGGACTATGCCCATGGCCTGTCGCGGGTGGCTCAGGGCCTGGTGATCATCATCAGCATCTCGGTGGCCATCGGTCAGCTGGAGGTCAAAACCGAGCTGCTCAACAACGTCATCGCCATCGTGCTGATTTCGGTGGGGCTGGCAGTGGCCCTGGCACTGGGGCTGGGCAGCCGGGATATTGCCAGCCAGATCCTGGCCGGTATTTATGTGCGCGAGTTGTATGAGGTCGGGCAACTCGTGCAGGTTGGAGATGTCGAAGGGCAGATCGAGGAGATTGGTACGGTCAAGACCACGTTGCTGACCGACAGCGGCGAGCTGGTTTCGGTAGCCAATCGTACCTTGCTCGAACAGCAGGTCAGCAGCCGCTAAGGCGTCAATCCCTGCTATTGTATGTGGCCACCGCAGCATCGGCTCAGACCCCGATGCTAGTGGCTTTTGTCCTGACTGTCGGCCCGACTCGTTTTGAATAAAGCCCAGCTTGCCTCTTTGCGTTATGACCCCCGCGAACTCACTGACGAGGAGTTGGTGGCGCGTGCCCATGACGAGCTGTTTCATATCACCCGCGCCTATGAAGAGTTGATGCGTCGTTATCAGCGCACACTCTTCAATGTCTGTGCCCGTTATTTAGGGAACGAAAGAGACGCTGACGATGTCTGTCAGGAAGTGATGCTAAAAGTTTTATATGGCCTGAAAAACTTTGAAGGTAAATCAAAGTTTAAAACCTGGCTGTATAGCATCACCTATAACGAGTGCATTACGCAGTACCGCAAGGAGCGGCGTAAACGTCGCCTTATTGACGCCTTAAGTTTGGATCCTTTGGAAGAGGCTTCCGAGGAGAAGGCACCAAAGGTTGAAGATAGAGGCGGTCTGGACAAGTGGTTGGTGCATGTGAATCCGATCGATCGGGAAATTCTGGTGCTGCGTTTTGTTGCAGAACTGGAGTTTCAGGAAATCGCCGACATCATGCATATGGGCTTGAGTGCAACCAAGATGCGCTACAAAAGAGCCCTGGATAAAATGCGCGAAAAGTTTACTGACACCTCCGACGTTTAGTTCAGTCTCTCCCACTGTTTTAGCCACTGCGGCTCTGCTAGACTCGCCGCCGTTTTGCCCACGCCTTAGTGCGGCAATTCAACTAATCACCATGTAGGGATTTAATTGATGAAACTGAATAACACCTTTGGCATTGTCATTGGCTCTCTGGCCGCGGCTTCCTCGCTGAGCGCAGTGGCGCAAGGTCAAGGCGCGGTCGAGGTGGACGTTTTCGGCAAGCGCGCCTTTACCGAAAGCAACCGTGACGCCACTGACGGCAACCTGTTCGGCGGCAGCATCGGTTACTACCTGACCGATGACGTTTCCCTGAACCTGTCCCACGGCGTTTACAAGAGCATTCGCTCCAACGACACCCTTCCGGGTTCGACCCATGGCCGCGAGAAAATCGACGGTCAGCTGAGCTCCCTGGAAGCCGTTTACCACTTCGGTACCCCGGCCGCCCAGAGCCTGCGTCCCTACGTGTCGGCCGGTTTCGCTCATCAGAACCTGGACAACACCTACAGCCGCGGTCGTGACGAAAGCACCTTCGCCATGGTCGGTGCCGGCGCCAAGTATTACTTCACTGAAATGTTCTTCGCCAAGGCCGGTGTGGACATGCTGCACAACCTGGACACCGAGAACACCGAGTGGCAGGCCGGCCTGGGCCTGGGCATGAACTTCGGTGGCGGCAGCAAGCCGGCGCCGGCTCCGGTGGCCTACGAGCCTGAGCCCGTAGCCGAGCCCGCTCCGGTTGAGGAAACCCTGGAAGTGGTGCGTGTTGAGCTGGACGTGAAGTTCGATTTCGACAAGGCCAACGTCAAGCCGGAAAGCCATGGCGATATCAAGGCCCTGGCCGACTTCATGAACCAGTACCCGCAGACCACCACCGTGGTTGAAGGTCACACCGACTCCCGTGGCAGCGATGCCTACAACCAGAAGCTGTCCGAGCGCCGTGCCAATGCCGTGCGTGAAGTGCTGGTCAACCAGTACGGTGTCGATGCTGCCCGCGTTAACGCTGCAGGTTACGGTGAGTCCCGCCCGGTTGCCGACAACGCCACTGACGCTGGCCGTGCCATCAACCGCCGCGTAGAAGCTGAAGTGGAAGCCCAGATCAAGCAGTAATGCTTCTGGTGCTTCAAGAGAAACCCGGCCTCGGCCGGGTTTTTTCTTGCCTGAACAAAGGCCTGCTTGCTGTGACAACGGCAAATGTCACAGACGAAAAAAAGCCCGCTGTGGGGGCAGCGGGCGAAAACAACTCCGCAGGAGCGCGAAGCGGTTAGGCTCGGAGGGCTTCCAGCTGCAGCTGGGCCTGGGCGGCGACTGCGCCGATCACCAAAATGGCCGGGCTTTTCAGCTGAAAGGCTTGGGCATCCTGCTGCATGGCGGCCAGGCTGCTGCGGCACTCGCGCTGCTGGGGCAGCGAAGCGTTTTCAATCATGGCCACCGGCATCGTGGCGGGCATGCCGCCAGCCAGCAGGCCATCACGGATATCCGCCAGCTTGGCCACGCCCATATAGACCACCAGGGTGGTGCCGCCCTGGGCCAGGGCGCTCCAGTTCAGGCTGCTGTCGTCCTGGGTATGGGCGGTGATCAGGGTCACGCCGCGGGCCACGCCGCGCAGTGTCAGGGGGATGCCACACTGGGTGGCGCCGGCGAGACCTGCGGTAATGCCGTTGACCAGTTCCACTTCGATACCGTGCTCGCTCAACCAGTCGGCTTCCTCGCTGCCGCGGCCGAAGATGAACGGATCGCCGCCTTTGAGGCGTACCACGCACTTGCCCTGGCGCGCATAGCGCAGCATCAGGCGATGGATAAAGGCCTGGGGTGTGGAGCGGCAGCCGCCGCGCTTGCCCACCGAGACGATACGGGCGCCCTGGCAATGCTCCAGCACCGCCGGGTTGACCAGATCGTCGATCATCACGATCTCGGCCTGGTTCAGGGCCTTTACCGCCTTGAGGGTCAGCAGCTCCGGGTCGCCGGGGCCGGCGCCTACCAGCCAGACTTTTGCATTCATATCCTGTACCTCGCAGGGTGCGCCGTGCGCACCAAAATATTGGGGGCGGTGCGCACAGCGCACCCTACGCCTGTATCGCCGCAGGCGCTTGGGCGAGCAGGCGCTTGATTTCCGGGACACAGGAGCCGCAGCTGGTGCCGCACCTGAGTTCCTGCTTGAGACCATCTAGATCCAGACCGCGGGCGATGCCGGCACAGACTGCGCCTTCGCTGACGTTCAGGCAGTTGCACAGGGTCTTGCTGCGTGTCGTGCTGCTGGCGGCGCCCGGCGGGGTGGTCAGCGGCGCCAGCAGCCAGCGACGCAGGTCGGCATCGGCGCTGCCTGCTTCCCACAGGCCCTTGAGCCAGTCGCGGGCGACGGTTTCCCCGGCCAGGCGGATGGCGGTGATGCGTCCGTCCTCGATGCGTACCCGCTTGCCCACCGCCCGGCGCGGGTCGTCATAGGCCAGCACTGGGCCCTGATTAAGGCCCAGCAAGCGGTCGATCTGCGCCAGCCACTCGGGCTCGGGGGCCACGGCGCAGGCGGCGTTGATCAACAGCGCAGGGCGCTCGCGGCCGGTGAGGGTCAGACTGGCGTAGGCAAAGTCGTCGAACAGTGGACGCAGGGCCTGGAAGCGCTGCTGCACATTGCCTTCGACCAGGGCGAAGAAGGTCCAGGGCAGCTCGACCTTGTCCACCTCGACGCCGGCATGCTTGAGTTCGGGTTGCTTGGACAGCGGATCGAACGCCGGCTGAGTCAGTACATTGGTGCCCAAACCCTTGAGAAAGCGATCACCCCAGTGCATGGGCAGGTAAGCCTGGCCTGGGCGAATCCCCTCGTCGGCCTGCACCGGTAGGATCAGGCTGCCGCGGCGGCTGCGCACCTTGATCAGATCGCCGGCCTGCAGGCGGCGGCGGCGCAGTTCATCCGGGTGCAGGCTGAGCACGGCTTCCGGAACATGGCCGAACAGCCGCGCGGCGGTGCCGGTGCGGCTCATGCCGTGCCAGTGGTCGCGCAGGCGTCCGGTGTTGAGGGTCAGGGAGTAGCGGGTTTCGCGCTTCTCCTTGGCCGCGCGATAAGGCTCGGCCTGGAACTGCGCACGTCCGTTGGCGGTGGGAAAGCGGCCATCGCCATACAGGCGTGGTGTGCCGCTGGTGGCGCCGGCCGGGTACGGCCATTGCTGGGGACCTTGGTTGTCCAGCACCGCGTAGCTGAGCCCCGAGAGATCGAGGTCGCGCTGGGCGGTCAGGTGTTTGTACTCCTCGAACAGCTCTTGCGGGCTGTCGAAGGTGAACAGGCTTGGCAGGCCGGGGCGTAGCAGGTGTTCTAAACGACGGGCGAAATCTGTCGTGATGGCCCAGTCCGGCCGCGCCTCTACGGGCGCTGGCACGGCGCGGCGCACATGGCTGACGCGCCGCTCGGAGTTGGTCACAGTGCCTTCCTTCTCGCCCCAGCTGGCGGCGGGCAGCAGCAGGTCGGCATAGTGGCAGGTCTCGGTGGTGAAGAAGGCTTCCTGCACCACAACAAAGGGGCAAGCGGCCAGGGCTTCGTGCACCTTGTTCTGATCCGGCAGCGATTGTGCTGGGTTGGTGCAGGCAATCCACAGCGCCTTGACCTTGCCCTCGCGCACTGCCTCGAACAGCTCGATGGCGGTCAGGCCTGGACTCTCCGGCAGGCTGTCGATGCCCCAGTACTGCGCCACTTCGGCGCGATGCTCGGCATTGCCGGCATCACGGTGGCCCGGCAGAAGGTTGCTCAGACTGCCGGTTTCGCGCCCGCCCATGGCATTGGGCTGGCCGGTGAGGGAGAAGGGACCCGCGCCAGGGCGGCCGATCTGCCCGGTTGCCAGGTGCAGGTTGATCAGTGCGCTGTTCTTGGCGCTGCCGCTGCTGGACTGGTTGAGGCCCATGCACCAGAGCGAGAGGAAGCTGGGGGCGCGGCCGATCAGCATGGCGCATTGCAGCAGGCTGTCCTGGCTGATGCCGCACAGCTCGCTGACCATCTGCGGGTTATAGCCGTGCACCAGAGTCTTCAGGGCGTCGAAGCCTTCGGTGTGGGCGTCGATATAGCGCCGATCAATCAGGCCTTCCCACAGCAGGATATGCAGGATGCCATGCAGCAGGGCCACATCGGTGCCAGGCAGGATGGCCAGGTGCAGATCGGCCAGCTCGCAGGTGTCGGTGCGCCGTGGGTCGACCACTATGATCTGCATCTCCGGGCGGCGCGCCTTGGCTTCTTCCAGGCGGCGGAACAGCACCGGGTGGGCATAGGCCATATTGCTGCCGATGATCAGCAGGCAGTCGCTCTGCTCGATGTCCTCGTAGTTGCACGGCGGGGCGTCGGCGCCCAGGCTGCGCTTGTAGCCGACCACCGCCGAGCTCATGCACAGGCGCGAGTTGCTGTCGATATTGTTGGTGCCGACCAACGCCCTCGCCAGCTTGTTAAAGGCGTAGTAGTCCTCGGTCAGCAGCTGGCCGGAGATATAGAAGGCCACGCTGTCCGGGCCGTGTTCGCGGATGGTTTCGGCGAATACATTGGCGGCGTGGTCCAGGGCACTGTCCCAGTCCGTACGGGTGCGGGCCAGGCCCTTGCCCAGGCGCAGCTCGGGGTACAGGCCGCGGGCGTCGAGGTCGCCGGTCAGGTGCAGGCTGGCGCCCTTGCTGCAGAGTTTGCCGAGGTTGGCCGGGTGATTCGGATCGCCTTGTACGCCGAGGATCTGCTCGCCGTCATGTTCGAGCAGCACGCCGCAGCCGACACCGCAGTAGCAGCAGGTTGAAGCGGTGATTTGGCTCATGATTCAGGTTCTCCCCGGTAGGAGCGGCCCATGGCCGCGAGCGCTGTTCGCGGCCATGGGCCGCTCCTACGAGTAGGATTTACGCGCACTTCTCGGCGCTGTTCAGGGCCAGCTGTACGCGGCCGTTTTCCACCCGGGCGTGGTGCCGGTGGGCACAGCCCACATCCGGCGCCACGGCCTCGCCACTGTCCAGCTCGATCTGCCAGTTGTGCAGCGGACAGGCCACGCGCTTGCCGAAGATCAGGCCCTGGGACAGCGGCCCACCCTTGTGCGGGCAGCGATCATCCAGGGCGAAGACTTCATCGTTACTGGTGCGGAAGATGGCGATATCGCCTTTCGGCCCGGCAACAATGCGCGAGCCCAGCACGTTGATTTCTTCCAGGGCGCAGATATCCAGCCAGTTCATACGGTGGCCTCCTCAAGTTGCACGACCTTGATCGGTTCGAATTCTTTCTTCAGCAGCGGCTGTTCGATGCGTTCCTTCCACGGGTCCTGCTCGAACGACAAGGCGAACTGCAGGCGCGCGGCCAGGGCCTTGCGGTTGGCTTCGTCTTCCAGCACCGCCTTCTTGATGTGCTCCATGCCGACGCGCTGCATGTAGTGCACGGTGCGCTCCAGGTAGAAGGCCTCCTCGCGGTACAGCTGGAGGAAGGCGGCGTTGTACTCGCGCACTTCCTCGGCGGTCTTCACCTTGACGAAGAACTCGGCCACCTCGGTCTTGATCCCGCCGTTACCGCCGATATACATCTCGAAGCCCGAATCCACACCGATGATGCCGACGTCCTTGATGCCGGCCTCGGCGCAGTTGCGCGGGCAGCCGGAGACCGCCAGCTTGACCTTGTGCGGCGACCACATATTGAACAGGTCATGCTCCAGGTCGATGCCCAGCTGGGTGGAGTTCTGTGTGCCGAAGCGGCAGAACTCGCTGCCCACGCAGGTTTTCACCGTGCGGATGGACTTGCCGTAGGCGTGGCCGGAAGGCATATCCAGCTCCTTCCACACCGCCGGCAGGTCTTCCTTCTTGATGCCCAAGAGGTCGATACGCTGGCCGCCGGTGACCTTGACCATGGGCACCTTGTACTTGTCGGCAACATCGGCAATGCGGCGCAGCTCGGACGGGTTGGTCACGCCGCCCCACATACGCGGCACCACCGAGTAGGTGCCGTCCTTCTGGATATTGGCGTGGGCGCGTTCGTTGATCAGACGCGACTGTGGGTCGTCCTTGGCTTCGCCCGGCCAGGTGGAAATCAAGTAGTAGTTGAGCGCCGGGCGGCAGGTGGCGCAGCCGTTGGGCGTGCTCCAGTTAAGGAAGGCCATGGCCTGGCTCAGGCTGGTCAGGTGCTCATCGCGGATGGCTTTGCGGATCTGCCCGTGGTTGAGATCCGAGCAGCCGCAGATGGCCTTCTCGCTCTTGGGTTTGACATCTGCTGCGCCACCCACGGTGCTGATCAGGATCTGCTCGACCAGGCCGACACAGGAGCCGCAGGAGCTGCCGGCCTTGGTCTGCTTCTTCACATCATCCACCGAGAACAGGCCGTTTTCCTGGATGGCCTTGACGATGGTGCCTTTGCACACGCCGTTGCAGCCGCAGATTTCCATGCTGTCGGGCATATTGGCGGTCTTGTCGGCGCCCTGGTGGCCGACGTCGCCGATGGCGTTCTCGCCGAACATCAGGTGGTCGCGGATCTCGCTGACGTTGTGGTTCTCGCGGATCTGGCGGAAGTACCAGCCGCCGTCGGCGGTGTCGCCGTACAGGCAGGCGCCGACCAGCACGTCGTCCTTGATCACCAGCTTCTTGTACACGCCGCCGATGGGGTCGGAGAGGGTGATGGTCTCGGTGCCTTCACCGCCCATAAATTCGCCGGCGGAGAACAGGTCGATGCCGGTGACCTTGAGCTTGGTCGAGGTCACCGAACCCTGGTAGCGAGCAAAGCCGAGCTGGGCCAGGTGGTTGGCGCAGACCTTGGCCTGCTCGAACAGCGGCGCCACCAGGCCGTAGGCGATACCGCGGTGGCTGGCGCATTCGCCGATGGCGTAGACCCGAGGGTCGTAGGTCTGCATGGTGTCGTTGACCAGGATGCCGCGGTTGCAGGCGATGCCGGCGCTCTCGGCCAGGTCGCTGTTGGGGCGGATGCCGGCGGCCATCACCACCAGATCGGCGGGGATCACCTCGCCATCCTTGAACTTCACCGCGCAGACGCGGCCTTCGCCGTTGTCCAGCAGTTCGGCGGTGTGCTTGGGCAGGAGGAACTTCAGGCCGCGATCTTCCAGGGATTTTTGCAGCAGCTCACCGGCGGTGCGATCCAGTTGGCGCTCCAGCAGCCAGTCACCGATATGCACCACGGTGACGTCCATGCCGCGCAGCTTGAGGCCGTTGGCCGCTTCCAGGCCGAGCAGGCCGCCACCGATGACCACCGCGTGTTTATGGGTCTTGGCGGTGTCCATCATCATCTGGGTGTCGGCGATGTCGCGGTAGCCGATCACACCCTCCAGGTCCTTGCCCGGAATCGGCAGGATAAAGGGATTGGAGCCGGTGGCGATCAGCAGGCGATCGTACTCGGCCTCGCTGCCATCGTCGGCGATGACCAGGCGCTTCTTGCGGTCGATCTTGACCACCTTGCGCCCGAGCAGCAGCTTGATGTCGTTTTCCGCGTACCAGTTCAGATCGTTGAGCACGATCTCCTCGAAGGTCTGCTCGCCGGCCAGCACGGGGGAGAGCAGGATGCGGTTGTAGTTGGGGTGCGGCTCGGCGCCGAACACGGTGATGTCGTAAAGGTCGGGGGCGAGCTTGAGCAGCTCTTCGAGGGTGCGCACACCCGCCATGCCGTTGCCGATCATCACCAGCTTGAGTTTTTGCATGCCGGCCATCTCCTGAGTCATTGATCACGGAATAAGTGGCTGCCATAAGTGACAGGCCAGAAAACAAAAAAGGCGTCCCGCCAGTTACCTAGCGAGGACGCCTTTGTCCAAGTCCCGTTCTATCGGGAAGTGCAGCCTTCTACGTTGAGGGCCGCGCTTTTATTACATTGTGTCTGGGCTAATGCAGACCTTGTGCCAACTTGTGCCAGCTTATGAAAAGCCGCGTTTTTCTGGCTTTTCAGCCACTTGCATGGGGCTTTCGGGCCAAGGGCTGCACCTTTATCAGGCGCCTTGCGCTGCTTTGGTGCGTGCGCCAGGGTGGTGCGCGCTATTTAAGCAGCCAGAACAGCAGGGCCAGATTCAGCAGCAGGGAGGCCAAGGCCACGCTGCGCCAGACCAGCAACGGCTCGCGCTCCAGCAGCGGCCGCGGCGCGCTACTGAGGGACTGGCGCTCACCGCTCTCCAGGGCCAGCAGCCATTCCTCGGCGGTTTCAAAGCGCCGCGCCGGGTCGGCGGCCAGAGCGCGTGCCAGTACTTCATCGAGCCAGGCTGGCAGATCCGGGCGATAGCGGCTGGCCGGGGTCGGCTGGCCGAAGCGCGGGTGCTGGAAGGCCTCGATCTCGCCATAGGGGTAGTGGCCGGTGAGCATGTGGTAGAGGGTCACCCCCACAGCGTAGAGATCCTGCTGGGCGCTGGGGGCGCTGCCGCTGAAGGCCTCCGGGGCGATATAGCTTGGGGTGCCGGGCAGGCTGTGGGCTTCATCGCGGGACAGACCGGGGCAGTAGGCCAGGCCGAAGTCGAGCACGCGTAACTCGCCATCATCGCCCCACAGCAGGTTTTCCGGCTTGATATCGCGATGCAGGATATTGCGCCGGTGCAGCAGGCCGACGGCTTTGATCAGGCGCGGGGCGATATCCAGCCACTCGGCCAACTGCAGCGGGCCGCACAGGCGCAGGTGCTCGGCCAGGGTCTGGCCGCTGTAGGCGCGCTGCACGTAATACAGATGCTGGCGCTGGGGCACGGGGTGCAGCTCGGGAAAATGCCGCCCGGCCACCCGGCGCAGAAACCATTCCTCCAGCAGCAGGGCCGGGCCGGCCTGGGGATCATGGGCGCGACTGGCGGGCAGGGTCTTGAGCAGCCAGCTGCGTTGCTGTTCATCGCGCACCCGGTAGACCAGGGACTGGCGCGACTCGGCCAGCAGGCGCTCGATCTGCCAGCCTTCGAACAGGCTGCCCTCGCGCAGGCGCGGCGGCACCGACCAGTGGCTGAGCTGGGCCAGGGTGTCGGCCAGGTCGTGCTCGGGCAGGGCATCGATGCGCACCAGCAGGGCGCTGGCATTGTCCTGGCTGCCGGCCTGATGGGCGGCCTCGACCAGGGCTTGGCTGGCGGCCTGCAGATCTTCATGCTGCTGCAGGATGCAGGCGATGGCGCGGTCGTCCAGGCTGGCCCAGACGCCGTCGCTGAGCAGCACGAAGCATTCGCCCAGGCGCAGCTCGCCATCCAGATAGTCCATCACCAGATGCTGGTCCAGGCCCATGGCGCGCTTGAGCACATGCTGCATGCCAGGCTGCTCCCAGACATGCTCCTCGCTGATCGGCTCCAGCTGCCCGGCCAGCCAGCGGTAGACCCGGCAATCACCGACATGGGCCAGGGTAAAGCGGCGGCCCCTTACGACCAGGGCACTGAGGGTGGTGAGCAGCGGCTGGCCGCCGCTGCCGGCCAGCAGCCAGCGGTTGTGGGCCACCAGCACGCGGTCCAGGGACTGGCTGACCGCCCAGGTTTCCGGGGTGGAGTAGTAATCCAGAGCCAGGGCCTGCAGGGTGGCGCGTGAAGCCAGGCCACCATCGGCGCACTGGCTGACGCCATCGGCCAGGGCAAACAGATAACCCTTGCTCGCGGCCAGGGCTGGGGCCGGGGTGACCAGGCGCATGGCGTCCTGGTTTTCCGCCCGCGGGCCGGTGGCGCTGGTTTCGCCGAAGCTCAGTTGCAAGGCCATGACGAGGTTCCTGGATTGCTTGAACGAGAAGGGCTGAGGCAAAGGCGGGGCCAGACCCCGCGGCACGAGCGCGTTGTTGCCAACTTCACCCGCCTTTCCTGACCAGTGCAATGCCGCGCGGCCGATCGGTCCCGCCTTTGCCTCAAACCTTCATCTCGGGCGCAGGGTGGATCACGTTTTACCGATCCACCGTGATCATCAGGTGGATGAGAAAAGCGTCACCCACCCTACGTATCGGGTCAGACCCGGGCGGCGGTCACGGCCGCACTGCCCCAGGTGGTGCGCCAGCGCTTTTTCACCCCATACAGGCCGAACCAGGCCAGCACGCCGAGGCTGGCGAACAACCACAGGCCCAGCTGGTAGTCGCCGGTGTGCTGCTTGATGGCGCCGAGGCCCGCGGCCAGGAAGAAGCCGCCGATGCCGCCCGCCATGCCGATCAGCCCGGTCATCACGCCGATTTCCTTGCGAAAGCGCTGCGGCACCAGCTGGAACACCGCGCCGTTGCCGGCACCCAGGCCGAGCATGGCGGCGACGAACAGGGCCAGGGCCGCGGCGGAGCTGGACAGGTTGAAGCCCACGGCAGCGATGCACAGCGAGGCCAGGGTGTACATCATCAGCAGCGAACGGATGCCGCCGATGCGATCGGCCAGGGCGCCGCCCAGGGGACGCAGCAGGCTGCCGGCGAAGACGCAGGCGGCTGTGTAGTAACCGGCGGTCACCGGATTGAGGCCGTACTGGTCGCTGAAATAGCCGGGCAGGGCGCTGGCCAGGCCGATAAAACCGCCGAAGGTGACGCTGTAGAAGAACATAAACCACCAGCTGTCCCGATCCCCCAGGGCCTTGAGGTAGTCGCCTGCGGACTTGGGCTGTGCACGCTCGGGGGCATTCTTGGCGACGAGGGCGAAGATCAGCAGGGTCGCCAGCAGCGGGATCAGCGCCCAGCCGAACACGTTCTGCCAGCCGGACAGCGCCGCCAGACCCGGGGCGAACAGCGCCGCCAGCACGGTGCCAGAGTTGCCCGCGCCGGCGATGCCCATGGCCTTGCCCTGGTGCTGCGGCGGGTACCACTGCGAGGCCAGCGGCAGGGCGACGGCAAAGGCGGCGCCGGCGAAACCGAGAAACAGACCCAGCAACAGGGCTTGCTCGTAGCTGCCGATACCGATCTGCCAGGCGCAGAACAAGGCCACGATCACCACTACCTGGCCCAGTAGGCCGGCGGTTTTCGGCGACAGGCGGTCGGCGAGAAACCCCATCAGCAGGCGCAGCACGGCGCCGGCGAGGATCGGCGTGGCCACCATCAGGCCACGTTGCTGTGCATTGAGGTCAAGATCGGTGGCGATCTGAACCGCCAGGGGACCGAGCAGGTACCAGACCATAAAACTCAGGTCGAAATAGAGAAAGGCGGCGAACAGCGTCGGTGCGTGGCCGGATTTCCAGAAACTTGTATTCATCGAACACCTCATTCGGCAGTAAAGGGTCCCGGCCGGGTGCGACGCACCGTGGTCGTGGACACGGCGGCCGCAACCCGCCGGGGAGGTGCGGTGCTTGTGGCGCCACACCCTGGGGCCTGTGGCCTGTTCACGGGGGCAAACAGGTTCTGGCCGCAGCTGGGTTGAGTAGGTACAGGCGCAAGCCCTGGATCACAGGTCAGGCACCGGCCCCGAACACTGGGGCGTAAAACGCAAAACGCCGCATAAGCCGTGCGCCCGGGGGCGTGGTCTATGCGACGTCTTTGTCGTTTATGGGCAGCCGCCATTGGCTACTTGTAAGAGGGTATTAGCAAAAGCTGCGCCAACTTGTGGCGAGGGGTGAGAAAAAATCGGGCAACGCCCAGGGCGCGTCGATACCTCATGGCCCAGAAAGGCGCGAGACAGCCTGGGTGTGCGCTTGCAGGGAGCATGGGCCGGGGCTTTGCACGAAATGCCTGATAGCTGGGCGGTGAGCGCAGGGCAGGTTGCTCAATTGCGTCAGCGACCCTGCCGGACCGCACTGCGCTGGGGCGTGATGGCGCTTAGCTGCGCCTGGGTGCTGCAAAATAAGGCGTCGACCCGTGCGCCGCACCGGGATGGCGCGTAGTCGGAACCCGAGTCGTCCGCTCGGATCATTGCAGGCCAGAGTGCTGGCCTTGGGTGGTGCTGGCGCTACAGGGGTTGTGCGCTACAGCGCTGCTGGGTATGGACTTGGCTGCCGTCGGCGGCCTGGGTGGGGAGCGGGAGGGTGAGAAGGGCGATGGCGAGCAGACTGCTCATGCGCCCGGCCCGGCGGATATGGCTGCGCTTGGAGGGCATAGCGATTCCCCTGCTTGTTGTTATGTCCTAAGGCGTAGCAGAGCAATCGGAGGTTGTCACGTGAGATCGGTGAATTTAGATGAAGAATGGCAGAAACGGGCGATCAGGCTGGAGTTCGCGGAGAACTGGCGGCTATCCGGCCAGTTCTGTGGTCAGCCTAACCAGTTGACCTTGGGGAACTTGGCACTGAAGGCGGCGGGCATGGGCACTACCTTGCTCAGCTGGTAGTTGAAGAAGACAAAACCGGATTTGGCCATCGCCACCAGGGTGCCATCGGCGGGGCGGGTGATGCGGAAGGTGATATCGCCGCCGTAGGGGTTGAAGTCCATCACCCCGACTTCAAAAAGCAGCTGATCCCGGGCATGGGCTTCGGCGCGGTAGGTGGTGGCCAGATCGGTGACGATAATGCCGACACCATCGGCGCTGGTTTCCTCGATGCCGAACTCGAACAGAAAGCGCGCCCGGGCCTCGGAGATCATCGAAATCATCGAGTCGTTGCCCAGGTGGTTGGCACCATTGATATCGGTGACCCGCACGGTGAGCTGGGTGCTGTAGCAGTACTGGTCGTCGGGGAAATTGAGGGTCAGGCGGGCCATGGTCGAGTCTCAGTGGATAAGGCGGACAGTTTACCGGGGCCATGGTCCGTCTGCGCAAAAACCAGCTGTCATGGATAACAGAGAACGCGCAGTGAATGGGTAGGGTGCGCCGTGCGCACCAGCGCAGCGGCGGGTCACAGGTGCGCATGGCGCACCCTACGGTTCCGGGCTTTTAGGCCGCAGGCCGGTGCTGGCGCTGATAGAGAAACTCCAGCACCGCCGCGCGGTACTCGTGGTAGCGGCTGTCGTGGGCCAAGGCCATGCGCTCGCGCGGGCGCTCCAGCTCGACCTTGAGGATATCGCCCACGGTGGCCGCCGGGCCGTTGCTCATCATCACGATGCGGTCGGAGAGCAGCACCGCCTCGTCCACGTCATGGGTGATCATGATCACGGTGTTGCCCAGTTCGGCGTGGATCTCCATCAGCGAGTCCTGCAGGTGGGCGCGGGTCAGGGCGTCCAGGGCGCCGAACGGCTCATCCATCAGCAGCACCTTGGGCTGCATGGCCAGGGCGCGGGCAATGCCGATGCGCTGCTTCATGCCGCCGGAGATTTCGCTGGGGCGCTTGTGCTTGGCGTGGGTCATATGCACCAGGGCCAGGTTGTGCTCGATCCACTCGCGCATCTCGCGCCGGGATTTCTGCCCCTGGAACACCTGGCGCACCGCCAGTTCGACGTTCTCGTAACAGCTCAGCCAGGGCAGCAGGCTGTGGTTCTGGAACACCACGGCGCGCTCCGGGCCGGGCTCGTCCACTTCGCGGCCGTCGAGGATCACGCCGCCGTTGGTGGCCTGGTACAGGCCGGCGACTATGTTGAGCACGGTGGATTTGCCGCAGCCGGAGTGGCCGATCAGGGAGACGAACTCGCCCTTGGCAATCTTCAGGTTGACGTTCTGCAGGGCGCAGAACAGCCCTTTGTCGGTGGGGAAGTCGATGCCCACGCCGGTCAGTTCGAGGTGTGTTTGGCTCATGATGGTTCTCCTGATTAGCGCAGTACGGCGTTCTTGTCCCAGCTGAACAGGCGCTGGAGCAGGAGCATCAAACGGTCGAGGGCGAAGCCGATCAGGCCGATAACGATCACCGCCACCATGATCCGGCCGAGGGAGTTGGAGCTGCCGTTCTGGAACTCGTCCCAGATGAACTTACCCAGGCCCGGGTTCTGCGCCAGCATCTCGGCGGCGATCAGCACCATCCAGCCGGTGCCGAGCGACAGGCGCAGGCCGGTGAAAATCATCGGCAGGGCGGCCGGCAGGACGATGCGACGTACGTGGGTCAGGGATGACAGGCGCAGCACCTTGCTCACGTTGTTCAGGTCCTGATCGATGCCGGCCACGCCGACGGTGGTGTTGATCACGGTCGGCCACAGGCAGCACAGCGCCACGGTAAAGGCCGAGGTCAGGAAGGACTTGGCGAACAATGGGTCGTCGCTGACGTAAAGGGCGCTGACCAGCATGGTCACCAGGGGCAGCCAGGCCAGGGGTGAGACCGGCTTGAATACCTGGATCAGCGGGTTGATCGCGGTGTAGATGGTTTTGCTCAGGCCGCAGACGATGCCTAAGGGGATGGCGATCAGCGAGGCGATGACGAAGCCGGCCATCACCGTGTACAGGCTGGTAAAGATCTGCTGCACGAAGGTCGGCTTGCCGGTATAGGGGCGAGTCTTGATCTCGGCTTCCGGATTCTTTGCCAGCAGTGCGGCGTTGCGTTTCTCCTGGCGCTCGTAGAAGGCGCTGGCCTTTTCCTTTTCACGCAGGTGAGCGCTGACCAGGCCGCCGAATTGTTCGGACACCTGCAGCGGGCCGGGGAACTGGCCGAGGCTGGTCTGGATATTGTTGGCCAGGCCTTGCCAGCACAGGAGAAACAGCAGGATGCCCAGCAACGGCAGAATAATGGGCGGTGCCCAGCGCTTGATCAGCGCCGTGGCGCGGGCCGCCTTGAGGGTTTCTTGGATCGGGGTGGCGATGTTGGGGTTGCTCATCGTCCTGTCCTCTTGAAATCGGGGGAGGGAACCGGCCAGCCGGCTCCCGGGATGGATCAGAGCGTGGTGTCGCCTTTCAGGCCGATCTGGAACTGCTGCAGATAGGCGTTGGGCTGACGGCCGTCATAGACCACACCGTCGATGGTGTCGGCCAGCGGTGCGCGGAAGCCGTCGGTGTCGGCCGGCGGGAAATCACCGGCCTCGGCCTTGCCTTCGGCGACCAGCTCGGCGGCGGCTTCGCGGTAGATTTCTGGCAGGTACACGCGCTTGGCCATGTCGAAGTACCAGCTGTCCGGCTTGGCATCGGCGATTTGCCCCCAGCGGCGCATCTGGGTCAGGTACCAGACCGCGTCGGAGTAGTAGGGGTAGGTGGCGTGGTAGCGGAAGAACACGTTGAAGTCCGGTACTTCGCGCTTGTCGCCCTTCTCGAACTCGAAGGTGCCGGTCATGGAGTTGGCGATCACCTTGGCGTCGGCGCCGACGTATTCCGGACGGGAGAGGATTTCCACCGCCTCGGCGCGGTTGGCGTTGTCCCCCTCATCCAGCCACTTGCCGGCACGGATCAGCGCCTTGACCACGCGCTTGTGGGTCTCCGGGTTGGCTTCGGCCCAACTCTTGGACACACCGAAGACCTTTTCCGACATGTTCTTGCGGATGGCGTAGTCGGCCACCACCGGCACGCCGATGCCCTTGAATACCGCCGCCTGATTCCACGGCTCGCCAACGCTGTAGCCATGAATGGTGCCGGCTTCCATGGTGGCCGGCATCTGCGGCGGCGGGGTCACTGAGAGCAACGCCTGGGCGTCGATCTGGCCGCTGATATCGCCCTTGTGCGGGGCGTAGTAGCCGGGGTGAATACCGCCGGCCGCCAGCCAGTAGCGCAGCTCGTAGTTGTGGGTGGAGACCGGGAACACCATGCCCAGGTTGAAGGCCTTGCCGCCGGCGGCGAACTGGTCGATCACCGGTTTCAGGGCATCGGCCTTGATCGGGTGCACCGGCTTGCCGCCTTCCATGGGCACATGCTTCTTCATCTCCTCCCACACCGCGTTGGACATGGTGATGGCGTTGCCATTGAGGTCCATGGTGAAGGCGGTGACCACCTCGGCCTTGGTGCCGAAACCGATGGTGGCGCCGATCGGCTGGCCGGAGAGCATATGGGCGCCGTCCAGTTCACCGTCGATCACCCGATCCAGCAGCACCTTCCAGTTGGCCTGGGCCTCCAGGGTGACGTACAAACCCTCGTCTTCGAAGAAACCCTTTTCATAGGCGATGGCCAGGGGCGCCATGTCGGTGAGCTTGATAAAGCCGAACTTCAGTTCCTCCTTCTCCGGCTCCGCGGCCATGGCCAGGGGGGCGAGTAGCAGGCTGGCGCTGCAGGCCAGGCGAACAAACAGCTTCTTCAACGGTATGCGGTGATGCATGGCAATTCCTCAGTTCTCAGAAACGAAAAAAGACGTCGCAGACAACCCACTGCCGAGAGGCAGCGCTGGGTGTCTTTGACGTCTTTGTCAATTCGTCCCGATCACCGCCGTTGGCGACCCGAAGACGTGTAAGTGTTGCTGAGGAGGTATAAGCAAGGGGCTTGCCAGTTTTTATGCAGTGGTTCGAATGTCTGCGCTGGAACCTTTGAAATGACCTTGGCTTTATAAAATTAATCCTTTTTAATCATTGGCCTAAGCAATCTATCTAATGCTGGTTGTCGGGTAGAGAAATCGCCTGACACGCCAACCGGGTGCCCAGTATTCAGCACCTTGGTGCACGTGCTGGGCCATTGCTGTGCACCCGCCTGGCGCCTGGGCCAGCTTTAGTGCTAACCGAGGGCTACTTTAGGAAGCCGGCTGGGCCTGACGCTCCTCGACATAGTCCCTGAGCCAGTGCAGCACCTCCACGGCTTGCCAGCGGCCTGGATCGAACAGGGCATAGGCCAGCCCCTGGTAACCCACCACGTCCAACTGCCTGTGGTAGCCGGCGCGCTGCAGCAGGGCTTCGATTTCTGCAAAGCAGGTGTTGAAGTGCACCCGGTTGAACGGGGTCTTGCCTTCGGTGACGATGCCTTCCAGCTGCAACTCATCGACCATCAGGCGGACCTTATCCAGCGGCATGCGATTGACCCGGTGTTTTAGCTGCAATACGTCGAGCATCCCGATACTCCTGTTTGACGTCCTGGTGGGATCAGTGAGCGGGTGATGAGCGCTGATCCGGTGACGACAATAGGTTAATCGAAAAATACTGTACAAATAAACAGTATTCGATAATAGTAAGACCCAGACCTCACTGACATTCACTCGAACGCCCAGGTCGCCGATGGCTACATCGGCCTTGGGGCGACTGCAGAGGAGTACTGGGTAATGCAACAGATACTGATGACAATCCTGCTATGCACAGTGCTTGCGGGTTGTGCGCAACCGCAGCTGGAACAGCCAAGGGTCAATGGCAGTTATCTGGTGATCGAGAATGACCAGGCCTGGGCCGTGCTGGTCGAAGATGGCCGGCGTATCGAGGGTCAGGGTCGGGTGGTGGATATGATCAAGCCCAATACCCAGTCCCAGGTGGCGGCCAGCTATGTGGTGGAGTTACCCGGTTGTGGGCGGGTGCAATGGCTGAGCGAGCGCTCGGATGTAGCTGATGGCACTACCAGCCTGATGTCCCTGCACAACAACAGTGCGCAGCTGGGGAGCAGCGGTTGCGTGGTAGCCGAGGGGTTAAGCCGGGTATGGACCGTGCTGGATTATTCCGGCTGATAATTTAAAGTCTGCTGCGCGTCGGCCCTGCGGCGTTAAAAACAGGCTCGGAATGCTCATGTACAAAAGTACACTCCGCTTCCTCGCCTGTTTTTGCCTTGCAGGACTCTAGCTCGCGAGACTTTGAGAAGCTTCTAAGAGCATCCTTTGGAACTCTCTGCTTGTTTACTCGTCGGCCTTGGCCTTTTTTGCCGGCAGCAGGCCATCGGCGCGAAACATCGTTTTGATCCCGCGAATGGCCTGACGGGTGCGGTCCTGGTTTTCGATCAGGGCGAAGCGCACATGGTCATCGCCATAGTCGCCAAAGCCGATACCGGGAGAGACGCAGACCTTGGCTTCGCTCAAGAGCTTCTTGGCGAACTCCAGCGAACCCAGGTGGGCATAGGCCGGCGGGATCTTGGCCCAGACGTACATCGAGGCCTTGGGGTTTTCCACCATCCAGCCCAGTTCGTGCAGGCCCTTGACCAGCAGGTTGCGGCGCTGGCGGTACTGCTCGGCGATATCGCGCACGCACTGCTGGTCGCCTTCCAGCGCGGCGATGGCCGCCACCTGCAGTGGGGTGAAGGTGCCGTAGTCGTGGTAGCTCTTGATCCGCGCCAGGGCGCTGACCAGCTCGGGGTTGCCGACCATAAAGCCGATGCGCCAGCCGGCCATGTTGTAGCTCTTGGACAGGGTGAAGAATTCCACGGCGATGTCCTTGGCGCCTTCCACCTGCATGATCGAGGGGGCCTTCCAGCCGTCGTAGACGATATCGGCATAGGCCAGGTCGTGGATCACCAGTACGTCATACTGCTTGGCTAGGGCCACCACGCGCTCGAAGAAGTCCAGCTCCACGCACTGCGCGGTGGGATTGGAGGGGAAGCCGAGGATTATCATCTTCGGCTTGGGGATCGACTCGCGAATCGCCCGTTCCAGCTCATTGAAGAAGTCCACGCCGGGAATCAGCGGCACCGAACGTACCTGGGCGCCGGCGATCACCGCGCCGTAGATATGAATGGGGTAGCTGGGGTTGGGCACCAGCACGGTGTCGCCGTGATCCAGGGTGGCCAGCATCAGATGGGCCAGGCCTTCCTTGGAGCCGATGGTGACGATGGCCTCGCTTTCCGGGTCGATCTCGACGTCATAGCGATCCTGATACCAGCGCGAAATCGCCCGGCGCAGGCGCGGGATGCCGCGGGAGGTGGAGTAGCCGTGGGTGTCTTCACGCTGGGCGACCTGCACCAGCTTCTCGACGATATGCGGCGGCGTGGCGCCGTCCGGGTTGCCCATGCTGAAGTCGATGATGTCCTCGCCACGGCGGCGAGCGGCCATCTTCAGCTCGGCGGTGATATTGAACACATAGGGGGGTAGACGATCGATGCGCGCAAAGCGGCGCTTGGCGTTATCAGCCATGATTTCCTCGCGGTACGTAAGCGCCCGGAACCGTCCGAGCGACGTTGGCCAGTGCGCTGGCCAGGTGGCGAAGATAAGGGTGGCGGCTATGTTCTGTCGAGAGGCTTGATGGTTGCTTTGGCTTAACCGGCGGGACAAGAGTTAAGCCGGGCGATTTCTGTAGGAGCCGCTTCTAGACGCAGATCGCCAGCAAGCTGGCTCCTACAGGTACAGGGCGCGCGATCAGCCGCCGAGCATATCGTGCATGGCGATAATCTGTTCGGCCACCTGGGCCAGCTTCTGCTGGCGGCTCATGGCCTGGCGGCGCATCAGGGTGTAGGCCTCTTCTTCGTTGCAGTTCTTCATCTTCATCAACAGGCCCTTGGCCAATTCCACACGCTTGCGCTCGGCCAGCTGGGCATCGCGGGCCTGCAGTTGGGCGCGCAGGGCCTGGTCGCTCTCGAAGCGGGCCATGGCCACGTCGAGAATCGGCTGCAGGCGCTCGGCGTGGATGCCTTCGACGATATAGGCGCTGACGCCGCTCTGGATGGCCTGGCGCATCACGCCGGGGTCGTGCTCGTCGGTGAACATGACGATGGGCCGTGGCTGGTCGCGGCTGACCAGCACCACCTGTTCCATCACGTCACGGCTGGGGGACTCGGTATCGATCAGCACCACGTCCGGGCGCACCGCCTCGACCCGCTCGGGCAGGTCGATGGTCAGGCCGGATTCGTCGATGACCTCGAAGCCGGCTTCGATCAGGGCGCTCTTGAGGCGACCGACCTTTTTCGGGGTGTCATTGATCAGCAGGATGCGCAACATCTTAGCGACTCTCCAACCGGGCACTGGCCGGAGCATCGGCCAGGGCATGCAAGTCGAAGCTGCGGGCATAGGCGGCGGGGTTGCTGCCATCCCAGGTCTTGCCATCGAGCAACAGGCTGCTGCGCATGGCGGCCGGCACCTCGATATCCAGGGCTTCGGCGGCCTGACGATACAGCTCCAGCTGTTGCACCTGCTGGGCGATGGTCAGGTAGTCGGGGTCGTCACGCAGCAGGCCCCAACGGCGGAACTGGGTCATAAACCAGATGCCATCGGACAGGTAGGGCATGTTCACCACCCCTTTAGCATGGAAGCGCAGCGGGTGGGCGTCCAGCCAGGCATGGCCCAGGCCATCCTGGTAGCGTCCGAGAAAGCGCGGCTGGATGGCCGATAGCGGGGCATCCACATAGTCGCAGGCGCTGATCAGCTGGGCGGTGCTGCACTTGTTGTCTTCGCTCTCATCGATAAAGCGGCTGGCCTCCAGTACGGCCTTGATCAGGGCGCGGGCGCTGTTGGGGTGCTGTTGGACAAAGGCGCGGGTGCAACCCAGGACTTTTTCCGGGTGATCGGGCCAGATCGACTGGCTGGTGGCCAGGGTGCAGCCGAGCTGTTCATCCACCGCCTGGGCGCTCCAGGGCTCGCCGACGCAGAAGCCGTCGATGCGCCGGGCCTTGAGGTGGGCGAGCATTTGCGGCGGAGGCACCACCACGCTGTCCACATCCTCCAGCGGATGAATGCCCTGGCTGGCCAGCCAGTAATACAGCCACATGGCATGGGTGCCGGTGGGGAAGGTCTGGGCAAAGGTCAGGCGCGCACCGCTTTGGTGCGCGCGTGCATGCAGTGCTTCGCCGCTGCTCACGCCGGCATGCTGCAGATCCGGCGACAGGTTGATGCTCTGACCATTCTGGTTGAGCCCCATCAGCACCGCCATATCGGTGGCGGCTGCGCCGCCCAGGCCCAGTTGTACGCCGTAGATCAGGCCATACAGGCTGTGGGCGGCATCCAGTTCGCCGCTCAGCAGCTTGTCGCGCAGGGTGGCCCAGGAGGCCTGGCGCTGCAGGTTGAGGGTCAGGCCATGCTTTTCGGCGAAGCCCTGGGTGGCGGCCACTATGATCGAGGCGGCGTCGGTCAGGGCCATAAAGCCGATATTCAGTACGCGCTTTTCCGGTGCATCGCTACGGCTGATGTCATGCTGGGTCATTGCACTGTTCCTGGATTCAAGGCGAAAAGGCGCCGCTCACTGGCCGTGGCTTGGCCAGTGACGCGACACCGTTGTCAGAGCTCGATTCCGCCGTTGGAAAGGACTCGTTTGTGCCTACCCAAGCAAGGCATATGCCAGCCCTTGACGGCCATGGCCAGACCGGTTGGTCGAATAAACATGGTGCATCGCGAAATCCTGGGGGAAAGTGCGTTGGCAGCGCGTAGCCCGGATAAGCCCCGGCGCAATCCGGGTTGCCAGGCATGGGTAACGGGGCAGAAACGACAAGGCCCCGAACCAGTCGGGGCCTTGTCGCGTTTGGGCGTTGCCGGGAGGGATTAGTCCTCCATGGCACCCATGGCGGTGGTGTTGAAGCCGCCGTCGACGTACATGATTTCACCGCTCACGCCCGAGGCCAGATCGGAGCAGAGGAAGGCGCCGACGTTGCCGACTTCCTCGATGGTGACGTTGCGGCGCAGCGGGGTCTGCTTCTCGTTGGCGGCGAGCATCTTGCGGAAGCTGGCGATGCCGCTGGCGGCCAGGGTGCGGATCGGGCCGGCGGAG
The DNA here is from genome assembly GCF_009763245.1 of Pseudomonas xionganensis. Taxonomy (GTDB): domain Bacteria; phylum Pseudomonadota; class Gammaproteobacteria; order Pseudomonadales; family Pseudomonadaceae; genus Aquipseudomonas; species Aquipseudomonas xionganensis. Next base: position 2,495,497 of record NZ_WKJZ01000001.1, on the reverse strand, counting down.
ATGGCGTTGACTCGGGTGCCCTCCGGGCCGAGGCTGCCGGCCAGGTAGCGCACGCCAGCTTCCAGGCTGGCCTTGGCCATGCCCATGACGTTGTAGTTGGGCATGGTGCGTTCGGCGCCCAGGTAGGACAGGGTCAGCAGGCTGCCATTGCGGCCTTTCATCATTTCGCGACCGGCCTTGGCCAGGGCGACGAAGCTGTAGGCGCTGATATCGTGGGCGATGCGGAAGCCTTCACGGGTGGTGACCTCGGTGAAGTCGCCGTTGAGCTGGTCGCCCGGGGCGAAACCGACGGAGTGGACGATGCAGTCCAGGCCGTCCCACTTCTTGCTCAGGGCGTCGAAGACGGCGGCGATTTCCTCGTCGTTGGCCACATCACAGGGGAAGCACAGCTCCGGGCTTGAGCCCCAGCCGCTGGCGAAGTCTTCGACCCGGCCCTTGAGCTTTTCGTTCTGGTAGGTGAATGCCAGTTCGGCACCTTCACGGTGCATGGCGGCGGCGATGCCCGAGGCGATCGACAGTTTGCTGGCCACGCCAACGATCAGTACGCGCTTGCCGGTAAGAAAACCCATTGTGCTCTTCCTCTTCCTGATTTCAGGTATTAGCAGCCGTGGGCGCCATAAATGCGGCTTCCAGCAGCTGCTGCGTATAAGTGTGCCGGGGCGCGGCAAAAATCTCGTCCGCGACCCCCTGTTCCACCACCTGGCCTTGCTTGACCACCATCAGTTGATGGCTGAGTGCCCGTACCACCGCCAGGTCATGGCTGATAAACAGGTACGTCAGGTTGTACTTGGCCTGCAGTGAACGCAGCAATTCCACCACTTGGCGCTGTACGGTGCGGTCCAGAGCCGAGGTCGGCTCGTCCAGCAGTATCAGCGCCGGTTTCAACACCAGGGCCCGGGCAATCGCAATACGCTGCCGTTGGCCACCGGAAAACTCATGGGGGTAGCGGTGCCGGGTTTCCGGGTCCAGTCCTACTTCCACCAGGGCGTCGATGATCGCCTGTTCCTGCTCCGCCTCGCTGCCCATCCTGTGGATGCGCAGACCCTCGCCAACGATCATGCCCACCGACATGCGCGGGCTGAGACTGCCGAAGGGGTCCTGAAAGACCACCTGCATCTGCCGCCGCAGAGGCCGAACCTCATGCTGCGACATGCCGTCCAGTGCCTGGCCCTGAAAGCGGATGGCGCCCTGGCTGCCGAGCAGCTTGAGGATCGCCAGCCCCAGGGTGGACTTGCCGGAACCGCTTTCGCCGACGATGCCCAGGGTCTGGCCCTGGGGCAGGCTGAAATTGATGCCGTCCACCGCCTTCACATAATCGACGGTGCGCTTGAGCAGCCCCTTTTTGATCGGGAACCACACGCGCAGGTTGTCGACTTCCAGCAGCGGCTTACCGGCTGCAACCTCCACCGGTCGGCCGCTGGGCTCGGCACCGAGCAGCTCCTTGGTATAGGGATGCTGCGGCGCCTGGAACAGTTGTTCACACGACGCCTGTTCGACGATGCGTCCGCGCTGCATGACACATACGCGGTGGGCAATTCGTCGAACCAGGTTGAGATCGTGGCTGATCAGCAGCATGGACATGCCCAGACGCGCCTGCAGATCCTTGAGCAGGTCAAGGATTTTCAGCTGCACGGTGACGTCCAGGGCGGTGGTCGGCTCGTCGGCAATCAGCAGTTCCGGTTCATTGGCCAGGGCCATGGCGATCACCACGCGCTGGCGCTGGCCGCCGGAGAGCTCATGGGGGTAGGCCTTGAGGCGCTTGTGCGGTTCGGGGATGCCGACCAGGTCGAGCAGTTCCAGGGTGCGCGCGGTGGCGGTCTTGCCGCTGAGGCCCTTGTGCAGGCCGAGCACCTCGTTGATCTGCTTCTCGATCGTGTGCAGCGGGTTGAGCGAGGTCATGGGCTCCTGGAAGACCATGGCGATGCGGTTGCCGCGAATGCCGCGCAATTTGTTTTCGTCGAGCTTGAGCAGGTCCTTGCCAGCGTAGTGAATCTGGCCATTGGGGTGGCGGGCCAGGGGGTAGGGCAGCAGGCGCAGGATGGAGTGGGCGGTGACCGATTTGCCCGAACCGCTTTCGCCGACCAGGGCCAGGGTTTCGCCGCGCTTGATATCGAAGCTGACGCCTTCCACCACCCGCTGGCTCTGGCTGCCGGTGACGAACTCCACGGCCAGGTCGCGCACTTCGATGAGGTTGTGTGATTCGGTCATCTTATTTCCTCGGGTCGAAGGCATCGCGGGCAGCTTCGCCGATAAACACCAGCAGGCTGAGCATCAGGGCCAGCACGCTAAAGGCGCTGATGCCCAGCCAGGGCGCCTGCAGATTGGACTTGCCCTGGGCCACCAGCTCGCCCAGGGAGGGTGCTCCGGCCGGCAGGCCGAAGCCGAGGAAATCCAGGGCGGTGAGGGTGCCGATGGCGCCGGTGAGGATAAAGGGCATAAAGGTCATGGTGGAGACCATGGCGTTGGGCAGGATATGGCGGAACATGATGGCGCCGTTCTGCATGCCCAGGGCGCGGGCTGCGCGGACGTATTCCAGGTTGCGCCCACGCAGGAACTCGGCGCGCACCACATCCACCAGGCTCATCCAGGAGAACAGCAGCATGATGCCCAAGAGCCACCAGAAGTTCGGCTGCACGAAGCTGGCCATGATGATCAGCAGATAGAGCACCGGCAGGCCGGACCAGATTTCCAGCAGGCGCTGCCCGGCCAGGTCCACCCAGCCGCCGTAGAAGCCCTGCAGGGCGCCGGCAAACACGCCGATCAGCGAGCTGGCCAGGGTCAGGGTCAGGGCGAACAGCACCGAGATACGAAAGCCGTAGATCACCCGGGCCAGCACGTCGCGGCCCTGGTCATCGGTGCCCAGCCAGTTGTCGGCCGAGGGCGGCGCGGGCGCCGGCACCTGCAGCTCGTAGTTGATGCTGGAATAGCTGAAGGGGATCAAGGGCCAGACCATCCAGCCGTCCTTGGCCTCGATCAGCTCCTGGATATAGGGGCTCTTGTAGTCGGCCTGCAGGGGAAACTCGCCGCCGAAGGTGGTTTCCGGGTAGCGCTTGAGTACCGGGAAATACAGCTCGCCGTCGTAGCTGACCACCAGAGGCTTATCGTTGGCGATCAGCTCGGCGCCGAGGGTGACGAAGAACAGCGCGAGGAAGATCCACAGCGACCACCAGCCGCGCTTGTGGGCCTTGAAGCGGGCGAAACGCCGTTGGTTGATGGGGGACAGTGTCATCTCAACCCTCCCGGCTTTCGAAGTCGATGCGTGGATCGACCAGGGTATAGGTGATATCGCCAATCAGCTTCACCACCAGGCCCAGCAGGGTGAAGATAAACAGGGTGCCGAACACCACCGGATAATCGCGGTTAATCGCCGCCTCGAAACTCATCAGGCCCAGGCCATCGAGGGAGAAAATCACTTCGATCAACAGGGAACCGGTAAAGAAGATGCCGATAAAGGCCGAGGGGAAGCCGGCGATGATGATCAACATGGCGTTGCGGAACACATGGCCGTAGAGCACCCGGTTGTTGCTCAGACCCTTGGCCCGGGCGGTGACCACATACTGCTTGCCGATCTCGTCGAGAAAGCTGTTCTTGGTCAGCAGGGTCAGGGTGGCGAAGCTGCCGATCACCAAGGCAGTGACTGGCAGGGCCAGGTGCCAGAAATAGTCGAGAATCTTGCCGCCCAGGGGCAGTTCGTCAAAGTTGCTGGAGGTCAGGCCGCGCAGGGGGAACCAGTCCCAGTAGCTGCCGCCGGCGAACAGCACGATCAACAGGATGGCAAAGAGAAATGCCGGAATGGCGTAACCGACGATAATCATCGAACTGGTCCAGACATCGAAGGCGCTGCCGTGGCGGGTGGCCTTGGCGATGCCCAGCGGGATGGAGATCAGGTAGGTGATCAGGGTGCTCCATAAGCCCAGGGAGATGGACACCGGCATCTTTTCGATGATCAGGTCGATCACTGCGGCATCGCGGAAGAAACTGGTGCCGAAATCCAGCTGGGCATAGCTTTTCAGCATGAGCCAGAAACGTTCCGGGGCCGGCTTGTCGAAGCCGTACATGCGCTCGATCTCGGCCACCAGCTCGGGGTCCAGGCCCTGGGCGCCGCGGTAGTTGGAGCTGGCACTGCCAACCTCCGCGCCGCCGCCGGAAATACGCCCGGTGGCGCCGCCGGTGGCGGCATCGAAGCCTTCCAGCTTGGCGATCATCTGTTCCACCGGCCCACCGGGGGCGGCCTGGATGATGATGAAATTGATCAGCAGAATGCCCAGCAGGGTCGGGATGATCAGCAGCAGGCGCCGCAGGATATAGGCCAGCATCAATTGTCACCCTCACTGGTGCTTGCCTGTTCGTTGCTGCCATCTGCGGGGGCCGCGTCCGTTACCACGGGTGCCGTGCTGCGGTCGTACCACCAGGTCATCAGGCCGTAGTCGTACTGCGGCGGCACGGTCGGGCGCTGCAGGTGGCGCCAGTGGGCGATGCGCCAGCTGTCGACATAGTAGTTGGGTACCACGTAATGGCCCCAGATCAGCACCCGGTCCAGGGCGCGGGCATGGTCGATCAGGCTCTGCCGCGAGTCGGCGCCGATCAGGCCATCCACCAGCGCGTCGATGGCCGGGTCTTTCAGGCCCAGGTAATTGCGGCTGCCGGGGTTGTCGGCGCTGCTCGAATGCCAGTACTCGCGTTGCTCATTGCCCGGTGAATTGGACTGGCCCCAGACCATGGAGGTCATGTCGAAATCCCGCGAGCGCATGCGGTTGATGTACTGCGAGGCGTCCACCCGGCGGATCTGCATATCGATGCCCAGGGCCGCCAGGTTGCGCTTGAACGGCAGGATCACCCGCTCCAGATTGGCCTGGGCGATGATGAATTCGAAGGCCAGGGGCTGGCCCTGGGCATTGACCATCTGGTCGTTCTCCACCCGGTAGCCGGCTTCCTGCAGCAACTGGTAGGCGCGCCGGGCCTGGTCGCGGATGATGCCGCTGGCATCGCTGACCGGCGGCAGGTAGACCGGGCCGAAGACCTCGTCCGGCACCTGGCCACGCAGCGGTTCCAGCAGTTTCAGCTGGGCTTCGTCCGGCTCGCCACGGGCGGCCATTTCCGAGTTCTCGAAGTAGCTGTGGCTGCGCTTGTAGGCCCCGTAGAACAGCTGCTTGTTGGTCCATTCGAAGTCGAACAGCAGGGCCAGGGCCTCGCGCACGCGGCGATCCTGGAACATCTCGCGGCGCAGGTTGAAGGCGAAGCCCTGCATGCCCACCGGATTATGGTTGGCAATGGCTTCCTTGATGATACGGCCGTCGCGCAGGGCCGGGCTGTCGTAGCCGGTGGCCCAGTCCTTGGCCGAGTATTCCAGATTGAAGTCGAAGCGGCCGGCCTTGAAGGCTTCCAGGGCCACGGACATATCGCGGTAGTAATCGACATGGATCACATCGAAGTTGTACTGACCACGGGCCACCGGCAAGTCCTTGGCCCACCAGTCCTTGACCCGCTCGAAACGCAGGCTGCGCCCGGCCTCGACCTGTGTCACGCGATAGGGCCCGCTGCCCAGGGGCGGCTCCAGGCTGGTCTTGTCGAAGTCGCGCTTTTCCCACCAGTGCCTGGGCAGGATCTGGATCTGTCCGAGAATCAGCGGCAGCTCGCGGTTGCCGTTGTGCTTGAAATCGAAGCGTACGCGGCGTTCATCTTCGGCAACCACCGCCGCTACATCGGCGTAGTAGTGACGGTAGGCCGGGTGACCCTTCTCGGTCAGGGTGGTGAAGGTGAACACCACATCGTCAGCGGTGACCGGGGTGCCATCGTGAAAGTGCGCCTTGGGATTCAGGTGAAAGCGCACGAAGCTGTTGTCCGGGGCCTTCTCGATCTTTTCCGCGAGCAGACCGTATTCGGTAAAGGGCTCATCCGGGGAGTGATAGGTCAGGCTGTCATAGATCAGGCCAAGCTGGTCACCGGCATTACCCTTGGCGATAAAGGGGTTGAGGCTGTCGAAACCGTTGAGGCCAGCCAGGCGCAGGGTGCCGCCCTTGGGCGCATCCGGGTTGACATAGTCGAAGTGGCTGAAGCCCGCCGGGTACTTGGGGGGCTCACCGTACAGGGTCAGGGCGTGCTGGGGAGCAGCCTGGGCGGCGCAGCTCAACAGGGCCAGCAGGGCACCACTGAAGTGGCGACGGAGTAACGCCATGCTCATTGTGCAGTCTCCAGATCTTTCAGCCACCAGGCACGCAGGCCCAGGGTGTAAGGCGGGGTAGTGACGAAGGCGAACCGGTTGCGGTAGGCCAGGCGATGGTAGTCGATATACCAGTTGGGAATGGTGTATTGCTGCCACAACAGCACCCTATCCAGCGCGCGGGTGGCGGCGACCTGCTCATCACGGGTTTGGGCCGAGAGCAGCTTGTCGATCAGGTCATCCACCACCGGGCTTTCGACCCCGGCGTAGTTCTTGCCGCCCTTGATCCGCGCCTGGCTGGAGTGGAAATACAGCGACTGTTCCAGGCCCGGGCTCAGGGTCTGCGGCAGGGTCAGGGAGATCATGTCGAAGTCGAAGTTGTCCAGGCGTTGCTTGTATTGGGCGCGGTCCACGGTACGGATGGTGACCTGCACGCCGATACTGGCCAGATTGCGACTGAAGTGCTGGAGGATGCGTTCCAACCCCGGATTGACCAGCAGGATTTCAAACTCCAGGCGCTGGCCTTCACGATTGAGCAGCTGCTGGCCCACCGGCTTCCAGCCCGCCTCGGCGAGCAGTTGCAGGGCACGGCGCATGGTTGTCCGGGGGATACCCCGACCGTCGGTCTGGGGCATGCTGAAGGGTTCGCTGAACAGGCGTGCCGGCAAGGCTTTGCGATGGGGCGACAGCAGCAGCCATTCGGCCCCCTCGGGAATGCCCCGGGCGGAAAATTCGCTGTTGGGGTAATAGCTGCGTGAGCGGGTGTAGGAGTCGCTGAACAGGGCGCGGTTGGCCCATTCGAAGTCGAACATCAGGCCCATGGCCTCACGCACCCGGGCATCCTGGAAGACCGCGCGGCGACTGTTCATAAACAGGGCCTGGGTCTGGGTGGGAATCTGGTGGGGAATCTCGGCGCGGATCACATCGCCGCGCAGGCGCGCCGGGAAGTTGTAACCGGTGGTCCAGTTCTTCGCCTGTTGCTCGATATAGAAGTCGAACTGGCCGGCCTTGAAGGCTTCGAAGGCCACATGGCTGTCGCGGTAGAAGTCCACCTCGACCCGGTCGAAGTTGTACTTGCCCTTGTTCACCGGCAGATCCTGGGCCCACCAGTCCTTGACCCGCTCGAAGGTCAGGCTGCGCCCGGGGCTGACCCGGGTAATGCGATAAGGCCCACTGCCCAGGGGCGGCTCAAAGGTGGTGGCCTTGAAGTCGCGGTCTTTCCAGTAATGCTGAGGCAATACCGGCAGCTCGCCCAGGCGCAGGATCAACAGGGGGTTGCCCGCGCGCTTGAAGACAAAACGGATACGCTGGCGGTTGAGAATGTCGACCCGCTTCACTTCCTGCAGGCTGGTGCGGTACTGCGGATGACCGTCCTTGAGCAGCAGGCGATAGGAAAAGGCCACGTCGTAGGCGGTAATCGGTTTGCCATCATGAAAGCGGGCTTCCGGGCGCAGGTTGAACACCACCCAGCTGCGGTCCTCGCTGTATTCGACGCTTCGGGCGATCAGGCCATAGCTTGAGGCAGGCTCATCACCGGAGGGGTCGTACATCCCGGTGCCGGCCATCAACGGCTGATTGAGTTCGTTGATCCCATATTGCAGGAAATTGGCCGTGGCCACCGGGCTGCTGCCCTTGAAGCTGTAGGGGTTGAGGGTATCGAAGGTGCCGGAGGCCATCAGCCGCAGCGTGCCGCCTTTGGGCGCATCGGGGTTGACCCAGTCGAAGTGCCTGAAGCTGGCGGGGTACTTGAGCGTGCCGAATTGCGCATAGCCATGGCTTTCGCTGACTGCGCCGATTGCGGTGGATAAGCTCAGGGTCAAGCCGAGAAACAGCGAGAGGAGGGGACGTATCAAGAGAAATATCCGATCCGTGGCGTTATATGGGCTTCTTGTCGGGTACAGTAACAGCTTGTATGGGCAGGAAAAAGATCAGTTTTTGCGGTGCCTGGCCACATGTTGACTACACTTTTTTCTAATAACAACGAGGTCGCAAACTTGGGCGCAGCTTGTCACGGTTTACAGTCATGGATTGAACGTTTAAACGAAGCCGAATTACCCGCCCTGGCTGCGGTGGTGCAGGATTTGCATCGATTAGCCCAGCATGAGAAGTCTTCGGTCAAGCAACTGGCCGATGTCTTGCTGCGTGATGCCTCGCTGACCTCCAAGGTACTGCGCATTGCCAACAGCGTCTATTACAACCCGTCCCAGGAAACCATTCGCACCATTTCCCGCGCCATTGTCTTGATCGGCTTTAACAACGTGCGGCAGATCGGCATGTCGGTCAGCCTGATCGATGGTCTGCTGGGTTCCGCGCCGCGGGATCAGTTGCAGGAGTTGCTGGCGCGCTCGTTTCACGCGGCGGTACAGGCTCGCAATATGGCCGGCTATGTACTGACGCGCCACGATGAAGAAATCTTTATTGCCGGGCTGCTTTACCACCTGGGCGAGTTGGCCTTCTGGGGTTGCGGTGGTGACCAGGCTGATCGCCTGGCCAGTATCCTGTCTCAGCCCGGAGTGGACAGCGACGAGGCGGTGCAGGAGGTCTTGGGTACCAGTTTCCGCCAGCTGACTCAGGGTTTGGTCAAGAGCTGGAACCTGGGCGATATCCTGAGCCTGGTGCACAACAGCGCCAACCGTCATGATCCGGCCGTGCGCGCGGTGAGCCTGGGCGCCCGCATCAGCGAGGCGGCGCTGCTGGGCTGGGAGTCGCCGGAAATGGAAAAGCTGGTGGCGGAAATGGCTGGCTTTACCGGGGTGAGCACCGAGGAAGCCATGCAGCAGGTGCTGGCCAGCGCCGACGAGGCTGTCAAGGTGGTGGCCACTTTTGGCGCCAGCCAGTTGGGGCGGCTGATTCCCAATACCGACCCCGAACAGATTCGCTTGCAGCAGGAGGAGCGCAAGGCGCGCCTGCTGCAGCCTGATCTGCTGGTATTGCAGCAGGCACTGCAGGATTTGGGCTTGATGGTGGTACGCCGCGGAGATGTCGGCAGTATCCTGGATACCCTGCTAAAAGGCCTGCATCAGGGCGCCGGGCTGGAGCGTGTACTGCTGGTGGTGCTGGCCGACAACCACAGCTGTTTCCGCCCCAAACGGGTGGTGGGTGAGGGCACCCAGGCCTGGCTGGACGATTTCGTGCTGCCGGCCCACCAGTCGGAACAACCGCATATTTTCAGCTATGTGCTGCGCAATAAGGAGCCACTCTGGATGGGGGTTCCAGCCAGTTACAACCTCAATGAGCTGGTCACTCTGCCGATTCGTCAGCGTTTAGGCCAAGGCATGTTCTTTATCGCCCCACTGATGGCGGGTACGCGAGAGATCGGCGTGGTCTATGCCGACAGTCGAGTCTCGGGGCGAGCCTTGACCCATGAGCAGTTCGTTGCCTTCCAACGCTTTACGCAGCTGACCGGGCGCTGCCTGGAGGCCTTGAGCAAAAAGGCCTGAGCAGGGTCAGCGTGGCACGTACAGAGTCAGGGTCTGCCCTGGCTTGAGGGTTCTGCCGGCACCTGGGTTCCAGTTTTGCAGGTTCTTCATCGGCACCTTGAAACGCTTGGCAATCAGGTACAGCGAGTCGCCCTGGCGCACCTTGTAATAGGTGGCGTTGTCGCTGCGGCTGGCGGTGCGCGAAGCGCTACCGGCCTGCAGCGTCAGCACCTGACCGACGCGCAGATTGTTGCCCGAGAGCCGGTTCCAGCGCTGAATATCCTTGACTGCGACCTTGTGGGTACGCGCGATTTGCCAGAGGTTGTCGCCGTTTTTCACCCGGTAGGTGCGCGTGACCGGCAGGTTGTTGGTGCTGGCAGTAGCACGGGCCGGCAGTGTTTCCCGTATACGGCTGTTAGCTTCGGCCGGGATGCTCAGGATCTGACCGATACGCAGGGTATTACTGCTCAGTCGGTTGATGTCCTTGAGGGTGGCGACCGTCAGTTGATGGCGACCGGCAATGCTGTGCAGGCTGTCGCCCGCCCGCACTCGATACTGCTGCCAGTCAACCAGCTCCTGGGGTTTGAGCAGTGCCAGGTTGGCGGCCAGCAACTCGGCTTTGTCGGCAGGTACCAGCAGGTGCTGGGGGCCATCGATGGTGATGCCTTTCTTGAAGGCCGGGTTAAGCAGGTACAGTTCATCTTCGTCCAGGTCGGCCATGTCGGCGACCCGGGCCAGGTCCATGCGCTGCTTGAACGGTACCTTCTCGAAATAGGGCTCGTTGGCGATAGGTGCCAGGTTCATGCCATAGGCCTCGGGGGCCATCACCACCTGGGACAGGGCGAGCAACTTGGGCACATAGTTCTGGGTTTCACTGGGCAGCGAGAGGTTCCAGTAGTCGGTGGGTAGCCCCAGCTTCTGGTTGCGCTCGATGGCACGGCTGACCCGGCCCTCTCCGGCGTTATAGGCGGCCAAGGCCAGCAGCCAGTCGCCGTTGAACATGTTGTTGAGGTACGAGAGGTAGGTGATGGCTGCGTCGGTGGACGCCATCACATCGCGGCGACCGTCATACCAGTTGGTCTGGCGCAGGTTGAAGCTGCGTCCGGTCGAGGGGATAAACTGCCACAGACCCACCGCATGGGCATGGGAATAGGCCAGGGGGTTGTAGGCACTTTCGATCATCGGCAGCAGGGCCAGCTCCATCGGCATGTTGCGCGCTTCCAGGCGCTCGACGATAAAGTGGATATAGGGGCTGCTGCGCTCACCGACCTTGGCCACAAAGGATGGGTTGCTGACAAACCACAGGCGTTGTTGCTCGATGCGCGGGTTGAGGGTAATGCTGTCTTGCAGCTGATAGCCGGCGCGCACCCGCTCCCAGATATCAGTTGGCTCTTCTTCCTGAGTCGGTTTCAGCCTGCTGTCACTTAGCCACTCGACCTCGCGCTCCAAACCCACGGCCCGATCGGTGTCGCGCCCGGGATCTTCCAGGTTGTGCTCGCCCAGGCCCTGACAGCCGGCGAGGGTTGCGCAGAACAGCACTACAAGAGCCCGTCGGCTCTGCATAAATGCCTTAAAATTCAAGGTATTGCGTGCTGTTAATGGCATGTGCTCGGGTGTTCTTCCTAGCAAAAAGTTCGGGGGATTCTAGGAATCGATGCCGGGATGGTCAAGTTTTAACCAGTTATTTGCGCAGCTGTCGACGCTTTAGAAATGATCTTTCCAGGCCCGCAAGGCAGCAAACACCTGGCTGGGCGAACGTTTGGCCGGGCCTTCGCGCTCGTCGATTTTTTTCTGCACGGCTTCGCTCTCGGTGCGCAAAAAGGGATTGCTGGCTCGTTCCAGCGCCAGGTTGGAGGGCAGGCTGATGCGTCCCTCCTGTCGCCAGGCTTCGACCTCCTGCAGGCGCGCCTGTATCTGGCGGTTATTGGGCTCCACTGCCGCAGCAAAGCGCAGGTTGCTCAGGGTGTATTCGTGGGTGCAATAGATCAGGCTGTCGTCGGGTAGCGCGGCCAGGCGCTGCAGGGATGCGTGCATCTGCTCCGGGCTGCCCTCAAACAGGCGTCCGCAGCCCGCTGCGAACAGGGTATCGCCACAGAACAGCCAGTGCTGCTCGGGTTGAAAGTAGGCGATATGGCCCAGGGTGTGGCCGGGCACCTCGATTACCTTGAAGTTGTGGCCCAGTACATCGATACGCTGACCTTCAGTCAGGGCCAGGTCGCAATGGGGGATCTGCTCCTTGGCTGGCCCCACGACCCGCGCACCGCTATGAGCCTTGATGCGTTCGATGCCACCCACATGATCGAAGTGATGGTGCGTGATCAGGATATCGCTCAGTTGCCAGCCCGGATGACCCTCAAGCCAGTTCAATACAGGCTGTGCATCGCCGGGGTCGACCACCGCGCAGCGCTGGGCAGCAGGATCTTGTAGCAGCCAGATATAGTTGTCGTTGAAGGCGGGCAGGGCGTCGATCTTCAGCATGGTGGATTCGCCAAACGGGGAACAAAGGTGCATCTTATCCTGAAAGTCCGACGCGAGCCGACACGGCCCGCAGGGCGCTTTGTGGAGCGCATGTACATGACTGAACATCCCTTTGCCCAGGCTGACAGCCAGTGGCTGGACCTGATCGGTGAAGCCCGCGCCTGGTTCGAGACCCCCCAGGGGCAATTGCTGCTGCAGGATCAGCAGCGCCTGCTGGAGGAAGAGTTGGCGCGCTTCTTTGGCGGCTATCTGGTGCATTACGGCCCCGGCGGCCAGCCCATGGCCCAGGCCACGCAGATTCAGCGCAGTGTGCGTCTGGGAGCGCCTTTTGCCGGGGTGGAAATTGTCTGTGAGGAGCAGTCCTGGCCGCTCGGTGAGCATGCCGCCGATGTGGTGGTGCTGCAGCATGGGCTGGATTTCAGCCTGTCGCCCCATGGTCTGCTGCGTGAAGCCGCACGCAGTGTGCGACCGGGCGGGCATCTGCTGATTGTGGGCGTCAACCCCCTGAGCGCCTGGGGCACGAAGCGTCTGTACAGCCGCGATGCCTTCCGACGTGCGCGCTGCATCGCGCCGGGGCGGGTCAGTGACTGGTTGCACCTGCTGGGCTTTGCGCTGGAGAAACGCCGCTTCGGGTGCTATCGTCCGCCGTTTTCTTCGCCGGCCTGGCAGGCTCGTCTGCTGCCGCTTGAACGCTTTGGTGGCCGTTGGCAGGCCCCGGGCGCCGGCTTCTATCTATTGGTGGCACGCAAGCTGGTGATGGGGCTCAGGCCCCTGCAGCAGAGCCGCCGTCAGCCAATGGGTAAATTGATTCCCATGCCGGTGGCCAAGGTCAGCCAGCGGGATCTGAAATCGCCCTGAATTGTATGGAAATGATGTTTGATGAGTGAGCAGGTGGAGATATACACCGATGGGGCCTGCAAGGGTAATCCGGGTGTGGGTGGCTGGGGAGCCCTGCTGGTGTGCAAGGGGGTGGAAAAGGAACTCTGGGGCGGCGAGCCCAATACCACCAACAACCGCATGGAACTGATGGCCGCGATCTGTGGGCTGATCGCCCTGACCCGGCCCTGCGAAGTGCGCCTGATCACCGATTCGCAGTATGTGATGAAGGGCATTCAGGAGTGGATGCCAAACTGGAAAAAGCGCGGCTGGAAGACTGCCAGCAAGGAGCCGGTAAAGAATGCCGATCTGTGGCAGGCGCTGGATGAGCAGGTCAATCGGCACAAGGTCACCTGGCAGTGGGTGCGGGGGCATACCGGTCACCCGGGTAACGAGCGGGCCGATCAGCTGGCCAACCGTGGTGTCGATGAAGTGAGGGCAAAAAAGCATGCGTAGCGTCGTGTTGGATACCGAAACCACCGGTATGCCGGTGGCCGATGGTCACCGCATTATTGAAATCGGCTGTGTCGAGTTGATGGGCCGACGCCTGACCGGGCGTCACTATCACGTCTACCTGCAGCCTGATCGCGAGATCGACGAAGGCGCCATCGCGGTGCACGGCATCACCAATGAGTTCGTGCAGGACAAGCCACGCTTCAGGGAAGTGGCCGACGAGTTCTTTGACTTTATTAAGGGCGCCCAGCTGATCATCCATAACGCGGCGTTCGACGTTGGCTTTATCAACAACGAATTCGCCCTGATCAAGCAGGACGACCGCGCCGACATCAGCGAGCATTGCTCGATCCTCGACACCCTGCTGATGGCTCGTGAGCGGCACCCGGGTCAGCGCAACAATCTCGACGCTTTGTGCAAGCGTTATGGGGTCGACAACTCCGGCCGGGAACTGCACGGCGCCTTGCTCGATGCCGAGATCCTGGCCGACGTCTACCTGGCCATGACCGGTGGTCAGACCCACCTGTCCCTGGCGGGCGAGGGCGCCGACAGCGATGGCAGCGGTCGCCAGACGGCCAGCCCGATCCGCCGCCTGGCGGCCGAGCGAGCGCCCACGCGGATCATTCGTGCCAGCGCCGAGGAAATCGCCGCGCACCAGGCGCGCCTGGCAGCCATCGAGAAAGCGGCTGGAGCGCCGGCGCTGTGGTCCCAGCAGGAGACCGGCGAGGCCTGATGCTCGGGGTCTGTTGCCGTTTCAGCGCAGCCGCGCACGAAACAGCAGCTGACCCCAGAATTGCGACCTTTTCTTATAGCCTGACGCTGCGGGGGTTCCGCCGGTTGCGGCGAGTCTCTACTCTGGCATGACGGGCAGGCTGGGGCCTGTCATTTCCAGGGACGTCACAATGTATAAAGACCTCAAATTCCCCGTCCTGATTGTGCACCGCGACATCAAGGCCGATACCGTGGCCGGTGATCGGGTGCGTGCCATTGCCCATGAATTGGAGCAGGACGGCTTTCAGATCCTTTCCACCGCGAGTTCCGCGGAGGGGCGCATCGTCGCCTCCACCCACCACGGCCTGGCCTGCATCCTGGTGGCCGCCGAAGGGGCGGGGGAGAACAAGCACCTGCTGCAGGACATGGTGGAGCTGATCCGCGTGGCGCGCCGGCGTGCGCCGCATCTGCCGATCTTCGCCCTGGGCGAGCAGGTGACCATCGAGAACGCGCCGGCCGAGGCCATGGCCGACCTGAACCATCTGCGCGGCATTCTCTACCTGTTTGAAGACACCGTGCCTTTCCTGGCCCGCCAGGTGGCCCGCGCTGCGCGCAACTATCTGGACGGCCTGCTACCACCTTTCTTCAAGGCCCTGGTGCAGCACACCTCGGAGTCCAACTATTCCTGGCATACCCCGGGTCATGGCGGTGGCGTGGCTTATCGCAAGAGTCCGGTGGGGCAGGCGTTTCACCAGTTCTTCGGGGAAAACACCCTGCGCTCGGACCTCTCGGTATCGGTACCGGAGCTGGGTTCGCTGCTCGACCACACCGGCCCCCTGGCCGAAGCTGAAGCCCGCGCCGCGCGTAACTTCGGCGCCGATCACACCTATTTCGTGATCAATGGCACCTCCACGGCGAACAAGATTGTCTGGCACTCCATGGTTGGCCGCGATGATCTGGTATTGGTGGACCGCAACTGCCACAAGTCGATCCTGCATTCGATCATCATGACCGGTGCCATTCCGCTGTATCTGTGCCCGGAGCGCAATGAGCTGGGCATTATCGGGCCGATCCCGTTGAGCGAATTCAGCCGTGAGTCGATCCAGGCCAAGATCGCCGCCAGCCCCCTGGCCCGGGAGCGCGGCATCGACAGCGCCACGGCCAAGGTCAAGCTGGTGGTGGTGACCAACTCCACCTATGACGGCCTGTGCTACAACGCCGAGCTGATCAAGCAGACGCTGGGTAACAGTGTCGAAGTCTTGCATTTCGATGAGGCCTGGTACGCCTATGCGGCCTTCCACGAGTTCTACTCCGGCCGTTACGGCATGGGCACGGCGCGCACCGAAGATGCGCCGCTGGTGTTTACCACCCATTCCACCCACAAGCTGCTGGCGGCTTTCAGTCAGGCCTCGATGATCCATGTGCAGGATGGCGGGCAGCGCCAGCTGGACCGGGATCGCTTCAACGAAGCCTTTATGATGCACATCTCCACCTCGCCGCAGTACGGCATCATCGCGTCCCTGGATGTGGCCTCGGCCATGATGGAAGGCCCGGCCGGGCGTTCACTGATCCAGGAAACCTTCGATGAAGCCCTGAGCTTTCGCCGTGCCCTGGCCAATCTGCGACAGAACCTCGCTGCCGATGATTGGTGGTTCAGCATCTGGCAACCGCCCCAGGCCGAGGGTGCCGATGATGTGCGCACCGGTGACTGGGTGCTGCAGCCCCGGGCCGACTGGCATGGCTTTGGCGAGGTGGCCGAGGACTATGTGCTGCTCGATCCGATCAAGGTCACACTGGTCACCCCGGGCCTGGAAGCTTCGGGTGTGCTGGGCGAGCAGGGCATCCCGGCGGCGGTGGTCAGCAAGTTCCTCTGGGAACGTGGCCTGGTGGTGGAAAAGACCGGCCTGTATTCCTTCCTGGTGCTGTTTTCCATGGGCATTACCAAGGGTAAGTGGAGCACCCTGCTGACCGAGTTGCTGGAGTTCAAACGCAGCTACGATGCCAATATGCCGCTGAGCGAGGTGTTGCCATCCATAGCGCAGGTCGGTGGTGCTCACTATCAGGGCATGGGCCTGCGCGACCTGTGTGATGCCCTGCATGCCTGCTACCGGGAAAATGCCACGGCCAAGGCCCTCAAACGCATGTACACGGTGCTGCCGGAGGTCGCGATCAAGCCGGCTGATGCCTACAACCAGTTGGTGCGTGGCGAGGTTGAAGCGGTGCCGGTGCAAGCGCTGGAAGGGCGTATCGCTGCCGTGATGCTGGTGCCTTATCCGCCAGGCATCCCCCTGATCATGCCGGGTGAGCGATTTACCCCGGCGACCCGCGCGATCATCGATTACCTGGCGTTCGCCCGCGACTTCGATCAGCGTTTCCCGGGTTTCGATACCGACGTTCACGGGTTGCAACGGATAGAAGAGGGCGAGGGCTATCGCTATACGGTCGATTGCATCAAGGCCTGAGGCTGGATACGGGCGGCACCTTGGCAGAGGTGTCGCCCATTCTGTTTAAAGTCCTCAGATCAAATGCTTAGCTTGGATATTCAAAACTAGGCTTAACTCTAGTGGTGCATCACACTGGCCAGCATCGACATTTATGCTTTGCTTGTTATAGTTGGCTCGTTTAACTCATAAGAATATCTATATGCGCTTGCGCGCCATCTGCTGAGGATTACTGCCGTGTCCGACTACAAAGCCTTTAATGTCGAGTTGGCAGACAAGGTCGCCCATGTGGTGATCAACCGCCCCGAGAAGATCAACGCCATGAATGCGGACTTCTGGAGCGAAATCATCGACATCTTCCGTTGGATCGAAGACACCGATCAGGTGCGGGCAGTGGTGATTTCCGGAGCGGGCAAACACTTCTCCTCGGGCATCGACCTGATGATGCTGGCCAGTCTGGGCAGCAAGATGGGGCCGGATGTAGGCCGCAATGCCCAGATGCTGCGACGCAAGATCCTCGAACTGCAAGCCTCCTTCAATGCCGTGGACAACTGCAGCAAGCCGGTGCTGGCGGCCATTCATGGCTATTGCCTGGGTGGCGCCATCGACCTGGTATCGGCCTGCGACATGCGCTACTCGACGGTTGATGCGCAGTTCTCCATCAAGGAAATCGACATCGGCATGGCTGCCGACGTCGGCACCCTGCAGCGTCTGCCGCGCATCATCGGTGACGGCATGATGCGCGAACTGGCTTACACCGGGCGCACCATCGATGGCGTCGAGGCTCAGCGTATCGGCCTGGTCAACCGCACCTATGACAGCCCCGAGGCGCTGCTTGATGGCGTGATGGGCATTGCCCGTGAGATTGCCGCGAAGTCGCCAATTGCGGTGCGTGGCACCAAGGAAATGATTCGCTATATGCGCGATCACAGGGTCGACGACGGCCTCGAATACATTGCCACCTGGAATGCCGCCATGCTGCAGTCGGTGGATCTGCGGGTGGCCATGGCCGCCCATATGAGCAAGCAGAAGCCGGAGTTCGCCGACTGATGCTGTCCTTCCCACGGTCTTTCATTGCAGCGCGGGAGGCGCATTGATCCATGGCTTCT
The DNA here is from genome assembly GCF_009763245.1 of Pseudomonas xionganensis. Classification (GTDB taxonomy): domain Bacteria; phylum Pseudomonadota; class Gammaproteobacteria; order Pseudomonadales; family Pseudomonadaceae; genus Aquipseudomonas; species Aquipseudomonas xionganensis. Next base: position 2,477,850 of record NZ_WKJZ01000001.1, on the reverse strand, counting down.
GGCGCGAGTTCCCTCAGTCTGGTTCGCGATGAACTCTTCACCACTATGGAAGAGGCAGAGTCGAGCCTTGAACAGTTTATCGCCGACCGGCATAACGGCAGCCTGCTGCAACAGGCGGTGGAAAATCTGCACCAGGTGCGTGGCACCCTGAACCTGGTCGAACTGGCCGGTGCTGAGTTGCTGGCCCAGGAAGTGCTGGATCAGGCCACCGATATCCCCACCGGCGCCGGCAACGAGCGCGACACCCAGCTCTCGGCCCTGAGCAATGCCCTGCATGTGCTGCGTCGCTATCTGGAGCATGTCGAAGCCAATCGCCAGGAAATGCCGGAACTGCTGCTGCCGGCGATCAATGATCTGCGCCAGGCCGGGGGGCAGGCCCCGCTGGCGGAAAGCTTCTTCTTCAGCGTACGTCTCGACCACCCGCGGCCGCGCACAGCTCCTGTGGCGCTGGATGCTGCTGCCAAGGAAAACGAAGGGCGACGCTTGCGGCATATGTATCAGGTCGGGCTGCTGGGCTTTATCCGTGAGCAGAACGTTCAGGCCAGCCTCAAGTTGATGGGCCGTGCCCTGGGCCGTCTGGATAGCCTGTTCGCCAATGAGCCTCGCGGCCGCCTGTGCTGGATCGCTGCGGCTGCGGTCGAAGCCCAGCTGGAAGGGCAGCTGTTGCCACGCAAGGCGCGCAAGCAGCTGTTCTCGCGTATCGACCGCGAGCTCAAGCAGCTCCTGGTCAATGGCCAGTATGAAGCGCCACGCAATCTGCTCAAGGAACTGCTGTATCTGGTGGCCCTGGCCGATACCCGGGGCGCATTGGTCGCGCCGATCCGCGAGATCTTCGCCCTGACCTCGCTGCCTTTTACCGATCACCTGCTGGAAGAGGAATACCAGCGTCTGGCGGGGCCTGGCCAGTCGGTCATGCGTTCCCTCAGTGCGGCCATTCGTGAGGAGTTGGCTAGCGTCAAGGATATGCTTGATCTGATCGAGCGCGGCACGGTCAATGCCGATAGCCTGAGCAATCTGCATGCCTTGCTCGGCAAACTGAGCAAGACCCTTGGCATGGTCGGCCTGAGTTCTGCGGGCAATTCCCTGAATGCCCAGTTGCCTGTTGTCGGCGCCTGGCGTGAAGACAGCCCGCCACCGCCCCAGGAGCTGCTCAAGCTGGCCGATGCGGTGCTCTATGTCGAAGGTATGGTGGCCAGTCTGGAAAAAGGCCAGGGGCGTGACAGTCGTCCGAGTCACACGCAGCCAGGCGATGAGGCCGAGTCGTTCGCCCAGCATCAGCTCAACGAGGCGCGCATTGTGGTGGTGGACGAGGCCCAGGCCGGTCTGGCCATGGCCAAGCGAGCGATTACCTCCTATCTGGAGTCATCCGGTGAGCGCATGCACCTGTCCAATGTGCCCGTGAGCCTGCAGGCTGTGCGCGGGGGGCTGTGGTTCCTCGGCCAGGAACGCGCCGCCATGCTGGTGGGGGCCTGCGCCGAATACATCCAGAAGCAGATGTTCGATGCGCAGCAGATGCCTTCCGAGCAGATGCTGGAGACACTGGCCGATGCCTTGAGCAGTCTTGAGTACTTCCTCGAAGCCGGCGCGGTGATGCGTCCGGAAACCCAGCCCAGCGTGCTCGATCTGGCCGAGGAAAGCGTGCGTGCCCTGGGCATTGCGGTGGCTGCCTAAATGATTTCACGTTGGCAGCCGGCCCTGCTCGATGCTGGGCTGGCCGGCGGCTGGGCCTTGGTGCACTGCCAGCAGCATTTTCTCTGTGACAGCAACGGCCTGCTGTTTCCGCGGGAATGGTTGAAAAAGCAGGATCTGCCGATCTTGGCCGAGCACGGCGTCGGTCATTTCGACGGTGATGCCGTCTACCTGCTGGAACTGCAATATCCTGCGGATATACCCGGTTGTGCCTGGCAAAGCCTGCGACAGTTTATGTTGCAGGGCGATGCCGACACCTTCCGTATGCTCGGCTATACCACCCAGATTGGCACCTGGGCGCGCCAGCATCGCTTTTGTGGCAGCTGTGGCAGCGCCATGCAGGCTGTTGCGGGCGAGCGCGCCATGCACTGTCCGGCCTGTGACGTGCGCCATTACCCGCGGCTGTCGCCGAGCATGATCGTGCTGGTGACCCGCGGCGACGAGATACTGCTGGCCCGTTCGCCACGTTTCGTGCCTGGGGTCTACAGCACCCTGGCCGGCTTCGTCGAGGCGGGGGAGTCGGTCGAGCAATGCGTGGTGCGCGAGGTGCGCGAGGAAGTCGGGGTCGAGGTCGGTCAGCTGCAATACATCGGCAGCCAGGGCTGGCCGTTCCCCCACTCACTGATGCTGGGTTTTCATGCCGAATATGTCTCGGGCGATATCCAGATGCAGGTCGATGAGATCGAAGACGCCCAGTGGTTCAGTGTGCACCAGTTGCCACCCCTGCCGGCCGCTCGCTCCATTGCCCGTTATCTGATCGATCTCTATGTGGCGCGCCAGCTGGGGCTGCCAGAGCCCGCACTGCACGCATAGATCCGCTATAGACCCTGGCCAAACCAGTGCTGCCAGGCCAGCCGGGCGGTCAGGGCCAACACCACCAAAATGAACACCGGGCGGATAAACTTCGAGCCGCCCTTGATGGCCGTGCGTGCACCGATAAAGGCGCCGGCCATCAACGCCAGCCCCATGCTGATGCCGAGCAACCAGGCCACCTGGCCGCTGATGATAAACACCATCAGGGCGCAGGCGTTGCTGACGAAGTTCATGCTGCGCGCCACGCCGCTGGCGCGTAGCAGGTCCAGGGGATAGAGCAGCAGGCTGCTGACGGTCCAGAAGGCGCCGGTACCGGGGCCGGCCACGCCATCGTAAAAACCCAGGCCCAGGCTTTGCGGCCACTGCCTGCGGGTGGCAATGGGCTGGTCGGTGGTGGGGCCGGTTTCCGGTGTGCGACCGAACAGTAGGTACAGGCCGCAGGCGAATACCACGGCGGGCAGCATCTGGTTGAGCCAGGCCGAAGGCAGCCATTGCGCCAGGGCGGCGCCGAGCAGGGCGCCGATAGCGGTACCGATCAGAGCGTTACGCCATTGCCCGGGGTTGAACAGTTTGCGTCGATAAAAGGTGTAGCTGGCCGTGGCTGAACCAAAGGTGGCGCACAGTTTGTTGGTACCCAGTACCAGATGCGGGGGCAGACCGGCGGTGAGCAGGGCGGGGATGGTGAGCAGGCCACCGCCACCGGCGATGGCATCGATAAATCCGGCGGTAAAGGCCACCAGGGCCAGGACCAGCAGAATGCCGGGCTCGACGCCGAGTTCAGGGATAAAGGGCATTAAAAAGACGTCCTGTGTCTGATTGTGTGGTGCTTGTGCTGTTCGCACACAGTCGTGCTGCGCATAATGCCGGGGTTTTCAGTAATAAGGAATTGACTCGATGCAGTACCAGGGGCTGGTGTGGGTGTTGGCATTGATGGGCGTGCTGACCTCGTTGATCGCTGCACGCATATTGTTCAATCGTCACTGGTTTTTTGGCTGGCTGCGTGGCACCTGTGGCCTGGCGTTTCTTGCCCTGGCCGGGTTGATTGGTCTGCTGGCCTGGGACGTTGCCAGCTATCGGGCGCTCCCTCAGGACAAACCCCTGGCTACTCTCAGCTTCAAGGCTGAAGGCCCCTATTACCGAGTTGATCTGTTGCAGGGCGCGCAGGAGGACAGCGTGCTGCTGGAGGGGGATCTGTGGCAGCTGGATGCACGCTTTATGCGCTGGAAAGGTCTGGCACAGTTGATTGGTCTGCAGCCTGGCTATCGTCTGCAGAAGCTGTCTGGGCGCTTTCTGTCTATCGAGCAGCAGAATCTGGCGCAGCGCACTCGCGTCGAACTGGCCCGCAGCCCCTATGGGGTCGACCTGTGGCGCTGGTTGCGGCTTGGCCAGCGCGATCTGTTTATCTTCGATGCCCAGGCCGTCCGCGTGAACTACCTGCCGATCGCCGATGATGCGGTCTACAGCATCAGCCTGACGCCCACCGGGCTGCTCGCCGAGCCGATGAACCAGGTGGCGCGCCAGGCCCTGCAGAACTGGCAGTAGCTGCGCGGCAACAAACAAAAAGGGACCCTATGGTCCCTTTTTTACTGGGTGTATGGCTTAGGAGAGGAAGCCGCCATCCACATTCAGCGCCACACCGGTGGTGTAGCTGGAGGCTTCGCTGGCCAGGTACAGCACGGCGCCGGCCATCTCGCTGGGGGCCGCCACGCGCTTGAGCGGGATGCGGGTCAGGGCGAGGTTGAGGATGGCGTCGTTCTTGGTCAGGGCCGAGGCAAACTTGGTGTCGGTCAGACCCGGCAGCAGGGCGTTGCAGCGGATGCCGAACTGCGCGCATTCCTTGGCGAAGACCTTGGTCATGCTGATCACCGCGGCCTTGGTCACCGAGTAGATGCCCTGGAACTCGCCCGGCGATACGCCATTGATCGAGGCGACGTTGATGATCGAACCACCACCGTTCTGCTTCATCAGCTTGCCGCCTTCGATGGACATAAAGTAGTAGCCGCGAATATTCACATCGACGGTCTTCTGAAACGCACCCAGATCGGTGTCCAGCACGTTGCAGAACTGCGGGTTGGTGGCGGCGTTGTTGACCAGGATATCCAGGCGGCCGAACTGCTCCTTGATCTGCGCGAACACGTTGCTGATCTGCTCCATTTCGCCAATGTGGCAGGCGATCGCAGTGGCCTGGCCGCCGTCGGCGATGATGGCGTCGGCGACTTTCTGGCAGTCGTCGATCTTGCGACTGGAGACGATCACATGAGCGCCTTGCTGGGCCAGCAATTTGGCGATGGCCTCACCGATGCCACGGCTGGCGCCGGAGACGAAAGCGATCTTGCCGTCGAGGTCGAACAGTTGGGTCTTGGACATGGATTTTTCCTTCTAGGGTAAGGCCTGTCCGGCCATTTACAGCTGCGATTTGTTGATGACCTGCAGGCTCATCTGTTCCAGCAGTTTGTTCATCTGCACGAACTGGGCGAAGCGCTTGTCCTGGGTCTGGCCGTGGTAATAGCGGTAGTAGATCTGCTGCACGATGCCGGCCAGGCGGAACAGGCCGTAGGTGTAGTAGAAGTCGATGCTCTTGATCTGGATGCCGGCGCGCTCGGCGTAATAGTCGGCGAACTCCTGGCGGGTCAGCATGCCTGGGGCGTTGCTGGGCTGGCGGCGCATCAGTTGCACCGGTGCCGGGTCGGCCGCCTCGATCCAGTAGGCCAGGGTATTGCCCAGGTCCATCAGCGGGTCACCGATGGTGGTCAGTTCCCAGTCCAGCACGCCGATGATCTGACTCGGGTTCTGCGGATTGAGGATGACGTTATCGAAGCGGTAATCGTTGTGCACGATGGCCGGCTTGTGATGATCGGCGGGCATCTTGTCCTTGAGCCAGGCCTTGACCGGCTCCCACAAAGGGGCGTCGGGGGTCAGGGCCTTGTCGTAGCGGTCGCTCCAACCGCCGATCTGGCGCTGCACATAGCCCTCGGGCTTGCCCAGATCGCCCAGGCCACAGGCCTGGTAATCGACGTTGTGCAACTCGACCATCTTGTCGATAAAGCTCTTGCACAGCTCGCGGGTTTGCTCAGGGCTGAAATTCAGCTCGGCCGGCATGTCCGAGCGCAGGATGATGCCGTTGACCCGCTCCATGACATAGAACTCGGCACCGATCACCGACTCGTCGGTGCAATGCACATAGGCCTTGGGGCAGTAGGGAAAACCGGCGTTGAGCTGATTGAGAATGCGGTACTCGCGGCCCATGTCATGGGCCGATTTGGCCTTGTGGCCGAAGGGCGGGCGGCGCAGAACGAACTCCTGCTCCGGGTATTCCAGCAGATAGGTCAGGTTCGAGGCACCACCGGGGAACTGGCTGATACGCGGCTCGCCAGTCAGGCCGGGGATATGAGCCTTGAGGTACTGGTCGATGACGGCGGCGTCGAGTTCTTCGCCTGCGCGGATATGGGTGGACTGGTCAGTAAGCGCCATGTTTATCCCTTCTGCTTATGATGGGTGCCCAAGATTATTGGCTAATCTAATGCTGCTGCTGGTGTCCCACAAGCAATACAGGCCGTTATAGGTCGGGGTGTTGGCCCGCAATCAGGCTGCCTGATGGGTGCTGTCCAGAAAGCTGCAGGTATAAAAAAACCGGAGCCTGGGACTCCGGTTTTCTTGATATCGGTGCTGCCTGTGCCGCTTAAACCGGGAACAGTTCGCCCAGCTTCATGGCCAGCATCATGTCGCCTTCGGCGCGCAGCTTGCCAGCCATAAAGGCCTGCATGCCGTCGGTTTCGCCGCTGGTGATGCCTTTCAGGGTTTCGGTGTCCATGATCAGGGTCACGTTGGCGTTGGCATTGTCGCCTTTCTCAACGGCGCAGGTGCCGTCCTTGACGATCAGGGCGTAGTTTTCGCCGTCTTCGATGTTGAACTGGAATACCAGATCCAGGCCGGCAGCGGCGCTGGCGTTGAACTTGGACTGCATGGTGGTGACGATGTCTGCAACGCTCATGATGTCTTCCTTTATTTTCAGGTTTTTCTCGCGCCCGTGAGGGAGCAGTGGGCCGGACTCAGCGATAGGTGATGAGTTCCGGCGCCTTCAACAGCTGCAGGTGCACATGGCTGTTGAAGGAAGCCAGGCTCACTTGGCTGCCGCGAAACTTCAGGCAGCTTAGCGAGGTATTGACGATTTGCCAGTTCAGCTCGAACGCCTGGGCCGGGGCGATGCCGGTAACCAGGTGGAGCAGGGCGGTAATGGTGCCGCCCGAGGTGAACACGGCGATATTCTGTTTGCTGTGGGCCTGACTCAGCAGACGGTCGAGGCCAGCTTGTACCTGCTCGACAAAGGCTTGCCAGCTCTGCAGGCCGGGTTGCTCGTACTCGCCACTGATCCAGCGGCCGATCAGCTTGGCGAACAGCCGCTGGAATTCGGCGCGGTTCTGCGCGGCATTGCGCAGCACGTGCAGGGCTTCGGGCTCTTCCGGCAGCAGGTCGGGGAGCAGGGCGCGAATCACCGCATCGGCATCGAACTCATTGAAGGCGGAATCGATCTCCAGCTGGGGCACGGCGATGGCCGCGGCACCGAGCTGTTGCAGGGCAGCGTTGGCGGTGTGCTGCTGGCGGCGCAGGTCGCCACTGAGACTGCGATCCAGGCGAGTACCGAGTTGGGCCAGGTGGCTGCCCAGTATTTCGGCCTGGCGAATACCAATGGGCGATAGCACATCGTAGTCGTCGGCGCCGAAGGAGGCTTGGCCATGTCGAATCAGGTAGATGCTGCCCACGTGCGCAGGAGCTCCCGGTACGGTGAAAGTTTGGCGAGGGTAGGGGCAATCTTGGGCCGCTGTCAACGTAAAAACATACGCTTGTTTGAATTGTCTCAGGCAAGTGGATCGATAGCCTGGCTTGCTGGCCGATCCCCACCGGGCTGGGTATGCTTGGGCTTTGGCCGGGCCCGTATCCACGGGTGCCGGTATCAGGACAAGGGGAACATCAGTGGAGTTTTTTGCCGAGTACATGGGGTTTCTGGCCAAGACGGTTACCCTGCTGGTCGCCATCATCGTACTGCTGGTGACGATCGCCGCATTGCGCGGCAAGGGGCGGGGCCTGAGTGGGCAACTGCAGGTGAGCAAGCTCAATGATTTCTACAAACAGTTGCATCAGCGCCTGGAACAGTCGGTACTGAACAAGGATCAGCTCAAGGCGGCACTCAAGGCCGAAGCCAAGGCGGCCAAACAGGACAAGAAGGCCGGCAAGAGCAAGCCGCGGGTGTATGTGCTGGATTTCGATGGGGATATCAAGGCCTCGGCCACCGATCACTTGCGCCATGAGATCACCGCGCTGCTGAGCCTGGCCACGCCTGAGGATGAGGTGGTGCTGCGCCTGGAAAGCGGCGGCGGTATGGTCCACAGTTATGGCCTGGCCGCCTCGCAACTGGCGCGTATTCGCCAGGCGGGGGTGCCGTTGACCGTATGCATCGACAAGGTCGCGGCCAGCGGCGGCTACATGATGGCCTGTATTGGCGAGAAGATTATCTCGGCGCCTTTTGCCGTACTCGGGTCCATCGGCGTAGTGGCGCAGCTGCCCAATGTGCACCGCCTGCTGAAGAAACACGCGATTGATTTCGAGGTGCTGACCGCCGGTGAATACAAGCGCACCCTGACCGTGTTCGGCGAGAACACCGACAAGGGGCGGGAGAAATTCCAGGAAGACCTGGAAACCACCCATGAGCTGTTCAAGGGCTTCGTGGCCCGTTACCGGCCGCAACTGAATATCGACGAAGTGGCCACAGGCGAGGTCTGGCTGGGCCTGGCGGCCCAGGACAAGCAGCTGGTCGATCAGCTTGGCACCAGTGATGAGTACCTGGCCGAGCGGGCGAAGTCGGCCGAGCTGTTCCACCTGCACTTTGCCGAGAAGAAATCCCTGCAGGAGCGCGTCGGCCTGGCGGCCAGCACCGCCCTGGATCGTTTTGCCCTGACCTGGTTGAGCCGCCTTAATCAGCAGCGCTTCTGGTAATCGCCCACAGACAGAGGATGAGTATGAACAGCTTCAGTGCATTGCAGGCTCGCGAGAATGCCGCGGGACAGTTCGAGCAGGTGGTGGTCCAGCGTCAGATCGATGATCTGCCGCCGGGTGATCTGCTGATCCGGGTTCAGTATTCCTCACTCAATTACAAGGATGCCCTGTCCGCCAGCGGCAACCGCGGCGTGACCAAGAACTTTCCCCATACTCCCGGTATCGATGCCGCCGGTGTAGTGGAAGCTTCGGCGGTGCCCGAGTTCAGTGTCGGGGATGAGGTGATCGTCACCGGTTATGACCTGGGCATGAATACGTCGGGTGGTTTCGGCCAGTACATCCGTATTCCCGCGGCCTGGGCGCTGAAGCGGCCTCAGGGCCTGTCTCTGCGCGAAGCCATGATCCTCGGCACTGCTGGGCTAACTGCCGCGCTTTGCGTCGACAAACTGGAGCAGGCTGGGGTGACACCTGGTGCGGGTCCCATTCTGGTGACGGGTGCCAGTGGCGGAGTTGGCAGTGTGGCGGTGGCCTTGCTCAATCAGCTGGGCTACAGCGTGACGGCCGCCACCGGCAAGGTTGAGCAGGCCGGGTTGCTCAAGATCCTGGGTGCCCAGGAGGTGATCGGACGCAGCCAGTTGCTGGAGGGCAGCGAACGCCCACTGCTCAAGGAACGCTGGGGTGGTGCGGTGGATTGCGTGGGTGGCGATATCCTGGTCAATCTGCTCAAGTCCCTGCGTTATGGCGCCAGCGCGGCCTGCTGCGGGCTGACGGCCGGGGTGGCGCTCAATGGCAGCGTGCTGCCCTTTATCCTGCGCGGGGTCAACCTGTTGGGTGTTGATTCGGTGGAGTTGCCGCTGGTGGTCAAGGCATCCATGTGGGACAAGCTGTCGCTGCAATGGAAGTTGAACCTGGAGCCGCTTGTCACCGAGGTAAGCCTGGCACAGCTGCCAGAGGCCATGGCGCGGATTCTCGCCGGTCAACAGGTGGGCAGGGTGTTGGTCAGTCTGGGCTGAACGCCTGCCATCCGCGTTATTGCCAAGGAGTCCCATGGCTCGCAGTTCCCGTAAAGATGAGATTCTCCAGGCTGCTCTGGCCTGTATCAGTGAGGTGGGGGTGGATGCCACCACCATCGAGATGATTCGCGATCGTTCCGGCGCCAGCATCGGCAGCCTGTACCATCATTTCGGCAACAAGGAACGTATTCTGGCGGCCCTGTACATGACCGGCACGGCGCAGTATGCCGAGTTGCTGGAGCAGGGCTTTGCCCAGGCCGACAGCGCCGAAGCTTGCGTCAAACTGCTGGTGACCAGCTATATCGACTGGGTGGCGGCCAACCCCGAGTGGGCCCGGTTCGTCCTGCACAGTCGCAGCCGGGTCGAGGCCAGCGAGGTGGGTGAGCAATTGCGCGAAGCCAATCAGCGCCACTACGGGCGTATCCAGCAGGCCCTGGCGGGTTACCGCGAACAGGGCCTGTTCAAGCCCATGCCGGTGGACTGCTTTGCCTCGGTGATTATTGGCCCAACCCATGACTTTGCCCGTAACTGGCTGGCAGGGCGTACCCGCACACCGTTGGCCGATTGCCGTGAGCTGTTTGCTCAGGTGGCCTGGGACAGTGTGAGAGCCCTCTGAAGCGCGGTCTCGGACAATCGCCAACAAAAAGCCCCGCCTATCCTGGATAGGCGGGGCTTTTTTACAGCGGGTTTCAGGCGCGGCGGCGGAACAGCGGCTGCGGCTGGTCAGCGGAGGCCTGGTAGACCTCGCTGAACTCCTCGAAGGCCTTGAGGGCATCGACCGGGTCTTTGTCTGCACGCAGGGCAAAGGCATCGAAACCGACGCGCTGGTAGGAGAACAGCTGGTCGCGCAACACATCACCGATGGCCCGTACTTCACCCTTGTAGCCGTAGCGGGTGCGCAGCAGGTAGGCGGTGGAGCAGTGGCGGCCGTCGGTAAAGGCGGGGAAGTTCAGCGCGATCACCTGGAAGTTATCCAGCTGATCGGCGATTTCCTCGATTTCCTCACCGGCATCCAGCCATACGCCCAGGCCGCCGTCGCGGGCTTTCAGCGCTTTGCTGTGCTCGACCCAGAGGGCCAGCGGTACGATCAGGTCGTCGCAGTTGGACAGCTGATCCAGGGTGGTGTCCTTGGGCAGCAGGTGCCAGGTTTCGTCCAGGATCTGGCCGTTCTTAATGATTCGCTGCATATACACGCTCCTTGAACGGGTCGACACCGATACGACGGAAGGTGTCGAGGAAGCTTTCCTCTTCGCTGCGCTGCTCGACGTAGACCTGGATGATCTTCTCGATAACATCAGCCATGTCCGCTTCGGCGAAGGAGGGGCCGAGGATCTGCGCCAGGCTGGCGTCACGGCCGGCGCTGCCGCCCAGGGAGACCTGGTAGAACTCCTGGCCCTTCTTGTCCACGCCGAGAATGCCGATATGGCCAACGTGGTGGTGACCACAGGCGTTCATGCAGCCGGAGATGTTCAGGTCGATATCGCCGATGTCGAACAGGTAATCCAGATCATCGAAGCGGCGCTGGATGGCTTCGGCAATCGGGATCGACTTGGCATTGGCCAGGGAGCAGAAGTCGCCGCCCGGGCAGCAGATGATATCGGTAAGCAGGCCCACGTTGGGGGTGGCGAAACCATGCTCGCGCAACTCGCCCCACAGGGTGAACAGCTGCTGCTGCTCGACATCGGCGAGGATGATGTTCTGGTTGTGGCTGTTGCGCACTTCGCCAAAGCTGTAGCGATCGGCCAGGTCGGCGATGGCATCGAGCTGCTTGTCGGTGACATCACCCGGCGCCACGCCGGTGGGCTTGAGCGACAGGGTGACGGCCACATAGCCGGGCTGCTTGTGCGCCACGGTGTTGCGCTGACGCCAGCGGGCAAAACCCGGGTGCTGGGCGTCGAGGGCGGCGAGTTCGGCGTCCTGGTCGCTCAGGGCCTTGTATGCCGGGTCGATAAAGTGGGCGGCCACCCGAGCCACTTCGGCTTCGGTCAGGGTGGTGGGGCCGTCTTTCAGGTGGGCGAATTCGGCATCGACGCGCTGGGCAAATACATCCGGGCCCAGAGCCTTGACCAGAATCTTGATGCGCGCCTTGTACTTGTTGTCGCGACGGCCATAGCGGTTGTACACGCGCAGGATGGCGTCGAGGTAGCTGATCAGGTGCTGCCAGGGCAGGAATTCGTTGATAAAGCTGCCAACGATCGGGGTACGGCCCAGACCGCCGCCCACGGAGACGCGGAAGCCCAGCTCACCGGCGGCATTCTTCACCGCTTCCAGGCCGATATCATGCACCTCGATGGCGGCGCGATCACTGACCGCCCCGTTGACCGCGATCTTGAACTTGCGCGGCAGGTGGGTGAACTCGGGGTGGAAGGTCGACCACTGACGGATGATTTCGCACCAGGGGCGCGGATCGACGATCTCGTCCTTGGCCACACCGGCAAACTGGTCGGTGGTGGTGTTGCGGATGCAGTTGCCGCTGGTCTGGATGGCATGCATCTGCACGGTGGCCAGTTCGGCCAGGATGTCCGGTACGTCTTCCAGATCGGGCCAGTTGAACTGCACGTTCTGCCGGGTGCTGATATGGGCATAGCCCTTGTCGTAGTCGCGGGCGATCTTGGCCATCATGCGCACCTGGGCCGAGGACATCAGGCCATAGGGCACGGCAATTCGCAGCATGGGGGCGAAGCGCTGGATATACAGGCCATTTTGCAGGCGCAGCGGGCGGAATTCCTCGCCGGAAAGTTCACCTGCCAGATAACGGCGGGTTTGATCGCGGAACTGCTTGACGCGGTCCTCGACGATTTTCTGATCGTACTGGTCGTATACGTACATGGAGTGTCCTGTTATCAGGCTGCTTATCGGGCCTGGCATGGGCCCATTACAGCAAATCAGCGCGCACGGCCGCGCACTCCTGGCGGAGCCGAAGGAAGATACCAGCTCAGGGTTATGCGCAAAAGTGATGTTTCAATATATGGAAAGAACTTAAAGAGATAAGAAAGGGCTTTGGAATAACGCGCTCCTTGAGAAAGCCCCTTGGCTGGTCTTAACTGAGCAGGCGTTCCAGATATAAATACAACAAAGGAGGAGCCCATGACCGACCATAGTGAGTCCGAGCAACGTGACAGTGCGGTGGATGCCAAGGCAATCTTTGCCCTGATCCTGATTGTGGTTGCCACTGCGGTGTTCTGGGTCAGCCAGCAGTAGCCGGTGCCCGCACCAAACGGGGGCTGAGGGTGCGCAGGTGCCGTCAGCCCTTTTCTATTTAAAGACGGCCGGCGCTACCCGGGCCGCATATGCCTCTATAATCCGCACCGCTTTTGTGGAGGTGCGCGTGTCCCGATCCATCCTTTGCGGCATTCTGCTGTTGTTCAGCCTGGCGCTCTCCTGGCAGGCCAGGGCGCAGAGCGTTGCACCTGCCTCCATGGTGTTTCTCAATCCCGGCTTTTCCGGCGAGCCGTTCTGGGTGGGTTATAGCGACTTCATGCAGGCCGCGGCGGCGGATCTTGGCGTTGAGTTGACCATTGTCTACGGTGAGCGCGATCCCCAGCGCATCCTGGCCAATGCCCATGCCGTTCTGGCTGGCCCCGAGCTGCCGGATTACCTGATTTTCGCCAACGAGATGTACCTGGGGCCTGAACTGCTGCGCCTGTTCGCCGGTACTCCGGTCAAGCTGTTTGCCCTGCACAGCACCCTGACTGCCGATCAGCGTGCGCTCGCCGGCGGTCCACGGCAGCAGTATCGAAACTGGATCGGCAGCCTGGTGCCCAATGATGAGGAGGCGGGGTACCTGATGGCCAAGGCATTGTTCGCCAAGGTCGGAGAGGAGCCCGTCAACCTGCTGGCCTTCTCGGGTGTGCGTCATACGCCATCGGCCACCTTGCGTGAGGCCGGGCTGCACCGGGCTCTGGCCGAGCATCCGCAGGTCAGGCTGCAGCAGTTGGTATACGGTGAGTGGCAACGCCTGCGCGCCTATGAGCAGGCCCAGCAACTGCTGCAGCGCTATCGTGATGTACGCCTGGTCTGGTCGGCCAATGACGAGATGGCTTTCGGCGCCATGCAGGCCGCGCTTGAAGTGGGTAAACAACCTGGCCGGGATATGCACTTCAGCGCCCTGAACAATTCAGTCGAGGTGTTCCAGGCGCGTATTCGCGGGGATATCGACGTACTGGCCACGGGTCACTTCACCCTGGGCGGTTGGGCGGTGGTGATGCTGCATGATCATCACGCCGGGCAGGACTTTGCCGAGCGCGGCGGCAAGGATCGCGTGGCCAGGCTGTTTACCCTGGTAGACAGGCGGCAGGCGGCCCAGTTACAGGGGCGCATAGCGCGCAAGGGCTATGGCATCGACTTTCGGCGTTTCAGCGCCGTGTATCAGCCGCAACTCAGCGACTACAACTTCTCCATCGAGGCTTTGCTGCGTTAGCCGATGCCGGCTACATGCAGCACCAGCCTGACCACCCCATAGATGGTCAGCACAAATACGCCGGTAAACAGCACCCCCAGGATAATAAAGTGGCTGGGCTTGCCTCGGCTGAAGTCGCGACTGCGATTCTTGCCACTCTGTACCCCCAATGCAGCGGCCAAGACGCTCTGCAGCATTTCCTTGAGGGTCAGCGGCTTGTCATTCTGTTCTTCGTCCATTGCTCACCTGCCGATTGATGAATGGCGCCGGACTGATCGCGCCAGGCTTTCCTGCAGCCTAGCCCAATGTGCAGGCGCTGAGCCATGGCACCTTGGCCCAGTGGTTCTGACGAGGACCAGGCTTATTGGAAAATAATTCTAGAAATATATTCTAGTGTTCGTATACTGGCCCGGCGCGCGCTTTATTACCGCCCACGTTTACAGGAAGAGCCAATGAGCCAGACCTTGCAGTTGTACAAGTCCCTGGGGGCCGAGCAGTTCAGCGCCGGTGTCGCCCAGCTAGCGCCGTATTTCGCCACTATCCAGGCCAGTTTTGTCGAGTTGCGCCAAGGCTATGCGGAAGTGACCTTCGCCAAGCGCCGCGAGGTGCTCAACCATATAGGTACGGTGCATGCGATTGCCCTGTGCAATGCCGCCGAACTGGCCGCCGGTACCATGACCGACGCCTCCATCGCCAAGGGCCATCGCTGGATTCCCAAGGGCATGACCGTGGAATACCTGGCCAAGGCCGATGGTGACATTCGTGCGGTAGCCGATGGCAGCGCGGTGGATTGGAATGCCACCGGTGAGTTGAGTGTGCCGGTGCTGGCCTATGTGGGTGACAAGCCGGTGTTTCGCGCCGATATCACCATGTACGTCAGCCAGGCCTGAGGTGGGGGGATGCACGATGACCCTTAACGACGGCACTTACCGCTGGGCCAGCCTCTGGCTGCTGCTGTTGATCCTGGTTGCTACCGCCAGTCTGGACAGTGCCATTGCCGAGGAACAGCCGGTGTCCGCAGAGATTCAGCGCGGGCGTTACCTGGTGATGACCAGCGGCTGTAACGACTGCCACACCCCGGGCTATCCGGAAGCGGCTGGACAGGTTGACGAACAGCTTTGGTTGACCGGTACGGCTCTGGGCTGGCGTGGCCCCTGGGGCACCACCTATGCCAGTAACCTGCGCCAGGTGGTGCAGCGGGTCGATGAGCAGCAGTGGCTAAGCCATGCCCGCAACAGCTGGCGACCGCCCATGCCCTGGTTCAATCTGCGCGATATGGCCGATGCCGATCTACTGGCTATCTATCGCTATATCCGTCACCTGGGCGAGGCTGGGGGCGCGGCGCCGGCTTATGTGCCGCCGGATCAGGAACCGGCTGGGGTCTATGTGCAGTTTCCGCCAGCGCCCTGAGTCCGGTCTTTAGCCTGGGGTCGCCTGACTGCGCTTGCTGCGTAGCTGGGCGGCGCGGGCGCGCAGCTGGCCGCAGCCGCCGTCGATATCCTGGCCGGCGGAATTGCGCACCTTGGTCAGCACGCCGCGGCTGTGGAGGTAACGGACGATCTGCACGATGCGGTCGCCATCGGGGCGCTGAAATTCATCGGCTTCCAGGCTGTTGTAGGGGATCAGGTTCATGATCGCGTATTTGCCCTTGAGCAGGCGCAGGATGCCGTCCATTTCGGCCTGGCTGTCGTTGATGCCCCTGAGCAGCGTCCACTGATACTGGATCGGGTAGTCGATCTGCCGGGCATAGCGCTCGCCCAGTTCCACCAGCTCCTCGGGGTCGATGCGCGGGGCGCGAGGGAGCAACTGCTGGCGCAGCTCGGCATCGGTGGTGTGCAGCGACAGGGCCAGGGCCGGTTTGATGCGCTGCTCTGGCAGGCGCTCGAACACCCGCGGGTCGCCTACGGTGGAGAACACCAGATTGCGCTGGCCGATACCGCCGTCAGTACCGAGCAGGTTGATCGCTTCGAGTACGTTGTCGAGGTTATGCGCCGGTTCGCCCATGCCCATAAAGACCACTTTCTTCACCGGGCGAAAACGCCGGGCCAGGGCCACCTGCGCGACGATCTCGGCGGTTGACAGCTGGCGCAGCAGGCCGCTCTTGCCGGTCATGCAGAACACGCAGCCCACCGCGCAACCGACCTGGCTGGACACGCACAGGCCGCCTCTGGGCAGCAGCACGCTTTCCACCATCTGCTTGTCGGCCAGTTCCACCAGCAGCCGTGCCGAGCCATCTGCCGCAGGGTGTTCGGAGGCCAGGCGGGCCAGCCCGTGCAGTTCGCTGCTCAGTTGGGGCAGGGCATCGCGCACGGCCATGGGCAGAAAGTTCTCGGTCTTCTGGTTGCGCGTGCCGGTATCCAGCGGCTTGCCTTGCAGCCAGGCACGGCTGATCCGCCCGATATGCATGGGTTTGGCGCCGAGGTCGGCAAGGCGTTGGTGGAAATCTTCGATCTGCATGGGGCGCGCATGCTACCACCGGCCGCGTTCCGGGCGTAGGGTCAAACGCTTTAGGGTGTCGAGGGCGCAATCACCAGCCAGAGCTGGGCATCGAAGGGCAGCTTGCCCTGGGCGCCAGCGGGCAATGGCTGCGGCAGGTCGGCCTGCTCAGCCACCAGCACTTTTTCCACCGATACACTGAGCAAGCGGTAGCCCGCCTGTTCCAGGCTGCTGTGCAGCGTCTGCAGGGCTTCGCTCTGGCTCAACAGTTGCGCGACCAGCTGGTTGTCCTGGCCATTTCTGGCGGAGCCCAGGGTGGCGTCCCACTGCGCCGAGCGGGCGGCTGCATCGAGCAGGGCACTGACCAGCCAGGGGTAATGCAGCAGGCGTCCGAGAAATAGCGAGCGTGGCTGTATGTCTGCCCGTCCGGCGGCATGGGTCAGCCCCTGATCCAGCAGCGCCTGCAGGCGACTGGCTGAAACCGTACAGGCCTCAGTCGTGCGCACTTGCAGACTGGCCGGGTTGGCGGCCTCAAGGCTGAGCGGGCAGCCGTTCTCATCCAGGCGGGACAGGGTTTCGGCGCCGGCCGTGCCGGTTTGCAGCACAGCCAGAGCCGCAGTCAATCCACGCGCTAACCAGGCAGCCTTGCTCATCTCAATCATCCTGTGGAGAGGGGCGATGGCTGCAAGCATATAACCTGCCCGAGGTTTCAGTTCTTGTTGCCCAGGGAGCTGGCGCCGCATACTAGCGGCCTGATTTGCCTGACCTGGCTGTGCGGAGCGTTACATGAAATATATCCACCAACGTGAACACCTGAACGAAGACGATATCGTTGTGATCGAGTGTTCGCAGACCTGCAACATTCGCCTGATGAACGATGCGAACTTTCGCAGCTTCAAGAATGGCGGCCGGCATACCTACCATGGTGGTGCATTCGACAAGTTCCCGGCCAAGATCACCGTGCCCAGCAGCGGCTTCTGGAACATCACCATCGACACCGTGACCCGTCGCCCCATCAGCGTGACGCGCAAGCCGACCCTGAAACACACGATCAAGATTATCCGCCGCTCCAGTTCCAGCTTTAGTTAAGCAACGGCTGTAAACCAAGAGGCCCGCTATTTAGCGGGCCTCTTTATAAGTGGCTGATCAGCCCCGTAGGGTGGAAAACCGCGAAGCGTTTTCCACCGAGGCCTTAGCTGTCATAGCCAAGGTTCGGCATCAACCAGCGTTCCGACTGATTCAGATCCTGGCCCTTGCGCGCCGTATAGCTTTCCACCTGATCCTTGTCGATCTTGCCCACGGCAAAATACTGCGCCTGGGGGTGGGCGAAGTACCAGCCGGAGACGGCGGCGGCGGGGAACATGGCGTAGTGCTCGGTGAGGAACACGCCGCTCTTGCCGGCCTTGTTGAACTCGGCCGCAGGATCGAGCAGCTTGAACAGGGTGGCTTTCTCGGTGTGATCCGGGCAGGCCGGGTAGCCGGGGGCCGGGCGGATGCCCTTGTAGGCTTCCTTGATCAGCTCCTCGTTGGAAAGCTGCTCGTCGGCGGCGTAGCCCCAGTAGTTTTTGCGCACCTGCTCGTGCAGCCACTCGGCACAGGCTTCGGCCAGGCGATCGGCCAGGGCCTTGACCATGATCGAGTTGTAGTCGTCGCCGGCATCCTGGTAGGCCTTGGCCACTTCCTCGGCGCCGATGCCGGCGGTGGTGATAAAGCCACCCACGTAGTCGGTGACGCCGCTGTCCTTTGGCGCGACGAAATCGGCCAGGGAATAGTTGGGCTTGCCGTCCGGCTTGATGGTCTGCTGGCGCAGGTGATGCAGGGTGGCCAGCTTCTCACCGTTATCGCCATAGACTTCCAGATCATCGTCCTGCACCTGGTTGGCCGGCCAGAAGCCGAATACGGCGCGGGCGCTGATCAGTTTTTCGTCGATCAGTTTCTTCAGCATGGCCTGGGCGTCGGCATACAGCGCGGTTGCGGCTTCGCCCACCACTTCATCGGTAAGGATGCGTGGGAACTTGCCGGCCAGGTCCCAGGAGATAAAGAAGGGCGTCCAGTCGATGTACTCGGCCAGGGTCGCCAGGTCGATATCTTCCAGCACCTTGACCCCGGTAAAGCTTGGCACGCTGGGTTGGTAAGCCGTCCAGTCGAACTGCGGCTTGTTGGCTACCGCTGCGGCATAGCTCAGGCGCTCGGTGCGGGCGCTGCGGTTGGCGGTGCGCTCGCGCACGTCGATGTATTCCAGACGGGTGCGTTCGACAAAGTCGGCTTTCAGCTCTTTCGACAGCAGCTGGGTGGCCACGCCCACGGCGCGGGAGGCGTCGGTGACATAAACCACCGCATCGTTCTGGTACTTGGGTTCGATCTTCACCGCCGTGTGGGCTTTGGAGGTGGTGGCGCCGCCGATCATCAGGGGCAGGGTAAAGCCCTGGCGCTGCATTTCGCGGGCGACATGCACCATCTCGTCCAGCGACGGAGTGATCAGGCCGGACAGGCCGATGATGTCGCACTTCTCGTCCTTGGCCACCTGCAGGATCTTCTCCGCCGGCACCATCACGCCCAGATCGACGATATCGTAGCCATTGCACCCTAGAACGACGCCGACGATATTCTTGCCGATATCGTGCACATCGCCCTTGACCGTGGCCATCAGGATCTTGCCCTTGGCTTCCGGCTTGTCGCCTTTCTCGGCTTCGATAAAGGGAATCAGGTGGGCCACGGCCTGTTTCATCACCCGGGCGGACTTGACCACCTGGGGCAGGAACATCTTGCCGGCGCCGAACAGATCACCGACCACGTTCATCCCGGCCATCAGCGGCCCTTCGATCACCTCGATGGGCCGTGCACACTGCTGGCGGCACTCCTCGGTGTCTTCGACGATATGGCTGGTGATGCCCTTGACCAGGGCATGCTTGAGGCGCTCGACCACACCCCAGCTGCGCCATTCCTCGGTTTCGGCTTCCTTGACGCTGCCGTCGCCCTTGTAGTTGTCGGCAATCGCCAGCAGCGCTTCGGTGGCGCCGGCATTGCGGTTGAGCACCACATCTTCCACGGCGTCGCGCAGCTCCGCTGGGATCTCGTCGTAGATCTCCAGCTGACCGGCGTTGACGATGCCCATGGTCAGGCCGTTCTGGATCGCGTAGTAGAGGAATACCGAGTGGATGGCCTCGCGCACCGGGTTGTTGCCACGGAAGGAGAACGACACGTTGGACACGCCACCTGAGCTCAAGGCAAAGGGCAGCTCATCACGGATATAGGCGCAGGCTTCGATAAAGTCGACCGCGTAGTTATTGTGCTCCTCAATGCCGGTGGCCACGGCAAAGATATTCGGGTCGAAGATGATGTCTTCCGGCGGGAAGCCCACCTCGTTGACCAGAATGTCGTAGCTGCGCTTACAGATTTCCTTCTTGCGCGCGGCGGTATCGGCCTGGCCGGCTTCGTCGAAGGCCATCACCACCACGGCGGCGCCGTAGCGCTTGCACAGGCGCGCGTGGTGCTTGAACTGCTCGACGCCTTCCTTCATGGAGATGGAGTTGACGATGCCCTTGCCCTGGATGCACTTGAGACCTGCCTCGATCACTTCCCACTTGGAGGAGTCGATCATGATCGGCACGCGGGAGATATCCGGCTCGCCGGCAATCAGGTTGAGGAAGGTGACCATGGCCGCCTGGGAATCGAGCATGCCCTCGTCCATGTTGATGTCGATCACCTGGGCGCCGGCTTCCACCTGCTGCAGGGCCACTTCCAGGGCCTCGGTGTAGTTCTCCTCGCGGATCAGCCGGGCGAACTTGGCCGAACCGGTGATATTGGTGCGTTCGCCAACGTTGACGAACAGCGAGTTGCGATCGATGGTAAAGGGCTCAAGACCAGACAAGCGGCAGGCCTTGGGAATATCCGGGATCACCCGTGGCGGGTATTTGCTCACCGCTTCGGCAATCGCCTGGATATGCGCCGGCGTGGTGCCGCAGCAGCCGCCGACGATGTTCAAGAAGCCCGAGGCGGCGAACTCTTCCACCACCGCGGCCATTTCCGCCGGGCTTTCGTCGTACTCACCAAAGGCATTGGGCAGGCCGGCGTTGGGGTGGGCGGAGACAAAGGTGTCCGCCTTGGCCGCCAGCTCTTCCAGGTAGGGGCGCAGGTCCTTGGCCCCTAGGGCGCAGTTCAGCCCTACGGAGATGGGGGTGGCGTGACGCACCGAGTTCCAGAAAGCTTCGGTGGTCTGCCCCGACAGGGTGCGGCCGGAGGCGTCGGTGATGGTGCCGGAGATCATGATCGGCAGTTCGAAGCCTTGCTGCTCGAAGACTTCCTGCACGGCAAAGATTGCCGCCTTGGCGTTCAGGGTGTCGAAGATTGTTTCGATCAGAATCATGTCCGCGCCGCCTTCGATCAGGCCGCGGGTGGCTTCCACATAGTTTTCCACCAGTTCGTCGAAGGTGACGTTGCGGTAGCCGGGGTTGTTCACATCCGGGGAAATGGAGCAAGTGCGGCTGGTCGGGCCTAGGACGCCTGCGACAAAGCGCGGGCGATCCGGGGTTTCCAGGGTCTTGGCGTCGGCCACTTGGCGGGCCAGGCGCGCGCCTTCGACGTTCAGCTCATACACCAGGCTTTCCATGCCGTAGTCGGCCTGGGACACCTGGGTGGCGTTGAAGGTATTGGTTTCCAGAATGTCCGCGCCGGCATCCAGGTAAGCCTTCTCGATGGCGCCGATCACATCCGGGCGGCTCAGGATCAGCAGGTCGTTATTGCCTTTGACATCCTGCGGCCAGTCAGCGAAGCGCGCGCCGCGGTAGTCGGCTTCTTCCAGCTTGTAGCTCTGGATCATGGTGCCCATGCCGCCATCGAGGATCAGGATGCGCTCGGAGAGGGCCTTCTGCAGGGCTTGGAGGCGGGCATTGCGATCGGACAGAGACATGGAGAGAACTACCTGGCACGGGTGAAAAAAGAGCGGCGATGATAGCAAAGCTGCACGCTTTTGCAGTGCCATGGCTATTTGCATGAATTCAGCTCATGTTGATCGATTCGCTTATCGGTCTGCAGGCCCGCTAGAATCCGGGATTCAGACGAATCAGGGATCGACCATGGATAGCCGCCTTCTTCTCAGCCTGTGCCTGTGGCTCATCAGCCCGGTGCTGCTGGCTGAGCCTTTGTCATACAGCCGCGACATCCAGCCGATCTTCAGCAAGAACTGCGTGGCCTGCCATGCCTGTTATGACGCCCCCTGCCAGCTCAACCTGGGCAGCGCCGAGGGGGTTGGGCGGGGCGCTCACAAACTGCCGGTGTATGACGGTATTCGTACCCAGGCTCAGGCTACCACCCGGCTGTTCCTCGATGCCCATGCTTCAGAGGCCTGGCGGCGCAAGGACTTTTTCTCGGTACTGGACGGGCAGGGCAGCCAGGCAGCGCTGCTGGCGCGCATGCTGAAACTGGGGCATCAAGCGCCGCTAACCACCAATGCCAAGCTGCCTGACGAGCTGGATATCAGCATCAAGCGCGATAACCAGTGTCCGCTGCCGGAAGAGTTCGATGACTACGCCCGCAACAATCCCATGGCCGGGATGCCCTTTGCGGTCACCGGGCTCAGTGCCGCTGACTACGACACCCTGCAGCGCTGGCTGGCTCAGGGGGCGCCGCTGGATCAGCACATGCGGGTGCCCAGTATCGCTGAACGCAAGCAGATAGCCGCCTGGGAGGCGCTGCTCAATGCGCCTGGCGCCCGTGAGGCACTGGTGGCGCGCTGGCTGTATGAGCATCTGTTTCTCGCCCACCTGCATTTTGATGAGGGGGAATCCGGGCACTTCTTCCAGCTGGTGCGCTCACGCACGCCTAGCGGTCAACCGCTGGACATCATCGCCACGCGCCGGCCCAATGACGATCCGGGCAGCCAGTTCTACTACCGCCTGCGCCCCGTGCAGGGGGTGATCGTACACAAGACCCATATCACCTATGGGCTCAGTGAAAAGAAGCTGGCACGGGTACGTGAGCTGTTCTTCAGCGGCGACTGGCAGGTAGACGCGCTGCCGGGCTATGGCCTGCAACGGCGGGCCAATCCCTTCGAGACCTTTGCGGCGATTCCAGCCCAGGCGCGTTATCAATTTATGCTGGATAACGCCGAATACTTCGTGCGCACCTTTATCCGTGGCCCGGTATGTCGCGGGCAGATCGCCACCGACGTGATTCGCGATAATTTTTGGGTGATTTTCCAGTCCCCGGAGCAGGACCTCTATATCAAGGATGCCGATTATCGTCAGCAGGCCACGCCGCTGCTGGCCATGCCCGGGCAGATCGACGAGATCATTGATCTGCCCCTGCTGTGGCGCAACTACCGCAACAAGCGCAACCTGTATGAGGCGCTACGCAAGCAGCGTTACGCCGAGGCGCCAGCGCCCAGCTGGTCGCATATCTGGGCGGGCAACGACAATGCCCTGTTGAGTATCTTTCGCCAACATGACAGCGCTTCGGTGCGCAAAGGCCTGATCGGTGAAATGCCGCAGACCCTGTGGTGGATGGACTATCCACTGCTGGAGCGCACCTACTACCAGTTGGTGGTGAACTTCGATGTGTTCGGCAATGTTTCCCACCAGGCGCAGACGCGGCTGTATTTCGATTTGATCCGCAATGGCGCCGAGGTCAACTTCCTGCGTCTGATGCCGGCGGACAGTCGCAAGGCCTATCTCAGTGACTGGTATCAGCACAGCGGCAAGCTGAAGCTGTGGCTGGATTATGAAAGCATCGACCACAACACCCCCACGGCCCTGCGTCTGCAGGGCAGCGATCCCAAACAGGATTTCCTGCACAGGCTGCAGGAGCGCTATGGCAGCCTCAATGTCCGGCCGGATCCGATCAATCGCTGCAGCGGTGCCCATTGCCATCGCCAGGGTATTGATCCCGATCTGCAGCGCGCCGAACAATCGCTGAGCCGCCTGGCAGCCAAGCCGGCCGCTGCGCTCAGGGTGATCGAGCAATTGCCCGAGGCGACCCTGCTGCGTATCGAACTGGCCAACGGTCAGCGCGAGGTCTACAGCCTGCTGCGCAACCGGGCCCACAGCAACGTGGCCTTTATGTATGGCGAGGCGCTGCGCTACCAGCCAGGGCTGGATACCCTGACGGTCTATCCCGGAGTACTGAGCAGCTACCCCAACTTTATTTTCAACCTGGAGGGGGAGGCTGTGCCGGAGTTTGTCGCAGCACTGGAGCAGGCCAGGGATGCCGCCGCATTTGAAAAAGTGGTCGAGCGCTGGGGCATCAGGCGCAGCCATCCCGACTTCTGGTTCTATTTCCACGATCTGGCGACTCATATCCGTGAGACCGAGCCGCTGGAGGCGGGCATATTGGATATGAATCGCTATCAGAACCTGTAAATGGCTATTGCCTTACTGAATTACTAGGACTTTGCCCGTGGCGGCGCAGTGGCGTACACTGCGCCCATGTTTGTGAGGAGTTGCCATGAGCGCCATTACCATTACCGACGCTGCCCACGATTACCTGGCTGATCTGCTGAGCAAGCAGAACACCCCGGGTATCGGCATCCGCGTATTTATCACCCAGCCGGGCACCCAATACGCCGAAACCTGCATTGCCTACTGCAAGCCGGGCGAGCAGAAGCCGGAAGATACCGCCCTGGGGCTGGCCAGTTTCACGGCCTGGATCGATGCGGTGAGCGAACCGTTTCTGGAAGATGCCGTGGTTGATTACGCCACTGATCGGATGGGCGGCCAGCTGACCATCAAGGCACCGAACGCCAAGGTGCCCATGGTCAACGAAGACAGCCCGATCAACGAGCGTATCAATTACTACTTGCAGACCGAAATCAATCCCGGTCTGGCCAGCCATGGCGGCCAGGTCAGCCTGATCGACGTGATCGAGGATGGTATCGCCGTGCTCAAGTTCGGCGGTGGTTGCCAGGGCTGCGGCCAGGCCGATTACACCCTCAAGGAGGGCATCGAGAAGACCCTGCTTGAGCGTATTCCCGAGCTCAAGGGCGTGCGTGATGTGACCGATCACAGCAACAAGGAGAATGCCTACTACTGATAGGCATGCTGAAGCGCAAAGACACCTGAGAAGGTGCCTTTTTTGGTTCTGTCGCCACTAGTTGTCCCCCCCTCCTTTAAGAGCCGATATATCCGCGAAATTTGTGGTGAAAGCGCTCTTACAGAAGCCGAGTCGGCGCATCAATACCTAAGGATTTATTGCAGGCAAGTTATTGCAGGCCAGCTGACGGACAAGCCTGTGCAAAGCCTGGCCGGGGTCTATAGTGATGAGGCGCTAGCAGTAACAGTACAGGATGTAGGGGGTTGCACATGCAGATGCACGCGCGTTCTGTGGTCACGGATGCCCTGTGCCAGGCGGTTTCCACGCATCTGCCTGCCTGGAGGCCCTTTTCGATGCCACCCAGACAGCCCTGAAAGAGCAGCGCCTGCAGGCCCGCAGCAATGTCGAGGTCCAAGGCTGTGAAGAGTTTCTGCGCCTTTGCATTGCCCACCGTGGGCGAGTGGTTGCCCAGACCATTTCGGCCATTCTCGATCTGCTCCCCGTTGGTATCACACCCCAGGCCACGGCTCCTTCCAGTGAAAGCGAGTGGCAACTGGTGGACGATGCCGAAGTGGAGGAAATGCTCGAAGCCAGGCGCCTGGTGCGCCAGCTGCGTGAACAGCTGGGTACCCTGGAATGGCGCAGTTGTGCCCGTCTCAATGCCACCACCGGCGCCCATGCCAGGGACCGGGAAAGCCCGTTGTCCCTGGAGTTCATGATCCGCTGCCTGCAGGCGCGTCTGCACCTGCGCGAACAGCTGCCGGTGGTGCGCGAGCACTTTTATGCCGTGGCGGCGCGGGAATTGGCCGTGGTACTGCAGGCCTACTTCAAGCAGCTGGATACGGTTTTTGCCGAGTTTGAGATCGAACCGCGGGTCGAACCCGATGTGCATCCGCTGCTACAGCGCCAGCGTGAGCGGCGTGCAGCCCTGAAACCGGATGCGCCTTACCAGGCGATTCAACAGCTGCGGGCGGTGGAGGGCGGCAACGGCCAGCCAGGCAGTATCAGCGAACCTAACGCGGGGCGGGCGCTGGCAGCGCAGCAGTGCGCCAGCCCAGGGTTGGTCAGCCGAGCAACTGCTGCAGCAGCTCGGTCAGAGCGGCCTGGAGCTGTCGCGGCGACAGAACGATGACGTGGCGGTGGTGGCCGAGTTGTTCAAGCATATCGATCAGGAAGCCCAGCTGGCCCAGGACATCAAACCGGCATTGCGCCGGCTGCTGTTGCCTGTGACTCAGGCTGCCTTGCTGGAGCCGGCGGCCTTTGCCGATGCGACCCATCCGGTGCGGGCGACCCTGGATAAGCTGATGCGCCTGTGCGATTACTCCGAGCCCCCCAACCATGTACTGGAAAAGCGAGTGCAGCAGCTGATCGACGGCATCGTCCAGGACTACCAGGGCGATAGCAGCGTCTTCAGCCGCTGTAACGAAGAACTGGAACAATTGCTGGCGGTACAGCAGCGGGCCTACAGCAACAATGCCGATCGGGTGCGTCAATACAACCGCGGGCGTGATGCCCTGGAACAGGCCCGCCTGCAGGTTGCTCGGGAGCTGGCCAGGGTGTTCGATCCACTGGCGCCCAAGGTGCTGCTGGACTGGCTGGAAGTGGGCTGGCGCGAACTGCTGGTGCACGAGCTGATCCGCGATGGCGAGGGCAGCGCCGAGTGGCGCGATGACTTGGCCTTGATCCGTCAGCTCAATACCTGGTTGCAAGCCGACATGCTCAGCGACAACGGCAGCGCCGGCACGGTGGAGCGGGCGTATGAGTGCGGACCGATTCTGCAGTTGCTGTGCCAGCGCATGGAGAATTTTCTGCCCGGGCAGTATCGCCACCTGCCGGTGCTCAAGGCGATGCAGCAGCAGTTGTTCGGTGAGCAGCCCGTTGAGCTGGTCGAGGCCCCGGCCGTGCCCAGCGAACCCCTCCTGCTTGGCCTCGACCCGGCCCAGCAACGCTGGCGCGAACGTCTGCAGCAACTGCACGAAGGTGACTGGCTGGTAACGGACAAGGGCCAGCACCTGCAACTGATCTGGGCCAACCCGGCTACCGATCACTATGTTCTGGTCGATCGCCAGGGCCGCGAGGCGGGCAGCTTTACGGCGCAGGCCCTGATGGAGCAACTGGCGACCGGCTGGATCGGCACGCCGCCGCCGGAAGGCCATGGAGTGATTCAGGATCACTTGGAAGACATCGTCGGCCAGCTCTACCGTGATATTGCCTACGCCCGCAGTCATGACGAGCTGACCGGTCTGTTCAACCGTCGCAGTTTCGAGGCCGCGGTGGCCCAGGCCCTGGCCGCGAGCGAGCCGAGTGCCTTTATCTACGCCCATATCGACCAGTTCAGTGTGCTCAATTCCAGCTTTGGTCCACTGGCTGGCGACACCTACCTGAAGCAGACGGCCAGCCTGCTGGGGCAGCTGTTGCCCACCAATGCCACCTTGGCGCGGATCGGTGGCGTGGACTTCGCCGTGGTGCTGCCACAGACCGATGGCGCCGCGGCACGGCTGCAGGCCGAAGCCCTGCGCGCCGCGGTAGAGGCCAATCCACTGGAGTGGCAGGGGCACTCCCATAGCGTCAGCATGAGCCTGGGGATTGTGCTGAACAGCGACTGTCACGACGTGATCAACCTGTTCCGTGACCTGCAGATGGCCTGCAATACCGCCAAGGAGGCCGGACGCAACCGGGTGCATGTCTACAGCGACGAGATCGACGGCGCCCGCACCGGGCTGATGGCCATTGCCGGGCGGGTGGACGATATCGTCGAGCGTGGCGAGCTGAGCCTGCGCGTCCAGCAAATCGCGCCGACCCTCGAGAGCGAGGGCCTGCTGCCTCATTACGAGGTGCTGCTGGTGATGGAGAACGAGCTCAAGCTGCTCGACTTCATCAGTGCCGCCGAACGCTATAACCGCATGACCAAGGTCGATCGCTGGGTGCTGAAGCGCATTTTTGGCGAGCTGGCTCAGCACCCTGATATCTGGCAGCGCTGCAGCGTGCTGTCGGTCAACCTATCCGGCAGCAGCCTGAACGACGACCGCTTGCTGGCCTTTATCGAGGCGTTGTTCGAGGACCATGCCATACCGCCGCAGCGCATCTGTTTTGAACTGACGGAAACCGCGGCAGTGGCCAACCTGACCAAGACGGCCGATCTGGTGCGTTACCTGCAACGCCTGGGCTGCACCTTCTCCATCGACGACTTCGGCACCGGTTTTTCGTCCTATGAATACCTCAAGCGCCTGCCGGTGGACTACGTGAAGATCGACGGCAGCTTCGTCAAGGAAATCGAGCGCTCGCCCAGCGACCTGGCCATGGTCAAGTCGATCAACGAAATTGCCCATGTGCTGGGGCGCAAGACCATTGCCGAGTACGTGGAGACCGCCAGCATCCGCCAGTGCCTGACCGATATGGGCATCGATTATGTGCAGGGCTACGGGGTGCAGATGCCGCTGTCGCTGGACAGCTTCCTGGGGCGCGGGTGAGGGCCGTTAGTGGGGCTTGTGGCCGTCCTGGTTGAGCTGGTTTAGCCACAGCAGGCGGTGGTGCAACTGGGCGGCAAAGGCGCGAGCGGCCAGCTCCTCATGGAAGGTCAGGCCGCGTGAACCCATGCGTACGCGCCAGAGGGTCTGGCCACGCTGTTGCACCCGTTCGATCTGTACATCCATCCCCTTGCCCTCATCGTGCATGGCTCAAGGTTACGCCATCAGGGCCGGGAGCGGGAATGGCGTCAGTAAACCCAGACCTCGACCCGGCGGTTTTTCAAGCGGCCATCGCCCTGATCATTGGCCGCCACCGGCAGCTCGTCACCCAGCCCGATGATGTCACGGAAGATCACCCCGGCCTTGGCTAGCTCGCGCCGCACCGCCATGGCCCGCAGCTTGGACAGCAGTTCGGCTCGGGCCGGATCGGCCTTGGCATCGCCGAACCCCACCAGCACCAGCTTGTTGCGCAGCTTGTCCTGCTCTTGCAAGTAGCCGAGCAGGCGCTGCAGGTCACGCTGGGCCTTGCTGTCGAGGGTCGCACTGCCTTCCTGGAAGCGGAAATTGACCGTCAGTCGCTTGGCCTCCTGGGCCAATTGCTGATAAGCCGCAGGCATGCCCGGCTCAACGGTGACCTGCAGGGGCTGCACGGTCTGGGCGATAAAGCCGTTCTGCTCGACGATCGCCTGGCCCTGTGGGCTATGGGCGAACTGGATCAGGGCGCGGGCCCAGGGGTTGTCCTGCTCGGGCGTGCTGTAAAGAAACAGGCGGCGCGACAGGGGGTAGTCCTCGGTGGCGATCAGACTGGCGCTGGCCGGCATGGCCTGGGATTCACCGGCGGCGATGGCCAAGGCGCGAGCAGCGCGGATATAGGGCAGGCCGATAAAACCGATGGCCTGGGGATCACGACTGACCCGGTCGGACAGCTCTTCGCTGGACTCAAAGCGCAGGGCGCTGTCTGCCAGCTCCTTGGCAAAAGCCCCCAGCACCAGCTCCTGAAAGGTATCGAAGGTGCCGGAATTGTTGTCCCGGGCGTACAGGCGGATGCTGCCGGCTGGCCCGCCGAGCTGTGCCCAGTCATTGATCTCGCCAGCAAATACGGCCGCCAGCTGATCGTTGCGCAGGGCCTGCAGCGGATTGCTCGGGTGGACGATAATGGCCAGGCCGTCGAGGGCGATCACCTGCTCGGCTTCGGGGCTGCGCAGATTGCCCAGCGCGGCCAGTTTGCTGGCTTCGCTGTCCTTGATTGGCCGTGAAGAGGCTGCCAGCTCAGCATGGCCTTGCTCCAGCGCGGTAAAGCCGGTGCCGGAACCATGGGCTGCCACTTCGACGCTGACGCGCCGGCCTTCGTTGTTGAATCCGATTACCCGCTGTTCATTGGCGGGTTCGCCGGCTTCCAGGCGAATACCGGTAAAGCCCTGTTGCTCAAACAAGCCCTTGACCAGAGCCGGCCCCAGGCGCGCGCCGATGGTGTTGGAGCCCTGGATGCGCAGCACGCTATCGTCTGTCGGCAAGTTGGCCCAGGCCTGCCAGGGCAGCAGGTAACAGAGAAAGGCGATCAGCAGGGTGCTGGTGGTCAGCCCCCAGGTATCGCGGATGTGAGCGGACGGGTGGCAGGGCATGGAACGGGCACCTTGTGGCAGGAAAGTGCCGCGACCATAAGACAAAAAAGTGACTGAAATATGACAGGCGCCTGAGTCAGAGCCTCTAGCTCAGGCTTGTCAGCCGTAACCCGGGTGTTGGCAGGCTGTTGAAATACGCAGGTGGTTTTTCAACAGCCCTGTTGCTGCACCAGGGCCGGCGCTTGCGTCACCAGCGCTCAGCCCAGTTCCAGCCAGATCGGCGCATGATCCGAGGGCTTGTCCATACCGCGCAGTTCATAGTCGATGCCGGCGTCCTTGAAGCGTGCCTGCAGGGCCGCCGTGGCCAGAATCACGTCAATGCGCAGGCCACGCTTGGGCTCGTCCTCGAAGCCCCGGCTGCGGTAGTCGAACCAGCTAAAGCGGTCGTTCACCTGCGGGTTGAGGGCGCGGAAGCTGTCCACCAGGCCCCAGTTCTTAAGGGTCGCCAGCCACTCGCGCTCTTCCGGCAGGAAGCTGCACTTGCCGGTTTTCAGCCAGCGCAGGCGGTTCGGTTCACCGATGCCGATATCGCAGTCTTCCGGGGAGATATTGATATCGCCCATTACCACCAGGGCCTGCTCGGGGCTGAATTGTTCATTCAGCAGCTGCTGCAGGTCGGCATAGAAACGTTGCTTGGCCGGGAACTTGGTGGGGTGGTCGCGGCTTTCGCCCTGGGGGAAATAGCCATTCATCACCGTCACCGGGTTGCCCTGGGCGTCGGCGAAGGTGCCATAGATAAAGCGCCGCTGGGCATCCTCGGCATCACCCGGGAAGCCCTTGTGCAGACTCAGGGGCTTCTGGCGCGAGAGCAGGGCCACGCCGTAATGGCCTTTCTGGCCGTGGTAGTGCACCTCATAACCCAGCTGGCGGATTTCCTCGTAGGGGAACTGCTCGTCGGCCACCTTGGTTTCCTGCAGACCGATTACATCCGGCTGGTGCTTGTCGATGAGTGCGGCCAGTTGATGGGGGCGGGCACGCAGGCCATTGATATTGAAGGAGACGATTTTCATCCGGGGCAATCCGAAACGCTGGGCGGGAGGGGTGGATGCTAGCCCATCGCGGCCCATGCCGGCCAGCTGCCTGGCGCCATGCCGGTGGCGGTGCTAACGTGGCTCAAGGTCCCACAATTAAAGAAAAAACAGAGGTCCGTGAGCATGCCCAACAGAATTGCAGAAGTCCGTTTGCTCGATGGCGGTTATGCCCGTGAGGCCCGCTCGCTGCTGTATCACGCCTATCGTCATGACCCGACCTTCGCCTATCTGTTCGAGGCCGAGCGCCCCGGTTTTGACCAGCGCGTTAGGGCCACGGTGCGCGAACTGGTGCAGCAGCACTTCAGCGAGGACCTGCCGGCCCTGGGCCTGATGATCGACGACCGTCTGATCGGTATGGCCCTGATCGCGCCACCGCAGCGGCGCATGGACATTACCGAGAGCTGGGCCTGGCGCATGCGCATGCTGCTGACCACCGGCTTTCGTTGCACCAGGCGCTACCTGGAATACCACGACGCGGTGCTCGCCTGCCTGCCGCCGGGGCCTTACCACGTACTGCCGCTGCTCGGGGTGCACCCCGAGTTCCAGGGCCAGCACTATGGCGAGCAGCTGCTCGAAGCGCTGCACAACTGGTGCGCCGAAGATGCCAGTTCCCAGGGCGTGGTGCTGGACACCGGCAATGAACACTACCTGAACTTCTATCAGCGCCAGGGCTATGAGGAAGTTGGCGTAGTGGCGGTGGGGCCGGTGGTCGAGCATGTGTTCTTCCACCCCAATCCGCAGCCGGCGGTCAGGGCCAGTGCCTGATTCATAAGCAGCGGCTGGCGAAAAAACCGCGCAGAAGCGCTGGCAGGCCGTGCTAGCATCGCTCAATGTCAATGCGTCGCACCTGCAGTACGGGATTACTGCTTATTCTTCTGTCCACCAGTCTGCTGGCCGCGGAGGCGCGTCTGCAGGTGCGTGTGCAGCCCAATAACGGCGCGCTGCAGGACAATATCGAAGCCTATATCGGCACCCTGGGCGAGCGCGACGCCCTGGCCTTGCAAGGCATGCGCCGGGTGGCCGAGCAGCGCGCACAGAAGGCCGCCCAGGCCCTGGGTTACTACCGGGCGCAGATCAGCAGTGAAGTCAGCGATGGTTCGCCCGCCACCCTGCGTCTGCGGGTGCAGGCAGGTGAGCCGGTGCGCCTGAATCAGGTGCTGGTGCGCATTGACGGCCCGGCCGCTGCACTGGCGGGTTTCAGCGTGCCTCGCAGCCGCCAGCTGCAGCCCGGCGCCCAGCTCAACCATGGTCATTATGAAGCGGCCAAGCGCCGTATCCTCAACCAGGCCGCACGATATGGCTTTTTCGCTGGTCGCTTTACCCAGCAGACGCTGCGGATCGATCCGGATGCCGGCATCGCCGATATTGCCCTGGTGTATAACAGCGGCCCTCGGTATCGCCTGGGTGATGTTCGCTTTAGCGGTGATAGCGAACTGGACCCAGGGCTGTTGGAGCGCATGCTGCCATTCCAGGCCGACACCCCCTATGACTCCGAGCTGATCAACCAGCTGTATCAGAACCTGCGTTCAAGCGGCTATTTCGAGTCGGTACAGGTGGACGCCAACCCGAGCAGCGCCGAGGCCGAGCGCATTCCGGTGCAGGTGCAGCTGAGCATGCGCAAACCGCGCAGCGTGGGTTTTGGTCTCGGCGTGTCCACTGACGTGGGGCCCCGTGGCCGCGCCAACTGGACCCGCCACTGGGCCAATCCCCAGGGCCACAGCTATGGGCTGGAAATGGAGCTGTCGGCGCCGCGGCAGAATGTCGGCCTGTGGTACGACATGCCCGGTGATCCGCCACTGACCGACAAGCTGAGGGTCGCCGGTGGCTATCAGTTTGAAGACCTGGCCGACAGCGATATCGACAGCCGGCTGCTCACCTTTGGCCCCGAGTGGCACAGCCGCCTGGATAACGGCTGGCAACGAGTGCTGTCGCTGAAGTGGCAGCATGAGCAGTACGACTTCGGCGACGACAGCGGCAGCAGTAACTTGCTGATGCCCGGGGTCAGCTACTCCCTGCTGCGCAGCGACAGCCAGCTCGATCCCAGCCATGGCTACCGTATCCAGTTCGACCTGGCCGGCGCGCTGCAGGGTGCCCTGTCGGATAACGACCTGCTGCACGGCAATATTCAGCTCAAGGGCCTGACCACCCTGGCCGGGCGTCATCGCTTTCTCGGTCGGGTGCAGTTCGGCGGTACCGAAGCCAGCGGCTTTGCCAATGTGCCGCCGTCGCTGCGCTTCTTTGCCGGTGGCGATCAGAGTGTGCGCGGTTATGACTATCAGAGCCTGTCCCCGGAGAACAGCCAGGGCGACAAGGTTGGCGGTCGCTACCTGTTCGCGGGCAGCCTCGAATATCAGTACGGCTTGGCCGAGCGCTGGCGCCTGGCCACCTTTGTTGATCAGGGCAACAGCTTCAACTCGCTGAACTTTCCAACGCTAAAGAGTGCTGTGGGCCTGGGCCTGCGCTGGGTGTCACCGGTCGGGCCGCTGCGCCTGGACCTGGCCCACGCCCTGGACGATGAGGGTGGCATACGCCTGCATTTCTCCATGGGGCCGGAACTGTGAACGGGTTGCGCCGTGCCTGGCTGGCGTCGCTTGCGCTGCTGATACCCGTGGTGCTGGGGCTAGGCTTTTTACTGGGTAATGAAAGTGCCGGCCGCTGGCTGTTGCAGCAGCTGCCGGGTCTGAGCAGCGAGGGCTTTAGTGGGCACCTGGGAGGCAACTGGCAGACCGAGCAGCTGGTTTGGCAGCAGGGTCAGGATCGCATCGAGATCAAAGCCCTGGCGATCAGCTGGTCGCCGGCCTGTCTGTTGCGTTGGCAGCTGTGCATCGAGCGCCTGCAGGCCGAGCGTCTGGATATGCACTTTGCCGCCGACGAGCCTGCTGACAGTCAACCTATTACGCTGCCCGAGCTGTCCTTGCCCCTGAGTCTCAAGCTCGAACAGCTGCAGTTGGGCAGTCTCTGGCTCAACAACGCCGAACAGCTGCGAGAACTTCAGCTAAGCGCCGGCTGGACCGCCCAGGGCCTGCAGATCAAGCGTCTGGCCCTGCTCAGGGACGATCTGACGCTGGAACTGCAAGGCCAGGTCGATACCCGCGGCGACTGGCCGCTGGCGCTGAGCGGTGCGCTGCAGCTGCCCGAGGTGGAGCAGCAGGCCTGGAACCTGGCGCTGCAAGTCAGTGGCAATCTGCGTCAGCGTCTGCAGTTGCAGGTAGAAAGCAGTGGCTATCTGGATGGCCGCCTCAGTGGCGAGGTACAGGCCCTGGCCGAGCACCTGCCGGCCCAGTTGAACCTTGAGGTCGACAGCTTCAAGGCCAGCGCCGAGCTGCCGCAAACCCTGCGCCTGCAGCAGCTGCAACTTACGGCCAAGGGAGATCTGCAGGCCGGTTACCGGATCAAAGGCAGCGCTGGCCTGGGCAGCGAGGCCGAGCCGGTCGCCCTGGCGCTACAGGCCTTACTCAATGCCCAGGGTATGCAACTGGAGCAACTGCGTTTAAGTGCAGAAGATCAGCAGCAGATCGAACTCAGTGGCGAGCTGGACTGGCAGCAAGCCCTGAGTGTGGACAGCCGCTTCAGTTGGCAGGATTTCCCCTGGCAACGCCTTTATCCCATGGAACAGCCGCCTCCCGTGATCCTGCGTACCCTGCAGGGTGAGCTGGCTTACGCGCAGGGCAATTACTTGGGTTATTTCGCCGCCGAGCTGGACGGCCCGGCGGGCGCCTTTAGCCTGCAGAGCCCGCTTAGTGGCGACCTGACCCAGGTCTTTCTGCCCGAAGTGAAACTAGCTGCCGGCCAGGGCCGGGTTGAAGGCCAGGCCCGCCTGGGATTTGCCGGCGCGCTGGAGTGGCAGGCGCAGTTGCAGGTCAGCGGGCTGGACCCGGCCTACTGGCTGGCCGAGTTACCCGGCACCCTGGACGGCACTGTCCAGAGCCAGGGCAGCCTGGTCGATGATCAGCTGCAACTGGACACCGCTATCGACCTTGACGGTCGCCTGCGCGGTCAACCGGCCCGGCTGCAGACCCGCCTGAGTGGTAAGGCGCAGCGCTGGGAACTCAGTGCCTTGCAGCTGCGCCTGGGGGATAACCGGATCGACGGCCAGGGCCACCTGCAGGAGCAGTTGCAGGGACAGTTCAGCTTGCGCCTGCCGCGCCTGGGGCAACTCTGGCCAGGTCTGCAGGGCCGGCTGGAGGGGCAGCTAAAGCTGGCCGGCAGCCTCAGCGCGCCTCAGGGCCAGTTCAACCTCAATGGCCAGCGCCTGGTCTA
This sequence comes from Pseudomonas xionganensis, assembly GCF_009763245.1. Lineage (GTDB taxonomy): Bacteria > Pseudomonadota > Gammaproteobacteria > Pseudomonadales > Pseudomonadaceae > Aquipseudomonas > Aquipseudomonas xionganensis. The sequence continues at coordinate 2,443,104 of NZ_WKJZ01000001.1, read as the reverse complement.
TGGCGAGCAGCGCCTGCAAGCGCTGCAGCTCAGTGCCAGCCTGGATGCCGCCCAGCGTGGCGCGCTCAATCTGCAGGGCAGGGGCCTGGCCAGCGGCGATAGCGAACTGGGGCAACTACGCCTGCAAGGCTCCGGTAACCTGCAGCAGCATCAGCTGGAGCTGAGTCTGAGCGGCCCGCAACTCGATAGCCTGCTGGCCCTGGAGGGCGGCCTCAATCAGGGTGACTGGCGTGGGCGCCTCAGTCGCGGCGAGCTGAGCAGTTCCGGCCAGGACTGGCGCCTGCAGCAGCCGGCCAGCCTGGAGCGTCTGGCCGATGGCCGGCTCAACCTGGGCGCGCACTGCTGGCGTTCCGGCGCGGCCAGCCTGTGTGCGGACAACCAGCGCCTGTTACCCGAGCCCAGTCTGCGTTATCACCTGCGTGATCTGCCCATGACCAGCCTGAGCCGCGCCCTGCCGCAGGACTTCCGCTGGCAGGGCCAGCTCAATGGCGAGTTGCAGCTGGATCTGCCCAGCAGCGGCCCCACAGGGCAGATCGAACTGGATGCCGGCAGCGGCACCTGGCAGGTCCTGGAGCAGGGACAATGGCTGGACTTTGCCTACAGCAGCTTGCGCCTGAGCAGCCAGCTGCGCCCGCAGCGCATCGACAACCTGATCGAGTTGCGTGGGCCGCGCCTGGGCAACCTGTCGCTGCAGGCGCAGCTTGATCCGCGCCCGGCGGCCAAGCCACTGACGGGCAGTTTTCGTCTGGAGCACCTGGACCTGGCCATCGCCCGGCCCTTTCTACCTCTGGTCGAGCGTCTGGTGGGCCAGCTGGACGGCCAGGGGACGCTGTCTGGCACCCTGCTGGCGCCCCAGGTGCAGGGCCAGGTACGCCTGAGTGATGGCGAGATTGGCGGCAGCCAACTGCCCATCGAATTCAGCCAGCTGCAGTTGCAGGCACAGATTCGCGGCAACCAGCTGCAACTGGACGGCAACTGGCGCAGCGGCGAACAGGGCCAGGGCCGCCTGGACGGTGAGCTGCACTGGGCCGAAGGGCTGCGCGGTGAGCTGCAAGTGCGCGGCACTGATCTGCCGCTGCGGGTCGAACCCTATGCCCAGCTGCAACTGGACAGTGACCTGCGCCTGGGGCTGCAGGATCAGCAGTTATCGGTGCAGGGCCGGGTGGATATCCCCCGTGGCGCCATTGCAATACGTGAACTACCGCCTTCCACCGTGCAGGTTTCCCAGGATGCGCAGATAGTCGGGCGCGAGCCGGACACCGCCAGCAGCATGGATGTGCGCATGGATATCGATGTGCAGGTGGGCCGTGAGCGCCTGAGCTTTAGCGGTTTTGGCCTGGATGCCGAGCTGGCGGGGCGTGTGCATATCGGCGACAACCTGGACACCCGCGGCGAGCTGCAGCTGAACAAGGGGCGCTTTCGGGCCTACGGTCAGCGCCTGAATATTCGCCGGGCGCGCCTGCTGTTTGCCGGCCCCATCGGCCAGCCGTTCCTCGATGTCGAGGCCATCCGCCGTGTCGATGGCGTGGTGGCCGGTCTGCGTCTGTCCGGCAGCGCCGAGCAGCCGCGCAGCGAGGTGTTTTCCGAACCAGCCATGAGTCAGGAGCAGGCCCTGTCCTATCTGGTGATGGGCCGCCCCCTGGGGCAGGGCGGTGGTGACAGTGCGATGCTGGCTCAGGCCGCCCTGGCCCTGGGCATGGCTGGCACCTCGCCGCTGTTCACCGGTATTGCCGAAACCCTGGGCATTGGCGACTTTCAGATGGACACCGAAGGCAGCGGCCTGACCACCAGTGTGGTGGCCAGTGGGCAACTTTCCGAGCGCTTGAGCCTGCGTTATGGCGTCGGGGTATTCGAGCCGGCCGGCACCCTTGCTTTGCGTTACGACCTGACGCGCAAGCTCTATCTGGAAGCCGCCAGTGGTCTGGCCAGCTCACTGGATATTTTCTACCGGCGGGACTTTTAGCCCATGGATCCTGTCTGCTGCGCTGCGGACGGCGTTATAAAGCTGCGCGAGAAATGTGCCGCAGCGCGCCCCGTAGTAGTCTGACTTCTCGGTCAGCTTGCTTCGGCAATGCCTGCGCAGCTTGCCAAAGGGCCGATTCCCGCCCTTACTGTTCTACCACTCCCTCACCACCATAAGGATCATGCCCATGGCACAAGTCACTCTCAAAGGTTCCCCTGTCGAAGTCGCCGGCCAGTTGCCGCAAGCAGGTCAGCAGGCTCCGGCTTTCAGCCTGGTGGGCGGCGACCTTAGCGATATCAGCCTGGCCAGCCTGGCCGGCAAGCGCAAGGTGCTGAACATCTTCCCCAGCGTCGACACCCCGACCTGCGCCACCTCGGTGCGCAAGTTCAATGCCGAAGCCAGCCAGTTGGCCAACACCGTGGTGCTGTGCATCTCCACCGACCTGCCGTTCGCCCAGGCGCGCTTCTGCGGTGCCGAAGGCCTGGACAAGGTGATCAACCTGTCGACCATGCGCGGCGCCGAGTTCCTCAAGAACTACGGTGTGGCCATCGCGTCCGGTCCGCTGGTCGGCGTGGCCGCCCGCGCCGTGGTGGTGCTGGATGAGAACGACAAGGTGCTGCACAGCGAGCTGGTGAGCGAAATTGCCGACGAGCCGGACTATGCCGCCGCCCTGGCCGCGCTCAAGTAATACCCTGCAATAGACTGAAACGGCCCGCGATGCGGGCCGTTTTTGTTTATGGCTCAGGCAGTTAGCTCTGTAAGTGAAAGGTAAATAGGCGGTAAAGATGCTTTGCCTGGCGCCCGATAATGCCTATCGTTCAGGCTCGCCAAGGAAGTGATCCCCCCATGCCTGATACTCCGCTCCATACCCCCGCCAAACAGCAGCGCCGCCAATGGCTGCTTGGCCTGATCATGCTGACATTGCTGGCCCTGCTGCTGTGGTGGTTCTGGCCCGCACCCAGTGCCCCGCAACCGGGTGGCCGCTGGCGCGATGGCGGGCCGGTGCCGGTGCGCGTGGCACCGGTCGAGCAGGGCAATTTCAACGTGCAGCTCAAGGCCCTGGGTACGGTGACGGCTTACAACACCGTGCATGTGCGCAGTCGCGTCGAAGGCGAATTGCTCAAGCTGCTGTTCGAGGAAGGCCAGCAGGTCGAAGCGGGCCAGCTGCTGGCGCAGATCGACCCACGGGCCTATCGGATTGCCCTGCAACAGGCCGAAGGCGCTCTGCAGGAACATCAGGCGCAGCTTACCGGTGCCGAGCGTGATCTGGCCCGCTACCGCGGTCTGCATGCCGAACAGTCCATTGCCAAACAGACCCTGGACACCCAGGAAGCCCTGGTCAATCAGCTGCGTGGCGGCCTCAAGAGCCTGCAGGCCCAGGTGGCCAATGCCCGCCTGAATCTGGATTACACCGATATTCGCGCCCCGATCGCCGGGCGTCTGGGCTTGCGTCAGGCCGATGTGGGCAATCTGCTCGGCAGTGGCGACAGCACGCCCCTGGTGGTGATTACCCAGACCACCCCCATCGCGGTGATGTTCAGCCTGCCGGAAGCCGAGCTGCCGGCGCTGGTCGAGCAGATAAGGGCAGGGCGCAAACTGAGCGTCGAGGCCTGGGATCGCAGCGAGCAGCGCCTGCTGGCCACTGGTGAGCTGGAGAGCCTGGACAACCAGATCGATATCGCCACCGGCACGGTCAAGCTCAAGGCGCGTTTCGAGAACGCCGATGAGCGCCTGTTTCCCAACCAGTTCGTCAATATCCGCCTGCAGCTGCAAACCCTGCAGCAAGCAACCCTGATCCCTTCCGCCGCGCTGCAGTTCGGCCCCGATGGCAGCTTTGTCTATCGCCTGGATGATGAGGACAAGGTCTATATGCAGGCCGTGCAGGTGGCGGCCAGTGACGGTGCGCAGACGGTTATCGGCAGCGGCTTGCAGCCGGGTCAGCGCGTTGTGCTGGAAGGCACCGATCGCCTGCGCAGCGGCAATCAGGTTGAGGTCATCAGTGATCCAGCCGGTGCCCCGGCTCAGGTGCAGCAGCCCGCGCCATGAATGCCTCACGCATCTTCATTCTGCGCCCGGTGGCCACCACGCTGCTGATGCTGGCGATCTTCCTCTGTGGCCTGATCGCCTATCGGTTGCTGCCGGTGTCGGCCCTGCCGGAAGTGGATTACCCCACCATCCGCGTGCTGACCCTCTATCCCGGCGCCAGCCCCGATGTGATGACCAGCGCGGTGACCGCGCCCCTGGAGCGGCGCTTCGGCCAGATGGCGGGCCTCAAGCAGATGTCCTCGACCAGTTCCGGCGGCGCCTCGGTGATCACCCTGCGCTTCAACCTGGACATGGGCCTGGATATCGCCGAGCAGGAAGTGCAGGCCGCCATCAGCAGTGCCAGCAACCTGCTGCCCGGTGATCTGCCGGCGCCACCCATCTACAACAAGGTCAACCCGGCCGATACCCCGGTGCTGACCCTGGCCATCACCTCCAAGAGCCTGCCGCTGCCCCAGGTATTCGACCTGGTGGACACCCGCCTGGCGCAGAAGCTGGCGCAAACCAGCGGCGTCGGCCTGGTGACCCTGGCCGGTGGCCAACGCCCGGCGGTGCGCATTCGCGTTAACCCCGAGGCCCTGGCCGCCTATGGCCTGAACCTGGCGGATGTGCGCAGCCTGATTACCGCCAGCAACGTCAACCAGCCCAAGGGCAACTTCGACGGCCCGACCCGGGTGTCGCAACTGGATGCCAATGACCAGCTGCGCTCGGTGGAGGAATACGAGCAACTGATCCTCGGCTATAACGACGGCGCCGCGCTGCGCCTCAAGGATGTGGCCGAGATTGTCGATGGCGCGGAAAACCAGCGCCTGGCGGCCTGGGCCAACCAGAGCGAAGCGGTGCTGGTCAATGTGCAGCGTCAGCCAGGCGCCAATGTGATCGAGGTGGTGGACCGCATCAAGGCGCAGCTGCCCAGCCTCAGCGAAGGGCTGCCGGCCAGTGTCGAGGTCAGCCTGCTGACCGATCGCACCGAAACCATTCGCGCCGCCGTGCGCGGGGTGCAGAACGAGCTGCTGCTGGCCATCAGCCTGGTGGTGCTGGTGACCTTTCTGTTTCTGCGCAAGGTATCCGCCACCATCATCCCGTCCATTGTCGTGCCGCTGTCGCTGATCGGCACTTTCGGTGTCATGTACCTGTGCGGCTTTACCCTGAACAACCTGACCCTGATGGCCCTGACCATCGCCACCGGCTTTGTGGTGGACGATGCCATCGTCATGCTGGAGAACATCGCCCGCCATCTGGAGGCCGGTGAAACGCCCCTGAATGCGGCGCTCAAGGGCGCCAAACAGATCGGCTTTACCCTGATCTCCCTGACCCTGTCGCTGATCGCGGTGCTGATCCCGCTGCTGTTTATGGCCGATGTGGTTGGCCGCCTGTTCCGCGAGTTCGCCATTACCCTGGCGGTGGCCATTGGCATCTCCCTGGTAATTTCCCTGAGCCTGACGCCGATGATGTGCGCGCGCCTGCTTAAAGCGGAAAAACCCGAGGAAGAAGGACGCTTCTACCGCGCCGCCGGGGCCTTTATCGACGCCATGATTGCCCGCTACGGCCTTTGGTTGCAGTGGGTGCTGGCCCGCCAGGGCCTGACCCTGCTGGTGGCGGTGGCCACCCTGGGGCTCACCGTGCTGCTGTATCTGGCGGTGCCCAAGGGCTTCTTCCCGGTGCAGGACACGGGGGTGATCCAGGGCATTTCCGAGGCCCCGCAATCGATCTCCTTCGCCGCCATGAGCGAGCGCCAGCAGCGCCTGGCCGAGGTGATTCTGCAGGACGAAGCAGTGGCCAGCCTGTCGTCCTCCATCGGTGTGGATGGCGATAACCCGACGCTCAACAGTGGCCGCCTGCTGATCAACCTCAAGCCTAGGGCCGAGCGTGATCACAGCGCCAGCCAGGTGATCGAACGCCTGCGCCCGGCGCTGGCGCGCATTCCCGGCATCGAGCTGTACCTGCAGCCGGTGCAGGACCTGACCATCGAAGACCGGGTCAGCCGCACCCAGTTCCAGTTCAGCCTGGAGTCGCCGGATCATGGCCTGCTGGACGAATGGGTGCCCAAGCTGGTCGACGCCCTCAGCCAGCAGCCGCAACTCACCGATGTCGCCAGCGATCTGCAGACCCGCGGCCTGCAGGTATTTCTGCACATCGACCGGGACATGGCCGGGCGCCTGGGCATCAGCATCGCCGATATCGACAATGCCCTGTACGACGCCTTTGGCCAGCGCCAGATCAGCACCATCTACACCCAGTCAAGCCAGTACCGCGTGGTGCTGGAAAGCCGTGATGCCGGCAGCATCGGCCCGGCGGCGCTGCGGCAGATCCATGTGCGCGGCGCCGATGGTCAGCAGGTGGCCCTGAGCAACCTGGCGCGGATCGAGGAGGGTGCCGCAGCGCTGGTGATCAACCATATCGGTCAGTTCCCGGCGGCGACTCTGTCCTTCAACCTGGCGCCGGGGGTGTCGCTGGGCGAGGCGGTGCAGGTGATCGAGCGGGTGCAGCAGGAGCTCAATCTGCCGCCTGGCGTGCAGAGCCAGTTCCAGGGCGCCGCCGAGGCCTTCCGCGCCTCGTTGAGTTCGACCCTGCTGCTGATTCTGGCGGCCATCGTCACCATGTATATCGTGCTGGGAGTGCTCTACGAGAGCTATATCCACCCCATCACCATCCTCTCCACCCTGCCCTCGGCGGGGGTGGGCGCCTTGCTCGCGCTGCTCTTGACCGGCAACGACCTGGGCCTGATCGCCATTATCGGCATCATCCTGTTGATCGGTATCGTCAAGAAGAACGCCATCATGATGATCGACTTTGCCCTGGACGCCGAGCGTAACCAGGGCATGCAGCCGGAAGCGGCGATCTACCAGGCCGCGCTGCTGCGCTTTCGACCGATTCTGATGACCACCCTGGCCGCGTTGTTTGGCGCCATCCCGCTGATGCTGGCCAGCGGCTCCGGCGCGGAGCTGCGCCAGCCCCTGGGCCTGGTGATGGTCGGCGGCCTGCTGGTCAGCCAGGTGCTGACCCTGTTCACCACCCCGGTGATCTACCTGTACTTCGATCGCCTGTCGCGGCGTATGACCGGGCGCAGCTCAGCAGGGGTGGCGGTATGAGCAGCGCATGGCTTTTGCTCCCCTCTCCCGCGTGCGGGAGAGGGGCCGGGGGAGAGGGCGGGTGTAGTGCGGTGCCAGCGACCCTCTCCCCAGCCCTCTCCCATAAATGGGAGAGGGAGCAGGGCGTAGGCTCATGAATCTCTCCGCCCCCTTTATCCGCCGCCCGGTGGCCACCTTGCTGCTGAGCCTGGCCATTCTGCTGCTCGGCGGGGTCAGCTTTGGTTTATTGCCGGTGGCGCCACTGCCGCAGATGGATTTCCCCACCATCACCGTGCAGGCCAGCCTGCCCGGAGCCAGCCCGCAGATCATGGCCTCCAGTGTGGCCACGCCGTTGGAGCGTTCCCTGGGCACCATCGCCGGTATCAGCCAGATGAACAGCCGCAGCAGCCAGGGCAATACGCGGATCATGATCCAGTTCGACCTGGACAAGGACATCAACGCCGCCGCCCGCGAGGTTCAGGCGGCCATCAACGCCGCCAGCGAGATGCTGCCCAGCGGTATGCGCACGCCACCCAGCTACCGCAAGGTCAACCCGTCCCAGGCGCCGATCATGGTCCTGGCCCTGACCAGCGAGGTGCTGGACAAGGGCCAGCTGTACGACGTGGCCGCCACCATCCTGGCGCAGAAACTGGCGCAGATTGCCGGCGTGGGCGAGGTGTCCATCGGTGGCAGCTCGTTGCCGGCGGTGCGCGTGGCTCTGGAGCCGCGTCTGCTGGATCAGTACGGTATTGCCCTGGATGAGGTACGCCAGCGCATTGCCGCGGCCAATATCAAACGGCCCAAGGGCGCGGTGGAAGACGGCCAACGCCACTGGCAGGTGCAGGCCAGCGATCAGCTGGAAAGTGCCGCCGACTACCTGCCGCTGATCATCCGTTACCAGAACGGCGCCGCCGTGCGCCTGGGCGATGTGGCCAGCGTCACCGATGCGGTGGAAGACCGTTACAACAGCGGGTTCTACAACGATCAGGACGCCGTGCTGCTGGTGATCAACCGCCAGACCGGGGCCAATATCCTGCAGACCATCGAGGACATCCGCGCTGAGCTGCCGGCCCTGCGTGGGATGATCCCGGCCAGCGTCGAGCTGGAAGTGGCCATGGACCGCTCGCCGGTGATCCGCGCCACCCTCAAGGAAGCCCAGCGCACGCTGCTGATCGCCGTGGCCCTGGTGATTCTGGTGGTGTTCGCCTTTCTCGGGCGCTGGCGGGCGGCGCTGATCCCGGCGCTGGCGGTGCCGGTCTCCCTGGTCGGCAGCTTTGCCCTGATGTACCTGCTGGGTTTCTCCCTGAATAACTTGTCACTGATGGCGCTGATCATCGCCACCGGCCTGGTGGTGGATGACGCCATCGTGGTGCTGGAAAACATCTCGCGGCATATCGAGGCCGGCGAAACACCGATGGCCGCTGCGCTCAAGGGCGCCCGTGAGGTGGGCTTTACCTTGCTGGCGATGAACCTGTCCTTGGTGGCGGTATTTGTTTCCATCCTGTTTATGGGCGGCATCGTCGAGCGGCTGTTCCGCGAGTTTTCCATCACCCTGGCGGTGGCCATCGTGATTTCCCTGCTGGTGTCCCTGACCCTTACCCCCATGCTCTGCGCCCGCTGGCTAAAGCCCGAAGCGCAACAGCCACCCGGCCGCCTGCAGGCCTGTGGCGCGGCGCTGCAGCAGCGGGTGCTGGCCGGCTATCGGCGCAGCCTGGACTGGGCCTTGCGTCATTCCCTGCTGATGCTGCTGAGCCTGCTGGCAACCGTCGCCTTGAATGTCTTTCTCTATATCAGCGTGCCCAAAACCTTCCTGCCGCAGCAGGACACCGGCCAGCTGATGGGTTTTATTCGCGGCGATGACGGCCTGTCCTTCCAGGTGATGCAGCCCAAGATGGAAACCTTTCGCCGCGCCGTGCTGGCCGATCCGGCGGTGGACAGCGTGGCCGGTTTTATCGGCGGCAGCGGCGGCATCAATAACGCCTTTATGTTGGTGCGCCTGAAACCTGTGGCCGAGCGCGAGGAAAGCGCCCAGGAGGTGGTCAACCGTCTGCGCCGCACGCTGCCCAAGGTGCCCGGCGGGCGCCTGTTTCTGATGCCCGATCAGGACCTGCAGATCGGCGGGCGGGAAGGGCGCAGCTCGGAGAACGAATTTATGCTGCTCTCCGATGACCTGGCACAGCTGCGCTTGTGGCTGCCGCGGGTACGCGAAGCGCTGCGCGCCTTGCCGGAACTGACCGATATCGATGCCCGGGAAGTGGAGGGCGCCCAGCAGATCAGCCTGCAGGTGGACCGCGATGCGGCCAAGCGCCTGGGCGTGGACATGGCCATGATCACTGCGGTGCTCAACAACGCCTTCAGCCAGCGTCAGGTGTCGACCATCTACCAGCCTCTCAACCAGTACAGCGTGGTGATGGAGATCAACCCGCAGTACGCCCAGTACCCGGAAACCCTCGACCAGATCCAGCTGATCACCGCCGACGGCCAGCGCGTGGCACTGTCCAGCTTCGCCCGCTGGCAGCCCAGCCTGGAAGAGGACCGGGTGCACCATCAGGGCCAGTTCGCCGCGGAAAATATCAGCTTCGGCCTGGCCGAGGGCGTCAGCCTGGATCAGGCAAGCGCCGCCATCGACCGCGCCGTGGCGCGCCTGAACCTGCCCACGCAAGTGCAGGGCGTAATAGGTGGCACCGGCGCGGCCTTCCAGCAAACCCAGCAGAACCAGCCGTGGATGATCCTGCTGGCCCTGGTGGTGGTGTATATCGTCCTCGGCGTGCTGTACGAGAGCTATATCCACCCGCTGACCATCCTCTCCACCCTGCCGTCGGCCGGGGTCGGCGCCTTGTTGGCCCTGCAGCTGATGAGCATCGAGTTCAGCCTGATTTCCCTGCTCGGGCTGTTTCTGCTGATCGGTATCGTCAAGAAAAACGCCATTCTGATGATCGACCTGGCCCTGCAGCTGGAGCGCCAGCAGCACCTGAGCCCCGAAGAGTCGATTCGCCAGGCCTGCCTGCTGCGCTTCCGGCCGATCATGATGACCACCCTGGCCGCCATTCTCGGTGCACTGCCGCTGATGCTGAGCAGCGCCGAAGGCGCGGAAATGCGCCAGCCCCTGGGTATCACCATCGTCGGCGGCCTGGTGCTGAGCCAGCTGCTGACTCTCTACACCACCCCGGTGATCTACCTGTATTTCGACCGCCTGCGCCACCGCGTCAATCGCTGGCGTGGCGTACGCACCGATGCTGCTCTGGATAACCCGCTATGACCATGCTGCCAACACCTGTAGGCGCGAGCCCTGCTCGCGAACCCTTTGCCGTGATAAAGCCATTCGCGGGCATGGCCCGCTCCTACCTGGGGCTGCTTACACTCAGCTTATTGTTGGCCGGCTGCGCCATCGGCCCGGACTACCAGCGTCCCGAACTAAGCACCCCGGCGCAGTTCAAGCAGATCGAAGGCTGGACCCAGGCCCAGCCCAATGATGCCCTGGAGCGCGGCAGCTGGTGGCAGCTGTATGGCGATGCCGAGCTGAGTGCCCTGGTCGAGCGGCTGAATATCTCCAACCAGAACCTGGCCGCCAGCGAGGCGCAATATCGCCAGGCCCGTGCCCTGGTCGGTGCAGCCCGTTCAAGCTTTTCTCCCCGTCTGGACAGTAACGCCAGCCGAAGCCGCAGCAGCTCGACCAATGCCAGCGATGGCACCCAAGTGATCGGCAATGGTTACGATCTCAGCCTGAATGCGGCCTGGGAGCTGGATATCTGGGGCAAGCTGCGGCGCAATCTGGAGACCAGTCAGGCCGACTACCAGGCCAGTGCCGCCGAACTGGCCAGCCTGAAGCTCAGCCTGCAAAGCGAGCTGGTACAGAACTACTTGCAGCTGCGGGTGCTGGATGAGCAGCAGCGTTTGCTCGACGCCACGGTGGCGGCCTACGCCCGCTCCCTGCAGCTGACCGAAAACCAGTACAACGCCGGCATAGTGCCTCGTTCCGACGTTACCCAGGCCCTGACCCAGCTGCGCAGCACCGAGGCCCAGGCCATCGACCTGCAATGGCGCCGCGCCCAACTGGAACATGCCATCGCCGTGCTGGTCGGGGTGCCGCCCAGCGAGCTGACCATTGCCGTCAGCGAGCAACTGCCAGCTTTGCCCGAGATTCCTGTGGCGCTGCCTTCACAGCTACTGGAGCGTCGACCGGATGTGGCGGCCGCCGAGCGCCGGGTGATGGCCGCCAATGCCCGTATCGGCGTAGCCGAAGCCGCCTGGTACCCGGACTTGACTCTATCCGCCAGCGGCGGCTATCGCGGCAGCAGTTTTGCTGACTGGATCAGCCTGCCCAATCGCTTCTGGTCCCTGGGCCCGCAGCTGGCGTTGACCCTGTTCGACGGCGGCGCCCGCCGCGCCGAGCTGGAACGCAGCGAAGCGGCCTATGACCAGACCGTGGCCGAATATCGCCAGACCGTACTGGACAGCTTCCGCGAGGTGGAAGACAACCTGGTGCAATTGCGTGTGCTGGAGCAGGAAAGCCAGGTGCAGCAGCAGGCCCTGGACGCCGCCCGTGAATCCCTGCGTCTGATCGACAACCAGTACCGCGCCGGCACCCTGGACTACAACAGCGTGGTCAACGTCCAGGCCACTGCCCTGAACAACGAACGCAGCAGCCTGGATCTGCTGGCCAGCCGCCTGCTGGCCAGCGTGCAACTGATCAAGGCCCTGGGTGGCGGTTGGGAGCAGGAGTAGGAACACTATCTGTAGGGTGGATATGGCTCCGTCTTGTCCACCGCTGAACACCCGGTGGACAAGCCTTCGGCATGTCCACCCTACGGCTGGATAACGGCCTGAATATGTCTAACCAGTGGGTAGGGTGGATGGACGTAGCCATCCACCTTGGGCGCAGTTGGGAACCCACCCTATGGCCGAGTTACCGCCTGAATATGGCTAAACAACGCCTGCTCATCAGCTAAACGCAGGGTCGCGCGCTGTTCAATGTTCATCATCAGGGTAGTGCCAAGAATATCCATGGCCTCGCGGTTGAGGCTGTCGATGCGTGCGCTTTGCCCGTCGGCGGCGATCTCGATCTGCTGGATATCCACCTCCAGTCGGTAGTTCTCCACCCCATCCCAGCCCTGTACCAGCAGCTCGCGGTACTCATCGCGGCCCAGGTGCAGCTCGCCGCCCATATCCGCCGGTGCCTGGATCTGCACCTGTACATCGGCAGTCATTAGCGCCAGCACCGCCTCGACATCCTGGGCCGCCACCGCTGCCTGCATCTGCGTGTAGGCCTGGCGCACCCTGCCTTCGTCCAAGCGCTCGGTGGCCTGGAGCAGCGGAGCGCATAACAGCAACAGGGTCAGCAGTAATCTGGGCATCGTCAGCGTCCTTATCAGCGGGCCGGCCGCAGGCTGCGCCAGGCAGCGCTCAGCACCAGGGCGAACAGACCCAGCACGCCAGCCATGGTCCAGGCGGTAAAGGGGACACCGAACCACTGGTAGTCGTTCTGTCCGCATACCCCGGCGCTCTGGAACACGCCAGGCAGGTACTCGTGCAGCGGCAGGTAGAAGGAATAGAAGGGGAAGGGCGAGCAGCTGAAGCTTTCCAGCACGCCGGTCTCCAGCAGCACCAGGTGGCTGTTGTCGTATACCGCAATACCACTGGCGGCCAGCAGGCCCAGCCAGAACGGCAGGCTTAACCAGCGCAGCCCGGCCGCACCGAGTACCAGCAGCACCAGGCTCAGCACGCCGGCACAGAGCAGCCAAAGGCGAATCTGGATGCACAGGGTGCAGGGTTCCCAGGCAAAACCATGCTGCAGCAGCAGGGCTGTGCCGAGCATCAGAAAGCATGCGGCCGAGATCAGGGCGAGCAGGGTGGCGGGGGCGCTAAAGCGGGGCATCGGATTCTCCGTCTGAAACCAGCTGTCACAGCCAGCCGGCATAGGCTCAGGTGGTTTGGATTGCCTGGCCCAGTAGTTGTCGATAGCGCTCAAAATCGGCGGCAGAAAAACAGCAGAACAGCACCTCTTCAAGCGTTGGGCATTGTTCCAGACAAGCCCGCACCTCGGCCACCGCGATTTGCGCAGCCTGCTCAGCCGGGTAGCCATAGACCCCGGTACTGATGCATGGAAAGGCCAGGCTGAGCAGGCCGTGTCGTGCCGCGAGAGCCATGGCGTTGCGGTAGCAGGCAGCCAGCAACTGCGCTTCATTGTGCTGGCCGCCTTGCCAGATGGGCCCCACCGTATGGATCACATACTGCGCAGGCAGGTTATAGCCGCGGGTCAGCTTGGCCTCGCCAGTGGGGCAGCCGCCGAGCTGACGGCATTCCTCCAGCAGCAGCGGTCCGGCGGCACGATGAATCGCCCCATCCACACCGCCGCCGCCCAGCAGCGAGCTATTGGCCGCGTTGACGATGGCATCGACTTGCAGCGTGGTGATATCGCCCAGCAGGGCGCGCAGTTGGGCAGGCATGGGTGATTCCTAGGTTGTGTACGAAAAGTCGTCGAGCGAAGGTAAGGCGAGGCAAAAACAGGTGAGGAAGCGGAGTTTACGAGCTGTAAATGAGCATTCCGAACCTGTTTTTAACGAAGCATCACCGAGCGCAGGCACTGTTCGTACAGAACCTAGCGCTTGAACAGAGATGCATCCAGCCGATTGAAACAGCGCAGAAGCTGTTCATGGCTGGCTTCGGCAAAGGTCTTCTGCGTCAGTGGCACCAGTACCGCCGGCTTGACCCGGCCAGAGCGCAGTTGGCGCTCCATATAGGCCTGAATCTGCTCGTCACTGACGCCGCTGTGTGGATGCTCAGGGTGCTGCTCGCTGCTCATGGGTTCACCGAAAGAGTACGCGCGACTTTATGGTCACAAAGTTTTGCTTGTATCGCCCAGGCGCCCAACGTCTGCGTCCGGGGCTGCTATACCTTGCAGACGGAAATGGTCGCAAGTGGCCCATAGAGCGCTGCACAAGGGCAGCCAACAGACGCTGCGAGCCTGTCGACTATAACTGCCATTAGCGAATCCTATTTCAATAATCGGCAATCGGAATCCAAGCTGAATCAAGCAGTAGGTGTACTCAACAGAAGGAACGAACCATGTCCAACGAATCGAAATGCCCGTTCGCCGGGGCCGCCAACAAGAACGTGACCGCAGGTGGCGCCCAGACGAACGCAGACTGGTGGCCTAATCAGCTCAATCTGAAGATCTTGCACCAACACTCTGCCAAGTCCGATCCCATGGGTGAGGATTTTGACTACGCCAAAGAATTCAAGAGCCTCGACCTGGATGCCGTGGTCAAGGACCTCACCGCCCTGATGACCGACTCCCAGGACTGGTGGCCCGCCGACTGGGGCCACTACGGCGGCCTGATGATCCGCATGGCCTGGCATGCTGCCGGCACCTACCGCATCGCCGATGGTCGCGGCGGCGCCGGCACCGGCAACCAGCGTTTTGCTCCGCTCAACAGCTGGCCGGACAACGGCAACCTGGACAAGGCCCGCCGCCTGCTCTGGCCGATCAAGCAGAAGTACGGGCGCAAGCTGTCCTGGGCCGACCTGTTTATTCTCGCCGGCAACGTCGCCCTGGAATCCATGGGCTTCAAGACCTTCGGCTTCGGTGGCGGTCGCCCGGATATCTGGGAGCCGGAAGAGGACATCTACTGGGGCGCCGAGGCCGAGTGGCTGGCCACCAGCGACAAGGCCAACAGCCGCTATTCCGGCGACCGCCAGCTGGACAACCCCCTGGCCGCCGTGCAGATGGGCCTGATCTACGTCAACCCGGAAGGCCCGGACGGCAATCCCGACCCGGTGGCCTCCGGTCGCGACGTGCGTGAAACCTTCGCCCGCATGGCCATGAACGATGAAGAAACCGTGGCCCTGGTGGCCGGCGGGCACACCTTCGGCAAGGCCCACGGTGCTGGCGATCCGGCCCTGGTCGGCCCGGAGCCGGAAGCAGCGCCGATCGAAGAACAGGGCCTGGGCTGGATCAACAAGCTGGGCACCGGCAAAGGTGTGCACACCACCACCAGCGGTATCGAGGGTGCCTGGAAGCCCAACCCGACCCAGTGGGACATGGGTTACTTCGACATGCTGTTCGGCTATGAATGGGAACTGACCAAGAGCCCGGCTGGCGCCCATCAATGGGTGGCCAAGGACGTCAAACCCGAGCATATGATCCCGGATGCCCATGACCCGTCGAAAAAGCATCCGCCGATGATGACCACCGCCGACCTGTCGCTGCGCATGGACCCGGCCTACGAGAAGATCTCCCGGCGCTTCCACCAGAACCCGCAGGAATTCGCTGATGCCTTCGCCCGTGCCTGGTTCAAGCTGACCCACCGCGATATGGGACCGCGCACCCGCTACCTGGGCAAGCTGGTGCCCAAGGAAGAACTGATCTGGCAAGACCCGGTGCCGGCTGTCGACCATGCCCTGGTTGATGCCCAGGATATCGCTGCGCTCAAGGCCAAGATCCTCGCCAGCGGCCTGTCCATCGCCCAGCTGGTCAGCACCGCCTGGGCCTCGGCGTCTACCTTCCGCGGCAGTGACATGCGCGGCGGTGCCAATGGCGCGCGCATTCGCCTGGCGCCGCAGAAGGACTGGGAAGCCAACCAGCCGGCGCAACTGGCCAAGGTGCTGGCCAGCCTGGAAAGCATCCAGAAGGACTTCAACGCCTCGGCATCCGGCGGCAAGAAAGTCTCCCTGGCCGATCTGATCGTGCTGGCCGGTAGTGCCGCTGTGGAAGCCGCAGCGAAGAAGGCTGGGGTGGATGTCACGGTGCCCTTTACTCCGGGCCGCACCGATGCCAGCCAGGACCAGACCGACGTCGACTCCTTCGCCGTGCTGGAGCCCAGGGCCGATGGCTTCCGCAACTACGCCCGCAAGGGTCTGGAAGGCGCCGCTGCCGAACTGTTGGTGGACAAGGCTCAGCTGTTGACCCTCACCGCGCCGGAAATGACCGTATTGATCGGCGGCCTGCGGGCGCTGAATGCCAATGTCGGTCAGGCCCAGCACGGGGTCTTCACCAAGCGCCCGGAAACCCTGAGCAACGACTTCTTCGTCAACCTGCTCGACATGGGTACCAAGTGGCAGAAGTCCGCCAGCGAAGGCGTACTGGAAGGTCGCGACCGCAAGACCGGCGACCTGAAATGGACCGGCACCCTGGTGGACATGGTGTTCGGCTCCAACTCCCAGCTGCGCGCCCTGGCGGAGGTCTATGCCACTAGCGATGCACAAGAAAAGTTTGTGCAGGACTTTGTCGCAGCCTGGACCAAGGTAATGAACCTGGATCGTTTCGATCTGAAGTAATCACCCCACTGGGTTGGCCCTGAGTCAACACACTGCGCCCCGGCATGGATAACCCTGTCGGGGCGCAGTCTTATCTGGGGTTGTCCAATTCAGGCCTTGATCCTATGAAAGCCAGGCGCGGGTCAAACACCAAGCGCGACAAGCAGGCTGGCGGACAGATAGAGGCCGAGGCCGAATACGCTGTGGGTGGCGAGGCTTTTCAGGCTGTTCTTCAGCGGCGTGGGCGTGTTGCGTGAGGCAATACCGGCGCCCATCGCCGGTTGAACAAGCAACAGTGGGATTGCCACAGTGCAAACGCCCAAAGCCAGTGCCGGCCACAGGGTGGGCCGCTCGATCCAGGCCATACCGGTAAGGCCAAGCAGCAGTGCAGCAAAGGCAATGCCCGTGGCGTAGTGCATCAACCAGCCCAGGCCGAGCTCGCCGCGGATGGGCTCGGACTGGCCGATGGCACTGTGGCGAATACGCCCGCGCAGCAGATGGCCCACCCAGCGCCCGACAAAGGCAAAGTTGAGGGTGGCAATACCCAGGCGCTGCAACAACAACAGCCAGGCGTCCATCACCAGGGTTGCCCCGGCGCCGAGCGCCAGGGTCAGCAAGAGCGTGTTCAGTAATGGGTTCATCTAGGCCTCACTTGGGTTGACCATGAAGGGGAGTGGGGCCAATCTACAAGTTCAAGTCAACTTGAGGTCAAGAGGCGTTTTATGGATATCGCCGAAGTCGCCAGGCGCTCGGGTTTACCGGCATCGACATTGCGCTTTTATGAGGAAAAGGGGCTGGTGCAGACCTTGAACCGCCAGGGCGAGCGGCGCCGCTTTGCCCCGCAGATACTCGATCAGCTGGCGCTGATTTCGCTGGGGCAGTCCGCCGGCTTCAGCCTGGATGAAATCCGCCTGATGCTCACCAGCAACGGTGAAGCCAATATTGACCGGCAGGCGCTCCTGGCCAAGGCAGCTGAACTCGACGCCACCAGCAAACGGCTGCGCGCCATCAGCCGGGGCTTGAAGCACGCCGCTGCCTGCCCGGCGCCCAGCCACGCCGAATGCCCGACCTTTCAGCGCTTATTGAAAGACGCGGCGGCCAGCGCTCATGCCAGAAAGACCAGCAGGAAAAAGACCTAGCGCCGAGGGCACCACGCCTACCGCAGCCCCGCCACAATCTCGAAGCTGCGCAAACGATGCGCGTGCTGGTACAGATCGCCGGTAAACATCAGCTCATCGGCGCCGGTCTGCTCCAGCAGTATCTCCAGACGTGCGCGCACTTTCTCCGGCCCACCAATCACCGCCAGGCCGAGGAAGTCGCCCACCGCCTGCTGCTCATGGGGCAGCCAGCGCCCGGCCATGCTTTCTACCGGCGGGCGCAGCACCAGGCTCTGCCCGCGCATCAAGGCCAGCACCCGCTGAAAGGCGGTGGTGGCAAGAAACTCGGCTTCTTCATCGGTCGGCGCGGCAATCAGCGGCACAGCGACCATGGCGTAGGGCTTGTCCAGCACGGCCGAGGGCTGGAAATTATCGCGGTACACCCGCAGCGCCTGGTGCAGATAGCGCGGCGCAAAATGCGCGGCAAAGGCATAGGGCAGGCCCTTTTGCGCCGCCAGCTGAGCGCTGAACAGGCTGGAGCCGAGCAGCCAGATCGGCACCTGGCTGTCCATGCCGGGCATGGCGATCACCTGCTGCCCCGGTTGGCGCGGGCCAAGCAGGGCCTGCAGCTCGTCCACATCCGCCGGGAAATCATCGGCGCTGCCCAAACGATCACGGCGCAGGGCGCGGGCGGTTTGCTGATCACTGCCCGGCGCGCGGCCAAGCCCCAGCTCGATGCGCCCCGGATAGAGTGCGGCAAGGGTACCGAACTGCTCGGCCACCACCAGCGGCGCATGGTTGGGCAGCATAATGCCGCCCGAACCCAGGCGCAGGGTCTGGGTGCCGGCCGCCAGATAACCCAGCAGCACCGCCGTGGCCGAGCTGGCGATACCTTCCATATTGTGGTGTTCAGCCACCCAGTAACGGGCAAAACCCAGGCGCTCGGCATGCTGGGCCAAGGCCAGGGAACGCTGCAGCGCCGGCCCGGGGCCGGCTTCATCGTCGCGCATCGGCGCCAGATCGAGGATGGAAAATGGGGTAGTGGCAAGCCGGTTCATACAGCCTCCTAGGATCGTCCCTGGTTAATGGGGGCGTATTGCTGCAAGGGCAAGGCTGATGTGGCTGCGGGGCAGGGTGCAGTGCTATGGACGGACTAAGCTGAGTGTTCCGTACCCAGCCCGGAGCTCAGCATGTCGCTTTCCCTATATCAGGCCTCTATCCCGGTGTTTCTGCATATGCTCGACAACCTTGCCGCCATCCTCGACAAGGCCCAGCAACACGCCCACGACCACAAGATCGACCCCCAGGTACTGCTCAACGCCCGCCTGGCGCCGGATATGTATTCTGGTGTGAGTGCCAGCTGTTGGCCGAAGCCAGCCCTCCAAATAAAAAAGCCCCACGGCAAGGAGCAACTGCCGTGGGGCGGGAAGGGGTTGGACAAACCAACCGGGGGGCTGTAGCTAGGCGCTAATCTGCCAGCCGCCACCCAGGGCCTTGTAGAGGGCGACTATGCCGCGATACAGCTCGACTTCCGCCTGGGCCTGGGCGTCTTCGGCGCTTAGGCGTTCGCGTTCGGCGTCGAGCAGCACCAGAAAGTCCACTTCACCTTCGCGGTAGCGCACGGCGGCCTGTTCGGCAGCGGCGCGGCTGGCTTCCACCTGGCGCAGCAGGGCGAGCAAGCGCTGTTGGCGTTTGCCGTAGTCGCTAAAGGCGTTGGCCGATTCCTCCAGGGCCAGCAGCACCTGCTGCTCATAGTTAGCCAGCGCGCCATCGGCTTCGGCTTCGGCCCCGCGCAGGCGTGCACGCACGCTGCCCAGATCAAACGCCGCCCAGCTAATGGTCGGCGCCAGGCCCCAGGCTTGCGCGTTTGAAGCACCCAGCTGCGAACCACGCCCGGCGGTAAAACCGAGAAAGCCGCTAAGACTCACTCGGGGGAATAGATCAGCCGTGGCCACGCCAATATTGGCCGTTGCGGCCGCCAGCTGCCGTTCGGCGGCGCGGATATCCGGGCGGCGGCGCAGCAACTCGCCAGGGTCGCCCACCGGCAGGGCCTTGGCGATAGCGGGCAGCGGTTTGGCTGACAGATCCACTGGCAGTTGCTCCGGGCGCTGGCCGAGCAGGGTGGCGATGCGGTGCTTGGCGCGCTGCTGTTCGGCCTGCAGTTGCGGCAGGCTGGCTTCGGTGCTGGCCAGGCGAGCGTCACTGCGCAGCACATCCAGCTGGCTACCAACACCAGCTTCACGCAACTGCTCGGTTATGGCGCGGGATTCCTGCTGGTTTTTCAGGTTGGCGCGGGCAATGCGCTCACGCAGCTGTGCGCCGCGCAGACTGCCGTAAGCATCCACAAGCTCGGCAATCAGGCTGACCTGCAGTTGCTGGTAATCCGCTTCGGCCACGTCCAGTTCGGCGTCGCTGGCTTCCAGTTGGCGCTGGATGCGGCCAAACAGGTCCAGTTCCCAGAGCATATCCAGGCCGAGGTCGTAACGTTCGCCGCGCACGCGCTGCTCGGTTACGCCGGGTTGCTGAGCCTTGCCAAACTCACCGCTGGCGCGACTGGTGATGGTCGGCAACTGATCGTTGCCGAGGTCATCGCGGATGGCCTCGGCCGCGCGCAGGCGGGCGAAGGCCACGCGCAGTTGGCGGTTTTCCTTGAGCGAGTGCTCGACCAGTTGATTCAGGACCGGGTCATCGAACTGCTGCCACCAGCTGGCCTCGAAGCGCGAACGATCAAAGTCAGAGGCCTCTGTTGCGCTTAGCTGGGCATCTGCAGTCTGCGGAGCCTGGTAGTCCGGGCCTAAGGCACATGCACTGACAGCCAATGCGAGCAGGGCGGGCATAAACAGCTTCATACCTGCACCTCTTGCAAACGGGCCACTTTCTGCGCTTCACGTTTCTCCACAAAGGCACGGATCAGCACATAGAACAGCGGGGTCAGCAGCAGGCCGAAGAAGGTCACGCCGAGCATGCCGCTGAACACCGCAATACCCATGGCATGGCGCATTTCCGCGCCGGCACCGGAGGACAGTACCAGGGGCACTACACCCATGATAAAGGCGAAGCTGGTCATCAGGATCGGCCGCAGACGCAGGCGGCAGGCTTCCAGCACCGCACTGACGCGGTCTAGGCCTTCTTCCTGTTTCTCCTTGGCGAACTCGACGATCAGGATGGCGTTCTTGCAGGCCAATCCCACCAGTACGATCAGACCGATCTGGGTGAAGATGTTGTTGTCGCCTCCAGCCAGGATCACCCCGGTAATGGCCGACAGCAGGGTCATCGGCACGATCAGGATCACCGCCAGCGGCAGGCTCCAGCTTTCGTACTGGGCGGCCAGCACCAGGAAGGCCAACAGTACGCAGAGCGGGAAGACGAAGATTGCGCTGTTACCGGCCAGAATCTGCTGGTAGGTCAGGTCGGTCCACTCGAAGCTCATGCCGTTGGGCAGTTCTTCCTTGAGCAGCTTGGCGATTGCCGCTTCGGCCTGGCCGGAGCTGTAGCCGGGGGCTGCAGCACCGTTGATCTCGGCGGTGAGGAAGCCGTTGTAGTGCATCACCCGATCCGGCCCCGCGCTGGCGCTGACCTTGAGGAAGGCCGACAGCGGCACCATTTCACCACGGTTGTTGCGCACCTTGAGCTGGCCGATCTGCTCGGGCTCCAGGCGGAACTGCTGCTCGGCCTGCACGTTGACCTGGTAGGTACGGCCAAAACGGTTGAAGTCGTTGGCGTACAGCGAGCCCAGGTAGATCTGCATGGTGTCGAAGATGTCGCTGATCGCCACGCCGTGGGTCTTGGCCTTTTCGCGGTCTATGGCGGCATCGATCTGCGGCACATTCACCTGATAACTGGTGAACACCGACATCGGGTCCAGCTCCGGCAGCGCGCGGGCCTTGGCGATGACGTTCTGGGTTTGCACATACAGCTCGTCATAGCCCAGGTTGCCACGATCCTGCACCTGCAGGCGGAAGCCGCCGATGGTGCCCAGGCCCTGCACCGGGGGTGGCGGGAAGATGGCGATATAGGCGTCCTGAATCTCGCTGAACTGCGCGTTCAGCTCGGCCGCGATAGCCGTGGCGCTCATCGACGGATCCGTGCGCTCATCAAAGTGTTTCAGTGGGGTGAAGACGATGCCGCTGTTTGGGCTATTGGTGAAGCCGTTGATCGACAGGCCGGGGAAGGCCACGGTGTTTTCCACACCGGGGTGCTTGCCGGCGATTGCCGACATCTTCTTGATCACCGCTTCGGTGCGATCCAGGGTCGCGGCGTCCGGCAGCTGGGCGAAGGCCACCAGATACTGTTTGTCCTGGGCCGGCACAAAGCCGGTGGGGGTTGTGGCGAAGCCCAGGTAGGTCAGGCCCATCAAGCCGGCGTAGACGAACAGGGCGATGCCGCTGCCGCGCAGCACGCGTTTTACCGTACCGACATAGCCATGGCTGGCGCGCTCGAACAGGCGGTTGAACGGCGTGAACAGCCAGCCGCCGAACAGCCTGTCGAGCAGCTTGGAAAAGCGGTCTTTCGGCGCGTCGTGGCTTTTCAGCAATACGGCGGCCAGGGCAGGGGACAGGGTCAGCGAGTTGAAGGCCGAGATCACCGTGGAGATGGCGATGGTCAGGGCGAACTGCTGGTAGAACTGCCCGCTAAGTCCGGAAATAAAGGCAGTCGGCACGAACACGGCGCACAGAACCAGGGCCGTGGCAACGATAGGCCCGGTCACTTCCTTCATCGCCTGCTTGGTTGCCTCTAGCGGAGTCTTGCCCAGGCCGATATTGCGCTCGACGTTCTCCACCACCACGATGGCGTCGTCCACCACGATACCGATGGCCAGCACCAGGCCGAACAGCGACAGAGCGTTGAGCGAGAAGCCGAACATATGCATCACGGCGAAGGTGCCGATCAGGGACACCGGCACGGCGGCCAGCGGAATGATCGAAGCGCGCCAGGTCTGCAGGAACAGGATCACCACCAGCACCACCAGCACGATGGCTTCGAGCAGGGTATGCACCACCGCCTCGATGGAACCACGGACGAAGATGGTCGGGTCGTAGACGATCTCGAAATCCACGCCCTGGGGGAAGCTTTGCTTGAGTTCGGCCATGCGCGCGCGCACCGCATCGGAAATCTCGATGGCGTTGGAGCCGGGGCGCTGAAAGACCGGAATGGCGACTGCCGGTTTGTTGTTCAGCAAGGAGCGCAGGGCGTACTGGCTGGAGCCCAGCTCGATACGGGCGATATCTTTCAGGCGAGTGATTTCACCGTTTTCACCGGCGCGGATAATGATGTTCTCGAACTCTTCCTCGCTGACCAGACGGCCCTGGGTGTTGATCGACAGCTGGAAGCTGTTGCCGGCATCCGATGGCGGTGCGCCGAGCGAGCCCGCGGCGACCTGGCGGTTCTGTTCGCGGATGGCGGCCACCACATCGCTGGCAGTCAGATTGCGCGAAGCCACCTTGTTAGGGTCCAGCCAGACGCGCAGCGAGTAGTTGCCCAGGCCGAACAGCTGTACATCACCCACGCCATCCAGGCGCGCCAGCTCGTCCTTGACGTTGAGCGCGGCGTAGTTGGACAGGTAGAGCATGTCGTAGCGGTCGTCCGGCGAGGTCAGGTGCACCACCATGGTCAGGTCGGGCGAGGCCTTGTCCACCGTCACGCCGAGGCGCTGCACTTCACTGGGCAGGGTCGGCATGGTGCGGGTCACGCGGTTCTGCACCTGCACCTGGGCCTTGTCCAGATCGGTGCCAAGGGCGAAGGTCAGGGTCAGGGTCATCCGGCCGTCGGCGGTGCCCTGGGATGACATATAGAGCAGACCTTCCACCCCGGTAATCGCCTGTTCCAGCGGCGAGGCGACGGTTTCACCGATCACCTTGGGATTGGCACCGGGGAAGGCGGCGCGTACCACCACGGTGGGCGGCACCACTTCCGGGTATTCGCTGATCGGCAACTGGAACAGCGAGATGGCGCCGCCGATCAGGATCAGCAGCGACAGCACGGCGGCGAAGATCGGCCGCTGGATAAAGAATTGCGAGAAATTCATGGGAGGGTCCTCGGGCGCTGGTGCGCACGGCGCACCCTACGAATCGGATGATCGGGTAGGGTGCGCTGCGCGCACCAAGGCGTCTGGTCAGCCGCGCGGCTTGCCATTGTTGCTGTCTTGTTTGGCCACCCGTGGGGCATCACGGTCCTCCACGGATTGGCGCAGGCGGGCCAGCTGGGCGAGGGTGGCCTCGTCGGCCATGGGCACGCTTTGCGGATCAACGGTGGAACCGGGGAAGGCGCGCTGCAGACCGTTGACCACGATCTTCTCGCCCTTGGAAAGGCCGCTACGCACTATGCGCAGGCCTTCCAGCTTCGGCCCCAGTTCGATGGCGCGGTACTGCACGGCATTGTCCTTGTCGAGCACCAATACGAACTTCTTGCCCAGATCCGTGCCGACCGCTTCGTCCCTGATCAGCGCGGCGGCGTACTGGCTGCTGCCCACCAGCTTGAGGCGTGCGTAGAGGCCAGGCGTGAAGCGCCCGTCACGGTTATCGAACACGGCGCGGCCACGGATGGTGCCGGTCTGCGGGTTGACCTGGTTATCGAGAAAATCCAGCTCACCCAGGTGTGGGTGACCGTCCTCGCTGGACAGGCCCAGGTACACCGGGCTGGCGTCGCGAGTCTGCCCGCCGGCCTGACGCGCCAGCTCAACGTATTTGAGGAACACGCGCTCATCGGCATCGAAATAGGCGTAGACCCGGTCGGTGCTGACCAACGTGGTCAGCAGGCTTTGCCCGGCATTGACCAGGTTGCCGGCGGTGATTTGCGCGCGGCCGACGCGCCCATCGATGGGGGCGATAACCCGGGTAAAGCTCAGGTTGAGACGGGCGTTATCCAGCTGCGCCTGGATGCCGGCTACTGCGGCCTGGGCTTCTGCGGCGGCGCTGGCGCGGGCATCGGCCAGCTCGGCGGAAATCGCATTGCTCTTGCGCAGACGCTCGCCGCGGCTGGCTTCGCTGGCGGTGCGCAGCGCCTGGGCGCGGGCTTGCTGCAACTGGGCTTCGAGGCGCTTGACCTCGGCCTGGAACGGCCGTGGATCGATCTGGAACAGCAAATCGCCTTTGCTCACCAGGCTGCCTTCGTCGAAGGCGACCTGGTCAATAAAGCCGGATACCCGCGGGCGAACCTCAACGGACTCGGGGGCCTCCAGGCGGCCGGTAAATTCGTCCCATTCGTTGATCGGTTGTTCGATGACTTCGGCCACGCTGACTTTTGCCGCCGGCATCTGTTGCATGGCTTCCGGGGCCTGGCCACAGGCGCTCAGCAGCAGGCTGAGGGCAAGCGTCAGGGGCAGGCCCCAGTTGAGGGTGTTGGACTGTTCCATGAGTGACTCCGCCAGTCGAATGTATAGACGGGCGAAGTGTGCGGCGGGCTGCTGTCGGCCACGAATCGAACGACGCGAAGATAACTATCACGCTGGGTGATGGTTCCAGGGCTTGTATCGATTGCGCGCTAGGTGAACACCGCGCGGCTACAGGCTATCCGGATCGCCACAGAACATCTGGATACGTGAGCGCAGCCAGCGCTCGGCGGGGTCGTTGTCCTGGGCGCCGCGCCAGGCCATGGACAGCTCGAAGGACTGGGTCGGCATGGGTGGGTCTTCGGCACGCAGCCCGCCAGCAGCTGTCAGGGCAGCGGCGGTGTAGTCCGGCACCATGGCCACCAGGTCGGTGCCGGCGAGCAGCTGGCCCAGGCCGTTGAACTGCGGCACGGCCAGCACCACGCGGCGTTTGCGCCCCAGCTTGGCCAGTTCTTCGTCGACAAAGCCGCCCAGATCCCCGGCAAAGGAGACCATGGCGTGGGGGCGGGCGCAGTAGTCGTCCAGGCTCAGGGCTCCGGGCACGCTGTCGGCGCGCAGCACCTTGGGTTTGGAGCGGCGCAGGGTCTTGCGCTTGGCGTTGGCCGGCAGTTCCGCGGTGTAGCTGACCCCTACGGAAATTTCACCGCTGGCCAGCATCGCCGGCATCAGCAGGTAATTGGTGCGGCGCACCACCAGCACCACGCCGGGGGCTTCGGCGCGCAGGCGTTTGATCAGGGGCGGCAGCAGGGCGAACTCGACCTCATCGGACAGGCCGATGCGAAAGACAGTGCTGCTGGTGGCCGGATTGAAGTCGGCGGCGCGGCTGACTGCAGTGGAAATCGAGTCCAGGGCCGGGGAGAGCAGGGTGGCAATCTCCTGGGCGCGGGCAGTGGGTTCCATGCTGCGCCCGGTGCGCACAAACAACGGGTCATCGAACAGGCTGCGCAGGCGCGCCAGGGCCGCGCTGATGGCTGGCTGACCGAGAAAGAGTTTTTCCGCGGCTCGAGTCACGCTGCGTTCATGCATCAGCGTTTCGAAGACGATCAACAGGTTGAGATCGACGCGGCGCAGATCGTTGCGGTTCATCCAGTATCCATTTGGCAAGGGGCGGTTGTGCGCGCGAATCAGGCTAATGCCGAATGCTGGTGGCAGGCAATACATGGCCATAAATGATGCTGGGCGAGCCTATCATCATCGACAGGCATGGCGGCTATCACTCAGGCACTGTGGCATTGCCGGCCTAGCCCGGATAAAGTCCATGGCTATTAGCGGTCAAGCTCTGAGGTTTGCGATGTCGCGCATTATCCGTTTCCATCAGTTCGGCGAAGCCGAGGTGCTCAAGTACGAAGAGCGCGCAACGCCGACGCCCGGCGCCGGTGAGGTGCTGGTCGGGGTGCAGGCTATTGGTGTGAGCTGGTATGACGTGCTGTGGCGGCAGAACCTGGCCCACACCCCGGCGCAACTGCCGGCGGGCCTGGGCCATGAGCTGGCCGGTACGGTGCTGGCGGTGGGGGCGGGCGTGACCGACCTGAACGTGGGCGACCTGGTTGCCAGCTTCCCTGGCCATAGCGTCAATCACTACCCGGCCTACGCCGAGCAGGTGCTGTTGCCGCGCAGCTCGCTGAGCCGCTACCCGGCCAACCTGACCCCGCAGCAGGCCTGCGTGCATTACCTGCCGTCCATGGTTGGCTGGTTCGGCTTTGTCGAACTGGCCCGTCTGCAGCCCGGAGAGACAGTGCTGGTTACCGCCGCAAGCCGCTGCTGGGGGCCCTATATCGTGCAGATGGGCAAGGCCCTGGGCGCCCAGGTGATTGCCGCCACCGAGCATGCCGAGGACAGCGACTTTCTCAAGCAACTGGGCGCCGACCAGATCATCCTCACCGAGGAGCAGGACCTGGTCAGCCGGGTTGCCAAGCTCACCGATGGCAAGGGCGTCAACGTGGTGATGGATGCCCTGGGCGGGCCGCAGATGTGCCTGTTGGGCGATGCCATCGCGCCCCGTGGCCGGCTCATCCTGTTCGACCTGCAGGGCGGCAACGAAACACCGTTCCCGGCCTGCGCCGCGTTTCAGAAAAACATCCAGTTCTTCGTGCATTGCATTGGCAATTTCACCGGCAAGGAGGAGCTGGGCATTCCCCAGGATGCCGCCGCCGTGGCCAAGGCGCTGCAGGGCATCAATCAGCTCACCGCCGACGGTTTGCTGCAGCCTCTGATCGACAAGGTCTATCCTTTCGAGCAGGTGGTGGCGGCCCACCGCTATATGGAAACCTGCCCCAGCCGCGGCCGTGTGGTACTGACGCTGCAGGCCGAGTAGGCCACCTCTCCGGGATAGGCAGCGCTATAGCTGTAGGCCTGAGCCAATGGGCTAGCCTTGATGTACGCCATCCACCGCGACCTTGATGCATATCAAGAGCTTCGCGGCGTAACTGGCGCACCTTGGCAATATAGCGTCGCCCGCCAGCCCCCCGGAGGTGCCATGAGTCAGTACCAACGCCTGCTGTTGATCACCAATGCGCAGATGCATCACGGCGCCGCCTTGCAGCGTGCCATCGCCCTGGCCGAGCACAGCGGTGCTGCCTTGCATATCCTGGCCTTGGTCGAGCCGCTGTCGGCATGGGCCCTGCTTGATCGTGACGTGCAGCAGCGCCTGCACAACGACCATCTGCAAGCCCTGAACAACTGGCTCAAAGACGAAACCGGCCTGCTGCACAGCAAGGGCCTGACCGCGACCTTCGAGATTCTCAGCAGCGACCAACCCCTGGAAGAGATTCTGCAGCATGCCCGGGAGCTGCCGGCGGATCTGCTGATCAAGGATCTGCAGCATGAATCGGCGCTCAAGCGCGCCTTTGTCACACCGCTGGACTGGCAGCTGCTGCGTGATTGCCCGGCACCGGTACACCTGCTGAGCGCGGCTGGGCCGGCCCTGCCGCGCAAGGTGGTGGCCGCGGTGGATCTGCAGGCGGGTAATCCCGACAGCCTGGCCATCAATCAGCAGGTGATCGCACAGGCCCATGCCCTGGCCCTGCAGTGCGACGCCGAATTGCACCTGCTGCACAGCTATGACCTGTCCACCGCCTATCTGGCCGAGGCCGGGGCAGTGGTATCGGCCTGGGCCGATCTGGTCGAGCAGTGGCAGAACGGTCTGTTACAGGCCTTTACCACCCTGGCTGAGCAACATGGCGTACCGGCAGAATGCCGGCATTTTATTCAGGGCCAGCCGATCCGCACCCTGGTCGAGTTCGCTACCCAGCAGCAGGTGGATGTGCTGGTGATGGGCCGGGTGCAGCGCCACGGCTTGGGTCGGTTGCTGGGCAGCACCACCGAGCACCTGCTGTATCGTGCGCCCTGCAGCATTCTGGCGATTGCCCTTTAGTGCATGGCAAGCGGAGGAGGGCGGCACGATGCGCGTGGTTCCCAGTATTTGCAGCTTCTGCGGCGTGGGTTGCGGCATTGGTCTGCGGGTAGAAGACGGCCGGGTGATCGGCGTGGAGCCACAGCCCGGACACCCGGTCAGCCAGGGCCAGCTGTGCGCCAAGGGCTGGGCCAGTAGCTTCGCCATCGATGCCCATGGCCGCCTGACCCAGCCGCTGATCAAGGAACACGGCCAGTTTCGCCCGGCCAGCTGGGACGAGGCCCTGGAGCGGGTCGCCGAAGGCCTGCGCAATGCCCAGGATGAGCGCGGCCCCGGCGGGGTGGGGGTGATCAGCTGCGCCCGGGCCAGCAACGAGGATAACTACGCCGCGCAGAAATTCGCTCGGGCGGTGCTGGGCAGCAACAATATCGACCACTGCGCGCGCATCTGCCACAGCCCCTCGGTGGCGGGCCTGAGCCGCACCCTGGGCTCGGGGGCGATGAGCAACAGCATTGCCGATATCGACCAGGCCGAGCTGATTCTGGTGGTGGGCGCCGATGTCACCGAGAACCACGCCATGATCGGCGCGCGCATGCTGCGCGCCCAGGCCCGTGGCGCCACCCTGATCGTGATCGACCCACGGCGCACGCGCCTGGCGCGCCTGGCCGATATCCATCTACAGCTGCGCCTGGGCAGCAATATCGCCCTGCTCAATGCCCTGCTCAAGATCATCCTGGAGCGCGGCTGGGAGAACACCGCCTTTCTCGCCGAGCGCTGCGAGGATATCGCGCCGCTGCGGGCACATCTGGCCGAACTGAGTCTGGCGCAGTGCAGCGAGCAATGCGGCATAGCAGTGGCCGAACTGGAGCGCGTGGCCTATCTTTTCAGTCAGGTCAAGACAGCCTTTACCGCCTACGGCATGGGCATTACCCAGTTCCAGAGCGGCACCAACAATGTCATCGCCCTGAGCAACCTGGTGCTACTGTGCGGCCAGATCGGCCGGCCGGGCACCGGCATCAACCCCCTGCGCGGGCAGAACAATGTGCAGGGCGCCTGCGACATGGGCTGCCTGCCCAATGTCTATCCCGGTTATCAGGCGGTGGCCGATCCGGCCGTGCGCGCCCGCTTCAGCACTGCCTGGGGTCGCGCCGTGCCCGAGGCGCCGGGGCTGACTTCGCTGGGCATGATGCACGCGGCGCAGCAGGGTGAGCTGCGCGCCTTGCTGATCATGGGCGAAGACCCGCTGCAGACCGACCCGGACCAGAACCAGGTGGCCCGCGCCTTCGCCGCCCTGGACCTGCTGGTGGTGGTCGAACTGAGCCTGACCGCCACGGCCCGCCAGGCCGATGTGTTATTGCCGGCGGCGGCCTTCGCCGAGAAGGACGGCACTTTTACCAACTGCGAGCGCCGCGTGCAGCGTATCCGCCAGGCCATCGCGCCGCCGGGGCTGGCGCGCGGCGACTGGCAGATCCTCGGCGAGCTGGCCCGGCGCATGGACTATGCCGGCATGGCCTGGCGCGACGCCGAGGCGGTGTTCGACGAGATGGCGGCCCTGACGCCGATCTTCTCGGCCATGAACTACCCGGCGCTGGACGCCCACCACGGCCTGCAATGGCCCTGCGACAGCGCGCATCCCCAGGGTTCGCCGATCCTTCATCAACAGGGCTTTCCCATCGGCCGTGCGCGCCTGCTGCCGCTGTCCCAGGTGGAGGTGGCGGAGCTGCCGGATGCCGAGTACCCCTTTGCCTTTACCACTCAGCGCCTGCACTTCCACTACGGCTGCGGCTCGATGACCCGCAAATCGCCGCTGCTGGAACGGGAAACCCCGGCCGGCCTGCTGTTTATCCACCCGGAGGATGCCGCCGAGCTGGGCCTGGCCCAGCACCAGGGCGTGCGCGTGCGTTCGCGCCGCGGCGTGCTGGAGACCCGCATCGAATACCACGACGACTTGCCCCGCGGCACCCTGAGCATGCCCTATCACTTCAGCGAAGCGCCCTGTAACCGCCTGACCAACGACGCCCAGGACCCGATCAGCAAGATGCCCGAGCTCAAGGCCTGCGCCGTGGCCCTGGAAGCCCTGGCCCCGGGGCAGGCGCCGGATATCCATATGGGGACCAGCGAGGTCAGCCATGCACGCCTATAGCCTGGATCGCCCCGAACGCCTGCGTGCCCACCTGGCCGCCCAGCGCCGGCTCTACGAAGTGCGCCCGGACTGCCAGGGCGGGCAGCACTGGCAAACGGTCAGCAGCCAGGATCGCCACGCCTTCGAACCTAGCAGCGAGCTGCCGCCGTTTTCCGCCAAGAGCTTCTTCTTTGGTGAGCGCGAGCTGCTGTTTCGCTTCGATGGCGGCCAGTTCTACTCAGCGCTGCCGCAGGTGGTGCCCCAGGTGCTGTTCGGATTGCACGCCTGCGATCTGCAGGCCGTGGCCTATCAAGACCAGTTCTTCGCCCAGGATGCGCATTACCAGGCGCGGCGCCAGGCTACCCTGCTGGTGGGGCTGGATTGCCTGCACAGCTGCAACGGCGGCTTCTGCAGCGTACTCGGCAGCGGCCCGGCGGTGCAGGCGCAGACGGCCGATCTGATTCTCCTGCCGCCAGCCGAGGCGGGCGCAGACTGGGGCCTGCTGGCGGCCAGCGCGGCCGGGCAACAGGCCTTGCACGGTCTGGACCTGGCCAGCGCCCACGCCGACTGGCCGGCCCAGCGCCAGGCCAACGAGGCGCGGGTGCGGGCGGAGCAGGGCAGCCAGGAGGACATAATCGAGGGCATCGCCCGGCTCAATCTGCAGGCCATCGACGACAGCACCTGGGAAGCGCTGGGCCTGCGCTGCCTGGGCTGCTCCGGCTGCACCTCGGTGTGCCCCACCTGCAGCTGCTTCGCCCCTCTGGACAGGGCCGAGGGGCAGGGCGGGGCGCTGCGCGAGCGGGTCTGGGACAGCTGCCTGTATCAGGGCTTCCAGCAAGAGGCCAGCGGCCACAACCCCAGCGCCACGGCCGGGCAGCGGGTGCAACGGTTCTGGACACACAAGTTCGGCGAGGACTTCCGCCAACGCTTCGACAGCTATGGCTGCGTGGGCTGCGGTCGCTGCGACCGGGTCTGCCCCGGCAGCATCGGCGTGCACGGCGTGATGCATAAGGTGGTACAGCCATGATCGACAGCACCCCACGGCGGCTGCACCTGCTGGAACAGTACGAGGATGGCGAGGACTCGCGGCATTTCAGCCTGCGCATCGAGCAGCCTGCGGCCAGCGATCTGGCGGCCAAGGCCGGGCAGTTCTTTATGCTTACGCTGCCAGGCGTGGGCGAGGCGCCCTTTACCTATGTCAGCCTGCCGGATGCCCAGGGTTGTTTTACCGCGCTGGTGCGCCGCGCCGGGCGCCTGACCCAGGCCCTGTTCGACCAGCCTGCAGGCAGCGTGCTGGGCTACCGCGGGCCCTTCGGCCATGGCTGGCCGCTGTTCTTCAATGCCCAGCCGCTGCTGGTGGTGGCCGGTGGCTGCGGCCTGGCGCCCCTGGCCGGGGTTATCGAACAGGCCAGCCGGCAAGCCATGCCGGCGCGCCTGAGCGTGATCTATGGCGCCCGCCACAGCGGCGCCCAGGTACTGGGCCGCGAGCGGGCGCGCTGGCAGCAGACGTTGCCCTTTATCGAAACCTTCGACCAGGCCGCCCCTGGCCAGCGCCAGGGCACGCCGCTGCTGCATCTGGACGAGGTCTTCGCCGCCGGGCCGCCCGCCGCATTGCTCTGCTGCGGCCCCGAGCCGCTGATGCGCGCCAGCGCCGAAGCCTGCCTGCAACGGGGTTTGCGTGCGGACAGGATCTGGCTATCGCTGGAGCGACGCATGCACTGCGCCGATGGCCTGTGCGGGCACTGCTACCTCGGCAGCAGCTACGTCTGCCAGGACGGTCCGACCTACCGCTACGACCGCTACCTGCAGCTGCTGGGCAGGAGCAGCCCGATCAGCCAGGCGCCGCCGGCGCTGTTCTGCTGACGCCGATACAGGGGAGGGGCCATGGGCAGCCGCCTGGCAGCAACGGCCCTGGCGGCAACCCGGATCGCCTTTAGCCGCCGCTCTTGCCTGTCCTGGGCAGCAGGGCCGGGAACTCCTCCGGGGTCAGGGTTTCCTTCTCAAGCAACAGGCGGGCGCCTTGTTCCAGCACCTCGCGTTGGCCTTGCAGCAGGGCCTTGGCCCGGGTGTAGGCCTCGTCGATCAGGGCCCTGACGCACAGATCCACCTCGCGGGCGGTCTGCTCGGAGTAATCCTTGTCGCGCAGGGCCAGGGCCTGGTCGCCCAGGTAACTGGCACTGTGTTTTTCCAGCACGGCCTGGCCCAGTTCGGCGCTCATGCCGAAGCGGGTGACGATCTGCCGGGCGATATCGGTGACCTTGGCCAAGTCGTCCGCCGCACCGGTGGACACCTCGTCGAACACCAGTTGCTCGGCGGCGCGCCCGGCCAGCAACACCAGCATGCGATCCTTGAGTTCGCGCTGGGTGATCAGAAAGCGATCTTCGGTGGGCCGTTGCAGGGTGTAGCCCAGGGCGCCGACGGAGCGGGGGGATGATCGACACCTTGTGCACCGGGTCCATGCCCGCCAGGCTGGCGGCGGCCAGGGCGTGGCCCATCTCGTGGTAGGCCACCACCTCGCGCTCATGGGGTTGCAACAGGCGACCGCGGCGCTCGCTGCCGATCACGATGCGCTCCACCGCGGCGCTGAAGTCGGCCATGCTCACCGCCTCGGCACCGCGGCGGGTGGCGACGATGGCCGCCTCGTTGACCAGATTGGCCAGGTCGGCGCCGGAAAAGCCGGTGGTCATCCCGGCGATGGCGTCCACATCCAGATCGGCCCCGGCCTGGATTCGCTTGAGGTGCACCCGCAGGATGGCCGCCCGGCCGCGGCGGTCGGCTCGGTCAATCAGAATCTGCCGGTCGAAACGGCCGGCCCGCAGCAGGGCCGGGTCGAGGATCTCCGGGCGGTTGGTGGCGGCCAGCAGCACCACGCCCTCGCGGCTGTCGAAGCCGTCCAGCTCGGCCAGCAGCTGGTTGAGGGTCTGCTCCTTCTCGTCATTGCCGCCTAAGGTGCCGACCCCGCGCATCTTGCCCAGGGCATCCAGCTCGTCGATAAAGATGATGCAGGGCGCCGCCTGGCGCGCCTGCTCGAACAGATCCCGCACCCGGGCGGCGCCCACGCCGACGAACATCTCGACGAATTCCGAGCCGGAGATGGAGAAGAAGGGCACGCCCGCCTCACCGGCCACGGCCTTGGCCACCAGGGTCTTGCCGGTGCCCGGCGGGCCCACCAGCAGAATGCCCTTGGGAATCCGCGCGCCCAGGCGGCTGTACTTGGGCTGATCCTTGAGAAAGGACACCACCTCCTGCAACTCGGCCTTGGCCTCGTCGATGCCGGCCACATCCTCGAAACTCACTCCGGTGTCGCGCTGCACGAACACCTTGGCCTTGGACTTGCCGACATTGACCATGCCGCCCAAGCCCTGCTTGGCCAGTAGGCTGCGAAACAGAAAGGACCACAGGGCGAAGATCAGCAGCATCGGCAACAGCCAGCTGAGCAGGGTGCTCAGGGGGCCGCCTTCGCGGGTGCCGCTGAAACTGGCGCCGGACTCGGCCAGGGCCGTCGCCAGCTCCGGCTCGACCCGCACGGTGGAGAATTGGTGGCGGTTGTTGATCGGCTCCTTGAGCCGGCCGCTGATCTGTTGCTGGTCGATGCGCAGCTCGCTGAGCTGGTCTTCCTTGAGCAGGCGCATAAATTCGCTATAGGGGATGGGCTCCACCGCGCTGCGCGCGCTCCACCAGTTCTGGAACAGCAGTAACAGGCTGAACGCCAGCAGGAAGTACCACAGGTTCCATTGCTGATGCTTGTCCATGGCCAACTCCGCGCAATTTTGCGTCTTTTTAACCCGCCAGGCCGGACCGTGTATTGATACCTATCAACGGGCGGTGGCGCTATTGTTCGGCCTTGAAACGCGAATAACGGGTCAACTCTTCGACGCTAAGCACCTGCTGATAGCGGCGGCCACGGATCACCCAGGTCGGGTAGCCGCTGACATTGGCATCCAGGCAGGCGCGTACCACCAGACCCTTGCTGCCATTGGGCGCACATTCCACATAGGGCAGACGCTTGGCCGAACTGCCGAACAGGCGTTTTTGTTCCTGGCATGCCGGACACCAGAAGGCGCCGTAGAACCGGGCATCGATTCGCTGCAGATGCTCGGCCAGGGCCTGCAGTTGCGGGTCTTCCCGCGGTTCGAGCAGGTCGCTATAGGCCAGCTGCAGCCCACCGATACTCAGCAGCAAGGCCAGGGCACAGCTGCCCGACCAACGCTGCCATTGCGCGCGCTCCAGGCTCTGCGGCCGGCTTAGCCCCAGGCGCACACAAATACCTGCTAGCAGCGTCAGCGACAGCAGGCACCACAGGCAGAAGGCCTTGAGCTGCCACCAGCCCAGCAGCGTCAGGTACAGGCTGATACCCAGACCCAGCACGGCCACCAGGGCCAGACGCTGCCAGCGCAAAGCCTTGGCCGGCAGGCGCCAGGCCATGGCCGCCAGCAGCCCATACAGGGCAAAACCCCAGAGCGCCAGCGGCACCCCGAAGACCCGCGACCAGCGGCTTTGCTGGATCAGCTCGCAGCCGGAATCGGCTGCACAGAAGGCCGGTACACTTTGGCTGAAAGCGCTGTAACTCAGGTAGGCGGTCAGCAGCATGCCAAGCAGCGCCAGAATCAATACGAGCCATTCGGGGCTGTGCCGGCTGCCTTGAGGCGCGGCGGAATTTTTGCTGGCAGAACGGTTGCTTTTCTTGCGTGGATGCTTGCTCATGGTTTGGGCTTGTACAGTGAAGTGGCCCTGAGGCTAGCACTGCGGCTTTAGGCACGCCAAGCTGATAAGGGGCAGAGACCGATTCAACATAAGCGACATTATGCGAAGCGTGATTTACCCAGGGAGTTGAGTTTAATCTCATGGCACCATACTTCGCATAATGTATATTATGTTAAATTAAGTATGCGAGAGCGCTCTCTCAACAATAACGACTAACCTCGATCAGATTGCCATCCGGGTCACGGAAATACACCGATTCGATCGAACCCATGGCGCCGCTGCGAGCCACCGGCCCTTCTTCGATGGCCACGCCCTGTTGCTGCAGATGTGCAGACACCTGAGCCATGCTCCAGCGGGTAATCAGGCACAGGTCGATGGCGCCTGGTGTGGGCGCCTGTGCCTTGGGTTCGAACTCACGGCCGAGCTGGTGCAGATTGAATTTCTGCTGGCCGAACACCAGCGCATCGCGCCCCTGGCCAAACACCTCATGGCGCATGCCCAGCACGCGCCGATAAAAGGCCACCGTGCGCGCAATGTCGGCCACGGTCAGGACCAGATGATCCAGACGCTCGATCATCAGTCTCGATCCAGCAGATGAAAGCGCGGCAACGAGATATGCCAGCGAATGGCCGCGAGGCGGATCAGCAATACCGTCAGCATGGCAAGACCGGTGTCCAGCCAGTGCGGTGTGCCCAGCTCCCGCAGACCAATAAATGCCAGGGCACCGGCAATGCAGGCAGTGGCGTAGATTTCCTTCTGGAAAATCAAGGGGATCTCGTTGCAAATCACATCGCGCATCACGCCCCCCGCTACACCGGTCATGACGCCCATGATCACCGCGGTGCTGTAAGGCACGGCATGCTGCATGGCCACTTCGGTACCGATCACAGTGAAGACTGCCAGGCCAAAGGCATCGGCCAGCAGCAGGCCTTTTTCATGGATGGGCCGGGTCAAGCGAACCCAGATCACCGTGCCGACAGCGGCCAGGGAGGCCACAAGGATATACAGGTCATTGAGAATCCAGCTGACCGGATGGTTGTCGAGGATCAGGTCGCGCAGGGTGCCGCCGCCCAGGGCGGTGATCACCGCGATCACCAGCACACCGAACAAGTCCATGGACTTGCGTCCGGCCATCAGCGCGCCGGTAATGGCGAAGACGGCGACGCCGAACAAGTCGGCCAAATAGAACAGTTGAGCCATATACCCCTCAGGACGCCACAGGTGTGCGCATGGTGACGAACTCTTCGGCAGCGGTGGGATGCACGCCGATGGTTTCGTCGAATATTTGTTTGCTGGCGCCGGCCTTTAGCGCCACGGCCAGCCCCTGGATGATCTCCCCCGCTTCCGGGCCGACCATATGACAGCCCAGTACGCGGTCACTGTCAGCATCCACCACCAGCTTCATCAGGGTGCGCTCCTGGCATTCGGTGAGGCTCAGTTTCATCGGGCGGAAACGGCTCTCGAACACCTGGACCTCATAGCCCTCCTCCCTGGCCTGCTCTTCGCTCAGGCCCACGGTGCCGATATTCGGCAGGCTGAACACGGCGGTGGGGATCATTCGGTAATCCACCGGGCGATACTCTTGCGGCTTGAACAGACGCCTGGCCACGGCCATACCCTCGGCCAGGGCTACCGGGGTCAGTTGCACACGGCCAATCACATCGCCAATGGCCAGGATAGAGGGCTCAGAGGTCTGGAACAGCTCATCGACCTGGATATAGCCGCGCGCATCCAGGTCGACACCGGTGTTCTCCAGGCCCAGGTTATCCAGCATGGGGCGCCGGCCGGTGGCGTAGAACACGCAGTCGGTGTGCAGTACGCGGCCATCCTTGAGGGTAGCCAGCAGGCTGCCGTCGGCCTGTTTGTCTATACGGGCGATATCGGCGTTGAATTGCAGGTCCAGGCCACGTTTTTCCAGCTCCTCGCGCAGATGCCGGCGCACCGCACCATCGAAGCCACGCAGGAACAGTTCACCGCGATACAACAGCGAGGTCTGGGTACCCAGGCCATGGAAGATCGAGGCAAACTCCACGGCGATATAACCACCACCCACCACCAGCACGCGCTTGGGCAACTCGGGTAGATAGAAGGCCTGGTTGGAGTCGATGGCATGTTCGCGTCCGGGAATGTCTGGAACATGCGGCCAGCCACCGGTGGCGATCAGGATATGCCGGGCACTGTAACGCTGGCCATTGACCTCGACGCTGTGGCCATCGAGCAGGCGCGCGTGGCCATCCAGCAGGGTGACCCCGCTACTCACCAGCAGGTTGCGATAGATGCCGTTGAGCCTTTCAATCTCGCGGTTCTTGTTGGCAATCAGAGTCGCCCAGTCAAATCCGGCTTGCCCCAGCGACCAGCCAAAGCCCTTGGCGTGTTCGAAGTCTTCAGCGAAGTGGGCGCCATATACCAGCAGTTTTTTCGGTACGCAGCCCACATTGACGCAGGTGCCGCCCAGATATCGACTCTCGGCCACGGCCACTTTCGCGCCAAAGCCTGCGGCGAAGCGTGCAGCCCGCACTCCGCCGGAGCCTGCGCCTATTACAAACAGATCGAAGTCATAGCTCATAGCAGCCTCCCAAACAGCCGCCAAGCATAACGCAAAGCCCTGGCTTAATCTCAGCCAGCTATGCTTGCCGGAAAGCGGAGAGAACGACCATGCCCCCTGCCCTGACTCACCTGGCTCTGCATGTTCCTGATCTGGATGCCTGCGTAGCCTTTTATGAAAGTTTTTGCGCCATGCGTGTCATCCATCAGCGCGCCGGCAAGGGTTCGCGCATCGTCTGGATGGCAGAGCCGGACAAGGAGCATGAGTTTATCTTCGTGCTCATGCCTGGCGGTCAGGCGCGCAACCTGGCTGCGGACGACTACAGTCATTTCGGTTTTGCTCTGGACAGTCGTGCGGCGGTGGATGCCATTGCTGCCAAGGCTCAGGCGGCCGGCTGCCTGATCTGGCCCCCCAGGGATGAGCCCTATCCGGTTGGCTATTACTGTGGTTTGCGTGATCCGGCGGGTAACTACGTGGAGTTCAGCTATGGCCAGCCCTTGGGGCCGGGTTCACAGCAGATGCCAATCCCCTGAAAGCACAAAGCCACCCGTAGGTGGCTTTGCCGCTCTGGCAAGATTTAGAACGCCTTGCCGGTCTTGTACAGGTGCTCGTAGCAGAAATTGGTGGCCTCGATATAACCCTCGGCACCACCACAGTCGAAGCGCTGGCCCTTGAATTTATAGGCCATCACGCAGCCGTTCTGAGCCTGTTTCATCAGGGCGTCGGTGATCTGGATTTCACCGCCCTTGCCCGGCTCGGTCTGCTCGATCAGCTCAAAAATATCCGGAGTCAGGATATAGCGACCGATGATGGCGAGATTGGACGGTGCATCTTCGGGCTTGGGTTTCTCCACCATGCTGTGCACGCGGTAGATATCGTCGCGGATCATCTCACCGGCGATCACCCCGTATTTCTGGGTTTCCTCGGCGGGTACTTCCTGAATCGCCACGATGGAGCAGCGGAACTGGTTGTACAGCTTGATCATCTGCGCCAGTACGCCATCGCCTTCCAGGTTCAGGCACAGGTCATCGGCCAACACGACGGCAAAGGGCTCGTCACCAATCAGCGGGCGACCACAGAGAATGGCGTGGCCCAGGCCCTTCATCTCCACCTGGCGGGTGTAGGAAAAACTGCACTCGTCAATCAGGCGACGGATGCCGAGTAGATACTTTTCCTTGTCACTGCCCTGGATCTGGTGCTCCAGTTCATAGCTGATATCGAAATGATCCTCCAGCGCGCGCTTGCCACGCCCGGTCACCATGGCGATCTCGCTCAGGCCGGCCTCCAGCGCCTCTTCGACGCCATACTGAATCAGCGGCTTGTTGACGATCGGCAGCATTTCCTTGGGCATGGCCTTGGTGGCGGGCAGAAAGCGGGTACCGTAACCGGCGGCGGGGAACAGACATTTCTTGATCATATGACTCCCTAGATTAGCAATTGCTCACGCAGTCTATCAGCCCATGGAGCTCAAGCAACGGTACAAGGCCAAAGGCTTACTTACTGGGCCTCCGACATAAGAAAGCCGTTCGAAACAAGCGCCTAGGCAGGGAGATTGACTTATTAAGAAGAAACCGCACAGATAAAGATGGTGCCCCGAGCCGGAATCGAACCGGCAAGACCTTGCGGTCGGCAGATTTTAAGTCTGCTGTGTTTACCAATTTCACCATCGGGGCAGTGCGTGGTGCGGCTGGTGATCCGCGTGGGATGCTGCTAGCTGTAGCTTGAACAAGGCCGCACTATATACAGGCCAGGTGTCGCTCGCAAGGCTTGCTATTTCAAATGAAAAAAGCCTCGTAAATCTTTGATCTACGAGGCTTTTATATTGGAGGCTGAGGTCGGAATTGAACCGGCGTTCACGGATTTGCAATCGAACGAGTCACAGACACTCTACTCGACCACCAAACCAGGCCATCCAATCACCAGCCCACCCATTTGCCCACCTTTCGCCCACCTTTTCGCAGAAATGGTGGGAAATAGCTTCGTAGGCCGACATCCTACCGCATGCGGTTCTACATGCAAAACAAAAAAGCCCCAAGTAAATCAACTACTTGGGGCTTTTTGATGTATGGAGGCTGAGGTCGGAATCGAACCGGCGTTCACGGATTTGCAATCCGGTGCATAACCACTCTGCTACTCAGCCTTAAAACTAAACGAGCCGATTTAGACGGCTCGTTGAAATCTGGAGCGGGAAACGAGACTCGAACTCGCGACCCCGACCTTGGCAAGGTCGTGCTCTACCAACTGAGCTATTCCCGCTTGTCGTGTTGACGGGCGCCATTCTATAGCTTCAAGACGCCGCGTCAAGCCCTTGATTCAAAAACTTATTTTTTTTCTGCCGTGGTGCTCAGGTGCGGCCAGGCGGCCTTCAGGTACTGCAGCATGGACCACAGGGTCAGCACCGCAGAGATGATCAGGAGCACGTAACCGAGGATGACCCATGGGGTAAAGGTGGCCGGGTTGGCCAGCAGAATGATCAAGGCCACCATCTGCGCTGCGGTTTTCCACTTGCCCATATTGGAGACGGCCACTTGCGCCCTCGCCCCCAGTTCGGCCATCCACTCGCGCAAGGCCGAGATCACAATCTCACGACCAATGATGATGGCCGCTGGCAGAGTCAGCCAAAGGTTGCCGTGCTCGGCCACCAGCAGCACCAGGGCAACAGCCACCATCAACTTGTCTGCCACCGGATCGAGAAAAGCGCCAAACGGGGTGCTCTGTTCAAGCCGGCGAGCGAGGTAACCATCCAGCCAGTCGGTTGCGGCGGCGATGGCAAACACTGCGCTGGCGGCCCAGTAGCTCCAACTGAACGGGAGATAGAACAGCGCAATGAAGATCGGAATCAGCAGAACGCGAAGAACGGTAAGCAGGTTGGGGATATTCATCGACACAACTGGGCTGCGAGGTGAGCCGGCATTCTACTCGCTGTGTAGGGCGGCATAAATCAACTCGGCCAGCTTTTTACTGATTCCTGGTGCTTTGGCGATTTCTTCGCTACTGGCACGCGTCAGCTCCTGCAGTCCACCGAAGTGATTGAGCAGCTCGCGGCGGCGCTTGTGGCCAACCCCTGGCACCTCTTCCAGGCTCGATGTGCGCCGGGCCTTGCCACGGCGGGCACGGTGACCGGTGATGGCAAAGCGATGGGATTCGTCGCGAATCTGCTGAATCAGATGCAAGGCCGGTGAAGTGCCTGGCAAGGTGAACTCATGGGCCGCGTCATTGAAGTACAGCGTCTCCAGGCCGGGCTTGCGGGTGGTGCCCTTGGCAACGCCGAGCAGGATCAGCTCGGGCACAGCCAATTCTTCAAGCACCTCGCGGGCCATGGCCAGCTGGCCCTTGCCGCCGTCGACCAGCAGGATGTCCGGCAGCTTGCCTTCGCCTTCCTTTATCTTGCTGAAACGGCGGGTCAGGGCCTGGTGCATGGCTGCATAGTCATCACCAGCCGTAACGCCCTCGATGTTATAGCGCCGATAATCTGACTTGAGCGGCCCTTCCGGGCCAAATACCACGCAGGACGCCACGGTGGCCTCGCCGCTGGAATGGCTGATATCGAAGCATTCCAGGCGTTGCGGCAGCTCATTCAGTTGCAGCGCCTCGGCCAGGGCCTCGAAACGTGCGGCGACATGCTGCCGATCAGCCAGTCGCGCACCGAGTGCCTGCTCGGCATTGGTCACCGCCAGCTGCTGCCAGCGCGCCCGTGTGCCACGCACGCGGTGGCTGATGCTGAGCTGCCGACCACGCGACGCTTCAATGGCCGCAACCAGGGTGGCGAAGTCCTCATGTTGCACGTTGACAATCAGCTCGGTCGGCAGGTCGCGCTCGGCACTGCCCAGGTAATACTGGGCAAGGAAGGCCAGGAGCACCTCACTGCCCTCTTCCTCGATGGCCACCTGAGGAAAGAAGTTCTTGCTACCCAGCACTCGCCCGCCGCGCACGCTGATCAGATGTACACAGGCCCCACCCGGGTTGACCATGGCCGCTACCACGTCGACATCGCCATTACCGCCTTCCATGCTCTGCTGATCCTGCACCCGGCGCAGCAGCGCAATCTGATCACGTAGCTCGGCAGCCCGCTCGAAATCCAGCTGCATGGCGGCCTGCTGCATGGCACTGGACAGCTCATCGCTCAGGGCATTGCTGCGCCCATCGAGAAACATCACCGAGTGGCGCACGTCCTCGGCGTATTCCTCTGGCGTGACCAGGTCGACGCAGGGCCCCTTGCAGCGCTTGATCTGGTATTGCAGGCAGGGGCGCGTGCGATTCTTGAAGAAGCTGTCCTCACACTGGCGCACCTGAAAGGTCTTCTGCAGCAGGTTGAGGCTCTCGCGGATAGCGCCGGCACTGGGATAGGGGCCGAAATAGCGTCCCTTCTGCTTCTTCGCTCCACGGTGGATGCTCAGGCGCGGGTAGTCACCGTCGGAGAGAAACACATAGGGGTAGGATTTATCATCGCGCAGCAGAATGTTGTAAGGCGGCCGCCACTGTTTGATCAGCGTCTGTTCCAGCAGCAGCGCCTCGGTCTCGTTGGCGGTGATGGTGGTTTCCACCTGAGCGATGCGGGCCACCAGGGCGGCGGTCTTGGGCGCCAGGCCGGTCTTGCGAAAATAGCTGGCCAGGCGCTTTTTCAGGTTCTTGGCCTTGCCCACATACAGCAGTTTGGCTTCGCCATCGAACATCCGATAGACGCCAGGGCGGCCGCTGCAAGTGGCCAGAAAGGCGCCCGCGTCGAACGCGACAGGTGTATCAGCTGGTGGCATCGATCATGCCGTGACGCACCGCCAGCAAAGCCAACTCCACGTCACTGGTGATCGAAAGCTTCTCGAAGATGC
Organism: Pseudomonas xionganensis; assembly: GCF_009763245.1. Taxonomy (GTDB): domain Bacteria; phylum Pseudomonadota; class Gammaproteobacteria; order Pseudomonadales; family Pseudomonadaceae; genus Aquipseudomonas; species Aquipseudomonas xionganensis. The sequence continues at coordinate 2,400,799 of NZ_WKJZ01000001.1, read as the reverse complement.
GATAGCGATAGGTATTGACGGTTTTCGGCGACAGGCACAGCTTGTCCGAGATGGTCTGCACCTTCTGGCAACCGGCGATCATCAGGGCGATCTGGATCTCCCGCTCGCTGAGCAGATCAAAGGGGGAGTTGCTGGTTTGCGGCTGGAAGGATTTCAGCGCCAGCTGCTGCGCAATCTGCGGGCTGATATAGCGCTGGCCGTTGAACACTATTCGAATGGCCTGAACCATCTCCTCAAGCGCTGCACCCTTGGTCAGGTAGCCAGCGGCACCGGCCTGCAGCAGGCGGGTAGGAAACGGATCTTCTTCACAGACGGTGACGGCCACCACCTTGAGGTCGGGATGGCTGCGGGTCAGCTTGCGGGTGGCTTCAAGGCCGCCGATGCCAGGCATCTTGATGTCCATCAGGACTACGTCTGGCTTGAGTTCACGCACCTTGAGCAGGGACTGTTCGCCGGACTCTGCCTGACCCACCACCTGCAGGCCATCGATATCGGCCAGCATGCGAGTGATCCCGGTACGCACCAGGTCATGGTCATCGACAACTAGCACCCTGATCACGCGACACTCCATTTTTGCGTCAGCCGTCGTTACGCGGCCTGGTGGATTAACAGGACAGTAATATGACCAGCTTGGCGCACAACCGTCAAAAGGCAAGCGTCAGATAAAGCATGACGTTAAAGACGATCGAGAGGAAATTGGCGGAAGCGGTGAGATTCGAACTCACGGAAGAGTTTCCCCTTCGACGGTTTTCAAGACCGTTGCATTCAACCGCTCTGCCACGCTTCCGGCGTAGGTGCGGGCGGCAATCTTACCCGATCGCAACACACTGTCAAACTCTGCGTGTTGGCATGCCGAACGGCTCTGTTATGATCCAGGACGACCCAGGTCACGGACCTTTAGCCTCTCAGGAGTGTCGCCATGAACGATCACAATTATGCCCTTGACCATGCCCAGGTCGAGCAGCAGGAAGTCAGCCGCGTCTTGCGCAACACATACGGCCTGCTCGCCATTACCCTGGCTTTCAGCGGTCTGATGGCTTTTTTCAGCCAACAGGCCAACCTGCCCTACCCCAATTTTTTTGTGCTGCTGATCGGCTTCTACGGCTTGTTCTTCCTCACCTACAAGCTGCGTAACTCACCTTGGGGGCTGCTCTCCACGCTCGCCCTGACCGGTTTTATGGGCCTGACGCTGGGGCCGATCCTCAACCGTTACCTGGGAATGAGCAACGGCGCCGAGGTGATTGGCTCGGCCTTCAGCATGACCGCTCTGGTGTTCTTTGGTCTGTCGGCCTATGTGTTGACCACGCGCAAGGATATGAGCTTTCTCAGCGGCTTTATCACCGCCGGTTTCTTTGTCCTGCTGGGTGCCATGCTGGCCAGCTTCTTCTTCCAGATCAGTGGCCTGCAGCTGGCTATCAGCGCCGGTTTCGTGCTGTTCTCCTCGGCCTGCATCCTGTTCCAGACCAGCGCCATCATCCACGGCGGTGAGCGCAACTACATCATGGCTACCATCAGCCTGTATGTGTCCATCTACAACCTTTTTGTCAGCCTGCTGCAGATCTTCGGCATCATGGGTGGTGACGACTGATCGTGTGATCGACGAAAAGCCCGCTTGATGCGGGCTTTTTTATGGGCTGCCATCCATGGCACTCCCCCTTCGGATCGGCGCTAGGCGACGTTAAAAACGGCTCCGGGTAGTTTTTTAGGCCTGCAGTACGCCATGTATCCCACTTAGGCTTTATCATTCCGGCAAATCGCCGGACCTGTTTGCTTATGAAATTTGCCATCGCCCTGTTCGCTCCGCCCCATGCCCCTTCTTCGCGCCGTGCCCTGCGTTTTGCCCAGGCGGCATTGGCCGGTGGCCATGAAATCGTGCGCCTGTTTTTTTACCAGGACGGTGTGCACAGCGCGGCCAGTAATCCGGTCTGCCCCCAGGATGAGCTGGATCTGAGTGGCGAGTGGCGCGAGTTTGTCCGTGATCAAGGGCTGGATGCGGTGGTCTGTATCGCCGCCGCCCTGCGTCGCGGCGTACTGGACGCCCAGGAGGCCGAGCGCTACCAACGCTCGGCGGTGAATCTGCAGGCACCCTGGGAGCTGTCGGGCCTGGGCCAATTGCATGAGGCGACGCAACTGGCCGATCGCCTGATCTGCTTCGGAGGGCCTTGAAATGCCTCAGTCGCTGCTGATTATCAGCCGCCAGGCGCCCTGGGCTGGTCCTTCGGCCCGCGAAGCGCTGGATATCGCCCTGGCCGGCGGCGCCTTCGATCTGCCCCTGGCCATGCTGTTTCTTGATGATGGCGTTTTCCAGCTACTCCCTGAGCAGCAACCCACTGCTGTGCAGCAGAAGGATCTGACAGCCAATCTGCAGGCCCTGCCGATGTTTGGCGTCGAAGCCCTTTACGTGGCTGAACGTAGCCTGCAGGAACGTGGCTTGCAGACACACCCCATGAACCTGCCGGTACAGATGCTGGACGACAGCGCCCTGACCGCCCTGATCGACCGCTATGACCAGGTGATCACCCTCTGATGGCTACCTTGCATGTTCTGTCCCATTCGCCCTTTACTGACAGCCGTCTGAGCAGCTGCCTGCGTCTGCTCGGGCCGGATGATGGCCTGCTGCTGTGCGGCGACGCCACCTATGCTCTACAGCCCGGCAGCGCCCAGTGCCTGGCCCTAGAGCTGATGCCGGCAACTATCAGCCTGTTCGCGCTGGACGAAGATCTTGCCGCCCGTGCCCTCAAGACACCCACGCGGGTGCAGGTGGTGGACTACCCAGGGTTTGTCGAGCTGAGCTGCCGTTTTGCCAAGGTCAATAGCTGGTTATGAATCATCTGACAGTGCACGATCAGACTGTGGCGCTGGACAAGGACGGCTATCTGCTGAACCTGGCCGACTGGTCCGAGACGGTGGCTGAGTCGCTGGCGCAGCGTGAAGGTATTGAGCTCAGTGCCGAGCACTGGGAAATTCTCCAGCTCGCGCGTGGTTTTTATGACGAGTTCCAGCTGTCGCCGGCCAATCGCCCGCTGATCAAGTATGTGGCCAGCCAGCTCGGTCCGGACAAGGGCAACAGCCTGCACCTCAATCGCCTGTTCAATGGCGCTCCCGCCAAACTTGCCGCCAAGCTGGCGGGCCTGCCCAAGCCGACCAATTGCCTATGAATCTTGTCACCCCGCCAGAACACCCCTTCGCCCAGTTTGTGCGCATCCTCGGTAAAGGCAAGCGCGGCGCGCGCAACCTGAGCCGTGAAGAAGCCCGCGAAGCCATGGGGATGCTGCTTGACGACAAAGTCGAAGACACTCAGCTCGGCGCCTTTCTGATGCTGTTGCGGCACAAGGAGGAAAGCGCCGAGGAAATGGCCGGCTTTGCCGAAGCGGTGCGCGCACGCTTGCAGGTGCCGCCTCTGCAGATCGACCTGGACTGGCCCAGCTACGCTGGCAAGAAGCGCCATCTGCCCTGGTTTCTGCTGGCGGCCAAGGCCCTGGCCAATAGCGGGGTCAGGATTCTCCTTCATGGCGGCGGCGCCCATACCGCCGGACGCATGTACAGCGAACAGCTGCTTGAACTGCTGCAGATCCCGCTATGCCGCAACTGGCTTGACGTGGAGCAGGCCCTCAGCACCCAGCACCTGGCCTTTATTCCCCTGGGCGACTGGATGCCGCAACTGCAGAAGATGATCGACCTGCGCAACATCCTCGGTCTGCGCTCGCCGATTCATTCGCTGACGCGCATCCTCAACCCGCTTAACGCCCGCTGCGGCCTGCAGAGCATCTTTCACCCCGGCTATCAGGCCGTACACCGCGAGGCCAGCCAGCTACTCGGTGATAGCGCCATCGTGATCAAGGGCGAAGGCGGCGAGATCGAGATCAACCCGGATGCCATCAGTCACCTCTATGGCACGGCCAATGGCCAGAACTGGGACGAGGACTGGCCGGCACTGGCGGCCCAGCGCCATGTCAAACCGCAGTCGCTCAACCCTGCCCATCTAGTGGCCTTCTGGCGCGGAGAAGCCGACGATGATTACGGCCGCCTGGCTGTACTGAGCACCATGGCGCTGGCTCTGCGAGCTTTGGGATTGCCCCGTGAAGAGGCCATGAAGCAGGCGCAGCAGCGTTGGGATGCGCGAAATATATCGATCTAACAAATATTTTCAGGCAGTTATTTCTACTTTTTAATCGATTCAATCCAAATAAACTGATGACCTCACTACGACGCCAGAGGAATCAGGAATGGGATTGTTAATCGAAGGACGCTGGCATGATCAGTGGTACGACACCGCTGCAGATGGTCGTTTCAAACGCGAAAGTGCCCAGCGCCGTCACTGGGTAACGGCCGATGGCAGGCCAGGTCCCAGCGGCGAAGGCAATTTCAAGGCTCAGGCCGGGCGCTACCACCTGTATGTCTCCCTCGCCTGTCCCTGGGCCCACCGCACCCTGATTCTGCGCCAGCTCAAGGGCCTGGATAAGCTGATCGATGTCTCGGTCGTCAGCTGGTTGATGGGGGAGAACGGCTGGACATTCGACACCCGCCATGGCTCCAGCGGTGACGCACTGGATGGCTTCGAGTTCCTGCATCAGCGCTACACCGCCGACGATGCCCACTACAGCGGGCGGGTAACCGTACCTCTGTTATGGGACAAACAGCAGCAACGCATCGTCAGCAATGAGTCTGCGGACATCATCCGCATGTTCAACTCGGCCTTCGATGAACTGACCGGCAATACCCTGGACTTTTACCCGGCCGCCTTGCGTGGTGAAATCGACGCGCTTAACCGGCGCATCTACCCGGCGATCAATAATGGTGTGTACCGCGCCGGTTTCGCCACCACCCAGGCGGCCTATGAGGAAGCGTTCAGTGAGCTGTTCGCCGAACTGGATGTATTGGAAAAACGTCTCGGCGAACAACGCTACCTGGCCGGCGACTACCTGACCGAAGCCGACTGGCGGCTGTTTACCAGCCTGATCCGCTTCGATGCCGTGTATTACGGCCACTTCAAGTGCAACCTGCGCCGCATCGAGGATTACCCGCAGCTCTCCAACTGGCTACGTGAGCTCTACCAATGGCCGGGTGTGGCGCAGACGGTAAACATGGCGCAGATCAGGCAGCATTATTACGGCAGCCACCGCACGCTCAACCCGAATGGCATAGTGCCCGGTGGTCCGGCCCTGGACTTCAATCGCCCCCATGACCGTGCCCGCCTGCCGGGCAAAGGAATCGCAAGGCGCTAGACAGTGCCAGCTATCAGATGCCGGCTTGGCTGCCTTCGAACCAGGCCAGTTTTTCCCTGAGTTGCACCACCTCGCCGACTATCACCAGGGTCGGCGCATGCACTTCATGCTCGGCCACCAGAGCCGCCAGGTTGGCCAGGGTGCCGGTGATCACCCGCTGCTGCTGGGTGGTGCCTTGCTGGATCAACGCCGCCGGGGTGCTGGCGGCGCGGCCATGGGCAATCAGCTGCGCGCAAATCTGCGGCAGGCCCACCAAGCCCATATAGAACACCAGCGTCTGGCTGGGCGCTGCCAGCTCGCTCCAGGGCAGGTTGAAGCTGCCGTCCTTGAGATGCCCGGTGACAAAACGCACCGACTGCGCATGATCGCGATGGGTCAGCGGAATGCCGGCATAGGCCGCGCAGCCGCTGGCCGCGGTAATACCCGGCACCACCTGAAAGGGAATGCCATGGGCCGCCAGTTCTTCGATTTCCTCACCGCCTCGGCCGAAGATAAAGGGATCACCGCCTTTCAGGCGCAGGACGCGCTTGCCTTCCTTGGCCAGGGTGACCAGACGCTGATTGATCTGCTCCTGGGGCAGCGCGTGTTCAGCCCGTTGCTTGCCCACATAGATGCGCTCGGCATCACGCCGGCACAACTCGATAATGGCCGGGGCTACCAGGCGGTCGTAGAGCACCACATCGGCCTGCTGCATCAGACGCAGGGCACGGAAGGTCAGCAGGTCGGGATCGCCAGGGCCGGCACCGACCAGATAGACCTCACCGAGGGTGCGAGGGGTTATACCGTCAATTTTCTCCTCCAGCAGGCGCTGCGCCTCCTGCTGCTTGCCGGCGAATACGCTTTCGGCAATCTGGCCCTGGAACACATCCTCCCAGAACACCCGACGCTGCTGCACATCCGGGAACAGCCCTTTGACCTGAGCGCGAAAACGCTTGGCCAGGCCGGCCAGCTGGCCATAGGTGGCGGGAATCCAGGTTTCGATCTTGGCGCGGATCAGCCGGGCCAGCACCGGCGCATCGCCGCCGCTGGTAATCGCCACAATCAAGGGGGAACGATCGACAATGGCGGGGAAGATCACGCTGCACAGCTTGGGCGCATCCACCACATTGACCGGAATGCCCAGGGCCTGTGCCTGGGCTGAAATCTGCGCGTTGAGCGGCTCGTCATCGGTGGCGGCAATCACCAGGCAGATGCCCTGCAGATCCGCCTCGACATAGCCGCGCAGGTGCAGTTCACCAGCGCCCTGCTCCACCATCAGCCGCAACTCGTCACGAATTTCCGGCGCCACCACCCGCAGCCGCGCACCCGCGTCGCTCAGCAGGCGGGACTTGCGTAAAGCCACCTCACCGCCGCCGACCACCAGCACCAGGCGATCCTGAAGTTTGTGAAAGAGTGGTAGGAAATCCATAGAGCAGCTCCAGGCGGCAAGCCTCATATCACAAGCGGCGCTGTCTTGACCTGCAGCTTGTGGCTGTCGCTTGCAGAAACGTAGGGTGGAAAACCGCGCAGCGTTTTCCACCAAGGAAGGCGTGCGGTGGAAAAGACCTGCGGTCGTTTTCCAGTCTAGGGATCAGCCGATCACTTCGATACCGCCCATATAGGGCTTGAGCACTTCAGGCACGCGAATGCTGCCATCGGCCTGCTGGTAGTTCTCCAGCACCGCCACCAGGGTGCGGCCCACCGCCAGGCCGGAGCCGTTCAGGGTGTGCAGCAGTTCCGGCTTGCCAGTCTCCGGGTTGCGATAGCGCGCCTGCATACGGCGGGCCTGGAAGTCGCCACAGTTGGAGCAGGAGGAAATCTCACGGTATTTGTCCTGGCTCGGCACCCAGACCTCCAGGTCATAGGTCTTGACCGCGCCAAAGCCCATATCGCCGGTGCACAGGGCCAGCTTGCGGTACGGCAGTTCCAGCAGCTGCAGAATCTTCTCGGCATGGCCGGTCAGCTCTTCCAGTGCGGCAAAGGACTGGCTCGGCTCGACAACCTGCACCATCTCGACCTTGTCGAACTGATGCTGGCGGATCATGCCGCGGGTATCACGCCCCGAGGCGCCAGCTTCACTGCGGAAACAGGGGGTATGGGCGACAAACTTCAAGGGCAGCTGCTTGGCGTCGAGAATCTCGCCGGCGACGATATTGGTCAGTGACACCTCGGCGGTCGGGATCAGGTACAGATCGGCCTGATCCACGCGGCTGATCTTGAACAGGTCTTCCTCGAACTTGGGCAGCTGACCAGTGCCCTGCAGCGCCGGCGCCTGAACTAGATAAGGGGTATAGGCCTCTTCGTAGCCATGCTCACTGGTGTGCAGGTTGATCATGAACTGCGCCAGGGCGCGGTGCAGGCGGGCAATCGGCCCGCGCATGATGGAAAAGCGCGCGCCTGAGAGTTTGGCGGCGGTTTCAAAATCCAGCCAGCCATGCTGCTCACCCAGGGCTACATGATCCTGCACCTGGAAGTCGAAGCTGCGCGGCGTGCCCCAACGCGACACCTCAACGTTGCCCTCTTCATCCTCACCCACCGGCACCGACTCATGGGGCAGGTTGGGAATATTCAGCAGCAGGTTGTCCAGCTCGGCCTGAATGGCATCCAGCTCGCGCTTGCCCGACTCCAAGTCGCTGCCCATCTGGTCGACTTCGGCCAGCAAGGGGGCGATGTCTTCGCCGCGCGCCTTGGCCTGGCCAATGGCCTTGGAGCGGCTGTTGCGCTCGGCCTGCAACTGCTCGGTGCGGGTCTGTACGGCTTTGCGCTGGCTTTCCAGGGCTTCGAAACGGGCCACATCGAGGACGAAACCACGGGTTGCCAGGCGCTCTGCGACTTCATGGAGCTGGCTGCGAACGAGTTTGGAATCAAGCATGTTGGGGTCTCAACGAATCACGGAAAGTTGCATGGCAGGGCCATGGCGCAAGATGTCGCGCAGTTTAAGGCTTTAAGGTATGGCTATGCCAATTTCAGTGCAGCAGACGGGCCAGAGCCAGTCCGGCCCAGGCAGCCAGCACTCCGCCGAGCAGGCTGCACAGTAGATAGGCCAGGGCTTCGGGCAGGCGCCCGCCCTCCATCAGCTTGAGCAGTTCCAGGCTGAAGGAAGAAAAGGTGGTAAAACCGCCCAGCACCCCGACGATCAGCCCGGTACGCAGCTCCAGCGGCAGATCGGTACGCAGCAGAAACAGGCCGGAGAGCAGACCGATCAGCAGGCAGCCGAGAATATTGACGCTCAAGGTGCCCAGGTAGAAATGCCGTGGCCAGTGGTTGGCGACCCATGCGGCGGTGAAAAAGCGCAGCAGGCTGCCAACTGCGCCACCGGCGGCCACGGCTAGGGCGACACGAATCATGGCTTTCTCCGCTGACGTGGGCTGGCCTGGTCCTGGGCTCTGAGGCGCTGCAGCTTTTCGCCGATTTTCAGCTCCAGGCCGCGTGGCACCGGCTGGTAGTACTGGCGGGGCTCCAGGGACTCGGGAAAGTAGTCCTCGCCAGCGGCATAGGCCTCGGGCTCGTCATGGGCATAACGGTATTCATCGCCATAGCCCAGTTCTTTCATCAGCTTGGTCGGCGCATTGCGCAGGTGCAGCGGCACCTCCTTGCTGCCCTGCTCGGCGGCATCGCGCATGGCGGCCTTGAAGGCCATATACACCGCGTTACTCTTCGGCGCGCAGGCCAGATATACGATGGCCTGGGCCACCGCCAGTTCACCCTCGGGGCTGCCCAGGCGCTCCTGCACATCCCAGGCATTGAGGCACAGGGTCAGGGCGCGTGGGTCGGCGTTGCCGATATCCTCACTGGCCATGCGCACCACCCGGCGGGCGATATACAGCGGGTCGCAGCCACCATCGAGCATGCGCGCAAACCAGTACAGGGCACCGTCCGGGCTGGAACCGCGCACAGACTTGTGCAGCGCAGATATCTGGTCGTAAAAGGCTTCGCCGCCCTTGTCGAAACGGCGGCGGCTGTCGCCCAGCAGATTAAGTAGCAGGTCACTGCCGATCTCTCCGCCATCCTCGGCCAGGTCGGCGGCATTCTCCAGAAAGTTGAGCAAGCGCCGGCCATCACCATCGGCGGCGCTCAGCAGAATCTTGAAGCTTTCCTCGGGCAGTCTCAGCTGGCGCTCACCAAGCCCCCTGGCATCGCTCAGGGCACGGCTGACCAGCTTGCGCATGGCCGCCTCGTCCAGGCTCTGCAGAACATAGACCCGGGCCCGGGAGAGCAAGGCGTTGTTCAGCTCGAAAGAGGGGTTCTCGGTGGTGGCGCCGATAAAGATCAGGGTGCCGTCTTCCACATAGGGCAGAAAGGCATCCTGCTGGCTCTTGTTGAAGCGGTGCACTTCATCGACGAAGAGGATGGTCTGCCGGCCATACTGCGCGGCATGCTGCTGGGCCACTTCGACCGCCTGGCGGATCTCCTTGACCCCGGACAGCACTGCAGAAATGGTCTCGAAATGGGCATCGGACACCTGGGCCAGCAGCCGCGCCAGGGTGGTCTTGCCGACCCCGGGCGGGCCCCAGAAGATCATCGAGTGCAGCGCGCCCTGCTCCAGGGCTTCGCGCAGTGGCTTGCCACGGGCCAGCAGGTGTTCCTGGCCAACGTACTCGTCCAGAGTGGTGGCGCGCAGGCGAGCAGCCAGGGGCTGGGCAATGGGTGCCTTGCGAAAAAGATCCATGACCCGCCGCCTGACTCCTTATTCCTGAATCACGTCCGCGCCGGGCGGAATCTCGAAGCTGAACAGGCCGTCATCCACGGCCTCGTTCATCTGCACATTGAGAAACAGGATATTGGTACGCTGGCCGATACTGTCCACCAGCTGCATATCGTTCAATACATTGCCACGGAAGGACAGTCGCAGGCTGTCGAACAGGCTGTCCTTGGATTTGGGCTTGAGGATAAAGTCGACCACGCTGCCGCCTTCATTGTGCGTGATGGCGAAGTTCTCGCGGATCTGCGAGACATCGCCGGACAGCAGCAACGCCGGGGTATGGGTCAGACGCTGGTCCAGGGTCTGGATGGTTACCTGTTCCAGGTCCGGGTCATACAGCCAGACCTTCTCACCATTGGACACCAGCAGCTGCTCCATGGGCGCGTCGGTGTGCCAGCGGAACAGACCTGGGCGCTTGAGCACCAACTGGCCAGCGGTTTCCTGCAACTGGGTGCCGGTGCCGTCCAGGGTCAGTTGGGAAAACCGTGCGCTGATGGTTTGGGCCTGGTTGAGCAGGCCAGTCAGGCGCTGCACCGCCACGTCCTCATCGGCCTGGGCCAGCACACTGGACACACTCAGAACACTCAGCAACAACATGCGAATCAGGCGCATGGGACTCCTTTCTAATCGAGGTAAAAAATTAATCACGAACGGGACCTGGTGCTATGACCTCGCGGGAGCCGTTTGTGTTCATTGAACTCACCACACCGGCCATCTCCATGGCCTCAATCATCCGCGCTGCGCGGTTGTAACCGATCTTGAGCTTGCGCTGCACCGCGGAAATGGACGCGCGGCGGCTTTCCAGGACGAAGTTGACGGCCTCGTCGTACAGCGGATCTTCCTCGCTCCCCTCGCCGCCTTCACTGCTGCCGCCTTCGAAGCCACTGCCGGACTCCTCGACGCCGGCGAGGATGTCCTCGATATAGTCCGGCGTGCCGCGCTGCTTCCAGGCCTCGACCACGCGGTGCACCTCATCATCGGAGACGAAGGCGCCATGTACACGGATCGGCAGACCGGTGCCCGGCGGCAGATAGAGCATGTCGCCGTGGCCGAGCAGCTGCTCGGCACCGCCCTGGTCGAGGATGGTGCGCGAGTCGATCTTGCTCGATACCTGGAAGGCCATGCGGGTCGGGATGTTGGCCTTGATCAGGCCGGTGATCACATCCACCGAGGGGCGCTGCGTCGCCAGAATCAGGTGGATACCGGCAGCGCGGGCCTTCTGCGCGATACGGGCAATCAGCTCCTCGACCTTCTTGCCGACGATCATCATCATGTCGGCAAATTCGTCCACCACCACCACGATGGTCGGCAGCGGCTTGAGCAGCGGCGCCTCGTCTTCCATGCTCTCGCGCTTGTACAACGGGTCCGGCAGTGGTGTGCCGGCTTCGATGGCGTCCTTGACCTTGCGGTTGAAGCCGGCCAGGTTGCGCACGCCCATCTTCGACATCAGTTTGTAGCGCCGCTCCATCTCCGCCACGCTCCAGCGCAGGGCGTTGGCGGCCTCCTTCATGTCGGTTACCACCGGGCACAGCAGGTGCGGAATGCCCTCATAGATCGACAGTTCGAGCATCTTCGGGTCGATCATGATCAGCCGCGCCTCTTCCGGCGTGGACTTGAACAGGATCGACAGGATCATGGCGTTGACGCCCACCGATTTACCCGAACCGGTGGTACCGGCCACCAGCAGGTGCGGCATGCGCGCCAGATCGGTGATCACCGGCTTGCCGCCGATGTCGTGCCCCAGGGCCAGGGTGACCGGTGACTTGGCGTCGTCATATTCGGGCGAAGACAGCACTTCGGAAAAACGCACGATCTGCCGGTCTTCGTTAGGAATTTCGATACCGACGGTGGTCTTGCCGGGAATGACTTCCACCACCCGCACACTGATTACGGCCATGGAGCGGGCCAGGTCCTTGGCCAGATTGGAAATGCGGCTGACCTTGACCCCGGGGGCCGGCTGGATCTCGAAGCGGGTGATCACCGGGCCCGGGTGCACCGATTCGACCATGACCTCGACACCAAACTCCTTGAGCTTGATCTCCACCAGGCGCGACATTGCTTCCAGGGACTCGGGTGAGAATTTTTTCTGCACCTTCTCTGCCACATCGAGAATCGAGATGGGGGGCAGGCTGCCGGCCAGGGCACTGTCTTCGAACAGGTTGACCTGTTTTTCCTTGAGCACGCGTTTACTTGGTTCAGGGGCCTTGGGCTCAATTTGGGGCGTGATGACTGGCGCCGGACGCTTCTCGCGCTCACTCATATGCTTGTTCAGCGCCGCTTCACGCTCGATCAAACGCTCCTTGACCCTGGCCTGTTCACGGCGATCAGCCAGAATGGGGGCGGCTACCTCGCTGACCCGCTCATCCACCTCGCGCAGCTGCGCCTTGAGCTGCTTGCGCTGATTGCGCGCATCCCACCAGCGATTGACCAGGGTTTGTACCAGTTCGATCAGATCCAGGGTGATCTTGCCGGTGATATCCATGACCCTGAACCAAGACAGATCGGTGAAGACGGTCAGGCCAAAGAGGAACAGGGCCAGCAGCAACAACGTACTGCCCTCGACATTCAGCGCAGCGGTGGCCAGATCGCCGAGGCTGGCGCCCAGCATGCCGCCACCGGAGCTCTGCATGCCTGCACTGGGCTCGAAGTGGATATGCGCCAGCGCGGCACCGGAGAGGATCAGAAAGATCAAGCCAATGCTGTGCCAGGAAAACAGCCAGCCATTCCAGTGCCAGGGCTGATTGCGGGTGCGAAATACCTGCCAGGTCTTGAGCCCCAGCAGCAACGGGAAGATATAGGCGAAATAGCCCAAGGCGCCAAACAGGGCGCTGGCCAACCAGGCGCCGGCGCTGCCGCCGAAGTTATGCACGCGATCGGTCTGGATGCTGTTGTCCCAGGCCGGATCAGCCACGTTGTAGGTCAGCAGGGTCATCAGCAAGAAGGCGCACAGCGCCGCCAGAGCAATCAGCGCGCCCTCTTTCAGGCGGTATTGCAGCTTATTGCGCCAATCCTGGGGCTGAGCGGTGGTAGTCGGATTCTTCAAAACAGCTTTTCCTGCGCCTGGCGCGTCCATCAGAGGGGCAACGGTGACCCGCGGTATTCTACGTTTTTGACCAGGCACGACCAAACAGCTTAGGCAGCCCGCTGTCTATGCAAGCCTCCCGCAGCGGTCGCGCTTCGGTGTAGCATATCCGCCAGATTCTTATGATGCGGCTCAATTGGAGCATGCATTCTCTTTTGTGACAAAGGCTTATGAGGTGTTTTTATGAGCGAAGTCAAGCATTCGCGCTTGATCATCCTGGGCTCCGGTCCTGCCGGTTACAGCGCTGCCGTGTATGCCGCCCGCGCCAATCTCAAGCCTGTGGTGATCACCGGCATCCAGCCTGGCGGCCAGCTGACCACCACCACCGAAGTCGACAACTGGCCCGGTGACGTGGAAGGCCTGACCGGCCCGGCCTTGATGGAACGCATGCAGAAACACGCCGAGCGCTTCGAGACTGAGATCCTTTTCGACCATATCCACACTGCCGAGCTGCAGAGCCGGCCCTTTATCCTCAAAGGTGACAGTGGCACCTACAGCTGTGACGCGCTGATTATCGCCACCGGCGCCAGTGCCCAGTATCTGGGCCTGCCGTCGGAAGAGGCGTTCTCCGGCAAGGGCGTATCGGCCTGCGCCACCTGCGACGGTTTCTTCTATCGCAACCAGGTGGTGGCGGTGATCGGGGGTGGCAACACCGCCGTGGAAGAGGCCCTGTACCTGTCCAATATCGCCAAGGAAGTGCACCTGATCCACCGCCGCGACAAGCTGCGTTCGGAAAAGATCCTGCAGGACAAGCTGTTCGACAAGGCCGCCAATGGCAACGTCAAACTGCACTGGAACCACACCCTGGAAGAAGTGCTGGGCGACAACAGCGGCGTAACCGGCGTGCGCCTCAAGGACACTGAAACCGGTGCGAGCAAGGAGCTGGCCCTGGCGGGTGTATTTATCGCCATCGGCCACAAGCCCAATACCGAGCTGTTTACCGGCCAGCTGGAAATGCGCGATGGCTATCTGCTGGTCAAGGGCGGCAGCGAAGGCAATGCCACCGCCACCAGCATCGAAGGCGTGTTCGCCGCCGGCGATGTAGCCGACCATGTCTATCGTCAGGCCATCACCTCGGCTGGCGCCGGCTGCATGGCCGCACTGGATGTCGAGAAATTCCTCGACACAAACTGATGGTTCCAGTGGCGGGCCGTTCGGCCCGCCCTGCCCTCCTCCGGCCCTGCCCATGCTGACCTGGCTGCAACGTGATTCACTGGATTTTCCGTCGCTGAACAAGGCCCTGCGCGAGCCCAATGGTTTGCTGGCTGCCGGCGGTGATCTGAGGCCCGAACGACTGATCCAGGCCTACCGCCATGGCTGCTTCCCCTGGTTTCAGGATGGCCAGCCGATTCTCTGGTGGTCACCCGACCCGCGCACCGTGCTGTTCCCGGACGAACTGCATATCTCCCGCAGCCTGCACAAGGTGATACGCCAGGGGCATTTTCGGGTCAGTTTCGACCAGGCCTTCGGCGCAGTGATCCGCGCCTGCGCTGCCCCGCGCAGCTATGCCCAGGACACCTGGATCACCACGCCCATGCAGCAGGCCTATATCGAGCTGCATCGACGCGGCATCGCTCACTCAGTGGAAGTCTGGCAGGACGATAAGCTGGTCGGCGGTCTCTATGGCCTGGCCATGGGTCGGCTGTTCTTTGGTGAGTCCATGTTCAGTCGTGCTGACAATGCCTCCAAGGTCGGTTTTGTCACCCTGGTGCAGCAGCTCAAGGCCTGGGGCTTTGTCCTGATCGACTGCCAGATGCCGACCCAGCACCTGCATAGCTTCGGCGCCCGCGCCATCAACCGGGACAGTTTTTCCGAGCACCTTAGGCTCTACCTGGATCAACCTTCCACGGCTGTGTGGCCCGCCTAGTCGAGTGCGATCTCCTGGCATACACTTTCCGGGAGACGCTCCCGAGAATCGACCATGACCGAGCTGGCCCGCCTCAAGTTTTATGCCACTCAACCGCACCCGTGCAGCTACCTGCCCGAGGAGCAGGCCACGACCCTGTTTCTCGATCCCAGCCAGCCCATGGATACCCAGGTGTATGCCGAGCTCTCGGAAATGGGCTTTCGCCGCAGTGGCGACCACCTCTATCGCCCCCACTGCCAGCACTGTACCGCCTGCATCCCCGCGCGCATCCCTGCGGCGGCCTTTCGCCCCAATCGTCAACAGCGGCGCATCCTCAAGCGCAATGAAGACGTTCAGGTGCGCCCGGTGCGCCCCTGCTTCAATGATGAGTACTACGCCCTCTATGTCCGCTATATAGAGGCGCGGCATGCCGATGGCGATATGTACCCACCCAGCCGCGACCAGTTCTCCACCTTTCTGGTGCGGGATCTGCCCTTCTCGCGTTTTTACGAATTCCGGCTTGACGGGCGCCTGCTGGCCATCGCCGTGACCGACGTACTGCCCAATGGCCTCTCTGCGGTGTACACCTTCTACGATCCGGATGAAGAACGCCGCAGCCTGGGGCGTTTCGCCATTCTCTGGCAGATCGGCGAAGCCCATCGCCAAGGGCTGCACGCCGTCTACCTCGGCTACTGGATCAAGAACTGCCGCAAAATGAACTACAAGACCCAGTACCGCCCCATCGAACTGCTGGTCAACCAGCGCTGGACCGTCCTCACCTAGCTTCGCAACGGCCCACTTGGCGTACAGACCTGTTTTCGGGCACAATGCACGCCGCTTTTGCCTGGCGCCAGTTGCACCGGGCCATTCTTTGGATACCGAGGGCTTTACTGCATGTCGAAAGAAGACAGCTTCGAAATGGAAGGCACTGTCGTCGACACCCTGCCCAACACCATGTTTCGCGTGGAGTTGGAAAATGGGCACGTCGTTACCGCGCATATCTCCGGAAAGATGCGCAAGAACTACATCCGCATTCTGACTGGTGACAAGGTTCGCGTTGAGCTGACACCTTACGACCTGAGCAAGGGTCGTATCACCTACCGCGCTCGCTAATTGCAGCCACTGCCGCAAGCCTGTTCCAAGCCCGGCAGTCGAAACCAATCAAGCGCACATAAAAAACGCCCGGCATTGCCGGGCGTTTTTGTTGCCTACCGTTTAACTCAGGCCATTTCAGCCGTGGTTTCAAAGTCAAAGATCAGCTCACCTTCGCTGATATCGACATGCACCACGCCACCGTGCTCGGCCAGTTCGCCAAAGAGGATTTCCTCCGCCAGCGGCCGCTTGATCTTGTCCTGGATCAAACGCGCCATAGGCCGGGCGCCCATCTGCACATCGTAGCCCTGCTCGGCCAGCCAGTTGCGCGCCGCGTCGCTGACTTCGAGCATGACGCGCTTGTCCTCCAGCTGCGCCTGCAGCTCGGTGAGGAACTTGTCGACGATGCTCTTGATCACTTCGTGGCTCAGGCGGCCGAACTGGATAATGGTATCCAGACGGTTGCGGAACTCCGGCGTAAAGCTCTTCTTGATCACTTCCATTGCATCAGACGAGTGGTCCTGATGGGTAAAGCCGATGGAAGCCCGCGCGGCGGTTTCTGCCCCGGCGTTGGTGGTCATGATCAGGATGACGTTGCGGAAATCCGCCTTGCGCCCGTTGTTATCGGTCAGGGTGCCGTGATCCATCACCTGCAGCAGCAGGTTGAAGACTTCCGGATGAGCCTTCTCGATTTCATCGAGCAAGAGCACGCAATGCGGTGTCTTGGTGATGGCCTCGGTGAGCAAGCCTCCCTGGTCAAAACCGACATAGCCAGGCGGCGCGCCGATCAGGCGCGATACGGTATGGCGCTCCATATATTCGGACATATCGAAGCGGATCAGCTCCACCCCTAGGGCCTTGGCCAGCTGGCGAGCAGCCTCGGTCTTGCCCACCCCGGTGGGACCGGCAAACAGGAAGGAACCCACCGGCTTGTCCGGCGCCTTGAGCCCGGCCCGGGACAGCTTGATGGCCGTGGACAGTGAATCGATGGCGGCATCCTGGCCGAATACCGTGAGCTTGAGATCGCGCTCCAGGTTGCGCAGCAGCTCCTTGTCCGAGGTGCTGACATGCTTGGGTGGAATGCGTGCGATCTTCGCCACGATATCCTCGACCTGAGCCACATCGATGCGGGCAACCCGCTTGTCTTCCGGCTGCAGGCGCTGATAGGCGCCCGCTTCATCGATCACATCGATGGCCTTGTCCGGCATATGGCGGTCGTTGATATAACGCGAAGCCAGTTCGGCAGCGGCACGCAGGGCCTCGTCGCTGTACTCGATATGGTGATGCTGCTCGAAGCGCCCTTTCAGGCCGCGCAGAATACCGATGGTGTCCTCCACCGAAGGTTCGACCACATCAACCTTCTGGAAACGCCGCGCCAGGGCGCGATCCTTCTCGAAGATGCCGCGAAACTCCTGGAACGTCGTGGAGCCGATGCAGCGAATCTCACCCGAGGACAGCATCGGCTTGAGAAGGTTGGAGGCATCCATCACCCCACCGGACGCTGCACCGGCACCGATAATGGTGTGGATTTCGTCGATAAACAGAATGGCATGGGGCCGCTTGCGCAACTCGTTTAGCAATGCCTTCAGGCGCTTCTCGAAGTCACCACGGTATTTGGTACCGGCGAGCAAGGCGCCCAGATCCAGGGAGTAGACCACGCTGTCGGCCAACAGGTCCGGCACCTGATTGTCGACAATCCGCTTGGCCAGGCCTTCGGCGATAGCGGTCTTGCCGACCCCGGCCTCCCCCACCAACAGCGGGTTGTTCTTGCGCCGCCGGGCGAGAATCTGCGCCACGCGCTCCACTTCACCTTCACGACCTACCAGTGGGTCAATTCGCCCCTGGCGGGCCAACTCATTCAGGTTGCTGGCATAGGCATCCAACGGGTTGCCCGAGGTGGCCGATTCACCGCCCTCATCGTCCTGCATCTCCTGCTCGGACTCAGTATGACCACCATGGCCCGGCACCTTGGAGATGCCGTGAGCGATAAAGTTGACCACGTCGATACGGGCAATGCTCTGCTGCTTGAGCAGAAACACCGCCTGGCTTTCCTGTTCACTGAAAATTGCCACCAATACATTGGCGCCGGTCACTTCGCGCTTGCCGGAGCTTTGTACGTGGAATACCGCGCGCTGCAGAACACGCTGGAAACCCAGGGTGGGCTGAGTTTCCCGCTCCTCGTCATGCTGCGGAATCAGGGGGGTGGTGGAATCGATAAATTCCTGTAAATCATGGCGCAGCTTGTCCAGGTTGGCGCCACAGGCGCGCAGCACACTGGCGGCGGCTTCGTTGTCCAGCAGGGCCAGCAGGAGATGCTCAACCGTCATAAATTCATGACGCTTGGTGCGTGCCTCCTTGAAGGCAAGATTGAGGGTTACTTCGAGCTCTCGATTCAACATGGCTTCACCTCTTGCCCAAGTGGCCGGCGTTAACCGTCCTTCTCTATTTCACAGAGTAGCGGATGCTGGCTCTCTCTCGCATATTGATTCACCTGCATGGCTTTGGTTTCAGCAATGTCACGGGTGAATACACCGCAAACTGCCCGCCCTTCCGTATGGACGGCCAACATGATGCGGGTGGCCTGCTCGCGGTTCATGGCAAAGAACACCTCAAGCACTTCAACGACAAAATCCATGGGCGTGTAATCGTCATTGAACAGAACCACCTTATACATGGGGGGTGCCTGCAGAGCCGGCTTGGATTCCTGGACGGCAAGGCCGAAGGAATCGTCCTCATGCTCTGCGGGGCGATCCTGATTGAATGTTAGTCGAATCTGGCTACTTGCATGCATGCTCAATAAGGTTCGTTGATAGGCGAGTGGGGGATGCTAGACAGAGTTTGAACGGCTTCGCAGGCCGTTGCAGCATTGCCTTGACTAACGGCAAAACAGTGTTACAAACAATAGATACCCTGTCCGGGGTATAGGGGTTCCGCGCAGGCTGCTAGGTAAGCGGTCGCACGGAACTGAAGTGGATGATACTCCAGTGATGGAGTCCTTTGCAGAGGGATATCAGCATGGTTAGCGGTAAGGTCAAGTGGTTCAACAACGCCAAAGGCTATGGATTCATCCTGGCCGATGGTCGAGATGAGGACCTGTTCGCCCACTACTCGGCTATCCAGATGGACGGCTATAAAACGCTCAAGGCTGGCCAGCCGGTAAGCTTCGATATTATTCAAGGTCCTAAAGGACTCCACGCCGTCAATATCAGCGCGGCCACTGTCGCCACTGACGCCCCGGTCGCCGCAAGGCAGAGCCAAGGCACAACGGTTGAAGTCTGACTTGGCAGCCTTGCTGGCTGCATAAAAAAGGCCGGTCATATGACCGGCCTTTTTCTTTCGCTTGATTCGCTTACATGTGCGAAATCATGGCATCGCCGAATGCCGAGCAGGACAGCAGGGTTGCACCGTCCATCAGGCGTTCGAAGTCATAGGTCACGGTCTTGGCACCGATGGCGCCATTGGTGCCCTTGATGATCAGATCGGCAGCCTCGGTCCAGCCCATGTGGCGCAGCATCATCTCGGCGGAGAGGATGACCGAACCTGGGTTGACCTGGTCCTTGCCAGCGTACTTGGGCGCGGTGCCGTGGGTGGCTTCGAACATGGCCACGCTATCGGACAGGTTGGCGCCCGGCGCGATACCGATACCGCCCACTTCGGCCGCCAGGGCGTCGGACAGGTAGTCACCATTGAGATTCAGGGTGGCGATCACGTCGTACTCGGCCGGACGCAGCAGGATCTGCTGCAGCATGGCGTCAGCGATGGCGTCCTTGACGATGATGTTCTTGCCGGTCTTGGGGTTCTTGAACTGCATCCAAGGACCGCCATCCAGCAGCTCGGCACCGAACTCGTCACGGGCCACTTCATAGCCCCACTCTTTGAAGGCACCTTCGGTGAACTTCATGATGTTGCCTTTGTGCACGATGGTCAGCGAATCACGATCGTTGTCCACGGTGTACTGCAGGGCCTTGCGCACCAGGCGCTTGGTGCCCTCTTCGGAAACCGGCTTGACGCCGATGCCGCAATTCTGGTCGAAGCGGATCTTGGTTACACCCATTTCCTCTTTGAGGAACTTGATGACCTTCTCGGCTTCCGGGGAGCCGGCTTTCCACTCGATACCGGCGTAAATGTCTTCCGAGTTCTCACGGAAGATGGTCATGTCGACGTCGCCAGGCTTCTTCACCGGGCTCGGCACACCTTCGAACCAGCGCACCGGGCGCAGGCAGACATACAGGTCGAGCTGCTGGCGCAGGGCAACGTTCAGGGAGCGGATACCGCCACCGACCGGAGTGGTCAGCGGGCCCTTGATGGAAACGACGTAGTCACGCACTGCGTCCAGGGTTTCCTGGGGCAGCCAGGTGTCCTGGTCATAGACCTGGGTGGCTTTCTCGCCGGCGTAGACTTCCATCCAGGAGATCTTGCGCTCGCCGCCGTAGGCTTTCTCGACAGCCGCATCAACCACCTTGATCATGACCGGGCTGATGTCGACACCGATACCGTCGCCTTCGATGAAGGGGATGATCGGATTGTTCGGAACATTCAAGGACATATCGGCATTGACGGTGATTTTGTCACCGGTTGCTGGCACCTGGATCTTTTGGTATCCCATGCTGGACTCCGTTGCTTTGTGGTCTGACATTCAGGTGCGCAGATGGCGCACCGAATGGATCTTTTTGGGTCTCGGAAAGGCGAACTATTTTTGTAGTTTTTCTACAGAAAGTCACGCACTTTATCCGCCGAAAACATTGCCCAACCGCGTTATTGTCGACATTCTCTGAATAGCGGAATGTCTTATGTAGTCAAACTACAAGAGCGCTACAAGCCGCTACGGCAAGGTCAATTTAGCCTAGCAGCTCGGCGTCCAATTGCGCTGTGCTGTCAGGCCAAGTGGCCGGTAACCGCTTATTACACGCCCTGTCGAGGAGTATCCGATGCGTTTTACCCCCCATGTCACCGTAGCCACCATCGTCGAAGACCAGGGGCGTTTTCTGCTGGTCGAGGAAATGGCCGATGGCCGCGCCGTATTTAATCAGCCTGCCGGCCACTTGGAAGCCGACGAAAGTCTCATAGCCGCCGCCCTGCGCGAAACGCTGGAAGAAACCGGCTGGGATGTCGAACTGACCGGGGTGACCGGTATCTACCTGTATACCGCGCCCAGCAACGGGGTGACCTACCAGCGCGTCTGCTTTTCCGCCCGCCCACTGCGCCAGCGCCCGCAACATCCGCTGGACGAGGGCATTATCGGCCCACGCTGGCTGAGCCGCGACGAACTGGCTGCCCAGCCCGAGCGCTGGCGCAGCGAACTGGTGCTGCGCTGCATCGACGACTACCTGGCTGGCCCCGCGCACCCCCTGGCCTTGATCCGCGATTAACGGCCCAGGCCCTCGGCCTGCTAGAATCGCCGTCTTTTCCTGTCTGTGTTTATCGCCCATGCAAGATTCAACTGCTAAGCGCGTCATCGTCGGCATGTCCGGCGGCGTCGACTCCTCGGTTTCCGCTCTGCTGCTGCTGGAGCAGGGGTATCAGGTCGAAGGCCTGTTTATGAAGAACTGGGACGAGGACGACGGCACCGATTACTGCACGGCGATGGATGATCTGGCCGACGCCCAGGCCGTGTGTGACCGCATCGGCATCAAGCTGCACACCGCCAATTTCGCCGCCGAGTACTGGGACAACGTGTTCGAGCATTTTCTCGCCGAGTACAAGGCCGGCCGCACGCCGAACCCGGACATCCTGTGCAACCGCGAGATCAAGTTCAAAGCCTTCCTCGACTACGCCCTGTCCCTGGGCGCCGACCTGATCGCCACCGGCCACTATGTGCGCCGCCGTGACACAGACGGTCGTACCGAGCTGCTCAAGGGCCTGGACCCGAACAAGGATCAGAGCTACTTCCTGCATGCCGTCGGCGGCGAGCAGATCGCCAAGACCCTGTTCCCCGTGGGTGAACTGGAAAAGCCGGCCGTGCGCGCCATCGCCGAAAAATACGCCCTGGCCACGGCGAAGAAGAAGGACTCCACCGGCATCTGCTTTATCGGCGAACGCCGTTTCAGCGACTTCCTCAAGCAGTACCTGCCAGCCCAGCCAGGCGATATCGAAACCACCGACGGTCAGGTGATCGGCCGCCATGTCGGTCTGATGTACCACACCATCGGCCAGCGCCAGGGCCTGGGTATTGGCGGATTGAAAAACGCCAGCGACGATCCCTGGTATGTGCTGCGCAAGGACCTGAGCCGCAATGTGTTGATCGTCGGCCAGGGTAACGAACACCCCTGGCTGTTCTCCCGCGCCCTGCTCGCCTCGGATATCTACTGGGTCAACCCGGTCGACCTGTCTGCGCCGCGCCGCCTGAACGCCAAGGTGCGCTATCGCCAGAGCGACCAGGCCTGCACCCTGGAAAAAACCGAATCCGGCTACATAGCTACCTTTGATGAACCGCAGCGCGCCGTTACTCCGGGGCAATCCGTGGTGTTCTACGATGGCGAAATCTGCCTGGGTGGCGGCGTGATCGAAAGCGCCGAAGCCTGGTACGAGGACGCCCGATGAGCCCGATTCAGGAACAACTGGTAGCCCTGGCGGCCGTATTTGAAGCCACGGTGCTGGTCGATCGTATCGCCCGCACCGGCCAGGTCAGCGAGGCGGCCATGGGCTGCATGCTCGGCAGCCTGCTGGTACGCGACCCGCAATCGACCCTGGATGTCTACGGCGGCGACGATCTCAACCTGCGCGACGGCTACCGCGCCCTGGTCAGCGCCCTGGAGCGCGACCCGGCTGCCTTGCAGCGCGACTCGCTGCGCTACAGCCTGGCCCTGCTCAATCTGGAGCGGCAACTGGCCAAGCGCGACGACATGCTGCAGGTAATGGGCAGCCGCCTGGACCAAATCCAGAACCAGGTCGAGCACTTCGGCCTGGTGCACGACAACGTGATCGCCGCCTGCGGCGCGCTGTATCAGGACACCATCAGCACCTTCCGCCAGCGCATCCAGGTACAGGGCGATATGCGCCACCTGCAGCAGACCGGCAATGCCGCCAAGATCCGCGCCCTGCTGTTGGCCGGCATCCGCTCGGCACGGCTATGGCGCCAACTGGGCGGGCACCGCTGGCAGCTGGTGTTCAGCCGCAGCAAGCTGCTCAAGGAACTCTACCCGCTGCTGCGGGGTTGAGATGAGCACACGCTCGGTCAAGCCCCTGCAGGGGGCCAGCCTGCTGGCCCTTTCCGCCTTACTGTTTGCCTTGATGGGGGTGGGCATCCGCGAGGTGTCGAGCAGCGTCAACAACGAGTCGGTGGTGTTTTTCCGCAATCTGGTCGGGGTGCTGTTCTTTCTGCCGCTGATCCTGCTCAAGGGCGTGCGACCACTCAAAACCACCCGCCTGAAATCACACCTGTGGCGCACCACCTATGGCCTGGCGGCGATGTACTGCTTCTTCTACGCCATCGCCCACCTGCCCCTGGCCGATGCCATGCTGTTCACCTATTCGGCGCCGGTGTTCACGCCTCTGATCGCCTGGTGGTGGCTCAAGGAGCCGCTGAGCAAGCGCATGCTGGTGACCACGGGCATCGGCCTGGTCGGCGTGCTGCTGGTGGCCAAACCCTCCGCCGCCTTGCTCGATAGCCAGGCCCTGGTGGGGCTGGCGGCCAGCGTGCTGGCCGCCTTCGCCTTTGTCTCGATCCGCGAGATGAGCGACACCGAGCCGGCCTTTCGTATCGTCTTCTACTTCTCGCTGTTCAGCGCCCTGATCTCCGCCATTCCCATGACCTGGGCCTGGCAGCCCATGCACAGCCATGAGCTGGGCCTGCTGCTGGGCATCGGCCTGCTAGCCACCGCCAGCCAGATCATCATGTCCAAGGCCTATGGCCTGGCGCCGCCTGGGCTGATCGGGCCGTTTGCCTACCTGGCCATTGTCTTCGCCGGGCTGATCGCCTGGCTGCGCTGGGGCGAGACCCCGGATCTGACCTCGCTGATCGGCGCTTCCCTGATCTTTACCGCCAGCCTGCTGTCGATCAGTCGCGGCAAACGCAGCTGAACGGTCATAGTCGATGGCGGCCTGGGCGCCGATTTCATGTATGATATGCGCCCTTTTAAATAGAGGCTGTCTAGGATCTAGCGAGCTAGAGTCATGCAAGGCGAAAACAGGCGAGGAAGCGGAGTGTACTTTTGTACATGAGCATTACGAGCCTGTTTTCAACGCAGCAGGGCCGACGCGCAGCAGATACTAGATAGCCTCTCAAACCGACTGCCCGAGAACGCCCCCTATGCAGCTCTCCTCGCTCACCGCGGTTTCCCCCGTCGACGGCCGCTACGCCGGTAAAACCAGCGCCCTGCGCCCGATCTTCAGCGAATACGGCCTGATCCGTTTCCGCGTCATGGTTGAAGTGCGCTGGCTGCAGCGCCTGGCCGCCCACGAAGGTGTTAGCGAAGTCGCGCCCTTCTCCGCCGAAGCCAATGCCCTGCTCAACAAGCTGGCCGAAGACTTCCAGCTGGAGCATGCCGAGCGGGTCAAGGAAATCGAGCGCACCACCAACCACGACGTCAAGGCAGTGGAGTACCTGCTCAAGGAACAGGCGGCCAAGCTGCCGGAACTGGACAAGGTCAGCGAGTTCATCCACTTCGCCTGCACCAGCGAGGACATTAATAACCTGTCCCACGCGCTGATGCTGCGCGAAGGCCGCGACAACGTGCTGCTGCCACTGATGCGTCAGACTGCCGACGCCATCCGCGAGCTGGCGATCAAGTTCGCCGACGTGCCGATGCTCTCGCGCACCCACGGCCAGCCGGCCTCGCCGACCACCCTGGGCAAGGAACTGGCCAACGTGGTCTATCGCCTGGAGCGGCAGATCGCTCAGGTTGCCGCCGTGCCGCTGCTGGGCAAGATCAATGGTGCCGTGGGCAACTACAACGCCCACCTGTCGGCCTACCCGCAGATCGACTGGGAAGCCAACGCCAAGCAATTTATCGAAGGCGACCTGGGCCTGCAGTTCAACCCCTACACCACCCAGATCGAGCCGCACGACTATATTGCCGAGCTGTTCGACGCCATCGCCCGCTTCAACACCATCCTCATCGACTTCGACCGCGATGTGTGGGGCTATATCTCCCTCGGTTACTTCAAGCAGAAGACCGTGGCCGGCGAAATCGGCTCCTCGACCATGCCGCACAAGGTCAACCCGATCGACTTCGAGAATTCCGAAGGCAACCTCGGCATCGCCAACGCCATCTTCCAGCATCTGGCCAGCAAGCTGCCGATCTCCCGCTGGCAG
Organism: Pseudomonas xionganensis; assembly: GCF_009763245.1. Lineage (GTDB taxonomy): Bacteria > Pseudomonadota > Gammaproteobacteria > Pseudomonadales > Pseudomonadaceae > Aquipseudomonas > Aquipseudomonas xionganensis. The sequence continues at coordinate 2,375,620 of NZ_WKJZ01000001.1, read as the reverse complement.
CGCGACCTGACCGACTCCACCGTGCTGCGCAACCTCGGTGTCGGCTTCGCCCACAGCGTGATCGCCTACGAGGCCAGCCTCAAGGGCATCGGCAAGCTGGAGCTGAACGAGGCGCGCATCGCCGCTGATCTGGACGCCTGCTGGGAAGTGCTGGCCGAGCCGATCCAGACCGTCATGCGCCGCTACGCCATCGAGAACCCCTACGAGAAGCTCAAGGAGCTGACCCGTGGCAAGGGCATCAGCCCCGAGGCCCTGCTGGCCTTTATCGATGGCCTGGACATGCCCGCCGAGGCCAAGGCCGAACTCAAGGAACTGACCCCGGCCCGCTACATCGGCAACGCAGTGGCCCAGGCCCAGCGCATCTAAGCGGCATCAGCCCCCAGACGCCCGGCTGCGCCGGGCGTTTTTATTTACGGCAAATTAATTACTTCAAAGGCTTAGCGATGAATCCTGATACTCCGCTTCAGTTACTGGGTGGTATGACGGCGCGCCAGTTCATGCGCGACTACTGGCAGAAGAAACCGCTGCTGATCCGCCAGGCCGTACCCGGTTTCGAAAGCCCGATCAGCCCGGATGAGCTGGCTGGCCTGGCCCTGGAAGAAGAAGTCGAATCGCGCCTGGTGATCGAGCACGGCGCCCATCCCTGGGAACTGCAGCGCGGCCCGTTCAACGAAGACACCTTCGCCACCCTGCCCGAGCGCGACTGGACCCTGCTGGTGCAGGCGGTCGATCAGTTCGTCCCGGAAGTGGCCGAGCTGCTGGAGCAGTTCAAGTTCCTGCCCAAGTGGCGCATCGACGATGTGATGATCAGCTTCGCCGCACCCGGTGGCGGTGTGGGTCCGCACTTCGACAACTATGACGTTTTTCTCCTGCAGGGCTACGGCAAACGCCGCTGGCAGATCGGCCAGCCGTGCAACTCCGACAGCCCCCTGTTGCAACACGCGGATCTGAAGATCCTCGCCGAGTTCGAATCAACTGAAGAATGGGTGCTGGAACCCGGCGACATGCTCTACCTGCCGCCGCTCCTGGCCCACTGTGGTACCGCTGAGGATGACTGTATGACCTATTCCGTGGGCTTTCGCGCGCCAAGTGCTGCCGAAGTGCTGACCCATTTCACCGATTTTCTCGGCCAGTTCCTCCCCGATGAGGAGCGTTACAGTGATGCTGACGCGCAGCCGACCGACGACCCGACGCAAATCCAGCGCGACGCCCTGGAACGCCTCAAGGCCCTGCTCAACGAACATATGGGTGACGAGCGTCTGCTGATGACCTGGTTCGGCCAGTTTATGACCGAACCCAAGTATCCGGAGCTGATCAACGGCATCGAGATCGACGAAGAAACCTTCCTCACCAGCCTGGAAGACGGCGCCGTGCTGGTGCGCAACCCCAGTGCGCGCATGGCCTGGTCGGAAGTCGGCGAGGACCTGGTGCTATTCGCCAGCGGCCAGAGCCGCCTGCTGTCCGCCAGCCTGCGTGAGCTGCTCAAGCTGGTATGCAGCGCCGATGCCCTGCATATCGACAACCTCGGCGCGTGGCTTGCCGATGACGAAGGGCGTAATCTGTTGGTTGAACTGGTCAAACAAGGCAGCCTGGAGTTTGCTGATGAGTGAGATTCATGTGCGCCTGGCCGATTGGCAGAAGGACAATGCCGAGCTGCGTCGCATCCGCGAAACCGTGTTTATCGCCGAACAGGCGGTGCCACCGGAGCTGGAGTGGGATGCCGAAGACGCCGAGGCCGTGCATTTTCTCGCCTACGAAGGCGACTACCCGATCGGCACCGCACGCCTGCTGCCCGACGGCCATATCGGCCGGGTCTCGGTGCTCAGGGACTGGCGCGGTCTGAATGTCGGCGCTGCGCTGATCAATGCGGTGGTCGCCGAAGCGGAAAAACGTGGCCTCAATCAGCAAATGCTCAGTGCCCAGGTGCAAGCCACGCCGTTCTATGAAAAGCTCGGCTTTGCCATCGTCAGCGGTGAATACCTGGACGCCGGCATTCCCCACGTGGACATGGTGCGCCACAGCAGCTAGAGGCTGAAATGGACGAAGAAAACGCCCCGCGCGAAACAACCGAGAGCAACCAGCCAGCCGAACTGGCCGCTATCGAGTTCGAATCGCCGGGGCGTTTTGCTGTGCATAACCCGAGCGGCCTGCCGGCGGATATCGCCCAGGCCGAACCCGCTCCCTTTGCCCTCGGCGCCCATACCGCGCTGGAACGCTTTAACCAGATCGAACAAGCCCGCGCCCACGCCCTGGCCCTGCTGCAACAAGCCCGGCGTAGCCTGTGCATCTACAGCCATGATCTGGAGCCCTGGCTCTATCACCACAGCAGCGTGCAGCAGGCCTGCAGCCAGTTTCTCCTGGCCAGCCCGCGCAACCAGCTGCGTATCCTTCTGCGTGACAGCAGCCGCGCGGTCAAGGAAGGCCATCGCCTGCTGAGCCTGGCCCGGCGCCTGTCCAGCAACCTGCAGATCCGCAAACTCAACCCGGATTACCCCAACGAGGAGCTGGCCTTCCTGCTGGCCGACGACTGCGGCCTGCTGGTATTGCCCGAGCCGGGGCAGTTCAGTGGCTATGCTCTGTACCAGGATCTGGTCCGCGCTCGCCAGCGGCGCAGCCAGTTCGACCAGGCCTGGGACACCAGCCTTATCGATCTCGACCTGAGGAGCCTGCTGTTATGAGCCTGCGCACGTTGCTGAGTGCTTTTCTGCTGAGCTGCAGCTTGTCCTTGAGCGCCGCCACCGAAGTTATCCCGCTTAACTACCGCACCGCCGACGATGTACTGGGCGTGGTGCAATCGGTGCTGGGCAACGAGGGGCGGGTCAATGCCTATGGCAACCAGCTGATCGTCAATGCCGCGCCGGACAAGATCGCCGAGGTGCGCGAACTGCTGCAGCAACTGGATACCCGCCCCCGGCGCCTGCTGATCAGCGTCAGCAGTGATGAATCCAGTTTTCAACGCGACCAGGGCTACCGCGCCGACGGCACCATCAGCGGTGGCAATGCCGAGATTCAGATTGGCCAGGGCGAAATCAATGGCCGCGATCAGGTGCGCATTATCCAGCGCAGCACCCAGAGCCGCGGTGGCGGCACCCAGCAGGTGCAGGCCACCGAAGGCTATCCGGCACTGATCCAGGTCGGCCAGAGCGTGCCCCTGACCAGCAGCGGTCGCGATATCTACGGCCAGCCCTACAGCCAGACCCAATACCGCGATGTCACCCGCGGCTTCTATGTCACCGCCAGCCTCAGTGGCGAACTGGTGCATATCAGCATCAGCAGCCAGCGCGACCGCCTGAATCCCCATACCCCCGGCCATATCGATGTGCAGAGCACCGACACCCGGGTCAGCGGGCGCATTGGCGAGTGGATCACCCTGGGCGGCGTCAGCGAACAGAGCCAGGGGCAGCAGCGCGATATCCTGCTGCGCCGCTCGACCCAGGGCCGCGAGGATATGCAGCTGCGCGTGATGGTCGAAGTGCTCGATTGAGGGCTCTGCAACCTGACTTGCCGGTCGTCACCAGACTTATGTAGTAGTCACTGAAAAAGCACTACAAATTCATTGACGAACAATTTGAGCAGAGGCATCATGGCCCCGCTCCCGCTAATCAGAGGTGCCGACAAGGACCTCCGAATCGCGCTCCAACTTACCGTCCGAGCCGATTCGCGTTGTAAAGCCCACAAGGCGGTTTGATGAGATGGCGACTGGAACGAAGTTGTCCTGAGGGACGGGGAAGCGTTTGCAGCAGCCTGCATGAATCGCAGCATCGAGCGCCCAACGGCATCCACGAGCCGGCAAGCGACAAATGACCCGCTCATTTGCAGATGCGCCAGTCAGCCGACTGTTTGTTCGTCACCCTCCTCCCGGATCATTTCCGTCCCACGTCGACTTCTCGACATTCCGCAGTGCGCTCACGACAACCTTCCGGCAACACAGGTGTTCAGTGGGGAAGCCGGTGCTCAACCAACACATTTTTTGAAGGATTGACCATGTCCGCATATCAAAACGACATCAAGGCTGTAGCCGCTCTGAAAGAGAAGTTCGGCAGCAGCTGGAGCGCTATCAACCCCGAGTCCGTCGCCCGTATGCGCGCCCAGAACCGCTTCAAGACCGGTCTGGAAATCGCTCAGTACACCGCCGACATCATGCGCAAGGACATGGCTGAGTACGACGCCGACTCCTCCGTCTACACCCAGTCGCTGGGCTGCTGGCACGGCTTTATCGGGCAGCAGAAGCTGATCTCGATCAAGAAGCACCTGAAGACCACCAACAAGCGCTACCTGTACCTGTCCGGCTGGATGGTTGCTGCTCTGCGTTCCGACTTCGGCCCGCTGCCGGACCAGTCGATGCACGAGAAGACCGCCGTCTCCGACCTGATCGAAGAGCTGTACACCTTCCTGCGTCAGGCTGACAGCCGTGAACTGGATCTGCTGTTCACCGCTCTGGACGCCGCTCGCGAAGCTGGCGACAGCGCCAAGGCTGCCGAGATCCAGAACCAGATCGACAACTACGAAACCCACATCGTACCGATCATCGCCGACATCGACGCTGGCTTCGGTAACCCGGAAGCCACCTACCTGCTGGCCAAGCGCATGATCGAAGCAGGCGCTTGCTGCATCCAGATCGAAAACCAGGTTTCCGACGAGAAGCAGTGCGGCCACCAGGACGGTAAAGTAACCGTTCCTCACGCCGACTTCCTGGCCAAGATCGCCGCCGTGCGTTACGCCTTCCTGGAACTGGGTATCGACAACGGTGTAATCGTTGCCCGTACCGACTCCCTGGGTGCTGGCCTGACCAAGCAGATCGCCGTGACCAAAGAGCCGGGCGACCTGGGCGACCTGTACAACTCCTTCCTGGATTGCGAAGAAATCTCCGAAGCCGAACTGGGCAACGGCGACGTTGTGATCAAGCGTGAAGGCAAGCTGCTGCGTCCCAAGCGTCTGCCGTCCAACCTGTTCCAGTTCCGCGCTGGCACCGGCGAAGATCGCTGCGTACTGGACTGCATCACCAGCCTGCAGAACGGCGCCGACCTGCTGTGGATCGAAACCGAGAAGCCGCACGTTGGCCAGATCAAAGGCATGGTTGATCGCATCCGTGAAGTCATCCCGAATGCCAAGCTGGTTTACAACAACAGCCCGTCCTTCAACTGGACCCTGAACTTCCGCCAGCAGGTATTCGATGCCATGGTTGCCGAAGGCAAGGACGTTTCCGCCTACGACCGCGCCAAGCTGATGAGCGTCGAGTACGACGAGACCGAACTGGCCCAGGTTGCCGATGAGAAGATCCGTACCTTCCAGCGCGACGGTTCGGCCCACGCCGGTATCTTCCACCACCTGATCACCCTGCCGACCTACCACACCGCGGCCCTGTCCACCGACAACCTGGCCAAGGGCTACTTCGCCGACCAGGGCATGCTGGCCTACGTGAAGGGCGTGCAGCGTCAGGAACTGCGTCAGGGTATCGCCTGCGTCAAGCACCAGAACATGGCTGGCTCCGACATCGGCGACAACCACAAAGAGTACTTCGCTGGCGAAGCAGCTCTGAAGGCAAGCGGTAAAGACAACACCATGAACCAGTTTCACTAAGAACAGGTTCGCCGACCGAGACCACGATCAAGGTCGAGCGTGTTGAGAAAACCCCAGCAGCGATGCTGGGGTTTTTTTATGTTCGCCCGAAAGTACTCGGCGCATCCTTGAATGAAATACCCGAATCATTGTGCAAAATTACGAACACGGCATACGGATATTTCATTACACTCAGGCTGATCGAGCAGTAACCCGCTAAAGCTCGACCCATTCAGGCCGATAGGCGTTCCAGGCACTCACAATAAAGGGCTTTGATAAATGCTGTTCAATCGCCTCTCCATCCAGCTCAAGATCACCCTGCTCGCCGGCCTGTGCCTGCTGGCAGTCGTTTTTGTATTGGTCGGCAGTTCCGTGCTGCAGGCTTCGCGCAGCTCCGACCTGGTCAAGGACGCCAGCTCGGCGATGCTGGAAGAGTCGGCGGTATTGCGCATGCAGGCTCGCGGCGAGGCCCAGGCCCTGCAGATGCAGCGCTATTTTATGGATGCCTACCAGTATGGTCGTGGCGCCGCGACCCAGGTCCTGTTTATCCGCGAGCAGGCTGAAAAGCGCTTTCTCGATGCCTTCGACCTGCGTGAAGACCTGACCCGCCAGGTGCGCAGCGCCCTGGAGGCCAACCGCAGTCTGCTGGGTATCTATGTCGCATTTGTACCCAATGGTCTGGATGGCAAGGATGAGCTCTTTACCGGCCAGGAAGAACTGGGCAGCAACGACAAGGGGCGCTTCTCCCTGTACTGGTCACAGGATGATCAGGGCGAAATGGCGCTGGAGGCCATGACCGAAGAGAACCTGGCCGACACCACACCCGGCATCAGTGGCACGCCTTATAACGCTTGGTATACCTGCCCCATCGAGAAGCGCCAGGTCTGCCTGCTGGAACCCTATATCGACGACACCGACGGGGTGAAAACCCTGATGACCAGCATTGCCTTCCCACTGGAGCAAGGCGGCAAGGTGATTGGCGTACTGGGCGTGGATATCAGCCTGGCCAGCCTGCAGGAACTGAGTCTGAACGCCCATCGTGGTCTCTTTGACGGCGCTGGTCACGTCAGCATCATCAGCAGCGCCGGCATCCTCGCCGGTCACAGCCGCAACAGCAGTCTCTTGGGTGACAAGCTGGAAAAGCTCTTCCCCGAGCAAGCGCGACAAATGATTGGCCTGATCAGCGGCAATCGTTCGGAAACCCTGCGCCACAATGGCACCTTACAGGTACTCCAGCCCCTGCTGCCGATTCCGGGGTCCACTCCCTGGGGTGTGCTGATCGAGGTGCCGGAAGAAATCCTGCTGGAACCGGCCACGCGCCTGGAAGCTGAACTGGATAGCATGAGTGCGCGCAGCACGGCCATTTCCCTGGGGCTTGGCCTGGGTGCGGGGGTGTTGGGCATTCTGCTGATCTGGCTGACCGCCCTGGGCGTCACCAAACCCATCCTGGGTGTAGCCGCCATGCTCAAGGATATCGCCACGGGCGAAGGCGATCTGACCCGCCGCCTGCAATACGCCAAGCAGGATGAGCTGGGCGAACTTGCCAGCTGGTTCAATCGCTTTCTCGACAAGCTGCAGCCGATCATTGCCGATGTGAAAAACAGCGTGACCGATGCCCGCAGCACCGCCGACCAGTCGGCACTGATTGCCAGCCAGACCAGCGATGGCATGCAGCAGCAGTTCCGCGAGGTGGATCAGGTGGCCACCGCCTTCCAGGAAATGAGCGCCACCGCCCAGGATGTGGCGCACAACGCGGCCCAGGCAGCGGAAGCGGCGCGCACCGCCGACCAGGCCAGCCGCGAAGGCCTGCAGGTGATCGACAAGACCACCAGCACCATCGAGTTGCTGGCCAACGAGATGAATGTGGCCATGCAGGAAGTCGAGGGCCTGGCCAACAGCAGTGAGCAGATCGGCTCGGTGCTGGAGGTGATCCGCTCCATTGCCGAACAGACCAACCTGTTGGCGCTCAATGCCGCCATCGAAGCGGCGCGCGCCGGTGAAGCCGGGCGCGGCTTTGCCGTGGTGGCCGACGAGGTGCGCAATCTGGCCAAGCGCACCCAGGACTCGGTGGAAGAGATCCGCCAGGTGATCGAAGGCCTGCAAAGCGGCACCAAGGAAGTGGTCAGCACCATGCACAGCAGCCATCGTCAGGCCCAGGGCAGTGTGGAGCAGGTCGAACAGGCCGTAGCTGCCCTGCAGCGTATCAGCCAGGCGGTCAGCGTGATCACCGATATGAACCTGCAGATCGCCAGCGCCGCCGAGGAGCAAAGCTCGGTGGCCGAGGAGATCAACCGCAACGTGGCCTCGATTCGCGATGTGACCGAGTCCATTTCAGCCCAGGCCGACGAATCGGCCACCATCAGCCAGAACCTCAACAAGCTGGCCAATCACCAACAGGCGCTGATGGATCAGTTCCGCGTATAGCCTTGTCACTATTTGACTGCCGCGCTGGCGGCTGTTTCCTTGCAACGCAGACTGGCCGGCCGCTAGTCTGCGTTTTTTATTTATTGTCGAGGTTGCTTCATGCTCAATATCGCCCTGGTTGCCGGCTCCAGCCGCAGCAACAGTCAGTCGTCCAAGGTGGCCCGCTTTCTGCGCCAGCGTCTGATTCAGCAAGGGCTGTGCACTCAGGAACAGAGCAGTCTGATCGACCTGGGCTTAGCTCCCCTGCCCCTGTGGCCGGCTGAAGATGCGGGCCCCTGGGACTTGTATAGCCAGCAACTGCAGGCCGCCGATGCCCTGATCATCGTCGCTCCGGAGTGGAACGGCATGGCCTGCCCGGCGATCAAGAACTTCTTCATTTATGCCGGCAAGGCCGAACTGGCCCATAAGCCTGGGCTGCTGGTGGGGGTTTCCTCAGGTATCGGCGGCGCCTATCCGATCAGCGAGCTGCGCGCCTCCAGCTACAAGAACTGCCGGCTGTGCTATTTGCCCGAGCACCTGATCGTGCGCCAGGTGGAGGCCGTGCTGAATACGCCACAGGCGGCCAGCGAAGAGGACCAGCGCATTCGCAACCGCATCGACTATGCCCTGGATATTCTCGGCAAGTACGGCCAGGCCCTGCAGCCGGTGCGCGCCAGCATCGACCTGAGCCAGTTCGCCACCGGCATGTAATGCGCCTCAGGGGGTTCTGTATGGCAGCTCGATGCGCACCTGCAGGCCACCCAGGGCGCTATCGGTGAGCATTATCTGACCGCCCCAGGTATCGACAATATCGCGCACGATACCCAGTCCCAGACCATGGCCGGTGACCTGCTCATCCAGGCGACTGCCCCGGTTCAGCACCAGTTCACGACGTGATGGTTCGATGCCCGGGCCATCATCCTCGATCTGGATGCGACAGCCTGCTGCATGGCTGTCGATAGTCAGCTGCACTCGGCTGTCAGCCCATTTGCAGGCGTTATCCAGCAGGTTGCCGAGCAGTTCCAGCAGATCCTCCCGATCCCAGGGCAGACGCAGATCAGCGCTGGCCTGCCAGCTCAGCTGGAGATGACCACCATGGATCATCTCCAGCGTGGCAAACAACTCAGGCAGCTCCCGTGCGCACACGAAGTGCGCCCCCGGCAGCACTTCGCCTGCCAGACGCGCACGGCCCAACTCCCGGGCAATGCGCTGCTCAATATGCTCCAGTTGTAGCCGCAGCGCGCCCTGCAGTTCGGGGCATTGTCTGAACTCCTCGCGATCCAGCAGGCTGACCAACACCGCCAGCGGCGTCTTCAGGGCATGGCCCAGATTGCCCAGGGCATTGCGTGAACGCTTGAGACTGTCTTCGGTATGGCTGAGCAGGTGATTGATCTGCGCCACCAGCGGCTGCAGTTCATCCGGCACCTGCTCTTCAAGCTGGCTACGTTGCCCCTGCTGCAATTGCATGATCTGCTGGCGGGCCTGTTCCAGAGGACGCAAGGCGCGACGCACGATAAAACGCTGTAACAGCAGAATGACGCCCAGTGCCACACCGCCCAGCAGCAGACCCAGCCGTTGCAGACGCTGGAAACTGTCCAGCACCGGGGTGTAATCCCGGGCCACATGAATACTGATGTCCTGCCCGAAACGCTGATAATCGGCACGCAGAATCAGCCACTGCTGACCTTCCGGCCCGTCAGCCAGGGCCGCTTGCAGACCGGGTTCGGCCGCCTGGGGCAGCTCTCGATCCCAGAGTGAGCGCGAACGCCAGGCCTCGCCGGCAAAGTCGATGCGAAAATACTGGCCGGAATAGGGCCGCTGAAAGCCTGCACTAAGCCGTCGTTCATCCAGCTGCAAACCTTGCGGGCCTCTATAGATGGCGCTCATCAGGGTCTGCGCCTCATTCTCCAGGCCTTCCTGCAGGTAACGGCGCAGGCTGTGATCGAACAGCCACAGACTGCCCTGGGCCAAGATCAGCCCGACCACCAGCAGCACGCCGACCAGACCCAGGCTCAGACGCCGCTGAATCGACCTCAAAGGCCGTCTCCCGTGAAACGGTAGCCCTGGCCGCGACGGGTCTCGATCACCTCGCGGCCGAGCTTGCGCCGCAAGTGATTGACATGCACTTCGATGACATTGGAATCGCGCTCGCTTTCCCCGTCGTACAGGTGCTCGTTGAGCTGAATCTTGGACAGGATCTTGCCGCTGTGCAGCATGAAATAGCGCAGCAGACGAAACTCGGCTGCGGTCAGCTCGATGACCTGGCCATCACGGCTGACGCACTGGCGTGCCTCATCCAGCTGCAAACCAGCCGCATCCAGGGTTGGCTGGTTGGCCAGGCCATTGGCCCGGCGCAGCAGCGCCTGGATACGCAGTTGCAGCTCTTCCGGATGAAAGGGTTTGCTCAGGTAGTCGTCGGCACCGGCCTTGAGCCCCTCGATACGCTCGGCCCAGGAGCCGCGCGCCGTCAGCACCAGCACCGGCGTGCTGAGCCCTGCGCCGCGCCATTCACGCAACACCTCAAGCCCCGGTCTGCCAGGCAGACCGAGGTCGAGAATGATCAGGTCATAGGGTTCGCTGACGCCCTGATAGGCAGCGTCGCGGCCATCGGCCAGCCAGTCCACGGCATAGCCCTGGCGAGTCAGGCTGGCCAACAGTTCGTCGGCCAGTGGTACATGGTCCTCGACCAGCAACAGGCGCATTCAGTCTTCCACCTCGTCTTTGAGCAAGCGCCCGTCACGGGCATCCAGCTCCAGCTCGCGAATACTCCCTTCTGCCGTGATCAACTCGACTTCATAAACCAGGATACCGTCTTCCTCTTCCAGTTCGACTTCCAGCAATTCTGCACCGGGATAGCGCTCGCGGGCCCGCTGGAGCATCTGCTCCAGCGGCAGAATCTGCCCTTCACGCAGCAGGCGCCGCGCTTCGTCATGGTTCAGATCCCGTGCGCTAAGGCTGAAACTCAGCATCAGCATCAGCATCAGCAACAGGCCGGCCAATAGGCCTGGATATCCCGGTTTAAGCTGCATCAATCGTCCTGCTTGTTCTTCAATACTTGGCCAGTGGCCGCATCCAGTTCCAGGTCCCATTGCTGCCCCTGGGCGTCGCGCACCTCGACCTGATAAATATAGCGACCGTATTCTTCTTCCAGTTCGGTTTCCTCGACCACCGCGCCCGGGTGCTGCTCCAGTGCCACGGCGTTGAGTTTCTCGAAGGATTGAATAGTACCGGCATCGCGCAGTTTAAGGGCCTCATCCGGCCCCAGATCACGGGCCTGGGCAACGGATGCAAGGCTCAGGGCAGTGGCGCTGACGAGGGCAAGTAGTGCTTTCATGTGAATCTCCTTGAGGGGTTTGCTTTCGACGAGTCAAGACTAAGACGCTGGACTTAATCCAAGCTGAATTCCTGTGCTGCATCATCCAGCGACCGGTATCGGGATCATTCACCGCCTGAAGTGGCTTGGCCTGCTCCCTGCAGTCCCTATAATCCTCGCCTGCCGTGACGGAGCTCATCATGACTGCATTTCAAATCAAGTCCCCTGCCCTGACCATCAAAGCCGGGCCGCGGGCTTTCCAGCGTATCCGCCAGCAGGGGCTGCAGCCGGGCGATGTAGGGATACTGCCGGGGGCGGCGGGCGGTCCCAAGGCATTGGGGATTCAGGGCCTGGACCTGGCCCTGTTTGGCGACTGGCTACCCCGAGCGCCCCGCGAGCGCGCTCTGATTGGCGCCTCCATTGGCTCCTGGCGTTTCGCCAGCGCCTGTCTGCCGGATGCCGCCGCCGGCCTTCGCCGCCTGGGCGAACTCTATACCGCCCAGCGTTTTGCCAAGGGCGTGAGCATGGCCGAGGTGACCCAAAGTTGCCGCCTGATGCTGAACGAGTTGTTGCAGAGTCAGGACCAGCAGATTCTCAGCAACCCGCACTACCGTCTGAATATCGTGGTGGTCAAAAGCCATGGCCTGCTCCAGCACGATCACCGCGGCGCTCTCGGTCTGGGGCTCGGCTCGGTGATCGGCAACAACCTGCTGGGCCGCGCGCGCCTGGCTCGGCATTTCGAGCGGGTGATCCTGCATGACGGTCGCCAGGCGCCACCGCTCCAGGCGTTGCGCGACTTTCCCTCGCGCTATCTGCCCCTGGACGGCGACAACCTGCGTCACGCCCTGCTCGCCTCCGGCTCCATCCCCATGGTGATGCAGGGCATCCGCGACATTCCCGGCGCCGGTCCCGGCACCTACCGCGACGGCGGCCTGCTCGACTATCACCTGGATCTGCCCTACAGCGGCAGCGATATCGTCCTGTACCCGCATTTCACCGACCGGGTTATACCCGGCTGGTTCGACAAGAGCCTGCCCTGGCGCCGCGCCGACACGGCTCGCTTGCAGGATGTGCTGCTATTGGCGCCCTCCCGTGACTATCTGGCGCGACTGCCTCATGGCAAACTGCCAGATCGCAAGGACTTCAGCCGCTACCTGGGTGACGATGTCGGTCGTGAGCGCTACTGGCGCCAGGCCATGGCCGAGAGCCAGCGCCTGGGTGACGAGTTCCTCGAACTGGCCGATAGCGGCCGCCTGCTGGAGCGCCTGCAACCACTCTGAGCGCTAATATGACCAAGGACGGTACGTGTGAAACTTGCAGTCGCCATTATTCACGGCATCGGCACACAACCCGACGAACGCAACGATGAAGGCCAGCATGCCTTTGCCCAGGGACTGATCGCCGGGCTGCGCCAGCGCCTTGGTGTCGAGGCCGATCAGGTGGCCTTCCAGAGCCTGTACTGGGCCAGCGTGCTGGATAACCGCCAGTACGATTACCTGGCCCGCCTGCGGGACCAACCGGTGCGCTGGCGCTGGCTCAGACGTATCGTCACCCTGTTTCTTGGCGATGCCAGCGGTTACCGCAAGGTCAGCCAGGCCTATGACACCACCTATGAAGAGGTGCATCAGTGCCTGCGCCAGGGCTTGCAAGCCCTGCGCGCCAAGGTGGATGCCGACACTCCGCTGGTGGTGCTGGCCCATTCACTGGGCGGGCATATCTTCTCCAACTTCGCTTGGGATCAGCAGCGCATCAATAAAGCAGAATGCTGCCCGCTGGACCCTTTTCTGGCCCTGGAAACCCTCTGTGGGCTGATCACCTTCGGCTGCAATATCCCTCTGTTTACCTTCGCCTGCGACCCGGTTGTGCCGATTCGCTTTCCCGGCAACTGCCTGCCCAATGCCCTGCGCGAACAGGCGCGCTGGCTCAATCTCTATGCGCCGGCCGATCCATTGGGTTACCCCCTACGCCCCCTGCCCAGCTATGCCGCTGTGGTGGCCGAAGATCGTGCCATGCCGGTTGGCCCCTGGTATGCCCGCCACACCCCCTTGAGCCACTTGGGCTACTGGGGGGATCAACGCTTCCAGAACTATGTAGCCCACCATCTACGCCAGTTGCTGGCCGTATGCTGAGCCGCTGTGAGGCTGCATAAATCGGCCTCTCAGTGGAAAAAATGTGATTTAACGGACAATTTCTTGCATTTTTGTTCAGACGTGTGACTCCGCAGTCATCATCGGTCATCAACAGCTATGACTGGCCAGCGTGAAGCAAGCGCTGGCCCTTGAAGATTTGGGATCAACTCGGAGAAACCGACCCCATGAACGCCCCGCTGCGTTTTAACGATGCACTGCTGATTGCCGACCGCGCCTTTCAACCCTTCCAGTGTGTGGCCTGGGCACCTCAGGATGGCACTGGCAACCTCAGCCTGAGCGTGATTGACCGCACCAGCACCCGTCTGCTCGGCCGCACCCAGCTGTCCAGCAGCACCTACAGCGACCCCGCACAACTGGCCAGCGTGCTGCAGCAATCCCGCGAACAACTGAGCCAGCAGGGTTTTGCCCTGGAGCCGTGGAGCATGCCGGAATAATTCGGCGCTCAGTGCGCGATATGCAGCCCCTGGAAAACAGGGGCTGCTCGCTCTTCCGCCTCTGGCGTTAAGCTGCTGGCTGATTCCTCACCCCAGGGACGAACAGCGATGCTGCAACTGCGCCCCAACTGTGAATGCTGCGACTGCGATCTACCGGCTGATACGCCAGATGCGCTGATCTGCTCATTCGAATGCACTTTCTGTCGTGCCTGCGGTGAAACGCGCCTGCAGGGCGTATGCCCCAATTGCGCTGGCGAACTGGTGCGCCGACCGCGGCGGCCAGCAGGCAAAACTGACGCAGTAACCAGCGTCCAGTCAGCGCGTGCATAAGCCCAGCGGCTGCCCTTAACAGGTAGTTACATCCAAATACAGTGTTTCAAGGGCTAAACTTTATGGCGGGAATCCGCTCGGGAGTTCTTCTCACCATGGATACTCAAGCACTTTCCGTGCTGATTGGCTCAAGTTATCCAACTCTATACCAAGCAGAAACCCGCACTTCATCTGACTTGCAAGAACCACCCACAACCGAGCTTCTTGATAGCTTGACCGCATTACAGAGCTGCCCGTATTGCTAAGCGAAAGCAGAGCACCTTGCCCGATGAGGCTGATCACGCGGTTCACGCCGTTATCGTTGCCGGTCGCCTCGACGGACGAGTTCCGCTGTGTCGAATAGCGGCCTTGTCGCTTGCACTATCCCGAGCGTTAGAAAGCCTATGCCCTGGCGCTGATCAGCGGACTAAGCATTCGCAAGGCGGCCAAACGGTGTGGCATCAGCAAGAACACATCCTTTCTCTGGCGCCATCACTTCCTGGCCTGCGCGGCCCAGCATTATGCTGTACATGAGGCGGGAATCGTTGAAGTCGACAAAACGTTTTTTCCGGTGCCCCCCAGGGTCAGCACAGCAGCCACGTCCCCGCAAAAGGGGTGGCGTCGGCAAAACGCGCGGCACAAGCAGAGATCAGATTCCGGCCATGGTGGTTCGTGATTATGAAGGACAAACCACAGACTTTAAGTTGGAGAAACTGGATGCGAGGCATGTACGAGTAAGCCTTACTGTCGCTGATCGACCTCAGCGCCGACTTGTGTGATGGCGGCGCAGCGATCTACACCAACTTTGTTCACCTTCAGGGCATTATTCACCATGTCCTTCACTCGCGTCCTGGCGATCTGATAAGACAGGGCACTTTCCACATTCAAAACGTTAATACCTAACACAGCCGTCTAAAGACTTTGATGACTCGCTTTCATAATGTCGCTACCCACTACCTCGCGAATTACCTAAGCTGGCGGCGCATGCTTGAGCGTTATCAGCAGCGTATCCAGAAGGTTCACTGCATCCATGAGGTGACTGGGCGCACCATGCAACCTGCTATTGGGACATAGCCTCCCCATGCCGCTTGCCGGGCTCCCGGCAAGCGGCATGGGGAGGCGGCGCTTCGATCAGCGGCTGGCTTTCATCATGTCGCGGGGCATGTACTTGCCGATCTCGAACTTGCCGATGGCCGCGCGGTGCACTTCATCCGGGCCGTCGGCCAGGCGCAGGGTGCGCTGCATGGCGTACCAGTAGGCCAGCGGGAAATCGTTGGACACCCCGGCACCGCCGTGGATCTGGATGGCGCGGTCGATCACTTTCAGCGCCACATTGGGTGCCACCACCTTGATCTGGGCGATTTCGCTGGCGGCGACCTTGTTGCCCACGGTATCCATCATATAGGCCGCATTGAGGGTCAGCAGACGGGCCATATTGATCTCCATGCGCGAGTCGGCGATGTGATCGATATTGCCCCCCAGGCGAGCCAGGGGCTTGCCGAAGGCGGTACGGCTGATGGAACGCTCGCACATCAGTTTCAGTGCACGCTCGGCCATGCCGATAGAGCGCATGCAGTGGTGGATGCGGCCTGGGCCAAGGCGGCCCTGGGCGATCTCGAAGCCACGGCCCTCACCCAGCAGCACGTTTTCGTAGGGCACACGTACGTTCTCGAACAGCACCTCGGCGTGGCCGTGGGGCGCATCGTCATAGCCGAATACCGGCAGCGGACGCAGCACTTTCACGCCCGGGGCGTCCATCGGCACCAGGATCATCGAGTGTTGCTGGTGGCGCGGGCCGTCCGGGTTGGTCAGGCCCATGAAGATCATGATCTTGCAGCGCGGATCGCAGGCGCCGGAGGTCCACCACTTGCGGCCGTTGATCACCCACTCGTCACCCTCGCGCACGGCGCGGGCTTCCATATTGGTGGCATCGGATGAGGCCACGCCCGGCTCGGTCATGGCGAAGGCAGAGCGGATGGTGCCGTCCAGCAATGGCTTGAGCCACTGTTCCTTCTGCGCCTCATTGCCGTAGCGCACCAGCACTTCCATATTGCCGGTGTCCGGCGCTGCGCAGTTGAACGGCTCCGGGCCAATCAGCGAGCTGCCCATGATTTCGGCCAGAGGCGCGTATTCGGTGTTGGTCAGGCCGGCGCCCAGCTCGGATTCCGGCAGAAACAGGTTCCACAGGCCTTCAGCCTTGGCCTTGGTTTTCAGCTCTTCCATGATCGCGGTGGGCTGCCAGCGATCGCCTTCGGCTACCTGCTGCTCGAACACGGCTTCGGCTGGGTAAACATGGGCCTCCATAAACGCGCTGACACGTTCACGCAGTTCCTGGACCTTGGGGGAGTAGGCGAAATCCATGGGCGGCTACCTTCTGACACTGAGTGTGAATGGGTGATTCGGTGAAGTGAAAATGATGCTAGATCAGGGAGTAGGATTTATCTAATCTATTCTCGTCGTGTATAAACATTCATCACCGATATATGTTCAACTGATAGCGATCATCACTCGGAGTGAGCGTGCAATGAATCTGAACAAGGTCGACCTGAACCTCTTCGTGGTCTTCGACGCCATCTACACCGAGGCCAACCTGACCCGCGCCGGGCAGATCGTCGGCATCACCCAGCCGGCGGTATCCAATGCCCTGGCGCGTCTGCGCGAGACCTTCAACGACCCGCTGTTCGTGCGTACCGCCCAGGGCATGGTGCCCACACCCATGGCGCAGAACATCATCGGCCCGGTGCGCAACGCCCTGCAGCAGCTGCGCATCTCGGTGCAGGAAAGCCGCACCTTCAACCCGGCCCAGGCCAACAAGACCTACCGCATCAGCATGACCGACCTGACCGAGGCCATGGTCCTGCCCCTGCTGTTCCAGCGCCTGCGGCGCATGGCGCCCAACGTCAATATCGAGAGCATGCTGGCGCGCCGCCGCGACACCACCAAGGAGCTGGCCGCCGGGCGCCTGGATTTCGCCGTGGACGCGCCGCTCAATACCGACCCCCAGGTGCGCCACGTCAAGCTGCTGGAGGACCGTTACGTCTGCGCCATGCGCCAGGGCCATCCCCTGGCCAAGGACAAGATCAGCCTGGACGAGTACATGGGCCTGACCCATATCCATATCTCCAGCCGTCGCAGCGGTCTTGGTCATGTCGACCTGGCCCTGGGGCGCATGGGTATCCAGCGCAAGATTGCCCTGCGTTCCCAGCATTACCTGATGGCCACCACGGTGCTGCAGAACACCGACATGGCCATGACCGTGCCCGAGCGCTTCGCCCGGCGCAACGGCTTGCACTATATCCCCCTGCCGCTCAAGGATATGGCGCCCCTGGAAACCCACCTGTACTGGCACGAAAGCACCGACCAGGACCCGGCCAACCGTTGGATGCGCGAGCAGATCATCGAGATCTGCCAACAGATTGCCGCCCAGGACAAACAGCCCGAGCCGGCCTGATCCCCTAACGCTTGTCAGCACGCGACGACAATCAAGCGAGGGGCTGACCGGGCCCTCGGCTTCCCCTCTGCAGCGATGGATAACCTTGTGTTGACTAAATGCGGCCGCAAGCTTACGTTAACGTAAAGGTAAACAAGAGCTGCCTTTATGTCCGCCATCACCTACTCGATTTCCGACCTGGCCCGGGAGCTGGATATCACCACCCGCGCCATTCGCTTCTATGAAGAGCAAGGCATGCTCAGCCCTGAGCGCCGCGGCCAGGAGCGCATCTACAGCGCCAAGGACAAGGTCACCCTCAAGCTGATCCTGCGCGGCAAGCGCATCGGCTTTTCCCTGGCCGAGTGCAAGGAGCTGATCGAGCTGTATGACCCGGTGCACGGCAATCGCAAGCAGCTGCACACCTTTATGGCCAAGATCGCCGAGCGTCGCGCCCAGTTGCAGCAGCAACTGCTGGACATCGAACAGATGCAGCTGGAGCTGGATACCGCCGAAGAGCGCTGCCTGGCGGCACTAGCCGAAACCGATAAAAAACAATCCGTTATCTCCTGAACTTAATTCGAACAATTACAGGTGGAACCATGAGCTACCCAACCCTTAACTTCGGTCTCGGCGAGACCATCGATATGCTGCGCGACTCGGTGTATCAGTTCTCACAAGCCGAGCTGGCCCCACGCGCCGCGCAGATCGACCGCGGCAACGAGTTCCCCATGGACATGTGGCGCAAGTTCGGCGACATGGGCCTGCTCGGCATGACCGTGGAAGAGGAATATGGCGGCACCAATATGGGCTACCTGGCCCACGTGGTTGCGATGGAAGAGATCAGCCGCGCCTCGGCCTCGGTCGGCCTGTCCTACGGCGCCCACTCCAACCTGTGCGTCAACCAGATCCGCAAGAACGGCAGCGAGGCGCAGAAGCAGAAGTACCTGCCCAAGCTGTGCTCCGGCGAGCATATCGGCGCCCTGGCCATGAGCGAGCCCAATGCCGGCTCCGACGTGGTGTCGATGAAGCTGCGCGCCGAGAAGCGCGGCGACCGCTACGTGCTCAACGGCAACAAGATGTGGATCACCAACGGTCCGGACGCCCACACCTATGTGATCTACGCCAAAACCGACATCAACGCCGGCTCGCGCGGCATGACCGCCTTTATCGTCGAGCGCGACTTCAAGGGCTTCTCCCGCCATCAGAAGCTGGACAAGCTGGGCATGCGCGGCTCCAACACCTGCGAGCTGGTGTTCGAGGATTGTGAGGTGCCAGAGGAAAACATCCTCGGTGCCGAAGGCGGCGGCGTGCGCGTGCTGATGAGCGGCCTGGACTACGAGCGCACCGTGCTCTCCGGCGGTCCCACCGGGATCATGACCGCCTGCATGGATGTGGTGCTGCCCTACGTTCACGAGCGCCAGCAGTTCAAGCAGTCGATCGGCGAGTTCCAGTTGGTGCAGGGCAAGCTGGCCGATATGTACGCCGGCATGAACGCCTCCAAGTCCTACCTGTACAACGTCGCCAAGGCCTGCGACCGCGGCGAGGAATCGCGCAAGGACGCCGCTGCGGTAATCCTCTACACCGCCGAGATGGCTACCAAAATGGCCCTGGACACCATCCAGCTGCTCGGTGGTAACGGCTACACCAACGAGTACCCGGCCGGCCGCCTGTTGCGCGACGCCAAGCTCTATGAGATCGGCGCCGGCACCAGCGAGATCCGCCGCATGCTGATCGGTCGCGAACTGTTTAACGAAACCAAGTAAGGCGTTTGCCTGCGTAGGGTGGAAAACCGCGAAGCGTTTTCCACCAATGCCGGTGGATGGATAAAGCGCCATCCACCCTACGGATTGAACCGGAGCCAACTCGATGGCCATTGTGCATACCCAGATCAACACCCGTTCGCCGGAGTTTGCCGCCAATAGCGCGGCGATGCTCGCCCAGGTGGGCGACCTGCGCGCCCTGCTCGCCCGCGTCCATGAAGGTGGCGGCGAAAAGGCCCAGCACCGCCACACCTCCCGCGGCAAGCTGCTGCCGCGTGAACGCATCAACCGCTTGCTGGACATCGGCTCGCCGTTCCTGGAAATCGGCCAACTGGCCGCCCATGAGGTGTATGGCGAAGACGTGCCGGCGGCCGGCGTAGTGGCCGGTATCGGCCGTGTCGAGGGCGTGGAATGCATGATCGTGGCCAACGACGCCACGGTAAAAGGCGGCAGCTACTACCCGCTGACGGTGAAAAAACACCTGCGCGCCCAGGCCATCGCCCAGCAGAATCGCCTGCCGTGCATCTACCTGGTGGACTCCGGCGGGGCCAACCTGCCGCGCCAGGATGAGGTATTCCCCGATCGCGAGCACTTCGGGCGGATCTTCTTCAATCAGGCCAATATGAGCGCCATGGGCATCCCGCAGATCGCCGTGGTCATGGGCTCCTGCACCGCCGGCGGCGCCTATGTGCCAGCCATGAGCGACGAGACCATTATGGTGCGCAATCAGGCCACCATCTTCCTGGCCGGCCCGCCGCTGGTAAAAGCCGCCACCGGTGAGGTGGTCAGCGCAGAGGAGCTGGGCGGCGCCGATGTGCACTGCAAAACCAGCGGCGTGGCTGACCACTACGCCGACAATGACGAGCATGCCCTGGCCCTGGCCCGGCGCAGTATCAGCAATCTGAACTGGCGCAAGCTCGGCGTACTGAACAAGCGTGCGCCGATCAATCCGCTGTATAGCGGCGAGGAGCTATACGGGATTATCCCGGCGGACGCCAAGCAGCCCTTTGATGTGCGCGAGGTGATCGCCCGCCTGGTGGACGGCAGCGAATTCGATGAATTCAAGGCCCTGTTTGGCACCACCCTGGTCTGCGGCTTTGCCCATATCCAGGGCTATCCGGTGGCGATCCTGGCCAATAACGGCATTCTGTTCGCCGAATCAGCGCAGAAAGGCGCGCACTTTATCGAGCTGGCCTGCCAGCGCGGCATTCCCCTGCTGTTCCTGCAGAACATCACTGGTTTTATGGTCGGCAAAAAGTATGAGGAAGGCGGTATCGCCAAGCATGGCGCCAAGCTGGTCAACGCCGTGGCCTGCGCCAGAGTGCCGAAATTTACCGTGATCATCGGCGGCAGCTTCGGTGCCGGTAACTACGGCATGTGCGGCCGTGCCTACGACCCACGCTTCCTGTGGATGTGGCCGAACGCACGGATCGGCGTGATGGGCGCCGAGCAGGCCGCCGGCGTACTGGTGCAGGTCAAGCACGAACAGGCCGCCCGCGCCGGGCATGAGTTCTCAGCTGAGGACGAGGCCAAACTCAAGCAACCGATCCTCGAACAGTACGAACGCCAGGGCCACCCCTACTACTCCAGCGCCCGCCTGTGGGATGACGGCGTCATCGATCCGGCGCAAACCCGCGACATATTGGGCCTGGCGCTTTCAGCCAGTCTTAACGCTCCAATCGAGCCGACCCAGTTCGGCGTATTTCGTATGTGACCGTAGGGTGGATGGTGCTTTATCCATCCACCGCTTCGACGCTGATGGTGGAAGGGAAAAGCGTCTTCCACCCTACCCCAGGACCGAGTGATGACTGATTTCAACACCCTCCAGCTTGAGAAAGACCCCCGCGGCTTTGCCACCCTGTGGCTCAACCGCGCAGACAAGAACAACGCCTTCAACGCCGAGATGATCCGCGAGCTGATTCTCGCCCTGGACGCAGTAATGGCCGACAAGAGTCTGCGCTTTCTGCTGCTGCGCGGGCGCGGCAAGCATTTCTCTGCGGGTGCGGATCTAGCCTGGATGCAACAGGCGGCTGGGCTGGATTACAGCGCCAACCTGACTGACGCCCGTGAGCTGGCCGAGCTGATGCACAACCTCTACCAGCTGAAGATCCCCACACTGGCCGTGGTCCAGGGTGCGGCCTTTGGTGGCGCCCTGGGGCTGATCAGCTGCTGCGACATGGCCATCGGCACCCATGACGCCCAACTGTGTCTGTCCGAGGTGCGCATCGGCCTGGCCCCGGCGGTGATCAGCCCCTTTGTCGTGCAGGCCATCGGCGAGCGCGCCGCGCGCCGCTATGCCCTGACCGCCGAGCGTTTTAGCGGCGAGCGCGCCCGGGAGCTGGGGCTATTTGCCGAATGCTATGCCGCCGACGCCCTGGAACAGGCGGTGGAGGACTGGATCAGCAACCTGCTGCTTAATAGCCCGCAAGCCATGCAGGCCAGCAAGGATCTGCTGCGCGAGGTGGGCAGCGGCGTGCTGACTCCGGCCCTGCGCCGCTATACCGAAAACGCCATTGCCCGTATCCGCGTCAGCGCCGAAGGCCAGGAAGGCCTGCGCGCCTTCCTGGATAAGCGCAAGCCCGCCTGGCAGGAGCCACACGCATGAACCTCAAACCTATCGACACCCTGCTGGTGGCCAACCGTGGCGAGATCGCCTGCCGGGTGATGCGCACGGCCAAGGCCATGGGCATCCGAACCGTGGCGGTGCATAGCGCCATCGACGCAGCTGCGCGCCATGTGCGCGAAGCCGATCTGGCGGTGAATCTGGGCGGCGCCAAGCCGGCCGAGAGCTACCTGCTGGTGGACAAGATCATCGCTGCGGCCAAAGCCAGCGGCGCCCAGGCCATCCACCCGGGTTACGGTTTTCTCTCGGAAAACGCTGGTTTTGCCCGCGCCATCGAGCAGGCCGGGCTGATCTTTCTCGGCCCACCCACCTCGGCCATCGACGCCATGGGCAGCAAATCGGCGGCCAAGGCACTGATGGAGGCCGCCGGCGTGCCCCTGGTGCCCGGCTACCACGGCGAACATCAGGACTACGAGACCTTCCGCGCGAGCGCCGAGGTAATCGGCTACCCGGTGCTGCTCAAGGCCGCCGCCGGCGGTGGCGGCAAGGGCATGAAGGTGGTCGAGCGCGAGGCCGAGCTGGCCGAGGCCCTTGCCAGCGCCCAGCGTGAGGCGCAGTCGTCGTTCGGCGACTCGCGCATGCTGGTGGAAAAATACGTACTCAAGCCACGCCATGTGGAGATCCAGGTATTTGCCGACCAGCACGGCAACTGCCTGTACCTGAATGAGCGCGACTGCTCGATCCAGCGCCGGCACCAGAAAGTAGTCGAAGAAGCCCCTGCTCCCGGCCTGTCGCCCGAACTGCGCCGCGCCATGGGTGAAGCCGCAGTCAAGGCCGCCCAAGCCATCGGCTATGTTGGCGCCGGCACCGTGGAGTTTTTGCTGGATGAACGCGGCGATTTCTTCTTTATGGAGATGAACACCCGTCTGCAGGTCGAGCACCCGGTGACCGAGCTGATCACCGGCCTGGACCTGGTGGCCTGGCAGATCCGCGTGGCCCGTGGCGAAGCCCTGCCCATTACCCAGGAACAGGTGCCGCTTAATGGTCACGCCATCGAAGTGCGGCTGTACGCAGAAGATCCGGACAACGACTTTCTCCCCGCCACCGGCGCCCTGGCGCTGTACCGCGAAGCCGCCGCCGGCCCTGGGCGCCGGGTAGACAGCGGCGTCAGCGAAGGCGATGAAGTCTCACCCTTCTACGACCCCATGCTCGGCAAACTGATTGCCTGGGGCGAAAACCGTGAAGAAGCGCGCCTGCGCCTGTTGGCCATGCTTAAGGAAACCTGCGTGGGCGGGGTCAAGACCAACCTGACCTTCCTCGCCCGCGTACTGGCCCACCCGGCCTTTGCCAATGCCGAGCTGGATACAGGTTTTATTCCACGTCACGAAGCACATTTGCTGCCGCCAGTAAGCGAGTTACCGGCCGAGTTCTGGCAACTGGCCGCCGAAGCCTTTGTGCAGAGCGAAGCGCCGCTGCAGCGCCATGACGACTATCACTCGCCCTGGGCCTGTCAGAACGGCCTGCGCCTTGGCCTGCCAGCAGAAGCCGACCTGCACTTGGCCTGCCAGGGCGAGCGTCAAGTTATACGGCTACGCCATGCGGCAGCTTCCATCGTGCAATTGCACGGCGAAATCCTGCAGCTGGAGCGCGGCGGCCTGCGTCAGCAACATCAGGCCATCCGCCGCGGCGATACCCTGTACCTGCACTATGCCGGCGAGCTGCGCAGCATCCAGCGCGTCGACCCAATTGCCGAAGTGGAAGCCAGCCACCAGCATCACGGCGGCCTGACGGCACCGATGAACGGCAGTATCGTGCGCGTGCTGGTCGAGGCCGGGCAGCAGGTTGAAGCTGGCACCGCCCTGGTGGTGCTGGAGGCGATGAAAATGGAGCACAGCATCCGTGCGCCCCATGCCGGCACCGTCAAGGCGCTGTATTGCAGCGAGGGCGAGATGGTTAGCGAAGGCGCGGTACTGGTGGAGCTGGAAGAAGCCAGCGCGTCGGGTTGAAAATCTTAGACACATGGTGGATGGAAAGAGCGCCATCCACCCTACAAAGAATGATGCGTAGGGTGGACATCGCTTTTTCTGGCCACCCAGGCATTCGCAGCGAATAGTCATGGTGGATGTATAAAGCGACCTCCACCCTGCGACTACGCGAACCTCAAGCAACGTAGGATGGCTTGAGCCGCGCGATAGCCATCGCAATAAACAACAACGAGGTAACGATGAACCTACCCAAATCCGCACGCCTGGTCGAAGTCGGCCCGCGCGACGGTTTGCAAAATGAGAAACAGCCGATCAGCGTGGCCGACAAGGTGCGCCTGGTGGACGATCTGTCCGCTGCGGGCCTGAGCTATATCGAGGTGGGCAGCTTTGTCTCGCCCAAGTGGGTGCCGCAGATGGCGGGAAGCAGCGAGGTCTTTGCGCAGATCCAACAGCGGCCGGGCATCACCTATGCGGCGCTGGCGCCAAATATGAAAGGCTTCGAGGCTGCCCTGACCGCCGGGGTCAGGGAAGTTGCGGTATTTGCCGCCGCATCCGAGGCCTTCTCGCAGAAGAATATCAACTGTTCGATCGGCGAGAGCCTGGAGCGCTTTGTACCGTTGATGGACGCCGCCCGCCAGCAAGGCATCCGCGTACGTGGCTATGTTTCCTGCGTGCTCGGCTGCCCCTATGAGGGCGAGGTGCGCGCCGAGCAGGTCGCCAGCGTGGCCAAGGAGCTCTACGCCATGGGCTGCTATGAAGTGTCACTGGGTGACACCATCGGTACCGGCACCGCTGGGGCAACCCGACACCTGTTCAACGTAGTCGGCCGCGATATCCCCCGCAACCTGCTGGCTGGGCACTTCCACGACACCTATGGTCAGGCCCTGGCCAATATCTACGCCAGCCTGCAAGAAGGTATCAACGTATTCGACAGCTCGGTCGCGGGCCTCGGCGGTTGCCCCTACGCCAAGGGTGCCAGCGGCAATGTCGCAACCGAGGATGTGCTCTATCTGCTCAATGGCTTGGGCATCGACACCGGTATCGATATGGGCCGGCTGATCCAGGCCGGCGCCCGTATCTGTGCGGTACTGGATAAGCCCAATGGCTCGCGGGTGGCACGGGCCAGGCAGGCCAACACGTAGGGTGGATATGCCGCAGGCTTATGCAGCATTAGTTTGGTGGACAAGGATTCAGCCTGTCAGCCCCACCCAGGTTGTCAGTAGCCCAGATAAGGCGCGGCACGCGGCGCAATCCGGGAGACAGCCGCAGATTGCGCCAGCTCGTATGGTTTTATTTACGCGCTGTAAAGCACCCGCATCAGGCTCACCGCAGGCTGTGTAAAAACGGTGCACAGCGCCTACAGGCGAAGCGATTAAGGGTCAGGACAAGCGCCCGGATGCCCAGCACAAGCCAAGTGCCAAGCGCTAGGCTTGCCGCAATAAGCCGGCATAGCCCGGTTAACAAGAATTCGAGGAAACACCATGCAACAGCCCCTGTGGACGCCCTCAGCCGAACGTATCGCCGCGACGCGGATGGACGCCTTCCGCCGCTTTGTCAATCAGCGTCACGCTCTGCAACTGGCCGACTACCCGGCCCTGCACGCCTGGAGCGTGGCCCAGCGCGACGCCTTCTGGCAGGCCATTGTCGAGTTCTTCGATATCCGCTTTAGCGCCAAGCCCGAAGCCGTATTGCAGGAAGGCAGCGCCATGCCCAGTGCCCACTGGTTCCCCGGGGCAACACTTAGTTTTGCCGAACAGCTGCTGCGCCGGCGCGACGATCACCCTGCCCTGATCGCCATTGGCGAAGACGGCTCGCGCGAACAACTGAGCTACGCCCAGTTAGCCACCCATGTCGCCGGCCTGCAGAAGAGTCTGCGCGAGGCCGGCGTGGGTCTGGGCGACCGGGTGGCGGCCTTTATGCCCAATACCTGGCAGACAGTGGTGGGCATGCTCGCTGCCAGCAGCCTGGGCGCCACCTGGTCCTCCTGCTCGCCGGACTTCGGCACCCAGGGGGTGATCGACCGTTTCGGCCAGATCGAACCCAAGGTGCTGATCGCCGCTGCCGGTTACCGCTACGCCGGTAAAAATATCGATCTAACTGGCAAGCTCAAAGAAATCCTCGAACGCCTGCCCACCCTTGAGCAACTGATTGTGGTGCCCTACTCCCGGCCTGAAGCACGACCTACTGAGTACAAGTCAGTTGCTCAAGTCAGCCTATGGCAGGACTTCTACCAGGCCGGCGGCGAGCCGGTATTCACCCAGGTTCCGTTCGATCACCCGCTGTATATCCTTTACTCCAGCGGTACCACCGGCGTGCCCAAGTGCATCGTCCATGGCAGCGGCGGCACCCTGCTGCAGCACGTCAAGGAACTGGGCCTACACACTGACCTTTCGGCCGATGACACGCTGTTCTACTACACCACCTGCGGCTGGATGATGTGGAACTGGCTGGTTTCCGGCCTGGCCCAGGGCGCCACCCTGGTGCTGTTTGACGGATCACCTTTCCATCCGGGCAGCGAGCGTCTGATCGACCTGATTGATGCCGAGAACATTTCCATCTTCGGCACCAGCGCCAAATACCTGGCCGCCCTGGAAAAGGCCGGGGCCAAGCCGGGCAGCACGCACCGGCTGCAACGCCTCAAGGCCATCCTGTCCACCGGCTCGCCGCTGTCCCACGAGAGCTTTGAATACGTCTACCGCGAGATCAAAAACGATCTCTGCCTGTCGTCAATCTCCGGCGGCACCGATATCGTCTCCTGCTTCGCCCTCGGCAACCCGGTGCTGCCAGTGTGGCGCGGCGAGTTGCAGTGCAAGGGCCTGGGCATGGACGTACAGGTGTGGAACGACGCAGGCACCCCGGTAACTGGCGAGAAAGGCGAGCTGGTCTGCGCCCAGCATTTCCCGTCCATGCCGATTGGTTTCTGGAAGGATGCCGACGGCAGCAAGTTCCAGGCCGCCTACTTCGACACCTTCCCCGGTATCTGGGCCCATGGTGACTATGCCGAGATCACCGAGCATGGCGGCCTGGTGATTCATGGTCGCAGCGACGCGGTACTCAACCCTGGCGGGGTACGCATCGGCACCGCCGAAATCTACCGTCAGGTGGAAAAGGTCGAAGCCGTACTGGAGTCCATCGCCATCGGCCAGGAATGGGACGATGACGTGCGGGTGGTGCTGTTTGTGCGACTGCGTGAGGGCGTCGAACTAACCGAAACCCTGCAAACCCAGATTCGCCAGGTCATCCGCGCCAACACCACACCGCGCCATGTGCCGGCCAAGATCATCGCCGTGACCGATATCCCGCGCACCATCAGCGGCAAGATAGTCGAACTGGCAGTGCGCAATGTGGTGCACGGCCGGCCAGTCAAGAACACTGACGCCCTGGCCAACCCTCAAGCACTGGAGCTTTATCGCGATCTCCCGCAACTCAAGGACTGACCCGCTCAGATGAGCGGCGATCCAGCCAATGCGAGGTCTTTACCAGAAGCACCGATGGTTGAGCACTGGGCCACAGCTATTTAGATACCGGCACGTCCAGGATCTTCCGGCTCTTCAGGCGTCTCGATTTCCTCCAGCTTGAGTTCCAAGCCCCAGGCTGCGGCAGGTTTGGCCTCTGCTGGAGGTACAACAGGCGCTGCCGCGACCTGCGCCGCCTGGGCGGCAGCATTGGCCGGGTTCTCCCGGTGCAGTTTGAGCTTAAGGCGGACATTGTTCGCGGAATCGGCGTTTTTCACCGCCTCATCCTCGCTGATGGAGCCTTCGTGAACCAGATCGATCAGGGCCATATCGAAGGTCTGCATGCCCAGGTTCTTCGACTTCTCCATGGTCTCCTTGATCTCGGCGAATTCGTTGCGCTTGATCTGGTCGCGAATGGTCGGCGTGCCCAGCAGCACCTCCACCGCGGCGCGGCGCTTGCCGTCGACGGTCTTGACCAGGCGCTGGGAGACGAAGGCCTTGAGGTTGTTGCCCAGATCATTAAGCAGCTGTGGCCTACGTTCCTCGGGGAAGAAGTTGATAATGCGGTCCAGCGCCTGGTTGGCGTTGTTGGCGTGCAGGGTTGAGATGGCCAGATGGCCGGTGTCGGCAAAGGCCAGGGCGTGCTCCATGGTCTCGCGGTCGCGGATCTCGCCGATCAGGATGACGTCCGGTGCCTGGCGCAGGGTGTTCTTCAGCGCCGCATGGAAGCTGCGGGTGTCCACCCCCACTTCGCGCTGGTTGATGATGGATTTCTTGTGCTTGTGCACATACTCCACCGGGTCTTCGATGGTGATGATATGCCCGCCGCTGTTGCGGTTGCGGTAGTCGATCAACGCTGCCAAAGAGGTGGACTTGCCCGAGCCGGTGCCACCGACAAACAGCACCAGGCCGCGTTTTTCCATGATGGTCTTGAGCAATACCTCGGGCAGCTTCAGGTCCTCGAACCTGGGAATGTCCATCTTGATATTGCGGCAGACCATGGACACTTCGTTGCGCTGCTTGAAGATATTGATACGAAAGCGCCCGACACCGGCGATGGAAATGGCCAGGTTCATCTCCAGTTCACGCTCGAAATCTTCGCGTTGCAGGCCATCCATCACACCCTCGGCAATCGCCGCCACCTCACCCGATTTCAGCGGTTCCTGGCTCAGAGCCTTGAGCACGCCATTGAATTTGGCGCAGGGCGGTGCTCCAGTGGACAGGTACAGGTCGGAACCGTCCTGACTGGAGAGGATTTTCAGCATTGCGGTGAGGTCCATGGCGAGCAGATCCGTCGAGGTGGAATAAATAACGTTAGGCCAGAATCAGCGGGCTTTCCGCTCTTTCAGGCCGGCAAACAACTGACGTCATTCTGCTGGCGCAGCCATGCTGGCACAATAGCGCATCGAGCAATCTGAGGAGGCCATCATGGCCAAGGCAATGTGTCGTCATATTCTGGTCAAGACCGAGGCCGAGGCCGCGGCCCTGAAGAAGCGCATCGCCGCCGGCGAGGCTTTCGACGTGCTGGCGCGCAAATACTCCACCTGCCCGTCCGGCAAGAAGGGTGGCGACCTCGGCGAGGTGCGCCCCGGGCAGATGGTGCGCGCCATCGACCAGGTGATTTTCAAAAAGCCCCTGCGCGAAGTGCACGGGCCGATCAAGAGCCAGTTTGGCTACCATCTGGTGCAGGTCTTTTATCGGGATTAAGCCATGACACCTGAGCAAGTCACCGCCTTCTGCCTGAGCCTGCCCGGCGCCCGTGAGGACTATAAATGGGGTGGCGTGCGGGTGTTCTCCGTGGCCGGAAACAAGATGTTCGCCCTGATCCATCTCAGTGCTACAGATGGCCTGGCCTTTAAGGTTGATGACGATCTGTTTCTCGGCTTCTGCGACCGCCCCGGCATACGCCCGGCCCCCTACCTGGCCCGCGCCCGCTGGATCAGCATGGCCGCGCCCTACCCCTTGAGCACGAGCGAACTGCAAGCGCTACTGACCCGCTCCCATCAGCTGGTGGTGGGCAAACTGCCCAAGCGCCTGAAGCTCGGCCTGCTGCTGTAAACCCGCCTGTCCCGTGCGCTGCCCTTTGCGCCCGTAAACCGCTACAATCGCGCCCCTTTCGCGCCCGTGCGCCCGCTTATCTGGACCAAGATTCGTGATCTCCACCGCCAATATCACCATGCAGTTCGGCGCCAAGCCGCTTTTTGAAAACGTTTCCGTAAAGTTCAACAACGGCAACCGTTACGGTTTGATCGGGGCCAATGGCTGCGGCAAGTCGACCTTTATGAAGATTCTCGGTGGTGATCTGGAGCCGTCGGCCGGTCAGGTGATGCTCGAACCCAACGTGCGCCTGGGTAAGCTGCGCCAGGATCAGTTCGCCTACGAAGAGTTCAACGTGATCGACACCGTGATCATGGGCCACGCCGAACTGTGGAAGGTCAAGGCCGAGCGCGACCGCATCTATTCCCTGGCGGAAATGAGCGAAGAAGACGGTATGAAGGTCGGCGAGCTGGAAGGCGAGTTCGCCGAGATGGACGGCTACACCGCCGAATCCCGCGCCGGCGAATTGTTGCTGGGCCTGGGTATTCCGCTGGAGCAGCACTTCGGCCCGATGAGCGAAGTGGCGCCGGGTTGGAAGCTGCGCGTGCTGCTGGCCCAGGCGCTGTTCGCCGACCCGGATGTGCTGCTGCTGGACGAGCCGACCAACCACCTGGATATCAACACCATCCGCTGGCTGGAAAACATCCTCACGGCGCGTAACAGCACCATGATCATCATTTCCCACGACCGTCACTTCCTGAACTCGGTCTGCACCCATATGGCCGACCTGGACTACGGCGAGCTGCGCCTGTTCCCCGGCAACTACGACGAGTACATGACCGCCGCCACCCAGTCGCGCGAACAGCTGCTGGCCGACAATGCCAAGAAGAAGGCGCAGATCGCCGAGCTGCAGACCTTCGTCAGCCGCTTCTCGGCCAACGCCTCCAAGGCCAAGCAGGCCACTTCGCGCGCCAAGCAGATCGACAAGATCCAGCTGGCCGAGGTCAAGCCATCCAGCCGGGTCAGCCCCTTTATTCGCTTCGATCAGAACAAGAAGCTGCACCGCCAGGCCGTGACCCTGGAAAAAATCTGCAAGGCCTTCGATGACAAGGTGTTGTTCAAAAACTTCAGCGTACAGATCGAGGCTGGCGAGCGCGTGGCCATCATCGGCCCCAACGGCATCGGCAAGACCACCCTGCTGCGCACCCTGGTCGGTGAGATAAAACCCGATAGCGGCGCGGTAAAGTGGACCGACAGCGCCGAGGTGGGCTACTACGCCCAGGATCACGCCCACGATTTCGAGGCCGACGACACCCTGTTCGAGTGGATGGGCCAGTGGACCCAGGGCGAGCAGAATATCCGCGCCGCGCTGGGGCGCATGCTGTTCTCCTCCGATGAAATCCAGAAGTCGGTCAAGGTCCTCTCCGGTGGTGAACAAGGGCGCATGCTGTTTGGCAAGCTGGCCTGCCAGAAGCCCAACGTGCTGCTGATGGACGAACCCACCAACCACCTCGACATGGAATCCATCGAGGCCCTTAACCTGGCCCTGGAGAACTACCCGGGCACGCTGATCTTCGTCAGCCATGACCGCGAGTTCGTCAGCTCCCTGGCCACGCGCATCATCGAGCTGTCGGACAACGGCGTGACCGACTTTAGCGGCAGCTATGACGACTACCTGCGCAGCCAGGGTGTGATCGTTTAAGGCGCGTTATGTGTGCCCAATAAAAATCCGCCACTGATCGTAATGCTCTTCACATAAGAAACGGTGGAACGCGATCAGTCCCCTCGCCCCTCCGGGGAGAGGGTTAGGGAGAGGGAGAAGCTGGCGGTTTTGCTGCGTTCCAGCCCTCTCCCCCAGCCCCTCTCCCATAAATAGGAGAGGGGAGCTAAGCGCGCGCGACCTTAACTGAACAGCATTACGCCACTGAGCGGGATTTTTATTGGGCTGCCTAAATTGCACGGAACCGAAGCTCCCGGTAGGCGCCAGCTGGCTGACGATCAACCATCACAACGTTGCGGTCAGCCGCCCTTACAGCGGCAAATAACGCCCCAGCAGCCCACCGAACAGCCGCCCCTGCAACAGCAACCAGTCAGCCCATAGCAGCTGATGGGCGGCGACGATCAGCCAGACCACCAGCTGAAAGGATAGCTTGCGCGTCTTATGCCGAAAGCACTGCTGCGCCACCAGCGCACCGGGCCAGCCGCCCAGCAGCTCAACCAGGTGCAGAGTATTTTCAGGCGTGCGCCAGCGGCCGGCCTGAGCGCTGGACTTGTCCCACCAGTACTGCAGAAAGCTGACCAGGCTGGCGAGCGGATAAAGCGCCAGTACCCAGACAAAGCCATGCTGCCAGAGCAGCTGTAATCCTCCCGTCACCGGCAGCACGCAGAGCACGGCCAGCAGCAACAGTTTGGCGCCGGGATGCTGAATGGCGCCGCCGTTACGTACGGGTTTGGTCGGGCGCGGCCTGGCTTTTTTCGCCGGAGCGGCGGCGGGCTTTTCGGGGCGGGGTTTACGGCGAATGGCTGGACGATCAAGGGCCAGCTCACCTGCGACCCGAACATGCTCGGCGCGGGCACGCCCCTGGGCATCCTTGCCGGCGATATACATGACCTGATCCCCCGCCACCGGGCGACGATCACCACGCATGGCCGAGATATGGGCAAACAGCTCGGTGCCGCCCTGCTCGGGCTGGATAAAACCAAAGCCCTTGTCATCATTCCAGCTGCGCAACAGACCGCGCTGTTCCATGGTCTTCCATCTCAGATCAACAAAGCGCGCATTCTAGGGTCTGTTGGCGCTTCGTCGCGAGCCGCGTTGCCGCGAAAAATCTCGCCAAGCTAGGCGGAGGACGCAGGTAATGGTTGTTCCCTTGCCAAGTCCTCCAACAACGCATGGCGAGATTTTGCGCGCAACCCGAAGGGCCGAGCCAGTTTTAGCGCGATGCTGCGTTTCTCGATGGCTCATTTAGCTGGCTAAACTTCGCATCTCGTGCCTTGCCTCGCGCTAAAACTGGCTCCGGCGCGGCCGCGAACGAAACGTCAACAGACCCTAGCAGAGCCTTGAACCGTGGCCACTCACAGCCTGCTCCAGGCGCCATCCGGTTACTGCGGCCAATACCGGCGCGCCGTGCGCTCGGCGTGCTGGGCGGCCTCTTCCAGCCCCTGGTTGCGCAAGCCGGCGACGCCCGTCTGCCAGCGTGACAGTTCGGCCTGAGCCGGCAGGCGGTGGGTTGGAGTCAGGATCACCGCCCAGTGCCCGGCACTGGCCCAGGCGCTGTCGAAACGGCCCAGCCCGATCAGGGCGCGGCGATTATTGCCGCTACGCAGAATCAGTACTTCCTCGCGACGATCAAACCCCACCAGCACGGCAAACTGCACAGGCCCCATGCCCAGTAGGGGCTTATACGCCAGCAGCACCGGATTACCGGCGGCGACCTGTTGCAGCAGGGCCTCCAGACTGCTCGGCAAGGGATAGACCAACAGCTCATGGTGCTGGGCGGCGAAGGTCAGCCCCGCCGGTTCATCGACGGCACGGCCCGACTCGCTGATCAGCTGATCCAGCAGGCCCGGGCTGCTGATCACGCCCTGGTGATTGAGCAGCATGGCCAGCGCCGAAGGGCCGCCCTGGCTGTCACTCAGGGCAAAGAACGGCACATCGCTCAGCTCAACCCGCTCTGGCAAACCCTGACCATGGGGCGACAGTTGTTTTGGCGCACAGCCGCCCAGTAACAAGGTCACGATCAACATTCCCCAACACAGGACAACCCGCATATCGCCTCCGGCACAGTCTCAAGCTGCGCAGCATAGCGACAAAGCCATCCCGCGCCTGCCCCCTGCCTTGACTATTTATGGCCGCCAGACCGCCATCAAACGGCGTTACACAGTGTTCAAGCCGGATACTGCCGTCCGAGAAAGTCCAACAGCAGCTGGTTGACCTGCTCGGCCTGCTCGTTCTGAATCCAGTGCCCGCAGTCCTTCAGCACATGCTGTTCCAGCTGCCTGACGCGCTTGGGCATCTGCTTGAGGGTATAGGCTTCCAGGGTGCCTACCGGGTCATGGTCACCGAGCAGGAACAGGGCTGGCTGCCCGACCTGCAGCTCGGCCAAGGCCTCGGTGCGCAGCCAGTTACGGTGGAAATTGCGGTACCAGTTCAGCGCGCCATAGAAGCCGCGACCGGCGAAAGTGTCGAGGTAATGGGCAAAGGCCGCCGCGTCGCACCAGGCCGGCAGGCTGCCCGGGTCCTGCATGCCATCGAACAGGCCGGCACCAGCTGGCTTGTCCTGCAGAAAAAAGTCCTTGGGCACCGCGGCCGAGGTGTTGTGCATCATCATGCGCAGGGTGCGGGCCATATCGGCGTCCATTTCCGCCTCGGCCACACCCGGCGTCTGGAAGTGCAGGATGTAGTGAAAACGCCCGGCATACAGCTGCGCCATCAATTCAGTGGCCGGCTGTTTCGGCCGCCCGCCAAAAGGCACCGCCATGGCCACCACGGCCCGCACGCGCTGCGGCTCCAGCAGGGCCAGATGCCAGGCCACTGGCGCGCCCCAGTCATGGCCGATCACACAGCACTCGGTCTGACCCAGCGCGTCCATGGCGCCCTGGATATCGCCGCACAGGGTGATCAGGTCATAGACCTCCGGCTCGCGCGGCGCACTGCTCTTGCCATAGCCGCGCATCTCCGGAATCAGCACCCGATAGCCTGCTGCCGCCAGGGGGGCGATCTGCTTGCGCCAGGAATGCCAGCACTCGGGAAAGCCATGCAGCAACCACAGCGCCCGCCCACCCTGGGGGCCGGCGCTGTAAAGGCTGAGCTCGATACCATTGACCTCAAGCAGCTGATGTTCGAGTGCATGCATAACGTCGCTCCTAAGACGGCTGACCACTATGACAAATACCCGCGCGCAGTGGCGCCCTTAATCGATCAGACGAATACCAAGGCAGGGCTCCGGGCAGACGAATCTGGTAGCATTCGCGCCTTTCCCTTTGCTTGTTCGCTAGCCGCAAATGCCTGCCCACAGGCCACAGCCTAGCGCCCAGACGCCTGCGAGACCCGCCGTGAACAGCCCGCACCAGCCCCTCTCCCGTCGTTTTTCCGTGGCCCCGATGATGGATTGGACGGACAGACACTGCCGCTTCTTCCTGCGTCAGCTGTCGCAGCATGCCCTGCTCTACACCGAGATGGTCACCACCGGCGCCCTGCTGCATGGCAATACCGCGCGCTTTCTGCGCCATAGCGCGGCGGAGTACCCCCTGGCTCTGCAACTGGGCGGCAGCGTGCCGGCGGACCTGGCAGCCTGCGCCAAGCTGGGCGAGGCGGCGGGTTATCAGGAGATCAACCTGAATGTCGGCTGCCCCAGCGACCGGGTGCAGAACAATATGATCGGCGCCTGCCTGATGGGCCATCCGCAACTGGTAGCCGATTGCGTCAAGGCCATGCAGGACGCGGTGAGCATCCCGGTGACGGTCAAGCACCGTATCGGCATCAACGCCCGTGACAGCTATGCCGAGCTCTGTAACTTTGTCGGCACCGTGCGCGAGGCCGGCTGCCGCAGTTTTACCGTGCATGCGCGCATCGCCATTCTCGAAGGCCTGTCGCCCAAGGAGAACCGCGAAGTGCCGCCGCTGCGTTATGACGTCGCCGCCCAGCTCAAGCAGGACTTCCCCGACCTGGAGATCATCCTCAACGGCGGCATCAAGACCCTGGAGGAATGCCAGCAGCACCTCAAGACCTTCGACGGCGTGATGCTCGGCCGCGAGGCCTATCACAACCCCTATCTGCTGGCTCAGGTCGATCAACAGCTGTTCGGCTCAGAGCGCCCGGTGCTGGGCCGCTTCGAAGCGATGCAGAGCATGCGCGGCTATATCGCCGCGCACCTGGCCGAAGGTGGCAGCCTGCACCATATCACCCGCCATATGCTCGGACTGGCCCAGGGCTTCAACGGCGCGCGACGCTTTCGCCAGCTGCTCTCGGTGGACATCCACAAGACAGCCGAACCCATGGCCCTGTTTGATCAGGCGGCGCAATTGCTGCAGGGGCGCTGACTCGGGTAATGTCGGGGCATCTGCAACGACAAGGCTGTGTCATGACCTCCAAGCTGGATCAACTCAAGCAGTTCACCACCGTAGTCGCCGACACCGGCGACCTCGACGCCATCGCCCGGATGAAGCCGGTCGACGCCACTACCAACCCTTCCCTGCTGCTCAAGGCCGCCGCCATGCCGGCTTATAGCGAGCTGCTGAAAGCGGCCCTGGGCGCCGGCAAGAGCGACCTGGGCCTGGCCTGTGATCACTTCGGCGTGGCCGTGGGCGGGGAAATTCTCAAGATCATTCCCGGGCGCATTTCCACCGAGGTGGATGCGCGCCTGTCCTTCGACACCCAGGCCACCCTGCGCCGCGCCGAGCGTCTGATCGGCTTGTATGAAGAAGCCGGCATTGGCCGCGAGCGCGTATTGATCAAGATCGCCTCCACCTGGGAAGGCATCCGCGCCGCCGAACAGCTGGAAAAGGCCGGCATCCAGTGCAACCTGACCCTGCTGTTCGCCTTCGCCCAAGCCCAGGCCTGCGCCGATGCCGGGGTGTTTCTGATCTCACCCTTCGTCGGGCGCATCTACGACTGGTACAAGAAGGCCGAAGGCCGCGATTTTGTCGGTGTCGAGGATCCGGGCGTGCAGTCGGTGACGCGCATCTACAACTACTACAAGGCCAACGCCTACCCCACCGTGGTGATGGGCGCGAGCTTTCGCAATATCGGCCAGATCGAAGCGCTGGCCGGCTGCGACCGCCTGACCATCAGCCCGGAACTGCTGCAGCAACTGGCCGATGATCAGCAGCCCCTGGCCCGCGTACTGAACCCGGGCGCCGCCAGCGAACCTCGGCAGAGCCTGGCTGAGAACCAGTTCCGCTGGGCCATGAACGAAGACGCCATGGCCACCGAGAAACTGGCCGAAGGCATCCGCCTCTTCGCCCGCGATCAGGAAAAGCTGGAAAAACTGCTTACCGCTCAAGCCTGAATGACCTGAATGCAAACGGGGCGCTCAATGAGCGCCCCGTTTCGTTACCCATGCAATCGATCAATGATGTTCGAGAGCGTTGACCAGATCATGGAAGGCTTCACGGTTGGAGTCATTGAGCCCCATCAGGATGCGGTGCGCTTCCAGCACCTTCTGCCGCACCACCTCTTCCGACTGATCCTGGGATGGCAGATCGTCCAGACAGCTCGGGCATGGCACCGGTGTGTCGACGATATTGAAGACCTGATCAAAACCCATGGACTG
Source organism: Pseudomonas xionganensis (assembly GCF_009763245.1). Taxonomy (GTDB): domain Bacteria; phylum Pseudomonadota; class Gammaproteobacteria; order Pseudomonadales; family Pseudomonadaceae; genus Aquipseudomonas; species Aquipseudomonas xionganensis. The sequence continues at coordinate 2,338,948 of NZ_WKJZ01000001.1, read as the reverse complement.
CAGCAGGCGGGTGATGTCTTCGTGGGTGGTGACCACGGTCGGCAGCAGGCCGATCTTCTGCCGCGAGAGGATCGACAGTTTGGCCAACAGGCCCAGGGTGGTGCTGTCGATGCTGCGGGTTTCGGTCAGATCAATCACGATGGCCGAGAAATTCAGCGCGGTGAAAATCTTCTCGATGGTGGCATCCAGGGCTGAGCAGAGCGTCAGGCGCACTTCGCCGACAAACTTCAGGACGAAAGTGCCGTCTTGTTCGGCGAACTGGATTCGACCGGGGTTGATCCCAGGGTTCATGCAAGGTTCCTGCTTAACACCAGCAAGGCAATATCATCCGGCATCTCGCCCAGATTGGCCAGCCCAAAGGCCTTGCGCAGGCCATCCAGGCTGCCGCCCGCCGCGCTGATCAGCTCGGGCAGCTGCGCTTCCTTCTCTTTCAGGGTATCGCCGGAGAGCAGATCGAGAATGCCATCGGACAGCAGGGTCAGGCTGAAGGCCTCCGGCAGCTGCAACTCATGGTCCTGATAGCTTGCATCGGCGAACAGCCCCACTGGCAGGCCGCGACCTTCCAGGTAGCGGGCCTGGCCCTCGCTGTACAGCACCGGCAGTGGCAGATGGCCGCCGATGCTGTAGGTCAGGCGATTGTGCTGCAGATCGATCACCCCGCCGAGCATGGTCACATGCTTGCCCAGCTTGCAGTTGATCAGCCCGCGGTTGATATGCCCGAGCACCTCGGAAGGCTTGAACTCGGGCATCTCGCCGCCACGACGCGACTCATAGAGCAGGCGCGTGGTCATGAATTTCAGCAATACCGTGACAAAGGCCGAGGAGGCGCCATGGCCGGATACATCGGCCAGATAAAAGGCGATACGGCTGCTGTCGACACGGAAGTAATCGACGAAATCCCCGGACAGATAAAGCGAGGGGATGATCTGGTGGGCAAAGCTCAGGCCGTCGACCTGCCAGGGCGTGACCGGCAGCATGTTCATCTGCACCTGGCGCCCGGCATTCTGGTCTTCCTGCAGCAGATGCAGGCTGGCCTGCAACTCGCGATTGGCGGTTTCCAGCTCATCACGGTAGCGCTGGTTCTCCAGGCGCAGGTTGGCGCGATCCAGGGCACGGCGTACCGAGTGCTCCAGCACGGCCAGGTCTTCCAGGGGTTTGATCAGATAGTCGGCGGCGCCCAGGCGCAGGGCCTCGACCGCATCGCTCATCACGCCGGCACCGGAGACCACGATCACCGGGGTTTCCACCTGCAGGGCGTTGATTCGCCGGATCAGCTCCAGGCCATCTACCTGGGGCATGCGCAGGTCGCAGATCAGCAGATCCGGGGAGGCTTGCTGGAAAACCTCCAACCCCTGCAAACCATTGGCGGCCTGCAGCACATGAAAGCCACTGTCTTCCAGATAGGCCGCGAGGCTCGCGCGCACTACGTCGTCGTCGTCAATTATCAGCAGCGTGGCACTGGTCTTGTGCATGGGGTATCCAGGCAAACTGCGCCGGGTGTGGGTTGGCGTTAGCGCCAGGCCAGCCACCTGAACGCGCGAACTCGGCTTAGATCAAGGCGCAGACGGTACTCCCATCCGCACCTCGATTCAAGCACACGCCGATCGTCGCGCTACGCCTTTACACCTGAAATCGGCCAAGGTTATAAGGGTCGCAGGACAGTCCCGGATAACAAGAGGAAAGTGCCCATGAGCCAAAACGATCGTGCCTACAGCGAGAAACGCGATTACATCCGCATGCGCCTGGAGGCACCCGTCACCCTGCACTATAACGGCCTGGAAGTTTCCGCCCTGTGCCTCGACCTATCGAGCACTGGCATGCAACTGGAAGCCGAAAGTGCGGTGAACATGGGCGACAGGGTGCGCGTGCACATTGCCTCCGACCACAACGAACTGCGCGGCCTGGATGCCGAAGCCGAAGTGGTGCGGGTCGCCACCCTGGAAGACGGTCGGCAGGCACTGGGGCTGGCGATCATTTCCATGTCCTGATCGCGGACAGTAAAAAGGCGGCTTGTTAGCCGCCTTTTTTGTACCTGCGCGGTTAATTAAAAATCGTCTTCAACCTGGCCGTCCTGCACCCGGAACTCACGGTTCTGCAGGTAGGCGTTGCGCACGAAGATATATTTGTCGCCACTGACCATGCGTTCGGCCTTGAGCAGACCGGCACGCAGGTTGATCGCCTCGACACCGCTGACCACATTGCGGGTCGGCACATGATCGATATGCATGGGCGCCGTCAGCATGGCATCCGGTACGCGGCCAAAGGTATCGCGCACGGTGCTTGGCCCCAGCAGCGGCAGCACCACATAGGGGCCGCTGCCCAGGCCCCAGGCGCCCAGGGTCTGACCGAAGTCTTCGTCACTGCGCTGCAGGCCCATCTTGCTGGCTACATCGAAGATCCCCAGCAAACCGAAGGTGGTATTGAAAATCAGGCGACCGGTGTCCACGCCGGCATCATGCAACTTGCCCTGCAGCAGGTTGTTGGCCAGGTTGCGCACATCGCCGATATTGCGGAAGACATTGTCGATGCCCTCTTCCACCGGCTGCGGAGTCACCGCCTGGTAACCCTTGGCCAGCGGCTTGAGGGTGTAGGCGTCGATATTGTCATTGACCCGGAACATAAATCGGTTGTAGCCCTGCCAGGGATCTTCATCGCTGGCCTGCACCAAACTGCTCGTCAGGCACAGGCCGACGGCAGCAAACACACTCATCAATCCCTTGGTCCAACTTGCGGCGATCACAGGCATCCGGGTCACTCCTTGCAAACGGCTGGGCTGCCAGAGGCAGTCATTCAAAGGCGCGCATTATAAAGATCAGTGGGAGGTTTGGGCAGCATAGGCGAGAAAGTCCATGCAGGAAAACCCGCGGGCCGTGGAGCCTCTGCTCTTCTACTCAGGTCGGCCCACAACCTACGGAATTATCCGTAACTCTGCCTTAACCCTAACGTCATCTGCCGTTGTTAGGCTGGGCCGGTTAATTTTCATGGATGTGCCCCATGCCCAACCTGCCCTCTTTCAACGCCCTGCTATTTGGTCTGGGCGGTTGCCTGGTCGATTTCGGCTCCCGCGCCACGGCCCTGGCTCTGCAGCGTCTCGCCCACAGCGATACCGATCCCGGGTTGACTCACTGGTCCGAGCAGAATGCCAGCACAGTGGAACAGCAGGCCTATCTGCAGGCGCTCTGTGAGGTCGCCGATGAACTCAGCGAAGCCACGCCCGGCGCCCTGCCACTTTTGCACCAGCTACACGAGCAGCACATTGCCTGTGCCTGGCTGGATCAACAGCCCCGCGATGCCAGCATGCGCCTGGCCCAGGCCTTGCCCCAATGGCTGCCGGGTATTACCTGGCAACAACATCGGCCCTGGCCCGCACCGGATAGCATCTGGCACAGCCTGATACAACTGCAGGTTGAGCGTCTGGACGGCTGCGTATTGATCAGCGGCGAGCCGAAACTGCTTCAGGCCGGCCTGAACGCGGGGCTGTGGACCGTGGGCCTGGCCACCTGTGGTCCGCTCTGCGGCCTGGCCCTGGGGGACTGGCAGAGCCTGGAAGGCGCTCGGCGTGATCAGTTGCGCAGCCAGGCGACCCTGAGCCTTTACCGCCTCGGCGTGCATTCGGTGATTGATCAACTGACCGAGCTGCCGGCCTGCCTGGCCGACCTGAACCTGCGCCGCAGCAAGGGTGAAAAGCCCTGATTGCGTGCTGCGCCTTGATCCAGGGCAGGCAAAGCCACGGCGCTTGGATTACCCTTGAGTACAGAACAGAACCTTGCGCAGCCGCGCCAGGTCTAATCCATCATGGATCACAAGGGAGAACCTTATGCCTGCAAGCCATCTGCCGCAGCAACTGCAAGAATTGCGTGACCAACTGGCCGAAGGGCCACCGTTGAGCGAGGAAGAGCGCGCCGAGCTGTTCGTGCTGACCCAGGAGATTGAACTGCAACTGGCCCGCCAGGCTGCCGCTGCCCCCGACGCGACCCTGATCGATGGGGTCAACCTGGCGGTGGAGCGATTCGAGGCCAGCCACCCGACCCTGGCCGGCACCCTGCGCAATATCATGCAGAGCCTGGCCAATATGGGCATCTGAAGGCATTGGCAACAAACAAAACCCCAGCGCAAAGGCTGGGGTTTTTCGTTACTGACGCACCTGGCGGCGATTGTCCGGCGCAATGGGGCCGGTACTGCGGTAAGGGTTGATATCCAGCCCACCGCGGCGCACGTAGCGGGCATAGACCGTCAGGTGTTCGGGCTTGAGCAGATTCTGCAGATCGAGAAAGATGCGCTCCACACACTGCTCATGAAAATCCGCATGCTGACGGAAACTCACCAGATAGGTCAGCAGGCTGGCGTGATCCAGGGCCGCGCCACGGTACTCCACCACCACAGTGCCCCAGTCCGGCTGGCCGGTGACCGGGCAGTTGGATTTGAGCAGATGGCTGTGCAGACACTCCTCCACCACTCGGGCCTGATCACAGCGCAACAGCTCGGGGCTGGGCTGGCTGTAGTTGCTGATGGCCACATCCAGCTCATCGATACACAGGCCCGGCGCTGCCGCCAAGCCCTCGGCCGTGACCTCCGCCAGGCTGCGCAGGCGCACCCCTACCGGCTTGCCGGCGGCGGCCGACAGATCCTTGACCAGCACAGCAAGCAACTCTTCCGTGCTGGCGAAAACCGACTGATTGAGCGAGTTGAGATAGAGCTTGAATGACTTGGACTCGATGATATTCGGCGAATCGGCCGGAATGGCGAACTCGCCCATGGCCACCACCGGCTTGCCCGAGGGCAGCAGCCAGGACAGCTCGAAGCAGTTCCAGTAATCCACCCCCTGATAGGGCAGCGTGTCGGCGCTCAGGCCCAGCTCGGCCCACTTCGCGGCCCGGGGAATGGGGAACAGCAGGGACGGCGTGTAGGTAGCGATATATTCGCTGGATTTACCCAGGGGTGAATCTTCGGCAGCAGGATGCATGGCAATTACCTGATTGAACTAAAAAACTCAGGCGCCCAGTTCGGCGACGATAGTGGCCAGCGCCTGGGCCGGGTCGGCGGCCTGGCTGATCGGCCGGCCGATCACCAGATAGTCCGAACCCTGCTCCAGCGCCTGACGCGGGGCGAGGATACGGCGCTGGTCATCCTGAGCGCTGCCAGCCGGCCGGATGCCCGGGGTGACCAGTTGCAGCGCCGGGTGCGCGGCCTTCAGCGCCTGAGCCTCCTGGGCCGAACAGACCAGACCATCCAGCCCAGCCTCGGCCGCCAGGGCCGCCAGACGCAGCACCTGCTGCTGCGGCTCGATATCCAGACCAATACCGGCCAAATCGCTGCGCTCCATGCTGGTCAGCACGGTCACGCCAATCAGCAGCGGCTTTGCGCCACTCAGCTGCGCCAGGGTGTCGCGGCAGGCCGCCATCATGCGCAGGCCGCCGGAGCAGTGCACATTGACCATCCACACGCCCATCTCGGCAGCGGCCTTGACCGCCATGGCCGTGGTGTTGGGAATATCGTGGAATTTCAGGTCAAGGAACACTTCGAAGCCCTTGCCCGCCAGGGCACCGACAATTTCCGGCCCACAGCGGGTAAACAGCTCCTTGCCCACCTTGACCCGGCACAGCGCGGGATCAAGCTGATCGGCCAGGGCCAGGGCGGCATCACGGGTCGGAAAATCCAGGGCAACGATGATCGGGGACTGGCAGGTGGGCATGCGGGACTCTCGGGCAGGACAAAATTCGCCGCGCATTGTAGCCCAAGCCGTATCCAATTACCGCCTTCAGGCCTCGGCCAGCAGCGCCTCAACCCCATAGGGCTGGCGAAAACTGAACGCCTGCGGGCTCGCCCCTCGCTCGCGCAGCAACTGTAGCCGCTCGGCCGCCTCCTCCGGGGTGGGCAGGTGCCCGGCCGGCACCCACCACAACACCATATGCGCCTCGCCCAAGCGGCTGAACCATTCGGCGCGGCGCTTGAGTATCTCGCTATGGGCAGAGCCGTAGACAAAGGCCCTGAGCGACTCGACATCCTGCCAGAGCGACAGGTTGACCAGCACCTCTTCGCCGAACGGACGAATAGCGGTGGCATCCCCCTCCTCGTCCTGCAGGCGCCAGACAAAGCCGGGCGAGGCCTCTGCCAAAGCGTTGATGCGCTCCAGATTGGCGACAAAATCCGCCATGCCCGGCGCCTCCAGTGGGTAAAGCATCCGGGCGATATTCAACTGTGCAAGATGATAAGCAGACATAGGCACTCCTTGTCCCATGGGACGTTCAGTTGCTCGCAGCACGCCAGTGCTGCAGACGGTTGCGCAGCCAGGCATGCTGGCTGACCAGGAGAATCCCCAGCATGACCAGGGCCGCGCCCAGCACGAAGGCCAGACTCAGGGACTCCTGCAGGATCAGTACGCCGAAGGTCACCCCGAACAGCGGGGTCATAAAGGAAAACACTGCCAGGTTGGAGGCCAGGTAGCGACGCAGCAACCAGTACCAGGCCAGGTAGCTCAGAAACGACACCACCACGGCCTGCAGCAGCAGGCTGGAAATACTGACCGGCGTCCAGCTAATCGGCGCCAGCGGGCCGCTTGCCAGGGCATAGCCCAGCAGCAGGACGAAGGACACCAGCAATTGATAGAACAGGGTCAGGGTCGGCGGCGCCTCGGACAAGCGCGAGCCCCGCACCACGACGGTGGTCAGCCCCCAGGACAGGCCGGCGAGCAGGGCCAGGCCATCGCCCAGCAGCATCTGCCGGTTCAGTTCCGCCCAGTCGCCATCCCCACCAAAGGCCAGGACTATGCCGGCAAAGCACAATGCCACGCCAAGCCACTGCAGCCGGTGCAGACGCTCACTGGGCAGCAGCAAGGCCAGGCCCAGGGCAGAAAAAATCGGGGCGGTATAGAGAAACACCGCCATATGGGAGGCCGAGGTGTATTGCAGCCCCTGGGCAATAAAGAAGAACTCCAGGGCAAACAAGGTACCGGCCAGCAGGCCACCGCGCCAGGTGCTGCCCAGCCAGCCGCGCCAGCTGCCCTGCCAGAGCAGCAGCGCGCCCACCAGCACGGCGGCAATGGCCGAGCGCAGGGTCACCTGCAGCAACGGCACGATATCGGCCGCAGCCAGCTTGATCGCCACCTGCTGCAGACCCCAGAGGGCGCAGAGCAGCAGCATCAGTTGGAACAGAAACAGGTCGGCACTCTTGCGCATAACGTCTATGCCACCCGCCCAGGCTTGGCCATGTACACCTCATTGCCCTCAATGTGAACAGGGATCATCCCAAAACGGCCGCTCGGCCTCCTGCAAGGCATCGGCCCGACTCAGACCGATATCCTTGAGCTGGGCATCGCCAAGCATGGCCAGCTGACGCCGTTGCTCGGCCAGCTGCCACCAGCGCTTGAGCTGGCGGCCAAGTCTGCGCCAGGGCTGAGCCAGCTGCAATGGATGGGAAAATGTTGCTGCCAGTGCAAAACCTTTTTGACCTTTCATCTCGTCGCCCTCCTGTGGGGTTGGCGTCAGTCTCGCGCCGGGCTTAAGATCAATCCAACGAATGTTTCTTATTCAATGCATCTTGGAGATTGATGAATGGCCAGCTACCCCAGCATCGACAGTGAGCTGCTGCGCACCTTCGTCGCCATTGCCGATCACGGCGGCTTTACCCGCGCCGCCGAGATGGTCAATCGCACCCAGTCGGCGGTCAGCATGCAAATGAAGCGCCTGGAGGAAGACGTGATGCAGCGCCCGCTGTTCCAGCGCGAAGGTCGCCAGCTCAGCCTCACGGCCGAAGGTCAGCTGCTGCTCGGTTATGCCCGGCGCATCCTCAAGCTGCATGCCGAAGTGCTGAGCAGCCTGCGCCAGCCCCATATGGTCGGCACCGTGCGCATCGGCACACCGGACGATTATGTGATGCGCTTTATGCAAGGCATTCTGGTGCGCTTCGCCGAGAGCTATCCGCTGGTGCAGGTGGAGCTGCATTGCGAGCCCTCGTTCCAGCTGCTGCAACGCCAGGATCTGGACCTGACCGTGGTCACCCGCGAGCCGGGCACGGAGATTGGTCAGCTGCTGCGCCAGGAGCGCCTGGTCTGGGCCCAGGCCAAAGGTAGTGGGTTGCATGAGCGCAGCCCCCTGCCCCTGGCCATGTTCAACGCCCAGTGTTTCTGTCGGGCCTGGGCCTGTAATGGCCTCGACGCCCTGGGCCGTGACTACCGCATCGCCTACACCAGCCCCAGCCTGTCGGCGATCATGGCCGCGGTCAGCGCCGGACTGGCCATCACCGCCCAGCTGCAGAGCCTGATCACCCCGGACCTGCAGATTATCGGTGAGGCCGAAGGGCTGCCGGCCCTGCCCTCCGCCAGCATCGTGCTGCTACGCAACGAACGCAGCCACTCCCAGGTGAGCGAGACCCTGGCCGAGCAGATAGTCGAGGGATTCAGGCTCTAAAACCGAGCAATACGGCACAGAGCAACAGAAAGACGGTAAACAGCACACGCAGCAGACGCTCGGGCAAGGCATGGGCCAGACGTACGCCCCAGCTGATGCTGAGCAGCCCGCCCAGCGCCAGGGGCAGGCCCAGCCACCAGTCGACCTGGCCATGCAGGCCATAGCTGAGCAAGGTTACCGCCGTGCTGGGCGCCGCCAGCGCCAGGGACAAACCCTGCGCCATCACCTGGCTGGCACCGAATACGGCCGTCAGCACTGGCGTGGCCAGCACGGCGCCACCGACCCCGAACAAACCGCCAAGCACGCCCGCCGCACTGCCCAACAACGCCAGCCAGGGCCAGGGCTGACGCAACTGCGTCGTCACCAACGCGGGGCGCTGATACAGGCGCAGCAGGTTGTAGGCCGCCAGGGCCAGGAGAAAGCCGATAAAAGCCTGACGAATCTGCGTGCCAGCAAGCCCCAGGGCCCAGTCCGCCCCCAACCAGGCACACAACAAACCACTCAAGCCCAACGCCAGGGCATGACGTGGATCGATACGATTGCGCTGGTGATAACGCCACATTGCCAACAACACATTGGGCACCACCATCACCAGCGCAGTGCCCTGGGCCAATTGCTGATCCAGACCAAACAATACGCCCAGAGCCGGAATGGCAATCAGACCACCACCAATACCGAACAGACCGCCAAGGGTGCCGAGTAGCAGCCCCAGCAGCAGGTTGAGGGTGAAATCCAGCACGTTCATGACCAGGCTCCCAATATGAGCCCATAGCCTAGTCGCCCGCAGCTGGCAGGGAAACGCATAGCCACGCACAATGGCTAGGCATTCTGCGCACAAGCGAGCCGTTATGAACCCCGATACCCTGACCGAACAGCTCAGCCTGTTTCTCGATGTACTGGAAAGCGGCAGCTTTTCTGCCGCGGCCCGGCGCCATCCCCTGACCCCCTCGGCGGTGGCCCGGCGCATCGATGCCCTGGAGCGCGCCCTCGGCAGCTCACTGTTCAGCCGCAGCACCCATGCGGTGCGGGTCACGCCGGCCGGCCTGGCCTTTGCCGAGCGGGCCCGACGCATTCTTGCCGAACTGCATCTGGCCCGGGCCGAGGCAGTATCGCTGAGCAATGCGCCGGAGGGCCTGATCCGTATCGATGCGCCCTCACCTTTTGGCCGCCGTCACCTGGCACCGGCCATCGCCGAGTTTCTTGGCGCCAACCCGAATCTGGACGTACAGCTACGCCTGATCGACAGTTTTACCGATCTGCAGGGTGAGCATCTGGGCGAGGTGGATCTGGTGTTGCGTATCGGCCCGTTGCCTGACAGCCGTCTGGTCGCCACCGCACTGGCCCCAATGACCCGCATCCTCTGTGCCAGCCCGGATTACCTGCGCCGACGCGGCATTCCGCGCAGCCCCCTGGAACTTGAGCAGCACGACGGCCTCGACTGGGACAGCCTGGCCCCACCCTACGCCTGGCGCTTCGAGGTGGACGGCAAACTGCAACCGTGCAAACCCAAGCGCCAGCGGCTGACCACCAACAATGCCGAAACCCTGTTGTCCAGCGCCCTGGCGGGCCTGGGTATCGCCCACCTGCCCACCTGGTTGTGCAGTGAGTACCTGCTGCGCGGCGAGTTGCTGCCACTGTTTTGCGACAACGGCCTGCCCGCCGCCGAACCCAGCAGCATCTATGCCCTGCGCCTGGAGCGCGAAACCAGCCCGCGTACCCGTCTGCTGCTGAGCTTTCTCAAGCAGCGTTTCGGCTTTCCGCCGCCCTGGGATCAGGCCCTGCAGGCACGCCTGGGCGTGCAGGCAACAAGTCGCCAGCCGTGAACATTCGCAGCCTTACGGCCTTTCTGCTGCACCTGATGACAGGCAATAAAAAACCCGACGCGAGGTCGGGTTTTTAGCGGGCTTAGCCAGTACTTAGGCTTGCGGCGCCTGGGTGCGGCCCTTGTAGGAACCGTCACGGGTGTCGATTTCGATCCAGTCGTCGATATTGCAGAAATCGGCCACTTTCACTTCGGTACCGTTGGACAGCTTGGCCGGCTTCATGACCTTGCCGGAAGTGTCGCCACGGGCGGAGTTTTCGGTGTAGGTGATCTGGCGCACGATGGTGGTCGGCAGATCAACGGAAATTACCTTGCCTTCGAAGAACACGGCTTCGCAGATATCGGTCATGCCTTCTTCGATAAAGGGCAGCACACTTTCCAGGTCCTCGGCGCGCAACTCGTAGGAGTTGAACTCGGGATCCATGAATACATAGTCCTCACCGCTGATGTAGGACAGGGTCACTTCCTTGCGCTCAAGGATGACCGGCTCCATCTTGTCGTCGGCTTTGTAGACGGTTTCAGTCTTGGAACCGTTCAGCAGGTTCTTCAGCTTCATCTTGACGATGGCGCTGTTACGGCCGGACTTGGTGAACTCGGCCTTCTGGATCAGCCACGGCTGGCCATCGATCAGGGCCACGCTGTTGGGCTTCATTTCTTGTGCGGTTTTCATACGAATATCCGAAATGTGCGGGGAGGTACTAATTTCTAGGCCGCGTATCATAGCCAATTTTGGTAAAACAGCACCAGCGCCGCGGCAAGATCCCGCTGCTTGGCCTGCTGATCGCACCAGCGTTCGGCCTGTTCGCACTGCGCCGGCCAGCTCTGTTGCAGGCGTTGCCAGGCATTGGTGATATCTGCACCGGTGTTCCAGGCCAGGAACAGATCGTCCAGGGCAGCGCCTGCAGCTGACGGCATGCCAGCGGTATAGAGCCTTAGAAAGGCCTGGAGTTTTTCCAGATGGGCATCCTCGTCCTGCTGGTAGATATGCCAGAGCAGCGGACGCCCGGCCCACTGGGCGCGGACAAAGGAGTCCTCGCCGCGCACGGCGTTGAGATCGCAGCTCCACAGCAGTCGGTCGTAGTCATCCTGACTGACGAACGGCAACACCTGGATCTGCAGCGAGCCCTTCTGCAGCCTGTCCCCTACCGCCAGTGACGTTCCGGCCCAGTCGCTCAAACTGCTCAGAATACGCCCCTCGGGCACCAGCAACTGGGTCGCCTGCTGATCCGCCACCAGGGCCTCCAGCCAGCCGGGCAATACCGGATTCTCATAGGCAAACAGGGAAATGCGCCGCGCACCGGCCATGGGCTCTACGCCCAGCCTGCGCAGAAATGTCGCGCGGGTCTGCTCGTCCTGCTGCCAGGCCCGGCGCTGCACCAGCAGATCACGCTCACGCAGCAGTCCGCCTGTGGCGGCAGCAAAGCCTGGAAAGAAGAAGAATTTCTGCAGGCCGCCAGGTTGCATCGAGGGCAAGCCGTGGCAGCCTTCGACCCAGTCTTCGGCACTGAGGTACTCCAGATTCAGCCACAGCGGCTTGGCCGCGCGCCGCGCCATGGCCTCGATATAGGCCGGCGGCAGGTGGCAGGCAAAGGCTTCGATCACCACATCCGCGGCGGCCACATCGGGCCACTGCGCCGGCCAGTGGCAGAGTTCCACGCCCTGATGCAGCTGGCGGGATGCGGCGGGGTCGGCACCCGGGCAGATACGGGCAAACGCCGTCAGGTCGTCGACCCACAGGCGCACATCCTGCCCCTGCTCGGCCACCAGTTGGCGGGCCAGTCGCCAGGTCACGCCGATATCGCCGTAATTGTCGACCACGCTGCAGAAAATATCCCAGCTCGCTTTCATCCCCGCCCCCATCAAACCAGGCGCGCAGTGTAACAACCCGCACCGACAAGAGCAGGGCCAGGTGTCGCGCGCCAGCCCGGCCGCGAGAAGCTACAGCCAGCCGTGGCGCCAAACACCAGGCGTGCAGGCCGCCTCTAGCCGCGCATCGGTTTTTCCTCGGCGATCTCGGCCTCAATCTGTGGTGCCTTCTGCGCCACCCAGTCGCTGAGCAGGCTGTAGGCCACCGCCAGCAGGGTCGGGCCGAGGAACAGGCCCATAAAGCCAAACGCCAGGATGCCGCCAAACACCCCGAACAGCACCACAATCAGCGGCAGATTGCCGCCACGGCTTATCAGATAGGGCTTGAGGATGTTGTCCACCCCGCTGATTACAAAGAAGCCCCAGATCAGCAGGAAAATCCCCAGGCCGACTTCACCCTGCCAGAACAGCCAGAGCACTGCCGGCCCCCAGATCAGTGGCGGCACCATGATCAGGCTGAAGCCGAAGGTGAGGATACCCAGCAGCCAGGCCCCCGGAATGCCGGCAATGCTGAAGCCGATCCAGGCCAGCAGCGCCTGGCCCGCGGCGGTGCCGATCACGCCGTTGACCACTCGCTGCACGGTGCCCGCCACCAGTTCCAGGTAATGATCGGCGCGCTCGCCGATCAGGCGCTCCAGCAGGCTATGAACGAACACCGCCAGGCGCGGTCCGTCGCGGTAGAAGAAAAACAGCAGCACCAGACTCAGGGCCAGCTCCAACATGCCGCCGCCGATCTGTGCACTACGTGCCAGCAACCAGTTGCCCAGCTGGCCCAGATAAGGCCGCAAGGTGGCAAGAAAGGCGGCGCCCTGCTGATCGATTGTCGACCAGAGGCTCTGCAGGCTCTCACCCAGCACTGGCACGCTGACCAGCCACAGGGGGGCCGGCGGCAATCCGTCCAGCTGGAAATCCTTGATCAGGGCGGTGACATCCTTGATGTGATCGGCCAGGTTGAACCCCAGCATCACCAGCGGCACTGCCACCAGCAGCGTCCATATCAGGGTCAATAAACCCGCGGCAAGAGACAGGCGCCCACCCAGAAAACGGGTCAACAGGCGCATCACCGGCCAACTGGCAAACGCCAGCACCGCAGCCCAGAACAGCGCCGACCAGAACGGCGCCAAGACCCAGAGGCAGGCGCCCAAAAGGGCGAACAGCAGAATCTGCACCAGTAGACGATCATGCGCAGCCATGGCAGCGACTCCCTGCAGAAAACAAGAAAAGGCTCTGCACCGGGGTACAGAGCCTCTATTCAATACCGCTATGGTGCTTAGCGCAGCAACTTGATGCGCAAGCCTTCCTGAGCGTCTTCACCCAGTTCAAGACGCGCGGCGCGAACCCGCTGTTCCACCAGCGCCTCACGCCAGGATTCGGCCTGCACCCCGCCCAGGCTGACACGCAGGGTGCTGTCCAGATTCAGGCTGCGTGCCAGCAAGGCTGCCCACGCCTCACTGGGCTGGCTGTGACGCTGCAGATTCAGCTCACCGCTGGTGCGCAACTGACGCAGCAGCGTGGCGGGTGTCGGCAATACCTCGGCCAGCGGCGCATCGGCGCGCAGCAACTCGGCATGCAGGTAGGCACGACGATTGCCCCGGGTGATGCTGTACAGCGCCAGCAGGCTGTCTGCCGGCTCGGCCAGGCGCATCAGCACGTAGGCCTGCTGATCATCGGAACCGTACAGGGTGGCGTTGTCGAATACTGCGTTGGCCCACAGGCTGCTGGAGCCACATTCGCGGCCCTCACACCAGTAGAGCAGTTCGGCATGCTGCGCCTGCAGGGTTTCACGGGCCGTGCTGAAGACTTCACCGGCCGTATGGGTGCGCGGCAGCTCATAGGTAAGGGCCGTAAAAGCCCCCTGCACCGCCACTTCGCGCTCGTAACGCAATTTACCGCTGATGCGCCGAATGGCTCCTTGTGGGTAGATGCGTTCCTGCTGGGCGACATCGTGAAAACTGACAATCTGGCTACCGGGAAAGCGCGGCAAGACCTCCAGATCATGGCTGCCGGCCACATCGGCCTGAACGCTGGCTGCGGCCAATAGCAGCACCCATCCACCGACTACACGCATAGGCCGCCTCATTTCATCAACATCGACTGGGCGGCCTTGACCACCCTGTCGCCTTCTTCCTCGCGAGGTGGAACCTGCAGGCCGCGTTGCACCGACGGTCGCCCGGCCATGGCCTGCATCCAGCGTTGCAGATGCTCCAGCCCCTCGACCGAGACACCGGCCCAGTCATGGATACGCACCCAGGGATAGGTGGCAATGTCGGCAATGCTGTAATCGCCGGCCAGGAACTCGGCCTCGCCCAGGCGCCCATCCAGCACCTCGTAGAGGCGGCGGGTTTCATGCTGGTAACGGTCAATCGGCCCTTGCAGCTTCTCCGGGAAATAGCGGTAAAAAACATTGGCCTGCCCCTGCATCGGGCCGACCCCACCCATCTGGAACATCAGCCACTGGATCACCCGTGAACGGCCTTTGGCATCGCTGGGGATCAGCTGACCGGTCTTTTCCGCGAGATACAGCAAAATGGCGCCGGACTCGAACACGGCGAAGTCGTCGTTGTCACGATCGACGATGGCCGGGATGCGGCCATTGGGATTGATCTTGAGAAAGGCCGGGCTCTTCTGCTCCTTCCTGTCGAAGCTCAGCGCATGCAGGCTGTAGGGCAGCTGCAGTTCCTCCAGGGCAATGGACACCTTGTGGCCATTGGGGGTAGCGGCGGTATACAGGTCGATCATGCAAATCTCCATGGCAATCGACCACACCTTTCCCCAGTTGCCTTCGGCAAGTCAAGACGCTTGCAGGAAAGCTTTGAAACAGTCTGCTACCAATTGCGCACCGAATTCGTCATCCAGATGCAGATGATGCCCTCCGGCCAGGCGCACCACCTCCAGGGGCAGCCCGCTGAGCAACTCACTCAGCTGCGGCTGGGCCTGCAGCATGCCCTGCTCGGCCAGCACCAGCTTGCTCGGACACCGCAGCGCCTGCACGAACGCCATAGCGTGGGCCTGGGTCAGGCGCAGCGGCGAGGGCAAGGTGAGACGGCTGTCGGTACGCCAGGTATACCCCCCCGGGACAGGCATCAGCCCCCGCTGCGCCAATAGCTCTGCGGCTTCATAAGTCACAGCACCAACGCCCTGCATGCGCGCCTTAACCGCGCGCTCGAACTCGGCATACACCGGCTTGCGCTTACCGGCCAGCGTAAGCTGCGCGCGCAAGGCTTCGCCCAGCTTGCCCGGTGCAGTGTCGGCCTCGCCGGTATAGGGCATCAGACCATCGATCAGCGCCAGACGCTCAACCCGCTCGGGCATGGCCCCGGCCAGCAACACCGAGACGATCGCGCCCATGGAGTGGCCCAGCAGGGAGAAGCGCTGCCAGCCGAACTGCTCGGCCACCTGCAGCACGTCATGCACGTAATCCCAGATGGCGTAGCTGCCGCCAGCGGGGCGGTGATCGGAATGACCATGACCGGCGAAATCCAGGGCGACGATGCGCAGCCCCGACAATTTCGGCGCCAGGCGGGCAAAGCTGGCGGCATTGTCCAGCCAACCGTGCAGGGCAATCACCGGACGCCCATCCTCGGGGCCGTACAGGTGGGCCGCCAGTTCGATATGGGGCAGGCGCAGGCGCACCTCTTCAAAATTGATACTCATGCGCTGCGCACCTCTTCAGCCTGACCAGACCAACGACTGAACAGTCGACGCAGCAGCGCCGCAGTGTCCTGGGGCCGCTCCAGCGGGAACATATGACCGCCAGGCAGCGTCAGGTACTCGCCCTTGGGCACCCGCTTCACCAGACGCGCATGGTGCGGCAATACCACCCGACTGTGACGACCGCGGACCATGGCCAGCGGCACCTGCAACTGTTGCGGGCGTCCCGGACTGGTATGGGGCACGCTGCGATAGATGCTGATCTCGGTGGCCGGATCGAAACGCAGGCGCAGGCTGTTGCCGGCCGGCTGCAGGCCATGGCGCACATAGGCCTCCAGGCAGTCAGGATCGAAGCGGCGGAACAGGCTCTTGGCAGAGAAATAGCCGCGGGCCTCATCCAGATCACTGAACTCCTCGCGCCGGCCCAGGGTCCGCCCGGCCGGGGTGATGCGATCGATAAAGCCGAAGCGCTTGGCGGCGCGGATCACCACCTGATCGGCCAGGGTCAGCACCGGCGAATCCAGCATTACCACCCCGCGATACAACTGCGGGCACTTGAGCGCCGCATGGTAGTGCAGCACCCCGCCAAGGGAATGGCCCACCCCCCAGACCGGCTCAGCAGCGCCCTGAAGATGATGGATCAGCTCATCGACCAGATTGCTCCAGTTGTCATTGACCGGGAAACGCGGATCGTGGCCATGCTGCTCCAGATGCTGCACCCGATAGTCCGGCTCCAGGGCAGCAAACAGCTTGCCGTAGGTGGCCGAGGGGAAACCGTTGGCATGGGCGAAAAACACGGGCTGAGTCATGGATCTGGCTTCTGTCGAAAGACACGGGAGGGAATTGTCCGGCAGCAATGGCCATGCGGCAATGACAATTCGGCCAGTGAATCAGGGCACAACAGCCAAAGCTGAGGCCAGGAACGCCAGCCGTGCCAAGGCCACGGTGCATGCGAGCACTTAATGCCCCGGCGGTGCATTTCTCTTGCGGGCACGGTGGACAGCCGCGCAATGCAGCGGGCCCGCCCTATTCGTCAGTCAGAGAAATGCTCCAGCCATGGTGATGCGCTTGAGCATGACCTGCGCTTCTTGTGAGGGAGCGCCGGTCATGGACGGCGAGTGCACTCAGTCGTGCCAGAGCACTGTCTCACTGCGCGCTGTCCATTCCGCAAAGCGCTCGCCATAGGCGCCTTCGACCACGTTGCGCTTGATCTTCAGGGTCGGGGTAAGGAAGCCGTTGTCCACCGCCCAGATATCCTTGACCAGCACCAGGCGCTGCAAACGCTCATGCTGGTCGAGACGCTGATTGACCTCCTCCAGCAGTTTTTTCAGGCTGCCTTCCAGCTCGTCCCGGGCCTGAGTGCGCCCCACATCCGAGAGCACACACAGGGCCATGGGCTGAGCCATGCCATCGCCAACCACACAGACCTGCTCGATACGCGGGTGTTCGCCGAGGCGATTCTCGATCGGGGCCGGCGCCACGTACTTGCCCTTGCTGGTCTTGAAGATCTCCTTGATCCGCCCGGTCAGGCGCAGATTGCCCTCGGCATCCTGCTCGCCCTTGTCGCCGGTGCGCAAAAATCCATCATCGGTAAGGGTTTCGGCGGTTTTGTCCGGCGCCTTGTAGTAGCCCTGCATGGTGGCGCCGCTGCGCACCTGCACCTCGCCATCCACGGCGATGCGCACCTCCACCCCCGGGTTGTTCTGGCCGATCCAGCCCTGCTTGAACTTGCCCGGGCGGCAGACGTGGGAATAACCGCAGTTCTCGGTCATGCCATAGACCTCCTGGATCTCCAGGCCCAGACGGCGGTACCAGGTGAGCAGCGTCTCGGGCACTGGCGCCGCCCCGGACAGGGCATAGCGCACCGCATCCAGACCCAGGCCGGCCAGCACCTTCTTGCCGATAAAGCGGCCGATCAGCGGCAGTTTGAGCAGGCGATCGAGCTTTTGCGCCGGCATCTTGCTGTAGACCCCCATCTGGAACTTGGTCCAGATCCGCGGCACGCCGAACATCACGGTCGGCCGCGCGCGCTTGAGGTCTTCGAGGAAGGTATCCAGGCTCTCGGCGAAGAACACCGTCTGCCCGGCATAGAGGGAGGCCAGCTCGACAAACATGCGCTCGGCCACATGACACAGCGGCAGGTAGGAGAGCACCCGGTCATCCTCGCCGACGCCGAACAGCTCGGTGGCATGGCTGGCGGCGAAGCCCAGGTTGCTGAAATTGTGCATAACCCCTTTCGGCGCGCCGGTGGTACCTGAGGTGTAGATAATGGTGGCCAGGTGATCGGCCCTGGGTTTGGGGCTGTCCTGAATCGGCGTGCAGGCTTGCAGGTCATCCCACAGGTAATCGAAGCGCCCCTCGGGCCGCAGCGGCAGGCCGATCACCGTCACACCCTCGGGCACCCCTGGGGCCATGGCTGGCCAGTCGTCCAGCTTGCCGACAAAGGCCAGGCTCGCCTCGGCATGCTCCAGCACCTGACGCACCGAATCGGCTGTGAGATTGGGATACAGCGGCACGGAGACATGCCCGGCCATCCAGATCGCCAGGTCGCTGATGATCCAGTGTGCACAGTTCTTGGAGATGATGGCGATACGACTGCCCTGGGGCAGTTCACGGCTGCGCAGCCAATTGGCCGCACGCCGGGCCTGCTCGCCCACATCGGCCCAGCTCAGTTCCTGCAGCTGGCCCCCCGGCAGCGGTTGAACCATGTAGCGTTTTTGCGGGTGACGGGATTCACGCTGGTAAAACACTTCAAGCGGCAACGGGTATGCATCAGCCACAGGTCTTCCTCCTTTGTTGTTTTTGTGGAGCCAACCAAGCAATTGCTTGGTTGGACTATTCCACGCACAAAGGCGGCTCGCAAGTGAAGAAATGTTTCGGTGTGTAGATCAGCGCGCGGGATGAACAAGCGCCTGCAGGGTCATGCAGCCCGCCGCCCAGCTGTCCCCCGCCAGCAGCGCCAGGCTGGCGGTCTGCATGGGCAGAGCCTGCTGCCGACTGCCGTGCACCAGCAAACCAGCCAGGGCACCGACGAAGGGTTGATGGGTCACCAGCAGCACGGATTCACCTTCGAAGGCATCCAGTTCGGCCAGGGCCTGTTGTGGCGAGCTGTCCGGGGTCAGCCAGGGCACCGTCTGCAGCGGACCGCTAAAGCCCAGTGCCTGCTGCACCAGGGCGGCAGTCTGCTGGGCGCGCACATAGGGGCTGACCAGCATGCGCTGCAAGCCCAGACCGCGTAGCTGCTCGGCGGCGTCACGCACCTGCTGTTCACCCCGCGCAGTCAGACGACGCAAGGCATCGCTGGGGGCCATGGCTTCGGCTTCACCATGACGCAACAGGCAGAGCATCAGAGCTTGGGCTCCTCATCACGCACCGGATGTGGCGCCGGCGGCACGCTGTGCGGTGTTTCGCCCTGGGGCGCTTGCGGCGTCGGCCAATCGGCGAAGGGCCAGGGCTTTTCATCGGTATTGAACGTACCGAAACGGCCAATCTGCGCCAGGTACTGGCTCAGGCTGTCGCCAAAACCGAGCAGGCCGGCATTCGGCGCGCCGTAGAACAGTCGATAACCCAGTTGCACCAGTACCACCACACCCAGCAACAGCTCCGCCAGCTGCCAGACGATGACGAAGATCACCATCCAGAGGATGCGCAGCAGAATGGATTCGCGTTGCAGGTCGTTGCTCTCATCACTCATGACACGCTCCTTGGTCTTTCAGAAACCCGTGGTGGAAATAAAGTCGACATCGGTTTTGGGGTCGCCGCTCATCAAGGCGCCGATCACCTGATCCAGGGTGCGCCCTTCAAACAGGATGGCATGTAGGCCGGCGACCAGCGGCATATACACCTGCAACTCTTCAGCCTTGGCCTTGAGCACCTTGAGGGTGTTGACCCCCTCGGCCACTTCACCCAGACGCTCCACCGCCGCATCCAGACTCAGGCCCTCGCCCAGGGCATAGCCCACCTGATAATTGCGGCTCTTGGGTGACGAACAGGTGACAATCAGATCGCCCACCCCAGCCAGACCGAGGAAGGTCATGGGGTTGGCCCCCAGTTTCACGGCGAAACGGGTCATTTCCGCCAGCGCGCGGGTAATCAGCATGCCTTTGGTGTTCTCGCCCATGCCCATTGCCGCAGCCATGCCGGCGATAATGGCATAGACGTTTTTCAGCGCACCGCCCAGCTCCACGCCGAAACGATCGCTGCTGGCGTAGACGCGGAAGGTGCGGCCATGCAGCACGGCCTGCACCTGGGTGCAAAAGTCCTCGTCCTCGCTGGCCACCACCGCGGCAGTCAGCGCCTGCTCGGCCACTTCACGGGCCAGATTGGGCCCGGACAACACACCGATGCGCGCAGCCGGGGCGATCTCTTTGAGGATCTGGCTCATCAGCATAAAGCTTTGCGCTTCAATGCCCTTGGTGGTGCTGACCAGCAGCTTGCCCGCCAGCTCCCCTGCCACCGGCTGCAGGGCCTGACGCAGGGCGCTGGACGGCAAGGCCACGAAAATCATTGAGCAGGCCTGCAGGCAGGCCAGCAAATCGGTGACCGGTTTGACCCGCGGGTGGATCTTGATGCCCTTGAGGTAGCGTGGGTTCTCTCCGGTCAGGGCGATGGCTTCGACCTGTTGCGGGTCGCGCATCCAGTGCAGCACCTGTTGGCCATTTTCCGCCAGCAGATTGGCGATGGCGGTGCCGAAGCTGCCTCCACCTAGGACGGCGATGGGTTGCTGATCAGTCATAAAGCTTCCATGTCGAGCCAATGGCTTGGCGAAGAACGCACATTATTACGGAGTGACTGCTGCACGGCCAGCCTAAAGCCTGCCGCGCAGGTTGATCGGTGGGGCATCCTGGCAGTCTGCCGCCACTGGCAAAGCGCCCCGGCTCGGTTACCATACAGCCTTTGAAACGCGAACAAGGTTGTTGCGTGCTAGACCTCACCCAAGCTTTTTCTCCGACCGACTGCAGGCGCGTGCCCCTATCTTCATCTCAGGGATCAGCCCCCAGGGGATCCTGCCTGTGAAGTGGCGGCTGAACTGGGATATCCACACCCGTACCCAACTGATCAGCGTTGGCCCCGCCCTGTTGCTGACCCTGTTGCTGACCGGCTATTTCACCTATGCCCGCCTGCAGGATCTGCGTCACGAGCTCAACCACAATGGCCAGCTGATCGCCAGCCAACTGGCGCCGGCCAGCCAGTACAGCGTGCAGTCAGGCAATCTGCGAGTGCTTGAATCCCTGCTGCAGGCCACCCTGAAAACCCCGCACCTGCGCTTTCTCGAAGTGCGTGATGAAGCAGGCGATATCCTGGCCTATGTCGAACAGACTCCGGACAGCGGCCAGGCCAGCAGCCAGGTGGAGATTTTCCAGGCCCATATTCCAGCGCCCCAGGAAGGGATCAGCAGCCGCAATGCGCCCATCGGCCAGGTGGTGGTGGGCATGTCCAACGACGCCTTCAACACCCGCCAGCAGGAGATCCTGCTCAAGGCCACCCTGCTGGCCCTCTTTGCCCTGATCCTGACCTTTCTCCTGGCCCGGCAGTTGGCTCGCCGCCTGTCACAACCCCTGAGCGCCATGGGTGAGGCGGTCAGCGCCATTCAGGCCGGCAATTACCAGACCCGCCTGCCGGAAGTCGGTGAAGGTGAGTTGCGCGCCCTGGCCCGGCATATCAACCGCCTGGCGGTCGGACTGGCCGATGCCAGCGAGCAGCAGCAACGGGCCATGACCCTGCTGATCCAGGCCCGGGAACAGGCGGAACTGGCCAATCGCGCCAAGTCCGACTTCCTGGCGATGATGAGCCATGAACTGCGCACCCCGATGAACGGCGTGCTGGGCATGCTGCAGCTGCTGGAAACCACCGAGATGACCAGCGAGCAGGCCGAGTATGCGGCCCTGGCCAGCGAATCCACCGAGCACCTGCTCAAGGTGATCAACGATATTCTCGACTTCTCCCGCATCGAACGTGGCGCCCTGGAGCTGGAGCGCATCCCGTTCAACCTGCATGAGCTGCTGCAGAGCTCGCTGCAGGTATTCCAGCACAGCGCCCAGCAGCGTGGCCTGGAGCTGCAACTGGAAACCCAGGGCGACTTGCAGGCGCTGGAGGTTCAGGGCGATCCGACGCGCATCCGGCAGATTCTGGTCAACCTGATCGGTAACGCGCTGAAGTTCACCGAGAGCGGTAGCATCCGCGTGATGACCCAGTG
Source organism: Pseudomonas xionganensis (assembly GCF_009763245.1). Classification (GTDB taxonomy): domain Bacteria; phylum Pseudomonadota; class Gammaproteobacteria; order Pseudomonadales; family Pseudomonadaceae; genus Aquipseudomonas; species Aquipseudomonas xionganensis. The sequence continues at coordinate 2,317,008 of NZ_WKJZ01000001.1, read as the reverse complement.
GCAGGCACTGGACAACCAGGTGCTGTGGTTCAGCTGTGCGGTACAGGACAGCGGCATCGGCATACCGGCCGAGCGCCTTGAACATATGTTCGACGCCTTTCAGCAGGCCGACACTTCTATTTCAAGACGTTACGGCGGTACCGGGCTGGGGCTGCCCATCGCCCGCACCCTCGCCGAGCGCATGGGCGGTACCCTGCGCGCCCAGAGCGAACCGGGCCAGGGTTCGGTCTTCACCCTGGAGATCCCCCTGCCCTTTACCCAGCACAGCCCAAGCGCCGCCCGCCCTGTACCCACCACAAGCGCCCAGGGTCAGGGCCAGTTGGTGCTGCTGGTGGAGGACAACCCGGTCAACCAGACCGTGATCGAAGCCATGCTGCGCAGCCTGGGCTATCAGGTCAGCCTGGTCGCCGACGGTGCCCAGGCCGTGCACTGCGTCAGCCAGCAGGACTTCGATGCCATTCTGATGGACTGCCGTCTGCCGATCATGGACGGCTACGAGGCCACCCGCCTGATCCGCCAGCTGGCCGGGCGCGCCGAAACACCGATTATCGCCCTGACCGCCAATGCCCTGCAGGGCGACCGCGAAGCCTGCCTGCAGGCCGGCATGAACGATTACCTGGCAAAACCCTTCAAAAGAGCTGATCTGCAGCAAATACTGCAACGATGGCTGGCTCCAAGACCTTCGGCGAGTGGCCAACAGCCGTGATTTGCTGCACTCTGCCTGGCAACCGTCATGAGCCAAATCAAGGCAGTGCACACCTGTACTCGGCACACTGTGACTTTCACCACAACGCAACAGTCTATGACTAGGCTGCTGGCAGGTGCGCCCTGACGCGCCGTCAGCCAGGACGATTCACCCAGCCTCGGCGCATGGGAAATATTGAGGAGCTCGCATGACCAAACAAAACGCCTTCACCCGGGAAGAACTGCTCGCTTGCAGTCGCGGCGAACTATTCGGCCCAGGTAACGCGCAACTGCCCGCCCCCAACATGCTGATGATCGATCGCATCACCCACATCAGCGAAACCGGCGGCAAGTACGGCAAGGGCGAAATTGTCGCTGAGCTCGATATCACCCCGGATCTGTGGTTCTTCGGCTGCCACTTTGAAGGCGATCCGGTGATGCCGGGCTGCCTGGGCCTCGACGCCATGTGGCAGCTGGTGGGTTTCTTCCTCGGCTGGCAGGGCAACCCCGGCCGCGGCCGTGCCCTGGGCTCGGGCGAAGTGAAATTCTTCGGCCAGATTCTGCCGACCGCCAAGAAGGTCACCTATAACATCCAAATCAAACGCACCATCAACCGTTCGCTGATCCTCGGTATCGCCGATGGCAGCGTGAGCGTGGATGGTCGCGAGATCTACAGCGCCGAAGGCCTGCGTGTCGGCCTGTTCACCTCTACCGACAGTTTCTAAAGGACTCATCGCATGCGTCGCGTCGTAATCACCGGCCTGGGCATCGTTTCCTGCCTGGGCAATGACAAAGCCACCGTTTCCGCCAGCCTGCGTGCCGGCAAATCCGGCATCCGTTTCAATCCTGCCTATGCCGAGATGGGCCTGCGCAGCCAGGTTTCCGGCTCGATCGACCTGAATCTGGAAGAGCTGATCGACCGCAAGGTCTATCGCTTTATGGGTGATGCCGCCGCCTACGCCTACCTGTCCATGGAGCAGGCGATCAAGGATGCGGGCCTCAGTCTTGAGGAAATTTCCAACCCGCGCATCGGACTGATCGCAGGCAGTGGCGGCGCTTCCACCTTCAACCAGATGGAAGCCATGGACATCCTGCGCGAGAAAGGTGTCAAGCGCGTCGGCCCCTACCGCGTACCACGCACCATGGGCAGCACCGTCTCCGCCTGCCTGGCCACGCCGTTCAAGATCAAGGGCGTGAACTACTCGATCTCCTCGGCCTGCGCCACCAGCGCCCACTGCATCGGTAATGCCGTGGAGCAGATCCAGCTGGGCAAGCAGGACATCGTCTTCGCCGGTGGCGGTGAAGAAGAGCACTGGAGCCAGAGCTTCCTGTTCGACGCCATGGGCGCCCTCTCCACCCAGTACAACGAAACCCCGGACAAGGCCTCCCGCGCCTACGACGCCAAGCGTGACGGTTTCGTCATCGCCGGCGGTGGCGGCATGGTGGTGGTGGAAGAACTGGAGCACGCCCTCAAGCGCGGCGCCAAGATCTACGCCGAGATCGTCGGCTATGGCGCTACCAGCGATGGCTACGACATGGTTGCCCCGAGCGGCGAAGGCGCAGTGCGCTGCATGCAACAGGCCCTGGCCACTGTTGATACGCCCATCGACTACCTCAACACCCACGGCACCTCGACCCCGGTCGGTGACGTCGCGGAAAGCCGCGCAGTGCGTGAGGTATTCGGCGACAAGGCACCAGCCATCAGCTCCACCAAGAGCCTGTCCGGCCACAGCCTGGGCGCTGCTGGCGTACAGGAAGCCATCTACTGCATGCTGATGATGGAAGGCAACTTTATCGCCGGCTCGGTGAACGTCGATGAAATCGACCCGGAAATCGCCGATCTGCCGATCCAGCGCACTACCGTGGAAAATGCCAAGATCGACACCGTGATGAGCAACAGCTTCGGTTTCGGCGGCACCAACGCCACCCTGGTACTCAAGCGCTGGGCTGGCCAGTAACAGCGACTACGCTGCACGCAAAAACGGCGCCTTCGGGCGCCGTTTTTGTTGGTCTTTGGCAAGGCCTCAGTAGCCCTTGTTGAAATCCACCTCGCCGCGCAGCACCTCGCCTCGTTGCCAACGCTTGAGATTCTGCACAAACAGCTGCACCAGCAATGACGGATCGGTTGGTGCGGCGCTATGGCCAGTCAGCAGCAGATGCCGCGTTGTCCAGAACGGATGCCCGGCCGGCAGCGGCTCCTGGCGACAGACATCCAGCACCGCGCCGGCCAGCAGGCCCTGTTCCAGTGCCTGGCACAGCTCCTGATCCACCACCGCACTGCCACGCCCGGCATTGATCAGCAGCGCCGTAGGCTTGAGCTGGGTGAATAATGCGGCGTTGTAGATGTTCTGGGTGGCCGGAGTATCAGGCAGCAGATTGATCAGGTAATCGGCCTCTGCCGCCAGCCGCGGCAGATCGGCCAACGCCGCCACTTCGAGAAAAGGCGCCAGGTGGCGTGGCTGACTGGCAATGCCGCGCAGCTCGACGCCAAAGGGTGCGAGAAACTGCGCCACCGCCAGGCCAATCTCACCCACCCCGACGATCAGCACACGACGCCCATTCAGGCTTTGCGGCAGGCGGTTGTCCCAGCGCTGCTCGACCTGGGCAGCAAGACGGGCGAAGAGTTCACGCTGATGGGCCAGCAGGTGGCACAGCACATATTCGGCCATCACCTGGCCAAAGATGCCCACCGCCCGAGTCAACCGATAATCGCGCGGCAGATCAGCCGCCAGCAGCGGCGTGATGCCGGCCCAGGTGGATTGCAACCACTGCGGCCGCGCCCCAGTGCGCAGCAATTCGGCCAGCAGATCCGGCTGGCCCAGCCACACAGGGCATTCGGCAGCATGGCTGCGCAGCTCAGCGGGATCGGCCGCGCTGATCAGCTGCAGCTCAGGGGCCTGTTGCTGCAGCAGTTCGGCGTAATGCCGATGCTCCGCCTCGGCTATCAGAATCCGCATTCAGGCGCTCAACTCAGACCGGATCGTTGCGGCGCAGCAACTCTTCCGGCAGGTGCTCGATATAGTCATCTTCCGGCGGCGGCATCTGCAGGTGGTAGCCCTGCTCATCGAGGTTCTCCAGCACCTTGTGGATGTCCTCCCGGGCCAGGGCGCGCTGTGGGGTAAGGATCATCTCGAAGGCCAGTGCTGGTGGACCGAAGGCACTGAGCAGGGCTTCCGGCACGCGCTTGAGGCCATCGGCTTTGAGCACATAGAGGTACATCTCGTTCTTGCGCGGGCTTTTGTAGATCGAGCAGATACGTTTCACGGGGTGTCTCCAGCAGCAGCCAGGCAGTCGAGCAGGGCCTGGCCCATCAGTTCACGGCGCCAGCCGCGCAGGGCATCCGGCAATTGGTAGGGGCCCTTGGGGTAGCCACTCTTGAGCAGGGCCTCCAGGGTCTTCTTGCGCAGCATCAGCTCCGGGGCGATATTCAGCCGCTCAGCTTCACGCTGACCGATAGCGCGCAGTTTCTTCAGCAGCGCCGAGGCCTCCAGCGGCAGCGGCTCGGGCAGAGGCTCGGGCCAATCGGCGGCTGGCGTGGCAGCCGCCTGCTGGATCAGCTTGAGAATAAATTCGCCATCCTGACGCACGGTCTTCGGATGCATGTCCTCGATCCGCGCCAGGCTGACCAGGTTATCCGGCTGGGTGCGCGCCAGGGGCCAGAGCGAATGCTCGCGGATAATCCGGTTGCGCGGCTGGTTGCGTACCCGCGCCTCGCGTTCGCGCCAGGCACACAGGGCCTTGAGCACGGCCAACTGCTGGCGGCTGAGCTTCCAGGCCAGCTTGGCCTCGCGCCAGGCTTCATCTGGGTCACTTTCACGACCCTGGTTGCTGACCAGTTCGGCGCCGTCCTCCAGCACCCAGGCGTATTTCTGCGCTGACAGCTGGGCCTTGAGCGCGGCATAGACCTCGGCCAGATGCAGCACGTCCTCGGCGGCGTAACTCACCTGGGTGGCCGAAAGAGGACGCTGCAACCAGTCGGAGCGGGTCTCGCCCTTGGGCAGCTCGATCGCCAGCACCGCCTGCACCAGGCGCGAATAGCCCATGGAAAAACCGAGGTTGAGGTAGCCGGCAGCCAGCTGGGTATCGAACAGCGGCGCCGGCAGGCTGCCGGTCAGGCGCAGGAAGACCTCCAGATCCTCACTGCAGGCGTGCAATACCTTGACCACAGCCGGATCCTGCAACAGCTCGGCAAAGGGGCTCCAGTCGCCGATCTGCAGCGGATCGATCAGATAGGCCCGCTCGCCCTCACTGACCTGCAACAGGCCGGCGATGGGGTAAAAGGTGTCGACCCGCATAAATTCGGTATCGAGTGCCACAAAGGGCAGGCGGCGCCAGGCGACGCAATGCTGCGCCAGGTCGGCGTCATCGGTAATCCAGTGAATATCAATCGCCACGCGGCTCTCCCTTCAACAATGCCGCGCAGTATATATCGCCACGCCCTATAGCCGGGCATTCACAATATGCCCGGCAGGCTGCAGACGCGTTATTCTGCGCCCGCATGACTGCCCATCACACACAGGGAATAACAACAATGAAGAAGCTGCTTGGCCTGTTCCTGACCCTGCTGGTCGCTGCCGCGCTCTATCTCGTCGTCACCCCCAGCCCCATCGATCCACTGGCCTGGCAGGCGCCCCAGGCTCCGCTGCTGACCGGCGTACTGGAACCCAATGACAGCCTGATGAAGGCCGAATTGCTCGGCCGCGGCCAGGTACACGGCCCGGAAGACACCGCAGTGGACAGCCAGGACCGGGTCTACGCCGGCCTGCATGACGGGCGCATCGTGCGCATCGAAGGTGAGCGGGTCGACACCTTCGTCGACACCGGCGGCCGGCCGCTGGGCATGGATTTCGACGCCAGTGGCCACCTGATCGTCGCCGACGCCTACAAGGGCCTGCTGCGCATCAACCCCGAGGGGCAGATCGAGGTGTTGAGCACCGAGGCCGAAGGCGTGCCCTTCAAGTTCACCGACGATCTGGATATCGCCCGCGACGGCACCATCTACTTCAGCGATGCATCCTCGCGCTTCGAGCAGCCGGATTACCTGCTCGACCTGCTCGAAGCCCGCCCCCACGGCCGCCTGCTCAGCTACAACCCGGCGACCCGGGAAACCCGCGTACTGCTCAAGGACCTGTACTTCGCCAACGGCGTGGCCCTGTCGGCCAATGAGGACTTTGTCCTGGTCAATGAAACCTATCGTTACCGCATCACCCGATACTGGTTGAGCGGCGAGAAAGCCGGCACGCACGACATCTTTATCGACAACCTGCCCGGCCTGCCGGACAACCTGCAGGGCGACCGCAATGGTACCTTCTGGGTCGCCCTGCCCAGCCCGCGCAAGGCCGATGCCGATATGCTGCACCGCTCGCCCTGGGCCAAGGCGCAACTGGCCAAACTGCCGCGGGCCTTCTGGCCCAAGGCCGTGCCCTACGGCTTTGCCATCGCACTCAACGAGCAAGGCGAAATTATCCAGAGCCTGCATGACACCAGTGGCACCCATCTGCGCATGATCACCTCGGTCAAGCCGGTGGGCGACTTTCTGTATCTGGGCAGCCTGGATAATGACCGGATCGGCAAGCTTAAAATTCGTTAGGCCATAAGACTTGCCCGCGCAGCGTCTTCCAACACCGCTGTGCGAGCAGGTTGGCGCCTACTTTTTCTCGGCAATCCAGATGGTATGCCGGGTGCCCTTGTTGCCATGGGCGTAGACCTGCACTTCCTCCACCCTGAAGCCGGCCTTGCGTACTTTGTCGCTGAATACCCGGTCGGCGCTGGCCGACCACACCGCCAGTACGCCCTTGTTGCGCAGCGCCTGATGACAGCGCTGCAGGCCCTGGGCGCTGTACAGCCAACTGTTGCGCTTCTGCGTCAGGCCCTCTGGGCCGTTGTCAACATCCAGCATGATGGCGTCATAGCGCTGCTCGGCATTTTTCAGGCAGTTGGCCACATCGTCCTGGATCACCCGGGTGCGTGGATCGAGGATCGGGTAACCGGCCTTGGCCCCCAGCGGGCCGCGGTTCCACTCCACCACCCCAGGCACCAGTTCGGCCACTTCCACCTCAGCGCCCTTGCCCAGGTTCTGCAGCGCTGCAGCCAAGGTAAAGCCCATGCCCAGGCCGCCAATCAGCACCCGCGAATCAGGTCGCCCGGCGACCTTCTTGCAGGGAATCGCCGCCAGGGCATCTTCTGAGCCGTGCATACGGGTGTTCATCAACTGGCCGCCATCGCCGCCGGCGATCTTGATCACAAAGTCCTCGCCATATTCGAACAGGCACAGTGCTCCATCGCCGCCAGGTATCGGCGCGGTGTCGAGCAAGACAAAACGTTTCATGGATAGCGGCCTGCAAACAACAAGGGACTGCAGCATGCCCGCAAATGCCCCTGTGCGCGAGAGGCAAGCTGCCTATCGAGCCGAGCAGTCACGCGCAGTATGATGCCGGCTGTTGATCTACCCAAGGATACCCGGCATGCCCCTCGCCCAGCTGATAACCGCCCAAGACCTGCAGCAGCGCCTGCACCAGCCCAATCTGCTGATCCTCGATTGCCGCTTTGCCCTCAATGACCCGCACTACGGCCAGCGCAGTTACACCGAAAGCCATATCCCCGGCGCTCTATATGCCGACCTGGAGCGTGACCTGTCCGGCCCGGTACACAAGGGGGTTACCGGCCGCCACCCGTTGCCGGATGCTGAGCAACTGGTCCAGCGCCTGCGCAACTGGGGGCTGAACGAGACCAGCACCGTTGTGCTGTATGACGACGGTGGCGATGCCTTCGCTGCCCGCGCCTGGTGGCTGCTCACCTGGCTGGGCAAACGCGAGGGGGTCTACCTGCTGGACGGTGGCCTGAAAACCTGGCGTGCTGCCGGCCTTGCCCTGAGCCAGGAGGTGCCGGCGGTACAACCCGGTTCATTCAAGGGCCAGCCCGACCCCAGCCTGGTACTCGATGCCGAGCAATTGCAGCAGCGCCTGGGCCAGAAGCAGCTGTGCCTGCTCGATGCCCGCGCCCTGCCACGCTTTCGCGGCGAAGTGGAGCCCCTGGACCCGGTGGCCGGGCATATCCCTGGTGCCCAGTGCGCCCTGTTCAGCGAAAACCTGGGCAACGATGGTTGCTTTCTGCCCGCCGAACAGCTGCGCCAGCGCTTTGCCAAGCTGCTCAACGGGCGCCCGGTGGAGCAGCTGGTGGCCTACTGCGGCTCCGGCGTCACCGCCTGCCACAACCTGTTCGCCCTGTGTCTGGCCGGCTACCCCCTGGCGCCGCTGTATGCCGGCTCCTGGAGCGAGTGGGTGACCGACCCAAACCGCCCGGTGGCCACAGGCGACTAGCGCTGTATATCGAAAACCAAAGCGCTAAGCACCAACTGGAATATAGCCAGGAGCCGGAAGTCGAAAACAATTTAAAAACAGCCCTTTACATTCGAAAGGTCGCACTAGACTTCAAGATAAGCGGCTAAACCCGCTTTCGGTGGGGCCTTTATCAGAACAAGCAGAAGCTGCCAAATGCCCGGCCCCACCGATCACCTTTCGCGAGGGCTCTATGGGAATTGCCGCCTGCGACCTGAGTCAGCATGTAATCCGCCCTACCCTGCTCTACCTGGGGTGCCACTCTCCCGCCGCCGAAGCCCTGCTACTGGGCGCTGCGGCCAGCCAGTCGGGCCTGGGAGCGGCCCTCGACGACAAGCATGGTCATGGACTGTATCGCATCGCCGAACTGCGCCACCAGCAGCTCTGGGATCAGCATCTGGCCCGTGACCCGGATCTGGCCAGCCGGATCCGCGGCCTGGCCAGCCAGCATGCCTTTCTCGCGGCGCCTCATCTGGAACTGACGGTCAACCTGCGCTACGCCACCGCGATTGCCTGGATGCTGATCGAGGCCGACAACAGCCCACTGCCCGCAGTCGACGACCTGCTGGGCATGGCTCGCATCTGGCGTCGGGTATTCAGGCCCCACGGCCGCCCTAGAGACTTTATTGCCGCCTGGCAGCGTTGTGTGGGCAGCCTGAGTCGGGTGGCGTAAAAGCTGTTCAGGCGTGAACCGCTACGGCTGAAAGACGGCTTTTTTGCGGTACACTCGCCAAGCTCGACAACAATAAGAAAAGCTTGCGAGATCGCCATGACCGCCCTATGCAATGCCCTGCCCGAGCAGCTCAGCCTGCTTCTGGTGGACGACCACCGCATCTTCCTCGACGGCCTTAGTCTGGCTCTGGCGCCCCTGTGTGCCGACTTGCAGATTGAAACTGCCGAAAGCGCTGCCGCAGCCCAGGCTTGCCTGCAACAGCAGGATTTCGATCTGATCCTGCTCGACCTGCGCCTGCCCGATATGCCCGGCCTTGAGCTGTTACAGCGCTGGCAACAGCAAGGCTGCCTGACCCCGGTGGCCATCCTCAGCGCCAGCGACTCCACTCTCGATGCCCAAGCTGCGCTGAATGCCGGCGCCCTGGGCTTTATCCCGAAGAGCTCCAACAGCGACGAACTGCGTCAGGCAGTGACCCGGGTGTTGCTCGGTGAAACCCTGCCCGCCCCCGAGTCGGGTGAGCCCAACCCGCTGACCCCGCGGCAGATGGAGATCCTGCGGTTATTGGCCGAGGGCCTGCCGAACAAGTCCATCGGCCGCCAGCTGGGCGTTTCCGAAGATACGATAAAGACCCACCTGAAAACCCTGTTCCAGGCCCTCGACGTGCATACCCGCACTGCCTGCGTCAGTGTGGCGCGCCAGCGCGGTTTGCTTTGAGGGCCGGCAACAATACCACCAGGGCCTGACGCAGGCGCGCCGGCAACAACGGCTTGCCAAGCAGGGTGACATGGGCGGGAATGCAGCGCTCCTGCAACTGCGGACTGATATCGGCGGTGATCAACAAGGCCGGTAACATGCTGCCGGCTGCCTCGCGCAGGCACTCGATGGCACGCAAGCCATCTTCCTTGGCCGCCAGGCGGTAATCACTGATCAACAGGTGCGGTTGCGCCTCGTCCAGACAAGCCAGGGCCTGCTGCAGATCGGCGCAGGCCCACACTTCACACCCCCAGCGGCGCAGCAAGGCGCCCAGGGCATCACGCCCGGCACTGTCGTCTTCGAGCAGCACAACGCGCCCCTGCAGCCTGGCCACAGGTGCTGCCGGCGCCTGCCACTCACCCGCCTCGGCCAGCGGCAGGCGCAACTGAAACCGCGCGCCTTGCCCCGGACTGGAATGCAGCTGCAGGTCGTGATCGAGCAGTTGCGCCAGCTGACGCACGATGGCCAGGCCCAGGCCCAGGCCCCGCTCGGCATTGCGCCCGGGGTTGTCCAGCTGCTGGAACTCCTCGAATACCTGGCCCTGCTCCTGCTCGCTCAGGCCGCGACCATCATCGCCCACTTCCAGCAGCAGCTCGTTCTGCTTAAGGCTGGCCTTGATCCAGACCCGCTGGGCCTGAGCGTGGCGCAGGGCGTTGGCCAATAGGTTGCGCAACATGCGTTCGAGCAGCAACGGATCGCTGCGCACCCAGCACTCATGGCTTTCAAGTTGCAACTGCACACCCTGGGTCAGTGCCTCTGCACGGGTCTCGTCGCACAGCCGCTGCAGCAGCGGGCGCAAGGCAAAGGCCTCGGGCTTGGCCTCGACGCCACCGGGCAGGGTCAAGCGGGTGTAGTCGAACAGCGACTGCAACAGCCGGCTGAGCTGCTCCACCGAGGTGGCCAGACGGCTGCTGATACGCTGAATGGCCGGCTCCTGACCCTGCTCCAGCAGATGCTGGGCATACAGCCCCATGGCATTGAGCGGCTGGCGCAGATCGTGACTGGCCGCGGCCAGCAGGCGCAGCTTGCGTGCATCGTCGGCCTCGGCGCGTTGCCGGGCCAGATCCAGCAGACGCAGGTTAAGCCAGGCACCGCGCTGGCCGTGCTCCTGCATATAGGCGCCGACGCTGCCAATCAGGTTGGCGCAAAACAGAAAAAGCGCCTGATACGCCAGCGGCGCGCTGAAACCTTGCAGCACCAGACCAAGCAACAGAAAGAGGCTGCAGAACCCCCAGGAACTGACCACCACGGTGCGAAAGGAAACCCCCAGCAGCACATAACCAAACAGCAGCACCAGAAACAGACCGTCGTAGGGCATGGGCATGCCCAGGCTCCAGCAGATATGGATGATCAGCACCACCGCCACGGCATTCAGGCTGTAGGCCAGGGCATAGACAGCCTGGGTGGAGCGCGCCGGGCTCTGCGGACGACGGCAGTAGAGATAGGCCAACAGGGTCATGGTAATGGCCAGCAGGCGTAGCGGTGCCAGCAGCAGGCTTACGGTCACCGGCAGCAGCAACAGATCAAGCAGCAGATAGACCAGCTGAAAGACAATCGCGGTGCTGACAATCAACAACAGACGCCGGCGGATGCGCTGCACACGGTGTTCGGCGAACCCCGCCTCCAGCGCCGGGACAAAACACAGGCGGGCGAAGCCGCGGCTTTGCTGAGCCAGCAGCAGGCGCTCTTCCTGCTCCAGGCTCATACCCTCCCCGCCTTACAAATCTGGCGACTGATCGTCCTGCTGTTTGGCGGCAATAGCGTCATAGGTTTCCACCCGGTGTAAATCATCATTGCTGAACAAACGCTGACGCAGACGCTGCTGCTCACGTGCGCGGTCAGCCTGGCTCAGACCATTGGCCTGCAAGCCGGCCAGCTCCTGCTGATACTGGGCATAGCGTTGCTGCCAGGCCTGCTCGCTACGGCGCTCATCGAGCAGGCGCTCGACCGTGGGCGCATCATAGGTCAAGGCGAGGAACTGACGCACCTGCTCTTCGCTGGCGCCCTCTTGCCACAGGCGCTCAGTTTGCGTCTGCTGCTCGATGGCCTGGGCCTGGCGTTCTTCACTCAGGCGCATGGCCTCGGGCAGCTGCTCGCGCAAGCGCTGCTGGGCCAGGGCCTTGGCCTCGTCAGTCAGATCTTCACGCGTCATCAGGGCCAGGTTGTCCAGGGTATAGCGCGAATAGGCTTCTTCGGTGCCGAACAGCGCTTCCACCGCCACGTTGGAGAAATGCTGACGGCGCAACTGCGCCATCTCATTGAACGCTTGTTGCAGAGCCTGCAGCTGGCCCGCCGGATTCGTCTGCTGGCGCGCGCTGAGCGGCCGTTCGAGCATGGCCATGCTGGCGCGCTTGTAGTCCATGTAGTCGCCCAGCAGATTCATAAACTGGCCCAGCGCAGGCTCCTGCAGACGCCCACGGGCATCATCGAGCATGGCCTGCACTGCCGCATCCAGTCCGGAGTGATCGGCGGCGCTCAGGAAGTAATCCATATAGTCACGCACCGCCAGACTCAGGTGCAGATTGCCGGCGCTGTCGGCGCGCAGCTCACCGTCCACTTCGGTGCCCTGCAGGGTGGGCAGTTGGGCTGCAGTGGTCTTGCCGGGCTCAGGTTGCGGCGCCACCAGCAGCGGGGTTGGGATACCGCCAGGCGGCTGGGCAGGCTTGGCTGAAACGCCAATGGCCGGAGCCTGCTTTACAGGTTCCGGCCATTGCCAGTAGAGGGTCAGACCCGTGGCGGCGATCACCGCCAGGGCCAGGACAAACAGATGTCGAGCGGGGAATGGCATAGAGACAACTCCAAAGCGGGCCGCCCTTGGCGTCTGTTTACGATCTGTTGCACGTAAACAGACGCCAGACAGCCCGCAACTTCAGGATTAAATGCCCTTGTTCTTCAGACGGTTGGCATGCTGGCGGTACAGGGTGACCGGATCGCTCCAGCCGCGAATGCCGAACAGGTGGTTGATGGCATCCACATGGTTCATGTTGTAGCTATCACCGATTACCTGACCCAGGTAGGTGGAGCAGACGCCAACCAGGCCGTCGTTCTTCTCGCTGCCGAACACCAGCCCGGTAATGGCCAGGAAAGGATCCACCGCATCGAAGACGTTGGTATAGGAGGTATTACCCGTCCAGGAGAAGTAGCGGATGCTGTGCCCACGCACGTTGTGCACTTCGGTGGATTTGGCGCAGTAGCTGCTGGTATTCACGCCCCAGGGGTGACGACCGTTAAGTGCGGCAGTGCCAGGGGTGGTCAGGGTTTTCAGCGCATCGATGCCGCTTTGCGGATTGCTGCTGCCCGAAAGCAGGTTGATCACCGAGCCCAGGGCATTGGCCAGGGCATTGACCCCACCTTCGATCAGGCCACCCACCGGAATGATGCCACGCAGCACATCAGCCACCTTGGAGCCCTTGTTCACGCCGTTGACCGAAGTCACCGAGGCCACCAGGTCGGGGCGCAGGGACGCAGCGACGCGAGAGGTTGGCGAACCCTGGCTATGGCCGATCAGGTTGACCTTGCCACCATTGGCGCCGGCCCAGGGCACGATCTGTTGAGCCAGGGAGGCGCCGCGTTGCTCGCTGTCATTCAGTGCCGAAACGCTGGCCACATAGACCTTGGCGCCATCGCGTTCCAGGTTCCAGGGAATGGTGTGGAAGTAATTGACCAGCCCACCAATGGTGTTGAAACCGGTGACCCCGTGCACCAGCACGATCGGGTACTTGGTCTTGGTGTAAGTGGCTTGGGCCTCGACGGCGCCAACCAGGGCCGCAGCGGCCAGAGCAGAACAGATAACGCGACGCATGGGGTGCCTCCTTATTTTTCTTGTTTGGCACGCCGGGTAACCGCGTCCGGCGTGCGCACAGTCTAAGGAGGTGATACGGGTGGGCCCATCGCCCAGATGGGTGAGCCGGGCTAACCAGCAGCTAGTTCTGGCTGGCGATGGCCTGCTCTACCGCTGCCAGCAATGCCGGATCGTCCGGCGCGGTTTGGCTGGAAAAACTGGCCACCACCCTGCCCTGGGCATCGACCACATACTTGTTGAAGTTCCAGCGTGGCGCCCGGCTCTGCGCCGCCAGCTCGCGAAACAGCGGGATGGCCTCGGCGCCGGTGATGCGCTGGGGTTCACTCATATTGAAGGTCACCCCGTAATTGACATAGCAGACCTTGGCGGTTTCCTCGCTGCTGTCCGCTTCCTGGCGAAAATCGTCGGACGGCACACCCAATACTTCCAGGCCCTGGCCCTTGTAGCGCTGGTACAGGGCTTCCAGGCCTTTGAACTGCGGGGTGAAGCCGCAGAAGCTGGCGGTATTGACCACCACCAGTGGCTTGCCGGCATAGGTCTGGCACAGGTCGATGGTTTCCTGGCTACGCAGCTTGGTTAATTCGCCCTGCAGCAGTGGCGGGCATTGCTCGGCCAATGCGGAGATGGACACAGCCAGAAGAGCGGCAATCAGCACCAGGGGACGCAGCATGGCAGACACCTCAATGATTTAAGCATTCAGGCTACTCGCCGAACCTTGGGGCAGCAATTTTCGCCTGGTAACAAAATTTCATGCCCGCAAATGCTGCTCAGCACACCCCCATGCCCAGCTGCATAAAGGCCAGCCCGCTCTGGCGCCAGGCCCACCACAGCAGGCCCAGACTGAGCAGCCCCAGCAGTGCCCCCAGGGCACTCAGATAATGTTCACGGATCATGCCGTTACCTCCTGTTCGCGCAGTCGCGCCACCGGCTGCTCGCGCACCGGCCAGTTCAAGGCCGCAGCCAGCAGGCTGAGCAGCACGGCGATCTGCCAGACCAGATCATAGCTGCCGGTGCGATCGAACAGATAACCGCCCAGCCATCCGCCGAGAAAGGCCCCCAGTTGGTGGAAGAGAAAGACGATGCCGCCGAGCATGGACAGGTTGCGCACGCCAAACAGGGTGGCCACCGTGCCGTTGGTCAAGGGCACGGTGGACAGCCACAGCAGGCCCATGGCGATACCAAAGGCATAGGCACTCCAGGTCGTCAGCGGCAGGCTGATAAAGGCCAGGATCACCACCGCCCGGGTCAGGTACAGGGCGCAGAGCAGACGCGGTTTGGACATGCGCCCACCGAGCCAGCCGGCGATATAGGTGCCGAAGATATTGAACAACCCGACCAGGGCCAGCACCGTGGTGCCCACCAGTGCTGGCAGGTGCTGATCGACCAGATAGGCCGGCAGGTGTACGCCGATAAACACCACCTGAAAGCCGCAGACGAAAAAGCCCAGGGCCAGCAGCCAGAAACCGGAATGACCGCAGGCCTCGCGCAGCGCCTCGCTCAGGCTCTGCTCGCCTTCCTGCTTGGCCAGTGGGCGATCCTCGATCATCGCCGCCAGGGGCAGGATCAGCGCCACCAGCAGGCCCAGGGCGAGCAAGGCGGCGGACCAGCCCAGCCAGCTGATCAGGCCCAGGGTACCGGGCAGCATGGCGAACTGGCCGAAGGAGCCGGCCGCCGCCGCAATCCCCATGGCCAGGCTGCGTTTCTCCATCGGCACGGCGCGCCCCACCGCCCCGAGAATCACCGAGAAGGAGGTGCCGGACAAACCCATACCGATCAGTAACCCGGCGCTCAGGGACAGGCTCAAGGGCGAGTCGGCCAGGCTCATGCAGGCCAGGCCGATGGCATACAGCACCCCGCCCACCAGCACCGTGCGCTTGGCGCCGAAGCGGTCGGCCAGGGCACCGGTAAAGGGCTGAGTCAGACCCCAGATCAGGTTCTGCAGGGCAATGGCGAAGGCGAACACCTCGCGGCCCCAGCCAAACTCGCTGCTCATGGGCGGCAGAAACAGGCCGAAGCCATGGCGAATCCCCAGGGACAGCGCCAGGATCAGCGAGCCGCCCAGCAACAACCAGAGGCTGCTGCGTGCCAGTGTTTTCATCCTTTACACCCTCTTGATAATGCCTCGGGCCCAGCCTGACAGCAGTCAAGCTCGGCTAACAGACGACCATCGGTTAACTGGCATGGAGCGCCAGGGCAACCAGTACCCCGCATTCGGTGATTTCCAGCAGTGCCCCGGCCGTGTCGCCGGTGGTGCCGCCCAGGCGGGCCAGCATCAGCCGGCGCAGGCCCCAGAACAGCACTGCCGCCACCAGCAGGGCCAGCAGCGCCGCCTTGCCGGCCACCAGCAGCATCAAAACGGCATGGCCGGCCAGCAGCCAGGGCAGCTGCTGACGTGGCGCATGCTCACTCAGGGCCTGGCCCAGGCCACCGGGGCGCACATAGGGCGTGCTGATAAACAGCAGTGGCAACAGGCTACGCCCCAGCCAAGGGGCCAACAGCAGCAACCAGGGGGTTTGGGTCTGCAGCAGGGCCGCCAGGGCGGTAAATTTGAGCAGCAGCAACAACACCAGCACGATGACGGCAATCGGCCCGCTGCGCGGGTCCTGCATGATCGCCAGGGTGCGTTCGCGATCACCGAAGCCGCCAAGCCAGGCATCGGCGCTGTCGGCCAGGCCGTCCAGATGCAGGCCGCCGCTGATGGCGACCCAGAGCGTCAGCAGCAGGGCCGCCTGCAGCAGCGTCGGAGCGCCGGCTAGCAGGGCTTGCGCCGCCCAGAGCGATACGCCTATCAGCAGCCCCACCAGGGGGTAGTGCAGCAGCGAGCGACCGTTCTGCTCGGGTGTGGGCAGCTGCGCCAGGCGGATTGGCAGGCGGGTAAGAAACTGCAGGGCGATCCAGAAGCTCATCAATAGCGCTCCCACAGTTGATCTTCGGCATCAAGGGCCAGCTGAAAACGCTGGGCATGGGCCACATTGACCTGCAGCAGGCCACTGCGCGGCAGGCCCCGGGCCCGGGCCAGCAGCAGGCGCATCACCCCCCCATGGGTAATCAGCAGCAGGCGCTGGCCAGCATACTGCTCGCGCAGGCGGCGCACGGCGGCCCATACCCGGGCTTCAAACTGCAGCAACGGCTCGCCCGCCGGCGGGGTAAAGGCGTAGGGATCGCTCCAGAAACGGCCCAGGGCCTCGGCATCGGTCTGCATCAGCGAGGCCGAGCTGCGCCCTTCCCACTCGCCAAAATGCAGTTCCTGAAGATCCGCCTCCAGGTGCAGAGGTAGGTCCCGCTGCGCCGCAAGCTCCTCGGCAAAACGCGCGCAGCGCTGCAAGGGCGAGCTGATCAGCCGATCCCAGGGGCCGGCATCAAGCACTGCGGCGCGCAACTGGCTCCAGCCGGCTGCGGTCAGGGCATCGTCCAGGCTGCCACGCAGGCCAGCGCCCTGCTCGGTTTCGCCATGCCGGAGCAGTTCCAGATAGACCGTCATGGCGCCCGCCCCGTCACCGCCGCCTCGGCGAAGGTGGCCATCTCATTGTGCAGGCGGCAGGCCAGTTGCAGCAGCGGCACGGCCAGGGCCGCGCCACTGCCCTCACCCAGGCGCAGGCCCAGCTGCAGCAGCGGCTCGGCCTGCAGGGCCGCCAGCACATGGCGATGGCCGGGCTCGGCACCGCAATGGGCAAACAGCAGCCAGTCGCGGCAGGCCGGATTCAGGCGCACCGCCAGCAGGGCCGCGACGCTGCAGATAAAGCCATCCACCAGGGCCGGGATACCGCGCTGGGCCGCAGCCAGGTAGGCGCCGACCAGGGCGGCGATCTCGAAGCCGCCCAGATAACGCAGCGCCGCCTGGGCATCGGTCAGGGCCGGGCCATGCCGGGCCAGGGCGCGCTCGATCACCACGGTCTTGTGCGCCAGCGCGGTCTGATCCAGGCCGGTGCCGGAGCCGACCAGCGCAGCCACCGGGCAATCCAGCAGCCAGCAGCCCAGGGCCGTGGCCGCCGTGGTATTGCCGATGCCCATCTCGCCGCCGATAAACAGCTGGGCGCCCTGCTCGGCCGCGCGCAGCAGGCTGTCGCGGCCAGCGCCCAGAGCCAGTTGCAGCTGCTCGGGACTCATGGCCGGGGCCTGGCAGAAGTTGGCGGTACCCGGCCCCAGATGCAGATGACGCACCCCGGGCAGCGGCCCCATCGGCACGGCCAGGCCCAGGTCGATCACCTCAAGGCTGGCGCCCAGTTGCCGCGCCAGCACGCTGATGGCGGCGCCACCGGCGACGAAATTGCCCAGCATCTGCCCGGTGACCGCCTGGGGAAAGGCCGACACGCCCTCTGCCACCACGCCGTGGTCGCCGGCAAAGATACTGATCGCCAGGCGCTCCAGACTGGGTCGAGAGGTGCCTTGCAATCCCGCCAACTGGATGGCCAGCTGCTCCAACTGACCCAAGGAGCCCGCCGGCTTGGTCAGCTGCTGCTGACGCTCACGGGCCTGCTGCATAGCTGCCTGATCCGGCGCCTGGCAGGGCGCCTGCCACCACAACGCATTCATAGCGCCGGCCCCTTGAGCAGCATGGGCAAGCCCGCCACGGTAAAAATCACCCGCTCACAACGCTCGGCCAGGGCCTGGTGCAGCCAGCCGGCCTCGTCCACATAACGACGGGTCAGCTCACCCAGAGGCACCACGCCCAGGCCGGTTTCATTGCTGACCAGAATAATTCGCCCCGGCAAGCCGGGCAGGCAGTCGAGCAGCGCCTCACGCTCCTCATTCAGGCGATTCGGGTCGTCCAGCATCAGCAGATTGGTCAGCCACAGGGTCAGGCAATCGACCAGCAGGCACGTGTCCGCACCGGCCAGCTCGCGCAGCGTATGGGCCAGGGCCAGGGGTTCTTCCACCAGGCCCCAGGCCGCCGGACGCCGCGCGCGGTGATGCTGAATGCGCGCCTGCATCTCGCCATCCAGCGCCTGGCTGGTGGCGATATAGGTCACCGCCAGACCGGATTCGACCGCCAGGCGCTCGGCCAGCCGGCTTTTCCCGGAGCGGGCACCGCCGAGAATCAGTTCATGCATAGGTCACCTTGTCCCCCGTAGGGTGGATGTCGCTTTTTACATCCACCATCACGGCGCAAATGGTGGATCGGTAAATCGTGATCCCCCCTACAAGCCACATAACGTTCGCAGCTTTGCCGTATCCAGATGCGCCTCCACCAGATCGGCCAGGCGCTCGATATCCCGTTCGCGCAAAGCGTGGTAGTCCACGGCCTGCACATCGCCCAATCCGGCCCAGCGCAATAGCGCGCTACAGGCCTCGGGCTGTTCAAACAAGCCATGCAGATAGGTCGCCAGCACCTGCCCATCGGCGCTGATGGCGCCATCGGTGCGGCCATCGGCCAGTTGCACCGCCGGATTGTCCAGGGCCGGGCCGCTGCTGATACCGGCATGTATTTCATACCCGCTGACCGCCGCGCTTTCCAGATACAGTTGCCCGCACACAGTGCGCAATTGCTTGTCCGGCGCCAGGGTGGTTTGCAGGGCCAGCAGGCCGAGGCCGTCACTGCTGCCAGGCTCGCCTTCCAGGCCATGGGGGTCGTGCAGGCGCGTGCCGAGCATCTGCAGCCCGCCGCAGATGCCCAGCAGCTTGCCGCCATAGCGCAGATGCCGCTGCAGCGCCGCCTCCCAGCCCTGCTCGCGGAGAAAGGCCAGGTCGCTGCGCACGCTCTTGGAACCGGGCAGGATGATCAGGTCCGCCGCCGGGATGGCCTGCCCCGGGCCGATAAACTGCAGATCCACCTGGGGGTGCAGGCGCAGCGGGTCGAAATCGGTGTGGTTGCTGATGCGTGGCAGCACCGGCACCAGCACCTTGAGGCGCTGCTCGGCCTTGGCCACCTGGCGGGTGGCAATGGCGTCCTCGGCTTCCAGATGGAAATCCATCAGGTAGGGCAATACGCCCAGCACCGGCTTGCCGGTGCGCTGCTCCAGCCAGTCCAGCCCCGGCTGCAACAGGGCGATATCGCCGCGAAAACGGTTGATCACAAAGCCCTGGATCCTGGCCTGCTCCGATGCGCTGAGCAATTCGAGCGTGCCTACCAGATGAGCAAACACCCCGCCCTTGTCGATATCGGCGATCAGAATCACCGGGCAGTCCACCGCCTCGGCAAAGCCCATATTGGCGATATCCCCGGCGCGCAGGTTGATCTCCGCAGGCGAGCCGGCGCCCTCCACCATCACCACCGGATAAGCCACACTGAGGCGCCGATGGGAGTCGAGCACCGCCTGCATCGCCACCTGCTTGTAGTCGTGGTAGGCCGCCGCCTCCATGCGGCTGATGGCGCGGCCATGGATAATCACCTGGGCGCCGGTGTCGCTGCTGGGCTTGAGCAGCACCGGGTTCATATCGGTGTGCGGCGCTAATCCTGCGGCCTGGGCCTGCACCGCCTGGGCGCGGCCGATCTCGCCGCCATCGGCGGTCACCGCGCTGTTAAGCGCCATATTCTGCGGTTTGAACGGCACCACACTGACGCCCTGGCGTTTAAGCCAACGGCACAGCGCGGTCACCAGGGTGCTTTTGCCGGCATCTGACGTGGTGCCCTGCACCATTAGCGTCGCGCCCTGCACCATCGGGGTGGTCATAACAGATCCTTAAGTGTGGCCAAGGCCTGCTGCAAACGCTGCCAACCGGTCTCATCACCGGGCAGGCCGAAACGCAGGCTGGTCGGCTCACTGAACAAACGGGTGAGAATGCCCTGACAGGCCAGACGCTCGTGCAGCTCCGCAGCCTGGAGCGTGCAGCAGAACTGAAATAACGCGCAGCCTCCGCTTGGCGGCAAGCCATAAGCCGTGAGCAACTGAGCCAGACGCTCACCATCGGCCCGCAGGCGCTGACGCTGGCGGGCCTGGGCGGGATAGTCCTGCAGCAATGCCGTGGCCAGTGCCCGGCTGGGGCCAGTCACGGTCCAGGGACCCAGCAAGTCATCCAACTGGCCCAGCAGTTCCTGCTCGGCCAGGACAAAGCCCAGGCGCACCCCGGCCATGCCGAAGAACTTGCCGAAGGAACGCAGCACGATCAGCCCCGGCAGCTGGCTGTAGGCGGCCAGGCTGTGTTCGGGGGTGCAGTCGATAAAGGCTTCGTCCACCAGCAACCAGCCGCCGCGCTGGGCCAGGCGCGCATGCCAGGTCAGCAACTCGCTCGGTTCGATCATCCGGCCACTGGGGTTGTTGGGATTGATCAGCAGCAGCACGTCGAGTCGCTCTAGGGCACGCCCCACCGCGCCCTGGGTCAGCATCTCGACCCGGTGCCCTTCACGGCGCCAGGCCTGGGCATGTTCGGCATAGGCCGGGGCGAGAATGCCTACCCGGCTGCTGCCACGCAGCCTGGGCAACGCCTGAATGGCGGCTTGGGAGCCGGCCACCGGCAACAGGCTGGCCACTCCGTAATAGTCACGGGCGGCGATTTCCAGACCGTCATTGGCCTCTGGCAAATGTCGCCAGGCGGTGTCGGGGATCGGCGGCAAGGGCCAGCCATAGGGTGCGATGCCGGTGGACAGATCCAGCCAGTCGCCCAGGGCAATACCATACTGCAGGGCCGCCTGGCGCAGCCGGCCACCGTGCTCAAGCATGCCCTGCTTAACCATAGAAGACGCCCCAGAGCAGAAGCAGCGTCAGCCAGAGCAGCACACCGCCGTTGAGCAGGTTGAGGGCCCGCTCGATATCCCGGGCCTGGGCCACAGGTCCCTCCCCCAGCACGGGACGCTGATGCACCTCGCCGTGGTATTGGGCCGCACCGCCCAGGCTAACGCCCAGGGCCCCGGCGCCGGACGCCATCACCGGGCCGGCGTTGGGACTGTCCCACTGCGGCGCCTGGCGTTGCCAGCAGCGCAACGCCAGGCCGGTGCTACCCAGCAAGGCATAGGTCAGAGCCACCAGGCGCGCAGGAATATAGTTAAGGGCATCGTCGATCTTCGCAGCCGCCCAGCCGAAGCGTTCGAAGCGCGGAGTGCGGTAGCCCCACATGGCATCCAGGGTATTGCTCAGGCGATACAGCACCACCCCGGGTGCCCCAGCCACGGCAAACCAGAACAGCGCGGCAAACACTGCATCCGAGCCATTTTCCAGCACCGATTCGGTGCCGGCCCGGGCCACGCCAGCGGCATCCAGTTCGGTGGTGTCGCGGCTGACCAGATAGCCGACCCGCTGCCGGGCACCGGCCAGATCACCCAGGCGCAGGGCCAGGGCCACCGGCTGCGCGTGCTCGCCCAAGCTGCGCAGGCCCAGGGCGAAATACAGGGCGATGATGTCCACCGCCCAGCCCAGGCTCGACACCTGGCCTAGCAGCCAGACCAGCATTGTCAGGGGCAGCACCGCGAGGCACCAGGCACTGACCCCATGGCTGCGCCAACCGCCACCGGCCGGGTTAAAGCGCTGCTCGATGCGCGCCGCCAGGCGACCGAAAGCCACCAGCGGATGACCGCGTTTCGGTTCACCCAGGGCGGCATCCAGGGCCAGGGCGGCGAGGATGGTCAGAAATAGAGTCATGAATCTCCAGCAAGCGGGCTCGGCCTTATTTGTCCGAGCGATGGCCCCATTGATTGTCAAACAGCAACTCCGACAACGGCCGCGCCTCGGCCCAGCCCTGCTGCACCAGCATCGGCGCCTCATAAAAGGCCGTGACCGGCCCCAGGCAGAGCAGCGCTATCGGCAGGCTGCTAGGCGGCATGGCCAGCAGCTCGGCCAGGGCCTGGGGCTCAAACAAGGACACCCAGCCCATGCCCAGGCCCTCGGCCCGGGCCGCCAGCCAGAGATTCTGAATGGCGCAGGCGCTGGATGCCAGGTCCATCTGCGGCAGGGTGCGGCGGCCGAATATATGGTCCTCGCGCTTATCCATCAGGGCTACCACCAGCAACTCGGCGCATTCGCCGATGCCTTCCACCTTGAGCTGCATAAACTCGCCACCGCGCTCGCCCAAGGCCTCGGCGGTGCGCAGCCGCTCGGCCTCCACCAGAGTCTGGATGGCCTGACGCAGCGCCGGGCGGGTGATGCGGATAAAGCGCCAGGGCTGCATCAACCCGACACTGGGGGCCTGATGCGCGGCCTGCAGCAGGCGCGCCAGCACCTCGGGCGCCACCTCACCGCCGGCGAAGTGGCGCATATCACGGCGTTCGGCGATAGCCCGGTACACCGCCGCCCGCTCGGCCGGGCTAAAGGCGTGCTCGCTCATACAGCCTCGCTGGGGCAAAACAGCGCGGCCGCCGCCACGGGATTCGACGGCAGGTAGAAGTGAATATAGGAGGCGGTAAGACGCCCCAGTCGATAGACCACCTCGGCGGTGCGCCGGTAATTCGGACACTCGCCGCGCACCAGGGGTTCCAGTTCAGTCTGCAGGGACGAGTAATGGAAGCTATGGCCGCGCAGTGTCCCTTGCGGTAACTGCACCTCCTGCAGGGCCAGGGCCGTCAGGCGCGGCTGCATATGTGCGTTTCCCGGCAGCAGGCCGAGCATGGCGGCGCTGGCGCCCTGCTGGTCGGTCAGCCGGTCGAGCAGATAGAGCATGCCGCCGCATTCGGCATGGATCGGCTTACCGGCCCGATGGTGGGCGCGGATCGCCTCGGCCATGGCCTGGTTGGCCTCAAGCTGGGCCAGGTACAGCTCCGGGTAGCCGCCGGGCAGATAGAGGCTGTCGACCTCTGGCAGCTGCCCATCGTTCATCGGTGAAAAGAAGCGCAGTTCGGCCCCCAGTTCGCGCAACAGATCGAGATTGGCCTGATAGATAAAGGCAAAGGCGGCGTCTCGCGCCACACCGATACGCACGCCCTTGAGCAATGGCGCGATGGCACAGGGCTCAGGCGCGGCAAAGTGAACCGGCGGCGGCAGACTGATATCGGCGCTGGCAGCCAGGGCATCGGCGGCCGCATCCAGGCGCGCATCCAGATCAGCCAGCTCGGCAGCCTGTACCAGGCCCAAGTGGCGGCTGGGCAGCTCGATCTCGGCGCTGCGCGGCAAGGCGCCATACCAGCGAATGGCTGGCGGCAGCGCATCACGCAGGATCTCGCCATGGCGCACGCTGCCCACCCGGTTGCCCAACACCCCCGAGAACGGCAGGTCGGCCTGGTAACTGGCCAGGCCATGGGCCAGGGCGCCAAAGGTCTGGGCCATGCCCGAGCCATCCACCACCGCCAGCACCGGCACACCGAAACAGCGCGCCAGATCCGCCGCCGAGGGCGAGCCGTCGAACAGGCCCATCACCCCTTCGATCAGAATCAGATCGGCCTCCCCTGCAGCCTGCCAGAGGCGCTTGCGGCTTTCGGCTTCGCCCACCATCCACAGGTCCAGCTGGTACACCGGCGAGCCGCTGGCGCGGGCGAGGATCATCGGGTCGAGAAAATCCGGCCCGCACTTGAACACCCGCACCCGCTTGCCGGCGCGACTATGCAGGCGCGCCAGGGCGGCGGTCACCGTGGTCTTGCCCTGGCCGGAGGCGGGTGCGGCGATCAATAGCGCTGGACAGCTTCTCGACTCCATCAGAACTCGATCCCCTTCTGGGCTTTTACGCCAGCCTTGAAGGCATGCTTGACCAGGCTCATCTCGGTCACCGTATCGGCCGCATCGATCATCCCGTCCAGGGCACCACGACCGGTCACCACCACATGCTGCAACAGCGGCCGGGCCTGGATATCGGCGAGCACCGCGTCCAGCTGCAGATAGCCGTATTTCAGGGCGATATTCAGCTCATCCAGCACCACCAGGCCGATGGATTCATCATTCAACAGCGCTCGGGCCACGTCCCAGGCCTGCTGCGCCTTGGCGATATCGCGCTGGCGATCCTGGGTTTCCCAGGTAAAGCCTTCGCCCATCACGTGGTAGCTGACTTCCTCGGGAAAACGACGGAAAAAGGCCTCCTCACCGGTGCTGGCGGCGCCCTTGATAAATTGCACCACGCCAACCTTGATGCCGTGGCCCAAAGCCCGGGCGACCATGCCGAAGGCGCTGCTGCTCTTGCCCTTGCCATTGCCGCTGTGCACCAACAGTAGGCCGTATTCGTCCTGGGCCTGGGCAATCTTCTCGTCGATCAGCGCCTTCTTGCGTGCCATGCGCGCCTGGTGCCGGGCGTAGCGCTCTGCAGACTCACTCATCACTTGGCCTCACTGCGCGGCTGCAGGGCCTGCCAGGAACGGGCGCCGACATAGAGCACCGCCGCCAGACCGACATACAGGGCCAGGCTGCCCAGGTAACGCGGGTAGTACTGGGCGATGCGCTCACCCAGCAGGGCCAGGCTCGGCTCCGGGTAACGGCCGGAGAAGTACAGGAAACCGCCACCGGAAAACAGGTAGCAGACCAAGGCGCTCAGGCACACCACAGCCGCCAGGCTCAGCAGGCTGCTGAAGTGTTCACGGTGCATACGGGCATACAGGCGCCCGCCTAGCCACAGCGAGCCGTAGGCCGGCACCAGCGCCCAGTAGGCCGGCGACATGCACCAGTCACTGACACCCGCCCATTGAATGGCGGCGAAATCCAGCAACGAGGCCTGGATAAACAGCGCCGGGAACACCCAGCGCGGGGTGAGCAGTACCCCGGCGAGGAAGAACACCGCCCAGGAGGCGCTGGGCAGGTTGAGGGTAGCGAAGTGCTGACCACGGGTCATGGCCATCAGCGCCGCCAGGGCGAGGCCGATCAGCAGTTGTGTACGAGGGGTGAGGTTCATCGGGTGAGCTTCCTTTTCAGTGAATTAAAGCGCTTGGTAACGCAGGCTGAAGTGCAGCCCGCGCCCCGGCTGGTTGAAGCCAGCGGCCGTCTGGTACTGGGCATCCAGCAGATTGCTGGCCCGACTTTGCAGGCGCCATTGCGGGCTCAGGCGGTACTCGGCGCGCAGGTCCAGGGTGACAAAGCCATCCAGCTCCACCTGGTTGGCCAGGTCGTCATAGGTGGACTCCTGCACATGCAGGCTGGCGCCCAGGCTAAGGTCGGCAAAGCGCCGGTCGATATCCAGATTCAGCTGCTGCCCGGGGCGGCGATTGAGTTCGCGGCCGTAGAAAGACTGGCCATCGGCCGCCAAGCGTCTGGAGCGGTTCTCAGCGCTCATCAGGCTGTAGTTGGCCTGCCAGTCCCAACCCAGTAGCTCACTGCCCAACATCAGCTCGACACCACGAATGCGCGCCGTATCCACGCCCTGGGCCTGGCTCTGGCCATTTACACGCACGGTGGCGATCAGGTTGTCGATCTGGGTGCGGTAGGCATTCAGCGCCCAGTGGCCCCAGGCATGCCGGCCCGCGAGGCCCAGTTCCAGGCTCTTGCTGGTTTCGGCCTGCAGGTCCGGGTTACCAAAACCGGGGTAATACAGCTGGTTAAACGTGGGCGCCTTGAAGGCCGTGCCGTAGCTCAGGGTCGAGCGCAGGGCCTCGCTCCAGGCAAAGCCATAGGCCAGGCTGCCGGTGTGCTGGCGCCCGAACTGCTGGTCATCGTCACGGCGCAGGGCCAGTTGCCAGTCATGCCGGCCGGCACTGCCCAGGTACTGGGCGAAGTAGCCCCGATTGTCGCGGGAATCCTCGGCATAGGCGGTGCTGCCACTGACTTCATCGTGCTGATAGTCGGCACCGATAATCAGCTGATGGCCTGCGGCCAGGCTTAGCTCGTTCTGCCAGCTGAAGCTGTCGCGACGGCTGTCGAAGCGCGAATAGAAGGCGTCGTCCTGGAAGGCATCGGACTTGTCCTCGCTGCGCCCAGCCTGCAGGTGAACCTGCCAGGGCTCCAGCGGCGCGAAACGCGCCCCCAGGCCCAGCACCTTGGACAGGTTATCGGCGTTGGCGCCGAAACCAGCCGTGCCGGTGCGGTTGACCGAGTCGTAGTCATTATGGGATTTGGCCTGCAGCAAATTGGCGTCCAGCTCCAGTCCACTGGCAAAGCGATAACCGCCGCGCAGGCTGGCCGACAGGTTGCGATAGCCATCGCGGTCTGGCTCGTAGCCGCTGGCCTCCCGGGGTTTGACGTTGATGCCATCGCTATCGCTGCTGCTGACACCCAGGCTGTACCAACCCGGCCCATTGCCGCCGCTGACCCCGGCACTGCCGCTGTAGCTGTCATGGCTGCCGGCGCCGACACTGAAATAGGGCTTGGCGCCCTGCCCCTGGCCCTTGCGGGTGAAAATCTGGATCACCCCACCGATGGCTTCAGAGCCATACAGGCTGGAACGGGGCCCGCGTACCACCTCGATACGCTCGATCAATTCGATGGGCAGGTCCTGAAAGGCCGCGCTGCCGCTGGTCACCGAGCCAACCTTGATGCCGTCGACCAGCACCAGCACATGGTTGGAATTGCTACCACGGATAAACACCGAGGTGGATTTGCCCGGCCCGCCGTTATTGGCCAGGGAGACGCCCGGCACCTTCTGCAGCAATTCGGGTAGCGAGGTGGCCTGGCTCTGCTCGATCTGCGCACGGTCAAAGACCGTCACCGCCGCCAGGCTCCGCTCCATGGGCTGGGCCACCCGCGCCGCGGTGATCAGCAACGGTTGCAGGGCATAGGGATCGGCACTCTGGCCCAGGACAATAGTGGAAAGACCGCACAGCACCAGGGCTGTCGGTTGCAACAGGGACTTGCTCATCGCGCGATAGGCTCCAGCGTCCCGCCCGGACGCTATTGGCTGGATAAAGCACGCGAAGAGCAGACAGCGCACGGCCCGGCACAACGGCCAGATCACACGCCCAGCAACGCCCTCCGCGTACCGTGGACTGCAATAGGCCGGTCTCCGGGCTTACGAGCGGCGCCTGGGGCACCGGGCAACGCACCTTCCCATGCCGGAGCACAGTGGCTGAACGCGTTGCTTTGACTCGTCTACCGTTGCGGGGGCAGCGTCGGCATTGCGGGCGATAAAGGCACCGCGCACCGACTTCCCTGTTTCACCCCTCGTATGCCGAGCATAGGGGGCACCTGTTGCAAGGCGCGCAGGGTAGAGACTTGTGCTACAGGCGTCAAATGCCGACGAGCCCTTTACTGCGGCAAATGCCGGCGGCCAAGACGCTGTGACCAGGGCACCGCACTCAGGCCGTGCAGCAACACACTGAGCAGCACCGTGCAGATGGCAGTGGGGATAAGGGTGTTCTCGGCCTGGAGTGGCACATCCATCAACATGATGGCGAACACCACACTGGCCAGCCCGCGCGGCCCGAACCAGGCGATAAACAGGCGGGTTTCCAACCCCATGCGCGTGCCCAACAAACTGATCCACACCGGCAGGATACGGATCAGGGTCAGGCTCATAAGCGCATAGAGCCATACCTCAGGCGTGGCCAGCGCCCAGGCCATGGGCACGATCAGGGCGCCGAACAACACCCAGGTCAGCACGGAGAGCAGGCTGGAAAATTCCTCGCCCGCCTGCAGCAGATGGTGCTTGCTGCGGCCGAACAGGTAGCCGGCCAGCAACCCGCCTACAAAGGCGGCAATAAAGCCACTGCCGCCCAGAGCCTGGGCCGCGGCGAAACACAGCACCGCCAGGCCCGGCAGGGTCAATTGTGACCAGATCGGCGTCTGCCAGTGGCGCTCAGTGGCCAGCCGGTGCAGCTGCCAGACCAGAAACGCCAGCACCAGCCCGACCACAGAGCCGATGCCCAGTTCGACCAGGAGGAACTCCACAAGTAGCAGTGCCGGCGCTTCGCTGTGGACATCCAGCAGCAGCGTCAGCAATGCCAGCAATACCGGAACGCAGATGCCATCGTTCAAGCCACTCTCGACATTCAGACCTTCACGCACCGGAGCGGGAACGGCGGGATTGCTGACCACACTTTTGCCCAGGGCCGCGTCAGTCGGCGCCAGAATCGTCGCCAGCAGCGCCAGTTCCAGCACAGGCACCTGGGGGAAGAACCACAGCCCCAGTAACCAGCCGGCGCCCAGGGTGAGTGGCAGGCCGATCAAGAGCAGACGCAGGGGCAGGCCTTCGTGGGCCTTGAGCACCCGCAGATTGGCATTGGCAGCATCGCTGAACAGCACCAGCGCCAGGGTCAGTTCCGCCAGCAGGCGCAAGCCGGCATGATTGACCTGCGGTTGCAGCACCCCGAACACGGCCGGTCCCATGAGCAGCCCCGCCAGCATAAAAATCAGCGGCCCGCTGAACAACCGCGACTCCAGGCGCGCCGCAAACACGCTGTAAACGATCAGAAAGGCGGCAAGAACGGCAAGATCCTGATACATCGGCATCCATCAGTGCTGGGTGAGTGGGCGCACGTCCGGCAGTCGGCTGGCGCTCGACAGACCGCGACTCACAGCTTGCGGCAGAGGGTCAGGCCATCGCCCAGGGGCAAGAGCGAGAGATCGACACGGGGATCATCCCTGAGCGAGCGGTTCAATGCCTGAATGGCTTGCGTATCGAGACTGTCCGGCTGCTCTTGCAGCACCCGCCCACTCCACAGGGTGTTGTCGAACAACAGCAGACCGCCGGGGCGCAGCAGCACCAGGGCCCGTTCCAGATAGAGCAGGTAGTTGCCCTTGTCTGCATCGATGAAAATCAGATCGAACGAGGCCCCCTGCCCCTGGCTGATCAGGCTGTCCAGGCTCTGCAGCGCCGGCCCCAGATGCAGTTCGATACGCTCGCGCACACCGGCCTGCTGCCAGTAACGCTCGGCAATGGCGTTATAGGCACCGGCCAGATCACAGCAGAGCAATCGCCCCTGCTCGCCCATGGCCTGGGCCATGCACAGGGCGCTGTAACCGGTAAAGGTGCCGACCTCAAGAATCCGTCGGGCGCCCAGCAACTTCACCAGCAGCGCCATGAACTGGCCCTGTTCGGGGGCGATTTGCCAGTGGGCATTGCTCAGCTGTGCGGTTTCCTCCCGCAATTGCTGCTGCAGCGGCGACTCACGCAACGAGACCTCCAGCAGGTACTGATAGAGACGATCGTCCAGATTCAGAGTGCGGTTGGTCATCTGTTCCAGTTTCCTCTCAGTCAAGGCGCAGCGGCGCTTGCGCGGCCCGCTGCTGCAAGTAGGCCAGCAACTGCGGGCGGTAGTGCTCGAAGACTTCCGCCGGCAACCAGCGCTGATAGATGTTCAGCAGTGGCTGCGGCGTGGCCGCCACCTGTCGCACGGCCTGATCGATACGCCGGGCCATGGCAGCGCCCCAGGCCGTGCGCGGGCAGTAGATACCCAAGGGCACCAGGGCTGCGCTTTCCTTCAAGGGCACGCTGACCAGGGGCTCGCTGAGGCTGAAGTGACGCTGCACTTCGGTATAGATCACCGGGTACTCGAAGATGTAGTCCAGACGCCGATGACTGACCATCAGCAACAGGTTTTCCCCGGCCAGACTGCCGCCCATTGGCGGTAACAGGCCTCTGCTCTGGGCCTCATGCAGGCGTGCACGAATATCCGCCGGATAGACCCGGGTCTTGGCCAGGGCTCCCCGCAGATAAGGGTTGGCCAACAGCCAGTCGAGGCTGACCTGGCCATTTTCGATCAGCAACTGATCGAGGGTCTGCCGGCGTACCAGGACATGCATCGGCGTGGAAACCACATGGGGTACGAAGTAACCGAGGCGATCACGCTCGCCCGTCTGCAACTGACCACTGCTGCACATCGGATCGAGCGCCTGCATGCGCTGTTCGACCCGGGTCATGGGCAGGATCTCATAGGCCATCTGCACATCCGTCAGCTGCGCCTCAAGCAACTGCATGGCCTCAAACAGCACCCCATCAACCAGCTCGCCCTCGCGCACATTGAATGCGCCGGGCAAGGGCACGATGCCCCACACCAGTGGCTGTGACTGCGCCTGCAGCGGCACCGCCAGATAGAGGCAAGCGAGCAGCGTCAGCAAGAAGGATCGAAGGGGCGCGTACACGGTCAAGTCCCTGTGAGCATGGCACCTACAACGCTAGGCCATACCAGGCAATCCTGCCGAAAATCCTCGTCGCAGAGCGCTACGCTGCCTCCTTAGAACTGCATGTCGCTCCAGCCGATCCAGTGAAACTGCCAGGTCGTCAGAATCAACAGGCCAAAACCGATGCGATACCAGGCAAACAGCGCATAGCTATGGCTGCCGATAAACTTGAGCAAGGCGCGCACGGTGAGCATGGCGAAGACAAAGGCGGTGACAAAACCGATAGCAAACACGGCCACATCACTGGCCTGGAACAGTTCGCGGTACTTGTAGCCGGAATAGACCGCTGCCCCCACCATGGTGGGCATGGCGAGAAAGAAGGAAAACTCGGTGGCCGCCTTGCGCGACAGGCCGAACACCAGACCGCCAATAATGGTCGCGCCTGAACGGGACGTGCCGGGAATCATGGCCAGGCACTGGGCGCAGCCGATCTTCAGGGCGTCCTTCCAGGTCATGTCATCGACACTTTCGGCGTGCACCTTATGCTGGCGCCGCTCGGCCCAGAGCATCAGCACGCCGCCGATCACCAGGGCCATGGCCACGGTCACCGGATTGAACAGGTACTGGTGGATCAGATCGGCAAAGGCCACACCCAGCACCACCGCAGGCAGGAAGGCAATCAGCAGATTGCCGGTAAAACGCTGGGCCTGGCGCTCCCGGGGCAGGTGCAACACCACATCGAGAATCTTGCTCCGGTACTCCCAGACCACCGCCAGAATGGCGCCGAGCTGGATGATGATATTGAAGGCCATGGCCCGCTGACCGTCGAAATTGATCAGGTCGGCCACAATGATTTGGTGCCCGGTACTGGAGATCGGCAGAAATTCGGTTACCCCCTCCACTACCCCCAGAATAAAGGCCTGCAGGGCCAACCACAGATCCATCAAGACTCCCTAAAGCGCCACCTTTGGCGCTAGAACGACCGAGTTAAACACAGAGAACGAGAGTAACAGACTGATATTGCAGGTATTGGTTCAACGGCCGACAACCTGAATAAGCCCGGCAGAGGCCCTTCCCAGTACCGGGCCTGCGGCATTGCCGAGGGCTAAACAGCCTGTCACAGGGTCAGACAAAGAGACCGTGGCCCGGGATTGTACAGCAGGTTTTTCCCACCCTCTGGCCTAAGGTCTAACCTATAACGCACAGCCACTGGTTTATAAGAGGCGCCCCAGCGCCCCATACCGAGAGAGCCGCATCATGAACAGCTTACGCAACCTGCCTATAAGCCTACGCCTCTGGCTGATCCTGATCGTCGCCATTGTCATGCTGGGGATCCAGGGCGTCCTGCTGCTGCAACAGCTGCACGAGAATCTGTATGCCGCCAAGGCCGAGAAAACCCAGCACGTGGTACAGAGCGCCAGCGGTATTCTCAAGCACTACCATGGCCTGGAAAGCGCAGGCGAACTGAGCCGTGAACAGGCTCAGAAGCAGGCCATGGAAACCATAAGAAGCTTGCGTTACGCCGGCCAGGAGTATTTCTGGATCAACGACCAGACCCCGGTGATGGTCATGCACCCCACCAACCCCAAGCTGGAAGGGCAGAATCTCTCCGGCTTCAAGGACCCGGACGGCAAGGCCCTGTTCGATGAAATGGTGCAGATCAGCAAGCGCCAGGGCGCCGGCCAGGTCGACTATCGCTGGCCCAAGCCGGGCTCCACCGACCCGGTGCCGAAGATTTCCTACGTGGAGCTGTTCCAGCCCTGGGGCTGGATCATCGGCTCCGGCGTTTATGTCGATGATGTGCAGGCCGAGTTTCGCGCTCTGGCGCTTAACGCCTCCCTGGTAGGCCTGGCCATTGCCGCACTGGTGGCAGGCCTGCTGGCCATTATCCTGCGCAGCATCACCCAGCCGCTGCAGCAGGCGGTCAATGCCATGGCCAATATCGCCAGCGGCGATGGTGACCTGACCCGCAATTTGGACACCCATGGCCGCGACGAGCTGACGACCCTCTCCCGGCATTTCAATGCCTTTACCGACAAGCTGCGCGAAGTGATCCGCCGCTCCCTGGAATCGGCCAAGACCCTGGAACAGGCCGCCCATGATCTCGGCCAGCTGGCCAGCGACGCCCAGCAACACAGCCAGCAGCAGTCACAGCAGATGGAACTGGTGGCCACAGCGGTCAATCAAGTGACCTACGGCGTACAGGATGTGGCCAAGAACGCCGAACACGCCTCCAGCGAGGTGCATACTGCAGAGGAGCAAGCCCAGCAGGGGCAGGAGAATATCGAAGCCAGCCTGCAACAGATCGATCAGCTGTCGGCCACCATCCACGACGCCGTCGAGGTGATCCAGACCCTGGCCCAGGAGAGCACCCAGATCGGCAGCGTACTGGAGGTGATTCGCTCGATTGCCGAGCAGACCAACCTGCTGGCCCTGAACGCCGCCATCGAGGCGGCCCGGGCCGGCGAACAGGGCCGCGGCTTTGCCGTGGTGGCCGATGAAGTACGCCTGCTCGCCCAGCGCACCCAGCAGTCCACGGCGGAAATCCAGGGCATGATCGAACGCCTGCAGACCAACTCCGAAGCCGCGGTCAAGGTCATAGACGCCAGCAGCCAGGCCTCGCAGCGCACCATCGAGCAGGCCAGACAGGCCGGCGAGAGTCTGCAGCAGATCACCAACGGCCTGCGTAACCTGACGGGATTGAATGCATCGATTGCCAGCGCTACGCTGCAACAGTCCCATGTGGTCGAAGATATCAACCAGAATGTGACCGAAGTGGCCGGTTTGGCCCACAATAACGCCCTGGCCGCGGAGCAATCCAGCCAGGCCGGCCACCACCTCGGGCAGTTGGCCGAACAACTCAACAGGCTGCTAGGGCAGTTTCGCGTATGAGGCTTGAATGAGCAGCATGGAACATCAGGAAGTTGATCTCAGCCGCCCGCAGAACCAGGATCTGATCTGGGATCTGGACAATATCGCCCGACGCGAACTGGCCGAGCGCTTTATCAAGCTGTTCGAGAACCGCCTGTGCGTGTTCTCCGAGTCGGTGCAGCAGCTCTACACCAACTACGACCTGCACTTCCCCAGCGACCAGGGGCGCAAGATGGTGGTGCTGCCCAACCCCTACGCCTTCCACGACACCCTGCACGGCATTGACAGCGCTGCCGTACGCAAGACAGGGCTGTGTGTACTGCCCGGCGTGGTGCTGGGCAAGCCTGGCCTGCTGATGACCACCATGTTCAAGGAAGGTGGGCCGGCGCCCAAGACCATGGCCTTCAAGCCGGCACTGGCACAGATCATCAGCAACCAGAAGAAGGCCGGGGACATTTTTCTGCCGATCATGATGAAAGGCGACCTGCGCGAGTTCAATCAGCAGATGCCCTATATCCACCTGCATCGCCTGCAGGTCAATCGCCTCACCCGCCTGTCCACCTTCGAGCGCGACGATATCCAGCAGACCATCACCCGCAAGCTGCTGGCGCTCTATCGTCAGGCAGACAGCCTGAGCTGCTGAGATCGGGGCGCGTTATCGGCTACACTCTGCGCCCCTTTTTGCATACAGCCCAAACCATGTCCCCCATCGAACTGCTGGCCTGCGCCCTGGGCGTCCTGGCCGTCTGGCTGACCGTCAAACAGAACATCTGGTGCTGGCCCATCGGGCTGCTCATGGTGCTGATATACGGCTGGATTTTCTTCGACGGCAAACTCTATTCAAACATGCTGCTGCAAGGGGTCTATGCCAGCCTGCAACTCTATGGCTGGTGGCAATGGACCCGTGGCGGCGACACACAGCATGGCGTCAGCGTCAGTCGCCTGGATAGCCGCGGCCTGCTGCTGGGCCTGGCCAGTGGCACAGCCGGAGCGCTGCTGCTGGGCTATTTGATGGCCACCCATACCGATGCCACCGCGCCCTGGCAGGACGCTACCCTCAGTGCATTCAGCCTGGTGGCCCAAGTGTGGATGGCGCGGAAAAAGCTCGAATGCTGGCCGCTATGGATTGTCCTGGATCTGCTCTATGTCGCCCTGTTCCTGCATTACCAGCTGTACCTGACAGCCGCACTCTACGGCCTGTTCACCCTGCTGGCCTGCAGTGGCTGGCTGACCTGGCGCCGTGACCGCGCCCTGGCAAGCTGATGAAAGTACTGGTGCTGACTGGCCCGGAATCCAGCGGCAAGAGCTGGCTGGCCGCCGAAATCCAGAACGAGTTCGGTGGCCTGGTGGTGGGTGAGTATGTCCGTCACTTTATCGAAGTCGAGCAGCGCGACACCTGCTATGCCGACATCCCGGCCATCGCCCGCGGCCAACTGGCCTGGGAAGACGCCGCCCGGGCCGCCAGCCCCGAATTGCTGATCCTCGATACCCACCTGCTGAGCAATATCCTCTGGAGCCAGACCCTGTTCGGCGACTGCCCAGACTGGCTGCACGGCGAGCTGCTCAAGCGTCAATATGATCTGCATCTGCTGCTTGATCCTCAGGATGTGCCCTGGGTCGACGACGGCCAGCGCTGCCAGCCACAGC
This sequence comes from Pseudomonas xionganensis, assembly GCF_009763245.1. GTDB lineage: Bacteria > Pseudomonadota > Gammaproteobacteria > Pseudomonadales > Pseudomonadaceae > Aquipseudomonas > Aquipseudomonas xionganensis. The sequence continues at coordinate 2,282,469 of NZ_WKJZ01000001.1, read as the reverse complement.
TAACCCAGCGCCAGGACTTCCATCGCCGCTGCCAACGCTGGCTGCAGCAGCATCGCCAGGCCTGGCAGCCCATTGCAGGCGACTGGGATGCTCGCCGCGAGCGCACCGTTGCAACACTCAAACGCTGGCTGGCATCAACTCAGAAATAGGCTGGACCAGGCCACCAGCAGACACAGGCTGACAATGGCCGTCAGTGGCATGCGCAGTGCCGGATACCACTGTGGTGCCAACCCCAGGCGCACCGCATGCACGTCGGCCAGATACAAGCCGACAAACCCAACCAGCATCAACGGCAGCGCCGCCAGCAAAGGCATGCCACTGGCGATGGCCAGCCAGCCAAGCAAGGGCGGGATCACCGACAGCCCCAACTGCAGGGGGGCGTCCTCCGATTCCTCTGCGCGCATGGCCAGCCCCCAGTGAATCGCCCCCATAAAGGCCAGAATCACTGCGGCATAATCCAGCAGAGCCCCCAGCACAAAACTGCGCCAGCCCAGGGGCAACACCCAGATACTCAGCGCACCACCGATAAAGGGCAGCAGGCCGAGATAGCCCAGCGCTATGACCAACAACGGCGGTTGGCTCGCAGAAAACGGATGCATCACATACTCCTGTCATGAAATAAACGCCGGTCAGCCAGCCCAGACCCTGCCGAGCGAGCATAGCATTGCGCCATACAATCGTTTGCCACACGGGAATGGGGCTGGGCTAGAATCGGCCGACAAGAGTCTTACAAGGAAGTTCCCGATGCGCTTGCTACGCCGCACCCTCAAAGGCCTGCTGATCATTGCGCTATTGCTGGCAGCTGTCGGCCTCTATTTCGTGGCCCGCCCCAACTTGCCTGACTATGCGCCACCGCAGCAACTGCACTATCTGCCGCAATGGAGTGAAGCGCAGCGCCAGACCTACTACTACACCCCCCAGGGCACCCAGGTAAAAGGCCTGCGCTATGAGTGGTTTACCGCCCTGGAACTGCCGCTCAGCAAGGACAGGTTCGCGACCCCGGAATACCTGGCCCGCTTCGGTTTTCTGGTCGACCCCAAGCAGCAGCCCAGCGCACTCAACCCCGGCAATCTGCCAGTAGGCTTTGCCCGCCACAGCGATGAGCAAGGCCAGAACTACCTGGATATCAGCTGCGCCGCCTGTCATACCGGCGAGCTACGCTACAAGGGCCAGGCCGTGCGCATCGACGGCGGCCCTGCCCTGCACTCCCTGGCCTCCACCGTACCCACCCTGCGTGGCGGCAGTTTTGGTCAGGCTCTGGGCATGAGCATGGCCTTTACCTACTACAACCCGCTGAAATTCCGCCGCTTTGCCAAGCAAGTGCTGGGCGATAACTATGACCAGGGCTACGACCCGCTGCGCGAAGAATTCAAGCAGGTGCTCGATCGCCTGCTCGGCACCGCCTACAACGACTGGCATCGCGGCCTCTACCCCACCGAGGAAGGCTTCGGCCGAACCGATGCCTTCGGTCGTATCGCCAATACCGTGTTCGGCGATGCCATCGACCCCAGCAACTACCGGGTGGCCAACGCCCCGGTCAGCTACCCCCATGTCTGGGATATCTGGAAGTTCGACTGGGTGCAGTGGAACGGCTCGGCCATGCAGCCCATGGCGCGCAATGTCGGCGAGGCCCTGGGCGTGGGCGCACCGCTCAAACTATTGAACGACGACGGCACGCCGGTCGCGGAAGCCGAACGCTATGCCTCCGGTGTGCGCCTGCATGACCTCTACACTCTGGAGGAAACCCTCAAGCAACTGACGCCACCCGCCTGGCCGGAAGCCATCTTCGGCAAGATCGACGTGCCCCTGGCCAGCCAGGGTCGCGCCCTGTTTGCAGAAAACTGCGCTTACTGCCATGCCCCAGATCCGAAAAAGCCGGAGGATCGCTTCGCCCTGGCCCGCGACCCGGAATGGCGCATGCGCGTGGTGCCCACCTCAATAGTCGGCACCGACCCCACCACCGCCAACAATATCGCCGACCACAGTTACGACATCCGCAAACTGGGCTGGACCAAGGAGGAGCTGGGCCGCCTGGACGTGCGCCTGTTCGGCGCCAGCCTGGAAGACGTTGACCTGAGCAACATTTCCAGCGCCAAGGCCCTGGCTTATGTCACTGCCTATGTGGAAAACCGCGCCTACGAAGATGCTGGCATCTCGCCCCGCGAGCGCTGGCGCATGGACGGCTACGGCCTGCCCATCGGCGTGCAGGAAAAGCGCGGCTACAAGGCCCGCCCCCTGGACGGTATCTGGGCCACCCCGCCCTTCCTGCATAACGGCTCGGTGCCCAATCTGTTCCAGCTGCTGTCGCCGGTGTATGAGCGGCAGAGCCAGTTCTGGGTCGGCAACTTCGAGTACGACCCCAAGCAGGTGGGTTATGTCAGCGACAAGTTTCCTGGCGGTTTCCTCTTCGATACCCGCATCACCGGCAACAGCAATCGTGGCCATGAGTTCCGCGCCGGCTGCCGCCAGAACGGCGTGATCGGCCGCGCCCTGGAGCCGGAGGAGCGCTGGGCGCTGATCGAATACCTCAAGGTGCTGGGCAACCCGGCCCTGGAGCAGCAGCTGCAGCCAGTGCCCGCCCAACCCTGGACGCCTGGCCCCAAGTGCCCCGAATGATTGCGCACAACAATAACGATAAGGAATGCACGCCATGCTCACACGATTCTGGCTCTGGCTCGGCCGCCTAGTCGGCAAACTCCTGTTGCTGCTGGCGGCCATCGGCCTGGGTGGCTGGGCCCTGGGCGAAGCCTACTACGGCTGGAAGTTTTCCGGCCCGGTGTCCACGGAAGAACAGGTGCCGCCCGGTGAAGCAGCCCTGACCCAGGCCATCATTGAAGATGCCATTCGCATTGTCGAACAGCACCGCGACAACACCCGGGTGCTGCGCGACGCCCACGCCAAGGCCCATGGCTGCGTCAAGGCGCAGGTCTCGGTGCTGCCCGAGCTGGATGCCGAACTGCGTCATGGCGTATTCGCCGAGCCGGGCAAGACCTGGCAAGCCTGGATGCGTCTGTCCAACGGCAACGCCTACCCACAGTTCGACCGCGCCCGCGATGCCCGCGGCATGGCCATCAAACTGCTCAATGTGCCAGGGGAAAAGCTCACCAGCAGCCCACAGCATGCGCGCGAGCAGGACTTTGTGATGTTCAACAACAGCCAGTTCTTCGTCCGCGATGTGGCCGAATATCGCAGCAATTTCGCCGCCCAGGCCGATGGCAAGAAGGCCCTGGCCTTCTTCCCCAACATCAACCCCATGAGCTGGGAAATCCGCCACCTGTTTATCGCCCTCAAGACCCTGGCGCCCGCCCCGGAAAGCCCGGTGGCCAACACTTACAACTCCATCGCACCGTTCCGCCTCGGCCCCAATGCCAGCAAGTACCGGGTGATCCCCGCCCCCGAGGCCTGCCCGCCCTACCAGTTGCCCGAGCAGAATCAGGACCTGCCCAACTTCCTGCGCGGTGCCCTGTACCAGCAGCTGTCCCTGGACCGCATGCCGGCCTGCTTCACCCTGCAGGTGCAGCTGCAGGATCCAGCTCACTACATGCCCATCGAGGATCCCAGCGTGCAGTGGAGCGAGGCCATCTCGCCCTTTCGCAGCGTGGCCAACATAGTGGTACCGGCCCAGGACTTCGATAGCCGCGAACAGAATCTGTTCTGCGACAACCTGTCATTCAACCCCTGGCACGCCCTGCCCGAGCATCGGCCGATCGGCGGCATCAACCGCCTGCGCAAGGCGGTCTATGAGGCGGTCAGTGCCTACCGTCTGGAACGCAACCAGGCTGGCGCCGCAGGCGCCACGCAGTAATGCAGCGGCTGAACTGGTAATATTCGCCACCAGCTCAGCCGCATCAGCGAGAAACTCCGTGGAACTGTTCAAAGAATTCATCTTCGAGGCTGCCCATCGCCTGCCTCATGTCCCCGCCGGCCACAAGTGCGGGCGCCTGCATGGTCATTCGTTCCGGGTGGCGATCTACATCGAGGGTGAGGTCGACCCCTATACCGGCTGGATTCGCGACTTCTCCGAGATCAAGGCGATATTCAAGCCGCTTTACGAGCGCCTGGATCACAACTACCTGAACGATATTCCCGGCCTGGAAAACCCCACCAGCGAAGTGCTGGCCAAGTGGATCTGGCAGGAACTCAAGCCCCTGTTGCCGGAGCTGTCGCGGGTACGCATTCACGAAACCTGCACCAGCGGTTGCGAATACCGCGGCGACTGACTCGCTAGCCCCGCTCCCAAGAAAGTAGGCAGACAAAAAAGCAAAAGGCCACCCGAAGGTGGCCTTTTGCTTTTCAACAACGCGGTTTAGGCGTTCTTGATTTCCCAGCCAGTCAGCTCGGCCAGGGCCTTGCCGATGTCAGCCAGGGAGCGCACGGTTTTCACACCAGCGTCCTGCAGGGCGGCGAACTTCTCGTCCGCAGTACCCTTGCCACCGGAGATGATGGCGCCAGCATGGCCCATGCGCTTGCCAGCAGGGGCAGTCACACCGGCGATGTAGGACACGACCGGCTTGGTCACGTTGGCCTTGATGTAGGCAGCCGCTTCTTCCTCGGCCGAACCGCCGATCTCGCCGATCATCACGATCGCCTCGGTCTTCGGGTCTTCCTGGAACAGCTTGAGGATATCGATGAAGTTGGAGCCCGGGATCGGGTCACCGCCGATACCGACGCAGGTGGACTGGCCGAAGCCGGCGTCAGTGGTCTGCTTCACGGCTTCATAGGTCAGGGTGCCGGAACGCGACACGATACCGACCTTGCCTGGCAGGTGGATGTGACCGGGCATGATGCCGATCTTGCACTCGCCGGGAGTGATCACGCCCGGGCAGTTCGGGCCGATCAGGCGTACGCCCAGCTCGTCACACTTGACCTTGGCTTCCAGCATATCCAGGGTCGGAATGCCTTCAGTGATGCAGACGATCAGTTTGATGCCGCCGAAGGCCGCTTCCAGGATCGAGTCCTTGCAGAACGGAGCCGGAACGTAGATCACCGAAGCATCAGCGCCGGTGGCTTCCACGGCTTCCTTGACGGTGTTGAACACCGGCAGGCCCAGGTGAGTGGTGCCGCCCTTGCCCGGGGTCACGCCGCCGACCATCTGGGTACCGTAGGCAATCGCCTGCTCGCTGTGAAAGGTGCCCTGGGAGCCGGTGAAGCCCTGGCAGATAACCTTGGTGTCTTTATTGATCAGGACGCTCATTATTTGCCCTCCGCAGCTTTGACGACTTGCTGAGCAGCGTCGGTCAGGCTGGTAGCCGCGATGATGTTCAAACCGCTTTCTGCCAGTACTTTGGCACCCAGTTCAGCGTTGTTGCCTTCCAGGCGTACAACCACCGGGATCTTCACGCCGACTTCTTTCACCGCGCCGATGATGCCTTCGGCAATCATGTCGCAACGCACGATGCCGCCGAAGATGTTCACCAGTACCGCAGCCACGTTGCTGTCGGAGAGGATGATCTTGAAGGCTTCGGTCACGCGCTCTTTGGTCGCGCCGCCACCGACGTCGAGGAAGTTGGCCGGCTTGCCGCCGTGCAGGTTGACGATGTCCATGGTACCCATGGCCAGACCGGCACCGTTGACCATGCAGCCGATGTTGCCTTCCAGGGCCACGTAGTTCAGTTCGAACTTGGCGGCGTGGGCTTCACGCGGATCGTCCTGGGACGGATCGTGGAAGGTCTTCAGCTTGGGCTGACGGTACATGGCATTGGCGTCGATGTTGATCTTGGCGTCCAGGCAGTGCAGGTCGCCGTCGGCCTTGATCACCAGCGGGTTGACTTCCAGCAGGGCCAGGTCATGGTCCTGGAACAGCTTGGCCAGACCGACGAAGATCTTGGCGAACTGAGCAACCTGCTTGCCTTCCAGACCCAACTGGAACGCCAGCTCGCGGCCCTGGAACGGCTGCGCGCCGACCAGCGGGTCAACGGTGGCCTTGAGGATCTTCTCAGGGGTGTCGTGAGCAACCTTCTCGATGTCCACGCCACCTTCGGTGGAGGCCATGAACACGATACGGCGGCTGGAACGGTCGACTACCGCGCCCAGGTACAGTTCCTTGGCGATGTCGGTGCAGGATTCAACCAGGATTTTGCTGACCGGCTGACCATTGGCGTCAGTCTGGTAGGTCACCAGACGCTTGCCCAGCCAGTTGGCGGCGAAGGCTTTGGCGTCTTCCTTGCTCTTGACCAACTTTACGCCGCCCGCTTTACCGCGGCCGCCAGCGTGGACCTGAGCCTTGACGACCCACTCGGTGCCGCCGATTTTATCGCAGGCTTCTGCGGCTTCTTCCGGGGTGTCTACGGCGAAACCCTTGGATACGGGCAGGCCGTATTCAGCGAACAGCTGCTTACCCTGATACTCGTGGAGATTCATGCTTGTCTACCGTCTTCGTTTAGGTATTGCGCATACGGTGCTGCACTTGTGATGCCGCACCACCTGTGACTGCTTTTCCAGCAGTCCGACTGACCTTCCGCGGCCGGTCGAAACCGGACGCGGGCAATCTGCCGTGGTTCTTTCTGCCTGAGCCAGACCCGGCTGGTACACAACGCCAGCCAGAATCAGGCTCAAACACACAACTACTTGTGGGGCTTAGCGCTTCTTGCGATTGGCAATGTGGATGGCATGACCATTCACCGCCAGGGCCGCTTCGTGCAGGGCTTCGGACAGGGTCGGGTGCGAGAACACCATCATCCCCAGGTCTTCGGCACTGGTGCCGAACTCCATGCCGATGGCGCCCTGCTGGACCAGCTCGGCCGCGCTTGGGCCAATCACGTGCACACCCAGTACGCGGTCGGTATTGGCATCGGCAATCACCTTGACCAGACCACCGGTGTCGTTGGCGGCCATGGCGCGGCCGCTGGCAGCGAAGGGGAAGGTACCGACGTTAACGGCAACGCCTTCGGCCTTGAGCTGCTGCTCGGTCTTGCCGACCCAGGCGATTTCCGGGTGGGTATAGATGACCGACGGGATCAGGTCGTAGTTCATCTGTGCCTTGTGACCGGCGATACGCTCGGCCACCATGATGCCCTCTTCCGACGCCTTGTGCGCCAGCATGGCGCCGCGCACCACGTCACCGATGGCGTATACGCCCGGCACGCTGGTCTCGCACTGGTCATTGACGAAGATAAAGCCGCGCTCGTCCATGTCCACACCGCTGTCGGCGGCCAGCAGATCGGTGGTCACCGGGCGACGGCCCACAGCCACGATCAGCTTGTCGAAGGTCAGCTGCTGCTCGCCTTCGGCGTCGGTGAAGTTGACGGTCACCTGCTTCTTCTTCACTTCCGAACCGGTCACACGGGCACCCAGACGGATTTTCAGGCCCTGCTTGGTGAAGGTCTTCAGGGCTTCCTTGGCGACCTGCTCATCGGCAGCCGGGAGGAACTTGTCCAGGGCTTCGATCACGGTCACTTCGGCACCCAGGCGGGCCCATACCGAACCCAGCTCCAGGCCGATCACGCCGGCGCCGATAACGCCCAGCTTCTTCGGTACGCTCTGGAATTCCAGGGCGCCGGTGGAGTCGACGATCACATCCTGATCAACCGGGGCCGGCGGAATGTCCACCGGACGCGAGCCGGAAGCCAGGATCACATGGCCTGCCTCGATGACCTGGGCCTTGCCGTCCTTGTCGGTGACTTCGACCTGCTTATTGGCCAACAGCTTGCCGTGGCCTTCCAGCAGGGTCACGCCGTTGGCCTTGAACAGGCCGGCAACGCCACCGGTGAGGTTCTTGATGATGCTGTTCTTGCGCGCCACCATGGCCGGCACGTCGATGCTCACGCCCTTGGCCTCGATACCGTGGATGGCAAAGCCTTCTTTGGCTTCGTGGTACTTCCAGGAGCTGTCCAGCAGCGCCTTGGACGGAATGCAGCCGACGTTCAGGCAGGTACCGCCGAGGGCAACCTTGCCTTCCTTGTCCTGGTATTTCTCGATGCAGGCGGTCTTCAGACCGAGCTGCGCTGCTTTGATGGCCGCTACATAGCCACCAGGGCCGGCACCGATGACTACCACGTCAAATTTCTGGGTCATAACGTATTCCTTCTCGAATAAACCGGACGGCCCTGGTTACAGGGCCGCCGTGGGAGAAACTGGCTTTTAGATATCCAGCAGCAGACGCGCCGGGTCTTCCAGCAAGTTCTTGATGGTCACCAGGAAGGTCACGGCTTCCTTACCATCGATCAGGCGGTGGTCGTAAGACAGCGCCAGGTACATCATCGGACGAATCACCACCTGACCGTTTACTGCCATCGGACGCTGGATGATGTTGTGCATCCCCAGGATGGCCGCTTGCGGCGGGTTGACGATCGGCGTCGACATCATCGAACCGAAGGTGCCACCGTTGGTGATGGTGAAGGTACCGCCAGTCATTTCGTCGATCGACAGCTTGCCCTCTTTGGCCTTCTTGCCGAAGGTGGCGATACCGTTTTCGATCTCGGCCAGGCTCATCAGCTCGGCGTTACGCAGCACCGGCACCACCAGGCCACGGTCGCTGGACACGGCCACGCCGATATCCTGGTAGCCGTGGTAGACGATGTCATTGCCGTCGATGGAGGCATTGACCGCCGGCAGGCGCTTGAGCGCCTCGACAGCGGCCTTGACGAAGAAGGACATAAAGCCCAGGCGCACGCCATTGTGGGTCTTCTCGAACAGGTCCTTGTACTTCGAACGCAGGGCCATGACTTCGGTCATGTCCACTTCGTTGAAGGTGGTCAGCTGGGCCATGGTGGACTGGGCTTCAACCAGACGCTCGGCAACCTTGGCACGCAGACGGGTCATCGGCACGCGCTTCTCGACGCGATCGCCACTGGCGAAGACCGGGGCAGCAGCCGGAGCAGGGGCGGGCTTGGCGGCCGGAGCAGCCGGGGCGTTCTTCTTCGCTTCGACAGCGGCGACCACGTCTTCCTTGGTTACCCGACCGCCCTTGCCGGTGCCGGCAATGCTGCCCGGGTCGATGCCGTTTTCTTCGGCGATCTTGCGCGCAGCCGGCGACAGGATGGCGTCGTCGCCTGCAGCGGCAGCCGGCGCAGCGGCCTGGGCAGCCACGGGCGCCGCGGCAGCAGCCGGCGCAGCGGCGGCAGCACCGCCCTCACCTAGCATGCCCAGCACTTCGTTGGACAGCACGGTGTCGCCTTCATTCTTGATGATCTGCGCCAGCACGCCATCGGCTTCAGCCAGCACTTCAATCACCACTTTGTCAGTCTCGATGTCGACGATCAGCTCGTCGCGCTTGACCGCATCGCCCGGCTGCTTGTGCCAGGTGGCCACGGTGCCATCGGCAACCGATTCCGGGAAGGTAGGGGCTTTGATCTCGATAGCCATTGTGTGTGTTTCCTTAAATTCGGTTTCAGTCCGGAGGTGGCACCTGCCACCTCCCGGGCGATGGCGTTAAACAGTAAAGGCGTCTTGCAGCAGTTTTTCCTGCTGCTCGGCGTGCATCGAGGCGTAACCACAGGCGGGCGCAGCCGAGCCTTCACGGCCGGCGTACTCGAGGAACAGGGTCTTCTTGTGCGCGGAAGCAACACGGCGCATATGGTGCTGGCTGCAATACCAGGCCCCCTGGTTCATCGGCTCTTCCTGACACCAGACGATGTGCTTGAGGCTCTTGTACGGGGCCAGGGCCTCGGCCAGATCCTCTTCCGGGAAGGGGTAGAGCTGCTCGATACGCACGATGGCGATGTCCTCACGGCCTTCGGCACGGCGCTTCTCCAGCAGGTCGTAGTAGACCTTGCCGCTGCACAGCACCACGCGCTCGACCTTCTTCGCATCCAGCGCATCGGTTTCGCCGATCACGGTCTGGAAGGAGCCTTCGGCCAGGTCTTCCAGGGTCGAGATGGCCAGTTTGTGGCGCAGCAGCGACTTGGGCGTCAATACGACCAAGGGCTTGCGCAGCGGACGGATCACCTGGCGGCGCAGCAAGTGGTAGATCTGCGCCGGCGTGGTCGGCACACAGACCTGCATATTGTGCTCGGCGCACAGTTGCAGGTAACGCTCCAGACGCGCCGAGCTGTGCTCCGGGCCCTGTCCTTCATAACCGTGTGGCAGCAGCATGGTCAGACCGCACAGACGGCCCCACTTGTGCTCACCACTGGAGATGAACTGGTCGAACACCACCTGGGCACCGTTGGCGAAGTCACCGAACTGTGCTTCCCAGATCACCAGCGCATTCGGCGTGGTGGTGGCATAGCCGTATTCGAAGGCCAGTACGGCTTCTTCCGAGAGGAAGGAGTCATACAGCTCGAACTTCGGCTGACCTTCGTAGAGGTTCTTCAGCGGCACATAGGCGTTGGCATCCTTCTGGTTATGCAACACCGCATGGCGGTGCGAGAAAGTGCCGCGGCCGATGTCCTGGCCGGTCATGCGGATCGGATGACCTTCGAACAACAGGGTGGCGTAGGCCATGGTTTCGGCGTAGCCCCAGTTGATCGGCAAGGCGCCTGCGGCCATCTTCTGACGGTCTTCGAGGATCTTCGCCACCTGGCGCTGAACCACGAAGCCTTCCGGGATTTCCAGCAGCTTGGCGGACAGTTCCTGCAGCGTCTTGAGCTCGAAGCGGGTGTCGTGACGCGCGGTCCAGGCATGGCCCAGATAGGGGCGCCAGTCGACGAACAGCTCCTTGTTCGGCTCCTTGACCAGGCTCTTGACCACATGCTGGCCGTTATCCAGGGCGGTGCGGTAGTCGTCGATCTTGGCCTGCACGTCGTCCACCGAATGGCGTACGGCACTGGTCAGGGCATCGGCATAGAGTTCGCGGGTGGTGCGCTGCTTGCTGATCTGCTGATACATCAGCGGCTGGGTACCACTCGGCTCGTCGGCCTCGTTGTGGCCGCGGCGGCGGTAGCAGACCAGATCGATGACCACGTCACGCTTGAACTGCATGCGGTAGTCCACCGCCAGCTGAGTGACGAACAGCACGGCTTCCGGATCATCGCCGTTGACGTGCAGGATGGGCGCCTGAATCATCTTCGCCACATCGGTGCAGTACTCGGTGGAGCGCGAGTCCTGGGGATTGCTGATGGTGAAACCGACCTGGTTGTTGATCACCAGGTGGATGGTGCCACCGGTCTTGTAGCCGCGGGTCTGCGACATCTGGAAGGTTTCCATGACCACGCCCTGACCGGCAAAGGCCGCATCGCCGTGGATGGAAATCGGCAGCACCTTGTCACCGCTGACGTCACTGCGGCGATCCTGGCGGGCACGCACCGAACCCTCGACCACCGGGGAGACGATTTCCAGGTGCGAAGGGTTGAACGCCAGCGCCAGGTGCACTTCGCCACCCGGGGTCATGACGTTGGAGGAGAAGCCCTGGTGATACTTCACGTCACCGGAGGACAGGCCCTCGGTCTTCTTGCCCTCGAACTCGTCGAACAGGTCGCGCGGGTTCTTGCCGAAGGTGTTGACCAGTACGTTGAGGCGGCCGCGGTGGGCCATGCCAATGACGATTTCCTTGGTGCCATAGGAGCCGCTGCGCTGGATGATTTCATCCAGCAGCGGGATCAGGCTCTCGCCGCCTTCAAGACCAAAGCGCTTAGTGCCCGGGTACTTGGTGCCCAGGTACTTTTCCAGGCCTTCGGCAGCGGTCAGGCGCTCCAGCAGGTGCGACTGCACCTCGACGGAAAACTGCGGACGACCGCGCACGCTTTCCAGGCGCTGGGCAAACCAGTTGCGCTGTTCGGAATCGACGATATGGGTGAACTCGGCGCCGATGGTGCGGCAATATGTCTGCTGCAAGGCATCGCGAATTTCGCGCAGAGTAGCCTCTTCCTTGCCGATAAACAGACCACCGGTGCGGAAGGTGGTGTCCAGGTCAGCATCGGTCAGGCTGTAGTGATTGATCGACAGATCAGCGGGCACCGTACGCTGCCAGAGGCCGAGCGGATCAAGCTGAGCAGCTTGATGGCCGCGCATGCGGAAGGCCTGGATCATGCGCAGGACTTCGACTTGCTTCTTTTCGTGCTCACTGCTGACGCTGCCGGCGGACACCGGCTGGGCACGACGCTGATTCTTGGCGAGCAGCACAAAATGATCGCGCACGGTCGAGTGCGAGACATCGGTTGCAGCGCTGCCATCAGTCGGCAACTTCTGGAAGTAAGTGCGCCATTCTTCTGGCACAGCGTTGGGATCGTGCAGGTAGAGCTCATAGAGCTCTTCCACGTAGGCAGCGTTACCACCGGATAGGTGGGCACTGTCCCACATGCGCTGCATCACGCTTTCTTGCATGCTTGGTCACCCTCGGTAAGGGGACACCACCGGCGTGAAAACCGCATGACTGTACCAAGGCGCTTAGGCAGCGACTTGGATAAAGCCACTTCGGCTCCCGCAGATAGTCCGGGCACCAGCCCGGATGCCCCTGCTGGTCGTCGTATTTTTTCGAATAAGAAGCGTGGCTTTGTGAGCTGCGCTTCAAGCTTTACTGGGCGGCCGGACATCCCGGCCGCTCAGGTGTTACAGGTATAGCAAACGGCTTAATTCAGGTACCGCTCTGCAGCAGCATGTTGCGTACGTGACCGATGGCCTTGGTCGGGTTCAGACCCTTGGGGCACACGTTCACGCAGTTCATGATGCCGCGGCAGCGGAATACGCTGAACGGATCATCCAGGGCAGCCAGACGCTCACCGGTCTTGGTGTCACGGCTGTCGGCCAGGAAACGGTAGGCCTGCAGCAACGCGGCGGGACCGAGGAACTTGTCCGGGTTCCACCAGAAGGACGGGCAGCTGGTGGAGCAGCAGGCGCACAGGATGCACTCGTACAGACCATCCAGCTTCTCGCGCTCTTCCGGGCTCTGCAGACGCTCGATGGCCGGAGCCGGCGTATCGTTCTGCAGGAACGGCTGCACCTTCTCGTATTGCTTGTAGAAGATGCTCATATCGACGGCCAGGTCACGAATGACTGGCAGGCCCGGCAGCGGACGAATCACCAGCTTGCCGCCTTTCAGCCCTGCTGCGGACAGCGGGGTGATACAGGCCAGGCCATTCTTGCCGTTGATGTTCATGCCATCGGAGCCACACACGCCTTCACGGCAGGAGCGGCGATAGGAGAAACCCTCGTCCTGTTCCTTGATCAGCGCCAGTACGTCAAGAACCATGATGTCCTTGCCGCCGGTGTCGACCTGGAAGTCCTGCATAAACGGAGCAGCATCTTTCTCCGGGTTGTAGCGATAAACACTGACTTGCAACATATCAGCCACCCTTAATAAGTCCGGACCTTGGGTTCAAACGCTGGAACTGTCTTCGGCGCGAAGTTGACCGAACGCTTGGCCACGCGCTTCTCGCCCGGGAAGTACAGGGAGTGGCACAGCCAGTTTTCGTCGTCACGCTCTTCAAAGTCTTCACGGGCGTGAGCACCACGGGACTCTTTACGAGCCTCGGCAGCGATCGCGGTGGCTTCTGCCACTTCGAGAAGATTTTGCAGTTCCAATGCTTCGATACGCGCAGTGTTGAATGCCTGGCTCTTGTCCGCGATCTTGACGTTCGCGATGCGTGCACGCAGGTCGGCCAGTTGGGTAATGCCTTTTTGCATGTATTCCCCGGTGCGGAACACACCGAAGTAGTTCTGCATGCACTGCTGCAGTTCTTTACGCAGCGGTGCAACATCTTCGCCAGTGCTGCGCTGGTTGACACCAGCCAGACGCGCCAGCGACTGCTCGATATCGGTTTCGCTGGCACCGCGGGTTTCCACGCCTTCTTTCAGCGCTTTTTCCAGGTGCAGGCCAGCGGCGCGACCGAACACCACCAGGTCAAGCAGCGAGTTGCCGCCCAGACGGTTGGCGCCGTGTACCGACACACAGGCTACTTCGCCCACGGCGAACAGCCCTTCGATGATCTTGTCGTTGCCGTTGGCGTCCTGGGTGATGGCCTGGCCATGAATGTTGGTCGGCACACCGCCCATCATGTAGTGGCAGGTCGGGATCACCGGAACCGGCGCAACAACCGGGTCGACATGGGCGAAGGTCTTAGAAAGCTCGCAGATACCTGGCAGACGGCTGTGCAGCACGTCTTCGCCGAGGTGATCGAGCTTGAGCAGTACGTGGTCCTTGTCCGGGCCACAGCCGTTACCGGCGATTACTTCCTTGACCATGGAGCGGGCAACCACGTCGCGGCCGGCCAGGTCCTTGGCGTTGGGCGCATAGCGCTCCATGAAACGCTCGCCATGGGCGTTGATCAGGTAACCACCTTCACCACGGCAACCTTCGGTGACCAGCACACCGGCGCCGGCGATGCCGGTCGGATGGAACTGCCACATTTCGATGTCCTGCACCGGTACGCCTGCACGCAGGGCCATGCCCACGCCGTCACCAGTGTTGATCAGGGCATTGGTGGTGGAGGCGTAGATACGACCGGCACCGCCAGTGGCCAGAACCACGGCCTTGGAACGGATATAGACGGTTTCGCCGGTCTCGATGCAGATGGCGATGACACCGACGATAGCGCCGTCCTGGTTCTTCACCAGATCGACCGCGTACCACTCGTTGAGGAACGAGGTGCCGGCCTTCAGGTTGGCCTGGTACAGGGTGTGCAGCAGGGCGTGACCGGTACGGTCGGCCGCAGCGCAGGTACGGGCAGCCTGGGTCGGGTTATCCGGACCCTTGGACTGGCCACCGAACGGACGCTGATAGATGCGACCCTGCTCGGTACGGGAGAACGGCAGGCCCATGTGTTCGAGCTCGAACACGGCCTCCGGGCCGACGGAGCACATGTATTCGATGGCGTCCTGGTCACCGATATAGTCGGAGCCCTTGACGGTGTCGTACATGTGCCAGCGCCAATCATCGTTCGGGTCGGCCGAAGCGATGGCGCAGGTGATGCCGCCCTGGGCGGATACAGTGTGCGAGCGGGTCGGGAACACCTTGGTGACTACAGCGGTCTTGTGGCCGCCCTGAGCCAGTTGCAGCGCGGCGCGCATGCCGGCGCCACCGCCACCCACGATGATGGCGTCATAAGAAAGAGTGCGAATGCTTGTCATGGATCAGTTACCCCAAAGAATCTGCACGCCCCAGACGAAAAACGCGAACATGGCTAAACCACACGCGGCCTGGAAGAGAAAACGTACTGCAGTCGCCCACTTACCCAGCGCCATAGGCGTCAGGTAGTCGGTGGAAATGGTCCACATGCCTACCCAGGCGTGAACGCTGAGCGCCACCAGGGTCAGCAGGCTGAAGATACGCATGGCGTTGTTGGAGAACAGTGCATGCCATTCGGCATAACCCAGACCTGGGTTGCACACGACATAGCCCAGCAGAAAGAGTACATAAGCCGCGAGGACGACAGCAGATACACGCTGCGCCATCCAGTCATAAAGACCCGAACGCGAAAAATTGGTGACGTTGGTTACCATATCCAAACCCCCAGCAGCAGGATCACGATCGCCGAAACGACGAGAACGATTTGCGAGCCCAGCTTGCCGCCTTCCAGCGTCTCACCAATGCCCATGTCCATGATCAAGTGGCGTACACCGGCCACCAGGTGGTAAAGCAGAGCGGACAACAGACCCCAAATCACGAATTTGGCCAGCGGGCTGGTCAGACATTCCTGCACCTGGGCAAAGCCCTCTTCGGACGCCAGCGACTTGTCGAGGCCATACAGCAGAATGGCGATACCGACAAAGAGGATGACACCGGAGATACGGTGAAGAATGGACGTGTAAGCGGTGACTGGGAGTTTGATCGTCCTAAGGTCGAGGTTTACAGGTCTTTGGCTATTCACGGCTTTTTTATCACACTGAGAGCCCCTAACTATCAGGGCAAAGTTGTCGGGAAGTGCACTGGTCAGGTACCCATCACCCAAGGAGTGACAACCACCAGAATTACGGGCTTAAAACCCTTGGTAGTCGGGCGCAGAGTATAGACAGTTAGGTTACTAATGACAATGCAAAGCCCCCTGCCTAAAAGCGCATTGCACTGCCTTTATAAATGGCGTAAAGGGGCCGCAATTCAGCCCAAAAACCCTGCTCAAACCCTTCTGCCAGCTGGGTTTTCGCAAATTGACTTTCACATTTATCTCACTATAGTGGTGCGGGCCCTGCGTGGGGGGCTGTCTGATGATTTCAAGCATAACTAGGAGGCCACACATGGCTGACAAAAAAGCGCAGTTGATCATCGAGGGCGCTGCCCCCGTCGAACTGCCCGTTCTGACCGGCACTGTTGGTCCCGATGTAATCGACGTGCGAGGCCTGACCGCCACGGGTCGCTTCACCTTTGATCCTGGCTTTATGTCCACCGCCTCGTGCGAATCGAAGATCACCTATATCGACGGTGACAAGGGCATCCTGCTGCACCGCGGCTACCCCATCGAACAACTGGCCGAGCAATCCGACTATCTGGAAACCTGCTACCTGCTGCTTAACGGCGAACTGCCGAACGCAGAAGAGAAGGCCAAGTTCGTCAGCACTATCAAGAACCACACCATGGTTCATGAGCAGCTCAAGACCTTCTTCAACGGCTTCCGCCGCGATGCCCACCCAATGGCCATCATGTGCGGTGTAGTGGGCGCCCTCTCCGCCTTCTACCACGACTCGCTGGACATCAATAACCCGCATCACCGCGAAGTGTCGGCCATGCGCCTGATCGCCAAGATGCCGACCATTGCCGCCATGACCTACAAGTACTCCATGGGTCAGCCGATGATGTATCCGCGTAACGACCTGAACTACGCGGAAAACTTCCTGCACATGATGTTCAACACCCCGTGCGAGATCAAACCGATCAGCCCGGTGCTGGCCAAGGCCATGGACAAGATCTTTATCCTCCATGCCGACCATGAGCAGAACGCCTCCACCTCCACCGTGCGTCTGGCCGGCTCTTCGGGCGCCAACCCGTTTGCCTGTATCGCCGCAGGTATCGCCGCCCTGTGGGGCCCGGCCCATGGCGGTGCCAACGAGGCAGTGCTGAGCATGCTGGATGAGATTGGTGATGTGTCCAATATCGACACCTTTATCGCCAAGGCCAAGGACAAGAACGATCCGTTCAAGCTGATGGGCTTCGGTCACCGGGTTTACAAGAACCGCGACCCGCGCGCCACCGTGATGAAGCAGACCTGCGACGAAGTCCTGGCCGAGCTGGGCATCAAGAACGATCCGCAGCTGGAACTGGCCATGCGCCTGGAAGAGATCGCCCTGACCGACCCGTACTTTATCGAGCGCTCGCTGTACCCGAACGTCGACTTCTATTCGGGCATCATCCTCAAGGCCATCGGCATTCCGACCAGCATGTTCACCGTGATTTTCGCCCTGGCGCGGACCGTCGGCTGGATCAGCCACTGGAAGGAAATGCTCTCCAGCCCGTACAAGATTGGCCGTCCGCGCCAGCTGTACACCGGCTATCCGCAGCGCGACATGAAGAAGTAAGTCGCACGCCGCGCAGCCCCAACCAATGCCCCGCCTGTCGGGGCATTGGCTTTTAAAGGACCGGCAAAACCGGCAGGCACTCCCTGTTCAGCCCCTGGCCAGCCGGTAAACCCGCTCTTCCAGGCGAGTCAGGCCACGCTGCAGAAACCTCCAGTTCTCGCCCTCACTCAGCACATCACAACACTCCAGCGCCTGCAGCTGCCAGCCATCCCCGAACAGCTGCCGCACTTCGCCGTCGGCCACCGCAAAAGGCGGCCCACTCATCTGCTCCTGGGGATAGTCCAGGGTAACCAGAAGTCCCTGGCAAGCGGCAGGCAGCGTCGCACTCAGGTGCGCCACATAGCGGGCACGCATCTCAGCCGGCAAGGCGATCAGCGCCGCACGATCATAAAACGCCCCACAATCACTTAGTTGCTCGGCGTCCAGGGCGAAGAAATCGCCGCAGAAGATTTCCAGGTTGCCGGCTCGGTAGACCTGGAAATCACCTTCGTGAGCGACATGGGGCGTCAAGCCATGCTCCTCGAAGAAATCCTCCACCGCCTTTTGCGCCAGTTCAACCCCCTGTACCCGATGACCCTGGGCAACCAGCCAGCCCATATCCAGGCTCTTGCCGCATAACGGCACCAAAACCCTCGCACCGACCGGCAGATGCAGGCTCGACCAGTAGCGCGCCAGATAAGGATTGATCTCAGACTGATGAAAGCCAATTTCACTGCGCGACCAGCGCGCCTGCCAGAACTCTGCGTGCATAACGACTCCCCAAATGAACGCCCCATGCTGCCGCAAAGCCCGAGCCAGACCAATGGGGTAAATGGCCGCAGCCAGAAAATAAATCGATTCAATCGATTTGTTTACCCGGACTTTTGCGCTTTTTACCCGAAGCAGATTGATCAACCATAGGGTCACTGCCACCCAGGAGCACACCATGCTACCCAGTCTGTTTATCTCTCATGGCTCCCCCATGCTGGCCCTGCGCCCGTCCGCCAGCGGCCCTGCCCTCGCCCAGCTGGCCGCAAGCCTGCCACGGCCCAAAGCCATAGTGCTGGTCTCGGCACACTGGGAAACAGCGGATTTGCAGGTTACCCGCTCATCCGCACCGGGCACCTGGCACGACTTCCATGGTTTCCCCGAGGCCCTGTATCGACTGCAATACCCGGCACCGGGGCTGCCTGAGCTGGCTGAGCGGGTCATTCACCTGCTGGCCCAGGCCAATCTTCCCGCCACCGCTGACGAGCAGCGGCCGCTGGATCATGGCGCCTGGGTGCCTCTGTCACTGATGTACCCCAAGGCCGATATTCCTGTTGTCCAACTGTCCTTGCCCAGTGCCGCCGGACCTGCCCTGCAGACCCGTATCGGCCAGGCTCTGCGCGACCTGCGCAATGAGGGCGTGCTGCTGATCGGCTCAGGCAGCATCACCCACAATCTGCGCGAACTGGATTGGCAGGCAGGCCCATCGAATATCGCACCCGCCTGGGCCCAGGACTTTCGCGACTGGATAGTGGATAGACTGCAACGTGACGACGAGGCAGCCCTGCACGCCTACAGGCAGCAAGCGCCTTATGCCACGCGCAACCACCCAACGGACGAGCACCTGCTACCGCTGTTCTTTGCCCGCGGGGCCGGCGACCGCTTTCAAGTCGAACACCAGGGGTTTAGCGAAGGCACCCTGGGGATGGATATCTACAGCTTTCACTGAAGTTGCAGTCAGCCCGCCGCAACGCACAGAAAAAAGGCGCCCCATGGGGCGCCTTGGCATGATCGGCCAGTCGACTCTTCTCAGTCCGGGTTGACCGCGCCGATCTTGTGCACCGCCAGGTCGGCGCCATTGAACTCGTCTTCCTGACTCAGGCGAATCCCCACGGTCGACTTGAGGATGCCGTACACCAGAAAGCCACCGAGCAAGGCCACCAGCACGCCCAGCGCTGTGCCCACCAGCTGGCTGGCCAGGCTCACGCCGCCCAGACCGCCCAGGGCCTGCTGACCAAAGATGCCGCAGGCGATCCCACCCCACACGCCGCACAGGCCATGCAGCGGCCAGACCCCCAGCACATCATCCACCTTCCACTTCACCTGGGTGGCGGTAAAGGCCCAGACGAACAGCGCACCGGCAATCGCACCGGTAATCAGCGCACCCACCGGGTGCATCAGGTCGGAGCCGGCGCACACCGCCACCAGGCCAGCCAGCGGGCCGTTATGCAGGAAGCCCGGGTCATTGCGCCCCACCAGCAGCGCCGCCACGGTGCCACCGACCATGGCCATCAGCGAGTTGACCGCTACCAGCCCACTGACGCCGTCCAGGGTCTGGGCGCTCATCACGTTGAAGCCGAACCAGCCGATGATCAGGATCCACGAGCCCAGGGCCAGGAACGGAATGTTCGACGGTGCGAAGGCCACCAGGCGCCCGTCGCGATAACGCCCGTTGCGCCGCCCCAGCAGCAGCACCGCGCCAAAGGCCAGCCAGCCGCCCACACCATGCACCACCACCGAACCGGCAAAGTCATGGAAGCCAGCACCAAAACGCGCCTCCAGCCAGGCCTGCAGCCCGTAGTTGCCATTCCAGATCATGCCCTCGAAGAAGGGGTAGACGAAGGCCACGATCAGCACGGTGGCGCACAGCTGCGGGCCGAACTTGGCGCGCTCGGCGATGCCACCGGAGATGATCGCCGGAATGGCCGCAGCAAAGGTCAACAGAAAGAAGAACTTCACCAGGCCATAGCCATGGTTCTCGGTCAGTATGCTGGCCGGCTCCAGAAAGGTGATGCCGTAGGCCACCCAGTAACCGACAAAGAAATAGGCCAGGGCCGACACGGCAAAGTCCGAGATGATCTTCGACAGGGCATTGACCTGGTTTTTCTGGCGCACCGTGCCCACTTCAAGGAAGGCAAAGCCGGCATGCATGGCCAGCACCATGACCGCGCCAAGCAGGATAAAAAGGGTATTGGAGCCGTGAATCAGGGTTTCCACGGCACTATTGATGTTTTCCATCTGCGAAGAAAACTCCGTCATGGGAAATGGCACCAAAGAAGGTCACAAGCAGAAAAAACGCACCATCAGGCAGCGCCTGCTCTGCTGCAACACCTCACGCACACCCCGTATCAGCACCAAAAAATGGCCATACCGGGAACGCTTTCTGGCGCAATTTCTTTAATTATTAATAGGTTATAAGCGCACCATGACATCCTGGCCGCGTCCAGCAGAGCCCCACAACAGGGCACCAAAACCATAGCGCGCACCACACCAATGCAAGCGCTATACCAGCTCCCGTTGCCACACGCCTGCCAGCCGAGCGCCACAATGCGGCCCAGAGCCCGCGGCCACAGCCCTGCGCTGGCGCCGCCGCAATGGTGGCCACATTTTTGCTAGAGCCCTGTATTGCGTGCCCGTAGTGAGGCAGCGTTCAGTTCTAAGGATCTACCGGTGTTCGACGGCCACCCCCTTGCTGTTTTCCAACCTTTTATCGATACCGCTACCGGACACATCGCCGGAGTCGAGGCCCTGGCCAGGCTGCGCACGGCTGATGGCCAGCTGCATTCCGCCGGCCCGCTGTTCGCGGCCGCAAAGACGCCGTCAGCGGCCCTGCGCCGGCTCGATCGAGAAGTGCGCCAGAATGCGCTGGAACGCTTTCAGCAGGCCCCAGCCGACTGGTTTCTCAGCCTGAATATTTCGCCGCGCTGGATCAGCCGTCTGCGTCCGGAGCAACCCCTGCCCAGCCTCAAGCAATTGCAACACAGCGGTATTGACGCGCGGCGCATCGTCTTCGAAATCACCGAGCTGGGCGGTGCCAGTCAGCGTTTGCCCGGCGTGGTGCAGCGTTACCGGGATGCCGGCGCCCGCGTGGCCATCGATGATTTCGGCGCCGGTTACTCCCAGCTGGATCGGGTACTGGCCCTGCAACCCGATATCCTCAAGCTGGACATGCGCCTGTTTCAGGACGCCGCCCGTGGCGGGCCGAGCAGCGAGGTGGTCAAGGCTCTGGCACAGATGGCAGAAAAGACCGGCTGCTGGATCATTGCCGAAGGTGTGGAAACCGAGGCCGAGCTGGATTTCGCCCTGGAGTGCGGGGCGCGTTATGTGCAGGGCTATCTGTTCGCCAGGCCGGAACGGGAGTTCTTTCCCAGCCAGGCCTTCGTCAAGCGCTTTGCCCGTCTGCGCGATCACTATGTGCAGCAGAAGCTGGCCGAGCGCGCCAGCCTGATGACCCTGCGCCAGCAGCTCAGCGAGATGATGAACAGGCTCAAACACTGGGCCGAAAATGGCTCGAAAACCGAGCACCTGCCCACACCTGAGGCCTATCCCTGGCTGCTGCGCACCTATCAGTGCGATCGTCATGGCACCCAGCTGAGCCCCAATCTGGAATGGCGTGATTGCCGCTGGCACAGCGATAACCGCTACCTGGGACACAACTGGTCGTGGCGTCCCTATTTCTACCAGCTGCTGGCCGAAGGCTGGGAGGAGCGCCGCCTGATTCTCTCCAGCACCTATCGCGATGCCACCACCAATCAGTATTGCCTCACCGCGGGGCAATTTATCGATAACGGCAGAAGACTGTTATTGATGGATATCGATGCCGCCGGCTTTTAGCCAATCGGCCTGGGATGACGTGGTAACAGGCAGGCGGCGACCAACCAAGCCGGTATAGCGCCACAGCACTTGCAGCCAGCCGCGGGAACCCCGAAGCTAGGGTCTGTTGCCACGTTATGGCGAGGATCTGATTTGGATTGGCACACCCTGCTCACCCGTGAACGTCTCGGCAAGCCGACCCACAGTGTCGCCGAACTGGGCCGCACCCCCTTCCACAAGGATCACGACCGCATCATCTTTTCTGGGGCCTTCCGCCGCCTGGGGCGCAAGACCCAGGTGCACCCGGTATCGAGCAATGACCATATCCATACGCGCCTGACCCACTCCCTGGAGGTCAGCTGCGTGGGCCGCTCACTGGGCATGCGCGTCGGCGAGATGATCCGCGATGCCCTGCCCGACTGGTGTGCCCCCAGCGATCTGGGCATGGTCGTACAGTCGGCCTGCCTGGCTCACGACATCGGCAACCCTCCGTTCGGCCACTCCGGCGAAGACGCCATCCGCCACTGGTTTCAGCAGGCCGACAGCCGCGGCTGGCTGGATGCCATGAGCAGTGCAGAGCGCAGCGACTTCCTCAACTTCGAGGGTAATGCCCAGGGTTTCAGGGTGCTCACCCAACTGGAGTACCACCAGTTCGATGGCGGCACACGCCTGACCTACGCCACCCTCGGCACCTACCTCAAGTACCCCTGGAGCGCGCGCCACGCCGAAGCCCTGGGTTACAAGAAGCACAAATTCGGCTGCTATCAGAGCGAGCTGCCCCTGCTGGAGCAGATCGCCGGCAAGCTCGGCCTGCCGCAGCTGGACGAACAGCGCTGGGCCCGTCACCCGCTGGTCTATCTGATGGAGGCCGCAGACGATATCTGCTATGGCCTGATTGACCTGGAAGATGGCCTGGAAATGGAGCTACTGGACTACCGCGAAGTGGAGGCCCTGCTACTCGACCTGGTCGGCGATGATCTGCCGGAAACCTATCGTCAGCTCGGCCCGCAGGATTCCAAACGACGCAAGCTGGCGATCCTGCGCGGCAAGGCCATCGAGCATCTGACCAACGCCGCCGCCCAGGCTTTCGTCGAGCAGCAGAGTGCCTTGCTGGCCGGCCAGTTGGGCGGTGATCTGGTCGAGCATATGCATGGTCCGGCCAAACGCTGCGTGCAGAGCGCCAAGGCCATGGCCCGGGAGAAAATCTTCCAGGACAAGCGCAAGACCCTGCACGAAATCGGCGCCTACACCACCCTGGAGATTCTCCTCAACGCCTTCTGCGGCGCGGCCCTGGAGCAGCATGGCGGCCGCACCCCGTCCTTCAAGAATCGACGCATTCTCGACCTGCTCGGGCATAACGCCCCAAACCCGGACCAACCACTGTACGGGGCCTTCCTCCGCATGATCGACTTTATTGCCGGCATGACCGACAGCTACGCCACCGAAATGGCCCGGGAAATGACCGGCCGTTCCAGCCCGGTATAGCGCCCATGACACCCCCGCAGCGCAGCCATTTCCGCTGGCACCCCGGCCCACCGGCCTGGGGCTCGGCCATGATTGCCGGCCTGGGCTGCGCCCTGCCGCTGCTGCTGGGTCTGTTCAGCGCCCACCCGGGATTTCTCTGGGCAGCTCTCGGCGCCTTCCAGGCCGCCCAGGCCAACCCCCTGCACCGCCTGGGCATGCTGCGTATGCTGATGTTCTGCGCCCTGGGTGCCAGCAGCGTGGCCCTCGGCTTCTGGGCGGCCAGCCATGCCTATGCCGGGATTCTGGTCTTTGCCCTGTTCGGTTTCCTGCTGGCCTGGCTGCAACGCTACGGCAGCGAAGCCGGCAAACTGGGCATCAGCCTGGCCATCTGCCTGTGCATCGGCCAGGGCCAGGAAGGCCTGGGCAGCCTCAACAATCCGGCGGCCATCGCCATGCTGTTTATCCTCGGCGGGCTCTGGGTGATGCTGCTGGCTTTCGGCATGCGCGGCCTGCACGGCCTGCGCATGTGGCCCTATATGCCGCGCTTTATCAGCATCTTCAAGGTGCTCAGGCGCTATGCCAAACGCCTGCCGCAACAGCAATGGCGCCTGCACGCCCTGAGCTGCACCCTGGCCTTCGCCCTGGCCGGTCTGATCGTCAACCTGGCCAATCTTGAGCGCGGCTACTGGCTGACCCTGATCGTGGTCAGCACCCTGCAGCTGGATTTCCAGGGCAGCCTGGTGCGCGCCCTGCAATCCATCCTGGTCAGCGTGGCCATCGCCGGCCTGCTGATCCTGCTCGGCTACAGCCTGCAGGATCCCGCTACCCTGGTGGCCATCCTGCTGCCACTGATCGCCCTGTGTCGCGGATTGCAGGCCAACCATTACGGCCTGTTCGTCCTGCAGATCGGGGTGTGTTTCATCCTCCTGGCCGATAGCCTGGCCCTGGACTGGGACAACGCCGAGATGCGCCTGCTCAATGCCCTGTTCGGCGTGGTACTGGCTCTGTTTATCACCCTGCTGGAACACGGCCTGCGCCAGCTACCGAAACGGCACGCCCCCCGCGTCGATCGCCAGTCAAAGCAGTAAACGCACTCAAAAAAGCGTTACATATTCTTTTCGCTTTGACCCTGACCCGCGCTTGGCCTTCACTAAGCTGTGCCTATACCCAACAGCAGGGAAGTTTCAGGCCATGCCCGGAAATATGCGCAAACCGCCACGCCGTATCCCGCTCCATCTGCATATCAGTGTTTTATTCACCATCCTGCTGGTCATTACCGGTGTTGTGCTGGGCATCTTCAACTACCGACAGACCACTCAGATCATCTTCTCCAGCAGTCAATCCCTGTTCCAGCGCATCGAACAGGATGTCCAGCAGGATATTGCCGGCACCTACCAGCCCATCCGCCACCTGCTCGGGCTGCTGGCGCTCAACCAGGCCACCCAGAGCACGACCCTGGATGAGCGCCTGGCCCTGCTCAAACCCTTTGTCCAGGCCCTGCGCGACAACCCCAAGCTGGCCTCCCTGTACCTGGGCTACGAGGACGGGGACTTCTTTATGGTGCGACCGCTGCGCAGTGATGCCCTCAAGACGCGCTTCGATGCACCGGACAAGGCGGCCTATCAGGTCTGGTCGATTGAGCGCAACCGCGCCGATACCGAAGCCAGCTACCTGTTCTTCGATGGCTCGCTGAACCTGATCAGCCGCAGGCAGAAGCTCAAGGAAAGCTTCGACCCCCGTACCCGTCCCTGGTTTCAGAGTGCCCGCGCCGATGGTGGGCAGATCACCACGGCGCCCTATGTGTTCTTTTCCACCCAGGAAGTGGGCACCACCCTGGCCCGGCGTGCCGGCCTTACCACGGTACTGGCCGCCGACCTGACCCTGAATGATCTCTCCGCCACCCTGGCCCAGCACCGGGTGACCGAGCAGACCGAAGTGGTGCTCTACGATCCCCAGGGCAATACAGTGGCCTACCCGGACAGCAGCCGCCTGCTGACCCAGAATGGTGAACTCAAGCTCACCCCCGCGGCCGAACTCAGCCCGCCTCTTGCCGCCTTGCTGACCCGCGATCCGGCGCCAGACGAACAGGTGCTGGAAGATGGCGGACGGCGCTGGATCCTGTCCCGCAGCCATATTCAGGAAGGCGGCCCCCAGGGCCTGCACCTGGCCCTGCTGGTGCCCGAAGACGAGTTGCTGACCGAGGCCTATCGCATTCGCTGGCAGGGTGCCCTGATCACCCTGGCCATCCTGCTGCTGTGCCTGCCATTGGGCTGGCTGACCTCACGCATTATCGTCAAGCCCTTGCGCGCCCTGGTGCTGGAGGCCGAAGCCATTCGCAGTTTCGATTTCAACTACCCCTCCAGCGGTCGCTCCCCCATCCTGGAAGTCGACCAGCTGGCGGTATCCATGACGCGGATGAAGGAAACCATTTCCAGTTTTCTGGAAATTTCCGCCAGTCTTTCCGCCGAAACCCGCTTCGACGCCCTGCTCAAGCGCGTGCTGGAAGAAACCCTGGACATCAGCGAAGCCGACGGCGGCCTGATCTATCTGCTCGACAACGAAACCGGCCTGCTGGAACCCCAGGGCCTGTTTATCAATGGCGAGCAACACAACCTCGACCGCCATGACCTGGGCGCATACGACCTCAAGGCCAACCAGATCCCGGACTGGCTGCGTCAACCGGCCAGTGGCGGCGCCAGTACCGCCACCTCCATCGGCTTCGACCAGGCCGGCGACTTCCGCAAGCTGCTGCAGACCCTCGACAGCCCCCGGGTACATCTGGTCGCCACCGGCCTGCACAACCGCCAGGGCGCCACCGTGGGCCTGTTGCTGCTGGTACACCGGGATCTGGGCGACGAGTCCAGCCTGGCCATGCAGCGCCCCGAACGCATTGCCTTTGTCGAGGCGGTCTCCGGGGTGGCGGCCCTGTGCATCGAAAGCCAGCAGCTGCTGCTGCGCCAGAAACAACTGCTGGATGCCTTTATCCAGCTGATCGCCGGTGCCATCGACGCCAAGAGCCCCTATACCGGCGGCCATTGCCAGCGCGTGCCGGAACTGACCCTGATGCTCGCCGAAGCCGCTGCCAACAGCGACGCTGCGGCCTTCAGCGACTACCAGCCCAGCGATGAAGACTGGGAGGCCCTGCATATCGCGGCCTGGCTGCATGACTGCGGCAAGGTCACCACCCCAGAGTATGTGGTGGACAAGGCCACCAAACTGGAGACCCTGTACGACCGCATCCATGAAATCCGCATGCGCTTCGAGGTGCTCAAGCGCGACGCCTGGATCGCCTACTGGCAGGGCTGCGCCCAGGATGGCGACAACGCCCAGCTGGCCGCCCTGCGCGACGAACTGCTGAGCACTCTGGATGAGGAATTCGCCTTTGTCGCCCAAAGCAATCAGGGCGGCGAGGCCATGGCCGATGAAGACCTGCAGCGCCTGGCGCAGATTGCCTCGCGCACCTGGCTGCGTACCCTGGACGATCGCCTTGGCGTGTCCTGGGAGGAAGGCAAACGCCAGGAGCGTACCGCCAGGCCGGCCCTACCGGTGCTCGAACAGCTGCTGGCGGACAAACCCGAGCACCTGTTCGAGCGTCCTGCCAGTGAGCTGATCCCCGCCGACAACCCTCTGGGCTTCAAGCTGCAGGTGCCCCAATACAAGTTCAACCGTGGCGAGCTGTATAACCTCGGCATTCGCCGCGGCACCCTGACGGAAGAAGAGCGCTACATCATCAACCACCATATCGTGCAGACCATCCTGATGCTCAACCGCCTGCCCTTCCCCCAGCATCTGCAGAACGTCGCCGAAATCGCCGGCGGACACCACGAGAAGATGGACGGCACGGGCTACCCCAAACGCCTGACCCGGGAGCAAATGAGTCTGCCGGCGCGGATGATGGCCATTGCCGATATTTTCGAAGCGCTGACCGCCGTGGATCGCCCCTACAAGAAGGGCAAACTGCTGTCACAGTCCCTGGAGATCATGGCGGGCATGTGCAAGGGCGCCCACATTGACGCTGAGCTGTTTGCCCTGTTCGTGCAGGAAAAGATCTATCGCCGCTATGCCGAACGCTTTCTCGGCCCGGAGCAGATCGACGAAGTGGATGAAGCGGCCGTGCTGGCCAAGGCGGGACTGAGGGGATAACGCAGAAGTGGAACGCTCGGGGCATGCAGGCATGCCCCGAGTCCTGCATCAGGCCTGGTTGATCGGGTTTTCCGGGTACCAGACATCCAGCAGCGGGCTGGCAGTGAAATCGACCAGCTCGTTACGGCCTTTGAGCCAGGCTTCAACAGCTGCGCGCTGCTCTTCGCTGACCGAACCGCGCTTGGCCAGGCACACCAGGCCAAAGTCATCGCCGCCCACATAGCCCAGGCCGTTGGCGGTCATGGCGTCACGCAGGAACTCGCTGAGGAAGCTGTCGATGGCGGCATCGGACAGGTCTTCCTTGAAGTTCAGGTTCAGCTCAAAACCCAGCTCCTGGAACTCATCCACGCAGAGTTTTTTACGCAGACGACGGGAACGGTTAGTAGCCATTGAACAATCCTCAAGAGTGATAACGCGCGGCACTCTAGCAGCTTACGCGCCAGCGCGCCCGTTTCTCTGCCCAAAGGCCCATGCCGGTGATGACAAAAAGTCCTGCCGAAGCGGCGGTGCAGGGCGCTCTCGGCACAGCCTTAAGGCATAATCAGCGGCATCAGGCTGCATCCACGCACCGCTTCTCACTTTTATGCCCCTCACCTGGAGGGTACTGCCCCATGCTTAAAACCCTGTGTCACCTGGCCCTTGCCAGCCTTATCCCCCTCAGTCTTTCCCTGCAGGCCGCCACCACCAGCCTGCCGCCCAAGGTGCAACAGGCGCTCAAGGCCAACAAGATCAGCCCGCAGTCCCTGTCCGTGGCGGCCATTCCGCTCAATGGCCCGGGCCAGAGCACCTTCTTCAATGCCGACATCTCGGTCAACCCGGCCTCCACCATGAAGCTGGTGACCACCTATGCCGCCCTGGAACTGCTGGGCCCCACCCACCAGTGGAAGACCGAGTTCTACAGCGATGGTCCGCTGCGCAACGGTGTGCTCAGCGGCAATCTCTACCTCAAGGGCGGCGGCGACCCCAAGCTGAACATGGAAAAGCTCTGGCTGCTGCTGCGTGACCTGCGCGCCAATGGCGTACAGCAGATCACCGGCGACCTGGTACTGGATCGCAGCCACTTTATCCAGCCCGAGCTGCCCAGCTTCAACGACGACGGTGGCGATGCCCACAAGCCCTTTCTGGTGACCCCGGACTCGCTGCTGGTCAATCTCAAGGCCCTGCGCTTTATCGCCCGTAACGAGGCCGGCACGGTGCACATCGTGGCCGAACCGCCAATCGCCGATATTCAGATCGATAATCGGGTCAAGGCCCTGCCGGCGGCCAAATGCCCGGGCTGGCCGGATGTGCGCTACAACCCGGTGCGCGATGCCGAAGGCACCCGCGTCGTGGTCACCGGCCAGCTGGCCGAAGGCTGCAGCTCACAAACCTACCTGTCACTGCTCGACCATCCCGGCTACGCCGCCGGCGCCATCCGTGCCATCTGGAAGGAACTGGGCGGCAGCATCAATGGCCAGGATCGCCTGGGCCAGGTACCGAGCGATGCCCGCCTGCTGGCCCGCTCCTTCTCCCCGGACATGGTGGAGATCATCCGCGACGTCAACAAATACAGTAACAACACCATGGCCCGGCAGCTGTACCTGAGCCTCGGTGCGCAGTTTCGCAACGAGGCCGATGTCGACGATGGCCGCGCCGCCCAGCGGGTGATTCGCAGCTGGCTGGCACGCAAGGGCATTACCGCGCCCCATCTGGTGATCGAGAACGGCTCGGGGCTGTCCCGCGCCGAACGGGTCAGCGCCCGGGAGCTGGCCAAGATGCTGCAAGCCGCCTGGCACAGCCCCTATGCTGCCGAGTTCATGACCTCCCTGCCCCTGGTGGCGATGGATGGCACCATGCGCCGCCGCCTGCACAGAACGCCCTTGGCCGGCGAGGCGCGGATCAAGACCGGCACCCTCAACAATGTGCGCGCCATCGCCGGCTACAGCCGCGACAGCAACGGCAACAGCTGGGCGGTGGTGGCCATTCTCAATGACCCACGGCCCTGGGGCGCCTCGTCGATCCTCGATCAGTTTCTGCTGGATCTGTACAAGCAACCCAAATCCAGCGTCCAGCGCTGATAGGCCCGATCCGCAGGGTGGATGTCGCCTTGCACATCCACCATTTCCCTGGGATCAAAGCCCGTAGGGTGGATAACGCGAAGCTTATCCACCGCCTACTCGCCTTGGCCGCGCCTACTTACTCCATCTCCCCGCACAGTTCGGCCGCGCGCAACAGCGCGGCGGTCAGGCTGTGCCGCTCCCAATCCGCCAGGGCGGCAAAACGCTGACGAAACTCTGGCGGCAGCAGGCTCGGTGCCTGTTGCACCAGCTCCCGCCCGGCATCGCTGAGCAGCAGCCACTGGCGCCGACGATCCTGATCGTCGCGCTGACGCTGCAACAGCCCCCGCTCCTCCAAACGATCGAGCATGCCCGACAGGGTTGCCGCCGTCAGGCTGACCCGACCGCTGAGGGCGCTGGCGGTCAGACGTGCTTCGCCCGCCAGCACCTGCAGAATCATCAGTTGCATGGGCGTCAGCCCACCGAAACGACTGAGGCGCTTGGCATGCACCTCACCGGCCTGCTGCAAGCGCCGCAGGGCCTGGAACAGCGGCAGTTCGAAGCCCACCACAGATGACAAATCTATTTCAGTAGAAACTATTTTTTCGGACATAACAGCCTTTAAATTCGACTTTAAGCTTTGACATCAAAGCATTTTTTTGGTTTGGTGTAAAAGGTTCGGCAAGCCCGGACAACTCCCCAACGGAAAAACCGGTAAGGATTTATATGTGCGGAATAGCTGGAGAATTACGTTTTGATCGCCAACCGGCCGACCTGGCTGCAGTTGAACGGATCACCCATCACTTAGCGCCGCGTGGCCCAGACGCCCACGGCTTTCACAGTCAGGGGCCGCTTGCCCTTGGCCATCGCCGGTTAAAAATCATGGATCTGGCCGAGGCCTCCGGCCAGCCGATGATCGACAGCACCCTTGGTCTGTCCATGGTGTTCAACGGCGCCATCTACAACTACCCGGAGCTGCGCAATGAGCTGCAGGCCCTGGGCTATCAGTTTTTTTCCGATGGCGACACCGAGGTGTTGCTCAAGGCGTACCACGCCTGGGGCGCCGAAATGCTGCCCAAGCTTAACGGCATGTTCGCCTTCGCCATCTGGGAGCGCGACAAGCAGAGCCTGTTTATCGCCCGCGACCGCCTCGGGGTCAAGCCGCTGTACCTGTCTCGCACCGGTCAACGCCTGCGTTTTGCCTCTACCCTGCCGGCCCTGATGGCCGGCGGTGATATCGGCAAGACCCTGGACCCCGTCGCCCTCAACCACTACCTGAACTTCCATGCCGTGGTACCGGCGCCGCGCACCCTGATCGCCGGGGTGGAAAAGCTGCCGCCGGCCAGCTGGATGCGCATCGACGCCCAGGGCAACTGCGAGCAGCAGACCTGGTGGAACCTGGAGTTCGGCCCGCGCCGCGACGAAGTGGCCTTTGGCCTGGAAGAATGGCGCGATGCCGTTCTGCAGGGCATGCGTGAGGCGGTATCGATCCGTCAGCGCGCCGCCGTGGATGTCGGTGTACTGCTCTCCGGCGGCGTCGATTCCAGCATGCTGGTGGGCCTGCTGCGCGAGGCCGGGGTGGAAAACCTGTCGACCTTCTCCATCGGCTTTCAGGATGCCGGTGGCGAGCGTGGCGACGAGTTCCAGTATTCCGACCTGATCGCCCAACGCTTTGCCACGCGCCATCATCAGCTGCGTATCGGCGAAAACGAGATCATCGAGCAGCTGCCGGCGGCTTTCCGCGCCATGAGCGAGCCCATGGTCAGCCATGACTGCATCGCCTTCTACCTGCTCTCGCGGGAGGTGGCCAAGCACTGCAAGGTGGTGCAGAGCGGTCAGGGCGCCGACGAGCTGTTTGCCGGCTACCACTGGTATCCCCTGGTGGATGGCGCCGACGACGCCTTTGCCGCCTACCGCGCCGCCTTCTTCGACCGCGACCATGAGGAATACGCCGCCTGCGTACAGCCCCAGTGGCTGACCGACGACATGGCCGGGGATTTTGTCCGCCAGCACTTCGCCCAGCCCGGTGCCATTGCCGCGGTGGACAAGGCCCTGCGCCTGGACAGCACGGTGATGCTGGTCGACGACCCGGTCAAGCGCGTGGACAACATGACCATGGCCTGGGGCCTGGAAGCACGCACGCCGTTCCTCGACTACCGCCTGGCCGAACTGTCGGCGCGTATCCCGGCCCGTTTCAAGCTGCCGAACGGCGGCAAGCATGTGCTCAAGGAAGCCGCACGCCAGGTGATCCCCAGCGAGGTGATCGACCGGCCCAAGGGCTACTTCCCGGTGCCCGGTCTCAAGCATCTGGAAGGCGCGACCCTGGGTTGGGTGCAGGATCTGCTGCTCGATCCCAGCCAGGACCGCGGCCTGTTCAACCCGGCCATGCTCGATCGCCTGCTGAGCGATCCCCAGGGTCAGCTGACCCCGCTGCGCGGTTCCAAGCTCTGGCAGATGGCGGCACTCAACCTGTGGCTGAACGAGCAAGGACTGTAAACGCGCAGGGTGGAAAACCGCGAAACGTTTTCCACCTACACGGTGGATGTGAAAAGCGACATCCACCCTACGCTCTGGCACCGCCGTAGCCCGGATGCAATCCGGGGATGTCACGACTCCATTTATGCCCGGACCCGATCCGGGCGTTGCAGACAGCAAAGGACAATTTCCATGCGCGCCACTGCCTTTAACCAACGCCTGCTGCGCGGCCAGTCGCCCTCCTACGAACGGCTGCAGGCCCGTTTTGCCGAAGAGCCGGACAGCGAACTGGGCCAGCCCAGGGCCGTGCACTGCGGCTGGGGCCGCCTGCTGATCGGCCACACCTACCCGGACCCCGCCGCCCTGGCCGCAGCCTTGCTGAGCGAGCAACCCGGCGAGCGGGATATCGCCCTGTATGTCGCCGCGCCGCACCAGGTTCTGGCCCAGGCCCCGCAACAGCTGTTTCTCGACCCCTCCGACACCCTGCGCCTGTGGTTCACCGACTACCGTCCGGCGCGGCGCGGCTTCCGTGGTTTTCGCGTGCGCCGCGCGCAGAACGAGGAAGACTGGCAAGCCATCAACTGCCTGTACCAGATGCGCGGCATGCTGCCCATCGATCCGACCAAGCTCACCCCGCGTCACCAGGGTGGCCCGGTGTACTGGCTGGCCGAGGATGAAGACAGCGGCGCGGTGATCGGCAGCGTCATGGGCCTCAATCACCACAAGGCCTATCAGGACCCGGAACACGGCAGCAGCCTCTGGTGCCTGGCCGTGGACCCGCAGTGCAGCCGCCCCGGAGTCGGCGAGGTGCTGGTGCGCCACCTGATCGAGCACTTTATGAGTCGGGGCCTGAGTTACCTGGATCTGTCTGTGCTGCACGACAACGACCAGGCCAAGCGGCTCTATGCCAAGCTCGGCTTCCGCCCGCTGCAGACCTTCAGCATCAAGCGCAAGAACGGCATCAACCAGCCGCTGTTCCTTGGCCCCGGCCCCCACAGCGAGATGAACCCCTATGCGCGGATCATCGTCGACGAGGCCCTGCGCCGCGGCATTGAGGTGCAGGTGGACGATGCCGCCGCCGGTCTGTTCACCCTGAGCCAGGGCGGCCGGCGCATCCGCTGCCGCGAATCGCTGACCGACCTGACCAGCGCGGTGAGCATGACCCTGTGCCAGGACAAGCGCCTGACCCACCGCGCCCTGTCGCGCGCCGGTTTGAGCGTACCGGCGCAGCGCCTGGCCGGCAGTGCCGAGGACAACGCCGCCTTTCTCGCAGAGCACGGCCGCCTGGTGGTCAAGCCGGTTGACGGTGAACAGGGCCAGGGGGTGGCGGTGGATCTGCGCAGCCCCGGCGAAGTGCAGGACGCCATCGAACGCGCCCGGGTATTCGACCAGCGCGTGCTACTGGAAAGTTTCCATGAAGGCCACGACCTGCGCGTGCTGGTGATTGGCTATGAGGTGGTCGCCGCCGCCATTCGCCGCCCGGCCGAGGTCGTCGGTGATGGTCGGCACAGCATCGGCGAATTGATCGACGCCCAGAGCCGGCGCCGTGAAGCCGCCACCGGCGGCGAAAGCCGCATCCCCAAGGACGGCGAAACCCTGCGTACCCTGCACGGTGCCGGCCTCGACTACAGCAGCGTGCTAGCGGCGGGCCAGCGCCTGGCCGTGCGCAAGACCGCCAACCTGCACACCGGCGGCACCCTGGAAGATGTCACCGCCATCCTCCACCCGGCCCTGCAGGAGGCGGCAATCAAGGCCGCGCGTGCCCTGGAAATCCCGGTGGTGGGCCTGGACCTGCTGGTACCGGCCGCCGACCAGGCCGAGCATGTGTTTATCGAGGCCAACGAGCGCGCCGGCCTGGCCAACCATGAACCGCAGCCGACTGCCGAGCGCTTTATCGACCTGCTGTTCCCCTTGAGCCAGGTGCCGAGCTAACCGATAGGCGCTTGCCCGCCCTGTATCCAGAGCGCCGGACAGGGCGGCGCCACCTCCACCGGCTATGGGCCTGCGTAGGGTGGATGACGCTTTTCTCATCCACCAGAGCGATTGGGGTGGATGGATATCGCGCCATCCATCCGATGAGATGGCCAGCCGCCCAGATGATTTTTGCCAGGAGAAGCCCTATGCAGAAACTCCCCGAACCCGACCTTGACTATCTGCAAAAGGTGTTGCTGGAGATGCTGGCCATCCCCAGCCCCACCGGCTTTACCGACACCATCGTGCGTTATGTGGCCGAGCGCCTGGAAGAACTCGGCATCCCCTTCGAGATGACCCGCCGCGGCACCATTCGCGGCACCCTCAAGGGCAAGCAGAGCAGCCCGGACCGGGCCGTGTCCGCTCACCTCGACACCATCGGCGCCAGCGTGCGCGAAATTCAGGACAACGGCCGCCTGGGCCTGGCGGCGGTGGGCTGCTGGTCCAGCCGCTTTGCCGAAGGCAGCCGGGTCAGCCTGTTTACCGACCACGGCGTGCTGCGCGGCAGCGTATTGCCGCTGATGGCCTCCGGCCACGCCTTCAATACGGCGGTGGATACCCTGCCGATCAGCTGGGATCACGTCGAACTGCGCCTGGACGCCTACTGCAGCACCCGCGCCGATTGCGAATCCTTGGGCATTGCAGTGGGCGACTTTGTCGCCTTCGACCCCCTGCCGGAGTTCACCGAGAGCGGTCATATCAGCGCCCGCCATCTGGATGACAAGGCCGGTGTGGCGGCGTTGCTGGCCTCGCTCAAGGCCATTGTCGACAGCGGCCTGGTTCCCGAAATCGACTGCCATCCGCTGTTTACCATCACCGAAGAAGTCGGCTCCGGGGCGGCGGCCGCCCTGCCCTGGGATGTCAGCGAGTTCGTCGGTATCGATATCGCCCCGGTGGCGCCGGGCCAGCAGTCCAGCGAGCACACCGTCAGCGTGGCCATGCAGGATTCCGGCGGCCCTTATGACTATCACCTGTCACGCCAGTTGCTGCGCCTGGCCGGCGAGCACGAAATCCCGGTGCGTCGCGACCTGTTTCGCTACTACCACAGCGATGCACAGTCGGCGATTACCGCCGGCCATGATATCCGCACCGCCCTGCTGGCCTTTGGCTGTGACGCCACCCATGGCTATGAGCGCACCCATCTCGACAGCCTCAAGGCCCTCAGCCGCCTGCTGACGGCCTACCTGCTCAGCCCGCCGGTCTTTGCCAGCGACGCCCAGCCCGCCCAGGGCTCCCTGGAGCGCTTCAGCCACCAGCTGGAACACAATGCACAGATGGAAAGCGATACCCGTGTCCCGGACGTGGACAGCCTGATCGGCTGCCGTGATCAAGACCCTTGATGGCGCCCGCGCATCCGGGCAAAGTGGCAGCTAACGCGAGGGCGCAAGACTGCCGCCCGGATAAGAACAAAGAGATCGACACATGCCTCGAATCGGGCTGGCCTTGCTGCTGTTCTGGCTTTGCGGCCCTGCCTGGGCGTTGCTGCCCGCCACCCTGGATTCAGACAATCTGCGCCTGACGCTGGGCCCGGCCATGGGCTATCTGGAAGACGCCGAGGGCAACCTGAGCCTGGAGCAGGTCGCCGAACTGTCCGATCAGGCCTTTACCCCGGTGGGGGCGGCCCACGCCAACCTGGGCAAGAATCAATCGGTCTGGTGGTTCAAGGTACGCCTGGACAACCGCCTGGATCAGCCTATCGGCGGCTATCTGGAGGTCAACTACCCCCTGCTCGACCATCTGCAGGTGTTTCTGCAGCCCCCCGACGGCCAATGGCAAAGCCAGGAAAGCGGCGACCGCTACGCTTTTGCCCAGCGCCCGGTGCAGGTGCGCAACTTCTGGTTCCCCCTACAACTGCCAACGGGCGAGAGCAGCCTGCTGATCCGCGTCGACACCACCAGCACGGTGTTCATGCCGCTGTACTTCAGCACCTACCAGGCCAGCGCAGCCAGCCAGGAAAACCTTATGGGCATCAACGGCGCCTTCTACGGCGTGTTGTTTGCCATGTTCTGCTACAACCTGTTCCTGTTCCTCTCGCTACGTGAATCGGCCTACTTCTGGTATCTGGTGTACAGCTTCAATATCGGCCTGTTCGCCGCCAGCTTCGATGGCATGCTGTTCAAGCTGCTGCCCGAACACATCGGCCTGCAGTCAGTGAGCATCTATATCCTGATGTTTATCCACTGCCTGACCGCCGTGCAGTTCAGCCGCCACTTCCTGCATACCCAGCAGTACTTCCCGCGCCTGGACCTGGGCCTGCGTCTGTTTATGCTGCTGGTGGGCGGCTGCCTGGTGTCGGTGCCGCTGATCGGCCTGCAGGCCTGGAATATCCTCGCCAGCCTGACCGTGCTGGCGGTGTCGCTGGTCTTGCTGCTATGCGGTGCCTATGTCTGGCGCCAGGGCCTGCGCTATGGCTCCTACTACATCCTGGCCTGGGGCATTCTGCTGGCGTCCTTTATCGTCGCCACCTCCGGCTCCCTGGGCCTGGAGCTGCTGGGCATGTACGGCGATGCGGTGGTCAAGGTGGGGGTCACGGTGGAGCTGATCACCCTCTCCATCGGTCTGGCCGACCGTATCAACCTGCTCAAGGAGGAAGGCTTCCAGTCACGTCGCGCCGCCGAGCAGGCCGAGTACGAGAGCCTGGCCAAGAGCCGCTTCCTGGCCAAGATGAGCCACGAGATCCGCACGCCGCTCAACGGTGTACTGGGCATGCTGCAACTGCTCAAGGAAACCCCGCTGGATCGCAGCCAGCGCTTCTATGTCGACACCATTTCCAGCTCCGGGCGCTCCCTGATGGCGGTAATCAACGACATCCTCGACTATGCCCGCATCGAATCCGGCAAGCTCAGCCTGGAGCATATCGAGTTCGACCTGGAAGACCTGATTTCGGAAACCCTCAGCCTGTTCACCGGGCAGGCCATCGACAAGCGCCTGCGCCTCTATGTCAGCCTGGAAAACGGTGTCCCCCGGCATATCCAGGGCGATCCCACACGGCTCAAGCAGGTGCTGATGAACCTCTTGAGCAACGCGGTGAAATTCACTGCCGAAGGCCATGTCTCGGTCAATGTCTGCCTGCGCAACGATTCCCACAACCAGCCGCACCTGATCTTTTCCATCAGCGACAGTGGTATCGGCATCAGCGACCAGGCCCTGAGCCAGCTGTTCCACTCCTTCGCCCAGGGCGACTCCAGCACCACCCGCCGCTACGGTGGCAGTGGCCTGGGTCTGGCCATCAGCAAGGAGCTGGTGGAAATGATGGGCGGCCGTATCGAAGTGCAGAGCACACCCGGCCAGGGCACCCGCTTCGCCTTCGATATGCCCCTGGGCGATGCGCCCCTGCAACGCGACCTGCTCAGCGAACTGCTGAAAGGCCGCATGGCCCTGCTCGCCTCCCTCGACGGCCTGGGCCTGGATGCCTTGAGCCGTCTGCTTGGGCGCTGGGGCATGCGCACCGAGCGCTGCCAGAACCCGGACAACCTGGCCGGTTATCTGGAAGACTTCACCACCCCACCGCTGCTGATCCTCATGGCGCCCTGGCCAGGCAGCATCAGCCACTGGCTGGATTCCCTGCGTGACCAGCTCAAGCCCGGCCAGCGCGTGCTGCTGCTCAGCCCCGCCGAACAGAACCTGCAAACCCCGCTAAGCCATGGCCTGCGGGTGGCCAATCTGGCCCAACCGCTCTCGGTGACTGCCCTGCGCCTGGCCCTGCAGGAGCTCTATGAAGAGCACCTGGCCCCGGTGCCAGCCCACCCCTTGCCTCTGCGCGCCGACACGGGCAGCACGCCGAGCATTCTGGTGGCCGAGGACAATCCGGTGAATCAGCTGGTGGTTCAGGGCTTTCTCAAGAAGCGCGGCTATAACGTGCGCCTGGTCGGAACCGGGCTGGCGGCCCTGA
The DNA here is from genome assembly GCF_009763245.1 of Pseudomonas xionganensis. Classification (GTDB taxonomy): domain Bacteria; phylum Pseudomonadota; class Gammaproteobacteria; order Pseudomonadales; family Pseudomonadaceae; genus Aquipseudomonas; species Aquipseudomonas xionganensis. Next base: position 2,244,606 of record NZ_WKJZ01000001.1, on the reverse strand, counting down.
ATGAGTATCAGCGCGCCCCCCAGGCCACCCAGCTGATTCTGATGGACTGCGAGATGCCGGAAATGGACGGCTTCGAGGCCACCCGGCAGATCCGCCGCTTCGAGCGCCAGCACAAGCTGCCCGCCGTGCCCATTGTCGCCCTGACCGCGCATATCCTCGATGAGCATCGGCACAACGGCGCCGAAGCGGGGATGAATGACTTCCTCGGCAAACCCATCGACAGTGCCAAGCTCTACAGCACCCTGGAGAGTTTTCTGCGCCAGGGCGATGAACATGGCTGAAACGCCCTGCCCTCGGCTATGATCGGCGCCGCCCTGGAGAACTTACCGTGCTGATCCCCGTCCACCTGCTTGAAGCCGATACCCTGACCCGCCTGATCGAAGACTTCGTCACCCGTGACGGCACCGACAATGGCGACGAAACCCCACTGGATACTCGCGTGCAGCGAGTGCGTCGGGCGCTGGACAAGGGCGAGGCGGTGATTGTCTTTGATGCCGACAGCCAGCAGTGTCAGCTGGCGCTGAAGCGCGATGTGCCGCGCGAATGGCTGGACGCGCTGCAGGACTGAAGCAACAGCTGCCTAGCTGCGCAGCCCGCCTTCGCGCTCCCAGGCGCATCTAACCCGCAGATCCCCTTCATGGGGGCTGTGCAGGCCGTTGTCCGATTCCCAGCGAAAGGTATGGGTGCCGTTGAGTTCGGTTTCCAGATGCACCACGGCACTGGCCCAGTACAGGCGCTTGAGCAGCGCCTCGAACTGCTGGATCCACAGCGCCCACTCGTATTCCACCGTACGGTAGCTGGCGCCGAAGTGGATCACCTGGGTCTGCAGGGCAGCCTCCAGCGGCTGCTCGCTGCAGGCGAACATCTCACGCCCCAGCAGGCTCCAGGCATCGCCCGCAGGCAAGCTATCCAGAACCTGACGATTGATCTCGCGGCGCAAACGGCTCTCCGCCGCACTGGCCGAGGGGCAGTCGCGGATGCAGCCATAAACGATGGATTCCGACTCCACACCGTCACTCCTGAAAAACTAGGCTGCCTTCTATCACAGGCGTGTCAGGCAAGAAAGGAACTGCGGCTAAAAATGCCTCTGGCCAGTCAATAAACCGGGGCATGGCCACAGGGCCTGAGATACCCCGTGCGCACCGCCGTATGTCGGCGGCGCGGGTGCATGAAGTGCTCCCCACCGCTGCCGGCAGGCAGTACCTAGTCGCACCGCCCCTTGCCCAATGCCCAGGCCACACCGCTCATCAGCAATGCCAGCACCGTCAGCACCATAAAGGGCAGCTGGTAATGCCCAGCCAGGTCCCGGGCCAGGCCCGTGAGCATGGGCGTCAGGCAGGCCAGGCTGTAGCCGACAAACAGCATCATCGAGGTCCAGCGGCTGACCGCCAGGGGCGAACCGGCTTCGTACAGGGGCAGTACCAGGGACAGGGCAAAGGAGCCGCCCAGCCCCAGGCCAATGGTCACGGCCCAGACCTCGGGAAAAAAGGTCGGCACGAAGGTGATCATGCCCAGACTCAAGGAGGAAAGCAGACCGCAGGCCAGCAACAGTCGGTAGCGGTTAAAAAAATGCTGGGCCAGCCAGGGCATCAGAAAAGAACCCGGCAGCCCCGCCAGCATCGACACGCTGAACAGGCTGTTGCTATGCAGCAGACTGAGACCGGCCTCGTGGTAGCGCGCCACCGACCAGGTGGCCAGGGCGTAGAACAGCCCGGCCTGGAGGGCAAAAAAACCGCTGATCAGCCAGGCGCGAGGCTCGCCCCAGGGCAAACCGACCGGCACGCTACCGCTCTCCTGCATGTCGCGTCGATTGGGCAGAGACAGCCACAGCAGCAACCCCAACAGCGCCGGCAGCGCCCAGAAGCCCAGGCCCCAGGCCCAGTCGTCGCGCAGCCACTGGGTCACCGGCGCGGTCAGCACCGCGCCGGCCGCACCGCCAATGGCCATGCTCAGGGAGTACCACCCCACCACGCTGCCCATGTGCCCGGCGAAGTGGCGCTTGATAAAGCCGGATAGCAGCGGGCCGGCCACGGCAATCCCGGCCCCCAGCAGCACGGCGCTGCCAATCAGCAGCAGGCTGAAATGCCCGGCCAGGCGCAGCAGCAGGGCCAGGGTAATCAGCCCCATGCACAGGGCAATGGTGCGCTCCAGACCAAAGCGCACGGCCAGGCGCGGCGCCAGCGGCGCCAGCAGGCCCATGCACAGCACCGGCAGCGCCGTGGTCAGGCTGATCAGGGAACGGTTCAGGGCCAGCTCGCTGGCGATTCGCTCGATCAGCGGCGCCAGGGAGGTGATGCCCGGGCGCAGGTTGATCGCCGCCAGGATCAGAGCCAGCAACAGCAGGCTCCGGGGGAAAGGTTTCACAGAAGGTCCATCAGTTGTGCGGGCACTCAACCCTAACGCCCGAACCTTGTGGAGACAATACTCGGGCGCAGCTTTCCTGATCGCTCGATCAGCTCTTGTTGCGGGGCGCGCGCATCTTGTCGGCCATATTGGTCATTTCCGTGTAAAGCAGCTGCGGGTTCTGCCGCTTCAGGGCCCAGGCCATACGCCCCTGCTCATGGGGCAGGATCATAAATTCGCCCTTGGCGATTTCCTGGTAGATGTAGTCGGCGATATCCGCGGCGCTGATCGGCGAGCTTTCCAGCAGCTTGCCGACCTGGGCCTTCATGGCCGGGGTCGGGCCGCGGAAGGAGTCCAGCAGGTTGGTCTGGAAGAACGAGGGGCAGACCACGTGCACGCCGATTTCCTGGCTTTTCAGCTCAATCAGCAGGCTTTCCGACAGGGCCACCACGCCGGCCTTGGCCACGTTGTAGTTGCTCATGGCCGGGCCCTGCATCAGGGCAGCCATGGAGGCGACATTGACGATCTTGCCCTTGCTCTTTTCCAGCAGCGGCAGGAAGGCCTTGCAGCCCTTGACCACGCCCATCAGGTTGATCGCGATCTGCCAGTCCCAGTCTTCCAGGGACAGGTCGGCGAAGAAGCCACCGGAGGCCACCCCGGCGTTGTTGACGATCACATCGATGCCGCCCAGTTTCTCCTCGCAGGCCTGGGCCAGGGCGGTGAGCTGGCTGTAGTCGCGCACATCGCAACGCTGGGTAAAGCCATCGCCGCCGGCTTCACGCACCAGCTTGAGAGTTTCTGCCAGGCCCGGCTCGTTGACGTCGGAAAGCGCCAGCTGCCAGCCCTCACGTGCCCAACGCAGGGCGATTTCACGCCCCAGACCCGAACCTGCGCCGGTGATCATCATGCGATTTTGCATAGGAAGCTGCCTTGTCATGCTGTGGTTGATGGGGCCAGTGTAGCTGGGGAAATTATCTGGCCCTCATACCATCAGCCCCATGAATAAGGCCTGCTAAGCCCCACTCAACCGCGCAGCCTCCTGGCCAGGCTACTGCTGTACCTGCAACAGCGGCGCCACATCCACCCGTGCATGCATCTGCTCGCCGCCACCGCCGCGGCGCATGCCGCGTACCGGGCAGGCATCCAGGTAGTCCAGACCCACCGCAAGCTTCAGATGCCGCTCGGGTTTGGCCAGGCAGTTGGTCACATCGAAGCTGTACCAGGCGCCATCCAGCCAGGCCTCGGCCCAGGCGTGACTGGCCAGATGATCCTGGCTGTCGGCGAACAGGTAGCCCGACACATAGCGCGCCGGCACGCCCAGGCTGCGGGCGCAGGCGAGGAAGGCATGGGCATGATCCTGACAGACGCCCTGCCCTCCGGCGAACGCCTCGACCGCACTGGTTTCTACCCGTGTGGCGCCAGGCTGATAGCGGATATGAGCATTCAAGGCATGCATCAGATCGATCAGGCCGCTGCGGTCCGGGCGACCATGGCTCTGCAGCATGGCGAACTCGCGCAGGGCCTCATCGGCCTCGGTCAGGCGGGTAAAGCGCAGAAACGGCAAGGCCGACTGGCTTTCGTGCTCGGCCTCGCGGGATTCGTCGATTTCCACCTGGCCACGGGCGCCGATGACGATGGATTCGTGGGGCTCGTCCAGGGTCAGCACGTGGAGGATATTGCCGTAGGGGTCGAGCTGGGCGCGCACCGGGCGCGGCAGGTCGAGCTGCCAGCTGAGCACCTGCTGGCGTTCGCTGTCATGGGGGGTCAGGCGCAGGTACTGGATGCTGTTACGCACCTGATCCTCATAGTGGTAGTGGGTGTCGTGGCGAATGGACAGTCTCATGCGACCTCCAGATAGGATGTGTGGATGACATTGCCCAGCTGGCGCACCAGCAGGATGAAATCGGTGAGCCAGGCGTGCAGCCCTTCATCGAGCACTTCCTCGATGCTGGTGTAGCGCAGCCGCGCCTCCAGTTCGGCGGCCAGACGCTGGGCCGGGCGGCCGTTGTCACCGGGCAGGCTGGCGAGCATCAGGCTGAGTTCGTCCATGCAGGCGCGTAGCGAACGCGGTACTTCCGGGCGCAGCAGCAGCAACTCGCTGACCTTGCGCGTGCCGGGCGAGCCACGGTAGATCTCGGCGAAGGCCTCGAACGAGGACAGCGCCCGCAGCAGTGCGGTCCACTGGTAGTAGCTGCGGGCCGGTCGGCCGTCGATTTCATCGATGTCCTCGCCGAGCATCTCGTAGCGCGCATCGAGCAGGCGAAGGGTGTTGTCGGCCCGCTCGATAAAGGTGCCCAGACGGATAAAACGGTACGGATCGCCGCGCATGATGGTGCCGAAGGTGGCGCCGCGGAACAGGTGCGAGCGCTCCTTGACCCACTCGCAGAAACGGCTGATGCCATAGCGGCCCAGGCCCTGCTCGGCGATACCGCGAATTTCAAGCCAGGTGGCGTTGATGTTCTCCCACATATCGGCAGTGATCCGCCCGCGCACGGCGTGGGCGTTGCTGCGCGCGGCCTGCAGGCAGCAGTAGATGCTCGCCGGGTTGCTCGCATCGAGGGCGAAGAAGTGCAGCATGCGCTCGGCATGCAGCGGGCCGTGGCGCTCCAGATAGTCATCCAGGGTGCCGGTAATCAGCAGCGGCAGGGCCAGTTCTTCCAGGCCATCGCCACGGCCGTCCTGGGGCATCAGCGACAGCGAGTAGCTGACTTCAAGCATGCGCGCGAGGTTTTCCGCGCGCTCCAGGTAGCGCGACATCCAGTACAGATCAGAGGCAGTTCTACTCAACATGATTAGTCCTCCACCACCCAGGTGTCCTTGGTGCCGCCACCCTGGGACGAGTTGACCACCAGCGAGCCTTCGCGCAGCGCCACGCGGGTCAGGCCGCCGGGGACGATGCGGGTTTCCTTGCCGGAAAGCACGAAGGGCCGCAAGTCGATATGCCGCGGCGCGATGCCCTGCTCGACAAAGGTCGGACAGGTCGACAGGCACAGGGTCGGCTGGGCGATATAGGCCGCCGGGTTGGCCTTGAGGCGCTCGCGGAAGGCTTCAATTTCCGCCTTGCTCGCCGCCGGGCCGACCAGCATGCCGTAGCCGCCGGAACCCTGGGTTTCCTTGACCACCAGCTGCTCCAGGTTGGCCAGTACATGGGACAGCTCGGCAGGCTTGCGACACTGGTAGGTCGGCACGTTTTTCAGGATCGGCTCTTCATCCAGGTAGAAGCGGATCATTTCGCCGACATAGGGGTAGATCGACTTGTCGTCCGCCACCCCGGTGCCGATGGCGTTGGCCAGCACCACATTACCGCTGCGGTAGCAGGCCAGCAGACCGGGCACGCCGAGCATGGAATCCGGGTTGAAGGCCAGCGGGTCGAGGAAGGCGTCGTCGAGGCGGCGGTAGACCACGTCCACCTGCTTGGCCCCGGCGGTGGTGCGCATAAAGAGTTTGTCGTCGCGTACGAACAGGTCCGCGCCCTCGACCAGCTCCACGCCCATTTCCCGAGCCAGGAAGGCGTGCTCGAAGTAGGCGCTGTTGAAGCGCCCCGGGGTCAGCACCACCACATTGGGGTTATCCAGCGGGCTGGAGGATTTCAGCGTGTCGAGCAGCAGGTTCGGATAGTGATCGATGGGGGCCACGCGCTGGGCGGCGAACAGCTCGGGGAACAGGCGCATCATCATCTTGCGGTCTTCGAGCATATAGCTGACGCCGCTGGGGGTGCGCAGGTTGTCTTCCAGCACGTAGTAGCTGCCGTCGCCATCGCGTACCAGGTCGACCCCGGCGATATGGGCGTAGAGGTCGCGGTGCAGGTTGAGGCCCTGCATGGCGATCTGGTAGCCCTCGTTGGCCAGCACCTGCTCGGCGGGGATGATCCCGGCCTTGAGGATGCGCTGCTCGTGGTAGAGGTCGGCGAGAAACATGTTCAGCGCCTGCACGCGCTGGATACAGCCGCGTTCGACGATGCGCCATTCGCTGGCGGGGATGCTGCGCGGGATGATGTCGAACGGAATCAGGCGCTCGGTGCCCTGGTCATCGCCATACAGGGTGAAGGTGATGCCGGCGCGGTGGAACAGCAGATCCGCCTCGCGGCGGCGCTGGGCCAGCAACTCGGCCGGCGTATCGGCCAGCCAGCGGGCAAAGGTCTGATAATGCGGGCGGACAGCGCCACTCGCGTCGTACATCTCGTCATAAAAGGTGCGGGCCATGCCGTACTCCTTGTCACCCGGACATGGAGTCGGCTTTGCAAGGCCCGCGCCATCGATTAAAAGTCTTTTAAATCAATAGGTTGCTTATTCACCCAAACGAGATTGCACCAAGCCGGGGCGCAACCGTGACCACCAAGTCGCGCAGCGCGCCATTTTAAGGCGCATCGCTTGGATAGGGCGTAGGGTGCGCCGTGCGCACCACGTGACCGAGGCCTGCACCGGTGCGCATAGCGCACCCTACCCCTTTACGCGGCTGTGTTAGGCGTAGGGTGGATAACGCTGTTTTTATCCACCACAAGGCAACCAATGGTGGATGGGTAAAGCGTCATCCACCCTACCGGAGTATCAGAGCCCGGCGAGACTCAGCCAATGGCGGTAGAAGCCTTCAGCCACACGGTTGAGTTCGGCCACCTTGGCCGGTAGCTCATCCAGCATCAGCGCCCGGCTCTGTTGGCTGGGCTGGGTTTCGTCTAGCAGGTGGTGCCAGTCATCCAGCCATTCGCGCACCAGGGCTTCGGTCATTTCCGGATGGCCCTGCAGGGCCAGCACCTTGTCGCCCCAGGCAAAGCCCTGGTTGGCGCACCAGGGGCTGCTGAGCAAAGGCTGCGCGCCCTCGGGAATGGCAAAGCTGTCGCCATGCCACTGGAACATGGGGAACTGCACGGGCAGATGGGCCAGCCAGGGGCTGGGGGCTGACTGATCCAGGCGGGTCAAGGGCTGCCAGCCGCTTTCGGTGTAGGGCATTCGGCTGATTTCGGCACCCAGAGCCTTGGCCAGCAGTTGACCACCCAGGCAGTGACCGATCAGCGGGATATCGCGGCGGATCAGATGCTGCAGCGCCGCCACCTCGGTCTGCAGCCAGGGCAGCGGGTCGTTCACGCTCATGGGCCCGCCCATGATGGCCACGGCTTTGGGCCGATCCAGATCGATACCGTCCAGCTCGCCCAGATCGGCGCGCAGTACGGCAAAGCGGTGCCCGCCCTCCTCCAGCACCTGGGCCAGATGGGCCGGTGGGCAGTAGTCGATATGGGTAAAAATCAGAATATCGGTCATTGCGAAAGCCTGTGAACTGAACGCGAAAAGCCGCCAGTCTGAGGCAAAGCGCAGTATGGGTCGAGTCGGCGACACCGCCCGGCCATGGCCGGACGGTGCCTGCTGCACTCAGGGACGCAGGTTCTTGACCTCCTGAGTCACGCCCCAGCCGTCCAGCTTGCCGCCCAGAGGGGCGACCACGGCTTCCAGATCATGCTCGAAGTCATCAATGCCATGGTAGGTGGCGAACATCACCTTGCTCACCTGCAGATGCCACACCCCGTCGTCACGCTCGGTCACCAGGGCGTGCAGTGATTCGCCTCGAAACTTGCGGGTTGCCATACGGGCCCGTTCCTCGTCCGGGAAGATGGCGTAGAACTCGATGGGATGGAAGCTGGCGAAGTCGAAACCGCCTTCCTTCATCCGCCGTAAAACCCCATTGCTGACATCATCGTGCAAGGCTGCGCTCATAAAGTGACCTCCTCAGGCGATGGAAAAAGACGCGAGGAGCTGCCGACGTTCCGCCAGATGCCACGACGTAACTGCAACAGCCCTTAGGAACCAACTAAAGAACCAACTGCGTTGTCGATGCTGCGTGAAACCATCTGTAGAACACCTTCCCGTCGCCACCGCACTCGGTTTTGCGGTGTAGTGGCACCTGTTTCAGCGCCACCCGGGAGTCAGGCACGTCACTGCCTGTTTTGCCTAAAACCAGTTCTTGAGGCGAACTGGAAGACGGTGACCAGTGCAGAGTGCACCGCCAGAGCCGTCATCTGCAGACTAGTCCTATCTCCATGCATTTGCCCAGGAAAAGTTGTTACAGCCGGCCACAGGCAGCCGATGCGCAGTTTATGGACGACTGAGCCAGGCCATCATCAGACGGCTCAACCAGGCCGGGGTGATCTGCCCGGCCCAGTACAGCAGCTTGAACTGCAGGCTGACCGGGCGATGCACCAGCGGCCTGTGGGCCTGCTGCCAGACGGCCTGAGCCACATCCTCGGCGCCCAGGTTGACCCCCAGACGGCGCAGCACCGGGGCCTGCACCTGCTGGTCATTAAGCATTGGGGTGCTGACAAAGGGCGGCATCAGGTCGCCGACGCCGATGCCATGGCGCGCCCACTCGATCTCCAGGGCCTCGGTCAAGCCGCGCACGGCGAACTTGGAGGCCGAGTAGCTGGCCAGCTCCGGCACGCCATACACACCGGACGCCGAGCCCATATTGATCACCTGGGCACCGGGGGTGGCCTTGAGATAGGCAAAGGCGGCATGGGTCATATTGATCAGGCCGAGGACGTTGATCTGCAGAATGCGGGCATGCTCGGCCGGCTCAATCGTCTCGAACTGACCAATACGCAGCACCCCAGCGCTGTTGAACAGCAGGCGCAGCTGTCCGCCCTGGCCGGCGCAGAAGTCCGCCAGGGCCGCCTTGACCGCTGCTGCGTCGGTGACATCCAGTTCGGCATTCCAGGCCCCGCCCAGCTCGGCGGCCAGTTGCGCCAGGGCCTGGCGATTGCAGTCGAGCAGGCCGACCCGCCAGCCCTGTTGGTGAAACAGACGCGCCGTGGCCGCGCCGATACCGGAGGCGGCGCCGGTAATCAGGATGTTCTTCATTCAGCAGCCCCGCTCGCGCAGAAAACTCACCACCTCGGCCAGGGCGAAATCCGCCGCCTTGAGCATGCCGGCATGGGCCTGGAACACATGCCACAGGTCCGGGTAGCGCTGCAGGCGCACCTCCACCCCGGCGGCCCTGGCCTTGTCGGCAAAACGCAGGCTGTCATTGCGCAGGATCTCGTCCTCGCCCACCTGGATCAGCACAGGCGCCAGGCCCTTGAGATCGGCGAACAAGGGTGACAAAGCCGGGTCATCCAGGCGTATCCCCGGCGGGCAGTAGAGGCCACGGGCCTGCTCCACCCAGGCGCGATGGATCAGCGGATCGCCCGCCGGCGGCTCGTGCAGCTGCTCGCCGGTAAAATCCACCACGGGTGAGAAACACACCAGCGCCGCCGGTTGCGGCAGGCCCAGGTCGCGCAGGCGCAGGCTGGTGATCAGGCTCAGGTTGCCGCCGGCCGAGTCACCGCCGATCACGATCTGCTCGGGTTTGTAACCCATCTCTAGCAGGGCCTCAAAGGCGGCCACGGCATCTTCGCTTGCCGCCGGAAAGGGATGCTCCGGGGCCAGGCGATAATCCAGGGCGCACACTTGCAGCTGCCCACGCTTGGCCAGGTTGGCGCAAATGGCCCGGTGGGTATTGGGCCCACCGATCAGGTAGGCGCCGCCGTGCAGATAGAGCAACACCGTGCCGCGAGCACTCTGCGGCTTGTGCCACTCACAGGCTCGCCCACCCAGGGTGCCGGCGCTACGGCTGACCCCACGCAGCGGCGGCGTGGCAGCGGTGAGCAGGCGCAAGACCGCACGCTGCCCGGCAATCGGCATGGGTGGACGCACCAGGCCACGGAACAACAGGCGCAGGGCACCACGCAGCACGCTGCGCAACAGCGGCTGGTCCTGGGCCGGGGCGGTGAATTCAGCGGATGCAGTCATAGTCGGCAAGCTCCGGAGCGCGGGTCAGGTGGCGGTAGGTGAAGGTATAGCCCGGCCAGTTGTTGGTGCTCTTGCCGGAGGCGGTTTTGTACCAGCTGGAACAGCCCTGCTCCCATATCGTTCGATGTGAATCGGCCTGGATACGGCGGTTGTAGGCCTGCTGCACCTGAGCCTTGACGTCCAGATAGCGCAGCCCCCGGGCCTGCAGCGCCTGGATGCAGCCCAGCACATAGCGGAACTGGCTCTCCAGCATATAGATGATGGAGCTGTGGCCCAGGTTGGTGTTGGGCCCATAGAGGATAAACAGGTTGGGGAAACCGCTGACGCTGATGCCCTTGTAGGCCTCGGCACCCTCGCGCCAGGCCTGGTTCAGCTCCACCCCGTCACGCCCACGAATCTGCATCGGCGCGAGAAAATCCGTGGCGGCAAACCCGGTGCCGTAGATCAGCACATCGCAGGCATGCTCCTGGCCATCGCGGGTGCGGATGCCAGTACTCGTCACCGCTTCGATGGCCGTATCGATCACCTGCACATTGGTCTGGGCCAGGGCCGGCAGGTAGTCGTTGCTGATCAGGATGCGCTTGCAGCCCATGGGGTAATCCGGCTGTAGCCTGGCGCGTAGGGCCGGGTCGGGAATATGCCGGCGCAGGTGCCGATCAAAACCGGAACGAAACACTTTCATCAGCCAGGGCAGGCTGATAAAGGCCAGGCCGCGCACCTCATGCTGCAGGTACTGCAGGCTGCGATCCAGGCGCTGCAGCCAGGGCAGACGGCGCAGCAGCGCCAGCTCCCAGGGCCGGTAGGCGCGATCGGCCTTGGGCAACACATAGGCCGCCGAGCGCTGGAACAGCTTGAGCTCGGCCACCCTGGGCTGGATCTGCGGCACAAACTGGATGGCCGAGGCCCCGGTGCCGATCACCGCCACGCGCTTGCCGGCAAGGTCCAGGTCATGGCGCCAGCGCGCCGAGTGGAAAGCCTCGCCCTGGAACTGCTCGATACCGGGAATGGCCGGATAGGCTGGCTGGTTGAGCTGACCGCAGGCGCTGATCAGCACCTCGGCGGTCAGCTCCTCGCCGCTGCTCAAACTGACCCGCCAGAGCCCGGCCGACTCATCGAAGGCGGCGCTGCGCACTTCGGCCTGCAGGCGGATATGCGGGCGCAGGCGGTACTTGTCCACGCAATGCTGCATATAGCCGTGGATCTCGGCCTGGGGGGCGTACTTGCGGCTCCAGTCGACCTTGGGCTCGAAGGAAAAGGAGTACAGGTGTGAAGGCACATCACAGGCCGCACCGGGGTAACTGTTATCGCGCCAGGTACCACCGATATCCCCGGCTTTTTCCAGCAGCAGAAAATCCTCGAAGCCGGCCTGACGGAGCTGGATGGCCATGCCGAGGCCACCGAAGCCGGTGCCGATGATCAGGATGCGCAAGGCCTTGGCCGTTTGACTGTGGTTATTCATTGTTATCTCGTCTGGTTGAGCGCTACCTGCATGCTACTTGTACCCGCGGCCCCGGGTTATGGCATAGTCGGCCAACCTATTGTGATTTTCGGACAACCCTATGCTCTGCCCCGGCCCCAAACGCAGCATCACCAGCCTGCAACTGCTGACCCAGCTGGGCCTGGAGCATGGCCTGAGTCTGGACCACTGTCTCAAGGGGTGCGACCTGACTCCGCTGCAACTGGCCGACCCGCTGCAGGAGTGCGATTCACAGCAGGAACTGCGCCTGATTGCCAATCTGATCGAGGCGCTGCCGGCGGTCACCGACCTGGGCCTGCAGGCTGGCCTGCGCTACCAGCTGACCACCTACGGCATCTGGGGCTACGCCCTGCTCAGCAGCCAGAGCTTTCGCCAGGCCGCCGAGACCGGCCTGCGCTATCTGGACCTGACCTTCGCCCTCACCCGCATCCACCTGAGTGAAGACCCCGAGCTGGCCCACCTGCACCTGACCGACAGCCACCTGCCCGCCGCTCTGCAGAGCTTTCTGGTGCAGCGCGATGCGGCGGCGGTGCTGGTGATCCAGCGCGAGCTGACCGGCGCTGCAGTCGCCTTGAGCCAGGTGCAGTTGCGCATGCCGGCACCGGCAGATCCGCAGCCCTTTATTCAGGCGTTTGGCCTGCTGCCGCACTTCGCCAGCGACGAGAACCGCATCAGCTTTGCCCGGACACTGCTCGATGCGCCCCTGCCCCGGGCCAATCCGGCCATGGCCAGCCTCTGCGAGCAGCAGTGCCAGGCGCTGCTGGACAAACGCCGGGTACGCAGCGGCCTGGCCGGCCAGGTGCGCGATCGTCTGTTGCGCACCCCCGGCTGGCTGGCCGATATGGAGCAGATCGCCGCTGAACTGCACCTCAGCAGCCGCACCCTACGCCGCCGTCTAAAGGATCAGGGCAGCAGCTTCCGCCAGCTGCAGGAAGAGGTGCGCCAGACCCTGGCCGAAGAACTGCTGAGCGGCAGCAGCCTGACCCAGGCGCAGATTGCCGAACGCCTGGGCTATAGCGAGGTGTCCAATTTCCTCCATGCCTTCAGACGCTGGAAGGGACAGACGCCGCAGCAGTACCGCCGCCACCGCAGCAACGCCTGAGCGGCTGCTAACCTTGCCAACAGAAACATCCGTTGCTGTCACTGGGAGGTGCCGTGTCCACTTTGCTCAAACGCCTGCAAACCCGCCTTGTCCTGAGCGGCGCCCTGTTGCTGGGCAGCGCCCAGGCCGCGCCGTTGGAGCAGCTGCACCTGTTCGTTCCAGGCCCCGCTGGTAGCGGCTGGGATACCAAGGCCTATGCCGTGGGCGATGCCCTGTTGGCCACCGGCCTGGCGCAACAGGTGGTATACGATCGCTGGGAAGGGGCCGGCGGCTGGCGCGGCCTGCAGAAATTCCTCGCCGATGACAGCCTCAAGAACGCCTTGATGGTGCAGTCCAGCCCCCTGATCTACCGGCCGCTCACCGGCACCTACCTCAAGGGCTTTCGCGAACTGGCGCCGCTGGTAGTGCTGTCCAACGAAGCCGAAGCGGTGGTGGTGGCCAGCCACTCGCCCTACCAGAACATCCAGCAACTGGTTGCCGCCCTGAATGCCAACCCGATGCGCCATCCCGTCATTCTCGGCGCCTCGAAAGGCAGTATCGACCACTTCGCCGCCGCCATGATTCTGAAAAAGGCCGGTGTGACCCAGCCGAAAAACCTGCGCTTCACCTTCCGCCGCAGTGACGAGGAAGCCGTGCAGGCCTTGCAAAGTGGCTTTGAAGGCATCGTCCTGTTTACCGGCCTGGGTGGCCTGGGTGAAGCTCTGGCCAGCGGCGAGGTGCGCCTGCTGGCCGTGAGCACGGCACAGCGTATCCCAGGTTTCGATGCCCCGACCCTGAGGGAACAGGGCGTGGATCTGGTGTTCAACAACTGGCGCGGCTTTTTTGCCCGCGCGGATCTGCCGGCAGACCAACGTCAGACCTATACCCGGGCGCTGCTGCAACTGAGCCAGACCGCGCACTGGCACGCCACCCTGGCCCGCCATGGCTGGTCGCCCCTGGTGCTCAGTGGCGATGAGCTGCTGCGCTTTCTCGAAGAAGAGGAAAGCAAGTTCGCCGCAATTCTGCAGGACATCGACCTGCTCTGAATCGGGCGCGCCAGAAAGCCGCCTGAGCGCGGCTCGAACGCCTGATTACCGACACTGGCTTTTCGCCATTTTCTCCGGCATTTTGCCGCTTTTACCCCTCAAGTCTTCGCCATTTAGCGCCGATACTCGGGGTAGCCATCTGACTGGAGTACGGCATGCGACAGGGTTTTCTCGGGTATTTCCTGCCACAGGCGCTCAATGATCAAACCAGCATGCTGCTGGCCCGCACCCTGGCCTTCAGTGGCCTGTGCAGCGTGGTAATCGGCCTCTACAGCTGCATCAAGTGGGGCCGCCTGGGCAACGAGGCGCTGATGTACGGGTCACTGCTCTTGGTGCTGGGCATGCCGCTGATGCTGCTGGTACTGCGCAGCGCCCTGTTCCCCCTGATCGTGGCGGCCAATCTGGCCCTGACCTGCATGGCCAGCTATTCGATGCTGCTGATCTACCAGCTCGGCGGTCTGAATTCGGCGCATATCTACTGGCCGGCGGTGATCATCGTGTTCGCCTATCTGCTGGCAGACAGCCGCAGCGCCATGTTCTGGAGCCTGGTACAGGCCATCTTCGTGTTCTGGTTGATCCGCCTGGAACGCAGCGGCGCGGCCTTGCCGGTGTTCGAGTTGAGCGCCAAGGATGCCATGGTCAACACCTACTCCGGTTATATCCTGCCGGTACTCACCGTCTGGCTGGCCCAGTGGTACAACGCCAAACTGCGCAGCCAGGCGCTGAGCGATGCCGAGCAGGCCCTGAATGAATCCCGCGCCTTCGGCGACAGCGCCGCACGCAACCAGCAGCAACTGGCCGGCATGGTCGATGAAGTGCGCAATACCGCCCGCGACCTGTTGCAGATGGCCGGCCAGCTGCAGCAGACCCTTAGCGGCATCCGTCAGCGCTGCCAGAGCATCGACACCGATGTGCAACAACAGGCCGACGCCATGCAGCAGCTGGACCTGGCCCTGCATGAGGTTCTGCAGAACCTGGCCGAAAGCACCGGGCATATGCAGCAGCTGAGCCAGGACACCCAGCACAGCAGCGGCCAGGTCAACCTCTGTGCCCAGCGCATGGAAGAAGCCCAGACCAGCATGCAGGCCATCCAGCAGAGCAATCAGCGCATCGCCGAATCCATGCAGATGATCAGCGCCATCGCCCAGCAGACCAACCTGCTGGCCCTCAACGCGGCCATCGAGGCGGCCCGGGCTGGTGAACATGGCCGTGGCTTTGCCGTGGTGGCCGACGAGGTGCGCAGCCTGTCCCAGCGCAGCAATGAAACCGCTGACCGGGTGCAGAGCGTGCTCGGTCAGTCGCAGCAGATCGTCGACACCGGCGCCGCCCAGGTCAGCGATGTGGGCAGCGCCCTGGCCAGCAATGCCGGCCTGACCGACAACCTCTCCAGCGCCATTCTGCAACACAGTCAGGCCCTGGATCGCGCCCACCAGCAGCTGGCCCATGTGCGTGACAACAGCGCGGCCCAGCGCGAAGCCAGCCAGCGTCAGCGCGAGGCCAGCGCCGAACTGCTCAGCGCCCAGGAATCATTGGTCATGCTCGGCGAACAGCTTGAGCAGCTGTCCCATCAGCTGCATCAGCGGGTGGCCAGCCAGTAGCGAATCAGGGCGGCGCGATGCGCCCTAGCACCCGGGCCGGCTGACTGAGCGGCAAGGCGAGCACCAGGCCCTCCCCCGACGCCGGGAATATCCCGGTCAGGGCGGTGATATTGACCTGATGGGACACTAGCACCAGGGGCACGCCCCGGGGCTGGGCATTGATCTGTTCGATCAGCTGGCGCGTGCGTTCGGCGCCCTGCCGGGGCTGGACGAAGAAGGAATCCAGGACCGGCGCGGGCTCAACTGCCCCCAGGCCCATGGCGCTGGCGGTGTCCTGAGCCCGGCACCAGCGGCTGCTGAGCAGGCGCGGATGCTCGATCCCCTGGCGGCGCAGCAACTGTCCCCAGCGCTGCGCCTGCTCACGGCCGGCCTGATTGAGGTTGCGCTGGGTGCGGCAATCACCCAGCTGGAAATTCGCCGGATCACCCGTGCCTGGCGCTGTGGCATGGCGCAACAGCAAGACCGCACGTCCCTCGCGCAGGGCCTGCCAGGCCTCGGCTTCGGTCGCACTGGCCGGGCCCGCCAGCAGCAGGGCCAGGCCCAGGACAAGCAGGTTACGCATGGCGTTGACCTAGAACCTGATAGTGCCGCGGGGCCCCATCAGCGCCCAGATGATCAGGCCGATCACCGGCAGCAGCACGATCAGCAGAATCCACAACACCTTCTTGCCGCTGTCGACATTGCTCTTGATCACATTGAGGATGGCCCAGATGCACAGGGCCAACACGACCAGACCGAGCAGACTGTTGAACATGGATCCCATGATGACGCTCCTTGAATGAGGCTTACCCCTCTAGGATAGCCAGCCCCCAACAGAGTTCAGATCTATTTGCCGGTTAACAGGCCGTTGAAAAACGTAGGCGAGGCAGGCAAGACAAGGCGCTACGTTAGTAACAGCCTCCGGCTGGTCAAAACGGCCGAAGAAGCGGAGTTTACGTGCTGTAAATGAGCATTCTGAGGCCGTTTTTAACGCAGGATTGCCCACGCACGACTGCATGGATGCAGGAGGTAGGGCGACGCAGGAGGCCAAAGCCGAGGTAGTTTTTCAACAGCCTGTTAATCATCCAGGCCTGGGATCAAGCCCGCCAGGGTCTGGTCGGCCAGCGTCGCAGCCGGCACCTTGCTGCTGGCGAACAGGCGAACGAGCGCCAGGCGCGGCTGCTCGCCGATATCCAGCCAATGCACCACCCCGGCCGGCACCCGCAGCAGGTCGTGTTTCTCGCACTGCACGGCCAGCACATAATCATCCACCTGCAGACACAGCTGCAGTCGCCCGCCTACGCAATAGAACTGCTGATCCACCGGGTAGCGCCGAGCCTGACGCAGGCTGGTGCGCTGCTCCGGGGCGCCGTCGATGCCGCAATCCAGGCTGAGCACCTCCAGGCTGGCATAGCCCTCACTCTGCAGGCGCGCCAGGGGTTCTGCACAGGCGGCGAGGATGCTGGCCTGGTCGGCACCGGCCGGCAGCGCACTTGCAAGCGGCAGGCTCAGCAGCTCGATACCGGCTACGCCCAGGGTGCTGGCGATATCTTCCATATGGGTCAGGGTCTTGTTCGCCTGCTCGGGCGTGGACTGGTGATAAACGCTCAGGATGCTCATGGGCATATCCCCTTAAAGATGATGGACGGGCCGTTGCTCATGCATGCCCCAGGCGCACACCGCAGCGGCGGCCAGGGCCACCAAGCTGGCGATGGCAAAGGTTGCGGGCGCACCCAGGCTGTTCCAACTGTAACCGGAATACAGGGCGCCGAGGGCACCGCCGATACCGGCCAGGGTGGCATACAGGGCCTGGCCCTGGCCTTGCTGGCGGTCGGCGAAGCTGCGCTGAATAAAATGGATGGAGGCGGCGTGGAAACTGCCAAAGGTGGCGGCGTGCATGCACTGAGCCAGCAGCAGAATCGGCAGATGCTCGGCCAGATTGCCCAGCAGCAGCCAGCGCAGCGCGGTGATCAGAAAGCTGGCCAGCAGCACCGTACGCAGGCGGTAACGGGTCAGCAAACGGGCCATAAACAGAAACAGCACAATCTCCGCCACCACCCCCAGTGCCCAGAGCATGCCGATCAGGCCACGGCCATAACCCAGCGCCTCCAGATGCAGGCTGAGGAAGGTGTAATAGGGGCCGTTGCTCAGCTGCATCAGCCCAACGCTGAGGAAGAAGGCGAGCACGCCGGGACGACGCAACTGACGCAGGAAACCGCCCACATGGCCGTCTTCGGGTCTGGACTGCGGCTGGGCATTGGGCACCCAGAAGCTGCTGGCAACGATGCCGGCCATGATCAGAATCAGCGCCCAGGGGTAGGCATCCAGGCTGATGCGCTGGAACAGCTGCCCCAAACCCACCACCGCGACAATAAAACCGATGCTGCCCCACAGGCGGATCTGACTGTAGCGCGCCGCCTGCTCACGCAGATGGGCCAGGGTAATGACCTCGAACTGCGGCAGCACCGCATGCCAGAAGAAGGCATGGGCGGCCATGATCAGCGCCAGCCAGGCATAGCTGTGGCTGATAAAGATGCCGGCAAAACAGAGCAAGGTGCAGATGGCGCCAAAACGCACGATGGCCAGGCGCTGGCCGCTACGATCGCCCAGCCAGCCCCAGAGGTTCGGCGCCAGGCAGCGCATCAGCATGGGAATGGCGATCAGCTCGCCGATGCGCGCGGCGCTGAAACCCAGGTGGTCGAAATACAGAGCTAGAAACGGCGCCGTGGCGCCGAGCAGGGCAAAGTAGAAAAAGTAAAAACCGGACAGGCGCCAGTAAGGCAATGCGCCATTCATGGCGTGCCCCTGGCCTGGGTTGAGCATGGGCCGCATTGCTGGCTAACGCAACGCGCAAGCCAACCTGGCCGTGCTGTCACAGCTGCGGCAGCACCGGGGTCTGCACCCGCACATCGGCATTCTGGCCGCGGTGACGCAGCAGATGATCGAGCAGCACCATGGCCATCATCGCCTCGGCAATCGGCGTGGCGCGGATGCCCACGCACGGGTCGTGGCGGCCCTTGGTAATCAGCTCGATGGGGTTGCCGTGCACATCGATAGCGCGCCCCGGGGTGGTAATGCTGGAAGTGGGCTTGAGGGCCAGGTGGGCGACGATCGGCTGGCCGCTGGAAATGCCACCGAGAATGCCGCCGGCATGGTTGGAGAGAAAGCCTTCGGCGGTCATCTCGTCACGGTGCTCGGTGCCGCGCTGGGCCACACAGGCGAAACCGGCGCCGATTTCCACGCCCTTGACCGCGTTGATGCTCATCAGCGCGTGAGCCAGTTCGGCGTCTAGGCGGTCGAAGATCGGCTCGCCCAGCCCTGGCATCACGCCTTCGGCGACCACGGTGATCTTGGCGCCCACCGAATCCTGATCGCGACGCAGCTGGTCCATATAGGCCTCAAGCTCCGGCACCTTGTCCGGGTCGGGGCTGAAGAAGGCGTTCTGCTCGACACTGTCCCAGGTCTTGAAGGGAATCTCGATGGGGCCGAGCTGGCTCATATAGCCGCGAATCAGAATGCCCTGGGTCGCCAGGTACTTCTTGGCGATGGCACCGGCCGCCACGCGCATGGCGGTTTCCCGGGCCGAACTGCGACCACCGCCACGGTAGTCGCGGATGCCGTACTTGTGCTGGTAGGTGTAGTCGGCATGGGCCGGACGGAAGCTGTCCTTGATCGCCGAATAGTCCTTGGACTTCTGGTCGGTGTTGCGGATCAACAGGCCGATGGGGCAGCCGGTGGTCTTGCCCTCGAACACCCCGGAGAGAATCTCCACCACATCGTCTTCCTGGCGCTGGGTGGTGTGCCGGCTGGTGCCAGGCTTGCGCCTGTCCAGGTCGCGCTGCATGTCTTCCAGGGACAGCTCCATACCCGGCGGGCAGCCGTCGACGATGGCGACCAATGCCGGGCCATGGCTTTCGCCAGCGGTGGTGACGGTGAACAGCTTGCCGAAAGTGTTGCCGGACATGTGCAAAAGGCTCCGCGAAGACAGCCCCGGATGGCATGCAAGGCGCCAGCGGGCCGGATAAGGAAAGGCGCTGAGTATACCCCCGGCAGCGGCACAGTTCACCCCGCCCGGGGCAACCTGCATAGCCGTACTGGTCAAGCCAGCGGGGCCTCGTCTATGGTTGCTGCATCAGTCATCGACGGCAGCCAGGCTACAGCCATGGCTCCGGCGGCCGATAAGCCGGCATCTTTGGATGGAAACGCAGCCATGAGCGAAAGCCCAGCATCCCCCAGCGACAGCCCGGCCGACAGTGACGTCCAGCAGGTCGAGACGCCCCACCCCTGGGCAGACCTGCCGGCAGAACGCTTTCAGTTGCTGCGCCTGGCCCCCCTGCCAGCGGATCGACACACCGGTGCCCGCCCCCTGCGTTTTGTGCAACTGGGGCGGGTTGAGCGCCGCGGCAAGGAACACAGCCTGTTGCGCCTGAGCCTGCAGCTGCCCGGCCAACGCCTGCGCAAGGGGCAGAACCTGCTGGAGATCTGGGCCGACCACCAGCTCAAGCAGGTGCGCTTCGCCCCGGAGAAAGGCCTGAGCCTGGAACCGGAAAACCGCGGCCTGGGCCGCTATATGCTGGCCCAGGCGATCAGCTGGGCCCGTCAGCACTATGCCCACTATCTGGTCGAGCCCTTTCCCCTGCCCACCCAGGACGCCTTCAGCAAGGAGGCCGTGGCCCGCCGCGAACACTGCCTCAAGGCTCAGGGTTTTACCATCGACTACCTCGACCCGCTGCAACTCAAGGCCCAGGCCAGCGCACCGCGGGTCAGCTCGCTGTATGGCGACTGGCACGCGGAAAAGGTGCAACAGGTAGAGCTGCTGGACGCCGCTGCCATGCTGACCCAGGCCGATCAGAGCCTGCGCGAGCAGGACGTGAAAATCCGCAAGCTGGAAGATCGTCTGGATACCTACAAGCGCGAGGACGGCAGCCTGCGCTTTACCATCACCTGCCTGATCGCCTTCTGCGTGTTCCAGGCCGGTCTGCTGATCTGGATTGCCACCCGCTGATTGCAAAGCCCTCAGGGTGGATAACGCGAGCTGGCTCGCCGCCGGCATATCATGGTGGACAACGCTGCGCGGTTGTCCACCCTACCTAGCCATGACTGCAAGCACGTAGGGCGGATAACGCGAAGCTTATCCGCCGGCTACGCAACCTGATGGAAAGCGCCGCGTGGTTTCCCACCCTAGCCGTTGGCATTCACCCGCGCACGAAACAGCGCCTGATGCTCACGGCACTGGGCCGCGGCCAGCAGGAACACGCCATGGCCGCCGCGCTCGAACTCCAGCCAGGTGAAGTCCACCTCCGGGTACAACGCCTCGACGTGAACCTGGCTGTTGCCCACCTCCACGATCAACAGACCCTTTTCCGTCAAGTGATCGGCGGCCTCGGCCAACATGCGCCGCACCAGGTCCAGGCCATCCTCGCCACAGGCCAGGCCCATGGCCGGCTCGTGCTGGTATTCGGCCGGCATATCGGCGAAATCCTCGGCGTCCACATAAGGCGGGTTGGACAGGATCAGATCGAAACGCTGGCCCGGCAGCCCATCGAAACCATCGCCCTGCACGGTGTAGACCCGCTCTTCCAGGCCATGGCGCTCGATATTCTGGTTGGCCACCTCCAGCGCCTCGAAGGACAGGTCGCCCAGCACCACCTCGGCCTCGGGGAACTCGTAGGCGCAGGCAATGCCGATGCAGCCCGAACCGGTGCACAGGTCAAGGATGCGCGCCGGCTCCAGCGCCAGCCAGGGCTGGAAGTGCTGCTCGATCAGCTCGGCGATGGGTGAGCGCGGCACCAGCACGCGCTCATCGACGATAAAGGGCAGACCACAGAACCAGGCCTCGCCGAGCAGGTAGGCGGCGGGTACCCGTTCCTCGATGCGCTGGCGCAGCAGTGTTTGCAGGTGCAGGTGTTCGTCGTCTTCCAGACGGCAATCCAGGTAGCTGTCGTTGATCTGATAGGGCAGGTGCAGCGCCCCCAGCACCAGCTGGCGGGCTTCGTCCCAGGCATTGTCGGTGCCATGGCCAAAGAACAGTTGCTCGGCCTGAAAGCGGCTGACCGCCCAGCGGATATAGTCGCGCAGGGTGCGCAGGCGAGTATGGGTAGCGGCGGGAGTATCGGTCACGGCAGGCTCTCCGGGGGCAAGGGAATGGCGCGCATTCTAGCCCAAGCAGCCAGGGCAAAAATAAAGTTCTGGCCAGGGCTGGACACCTCTGCCAAAGCCTCAGGGCCAGGGATATAATTTGTTACGAATTCTTAACCCTTCCCCTCCCTTCCTTCCGAGCCCACACAAATGACCATAGATCCCTTCTCGCTCACGGGCTTGCTCGTGCTGGCGATTTTCCTGATTGGCATGACGCTGATCGTGTTCGAAGCCCAGTTGGAGATGGATAAGTTCAAGCCCGCGATGTTTATGATGTCCGGCCTGATCGTGATCGGCGCACACTACGCCTTCTATGACCCCAACGGCTTTCAGTACTTCCTCCACGCCCAGAATGAAACCAAGGAGGAGCTGTTCGGCCTGATCGCCTTTATGGCCTTTATGTGGATGATCGTGGAGCTGCTTAACGAGCGAAACGTGTTCACTGCCCTCAATGGTTACCTGATGGGCAAGGGGCTGGGCGCACGCGGCATGTTCTGGGCCACTGGCGCGCTTTCGGCGCTGCTCTCACCCTTCCTCAACAACATCACCACGGCGATGATCTTCGGCAAGACGGTGAAGAGCATCTCCAACCACCCGCGCTATACCCATGTGGCCCTGTGCAATATCGTGGTGGCCTCCAACACCGGGGTGTGGTTTCTCGGCACCTCCACCAGCCTGATGGTGGTGCTGGCAGGCAAGATCAGCGTGGCCGGCCTGCTGCTGCTGATTCCTTCGGCCCTGATCGGCTGGCTGCTGTTTGCCGCCACCCTGCACCTGTTCTACCTGCGCAAGCTCACTGGCGAAGACCTGATCCAGCAAGCGGATGTCAGCGAAACCGCGCTTAAGCCCGGTGGTGCCGGCCTGGCCCTGGTCGGCCTGGTGGCGGTGACCGGTGCGGTGCTGTGCAACGTGATCCTCAAGGTCAGCATCGAATTCGCCGTCGGTATCGCCCTGGGCTTTGTCGCGCTGTATGCCTGGGTGCTGATGCGTCGCGGTATCGAACTGCCCTGGCAGGATCAGCTGCAGAAGGTGGAGTGGAACGCCCTGCTGTTCTTTATCGGCATCATCACCTCGGTGGCCTGCCTCAACCATGTCGGTTGGCTGTCCTATATCTCCCGCCTGTTCGAGGTGATGGACCCGACCGCCGTGAATATGGTGCTGGGGGTCGCTTCCGGGGTGATGGATAACGTGCCGGTGGAAGCCGCCGCATTGATGTCCAACCCGCAGCTGGGCCTGGATCAGTGGGCACTGAATGCCCTGATGGTGGGTATTGGCGGCTCGCTGACGGTGGTCGGCTCAGCCGCCGGGATCATGGCCATGAGCCTGGACAAGAGCTACAGCTTTGCCGTGCACCTGAAGTTCCTGCCGGCCATCCTGGTCAACTTCTTCGGCTCGCTGGGCGTCTGGTATCTGCAGTTCCAGGTACTCGGCTGGTACTGACAGCCGCGACAGCAGGCAGGCCCTGTAGCGCCACGGGGCCTGCTAATCGCGTTTCAGATGCAGCTCGCGCAGTACGGCAATGGACACCGCCACGGCGAAAAATAACCAGAAGTGTTCGGACAACAACGTAATCAGGCTCACGGGGCTTCTCCTTGCCGGGCTGGGCTCCATCCTTTGGAGTGCCTGTGATTCTGCGCGTGCGCCGCGCTACTCGCAAGAACCGCCTTGGAGGTTCACAGCAGCGCCCACAAGGCGGACAATGAGCCATCACTCACCCATGCCCAAGGAGCCTCCCTGCCATGTCCATTCCGCAAACCCTGCTCGCGCTCACCGGTCGTAGCCATGCCCCCGCCAAACTGGGCAACGCGACCCTGGTGGTGATCGACGCGCAAGAGGAATACCGCAGTGGCGTGTTGCAGCTCCCCGGCCTGGATCCGGCTCTGGAAGAAATCGCCAAGCTGCTGGCGGCCGCCCGCGCCCAGGGCAGCGCCATCGTCCACGTCAAGCACCTGGGCATTGCCGGTGGCCCGCTGGACCCGCGCAGCCCGCGCGGCCAGCACCTGCCGGAAGCCGCGCCACTGCCCGGGGAAATCGTGGTGGAAAAGCGCATGCCCAATGCCTTCTCCGGCACCGACCTGCATGAGCGCCTGCAGGCCCTGGGGCATCTGGACCTGATTATCTGCGGCTTTATGACCCACTCCAGCATCAGCACCACAGTGCGCGCCACCAAGGACTATGGTTACCGCTGCACCCTGGTCGACAGCGCCTGCGCCACCCGCGATCTGCCAACCCTGGATGGCCAGGTGCTGAATGCCGCCGACATGCACAGAGCCGAGATGATCGCCCTGGCTGACAACTTCGCAGCAGTGGTCAGCTGTGCCAATGCGTTGCTCTGAAAACGCACCTGCGCTCACAACTGTGCAACCTGAAAGGAACCCCTGTTGCGAGCACCAGTCATAGCGCCGGTACAGACAGAGGAAAGCCGATGAAGCTGTCCGATGATTTTGATGCCCGCCGCCTGCGCCCCCGCAGCACCAGACGCTGGCCCTTGTGCCTCGCCGCCGGCCTTGCCCTGTTGTGCCTGCTTGCGGGGCTGGGCAGCCTGTTCACTGCAGCCGCCAGCCTGTGGCACAACCCCTTCGCGCTCGACGAGCCAAGGCGCGCCGCAGCCGTCCTGGCACCGTTCGGTCTGGTCCTGCTGGGCCTTGGCATACTGGGCTGGCGCCTGTGTCGGCGCCGCTTGCGGCGCTCCAGCGAACTGAGCATGGCGCCCCACCTGCTGAAAAAGC
Organism: Pseudomonas xionganensis; assembly: GCF_009763245.1. Classification (GTDB taxonomy): domain Bacteria; phylum Pseudomonadota; class Gammaproteobacteria; order Pseudomonadales; family Pseudomonadaceae; genus Aquipseudomonas; species Aquipseudomonas xionganensis. Next base: position 2,220,440 of record NZ_WKJZ01000001.1, on the reverse strand, counting down.
GTCATTAAAGCCACGCCCTGATAAACTGGCGGGCTTCGTGGAGGCCCCAATGCAAGACGACGATTTTTCCCTGTTCCAAGCCGAACTGCGCGGCGTCAAACCGATCAAGCACGACCGCGCCGACACCGGCAAACCCAAGCCCAACCGCGCCCGTCTGGAAACCCTGCGCCAGGCGGCAACTGCGCGGGTGGAATCGATCAAGGTCGACGGCCTGTCGGATCAGTTCGTCATCGACGTGGGCGCCGAAGATGCCCTGTACTGGGCCGGCAACGGTATCCAGGAAGGCCAGATGCGCAAGCTCAAACTGGGCCAGATCGCGTTCGAGGGCAGCCTCGACCTGCACGGCATGAACGTGGAAAAGGCCCGCGACACCCTGTGGGAATTTATCGCCGAAGCCACCAAGCTGGAGGTACGCTGCGTCCGTGTCACCCACGGCAAGGCGGTGCGCATGGACGGGCGCAAGCCGATGATCAAGAGCCACGTCAACACCTGGCTGCGCCAGCATCCTCAGGTGCTGGGCTTTACCTCCTGCCTGGCCAAGCATGGCGGCACTGGCGCGGTCTATGTACTGCTCAAGCGCACCATGATGGATGGACGCGACGAATAAGACCCTTACTCTGGCAGCCAGCGCACTTGCCAGCCCCCGACTTGCGCCCTACCCTGCGCCCTTTGAGACACCAACGAGATTTTCCATGTCCTTGGAACAGAACTACACCGCGATTCTCGGCCAGCTCGGCGAGGACGTGTCCCGCGAAGGCCTGCTCGACACCCCCAAGCGCGCGGCCAAAGCCATGCAGTACCTGTGTCGCGGCTACCAGCAGACGCTGGAAGAAGTCACCAACGGCGCCCTGTTCAGCTCCGACAACAGCGAGATGGTGTTGGTCAAGAACATCGAGCTGTACTCGCTGTGCGAGCATCACCTGCTGCCGTTTATCGGCAAGGCCCATGTGGCCTATATCCCCAACGGCAAGGTGCTCGGGCTGTCCAAGGTGGCGCGTATCGTCGATATGTATGCCCGGCGCCTGCAGATCCAGGAGAACCTCAGCCGGCAGATCGCCGAGGCCATCTCGCAGGTCACCGGCGCCCTCGGCGTGGCGGTGGTTATCGAAGCCCAGCATATGTGCATGATGATGCGCGGCGTGGAGAAGCAGAACTCCTCCATGGTCACCTCGGTGATGCTCGGCGAATTCCGTGAAAACGCCGCCACCCGCAGCGAGTTCCTGAGCCTGGTCAATAATTGATCAAGTGCTCAGCATGAATAAACCGGCCTGCGCCGGTTTTTTTATTAAAATCCGACTCACCCCGCAGCCCGCTGCCAGATCCTAACTAGACTTACGCTGCTTTGGTTAGATTCGCGGCACTCAAAACGCCCAGTGCACTACATTGAGCGTTTTGTATTTCAGGGACCGATGCGGTCGTTCCATGCTGTAGATGTCGATGACATCCTTGACCATTGCTCTTGCCTGTCTCAGGCCACTGGGACGACGCAGCATCAATTCATTCTTGAGGGCTCCGCTTACCTGCTCCAAAAGCGCGTTCTGGTAGCAGCCGTATCAATCGAGCATCGGCACTGTGCCGCTTATGCAGAGCTTTATACAACGCCGAGCATTACTGGCCCATGGTCATAGTAGTGAAATAGCACATGCCCCCCGGCGCTGTCTCAGCGCATGCCTGAAAACGACGACTACTGAGTCAGTATGAAGCCTCTCGTGTATATGATGGTCAACGATCTTGCGGGAAAGCACATCGGTGACCAAGCTCAGGCAGAGGGGACTGCTGCGATTGGGAAGAACGGTTACACGCGTGCCTGACGGCTGATAGACAATTAACTCGCAAGCCCTGCCGACACTGTGCCCTTCAACCTACCTTTGCGAGTGAACTTGCCGGAGCGCTATTCTAAGATTAAAACACTGTAGTAATTCTTCAGCAGATCGACCACAGCTTCGAAGAACCGCACCTTCTGGCTCATAACCTGTAGTTGCTGTTCGAACGCTGCTCGGGCGTCAGTTTTGCTGGATCTATCATGGCTACGCTTCTGGCGGATCAAATCGAAGCCCTGGCCCCAATCTTGCCGACCATGTTTGCACGAGCATACTGAACCATAGGCCTTCCGTGCCCCTCAACTAGGTTTGCCGACTGGTCAGCTCGTCCTTTTCGATCAAGTCGGCCACAGCCAATTTAAAAGTCAGCGAGTAATCACGCTGGATTCACTTAACACCTTAATCCATTGAGAATTTCAGAGTCTCGGGAGAAAGGTGTAAATTTTATTCAGGATGGGGCACAGCGCACAAAAAAGGGCGACCAAAGTCGCCCTTTTTTGCAGGTGCATCAGGGATTAACCCTGGTTCTCCATTTGCGCACGGATCAGATCACCGATGGTGGTCGGACCAGCAGTTTCAACTTCCTGCTTGCGCATTTCCTTGATGGCTTCTTTCTCGTCTTCAACGTCTTTGGACTTGATCGACAGGCTGATTACACGGCTCTTACGATCGACGCTGATGATCTTGGCTTCAACTTCTTCGCCTTCTTTCAGCACGTTACGCGCGTCTTCAACGCGGTCACGGCTGATTTCGGAGGCTTTCAGGGTAGCTTCGATGCCTTCGGCCAGGGTGATAACAGCGCCCTTGGCGTCAACTTCCTTCACAGTACCGCGAACGATAGTGCCCTTGTCGTTGACGGCAACGTAGTCGGAGAACGGATCTTCTTCCAGCTGCTTGATGCCGAGGGAGATGCGCTCACGCTCCGGATCAACGGAGAGGATAACGGTTTCCAGCTCGTCGCCCTTCTTGAAGCGGCGTACGGCTTCTTCGCCCACTTCGTTCCAGGAGATGTCGGACAGGTGAACCAGGCCGTCGATGCCGCCGTCCAGACCAATGAAGATACCGAAATCGGTGATCGACTTGATGGTGCCGGAGATCTTGTCGCCCTTGTTGAACTGGCCGGAGAAGTCTTCCCACGGGTTGGTCTTGCACTGTTTGATACCCAGGGAGATACGACGACGCTCTTCGTCGATATCCAGAACCATGACTTCCACTTCGTCGCCGACGTTAACGACTTTCGACGGGTGGATGTTCTTGTTGGTCCAATCCATTTCGGATACGTGTACCAGGCCTTCCACACCTTCTTCCAGCTCGGCGAAGCAGCCGTAGTCGGTCAGGTTGGTAACGCGAGCCACAACGCGGGTGCTTTCCGGGTAACGCGCCTTGATGGCAACCCACGGATCTTCGCCCAGCTGCTTCAGGCCCAAGGATACGCGGTTACGCTCGCGATCGTACTTGAGAACCTTGACGTCGATCTCGTCGCCAACGTTGACGATCTCGGACGGATGCTTGATGCGCTTCCAGGCCATGTCGGTGATGTGCAGCAGGCCGTCGACGCCACCCAGGTCCACGAACGCGCCGTAGTCGGTGAGGTTCTTGACGATACCCTTGACCTGCTGGCCTTCCTGCAGGGATTCCAGCAGAGCTTCGCGCTCGGCGCTGTTCTCGGCTTCCAGCACGCTGCGGCGGGAAACGACAACGTTGTTGCGCTTCTGATCCAGCTTGATGACTTTGAATTCGAGCTCTTTGCCTTCCAGGTGGGTGGTATCACGCACCGGACGGACATCGACCAAGGAACCTGGGAGGAACGCACGGATGCCGTTAACGTCGACAGTGAAGCCGCCCTTAACCTTACCGTTGATAACGCCCTTGACCACTTCCTCAGCGGCGAAAGCTGCTTCCAGAACGATCCAGCACTCGGCGCGCTTGGCTTTTTCGCGGGACAGCTTGGTTTCACCAAAGCCATCTTCAACCGCGTCCAGCGCTACGTGAACTTCGTCACCGACCTTGATGGTCAGCTCGCCGGCGTCGTTGTAGAACTGCTCCAGCGGGATGACGCCCTCGGACTTCAGGCCGGCATGCACGGTAACCCAGTCACCGTCGATGTCGACCACGATGCCGGTGATGATGGCACCCGGCTGCATGTCGAGGGATTTCAGGCTTTCTTCAAAAAGTTCTGCAAAGCTTTCGCTCATGTTGATTCCTGTTGATTCAGGGCAGGGAATCTGCCCAAACCACACTCCAGACAATGTGGGTCGTTGATATAAAAAAGGCCCGTGGGACTAGGACTGGTCTCCCACATGCCTCCTTGTCAGGTCACCCGACCCTATGTCGAATGACCCGTGCGACTGCCCAGCAGGACAATCGCCTTACCCGGCGAGCTCGCGATCGGCGATCTCGCGCAGAATGCGTTCAAGCACTTGCTCAATGGAAAGCTCGGTGGAATCCAGCACTATGGCATCGGCCGCCGGCTTGAGCGGGGCTACTGCTCGCTGGGTATCGCGCTCGTCGCGCGCCCGAATCTCATCAAGAAGACTCGCGAGATTAACATCATCGCCCTTGGCCTTCAACTGCAAGTAGCGGCGCTGCGCGCGCTCCTCGGCACTGGCGGTGAGGAAGACCTTGAGCGGCGCATCGGGAAACACCACGGTGCCCATATCCCGACCATCTGCCACCAGTCCCGGCATTTCGCGAAAGGCCTGCTGGCGCTGCAGCAAGGCCTCACGCACTGCAGGCAGGGACGCCACCTGGGAGGCGCCGGCGCCGACCTGCTCGTTGCGAATCAGATCGGTCACATCCTCACCTTCCAGAATGATGCGCTGGCCACCGCTAGCGGCCACGAACTGCACATCCAGATGGGCGGCCAAGAGTTTCATGGCCTCCTCATTGGTCAGGTCAACCCCATGATTGCCTGCGGCAAAGGCCAGCAGGCGATAAAGAGCGCCGGAATCCAGCAAGTTCCAGCCCAGCTGCTTGGCCAGCAGACCGGCAATGGTGCCCTTGCCCGAACCGCTGGGGCCGTCGATGGTGATAACCGGAGCATTGATCATGCCTTGCCCTCCTCGGCTACACGGATGCCGACCTGGGCCGACAGGCTCAGGAAGTTGGGGAAGGAGGTGGCGACGTTGGCGCAGTCGTGGATGCGGATCGGCGCACTGGCGCGCAGCGACGCCACACTGAAGGACATGGCAATGCGGTGATCGCCATGGGCCCAGACTTCGCCACCGCCGATGCTGCCACCCTCGATCACGATGCCATCCGGGGTCGGTTCGGATTTCACGCCAAGCGCGATCAGGCCGTCGGCCATCACCTGGATGCGGTCGGACTCCTTGACCCGCAGCTCTTCGGCGCCACGCAGCACGGTGCGGCCCTGGGCGCAGGCAGCGGCGACGAACAGCACGGGGAATTCGTCGATAGCCAGCGGCACCAGGTCCTCGGGAATATCGATGCCCTTGAGCTGGGCCGAGCGCACGCGGATATCCGCCACCGGCTCGCCGCCGACTTCACGCTGGTTTTCCAGGCTGATATCGCCACCCATCAGCTTGAGGATATCGATCACCCCGGTGCGGGTCGGGTTGATGCCGACATGCTCCAGCACCAACTCGGAGTCTTCGGCGATGCTCGCCGCCACCAGGAAGAAAGCCGCCGACGAAATATCCGCCGGCACCTCGATGCGAGTGGCGGTCAGCTTATGCCCAGACTCGACGCTGGCGGTGCTGCCCTCGACACTGACCGGGTAGCCGAAGCCGCGCAGCATGCGCTCGGTGTGGTCACGGGTCGGCGCCGGCTCGGTCACCGAGGTGCGCCCGGCGGCATACAGGCCGGCCAGCAGCAGACAGGATTTGACCTGGGCGCTGGCCATGGGCATTTCGTAGTCCATGCCGGTCAGACGCTGGCCACCGCGGATGGTCAAGGGTGGGCGGCCTTCCGGGGCCGTTTCGATCACTGCGCCCATGGCCCGCAAGGGCTTGGCCACGCGGTTCATCGGCCGCTTGGACAGCGAGGCATCGCCGGTCAGGGTGGTGTCGAACGGCTGCGCCGCCAGCAGACCGGAAAGCAAGCGCATGGAGGTGCCGGAATTACCCATATAGAGCGGGCCGGCCGGCGCCTTGAGGCCGTGCAGACCGACGCCATGGATGGTCACGCGACCATGGTGCGGGCCCTCGATGACCACACCCATATCGCGAAAGGCCTGCAGGGTGGCCAGCGCGTCCTCACCTTCGAGGAAACCTTCAACCTCGGTCGTGCCTTCGGCCAGGGAGCCGAGCATGATCGAGCGGTGGGAGATGGACTTGTCGCCCGGCACGCGGATGCGCCCAGACAGTTTGCCACCGGGGTTGGCCAGGAAAATCAGATCGTTCGAGTGCATAGCGTCCACATAGGCCCTGCGGGCCAGAATTTTGCCGAAATGCTCACGGGCCACCCGGGCGCGGGTAAATACGCCCAGCAGTTGGTGCCCATCCCCTGCGTCAACCGCATCGCGCAGGGCGTTGAGGTCGTCGCGAAATACATCGAGGGTTCGTAGCACGGCCTCGCGGTTGGCGAGGAAGATGTCGTGCCACATCACCGGGTCGCTGCCGGCGATTCGCGTAAAGTCGCGAAAGCCGCCGGCGGCGTAACGAAAAATCTCCAGGTTCTCACTGCGCTTGGCCAGCGAATCCACCAGGGTAAAGGCCAGCAGATGGGGCAGATGACTGGTGGCTGCCAGCACCTGATCGTGGTGCTCGACCTCCATATGCTCGACATCCGCACCCAGCTCACGCCACAGGGTATCGACCAGGGCCAGCGCCTGCTCGTCGCTGTGCTCGGAAGGCGTCAGGATCACCTTGTGGCGACGGAACAGTTCGCCATTGGCCGCTTCCACCCCACTCTGCTCGGAGCCGGCGATGGGGTGACCCGGTACGAAGCGTACCGCTTTACCGGCAAAGGCCAGGCGCGCCGCACGCAGCACACTGCCCTTGGCACTGCCCACATCGGTCAGCACCGCCGCCCCCAGATCAAGCTTGGCCAGCTCGCCCAAAAGCTTTTCCATGGCCAGAATCGGCACCGCCAGCTGGATCACCTCGGCGCCCTGGCAGGCTGTGGCCAGGTCGCTTTCACAGCGATCGACCACGCCCAGCTCTACCGCCAGGCGGCGCGATTCCGGGTCCAGGTCGACGCCTATCACTTCCCGGCACAGGCCCCGCTCGCGCAGGCCCTTGGCAAAGGAGCCGCCGATCAGGCCGAGGCCGATGACCACCAGACGACCAATCAGCGGCACCTGCGCAGGCGTATGGTTGCTTTGACTCACGAGCGCAGCACCTTGGTCAAGGCTTCAAGAAAGCGTGCGTTCTCTGCGGCCAGGCCAATGGACACCCGCAGGAAATGGGGCATGCCGTAGCCGGCCACCGGGCGCACGATTACCCCCTCGCGCAGCAGCGCCTGATTGATCGCGGCGGTGTCACGGGCAAAGTCCACGGCAATAAAGTTGCCCTTGCTGGGAATCCACGCCAGGCCCAGTTCAGCCAGGCCAGTTTCCAGCTGCGCCATGCCGGCATCGTTGAGCTGGCGGCTGCGCGCCAGGTAGTCGGTGTCATCCAGGGCCGCACAGGCTGCCGCCAGGGCCAGGCTGTTGACATTGAAGGGCTGGCGCACACGGTTGAGCACATCGGCAATGGCCGGCGAGCTGATGGCGTAGCCGACGCGCAGCGCCGCCAGGCCATAGGCCTTGGAGAAGGTGCGCGAGACCAGCAGATTGGGATAACGAGCCAGGTAGTCGAGACCGTCCGGCAGCTCGTCGCCTTCGGCGTACTCGATATAGGCCTCATCCAGCACCACCAGCACCGACTCCGGCACCTTGGCCAGAAAGGCTTCCAGCGCCGCCGGACCGAACCAGGTGCCGGTGGGGTTATTCGGGTTGGCGAGAAACACCACCCGGGTATTGGCATCGATGGCCGCCAGCATGGCGTCCAGATCGTGACCATAATCGCGCGCAGGTACCGCCCTGCCCTCGGCCCCCACCGCCTGGGTGGAGATGGGGTAGACGGCAAAGGCGTACTGGCTGAACACCGCATTCAGCCCAGGGGCCAGATAGGCACGCGCCACCAGATCGAGAATATCGTTGGAGCCATTGCCCAGGGTGACTTGCGCCAGGTCCACACCATAACGCGCAGCCAGGGCGGCCTTGAGGGCGAAGCCATTGCCGTCGGGGTAGCGGGTCAGCTCGGTCAGCTCGCTACGGATCGCCTCCAGGGCCTTGGTGCCGGGGCCAAGCGGGTTCTCGTTGCTGGCCAGCTTGACGATGCCGGCCGGATCCAGATCCAGCTCACGGGCCAGCTCATCCACCGGTTTTCCCGGCACATAGGGGGACAGCTTCTGCACGCCTGGCACGGCCAGGGCGAGGAAATCACAAGTCATCACAAAACCTCATTGTCTCGACCGAGCACCACAGGCCTCGCAGGAGCGACTTCAGTCGCGAATATCGCGGCTAAAACCGCGCCTACAAGGAGGCGGACTTACAGCACCGCCTTTGGATAGGAACCCAGCACCTTGAGCGCCACGGCCTCCTGGCCGATCTTCTCCAGCACGTCCTTGATCAGCGGATCGCGGTGATGACCGACGAAGTCGATAAAGAACACATAGGTCCACTTGCCGCTGCGCGATGGACGGGTTTCGATGCGGGTCAGGTCGATGCCGTTGTTATGGAACGGCACCAACAGCTCGTGCAATGCACCCGGCTTGTTGCGCATGGAGACGATGATCGAGGTCTTGTCGTCGCCGGTGGGCGGTACTTCCTGGCTACCGATGATCAGGAAGCGCGTGGAGTTATCCGGGCGATCCTCGATCTTTTCCGCCAGCTTGGTCAGGCCATAGAGGTTGGCCGCCATATCGCCGGCAATTGCGGCGGAATTCCACTCACTCTTCACCCGCTTGGCCGCGTCGGCATTGCTCGACACCGCCACGCGCTCGACGTTCGGGTAGTGCGCGTCCAGCCACTTGCGGCACTGGGCCAGTGACTGGGCGTGGGAGTAGATGCGGGTGATCTTGTCGGTCTTGGTGGTTTCACCGACCAGCAGGTGGTGGTGAATACGCAGCTCCACCTCGCCGCAAATGACCATGTCGTGTTCGAGGAAGCTGTCCAGGGTGTGGTTGATCGCCCCCTCGGTGGAGTTTTCCACCGGCACCACGCCGAAGTTCACCGCACCGGCGGCCACTTCGCGGAACACCTCGTCGATGGCGGCCATCGGCACGCTGATCACGGCATGACCAAAGTGCTTCATCGCCGCAGCTTGGGAGAACGTGCCTTCCGGGCCGAGGTAGGCGACTTTCAGCGGGTTCTCCAGGGCCAGGCAGGAGGACATGATCTCGCGGAACAGCCGCGCCATTTCTTCGTTGCCCAGGGGGCCCTGGTTGCGCTCCATGATGCGTTTGAGCACCTGGGCCTCGCGTTCGGGGCGATAGAACACCGGCTTCTCGCCTTCGGCCAGTTCCTTCATCTTCACCCGCGCCACTTCTTCGGCGCAGCGCGCGCGGTCGCTGATCAGCTCCAGGATGCGCTCATCGAGGTTGTCGATGCGCAGGCGCAGGGCCTGCAGTTCCTGCTCGGACATCAGCCGTGCTCCTTCTCGAACTCGGCCATGTAGGCCACCAGCGCCTCGACCGCATCCAGGCCCACGGCGTTGTAGATGGAGGCGCGCATGCCGCCCACCGAACGGTGCCCTTTGAGGTTGAGCAGGCCGCGCGCATCGGCCCCGGCGAGGAAAGCCTTGTCCAGCTTCTCGTCGGCCAGACGGAACGGCACGTTCATCCAGGAACGGGCGTTGTGGGCGACCGGGTTACTGTAGAAATCACTGTCATCAATGGCTTTGTACAGCAGCTCCTGCTTGGCGCGGTTGATCCGCTCCATGGCCTCGACGCCGCCCTGCTCCTTGAGCCACTCGAACACCAGGCCAGAGAGGTACCAGGAGTAGGTCGCAGGGGTGTTGTACATCGAGCCGTTGTCGGCGGATACCTTGTAATCGAGCATGGTCGGGCAGCTGGAACGGGCGCGGCCGAGCAGGTCCTCACGGACGATCACCACCACCAGGCCGCTGGGGCCGATATTCTTCTGCGCGCCGGCGTAGATCAGGCCGAACTGCGACACATCGATGGGGCGCGAGAGGATGTCCGAGGACATATCCACCACCAGGGGGGTGTCGCCCAGCTCCGGTACCCAGTCGAACTGCAGACCGCCGATAGTCTCGTTGCTGCAGTAGTGCAGATAAGCGGCGTCTTTCGACAGCTGCCAGTCGTTCTGCCCCGGGATGGCAAAGTAGTCATGGGCCTTAGCACTGGCGGCGACATTGATGCGGCCGAAGCGCTTGGCTTCCTCGATGGCTTTCTTCGACCAGATACCGGTGTCGACGTAATCAGCCACACCCTCTTCCGGCAACAGATTCAGGGGGATCTCGGCGAACTGCTGGCTGGCGCCGCCCTGGAGGAACAGCACCTTGTAGTCGTTAGGTACCACCAGCAGGTCACGCAGATCCTGCTCGGCCTTGGCGGCGATGGCCATGTACTCGTCGCTGCGATGGCTCATCTCCATCACCGACAGGCCCTTGCCCTGCCAGTCGAGCATCTCGGCCTGGGCGCGTTGCAGTACGGCGGTTGGCAGCGCGGCCGGGCCGGCGCAGAAGTTAAAGGCTCGCTTGCTCACATCCACTCTCGCTCAAATGTTGAGCGGCCGACACCGGGTCGACCGCCGAATCCTAAGCTGCCACGGGCGGGCTGACCCCGCCGGCAGATCACTCTTCGCTGGCTGGGCTCTGCTCGACTGCGGCGTCATCCGCCTGCGCCTCGACACCCGCTTCGGTCGCGTCCTCGTCGCCCGGCAGCTCGTCCTCGTCTTCGACAGAAGGCTCCTGCACCCGCTCAAGACCGACCAGTTTCTCATCCTTGGCCAGCTTGATCAGGGTTACGCCCTGGGTATTGCGGCCCAGGCTGGAGACCTCACTGACACGGGTACGCACCAGAGTACCCTGGTCGGAAATCAGCATGATTTCCTCGCCATCGAGAACCTGCACAGCACCCACCAGCGCACCGTTGCGCTCGTTGCTGACCATGGCGATGACACCCTGACCACCGCGACCGCGACGAGGGAACTCGGCCATGGCCGTACGCTTGCCATAGCCACGCTCGGAAGCGGTAAGAATCTGCGCACCGGCTTCGGGGATCAGCATGGAGATGATGCGCTGACCTTCCGCCAGACGCATGCCGCGCACGCCACGGGCGGTACGGCCCATGGTGCGCACGTGCTTTTCCTTGAAGCGAATGACCTTGCCGCCGTCGGAGAACATCATCACCTCACGGGCGCCATCGGTGATGGCCGCGGCGATCAGGGTGTCGCCCTCCTCCAGCTTCAGCGCGATCAGGCCACTGGTACGCGGCCGGCTGAACTGCACCAGCGGGGTCTTCTTCACGGTGCCCTTGGCCGTGGCCATAAAGATGTAGGCGCCGGTGGGCTCGTCCTGCTCGTCATCGGCCAGCTCGGCGTCAGAGTCGTCGGCCACATCGGCTTCGACCACTTCGCCTTCCAGCACCACGCCTTCGCTGTCGTCCAGCTCTTCGTCGCCAGCACTCTGCTGCAGGGCTTCGAGATCGATCTGCAGCATGGCGGTGATGCGCTCGCCTTCATCCAGTGGCAGCAGGTTGACCAGCGGGCGGCCACGGGCAGCGCGGGAGGCTTCGGGGATTTCATAGGTCTTCAGCCAGTAAACCTTGCCCTTGCTGGAGAACAGCAACAGGGTGGCGTGGCTGTTGGCCACCAGCAGGTGCTCGATGTAATCCTCGTCCTTGACCCCGGTGGCGGACTTGCCACGGCCACCGCGACGCTGGGCCTGGTAGGCATGCAGCGGCTGGCTCTTGGCATAGCCACCGTGGGAGATGGTGACTACCCGCTCCTCTTCGGTGATCAGGTCGGCCATGGTCAGGTCCATGCGCGAGGCCACGATCTCGGTGCGACGGGCATCGCCATACTCGTCACGCACCGCTTCCAGCTCTTCGCGAATCACTTCCATCAGGCGCTTGGCGTCGGTGAGGATGCGGATCAGCTCACCGATCTGAGTGAGGATTTCCTGATACTCGGCCAGCAGCTTCTCGTGCTCCAGGCCAGTCAGGCGGTGCAGGCGAAGTTCGAGGATGGCCTGGGCCTGCTCCGGCGAGAGGAAGTACTTGCCGTCGCGCAGACCGTATTGCGGATCGAGATCGTCCGGACGGCAGGCATCGGCGCCAGCGCGCTCGACCATGGCCTCCACCGCAGTGGACTCCCAGGCGGTGGAAATCAGCGCCTGCTTGGCTTCGGCCGGGGTCGGCGAGGCCTTGATCAGGGCGATGACCGGATCGATATTGGACAGGGCAACCGCCTGACCTTCGAGGATATGGCCGCGCTCGCGGGCCTTGCGCAGCTCGAACACGGTGCGCCGGGTCACCACCTCGCGGCGGTGCAGGACGAAGGCTTCGAGCATGTCCTTGAGGTTGAGCACCTTGGGCTGGCCGTCGATCAGGGCCACCACGTTGATGCCGAACACGCTCTGCATCTGGGTCTGGGCATAGAGGTTGTTGAGAATCACCTCCGGCACCTCGCCGCGGCGCAGTTCGATCACGATACGCATGCCGTCCTTGTCGGACTCGTCACGCAGCTCGGTGATGCCTTCGAGCTTCTTCTCCTTGACCAGCTCGGCGATCTTCTCGATCAGGCGCGCCTTGTTCAGCTGATAAGGCAGCTCGGTGACCACGATCTGTTGGCGACCACCGACCTTGTCGATGTCCTCGACCTCGGCACGGGCACGGATATAGATGCGCCCGCGACCGGTACGGTAGGCCTCGATAATGCCGGCGCGGCCATTGATGATCGCCGCCGTGGGGAAATCCGGGCCAGGGATGTACTCCATCAGCTCATCGACCGTCAGCTCGGGGTTTTCGATCAGAGCCAGGCAGCCGTTGATCACCTCGGTCAGGTTGTGCGGCGGAATATTGGTGGCCATGCCCACGGCGATACCGCTGGAGCCGTTGACCAGCAGGTTGGGGATCTTGGTCGGCATGACCGCCGGAATCTGCTCGGTGCCGTCGTAGTTGGGCACCCAGTCGACGGTTTCCTTGTGCAGGTCGGCCAGCAGCTCATGGGCCAGCTTGGTCATGCGCACTTCGGTGTAACGCATGGCCGCGGCGTTGTCGCCGTCCACCGAACCGAAGTTACCCTGGCCATCCACCAGCAGGTAACGCAGGGAGAACGGCTGGGCCATACGCACGATGGTGTCGTACACGGCCGTATCACCATGGGGGTGATACTTACCGATCACGTCACCGACCACACGGGCGGACTTCTTGTATGGCTTGTTCCAGTCGTTGCCCAACTCGCTCATGGCAAACAGCACGCGGCGGTGCACGGGCTTCAAGCCATCGCGCGCATCCGGCAGGGCTCGCCCGACGATCACGCTCATCGCGTAATCGAGGTAGGACTGCTTGAGTTCGTCTTCAATATTGACCGGGAGGATTTCTTTGGCCAGTTCGCCCATGAGTAGCCTGGTTCCTTTTTCTGGTGGAGCCGCGCCTCATTCGTCCTGAATGGAGCGAAGCCTGTCGCCCAGGCCAGCGGCCATAAGCGACTCACGACAAATCAACAAGTTATGCCATGTATCTGCGCAGTTCTGGCGCCCCATGGGGCAGCCTTCAAACCGCCGGAGATTACCACAATCGCTGCCCGTGACCTATCCCCAGAATTGCCCTCTGCGCGTCAATGCAGTCGCTTGCGGCACATCAGATGGGCCATTTTCTGCGCATCCGGGCGCTCCACCACACCCTTCTCCGTCACCAGAAAGTCCACCAGATCCGCCGGGGTCACATCGAACACCGGATTGACCGCCGCCACGCGGGCCGCCAGGGGCTGGCCGGCGATATCCAGCAACTCGTCAGCGGAGCGCTCTTCGATGGGGATGTCATCACCGCTTTCCAGGGCCATATCGATGGTGGAACTGGGCGCCACCACCATAAAGCGCACACCATGGTGCATGGCGTTGACCGCCAGCTGATAGGTGCCGATCTTGTTGGCCACATCGCCGTTGGCGGCAATCCGGTCGGCGCCGACGATGACCCAGGTGATGCCACGGGTCTTCATCAGGTGCGCGGCGGCAGAGTCGGCGCAGACGCTGACCGGGACCCCGTCACGATCCAGCTCCCAGGCGGTCAGGCGCGAGCCCTGCAGCCAGGGCCGGGTTTCATCGGCATAGACCCGTTCCACCAAGCCTTCCAGGTAAGCCGCGCGGATCACCCCCAGCGCCGTACCAAAACCGCCGGTGGCCAGGGCTCCTGCATTGCAGTGGGTCAACAGGTTCTGCGAGTTGCCCTGATGGCGACGGATCAGCTCGGCACCCAACTGAGCCATGGTCAGGTTGGCATCGCGATCACTCTGATGAATGGCCAGGGCTTCGGCCTCGACCGCCTGTAATGGATCCTCAGCGGCCTTGAGACGCTCCAGGCGCTCACGCATGCGCCCCAGCGCCCAGAACAGATTGACCGCCGTGGGCCGGGAGGCCGCCAGCTGGGCGAAGTCAGCCTCCAGCGCCAACTGCCAGTCACCTCCCTCAGCCAGGCGTGCCCGCACCGCCAGCACCACGGCATAGGCCGCCGCGATGCCAATGGCCGGCGCACCACGCACCACCATGCTGCTAATGGCCTCGGCCACTTGGCCACTGGCCTGGTAAGTCAGCCAACTGATCTGCCCCGGCAAGAGCCGCTGATCGAGCAGGTGCAGGGCATCGTCACGCCACTCGATGGCCTGAATGTTCTCGGCTGCCAACAATTGCTCGCGCATGACCACCTCTGGGCGAAAAAAGCCGGCGATTATACGCACCCACCGAACCGGTGGCTGTCATTTATATAAGCGTGCGGGCGCAAGCGCCGGTCAGGCGCTACCACCCCGACAGGTCGGCGAAGCCGGCGCTACGCCCTGCTGCGCCCACTCCTGTGGCGTGTAGGTATGCAGCGCCAAGGCGTGCACCTGCCCCATCAGCTCACCCAGGCAGGCGTAGACCCGCTGATGGCGCTTGACCGCATTCAAATCGGCGAAGACGGGGCTGACGATCACCGCCTTGTAGTGCGTCTCCAGCCCCCGGCTGTGCATATGGCTTTCATCCAGCACATCGAGGTGCTGGGGTTGCAACGCCTCGAGGGCGGCGCGCAATTGATCGATCTTGGCCATGTCTATCCCTCAGGGCTGCTTCGGTTGCAGTTTGCCGCTCATTTCCGCCAGCAGCTGATTGACTTCCGGCACCGCGGCTTCCAGCCGGGCCTGGGTCAGCTGGGCCGACTGCGCGGTCAGTTGCGGCATGCTGTCGACCACCTTCTTGCCCAGTGGCGACTCATAGAAGGCGATCAGCTCACGCATCTCCTGCTCGTTGAAATGGCGGGTGTAGAGGCTGATCATGTCCGGCTTGAGCTTGTCCCAGCCCACGGCCTTGTCCAGTGCGGCATCGGCCTTGGCCTGATAGGACTCCAGCAGCGCCTGATCAGCCTGGGAGCCCTTGCTCTCGGCAAAACGCTGGGCAAACATCTCGCGCACCTGACCGTAGACCGGCACCGCCAGCTTGTCGGCCCGTGCCAGCAGGAGAAAACGTTCGGCATCGGCGGCATGGCTGCGAGCATCGGCCAACACCTGGGAACAACTGCCTGCCAGCAACAAGGTCGCACACAGGACGGATAAACGTGGCATGCACACTCCTAATCTAAACAGAAGGCCCGACAGGCCCTCGACCGCGCCATTCTGGGCCGAACACGGCAGCCACTCAAGCGACCCGAGAGCGTGCACCAGCGCACATCCGGTCTGCGCACTGGCGCACCGCCTGACAAAAGGCCAAAATACCAGCACTTGCTGAGCCGACCGACGGCTGTGCATCCTGCCGGGTCTCAGCCATTCTTGCTTGATCGTACCCGGCAATGGGTACCAGCACACATGGACGTGTTCGATGAACAGTTTCACCCAGCCACCACCCGGCGCCCTCATTGCCCTGTGCGATGCCCATGGCCAGCTCAACCCCCAGGCGATCGGCTGGTCCGCCCAACCGCGGATTGACTGCGCCATGCCTGGCCACTTCGGCCGGCGCAAACGCTGGAATCACTGGTGCATCACCACGCCCGACTGGATTCTCTCCCTGACCCAGGCCGACCTCGACTACCTGGGCTATGCCGCGGCCTATTTCCTCGACCTGCACAGCGGCCACTCTGTGGCCCACAGCCAGCTGCGCCCCCTGAGTCTTGGCTGCAAGTTGCCGGATCGGGCGCAGCAGAGCCATGCCTTCAACCACCCCAAGCTGCAGCTTCGCGTCAGCGAACACTTCGGGCGTACCCGCATTACGGTCAGCGCTCCGGATATTGGCGGCCAACCCCTGCATGTCGCCCTGGACGTCCAGCAGCCCGGCGATCGCGACTCGGTCAATCTGGTCGCCCCCATGGGCCATCGCGGCTTTCACGCCACCTGTCGGGAGCTGGGCCTGCCCTGCAGCGGGAGCGTGCAACTGGGCGAGCGGCAATACCTCTGCAGCCCGGGCCAGAGCTTCGCCTCCATGGATTTCGGGCGCGGCGTCTGGCCGCTCAATAGCCACTGGACCCGCGCTGCCTTTGCCGCCCCCGGCGGCATTGCCGGTAACTTCGGTGCAGGCTGGACCGATCACAGCGCACTGTCGGAAAACGCATTGTGGTTCGGTGGCGACCTGCAACAACTCAACAGCCCCGTCAGCATTGCCAAGCAAGCCAACAGCAGCCCCACCCTCTGGCAACTGCGCAGCCAGAATGACCAGGTCAGCCTGAGCTTCAGCCCCTTGCAGCATCATCAGGTCTACCGCCGTTTCGGCCCGTTCTACGCCGACAGCCGGCAATGGTTCGGTCACTTCAATGGTGAGCTGCGCACCCCCCAGGGTGAACGCGTACCCGTGCGCAATGCCCTGGGTTGGCTGGGCGAAACCCGCGCCCGCTGGTAGAGCGCCTGCCCCCAGGGAACCTCCTGCAGCCGCCGAGGGCCTAAGCTGAGGGTGCTGACACCCCTACAGCCCACCCACCAGCCGCCTCGGGAGCCTCACCATGACTCGCATCGAAACCGACAGCCAGGGGCCCATCGAAGTCCCCGCCCAGGCTTACTGGGGCGCTCAGACTCAGCGCTCTCTGGACAATTTCGCCATCGGCCAGGACAGCATGCCCCTGGCCGTGGTGCATGCCCTGGCCCTGATCAAGAAAGCCGCCGCCCGGGTCAACCAGCGTATCGGCGAGCTGCCGGCGGATATCGCCCGCCTGATCGAACAGGCCGCCGACGAGGTGCTGGCCGGCCAGCACGACGGCGAGTTTCCCCTGGTGGTATGGCAAACCGGAAGCGGCACCCAGAGCAATATGAACGTCAACGAGGTACTCGCCGGCCGCGCCAACGAGCTGGCCGGAGGCACGCGTGGCGGCAAGCACCCGGTACATCCCAACGACCACGTCAACCGGGCGCAGAGTTCCAACGACAGCTTTCCCACGGCCATGCATATCGCCGCCGCCCTGGCCGTTCACCAGCAACTGCTGCCAGCCCTGCAGCTGCTGCGCGACGGCCTGCAGGAGCAGGCCGAACGCCACGCCAGACAGATCAAGTGTGGCCGCACCCACCTGATGGATGCCACACCCATCACGTTCGGCCAGGAACTGTCGGCCTTTGTCACACAACTTGATCACGCCGGCAAAGCCATCCGCAGTGCGCTGCCGGGCGTTTATGAGCTGGCCCAGGGCGGCACGGCGGTGGGCACCGGGCTGAACTCGCCCAAGGGCTTCGGCGAAGCCATGGCCGCCGAACTGGCGGCCCTCAGTGGCTTGCCCTTGGTCAGCGCGCCCAACAAGTTTGCCGCCCTCGCCGGCCACGAGCCCCTGGTACAGCTGTCCGGCGCCTTGAAGACCCTGGCCATAACCCTGATGAAACTGGCCAACGACCTGCGCCTGCTCGGCTCCGGACCGCGCACCGGCTTTGCCGAAGTGCGCCTGCCGGCCAACGAGCCGGGCAGCTCGATCATGCCCGGCAAGGTCAACCCGACCCAGTGCGAGGCGCTGTCCATGCTGGCCTGCCAGGTGCTGGGCAATGATGCCTGCATCGGCTTCGCCGCCAGCCAGGGCCAGCTGCAGCTGAACGTGTTCAAGCCCGTGATCATCCACAACCTGCTGCACTCGCTGCGCCTGCTCGCCGACGGCTGTCGCAACTTCCAGACCCACTGCATCGCCGGCTTGCAGGTGGACAGCACACAAATGGCAACACATCTGGAGCGCGGCCTGATGTTGATTACCGCCCTCAACCCCCATATCGGTTACGACAAGGCTGCCGAGATCGCCAAAAAGGCCTATCGGGAAGGCACCACCCTGCGCCAGTCTGCCCTGCAACTGGGCTACTTGAGCGGCGAACAATTCGACACCTGGGTACGCCCGGAAAACATGCTGGAGGCAGGACAGAATGAGTGAAGAAGGAAAAAGCGGCGCCACGCCACTGGAAGGTGACGGCAAACGTATTCTGATGATCCTCGGCACCCCGAAGAGCAATAGCCTGTGCCACGCGCTGAGCGAGGCCTACGCCCAGGGCGCGCGCCGCAAGGGCCATGTGGTACGCCAGCTGAAACTGGGAGAAATGGACTTCGAGCCGGTACTACGCGACGGCTACGAACAGGGCCAGCAACTGGAACCCGACCTACTGGAGGCGCAGCGGCAGATCCACTGGGCCGAACACCTGGTGTTCGTCTACCCGGTCTGGTGGGGTGGCATTCCGGCGCTACTCAAGGGCTTTTTCGACCGCACCTTTCTACCCGGTTTCGCCTTCAAGTACCGCAACCGATCGCAGCTGTGGGACAAGCTGCTCAGTGGCCGCACCGCCGACCTGCTGGTGACCATGGATACACCGCCCTGGTATTTCCGCTGGATCTACGGGGCACCGGGGCATCGCCAGATGACCCGCACCATACTGGGCTTCAGTGGCATCAAGACCCGCCGCCTGGCGGAGTTCGCCCCGGTACGCCCTTCCTCGGAACAGCAGCGCCAAAGCTGGTTGCGCCGCGCGGAACAGCTGGGGGTCAGCGCATGAACGCTGACGCCCCTGTCGGTTCAGCCAGGCAGAGCAAGGCGCGCCTTGCGTGCCCGCCAACCCGCCACGAGTGACGGCCCCAGAGCCGTCAGCGCCGAGCCCAGGACCACCAGCAAGGCACCGGCATAGCCGATCCAGTTGATCTGCTCGGGGCGCACATGATCCGGCCACCAACTGGCCGCCAGGGCCACCGCGGAAAAGGTCACCAGCGGCGTGATCGCCAGGGTCGCGCTGACCCGTGAGGCCTCCCAGTGGGCCAGGGCCTCGGCGAAGGCGCCATAGGCCACCAGGGTATTCAGGCAACAGGCCAGCAGCAGCCAGCCCTGCAGTGGACTCAGTTGCAAGGCCTGCATGGGATGCGCCCAGGGCGTCAGCAACAGGGCGCAGGCCAGGTAGATCACCATCATCACCTGCAGCGAGTTCCATACGGTCAGCAACTGCTTCTGTGCCAGGCCATAGAAGGCCCATACCAGCGCCGCCAGCAGGACAATCAGTACCCCTGCGGTGTAGTCGCTGAGGGACGTCAGCAATTCCTGCAGACGCTGATTGAAGAACAGGGCAAATCCCAGCAACAGCACCACCAGCCCCATCCCCTGGCCCAGGCTGAAACGCTCGCGGAAGACGAAAATACTGCTGACCAGAAGCAGAATCGGCGCCATCTGGATGACCAACTGGGTGGTGCCGGGGCTCAGCAGGTTCAACCCCACCAGATAGAGCACATAGTTGGCGGTCAGGCCGGCAATGGCCAGCAGCAGCAACCAGCTGCCCTTGCGCCCCAAAGGGCGAAAGCGCGGCAAGCGCCGGCTGGCCGCCAGGTAGGCGAGGAGGATGGAACCGGCTACCAACAGGCGATACCAGGTCACCGTAACCGGGTCCATGACCTGCAGCACCTCTTTAAGCTTGATCGGCAACACACCCCAGAGCACTGCCGTCACCAGTGCCAACAGCATGCCGTACAACCAGCGCCCGGATGAAATATGCATGACCGCCTCGAATAGCTCGCACCCAGAGACTCAAGCAAGCAGCGGGCGCAAAATCGCTATTCTAGGTGGCCAGAGTGCAGCAATACAGCCACAGCCAGACAGCAGGATCAGGCAAAACTGTACTGATCAGTCGCCGCAAAGCGTTTGAAAGCTGGCGTCAGAAATCATGGAAAGTGCCTTCAACTGCCAGATTCCGGCTAAAAAACGACCACTTGTCGCCAACCCCGATGTCGCAGCGCAGAGGCAGTAAGCTGCAATTAGACGGCTCAGATTGGGAGGTTCGGCCATGTTCGGTCAGCGTCGCGCAGACAACAACCCAGGCACCCATTACCGCAGCGAGCGAGTGAGTGCGGTCAATGGCCAATATTTCTTCTCTACCCGCGAGGGCACCCTGGAGGGCCCCTACTTCACCCGGGTGGATGCCATCAAAGGGATTGATCGCTATATCCAGCGCATGCAGGTTGCCGGGGCACTCTACATCCGCTCCGGCGCCCTCGATCAGCACTTTTAGCCTCATGCCTGGCGCCTGAAACAGCAGGAGCGCCAACCCTGCAGGATTGGCGCTCCTGTCGACCCCGCTCGCCCCAGGCAGAGCGCTGGCAGGCAGATCTTAACGCACGGCTTCAAACAAGCCCGTCGCACCCATGCCCCCACCCACACACATGGTCACGATGCCATAGCGCAGGTTGCGCCTTTGCAGCTCACGCACCAGATGCCCGACCTGACGTGAACCGGTCATACCGAAGGGGTGGCCAATGGAGATCGAGCCGCCGTTGACGTTGTACCTGGCGTTATCGATTTCCAGGCGATCGCGGGCATACAGGCACTGGGAGGCGAAGGCCTCGTTCAGCTCCCACAGGTCGATATCGGCAATGGTCAGGCCTCTGGCCTTGAGCAGCTTGGGCACCGAGAACACCGGGCCGATACCCATTTCGTCCGGCTCGCAGCCGGCCACGGTAAAGCCGCGGAAGAAGGCCTTCGGTTTAAGCCCCAGCTCGATGGCCTTGTCCAGACTCATCACCAGGGTCATGGAAGCGCCGTCGGACAGCTGCGAGGCATTGCCGGCGGTCACCGAACCATCCTCGGCAAATACCGGTTTAAGCGCGGCCAGGCTTTCCAGGGTGGTGTCGGCACGGTTGCAGTCATCGCGATCAACCACGCCTTCGACGATACGCGCCTCGCCTGTGGCCTTGTCTTCAACCTGATAACGCACCTGCATCGGCACGATTTCATCGTCGAACAGCCCTTCGGCCTGGGCTCTGGCGGTGCGCTGCTGGCTTTGCAGGGCGTAGGCGTCCTGGGCTTCACGGCTGACGTTATAGCGCCGCGCAACGATCTCGGCGGTCTGCCCCATGGGGTAGTAGATGCCCGGCACCTCCTGCTGCAGGATCGGGTTGAACAGCTTGTCGGTGTTCATGCTCTTGAGGGTCATGGTGATCGACTCGACCCCGCCGGCGACGATGATGTCGCTGCAGCCGGAGGCCACCTGATTGGCGGCAATGGCGATGGCCTGCAGGCCCGAGGAGCAGAAACGGTTGAGGGTCATGCCGGCCACGTTGATGCCCAGGCCCGAAAGCACCGCCACGTTGCGGCCGATGTTCATGCCCTGGGCACCCTCGTTGGATCCGGCTCCGACGATGCAGTCATCCACCAGCGCCGGGTCAATGCCGGTGCGGGCCAGCAGCGCATTGACGCAATGGGCCGCCATATCGTCCGGCCGGGTCAGGTTGAACTTGCCGCGGAAGGACTTGGCCAGACCAGTCCGTATACTCTCGACTATCACCACTTCGCGCATGCTGCACCTCATTGTTATTGGCATTGAAGATGCGCCGAGCATAAGCCCGGACAATCAAACCGCGCGACGATCATTCAGTAGCTGTATGCGCCACCATCCTGGCCACCGGGCCTGGTTATTTGTCCTGGGCGGCAAACGCTGCCTCAATGGCCTGATTGATGGTGCGCAACACCTTGATCCGGGCAAAACGCTTGTCGTTGGCCTCGACCAGAGTCCAGGGAGCAATCTCGGTACTGGTACGATCGACCATATCGCCCACCGCATCGCGGTACAGCGGCCATTTCTCGCGGTTGCGCCAGTCTTCCTCGGTGATCTTGAAGCGCTTGAAGGGAATCTGCTCGCGGGCTTTGAAGCGCTCCAGCTGGGTGTCCTGATCGATGGACAACCAGAATTTGACCAGCACCACACCGGCTTCGCTCAGCTGCTCCTCGAAGTCATTGATCTCGCCATAAGCGCGCAACCAGTCGCCGGGGCTGCAGAAGCCCTCGACCCGCTCCACCAGCACCCGCCCATACCAGGAGCGATCAAACAGGGTGAATTTGCCGCGCGCCGGAATATGTCGCCAGAAGCGCCACAGATAGGGCTGGGCCTGCTCTTCCTCGGTGGGTGCGGCCACCGGTACGATGCGGTACTGGCGCGGGTCCAGGGCACCGATCACGCGACGAATCGCCCCGCCCTTGCCGGCCGCATCATTGCCCTCGAACACCGCCACCAGGGAATGTCGACGCATACGCTTGTCGCGCATCAGGCCGGACAGTCGGGCCTGCTCCACAGCCAGTTGCTCGTCATAGTCGGCCTTGTCCAGGCGCTGGCTCATATCCAGGCTGTCGAGCAGGCCGCGGTTGTCCAGGCTCGAGGTCAGCGGCGCCGCATGTGGATGAGGCACGGGCCGCGTCTTGGCCTTGAGCGCGACCTGCAGGCCATCGTGAAGAATGCGCCCCACCGTCAGGCTGCGGTAGTACTCATCAACCCCCTCGACCACATACCAGGGCGCGTAATCACGACTGGTGCGGCGCAATACCCGCTCACCGACCCGCACATACTTGTCGTAGGTCTTCGACTGTTGCCAGTCCAGTGGGCTGATACGCCAGCTGTGCAGCGGGTCGTCACGCAGGGACTTGAGGCGCGCCTTCATATGCGGTTTGGACAGGTGAAACCAGAACTTGAAGATCAAGGTGCCTTCATCGCTGAGCATGCGCTCCAGGGCCAGCGTGCTGTCGATGGCCTGATCCAGCACCGCATTCTTGAAGCGCCCATTGACCCGTCCCTGGATCATCTGGCTGTACCAGTTGCCGAAAAAGATGCCGATACGCCCCTTGGGCGGCAGCTGGCGCCAGTAGCGCCAGGCTGGAGGATGGGCCAACTCCTCGTCGGTCTGCTGGTCGAAGGTGCTGACCTGGATTAGTCGGGCATCCATCCACTCGTTGAGCAGCTTGACCGTCTCGCCCTTGCCCGCCCCCTCGATGCCATTGATCAGAATCAGCACGGCGAAACGCTTCTGCTGCTGCAACTCATACTGCACCTCCAGCAACGCCTCACGCAGCAATGCGGCCTCGCTGTCGAATGTGTCCTTGTCGATGGCGTGGCCGATCTCGGCAGATTCGAACATATACAGCTCCCGGGGATGATCAACAGAGCCTAGCGGATCGCTCTCGGCTTGTCTGGAAGCACGCTGCTAGAATGCGCCCCTGCTTGATCCGGACTGCCCTGTATGTCGATCGATACTCCCCACGCCGAACTCGATTGGGACGAACGCGGCCAGCCGCTGTCGCGCCAGTTCGCTGATGTCTATTTCTCCCAGGAAGACGGCCTGACCGAGACACGCTATGTGTTTCTGGCCAACAACCAGCTCGGCGAACGTTTCAGCGCACTGCAGAACGGTGAACAGCTGGTGATCGGTGAAACCGGCTTTGGCACCGGCCTCAACTTTCTCTGCGCCTGGCAGCTGTTCGAACAGCAGGCGCCGGCTGGGGCGCAGCTGCATTTCGTCAGCGTGGAAAAATATCCTCTAAACAAGGCCGACCTGGAGCGCGCCCTGGCCCTCTGGCCGGAGCTGGCCCCCTATGCCGAGCAACTGCTGGCGCAGTACGTGGCTTTGCACCCGGGATTTCAGCGTCTGGTGCTGGCCAACGGACGCATCATCCTGACCCTGCTGATTGGTGATGCCCGCGAGTTGCTCGGACAACTGGATGCACGTATCGACGCCTGGTTTCTCGACGGCTTCGCCCCGGCAAAAAACCCGCAGATGTGGACACCCGAGCTGTTTGCCGAACTGGCCAGGCTGTCTCACACCGGCACCACCCTGGGCACCTTTACCAGCACCGGCCATGTGCGCCGCAGCCTCAACGAGGCAGGCTTCAAGATGAAGCGCGTGCCGGGCCTGGGGAAAAAGTGGGAAGTGCTAAAAGGTGCCTATATCGGGACACCGGCAGCCGCCGCAACACCCTGGTTTGCCCGCCCGCCTCAGCCGGCTGGCGCGCGTACTGCCCTGGTAATCGGCGCAGGTCTTGCTGGCTGCGCCACGGCCGCCAGCCTGGCCCAACGCGGTTGGCAAGTGACCCTGATGGAACGCCATGGCGCCATTGCCCAGGAAGCCTCGGGCAATCCGCAAGGGGTGCTTTACCTCAAGCTGTCGGCCCATCACACCGCACTGTCGCGCCTGATCGTCAGCGGCTACGGCCATACCCGCCGGCTGCTGCACGGGCTGCACAAAGGTCAGGACTGGGACAACTGCGGTGTGCTGCAGCTGGCCTTCGACAGCAAGGAGGCCCAGCGTCAGGCCCAACTGGCGGCCGCCTTCCCCGAGGATTTATTAACCGCCCTGGATAAAACCGCCGCCGAAGCCCAAGCGGGCATTCCTCTGCCCGCCGGCGGCCTGTTCTATCCCGAAGCCGGCTGGGTGCATCCGCCGGCGCTCTGCGCCCTGCTTAGCCAACACCCGAATATCCACCTGCAATTGCACCAGGAAGCCCTGGAACTGCGCCGCGACGGCAATCAATGGCAAGCCTGCAATGGCGAGCAGCTGCTGGCCAGCGCAGCGGTCGTGGTCTTGGCCAGTGCCGCCGAGATCAAGAGCTTTAGCCAGGCTGCGCACCTGCCGCTCAAACGCATCCGTGGGCAGATCAGCCGGCTGCCGGCCACAGCGGACAGCCGGGCATTAAGCACCGTGGTCTGCGCAGAGGGTTATGTCGCGCCGCCGCGTCTGGATGAGCACACCCTGGGCGCGAGCTTTGACTTCAACAGCGATGACTTGACAGCCAACAGCGCCGATCATGCAAGCAACCTTCAACTACTGGAGGAAATTTCACCCGCACTGGCAGACGCACTGAATGCTGTGGCACTGAACCCCGCACACCTGCAGGGCCGCGCCGCCTTTCGCTGTACCAGCCCGGACTATTTGCCGATTGTCGGCCCACTGGCCGATACCGCTGCGTTTGCCGAGGCCTACGCGATGCTGCGCAAGGATGCCCGCCAGGTGCCGGACAGCCCCTGTCCCTGGCTCGACGGTCTGTATATCAACAGCGGGCATGGCTCCCGCGGGCTGATCAGTGCGCCCCTGTCAGGCGAGCTGATCGCCGCCTGGCTCAACGATGAACCCTTGCCGGTGCCCGCCGATGTAGCCCAGGCCTGCCATCCCAATCGCTTTGCGCTGCGAAGGCTGATCCGCAACAAACCGTAGGGTGGATGACGCTTTTTTCATCCACCACCAGGTCGCAACGGTGGATGGGTGAAGCGCCATCCACCCTACAGGTGCGCTCAGACAGGGCGCAGACTGCAGAGCAGCGAGCGGACAAGCCTTCGGCATGTCCGAGCGACACCCACGATGCCTCAACCGCGCAGACTGATCCGCCAGGCGCGGTGGATCTTCGGGTTGCGCGCGAAGTCCGGGTCGAGGGTCTGCGCACTGATCTCCTCGACCTGATAGCGCGTGGCCAGACTCTCATCCAGCTCGAACTTGCGGAAGTTGTTGGAGAAGTACAGCACCCCGCCCTTGGCCAGACGGGCCATGGCCAGGTCGAGCAGCTGCACATGGTCACGCTGCACATCGAAGATGCCTTCCATGCGCTTGGAGTTGGAGAAGGTCGGCGGGTCGATAAAGATCAGCTCGTACTCACCACGGTCCTCGCCCAGCCAGGCCATCACATCGCCCTGCTCCAGACGGTTCTTGTCGGAGAATCCATTGAGCGACAGGTTGCGCCGCGCCCAGTCCAGGTAGGTCTTCGACAGGTCGACGCTGGTGGTGCTGCGTGCGCCGCCCTTGGCCGCGTGCACGGTCGCCGTGGCGGTGTAGCAGAACAGGTTGAGGAAGCGCTTGCCGGCGGCTTCTTTCTGGATGCGCAGGCGCAGTGGCCGGTGATCGAGGAACAGACCAGTGTCCAGGTAATCGGTGAGATTGACCAAGAGCTTCACCCCACCTTCACTGACTTCCATAAACTGGCCCTGGGCCGCCTGGCGCTGGTACTGCTTGGTGCCGCTCTGGCGTTCGCGGCGCTTGATCACCACCTTGTTCTTGTCCACACCCAGCGCCTGCGGAATCGCGGCAATGGCGTCGAACATGCGCGCCTTGGCTTTCTCCGGGTCAATGGACTTGGGCGCAGCGTATTCCTGCACGTGCACCCAATCGCCATACAGATCCACCGCCATGGAATATTCCGGCATATCGGCGTCGTACAGGCGGTAGCACTCGACGCCTTCCTTGCGTGCCCACTTGCCCAGCTGCTTGAGATTCTTCTGCAGGCGGTTGGCAAACATCTGCCCGCCCTCACTCAGGCGCGCCTGCTCAACCACTGGAGCCGGCGCCGGTTTGATCGGGTTGCCGTTCCTGTTCAATTGCGGCGCGGCCTTTTCGCCCTCGGCCTGTTCGCGTTCGCGCTCACGCTGCTCGGGGGTACGACGCTCACCGGTGACGAACTGCTCGGGCTGCACCTTGATCAGCAGCAGCTTGCACGGCAGCGCGCCGTTCCAGAAGGCGTACTGCTTGTGGCTGCGAATGCCCATGCGCTTGCCCAGGTCCGGCGCGCCGGTAAAGACCGCGGCCTCCCAGCCCATGCAGGCCTGACGCAGGCGCTCGCCCAGGTTCTGGTAGAGGTAGAGCAAACTGGCTTCGTCACCCAGGCGCTCGCCATAGGGTGGGTTACAGATCACCAGGCCTTTCTGGTTCTGATCCGGTCGCGGCTCGAAGGTCGCCACCTCGCCCTGGTAAACCTTGATCCAGTCGCCCATGCCGGCGCGTTCGATATTGTTGCGCGCTGGCTGAATCAGCCGTGGGTCGGCCTCATAACCGCGAATCCACAACGGCGGCTTGGCCATACCCGCTTCGGCACGCTGCTGGGCCTCGGCATGGACTTTCTTCCACAGTGCCGGCACATGCCCCAGCCACTGACTGAAGCCCCACTGCTCACGGGTCAGGTTGGGCGCGATATCGGCGGCGATCATCGCCGCCTCCACCAGGAAGGTGCCAACACCACACATGGGGTCGGCCAATGCGCCACCCTCGGCGGCGATACGTGGCCAGCCGGCACGGATCAGCACGGCAGCCGCCAGGTTTTCCTTGAGGGGTGCGGCGCCCTGCTGCAGGCGATAACCACGCTGGTGCAGGCTATGCCCGGACAGATCCAGGGACAGAATCGCCTCGCCGCGATCCAGGCGCAGGTGCACGCGCAGATCCGGATTGACCTTGTCCACCGAGGGCCGCGTACCATCTTTCAGACGTAACTTGTCGACGATGGCATCCTTGACCTTCAACGCACCGAAGTGGGTATTGTCGATCCCCGAACCCTGGCCGCTGAACTCCACCGCCAGGCTGCCGCTGGACGCCAGGTGCTCGAACCAGTCCAACTCCAGCACTCCCTCGTAGAGGCTCTGGGCGTCCTGCACCGGAAAACGCCGCAGCACCAACAACACCCGGTTGGCCAGGCGCGACCACAGGCACAGGCGGTAGGCCGTTTCCATGTCGGCCATGCCGCGAATAGCCGAGGTGTGCTCGCGGGCCTCCTCAAGACCCAGGGTGCTGGCCTCATCGAGCAGCAGGCCTTCGAGGCCCTTGGGGCAGGTGAGGAAGAGTTCGTAACGATCCGACATGGGAATTTCCAGTGCCTTAAGGCAATCAACGGCATGCAGCGACATCAGCACAGCCAAAATAAGTGACAAAGCGTCGCAGAGCGACCCTTCGTCGGAATAAACAGCAGTCTCAATCGCGACTCATTCGCGATATCACAACACCAGCATAGCGGCCCTAAGCCCCGGCGCATCAGGCCTGGGTCAGAAAAGAACCGCAAGCAACGATCAGCCTTATGGCCCAGGCCACAAAAATATTACGTGCTTATGACTAAACGATCATTCACAGGCACTCACGCATTGGATAGAAATCAACTCAGGCCATCGCTGCAACGGTGATGGCAAGGAGGCACGCGACGCCGGCAGCGACCTCCGTACGGCAGAACTTTCTCTGCCTGACCCTGCTACAGGGTCCAAGGACATAACAGTCAACATTGAGGGCAACACCCTATGAGAAGACTTAAGCGTGATCCGTTAGAAAGAGCTTTTTTGCGCGGCTATCAATATGGGATCAATGGTAAATCCCGCGACCTCTGCCCCTTCACCCTCCCCTCTGTACGCCAAGCCTGGATGAACGGCTGGCGCGAAGGCCGCGGTGACAACTGGGACGGCATGACCGGTACAGCCGGCATCCATCGACTTAACGAACTTCACGCTGTCGGCTGAATCAAGGACACGACCGACTTCACCAAGCACGCTCTAACCGAGCGGCGGGCGCGAGCCCAGGGGCTCCTTAATGGAGCCCTTTTTATTGGGCCACGCAACTGCCCGAAAATCCGCAGCAACGGCTTTACCTACCAACAACCCGATCCAAACCTTAACGCGCCCTATGCCTAAGACTTGCTCGGCAATGCGGCAATGGCATCCACCGCCTCGCGAATCAGCGCCGGCCCCTTGTAGATAAACCCGGAATAGATCTGTACCAAACTGGCGCCAGCGGCAATCTTCTCGGCCGCATGCTTGCCTTCGGTAATCCCGCCTACGGCGATAATCGGCAGGCGCCCGCCCAGTTCAGCGGCCAGCACTTGGACAATATGGGTGCTCTTGTCGCGTACAGGCGCACCGGACAGCCCACCCGCCTCGTCGGCATGATCCAGACCCAGCACCCCTTCGCGCCCCAGGGTGGTGTTGGTGGCGATCACCGCATCCATCCCGGTTTCCACCAGGGCGCGGGCCACCTCGCAGGTTTCCTCGTCGGTCATGTCCGGGGCGATCTTGATCGCCAGGGGGACCCGCTTGTCATGCGCCTGGGTCAAATCTTCCTGACGTTGGCGCAACGCTTCCAGCAGCTGCTTGAGCGAATCGCCAAACTGCAGACTGCGCAGCCCCGGCGTATTGGGTGAACTGACATTGACCGTGACATAGCTGGCGTGGGCATAGACCTTGTCCAGACACAACAGGTAGTCGTCCACGGCATTTTCCACCGGCGTGTCGAAGTTCTTGCCGATATTGATGCCCAAAACGCCGCGGTATTTAGCGGCCTGCACCCGGGCTAGCAGATGATCAACGCCATGGTTGTTAAACCCCATGCGATTGATAATGGCCTCGGCCTCCGGCAAGCGGAACAGGCGCGGCTTGGGGTTGCCCGGCTGCGGGCGCGGTGTCACGGTACCGATCTCGATAAAACCAAAACCGAGCTGGGCGAAGCCGTCGATGGCATCGCCATTCTTGTCCAGCCCTGCCGCCAGGCCCACCGGGTTGGCAAACTCCAGGCCCATCACCTTGACCGGCAAGGGTGCCGGCTGGCGAGTCAGCAAGCCGTTGAGGCCCAGGCGACCACCGGCACCGAGCAGATCAATGGACAGCTCATGGGAGGTTTCCGGGGAGAGTTTGAACAGCAGCTCGCGGGCCAGGGTATACATGGGCAGGCTTAGCTCGATAAAGTGACGAAGGCCGCGATTATAGCCGCCTGCCAGCGCTCAAGGCGAGGCACATGGCGCCTCACTCTATCCGGCGCAGGCTGAGCAACTCACCCTTGTCACTGAACTCCAGCATAAATGAACCATAGACCCCGTCATGGGTCAGAAAGGGCCGAAAATGATGGGCTGGCACACTGACTCGCCTACCATCACGACTGTGCAGTAAGATTCGGTTGGCGCGGCCCTGATAGACGGCGACCAAGCGCTCAGCGGATAACGCAATATCCAGCACCAGACTGGGCATGGAGGCACCTTTGCAAACACGTGCGCGAATATTGCCACAGGCTCTCGTTAGCCTTGGTAAAAAACCTGGCAATAGTGCCATTAAAGCCTGTGCGCCTTATCGAGGTGTCTGCCAAACTGGCTATGGTGATGCTGGAGTAATTGCCTGACCATGATTCCGCCTGAGCCGTCATCCACTCTGGGCTCCCGCCTTGGCGCCCTGGCCCAACGCCTGGGTCTGCGCGGCCGTGCCCCGCGACAAGTGCTTGAGCGAGCCAGCCAACTGCGACTCCCCTTCACGCCCCTACCCGAGATAGCAGACAGCATCTGCTGGCAAGAAGGCCCACCCCTGCACCGCCTGGTTGAACTCCCACGCGGCGCTCTCTCAGGACCTGTTCAGGAAGACAAAGCCGCCGCCCACGCCATGCTGGTAGGCCTGGTCACGGCTGAGGAACAATCCCTTGAGTCCTTTGACCTGCGCCTGGTCGACGGCCTTTACAACTGCCAACCGGCGCAATGCCGCTATGCCAATTTCGAGGCGTTCGCCAGCTGCGAACAGTGCCGCAAAGTGCGCATCATCAGCTACAAGGACTTCGTCAAGACGATCAGCCTGGCCTTACCGCGCTTTCTGGCCGGCGAACGCATCAAATTGCGCCAGGCCAGCTGGCGCGGCCCGCGGATTTTCTGGACGAGCGAGCAACACAATGAAGCCTTTGCCTGCGCGGTGGCCTACGCCCGCCGCCGCGAACTGGAAATCACCCTGCCGGCAGATATCACCCACTACAAACTAAGCCCATCGGGCATTAAGCAACTGCAACAGCATTACCATGCCCTGGCCATGCCCAGTGCCACCTGGAGCGACCCTGCGTTTATGGCCCTGCTGCTGGAAAACGGCCTGCCCTATGCACGCCTGTCACTGCTGCGAAATCCGGGCGATCCTGAAGTACTGCTATTACCCAAACATTCGGCGGAGGCCAATGCTCTGGGCAAAGGATTGAGGCTGGCGGGTGCGCCGGATGTGGTCAGTTACCTGCTGCAACTCACATAATGCCCTCAAAAGCTCAAGCCCGCTTTATTAAGCGGGCTTGAGCCAATGCCAATGCCAATGCTTGTACTACACCACAAGCGTGCCGTTACCCAACATATCGTCGATCACATCGGCAGCAGTCCCACCCGCCAACAGGTCAACCGACTCCAAGGTAATTTTCTGATCCGCTGGTTGGCTGCCCAAATCCCCTGTACTGGAGACTTCAATCAACGTACTGGCACCGTCGGAACTCAGCGCCAAATACGAACCAAGCAAATTGCCAGACGTGACGGGACCCACGAAATCCAACAAATCTGACAAGTCCAGCACATCCATATCGCCAGGTGTACGCCCAAAGTCTTTGACGACATCGTGGTAATTTTCGCCTCTGTCATCGGCATTCCATACAAAGGTATCGTTACCACTTCCACCAATCAGCAGGTCATCACCGGTCCCCCCAATTAACCTGTCGTTACCACCCTGGCCATAGAGAATGTCATCCCCAGCCCCACCGTTTAAGATGTCATTTCCGCCTACAGAGCCATCCTGACCGTAAGCAGCATGATTTGCAGCAATCAAGGCACTGAGTTGGCTATTGGTCAGACCTGGGTTGGCTGCTACAAATGCAGCCCAGCCGCTGTCAGTGCTATCTGCATAAATACTGTCACCAAAAATAATATCGTTGCCATCGCCTCCATTGAGGACATCATCGCCCACACCGGCAACATCGATTACACCACCAGCCAGACCACCGATTACGGCCGAAAGCTGATTGGCAGTAGTCACGTTGTCCGCATCTCCACCAGCCCCCTCAACTTGATCCAACCGAGCCAATTGAGAAGCTGAGACAGCTATGCCGACAGCCTCAATAGTGAATCCTGCACTTTCAATAAGAGCGACTTCACTCAAATTATCGCCACTACCAGCTCCAAGAACATGATCCATGGCGCTATCTGCACTCACGCTAACAACATTATTTGAGCTATTGCCCTGCAAAGCACGATTCGGTGAACCATCAGACACAAAAATCAGTTTATTTACATCAGCTACCGCAACAGGATCACCCGACTGAATCCAGTTATTGGCCCTAACCAATCCAGCCTCATAGTTGGTAAAATTTCCACTCGTAGCACTGCCATTGGCCGTCATTGCACTAATAAATGCAATCGCCGCATCCAACTGCGCAGGATTATCGACACCATTTGCAGTCAATGTGAAGGTACTACCAGCTGGCGCATTTGTACCAAACCTAACCAAATGAACCTTAATATCACTAGCACCTGAGTTGTACAGATTATTGAGAGAAGCAACAACCGACTGCTTCAACGCTTCAAGTCGCGTAACATTAACAACATCGCCTTGAGCATTGGTGAAATTAATATTGCTGTCCATACTACCCGAGTTATCCAGCACATACACAATATTGGCCTTCTGAGCAGGCAACTGGGTAGACCCACCTATATCCCCTATTAGAACATCATTACCCTTATCACCATCTATGCTGCCATCAGGCCCAAAACGAGAGGTATCAATTACGTGATCAACTACCTGGCCGAACACATCACTGACATTATCACCAACAACCAGAACATCAGGAATCAAGGGGTTAAACTGAACATCCAGCGTTGCCGACGAACGATCACCATCCCCATCCACTACAGCCAAATCGAAACTAATATTGACCGGGTCCTCGTCAACGCGATCAACAACCGCCAAACTTTGAACCCTAAAGCCTTCATTTCCAACATCCTCACCAACCTCAACCTTAGTTATATCCTTCAAAGTAGTGGGAATAGTTGTTAACTCACCCTCAATAAAAATGGCCGTACCTGTCTCAACTGCATCCACACCAAATGCGTCCTTACCGTAGGCTGTCCATACGACAGTGTTGCTCGGGGTGTTACCTTGATTATCTATAGCGAGCGACACACTCAACACCGGACTAACAAAGGAGAAATACAACCTATCCGAACCCAGTATCCACTGATTATTGTCAGCCAAGCCTTGTACACTAGCATTAACCTGCCCATTAAGTGAATCAACCTCAATTACAACTTGCTGACCAGAAGGAACTGCATCACCTGGTTTCAGAATAGTTCCTTCATCAGTAATCAACAGATAACTTTCATTGCCTCCAATATTCTTATTAAAAGTCGCACCAAACGTTTGCAACTGGCCATCCAGCTTGCCACTCATATCAATGACATAATCGCCATTAATATCAAAGCTCAGAGTAAACACTAGTGATTGACTTGGATCATTCTGATCATACTCACCTAAAACCGAACTGGTATAGGCATAGAGAACTCCGAGATCACTTGGATCAACATAGTAGTAAACTGTTTCGCCGCCAGATGTTAGATTAGCTGCCCCGTAAGTTATATTGACACCATCCCAGCCACTGACATTTCCGGATAGATCCGCGTACCCAGCACCATCAGCACCTAGCGCAACAACAGAACTACCAGTGGCATAGCCACTCGCGGAGTTATCCAATACTGCGTCTTGAATATCACTGATGCCTGGGCCATCGTCTTCGAACTGAATCAGCTGACCAATACCAACCGTTTCACTAACCGCTT
>NZ_WKJZ01000001.1:1916809-2186840 GCF_009763245.1 Pseudomonas xionganensis | reverse complement strand
TTTGTGACCAGCCTATGGCACTGCCCAAGGCTGCAAACATCAACGGCAGTGGATTGGCCGAATCAGTGTCGCCCTGTACGCCCGCCGTTTCATCATGAATGACCGGTGCAGCTCCGCTTACCAGTTCAAGCTCAGCTGTTGGACCATCGTCATACACAACAACATCCAAGTTAACCGTTGGTGAAACATCACCATCGTTATCAAAAACTCGGATCAGGAAGCTTTCCCCCACCTGGTCAGCTGCACCAGTTGCATTATCAATATTGTGGTCCAAGGTATTGTCGGTAAGGATGTATACCCAGTTCCCCGCAGCATCAAACTGCAAGGTACCGTACTCCCCTATAACAACACCTCCCCCTTGCACATTGACCCATACCCCATCAGCACCTTGCACTTCGATACTGGAGATGCCGTCAGGAGAGTTGATCACCAATGTGCCATGGGTAAATTCGCCATCGCTGCCCGGGTTGGATCCATCAGCCAAAGCGGCCTCATCAACAACGCCTGGACCGGCCACCACCCCTGGTTGTGGCCCCTCACTACTTGGCGGACCATCAAAATAAATCACTTCGATTTCTGGGAAAAAATCCGGAACTTCGGGAGCAGGGTCATCGGGTAAAGCCGCCGGATCCGGATCAGGAAACTCCGGCCCGGTGCTCAATCCTTCGGTTGGGAAGCCTATGATCGGATCAAGCGCACCGCCCGTTTCACTCAGCAGAACAAAGGAGTGGCCGCCCCCCGCTCCACCGGCACCACCACCGGCGCCCGGACCGGCTGCGGTGGCTTCACCTTCAAGGGTCGGGTCGACGCCGGCCTCAATCGCGGCCTGCAAGCGCTCGACATCGGTCAAGTCATTATCACTGGGCGCTGCGGGTGCGGTATCGGCGGTCTGGGGTTGCGCATCGGGCCGATAGGCCAGCATCTGCTCAGTCAGGGTCAGGCTGCTGTCGCGACCAAGGGTCAGTTGCTGGCCGTTGCTCATGGCCACAGCAATTGCGCCGGCGGCACCGGTAACGATCTGCTCACCGGCAAAGACACGATCTCCTTCCACCAGCGGGCGACGCGTTCCATCGCCTGCTACCGCATAGACTTCGCCGACAACCTGACTGACGACACCAATTAAAGTAGCCATGATTCCATCCTCACTACAGCAGCCGACCCGAGCCGACATTTATGCAGATGATCAGTGCATCAAGACTTGAAGCGCTAGCCGAGGTAAGTCACATCACATGAAGCTGCCGTTACTCGACAACAATTTGACGCAACATTCTTTGATCTCGTCTGATACCTCATTTTTTTGCACTAACCGCCAATTCAAACCCAGCCCTATATATGTCAAAAACACCTGCTTGCCGGGTACTAGAACAATGGGCCGTTTTCATGGGGATACATAAGATCTTTTCCTAATAAGGGATCTAACCAATTTTTCTATAAAAATCAGAAAAGCAAGTAAATTCAATGAAATACGCAAACATCAAAACAAACAACAATAAAAGTCATAATTTTGGCGACAGTAAATAATTTCGATGCAGCGCCCAATGAAAAAAGCCAGGGCAATCCCTGGCTTGGTTTAAGGCCTAATCGCCGCGCAAAAGACTGCAACACGGCGTGCTCACACGATGGACCATCATTCAAGTAACAGCTATCGAATGCTCACTGCCGCCCAAGAGCAAAATGACCTGATCACCAGCAGATAAATTTCCAAGGGTGGCCAACGCGACAAATCCACCTGAGGTTTCCCCCATATCGACCTCCAATAGCGCTCCACTCTCAACAGCACTGATGCGTACGGCAGATTCATCAACCTGCCCACCCTGCAAACCAAGGCTGGACTCTAGCAGGGCATCAAGATCAATCCTGCCGCTAGATGTTTCGGTATGCAGAAGTAAATCATCGGCACTTAGGAACCCTAGTGCCGCCACATCGACGACATGCATGACCTGTTCAGGCCGAAATGCAGTGTCGGCTATCGCGGCGCCTGTATTGGTAAATCCATCTTCCCCTAGTAGGAAAGCCTGGTCGCCCTCAAGCAACGCAAACTCCACGCCACTAAAAGACAATGGACTACCCGCATAAGGGCCCGCGTCAATGACGTTGAGATAGGCCTCAGCACCAAGCCCGGGGTCGAGAGGGTCAATCGGCCAGCCAAAATCACTGTAGAAAAGCATGCCGGCCTTGATGAAATAGGTTTCGACCTGACCATCGAATAACTGCCCCATCACAGCTTCATACTGACGTGGGTGGAAAGAGTCCGTAACAGCGAGAGCCACCGGATAATCCAACCTGGCACCCATGATCTCGCCATTGGTTTGCTCTATCAGAAACAGCACATGATCAATGGCCTGCGGAACTGCCAGGGCATGATGAGGGTCAGGCTCCTGCTGCAAGGCAGAATACGCCTGCGACAAATCTGCAGTTTCCAGCTGTGCCGCGCGTCCCTCGGTACCACTGCCGTGGGCCAAGATCACGCGCATACCATCCGACATCAGCAACACAACAGCACCCGACTCCCCGGCGATCAGCTGCTCACCCGCCGACACCTGAGTGCCTTGGGCCAAATCCCTGCTTGCGCCCTCACTTGTCAGTGCATGGGCCTGACCGACAACAAGACTCACTTCTGCGCTTATTCCCGTCATCGCTGCACCCTCGCTCCGGCCGGTGATCAGGTAGACACTGTCTGCACGCCACGACGCCAAGCTCCACACATCGCCGCACACCAGATTTGCCTGGTTTTTACTGCGCGTCATAAAGGATCAGAACGCGCTGTTCACATCACCCGTTTGATTACCACATATCCGCCATATCACCATGCCTCCATCAAGACCATGTGCATAAGATTTTTTCTTCATAACCTGTGTAATCAACTTTTCTAAGCTACAACTAATGTTGATCACAGCCATGCAGTTGGATCCGCAGCCACGTTTACCTTTCTGATAAGCCATTATTTTGGCGACCGGACTTAGAACATCGAAAAGGAGTGTCACCAAATGCGCGCACTTAACCCTCTATGGGCCAGCATTGCCTTGGCCATGGCATGCACACAGGTGCAGGCCATGAACCTCTCGGAAGCGATTCAGAGCACCCTGGATAACCATCCCGAGGTGCATGCTGGCGTCAACAATCGACTCTCCTCCGATGAAGAGGTGAAGATCGCCAAGGGTGGCTACCTGCCCACCGTCGACCTGCTGGTGGGCTATGGCCGGGAATACACCGACAGCCCCAGCACTCGCGGAGTCGACAGTCACAATACCGAGACCCTGACCTATGGCACCTCGGAACTGCGCCTGCGGCAGATGCTGTTTGACGGATTCAATACACCTAACGAAGTGGCGCGCACCCAGGCCGTGGTGAATTCGCGCGCCTATCGTCTGCTCGGCACCTCCGAGAGCCTGGCACTGCGTACCGTGGAGGTTTACCTGGATGTCTTGATGCGCCGGGAAATGCTCGAACTGGCCCGCAATAACCTGCAGGCTCACCAACGCATCAACGACCAGATCGCCCTGCGCAGCCAGCAAGGGGTAGGCAGCACGGCCGACCTTGATCAGTCCGAAGCCCGTCTGGCCCTGGCACAGAACAACTTCTACACCGAACAGGTCAACCTGGCAGATGCCGAAGCCAATTTCTTCAGTGCCGTTGGCCGCATGCCCAGCGAATTGCAGTCACCGGCATCGGTCAAGGGCACGCTGCCGGAAACACTGGACAGCGCCCGTTCGATGGTGATGGAGAACAACCCCTTCCTGAAATCGGCACAGGCCGATGTGCATGCTGCCGAGAAGCAGTATGAAGTGGCCAAGTCACCCTTCTATCCGCGCCTGGATCTGGAGCTGGCAGCCAATGCCAATGACAACACCCAGGGTATTGGCGGCCATGACAACAGCTGGCGTGCCGCCGTGGTGATGAACTACAACCTGTTCAACGGCATGCGCGACAAGGCACGCCTGCAGGGCGCCGCGCATCAGATCAACGAGTCCATGGATATTCGCAACAACGCCCTGCGGGTACTCAACGAGAACCTTGCCCTGGCCTGGAACGCCATGGAGAACGCCAGCCAGCAGACCCCCACCGCCCGCGACTATGCCGACTACACCGCGCGAGTACGAGAGGCCTACCAGCAGCAGTTCAGCCTCGGCCAGCGCACCCTGCTCGACCTGCTGGACAGTGAAAACGAACTGTTCACCGCCAACCGGCGCTACACAGAGGTGCGCTTTCTTGAAGAGTTCTCCATGTACCGGGTGATTGCCGCCATGGGTGAGCTGCTGCGCCAACAGCAGGTCGTGGTGCCGGCCGAAGCCGTGGCCCTTAGCGAAGTGAAGAGCGAAGCGCGTCTACCCGACATGAAGTAAGTCTGAGGAGGTGTAGACCTTGACCACCATGGAGCGGCCAGGGTCATCCAGCGATCCGCGTCTGAGTCATGACGACCCGCTGCTCGATGGCCTGTTGATCCTGTGCAAGCTCCACGGCTGTTCGGCCAGTCGTGGCAGCCTGAGTGCAGGCCTACCCATGCCCGAGCAATGCCTGTCTCCCGAGCTGCTGCCCCGGGCAGCGGCCCGGGCGGGCTTGCAAGGACGTTTGCTGCGACGTGACCTTGCCAGTATTTCCCCGCTCAACCTGCCGGTACTCTTGCTCCTGAAGGATGGCCGCAGTGCGGTACTGCGTCAGTGGGGCCCCAAGAACCAGGCGCAGATTCTGCCCTGCGAGGCCGATGGCGGCGCCCAATGGGTAGCCCGTGAACAACTGGCCAGCGAATACAGCGGCCAGGCCTTCTTCGCCCGCCCCCGGCATGAACTGGAAGAAACCCGTACTCCACTCGTCCCGCGCATAGAAGCCTGGTTCCGTGACACCCTGAAACTGTCTCGCTGGCTCTACACCGACGCCCTGCTGGCCAGCCTGCTGATCAACCTGCTGGGTCTGATGGTGCCGCTGTTTGTCATGCAGACCTACGACCGCGTGGTACCCAATCAGGCCACCGCCACACTCTGGGTATTGGCCATCGGCCTGTTTCTGGCCATGGGTTTTGAGCTGCTGCTGAAGATCCTGCGCGCCCACTTGCTGGATACCGCCGGCAAGAAGACCGATGTGGTGCTGTCTGCCACCCTGTTCGAGCGCATTACCGGCATGTCGATGAAGGCGCGCCCCGCCACGGTAGGCGGCTTTGCCCAGAGCATCCATGACTTTCAGGGACTGCGCGAATTTCTCACCGCCGTCACCCTGACCAGCCTGATCGACCTGCCCTTTTCCTTCCTGATGATTGCGGTGATCTGGTTGATCGGCGATTGGCTGGTACTGATCCCCCTATTGGCGTTCCCCATCACCGCCCTGTACGCCTTCGTGATCCAGACGCGCCTGCGCAATACCGTGGAAAAGAGTCTGCAACTGGCCTCCCAGCGTCAGGCCCTGCTGATCGAAACCCTCAGCGGCCTGGAAACCCTGAAAGCCTGCAGCGCTGAAAGCGAGCGCCAGCACCAGTGGGAAAAAACCCACGGCGCCCTCACCCGCCTGGATATTCATGCCCGCTCCCTGGCGGCCATGGCCACCAACGGCACGCAGTTTTTCCAGCAGTTCGCCGGTATGGCCACCATAGTCGCCGGGGTCTACAGCATCATCGCCGGCAACCTCAGCGTTGGCGCCCTGGTGGCCTGCTACATGCTCGGCAGCCGTATTCTTGCGCCCCTGGGGCAGATCGCCGGGCTGATCACCCGCTATCAGCAAGCGCGTCTGACCATGACCAGCACCGATGCGCTGATGGCCCTGCCCCAGGAGCGCCAGCCCAAGCAGCGCCCACTGGACAGAACCCAACTGCAGGGTGCCCTGGAGCTGCGCCAGGTCACCTTCAGCTACCCGGGCCAGAGCACCCCGGCCCTGGCCAATGTCAGCCTGCGCCTGAACGCGGGTGAGCGGGTCGGCATCATCGGCCGTAACGGCTCGGGCAAGAGCACCCTGGCCCGCCTGCTGATGGCCTTCTACAGTGCCGACGAGGGGCAGATCCTGCTCGACAACATCGACCTGCGCCAACTCGATGTCGCCGATCTGCGTCACCAGATCGGCTATGTGGCCCATGACCTGCCGCTGCTGGCCGGCAGCCTGCGTGACAACCTGATGCTGGGGGCCCGCTACGTCAGCGACACACGCATGCTGGAAGTCGCGGAGATGACCGGGGTCGTCGACCTGGCCCGGCAACATCCCCAGGGCTTCGATCGGCCAGTCGGCGAACGTGGCCAGCTGCTCTCCAGCGGTCAGCGCCAGGCCGTACTGCTGGCCCGCTCCCTGCTGCTCGACCCGCCCATTCTGTTGCTCGACGAGCCCACCAGCTCAATGGACAACACCAGCGAAGATATCCTGCGTACCCGCTTGCAGGCCTGCGCCCAGGGCAAGACCCTTTTACTGATCACCCACCGCGCCTCCATGCTCAGCCTGGTCGATCGCCTGATCGTGCTGGATAACGGCCATATCGTTGCCGACGGCCCGAAAGAAGCGGTTATCGAAGCCCTGCGCAAAGGCCGGGTCGGCCCGGCGGCCGTGTAGGAGTCATGCCATGAGCCTTTCACTCGGCCAGTATTTTCGCAGCCTGCGCGAACACAAGCAGGATACCGCGTTTATGCCGGAAGTCGACGGCGCCATTCTGGAGGACTCCCCCTGGTTTACCCGGGTAACGGTCTGGGTAGTCAGCGCCTGCCTGATTACCGCTCTGTTGTGGGCCAATTTCGCCGTCCTGGAAGAAGTCACCACCGGCGAAGGCAAGGCCATTCCCTCCAGCAAGGTGCAGGTGATCCAGAACCTTGAAGGCGGTATCGTCACCGATATTTTCGTGCGCGAAGGGCAGGTGGTGGAAAAGGGTGATGTGCTGATGCGCCTGGATGACACCCGCTTTCTTTCCAATCAGGGCGAGGCCGAAGCCGATCGGCTGGCCTTGATCGCCCGTATCGAGCGCCTGACTGCCGAAGCCGAAGGCCGCTCTATCGCCATGCCGCAAGAGATTCTGAGCCAGGCACCACAGCTGGCCGAAGATGAGCTGGCCCTGTACCGCTCTCGCCAGGGACGCCTGCAAAGCGAACAGCGCACCCTGGGCGAACAGCTTCGGCAAAAGACCCAGGAGCTGGCCGAATTTCGCGCCAAGGCACAACAGTACCGCTCAAGCCTCGGCCTGGTTCAGCAAGAGTTGAACATGTCCCAGCCGCTGGTGGCCTCCGGCGCCATTTCCGAAGTGGAGATCCTCCGTCTGCGGCGCAGCATGGTGGAGCTGCGTGGCTCCCTGGATGCCACCAACCTGGCCATTCCTCGCGCCGAATCGGCCATGGCCGAGATCAAGAGCAAAATAGAGGAATCCGAGCTGGCCTTTCGCTCGGAGGCCTTCCGCGAACTCAATGATGCGCGCACGGAATTGCAGAAGATCAACGCCACCAGCGTCGCCATTCAGGATCGGGTCAGCCGCACCACCGTGGTTTCCCCCGTGCGCGGAGTGATCAAACAGCTCAAGGTCAACACCATCGGTGGCGTAGTGCAGCCCGGCAATGACATGCTGGAAATCGTGCCGCTGGACGACAGCCTGCTGATAGAAGCCAAGGTTCGCCCCCAGGACGTGGCGTTCCTGCACCCCGGACAGAAGGCCATGGTCAAGTTCAGCGCCTACGACTTCACCATCTATGGAGGCCTGAAAGCCAATCTGGAGCTGATCAGCGCCGACACCATCACCGACGAAGAAGGCAACAGCTTCTACCTGATTCAGGTGCGCACCGATAAAAGCCACCTGGGTAGCGAGGAGCATCCGCTGCTGATCATCCCCGGCATGGTGGCTACGGTGGATATCATCACCGGCGAGAAAAGCGTGCTGGACTACCTGCTCAAACCCGTACTCAAGGCTCGCTCCGAGGCCCTGCGTGAGCGTTGATCACTCCTGCAGCCGCGCGCCGTGATTACGCGCATAGGTTGAGGCGCCCATGGCCTCGATCTGCCCCTTGATCAAGGCTTCGAACGGCTGCAGCAGGGCATCGAACCTGGCTGGAGCTTCCAGCCGGTTCAGGGCCACGGTAATCGCCTCGATGGTCGATAACGCCCCAGGCTGCGGCGCCTTGCGCAAGCGATAGCGCGAGGCCAGATCGACAGGCAAGACCACACGCGGCAAGGCCGCCAGGGCGGGGTTCAGATAGAGCAGCTTGCGCGCCTTGCGCCAGGTGCCATCGGGCACCACCAACAAGGGCGGCGGCCCGGCCTCGGAACCCGCAAAGCACTCAACCGGCAGCGCACCCTCCCCCGGGAACAACAGACAGGGGCGATAACCCGGCTGTGCCAGCAGCGCCGGCAAATCGGCAAAGACCTCGCCCACCCGCAACTCGGCATTCGCCAGCCCCAGCACCGCCAAACGGGCGGTATTGAGGGCATGGGAGACTTCAGAAGGGTGCTGCAGAATCAACACCCGGGTACGACTGGAAAGATAAGGCACCAGCGCGCACAGACAGCAACTGAGCGGGCGTGTACAACGAGAGCAGATTGGCCGCGGCATAGAAACTCCTTGGCCGCCTAGTCTGCCACAGCCCTGCCCTGCTGTTGATGCCAGGTGCACATCACGCGAACGGGCGCCCTCCTGCGCTTCAGCGATTGAATCGCTCAGCCAGGCTGTGCAGATAGTCCGCCATGTTCTCCAGCGTCTGCCCCACCTGCGCGCCCTGGTGGGCCTGCTCGGCGCTCTGATCGGACAACTGGGCAATCTGGGTAATCTGCCGGCTGATGTCTTCGGCTACATGGCTCTGCTGCTCGGACGCCGCGGCGATCTGTTGACTCATGCCGGTAATGCGACTGACCGCTTCGCTGATGCCGTCCAGTGCCGTTCGTACGGCCTCGACACTCTCCACACTCTGCCTGGAAATCGTCTCGCCCTTGCCGGCCGTAGCCACTGCCCGCTCAGCCCCGGCACGCAGTG
Organism: Pseudomonas xionganensis; assembly: GCF_009763245.1. GTDB lineage: Bacteria > Pseudomonadota > Gammaproteobacteria > Pseudomonadales > Pseudomonadaceae > Aquipseudomonas > Aquipseudomonas xionganensis. The sequence goes on along the minus strand of NZ_WKJZ01000001.1, from coordinate 2,177,926 downwards.
AGGCGATGATCTGATGGATCTGCTCGGTGGACTCACGGGTGCGCGAGGCCAGAGAACGCACCTCATCGGCTACCACAGCAAAACCTCTGCCCTGCTCCCCGGCCCGGGCTGCCTCAATGGCCGCATTCAACGCCAGCAGATTGGTCTGCTCGGCGATGGCGGTAATCACATCGGCCACGCTGCCGATGGTCTGGGTCGAGTTGGCCAGATCGCCCACGGCCTGGCCGATATCCACCACCGCCTTGGCCATCTGCTGCATGGAGTCCAGGCTGCCCACAGCCAGCTGTTGCCCATCGCGCGCCAGGCGATCGGCCTCCTCGGCCGCATGGGAGGTGTTCTGCACGTTATGGGTGACTTCCTGAATGGTTGCGGCCATCTGGTTGATGGCCGTGGCGGACTGGTCGGTTTCGCTGCGCTGGCGGTCGAGAATGGTGGCCGTGGAGCGGGACAACTCGGCGGACTGCTCGGCTGCCTGCTTGACATTGACACCGGCATCCTCCAGGCGCGTCAGGGCGGTCTGCAAGCGCGCCTCCTCGCTGATCATGGCCATGTCCAGCAAGGCCTGGGCACCCCGGCTGTCGGTATAGGTCAGGGCGACCAGGGCGCTGGTAAAGGCCTTGGGGTGCTCGGCCAGGGTCGAACGGATCAGCCTGCTCTTGGCATACAGCTGGAAGGCCCCCAGGCCGATCATCACGACGACGATAAAGCCCCACAGCCATGGCCCGCTAAATACAAAGTGTCCTGCAAGAATCACCAGAGCAGCCAGGATCAACGGCCAGGATTGCTGAAAACCCAGGGTCCACTCTTCAATCTTGGGCACCGGCGGTTTGCCTTCGCGCAAGCGGGCATAGAGTTTTTCGGCGCGCTTCTTCTGCGCCTCGCTGGGCAGCGAGCGGACCGATTCGTAGCCCGCTACCTGGCCGTTTTCATAGATGGGGGTGACATAGGCGCTGACCCAGTAGAAGTCGCCATTCTTTGAGCGGTTCTTGACGATGCCCATCCAGGGTTTGCCCTGTTTGATGGTGTCCCACATATGGCCGAATACACTCGGCGGCATATCCGGATGGCGCACCAGGTTATGGGGCTGACCGATCAGCTCGTCGCGGGTAAAGCCACTGATCTTGACGAATGCATCGTTGCAGTAGGTGATCTTGCTGTGCAGGTCGGTGGTGGAAATCAACCTTTCATGCTCGGGAAAGGTTCTTTCGTTCTGGGTAACTGGAAGATTCTGGCGCATCAATGCATTCCTTGTGGCTGTCAACCAACTTGGATAAACGTCCCATTTAAATGTGTAGCACAGCTTTTATGCCCCACAACAATAAGCTGCTAAATGCAAGGCAAGCTATCGGGAAAAACACTGAATCTTGATTTAAATCAAGAACTGCCTGCGCACCAAAGAACCGGGGCCGCATATGGCGGCCCCGACAGCGTTGCACAGTGGTGGTAATCAGTCTTTGCGCGGCCTGCTTGGCGGAGCGGGACGGTTCTGGCCGTCACGTACCGGCACCGGATGCAGCTTGGGCCGGTCCAGCAGCCCCAGGGCCGCCAGCAGGTCCTGAATGAGGTTTTGCAAAATGGCGTTCATGGCACAACCTCCCGATAGGGGCTTTGGACAGGCGCATGCACGCCCCTATTGAGCCTAGCGCAAAAAATGCCTGGCAACGCTGTACGGGAGGGAGATGGCGCAACTGCTGAAACCAGGCCAACGGCAGAGTCGTCCTTCAGCCGAGCACTGCCAGCCAGAGCATGACGCACAGGAGGCGGGCGTTTGCAGCCCCAGTGGCGCCAGGCAGCGGCGGCCTTCCCTCACATCTAGAAAGCCGCTCGCAAACCGATATAGACCGTGCGCCCCGGTCCTGGCTCGAAAAAGCGTCCGCCAGCGGCGTTGATTCGCACATTGTCGAAATAGGTGCGATCCAGCAGGTTGTCGATGCCGATATGGGGCTCCAGGCTCTGTTCATTCAGCTGCAGGCGCTTGCCCAGACGCAGGCCGATCAGCGCCTGGCCGGCCACATCGACCTGATTGGCATCATCGGCGTAGAACCGATCCCGCGCAGTCAGGTTAAGACTGAGGTAGGTGCCCGCGCGCTCGTAATTCAATTCGCCAAACAGCTGTTGCCCGGGGATGCCGGGAATGCGCCTGCCGGCAAAGTCATCGTCACCACTGCGATACTCGACAAAGCGGTAACGGTTATAGCTGTAGGCCAGATAGGCGCGCCAGTGCGGGTTGAGCCGCCAGTCCAGGCTCAGCTCCAGGCCATCACGGCGCGACTGCCCGGCATTGCGGTAAAAGCTGCGGCCATCCTGGCCATCTACCTGGAAGCCGATCAGCTCATCTTCCAGCTCGATGCGATACAGCGCCAACTCGCTGCGCAGATCGCTCCACTCGCCCTTCCAGCCCAGCTCGCGGCTCAGGGCCCGGGCCGGCAGCAGACCGGGGTTAAAGCCGCCGCCGTTGGGATTGGCCAGTTCATTGATAGTCGGCGTTTCGAACGATGTGGCGATACGACCATAGAGCGATTGCTCAGGGCTGAGGCGATAGCTTATGCCCAGGCCATGGTTCCAGTCGGTCAGGGTGCGGCTGCCGGAGTCGTCACGCTTATCACTGAGAAAGCTGTCATCCACCGCCAGGCGCACGCGGTCATGGCGCAGGCCCAGATTAAGCTGCCAGCGTTCGCCCAGCTGGATTTCATCTTCGATAAACAGGCCCTGGCTGTCGGCCTGCTCTTCCTGATCCATGCGCAGCGAACCGCGCACGCCCAACAGGTTGTCATGGCGCTGGCGCTGATCGCGCTGGCTTTCCAGGTCGAAGCCGAAGGTGAGCTTATGTGTCAGGCCAGACAGCTGGCGGTGGTGACTGTACTGACCACCGACACCGGCAAACTGGCGCTCGAAACTGCTCTGCCCGCCCCGCTCAAAGGCCAGCCGATTGGCAAAATCGCGCTGACCCAGGTAAATGCGTAGCTGGTAGCGATCAGGCCCATGGCCATAACCATCCCAGACCAGGGCCAGGCGCTGCTGACGGATCGTCTCGTCGCTGTCGAACCGCAGGTTGTTCGGTGCAGCCTGACGACGGTCAGCGGCTACTTCAGCGGCGGTCAGGCCGCCCGGGTCTTCGGCGCGGTTATCGATGGCGTTAACGCTCAGGCCCAGGCGACCGGCTGCGCTATACCAACGCAACTTGCCGGTCAGGCTGTTGGTTTCTGCGCGGCCGTGACGGCGGTAGCCATCCAGCTGAGTGTGGTTATAGGCCAATAGCGCGGAAACCTGCCGCAGACCACCGCCGATCTCCGCTCGCACCTGCTCATAACCCAGTCCGCCAGCGCCAGTCTCCAACCGGGCATAGGGCACGGTCGGTGGCTCGCGGGTTTCGATGGCCAGGACACCGCCGGCGGCATTGCCATAAAGCACCGAAGCCGGCCCGCGCAGCACTTCCATGCGCTCGACCAAGCCCAGATACAGGCCATCCAGTTCGGTCTGGCCATCGGGCATGGTCAGCGGCACACCATCGACCAGCACCCGCAGGCCGCGCACGCCGAAATTGCCCCGGGCACCAAAGCCGCGCAAGGCCGGGCGCAAACCCTGGGCCAGGTTGTAACGGTTCTGGGTAAAGGCCCCAGGCACCGGTGCCAGCAGGCTGTCCAGGGCCAGGCCTTGTTCGGCGGGTCGCTGCTGGGCCTGCACCACAGTCACCGCCGTGGGCGCACTGAGCCAGCGACTGGTAGAACGCGGCGCGGTGATCAGCAGGGGCGCAGCCTCTGCCACCACCTCTTGCGCCGCGGCCCCGCTCGAAGCGCAGCCCAGCCAACCCAGCAGACTGCTCAGGCCCAGACTCAGCGTCCTGTTCACCCGCCTCAATACTCCTTGTCGGCCTGTTCCTTGCGCCGGTAGGGGAAGACATCGATCACCTTGCCCGCGCGGATCGCCTCCTGCAGGCCCTTCCAGTAGTCGGCGTCGTACAGATCGCCATGCAGCTCGCTGAACAGCTTGCGCAGCTTGATATCGGCAAACAGGAAAGGCGGGAACTCCTCGGGGAATACATCCAGCGGCGCTACCGAATACCAGGGCTCGGAGGCCATTTCGTCCTCGGGGTAGCGCGGCGGCGGAATACGCCGGAATTTGGCCTCGGTGAGAAAGCAGATCTCGTCGTAGTCATAGAACACCACCCGGCCATGGCGGGTGACACCAAAGTTCTTCAGCAGCATATCGCCGGGGAAGATATTGGCCGCCGCCAGCTGCTTGATCGCCAGCCCGTAATCGTCCAGGGCCTCGCGCACCTGGGCTTCGCTGGCACTTTCCACATAGAGGTTGAGCGGGGTCATGCGCCGCTCGGTCCAGCAGTGGCGCACCAGCACCGTATCACCCTCCACCTCGACGGTAGAGGGTGCCACCTCCAGCAACTCGGCCAGGCATTCTGGCTCGAACTTGCTCAATGGGAAGCGAAAGTCGGCGAACTCCTGGGTATCGGCCATACGCCCGACCCGGTCGACGGTCTTCACCAGGCGGTACTTCTCGATCACCGTGGCACGGTCGACGTTCTTCGACGGCGAGAAGCGGTCCTTGATGATCTTGAACACGGTGTTGAAGCCCGGCAGGGTAAATACGCTCATCACCATGCCACGCACCCCCGGCGCCATGATGAACTTGTCATCGGTGGTGGCCAGGTGGTTGATCAGCGAGCGATAGAACTCCGACTTGCCGTGCTTGTAGAAGCCGATGGAGGTATACAGCTCGGCGATATGCTTGCCCGGCAGGATGCGCTTGAGGAAGCCGACAAACTCCGCCGGGTAGCCGACCCGCACCATGAAATAGGAGCGGGTGAAGGAGAAGATGATCGACACTTCCGCCTCATCGGTGATCAGCGCATCGATCTGGATGCCCTGCCCCTCGCGGTGCAGCAGCGGGATCACCAGGGGCCACTGTTCATCACGGGTGTAGATGCGCCCCACCAGGTAGGCGCCCTTGTTGCGATACAGGCGCGAGGCGAACAGTTCGATACGCAGTTCCGGGTCCTTGCATACCCAGTCCGGCAGGTTGGCATTGAGTTGCACCAGCAACCTGGCCAGGTCCCGCTGCAGATCTTCATAGCCGACCTCGAAGCTGAAGTCGGCAAACACCTGGCGCAGGGCCTGTTCCATATTGCCCCTGGGCTCATACACCCGGGTCTGCGGCGCCCGCTCGTTGACCCGCAGGGCCGGGCGGGTGGTGTGGATAAACATGCAGCCGTCGTTGATCTGATCGTGACTGAACAGGCTGCAGAAAATCGAGTTGAACCAGGTTTCTGCCAGTTCATCGTCGTAGCGCAGGTCGATCAGGCCGATATAGGCCGACTTGACCAGCGGCCACTGTTCCACTTCCAGCAACACCTCCTCGGCATAGGCCCCGCGCAGACGCTCACTGACTTCACTGACAAATTCCTCGTACAGGGCGATGCGCGCGGCCGAGGCCTGCTGGATCTCCTGCCACTGGGCCTGCTCGAAGCGCACCCGGGCGCCATTGGTAATCTCGCGGAACTGTTCACGGTAGTCGTCGAACCCGTCGAGGATAAGTTGGGCGATCGCGGCGGCAGGCCATTGCTGTGGCATAAACGAACCCTTAGTAGGAAACACGGATAATGCGCCGAGCTTATCCAGTGGCGGCGGCAAGTAAAAGCCGGCAATCATCGTTGCCGGTGTTAATCCGCTGCGATGTCGTTATTTGCCGGCGTGTTTTGCCCTTGCCACGGCAGATGCGCCCGGCAACACTGCCCTCCCCCGATTACTGCCCTGGAGTGCGTCGTGCGTCTGGCCGACTTGTTGCGTCTGTTATTACTGGCCTCCATCTGGGGCGCCAGTTTTCTGTTTATGCGTATTGCTGCGCCTATGCTGGGCAGCATGCCCACCGCCTTCTTCCGTGCAAGCTTAGGCATGCTCGGCCTGCTGGCCCTGTTGATGGCGCTGCGCCTGCGCTGGGATTTTCGCGGCAAGCTCAAGGCCTGCCTGATGCTCGGAGTGATCAACGCCGGGCTGCCCTCGGCCATGTATTGCCTGGCGGCGCTGGTCTTGCCGGCGGGCTATTCAGCCATCTTCAACGCCACCACACCGATGATGGGCGTGCTGATCGGCATGCTGTTCTTCGCCGAGGCCCTGACCCTGAGCAAGGCAGCTGGTGTCGCCATCGGCCTGTTTGGCGTGGCAGTTTTGACCCGCACCGGCCCGGTCGAGTTTGACCTGGACCTGCTGCTGGGTGCGGCGGCCTGTCTGGTGGCCACCACCTGTTATGGTTTCGCCGGTTTCCTGACCCGGCGCTGGATTGGCCAGCAGGGTGGCCTGGATAACCGCCTGACCGCCTTTGCCAGCCTGTGCGGGGCCAGCCTGTTTCTGTTGCCGTTCTTTATTGGCAGCCTGGCTGTACAACCGCCGGCCAGTTGGGGCGGTTTGGAAGTCTGGCTGTCCCTGGCCGGCCTGGGTTTTGTCTGCACCGCGTTTGCCTATGTGCTGTATTTCCGCCTGCTGGCCGATATCGGCCCAATCAAGGCCAGCACCACCACCTTTCTGATCCCGCCCTTTGGCGTGCTCTGGGGCGCCCTGCTGCTGGGCGAGCCGCTGTCCTGGGCCTATCTGTACGGCGGCCTGCTGATCGCCCTGGCGCTTTGGCTGGTGGTGCGGCCCAGCGCCGCCAGCGCGTACAAAGGTGGATGAGGCTCTTTTCATCCACCACAAGGGCACAGCAAGCGCACCGACCTACCCAAGAATTTCGCTCAACGGAATAAACCGCAGGCTGTCACCCTCGGCCAAGGTGGTATTTTCCAGCACCTCGGCAAATCCCTCGGCCCAGGCCGCGCTGCGCAGCACTCCGGAGCTCTGGTTCGGGTAAGGCACCACCCGGCCGTTTTCAATACGCGCGCGCAGGTATTCGCGGCGTTTTCCGGCCTTGTTCCAAGCGAAGCCCGCCGGCATCGGAAAGCCCAGCGGTTCAACCCGCTGCACGCCCAGGCGGCGCAGCAGGTAAGGCCGCGCCAGCAGGCCAAAGGTCACCAGGGTCGAGGCTGGATTGCCCGGCAAACCGATCACCGGCACGCCGCGAAACTGTCCGCAGGTCAGCGGCTTGCCCGGCTTGATCGCCAGCTTCCACAGTGCCAACTCGCCTTCTTCGCGCAGGGCCATACCGAGGAAATCCGCCTCGCCCACCGACACGCCGCCGGTGGAGAGAATCAGGTCAACATCACTCAGCGCTGCCAGTGCCGCGCGGGTCTTTTCAAGGTCATCGAGCAGAATGCCGCCATCCACCACCTCACAGCCCAGACGCTGCAGCCAGGCGATCAACACGCGGCGGTTACTGTTGTAGATCTGCCCGGGCCCCAGGGGCTGGCCCGGTTCCACCAGCTCATCGCCGGTGGACAGCACGGCCACACGCGGCCGCCGGTGCACACTCAATTCGGCGCAGCCAAGCGAAGCGGCCAGGCCCAGTTCGATCGGGCCCAGACGGGTACCGGCCGGCAATACGCTATCGCCGCTACGGGTTTCCTGGCCCTGAGCGCGCACGTTCTGCCCGAGCTTGAGCGGCTCGCTAAAGGCAACGCGGCCATCCTCGTCGCGCACGGCGTTTTCCTGCATTTCCACGGTATCGGCGCCGGCTGGCAAGGGCGCGCCGGTAAAGATCCGCGCACAGGTACCTGGCTGTAACGGCTGCGGCGCACTGCCGGCCTGGATACGCTGACTGACGACCAGCGGCTCGCCATTCCAATCGGCCAGACGCAGGGCGTAGCCGTCCATGGCGCTGTTGTCCCAGGGCGGCAGATCAAGCTGAGCAAGCAACGGCGCGGCCAATACCCGACCGGCAGCCTCACTCAAACTGACAGCCTCGGTTTCAACAATGGCACTGGCATCGGCCTGGGCCAGCAAGCGCGCCAACGCCGCCTCGACCGGCATCAGCCCGGGCTGGTCACAACTGCTCATCCACGGCTCTCGCAGGCGGCCACCGCTTTCAGATGCGGCACGAAATTGCAGGGGCGATGACGGTTATCCAGTTGCTCACCGAGGATGCCATCCCAGGCTGTGCGACAGGCGTTGGTCGAGCCTGGCAGGCAGCACACCAGCGTGCCATTTGATAGTCCCGCCAAGGCGCGGGATTGAATGGTCGAGGTACCGATATCAGGCACAGAAATCTGCCGGAACAGCTCACCAAAACCATCGACCTGCTTGTCCAGCAAACAGCTCACCGCCTCCGGCGTGCTGTCGCGGCCGGTAAAGCCGGTGCCGCCGGTAATCAGCACCACTTGCACCTGGTCTTCGGCAATCCAGGTGGCGACCTGGGCGCGAATCTTGTACAGATCGTCCTTGAGCAAAACCCGGGCGGCGAGCTGATGACCGGCGGCCTGCAGACGATCGACAAACAGCTGACCGGAGGTGTCGGTGTCCAGGCTGCGGGTGTCGCTGACGGTCAGCACGGCAATATTCAGGGGCACAAAGGGTGCGTCGGCCTTGTGGCTCATGGCAGGCTTCCAGTTATGATTGAAATTGCCCGCCGTTATATCACAGGCCCGTCTATGGAGGCTTTGCATGCCCACTCACCCTGCCCTACCGACCTGCTCTGTATTGATTCTGGCGGGTGGTCGTGGACAAAGAATGGGTGGCGCCGACAAGGGCCTGCTCGACTGGCAAGGCCGTCCACTGATTGCCTGGCTGCATGAGCTGGTGCGCCCCCTGAGCGATGACCTGATCATCTCCTGCAACCGCAACGCCGATCGTTATGCGCCCTATGCCGACCGCCTGGTCAATGATGGCGATCAGGATTTCCAGGGGCCCCTGGCCGGTATCCGCGCGGGCCTCAAGGCCGCCCGCCACCCTTGGCTGCTGGTACTGCCCTGCGATGCACCACGACTTGATCGACCGTTGCTGCAGGCGTTGCTGGCAGAGGCCGGAGACAAACCTGCGGTACTGCGCCAGGGTGATTATCTCGAACCGCTGTTCAGCCTGATTCCAACCCAGCTAGCGTCGCAACTGGAGCAAGCCTGGCAAACCGGCGAGCGCAGCCCGCAACGCTGGCTGCGTAACCTCGCGATACGGCCAGTGGACTGCTGCCCGGGCGATCCGCGCCTGGCCAATCTCAATACCCCCGAACTACTGACACAAACCCACCTAACGTGAGGGAACTTGCGCGACATGCGTCCATCTGAGGCAAAGTAGTCGCAGCAATAACCAAGGAGATATCCATGCTACAGCGCCCCCTGCTCACCACCTTGCTGGCCCTCAGCCTGGCTACACTCGCCGGTTGCGCCACCCCGTCGGTTATCACCCTGACCGACGGCCGCGAGATCCAGACCCAGGACTTGCCGCAGTTCGATGAAGAGTCCGGTTTCTATCAGTTTGAACAGATCGACGGCCGTCGGGCCAAGGTCAACAAGGATCAGGTTGAGAGCATCCGCGAACTCTGAGCTCTTGGCTGTCACGCAGAGGTAAAGCAATCGAGGGCCCCGACTGCGCGCTAAAAAATTTGGCCTAACCCCTTGTGCTGCAAAACTTTTTCAGTACAATTCGCTGTTATCGGAGTGTAGCGCAGCTTGGTAGCGCGTCTCGTTCGGGACGAGAAGGTCGCAGGTTCGAATCCTGTCTCTCCGACCAAATCCCGGCTCTGGTCAAAAGCCAAGCCCACAAGAAAGCCCGCCTAATCGCGGGCTTTTTTGTGCCTGCCATTTATGCTGAGCAGGCTGCAGACGATCGTTGAGTGGCGCAATCGCTACTGACGATTGTCTATCGCCTGCCCCCTGACAGCCAATCTTCGCGGTGTGCCTGAAGGCTTTCAGCCCAGGGACTCAAAAGCCCGCACCAAGGCCTTGCTCAGATCCACCGTGGAAAACTTGGTCAGCACATCGTTAGCCCCCACCGCCTGGGCCTTTTCGGTATTCATGGTGCTGTCGAGCGAGGTGTGCAGTAAAACATAGGTCTGGCCGATTTCAGCATCCTTGCGAATGGTGCGCACCAGGTCGTAGCCATCCATCTCCGGCATCTCGATATCGGATACCAACACCTCAATCGGGCGTCCCAGCGCATGCTCGGCCTTCAGGCGCTCCAGTGCGGCGGCAGCACTGCGTACGGTCTGGCAGTCCAGCTCCAGCTTGTTCAGGGTCAGCTGGGTCTGATGCAGCGCCACGTGGGAATCATCCACCACCAGCACCCGACGGCCCTTGAGCAACTGGCGCTCATGCTCGGTGAGCAGGTTGTCATCCAACTCCTCGGGGAATGCCGGAGCGAGTTCATGCAGCACCTTCTCGATATCGAGAATCTGCACGATCTTGCCGTCGATCTGGGTCACCCCGGTGATAAACGCCTTGCCGCCGGAACCGGCAGGCGGCGGACGCACATCACGAGTGGAACACTGAACGATGCGCTCCACACTCTGCACATGCAGCCCCTGACGTGAGCGACTCAGTTCGGTGACGATCAGACAGCCCTCACGGCTGTCACTCCCCCCCTGCTCGCCAATGGCCCGAGCCAGGTCGATCACCGTCAGTGCCGAGCCCCGCAGGGTGGCCACGCCGAGTACATGGGGATGGCGACTGGGCAGTTTGGTCAGTGCCGGGCAGGGAATGATCTCCTGAACCTTGAGCAGGTTGATTCCCAGCAACCGACCACTGTGCAGGCGAAACAGCAGCAGTGAAAGTGCATCCCCCATTACCATAGCCATGGCAAGCATTCCTTAGCGTGATCTGTTGTTTCAGTCTATGCGATCAGCGACATCACGCGGGCGCTCAGCGCAAAAATGTCACCAGCTGCTCGGCCTCGAACGGCCAATCCAGCTCGGCCCCGGTATCACAGCGACGCAGCACCGGAATGCGCAAGCCATAGCGCTCGACCCAGGTTTCATCCTCGGCGATATCCACCAATTCGACCAGCAGACCATGTTCGACGAAGGGCATCAGCAGCGCCTCGGCCACCTCGCAGAGGTGGCAGCCGAGGGTGCCGAAGAGTTGACATTCAGGAAGCATGAGCGCCCATCCACAGCGGATTAAAGCCGTAGTCTAGCACTGCCAGCTCAAACCTCGGGGGCTGGCTCAGCCTGCTGCTGCGCGTCATTGAGCAGGCCCTGCAAGCCACCCAGCAAGCGACTGTTGAGTTGCTCGGCCTTATCCAGACGCTTCTGATCAAAGCGCTCATCAAGGGAGAAACCGCCCTTGAGCAAGTCGAGCAGAGTGTCCTTGCCCTCGGTAGCGGCTTCATTGGCACTGCGCAAGGCATCCAGCAAGCCCTGGGCATAATCGAACAGCGTCGCGTTGACCGCACTGGCTGCCTGGCCACCCTGCTCAGACACGGCGCTGTAGGCATCGGTGGCCTGGCGCACGCTGGTCTGGGTCAGGCGCAGGGACATGGCAGCCAACTGCTCACCGTCCAGATCCAATGCCATGGCACGGTCAAAGGCGCCGGCCATATCCCCGGCGTAGAACTTGTTCGACAGTTCCTGCACCTGGCTGAAAAGCTTTTCTAGCGAGGCCAGTTCCTGCTCGTTCAGATCGCCTTCAACACTGACCTGCCAGGCGCCGATCTGCAGACTGCCGCTACGGCTGGCAGCGAGCAGCGTGCTGCCATTGGCATCACTGCTGGCCAGCACCCCGGACTGGGAATAGCTGGCTGAAGCCTGGGCGATGGAGATACGCAGACGATCGCCCTCACGGGTGGTCACCGACAGCTCGAAGGTTTCCGCCTGGGCGGCAAACCGCTCGCTGTAGGCCGCAACACGGGTACTGTCCTGCACCGGCACCGTATCTGGATTGAAACGCTGATCCAACGCCCCCAGCCCATCCTGAATGCGCTGGTAGGTGTCATCGATATCGCTGGCCACCTTGCCCTGCAGCACCCCCATGCCATCAAGGATCTTGCGCGCCTCGGCAAAGCCCTTCTCCACGCCACTGCGGGCCTGCTCCATCAACTTCTGCAACTGACTGGTATCGGCGCCGGCCGCCTGCTCGCTCTGCAACCGCTGCTCGATAAAACCGAGCACACGCCCAGCCACCTTTTCCGGGGTGTAGTCGCTCTGCGGTGCAGCCAGGGTGCCCTTGGGCAGCCCCAGACGCTCGGCCAGACGATTGGCCAGCAGGGCCTGGGCGTCCTCGGCTGTGCGAATGGGTGGCTGGACCTGGGCCGGGGTGGCGCGGGTGGTGCTGGATGAGAGCGGTGCCAGGGGATTCATGGCGAGGTACCTGAGAAGGGTATTTGACTGGTAAGCGGCGGCAACGCACAAAACTTTAGTCGTATTTCCAAGTAGCCGACCAGCGGTGGAGCAAGGCCCACCGTATTCGCTCGACCAAAGTCTAAAAGCCCTCCAGCCCGCTCCGTGCTCTAGTGCCAGCGCTGTAACCCAACGGTCACAAGCCGACCCGCACACACGAGGAGCCAATAATAATGAGTCCAACCCCCCTCGCCCGCGCCGTGGCCTTCGCCACCCTGGGCACCTGCTTGACCCTGCCCGGACTGGCCCAGGCTGACTTTATTCAGGACAGCAAAGCCACCCTGGAACTGCGTAATTTCTATATGAACCGGGACTTCCGCGAGCGCCCGGCCTCGGGCCAATCCAAAGCCGAAGAGTGGGCGCAGGGTGCCATTCTCAAGGCCGAGTCAGGCTTTACCGAAGGCACTGTGGGCTTTGGCCTTGACGCCTATGCCGGAGTGGGTCTCAAGCTCAGCTCCGATGATGACCGCGCCAATACCGGGCTGCTGCCAAATAGCTTCGGCGACGAGGGCCCTGGCAGCTATGGCGAAGCTACCGCTGCAGTCAAGGTCAAACTGTCCAATACCGTGCTCAAGGTCGGCGGTCTGATGCCCAAACTGGCCATCGTCTCGTCCGGGGATTCGCGCCTGCTGCCCCAGTTTTTTGAAGGAGCCATGATCACTTCCCAGGAAATTGCCGGCCTGACCCTCAATGCTGGTCAGCTACGCCAGACCAACTTCCGCAACTCGACCGATCGCGAAGATATCCGCACCAGCAACTATGCAGTTGGCATCAGCGACCGTTATAACTTCGGTGGTGGCACCTACCAGTTCAATGGCGGCAATACCACCGCCGGCCTCTGGTATGGCGAACTGCAGGACGTCTATGACCAGAAGATGTACAACCTGATCCACAGTCAGGCCGTCGGTGACTGGAAGCTGGGCGCCAACCTGGCCTACTTCGACTCTTCGGAAAATGGCCGCAAACTGGCTGGCAAGATCGACAACAATCTGACTTCGCTGATGCTCTCGGCCGGAATCGGCGCCCACACCTTCCGCCTCGGCTATCAGGACAGCAGTGGCGACAATCCCTTCCCGTTCCTGGCAGAAACCGATCCGGCGATTGCCAACTACCTGCAGATTCTCGACTTTACCCGGGCTGACGAGAAATCCTGGCAGGCCCGCTATGACCTCAACTTCGCCAGCTATGGCGTTCCCGGTCTGAATGCCTTCGTCCGCTATGTACGCGGTGACGATTTCAAGGTCGGCACCGAGAATGGCAAGGAATGGGAACGCGATCTGGATATCAGCTACACCATCCAGGAAGGCACCTTCAAGAACCTCGCCTTGCGCTGGCGTAACGCCATGGTGCGTTCCGACGCGCTCGGTGAGCTGGATGAAAACCGCCTGATCGTCAGCTACAGCATTCCACTGCTGTAAGGCGTAACAGACCGGTTATCCGGTCAGCTCAGGGGCGCCGCGTGGCCACGCATCCGCGCGGCGCCCCTTCTAACGCGCCTCGACCAGACGGCGCAGCGCCAGCAGGGTGTGGAACGGCACATCCACCACAAAGCTGTTGGCCAGCCAGGCCGGCAAGCTGCCACCCGGCTCGGTGTGGGCCTGATAGATCACCTCCACCTGCCCCTCGCCCACAGGGCGCATCTGCCAGAAGCCCTCGAACTTGCTGACCCGCACCAGCCGTGGCTGCTGCGGCAGATAATCGGGCACCCCACGCAGCTGCCGCTTGACGCTGCCATCGGCGGCTGTGCGCGTGCGCACCTGGATGATCGAATCGCGTCCCGCCACCGGCCAAGGGGTATGCAAGCGGGTATAGAGCCAGTCGACCTCGCCGTCACTGGCCAGCAGGCGCTGCTCCTCGCAGGCATAGACCCAGGCGCAGGAGGCTACGACATCTTCCTGCACAGTAAGCAGCCTGGCCATCTCGGTGCGCATCAGGGTCACACCCCGATAGGCCTGGTAACGGGAGCCGGGCACCTCGGCCAGATAGACCTGCACCCCAGCCTCATCCTTGACCAGACGCCACTGCGACTCGCTGGCCAGGCTCAGGCCGGTCAGCGTACAGAGTGACGCCAGCAGCATGCAGCGCAGTATCCGGCCCATCTCGACACTCCTCAGGCCGTGGCCTGCTCCAGCCAACCCAGTAACTGGATGGCTTCCTCGCGGCTATTGCCGCAGACCAGCTGATCGGCGGCGAACTGCCCGCAGACGGCTGGGCGCTGCGCCGTGCCGAACAGCAGGCAGAGATTATCGGCAGACAGTTGTACACAGCGCACACCTGCCGGTTTGCCCATCGGCATGCCGGGTATGGGTGAACTGATGGAAGGCGCGATGCAGCAGGCACCGCAGCCGGCACGACACTCCATGGGAACCTCGCTCATAGTCGCAACGGCGGCGATTCTAGCGCCTGTTTGCGGCCAGAGGCAGAGGCTCCGACAGCCTGTATCAGCCCTTGGCCCGGGTCAGCCGCGCCATCAGACTGGAAGTATCCCAGCGACCACCGCCCATGGCCTGAACATCGGCATAGAACTGATCAACCAGGGCCGTAACCGGCAACTGCGCGCCATTGCGCCGGGCCTCGTCGAGCAGGATGGACAGGTCCTTGCGCATCCAGTCCACGGCGAAGCCAAACTCGAACTCGCCGGCCAGCATGGTCTTGTGACGATTATCCAGCTGCCAGGACTGCGCCGCACCCTTGCCGATCACCTCCATGGCACTTTCGCCATCCAGGCCGGCGCGCTGGGCAAAGTGCAGGGCTTCGGCCAGCCCCTGAACCAGCCCGGCGATGCAGATCTGATTGACCATCTTGGTCAGCTGGCCGCTGCCGGCCTCGCCCATCAGGCGGATCATCCGCGCATAGGCCTGCAGCACCGGCTCGGCCTGAGCATAGGCCGTCTTGCTGCCACCTACCATGATGGTCAGCACGCCATTTTCCGCGCCGGCCTGGCCGCCGGACACCGGCGCATCGAGAAAGCACAGGCCCAGTGCCCCGGCCTGGCTCGCCAGCTCCCGGGCCACATCAGCCGAGGCCGTGGTGTGATCAACCAGCACGGCACCTGCAGCCATGCCGGCAAAGGCACCGTCAGCGCCCAGCACCACACTGCGCAGATCCTCATCATTGCCCACGCAGGTCATCACCAGCTCGGCGCCCTGGGCCGCTTCGCGCGGGGTGGACGCCTGACTGCCGCCATGCTCGGCCATCCACTGCGCCGCCTTGGCCGGCGTGCGGTTATACACGCAGACCTGATGCCCGGCCCGCACCAGATGCCCGGCCATGGGATAACCCATCACACCCAGCCCGATAAATGCCACCTTAGCCATTTCACCCTCCTGTTCTCGACTGTGCGCAGCATACCCTGTTCAGCGCGCCACAAGCCTGCACAGCCAGCCAGCAGAACTGTTGCGCTTTACCCGGTTCATGGGCACCGACCATACTAGGCCCTCGCTAAGGAGGGCCTATGCAGCAATGGCTAGTGATCGACCTGGAAGCCACCACCGAAGAAGGCGGCTGGCCCCTGGAAGAGATGGAAATCATCGAGATCGGCGCCAGTCTGGTGGACAACAGCGGGCATGAACTGGACCACTTTCAGCGCCTGATCAAGCCGCAACGGCGCCCGCAGCTCACCCCCTTCTGCCGCGAACTGACCCATATCGACCAGACCAGCATCAATGGTGCCGCCAGCCTGCCCCAGGTCTGGGCCCAGTTCGAACCCTGGCTACAAGCCCATCAGGAGCAGCTGGTGGGCTGGGCCAGCTGGGGCGACTACGACCGCCGCCACCTGCAGCAGGAATGGCAGCAACATGGCCTTCGCAGCGCGCTGCAACAGCTGCCCCACCTCAATCTCAAGCAGGCCTTCAGCGACGCCCGCCAGCTGCCGCGCCCGGTTGGGCTGAAAAAGGCTCTGCAGCTCGCTGGTCTGAGCTTTCACGGCCAGCAGCACCGGGCCCTGGGCGATGCCCGCAATACCGCCCGACTGCTGCCGCTGGTATTGCCGGCCAAAGGCTGATGACGGGCTTTAACGCCTTGGGCATACTGGCGACCCTTTTTTCCCACCTCCCCATCTTGCGAGGATTTGCCCATGTTCAAGGTCAACCAGTACTTCGACGGCACCGTCACTTCCATTGCCTTCGCCATGAGCGAAGGCCCGGCCACCGTAGGCGTGATGGCCCCGGGTGAATACGAGTTCGGCACCAACCAGCTGGAAGTCATGCACGTGATCGCCGGCGCCCTGACCGTCAAACTGCCGGGCAGCGACAGCTGGGAAGACTTTGCCGCCGGCAGCCAGTTCACCGTACCGGCCAACAGCAAGTTCCAGCTCAAGGTGGCCGTGGATACCGCCTATCTGTGCGAATACCGCTAAGCTAGCGCCGCGAATAGCCAATGCCGCTCACCTGACTCAGGTGAGCGGCATTTTTTATGGCTTGGATACAACCCGCAGGCAGACGTCCCCACTCTTAGCTTCGCGCCCGCCTCAGGCAACCGCCTCTACACCAAACTGCAGCTCGGCCAGTCGCGCATAGAGCGGGCTGCGCTCGATCAGCTCGGCATGCTTGCCAATCGCGACCAACCTACCCTGCTCGATCACGGCGATACGGTCGGCGCTCTTTACCGTGGCCAGACGATGGGCAATCACCAGGGTGGTGCGACCGGCCATCAAGCGTGGCAGGGCCTGCTGGATCAGGTGTTCGCTCTCGGCATCCAGGGCGCTGGTGGCCTCGTCCAGCAGCAGAATGGGGGCGTCCACCAGTAGCGCCCGGGCAATGGCCAGGCGCTGGCGCTGGCCGCCGGAAAGCCCCAGGCCGGCCTCGCCCAGGTGGGTCTGGTAGCCCTCGGGCAGCTGCTGGATAAAGTCGTGGGCATGGGCGGCCTTGGCGGCAGCCTCCACCTCGGCGTGGCTAGCGCTGGTTTTGCCGTAACGGATATTGTCCGCAACTGTGCCGAAGAACAGCGCCGGATTCTGTGACACCAGGGCAAAGCACTGGCGCAGTTCACGGGGATCGAGGCATGCGATGGGCACCCCGTCGATCAGGATACGCCCGGCCTGCGGGTCGAAAAAACGCAGCAGCAGATCGAACAGGGTCGACTTGCCCGCACCTGACGGGCCGACCAAAGCCAGGGTCTCACCGGCGCCCACCTGCAGGTCGATGCCATCTACGGCGAAGCGTTCCGGGCGCGACGGATAGGCGAAGCGCAGGCCCTGCAGCTCGATGCGCCCCTGCACCGGCCGCACCAGCTGCATGGGCTCGGTCGGTGCGCTGATCTGGTTACTCGCTGCCAGCAGTTCGCCGATACGCTCGGCAGCGCCTGCGGCACGCTGCAGCTCGCCGATCACCTCGCTCAGGGTGCCGAAGGAACCGCCGACGATCAGGCTGTAGAACACAAAGGCGGCCAACTCGCCACCGGAAATGCGTCCGGCGATCACATCCATCCCGCCGACCCAGAGCATCACCCCCACCGCGCCGAGCACCAGCACGATCACCACGGTGATCAGCCAGGCACGCTGGGCGACACGCTGGCGCGCCACGGCAAAGGCCGCCTCGGCGGACAGGCCGAAACGACGCTTGTCCTCGTCCTGGTGGTTGTAGGCCTGCACGGTCTTGATCTGCCCCAGCACCTCGCCAACATAGCTGCCCACATCCGCCACCCGATCCTGGGACAGTCGTGACAAAGCGCGCACGCGGCGGCCGAAAATCAGGATCGGCGCCACCACCAGGGGCAAGGCCGCCAGGACGATGCCGCTGAGCTTGGGATTGGTCACCACCAGCAGCACGCTGCCGCCAATCAGCATGATCAGGTTGCGCAGAGCCATGGACAGCGACGAGCCGATCACCGACTGCAACAGGGTGGTATCGGCGGTCAGCCGCGACTGGATCTCCGAGCTGCGGTTGCTCTCGTAGAAGCCCGGATGCAGCTCGATCAGGTGATCGAACACCCGCCTGCGGATATCCGCCACCACCCGCTCGCCGAGCCAGGACACCAGATAGAAGCGCGTATAGGTGCCCAGGGCCAGGGCCAACACCAATACGAAGAACAGCCCGATGGACTGCTGCAGCGCCGCCGGTGACTGGGTGGCCAGCCCCTGGTCCACCAGCAGCTTGATGCCCTGGCCCATGGACAGGGTGATGGCCGCGGTAAACAGCAGCGCCAATAGCGCGCCCAATACCCGAGCGCGGTAAGGCGCGATAAAACGCCAGGCCAGCACCAGGGCATTACGCTGGCGGGAAGACAGAATCGCGGACATACAGGCTCGCTCGCAGCTCGAAGGACTTGCTCAGGAACAGGCCTGCAGGGGCCTTTCCGCCAGATGGATCACCACGCACAGGGCCAGCGCCGCCAGATTGGTCGAAACGGGATTAAAGGCCTGCAGCAGTAGATGGGGACTGAATAGCGCCACATCAAGCAGCAGCACAAACAACAACCCCGCTGCCAGCCACACTGGCCAACGCCAGCGACTCGACATCAGCAGCAAGCCCAGAAGTATTTCCCCACCCCCAGCCAGACGCGCCACCCAGTGGGCCGGCCATGGAAAGTCATGGGCCTGGATCATCGCCAGTTCATCGGGGCTTAGCCAGAGAATCTTCGGCACCAGGCCATGCCAGATAAACACCAGCGCCAGAGCGATGCGGGCGATCCAGGCGATCTGCTGCAGTCGTGCCTCAATCATGCAGAAAACGCCGGGCATGGTCGGCGCTGGGCAACAGGCACTGCTCATAGCGGCCAAACAGGCGGTAGCGATTAAGGGCAATACGGTCATAGCACCAGTCGCGCAACGGCCGTGGAATCACGCGCAACCAGGCCAGATAGCGCCAGGCCCCAGGGAGTTGGGCGAGCACACGCAGCACGGCATCGGAACGCAGCAGCATCTGGCCATTCTCGACCAGGGCCATACTGTCGAAGTGATCAGTGGGCAAACCCGCCCAGGCCAGCAGCGCCTGGCCCTGGGGCGACTGCACCGAAGCCAGGCGAAAGCGCTGCTCGCTATCCTGCTCGATCAGAAACCTGGCCCAGCCATTACAGAGCGTGCACACGCCGTCGAACAGCACCACGCGCTCACCGGCCTGGATAAAGGGAGGACGTGTTTGCACCTGCATGCCCAACTCCTTATGTGCGATGTTCAAGCGGCCGGGACTCGATAGTGCCCGGTGATGCGAAAGCCGAAGAGGATATCCTCCTCCTGGGCGCCTTGACCGATATTGTGCAGCACCAAAGGCACACCGCTGCTTGTGTGTCGGTCGCTGATAATGCCGATATGGGTCAGACCGCCGCCCAGATCCCAGGTGACGATATCGCCGGGACGATAGCGTTCTGCATCCTGACTCGGCACCAGCGCCCAGCCCTGGCGCTTAAACCAGGTCATCAGGTTGGGCACACGGCGGTGGTCGATATTGGCGTCGGGCCGGCTTAGCCCCCAGTTCTGCGGATACAGACTGAAGTGGGCGCGCATGTCCTGGTGCACCGCCTGCTGCAGATCCAGGCCCTGCTGGCGCAGGGCGCGGATCACCACATCGGTACAGACGCCGGTATTAAGCGGCACATCGCCACCGGGATAGCTCAGGCGACGGTAGGCCGGGTCATAGCCGGTGGTCACCCCGACCTGCTGGCGGGCAGCATTGACCAGAGCCTCGGGCTGCAGAGCCCAGGCTTCAAGGGACAGCAGGCCAGTGAGCAGCCATAAAACGAAAAACCGCATAAAGTCTTTCCCTCTCCCTAGCCCTCTCCCGGAGGGAGAGGGAACACACTGCGGCGGCTGAACCATTACTGGCCCAGCGGATACAGCAGCTCTTCCTTATAGCCTGCCCACACCCGCACCGCATCGGGGAAAGCCGCATCCAGCGCCGTATCGCCGGTATCCACCAACAATGGGCGACCCTGCAGGGTGCCGAGCTTGCGTTTGGTGGCCACCACCCGCAGGTTATCCAGGCCGATGGCGCGCAGCACCCGTGGGCTGACCTGCTGGTTGCCACGACCGAGGATATGCCCCTGGCCACCGATGGCGGTCACCAGCAGGCGCGCAGCATGACCATCGACCAGCGCGAACAGCTGCGCCTCGTTGACGTCGCGGGCGATCACCTGACCGTCCTCGATCACATCCACGCCCAATAAAGTGGTCTCAAGACCCAGGTTCTGCGCCAGACCATGCAGGGTCGAACCGGGGCCGAATACATAGCGCACCCCGCTCTCCCAGCTGCCTTCCAGCCAGGCGGCCAGATCGGCCAGCACCAGATCCTCGGACTCCACCCCGCCCTGCTTGACCTGCTGCACATAGCCACCCTCTTCCGGCACCGTCAGCTCGCCATACCAGCGGGCGCTGACCCGGCCTTCGCGCAGGGCGTTCTCGTCGATATCGCGCACCTCGCCGCTGGCCAGGCGCACCAGGCCACCCTCAACCAGACGCGCCGTCAGCTCACCGGCCGCCTTGGGGCTGATGGCATAGACCCCGGACTGGATCTTCACCCCGGCGGGAATCCCCAGCACCGGCTGGCCTTCGCGCACTGCCGCACAGATATCCCGCGCCGTGCCATCGCCACCAGCAAACAGAATCAGCGCCACCCCGGCCGCCTGCAGCTGCTGCACCGCCCGTTGGGTGTCCGCCGCGGTGGTCGGGCCATCACCCAGCTCGCCGAGCAGGCGATGGGCAAAGCCCATTTGCGCCAGCAGCTCACCGCCCATGGCCCCGGGAAAACTGAGGAACTCGATACGCTCGCGCAGAGGCAGCAATTGCTCCAGGGCCACTTGAGTGCGCTGCGCCGCCCGTGCTTCGACGCCCAGGGCCAGGGCCTGCTCGGCCATGCCGTCGCTGCCCTTGAAGCCCGCCGGGCCACCCAGGCCAGCCAGCGGGTTGATGATCAGACCTATATGAAATTTACTCATTACACCCTCAAGAACCTACTTACGATCTGCTACGCGTCGGCCCTGCTGCGTTAAAAACAGGCTCGGCAAGCCGCTTGCGGCTATCGCGCTTCAGCGCGACCCGAAGGGCGAGTGAAGCGAGTCATGCTCATGTACAAAAGTACACTCCGCTTCCTCGCCTGTTTTTGCCTTGCAGGACTCTAGCTCGCGAGATCGTAAATAGGTTCTAACAATTTATCTTCCGCGAGCTGGCACAGTGCCTGCAAAGAGCCCGTCAACCTGTGTCCTGCGCCGGATTAACGCCGTCGCAACTGTCATAGGGCCTTCATCCAAGACCAATAAGATCGAAGCAACTCGATAAGGAGACACCCCATGCATCAGCACTCGTCCAACTCGCCCAAACAACCTCAGCAGATGCCCCTGGGCGGTTTTTTGATCGACGCTCAGGGCCGCGAAATCCCTATCACCGAAGCCATGATCCAGCAGGCCTGCAGCGAGCTGGAAAAAGCCCTGCAACAGAGCACCCAGCGTAAGTAAGCGCCCTCAGCCCAACTGCGCACCCAGGGCCCGCACCAGGCGGGCCAGTTCGGGGGCCTCGCCATTTACCCGCACCCGCAGGCCGTCGATCTCCCGACGCATCGGGTAGTGCTTGCGCAAGGCATCGAACGCCGCACGGCGCTGGGCCTCGTCACCCACCAGGCTACGGCGGAAATCCGCATCGTCGCGGCGCGGGTCATAGACCGCGCGGCACAGACTGGCCAAGGCCCAACCCGCTTCGGCGCTGGCCTCCAGACTTACTTCAGCCAGCCAGGGCTTGGGTAGTAAATCGCTTAAGCGCACCTGTTCGGCTACCCCGAGAAAGGCACACCAGGCCTGATAGATCTGCGCCGTGCCGCGCAGCTTGCCATCCAGGCTGTAGCCGGCGATATGCGGAGTGGCCAGTTGGCACAGGGCGGCCAACTGCGGATCGGCCACGGGTTCGCCCTCCCACACATCCAGCACTGCCTTGAGATCGCTACGCTGCTGCAGCAACTCGCGCAGGGCGCGGTTATCCACCACCGCGCCGCGGCTGGCGTTGATCAGCCAGGTGCCCGGTTTGAGCACGGCCAGCCGGGCATGATCAAACAGATGACGGGTATCGGCATCCAGCGGGGTGTGCAGGCTGATCACATCACACTCGGCGATGATCTGCTCCAGGCTGACAAAGTCGCCGCCCTCGGCGGCCTGGCGCGGTGGATCGCAGACCTTCACCTGCCAGCCCAGGCCCTGCAACAGCGCAACCAGCCGGCCGCCCACCTGCCCGGCGCCGACCACGCCATAGCTGCGCTGGGCAGGGTCAACGCCCTCGCGCTCGGCCAGGGTCAGTACGCTGCCCAGTACATAGTCCACCACGCCGCGGGCATTGCAGCCCGGGGCGCTGCTCCAGGCGATGCCGGCCTCGGCAAAGTAATCCAGATCCAGATGATCGGTGCCGATGGTGCAGGTGCCAACAAAACGCACACGGCTGCCTTGCAGCAGGGCGCGGTCGACCCGGGTCACCGAGCGCACCAGCAGCAGGTCGGCATCGCGTACATCGGCGGCCGTGATGGCACGGCCAGGCAAACGCCGGATGCTGCCGAAGGCGGCAAAGAACTCATCGAGCAGGGGAATGTTTTCGTCGGCGACTATGCGCATGGCAGGCTCCATCAATCAGCCGGCATTCTAACAGCCCGTCAACGGAGCAGTCCCATCGCTTGAGACCGCACTTTCTGACCGTTGCGTCAGGGCGTAGACTACTCGGCCATTTGCCCCCGTAGCGAAATCATCAGCATGCCTGCCGAATCCCGTCTGGGCCGTGTGCGCAAGGAATTGCGTGTACTGCTGGCCCTGGCCACCCCCATTATCATTGCCCAACTGGCCCACACCGCCATGGGCTTCGTCGACACCCTGATGGCCGGGCGGGTCAGCCCCAATGATCTGGCCGCCGTGGCCCTGGGCAATTCGATCTGGGTGCCGGTGTTTCTGCTGATGACCGGCATCCTCCTGGCCACCACGGCCAAGGTGGCGCAGCGCTTTGGTGCCGGCACCGAGGCCGAGATCGGCCCGCTGGTGCGCCAGGCCCTGTGGCTGGCCCTGGCGGTGGGCGGTGGCGCTGCGGCGCTTCTGTGGAATGCCGAATTTATCCTGCGCTATATGAATATCGACCCCGAGCTGATCACCTCGTCCATGGGCTATCTGCGCGCCGTGGCCTGCGGCTTTCCAGCGGTGGCGGTGTATCACGTGCTGCGCTGCTTCAGCGACGGTCTGGGTCATACCCGGCCAAGCATGGTGCTGGGCATTCTCGGCCTGCTGCTGAATATCCCGGCCAACTACATTTTTATCTACGGCAAGCTGGGCCTGCCTGCCATGGGCGGGGTGGGTTGCGGCTGGGCCACGGCCCTGGTGATGATTTTTATGCTGGTCGGCATGCTGGTCTGGGTGCAATGGGCGCCCTACTACAAGAGCAGCGCCCTGTTCGCCCGCTTCGATTGGCCGCAATGGGCGGTGATCAAACGGCTGATGCAGGTGGGTGTGCCGATTGGCGTGGCGGTGTTTGCCGAATCCAGCATCTTCGCCGTGATCGCCCTGCTGATCGGTGGCCTGGGCGCCACGGTGGTGGCCGGGCACCAGATCGCGCTGAACTTCAGCTCGATGATCTTTATGATCCCCTACTCCCTGGGCATGGCCGCCACCGTGCGGGTCGGCCAGGCGCTGGGCGCCGGACAGCCACGGGAGGCGCGCTTTGCCGCCGGGGTCAGCATGGGCGCCGCCCTGGCCTATGCCTGCCTGTCCGCCAGCCTGATGCTGCTGCTGCGCGAGCAGATCGCGCAGATCTACACTCCGGACCGCGCGGTGATCGCCATCGCCAGCAGCCTGATCGTCTATTCGGCGCTGTTCCAATTCTCCGATGCCATTCAGGTCACCGCTGCCGGCGCCCTGCGCGGCTATCAGGACACCCGCATCACCATGCTGCTGACCCTGTTCGCCTACTGGGGTATCGGTCTGCCGGTGGGCTATGCCTTGGGCCTCTCCGACTGGCTGGGCGAACCCAGCGGCCCGGCGGGCCTGTGGCAAGGGCTGGTGGTGGGCCTGACCTGCGCCGCGCTGATGCTTGCCGTGCGCCTGGCGCGCAGTGCGCGCAAACCGATTCGCCGGCAACTGTCGCAAAATGTGGTGATTTGAGCGCCTGCAGAGCGCACTGGGCGGATTAAGCTGATGGGGTTATTCCGGCGAAGTGGGCGCAGCATGCGCAGAGTGCTTCTAATCGGCAGCCTGGTGCTGCTCACGGCCTGCACCCCGGCCAACGACGGCCTGGCCCTGCAGGCCGATTACCTTAAACGCCTGGCCAATGTGCTGGAGGCGGACACCCCCGAGCCAATTGCACGCGAGACGCTGAGCCGCTACCGCCTGCCGTCGCGACGCGAGCGGCTGCTGGATATCCCCGAACTGCGTATCGGCCTGCTCGATCTGCTGGTCGATGCCCGTCACTGCCCCGCCCTGCAGCAGCTGATCAGCCAGCGCAACAACAGCCTGGGCAAACAACTGCAGGCCAGCCAGCGCCTGGGCTATGAAGGTGAACTGCTGCGCGCCATCGACGCCTGCCTGCCCCATCTGCAGAACGAGCGCTCGACCAGCCTGCGGCAAAGCCTGCAACAGATCGCGGCAGACAAGCGCCAGCAATTGCCGGCAGTATTCTTCAATGCCCTGAATGCCAGCCCGGAGTTCGAGGGCTATCTGCGCTTTGCCGATCAGGCACTGCCCCTAGATGCCGGGGAAGACAGCGCCGCCCTGGATGCCCTGGGCCAGCTGGCGGCCATTGGCGCGGCCCTGCCCGCGCAGTTGCCACCGCCAACCCGCGAACTGGATGGCCATTTCTTCGCCCTGTATGCCAGCGCCCAGGGCGGCCAGCTGATCACCAGCCTGGCCAGCCTCACCCACAGCCTGGAGGCCGGCAGCGCGCTGCTGGAACAGCGCCAGGCCAGCCGCCCGCCCTGCCCCCTGGGCCAGGCCACACAGCGCGGACGCATCCTGCAGAACATTTTTATCAAGTACTACGCTGGCAGCCTGCAGCCTTACCTGGCCCTGGTGCATCAGCGTAGCCAGCCATGGCGCGCAAGCTTGCAGGCCCTGCAGGCAGTGGAAGGCCTGCCGCCGGCCAGCCAGGCCTATCTGCAGCGCTTGAGCGGCGAAACGGACTCGCTGTGGAGTGATTTCAATGCCGCCACCGCGCGGCATGTGCGGGCCTGGCAGGAGACCCTGAACAGCTGCGGCCTGGCCCCGGGTCAGTCGGGATGGACGGGCAGCGCCGCCAATGAGGCCCAGTAATCCGGGCTGAGAAAATCCTGACCGGCCAGCAGATGGGCCAGATAGTCCCGCGCCGGTTGCAGCCCCGGAGCACGAAAGGCCGGATTGGCGATATACACCCAGGCCGCCTGCACGCCCAAATCGCAGTGAATGGCCAGACGCTCGCGGCTGTAATAGATGGGCGTGCCCTCGAAGTGATCCAGCTTGCCGATCTCCCGCTCATCGGCCAGGCGATAGAGCACACCCTCGACCACGCCGCCAGTCTGATGACGGATATTGGCATAGGCGCGCCCCGGCGCCCGGTCCATGGCGCGCTTGTCGAAGCACAGGGCGTAACCTGGCAGGCGACCGGACATGGCCTCGCGCACCTCCAGACCACGGGCCTGCATACGGGCCGGGTTCATGTTGGAACCGTAGGCAAAGTAGTAGGGCATTTACTCGGCCTTCTTGCGAATCCAGTACAGGTAGGTGCCGGCGTCCTCGCGCTGATCCAGCAGCTCATGGCCGAGAAACAGGCAGAACTTGGGAATATCGCGGCGGGTCGAGGGATCGGTGGCGATCACCTTGAGCAGGCCACCGGCGGCCAGGTCGCGCACCTTGTTGTGCAGCATCATCACTGGCTCCGGGCAATTCAGGCCGGTGGCGTCGAGGGTGTCATCAAGGGGCAGATCGGCAGGCAGGGACATCGGCAAGCTCCAGAAAACAGGGCGCCATTGTCGCGCAAAGCTGACCCCAAGGTCACCTCTGCACGACGTTTGGGCTTAACGGCCAACCCGGCGCAGATGGCAGGTCACTTCCTCGCGGTCGTGGTAGAGCTGCTTGCAGGCGATGGACACCTTGAGCTTGCGCTCGGCAAAGCCCTCCTGCATACGCTCAAGCAGGCGGCGCACCTCGGCATAGCGCTGCTTCATCGGCAACTTGAGGTTGACTACCGCCTCACGGCAATGGCCCTCGCCGATCCAGCGTTCCACCATGGCGGCGGTGCGCGCCGGCTTTTCCACGATATCGCAGACCATCCAGTCCACCGGCTGCTTGGGCGTCCAGGTAAAGCCATCGACCATCAGGTGCTGAACCAGACCGGTGTCCATCAGGCTTTCGGCCATGGGCCCGTTGTCGATGGCGGTGACCAGCATGCCGCGACGCACCAGCTGATAGGTCCAGCCCCCGGGGGCGGCGCCCAGGTCGACCCCGGTCATCTCATCGGACAGGCGCTCATCCCACTGCTCGCGAGGGATAAAGGTGTGCCAGGCCTCCTCCAGCTTGAGGGTCGAGCGACTCGGCGCCTCGCGGGGGAATTTCAAGCGCGGAATGCCCATGGGCCACAGCGCCGAATTATTAGGTTCGGCCAGGCCGAGAAAGACCTCGCGGCCGCTCTTGAAGGTCAACAGCAGACGCGGTTTGCGCGCATCCTCGACCAGCTTGCCGGCCTTGCTCAACGCCTTGCGCAGCGGCGCCTCGAACTTCTTGCAGAAGTTCGACAGCTCCTTGCCCTCATTGCTGTCCAGCACTTCCAGCCACAGGCTGCCGCACTGCGGGTAATCCGCCAGGGCTTCAAGCAGCACGCTGATACGGTCGCTCTCGGGTAATTCAACAAAGCGGCCACGCGCCCATTGCCGGGGGAAGATCAGCTGATTGAAACGCAGGCCGGCCATCAGACGCTCGACGCCATCCGCTTCGCTGCAGATAAATTCGGCGCAGGCACTGGCCGGCTTGCCCTTGGCATAACCGGCTATCTGCAGACGGGCCGCCTGCTCGCTGATCTCGGCGCACACCTCGCCCTCGAAACCGGGGCGGCAGTGCAGAAACAAAGTGTTCATGGCTACTCTCCTGAAGGCCCGCATCATAGCAAGTCCGACCTGTGGCGCAGGCGCCAAACCGAGCAAAGCGCTGCCATGAGGGTTAAACTTCACCCTTCGATCAAGTTTACCTGCGCCTGTAACTGCAACAGCAGACGTGGCGTCATACCCTTTTCCAGGCTCAGGCAATGGCCATGACCTACCACCGATGCGCCCCAGGCCGACTAAACTTCTGCCTGCTCCGGCCGATGATTCGGTATCGCCAACAGGGATAAGCAGTCCATGCGCAATAATCAGCCCGTCACTCAACGTGAACGCACCTTCCCAGCCCAGCAACGGCTGATCTCCACCACCGACCTCAAAGGGCAGATCACCTACTGCAACGACGCCTTTGTCGAGATCAGCGGTTTTTCCCGTGATGAGCTGATGCGCGCGCCACACAACCTGGTGCGCCACCCCGATGTGCCACCGGCGGTATTCGCCCACATGTGGAACACCCTGAAGCAGGGCAAGCCGTGGATGGGCATCGTCAAGAACCGCAGCAAGAATGGTGACCACTACTGGGTCAATGCCTATGTCACACCGATGCTGGAAGGCAGCCAGGTGGTGGGCTACGAGTCGGTGCGGGTCAAACCCACCGCCGAGCAGGTACGCCGCGCCGAAGCCCTGTACAAACGGATCAACAGCGGCAAGTCGGCCATTCCCAAGCGCGACGCCTGGTTGCCGGTGCTGCAGGCCTGGCTGCCCTTTATCCTGGTCAGCCAGATCGGTTTTCTGATCGGCATGTGGCTGGGTCATGGCTGGGGCTTCCTGCTCGCCGCCCTGCTCTCCGTGCCCCTGGGCCTGATCGGCCTGGCCTGGCAGAACCGTGGACTCAAGCGCCTGCTGCAACTGGCCGAACAGACCACCTCCGACCCGCTGATCGCACAGATGTACACCGACAGCCGTGGCGACCAGGCCCGCCTGGAAATGGCCATGCTCAGCCAGGATGCGCGCCTGAAGACCTGCCTGACCCGCCTGCAGGACACCGCCGAGCACCTCACCAGCCAGGCCCGGCAGGCCGACACCCTGGCGCACAAGAGCTCCACCGGGTTGGAGCGCCAGCGCCTGGAAACCGAGCAGGTGGCCACCGCCATCAACGAAATGGCCGCCACCACCCTGGAGGTGGCCAGCAACGTGGCACGCACCGCCATCGCCACCCAGGATGCCAACCGCCTGACCCACGCCGGCCGCGATATCGCCGCGCAAACCCGCCAAGCCATCCAGCGCCTGTCGCAATCGGTGGGCGACACCGGCGAGACGGTGACCCGCCTGGCCCAGGACAGCAACGAAATCGGTGGCGTGGTCGACGTGATCAAGGGCATTGCCGACCAGACCAACCTGCTGGCCCTCAACGCCGCCATCGAGGCTGCCCGCGCCGGCGAAATGGGTCGCGGCTTCGCCGTGGTGGCCGATGAAGTGCGCTCCCTGGCCCAGCGCACCGCCGAGTCCACCGGGCAAATCCACCAGCTGATCGCCAAACTGCAACGCACCGCCGAAGAGGCCGTGGCCGCCATGGAAGTGGGCCGCAAGCAGGCCGATGAAGGCGTCGAGCGGGTGCAGGAGGCCGATGATGCGCTGGTGGGTATCAGCGAGGCGGTGGCCAATATCACCGACATGGCCAACCAGATCGCCGCCGCCGCCGAGGAGCAGAGCGCAGTGGCCGACGAGGTCAACCGCAGCATCACCACCATCGCCCAACTGGCCGACCAGACTGCCGGAGAGGCCCTCAATACGGCTCACCTGAGCGAAGAGCTGACCCGTACCGCCCAGGGCCAGTATTCCCTGGTGGAGCGCTTTAACCGCTAGGAATCTGTTTCACGCCCCTGTCACAGCCAGGGGCGTCATTTCTTGACGCAGACAAACAGTGCATTGCCGGCCTGGCCATCCCAGGGCTCGATCTTCTGGTAATCATGGGCCAGCACATGCACCTCGAAGTCAGGCGCCAGCAATTGCTGCAACTCGGCAAAGTCCACCGCCACCATGGGGTGCTCGTCCTCCCAACTCTGGGTTACGCCCTGGGTGGTTTTCTCGATAGCCAGCCTGAGGCTCTGCCTGTCGCCCTGCCCCTGGTAATGCCAGCCGGAGCTGAAGACAAACTGGCTGTCACCCTGCACGGCGGTATGCCGGGCCCATGAGCAGTTGTCGATCCGGGTCTTGTCAACGGCATTGAAGCAGAACAGCCCCGCCGGGCTGAGCGCGGCATGCACCCGGCCCAGGCAAGCGCCCAGCCCGGCCAGATCGCCACAATAGTGCAACGAGTAGAGAAAACAGGTGATCAGATCCTGCGCTTCGGCCACCGCGAAGCTGCGCATATCCTGCAGGGAAAATTGCGCCTCGGGGCAGCGCTGGCGGGCCAGCTCCAGCATCGGCTGATTCAGGTCCAGGCCACTGCTGGCAAAGCCCATATCGATAAAGTGGCGCACATGGGGCCCGCTGCCGCAGGCCAGGTCCAGATGGCGCCGACCCTGGTTGCCGAACAGCTGGTGCAGGCGGCGCAGCATCTGGCTTTGCGCCGGATAGTCGATATCGGCGCACATCAGGTCGTAATAGCCGGACAGGTCGGTGTAGAGGGCATTGGTGGTCATAGTCACCTGGCGGCATGGGTGCAAAAAGGTGGCGCATGGTACAGCAAGGCTATCTGGCGGGGGCTACCGGTGAGCATGCCGAGCCGCTTTATTCGACCGCAAACACGCAATCACCTAACCTGCAGGTCACCTGTACCCCGGGAGGCCTGCATGCCCCTCAACTACCTACTTGCGCTCGGCACACTCACCCTGTTTGGCGGCATTTCCCTTTACCTGCTGCCGCTTGAGCCCAACCTGCTGGCTCTGCAGTTCAGCTTTAACCAACATGACTTTCAGACCGTCATTGCGAAATGGCAAGGTGAGGCACTGCAGCGCTTTACCCTGCACTTCTGGGCCGATTTCGCCCTGCTGCTCTGCTACGGACTGTGGGGCTATCGCCTGACAAGCAGCGGCTCCATTGCCTGGCACCTGCCCCCTTACTGGCGCAGCCTAGGCGCTTGGCTGCTACCCCTGGCCGCCGTCTGTGACGCCCTGGAAAACCTGCTGCAGCTCTATCTGCTGCAACAGCCGACTGCTCCGGCAGCGCTCTATGCCCTGGCCGGTATGGCGGCGCTGCTGAAATGGCTGCTGTTTATCGGCTTTGCCCTGCTGCTGGCCTGGGCCTGGACAAGGCGCCGTCATGGAGCCTGATCAGATCGCGAGTCAGCCCCGCAAAAAAGCCGTCACCGCCTCGGCCGCCGCCTGCAGATGCCGGGCCTGGGTCAGGCCGCTGCTTTTCAGCGGTTTCAGATCATGGTCGGCGGCCTGCAGCCAGTGCAGTTGAATCGCCGCTGACAAGTCATAGCCCTGCACCGCCTCGCGATTGCCCAGGGCGTCGCGCTCGCCCTGGATAATCAGGGTTGGCGTGCGCAGCTCGGCCAGGTGCGCAACCCGCGGCTTTTCCGGCTTGCCCACGGCATAGAAGGGATAGCCCAGGCAGACCAGGGCGTCGACGCCCAGCTCATCGGCCAGCAGGCTGGCCATGCGCCCGCCCATGGACTTGCCGCCGATGGCCAGGGGCCCTGCGACCTGTTGGCGCACCTGGGCATAGACCTCACGCCACTGCTCCAGCAGCTGGGCCTGGGGGTTAGGCGGACGCTTCTTGCCATCGAGCCGGCGTGCGGCCATATAGGCAAACTCGAAGCGCACCACCTGCACCCCGCATGCCGCCAGGCGCCGGGCCATGTCCGTCATAAAGTCGCTGTCCATCGGGGCGCCGGCGCCATGGGCCAGAATCAGGGTGGCCAGCGGCTCACCTGCAGCCCTGTCCCAGAGCTGGCCCGTTGCTAGCTCCCTGAGCGCGCATTGATCCCCGTCAATACCTGCGTCTGTCGCTTTATTCATGCTTGCCTCGCTTTAGGACTCTATCGGCCTGCGCCATGGCGAATTGTCCATGCGCGACCGGAAGTTTCTCAACGCTTTGCCAATAAACCGTGGATGGAAGCCCAGACATGAACACAACAACCAGTGCCGCCTACAACTACAAGGTGGTTCGCCAATTCGCCATTATGACGGTGGTGTGGGGCATAGTCGGGATGGGGGTCGGGGTGCTGATCGCAGCACAGCTGGTCTGGCCCGAACTGAACCTCGACCTGCCCTGGACCAGCTTCGGTCGCCTGCGCCCACTGCATACCAATGCGGTGATCTTCGCCTTCGGCGGCTGCGCCCTGTTCGCCACCAGCTATTACGCGGTACAGCGTACCAGCCAGGCCACCCTGTTCGCGCCGAAACTGGCCGCGTTCACCTTCTGGGGCTGGCAGGCGGTGATTCTGCTGGCGGCCATCACCCTGCCCCTGGGCTGGACCAGCTCCAAGGAGTACGCCGAGCTGGAATGGCCGATCGATATCCTGATCACCGTGGTCTGGGTCAGCTACGCCATCGTCTTCTTCGGCACCGTGATGAAGCGCAAGGTCAGCCATATCTATGTGGGCAACTGGTTCTTCGGTGGTTTTATCCTCACCGTGGCCATCCTGCACCTGGTCAACAACATGGCCATGCCGGTGAGCCTGACCAAGTCCTACTCGGCCTATGCCGGCGCCACCGATGCGATGATCCAGTGGTGGTACGGGCATAACGCCGTGGGCTTCTTCCTCACCGCGGGCTTTCTGGGGATGATGTACTACTTCGTGCCCAAGCAGGCGGGTCGTCCGGTCTATTCCTATCGCCTGTCGATCGTGCACTTCTGGGCGCTGATCGCCGTCTACATCTGGGCCGGCCCGCACCATCTGCACTACACCGCCCTGCCGGACTGGGCGCAGAGCCTGGGCATGATCATGTCCCTGATCCTCCTGGCCCCCAGCTGGGGTGGCATGATCAACGGCATGATGACCCTCTCCGGGGCCTGGCATAAGCTGCGCACCGACCCGATCCTGCGCTTTCTCGTGGTGTCCCTGGCCTTCTACGGCATGAGCACCTTCGAAGGCCCGATGATGGCGATCAAGACCGTCAACGCCCTGTCCCACTACACCGACTGGACCATCGGCCACGTACACGCCGGCGCTCTCGGCTGGGTAGCCATGGTTTCCATCGGATCGCTCTACCACCTGCTGCCCAAGGTCTTCGGTCGTCAGGAAATGCACAGCATCGCCCTGATCAACCTGCACTTCTGGCTGGCCACCATCGGCACCGTGCTCTATATCGCCTCGATGTGGGTCAACGGTATCGCCCAGGGCCTGATGTGGCGTGCGGTAAACGAGGACGGCACCCTGACCTACTCCTTCGTTGAAGCCCTGGAAGCCAGTCACCCCGGCTTCGTAGTACGCCTGATCGGCGGCGCGATCTTCTTCAGCGGCATGCTGGTGATGGCCTGGAACGTCTGGCAGACCGTGCGCGACACCCAGGCTGCCGAAATGGAAGCCGCCGCGCAGTTCTCGGTTGAAGGAGCCCACTGATGAAACACGAAATACTCGAAAAGAACATCGGCCTGATGGCCCTGCTGATGGTGTTGGCCGTCAGCGTGGGCGGCCTGACCCAGATCGTCCCGCTGTTCTTCCAAGATGTGGTCAACGAGCCGGTAGCCGGCCTCAAGCCCTACACCGCGCTGCAGCTGGAAGGCCGCGACGTATACATCAAGGAAGGCTGCGTGGGCTGCCATTCGCAGATGATCCGCCCGTTCCGCGCCGAGACCGAGCGCTACGGCCACTACTCGGTAGCCGGTGAAAGCGTCTACGACCACCCCTTCCTCTGGGGCTCCAAGCGCACCGGCCCGGATCTGGCCCGCGTCGGCGGCCGCTACTCGGACGAGTGGCACCGCGCCCACCTGTACAACCCGCGCAACGTGGTGCCGGAGTCGAAGATGCCGGCCTACCCCTGGCTGGTGGAAAACACCCTCGACGGCCAGGACACGCCGAAGAAGATGCAAGCCCTGCGCACCCTCGGCGTGCCCTACACGGACGAGGACATCCAGGGAGCCACTGATGCGGTCAAGGGCAAGAGCGAGATGGATGCCATGGTCGCCTACCTGCAAGTGCTCGGCATTGCCGTGAAAAACAAGAGGTAAGGCCATGACACCTGAACTGATTGATATCGGCATGGTGCGGGGCATCGGTACGGCATTGGTCATGCTGTCCTTTGTCTGCGTAACCCTGTGGGCCTACAGCGGCAAACGTCACCAAGCCTTCAGCGAAGCGGCCCTGCTGCCCTTCGCCGATGAAACCAAGCCTGCTGCATCGAGGAGCAACACCCCATGAGCACTTTCTGGAGTTGGTACATCTCCCTGCTGACCATCGGCACCCTGCTCGCCCTGTTCTGGCTGATCTTCGCCACGCGCAAGAGCGAAGTGCACAAGAGCGAGACCGATCAGACCATGGGCCACGCCTTCGATGGCATCGAGGAGTACGACAACCCGCTGCCCAAGTGGTGGTTCATGTTGTTTATCGGCACCCTGATCTTCTCCATCGGCTATCTGGTTCTGTACCCCGGCCTGGGCAATTTCAAGGGCTGGCTGCCAGGTTATGAAGGCGGCTGGACCCAGGTCGCCCAGTGGGAAAAGGAAATGGACAAGGCCGACGAGCTGTATGGGCCGATCTTCGCCAAATATGCCGCCATGCCCCTGGAAGAAGTAGCCAAAGACGAGCAGGCACTGAAAATGGGTGGCCGCCTGTTTGCCACCTATTGCTCGATCTGCCATGGCTCCGACGCCAAGGGCGCAGTGGGCTTCCCCAACCTGACCGACAACCACTGGCGCTGGGGTGGTGATGCTGCCTCGATCAAGACCAGCATCCTCAACGGTCGCGTTGGCGCCATGCCGGCCTGGGGCGAGATCCTCGGCGAAGAGGGCGTACAACAGGTCGCCGCCTATGTACGCAACGGCCTGGCCGGCCTGCCGCTGCCGGCGGACAAGTCTTTCGACCTGGACAAGGGCGCGCAGATCTACGCCAGCAGCTGTCAGGCCTGTCACGGCGCCGAAGGCAAGGGCATGGCCATGCTCGGTGCGCCGGACCTGACCCACAATGCCGGCTGGATCTATGGCAGCAGCCTGGCGCAGCTGCAGCAGACCATCCGCTATGGCCGCAACGGTCAGATGCCGGCCCAGGAGCAATACCTGGGTAACGACAAGGTGCATCTGCTGGCTGCCTATGTATTGAGCCTGAGCAAGACCGAGCAGTAACCCAACCCTGACTGCAGGCGCGCAATGCGCCTGCAGCCGGGCTCCAGGCAGAGGGCCCGGCAAACAGCCGCTTTACCCCGCCCCATGCGACCCAAGGTCGCACCCTCCCGACCAGTGACCTGCAGGCGCCCTGACTTGAGCTAATCTGTCTCACAGTCGCCAGCTGCCATAACTCCAAGGCGATTCCTATCTTTGCGCTGCGCCGTCATGGGCGCTCAATGCTACCGACAAGACTGTGTCGGCCCGTATGAATCAGGCTTCAAGCGCCTTGCCACGCCCGGATGCGTCGTTGCAATGGCTACCTGCTTTCTCCATACTTGCCGCCGTTTTTTGTCCCCTAAAAACTCCATTAACCGTGGAACCCAGCATGAGCTCAGCAATCGCTTATAACTACAAGGTGGTTCGCCAATTCGCCGTCATGACGGTGATTTGGGGCGTCATCGGCATGGCCTTGGGTGTGTTTATCGCCGCACAACTGGTGTGGCCCGAACTCAACCTGGGCCTGGAATGGACGAGCTTCGGCCGTCTGCGTCCCCTGCACACCAACGCGGTGATCTTTGCCTTCGGCGGCTGCGCCCTGATGGCCACCTCGTTTTATGTGGTGCAACGCACCAGTCAGGCGCGCCTGATTTCCGATGGCCTGGCGGCCTTTGTATTCTGGGGTTGGCAAGCCGTGATCGTGCTGGCCGTGATCACCCTGCCCCTGGGCCTGACCGGCTCCAAGGAATATGCCGAGCTGGAATGGCCCATCGATATCCTTCTGGGGATCGTCTGGGTGGCCTATGCCGTGGTGTTCTTCGGCACCGTGATCAAGCGCCAGACCAAGCATATTTATGTGGGTAACTGGTTCTTCGGCGCCTTTATCCTGGTCACCGCCATGCTGCACATCGTCAACAGTGCGGCCATGCCGGTCAGCCTGTTCAAGTCGTACTCCATGTACGCCGGGGCGACCGACGCGATGATCCAGTGGTGGTACGGCCACAACGCGGTGGGTTTCTTCCTCACCACCGGTTTCCTGGGGATGATGTACTACTTCGTACCCAAGCAGGCCGAGCGCCCGATCTACTCCTATCGCCTGTCCATCGTGCACTTCTGGGCGCTGATCACCCTGTACATCTGGGCCGGCCCGCACCACCTGCACTACACCGCGCTGCCGGACTGGGCCCAGAGCCTGGGCATGGTGATGTCCATTATTCTGCTGGCACCCAGCTGGGGCGGCATGATCAACGGCATGATGAGCCTGTCCGGCGCCTGGCATAAGCTGCGCACCGACCCGATCCTGCGCTTCCTCGTGGTGTCCCTGGCCTTCTACGGTATGTCCACCTTCGAAGGCCCGATGATGGCGATCAAGACCGTCAACGCCCTGTCCCACTACACCGACTGGACCATCGGCCACGTACACGCCGGGGCGCTGGGCTGGGTAGCCATGATCTCCATCGGCTCGCTCTATCACCTGATTCCCAAGGTGTTTGCCCGTGAGCAGATGCACAGCGTCGCCCTGATCAACGCGCACTTCTGGCTGGCCACCATCGGCACCGTGCTGTACATCGCCTCGATGTGGGTCAACGGCATCACCCAGGGCCTGATGTGGCGTGCGGTCAACGAAGACGGCACCCTCACCTACTCCTTCGTTGAAGCCCTGGAAGCCAGCCATCCGGGTTACATCGTGCGCATGATCGGTGGCGCCTTCTTCGTCGCCGGCATGCTGCTGATGGCCTACAACACCTACCGCACCGTGCGTGCCGCCAAGGCTTCTGAGTACGAAGCCGCTGCACAGATCCCTGCTGGAGTAGCGCACTGATGAAACACGAAATTCTTGAAAAGAATATCGGCCTGATGGCGCTGCTGATGGTTCTGGCCGTCAGCATCGGCGGCCTGACCCAGATCGTCCCGCTGTTCTTCCAGGACGTGACCAATGAGCCGGTGGAGGGCCTCAAGCCCTACACCGCGCTGCAGCTGGAAGGCCGCGACATCTATATCCGTGAAGGCTGCGTGGGCTGCCATTCGCAGATGATCCGTCCGTTCCGCGCCGAAACCGAGCGTTATGGCCACTATTCGGTGGCCGGTGAAAGCGTCTGGGATCACCCCTTCCTGTGGGGTTCCAAGCGTACCGGCCCGGATCTGGCCCGCGTCGGCGGCCGCTACTCGGACGAGTGGCAGCGTGCCCACCTGTACAACCCGCGCAACGTGGTACCGGAGTCGAAGATGCCGGCCTACCCCTGGCTGGTTGAGAACAAGCTCGACGGCAAATACACCGCCAAGAAGATGGAAGTGATGCGCGGCTTTGGCATCCCTTACACCGACGAGGACATCGCCGGTGCCCAGGACGCAGTGAAAGGCAAGACCGAAATGGACGCCATCGTGGCGTACCTGCAGGTGCTTGGCACATCCATCAAGAACAAACGGTAACGCACTATGGATATCGGGATGATCCGCGGCATAGGCACCGCCATAGTCTTTATCGCCTTTGTTGGCGTGGTGCTATGGGCCTACAGCAGCAAGCGTAAAGACAGCTTCGACGAGGCCGCCAACCTGCCCTTCGCCGATGATCCCCAACCCAAAGAGCGTGACGAGCAATCTTCCAGGAGCAATAACCAATGACCACGTTCTGGAGTTGGTACATCACCATTCTGTCGCTGGGCACCATCTTCGCCCTGACCTGGCTGATCTTCGGCACCCGCAAGGGCCAGCGCCAGGAGACCACCGAGGAAACCGTCGGGCATAGCTTCGACGGCATCGAGGAGTACGACAACCCGCTGCCCAAGTGGTGGTTCATGCTGTTTGTCGGCACCATCATCTTCTCCCTGGGCTACCTGGCCCTGTACCCGGGCCTGGGCAACTTCAAGGGTTTCCTGCCGGGCTACAGCCACCTCGACAGCAAGACTGAAACCGCCTTCGCCACTGGCGAAAGCGGCTGGACCGGGGTGCACCAGTGGGAAAAGGAAATGGCCAAGGCCGACGCTCTTTACGGGCCGATCTTCGCCAAATATGCCGCCATGCCCATCGAACAGGTGGCTCAGGATGAGCAAGCCCTGAAGATGGGTGGCCGCCTGTTCGCCTCCAACTGCTCGGTTTGCCACGGCTCCGACGCCAAGGGTGCCTACGGCTTCCCCAACCTGACCGACAGCGACTGGCTGTATGGCGGCGACCCGGAAACCATCAAGACCACCCTGCTCAAGGGTCGTCAGGGCATGATGCCGGCACAGCTTGCCGTTATCGGCGAAGATGGCATACGTAATGTCGCAGGTTACATTCGCAGCCTCTCCGGCCTGAAAAACCCGGAAGGTATCGAAGTTGACCTTGCTGCAGGTCAAGACATCTTCGCGGCCAATTGTGCAGTCTGTCATGGTGCCGATGCCAAGGGCCAACAGGCTCTGGGCGCGCCGAATCTGACGGACAAGGTCTGGCTGTATGGTTCCAGCTTTGCCCAGGTCCAGCAGACTCTGCGTTACGGTCGCAGCGGCAAGATGCCTGCTCAGGAAGACTTCCTCGGCAACGATAAAGTGCACCTGCTGGCGGCTTACGTGTACAGCCTGTCGCAAGACAAAGCGGAGAAGTGATTCTCCAGGGCCGAGCAGGCGCGACCCCCGGTCGCAGCCTCTCGGCCGGCATCACAGGCGTACCATAGCGCAGCTGCGAGAACGACCCAGGCCGGCACGTATCGACCCGGGCAGCCAACCAACCGCTGTGGTACGTACTGATGAACAGCCAGATTCCCGTCAAAGATGTCACCCCTGCCAAGGCCAAGGTCGAATCCGTCGATCTGTATGCCAGCCGCGAAAAGATCTACACCCGCTCCTTCACCGGCCTGTTCCGCAACCTGCGCATGGTCGGCGGCGCCTTTCTGTTTATTCTGTATTTCGGCACTGTCTGGCTGAACTGGGAAGGGCACCAGGCCGTGTGGTGGAACCTGCCCGAGCGCAAGTTCCATATCTTCGGCGCCACCTACTGGCCCCAGGATTTCATGCTGCTGTCCTGGCTGTTGATCATCTGCGCCTTCGGCCTGTTCCTCATCACCGTATTCGCCGGCCGCGTGTGGTGCGGCTATACCTGCCCGCAAAGCGTGTTCACCTGGGTGTTCATGTGGGCCGAGAAGGTCACCGAGGGTGACCGCAACCAGCGCATGAAGCTGGACAAGACGCCCATGACGGCGCAGAAATTCCTCCGCAAGCTGGCCAAGCACGGCATCTGGGTCGGGGTATCCCTGGCCACTGCCATCACCTTCGTCGGCTACTTCACCCCGATCCGCGACCTGATCCCCGAGCTGCTCACTCTGCAAGCCAGCGGCTGGGCGCTGTTCTGGGTCGGCTTCTTCACCCTGGCCACCTACGGCAACGCCGGCTACCTGCGCGAACAGGTGTGCATCTATATGTGCCCCTATGCGCGCTTCCAGAGCGTGATGTTCGACCAGGACACCCTGATCGTCTCCTACGACCCGCGCCGCGGTGAGAGCCGTGGCCCACGCAAGCGCGATGCCGACTACAAGGCCCAGGGTCTGGGCGACTGCATCGACTGCAAGATGTGCGTGCACGTCTGCCCCACCGGCATCGATATCCGCGACGGTCTGCAGATCGAGTGCATCGGCTGCGCCGCCTGCATCGACGCCTGCGACAGCATCATGGAGAAGATGGACTACCCCAAGGGCCTGATCAGCTACACCACCGAACACAACCTGTCCGGACAGAAGACCCATATGCTGCGCCCGCGCCTGATCGGCTATGCCGTGGCACTGAGCGTGATGATGGGGGCCTTCGCCTGGGCCGTGGCCAGCCGCTCCCTGGTGGAGCTGGATGTGATCAAGGACCGCGTGCTGTTCCGCGAGAACGAGGAAGGCCGCATCGAGAACGTCTACACCCTGAAGATCATGAACAAGGCGCAGCACGATGTGACCTATGTGATCGAAGCTGATGGCCTGGACGGCCTGGTCTATGAGGGCAAGAAGGAAGTCACCGCCCTGGCCGGCGAGATTCTCTCCCTGCCGGTGGAGCTGTCCATCGACCCCGAGAAGCTGCCCTCCAGCGCCAACAAGATCCTCTTCCGCCTGCAGGCGCTGGACGATCCAAGTATCCACACCGACGCCGACAGCCGCTTTATCGGCCCCAGCGTCCGCTGATTCGAGAGCCCCATGAGCGAGACCCCCGACATCATCAAGCCCTGGTACAAGCAGTTCTGGCCCTGGTTCATCATCGCCATGCTGGGCTACTCGGTGGTCCAGGGCCTGACCCTGCTGACCATCGCCAGCAAGAACCCGCCCGGGCTGATTTCCGATGACTATTACGACGTCGGCAAGGGCATCAATCAGTCGCTGGAGCGGGAAAACCACGCCGAACGCCTCAAGCTGCGCGGCAACCTGACGCTGGACAATGAAACCGGCACGGCCAGCTTGCAACTGGAAGGCTTCAGCCGCCCACAGCACCTGCTGCTCAACCTGATCTCGCCGACCCAACCCGAGCGCGATCGCCGCGTGGTGCTGCAGCCCCTGGCCGATGGCCGTTACAGCGGGCAGATGGTCGACGCCGTGGAAGGCCGTCGTTTTGTCGAACTGCTCGGCCAGGAAGGTGGCAAGGACTGGCGCCTGTTCCAGGAGGCAACCCTGGTCAGCGGCAAGGAGGTTCTCCTGGATGCCGCCCTGTACCCGCACGACACACAAGTCACCCAGTAAGCCATGAGGCCGTACCCCATGCTGTCACAGCACGCGGTTTGCCTGATTGACGAGCGCTAGACAGTCCATGGCCACGCCCCTGCCCTGCTACCACTGCGGCTTGCCGGTTCCTGCCGGCAGCCGTTTCCACGCCGTGATCCTCGGCGAGCGCCGCGAGCTGTGCTGCCCGGGCTGCCAGGCCGTGGCCGAAGCCATTGTCGCCGGCGGCCTGGAGCACTACTACCAGCACCGCAGCGAGAATGCCGCCAACCCGCAAAGCCTGCCCCAGGCCCTGCCGGATGAGCTGGCCCTGTATGACCGCAGCGACGTGCAGCAACCCTTCGTCGAGCACAAGGGCGAGCTCAGCGAAACCTGCCTGCTGATCGAGGGCATCAGCTGCGCGGCCTGTTCCTGGCTGATCGAAAAACACCTGCGCGCCCTGCCCGGCGTCGCCAGCGCCCAGCTCAACCTGTCCAACCACCGCTTGCAGGTCAGCTGGCAGGACAGCCAGTTGCCGCTCAGCCAGTTGCTCAATGAACTGCGCCGCATCGGTTACGCCGCCCACCCCTGGCAGGCCGACGCCGCCGCCGAACAGCTGCAGCGGGAAAACCGCCGTGCCATGCGCGAGCTGGGCGTGGCCGGCATGCTGTGGATGCAGGTGATGATGGCGAGTATGGCCACCTGGCCGGAGTTCAATGTCGACCTGTCCGCCGAACTGGACCAGATCCTGCGCTGGGTCAGCCTGTTTCTCACCACGCCCATCGTCTTCTACTGCTGTGGCCAGTTTTTCCGCGGTGCCCTGCGCGACCTGCGCACCCGCCATCTGACCATGGACGTCTCGGTGTCCCTGGCCATCGGCGGCGCCTATGTGGCCGGCATCTGGTCCACGGTCACCGGCAGCGGCGAGCTGTATTTCGATGCGGTGGGCATGTTCGCCCTGTTCCTCCTAGCCGGCCGTTACCTGGAGCGCCGCGCCCGGGAACGCACGGCGGCGGCCACCGCGCAGCTGGTGCAGCTGCTGCCGGCTTCCTGCCTGCGCCTGGATGACAGCGACCAGAGCCAGCGCATCCTGCTCAGCGAACTGAGTATCGGCGAGCGGGTGCTGGTGCAGCCCGGCGCCCTGATCCCGGCAGACGGCCGCGTACTGGTCGGCCAGTCCAGTGTCGATGAGTCGGTACTCACCGGCGAATACCTGCCACAACCGCGCAGCCCGGGTGACGCAGTCACTGCCGGCACCCTCAATGTGGAAGGCCCGCTGACCGTCGAGGTGCAGGCCCTGGGCGATGCCACCCGACTGTCCGCCATCGTCCGCCTGCTGGAGCGAGCGCAGAGCGAGAAGCCGCGTCTGGCCGAGATCGCCGACCGGGTGGCACAGTGGTTCCTGCTGTTTATCCTGCTCGCCGCCGCCCTGGTCGGCCTGGTCTGGTTGCAGATCGACAGTGATCGCGCCTTCTGGGTGGTGCTGGCCCTGCTGGTGGCCACCTGCCCCTGCGCCCTGGCCCTGGCCACCCCCACGGCGCTCACCGCCGCCACCGGCAGCCTGCACAAGCTGGGCATACTGCTGACCCGCGGCCATGTGCTGGAGGGCCTGAATCAGGTGGATACCCTGGTGCTGGACAAGACCGGCACCCTCACCGAAGGCCGCCTGACCCTGAGCGCCATCCATCCCCTGGGCGATCTGGATGCCGACGCCTGCCTGGAGCTGGCTGGTGCCCTGGAGAACCGCTCCGAACACCCTATCGCCCGGGCATTTGGCCAGGCCCGCGAGGCCGCCAGCGAAGTCGACAGCCATCCGGGCCTGGGCCTGCAGGGCCGAGTCGGCGGGCGCCTGCTGCGCATCGGCGAGGCCCGCTTCGTCAGCGCCCTGAGTGGCCAGAGCGCGCCAGTCATCAGCGGCGAACATGGGCAATGGCTGCTGCTGGGTGACGAGACAGGACCACTGGCCTGGTTCGTGCTGGACGACCGCCTGCGCGAGGACGCCGCCCAGCTGATCGCTGCAGCCCGCGCCCGCCACTGGCAGATCATGCTGCTGTCCGGCGACAGCTCGCCCATGGTCGGTGAAGTGGCGCGCCAACTGGGTATCGAGGATGCCCGCGGCGGCCTCACCCCGGATGCCAAGCTGGCGGTACTGCAAGGCCTGCACGAGCAGGGTCGGCGCGTGCTGATGCTGGGCGACGGGGTCAACGACGTGCCGGTATTGGCCGCCGCCGATATCAGCGTGGCCATGGGCTCGGCCTCGGACCTGGCCAAGACCAGCGCCGATGCCGTGCTGCTGTCCAACCGCCTGGGCAGCCTGGTGCAGGCCTTACACATGGCGCAACGAACCCGTCGCATCATCATCGAGAACCTGAGCTGGGCCACCCTGTACAATTGCGCGGTGCTGCCCTTCGCCGCTCTCGGCTGGATCACTCCACTCTGGGCCGCCTTGGGCATGTCGCTCAGTTCGCTGCTGGTGGTACTCAACGCCCTGCGGCTAACCCGCCAGTAGGGTGGATCGTGCTCTACCGATCCACCACTGAGCGGTAATGGTGGATGTAAAAAGCGACATCCACCCTACGCCAGGAAGCCCGTTGTTAAACACGCTTCAGCGAAGCACCCTTAACATGGACCTATGGTGTTAAAACGCTAGCCGCACGACGCCAGACAACCCGTAGGGTGGATCACGCTTCACCGATCCACCGCAACGCCATCATCGTGGATGCATATAGCGCCAGCCACCCTTACCCAAACCGGAGATTCCATGCCCGCCCTGTATATCCTGATTCCGGTTGCCATCGCCCTGGTTGGCTTTGCCATCTGGCTGTTTTTCTGGGCGGTGGACAGCGGCCAGTACGACGACCTGGACGGGCCGGCCCACAGCATCCTGTTCGATGACGACGACCCCAAGCATCAGGCGGCTGTCGATCAGGCCAGACAGCCGGATGAAGCCCAGGACGAGGACGCCAAGCGTGGCTGAACTGCTGCCGCTGCTGATCTCGGCCCTGATTCTCGGCCTGCTCGGCGGTGGCCATTGCCTGGGCATGTGCGGTGGCCTGATGGGTGCCCTGACCCTGGCCATCCCCCCCGAGCAGCGCAGCCGCCGCCTGCATCTGCTGCTGGCCTATAACGCCGGGCGCATCCTCAGTTACAGCCTGGCCGGTCTGCTCCTGGGCCTGGCTGGCTGGGCCCTGGCGGCCGGCCCCCTGGCCACCGGGCTGCGCCTGACCGCCGGTTTGCTGCTGATCGCCATGGGCCTGTACCTAGCTGGCTGGTGGAGCGGCCTGACCCGTATCGAAGCCCTAGGCCGTGGCCTGTGGCGGCATATCCAGCCGCTGACCCGACACTTTACGCCGGTCACCAGCCTACCCCGGGCACTGGTCCTGGGCGGTTTGTGGGGCTGGCTGCCGTGCGGCCTGGTCTACAGCACCCTGCTCTGGGCCGCCAGCCAGGGCAATGCGTTCGATAGCGCAGCGCTGATGCTGGCCTTCGGCCTAGGCACCCTGCCGGTCTTGCTGGCCACGGGCCTGGCCGCCGAGCGCCTCACCGCCCTGCTGCGCCAGCGGGGCATCCGTGTGGCCGGCGGCATCCTGGTCATGCTGTTCGGCCTGTGGACCCTGCTCGGCCCGCACCAGCACTGGCTGATGGGGCACTGAAGCGCTTATCCGTAGGAGCCAGCTTGCTGGCGATGGGGCTACAGGATCGCCAGCAAGCTGGCTCCTACTGGCTAGCGCTTGATACAGGTCAAGGCATCCTGCCTGCGTCGCTCGTAGACTCCGCGGTACTGCAAGCCAAACCGGGACCGCGCCCATGCTCGACGCCATCCAATGGGATACCAGCCTGATCCGCCGCTACGATCAGGCCGGCCCTCGCTACACCTCCTACCCCACCGCGGTGCAATTCCACGATGGCATCGGCCAGTTCGACCTGCTGCACGCCCTGCGCGACAGCGCCAAGGAAAAGCGCCCGCTGTCGCTCTATGTGCACGTGCCGTTCTGCGCCCATATCTGCTACTACTGCGCCTGCAACAAGGTGATCACCAAGGATCGCGGCCGCGCCCTGCCCTATCTGGAAAAACTGCAGCGCGAAGTCGAAATCGTCAGCCGCCACCTGGACCGCAACCAGGTGGTTGAGCAGCTGCACTTCGGCGGCGGCACCCCGACCTTTCTCAGCCATGATGAACTGCGCGGGCTGATGAGCCACCTGCGCCAGCACTTCAACCTGCTGGATGACGACAGCGGCGACTACAGCATCGAAATCGATCCACGCGAGGCCGACTGGTCGACCATGGGC
The DNA here is from genome assembly GCF_009763245.1 of Pseudomonas xionganensis. Taxonomy (GTDB): domain Bacteria; phylum Pseudomonadota; class Gammaproteobacteria; order Pseudomonadales; family Pseudomonadaceae; genus Aquipseudomonas; species Aquipseudomonas xionganensis. Next base: position 2,133,631 of record NZ_WKJZ01000001.1, on the reverse strand, counting down.
CTGCTTCGCGAGCTGGGTTTCAACCGCGTCAGCCTCGGCGTACAGGATCTCGACCCGGCGGTGCAGCGGGCGGTCAACCGCCTGCAGACCCTGGAGGAAACCCGCGCCATCGTCGAAGCGGCGCGCACCCTGCAGTTCCGTTCGGTGAACATCGACCTGATCTACGGCCTGCCGCTGCAGACTCCGGAGCGCTTCGCCCGCACCGTGGCGGAAGTCATCGCCCTGCAGCCCGATCGCCTGTCGCTGTTCAACTACGCCCACCTGCCCGAGCGCTTTATGCCGCAGCGGCGCATCAACACCAGTGACCTGCCCAGCCCCGGCGACAAGCTGGCCATGCTGCAGGCCAGCATCGAGCAACTGGCCGCCGCCGGTTACCGCTATATCGGCATGGATCACTTCGCCCTGCCCGATGACGAACTGGCCAGCGCCCAGGAAGACGGCAGCCTGCAGCGCAACTTCCAGGGCTACACCACCCATGGGCACTGCGACCTGATTGGTCTGGGCGTGTCGGCCATCAGCCAGATCGGCGACCTCTATTGCCAGAACAGCGCCGATATCAACCTCTACCAGCAAAGCCTGGGCGATGGTCAGCTGGCCACCCTGCGCGGCCTGCACTGCAACGCCGACGATCGCCTGCGCCGGGCGGTGATCCAGCAGCTGATCTGTCACTTCCGCCTGAGTTTCAATGAGATCGAGCAGGCCTATGCCATCGACTTTCGCAGCTACTTCGCCGAAATCTGGCCGCAGCTGCAGCAGATGGCCCAGGACGGCCTGATCCAGCTGGATGCCCAGGGCATCGAAGTACGCCCGGCCGGGCGCCTGCTGGTGCGCTCGCTGTGCATGCTGTTCGACCACTACCTCAACGAACAGAGCCGCCAGCGCTTCTCCCGGGTGATCTGAAACAGGCGCTGCGGCCTTGCGTCGCAGCGCCAACTGCTGCAGCTGCCCAACCTGTCAGCTTTTAACGGCCTATCAACAGCCCTTATAAAGCCCCAACAGGCTGTTAACAGGCTCATTTGAGCCTTTAGTCGCAGCGTCCTCGACTGGCTGAGTAGCCCTCCCTGCTGTAGGCTTATGCCCATTGCGTGTAAAGCCTAGGGAACGCCACCAATGTCCGAGAGCATCAAGCTGCACAGCCCCCATCAAGCCCATTGCAAGGATTGCAGCCTGGCCAGCCTGTGCCTGCCGCTTTCCCTCAACATGGAAGACATGGACGCCCTGGACGAAATCGTCAAACGTGGCCGCCCGCTGAAGAAGGGCGAGTTCCTGTTCCGCCAGGGCGATGCCTTCAACTCGGTATTCGCCGTGCGCTCCGGTGCCCTGAAAACCTTTAGCCTGAGCGATGGCGGCGACGAGCAGATCACCGGCTTCCACCTGCCCAGCGAACTGGTCGGTCTGTCCGGCATGGACAGCGAAATCTACCCGGTGTCCGCCGTGGCCCTGGAAACCACCTCGGTCTGCGAAATCCCCTTCGAGCGTCTGGATGACCTGGCCATGAAGCTGCCGCAACTGCGCCGCCAGTTGATGCGCATCATGAGCCGCGAGATTCGCGACGATCAGCAGATGATGCTGCTGCTGTCGAAGAAGACCGCCGACGAGCGCATCGCCACCTTCCTGGTCAACCTGTCGGCGCGTTTCCGTGCCCGCGGCTTCTCCGCCAACCAGTTCCGTCTGGCCATGTCGCGCAACGAAATTGGTAACTATTTGGGCCTTGCGGTGGAAACCGTATCCCGGGTATTTACCCGCTTCCAACAGAACCAGTTGCTCGAAGCCGAAGGCAAGGAAGTGCACATTCTCGACCCCATCGAGCTCTGTGCCCTGGCCGGTGGCAACCTCGACGGCTGAGCGGCACGCCTGCCCCAGGAAGACACGCGATGATTTTCGACGAATTCAGCATCAAGACCCTGATCCGCCCGGTGCCGGACTTTCCCAAGCCCGGCGTGGTGTTTCGCGACATTACCCCGCTGTTCCAGTCACCCCGCGCCCTGCGCATGGTGGCCGACAGCTTTATCCAGCGCTACGTCGAAGCCGAGTTCAGCCATATCGGCGCCATGGATGCCCGGGGGTTTCTGATCGGCTCGATCATCGCCTATGAACTGAACAAGCCGCTGATCCTGTTCCGCAAACAGGGCAAGCTGCCCGCCGATGTGCTCAGCGCCGCCTACCAGACCGAGTACGGCGAAGCCCATCTGGAAGTGCATGCCGACAGCCTCTGCGAAGGCGACTCGGTGCTGATCTTCGATGACCTGATTGCCACCGGCGGCACCCTGGTCGCCGCCGCGCAGCTGGTACGGCGCATGGGCGCGCATATCTTCGAAGCCGCGGCGATTATCGACCTGCCTGAGCTGGGCGGCTCGCAGAAGCTGCAGGATATGGGTATCGCGACCTTTACCCTGACCGCCTTTGCCCTAAACGACCGCTAATCCTTCTTAAGTAGGAGCGACGCCGCCTTTGTTCGCGGCTATAGCCGCTCCTGCGCCCATCCGCGTGCAATTTAGTGAACCCCATGAATCCAATCGAACTTAACCAGTCCGCCAGCCACTGGCGCCTGCGCCTGGGCGCGCTGATGGACAGCAGCGCCATCACCCGCCTGGTCACCATCCTGATCCTGATCAACGCCGCCATCCTCGGCATGCAGACCTCGGCCAGCCTGATGGCCCAGTGGGGAAGCCTGCTCAATGGCCTGGATCAACTGATCCTCGGCCTGTTTATCATCGAACTGACCCTGCGTTTTATCGCCCGCGGGCCCGCCCTGCTGCGCGACCCCTGGGCGGTGTTCGACTGCCTGATCATCGGCATCGCCCTGGTTCCGGCCAGTGGCCCCTTCGCCGTATTGCGCGCCCTGCGCGTGCTGCGGGTACTGCGCCTGATCTCGATCAACCCGAATATGCGTCGGGTGGTGCAGGCCCTGCTGTCATCACTGCCGGGCATGAGCAGCATCGCCATGCTCCTCGGCCTGCTGTTCTATGTGGCCGCGGTCATGGCCACCCAACTGTTCGGCGAGGCCTTCCCCGAATGGTTCGGCACCCTGGGCGCCAGCCTCTACACCCTGTTCCAGGTGATGACCCTGGAAAGCTGGTCCATGGGCATCGTGCGCCCGGTGATGGAGACCTTCCCCCTGGCCTGGTTGTACTTCGTGCCCTTTATCCTGATCGCCACCTTTATGATGCTTAACCTGTTTATCGCCGTGGTGGTCAATGCCATGCAGACCACCCACGACCAGGAAGCCCTGCAGGCCCCGCCCTCGCCCACCGAACAGCTGCTGCTGGACGAACTGCGCGCCCTGCGCGCGGAACTGGCCGAGTTGCGCCAGCAACGCTAAGCGCCACGCGTAGGAGCGGCCCCTGGCCGCGAACCGTCCCGCGCCTAATCCAGCGCGGGTGTGGCCCTTGCTGGCAGGCTGCGCAACAGGCGCAGCCTGCCACCTCACACCCCCATCCTGTGCCTGGCCCATTGTCCGACAACTAACCATAAGTTGGCGCTTTGCCAGCCCCCCTGGCCAGGAATGACCTCGCGGCAAAACGTCCTTGGGCTAAAGATTGTTCAAGGCCTCGGGCAGCCTCTGTGCTGCCCATTACAGGCTCAATAACAACAGCGCTCGGCCACCGAGCCATATGCCCAGGAGTCGCCCCAATGACAGCCCAGACCAGCACCCCCAGCGCCAGTTTCCCGGTTCGCCGCATGGACTTCAGCTTCAGCGAAAGCCAGAAGTTCTGGTTCGCCGGCGACCCCTTTATGAGCCATTTTATGAACAACCTGTCGTCGCTGTTCCCCTATGGCGAGAAGTTCTTCGTCGACAGCGTGCGCGCGGTGCGCGACAAGGTGACCGAGCCGCAACTGAAGAAGGACATCAGCGCCTTTATCGGCCAGGAGGCCATGCACTCCAAGGAGCATGCCGCCTATAACGACTACGCCGCCGAGCATGGCATCGATCTGGAACGGCTGGAGCTGCGCATCAAGGTGCTGCTGGAATGGGTGACCAGGATCACCACCAAGAAGCAGCGCCTGGCCGCCACCTGCGCCCTGGAACACTTCACCGCGACCATGGCCGAGCAGCTGCTGCAGCGCGAAGACCTCACCACCCAGATGAACGACCCCAAGCTCTATCAGCTGTGGATGTGGCACGCCATCGAGGAAAACGAGCACAAGGCGGTCTGCTACGACGTGTACCAGAAGGTCTACGGCGGCTACTTCACCCGCACCATCATGATGGCCATCACCACCCTGATCTTCTTCGGCGTGATCGGCTGGTTCCAGGTGCACCTGCTGCGCAAGGACGGCCAGCTGTTCAACTGGCGCAGCTGGGGCAAGGGCCTGAAGACCCTATTCGGCCCACGCAACGGCTTCCTTACCAAGCTGCTGCTGCCCTACCTGGATTACTACCGCCCGGGCTTCCACCCCAACGACCACGACAGCAAGGCCCTGGAGCAACGCTGGCGCCAGCGCCTGGGTTTTAGCAACTAAGTCCACGCCATAAAAAGATGCCGCTTACCGGGCCCTGGTAAGCGGCATCTTTGTGTGCATCCTCTTCAGTTTCTAGCCACGCTCCTGCAGCCCCCTGGCCACATGCTCGGCCAGGCCGGTGCCCGCCTCGCTCATGGTCAGGTAGGTACGGTCGGCGCCAGCCTCTTGGATGCGTCGGGCAATGTCCTCGTACAGCGCATGGGACACAATCAGCCCGGTAAAGCCCCGCTCACGCAGCTTCTGGGTGGAGATGACCTTGGCCTCCTCATCGTTCAGAGCCAGGATCACCGCCTGGATACTGGGCATCTGCAGGTGCTGCCAGAACATCTGGTCTTCACCGTCGGCAAACAGCACCCGTCGCCCTACTTTATTGCTCTGTTCGATCACCACCGGGTCCGAATCCAGGCCCACCGTGAGAAAACCCTTTTCCTGCAGATGGTCATAGGCCGCCCGACCGGTACGCCCCATGCCCATCACCAGAATCTGCGCATCGCCCAGGGACACCGGCTGCTCATCGGGGTGGCGAATATCCCGCTCCAGGGGAATCAGACGCCGCGCCAGGCGCTCGTAGAGCGGGTGAGCGATGCGATTGAGCGGCGCGGAAATGACAAAGGACAGGGCCACGGTAATGGCCAGGGGAATGATCCATTGCGGCAGCACCACACTGGCCACGATCAGGCCGAACTCGCTGTAGTTGGTCAGGCTGACCCCGGCGAGAAAGGCGCTGCGCGCGCGCAGGCGGAACAGCAGGAACAGGAAGAAGAACAGGGCGCCCTTGAGCGGCAGCAACACCGCCATGGACAGGGCGAACAGCATGGCGTGCAGATCCGGCAAGCCACCGATGCCGATCTGCAGAAAGAAGCCCACCAGAAAGACTTCCTTGATGCTCCACAGCGAGTTCGACAGTTCGGTGGCGCGCTTGTGCTTGGCCAGCATGGCACCAAAGGCCAGGGCCCCCAGCTCGGAGCTCAGGCCCAGCTGCTCGAAACCATAGCCGCCCACCACCAGGGCCAGCAGCAACCCCAGCAGCACCATCAGCTCCTCGTGGCCGCTGACATCCAGCAGACGGAACAACAACGGGCGCAACAGCGGCAGGCCGAACAGCAACAAGGCCCAGGCCGAGGGCACCTTGCCGCTGGCCAGGCTCATCACCACCAGGGCGATCAGGTCCTGGATGATCAGCACACCAATCGCCACCCGACCGTGAAAGGCGCGCAGCTCGCGCTTGCCTTCCAGCACCTTGGCCGCCAGTACGGTGCTGGAAAACGACAGGGCAATGGCCAGCAGCAGGCCCTGCTGCCAGGGCAGGTCAAGGATCAGCATGATCGCCGGCAGGAAAATCAGGCTGGAAATGGCGAAATGCAGCAGGCCGCCGCCAATCACCTCACGCCGCAACAGGTTGCCGATCTTCAGCTTGAGGCCCACGGTAAACAGCAACAGCAGCACGCCCAGATGAGCAATATGCTCCAGCGCCACACTGTCACGGGGACCGACGCCTATATAATCACCCAGGCCGGCCAAGGCAAATCCAGCAGCCAGATAACCCACCAGCGGCGGCAAGCCGATACCCCGCGCCACCAGCCCCATCACAAAGGCAAAGGCAATCCAGGTGGCTTCGATCATAGCGGGTCCTTATCGGCGGGCATGGCAAGGAAAAAGCAGGCAAGCATTATGCCGCTAAAGAATAACGCGGCCAGATGACCCCGATATTGATTTCCCTCAGCAGTGGGTACTCGCTACTCAACAGGCAACTGCAATTGACCCAACCCCTGCAACAGACTGGCACCGGCGAACAGCATGACGATCTGCTCCTCGGCCAGGGCAACGATAGCGCCGCGCCGCTCGGGCTGGCCGATATAGTCCAGGGACTGCTGGAACAGGCTGCGGCTGATCAACCCGGAGAGCTGGCGCACCACCGCCGGGGCGACCATCTCCGGGAGCAGCTTGAAGGCGATGATGTCCTCGGCCATGTCCTCGGCAAACCCGTCCATCACCTCCTGCAGGGCACTGCGCAGCACCGGCGAGGCGCCGTGCAGCTCGCGCACGCCGAGGATAAAGGACTCGGCGTTGGCGGCGACGAAATCAAAAAACAGCTGCACGGTTTCATGGCAGACCCGCCGCCCCCGGGCCAGGTCGATGCCGAACAGCTGCGCGGCCGCCGTGCCCCCGCCTTGCACCGCACGCTCGGCCGCCTCGCGGCGCAGGTCGCGCAGGGGCTGGCGTAGCTGGCTGGAAATCTGCCGGATCACGGTCAGGCCGAGGTCTTCCACATCCTTGAAATGACGATAGAAGGTATTGGGGTTGAGCCCCGCCTCCCGCGCCAGCTCGCGCAGGCCCAGGCTGCTCAGGCTGCGGCTGGTTGAGGTAAGACGTAACGCTGCATCCAGCAGCAGGCGCTTGCCTGGGGCCTCGACACTCTTATCCGCGCCCTGCGGCTGCTCATCCGTATCGCTGTACATGGTTGCCCTAGCTAAAAGTTGGCTGGTGGTAAGCGTTATTGCTGGCGAGTATACAGTTGTCTACATTGGTATACAGCTGTATACGCCAACAATAACCATAACAGGAGCCTGGCCATGAACGCCCCCGTCTCTCCCCCTGGTGCTGTGCGCCACTGCAAGGTTGCCATTATCGGCAGCGGTTTTTCCGGCCTGGGCATGGCCATCCGCCTCAAGCAGGAAGGCGAACACGACTTCCTGATGTTCGAGAAGGAAGCCGGCGTCGGCGGCACCTGGCGGGTCAACAACTACCCAGGCTGCGCCTGCGACGTGCAATCGCACCTGTATTCCTTCTCCTTTGCGCCCAACCCGAACTGGACGCGCATGTTCGCCCAGCAGGCCGAGATCAAGGGCTACCTGGAAGGCTGCTGGGAAAAGTACCGCCTGCAGAACCACACCCTGCTCGGCTGCGAAATCGCCCGCATGGCCTGGGATGAAAGCCAGGAGCTGTGGCAGATCGAGGACGCCGCCGGCAACCGCTACAGCGCCCAGTTCGTGGTATCCGGCATGGGTGCCCTGTCCACCCCCTCGATTCCCACGCTCAAGGGTTTGGAGAAATTCAAGGGCAAGGTGTTCCACTCCCAGCAGTGGGACCATGACTACGACCTCGCCGGCAAGCGCGTGGCGGTGATCGGCACCGGCGCCTCGGCCATCCAGTTCGTGCCACAGATCCAGAAGCAGGTGGCGCGCCTCGATCTGTACCAGCGCACCGCGCCCTGGATCATGCCCAAGCCGGACCGCGCCATCAGCGAGCGCGAGCGCAACCGCTTCCAGCGCTTCCCGCTGCTGCAAAAGCTTTGGCGCGGCGCCATCTATGCCCTGCTGGAAAGCCGGGTGATCGGCTTTGCCATGCTGCCCAAGGTGATGACCCTCGCGCAGAAGGTCGGCAAGTGGTACATCAACAAGCAGATCAAGGACCCGGTGCTGCGCGCCAAGGTCACCCCGGACTACCTGATGGGCTGCAAGCGGGTGCTGATCAGCAACGACTACTACCCGGCCCTGACCCAGGCCAACGTCGACCTGATCACCGACGGCATCGCCGAAATCCGCGCCGGCAGCATCCGCAGCGTCGACGGTCAGGAGCGCGAGGTGGATGCCATCATCTTCGGCACCGGCTTTACCCCCAGCGACCCCCTGCCGCGCGGCGTGGTGTTCGGCCGTGGCGGCGTCGACCTGCTCGACACCTGGCCGGAAGGCCCCCAGGCCTACAAGGGCACCCTCACCGCCGGCTTCCCCAACCTGTTCTTCCTCATGGGCCCGAACACCGGCCTGGGGCACAACTCCATGGTCTATATGATTGAATCGCAGATCCACTATGTGCTCGGCGCGCTGAAGCTGGTTGAACAGCAGCAACTGCAAAGCCTGGAGGTCAAGCAGACGGTGCAGGACCAGTTCAACGGCAAGCTGCAGGGCAGCCTGGGCAACACCGTATGGAATGCCGGCGGCTGCAAGAGCTGGTACCTGCACCCGGTGAGCGGGCGCAACTGCACGGTCTGGCCCGGTTTCACTTGGCGCTTCCGCCTGCTGACGCGCAACTTCGACCCGGCCGCCTATCACTTCAGTCGCCGGCAGGCCGCCCATCCGGCGCAAAGCAACGCCCTGCAGTTCAGCGCCCAGGAGGTGAACGCATGAAGTCTTTTGAAAACAAGGTAGCCGCCATCACCGGCGCCGGTTCCGGCATCGGCCGCGCCCTGGCCTACGGCCTGGCGCGCCAGGGTTGCCAGCTGGCACTGTCGGACGTGAACGCCGAGGGTCTGGCCGAGACGGCGGCCCAGGCGCGCAAGCTGGGGGTGCAGGTCAGCGAAGCAGTGGTCAATGTCGCCGACCGCGAGGCGGTGCACGCCTGGGCCGAGCAGGTGGTGGCCGAGCATGGCCGGGTCAACGCCATCTTCAATAACGCCGGCGTCGCCCAGGGCGGCACGGTGGAAGGCAATGACTACGCCGACTACGAGTGGATCATGGCGATCAACTTCTGGGGTGTGGTCAACGGCACCAAGGCCTTTCTGCCGCATATCAAGGCCAGCGGCCAGGGCCATATCGTCAATGTCTCCAGCGTCTTCGGCCTGTTTGCCCAGCCGGGCATGAGTGCCTACAACGCCAGCAAGTTCGCCGTGCGCGGCTTTACCGAGTCGCTGCGTCAGGAACTGGATATGGCCGACTGCGGCGTTTCCGCCAGCTGCGTGCACCCCGGCGGAATCAAGACCAATATCGCCAAGACTGCACGCATGAATGACAGCCTGGCCAGGGTCACCGGCCAGGCCGCCGAACAGGCGCGCCAGCAGTTCAATGACCAGTTGCTGCGCACCACCCCGGAGAAGGCGGCCCAGGTGATCATCAATGGTGTGCTGGGCAACAAGCGGCGCATCCTGATCGGCCCGGACGCCTATGCCCTGGATGGCATGCAGCGCCTCTGGCCGGCCTTCTACCAGCGCCTGGTGACCTTTTCCATGGGCCTGGCCGCACGTTTTGCGCCCAAACCCAAGGCAAAAGTCGAGCAACTGGGCGAGCAGGGCTGATCCTGGCTACCCACTGCAGGGCCGGCCTATGCCGGCCCTGTACGTTTGTCGGGCCATACACCACTGCCTGCCAGCTGGGCTATGGTTGAAGAAGCCACACCCGGCTGGTCTGACTTAGGCAGCTACGGCGGTATGCCAAGCCTCACCCCAGCCTCAACTGGAGGGCCACCCCATGACCACTCTGCACTGCACCCATCGCGACCACAGCATCAGCACCGATATCATGGAACACCCCGGCATCCCCACTCCCTGGGCCGGCGGCTGCCATATTACCGACCCGGACGGCCACACCAGCAGGCGCCTGGCCCTGCCCCTGGAATGCGCCTTCCTCGCCGACCTGGAAAAGGCCCAGCATGCCTCCCTGGCCCACGGTAAATGGCTGGTGGATCAAAAGCTGGATCATGGCCGTAGCTGGCATTAGATCCAGGCGCATCAGGTAGGGCGGATGGCCGCAGCCATCCGCCAATAAACGTGCTATTCAGGCCATCCCTACCCGGACTGCGCTGAGCTTGTCCGGGCTACAGCAGATGATGGGTAGCCCGGATAAGCCTTGGCGCCATCAGGGGCAAGCCCCTATCCGCCTCAACGGCGCAGGGCCTCACGAACAAAGTCCAAGCGGTCCTGGCCGAAGTACAGCTCGCCTTCGACAAAGGTCGACGGCGCACCAAACACCCCGCGCGCCACAGCTTCCTCGCTGCTCGCCTTGAGCGCCTCCTTGACCGCCAGCTCGGCGCATTGCGCCAGCAGGGCCTCGGCGTCGAAACCCGCCTGCCCCAGCACCTCGGCCACCCTGGCCGGCTCACCCAGGTTCAGCCCATCGACCCAGATGGCCTGGTAGAGCGCCTGCAAGGCCGCCTCGAAGCGCTCCGGCTGGTGCAACTGCACCGCCACCAGCAGGCGCATCAGGCCCAGAGTATTGAGGGGGAAATGCGGGTTAAAGCGCATCGGCACGCCGTAGCGTTCGGCATGGCGCGCCAGGTCGCGCAGCATATAGCGTCCCTTGGCCGGGATCATGGCCGGCGAGGCATTGCCGGTGGCCTGGAACACCGCGCCCAGCAACATGGGCCGGTAGACCAGGGTGGCGCCACTTTCGCGGCAGATGCCCGGCAGCTGGGTATAGGCCAGATAGGAGGCCGGGCTACCCAGATCGAAGAAGAACTCCACAGTCTTGCTCATAGTGCTACTCACTTATGGGTCAGGGGTTTACCAGCGTTCCATCCAGGGCCGCAGGTCCAGCTCGAAGGTCCAGGCATCGCGGGGTTGGCTGTGCAGGTACCAGTAGCTGTCGGCAATATGCTCTGGGTTGAGGATGCCGTCGCGGTCTTTCAGGGCGTATTGCTCGGGCCAGTTATCGCGGATAAAGGCGGTGTCGATGGCGCCATCCACCACCACATGGGCCACATGCACATTCAGCGGCCCCAGTTCCCGCGCCATGCTCTGGGCCAGGGCGCGGATGCCGTGCTTGGCCCCGGCGAAGGCAGCAAACCCGGCCGCACCGCGCAGCCCGGCGGTGGCCCCGGTAAACAGGATGGTGCCGCGACCACGAGCCACCATGCGCTTGGCCACCGCCTGACTGGTGAGAAAGCCGGCAAAGCAGGCCATCTCCCAGATCTTGAAGTATTTGCGCGCGGTTTCGTCGAGGATGCTGCAGGGCACGTTGGCACCGATATTGAAAACCATCACCTCGATCGGCCCGATATCCCGCTCAATCTGCTCCACCAACTCGGCCACCTGCTCTTCCTTGCGCGCATCCGAGGCAAAACCATGGGCCTCGCCTCCTGCCTCACGAATGCTGTCGAGCAAAGGCTGCAACTTATCCAGACTGCGCCGGGTGACACAGGCCACATAGCCCTCGCGGGCAAAACGGCGGGCAATGGCACCGCCGGTGGCATCACCGGCACCGATCACCAGTGCGACCTTCTTCCTGCCTGCATCAGTCATGGCTCACCTCGTTAACTAAACGATCGTTAGGTGAACGAACGTTATGCTACGATCCAACCACCGTCAAGACACTTTCAGCCGGAGCCCTTATGCGCTACTCCGCCGAACACAAGGCCGCCACCCGCGAGAAGCTGCTGGCCAGCAGCGGCGCCATCGCCAAGCAGGGCGGCTTCGCCACCACCGGGGTGGACGCCCTGATGAAGGCCATCGGCCTGAGCGGCGCGGCCTTCTACAGCCATTTCGATTCCAAGGACGCGCTGTTCGTCGCACTGCTCGAACGCGAGCTGAGCAACAGCCTGGCACGCCTGGGCTCGGGCGATGGCGGACGCGACAAACTCAAGCGCTGCCTGGCCGCCTACCTCAGCCTGGCCCATGTCGAACAGGCGCAGCAAGGTTGTGCCCTGCCCGCCCTCGGTGCGGAAATCGCCCGGGCCGACCTGGCCGTGCGCCAACGCGCCGAAGACTGGATCGTGCAATTGCAACAGGCCTGGGCCGAAATCCTCGAAGACCCGCAACTGGCCTGGGCCATCCTCGCCCAGTGCCTTGGTGCGGTACTGCTGGCGCGCATGCTGGCCAGCAGCGAGACCCGCCAGCAGGTGCTGAATGCCAGTCTCAATCTGCTGGAACAGAACCTGTCGGCCCAGGGCCAATAGCGCTAGGCTAGAGGGCACTTGCCACTGCCTGGAACACCCCATGCCCTATAGCCCCTCCCCCCTGGTTGGCGAAACCCCGCTGCATGCCATCGAGGTACGCCTGCTCGGCTGCCTGATCGAAAAGCAGCTGACCACCCCGGAAAGCTACCCCCTGACCCTCAACGCCCTGCAACTGGCCAGCAACCAGAAGACCAGCCGCGAGCCGCTGATGAGCCTGGAGACCGGCGAGATCGGCCGCTACCTGCGCAGCCTGGAAGGCCGCGGTCTGGCGCGCCTGGTGATGGGCAGCCGCGCCGACCGCTGGGAGCAGCGCTGCGACAAGCAGCTGGAACTGGTCAAGCCGCAGACCGTGCTGCTCGGCCTGCTGCTGTTACGCGGCCCGCAAACCCTCAATGAACTGCTGACCCGCAGCAACCGCATGCACGATTTCGAGGACGTGGAGGAAGTCCAGCACCAGCTCGAACGCCTGATCGCCCGTGGCCTGGCCGTGCAACTGGAGCGCCAGAGCGGCCAGCGTGAAGAGCGCTATATGCACCTGCTCGGTGAGGAGGCCGACCTGCACAGCCTGCTGGCCAGCAGACCCGCCGCCCGCAGTGACAGCGCCAATGCCAGCGAAGAGCGCCTGCAGGCCCTGGAAGCACGCATTGCCGAACTGGAGGCGCGACTGGGCAAGCTGGAAGAGGCCCTGGGCTAAACAACCATTGGCGCCCTGTCTGTTAGCGCTTTAACCTTATGCGCTAACCGCTCGACTCAAGGCCAGCCCATGACCACCCCGCTGCCACACTGCGACGCCCTGCTACTCAGCAACCAGCTGTGCTTCGCCCTGCACTCCACCTCCCTGCAAATGACCAAGGCCTACAAGCCGCTGCTGCAGGCCCTGGGCCTGACCTACCCGCAGTACCTGGCGATGCTGGTGCTGTGGGAAGGTGACGGCATTACCGTCAGCGAACTCAGCGCGCGCCTGCTCACCGACCCCGGTTCGGTCACCCCCCTGCTCAAGCGCCTGGAAAGCGAAGGCCTGCTGCAGCGTGTGCGCAGCAGCAGTGATGAGCGAGTGGTGCAGCTGTTTCTCACCGAGCAGGGCCGCGCCCTGCAGCAGCAGGCCCAGAGCATCCCCGCCTGTATCCTGGAAAAGAGCGGCCTGAGCCTGGAGCGTCTGGCCGAGCTGCGCGAAAGCCTAATCACGCTGCGCAATCAGCTCTAACAGACAGGCTGAATATGCCACGCACAGTTGTAGGAGCCAGCTTGCTGGCGATCCTCTAGGTCAAGAGCATCGCCGGAACGCCGGACCGCAGCAAGCTGGCTCCTACACACGCCCTCCTACACTGCCATAGCCGCAACGTCCCGCGTCGCGCAGCGCTAACCCCCACCCCTGGCACCTCTGCAATGCCCATGGCTACGGCTTATATCCGGCAGAGCCTGGCCTTATAAGCAAAGAATCCAATAATTAACTTGCGCGCTAAACATATGCGCACTACATTCGCCAACAAGCACTTACTTAGTGCGCAAATATTTTTTACGCAATTTAAAAGAGAGAGAACGCCATGTCCCTTGATAAAGTGCTGTACCGTGCCTATGCCGAAGCCACCGGTGGTCGTGATGGCCGCGCCATCTCCTCCGATGGCGTGCTGGATGTCGCCCTGAGCACGCCCCGAGAGCTGGGCGGTGCCGGCGGCCAGGGCAGCAACCCGGAGCAGCTGTTTGCCGCCGGTTACGCCGCCTGCTTTATCGGCGCCATGAAGGTGGTGGCGGCCAAGACCCAGGTGCAGCTGCCCGCGGACCTGTCCATCGAAGGCGTGGTGGGTATCGGCCCGATCCCCAATGGCTTCGGTATCGAAGTGGAACTGCGCATCAGCCTGCCCGGCATGGAGCGCAGCAGCGCCCAGCAATTGATCGAGCGCGCCCACGGCGTATGCCCCTACTCCAATGCCACCCGCGGCAATATAGACGTGACCCTGACCCTGCTCGACTAAGAACCTGCCTACGATCTGCTGCGCGTCGGCCCTACTGCGTTAAAACGACCAAAGGGAGTAACAGCCGAAGGCTGGCCCGAAGGACGAGCAACGCGAGTCAAACAGGCTCGGCAAGCCGCTCGCGGCTAACGCACTTCAGTGCGGCCCCAAAGGGGCGAGCGAAGCGAGTAATACTCATGTACAACAGTACACTCCGCAGCCGAGCCGCTTTGAACAGCCGAAGGCTGTTACTAACGCAGCGCCTTGTAGGTCTCTAGCTCGCGAGATCGTAAGCACGCTCTTTGAGCATCTATAAACGACAAGGCCCCGCCACTGTTGCCAGTGACGGGGCCTTGGTCTGTTCAGGTGCGCACGGCGCACCCTACGAGGTGCCTGCTGTGTAGGGTGCGCCGTGCGCACCATCGGCATCAGGCCTGGCTATGCAGCTGCTCCAGGGTCAGGTCCAGGCACAGGCGCGCCTTGCTCACCAGTTCGTCGATCTCGGCTTTGCTGATCACCAGGGGCGGGGCAATGATCATGGTGTCGCCCACGGCGCGCATGACCAGGCCGTTATTGAAGCAGTGGCCACGGCAGATCATGCCGGCGCCCTGGCCTTCGTAACGCTTGCGGCTGGCCTTGTCCTTGACCAGTTCGATGGCGCCGAGCATGCCGACACCGCGCACCTCGCCCACCAGGGGGTGATCGGCCAGGGTCGCCAGGCGTTCCTGCAGGTAGGGGCCGGTTTCCTCGCGCACCCGCTCGATGATCTTCTCCTCGCGCAGGATGCGGATATTCTCCAGGGCCACGGCGGCGGCCACCGGGTGACCGGAGTAGGTAAAACCGTGGTTGAAGTCGCCGGCCTGGCTGATCACCTCGAACACCTTGTCGCTGACCACCAGGCCGCCCATGGGCACGTAGCCGCTGGTCAGGCCCTTGGCGATGGTCATCAGGTCCGGGCTGTTGCCGTAGTAGTCGCTGCCGAACCACTCGCCGGTACGGCCGAAACCGCAGATCACCTCGTCGGCCACGAACAAAATATCGTACTTGGCGAGAATCTCGCGCACCTTCGGCCAGTAGGTCTTCGGCGGCACGATCACGCCGCCGGCGCCCTGGATCGGCTCGGCGATAAAGGCGGCGACCTTGTCCACGCCGACTTCGAGAATCTTCGCTTCCAGCTGCTCGGCGGCCCAGATGCCAAACTCATCCGGGCTCATGTCGCCGCCCTCACCGAACCAGTAAGGCTGCGGGATATGCACGATGCCTGGCAGCGTGCCGCCCTGGGCGTGCATGCCGGCCATGCCACCCAGCGCCGCGCCGGCCACGGTGGAGCCGTGGTAGCCATTGATGCGACCGATGATCGCCTGCTTATCGGGCTGGCCCTTGGTCGCCCAGTAGTGACGCACCAGGCGCAACATGGTGTCGTTGCCTTCCGAGCCGCTGCCTGTGAAGAACACATGGTTCAGGCCCTTGGGCGCGATCTCGGCTATCACCTTGGCCAGCTCCAGCACCGGCGGGTGGGCGGTCATAAAGAAGGTGTTGTAGAACGGCAGCTCCTTCATCTGCTTGCTGGCGGCTTCGGCCAGTTCATGGCGGCCGTAACCGATGGCGGCGCACCAGAGGCCGGCCATGCCGTCGAGAATCTTGTTGCCTTCGCTGTCCCAGACATAGACGCCGTCGCCCTTGACGATAATGCGCGGGCCAACGTCGCTGAGCTGCTGGTAATCGCTAAAGGGCGCCAGATGATGGTCCCGGCTCATGGCCTGCCATTGTGCGGTTTGTGGGTTTTTCATAGCGCCTCCTTACAAGTACCAGCGGTATTCACGCTGATTGATTTCATTCAGAAAGGCCAGGTGATCCTGGCGTTTGTTCTCGCAATAGACCATGACGAATTCCTCGCCCAGGCCCGCATTCACCGCGGAGCTTTCACGCATCTGGCGCACGGCTTCGAGCATGTCCTTGGGGAAATCGATGCCGCTGGCGCGGTCGTCATTCAGCGGTGCGATCGGCTCACGACGCGCCTCTAGGCCGTGCTCGATGCTGACCAGCAGCGCCGCCAGGACCAGATAGGGGTTGGCGTCAGCGCCAGGCAGACGGAATTCCAGGCGTAGGTTGCGCTCATCGGATTCGGGGATGCGCACGCAGGCGTCGCGGTCCTCATAGCCCCAGCTGGCCTTGCTCGCCGAGTTGACCATGGCGCCGAAGCGGCGGTAGCTGTTGTGGTTCGGTGCGTAGATCGGCATCAGCTGCGGCAGCAGCTCCAGGCAGCCGGCCACGGCATGGCGCAGCGGTTGCTGCTGCTCCCCGGCCAGCAAGTTGTTGCCGGCCGCATCGTACAGGCTGACATGGATATGCATGCCGCTGCCGGGGTACTGCAGGTAGGGCTTGGCCATAAAGCTGGCGCGCTGGCCGTGCTTAAGGGCCACGCCGCGGGTGCTGCGGCAGAACAGCGCCGACCAGTCGGCGGCCTGCAGCGGGTCCTCGCAGTGGGCGAAGTTGATCTCGAACTGCCCTGGGCCCAGTTCGGCGGTAATCACCGTGGCCTCGATGCCCTGCTCGCGGGCGGTCTCGGTCATGTCATCGAGCACTTCGCCAAAGCGCGACAGGCGCTCGATATGCATATTCGGCTGATCGTCCGCATCGCCGCTCAGGGCATCGCGGGGGAACTGCGGCAGGCCGTCCTTGAGCGCCTTGTCGAACAGGTAGAACTCCAGCTCGAAGGCCACCACCGGGCGGATGCCCTTGCCCGCCAGGCGCTCGACCACCTTGGCCAGCACTTCGCGTGGCTCGAACTCGATGGGCGCATGGGTGCCGTCGGAGCTGATCAGCATCTGCCCCAGGGGCTGCTTCTCCCAGTTGACGTACTTGAGGGTGCCGGGGATCAGGCGGCGCGGCGCATCCGGGTCACCATCATGGAAGCAGTACTCGCCGATCTCGTAGAGGCCGCCCTGGGCGCCGAGCAGCACGCAGTTCTGCGGCAGCTTGAGGGCGCTGCCGGCGGCGACCTTTTCCAGCATCTCGATGGGGTAGCGCTTGCCGTAGAAATGCCCGGGAATATCCAGGCAGATCAGGTCGACGAAGCGCACCTCAGGATGGCGTTGACGGAAGGCACGGACCTCGTTGAGCAGGTCGGTACTAGGGGCTGTCATTGTTATATGTCCTTGGTGAGGGGATAAGGTAAACAGGCTGGTGAAAAGCTATCTACGTTGGCAATCCTGCGTTGAAAACGGCCTCAAAATGCTCATTTACAGCTGTAAACTCCGCTTTTTCGGCCGTTTTCGCCTTGTCTTGCCTGCCTCGCCTACGCTTTTCAAAAGCCTGTAAATCAGTTGTAGACCCAGAGCACCCGACAGGGCTTGTCGCTCTGGTTGGCGTAACGCAAACGGGCGTAGCTGGAAACCTGGAAGGCATCGCCGGCCTGCAGGGTGACGCTCTCTTCATCGTCGCCCTGCCACAGGGTCAGCTCGCCTTCGAGCACATAGCCGGCCTGCTCGGAACGGTCGCTCATCTGCCGCTCGCCGCTGCTGGCACCGGGTTCCAGCTGGCTGTCGAGCAGGTTGAAGGCGCCGTGCATATTCGGCGACAGCAGCACGTCGGTGATGCCGTTGGCGAAGTACAGGGTGCGCCGCTCATCCGGGCGGGTGACCCAGCGCAGCGCCCGCGGCTTGGCCAGGCTGTAGAAATAGGTGGTGGGCACATCCAGCGCCTCGCTGATGGCGGTCAGATCCGCCACCGTGGGGCGCGACAGGCCGCGCTCGACCTGGGACAGAAAGCCCACGGAGCGGCCGATGCGCTCGGCCAGCTCATTGAGCGTGACCTTCTTGTGCTTGCGCAGGTCGTGGATAAGGATGGCCAGCGCGGCCATTTCTTCTTGCTTGTCCATGACGGTTCCCGAGTCTGATAGCGAATTAAATGAAGTCACGCAGCCGATACCAGGCCTTGCCTACGGCCTCCAGGGGCGCGGCCAGCAACTCGCCGCCAGGGAACTGCGGATTACGCAGGCCCTGGTAGAGCGCCAGCTCGTCACCGTTGCCGAGAATGGCGTCGGCCACCGCCCGGGCGCCGGCCAGGGTCGGCAGCACGCCGTGGCCGGAATAGCCCTGCAGCCAGTAGCGGTTGTCCTCGCCACCGATATCCGGAGTGCGGTGCATGCTGATATCCAGGTGGCCGCCCCAAGAAAACTCGATGGGCACCCCGGTCAGCTGCGGAAATACCCGCTCGATAAAAGGCCGGGTGGCCGCAGCGATATCCTTGGGCAGGCCGCCCAGGTAGGTGCAGCCACCGCCGAACAGCAGGCGGTTGTCCGGGGTGCGGCGAAAGTAATCGAGCACGAACTGGTTATCGGTGACGCAGCTGTTGCGCGGCAGCAGGGACTCGGCCAGGGCCGGGTCCAGCGGCGCCGTGGCCACCTGATAGTTGCCCACCGGCAGGATGCGTTTCGCCAGCTGCGGGTCGAGCTTGTCGATATAGGCGTTGCAGGCCAGCACCAGCACCTCGGACTGCACGCTGCCGCTGGCGCAGGTCAGGTGGTAGCCATCGCTACCCCGGTGGTAACTCAGTACACGGCTCTGCTCATGGATCACCCCACCGGCACGCTCGAAGGCGGCGGCCAGGCCCAGGGCCAGTTTCAGCGGATTGAGGTGGCCACCCAAAGGGTCGAACAGGCCGGCCTGGTAGCGCTCGCTGGCCACCCAGTCGCCCAGCTGGTCGCGGGGAATAAACTGCAGCTGGTCATGGCCCCACTTGTGCGCGGCGTGCTCCTGCCACTCGTGCAGCAGCGCCACCCGCCGTGGCATCACCGAGGTCCACAGGTGGCCGGCGCGGTAATCACAGTCGAAGCCATGGCGCTGCGGCAGCGCGCGAATCTCGTCAGCCGCCCAGCGCATGCCATCCCACAGACGGCGGGCTCGCTCCAGGCCCAGGGACTTTTCCAGCGGCGGCATATCGCAGGACCAGCCGAGAATAGCCTGGCCGCCATTGCGTCCCGAGGCGGCCCAGGCTACCCGGCTGGCCTCCAGCAGCACCACGCGCTTGCCGGCTTCGGCCAGGCGCAGCGCCGTATGCAGGCCGCTGAAGCCGGCACCGACCACCGCCACGTCATAACGCTGCGCGCCGGTCAGGGGCGCGAACTGGCGCAGCTGCTCGCGGCAACTGTGAGCGTAGTAGGTGTCGAGATGCTGCTCGGACTGCTTGAACATGAATACCTCATGAAATTCTTGTTTTCGAATTTCATGAAAAGCTACTAGATAAATTTCACGAAGGCAAGCCGGAGCCGTCTGCCCTTATCACGAAGGGCCTTTGTAGGGTGCGCCGCGCGCACCAGGAAACCGCAAACAGCGGTTCGCACGGAGCACCCTACGTGGCAACTTCAGACTGAAAACGTAGGCGAGGCAGCCGAGGCTAGGCAAAAACAGGCGAAAAAGTGGAGTTTGCTAATGCAAATGAGCATTTTGAGCCTGTTTTTAACGACGCATCGGCAACGCACGACTGCATGGATGCAGGAGGTAGGGCGACGCAGGAAGCTAAAGCCGAGGTAGTTTTCAACAGCCAGCCAGACCCTGCTGCTGCATCAAAGCACTGATGATCGGCACCGGGCTTAGCAGGTGCTCGCGCATAAAGGCGCTGGCGCGCGCGGCGTCGCGGGCCAGAATGGCCTCCACCAACTCGCTGTGTTCCTGGCGCTTGGCCTGCAGCGCTTGCTCGGAGAAAACCGTCTGCTGCAGCCAGAGGTGACGGTAGCGTTCGGCCTGGTCGAACAGCGCAGCGCGTACCTGCAGCAGATGCAGGGAGCCGCAGCCGGCCGCGATGGCGGCGTGGAAGGCCTTGTGCCGGGCATCCCAGAGGCTGAGCATGTCCTCCGGCCCCTTCACTTCCACCACCTTGGCCAGGGTGTGGGCGCGGGCCAGCACCTCGGCCTCCCAGGCATCGTCGCCGCGCTGGATGGCCAGGGTCACCAGCATGGCCTCCAGATTGGCGCGGGCATCGTAGATGTCCTCCAACTCGGCCAGGGACATGGGCGCCACCCGGTAGCCCTTCTGGTTCACCGCCACCACCAGGCGCTCGGCCACCAGTTGCGACAGCGCCTCGCGCAGCGGCCCGACACCGAGGCCATAGCGTTCCTTGAGCCCGCTCATCAGCAGCTTCTCACCGGGCTTGAAATGGCCACGGATGATGTCGCGCTTGAGCATGGGGTAGCCGGGGTTGACCGAGTTGTCCTGGGGGGCGGGTGACTGCATGGCGTCGTCCTTCTGAGCGTGGGCGCATCATACCCAATACCGTTACAGCCGCCGAGAGGAGCATCAACGACAAAAAATTAAAATGTAGACATTTTGAATTTACAGCGATATTTTTGCCTCACCGCGAACTACCCAGCCTTCAGGAGCCCGCCGTGAGCCAGTTCGAACCGCTGCACAATCTGCAGATCACCACCCCCAGCGAATTCAAGGGTTTCACCCTGACCCCCAGCACCCGCTCGCCGCGCCTGCTGGAACTGCGCTTTGCCGCCGCCACGGTGCAGGCCTTCCTCGCCGAGGCCGCGCAGTGGCCGGTGCAGGCCCTGGAATACAAGTCCTTCCTGCGCTTTCGCCTGGCCCGGGTACTCGATGAGTTGTGTGAAGGCACGCTGCAGCCGCTGTTGATCAACAGCCTGGTGGACCGCGCCAGTGGTGCCCTACTGATCAGCGCCGAGGGGCTGGATCAGGTGAGCCAGGCCGAGGACATGGTCAAGTTCGCCACCGCCGTGGCCCATCTGTTCGGTCGTTCCAACTTCGATGCCATGAGTGGCCAGTACTACGCCCGCTTCGTGGTGCAGAACGTCGACAACTCCGACAGCTACCTGCGCCAGCCGCACCGGGTGCTGGAGCTGCACACCGATGGCACCTTCGTCGAGCAGGACACCGACTATGTGCTGATGATGAAGATCGACGAACAGAACATGGAGGGCGGCGATTCGCTGTTGCTGCACCTGGACGACTGGGCTGACCTGGAGCGTTTCAGCTCGGACCCCATGGCCCACCGCGAAATGCGCTGGAGCGCGCCGCCGAGCAAGAACGTGCGTGCCGATGTGTTCCACCCGGTGTTCGACGTGGACGCCCAGGGCCGGCCGATCATCAGCTATATCGACCAGTTCGTGCAGCCGCGCAACTTCGAGGAAGGCAACTGGCTGGCGGAGCTGTCCGCCTCCCTGGAAAACAGCCCGGCCAAGGTTGCCGTGCCGGTGCCGGTGGGCAGCTTCCTGCTGATCAACAACCACTTCTGGCTGCACGGCCGCGACCGCTTTACCGCCCACGAGGGGCTGCGCCGCGAGCTGATGCGTCAACGCGGCTACTTCACCCACAAGAAAGTGCTGCGCCAGCCGCGCCAGTGAGTGCCAAGGCCTGTAGGAGCGGCTTCAGCCGCGATCTTCGCGGATACGTCCGCTCCTACAGCGGCCTTATCCAGCCTTTTGACGCCGCTGTGCCCAATCTCTACGGCACAGCCGCCCAGCCACAGGAATCCAAGGTGTACGACTTCATCATTATCGGCGGCGGCATCGTCGGCATGTCCACCGCCATGCAGCTCAAGCACAGCTACCCGGACAGCCGCATGCTGCTGCTGGACAAGGAGTCCGGCCCGGCCCAGCACCAGACCGGGCACAACAGCGGAGTGATCCATGCCGGGGTCTACTACACCCCCGGCAGCCTCAAGGCGCGCTTT
Organism: Pseudomonas xionganensis; assembly: GCF_009763245.1. Lineage (GTDB taxonomy): Bacteria > Pseudomonadota > Gammaproteobacteria > Pseudomonadales > Pseudomonadaceae > Aquipseudomonas > Aquipseudomonas xionganensis. The sequence continues at coordinate 2,111,918 of NZ_WKJZ01000001.1, read as the reverse complement.
TGCCTGCAGGGCAACAAGGCCACCAAGGCCTTCTGCCAGGCTCAGGGCATCCGCTTCGATGAATGCGGCAAGCTGCTGGTGGCCACCAACCAGGTGGAAATGCAGCGCATGCAGGCGCTCTGGCAGCGCACCGAGGCCAATGGCCTGGAGCGTCATTGGCTGAATGCCGAGCAGCTCAAGGAGCGCGAGCCGAATATCACTGGTTTGGGCGGCATCCTGGTACCCTCCAGCGGCATCGTCAGCTACGCCGAGGTGACCCAGGCCATGGCCCGGGTGTTTACCCAGGCCGGCGGCGAGATCCGCTATGGCGCGCAAGTGACCGGCCTGCAGGAAAGCCAGGACGAGGTGGTGGTGCAAAGCAGCCAGGGCGACGTCCACGGCCGTTTTCTGGTGGCCTGTGGCGGCCTGCATGCCGACCGTCTGGTGGCCATGCTGGGTATCGACCCCGGCTTCAGCATCTGCCCCTTCCGCGGCGAATACTTCCAGCTGCCGGCCAAGCACAACCAGATCGTCCGTCACCTGATCTACCCCATCCCCGATCCGGCCATGCCCTTTCTTGGCGTGCACCTGACCCGCATGATCGACGGCAGCGTCACGGTCGGCCCCAACGCGGTGCTGGCGCTCAAGCGCGAGGGCTATCGCAAGCGCGATATTTCCCTGGGCGACAGCCTGGCCATGCTCGGCGATGCGGGTATCCGCCAGGTGCTGCGCAGCCACCTGCGCCCGGGCCTGGTGGAGCTGAAGAACTCGCTGTTCAAGCGCGGCTACCTGCAACTGGTGCGCAAGTACTGCCCGAGCATCGAGCTGGGCGACCTCAAGCCCTACCCGGCCGGGGTGCGCGCCCAGGCGGTATCGCGCGACGGTAAGCTGATCGAGGACTTCCTGCTCAAGCAGACCCGGCGCAGCATCCATGTGTGCAACGCGCCCTCGCCGGCCGCCACCTCGGCCCTGCCGATCGGTGCCCACCTGGTGGACCAGATCAGCAACCAGCTGCTCGCCCTGCCCGGTTTCGATGCCCGCCGCCCAATGCATAACAACAACCCACAGCCTGCCTGAGATCGCCATGAACCAGCCACTCGACCTTGCTGCCAAGGATGTCCGTTACCAGCTGCACCCCTACACCAACGCCCGCCTGCATGAGCAGGTCGGCCCGCTGATCATCGAGCGCGGCGAAGGCATCCATGTCTATGACGATCAGGGCAAGCAGTACATAGAAGCCATGGCCGGCCTGTGGAGCGCCGCCCTGGGTTTCAGCAACGAGCGCCTGGTGCAGGCCGCCGAACGCCAGCTGCGCAGCCTGCCCTTCTATCACCTGTTCAGCCACAAGGCGCACCGCCCCAGCATCGAGCTGGCGGAGAAACTTATCGAGCTGGCGCCGGTGCCGATGAGCAAGGTGTTTTTCAGCAACTCCGGCTCTGAGGCCAACGACAGCGTGGTCAAGCTGGTCTGGTACCGCAGCAATGCCCTGGGCCAGCCGCAGAAGAAAAAGATCATCAGCCGTCACAACGCCTACCACGGCATCACCGTGGCCAGTGGCAGTCTGACCGGCCTGCCGGCCAACCAGCGCGGCTTCGACCTGCCGCTGCCGGGCTTCCTGCATGTCGGCTGCCCGCACCACTACCGCCATGGCCTGCCCGGAGAAAGCGAGGAAGCCTTTGCCGAACGCCTGGCCCAGGAGCTGGAAGCGCGCATCCTCGCCGAAGGCCCGGAGACCATCGCCGCCTTTATCGGCGAGCCGCTGATGGGCGCCGGCGGCGTGATCGTGCCGCCGCGCAGCTACTGGCAGCGCGTCCAGCAGGTTCTCAAGCGCTATGACATCCTGCTGATCGCCGATGAAGTGATCTGCGGCTTCGGCCGCACCGGCCAGTGGTTCGGCTGCCAGAGCTTCGATATCCAGCCGGATATCCTGGTGCTGTCCAAACAGCTGTCCTCCTCCTACCAGCCGATTGCCGCGGTGCTGGTCAACGACCGGGTGTTCCAGCCGGTGGCCGACCACAGCCACAGCCTCGGCACCCTGGGCCACGGCTTTACCGCCAGCGGCCACCCGGTGGCCACCGCCGTGGCCCTGGAAAACCTCAAGGTAATCGAAGAGGACGGCCTGGTAGAACATGCCGCCGCCATGGGCGAGCGCCTGCGCGCAGGGCTGGCGGCCTACCGCGACCACCCTCTGGTGGGCGAGGTGCGCGGCTGCGGTCTGATCGCCGCGGTGGAGCTGGTGGGCGACAAGGCCAGCAAGGCGCCCTACCAGGCCAGCGGCGTGCTCGGCCGCCACCTGGCCGGTCGCGCCCAGGAACACGGCATGATCAGCCGCGCCATGGGCGACGCCCTGGCCTTCTGCCCGCCGCTGATCATTCAGGAAGCCGAGGTGGACGAGATGCTGCGCCGCTTTGACCGGGCGCTTGCGGATACCACAGTCTGGGTTGAAAAAAGCTGGAAGTGAGCTGCGTGGCGGCGACGGCGGACAAGCCTTCGGCATGTCCGCCCTATGATTGCTCCGGTTAACCTTGCGTAGGGTGGATGTCGCTTTTTACATCCACCAACTGTCAGCGCCGACATGGTGTTTTACACCCACCCGCCACGCCGGATCGATCTACAACCCCATCTGCTTGGCAATAATCTCGTTCATGATCTCCCGGGTGCCGCCGCCAATCGATAGGATGCGGTTATCCCGGTACAGCCGCTCCACCAGGGACTCGCGCATAAAGCCCATGCCGCCGAGGATCTGGGTGGCGTCGTAGGTGATGCGGTCGGACACGTCGGTGGCGAAGTTCTTGGCCATGGAGATTTCCTTGATCACACTCTTGCCAGCCGCCATCTTCGCCGCCTGGCGATAGGTGAACTCGCGCGACACCTCAAGCTGAGTGGCCATCTCCGCCAGACGATGCTTGAGCACCTGGAACTTGCCGATCGGCTTGCCGAAGGCTTCGCGCCCGGCGGCCCATTTCATCGACTCTTCCAGGGCCAGCTGGGCGGTCATATTGGCCATGATCGCCAGGCTCAGGCGCTCGCTCTGAAAATTGGCCATGATGCAGGCAAAGCCCATGTTCTCCGCACCGATCAGGTTTTCCACCGGCACCTTGCAGTCGTCGAAGAACAGCTCGGCTGTGTCAGAAGCCCACCAGCCCATCTTCTTCAGGGTGCGCCCGACGCTGAACCCGGGAGTGTCCTTCTCGATCAGCAGCAGGCTGACGCCGCCAAAGCCGTCGCCACCGGTACGCACCGCCACGGTGTAGTAATCGGCACGCACGCCGCTGGTGATAAAGGTCTTGCTGCCGCTGACGCGGTAGAAATCGCCCTCGCGAACGGCGCGGGTCTTGAGGTTGGCCACATCGGAGCCGCCGGACGGTTCTGTCACCGCCAGGGCCATGATCTTCTCGCCGGCCAACACCTGGGGCACTACCCGCTCGCGTACCTGCGGCTTGGCCCATTTGACGATGGGCGGCAGGCCGATATCCAGGGAGCCCAGGCCCGCCACCAGGCCACCGGAGCCGCTGCGCATCAGCTCCTCGCTGGCCGCCACCTTGGCGAACACATCGCCCTCGTGGCTGCCGCCGAACTGCTCCGGATAGCCGATGCCGAGGATGCCGGCGGCGCCGGCCTTGCGATACAGCTCCCGGGGAAACTCCCCGGCCTCCTCCCAGTCATCGATATGCGGCAGGATCTCGCGCTCGACAAAACGGCGCACCGAGTCGCGGACCAGTTGATGGGAGTCGTCGAAGTAGTCCTGAAACGCAGCCATGGGGCATCCCTCTGAGGTTTCAGGAAAAGTACCAAGCGCTTGCTTGGTTAACAAGCCGAGAATCGGGCCATCAGGCCGGGCGATTCTGCCAGATCAGATCTGAATGGGGCGCCGCCCGGCTATGGAGTGGGCCAGCGTACCGCCGTCCACCAGCTCCAGCTCACCGCCCAGGGGCATGCCATGGGCGATACGCGAAGCGATCAGGCCCTTGCCTGCCAGCAGTTGAGCAATGTAGTGGGCAGTGGCCTCCCCCTCCACCGTCGGGTTGGTGGCCAGGATCACCTCGGTGAAACTGCCGGCCGCGATGCGCTCCAGCAACTCGGGAATGCCGATGGCTTCTGGTCCCAGGCCATCCAGGGGCGAAAGGTGCCCCTTGAGCACAAAATAACGGCCGCGATAGCCGGTGTGCTCCACGGCATAGACATCCATGGGTCCCTCGACTACGCACAGCAGGCTGTCGTCACGGCGCTCATCCAGGCACAGCTGGCAGATCTCAGCCTCGCTCAGGCTGCGGCAGCGCTTGCAGTGCCCCACTCCTTCCATCGCCTGAGTCAGAGCCTGGGCCAGACGCAGCGCACCACTGCGATCACGCTCCAGCAATTGCAGGGCCATACGCTGCGCAGTCTTCTGCCCCACCCCGGGCAGGGTACGCAGCGAGTCGATCAGTTGACGGATCAGGGGGCTAAAGCTCATGGCAAGGCATCACATGGATTGGGGCGGTTGGAAACAACAGGTTATTTCCAGGATTTTTCAGTCGATGGTGGATAACGCTGCGCGGTTATCCACCCTACTGCTTGTACAAGTATCTATCAGGGTTGGTCAGGCGCTGTGCAGAGCAAGGCGCAAGACGGCCCGGGCACCGGAGTTTACTGGCTGTAAATGAGGATGCCCGGGCCGGCTTGCAACGCAGCTATGTAGAGTGGCTGGACGACCCCACTTAGAAAGGCATTTTGAAGCCGGGGGGGAGTTGCATGCCTGCCGTCATGCCGGACATCTTTTCCTGGCTGTTCTGCTCGACCTTGCGCACTGCGTCATTGACCGCAGCGGCGATCAGGTCTTCGAGGATTTCCTTGTCTTCCTGCATCAGACTGTCGTCCAGGCTCACGCGCTTGACGTCGTGGCGACCGGTCATCACCACGCTGACCAGGCCGGCGCCGGACTGGCCGGTGACCTCGGCATTGGCCAGTTCTTCCTGCATCTTCTGCATTTTTTCCTGCATCTGCTGGGCCTGCTTCATCAGGCCGGCCATGCCACCTTTCATCATGATGTCTGTCCTCTACTCAAGCGTTGATATCTAGGGGTTCGATGCTGTCGGCGCGAATGACCGCGCCGAACTGCTGAATCATCTGCTGCACCAGCGGATCATTGTGGATCGAGGCTTCGGCACTGCTCTGGCGCTCGGCACGTTTGCGCGCAGCGGCCTGGGCCGGGGTTTCCTGCTCGGGTTTGCACAACTCGATACGCAGGTTGAGATTACGCCCATGGTACTGGTTGAGGGCATCGTTCAGGCGCCGCTGCTGGGTGCTGTTGAACAGCGCGCTCTGGGCCGGGTCCAGGTGCAGTAGCCAGTCATCGCCATTGGCCTCGATCAGGGTGCAATTGGCGGCGATGCTGCCGGTCATGCCACCCAGACCCAGCTTGGGAAACAGCTCCAGCCAGTCGGCAGCCAGACCCGTGGCGGGCATGGCGGCAGGCTGCGGCTCGACGGCGAGCACGGGCTCGGCAACGGGTAAATCGAAGTCGTAATCCAGTCCCTGGGCATCGGCCTCGACATAGTCATAGTCGCCCAGCGGCGGCTCATCATCGTCATCCGCTTCGCTCGCGGCAGGCAGAGCAGCCAACTCTTCGGTCTGTACCACCAGCTGCTCGACCACAGGCTCAGGCACCTGGCTCGGAACCGCGCCTGTATCGACAGGCGCTGCCGCAACCGGCTCCGCGCTGGCGGGTAACTCGACGGCGGCGGCCGGAGACTGCTCCCAGGGCAGATCGACAGGCTCGGCTGCCACCGACTCAACGACGGGCTCCGCACCACTCACCTGGGGTGCAACCCTATCGCCAACAGGTTCAACAGCAGCCACCTGAGGCACAGTCTGTTCGGCAGCCGGCTCGGGCTCAGCCACCTGGGGGGTACTCGCTGGCAGCGCAACTGTCGACGCCGCTACTGCAGCAGCGGGCGCACTGACAGACGCTGTCACGGGCTGGGGTGCAGGCGCGGGCGTCTCGGCAATAGCAGACGGAGCAACCTGGGCCGCTCCGGCCACTGTCTCGTTGCGGGAATCAACCGTGGCCTGGCTGATCCCCAAGGGCTTTAGCGTGACCCTCGGCGCATCGCCGTTATCGGCGGGGCGGAAGGCCAGCATCCGCAGCAGCACCATCTCGAAGCCGCCACGCGGATCCGGCGCCAGGGGCAGGTCGCGGCGACCGATCAGGCCCATCTGGTAATAGAATTGCACATCTTCGGCGGGCAGCGCCTGGGCCAGTTGCAACACCCGCTCGCGGTCGCCCTGGCCATTGTCCACCGCATCCGGCAGGGCCTGGGCGATGGCCACCCGGTGCAGCACATTGAGCATTTCGGACAGCACGCCATTCCAGTCCGGACCCTGTTCGGCCAGGTGGCGCACCGCCTCGATCAGCGCCCGCGCATCGCCCTCTATCAGCGCGTGCAGCACGCCATAGACCTGGCCATGATCCAGGGTGCCGAGCATGGCGCGCACATCGGCGGCCAGCACCTTGCCTTCACCAAAGGCGATGGCCTGGTCGGTGAGACTCATGGCGTCGCGCATCGAACCATCGGCGGCGCGACCGAGCAGCCACAGGGCGTCTTCCTCGAAGGGAATGGCCTCGGCGCTGAGCACATGGCTCAGGTGCTCCACCACCCGTTCCGGCGGCATGTTCTTCAGGGAGAACTGCAGGCAACGCGACAACACGGTGACCGGCAGTTTCTGCGGGTCGGTGGTGGCGAGGAGGAATTTGACGTGGGGCGGCGGCTCCTCCAGGGTCTTCAACAGGGCGTTGAAGGAACTGGTGGAGAGCATATGCACTTCGTCGATCAGGTAAACCTTGAAGCGCCCGCGGCTCGGCGAATACTGCACGTTGTCCAGCAACTCGCGGGTGTCTTCCACCTTGGTACGGCTGGCGGCGTCCACTTCGATCAGGTCGACGAAGCGGCCTTCATCGATCTCCCGGCATACCGAGCAGGTGCCACAGGGCCTGGAGCTGATGCCAGTTTCGCAGTTCAGGCACTTGGCGATGATCCGCGCGATAGTGGTCTTGCCCACCCCGCGAGTGCCGGTAAACAGGTAGGCATGGTGCAGGCGCTGGCTGTCCAGGGCATTGATCAGGGCCTTGAGCACATGGGTCTGACCGACCATTTCGCGGAACGAGCGCGGACGCCACTTGCGTGCAAGAACCTGATAACTCATTGAAACCCGTCACTGGATGAATGCCAAAGTGCGCTAATCCTAGCGGAGCAACCGGTAAATTGCATCCAGTGCCACGGCCCTGACACGCGAGGCAAAATACAGCTGGCTAATATTTGTGCAACTGGTTATGCTGCGCGCCGTTAGTACCACGCTGTAAGTCATACCGGCGCCCAAGCCCCCTCGATGGTATTCAGGTCACGAGCCCGCACAACGCTCGCCCACCTGCCCCACCCTGCTGACTGATCTGGCCGTCCTGCCCAGGCAACGACCCAAGCCAGCCTCCGAAGTACCGACCCGCAGAAGACCCGATAACGGGAACTTTTGCGCGCAGTCCTGCTCCGATCAAATACCCGCCGATGCCCATAAGGACAGCGGCCAGGAGCTTTATCCCGCGCACTGATGCGCATGCCGTTTTAGGAACACCCGAATAATGAATACTCAACAACAGATTCAGGATGCCGTAAGCACCCTTTCCCGCGCATTTGCGCCGCTCGATTGCCGCATTCTGGCTGCCCGCAAAGGCAGCTTCAGTTTTACCGTGGTCAACCAGGCCGGCATTGCCCAGCATAGCCAGCGCCTGTACCCGGGGCAGTACAGCGGCCAACACCTGCAGCAGGTGATTGATCGCACGCGCCAGGTCTTAAAAGCCTGAGCACCTGCTTGGCCGCGAACTATCCGGCCAACCTGGGGTCTGAAGCACTCACCCTCAGGATGGAGCATGGTTATGCATGGCATTGATCGCCAACTCGTCGAGCAACTGTTCGCCCCCTTGCGCGTTACCTTCAGCCCACCGCGCCCGGATGGCGGCATTGTCCTCTCCCTGCTGGATGACAAGGACGCCACCGCCTACAGCCGCGTACTCAGCAGCAGCCAGCGGGCCGACGCCCAGGCCTTCGCCCAAAGCCTGGAAGACATCCGCCTGGAACTGGCCGTGCGCTCGGGCAATATCCCGGCCGATCTGCGCAAGGCGCTCAAGGAACAGGACAGCGTGCTCAGCTACCACCCCGCCTGAAGGCAAGTCGCAACCCCCAAAGCCCCGCTCACGACGGGGCTTTTTAGTGCGCCCACGGCAAGGCCACAGCCTTTAGGCGACGAGCTGAACAGTAGATAAGGAATATGCAAAACAACCCGAACGGGGTTTGAGATGGAGGCAGCCCCACCAGCCACACCCCGGCACACAATGTCACCGCTACGGCTGCTCCCTTCCAGGCCTGACCGGGTTCACGGCTGATCGTTGCGGGGGGACCGATGGGACCACCATAACGCCACTCGCCAGCAGGCGAGCGGCGCCATTGTACCGGCTTGGCCTGAACTTACAACCGCTTCAAGCACTTAGCTGCTCAATCGACTCAGACCCTGAAGCGCCCGACCAGAGCGCTCAGGCCACGAGACAGCTCGGACAATCGCTGGCTGGCTTCGGCACTCTGCTCGGAGGTCTGCGCCGCCTCGTTGGACAGGTCGCGAATATCGGTGATATTGCGGGCGATCTCCTCGGTTACGCTGCTTTGCTGTTCGCAGGCGCTGGCGATTTGCGCAGTCATGTCATTGATCCGTTGCACCGAGTCACTGGTATCGGTCAGAGCCTGATCCACCCCCGAGGCCTGCTCCACGCTCTGCCGAGCCTTGTCGCTACCGGCATGGGTGGCCTTGACCGCGTTCTGCACGCCGATCTGCAGGCGTTCGATCATGGCCTGGATATCCTTGGTGGATTCCTGGGTGCGAGCGGCCAGGGCCCGCACCTCATCGGCCACCACGGCAAATCCACGCCCCTGTTCGCCAGCCCGCGCGGCCTCGATGGCCGCGTTCAGTGCCAGCAGATTGGTCTGCTCGGCAATCCCGCGAATCACCGCCAGCACCGCGCCGATATTGGCCGCCTCCTGTTCCAGGGTTTGAATGCTGTTTGACGCGCTCTCCACCTCATGGGCCAGTTGGCGGATGGAGCTGATGGTCGCGCCCACTACCTGGGCTGCATCACGGGACTGCGATTCGGCCTGCCGGGCCGCATCGGCGGCATGCTGGGCATTGCGCGCCACCTCATGCACCGCCGAGCTCATCTCGGTGGCGGCGGTGCTGACCTGATCCACCGCCGCATGCTCGCCGCTGATCAAGCGATCATTGGCCGCCGCCATACCCGCCAGGTTCTGCGCCGAACTTTCCACCTCACCGGTCACCCGCCCCACCTCCTTGATCAGGGGCTGCAACTTGTCGAGAAAACGGTTGAAGGCATGGCTGAGCTTGCCCAGCTCATCATTGGACAGCACATCCAGGCGCACGCGCAGGTCACCATCGCCATCGGCAATCTGTTCAATACGGTTAAGCAGGTTATGCAGCGGCCGGGTCACCAGCAGCGGGAAACCCAGCACCAGTACCAGACAGACCACCAGGCCAACCACGATGATCAACCCCTGCTGCCAGCTCAGGGTCTGGCCCAGGGCGATAGCCGCCAGACCTTCGGCATTGGCGGCCGCATCATCCATCTCGCCCAGCTGGTCGATGGCCGTGCGCATGACCTCGAACTGCTCCTCGCTGGCACCGAAGCTCAGTTCGCTGGCTGCCTGCGGGTCGCTGCTGGCCAGCTCCAGGACTTGCTGCGAAGTGGCCTTCCAGCGCTCGAAGCCGGTGTCGAACTGGGCCACCCGCTGCATGGCTTCGGCCCCCGGCTGCATGGCGGCGAACTTGTGCACGCGGTCATAGGCCTGCTGCAGATTCTCGGCATGGGTAGCCTTGAGAGCTGCGACATACTCGCCCGCCCCCTCATCCAGCAGGCTGCGTTCGGCGACAAAGGCCTGGTACAGGTCACGGTCGGCATTGAGCAACAGACTGATACCGGGCAGATAGCGATTGGTCAGGCGCGTGCTGGACTCGGCCACCTGATCGATACCGCGCATACCCAGCACGCCCATGCTGACCAGCAACACCGCCAGCAAGACAATGGGCAAAGCAATTTTCCAGCGAAAACCCAGATCGGCAAACAGGCGCAGCATAGTGGCTCTCCTCGTTCGACCCCCAGTAGAAGCAGCTTAGTTCAGCCCGAGGAAATCACCCAAAAGGTCAGCATGGAATGGAGTCGACGATACCCGCGCCGCAAATCGCCCGCTTTTAGCCGTAACGTCATGTATTTCAGGTCAGCCAAGGGTTAAGCTGCGGCCCAACCTGACCCACCAAGGAGCATCAACATGGCCATCAGCAAAGACCAACTGATCAGTGATATCGCCGAAGCCACTGATTCGTCCAAAAGCACAATCCGCACCGTACTGGAGCAGCTCAGCGAAATCGTCGCCGACGCCCTGGAAAACGATGGCGAGATAACCCTGCCCGGCATCGGCAAGCTGAAAGTGACCGAGCGCCCGGCCCGTACCGGCCGCAACCCGCAGACCGGCAAGGCCATCGAGATCGCGGCCAAGAAGGTGGTCAAGTATGTGCCGGCCAAGGCCCTGAGCGACTCGCTTAACTAAGGCTCCGCTGCGCGGACGGGGCAGGCAACAAGTAGGGTGCGCCGTGCGCACCTGCTCTGTCGGCAAATCGCTGGTGCGCACGGCGCACCCTACGGATCAGACCGTCTAAAGACTGGCACCTACAGGCTCACCCCATAGTCCGCCAGACAGGCAATAAAAGCCTGCTCATCCAGCACCCGCACCCCCAGCTCGCTGGCCTTGGCCAGCTTCGAGCCGGCGCCGGGGCCGGCCACCACGCAGTGGGTCTTGGCCGAGACCGAGCCGGCCACCTTGGCGCCCAGGCTTTCCAGCTTGGCCTTGGCCTGATCGCGACTCATCAGCTCCAGAGTGCCGGTGAGCACCCAGGTCTGGCCGGCCAGGGGCAGACCTTCGGCGACCTTCTTCTCGCTTTCCCAGTGCATGCCGAAGTCGCGCAGTTGCTCCTCGATGGCACGGGCACGCTGGGCGTTGTCCGGGTTGTCGAAAAATTCGCGCACCGCCTTGGCCTGTTTCTCCGGCAGGGCCTGGCGCATATCCAGCCAGTCACCGCCAAGCACACCCTGCAGGCTGACAAAGCGCTCAGCCAGCTTCTGCGCCGCACCCGGGCCGACGCTGGGGATATTGAGCTTGTCGAGCATGCCGCCCAGGGTTGCAATGGCGCTGAACTCGGCGCTCAGCTCGCCCTCCTCCTGCAACTGCAGCCCGCTCTCGCCCAGCAAGGCTTCGATTACCCGCTGGTTATGCGCATCCCCAAAGAAGCTGTGGATCTCGTGGGCCACTTCCAGGCCGATATCCGGCAGGTAGGTCAGCACCTCGGGCAGCGCCTGACGCACCCGCGCCAGGGACGCCAGGGAACGGGCCAGGACCTTGGCGGTTTCCTCGCCCACATCGGGGATGCCGAGGGCATAGATAAAGCGCGCCAGGGTCGGTCGCTTGCTGTCCTCTATGGCGGCCAGCAGCTTATTGCTAGACACCTCGGCAAAGCCTTCCAGCCCGATAATCTGCTCGAAGGTGAGGCGGTACAGATCAGCCGGCGAGGCGATCAGCTGCTCGTCCACCAGCTGCTCGATGGTCTTGTCGCCCAGACCTTCGATATCCATGGCGCGGCGCGAGACGAAGTGGATGATCGCCTGCTTGAGCTGCGCCTGGCAGCTCAGGCGACCGACACAGCGGTACACCGAGCCCTCGCTGACGCTGGCCTTGCCCTTGCTGCGCTTGACCAGCTGGGTACGCTCCACCGCCGAGCCGCAGACCGGGCACTGCTCGGGGATATGCACGGGCCGCGCATCGGCCGGGCGGCGTTCGGGCACCACAGCCATCACCTGGGGGATCACGTCACCAGCGCGGCGGATGATCACCGTGTCGCCAATCATCACGCCCAGACGCGCCACCTCGTCCATATTGTGCAGGCTGGCATTGGCCACCATCACGCCCGCCACCTTGACCGGTTTAAGGCGCGCCACCGGGGTCACGGCGCCAGTGCGACCGACCTGGAACTCCACGGCGAGCAGCTCGGTGAGCTCTTCCTGGGCGGGAAACTTGTGGGCGATGGCCCAGTGTGGCGTGCGTGCACGGAAGCCCAGCTGCTGCTGATCCTCGATGGTGTTGACCTTGAACACCACGCCGTCAATGTCGTAAGGCAGCTCCATGCGCCGCTGGCCGATATCGCGGTAATACTCAAGGCAGGCCTCAACACCCTTGGCCAGCTTCAGCTCACGACTGATGGGGATGCCCCAGACCTTGAGCTGTTCGAGCATACCCACCTGGGTAGCCGGCAACTCGCCGCTGACCTGGCCCACGCCATAGCAGCAGAACTCCAGCGGGCGGCTGGCGGTGATCTTCGGATCGAGTTGACGCAGGCTGCCGGCGGCTGCATTGCGCGGGTTGGCGAAGGTCTTACCGCCGCCCTCGGCCTGGCGCGCATTGAGCGCCTCGAAACCGGCCTTGGGCATATAGACCTCGCCGCGCACCTCCAGCACCTGGGGCCAGCCTTCGCCCTGCAGCCTGAGCGGCACATTGCGGATGGTGCGCACATTGCTGCTGATATCCTCGCCGGTGCTGCCGTCGCCACGGGTGGCGCCACGCACCAGCTGGCCGTTTTCGTAGCGCAGGCTGACCGCCAGACCATCGAGCTTGGGCTCGCAGCTGTACGCCACCTCGGCGCCGCCGCCGAACAGATCACCCCCGGGCAGGTTCAGGCCCTCACGCACGCGGCGATCAAAGTCCAGCAAATCATTATCGTCAAAGGCGTTGCCAAGACTCAGCATCGGCACTTCGTGACGCACCTCGCCAAAGGCACTCAGCGCCTCGCCGCCCACCCGCTGGGTTGACGACTCAGGAGTCACCAGCTCCGGATGCGCCGCCTCCAGCGCCTGCAGCTCACGGAACAGGCGGTCGTACTCGGCATCCGGAATACTCGGCTCGTCCAGCACGTAGTAGCGGTAGTTGTGCGCATCCAGTTCATTGCGCAGTGCGGAAATACGTTGGGCGGCGTCACTCATTGCAAATAAGCCTCAAGCTTCAAGCGGCAAGAAAGCAAAAAGCCCCAAGCCAAGCGATTAACTTGTGGCTTGAGGCTTGCAGCTTGCCGCTGTTTTTTAGCGTTTCTGGGTCAACTGGCGGCGTTCGAATTCAACGATACGCTGACGGTAATGTTCGATAGTTTGTGCGGTCAGCACGCTGCGCTGGTCATCCTTGAGCTCGCCGCCCAGTTCATGGGCCAGCTTGCGCGCCGCGGCCACCATCACATCGAAGGCCTGCTTGGGATGGCGCGGGCCTGGCAGGCCAAGGAAGAAACTCACGGCGCGGGTGCTGAAACCCTCGATATCGTCCAGATCGAAAGTGCCGGGCTTCAGGGCGTTGGCCATGGAGAACAGCACTTCGCCATTGCCGGCCATGCTTTCGTGGCGATGGAAAATATCCATTTCACCAAAACGCAGACCGCTTTCCAGAATGTTCTGTAACAGCGCCGGGCCCTTGAAGCCTTCCTCGTCGCGGGCGATCACATTGATCACCAGCACTTCCTCGACCGGTGGCAGTTCTTTTTCAGGACTCTTGGCCTGGGCTTTGGGCGCGGCGTCATCGTCTTGCTCCACCGGGCTGAGCAGGGTCGGCACCGGCTCATCCAGCCCCAGGTTGAGGTCGCCCTGCTGCGGTTCGCCACCACGGCGGCGGTTAAGCTCGCGGGCGCTTAAGGACGGCAGATCTTCTTCATCGAAAGAGGGGTCACGATTACGCTCAACTACCCGAGGCGGGCTGAGCAGATCTGGATCGCTATCATCATCGGGCAAGTTGGCAAAACTGCGATCGAGTTTGAACTTCAACTTGCCTTTGCCACCGCGCATGCGCCGCCAACCATCAAACAGGATGCCGGCGATCACAATAATGCCGATGACAATCAGCCATTCGCGCAGACCGAATTCCATGAAATACCCTAACCCCTAATGAGAAATGCTGGTTAACAGAGCGTCCCGCTCATTCCAATAACATCAACGTGGCGCCAACTCCATGATCTAACAGGCCTTTCCCACCTGTTAAAGAGCCACGCGGCAATAACAATGCGCATTAAGCTAGCACGACGAAAGACAACTTTACACAGGCAGACGCATTATGATTCAACCATTGCCAAGGCCTCTTCCACATCCACCGCCACCAGACGCGAACAACCGGGTTCATGCATGGTGACACCCATCAATTGATCGGCCATTTCCATGGCGATCTTGTTATGGGTGATATAGATAAATTGCACGGTGGCCGACATTTCCTTGACCAGCCGCGCATAGCGCCCGACGTTGGCATCGTCCAGCGGTGCATCCACCTCATCGAGCATGCAGAACGGCGCCGGATTGAGCTGGAAGATGGAAAACACCAAGGCCAAGGCGGTGAGGGCCTTTTCGCCACCGGACAGCAGGTGAATGGTGCTGTTCTTCTTGCCCGGCGGGCGCGCCATGATGGTCACCCCGGTATCCAGCAGGTCGTCCCCGGTGAGTTCCAGATAGGCGTTGCCGCCACCGAATACCTTGGGGAACAGGGCCTGCAGGCCGCCATTGATCTTGTCGAAGGTTTCCTTGAAGCGGTTGCGGGTTTCCTTGTCGATCTTGCGGATCACGTTTTCCAGGGTGTCCAGGGCTTCCACCAGGTCGGCGTCCTGGGCATCCAGATAGCGTTTGCGCTCGGATTGCTGCTGGTATTCGTCGATGGCCGCCAGGTTGATCGGCCCCAGGCGACTGATGCGGGCGGCCAGGCGCTCCAGCTCTTCTTCCCAGGCCTGCTCGCTGGCCTCGGCCGGCAAGGTGGCCAGTACGCCATGCAGGTCGTAGTTGTCCTCGGCCAGCTGGTCGGCCAGGGCCTTGCGCCGCACGTTCAGCGACTGCCAGTCCATGCGCTGCTGCTCCAGCTGCCCGCGCAATAGTTGCGACTGCTGTTCGGCCTGGGTTCGGCGCTTCTCGGCATCGCGCAGCTCGCGGTCGGCGTCTTCCAGGGCCAGGCGCGCCAGCTTGAGCTCTTCTTCCACGGCCATGCGTTTATCGAGCTGTTCTTCGAGCTTGATGCGCAGTTCTTCCAGGGGCGCCTCGCCCTCCTCCAGATTGAGGTTGAGCTGCTCACGCTTCTCATGCAGGCGCTCGGCCTGCAGCTGCAGGCGCTCCAGGGCCTGGCGGGTGGAATCGTGCTGGGCTTTCAGCGAGCCCAGACGCACCGCCAGCTGATGGGCATGGTCCTTGTGCTGGCGCGCTTCCTGACGCACCCGGTCGAGGCGCTCACGCAGAGCGTCGCGACTGGCCAGCAGGCTCTCGCGCTGCTCATTGTCCTGGGCCATGGCGTCCAGGGCGTCCTGCAGTTGCAGACGGGCTTCACCCAGTTGCTCCTGCTCGATCTCGCGCTGCTCGGCCGCTTCCCGTAGCTCGTGATCCAGGCGGGTGCGGCGCAGCACCAGCTGCTCGGCCTTGGCCTGGCCGGCTGACAGCTGCGCCTTCAGCTCGCCCAGACGCCGCGCCTGCTCTTGCACCTGGCGGCGCTGCTGCTCGCGTTGTTCCTCGGCGCTGCGCTGGGTATCGCGCAGCTGCTGCAGGCGCTCATCCAGCTGGGCCAGGGCCGCCTCGCGCTCCTCGCATTCCAGGGCCAGGGCCTCGATCTCCTGGCCTCGGGCCAGCACCCCGCTTTCCGCCTCACTGGCGCGGCGTACGCGGAGAAAATGCCGGCCGACCCAGTAGCCATCGCGGCTGATCAGGCTTTCACCCTCGCCCAGACTCTGCCGCGCAGCCAGGGCTTCATCCAGACTGGCTACCGGCCGCACCTGCCCCAGCCAGGGCGCCAGATTGACACTGGACTGCACCTTGTCCAGCAGACTGCCGGCCAGCTGCACGCCGCCTTGAGCCGGGCTGGCCAGACGCAGATCACCCTGGCTAAGGCCGGCAAAGTCCAGCCCCTGGAAATCATCCAGCAGCACCGCCTGCAGATCGGCGCCCAACACGGTTTCCACCGCCAGCTCCCAGCCAGCCTCGACCCGCAGGCCCTCGGCCAGGCGCGGACGCTCGGCCAGGCCCTGGCTGTGCAACCAGTCGCCAGCGCCCTGCCCCGGGTTCAGCGCAGCCTGTTGCAGGGCTTCTAGCGAGGCCAGACGACCGTTCAGGCGTTGCAGTTCGCCCTGGGCCTGCTGCTGCGCCTGGCCGGCCTGCTGCAGCTGTTCGCGCAGCTGCTGCAGACGTTCGCCCTGCTGCTCTTCGCCCAGTTGCGACTCTTCAAGCGTCAGCTCGCCGGCGGCAATCTGCTCGCCCAGTTCGATAATCGCCGCGTCTTGCGGGTCGGCGCTCAGCTGCTGCAGTTCATCGCCCAGGCGCCGCTGACGCTCGGCCAGACGCTCCAGGCTCTGCTCCAGCTGGGCAATGCGCGACTGCTGCACCTCGGCCTGACGGCGCGGCTCGGCGCTGCGCTGGTTGAAGCCGTCCCACTGCTCCTGCCAGCCATGCATGGCGCTTTCCGCCTCTTCCAGGGCGGCGGCGGATTCCTCGGCGGCGGCGGCGGTCAGCTCCTGTTCGGGCAGCAGCATCTCCAACTCTTCACCCAGGGTAGCCAGCAGGGTGCGGTCATGGCCCAGGTGGGATTCGGTTTCCAGGCGGGCCTTTTCTGCTTCACGCAGATCATCCTGCAGCTGGCGCAGGCGTTGCTGGCCGTGCTGAATGCTCTGCTCGATACGGGCGATATCGCCACCCACCGAGTAGAAGCGGCCCTGGACCAGATTGAAGCGCTCGCTCAGTTCATGGTGACCGTCACGCAGGCGTTCGATGGCGGCGTCGGCATTGCGCTGTTCGGCCACCAGGGCCTCGAAGGCCACTTCCTGGTCGCCGATCACCTGCTCGCGGCTGCCCACCTGCTGATTCAGGGTCTGCCAGCGCAGAGCCAGCAGCTGGGCCTTGAGCTGACGTTCCTCGGCCTTGTATTCCTGGTACTTCTCCGCTGCCTGGGCCTGGCGGTGCAGGCGTTCGAGTTGACGCTCCAGTTCCTCGCGCAGGTCGGTCAGGCGCGCCAGGTTCTCATGGGTGCGGCGGATACGGTTCTCGGTTTCACGGCGGCGCTCCTTGTACTTGGAGATGCCTGCGGCTTCCTCGATAAAGTTGCGCAGATCCTCGGGCTTGGCCTCGATCAGCTTGCTGATCATGCCCTGTTCGATGATCGAATAGCTGCGCGGCCCGAGGCCCGTGCCGAGGAAGATATCGGTGATGTCACGACGGCGGCACTTGGTGCCGTTAAGGAAATAGGTGTTCTGCCCGTCGCGGGTCACCCGGCGGCGGATGGAGATTTCCGCGAAGGCGGCGTATTCGCCCACCAGGGAATTGTCGCTGTTGTCGAAGATCAGCTCGATGGAGGCCTGGGTCACCGGCTTGCGGGTGTTGGAGCCGTTGAAGATGACATCGGTCATCGACTCGCCGCGCAGGTTCTTCGCCGAGCTCTCGCCCATCACCCAGCGCACGGCATCGATGATATTGGACTTGCCGCAGCCGTTGGGCCCGACCACCGCCGCCATATTGCTCGGAAAGCTGACCGTGGTCGGATCGACGAAGGACTTGAAACCCGCCAGTTTGATGCACTTCAGTCGCATGGGCGGTTTTCCCTAGGACTCGGCCAGTGCAGCCAGCACCAGCTGGCAATTATGTTCGCCATAGCCCAGCAGTACCTGGCGCGCCTGCTCGGCATCACGACCAACTATGGCCTGCAGCAGGCTGGCGAAGGTATTGATGAACTGGCCCATCTCGCTTTTGCGCCGCTCCAGGGCCAGGTGGTAGGTGCGGCTGATGGCCGGCAACAGGTTCTCCAGGGTTTCCTGCAGATAGGGGTTGTCGGCGAAGGGAAAGGCGGCGCGCATGATATCGAAGCTGCCTTGCACAAAGGCATTGATGTCTTCGCGCTGCAGGCTGTCCTGCAACTGCTGCTGGATGGCCATAAAGGGCGCCAGCTCCTCCTGACTCTGCCAGCGCTCGATCACCGCGCGGGCCAGCAGCACATAGAGTTCGATCACCAGGGCATACAGGCTCTTGACCTTGTGCGGGGTCAGCTCGGCCACCTGGGCACCGCGGCGCGGCGGAATCACCACCAGATGGCGCCGTTCCAGAATCAGCAGCGCTTCGCGCACCGAACCGCGGCTGACATTCAGCGCCTGGGTGACCTTCTGTTCCTGAATGCGCTCACGGGCCTTGAGTTCACCACGAATGATGCGCTCGGCCAGGTGATGGGCGATCTGCTCGGCGAGGCTGTCCGGTGCCTTGAATGTCATGGGGAAACCTTAGGTTCTATCTGACCTATTGGGATCAGGCCGTCGAAAAACTACCTGCGTTGGCAATACTGCGTTGAAAACGGTCTAAAAATGCTCATTTACGGCTCGTAAACTCCGCTTTTTAGACCGTTTGACCAGCCGGAGGCTGTTACTACGTAGCGCCTTGTCTTGCCTGCCTCGCCAACGTTTTTCAACGGCCTGCAAATGGGGCGCGAGTGTAACACAGGGTGTTACCGGGCCAAGGCCAGGGTAGCGGCCGTTTCAGAGCGAAAGGTGGGGCCCGGATGGATGGCCCGCAAGACGGATTGTCCTACAATTTACCCAGAATCCACCCGCACAATAACAAGACGGAGCCCACCATGTTCGAACGCCTGCCCTCCAACTGGATGCTCGCCCTGAAAAGCATCGGCTACTGGCTGTGGCTGATCCCGGTACTGGGTATCCCCTTGAGCTATTACTGGTCGCTGGGCAGCGAGCAGGCCGATGCCTGGGCCTGGCTGGTGGTCGGCATCGTCTTCGGGGTGATCCCGCTGCTGGACTTTATCGTCGGCCGCGACCCGGCCAACCCGGACGAGGCCGAACAGGTACCGCAGCTGGAGCAGCAGGGCTACTACCGCTTCCTCAGCCTGTGCACGGTACCCGCACTGCTGGCCATGCTCGGCTGGGCCGGCTGGGTGTTCGTGCATTATCAGGCCTGGAGCTGGGTCGGCCAGCTCGGCTGGCTGCTCTCGGTGGGCACGGTGACGGGGGCCATCGGCATTACCGTGGCCCATGAATTTATCCACAAGGACTCACGCCTCGAACAGAATGCCGGCGGCCTGCTGCTGGCGGCGGTGTGCTATGCCGGCTTCAAGGTCGAACATGTGCGTGGCCATCATGTGCATGTCTCCACCCCGGAGGATGCCAGCTCCTCGCGCTACGGCCAGAGCCTGTATGCCTTTCTGCCCCACGCCTACAAGCACAATTTCCTCAACGCCTGGAAACTGGAGGCCGAGCGTCTCAAACGACGCGGCCTGCCGGCACTGCACTGGCGCAACGAACTGATCAGCTGGTACGCCATCAGCGCCCTGATGCTGCTGGGTTTCGGCCTGGCCCTGGGCTGGCTTGGCGCACTGTTTTTTATCGTCCAGTCACTGATCGCCTTTACCCTGCTGGAAATCGTCAACTATGTGGAGCACTACGGCCTGCACCGGCGCAAGCTGGACAACGGCCGCTACGAGCGCACCAACCCCAGCCACTCGTGGAACAGCAACTTTCTGCTGACCAACCTGTTTCTCTTCCACCTGCAGCGCCATTCCGACCACCATGCCTACGCCAAACGTCGTTATCAGGTGCTGCGCCACTTCGACGACAGCCCGCAGCTGCCCAACGGCTATGCGGGGATGATCGTCCTGGCCCTGATCCCGCCGCTGTGGCGTGCGGTGATGGACCCACGGGTACGCGCCTACTATGCCGGCGAGGAGCATCAGTTGACCGATTCGCAGTTGTTACCTCGCTAAACACCTCCTTCTCGAAAGCCCCGACGGCGCAGGCCCTTGGGGCTTTTCTTTTATCTGCCCAGTCGCCTGCTAGCGTTAACAGCAAAGCCCCGCGCGCCCTCATAACCCAATGGCATGACAACCACTTGACCAAAGAGTCAAATATTTATTGACCCAAAAGTCAGAAAACTCTAGATTGAGCCCATGCCATGCCGTGTCAGAACGCCGCACCCCATGGGGCAGCGCTCTAACAGGCCTGATACGAGAACAATAAAGTGCCTGGAGGTCGTCCTTGATCCAGTTTTTACTCAACCGGGAGCTGCGTACTGAGCATGCCCTCGACCCTAACGTCACCGTGCTGCAGTACCTGCGTGAGCACGTGGGCAAGACCGGCACCAAGGAAGGTTGTGCCTCTGGCGACTGCGGTGCGTGCACCGTGGTGGTGGGCGAATTGGATGGCGAGAAGGTGCGTTACCGCACCCTGAACTCCTGCCTGACGTTCGTCGCCAGCCTGCACGGCAAGCAGCTGATCAGCGTCGAAGACCTCAAGCATGAGGGCAAGCTGCACGGCGTGCAGCAAGCGATGGTCGACTGCCATGGCTCGCAGTGCGGTTTCTGCACCCCGGGCTTTATCATGTCGCTGTTCGCCCTGCAGAAGAACAGCAACGGCTATGACAAGGGCCAGACCCTGGAAGCCCTGGCCGGCAACCTGTGCCGCTGCACCGGCTACCGCCCGATCATCGACGCCGCCGAGCAGGCCTGCTGCCAGAAGCAGCCGGATCAGTTCGACGCCTTCGAGGCCGAGACCCTGGCCCAGCTCAAGGCCATCGCCCCGCGCGAGACCGCCGAGCTCAACAGTGGCGACAAGCGCTGCCTGCTGCCGCTGACCGTGGCCGATCTGGCCGACCTCTACGCCGCCAACCCCGAGGCGCGCCTGCTCGCCGGTGGCACCGACCTGGCCCTGGAAGTCACCCAGTTCCACCGCGAACTGCCGGTGATGATCTATGTCGGCCATATCGAGTCGATGAAGCGCATCGAAATCACCGACAGCAGCATCGAGATCGGCGCCGCCGCCGCGCTGTCCGACTGCTACGAAGCCCTGGCCAGCGAATACCCGGACTTCGGCGAGCTGCTGCACCGCTTCGCCTCCCTGCAGATCCGCAACCAGGGCACCCTGGGCGGCAATATCGGCAACGCCTCGCCGATTGGTGACGCCCCGCCGCTGCTGATCGCCCTGGGCGCGCAGATCGTGCTGCGCAAGGGCAACACCAGCCGCAGCCTGCCGATCGAGGACTACTTCCTCGACTACAAGGTGACCGCACGTCAGGAAGCCGAATTTATCGAGAAGATCATCGTGCCGCGCCAACAGGCGGCTCAGACCTTCCGTGCCTACAAGGTGTCCAAGCGCCTGGACGACGATATCAGCGCGGTGTGCGCCGCCGTCAACCTGCAGATCGAAGCCGGCGTGGTGCGTGATGCGCGTATCGCCTTCGGCGGCATGGCGGCCATTCCCAAGCGCGCCAGCGCCTGCGAGGCCGTGCTCAGCGGCGGCACCTTCAACCAGGCCCTGATCGAGCGTGCCTGCAGCGCCCTGGCCGATGATTTCACCCCGCTCAGCGATTTCCGCGCCAGCAAGGAATACCGCCTGCTCACCGCGCAGAACCTGCTGCGCAAATTCTTCCTTGAGCTCAACGCTCCCGAAGTCGAAACCCGGGTGACCGCCTATGTCTAACCATATCCCCTACAAATCCCAGGAAGAGCTGGCCGAACTGTTCCGCGCCGGCATCACCACCGGCGTCGGCAAGAGCGTCAAGCACGAGAGTGCGGACAAGCATGTGTCCGGCGAAGCCGTCTATGTAGACGACCGCCTGGAGTTCCCCAACCAGCTGCACGTCTATGCGCGCCAGTCGGATCGTGCCCACGCGCGCATCGTCAGCATCGACACCCGCCCCTGCTACGAATTCCCGGGCGTGGCCATCGCCATCACCAAGGATGACGTACCCGGCCAGCTGGATATCGGCCCGGTAGTGGCCGGTGACCCGCTGCTGGCCGATGGCAAGGTGGAATACGTCGGCCAGGTGGTGCTGGCGGTGGCCGCCGACAGCCTGGAAACCGCGCGCAAGGCGGCCATGGCCGCCATCGTCGAGTACGAGGACCTGGAGCCGGTACTGGATGTGGTCGAGGCCCTGCGCAAGAAGCACTTCGTGCTGGACAGCCACACCCACCGCATCGGCGACTCGGCCAGCAGCCTGGCCGGCGCCAAGCATCGCCTGCAGGGCAGTCTGCATATCGGCGGCCAGGAGCACTTCTACCTGGAAACCCAGATTTCCTCGGTGATGCCCAGCGAAGATGGCGGCATGATCGTCTACACCTCGACGCAGAATGCCACCGAGGTACAGAAGCTGGTGGCCGAGGTGCTCGGCGTGCCGATGCACAAGATCGTCATCGACATGCGCCGCATGGGCGGCGGCTTCGGCGGCAAGGAAACCCAGGCCGCAGGCCCCGCCTGCCTCTGTGCGGTGATCGCCCATCTGACCGGACGGCCGACCAAGATGCGCCTGCCGCGCGTCGAAGACATGAGCATGACCGGCAAGCGTCACCCTTTCTATGTCGAGTACGACGTCGGCTTCGATGACGATGGCCTGCTGCAGGGCATCGAGATGGACCTGGCCGGCAACTGCGGCTATTCGCCGGACCTGTCCGGCTCCATCGTCGACCGCGCCATGTTCCACTCGGACAATGCCTACTACCTGGGCAATGCCACCATCAACGGCCATCGCTGCAAGACCAACACCGCCTCGAACACCGCCTACCGCGGCTTCGGCGGCCCCCAGGGCATGGTCGCCATCGAGGAAGTGATGGACGCCGTGGCCCGCCACCTGGGCAAGGACCCGCTTGAGGTGCGCAAGACCAACTACTACGGCAAGACCGAGCGCAACGTCACCCACTATCACCAGACGGTGGAACACAACGTTATCCACGAGATGACCGCCGAGCTGGAAGAAAGCAGCGAGTACGCCAAGCGCCGCGAGGAAATCCGCGCCTTCAATGCCCAGAGCCCGGTATTGAAGAAGGGCCTGGCCCTGACCCCGGTGAAATTCGGCATCAGCTTTACCGCCACCTTCCTCAACCAGGCCGGCGCGCTGATCCACGTCTACACCGACGGCTCGATCCACCTGAACCATGGCGGCACCGAGATGGGCCAGGGCCTCAACACCAAGGTGGCACAGATCGTCGCCGAGGTGTTCCAGGTGGATATCTCGCGCATCCAGATCACCGCCACCAATACCGACAAGGTGCCCAACACCTCGCCGACCGCAGCTTCCAGCGGCGCCGACCTCAACGGCATGGCGGCCAAGAACGCCGCCGAGACCATCAAGCAGCGCCTGGTGGACTTCCTGGTGCGCGAATACCGGGTCACCCCGGAGGATGTGGAATTCCGCAACGGCCAGGTGCGTGTGCGCGACCTGTTCCTGAGCTTCGAGGAGGTGATCCAGAAGGCCTATTTCGGTCAGGTATCGCTCTCCAGCACCGGTTTCTACCGCACCCCGAAGATCTTCTACGACCGCGACAAGGCCGCCGGCCGGCCCTTCTACTACTACGCCTATGGCGTGGCCTGCGCCGAGGTGCTGGTCGATACCCTGACCGGCGAGTACCGCATGCTGCGCACCGACATCCTGCATGACGTCGGCGACTCGCTGAACCCGGCCATCGATATCGGCCAGGTCGAAGGGGCTTTCGTCCAGGGCATGGGCTGGCTCACCTGCGAGGAGCTGGTGTGGAACGCCAAGGGCAAGCTGATGACCAACGGCCCGGCCAGCTACAAGATCCCGGCCATTGCCGACATGCCCATCGACCTGCGCGTCAAGCTGGTGGAGAACCGCAAGAACCCGGAAGAAACCGTGTTCCACTCCAAGGCCGTGGGCGAGCCGCCCTTTATGCTCGGCATCGCCGTGTGGTGCGCAATCAAGGATGCCGTGGCCAGCCTGGGCGATTACAAAGCGCAACCGCAGATCGACGCCCCGGCAACGCCTGAGCGCGTGCTCTGGGGCGTGGAGCAGATGCGCAAGCTGAAGGCCACGAGCAAAGCCGAGAGCGCAGCCGAGGTCGAAACGGTCTGACGCGAACCACCGACCTGGTGGATGTGCTGCGCGACATCCACCCTACGAAAGCTCGTAGGGTGGACAACCGCGAAGCGTTGTCCACCAGGCCGTAGACGTACAACTCAACAGGTGTAAAACAATGACAAAACACACCGAACCGAATAATCGCCCTGCCCGCCCGACGCCGGTTCCCCTCCTCGATCCGTCGCCGAGCAACTGGCGCCTGCCGCGCCCGGGACAGACCACGCCTTCCTGGAGGCTGAGCAAATGAGCTGGATCAGCGCCCTCGCCGAACTGCAGCAGCAGGGTCAAGCCTGCGTGCTGGTGACCATTATCGAAGAGCGCGGCTCAACCCCGCGCAATGCCGGCTCGAAGATGGTGGTCACCGCCGACCGCATCTTCGAGACCATCGGTGGTGGTCATCTGGAATACAAGGCGATGGAGCTGGCCCGCGAGATGCTCGCCACGCGCTGCCAGGACACCCGCCTGGAGCGCTTTTCCCTGGGCGCGAGCCTGGGGCAATGCTGCGGCGGCGCCACCGTACTGCTGTTCGAGCCCATGGGCCAGCCCCAGGCACAGATCGCCGTATTCGGCGCCGGCCATGTCGGCCGCGCCCTGGTGCCGCTACTGGCCAGCCTGCCCTGCAAGGTGCGTTGGATCGACTCGCGGGAAAACGAATTCCCCGAGCAGATACCCGCCGGGGTGGACAAGGTGGTCAATGAGGACGTCATCGACGAGATCGAGCAGATGCCTGCCGGCAGCTACTTTATCGTCATGACCCACAACCACCAGCTGGATCTGGAGCTGACCGCGGCCATCCTCAAACGCGGCGACTTCGCCTACTACGGCCTGATCGGCTCGCAGACCAAGCGCGTCAAGTTCGAGCACCGCCTGCGCGAGCGCGGTTTCGACGAGGCGCTGATGGCCCGCATGCGCTGCCCCATGGGCCTGGCCGAAGTGAAAGGCAAGCTGCCGGTGGAGATCGCCGTGTCCATCGCCGGCGAAGTGATCGCCACCTACAACGCCCATTTCGGCAGTGAAACCAAGAAGGGCGAATCCCGCGTGGCCAAGTTGCTGCCGGCCTCGCGGCGCTCGTAGCCCCGACTGCCCTACCCATTTTCTGGTGCGCACGGCGCACCCTACTGATGAGATTCACACGATGAGCAATACCCGCAAAGCCTATCGCGCCGCCATCCTGCACAGCCTGGCCGACCCGGCCAAGGTCGGCATCGAAGCCTCCTACGAGTACTTCGAAGACGGCGTGCTGGTCATCGACAACGGCCAGGTGCTGCAGGTCGGCCCGGCCTCCGAGCTGCTGCCCAAGCTGCGTGATGTGGAGATCAAGCACTACGCCGATGCCCTGATCACCCCCGGCTTTATCGACACCCATATCCACTACCCGCAGACCGGCATGATCGCCTCCTACGGCGAGCAACTGCTGGACTGGCTCAACACCTACACCTTCCCCACCGAAAAGCAGTTCGCCGACAAGGCCCACGCCAGCGACGTGGCGGCGATCTTCCTCAAGGAACTGCTGCGCAGCGGCACCACCACCGCCCTGGTGTTCGGCACCGTGCACCCGCAATCGGTGGACGCCTTCTTCGAAGCCGCCCAGGCGCTGAACCTGCGCATGATCGCCGGCAAGGTGCTGATGGACCGCAACGCCCCGGACTACCTGACCGACACCGCCGAATCCGGCTATGTCGAAAGCAAGGAACTGATCGAGCGCTGGCACGGCAAGGGTCGCCTGCACTACGCCGTGACCCCGCGCTTCGCCCCCACCAGCACCCCCGAGCAGCTGACGCTGGCCGGCAAGCTGCTGGGCGAGTATCCGGACCTGTATATGCACACCCACCTGTCCGAGAACCGCAAGGAGATCGAATGGGTCAAGGCGCTGTTCCCCGAGCGCAAGGGCTACCTGGACGTCTATGACCACCACAAGCTGATCGGCCCGCGCGCCGTGTTCGCCCATGGCGTACACCTGTGCGACGAGGAGTGCCAACGCCTGGCCGAAACCGGCTCGGCGGTGGCCTTCTGCCCCACCTCCAACCTGTTCCTGGGTAGCGGCCTGTTCGACCTGAACAAGCTGGAAGCGCACGGCGTGCGCGTCGGCCTGGGCACCGATGTGGGCGCCGGCACCAGCTTCAGCCAGCTGCAGTCGCTGAACGAGGCGTACAAGATCATGCAGCTGCAGGGCAAGAAGCTCGACCCGTTCAAGTCCCTGTACCTGGCTACCCTGGGCGGCGCCGAAGCGCTCTATCTGGACGACAAGCTGGGCAACTTCACCCCGGGCAAGGATGCCGACTTCCTGGTGCTGGATTACAACGCCACACCGCTGCTGAGCTACCGCATGCAGCAGGCCAGGAGCCTGGAAGAGCGCCTGTTCGCCCTATGCATGCTGGGCGACGACCGCAGCGTGCTGGAAACCTTCGCCGCCGGTCGCTCGGTGCATCGGCGCGACTGAGCCCCCCGGCATCCCAGGGCCTGCTAGATTATCTGGCAGGCCCTGCCGGGAAGCCCAGCAGGTGCCTTAAGCTGCCACGCCAGCCAAGCCGAGGCCCTGCCCATGTCCGATTACCTGCTGATCCAGCCACGCCGCGAGACCATCGCCAGCCAGCAGATCCTGCGCCCCCTGCCTTCGGCGCGCTGCCGCAGCGTCGGCCCCTTCGTGTTCTTCGACCATATCCTGCCCCAGCACTACCCCGCCGGCACAGGCATGACTATCGACCAGCACCCGCATATCGGCCTGTCCACCCTCACCTACCTGTTCGAAGGCCAGCTGCAGCACAAGGACAGCCTGGGTTCGGACCAGCTGGTCGGCCCCGGCGAGGTCAGCTGGATGACCGCCGGCAACGGCGTGGCCCATGTCGAGCGCACTCCGGCGGCGCTGCAACAGAGCGGTTCCCGCCTGCACGGTTTGCAGGTGTGGTTGGCCCTGCCCGCGGCCCAGGAACAGTGCGCGCCGGCCTATAGCCATCACCCGGCCGCCAGCCTGCCGCGCAGCAGTGCGCTGGGGGTGGAGGTTTGTCTGATTGCCGGCAGCGGCTTCTGCCTGCAGTCGCCAGTGCCGGTGCACTCGCCCTGCGTCTATGCCGAGATCCGCCTGGCCGCCGGCGCCACCCTGCAGATTCCCGCCGAGCATGCCGAGCGCGCCCTCTATCTGCTGGACGGTGAAGTGGAGCTGGAAGATGAAAAGTTGCCGCCAGAGGCCATGCTGGTATTACCCGAGGGGGCGACCCCGACCCTGGCGGCCTGCAGCGAGAGCCATCTGGTCCTGATCGGTGGGGAGCCTATCGGCGCGCGGCGCATGGACTGGAACTTCGTCGCCAGCGATCCGGCCCTGATCGATCAGGCCCGCCAGCGCTGGGCCGCCCGCGACTGGCCGCAGGTGCCAGGGGAAACGCGGCGCATCGAACTGCCGCGCTAAAGCCAGCATGGCAGGTGCGCACGGCGCACCCTACGCCCGGGGCATTGCCAACGCCTAACGGCTGGCCTTTTTCTTGCCGCTGGACAGCAGGTGCGAGAACACCGCGTGCAGGTCGTCCGAAGCGCTGTCGCCGTCCAGGTTGAGCTTGGCGTCAACGCTGTCCATATGGCGCATCATCAGCTCCACCGCCACCTTGGCATCGCGGGCTTCGATGGCATCCACCACCTCGTCATGCTCGGCATCCGAACAGTGGCTGCGGCTGCTGCTTTCATACAGGGCGATGATCAGCGAGGTTTGCGAGATCAGGCTGCGTAGGAAACCCAGCAGGGTGAAGTTGCCGGCGGCTTCGGCCAGTTTCAGATGGAACTCGCCGGACAGGCGGATGCCCATGCCGCGATCACCCCGGGCGAAGCAGTCGCGCTCCTCCTTGATCATCTGGCGCAGGCCGGCGATCTGCTCGGCCGTGGCGTTCTGGCAGGCCAGCTCGGTGATGGCGCGCTCGATCATGCGCCGGGCAAAGAAGATCTGCCGCGCTTCCTCGGCGCCCGGGCTGGCCACCACCGCACCGCGATTGGGCCGCAGCAGCACCACGCCTTCATGGGCCAGGCGCGACAGGGCGCGACGAATGATGGTGCGGCTGACACCGAAGATCTCGCCCAACGCCTCCTCGCTCAGCTTGGTGGCCGGCGCCAGGCGTTGCTCAAGAATGGCCTCGAAGATATGCGCATAGACGACATCATCCTGAGTCCCGGTGCGGCTGCCCTTGCCCACACGCGGCTGCTTTTTCAATGGCTGCAATTGCTCGTTCATCTTGGCTCGGTTCAAAGAGGGTGAGGATCACGGAACGGCCCAGGGCTGAACCCAAGGCTGGCACCGACCTGCTCAGGCGTCATGCAGCTTGACTGAACAGGTCGCGCTGGACGCCCGGGCATTGTACACACAAGCCCCCGATGAAACACCGCGGCGCAATGCCCCATCTCCCCAGCCCATCCCACTGTCCTTTATTGCCCTGGTCACTGGCGCCGCCAGCAGCCCGGGTGAGCCGTGAACAACGGCAGCGCAGAGCCGGCGCGGCATGCAGAGCCCCTGGAGAAGCCTATAAAAGCAATTCGCAGGTCAAAGGCGATACAAAACAAAAAACATTATTTGATTTTTTTGTATACAACATCATAATCGCTGGGAGTGCTGAATTCTGACCGAGCAGTCAACACGGCTATCGGCATGCTTACGCACACCGCCCACCCTGATGCCGCCCGCTAGCGGCGCCAGGTGGTACACAACAAGAGAGACGAGGAGTACCCGCTGTGGAAAGCGCTAAACAAGAACAACACGCGACTCACGCTCAAGGCATGCTGAAGACGGGATTGCTCGACCGTTTCTTCAAGCTGACTGAACACCGCACCACGATCAAAACCGAACTGCTGGCGGGCCTGACGACCTTCGTCACCATGGCCTACATCATCTTCGTCAACCCCAACATCATGGCCAACGCTGGCGTCGACCATGGCGCAGCCTTCGTCGCCACCTGCATCGGCGCAGCCCTGGGCTGCTTCCTCATGGGCCTGTACGCCAACTGGCCGGTGGGCCTGGCACCGGGCATGGGTCTGAACGCCTTCTTCACCTACACCGTGGTCGGCGAAATGGGCTACAGCTGGCAGATCGCCCTGGGCGCGGTGTTTATCTCCGGCGTGCTGTTTATGTTTATGAGCCTGTCGCGCATCCGTGAGTGGCTGCTCAACAGCATCCCCATGAGCCTGCGCTTCGCCATGGGCGCCGGGGTCGGTCTGTTCCTCGGCCTGATCGGCCTGAAGACCGCCGGCATCGTGGTCGACAGCCCGGCCACCCTGCTGACCATGGGCAGCTTTGGCGAACCTTCGGCGCTGCTGGCGGCCATCTGCTTTCTGCTGATTGCCGTGCTCAGCCACCGCAATGTATTTGGCGCCATCCTCTTCAGCATGCTCGGCGTCACCGCCCTGGGCTGGGCCATGGGCCTGGTGGAGTACAACGGCCTGGTGTCGATGCCGCCGAGCCTGGCGCCAACCTTCCTGGCCATGGATATCGCCGGGGCCTTCAACGTGGCCATGGTCAGCGTCATCCTCGCCTTCCTCTTCGTGAACATGTTCGACACCGCCGGCACCCTGATGGGCGTGGCCCATCGTGCCCACCTGGTGGATGAAGACGGCAAGATCAAGAACCTGTCCAAGGCCCTCAAGGCCGACTCCACCTCCAGCGTGGTCGGCGCCATGGTCGGCTGCCCGCCAGTGACCAGCTATGTGGAAAGCGCCTCGGGCGTGGCCGCCGGCGGCCGTACCGGTCTGACTGCCGTGGCTGTCGGCCTGCTGTTCCTCGCCGCGATGTTCTTCGCCCCCCTGGCCGGCATGATCCCCGCCTATGCCACCGCCGGGGCGCTGATCTATGTCGCCATGCTGATGATGAGCGGCATGGCACATATCGACTGGAAGGACCACACCGACACCATCCCGGCTATCGTGACCGTGGTGATGATGCCGCTGACCTTCTCCATCGCCAACGGCATCGCCCTGGGCTTTCTGACCTACGCTACGCTCAAGCTGCTGACCGGCCAGCGTGACAAGGTGTCGATCAGCCTCTATGTGCTGTGTGTGATCTTTATTGCCAAGTTCGCCTTCCTTTAAGGTCGGTAAACGGCACCCCGAGCCCCGGCCTTATGCCGGGGCTTTTCCGCATCTGGAGATTCGCCCATGAGCCTGGACACCTGGCTGCTGTTCGCCAGCGCCGCCCTGATCGTGATTCTGATTCCCGGCCCGCTGTCGCTGCTGATGGTCAGCAACAGCCTGAACTATGGCCTGCGCCGCTCACTCCCCGGCTTTGCCGGCGGCGTCAGCGCCTCGATCTGCCTGCTGAGTGCTTCGGCCCTGGGCCTGGGCGCGCTATTGCTGGCTTCGGAACGGCTGTTCAGCCTGCTGAAAATTATCGGCGCGCTGTATCTGTTCTATCTGGCCTGGCAGAGCTGGCAGGCCTCGCGCCAGGCGGCCAAGCCGACCCAGGCCGAGGAGCAGCCGGTCAACCCAAGCTTTCGCGCCATGTTCTGGAAGGCCTTCGGCCTGGGCGCCAGCAACCCCAAGGACATCCTGTTCTTCGCCGCCTTCCTGCCGCAATTTATCAGCGCGCAACGGCCGCTACTCGGTCAGCTGCTGGTGATGATCGCCACCTGGGCGATGCTGGATCTGGCCTGCAAGCTGTTCTATGGCCTGAGTGCCCAGGGCGCGGCGCGCTACCTGCGCTCGGGCAAGGGCCACTGCTGGTTTAACCGCATCAGCGCAGCGCTGTTTGGCGGCGCCGGCGCGGCTTCGCTGCTAAGCCGCTGATAGCCGGCCTGGGATTGACGGTGGAAAACGCTAAGCGGTTTTCCACCCTATCCGTTCAACCCAGTAGGGTGGGTAACGCGAAGCTTACCCACCAAGCGATTGACGCTGCCTTGTTCATCTTGCCAACCGATACGGTGGACAAGCCTGCGGCATGTCCACGAACTAGGCGACAGGTGACCAGATCGCTGGCAGAAAGCGGCCAGAAATGGCGGACAAAAAAATGCCCGCAGTGTGGACGGGCATAAGGACTCCGAAAGAGTCAGAGGGTGACAAGCATTGCACGGGCGAGCCCAGGGCTCGCCGTCCATCAGCTACCGCGATAGGTGGAGTAGCTGTAGGGGGAGATCAGCAGCGGCACATGGTAGTGCTCCTGGCTGGCGTCGATGCCGAAGCGCAGCACCACCACATCGAGAAAGGCCGGCTCCGGCAGTTGCACGCCGCGGGCGCGGTAGTAGTCGCCGGCATGGAAGTGCAGCTGGTAGACGCCGCTCTGGTATTGCTCACCCTGCAACACCGGCGCATCGCAACGCCCGTCGTGGTTGGTCAGCACCGTGGTGAGTAATTCCAGCTGCGCCCCGTCGACACGGTACAGCTCGATCTTCAGCGCACTGCCAGGGCAGCCGTGTGCGGCATCCAGAACATGAGTGGTCAATCGTCCCATTGCGCCAGGGCATCTACGCTGAACAGTGCCAGGCAGATGCCACACCTCCTCTCGATTGGTTGAACAGGCAGGCCGCACGACAGATCGGGCGACCGGTATGGGCACTGAGCATAGCACACAACGACAAATTTATAAGACAATTTTCAATAAAATTGTACACAATGCTACTGCAAGCATTTCTAACCCGCACCGCTCAGGCTGAAGCCGGCGCCAGGGTAGGAACGAAGGCCTCGGAAGGCGGTAGCGGGATACAGAAGCAGGGAATCCGCGGAACAGCGAATTGAAAAGATTGCGCAATTTAAGATTTACAAAAGCAAATTCATTTTGTATACAATAATTCCATCGCGGCAGCCCAATCCGCCGCCCACCGATTTGCATACAGGAAGATCCAGCAGTGAGCCCCGACTACCCACGCGACCTGATCGGCTACGGCGCCAACCCGCCCCACCCCCATTGGCCGGGTGACGCCCGCATCGCCCTGTCCTTCGTGCTCAACTACGAGGAAGGTGGCGAGCGCAATATCCTGCATGGCGACAAGGAATCCGAGGCCTTTCTCTCCGAGATGGTCTCCGCCCAGCCGCTGCAGGGCCAGCGCAACCTGTGCATGGAGTCGCTCTACGAATACGGCAGCCGCGCCGGCGTGTGGCGCCTGCTCGATCTGTTCAAGAAGCACGATATCCCCCTGACCATCTTCGCCGTGGCCATGGCCGCCCAGCGTCACCCCGAGGTGATCAAGCAGATGGTCGCCAGCGGCCACGAAATCTGCAGCCACGGCTACCGCTGGATCGACTACCAGCACATGAGCGAAGCCGAGGAGCGCGAGCACCTGCACGAGGCCATCCGCATCCTGACCGAACTGACCGGCGAGCGCCCCCTGGGCTGGTACACCGGCCGTCTGGGCCCGAACACCCGGCGCCTGGTGCGCGAGGAAGGCGGCTTCCTCTACGACAGCGATACCTACGACGACGACCTGCCCTACTGGGACCCGGCCAGCACCGCGGCCAAACCGCACCTGGTGATCCCCTACACCCTGGACACCAACGACATGCGCTTTACCCAGGTGCAGGGCTTCAACAAGGGCGATGACTTCTTCGAATACCTCAAGGACGCCTTCGATGTGCTCTATGCCGAGGGTATGGCCGGTGCACCGAAGATGCTCTCGATCGGCATGCACTGCCGCCTGCTCGGTCGTCCGGCGCGCCTGGCGTCCCTGGCGCGCTTTATCGAGTACGTCAAAGGTCACGAAAAAGTCTGGTGCGCCCGCCGCGTCGATATCGCCCGCCACTGGCACGCCACCCACCCCTTCAGCGAGAACCGCACATGAGCCGTTTCCAGACCCTGAGCCCATCGCGCCTGAGCCGCAAGGATTTCGTCAGCGCCTTCGCCGATATCTACGAGCACTCCCCCTGGGTGGCCGAAAAGGCCTATGACCTGGGCCAGGACGCCAGCCTCGACGAGATCGACAGCCTGCACCAGCGCATGGCCGACATCCTCCTGTCCGCCAGCCATGAGGCCCAACTGGCGCTGATCAACGCGCACCCGGATCTGGCCGGCAAGGCCGCCATCCGTGGCGAGCTGACCGCCTCCAGCACCGCCGAGCAGGCCGGTGCCGGCATCAGCGAATGCAGCGTCGAGGAGTTCGCCCGCTTTACCGAACTCAATGATGCCTACAAGGCCAAGTTCGGCTTTCCCTTTATCAAGGCGGTCAAAGGCAGCAACCGCCATCAGATTCTCGCGGCCTTCGAGGAGCGCATCCACAACTCGGCCGAGCAGGAGTTCGCCACGGCCCTGGCCGAGATCAACAAGATCGCCCTGTTCCGCTTGCAAGCCCTGTAACGCCACCACCATCAAGGCAGACCCGACATGAAAGCTTACGCCGTACCCTTCGAGAAATACGTCAACCTGGCCGACGCCCGCCTGGGCACCCAGGCCATCTCGGTTACCGACGACTGGTTCGCCGACGTCAACCGCCTGTTCCAGCCGACCCCGGCCGTCTGGAAGGAAGGCGTGTTCGACGACAACGGCAAATGGATGGATGGCTGGGAATCGCGCCGCAAGCGCTTCGAAGGCTACGACCATGCGGTGATCCGCCTGGGCGTGCCGGGCTCCATCAAAGGCGTGGATATCGACACCAGCCACTTCACCGGCAACTTCCCGCCCTCGGCGTCCCTGGAAGGCTGCTTTGTCGCCGAAGGCGATCCGAGCGATGACACCACCTGGACTGAAGTGCTGCCGGCGGTGACCCTGCAGGGCAACAGCCACCACTACCACGAAATCGACAACGCCCAGGCCTTTACCCACCTGCGCTTCAATATCTACCCGGACGGCGGCGTGGCCCGCCTGCGCGTGTACGGCATCCCCTTCCGCGACTGGAGCAATGTCGGCGACAACGAGCAGATCGACCTGGCTGCCGCCCTTAACGGCGGCCGCGCCCTGGCCTGCTCGGACGAGCACTTCGGCCGCATGAGCAACATCCTCAACCCCGGCCGCGGCATCAACATGGGTGACGGCTGGGAAACCGCCCGCCGCCGTACCCCGGGCAATGACTGGGTGATCGTCGCCCTGGGCCACCCGGGCGAAATCGAGCGCATCGTGGTCGACACCCTGCACTTCAAGGGCAACTACCCGGACAGCTGCTCGATCCAGGGCGCCTTCGTCAAGGGCGGCACCGATGCCCAGATCGAGACCCAGAGCCTGTTCTGGCGCGAACTGCTGCCGAGCCAGAAGCTGTCGATGCACGCCGAGCACGAGTTCGTCGAGCAGATCAACGCCCTGGGGCCGATTACCCATGTACGGGTCAACGTGTTCCCGGACGGTGGCATCAGCCGTCTGCGCCTGTTCGGCAAGGTGAGCAAGTAAACACAACCGACACTGTAGGAGCCGGCTTGCTGGCGATGCGTTAGCGCCTTGATCGCCAGCAAGCTGGCTCCTACACCACACTCCGATTATCAGCGAGTCACCATGCGCACACTGACCATCGAGCCGTTAAGCAAAGAAGCCTTCGCCCCCTTCGGTGACGTGATCGAAACCGACGGCAGCGAGTTCTTCATGATCAACAACGGCTCCACCCGTCGCTATCACAAGCTGGCCACGATCGAGACCGCCCAGCCTGAAGACCGGGCGATCATCAGCATCTTCAGCGCCGAGGCGCTGCCGATGCCGCACACCGTGCGCATGCTGGAGCGCCATCCGCTGGGCAGCCAGGCCTTTGTTCCGCTGCTCGGCAACCCCTTTCTGATCGTGGTCGCGCCGGCTGGCGATGCACCTGTATCAGGGTCCGTCCGTGCCTTCCTCAGTAATGGCAGGCAGGGCATCAATTACCATCGCGGCGTCTGGCACCACCCGGTGCTGACGATCGAAAAGCGGGATGACTTCCTGGTGGTTGATCGCAGTGGTTCCGGCAACAACTGCGATGAGCATTTCTTCAATGAGGACGAGTTACTCCTCCTCGCACCCCACCAATAAGAGAAGCCTGCAGCCGGCCTGTCGGCTTGCGGGAAAGAGGTACTGATTGTGGAAGCACATTTCACCGAATGGCTCAACCTGGGCATCCGCTGGATCCATATGATCACCGGTATCGCCTGGATCGGCGCATCCTTCTATTTCGTCTGGTTGGAGAACAACCTCAACCGCAGCAATCCCCGCGAGGGCCTGTCGGGCGACCTCTGGGCGATTCACGGCGGCGGCATCTACCACCTGGAAAAGTACAAGCTGGCGCCGCCGAAAATGCCGGAGAACCTGCACTGGTTCAAATGGGAGGCCTATGCCACCTGGCTCTCGGGCGTGGCCCTGCTGCTGGTGGTGTACTACCTCAACCCCAGCCTGTACCTGATCAAGCCCGGCGTGGCCCTGGACCCGGCCATGGGCATTGCCATTGGCCTGGGTTCCATGGCGGCCAGCTATGTGATCTACCACCTGCTGTGCGATTCGCCCCTGGGCAAGCGCCCGGCCCTGCTCGGCGCCGTGCTGTTCGTCCTGGTGATCGCCGCAGCCTACGGCTTCAGCCAGATCTTCAGCGGCCGCGCGGCCTATATCCATGTCGGCGCCATTATCGGCACCATCATGGTCGGCAACGTGTTCTTCACCATCATGCCGGCCCAGCGCTCGCTGGTTAAGGCGATCGAAACCAACACCACACCCGATCCGCTGCTGCCGGCCAAGGGCCTGCTGCGCTCGCGTCACAACAACTACTTCACCCTGCCGGTGCTGTTCATCATGATCAGCAACCACTTCCCGAGCACCTACGGCAGTGAGTACAACTGGCTGATCCTGGCTGGTATCGCGGTGCTGGCTGTGCTGGTACGCCACTACTTCAACACCCGTCACGACAGCGGCAAGTATGTCTGGACCCTGCCGGCCGCGGCCCTGGGCATGATCTGCCTGGCCTATGTCACCGCCCCGGTACACCGTGCGCCGAGCGCGGCTCCAGTGGCAGCCGCCGAGCAACCGGCCAGCGCCACCCTGGCCAAGGTCGAGGAGGTAGCGGAAAGCGCCACTGCCGAACAGGCACCGGCTAGCCAGGTCGCCAGTGCCGGCAGCGCCGACTTCGCCAAGGTCGAAAGCGTGATCCAGGCGCGTTGCACCGTGTGCCACTCGGCCACCCCGAGCAGCCCGATGTTCAGCACCGCGCCGGCCGGTTTTATGCTCGACACCCCCGAGCAGATCAAGGCCCAGGTCGCCAAGATCCATGCGCAGACCGTCGCCACCCAAATCATGCCCCTGGGCAATATCACCCAGATGACCCAGGACGAGCGCGACCTGCTCGGCCAGTGGATCGACCAGGGCGCACCCATTAACTAAGGGCCCATGACGGTCGGGCAGGCCACCCCTGCCCGGCCAGCGTCATGGCCATACCGGCATCAGCATCCCGATGCCCGGTCACCCAGCAATACCGAGGTCCCTCACCCCTGCATGCTGTCCTGTGCAGGTTGCAGCACATCCCTAACAACAAGGAAAACCGATGAAGCTCAAGCACCTCCCCTACTCCATCGCCCTGGCCGGCGCAGTGTTCGCCAGCCAGCAGGCCCTCGCCGAAGGCCCACTATTCTGGCAGGACAACAGCCTGTCCTACCTGTACGGCGAAAGCTTTAACGAAGGTCAGTTCGACGAAGAACAGAAGACCCAGACCACCTTCACCTTCGAGCACGCCAGTGGCTGGGTTTGGGGCGATATGTTCGGCTTTGTCGACTATGTGCGCGCCGATAACACCCAGTCGCGCGGCAGCACCTTCGCCAACCTGGAACAGGAGCGCAAGAACAGCTTCTACTATATGGAGCTGTCGCCCCGTGTCAGCCTGAGCTGGCTGACCGGCCAGGACCTGTCCGTCGGCCCGCTCAAGGATGTCTACGCCGCCTTCACCTACGAGAAGGGCAACGGCGGCCCGGGCACCGAAAACTACCTGTACGGTATCGGCACCGCCTGGAACGCTCCCGGCTTCGCCTACCTGAATGCCAACCTGTATGCGGTCAAGGTCAACAACCACATCTTCTTCGACCATGACTTCAAGGCCTCGGACAAGGGCAACGGCCACACCTACCAGCTGACCGTCAGCGGCGCCTACCCCTTCGCCATCGGCGAGCAGGACTTCGTGATCGACGGTTATATCGACTGGCGCGCCCCGTCCAAGGACGCCGGCACCCAGACCTCGCTGGGCTCCTCCATCCAGATCAAGTGGGACGCCGGCAAGGCCCTGTTTGGTGAAGGCCGCAAGCTCTACGTGGGCACCGAGGTGAACATGTGGAACAACAAGTACGGCGTACGCCCGATCGACGGCTCCAAGGACTTCGATCAGACCGCGGTACAGGCCCTGGTCAAGTACCACTTCTAAGCGGCAAACCGGCAACACAAAAAGGGGGATAACCATCAGGTTATCCC
Organism: Pseudomonas xionganensis; assembly: GCF_009763245.1. Classification (GTDB taxonomy): domain Bacteria; phylum Pseudomonadota; class Gammaproteobacteria; order Pseudomonadales; family Pseudomonadaceae; genus Aquipseudomonas; species Aquipseudomonas xionganensis. The sequence goes on along the minus strand of NZ_WKJZ01000001.1, from coordinate 2,074,665 downwards.
CCTTTTTGCTGGCCCTATCCGAATAGCGTGTTGCTTTCGGTCAGTTGCACTGAGCCGGCAGCAGAACTGGATCGATAGGGTGCGCCGTGCGCACCCGTGATGCACGGCCAGTATGGGTGCGCACACGCGACTATTGTCCCTGCTTGGCCTTCTGCCGCTGAATAAAGTCGCGCTTCCACTGCTCCACGCCGATCAGCTCGGAATCCAGGTGAGCCTCGACCTGATACTTGGCTTTGAGCGCTGCCACGTCGTTCTGACGCTCCTGCAGGAAGCGGTCAAAACGCGCCAGCAGCTGGTCGTGCTTGCGCGTGGACAGGTGGTAGCTGCCACGTTCATGGGGCAGCCCGGCGTCGAAGATCAGGGCGCCGGGGCGCGAACTCAGGTTGTCCAGATAGTGGGTGGCCACCACCACGTTGAAATAGGCGCCGTCGCTGTCCTTCTTCAGGGCCTGGCGGATCATCTGGCGCAGGTCGTCGCTGTAGGTCAATTCAATGGCACCGGCCTCGATGCGTTGCTGATAGCCCCAGGGTGTCCAGCCCTTGACCATGGCCAGGCGCTTGATGCCCTCCAGGCCCTGGCCGTGACGCTTGGGCGCCACCAGCACGCCGTCCACATAGTCGACTACGCCCTGGCTGTAGCTCAGGGTCTGCCCGGCCTTCTGCGCCTGGGCCCAGCTGGGGCTGTCCGGGTACTTGAAGTCCACCTCGCCCTTGAGCAGGGCCGGCAGCAATTGCTCCACGGCCATGGGCCTGTAGCTCAGCTGCACCCCGCTATGGCCGGCGAACAGGTCGAACAGTTCGCGGGCAAAGCCCTGGTACTGGCCCTGGGCGTCGATGCTGTAGTGCGGGGCGAAAGCCAGTTTCTCCACGCCGATCACATAGCTTTCGGCGAGGCTGGTGCTGGAAAACACCAGGGCGAATAAACTGCAGGCGCGTGGAAGCTTCACGGCAACCCTCCGGGTGAGTGATGGATAAAGGAATCGGCTGATGGCCGCGAGCGGCGGCCAGGGGAGCGGATTAACCGCCGGTCATGCTCATAAACCTGACGACTTGAACCTGCTCGTCCTGCTGGAAGTGATGGCGCTCGGGCTTGAGCTGCAGGGCAGCCACCAGGGCCTCGCGCAGGCGCTGGCTGTCACCGGGATGGGCACGCATAAGCGCCTTCAAGTCCAGGGCATTGTCATGCCCCAGGCAGAGCACCAGCTTGCCTTCGGCGGTCACCCGCACGCGGTTGCAGTCGCCGCAGAAGTTATGGCTATGGGGCGAGATAAAGCCCACCTGGGTGTCACTGCCCAGCACCTGCCAGTAGCGCGACGGCCCGCCGGTGGTCTTGCTGCTGCGCACCAGCTGATGGCGCTGCTCGATACGGGCACGCACCTCATCGCTGGAGCAGAAGGTCTGCTGGCGCTGGTGGCTGACCACGCTGCCCAGGGGCATTTCCTCGATAAAGCTGATATCCAGACCGCGCGCGATGGCGAACTCGACCAGATCGAGCACCTCATCGTCATTGCGTCCGCTCTGCACCACGGTATTGAGCTTGATCTTGCTAAAGCCCGCGGCCCGGGCGGCCTCGATGCCGGCCAGCACCTGGTCGAGCTTGTCACGCCTGGTAAAGGCGGCAAAGCGCTCGCGCTGCAGCGAATCCAGGCTGATATTCAGGCGTTTGACCCCGGCCGCACGCAGTGCGCCAGCCATCTCGTGAAGCTGTGAGCCGTTGCTGGTAATGGCCAGGTCTTCCAGCTCCGGGCGCTGGCCCAGGCGTTCGAGCAGACTCAGCAGGTTCTTGCGCACCAGGGGCTCGCCGCCGGTGATGCGGATGCGCTTGACCCCCAGGCCGATAAAGGCATCGGCCACGGCATACAGTTCCTCCAGGCTGAGGATCTGCTCGCGGGGCGCGAACTGCATGTCTTCACCCATGCAGTAGGTGCAGCGGAAATCGCAGCGGTCGGTGACCGACAGCCGCAGATAGGTGATACGCCGACCGAAAGGGTCTACCAGCTGGGTGTTGTGCACGGCTTGTCTCCTGAAGCGCAAAGCGCCGAGACTTTTTGTTATGGAAGCAATAGGCAAGATGGAAACAGAAATTTCCGATCTTGTACACAATTACTTGACCAGCGAGTCAGAGAATCGCTCCAGGCCGCCTGGCGCCTGCTTGAGACTCGCGCAAGGCCGATGCTACCATGCCAGGCCGCCGCCCGGAGCCGGGCGCCATGCTTAATCACAGGGCCTTATGACCAGTATCCGCGAGCGCAATAGAGAGCTGATCCTGCGCGCAGCCAGTGAAGAATTCGCCGACAAGGGCTTCGCCGCCAGCAAGACCAGCGATATCGCGGCCAAGGCCGGGGTACCCAAGCCCAACGTCTACTACTACTTCAAATCCAAGGAAAACCTCTACCGCGAGGTGCTGGAAAGCATTATCGAACCGCTGCTGGACGCCTCCGCGCCGTTCAACCAGCCGGGTCGCCCGGGCGAGGTGCTCAAGGCCTATATCCGCTCGAAGATCCGCATTTCCCGCGAACTGCCCTTCGCCTCCAAGGTGTTCGCCAGCGAGATCATGCACGGTGCGCCGCACCTGTCGGCCGAGCAGACCGAGCAGCTCAATGCCCAGGCCAAGCACAATATCGCCTGTATCCAGCGCTGGATCGACCAGGGCCTGATGGCCGCGGTCGACCCGCATCATCTGCTGTTCAGCATCTGGGCCGCGACCCAGACCTACGCCGACTTCGACTGGCAGATCTCCACCGTCACCGGCAAGGCCAGCCTGGACGAAGCCGACTACGAAGCCGCCGCCCAGACCATCATCCGCCTGGTGCTCAAGGGCTGCGAGATCGACGAAAGCCAGCCGGCGGCCTCCGAGCTGGTAACCCGCGCCTGACCCTTTCTCGCCCCCGTTGATTCGTAGGGCGGATGTCGTTTTCTACATCCGCCAGAGCGGTGGATCGATAAAACGCGATCCACCCTACGCAGAAGCACGCAGACCCGTAGGGTGGATGTCGCGTCTACATCCACCACAACGGTGGATCGATAAAGCGCGATCCACCCTACGCAGAAGCACGCCGACCCGTAGGGTGGATGTCGCACAGCACATCCACCACAACGGTGGTTCGATAAAGCGCGATCCACCCTACACAGAAGCACGCCGACCCGTAGGGTGGATGTCGCGCAGCACATCCACCAGGGTGGTGGATCGATAAAACCCGGCCCAGCGGCTACACCACCCCTGCATCGGCCTGCAGGCCAACCGACTGCACGGCGCTGACCGCACATTGCTCATCGATATCCGAGGTGTCGCCGGTAATGCCGATGGCGCCGATCAGCTCGCCCTGGGCTGTACGGATCAGCACGCCACCCGGCGCCGGCACCAGATTGCCTTCAGCCAGATTGTTCACCGCCCCGATAAAGGCCGGACGCTGCTGCGCATCGGCGGCGATCAGGCGCGAGCCCTTGCCCAGGGCCAGGGCGCCCCAGGCCTTGCCGATGGCGATCTGCGGGCGCAGCAGGCTGGCGCCGTCCTCGCGCTGCAGGCTGATCAGGTGCCCGCCGGCATCCAGCACGGCCACGGTCAGGGGCGCCGCGCCAATCTCACGGCCCACGGCCAGGGCGCGGCTAGTCAGGGTGGTAGCGACATTCAGGTTCAACAGACTCATTTTCAACCTTCCTACTCAAGCAGAAATCTTCGGACAGGCCGCCCACCGGGTGCTCCAGGCAGGAGCGAAAGGCCGGCGACCACACAGAACTCGCCTCCACTATCCCAGCAGAAATAGAAATTTCAATAGTCGTACACAATATAAAGACTATTTGTATACATTTAGATCGAGACGCAGCGCAGCGCCGCGCGCACCCCAGCTAAAACGCCTGTTTTAAAAGATTTTTTCCCAGACGGATAAGCGGCCAATAAATTTGTTGACCCTCAGGTCAACTCATGAATAGAATCGGTCGCAGCTGTTTTGTATACAATCTGAAAACAAACGAGGCACAAGACAATGGCCAAAATGAGAGCAATCGAGGCCGCCGTACTGGTGATGCGCCGCGAAGGCGTTGACACTGCGTTCGGCATCCCCGGCGCCGCCATCAACCCCCTGTACGCTGCACTGAAGAAAGTCGGCGGTATCGACCACGTCCTGGCCCGCCACGTCGAAGGCGCCTCGCATATGGCCGAGGGTTACACCCGCACCAATGCCGGCAATATCGGCGTGTGCATCGGCACCTCCGGTCCGGCCGGCACCGACATGGTCACCGGCCTGTATTCGGCGAGCGCCGACTCCATCCCAATCCTCTGCATCACTGGGCAGGCACCGCGCGCCCGCATGCACAAGGAAGACTTCCAGGCCGTCGATATCACCAGCATCGTGGGGCCTGTGACCAAGTGGGCCACCACCGTGATGGAGCCCGGCCAGGTGCCGCGCGCCTTCCAGCGCGCCTTCTATGAAATGCGCAGCGGCCGCCCAGGCCCGGTGCTGATCGACCTGCCGTTCGACGTGCAGATGGCCGAGATCGAATTCGATATCGACGCCTACGAGCCCCTGCCGCTGGCCAAGCCGGCGGCCAACCGGGTGCAGGCGGAAAAAGCCATCGCCCTGCTCAATGAAGCCGAGCGCCCGCTGCTGGTCGCGGGTGGCGGTATCTTCAACGCCGACGCCGCCGACAAGCTGGTGGAATTCGCCGAGCTGACCGGCGTACCGGTGGTGCCGACCCTGATGGGCTGGGGCGTGATCCCGGATGACCACAAGCTGATGGTCGGCATGGTCGGTCTGCAGACCAGCCACCGCTACGGCAACGCCACCCTGCTGGAATCCGACCTGGTATTCGGTATCGGCAACCGCTGGGCCAACCGCCACACCGGTTCGGTGGACGTCTACACCCAAGGTCGCAAATTTATCCACGTCGACATTGAACCGACCCAGATCGGCCGCGTATTCAACCCGGATCTGGGCATCGTTTCCGATGCCGGCAGCGCCCTGGACGCTTTCCTTGAGGTAGCCCGCGAGTGGCAAGCCGCCGGCAAGCTGAAGGATCGCAGCGCCTGGGTCGAGTCCTGCCGCGAGCGCAAGCGCACCCTGCAGCGCAAGACCCACTTCGACAACGTGCCGGCCAAGCCGCAGCGTGTGTACGAGGAGATGAACGAAGCCTTCGGCAAGGACACCTGCTACGTCAGCACCATCGGTCTGTCGCAGATCGCCGGCGCGCAGTTCCTGCATGTGTACAAGCCGCGCCACTGGATCAACTGCGGTCAGGCCGGCCCCTTGGGCTGGACCATCCCGGCGGCGCTGGGCGTGGTCAAGGCCGACCCGACCCGCAAGGTGGTGGCGCTGTCCGGCGACTACGACTTCCAGTTCATGATCGAGGAGCTGGCCGTCGGCGCGCAGTTCAACCTGCCGTACATCCACGTGCTGGTGAACAACTCCTACCTGGGCCTGATCCGTCAGGCGCAGCGCGGCTTCGACATCGACTACTGCGTGCAGCTGGCGTTCGAGAACATCAACGCGCCGGAAATCAACGGTTACGGCGTGGATCACGTGGCCGTGGTCGAGGGCCTGGGCTGCAAGGCGATCCGCGTGTTCGACCCCAACGAGCTGCAGAACGCCTTCGCCGAAGCCAAGCGCCTGATGGCCGAACACCGCGTGCCGGTGGTGGTGGAGATCATCCTGGAGCGGGTCACCAACATCTCCATGGGTACCGAGATCAACGCCATCAACGAGTTCGAGGAACTGGCCGAGCGCGGTGCCGATGCACCGACCGCCATCTCGCTGCTGGACTGACGCAACTAATCCCCTCTCCCGCTTGCGGGAGAGGGCTAGGGAGAGGGTTGCGTTACCACATCCCCTCTCCCCCGGCCCCTCTCCCATAAATGAGAGAGGGGAGACAAACAAAAGGAGCCAACCATGCCCCGTTTTGCTGCCAACCTGTCCATGCTGTTCACCGAGGTGGACTTTCTGGACCGCTTCGCCGCCGCCGCCCAAGCCGGTTTCAGCGGCGTGGAATACCTCTTCCCCTATGACTACCTGGTGGAAGATATCAAGGCCCGCCTGGACGCCAACCAGCTGACCCAGGTGCTGTTCAACCTGCCGGCCGGCGACTGGGCCGCTGGTGAGCGCGGTATCGCCTGCCATCCGGATCGGGTCGAGGAATTCCGTGCCGGCGTGGACAAGGCCATCGCCTACGCCCAGGTACTGGGCAATACGCAGATCAACTGCCTGGCCGGCATCCGCCCGCAGGGCTATGACTGCGCCACCGTCGAGGCGACTTTCGTCGACAACCTGCGCTTTGCCGCAGCCAAGCTCGAAGCCGCCGGCATCAAGCTGGTCATGGAAGCCATCAACACCCGCGATATCCCCGGCTTCTACCTCAGCACCACCAAGCAGGCCCTGGCCATTCGCGACAAGGTCGCAAGCTCCAACCTGTATCTGCAGTACGACATCTACCACATGCAGATCATGGAAGGTGACCTGGCCCGCACCGTGGAAAGCAACCTGACCGCCATCAACCACGTGCAGTTGGCCGACAACCCGGGTCGCAACGAGCCGGGCACCGGCGAGATCAACTACCGCTTTCTCTTCGAGCACCTGGACCGTATCGGCTACCAGGGCTGGATCGGCTGTGAATACAAGCCGGCAACCACCACCGCTGCCGGCCTCGGCTGGATGAAAGCGCACAACGCAATCTGAGGAGACTCTACTCATGGCTAAAATCGGATTTATCGGCACCGGCATCATGGGCAAGCCCATGGCTCAGAACCTGCAGAAAGCCGGCCACACCCTGTTCTTCTCCGAGCACTTCGAGAAGGCCCCGGCCGAGCTGATCGGCGACAACGGCATCGGCCTGGCCAACCCGCGTGAAGTGGCCCAGGAAGCCGAGTTCATCATCATCATGGTGCCGGACACCCCCCAGGTCGAAGACGTGCTGTTCCGCAAGGACGGTGTCGCCGAGGGCGTGGGCGCCGGCAAGGTGGTGATCGACATGAGCTCGATCTCCCCCACCGCCACCAAGGTCTTCGCCGAGAAGATCAAGGCCACCGGCGCCGCCTACCTGGACGCCCCGGTGTCCGGCGGTGAAGTGGGCGCCAAGGCCGCCACCCTGAGCATCATGGTCGGTGGCTGCCCGAATGCCTTCGAGCGCGCCCTGCCGCTGCTGCAGGCCATGGGCAAGAACATCACCCGCGTCGGCGGCAACGGCGACGGCCAGACCGCCAAGGTGGCCAACCAGATCATCGTCGCCCTGAACATCCAGGCAGTGGCCGAGGCCCTGCTGTTCGCCGCCAAGAACGGCGCCGATCCGGCCAAGGTACGCGAGGCACTGATGGGCGGTTTCGCCGGCTCGAAGATCCTCGAAGTGCACGGCGAGCGCATGATCAAGGGCACCTTCGATCCGGGCTTCCGCATCAGCCTGCACCAGAAGGACCTCAATCTGGCGCTGAGCGGCGCCCGCGAGCTGGGCCTGAATCTGCCCAACACCGCCAACGCCCAGCAGGTGTTCAGCACCTGTGCGGCCATCGGCGGCGCTGGCTGGGACCACTCGGCGCTGATCAAGGGCCTGGAGCATATGGCCAACTTCAATATCCGCGGCGAGTAACACAGCACCCTCTCCCCCAGCCCCTCTCCCGCATGCGGGAGAGGGGCGCAACATCGCGGCGCTGGTCTTGATCCCGTGCCGCGACCAGTCCCCTCTTCCATTCATGGGAGAGGGTTAGGGAGAGGGGGTGTTTTCGCCAACCCTTTCGATCTGCCCGGCAGGCGGTGTCACGGCCTGTCAGCCGGGTGGATCGATTCCAGTGCAGAGCGGCTTGAGCCAGGCCGCTGCGCACTAGAATCAGAGTTGAACAACCAGAGAGATCGCCATGACCCTCGATCCGCAACGTCTGCTACGTGACCTATTCGCCAGCGCCATCGACGCCGCCCACCCGCGCCAGGTGCTGGCCGACTTTCTCCCGGCCGAGCGCAACGGCCGCGTCGTCGTCATTGGCGCCGGCAAGGCTGCCGCGGCCATGGCCGAGGTGGTCGAGCGCGAATGGCAGGGCGAGGTCAGCGGCCTGATAGTGACCCGCTACGAGCACGGTGCCAACTGCCAGAAGATCGAGGTGGTGGAAGCCGCCCACCCGGTGCCGGACGATGCCGGTGAACGCGTGGCGCGTCGAGTGCTGGAGCTGTGCTCGGGCCTCGGCGAAGACGACAAGGTGATCTTCCTGCTCTCCGGCGGTGGCTCGTCCCTGCTGGCCCTGCCGGCCGAGGGCATCACCCTCAAAGACAAGCAGGCCGTCAACAAGGCGCTGCTCAAATCCGGCGCCACCATCGGCGAGATGAACTGCGTGCGCAAGCACCTCTCGGCGATCAAGGGCGGTCGTCTGGCCAAGGCCTGCTGGCCGGCCAGCGTCTACACCTATGCGATTTCCGACGTACCGGGCGACGAGGCTACGGTGATCGCCTCCGGTCCCACCGTGGCCGACCCCACCACCTCGGCCGAGGCCCTGGCCATTCTCGCCCGCTATGGCATCGAGATTCCGGCCAATGTGCGCGCCTGGCTGCAGAACCCGGCCTCGGAAACGGTCAAGCCCGGCGACCCGGTGCTGTCGCGCAGCCATTTCCAGCTGATCGCCCGCCCCCAGCAGTCCCTGGATGCGGCCGCCGCCAAGGTGCGTGAAGCCGGCCTGAATGTGCTGATTCTCGGCGACCTGGAAGGCGAATCCCGCGAGGTGGCCAAGGTGCATGCCGGCATCGCCCGCCAGGTGCTGCTGCATGGCCAGCCAGTCAAGGCGCCCTGCGTGATTCTCTCCGGTGGCGAAACCACGGTGACCGTGCGCGGCAATGGCCGTGGCGGGCGCAATGCCGAATTCCTGCTGAGTCTCACCGACAGCCTCAAGGGCCTGCCCGGCGTCTACGCCCTGGCCGGCGACACCGATGGCATCGACGGCTCGGAAGACAACGCCGGCGCCCTGATGACCCCGGACAGCTATGCCCGCGCCGCCGCCCTGGGGCTCAGCAGCAGCGATGAACTGGACAACAACAACGGCTATGGCTACTTCGCCGCCCTGGATCAACTGATCGTCACCGGGCCGACCCGTACCAATGTCAACGATTTCCGCGCCATTCTGATCCTCGAAGGTTCTGCCCAATGAATGCCAACAAGAAAGTGAAGATCCTCGCCACCCTCGGCCCCGCCATCAGTGGCGTGGCAGCTGTCCGTCAGCTGGTGGAAAACGGCGTCAATCTGTTCCGCCTCAACTTCAGCCACGGCGAGCACGCCGACCACGCCCAGCGCTACCAGTGGGTGCGCGAGGTGGAGCGCGAGCTGAACACCCCCATCGGCATCCTCATGGACCTGCAGGGGCCGAAGCTGCGCGTCGGTAAATTTGCCGAAGGCAAGGTGCAGCTGGTCAACGGGCAGAGCCTGCGCCTGGACCTGGACAGCACTCCGGGCGATGCCAGCCGGGTCAACCTGCCCCACCCGGAAATCATCGAAGCGCTGCAGCCGGGCATGAGCCTGCTGCTGGACGATGGCCGCCTGCGCCTGCAGGTCACCGCCAAGGAGCGCGACGCGGTGATCACCCAGGTGATCGCCGGCGGCGAGCTGTCCGACCGCAAGGGGGTCAACGTACCCGAGGCGGTGCTGCAGCTGAGCCCACTGACCGAGAAGGATCGCCGCGACCTGACCTTCGGCCTGGAGCTGGGCGTGGACTGGGTGGCGCTGTCCTTCGTCCAGCGCCCCGAAGACATCATCGAGGCCCGCGAGCTGATTCAGGGCAAGGCTTTCCTGATGGCCAAGATCGAGAAGCCCTCGGCGGTGCAGCATCTGGAAGAAATCGCCCGCCTGTGCGACGCGATCATGGTCGCCCGCGGCGACCTGGGCGTGGAAGTGCCGGCCGAGAACGTGCCACGCATCCAGAAGGACATTATCCGCACCTGCCGCCAGCTCGGCCGGCCGGTGGTGGTGGCCACGCAGATGCTCGAATCCATGCGCTTCTCCCCGGCACCGACCCGCGCCGAGGTCACCGACGTGGCCAATGCCGTGGCCGAAGGGGCCGATGCGGTGATGTTGTCGGCGGAAACCGCCTCCGGTGACTACCCCCAGGAAGCGGTGCAGATGATGAGCAAGATCATCCGCCAGGTGGAGAACGGCCCGGACTTCCAGGCCCAGCTCGACGTCAGCCGCCCCGAAGCCGAGGCCACCGCCAGCGACGCCATCAGCTGCGCCATCCGCCGCATCAGCGCCATCCTGCCGGTGGCGGCCCTGGTCAACTATACGGAATCGGGCAGCTCCAGCCTGCGCGCCTCCCGCGAGCGGCCCAAGGCGCCGATCCTCAGCCTGACCCCGAGCCTGGACACCGCGCGCCGCCTGTCCGTGGCCTGGGGCGTGTACTCAGTGGTCAACGAGCGTCTGCACAAGGTCGAAGACGTCACCCGCACCGCCCTGGAAATCGCCCAGGCGCAAGGCATGGCCCAGGCCGGCGACACCCTGGTGATCACCGCCGGCGAGCCCTTCGGCCAGCCGGGCAGCACCAATAGCCTGCGCATCGAAACCCTGCGTTAGCGGGCCGCCCCGTAGGGTGGATGACGCTTCCCCCATCCACCAACCGCGATGGTGGATGAAAAAAGCGTCATCCACCCTACAGCGTCTAGCAGGCCGTTGAAAAACTACCTGCGTGGGCAATCCTGCGTTAAAAACGGCCTCAAAATGCTCATTTACAACACGTAAACTCCGCTTTTTCGGCCGCTTTTGCCTTGTCTTGCCTGCCTCGCCTACGTTTTTCAACGGCCTGCTAGCGATGCGACCCTACAGCACTATCCCACGCTGGCTTTGCCAGTTTGCAGGCGCCCATAACGGGCGCCTCTTTTTATGGCGGATCAGTCCGAAACCAGCATGTCGCCACGCCCCTTCTACCAAGCCGCGCTACGTGGTCTCCACTCCCTGCTTAACGGCTTTAGCCAGATCTTTCTGCAGACCCATGCCGGCTGCGGCCTGCTGGTGCTGCTGGCCATCGCCATTGGCGCACCGCACTTGTTGGCTGGCGCCCTGCTTGGCGCGCTCGGCAGCACCCTGACCGCCCGCTGGCGCGGCTACCCCGGGGCCGATATCGCCATGGGCTTGTATGGTTACAACGGCATCCTGCTCGGCCTGCTGCTCAGCCTGACAATCGACTGGTCAGCGTTGCTGGCCCTGCTGATTATCACCAGCGCCGCCCTCTCCAGCCTGCTGCTCGCCCCCTGGATGCGGCGCATGCGCGAGCACCGATGGCTGCCGGCCTTTACCTTCCCCTTTGTTGCTCTGGGCTGGCTGCTGCTCTGGCTGACGGCTCCCCTGCACTTGCCAGCGCAGTCGGAGGCGGTCAACGCGCAGGCATCACTCAGCTGGCTGACCAGCCTGGAGGCGACCGTGCGAGGCCTGGGTCAGGTGATCTTTCTCGACCATCCCCTGGCCGGGCTGTGCCTGTTTATCGGCCTGTGGCTGGCCGACCGGCATGCCGCCTGCTGGGCGCTACTGGGCTCGGCCGGCGGCCTGGCCCTGGCACTGTACCAGTCTTGGCCAACCCAAGGCGCCAGCGCCGGCCTGTATGGCTATAACGCCGCCCTGGCCGCCATCGCCCTCGGCCAGGTGCATCGGCGCCCCTGGCTGCCGCTCCTGGGAATTGTCCTGGCATTGCTGCTGCAACCCGGCTTCAGCGCCCTGGGCCTGCCGGCCCTGACCATGCCCTTTATCCTCAGCTGCTGGCTGATCAGCGCCAGCCGGCGCCTGCTGCAACAGGCCGCAGACGACTGCACACCCCTGCCCAGGCGGGACAAAGGCTTGCATCCACAGGATAAAACTCCCTAGGCTGGGTCCTTCCCGTCACCACCCGAGCCAACTCAGCCCATGGATAGCGCGCAAGACTGGCGCCAGCGCCTCTACACCATCATCTTCCATACCGACACCGAGGCCGGTCAGCGTTTCGACCGCTGGCTGCTGCTGACCATCCTGGCCAGCCTGGTGGTGGTGATGCTCGACAGCATCGACGAGATTCACAACCAGTACAGCCTGCCCCTGAACATTCTGGAATGGGGCTTTACCGCACTGTTCGCCATCGAATACGGGGTACGCCTGTACTGTTCGCCCAAACCGCTGCGCTATGCCTTCAGTTTCTTCGGCCTGATCGACCTGCTGGCCATCCTGCCGGCGATCCTGAGCCTGTTCTTCGCCGATGCCCAGTACCTGATGATCATCCGGGTCATCCGCATGCTGCGGGTCTTTCGCGTACTCAAGCTCAGCCCCTACCTGCGCCAGGCCAACTTTCTGCTCACCGCCCTGCGCGGCAGCAAGCAGAAGATCATCGTGTTTTTCGCCACCATTGCCACACTGGTCACGGTCTTCGGCACCCTGATGTATGTGATCGAAGGCCCCGCCAGCGGCTTTACCAGCATCCCGAAAAGCATCTACTGGGCGGTGGTGACGCTGACCACCGTGGGTTTCGGCGATATCGTGCCGAAAACGCCTCTGGGCCAGGCCCTGTCGACCCTGGTGATGATCACCGGCTACTCGATCATTGCGGTGCCGACAGGAATTTTCACGGCAGAACTGGCCAACGCCATGCGTGGCGAGCAGACACAAGGGCGCCCTTGCCCCCACTGTGACAAGCCACATCATGAAGCCGAAGCGGCCTTCTGCAGCCGCTGTGGCCAGAGCCTGTATCCGCGCCGCGCCAAGGACAGCGCTTAAGGCCCGCTCTGGCCTGGTTGTCCGTCAGCCGACCGATAGCGGCGGCCGCCGCGCTGATCTATGGTTGCCCGGTACCCCATGGATGCACCGCTGATGCGCACACGCTTGCTGCTCCTGCTGCTCCTTGTGCTGCCGCTTGGCTGCGCCGCCAACCCGGCAGCACCAGTCGCGCCGCTTTGCCCTGCTGGGCCCAGGGTGCAGGTGGTCGATCATGGTCTGCACACCGGCCTGGTGGTCAGCGCCGAAGCCCTGCTGCAACGCCTGCCGCAATTGGCCGAGGACTTTAGCCCCAGCGGCCATATCGAACTCGGCTGGGGCGACGCGAGCTTCTACCAGGCCGACGATCCCGGCGCAGGACAGGCCCTGCGCGCCCTGTTCGGCTCTGGCGGCAGCGTGCTGCATCTGCTGCAGATACCGAGCAGTGCCGCACGCTACTACTCCGGCGCCACAGTGCTGCACCTGAGCCTCGACGCCGCCGGCCAGCAGCGCCTGCTGGACAGTATCGCGGCGACCTTCAGCCCTGGCCCGGACGGCCGCCTGCGTCCCCTGGGCCCCGGCCTGCATGGCCATAGCCGCTTCTACCCGGCCAAGGGCCGCTACTCATTGTTCAATACCTGCAATACCTGGCTCGTTCAGGCCCTGGCCAGCGCCGGTCTGCCCCTGGCGTCCACCTTGGTGGTGACGGCCAAGGGCGCAATGGCGCAGCTGGCTGCGCACAGCTGCATAGACGCAGAAACAAGCCAGGCCACTCAGCAGTCAGCGGTATCAGCAGCGCCTGAATAAGCTGATCTGACCTGATTGCGGCCCCCGGCCTTGGCCGCATAGAGGGCACCATCGGCCGCACCGATCAGCGCCGCAATGGCCTGTGTATCCGCAGTCTCGGGCACACAGCTGGCCACGCCGATGCTCACGGTCAGCCTGAGCTGGCGCTTGGCCGTGACGATTTCGGCAACTGCCAGGGCCTGGCGGATACTCTCGGCCAGGGCGCAAGCCCCCTCGGCGTCGGTTTCCGGGAGAATGACCATAAACTCCTCACCACCGTAACGGCACAGCACATCGGCCGAACGTTTCAGGTAGGTCTGGATAATCTGCGCCACCTGTTTGAGCGCCGCATCGCCGCATTGGTGGCCATGGTTATCGTTGATCGCCTTGAAATGGTCGATATCCACCATCAGCACCGAGACCGGCCGTTTGTGCCGATAGGCCCTGGCCCACTCGGTGGCCAGCAGCTGATCCTGATAGGCGCGGTTGCGCGCCCCGGTCAGGCCATCGATGGTGTTCAGTTCACTCAGCAGTTGGTTCTTGCCTTCCAACTCGGCCAGCGCCGTATTGAGTTCCCGAGTACGCTCCGCCACCCGCAACTCCAGGCGCTGGCGAGCCTCCTGCTCGATCTTGACGTTGGCCTCCTTGAGCAGACGCATGCGGTCAGCCAGGGCAAAGGCCAGCAGAATCATCTGCAAGGCCGAGCCGATCTGCAGGCCGTTCTCGGTAATCGAGTTACCGGGCAGCAGGTGAAAGGTTTTCAGTGCGTACATGGCCATCCCCACCAGCAGCACACTAAACGCCAGAAGAAAGAAGCGCGCCTGGCGATAGCCCCTGAGCAGGCTGTTGGCCCCGACACAGAACACCACGATAGGGCCGATGACCCCCACCGCCGACGCCAGGCGGATGGCCGGGTTGTAAGGCATGAACAGGCTGCCCAGAGCCGTCAGAACCAGGGCCAGAGCGGTGAACTTGAGCAGGCGATCCATAGACGAAGCACTGCTGCCCGTGCGCAGAAAGGTACGGGTCAACAGCATCAGGGCAAACATCGACAAACAGATCAGAAACGGCAGTGCCCGGTTGTTCCAGGCCGGGGCATCGGGCCACAGATGCTCGAAGGCCAAGCCATTGAGGGTCATCTGGAACAGCGCATAGGAGCCGATATAGAAAATGTAATAGAGGTAACTGTTATCCCGGATCGACACATAGCTCAGCAGGTTGTACAGCAGCAGAGAGAGCAAAATGCCGTAGTAGAGCCCCAGTACATACTGTTCGTGGCGCGAGTCGGCAACAAACTGCTCAGGGCGGGTCAATACCGCTGGCAACTGCAGCGAACCATCGGTCTGCACCCGGATATAAAGCCAGACCGGCTCATTCAGCGGCATGGGCAGCAACACGGTGAAGTGCCGATTGCGAATGCCGCGGCTGGCGAACGGCCGCCGATCACCGCCATGGGCCGCCTGCAGCACCTCGCCGTTCATATCCAGCAGGTACACATCGACATGATCCAGTGGCGGGTAGCGCACTTCCAGCAGCCAGTTCTCGTCACTGCCGGGCTGCAGCAACTGGGTACGAAACCAGTAGCGGGCCTGGGTGAAGCCGAAATTGGGCATCTCGCTGGAGTGCTGGGTGTAGGCGCTGTCGGGCAGCAGGAAGGCGGAGTGGACATCCTCGGCCAGCAGTGGGCCGGAGAAATATTGCAGATGGGCATTGAGTTCGAGGCGCGAACTGCGCTCATCGAGAATCAGCGGCGTATCCGCCCAGACGGATCCCGGGCAGAGCAGTAGCAGAGCCAAGCAGTAGCACAACAGGCCAGTTGATAAGCGCATTTTTATAGTTATCCGGCTTATGTGGGCATCATCCTATGCCACTTTCCGGTGCAACGGTAGCGTCTGGCCAGCAGACCGCAGCAGACCGCCCAGGGCGGCCGGCAGGTGCGACTCAGCCGCGCTCGGCCGGTGCCGGGCTTAGCTCGAAAGGACTGTTGCTGCGCCGCTGGTTGCGGTCTTCGCGCGGCGTGGCGCCGAAGAAGTTGCGGTAGGCGCTGGAGAAGTGCGGGCCCGAGGAGAAACCGCAGGACAGGCCGATCTGGATGATCGACTTGCTGGTCTGCATCAGCAACTGGCGCGCCTTGTTCAGGCGCAGTTCCAGGTAGTACTGGCTGGGCACACGGTTGAGGTACTGCTTGAAGATGCGCTCCAGCTGCCGCCGCGACACGCACACATGCTGGGCGATCTCGTCGGTGGTCAGCGGTTCTTCGATATTGGCTTCCATCAGCAGCACCGCCTGGGTCAGCTTGGGATGGCTGGAGCCCAGGCGGTTCTGCAGCGGAATGCGTTGGCGCTCACCGCCTTCACGGATGCGCTCCACCACCAGTTCCTCGCTCACCGCACCGGCCAGTTCGGCGCCATGGTCGCGGGCCAGCAAGGCCAGCAGCAGATCGAGTACCGCCAGACCGCCACAGGCGCTCAGCCGGTCGCGATCCCAGTCGAACAGATGGCTGGTGGCGATCACCTTGGGGAAACGCTCGGTAAAGTCATCCTGCCAGCGCCAGTGCACCGAAGCGCGGTAGCCATCGAGAAGCCCCAGCTGCGCCAGGGGGTAGACCCCGGCGGCAATGGCGCCCAGAACGCATCCGCCGCGCACCAGCTGCTTGAGCGCCGCCCCCAGGGCCGAACCCACCGTGGCCGGTGGTTCGTCAGCCAGCAGAAAGACCTTCTGACAGCCCTCAAGGCGCCCCATCCAGGGTTCGCCCGGCAGCTGCCAGGCGCCCGGTTCGGGGGTTTCCGCCTGCATAAAGATCAGCTCGTAAACCACCTCCGGGTGCACCCGCTGAGCGACGCGCAGGGCTTCTTCGGCCAGGGCCAGCGTCAGGGGTTTGGTCGAGGGCCACAGCAAAAAGCCGATTCGGTGTGCATTCATGGGGTGCAGTTTAGGCTCTGTTGGGCTGTGGGAACATGATCGAAGGCAAACCAATTGTTGCCGCTGAAAAAATGGCGCCCGCCACTTACTTCAGGCTGCCGGACAAAAACTGCTGCAGGCGCTCGGATTGCGGGTTGACCAGCACCTCGCGGGGGTCGCCACGCTCCTCCACCACCCCCTTGTGCAGGAAGATCAGCTGGTTGGACACCTCGCGGGCAAAGCCCATTTCGTGGGTCACCACCACCATGGTACGGCCTTCCTGGGCCAGGTCCTGCATCACCTTGAGCACTTCACCGACCAGCTCCGGATCAAGGGCCGAGGTCGGCTCGTCGAACAGCATCACCTCAGGCTCCATGGCCAGGGCCCGGGCAATGGCCACGCGCTGCTGCTCGCCGCCGGACATATGGGCCGGATAGGCATCCTTGCGATGGGCCACGCCGACCTTGTTCAGGTAATGCTCAGCCTTCTCCAGGGCCTCCTTCTTGCTCATGCCCAGCACATGCACCGGCGCTTCGATGACGTTTTCCAGGGCGCTCATATGCGACCACAGGTTGAAGTGCTGAAAGACCATGGCCAGGCGCGAGCGCATGCGCTGCAGCTGTTTGGGATCGGCGGCCTTGAGCGCACCGTCCTTGTTGGCCACCAGCTTGAGTTCCTCGCCATTGAGCAGGATCTTACCGCCGTGGGGTTGCTCGAGCATGTTGATGCAACGCAGAAAGGTGCTTTTGCCCGAACCGCTGGAACCGATGATGCTGATCACGTCACCGGCCTTGGCGGCCAGGGACACACCCTTGAGCACTTCATGGTTGCCGTAACGCTTGTGCAGATCCTGAACTTCAAGTTTGTACATGGTTTCCACTCTCTGGAATCAGTCGCTGAGCAAGCGACCCTGGCGAATTGGGGTACGACCGGCCACCTTGGCCAGCCATAGACCGGGCTGAGCAAAGCGCATCCGTTCACGGGCATAGAGCACGCCACTGGTTTCGGCGTGGACAACACTGTGGCGATCGCTCAAGGGGTCGATCACCTCGAACAGGGCATCACCGGCCTTGACCTGGCAGCCGACCGGCTGCAGGAAGCTGACCACACCGGGATGCGGCGCATAGACATACTGGGTGCCACTGAAGGGCGTGGCCTCGCAGCACTGGCTGGGGGCCGCCGGCCAGTCACCGGCGATCAGCCCCTGCTCGGCGAGGAACGCGAGAATATGCTCGGCACTGGCCTGAGCCTGCTGCCGCTCGGTATCGGCCATGCCCCCCAGCTCCACGGTCACCGCCAGGCAGCCCTGGGGAATCTGCGCCTGCGGGAAGCGGCGAGCCAGGGCCAGCCAGGGCAAGGCGCAGGCTTCATCGAAGGAACTGCCACCGGAGTCTTCCACGGTCAACGCCGCGGCAGCCTGCAGGCGTGCAGCCAGGGGCTGCAGCTGTGGCCACTGCTGCGGCAACAGATAAAGGTGCACCGCCGCCTCAAAATCGCAGTGCAGATCGAGCACCAGATCGGCATCGCAGGCATGCCGCAAGAGCAACCGCTGCAGGCCCTGCAACTCGGACTGGGCCGGCGCCAGGGCATCCAGGGCGTCACGCATCGCGGCACGGATCAGCCGCACATTGCCCGGCCCATCCTCGCCCAGACGCCCCTCAAGGGCGGGGGCCACCAGCTCGGCCAGGTCAACGAAATCACGGTTGAAATTCTTGCCACTGGCGAACTCGAAGCGACCCTGCTGCGCCGCCTGGAACACCTGACCTAGGCCAATGGGATTGGCCACAGGCACCAGTTCGATCACCCCGGTCAGCCGTCCCTGGGTCTCCAGCTCCGCCAGGCGGCGCTTGAGCTCCACCGCCACACGCATGCCCGGCAGCTCGTCGGCATGCAGGCTGGCCTGGATATAGGCCTTGCATGGGCCGCTGCCGAATCTGAACACCGTCAGCTGGCGTTCAGTGCCGGGGCAACTCCAGGGCAATGGCTGATCGATACGCTGCATGGTCGCTCGCCTCAGGCCTTGCGCGGGGCCAGGTAGGCCAGCCAGCGGCGCTCGGCCAGCTTGAACAGACGCACCAGGATAAAGGTCAGCACCAGGTAGAACAGGCCGGCGGTGATAAAGGCCTCGAAGGGCAGGTAAAACCGCGAACTGACGGTACGCGCCGCGCCGGTGATGTCCACCAGGGTGACGATGGACGCCAAAGAGGTGGTGTGCAGCATCATGATCACCTCGTTGCTGTACTGCGGCAGCGCCCGGCGCAGGGCCGAAGGCAGGAGGATGCGGCGGTACAGCTTGGCCCGCGACATGCCCATGGCCTTGGCCGCCTCGATTTCGCCAGGGGGCGTGGCCTTTAGGCTGCCGGCGAGGATCTCGGCCGAGTAGGCGCTGGTGTTGATGGCAAAGGCCAGGCAGGCGCAGAAGGTGGCACTGGACAGGTAGGGCCACATAAAGCTGGTCCGTACCGCCTCGAACTGGGCCAGGCCGTAATAGATCAGAAACAGCTGCACCAGCATCGGCGTGCCGCGGATCACATAGGTGTAGAGCCAGGCCGGGAAGTTGACCCAGGCCGACTTGGACACGCGCATCAGGCCCAGGGGAATGGCCAGGGCCAGGCCGCCGGCCAGGGCGATCAGGAGGATCTTCAGGGTTACCAGCACGCCGCCGAAATACAGCGGCAGGCTGTCCCAGATCACGGAGAAATCAAAGATCATCGAGGCTCCCCTGTCACAGATCGGCGGCTTTGGTGCCGACCGAATAACGTTTTTCCAGGAAACGCAGGGCCAGCAGCGACACGCTGGTCAGCACCAGATACAGACCGGCAACGGCCAGGTAGAAGGTGAACGGCTCGCGGGTGGCATCGGCGGCATTCTTGGCCTTGAACATCATGTCCTGCAGACCCACCACGGAAATCAGCGCGGTGGCTTTGGTCAGCACCAGCCAGTTGTTGGTGAAGCCGGGAATGGCAAAGCGGATCATCTGCGGCACCAGGATGCGGAAGAACACCTGCAGATTGCTCATGCCGTAGGCGGCGCCGGCCTCGGCCTGGCCCTTGGGGATGGCCATAAAGGCACCGCGGAAGGTTTCCGACAGGTAGGCACCGAAGATAAAGCCCATGGTGCCGACGCCGGCGATAAAGGGGTTGATGTCGATATAGTCGTTGTAACCGAGCAGCGGCGCCACGCGGTTCACGATGTCCTGACCGCCGTAGAAGATCAGCAGGATCAGCACCAGATCGGGGATACCACGAATCACCGTGGCGTAGGCCTCACCCAGCAGGGCCAGCCACTTGATCGGCGACAGACGAAAGGCCGCACCGAGCAGACCGAGAAAGATGGCCACTGCAATGGACGAGAGCGCCAGCTGCAGGGTAAGCCAGGCACCGTCGAGGATGGTCGAGCCGTAGCCGTTGAGCATGATCCAGATACCTCATGCAAGCGCCGGACGGCGCCAGGGAGCAGATCGAAAACTATCGGGAGCAATTTTCACGTCGCTCCGCGACGGCCTGAAGGAGGACCACCAGAGCGGGTGGTCACACAGGTGTACAGCTCGGCAGGCCGCCGACCTGTACACCTTCAGTGAACGCGACTGGGAAAGCCGGATCAGTCGCCGTAGACGTTGAAGTCGAAGTACTTGGCCTGCACTTCTTCGTACTTGCCGTTGGCGCGAATGGCGGCGATGGCAGCGCTGATCTTGTCAGCCAGTTCCTTGTCACCCTTGCGCACGGCGATACCGGCACCCTGACCGAAGTATTTCTCCTCGGTGAAGTCCGGGCCGGCGAAGGCGAAGCCCTTGCCGGCGTCGGTCTTGAGGAAGCCCTCGTCGATATTCACCGAGTCGGCCAGGGTGGCGTCCAGACGACCGCTCTGCAGGTCGAGGAAGATCTCGTTCTGCGAGCCGTAGCGCACCACTTCGATACCGGCCGGGGCGAAGACGTCGCTGGCGTAGCGGTCATAGATGGAGGAGCGCTGCACCCCGACCTTCTTGCCTTTCAGATCAACCAGCGGGTCGCTGACGCTCATGCCTTCCTTCATCGCCAGCTTGGCCGGGGTGTGGTAGTACTTCTTGGTGAAATCCACCGACTTCAGGCGCTCTTCAGTGATAGACATGGAGGACAGCACGGCGTCGAACTTGCGCACCTTGAGAGCCGGGATCAGGCCGTCGAATTCCTGCTCGATCCACTGGCACTTGACCTGCATTTCGGCGCACAGGGCCTCACCGATGTCGTAGTCAAAGCCGCTGATGGCACCTTCCGGAGTCTTGAAGGCAAAGGGTGGGTAGGCTGCTTCGATGCCGATGCGCAGAGGCTTGGCATCCTCGGCCATGGCCAGTGGCGACAACATGGACAGCGCCAACGCGCCGAGAAGTGCAATCTTCTTCATCTTATGACTCCTTCAAATGGGAATGGCATCGGTTGGCAGCGAGTGCGAATGCGTATCCAGCCTTGCTTGAATTGTAGTGAGTCGTCGCAAAGCTGCGCGGCGTGCAGACGGCAAGCGGCTTACGGCGAGTGAGCGGCATTCTAGCGACAGGCCGAAAGTCGATATTTCCTCAATGCGACAACTAATTACAAAAGCCCAGGACGGGCAGGAGGGACATATTGACAGCTCCCGACAAATATGCAGGAACAGAATTGAAAGCTAACCGATATATTCAGCAATTAATGCGCCAGTTTTTGCCAGCCCAAGTAAATACAGGGCCTGCACGGGTTGTTTTATTTTCCAGCCCCCCATCGAGCGCACCTAAAACACCCACAAACGTTCCCGGACTGCCCAAAACAGCGCATAACGTTACCGCCCGGTGACAACCATAAAAGCCGATTTCCCTCGGCCTCCCAGGTTATTGATGTGCATGATTCCCCGACTCAAGATCTCGCGAGCTAGAGCCATGCAAGGCGCTACGTAGTAACAGCCTCCGGCTGGTCAAAACAGGCGAGACACGCAGCGCAGCGGAGTAACAGCCAGCGGCTGGCCCGTAGGGTGAGCGTAGCGAATCAAGCGGAGTGTACTTTTGTACATGAGCATGACTCGCTCCACTCGCCCTCCGGGTCGCGCTAAAGCGCGTTAGCCGCAAGCGGCTTGCCGAGCCTGTTTTTAACGCAGCAGGGCCGACGCGCAGCAGATCGCAACCAAACTCAAAGCACAACGCCCCGCCGCGGCTTGTGACCAGGGCGGGGCGTTGCATGCTGCGGACTAACTCAAGCGTCAGGCCGCCTGCATATCACGGTGGGTATCAATCAGGTGCTGCACCACGCCAGGATCGGCCAGCGTGGAGATATCGCCGAGTGCATCGTATTCGGCGGTGGCGATCTTGCGCAGGATGCGGCGCATGATCTTGCCCGAGCGGGTCTTCGGCAGGCCCGGGGCCCACTGAATAACGTCCGGCGAGGCAATCGGTCCGATTTCCTTGCGCACCCAGTTCTTCAACTCCTGGCGCAATTGCTCGGAAGGCTCTTCACCCCCGTTGAGGGTGACATAGACATAGATGCCCTGGCCCTTGATGTCGTGAGGCACGCCGACCACGGCAGCCTCGGCGACTTTCGGATGGGCAACCATGGCACTTTCGATCTCGGCGGTGCCCATGCGGTGCCCGGAGACGTTGAGCACGTCATCCACCCGGCCGGTGATCCAGTAGTAGCCATCCTCGTCGCGACGGGCGCCGTCTCCGGTGAAGTACATGCCCTTGAAGGTCTTGAAGTAGGTGTCGACGAAACGGTCGTGGTCGCCGTAGAGGGTACGCGCCTGACCCGGCCAGGAATCGATGATCACCAGGTTACCTTCGGCGGCGCCGTCGATCAGGTTGCCCATGTTGTCCACCAGGGCCGGCTGCACGCCGAAGAACGGACGGGTCGCCGAACCCGGCTTGAGCGCGGTGGCGCCGGGCAGCGGGCTGATCAGGATGCCGCCGGTTTCGGTCTGCCACCAGGTATCGACGATCGGGCAGCGCTCCTGGCCAACGGTCTTGTAGTACCAATTCCAGGCTTCCGGGTTGATCGGTTCACCCACCGAGCCGAGCAGGCGCAGGCTGGAGCCATCGGCGCCGGCAACCGCCGCATCGCCCTGCGCCATCATGGCGCGGATCGCGGTTGGGGCGGTGTAGAGGATATTGACCTTGTGCTTGTCGACGATCTGCGACACCCGGGTGATATCCGGGTAGTTCGGCACGCCCTCGAACAGCAAGGTGGTGGCGCCATTGGCCAGCGGGCCGTAGACGATATAGCTGTGGCCGGTGACCCAGCCCACATCGGCGGTGCACCAGTAGATGTCGCCCGGACGATAGTCGAACACCCGCTCATGGGTCAGGGCCGCATAGAGCAGGTAGCCGCCGGTGGTGTGCTGCACGCCCTTGGGCTTGCCGGTAGAGCCGGAGGTATAGAGGATAAACAGCGCTTCCTCGGCGCCCATTTCCTTCGGCGCGCAGACGCTGCCAGCCACCGCCATCAGATCTTCGTACCAGATGTCGCGATGGGGGTGCCACTTGATCTCGCCACCGGTGCGCTTGCACACGATGATCTTCTGCACGCTGGCGGTTTCCGGGTGGGTCAGAGCCTCGTCGACGTTGGCCTTGAGCGCGGTGCGCTTGCCGCCCCGCACGCCCTCGTCGGCGGTGATCACCACCTTGGACTGGCAATCGATAATGCGCCCGGCCAGAGCTTCCGGCGAGAAGCCGCCGAATACCACCGAATGGATGGCACCGATACGGGCGCACGCCAGCATGGCCACCACCGCCTCCGGGATCATCGGCATATAGATGGTCACCACATCGCCACGGTGCACGTCCTGGCCGCGCAGGGCGTTGGCGAACTTGCACACCTGCTCGTGCAGCTCGCGGTAGGTGATATTGCGGCTTTCCGCCGGGTCGTCGCCTTCCCAGATGATCGCCACCTGATCACCGCGCTCTTCCAGGTGACGGTCCAGGCAGTTGTAGGAAACGTTGAGGGTGCCGTCGGCGAACCACTTGATGTCCACATGGTGGTCGTCGAAGGAGGTCTGCTTGA
Source organism: Pseudomonas xionganensis (assembly GCF_009763245.1). Lineage (GTDB taxonomy): Bacteria > Pseudomonadota > Gammaproteobacteria > Pseudomonadales > Pseudomonadaceae > Aquipseudomonas > Aquipseudomonas xionganensis. The sequence continues at coordinate 2,051,327 of NZ_WKJZ01000001.1, read as the reverse complement.
CCTTGGTAAAGGGCTTGATCCAGTCGAGGCGCTTGGCCTGCTCGCGCCAGAAGCCGTCCGGATTGATCACCGACTGCTGGTACATGGCCTTGTAGGTGGCCTCGTCAGTCAGCGTGGTGGCGGCCACTTCGGCACGCACGGGATACAGGGACGCAGCACTCATCAGAAACACCTCGATGGATAGTTGTTTTTCTATGGAAGCATTTGTAGCCCGCCCCCTACCCCGGAACCATTCGACCATGGTCTTACCGCTCTACGACCATGGTCTTGCCAGGTTTACGAGCCTGAAAATGGCCTCTGGCGCAACACTGGGAAAGTGCCAGGTGGTACTGACCAAAGCCCACCCAAGCAACCTGAGCGCAAAAAAAAGGCGGTCATCTGACCGCCACCCAAAGCATTCCGGGGAGGGAATGTAGAAACGCTTGCCTCCAAACCACGCAGGATTTGAACGCCTGCAGTCTGCCGCGACGGCCACTGCCAGGCCATTGCACCAAGGTCGTAGGGCCAGCGCCGCCTCGCTCGGCGAGCATGGCTAGACTTGTCATACCACTCGCCCACTCAGGACAAGCGCCATCAACCACCAGCACCTCGCCCTGCTGCAGCAGGGCCCGCCCAGTCACAAGCCGGCCGACACCTGGGCCAGACTGTGCTGCGAACAGGCCCTGCTGGCCCTGGAACAGGGCTGCTACGCCGTGGGCGCGCTGCTGGTCAACGAGGCCCAGGAGCTGCTGTGCAGCGCCCGTAATCAGGTCTTTGCCGAGGGTCACTACAACAGTGCCGGGCATGCCGAGATGCAGCTGCTCGACCGACTGGAAGCGGAGTACCCCGCGCAGGATCGCAGCGCCCTCACCCTCTATGTCAGCCTGCAGCCCTGCCTGATGTGCTACGGCCGCATTCTGCTGGCCGGCATCACCCAGGTGCGCTATCTGGCCCGTGACAAGCCCGGTGGTTTTACCGGCAAGCATCTACCGGCGGCCTGGGCCGAGCTGGCTACCCGCACCTCGATATGCCAGGCCGATGTGGATGATTATTGGATCAGGCTGGCCGAACAGGCCATCGAGCAGCTGCAGGATCGCCCGGGGATGCGTAAACGGGTGGTAAAAGCCTGGCGCGGAGAGCCAGACACCTAAGCGGCCAGCAAGTGCGCCCGCCAGCGCCACTCCAGTGCGGCCAGGGTGCCGACAAACAGCGCCTCGACCAGCAGATGCAGCACGCCCAGCAGGCTCGCGGTAGCGCCATACTGCAGCGCCCAGCGCAGGCACAGCAGCGCCCACAGGGCATTAGCCGACACCAGCAGCACCAGGGCCCAGGCAGGACGCCTGGACAGGCGCGCCAGGTTCAGCGAGTAGGCGGCATAGCCCAGGCTGACAAGCGCGATCAGCTGCAGCAGTTCGGCCGGCAAGCCATACCAGTGCGACAACCAGGGCCCCAGGCCAAACAGCAGCACAGCCGCCGTGGCGGCCGCCGCACCATCAATCCACAGCAGATAACAGGGCCAGGCCCGCGCCATACCCAGGCTCAGGGTATCCGTCACAGCTCATCCCGGGGCAAGAGTAAAAAGCTGCCTACCGGCTCCATATAGTTGATGCCTAGATCCATGCCGATGATCGCCACATCCAGCCCAGCCGATTCGCCAAAGGGCATAAACACCTGGGCTCGGGCCCAGTAGCGCTTGCGCAGGGTCCACTTGTCCTTCTGTGCCACGCCCCAGAACGGCAGCACCTCGCCCTTGTAGTGCAAGTGATACTTGGCAAAGCCATAGCTGGCGATGGGGATGGAAGACAGCGGCCCCAGATAGGGCGTCAGCCCCGTCGCCGAGCCGGTTTTGCGGTACTCGACGATATTCAGCACGCTGCCCTTGCGCGTCCAGTAATCGCTGAAGTAGACCACGTCATCGCGCGCCAGCACATCGCGCAGCAACACCGAACGGGTGAAGTTATCGGTCAGCCGGGCCAGGTAGCGTCTGGCCGGCTCGGGGGCGGTATCGAGGCGGTCCTTGAAGGACAGCAGATCCAGCACCAAACGCTGGTGTTCCTGATCCCAGCGCCCCGGTGGCGGCATTTCCGGAGAAATATGCAGCAGTTGATAATGCTGCGAGCGCATATCCGCCTCGTTACCCTGCATATCGCCTCCGGCGGCCAGCACCAGGCCGCTGTACAGCCACATCAAAGCTGCCCTTATCCATTGCATAGTCCACCTCGTTAGAGCTGACGCCTTCAGCCAGGCTCAGGGCGTGCGTGCCTGCAGATCAACAATCCAGGGTTCCAGGCGCCGGCCGAAAACCAGTTCGACCGTAAACAGCCGGGTATGGCGCTCCACCTCCTGCTGCGCATAGGCCCCACCGCGGGGTAGGCTGTCAAATAGCCGGTGCAAGCGCTGGGGCAGATGAATGCGCGCCAGGCCCGAGCTGCTGGCGTGGCCGCCAAGCTGCCATTGCCAGCGCGACTGACTGGCGCCTTGCTCCACTCCGGAGCGCTCCCGGCGGTGGGCGAACGGCCGGACATGAGCGCGGACAATGGCATAACGCTGGCGATCAGCATAACGCGCGCGCAGCGCCTCAGAATCCACCCCCACATCCACCACCAACAGACGGCTGGCAGCATGCTGCTCATGCAGCAGGCGTTCCTGCGCCTGGCGGGCCGCCCGCTGCAGATCCCGGTTATCCGGTGCCAGTTGTTGCAGGCGTTGGGCCTCGGCATGGGCGGCCTGGGCCAACTGCACTTCACGCCGATAAGCCGGGCCATCCAGTTCCAGCACCAGCAGGGCGTCACGCTCTTGTTGACGGCGATAGCGACGAATACTCACCTCATCACGCTCAGCAGGCAGCCAGAAGCCCAATACCGCCATCTGTTCGGGGCTGACCCCCGAATAAAGCGCATCGTCCTCCTCACTCGGCCAGCGATAATCCAGGGACAGGCCAATACCACTGTTCTCCCGGCGCCCATAGCCATAACCATCACTCAGCTCTCGTTCGGACAGTTGCAGGCGGCTGTCCGCCGGCTCCTGACGATTCCAGGCCACACCCGCCAGGACGATGGCGTTGACCAGCAGGATCAGCCCCAGCCCCACCAGCAGGAAGTACCCCCGCGCGCCCTTCATTGCCCCACCCCCGCAAACAGACCATGGCGACTGCGCAGACGCCGCAGCACCAGCAGGACCAACACCGCGACCAGCCCCAGCAGCAGGAAGAACAGGTACTTGGGCATCAACTCCCACCACCAGTCGAACAGTTTGGTGTAGAGAAACACCACAAAGAACACCAAGCCGGTATTGACCACATCCGCCCAGCCCCGACGCGCCCCCAGCCAGATCAGCGCGACAGACAGCACAAAGCCGAGCACCTGATAGCCGCCCTCTATCAGCGCCGGCGCATGGTCCAGATAGCTGGCCTCGCCCCAGTGCCCCAGCACCAGTACCGGCAGCAACAGCGCCAGCAAGCCGAACACCCGGTAGATCACGGCAAAGCCTTCATAACGGCGCTGCTCGATCAGCAGCGGCACGGCAAAGATCAGTAGCGCCGCGGGCAGGAAGTTCTCCGGCCGCTCGCCAAAGCTTAGCCAGTACAAGCCACCCCAACTGCCCACCCGCGCAGCGATAAAAGCCAGCAGGCAGAGTATGCCCGCGGCCAGCAACAGCCGGGCCTGGCAGGCATAGGCCAGCAACAGCGCATAGGCGGCCCAGGGCAGCAGGGCCTTGTCGGAGGGGGTGATATTGAAGATCTGCCCGAGCATGGTGATGTTCAGCACAAAGCAGGTCAGCGCCAAGAGCGCCGCCAGCTTGCTGAAATAGCCCGAATCATCGCGCCGGCTCAGCCACAGGGTCAGGACGCAGGAGCCCAGGCTCGCCGCCAGCAGAATGGCCACCTGACTGACTTCGCCGAACAGGCCCCAGAACTGGTAGAAGAGAAAGAACAGGCTGGCCGCCAGGGCCAGGGCGCCGAGAAAGGAGGCGATGCGCATGCCCAGGGACAGCTGCCGGGCCTGGCTGTCGTGATCGATATCGAAGGCTGCGCGGTAACTGGCCAGCAGTTGCTGCTGATGAGCATGCAGGCTGGCGCGCTGGTCATCGCCCAGGCTCAGCACCTGCTCGGCCTCAAGACGCGCCAGCTCGCGGTTGAATACAGCTATATCGTCGGCCCGTTGCTGGGCCTCGGAACGGTTGAGAGTCGACATGATCGTCCTTGTTGCGACACGAAAAGCTGCAATGACTCTAGCAGGCCAGCGCGCCTATTCCTTCCCCAACCCATGCTGGCGCAACTTGTTGGCGATAGTGGTGTGCGACACCCCCAGGCGCTTGCCCAGCTGGCGGCTGCTCGGGTGATCGTGGAACAGGCGCTCCAGCACGGCTTTTTCGAAACGGCCAAGGATCTCATCCAGGCTCCCCTCTACCGAGAACTCACCCAGAGGTTGCGGCGCGCCGTAGTCCGGCAGGCGGATATGCTCGGCCTTGACCATGCCGCCCTCGCACAGTGACACCGCCTGGAACAGCACGTTCTCCAGCTGGCGCACATTGCCCGGCCAATGGTAGTGGCTGAGCCGTTCCAGTACCTGGGGCGCCAGCCTGGGTAGCGGGCAGCCGATCTGCCGGCTGGCCTGGTCGAGAAAATGCTCCACCAAAGGTTCAAGCCCATCCAGGCATTCGCGCAGCGGTGGGATATGCAGGCTCAGCACATTGAGGCGGTGATACAGGTCCTGACGGAACTCGCCGCGACCACACAGCTCGGACAGGTCAACCTGGGTGGCGCAGATCACCCGCACGTCCAGATACACCTCTTCGTCGCTGCCAACCCGGCGAAAGCAGCCGTCCTGCAGAAAACGCAGCAGCTTGGCCTGCAGACGCGGGCTCATCTCGCCCACGCCATCGAGAAACAGCGTGCCACCGGCCGTCAGCTCCAGCAGGCCGAGCTTGCCTTCCGGCCGCGCGCCCTCGAAGGCGCCGGGACCGTAGCCGAACAGCTCGGTCTCGGCCATGGACTCCGGCAGGCCGGCGCAGTTGAGCGCCATAAAAGGCGACTGCCCGCGTGGACTGGCCAAGTGGCAGGCGCGGGCCAGCAATTCCTTGCCGGTACCGGTTTCGCCCTCGATCAGCAGCGGCGCATCCAGGGGCGCCATACGTCGCGCTTCCCTGACTACGGCAGCCATTACCTTGGAGCTCTGGAAGATCGAGTCGAAGCCACGCAGCTCCTGCTTGCGCACATGGTAGATACGCTCACCCACGCGGTCGGCACGGTGCAGGGTCAGCACGGCGCCGGCCAGGGCATCGCTCTCGTCATGCTCGGTCTGCAGCGGGGCGATATCGGCGAGAAACACATCACCCTTGACCTTGACCCGCAGGCCGTTGATCCGCGACTTGTTGGCGCGCACCAACTCGGGCAAGTCGAAATCCTCGGCGTAGCGCGACAGCGCGATACCCGGCACCTCATCCACCCGCACCCCCAGCAGCTGGGCGGCACTGCGGTTGGCCGCGACTATGCTGCCGCCCATATCGATGGACAGCACCGGAAAATCCAGGGCACCGAGCAAGGCATTGAGCTCCAGATGGCGCCGTTCGCTGGGCATCAATCCGACACGCTTGACGCCGAACACCCCGCTAATCGCCTCGAACTTCGGCCGCAACGACTGGAACTGCAGATTGATCAGATTCGGGCAGTGCAGGTAGATGGCATTGCCCTGCTCGCCACCGACTTCACCACGGGCCACGTTGATGCCGTAGTCGACCAGCAGGTTGAGGATGTCGCGCAGGATACCGACGCGGTTCTGGCAGTGGACTTTGATACGCATGGCAGGGCTCTTGTCTGTCTTGTGATGGCCAACCGACGCCAAGAATCGACGAAGGCGGCGCAATTTCCGTCAAGAATATGTGACAGATCAGCACGACAGCAAGACGATACTTGGGCACATCGCCAAGCACGTAACCAATTCTTTACGAAATAACCGCACTGACCACCGAGCTCAGGCCCTGCCCTGAGCTGCACTAACCCATGCACTGGAGTATTTCTGACGCAAACACAACAACAAAAGCCCCAGCAGGAGGCCTGTAGAATGAGCACCCAGTACGTGGCGCGGGAACCGGATGCCAGCGGTTTTATCCATTACCCGGAAGCCGAGCATCAGGTATGGCACACCCTGATCAGCCGTCAGATGCAGCTGCTGGAGGGGCGCGCCTGCCAGGAATACCTGGACGGTATCGAGCAGCTCAAGCTACCCCATGAGCGCATCCCGCAACTGGGCGAAATCAACCGGGTACTCGAAACCAGCACCGGCTGGCGAGTGGCGCGGGTGCCGGCGCTGATTCCCTTCCAGACCTTCTTCGAACTGCTGGCCAGCAAGCAGTTCCCGGTCGCGACCTTTATCCGCACACCCGAGGAACTGGACTACCTGCAGGAGCCGGATATCTTCCACGAGATCTTCGGCCACTGCCCGCTGCTGACCAATCCCTGGTTCGCCGAATTCACCCACACCTATGGCAAGCTCGGCCTAGCCGCAACCAAGGAAGAGCGCGTGTACCTGGCGCGCCTGTACTGGCTGACCATCGAGTTCGGCCTGGTCGATACCCCGGCCGGGCGGCGCATCTATGGCGGCGGCATCCTCTCCTCGCCGAAGGAAACCCTCTACGCCCTGTCCGCTGCCCCCGAGCACCAGGCCTTCGACCCCCTGGAAGCGATGCGCACGCCTTACCGCATCGACATCCTGCAACCGTTGTACTTCGTGCTGCCCGAACTCAAGCGCCTGTTCGAACTGGCCCATGAGGACATCATGGCGCTGGTACACCAGGCCATGCGCCTGGGTCTGCATACGCCAAAGTTTCCGCCGAAGGCGGCATGACCGCGTAGGGTGGACAAGCTGCGCATGCCCACCCTTGTAGGAGCGGCCCATGGCCGCGATCGCGGGCATGGCCCGCTCCTACAAAAGGCCTAATCTCATCCTCATCAATAGTCACAGATTGAAGGAACCCCGATATGACCACCCTTGCCCAAGCCCAATGCGAAGCCTGCCGCGCCGATGCGCCGAAAGTCAGCGATGAAGAGCTGGCCGAACTGATCCGTGAAATCCCCGACTGGAATATCGAGGTACGCGGCGACCATATGGAGCTGGAGCGGGTTTACCTGTTCAGGAACTTCCGCCATGCCCTGGCCTTTACCAACGCGGTGGGTGCCATCGCCGAGGAAGTCGGCCACCACCCGGCCCTGCTGACCGAATGGGGCAAGGTCACCGTGACCTGGTGGAGCCATGAAATGCGCGGTCTGCACCGCAACGACTTCATCATGGCCGCGCGTACCGATGTGCTAGCCGCCAGCGCCGAGGGCCGCAAGTGAGCCATTTCCAGCACATCAACCGGGTGCCTGGCGACCCGATTCTCGGCCTGATGGACGCCTATCGGCAGGACCCCAACCCGGCCAAGCTGGACCTGGGTGTGGGCGTATACAAGGACGCCCAGGGCCTGACGCCGATTCCGCGCGCGGTAAAGCTGGCCGAACAGCGCCTGGTGGCAAGCGAAACCAGCAAAAGCTATATCGGCGGCCATGGCGACCCACTGTTTGGCCGCCTGCTCAGCCAGCTGGTACTGGGTGCCGATAGCCCGCTGCTGGTCGAACGCGCCGGCGCCACCCAGACCCCGGGCGGTACCGGGGCCCTGCGCCTGTGTGCGGACTTTATCGCCCAGTGCCTGCCGGGCCGCGGCATCTGGCTAAGCGATCCGACCTGGCCGATCCACGAGAGCATCTTCGCCGCCGCCGACCTCAAGGTCGGTCATTACCCCTACGTCGACGCGAACAACCAGTTGAATGTCGAGGCGATGATCGCCGCCCTCACCCACGTGCCCCGGGGCGATGTGGTGCTGCTCCACGCCTGCTGCCATAACCCCACCGGCTTCGACCTGACGCCAAGGGACTGGAAACGCGTGTTGGAGGTGGTCAAGGCCCGCGAACTGCTGCCGCTGATCGACTTCGCCTACCAGGGCTTCGGTGATGGCCTGGAGCAGGACGCCTTTGCCGTGCGCCTGTTTGCCGCCGAATTACCGGAACTGCTGATCACCAGCTCCTGCTCGAAGAACTTCGGCCTGTACCGCGAGCGCACCGGCGCGCTGATCGTCTGCGCCGAACATGCCGAGAAACTGCAGGATGTACGCAGCCAACTGGCGTTTATTGCACGTAACCTGTGGTCCACCCCACCGGCCCATGGCGCGGCGGTGGTGGCCGGCATCCTGGGCGATAGCGAGCTCAAAGCCCTGTGGGTCGATGAGCTGGAGGCCATGCGCCAACGTGTCGCCAGCTTGCGCGTCGGCCTGGTCGAGGCCCTGCGGCCTTATGGGCTGAGCGACCGCTTTGCCCATATAGCCCAGCAGCGCGGCATGTTCTCCTACACCGGCCTAAGCCCGGCCCAGGTGCAGATGCTGCGCGATGAGTTCAGCGTGTATATGGTCGGCAGCGGTCGGGCCAATATGGCCGGCCTGGATGGCGAACGCCTGGATCAGCTGGCCAGCGCCATTGGCCGGGTGTGCAGCTGACAACCGTAAGCGCAACCTTGTAGCAGCCAGCTTGCTGTGGTTCGGCACTCCGACGATCTTGGTAAGCCAACAGCATCGCCAGCAAGCTGGCTCCTGCATTATCTACACGCAGTGCGCCCCTCCGTGGTCACGAGCGCTATCGGTGCAATACGCCTTATCCGTCGCCCCCAGTGTGCGCACTTGCTGCGCCAGAAAAAATCAAACGACCACTCATCGCTATAAATAATCTTTTTTAAAACAAAGACTTATATAGTTACCAAGCTAAGCAGTGGCACCCTTTGTGCTTGCACTCAGGGGGATAGTCCCCTAGGGTAGTTCGCCATGTGGTCCCTGATTGCCCCTATCAGCTCGTTGCTCGGTGGGGTTGCTTTACTCCTCCTCGGCAATGGCCTGCTTAATACCCTCCTGACCCTGCGTGGCGTCGCCGAAGGCTACTCCACCACGATGCTCGGCCTGATCATGTCCGGGTACTTCGTCGGGTTTCTTCTCGGCACCTGGCTGGCGACTCCGCTGGTTCGGCGCATCGGGCATATCCGTGCGTTCGCCTGTTGCGCGGCCCTGGCCGCCATCGCCGCCCTGCTCCATGTACTGCTTATCGACCCCTGGGTCTGGCTGGGCCTGCGTGTGCTCTACGGCCTGGCCCTGGTCACTCTGTATATGGTCACCGAGAGCTGGCTCAACGCCCAGGCGCCGAACGAGCAGCGCGGCCAGGTGTTTGCCATCTACATGGCGGTCAACCTCGGCGCCCTGGCCCTGGCCCAGCAGCTGCTGCACCTGGCCGATCCGCTGCACTTCACCCTGTTCGCCCTCGCCACCATCCTGATCAGCGCGGCGCTGATGCCCATCACCCTGACCTGCCAGGCGCAGCCGAGCCTGCCGGAAGCACCCCCGAGCAACCTGCGCCAACTGTGGCGCATCGCCCCGCTGGCCATGGTTGCGGCAGGCCTGTCCGGCCTGGCCCTGGGCGCGTTCTGGGGCATGGCGCCGGTGTACGCCAGCCTCGCCGGCTTCGACACCCCAGGCGTGGGCCTGCTGATGACTGCCACCATTCTTGGCGGCGCCCTGTTGCAATGGCCCATCGGGCTCTACTCGGATCGCCACGACCGCCGTCAGGTGCTGCTCTGGGTCGTGGCCCTGGCAGTCACTCTGGCCCTGGTCATGAGTCTGTTGCCGGCGGGGCCGCTGCTGCTCGGTGCAGTGTTCGTCTGGGGTGGCCTGACCTTTGCCATCTACCCCATTGCCGTGGCGCAGCTGATCGACCAGTTGCACAGCGACGAGATTCTCTCCGGCTGCAGCAGCCTGCTGATGGTCAATGGTATCGGCTCTGTGTGCGGCCCGTTGCTCGCCGGGGTGTTGATGGAGCGACTGGGCGCCAGCGCGCTGCCCCTCTACTTTGCCGCCACCCTGAGCGTGCTGGCGGCCTACACCCTCTATCGCCTGCGCCATGTCAGCGACCTGGTCAGCGGCGACGCGGCGCACTTCGTACCCATGCTGCGCACCAGCCCCGCCGTGCTGGAGCTGATGCCCGATGCACCGCCCCATGATTCGACGGAGGAGACGACCCCGTCCTGAAGATCGTAGAGCCTGTTCAAAGACTCGCGAGCTAGAGCCAGGCAAGGCGAAATCATGCGAAGAAGCGGAGTTTACGTGCTGTAAATGAGCATTCTGAGCGTGATTTCAACGCCGCCTGGCCGACGCGCAGCAGGTTTTGGACAGGCTCTTAACGGCTGTTTCGGCAAGGCCCCGAGCCTACCCCAAGCAGCCAGAACACCGGCGCACGACGCCGCTTCTGGAGAAACAACGATGCTACTTGCCACCGATCTGGATGGAACCTTTCTCGCCGGCGATCCCGAGGATCGCCTGAGCCTCTACCAGACCATCGCCGCCCACCCGCAGATCAAGCTCGCCTATGTCACCGGGCGCAGCCTGGAAGCGGTACTGCCGCTGCTGGCCGACCCGACCCTGCCGCAGCCGGACTACATCATCGCCGACGTCGGCGCGACCCTGGTGCACGGCGACAGCCTGCAACCGATCCAGCCGCTGCAGAGCGCGGTGGACGCCCTCTGGCCCGGCGAAAGCCAGGTCGCCAGCGCCATCGAGGCCTTTGCCCTGGAGCGTCAGGACGTGCCCCAGGCACGCCGCTGCTCCTACTTCTGCACACCCGAACAGGCCGCCCAGGCTCAGCTGCAGGAAGCCGCCGAGGCCCTGGGCTGCGACTTGCTCTATTCGGCTGAGCGCTACCTGGATTTCCTGCCCAAGGGCGTCAACAAGGGCAGCAGCCTGCGCGCCCTGGCCGACTGGCTGGAGCTGGATCACGCTCAGGTGCTGACTGCCGGCGACACCCTCAACGACCTGTCCATGCTCACCAGCAGCTTCCATGGCGTCTGCGTCGGCCAGTCGGAGGCGGCCCTGCTGGAAGCCACCCGCCATCACTCGCGCACCCTGCATGCCAGCAGCCCGGGCTGCGGCGGCATCCTCGAAGCCTTCGCCCATTTCGGTTTCCTCGGCGAGCACGGTATCGCCGCCGAACGGCGCCAGGCCGCGCAGCCGGGCAAGGCCGAACTGGTGATGGTCTACCATCGCCTGCCTTACGAAGAGTACCGCGCAGCCGACGGCAAGCTGCAGCGCCGTCGCCCCACCTCGCCCAATGGCATCATCCCCACCCTGCTCAGCTTCTTCGGCGACGGCCGCCCCGGCTCCTGGGTCGCCTGGGCCGTGCACGAAGACGCCGCCGAGCCCTTCGACAGCCACACCACGGTGGACGCCGAACGCTACCCCAAGCTCACCGCGGCACGGGTCAAGCTGAGCAAGGAGGACGTCGACACCTTCTACAAGCGCTTCTCCAAGGAGGCCTTCTGGCCAACCCTGCACACCTTCTGGGAGCGCGCCACCTTCAACGAGGACGACTGGCAGGTGTTCTGCAAGGTCAACCGCGCCTTCGCCGAACGCACCGCGCTGGAGGCCGCCGAAGGCGCCATCGTCTGGCTGCACGACTACAACCTGTGGATGGTCCCGGCCTACCTGCGCGAGCTGCGCCCGGACCTGCGCATCGCCTTCTTCCACCACACCTACTTCCCCTCGGCGGATGTGTTCAACGTGCTGCCCTGGCGCCGGCAGATCGTCGGCAGCCTGTTGCAGTGCGACTACATCGGCTTCCATATCCCGCGCCAGGTGGAGAACTTCGTCGACGTGGCGCGCGGCGTGATGCCCCTGCAGACCATCAGCCGGCAGAACTGCGCCCCACGCTTTATCACCTATGGTTGCGCCGTGGGCCTGGAGCGCATGACCACCGCCGTGGACACCGGCACCCGCCAGGTCAAGCTCGGCGCCCACCCGGTGGGCCTGGACATCGACCGCGTACGCAACGCCCTGGCGGCGCCGAAGATCAAGGAGCTGATGGCGCACCTGCGCGAGGAGATGCAGGGGGTCAAGCTGATCCTCTCGGTGGAACGCCTCGACTACACCAAGGGCATTCTGGAAAAGCTCAACGCCTACGAACGCCTGCTGGCCGACAACCCCGAACTGCTCGGCAAGGTCACCCTGGTCACCGTGTGCGTGCCGGCGGCCAAGGAAATGACCATCTACGACGAGCTGCAGACCCAGATCGAACAGGCCGTAGGCCGCATCAACGGCCGCTTCGCCCGTATCGGCTGGACGCCCTTGCAGTTCTTCTTCCGCAGCCTGCCGTTCGAGGAGGTCAGCGCCTGGTACGCCATGGCTGACGTGATGTGGATCACCCCGCTGCGTGACGGCCTCAACCTGGTGGCCAAGGAATTTGTTGCAGCCCAGGGTCTGCTGGGCGGCAGCGGTGTACTGGTACTGTCGGAATTTGCCGGCGCGGCGGCCGAACTCAAGGGCGCCCTGCTGACCAACCCGCACGATCCGGCCGATCTGGCGCAAACCTGCTACCTGGCCCTCAACCTGCCCAAGAGCGAAGCCCAGGCACGCCTGCGCGAGCTGTTCGATATCGTCTGCTACAACGATATCCGCCGCTGGGGCGAGGAGTTCCTGGCTGGCGTCGAAGTGGCGGAGGAGCAACCGGAGCGCGCCCTCGGGCTGGTCGGCTAAGGGCGCAATTGGTAAGCGTAGGGTGGATCACGCTTTATCGATCCACCATCTTCGGTGGATATGAAAAGCGATATCCACCCTACGCCCTCATTTGCTGTGTAGGAGCGGCTTCAGCCGCGAAGGCTTAGCCTGGAACGATCCTGTTCCCCCGGATTTCATCCGGACTGGCTTTGCCGAGACGCTCGCCGTCAGCCCTGCTGGCTATCCACATCGCAGTTGATCATCCAGCTTACGCCAAAGCGGTCGGTGAACATGGCAAAGCGCGTGGCCCAGAAGGTCTGCTGCAATTCCATCTGCACCGTACCGCCGGCTGACAATGCCGTATACAAGCGCTCTGCTTCAGGCACATTCTCCACTTGCAGGGAAATCGAGCAGCCCTTGATGCCCTCGTAGGGCATGCCCGGCATGCTGTCGGAGGCCATCAGCAACTGATCGCCCACCGTCAGGCAAACGTGAATCACCCGCTGGTGAAACTCCACCGGCACATTATCGGCTTCCGGGCTGTCGCCAAAACGCATCAGCTCCAGCTCACCGCCCAGGCATTCGGCGTAATGGTTGAAGGCGGCCTCGCACTGGCCGTCGAACATCAGATAGGCATGAATTTTCATCGCAACTCTCCTTAGTCGTCACTGTTAATGCGCGTACGAATACGCGCTTCCTGTTCGCGCAATTCGGGGCTGAATTCATCGCCGAAGTCTTCGACCTCGAAAATCTGCCGAATCTCGATTTCGCTATCACTGGGCATCGGATTAGGGCAACGCTTGACCCACTCGATGCATTTTTCCAGCGACTCCACCTGGAAGATCCAGAAACCGGCGATCAGTTCCTGGGTTTCGACAAACGGGCCGTGGCGGACGCTGCGCTGGCTGCCGCTGAACATCACCCGGGCGCCCTTGCTGCTGGGCTGCAGGCCCTCCCCGGCGAGCAGCACACCGGCTTCAAGCAGCTCTTCGTTGTAGCGCCCCATCGCCGCCATAAGCTCCTCGCTGGGCATGATGCCGGCTTCGGACTCCGCGGTTGCCTTGACCATCACCATAAAACGCATGGGCTTTCTCCCTGGCTGATCCAATCCATCTGGAGCATGCAGACTCCGACCTTGCACGCCTGTGAAGTGCTAAACCTTAGCCAAGGATCGCCACCTGCAAAGGCCGTTGGTCAGCTGACAGCGCAGTGCGCCTATGGACACCAGTGAATCTGCAGCGGTGCCTTGAGCAGCGCGCGGATCGGCATCTGCAGGGCATCGCTGCCGGCCAGAGCCTGCTCCAGGGTGGCCAGCTTGGCCGGGCCCTGGATGGCCAAGAGTGGCAGGCGCGCCGAGGCCAGCAGCGGCAGGGTCAGGCTAAGCCGCGCAGTGGGCGCAACCGGCGCCAGCATCGGCAATACCCGCTGCGGGCAGTCGCGATCCAGGGCCTGGGCCAGCAGCGGGCTACCGGGAAACAGCGAGGCGCAGTGACCGTCCTCGCCCATGCCCAGCACCAGCACATCCACCGGCGGCAGCGCAGCCAGTGCGGTGTCGGCCAGCTCGGCGGCGGCCTTCAGGCTGACCGCTGGCTGGTACAGGCCAAGAAACTGCGCGTGGGCAGCCGGCCCCTGAAGCAGATGGCGGCGCACCAGCGCCTCGTTGCTGTCGGCGTGTTCCGGCGCCACCCAGCGCTCATCGGCCAGGCTGATGGTCACCTTCTCCCAAGGCAATGACTGCTGCGCCAGGGCCTGGAAAAAGGCCAGCGGGCTGCGCCCACCGGACACCAGCAAGCAGGCACAGCCGCGTTGCTCGATGGCCTGGCGCAAAGCCTGCGCCACCTGCTGCGCCAGGGCCTCGGCCAACTGGCCCGCGTTTGTATATGCACAGGCGCCCACAGCTACCGGCAGTTGCAGATCAGTCAGCTGCACGGGGAGCTCCTGCGGCCAGACCAAAGGCGCTGGCGCCCTCTTCCGCGTTGCTAAAGGCGGCGCGCATAAAGCCAAACAGTTCGCGACCACAGCCCTGGCTGCTTTCCAGGCTGGGCTGGGCCAGTGGCCGGGCCAGCAGCTCAGCCTCATCCACCAGTACGCGCAACTCACCGCTGCGACCATCGACGCGGATCAGGTCGCCATCGCGCAGGCGCGCCAGGGGCCCACCATCCAGGGCTTCCGGGCAGACATGAATGGCCGCCGCCACCTTGCCCGAGGCCCCGGACATACGTCCATCGGTGACCAGGGCCACCTTGAAGCCGCGATCCTGCAGCAGGCCCAGGTAAGGCGTGAGCTTGTGCAACTCCGGCATGCCGTTGCTGCGCGGGCCCTGAAAGCGCACCACCGCCACCAGATCCTGCTCCAGCTCGCCGGCCTTGAACGCCTCGGCCAGTTGCTGCTGATCCTCGAACACCCGCGCCGGCGCCTCCACCACCTGATGCTCGGGAGCCACGGCCGATACCTTTATCACCGCCCGGCCCAGGTTGCCCTGCAGCAGGCGCAAGCCGCCCTCGGCACTGAAGGGGCGCGCCGCCGGGCGCAGGATGCTCTCGTCCAGGCTGACCGTCGGCCCCTTGCGCCATACCAGTTGCCCAGCGTCGAGAAAGGGCTCGCAGGTGTAGCGACTCAAGCCCTGACCGGTCACGGTATTGACCTGTTCATGCAGCAGGCCCGCCGTCAGCAGTTCGCGGATCAGCAGCGTGGTGCCGCCAGCGGCCTGGAACTGATTGATATCGGCCTTGCCGTTGGGGTAGACCTGGCTCAGGGTCGGGGTCACGGCGGACAGCTCGGCCATGTCCTGCCAGGTCAGCTGGATACCGGCGGCGCGGGCGATGGCTGGCAGGTGCAGACAGTGGTTGGTGGAGCCACCGGTGGCGCACAGGGCCACCACCGCATTGACCAGGCAACGCTCGTCGACGATGCGCCCCAGGGGCGTATAAGTGCCGCCCTGGGCCGTCAGGCGGGTGACCTGCTGCGCCGCCTCGCGGGTCAGGGCCTCGCGCAGCGGCGTGCCGGGGTTGATAAAGGACGCGCCGGGCAGGTGCAGGCCCATCACCTCCATCAGCAGCTGGTTGGTGTTGGCCGTGCCATAGAAGGTGCAGGTACCGGGGCTGTGGTAGGCGGCCATTTCGGAGGCCAGCAGCTCGTCACGGCTGGCCTTGCCCTCGGCGTAGCGCTGGCGCACCTCGGCCTTTTCCTTGTTGCCCAGGCCAGAGGGCATGGGACCGGCCGGGATAAACAGGCTGGGCAGATGACCGAAACGCAGCGCGCCGATCAGCAGGCCCGGCACGATCTTGTCGCAGATGCCCAGGTACAGCGCGGCGTCGAACATGTTGTGCGACAGCGCCACGGCGGTGGCCATGGCGATCACCTCACGGCTGGGCAGGCTCAGCTCCATGCCCGCCTCGCCCTGGGTCACACCATCGCACATGGCCGGCACGCCCCCGGCAAACTGGCCCACCGAACCCACCTCACGCAGGGCCTGTTTGATCTGCTCGGGGTAGCTCTGGTAGGGCTGATGGGCCGAGAGCATGTCGTTGTAGGCCGAGACGATGGCCACATTGGCCGCGTTCAACAGGCGCAGCGCCTGTTTATCGTCCTGGCCACAGCCGGCCACGCCATGGGCGAAATTGGCGCATTGCAGACTGCCGCGCTGCGGGCCACGGCTGGCGGCCTGTTCGATCAGCTGCAGATAGGCCTGGCGCGTGGCGCGGCTGCGCTCGATCAGGCGCTCGGTGATTTCAACAACACGGGGATGCATCGCAGACTCCAGTGTGGGGTATGGCCCTATTGTGGGCGCCTGACGATCAGCTGTCAGTAATCCACCCGCCCGCGCCCGGCCTTGATCGCCCCGCGCTTGCTCTTGCCCTCCAGCCGGCGTTTCTTTGAACCCAGGGTCGGCTTGGTCGGTCGCCTAGCCTTTTCGGTCTTGACGGCGCTGCGAATCAGCTCAACCAGGCGCTCCAGGGCATCGGCGCGGTTCTGCTCCTGGGTGCGGTACTGCTGCGCCTTGATGATCACCACCCCGTCTGCGGTGATCCGGCTGTCGCGCAGCGCCAGCAGGCGTTCCTTGTAGAACGGCGGCAAGCTGGACGCCTGGATATCGAAGCGCAGGTGTATGGCGCTGGACACCTTGTTGACGTTCTGCCCACCCGCACCCTGGGCACGGATGGCGGTCAGTTCGACTTCATCATCAGGGAGGTGAACGCTGTTTGAAATTACCAGCATGGGTAGGGTTCGGTGCGGAAAGGACGAGCAGGATAACGCGAAGGTGGTTAACTAGGCGCAGGCATAAATAAACAGCGAGCGCTGTAATATGACGATGCGCACTGGCGACTATTGGCCGAAGACTGCCGTAACACCGGTCAGGCTAGATAAGGTGGAGACTATTGCTTCCAGTCCTCGAGATCATAATTGGCCAAGATTTCCGCCAGTTTTCCCGAGCTGCGCAGTGCCAGGCCTTTATCAAATTGCCGAGCCCGCTCTTCCCCCAGCGAACCTTTACCAAACGCCACATAAACGGGGTCTGGCGTATCGCAGCCCACCGACACCAGAGTCTCAGCCAGCTCTGCCTGACGTAGCAGGTAGTCCATAACCATGCTGGTCTCAATAACAGCATCCAGGGTACCTTCTCTGAGCTTGCTTAAATTGAGCGCTGCCGGTTGATCACCGGAAGCGGTAAAAATTTTGGGCTTGTTCGCAGGGCGGGTGAGCCACTCCTTGAAGCCTTCGGTATAGACATAGCCAAGCGATACACCAACTCGCCGAAGTGAGTTCAAGTCATCGGCCTTACCCCGGTAACGCGCGGGGTGACCTGAGGCCACATAGAGACAATCTTGGGCATAGCCGATGGGCTCCTGGCCGATCAGCAAGCCCTCTTTCGCAGCCAGGTCCTGTACGGCACCGATTAACGCCTCGCTTGTACCGCTCGTGGTTCGCAGCACCGCGCGTTTCCATGGGGTTACCCGGTAATGGATAGTCTCCTGGGGAAACACTGCCTGCAGGATCTCGACCGCATACCCCGGCTTTTCCGCATTGGGTTGGCAGCTCAACGGGCACCACTCATCGGCCGTTACTTCCAGGTGCTCTGCTTGAGCATGGAAACAAATCGGCAACAGCAACAACAATAAATTTATACGCACATTCATAGCAGGCTTCCTCTGTGCAGATCTGCTTCGGCTGCTCTAGATAACATGTGATCATAAATCAACCAAGCAAAAATGCCGCCAAGGAAATTCCTGATGAAGACTTCCTGATTCGGCAAAATCCCCGAACTCCATCGGCTGATTTTTTCGATGGCGCAAATGACCTTCGCTAATGTCAGCACGCCGGCAAACTTAAGCAGGCCTGCCAAGAACTGCTCCTGATTGAGCCGCACGAACCGAAGATGTCGGTTCTACCTACAGCACCGCGCACTGGCCCAGTTTTGCCCCCCTGCGCTGTCTTTTTCGTAGTAACGCCGGATGCGCGCCAACTCGCCCGGCTGAGTTAGCTGCTACAGGGTGCCGATCCGGGCGGCTCGCCGATCGTTGTCACTGCTAAAAATGATATGGCGCTGCGCGCGATCTCGAGGGGAATCTACCGACAGCAGGCCGGCACCAGGGCTCCAGACGAAAGCCCTCTTCAGCTTCCAAGAAAGCCTGCCTGAACCGTACCCATACAGCCAAAAATCGTAGAACTTTTGTATAAGCAAGCCAGCCAGCATCAAGTTCAATGAGGCCGCCGTTCGGGCGCCTTGCACCTGACATAAAGCCCAACATACGGCCATTTCAGCCATATCCTGGACTGCCATGACAGTCCGATACCAGCCATCGGCCAGTACGCCATCAAAGCAAAACAAAATTGTACAAATGCAAAACAATGTATAAGATTTGCACAAGAGAGCAGTTACCCCCCACTGAACCTCTCCTTAACCAGCAGCCAGCCGTCGCCGCCCCAAAGGGCAAGAGGAGTTGATTACATGCAATCACAGTTGAGCATTGCCCAGCGTCTGGGTCTTGGTTTCGGCTTGATACTGTCGCTGATGATCCTGATCACGCTGATCGGTGTGCAGCGCGTTGGCTTTATCGACAGCACCCTGACTGCCGTGAGCGACGGTGCCTCGCTCAAACAGCGCTATGCCATCAACTTCCGCGGTAGTGTGCATGACCGCGCCATTGCCATCCGCGATGCCGTGCTGGTGGACAACGATCTGGCGCTGAACACTCACCTCAACGATATCCAGCGCCTCAACGCCTTCTATCAGGAGTCGGCCCAGGCCATGGAAAGCCTGTTGCGTACGCAAGCCCCTACGGCAGCCGAACAGCGTCTGCTGAATGCGATCAAGGATATTGAACGCAGCACCCTGCCTCTGACCGAACAACTGATCAGCCTGCGCCGCCAGGGCAATACACAGGCAGCCCAAGAACTGCTGATGACGCAGGCCTCGCCCGCCTACAGTGAGTGGCTCAAGCGTATCAACGCCTTTATCGATCATGAAGAAGCCCTGGTCAGCAAAGACATCGCCGAGGTGCGCGAGGCGGCAGGTGGTTTCCGCCTGTTGATCCTGCTGGTGACTGGAGCTGCAGTGTTGCTGAGCATTGGTGTGTCGCTGCTCATCATCAACAAGCTCAAATCCACCCTGGGTGCCGAACCGTACCGGGTGGCCGAAGTGATCCAGCGTCTGGCCAAGGGAGAACTCAATCAGCGTATCGAAACTCGCTACCCGAACAGTGTGATGGGCGATCTGCAGAATATGGTCAGGCACCTGGCCGACACCATCACCCAGGTGCGCAGCGCCGCGAGCGAGCTGACCCTGGCCTCGGATCAACTGCTGACCACCTCCGACAGCAACAACCAGCAGATTCGCCTGCAATCCAGCGAGGCCGAGCAGATGGCCACTGCCATCAACCAGATGGCGGCAACCGTTAATGAAGTGGCCAACTATGCCGCCAGCGCCGCATCGGCCACCCGCACAGCTGATAACGAAGTGGCCACCGGCAACCAGGTGGTCAGCGCCACCGCCACCGCTATACAAAACCTGGCACGCACCCTGGAAAGCGCCGCTGAGAGCGTGCAGCAGGTATCCACCGACAGTGAGAGCATTGAAAAGATTATCGAGGTGATCACCTCCATTGCCGAGCAGACCAACCTGCTGGCCCTCAACGCCGCCATCGAAGCGGCTCGGGCTGGCGAGCATGGGCGCGGCTTTGCCGTGGTGGCCGATGAGGTCCGTTCGCTGGCCACCCGCACCCAGGACTCCACCCGGGAGA
The DNA here is from genome assembly GCF_009763245.1 of Pseudomonas xionganensis. Taxonomy (GTDB): domain Bacteria; phylum Pseudomonadota; class Gammaproteobacteria; order Pseudomonadales; family Pseudomonadaceae; genus Aquipseudomonas; species Aquipseudomonas xionganensis. The sequence continues at coordinate 2,031,552 of NZ_WKJZ01000001.1, read as the reverse complement.
TTCGCGGCATGATTGGCAAGCTGCAGGAAGGTGCCGGCAAGGCCGCCGAAGTGATGCGCAGCAGCCGTCAGCTGGCCCAGCAGACTGTGGAGCAGACCGGCCAGGCGGAAGATGCGCTGAACAAGATTCGCAGCGAAGTCACCGCCATCAATGACATGAACGCGCAGATCGCCAGCGCCTCGGAAGAACAGAGCGCGGTGGCCGAAGAGGTCAACCAGAACATCAACCGCATCCACAGCGCCACCCTGGAAACCTCCGCCGGCTCCGAGCAGGTGGCAGTGTCCAGCCGCGAACTGGCCACCCTGGCCAACCGCCTGACCAACAAGGTGAGCTTTTTCAAGCTCTGAAAGCAGCCCCCGCTGCGGGGCTTGCGCGCAGATCGGCTGCCGGCAGTCATAGCGATCGGCAGCCCTCGCGCTGAAACCTTTGCTTGAACATTAGCCGCAGCCAGCGGCCTGCCGCTCGGTTACCTTAGCCTTCTGTTCAACCCGAGACTGATTGCGATGGATTCGATAACCCAAGCCGTACTGGGCGCCAGTATTCAGGGCGCCCTGCTTGGTCGTTGGCAAGGCCGCAAGGCGCTGCTCTATGGCGCCATGCTCGGCACCCTGCCCGACCTGGATGTGGTGATCGATTACGGCGACGCCGTGGCCGATATGACCTACCACCGCGGCTTCAGTCATTCGTTATTCGTGCTCAGTACCCTGGCCGTGTTGCTGACCTGGCTGATCCGCCGCTACCGGCCCAACCCTGATTATTCGAGCAGACGCCTGTTTCTGGCGATCTGGCTGGTGCTGATTACTCACCCGCTGCTGGACAGCTTTACCAGCTATGGCACCCAGTTGCTCTGGCCACTGATGCCCGTGCCCACGGCCTGGTCGAGCATCTTTATCATCGATCCACTCTATACCCTGCCCCTGTGTATCGCGGTCGCCCTGGGCCTGCTTCATGGCCTGCGCGACAAGGTAGCCAAGGCCCCGGCCGTGGCCCTGCTGCTGTCGAGCCTGTACCTGGCTTCTACCCTGGCCGGCAAGCAGATGGCCGAACAGCGGGTGGAGGCCGAGCTGGCCCGCCAGGGCATCCAGGCCGAGCAGATCTTCAGCACCCCGACTCCGTTCAACAGCATGCTGTGGCGGGTGATCGTGCTGGACGGCGCGGATTACCACGAGGCCCTGGTCAGCTGGCTGGACCAGCAGCCGCCGCGCCTGGAGCGCATTCCCCGGGGCACGCAGCTGGCGGCGGCGCTGGCCGACTCACCGGCCCATGCGCGCCTGAGCTGGTTTACCGATGGCGTGCTGCGCTACGACCAGATCGGCGAGCGGCTGGTGGTCACCGATATTCGCCTGGGCATGACCGGCTTTCATCCCTTCCGCTTCGATTTCGCCACCCTGGAAGACGGCCAGTGGCGCGTGCATGAGCAAATCCCGCGGCTGCCCTTCGAACGCGGCGATGCCGAACGCCTGCAATTGCTGCTGACGCGCATCTGGCGCCCCGAGGTGGATGTACCGTTGCTGGCCTGGGCCAGTGAGCTGGGCAAACCGGTGGCGGCCCTTAACTGCCAGGCCGAGCCGAGCCACTGCTAGGCCGCGCCCGGACGGCGCTTGGGCTTCCGGGTCAGAGCGGCTTGAGGGGCTGAGTCCTCAGGTACGAAACTGTCGTACCAGCCCCTGCAACTCCACCCCCAAACGCGCCAGCTCGGCGCTGGAGGCGGCGGTCTGTTCGCTGGCACTGGCGCTCTGCTCACCGATGTCACGCACCCGGGTCAGGCTCTGGCTGATGGTGTCCGCCACCGCGCTCTGCTCTTCGGCTGCGGCGGCGATCTGCTGGTTCATCTGCTCGATGGTGCTCACCGCCTGGGTAATGCGGCCCAATGCTGCACCCGCCTCGCCGGCCAGGCTGACGGTCTGCTGGGTCAGGTTGCGGCTGTTGTCCATCTTTTCCACAGCAGCGCGGGCCATGCGCTGCAGGCCGCCGATCAGCTTCTCGATCTCCTCGGTGGAGTCCTGGGCACGCCTGGCCAGGGCGCGCACCTCGTCAGCCACCACGGCAAAGCCGCGCCCCTGTTCGCCGGCCCGGGCCGCTTCGATGGCCGCGTTAAGGGCCAGCAGGTTGGTCTGCTCGGCCACATTGCGAATCACCTCCAGCACGCCGCCAATGCGCCCACTCTCCTGGCTAAGGGCGGCCATGGCCTCGGCGGACTCTTCCACTTCTCCGGCCAGGCGATTGACCTGGGCCACCGCCTGCTGCACCACCTGGTTGCCCTGCTGGGCCTGCTGATCGGCGCCCTGGGCAGCCTGGGAAGCCTGCTCGGCGTTCTGCGCCACCTCCTGCACGGTGGCGCTCATTTGCTGCATGGCGGTGGCGGTCTGCTCGGTTTCCAGGCGCTGGGTCTGCACCCCGTCGCTGGTCTGGGCGGTGATGGCCGAGAGCTGTTCGGCGGCCGCGGCAATCTGGCTGACACCGCCACCGATACGCCCGATCAGCTCGCGCAGGCTGTGGCTCATGCGCTGCATGGCGGCCATCAGCTGGCCGACTTCGTCGCGCCGGTCCTGGGCCAGATCCTGACTGAGGTCGCCCTCGGCAATACGCTGGGCAAAGCCCACGACCTGACGCAGGGGCAAGACGATGGAGCGGGAAATCAGCCAGGCGGCGAGCATGCCCAGCAACACGGCGGCCAGGCCCATGGAGCCGAGCAGCAGCTGCGCCCGGGCACTGCCGGCGGTCATGGCCTGTTCCTCGGCGCCCACCGCTTCCTTGGCCTGGCTTAATACCGCCCGCGCCTGTTCGCGCATGGCCGTTTCACTGGCCTGACTGTGCTGGCGCACCTGCTGGTAGTTGGCAAAGGCCTGCTGGTACTGGGTCAAGGCCTGCAGGGCGGTTTCGATGGCGCGCTTCTGCTCATCGTCGAGCCAGACCATCAGGCTACGGGCCACGGTCTGCAAATCCTCGCTGACGTAATTCCACTCCTCCAGGGCCTCGGCCGAACCATCGATGATGTACAGGCTCTCGTGACCGCGCAGGTCGAGCATGCGCTTGCTCAGGCCCGAGGCGGTTTCTGCCAGGGTCAGCGGGTCGCTGCCACGCAGGCGGTCACCGGCCAGACGCAGCTCACGCACGGCGTCGTACATATCCAGTTCGATCACCTCGAACTGATCACGCGCCTCCTGGGCAGCCGCGCGCATCTGCTCGCGGGCTGCGCGGGCGCGTTCCTGCTGCTGAACAAAGGTATCGAACTGGTCGCGGTAGTCGCCCAGAGCCTGCTGCATGCGCTGCAGCGGTGGCTGCCTGGCGGCGCTGCTGGCCTGGAGCTGCTCGCTCAGCGATTGCTCAACCGCAGTCAACTGCTCGTGCATACGCTGGGCTGTCTCGGCGCTCTGGCGCAGGGCGAAATCCCGCTCCAGGCTGCGCGCCTGCAGCAACTGGCCGTCGATGGCGGCCAGGCGCGCGGCATCGTGATGGCCCTGCAGCACCGCCTGCAGGGCGGCAAAACCGCTGACGGTAACCGCCAGGGTCAGCAGCAGCACCAGGGCAAAGGCACAGAGCAGTTTTTTCGCGACACCCAGGTCGGCGAACAGGCGGGCGGCAGACATAGCGGGGTACTCCATTCTTATTTTCGGCGTGGTCACGCACAGGCAGGCGCAGCGCGGTCCTTGCAACCCCTGCGCCAGGCCTGCAAGCAGGCCTGACACAGCAAGTCTAGAGCCTTGCCGAGCTATTGCCGGAAGAACGGAGTGCCGCGGACGGCGGCGGCTTTTCGCCGATGGGCCGGGAAGGCTGGCGAAAAGCCGCCAGCCACCGCAAGGGCATCTTACTGGGCGTCGGGCTGCTGCTCCGGCGCGGCCAGGCGGAAGGCGTCCAGGCTTTCGCAGCGCGCCTCAATGGCCAGCAGCCTCGGGTAGGCGTCCAGCTGACAGTTGAAACGCCGGGCGTTGTACAGCTGTGGGATCAGGCAGGCTTCCAGATAACCGGGCCGCTCACCCAGGGACAGGCGCCCATCGAACGCTGCCACGCCCGCCTCCAGCGCGGCCAGGCCGGCCTCGACCCAGTGGCGATACCAGGCATCCTTGGCCGCATCATTCACACCCAGTTCGCCAGACAGGTACTGCAATACCCGCAGGTTATTCAGCGGATGGATATCGCAGGCGATATGCAGGGCCAGGGCGCGCACCTGGGCGCGTTCGGCCGGGTCTGCCGGCAACAGCGCCGGCAGCGGACAGACCTCTTCCAGGTATTCGAGAATGGCCAGGGACTGGGCGATTCGTACCCCGCCGCAGTCCTCGTCCACCAGCAGCGGCACCAGTTGCTGCGGATTAAGCGCCTGGTACTCGGCCGCGCGCTGCTGACCGCCGTCCTTGACCAGGTGCACCGGTACCTGCCGGTAGGCCAGACCCTTGAGGTTCAAGGCAATACGCACCCGGTAGGCAGCGCTGGAACGCCAGTAGGAATAGAGCGTCAGCATTTGGCAGGACCTCTGGGACCCGTAGGGTGGACAACCGCGCAGCGTTGTCCACCAGGCCACAGAGCTAATAGTCGTGCGCTCTGGTGGATGTAAAAAGCGACATCCACCCTACGACTTGTGGCTTGCCGCTTAAGGCTCATACTTTTCCACCGCCTGATCGATGGCGCCGAAGATGCTGTGGCCGCTCGCGTCGAACATCTCGATACGCACCCGGTCGCCGAACCTGAGGAACGGGGTTTTCGCCTCGCCCTGCTCGATGATTTCCAGCATGCGTTTTTCCGCCAGGCAGCTGAAGCCCGCGCTGCGGTCGTAGTTGGACACGGTGCCGGAGCCGATGATTGTGCCCGCGCCCAGGGGGCGGGTCTTGGCCGCGTGGGCCACCAGGGTCGGGAAGTTGAAGGTCATGTCCACACCGGCATCGGGCTGGCCGAACAGCGCGCCGTTGATATGCGACACCAGCGGCCGGTGTACCTTGCCGCCCTGCCAGGCATCGCCCAGCTCATCCGGGGTAATGGCCACCGGCGAGAAGCTGGATGACGGCTTGCTCTGGTAGAAGCCAAAGCCCTTGGCCAGCTCGCCGGGGATCAGGTTGCGCAGGGACACGTCATTGACCAGCATCAGCAGCTGGATATGCGCAGCCGCCTCGGCGGCAGTTGCACCCATGGGCACGTCATCGGTGATCACCGCGATCTCGGCTTCTAGGTCGATACCCCAGGCCTCATCGGCCATCTGGATCGGGCTGTGCGGCGGGATAAAGCTGTCGGCGCCGCCCTGGTACATCAGCGGGTCATGCCAGAAGCTTTCCGGCATCTCGGCGCCACGGGCCTTGCGCACCAGCTCCACATGGTTGACGTAGGCGCTGCCGTCGGCCCAGTGATAGGCCCGAGGCAAGGGGCTGTGGCAGGCACTCTGCTCGAAGGCGAACGCGCCCTCGTCCAGGCCATCGTTCAGGCGTTGGTACACCGCTTCCAGCTTGGGCTTGGCGACGGCCCAGTTATCCAGGGCGGCCTGCAGGGTGGCAGCGATGGACGGCACCTGGATGGCGCGGCTGAGGTCGCGGGATATCACGACCAGTACACCGTCGCGGCCTTGATTGAGTGATGCGAGTTTCATGGTTCAACCTTCAATTTATGTGTAGGAGCGGGCCATGCCCGCGATGCCTGATACCGCATATTCGCGGGCATGGCCCGCTCCTACGGTTGCTCAGCCGTCTGCCCCCGGCGCACGCCAGGAATTTACATATTCGGGAACATCCACCCCGGCGGCGGCTTCGCCGACTTCCAGGGCGCGGCGGGTGTCGATCATCACCGCCACCTCATCGATAAAGGTCGCCGGGTCCACCAGGGCCTTTTTCAGCGCCTTGGGGTGTGGGCCGTGGGGGAAGCCGCACGGGTGCAGGGTGACCATGCCCTGCTCGATATTGTCGCGGCTGAAGAAGTTGCCGCGGTGGTAGAACAGCACTTCGTCGTAGTCGTCGTTGTTGTGATAGAAGGGCACCTTCAGCGCGCCGGGGTCGCTTTCCACCGGGCGCGGGGTAAAGGTGCAGATCACAAAGCCGTTGGCCACGAAGGTGGTGTGCGCCGAAGGCGGCAGGTGGTAGCGATGGCTCATCAGCGGGCGAATATCACACCAGTTGAGGCGCACCACGCAGTTGTCGCCATGCCAGCCAACCACATCCAGCGGGTTGTAGGGATAGGTCACGGTGCTGATCTGGCCCCGGCGCTTGATGCGGATCTGCCAGGTGTTCTCGTCCTGCTGCGCCTTGAAGGCCTCATCGATACGCGGATGATCGAGCACCGCCGGGTCGAAGATCGCCTGGGGGCCGAGCAGACCCTTGTCCGGCAGCTGATAGGCACCGTCGCTGCTCTCGATCAGCAGCATAAAGGTCGGCTCATGGGCCTCGATGCGCCAGGCAGTGCCACGGGGGATCAGCAGGTAATCGCCGTCGCGGTAGCTCAGGTGGCCGAAGTCGCAATAGAACTCCCCTGCCCCCTCGTGGATAAACAACAGATCATCACCGTCGGCGTTGCGCACCAGATGGCGCATGGCGCCATGGGTTTTCCATACGCGCAGCTTCATGTCCGCATTGTGCAGAGTCAGCGGCGCGGCAAGGGGGCAGTCACGCTCGCTGGGAATCTCATTGAAGTTGAAGGCATGGGGCCGCAACGGCCCTTCCCAGTCGATCCAGCCGGTGGGCGGATGCTTGTGGTGCAGGTGCGCGGTGGGGCCGAAGAAACCTTCGCGGCCCATCTCGCGCTCATAGGTGCCTTCGGGAAAGTCGCAGTGCGCCTGACGCGAACACTCACCTTCACGCAGGGGAAAGCTAATCCAGTTACGGCTCATCTCGAAGCTCCAAGTCTGTAGGGTGGAAAACTGCAAAGCGTTTTCCACCGGTTATTCGTATTCCCTGGTGGATGTAAACAGCGACATCCACCCTACGACTCACTCGGCCTTGATTACGCCGCGCTTGATCTGGTCTTCCTCGATGGACTCGAACAGGGCCTTGAAGTTGCCCTCGCCGAAGCCCTGATTGCCCTTGCGCTGGATGATCTCGAAGAAGATCGGGCCAATCACAGTATTGGTGAAAATCTGCAGCAGGATGCCGTCATCGCCCGGTGCGCCGTCGATCAGGATATTCAGCTCGCGCAGCACATCGGTGGGCTCGCCATGGCCGGCCACACGGGTGTCGACCTTGTCGTAGTAGGTGCCCGGGGTGCTCATAAAATCCACGCCATTGGCACGCAGACGCCGTACCGTTTCGTAGATATCGTCGGTGCTCAGGGCGATATGCTGGATGCCCTCACCCTGGTACTCGCGGATAAATTCCTCGATCTGCGACTTGTCGTCGGCCGACTCGTTGATCGGAATGCGGATCTTGCCGCAGGGCGCAGTCATGGCGCGCGACAGCAGGCCGGTGAGCTTGCCTTCGATATCGAAGTAGCGGATTTCGCGGAAATTGGCGATGCGCTCGTAGAAGCCCGACCACACATCCATCTGTCCGCGCTTGACGTTGTGGGTCAGGTGATCCAGCTCTTTCAGGCCCACCGAGTTGTCGTTGGCTGTACGCCCCTCGATATATTCGAAGTCGACGTCATAGATGCTCTTGTCGCCGTAACGGTCCACCAGATACAGCAGCGAACCACCGATGCCCTCGACGCAGGGGATATTCAGCTCGCCGAAGTTGGCATGGCTGCCCACCAGCTTGGCGCCCTGGGATTCGACATAGGCGGCGGCCTGGGCCGCGTTCCTGACCCGGAAGGCCATGGCGCAGGCACTGGGGCCGTGCTTCAAACCGAACTCGCGCACATGGCCGGTGGGGCTGCCATTGAGGACGAAGTTGATATCGTTTTGCTGGAACAGCCAGACTTCCTTGGAGCGGTGCTTGGCGGTTTCGGTAAAGCCCATGGCGGTGAACAGCTCACGCAGCTGCTGGATGCCTTCCGGGGTCGGCGCGGTGTATTCGACGAACTCGAAGCCGTCGGTGCCGATGGGGTTGTGCTGCTCGATCTTGTTCACGGCGTTCATTGCGCCTCCTCGTTGTTGTTGTGATCAACCGCTGCCTGGGCAACGGCGCGAATTGATCCCATCACAACCGAGCACAGCCCCGCTCACAAGCCGGCACGCAGCGGCATGCCCTGGGCTTAGCCCATGCTGATGGCAAGTTTTTATTACACCCAGAAAAACCACGCGCAGCCTGATGGCAAGGGCTTGCCATGCGTAACGAAAGATTTACAGCGCGGTGGTTTTGGCTGCCAGATGTAAGGCCGCAGGCGCTGAGCACAACGCCAATAACAGCTATGAGCCTGGCTTGCAGGGGCGTCTGAATCCAGAAGGCGTTCCTTGCCTCCACCATGAGGGCACATTGGTGGATGGATAAAGCGCCATCCACCCTACGGCTGGACGACCCTGCACCGCTATCCGCTGTAGGGTGGATGACGCTCTTTTCATCCACCACAAGGCGCATTGGTGAATGGGTACAGCGCCATTCGCCCTACGGGTTGGACGACCCTGCACCGCTATCAGTTGTAGGGTGGATGACGCTCTTTTCGTCCACCACAAGCCGCATTGGTGAATGGGTACAGCGCCATCCACCCTAGGGGTTGGCCGATCCTGCACCGCTATCCGCTGTAGGGTGGATGACGCTCTTTTCATCCACCGCAAGGCCACAGGGTTTGGCCGGCGTTGCGCCGTGCTCAGTGCTGCAGATGCCCATACAGCTTGGCGTACAGCCCGCCCTCGGCGATCAGCTGCTGATGGCCGCCGTCTTCGGCGATGCTGCCGCCATCGAATACCAGCACCCGGTCGGCCTGTTTTACCGCGCTCAGGCGGTGGGCGATGATCAGGGTGGTGCGACCGTTGAGGAACTGGTTAAGCGCCTGATGCAGGGCGTACTCGGTGGCGGCGTCCAGGGCCGAGGTGGCCTCGTCGAGGATCACCACCTTGGGTTCGGCCAGCACCATACGGGCAATCGCCAGGCGCTGTCGCTGGCCGCCGGATAGGCGCACGCCGCTGCGCCCGACAATACTGTCCAGGCCTTGCGGCAACTCGCGGATGGTTTGCGCCAGCTGGGCGATTTCCAGGGCCTGCCAGCAGGCTTCATCACTGCGCTCGCGGCCCATGCACAGATTGGCGCGCACCGTGTCGTTGAACAGCGCCGGATGCTGCAGCACCACCGCGACATGCTCGCGCACGCAGTCCAGACCGATGTCCTGCTGGGCGCAACCGCCAAAGGCAATACTGCCCGCCTGGGGCGTGTACAGGCCGAGCAGCAGCTGCACCAGGGTGCTCTTGCCGCCGCCCGAAGCGCCGACTATGGCCACCTTCTCCCCTGGCGCAATACTCAGGTTGAGCTGGTTGAGCACCGGCTCATCGTTATAGGCGAAGGTCAGGCCACGCACCTCGATCCCCACGGTATCGCGGCCCTTGAAGGGGTCGACCCGGCCCGGGTACTGGGGTTCATCCTGGCGGCCGAGCAGCTGGTTGATCCGGGTCATGGCACCGCCGGCCGCGTAGAAGGCGTACTGCAGGCTAAGCAGCTGCTCCACCGGGCCGATCATAAACCACAGGTAGCTGAACACCGCGAGCATCTGGCCGATGGACAGGTCGGAGAACAGCACGGTCAGCATGGCGGCGGCGCGAAACACGTCGATGCCGAACTGGAACAGCAGGCCACTGGCTCGGTTTGACGCATCGGTCTTCCACTGCGAGGCCACGGCGCGGTCGCGCACATCCTTGGCGCGGCCACCGAGACGACCGAGGAAATAGCCCTGGCGGTTGCTGGCACGAATCTCCTGGATGGCCTCCAGGGTTTCGGTCAGGGCCTGGGTAAAGCGCCCGGTGCTGTCGTTTTCCAGCTTCTTCAGGTGCTTGACCCGCTTGCCCAGCAGCACCGTGGCGTAGATCACCAGGGGGTTGAACAGGAGGATCAGCAGGGCCAGCTGCCAGTGCATCCAGATCAGGATCGCCGAGGTGCCGGCCAGGGTCAGCACCGCCACCAGAAAGCGGCTGAGGGTTTCACCGACGAACTTGTCCAGGGTGTCCAGGTCGGTGACCAGATGAGTAGTTACTGTGCCGCCACCCAGGCTCTCGTATTCGCCCAGGGAGATGCGCTTGAGCCGTTCAATCAAACGGATGCGGATACGGTAGACGATGTCTTTGGACAGCCGGGCAAACAGGCGCGCCTGCAGCACGTTGAAGATCAGCGCGCCGCCGCGCAACAGCAGGGTCAGCACCAGCATCAGGCCGATATAGCCGGCAGCGCTCTGCCAGGCCACGGGCAGGAACAGGTCCATCACTCGCAGCGCGGCGTCGCCGTCCTGCAGCAGCACCTCGTCCACCAGCAACGGCAGCAACAGCGGAATCGGCACGCTGCACAGGGTGGCCAGCACGGCCACCAGATTGGCCAGGATCAGCGACTTCTTGTGGCGCAGGGCGAGCTGGCGGATCTGTGCCCAGTTCAGCTGATCAGGCATGCATCCCCCGCTCCAGCCAGCGCGCCAGCAGAGGCTGCAGCACCTCAAGGGATTGATAGCCGTTGGTCAGCAGGGCCAGCTGGCCCTCACGCTCGGCCAGCAGGGTGGGAAAGCCGGCAATCCCTAGGTCCTGCACCCAGCGCACATCGGCGGCGGTGGCCTCGCGCATGGCCTGGCTGTCGAAGGGCTCGGCAAACACGATACGCGGGATGCCGGCGCGCTCGGCCAGCTCCACCAGCACGCTGGCCCGGGTGACATCCACCCCTTCGGTGTAGAAGGCCTGCTGGATCAGCCGGGTTAGCGGCCAGACCAGGTCCGGCGCCAGATCGCGCGCGGTGACCAGGGCGCGGCAGGCCGGCTCGGTGTCATACACCAGGCCTTCGGGCAGACCGTCATTAAAGTTGAACAGCTGCCCGGTGCTGGCATTCACCGCCTGCCAGTAGCCCAGGTAACGCACCCGGGCGGCAGCGTCGATGGCCACGCTGTCGCGGCGCAGACCACCGGCCACCAGATGCAGGCCAACCCCGGCAGCGGCTGCCTGCTCGGCGAGGGACTCCAGCACCGGGGCAAAGCCCCAGCACCAGGAACACATGGGGTCCATCACATACAGCAGGCGTGCGTGCATGCCTAAGCCTCGCGGGATTGGCGGGGGTTGAAGCCCAGCGGGTGGGGTTGATTGCGCGCCTTGGCCAGTTCGATCTGGCGCTGGCGCTCGCGGGCACCGGCGCGGGTCTTCTCCGGCAGCGAGTCCCAGCAGTGCGGGCAGCTGACGCCGGGGGTGTAGAACTCGGACTGGCGATCTTCCACCGACACCGGTGTGCGGCAGGCGTGGCATTGGTCGTAGTCGCCTTCGGAGAGGTCATGGCGCACGGTCACCCGGTTATCGAAGACAAAGCAGTCGCCCTGCCACTTGGTCTGCTCCTGGGGCACCTCCTCCAGGTATTTGAGGATGCCGCCCTTGAGGTGATAAACCTCCTCGAAGCCCTCGCCGAGCATATAGCTGGAGGCTTTTTCACAGCGGATGCCGCCGGTGCAGAACATCGCCACCTTCTTGTGCTTGCTCGGGTCGAAGTGCTGCTTGATGTACTCGGGAAACTCGCGGAACGACTTGGTCTTGGGATCGATGGCACCCTCGAAGGTGCCGATGGCCACTTCATAATCGTTGCGGGTATCGATCAGCAGCACCTCGGGATCACTGATCAGCGCGTTCCAGTCCCTGGGTTCGACATAGGTGCCGACCTGGCTGTTGGGGTCCACACCGGGCACGCCGAGGGTGACGATTTCCTTCTTCAGCTTGACCTTGGTGCGGTAGAACGGCTGCTCATCGCAATAGGACTCTTTATGGTCGATATCGGCCAGGCGCGCATCGTCGGCAAACCAGGCCATCAGAGCGTCGATACCGGCGCGGGAGCCGGACACGGTGCCATTGATGCCTTCCTCGGCGAGCAGCAGGGTGCCCTTGATGCCGTTCTCCAGCATGCAATTCAGCAGGGGCTCACGCAGGGCCTGATAATCCGGCAGGGAGACGAACTTGTATAAAGCCGCCACAACGATCTTTTCGGTCATGTCACTGTCCTTCAGTAGTCGCCCACGTAAAGGGCGGACTGGGATAAAAAATCCACCGGCAGTGGCCGGCGGGCTGTGCAGTTTACGTGTCCGCACGCCTGCCGTGTAGGGGCGAGTTGCCGCATTACTGACTTTCAGGACAGGTTGTTCGACTTACCAGGCTGCGCCTTCCTCTATAAACTCGCGGTCTACGCCTGAAACGGAAGCCCGCCCATGTCCCAAGCCCCCCTCGATCTGCTGTTGCTGCCCAGCTGGCTGGTGCCGGTGGAACCGGCTGGCGTGGTGCTGCACGACCATGGCCTGGGGGTGCGCGACGGGCGCATCGTGCTGATCGCGCCACGGGCCGAAGCTCTGCTGCAACCGGTGACGCGGGTGCTGGAGCTGCCGGGGCGGCTGCTCACCCCCGGCCTGATCAACGCCCACGGTCACGCGGCCATGACCCTGTTCCGCGGCCTGGCCGACGACCTGCCGCTGATGACCTGGCTGCAGGAGCATATCTGGCCGGCCGAAGGTCAGTGGGTGAGTGAAGACTTCGTGCGTGACGGCACCGAGCTGGCCATCGCCGAACAGATCAAGGGCGGCATCAGCTGCTTCGCTGATATGTATTTCTACCCCGAAGTGGCCAGCGGCTGCGTGCATGACAGTGGCATCCGCGCCCAGATCAGCATCCCGGTGCTGGACTTCCCCATCCCCGGCGCCCGCGACGCCAGCGAAGCGCTGCGCAAGGGCCTGGGCCTGTTCGACGACCTCAAGCACCACCCGCGCCTGAGCGTGGCCTTCGGCCCCCATGCGCCCTACACGGTGAGCGACGACAAGCTGGAAAATATCCGCATGCTGGCCGAGGAGCTGGACGCCGGCATCCATATGCATGTGCACGAAACCGCCTTCGAGGTGCAGCAGAGCCTCAGTCAGTATGGCGAGCGACCCCTGGCTCGCCTGCAGCGCCTGGGCCTGCTCGGCCCGCGCTTTCAGGCCGTGCATATGACCCAGATCGACGACGAGGACCTGCAGCTGCTGGTAACCAGCAACAGCAGCGTGATCCACTGCCCCGAGTCCAACCTCAAGCTGGCCAGCGGCTTCTGCCCCGTTGAAAAGCTCTGGCAGGCCGGGGTCAATGTGGCCATCGGCACCGACGGCGCGGCCAGCAACAATGATCTGGACCTGCTCGGCGAAACCCGCACCGCTGCCCTGCTGGCCAAGGCCGTGGCCGGTTCTGCCACTGCCCTCAATGCCCACGGCGCCCTGCGCCTGGCCACCCTGAACGGCGCCCGCGCCCTGGGCCTGGAACAAGAGACCGGCTCGCTGCAACTGGGCAAACTGGCCGATCTCTGCGTTTTCGACCTCTCAGGCCTGGCCCAGCAGCCGGTTTATGATCCGGTGTCGCAACTGATCTACAGCAGCGGCCGGCAGTGCGTGGAACACCTCTGGGTCGGCGGCAAGCAGCTGCTCGACAGCGGCCAGCTGACCCGCATGGACGAGCAACAGATCATCGCCAAGGCCCGCGCCTGGGGCGAGAAGATCGGCAGCCCGCGGGCCGCTGCGACAAACTGACATATATTGCCCGGGCCCAAAGGGCCCACAGCCTGCGGTGAAACTGGCAACATGGCCGGATTCGCCAGAGCGCCCAACCTGGAAGCCCTTATGAGCAACGTCGACCACGCCGAAATCGCCAAATTCGAAGCCCTCGCCCATCGCTGGTGGGACCGCGAGAGCGAATTCAAACCGCTGCATGACATCAATCCGCTGCGGGTCAACTGGATCGACGAGCGCGTCGGCCTGGCCGGCAAGACCGTGCTGGATGTGGGTTGTGGCGGCGGCATCCTCAGCGAGTCCATGGCCCAGCGCGGCGCCACCGTAACCGGTATCGACATGGGCGAGGCGCCTCTGGCCGTGGCCCAGCTCCATCAGCTCGAATCGGGGGTCAACGTCAACTACCGGCAGATCACCGCAGAGGCCCTGGCCGCGGAAATGCCCGGCCAGTTCGATGTGGTCACCTGTCTGGAAATGCTTGAACACGTACCGGACCCGGCCTCGGTGATCCGCGCCTGCTACACCCTGGTCAAGCCCGGCGGCCAGGTGTTCTTCTCCACCATCAACCGCAACCCCAAGGCCTACCTGTTTGCCGTGATCGGCGCCGAATACCTGCTGCGCCTGCTGCCCCGCGGCACCCATGACTTCAAGAAATTCATTCGCCCCTCCGAGCTGGGCGCCTGGAGCCGCGAGGCTGGCCTTGAGGTCAAGGACATCATCGGCCTGACCTACAACCCGCTGACCAAGCGCTACAAGCTGGAGTCGGATGTGGACGTCAACTATATGATCCAGACCCTCAAGGAGGCCTGATGCGTCTGCGTGCGGTGCTTTTCGACATGGACGGTACGCTGCTCGACAGCGCCCCGGACTTTATCGCCATCTGCCAGGCCATGCGCGCCGAGCGCAATCTGGCGCCGATTGCCGACAAGCTGATTCGTGATCAGGTTTCCGGCGGCGCCCGCGCCATGGTTGCCGCCACCTTTGCCATGGACCCCGAGCACGCCGAATTCGAAGCCCTGCGCCTGGAGTTTCTGGAGCGCTACCAGCAGCACTGCGCGGTGCTGACCCGTCCCTTCGACGGCATCAACGAGCTGCTGGAGGATATCGAGAAGGCCAACCTGCGCTGGGGCGTGGCCACCAACAAGCCGGTGCGCTATGCCGAACCGATCATGCAGCAGCTGGGCCTGGCCCAACGCTCGGCCGTACTGGTCTGCCCGGACCATGTCAGCCGCAGCAAGCCGGACCCGGAAATGCTTCTGCTGGCCTGCCAGCAATTGCAGCTGGAGCCGGGCGAAGTGCTGTTTATCGGCGATGACGAGCGCGATATCGAAGCCGGCCGCGCCGCCGGCTGTCGCACCGTGGCGGTCAGCTACGGCTATATCCACCCCCAGGACAACCCGGCCAACTGGGGCGCCGATGCCCTGGTGGAACATCCCCGCGAGCTGCGCCAGCTGCTCGATAGCGCGCTGTGCAGCTGCTGACTCACGCCCAGAGTTTGTAGCCTGCTGGCGGATAAGCTGCGCGTTATCCGCCCTACACCACTACCCCAATGTCAGACAAGCCGTAGGGTGGAAAACCGCGCAGCGTTTTCCACCGCCTCCCTCAATCCGGCACTTCGACACTCACATGCAGGGCGTCATGGCGCCAGAACTCCAGATCGCAGTCGATCAGCCGGCCGTGCTGGTCACGGTTGATCCGCACGATACGCAGCGCCGGGCTGCCCGGTGCCACCTTGAGCGCTGCTGCCGCCTCGGGATGCAGGGCGGTGGGCACCATATCGAAACGCACCCGGCCGTAATGGATGCCGTATTCGCTGGCATACAGATCGGTCAGTGACAGGGTCAGGTCGAAGTCGAGGATGCCGGGGAAATAGGCCGGGTTCAGATAATGCTCGACATAGAGCACCAGGCGCCCATCGATGCGCCGCGCCCGGCGAATCTGGTAAACGCTGGACAGCGCCGGCAGCTCCAGTAGCTGGCAGATCTCCGCACTGGCCGGCATCAGCCGTGCGCTCAGCACCTCGGTGGCCGGCACCCGCCCCTGCTCGCCGACCATAGCGTGGAAGTGGCTGCGCACCAGGGGGTTGTAGGCCAGGCGCGGTGGCGAGACAAACCAGCCGCGACGCTCCTCACGGTAGATCAGGCCCTGGGCTTCCAGCTGGCCCAAGGCCTCGCGCAGGGTGATGCGGGTGGTATCGAACACCTCGCTGAGCTTGCGTTCGGCCGGCAACTGGCTGCCGCAGGGCAGCAGGCCGCGCTCGATCTGTTCCTGCAACGCCCGACAAATTGCGGTCACCGCCCGCGGCGCTTCATCGCGCATCAAAATCTCCCAAATTGGACTAGTCCAGCTCTATTTCGGGGCAATAAAAACCGAAAACGTCCCCGGAACAACCATGTTTCAAGTTTAAGCACTCTAGATGACCGCGCAGTGACAATATGCTTTCAGCCAGGTAAATATCCAGTAAACACCCTATTGGATCATGCAGTTTCACTGACAGATTCATGGTCTACGCTTGTTGGGCGCTGCCCGAACAAGGCTTTCAGGCAACGACCAATAGGCTTGCGTACATAAAACCGTCATAAAAGCGGCCTAAATTGGCTTGGGTCTTGCTGATCTAGACCAGAAATAAACGTACGCACTCTCACTGCAAAGGAGTTTCCAATGAAACAACTGCTGCTGGCTTCACTGATGGGCTCGGCCATCGCCCTGGCCTCCTCGGCCATGGCTGCTGAAACGGACCTGCAAGCACTGGAACAAGCCGCGCGCGCCGAAGGCGCGGTGTACAGCGTGGGCATGCCGGACAGCTGGGCCAACTGGAAGGACACCTGGGCTGATCTTGAACGCCTCTATGGCCTCAAGCACCAGGACACCGATATGAGTTCGGCCCAGGAGATTGCCAAGTTCGCCGCCGAGAAGGACAACGCCACCGCCGATATCGGCGACGTCGGTGCGGCCTTCGGCCCCATTGCCGTGCAGCAGGGTGTGACCCAGCCGTACAAGCCAAGCACCTGGGAACAGATCCCGGCCTGGGCCAAGGATCAGGATGGCCACTGGATGCTGGCCTACACCGGCTCCATCGCCTTTATCGTCAACAAACAGCTGGTCAAGGACATTCCACGCTCCTGGGCCGATCTGAAAACCGGCACCTACAAGGTCTCTGCCGGTGACGTCAGCACCGCCGCGCAAGCGGTCAACGGTGTGCTGGCCGCCGCCATCGCCATGGGCGGCAACGAGAGCAACGTCAAGCCGGCTCTGGAGTTCTACGGCGAGCTGGCCAAGCAGGGGCGCCTGTCCCTGGCCAACCCGACCATCCAGACCCTGGAAAAAGGTGAAGTGGAAGTCGGTGTGGTGTGGGACTTCAACGGCCTGTCCTACCGCGATCAGATCGACCCCGAGCGTTTCGAGGTGCTGATCCCGTCCGACGGTTCGGTGATCTCCGGCTACAGCACCATCATCAACAAGTGGGCGAAAAACCCCAACGCTGCCAAGCTGGCCCGCGAGTACATCCTGAGCGACGCCGGGCAGATCAACCTGGCCAAGGGCAACGCCCGTCCGATCCGCGCCGAGCACATTGAAATGCCGGCCGAAGTGCAGGCCAAGCTGCTGCCCCAGGAGCAGTACGCCAAGGTCCAGCCGATCAAGGATGCCGCTGCCTGGGAGGCCACCTCCAAGGCCCTGCCGCGCCTGTGGCAGGAACACGTCATCATCAATATGAACTGATGCCCGCCTCCCCTCTCCCGTTTACGGGAGAGGGGCCGGGGGAGAGGGTGAAAGACACCACGCGCTGCCAGATCTAAACGGAACCCGGATCGCATCCGGGCTACGACCGAACGAGAGAAACCCATGAAGCACAACGTCATCCTGGTGGTACTGGATGGCCTGAATTATCAGGTGGCCCAGCATGCCCTGGGGCATCTGCAGGCTTACTGCCAGGCCGGGCGCGCCGCGCTGTACAAGCTCGACTGCGCACTACCGGCGCTGTCCCGCCCACTCTATGAAGCGATTCTGACCGGTGTGGCACCCATCGACAGCGGTATCGTCAATAACGATGTGGTGCGCCTGTCCAATCAGCGCAGCATTTTTCATTACGCCCGCGCAGCAGGCCTAAGCACCGCCGCCGCGGCCTATCACTGGGTCAGCGAGCTGTATAACCGCGCGCCCTTTGTCGCCGCCCGTGATCGCCATACCAGCGATGAGTCGCTGCCGATCCAGCACGGCCACTTCTACTACGCCGACCACTACCCGGATTCGCACCTGTTCGCCGATGCCGAAAGCCTGCGCCAGCGCTATCAGCCCAACCTGCTGCTGGTGCATCCGATGAATATCGACGACGCCGGCCACAAGCATGGCCTGGACAGCTCGCAGTACCGCAACAGCGCGCGCATGGCCGATGTGCTGCTGGCCGAGTATATCCAGCCCTGGCTGGACGCCGGCTACCAGATCCTGGTGACCGCCGACCACGGCATGAACAATGACCGCAGCCATAACGGCCTGTTGCCGGAAGAACGCGAAGTACCGCTGATCGTTCTCGGCAGCGCTTTCAGCCTGGATGCCACGGCCCAGCCGCAACAGTTGGAGCTGTGCGGCACCATCTGCCAGCTGCTCGGCGTGGCCCACGACAAACCCTGGTGCCAGGAACTCCTTGCATGAAGTCCACCATTTCCAGCAAGGGCTGGGCACTGCTGTGCCTGCTGCCCTTTGCCCTGTTCTTTATTGCCTTCCAGATCGCGCCGCTGCTCTGGGTCGCCAGCAACAGCCTGAACACCGCCGACGGCTGGGGCCTGGGCAATTTCCGCGAGGCCTTCGCCTCGGCCTTCTATCGCCAGGCCATGCGCCACAGCCTGGAAGTGGCGTTCTGGTCGAGCCTGATCGGCATCGTCATCGCCATCATCGGCAGCTATTCGCTGCGCCAGGTCAGCAGCCGCCTGCGCGATTTCGTCATGGCGTTTTCCAACATGACCAGCAACTTCTCCGGGGTGCCGCTGGCCTTCGCCTTTATCATCCTGCTCGGTTTCAACGGCGCGCTGACCATCCTGCTCAAGCAGATGGGGATCATCGAGGACTTCAACCTCTACTCCAAGACCGGTCTGATCGTGCTCTACACCTACTTCCAGATTCCCCTGGGGGTGCTGCTGCTCTACCCGGCCTTCGACGCCCTGCGCGAAGACTGGCGCGAGTCGGCCGAGCTATTGGGCGCGAGCAACTGGCAGTTCTGGCGGCATATCGGCCTGCCGGTGCTGACCCCGGCGCTGCTCGGCACCTTCGTCATCCTCCTGGCCAACGCCCTGGGCGCCTACGCCACGGTGTATGCGCTGACCACCGGCAACTTCAACATTTTGCCGATCCGTATTGCGGCGATGGTCTCCGGCGACATCTTCCTCGACCCGAACATGGCCAGCGCCCTGGCCATGGTACTGGTCGGCCTGATGACCCTGATCACCATCGTCCATCAATGGCTGCTGCGCCGGAGCTACCATGTCGCCCGCTGAAAAACGCTCACCCCTGTTCCACCAGCTGGTGGTCTACCTGCTGTTCCTGATCCTGCTGCTACCGCTGCTGGGTACCCTGCTCTATTCGCTGTCCACCAGTTGGTCGGCGACCATCCTGCCCAGCGGCCTGACCTTCAAGTGGTATGTGGCGCTGTGGAGCGATGCACGCTTTCTCGCCGCCTTCGGCCGCTCGCTGCTGGTGTGCTTCAGTGCCCTGGCGCTGTCGCTGCTGCTGATCCTGCCGCTGCTGTTCGTGGTCAATTACCACTTCCCCCGGCTTGACGGGGTGATGAACGTGCTGATCCTGCTGCCCTTCGCCATCCCCCCCGTGGTGTCCTCGGTGGGCCTGATGCAGCTGTTCGCCGCCGGCCCGCTGCCGATTCTCGGCACGCCGTGGATTCTGATCGGCACCTTCTTCACCATCGCCCTGCCCTTTATGTACCGCGCCATCAGCAACAATTTGCAGGCGATCAACCTGCGCGACCTGATGGACGCCGCCCACCTGCTTGGCGCCAGCACCTGGCCCGCGGCCTTTATGGTGGTGCTGCCCAACCTGCGCAAGGGCCTGATGGTCTCGGTATTCCTGTCCTTCAGCTTCCTGTTCGGCGAGTTCGTGTTCGCCAACCTGTTGGTGGGCAGCCGCTACGAGACGCTGCAGGTGTACCTGTACAACATGCGCAACGACAGCGGCCACTTCACCAGCGCCCTGGTGATTTCCTATTTCATGTTCGTACTGCTGATGACCTGGGCGGCCAACCGCCTGAACAAGGACAAATCATGAGTTACCTGAATATTCGCGGCCTGCACAAAAGCTACGGCCCCACCCGCATCTTCACCGATATCAATATCGAGATCGCCCAGGGCCAGTTCATCACCCTGCTCGGCCCATCCGGCTGCGGCAAGTCCACCCTGCTGCGCTGCATCGCCGGCCTGACTGCCGTGGACGGTGGGCAGATTCTGCTGGGCGGCGAGGACCTGGTGCCCGTGGCACCGCAGAAACGCGGCATCGGCATGGTGTTCCAGAGCTATGCGCTGTTTCCCAATATGACCGTGCAACAGAACGTCGCCTTCGGCCTGCGCATGCAGAAAGTCGCCGCCGCCGAGGCCAGCAAGCGCGTGGCCGAAGCCCTGGAGCTGGTGGAACTGAACGACTATGCCGAGCGCTACCCGCAGCAGCTCTCCGGCGGCCAATGCCAGCGCGTGGCCCTGGCCCGCTCCCTGGTCACCCGCCCGCGCCTGCTGCTGCTCGACGAGCCGCTGTCGGCCCTGGATGCACGCATCCGCAAGCACCTGCGCGAGCAGATCCGCGCCATCCAGCGCGAGCTGGGGTTGACCACCATCTTCGTCACCCACGATCAGGAAGAGGCGCTGGTCTTGAGCGACCGAATCGTACTGATGAACGGCGGTCAGATCGTCCAGAGCGGCGATGCCGAAACCCTCTACACCGCCCCGGCCGACGCCTTTGCCGCCGGCTTTATCGGCAACTACAACCTGCTCGACAGCGAGGCCGCCAGCCGCCTGCTGCAGCGCCCGGTCGCGACCAAGGTGGCGATCCGCCCGGAAGCCATCCAGTTCGCCGCCAGCGGCATCGAGGCACAGATTCGCAGCCACAGCCTGCTCGGCAATGTGATCCGCTACCGGGTCGAGGCCCGTGGCGTGGAACTGCTGGTGGATGTACTCAACCGCAGCGCCGCTGACCTGCATGCCGACGGCCAGCCGGTCAATCTGACGATCGACAACCCTGCAATCTGTGAGGTGGCCTGATGGCCCTGGCAATCTTCGACCTGGACGAAACCCTGATTCATGGCGACTGCGCCAGCCTGTGGACCCAGGAAATGGTGAAAATCGGCTGGGCCGATGGCGACTCCTTTATCGCCCATGAACAGGAGCTGATGCGTCAGTACGCCGCCGGCACCCTGGCCATGGAAGACTATATGAGCTTCACCCTGTCGCCCCTGGTGGGGCGTACCCCCGAGGAAGTGGCCTTCGTGGTCGAGCCCTTCGTCGAGGACGTGATCGAGCCGATCTTCTACAGCGATGCCAGCCGCGCCCTGGCCAACCATCGCAGCGCCGGCGACCGCCTGCTGGTGATCTCCGCCTCGGCGCATTTTCTGGTCAGCGCCATCGCCCAGCGTTTCGGCATCGAGGACGTGCTGGCCATCGATCTGGAGCAACAGCATGGCTTCTACAGCGGCCGTACCCAGGGTGTGCTGACCTACCGCGAAGGCAAGGTCAGCCGTCTGCAGGATTGGCTGCAGGCACAGGGCGAAAACCTGACCGGTGCCTACTTCTACTCCGACTCACGCAATGATCTGCCGCTGTTGCAGGTGGTCGATTACCCCCATGTGGTCAACCCCGATCCCACCCTGCGCCAGCATGCCGAACAGGCCGGCTGGCCGATCCTCCACTGGCGCTAAAAAAAACGGGAGCCCAAACGGGCTCCCGTACTCATTCTCAGAGAAATGCCGCAGCTATGCACGGATAGCGCACTGCGGCTACAACCTCACCTGCGTTCCCTAGAAAACGCAGCACGCAGTCTGGCAAAAAACCTCACAGCACTTCGTGTCGCTTTGTTGGCCCTTTGCAAAGAAATGTAACGGGCCTGGCAACTGGCTCGGCACGCACCAGCACGGCACAATGAGCGGCATGACCGACGACTACCGCCCCGCCTGCTGCACTGCCCTGGATGATCGCTGGCCCCTGCCCCTGCGACCGGATGGCCTGCAGCTGATCAGCACCCGCTTCGACCCGAGCCAACTGGACAAGGATGACTTCCAGCGCTGCGCCATCCCTGCGGTGCCCGGGGTGGCCAAGCGTCAGGCCGAATACCTGGCCGGGCGCCTCTGTGCCCGCGAGGCCCTGCAGCGCCTTACGGACCAGGCCTGGGTACCCGGTATCGGAGAAGACCGGGCACCAGTCTGGCCGGCGGAGGTCTGCGGCGCCATCACCCACGGTTCGGGCTGGGCCGGCGCCATTGTCGGCCACACCAGCCAATGGCGCGGCCTGGGCCTGGATGTGGAGAAGCTGATCCCAGCGCCACGGGCCGAGCGCCTGGCGGGCGAAATCCTCAGCCCCGCCGAGCTGTTTCGCCTGGAGGGCCTGCACCCGGACCAACGGGCACAGCGTATCAGCCTGACCTTCTCGGCCAAGGAGAGCCTGTTCAAGGCGCTCTACCCCCTGGTACTGCGCCACTTCTATTTTCAGGATGCCGAACTGCTGGCCGTCGATGGCAATGGCCAGTTGCAGATGCGCCTGCTGCGGGATCTGCACCCGGACTGGCCGACCGGCAGCACGCTGCAAGGGCAATATGTCGAGTTCGAGGGCTATCTGCTTAGCCTGGTCAGTATCCCTGCATAGAGGGCGCAGCCCAATGCCCCGGGCAAATCCGCTAAACTGCGCCCACTACCGCCTGGAGTGCCCTATGCGCGATTCACTGAACCAAGGCCTGATCGACTTTCTCAAGGCCTCGCCGACGCCCTTCCACGCCACTCGCAGCCTGGCCAAGCGCTTGCAGGCAGCCGGCTTCCAGCCTCTCGACGAGCGCGCCAGCTGGCACACCGAGCCTGGCGGTCGCTATTACGTGACGCGCAATGATTCGTCCATCATCGCCTTCAAGCTGGGCCGCCGCGACCCGACCGAAGCCGGCCTGCGTCTGGTCGGCGCCCATACCGACAGCCCCTGCCTGCGGGTCAAGCCGCAACCGGAACTGCAACGCCAGGGCTTTTTCCAGCTCGGTGTGGAAGTCTACGGCGGTGCCCTGCTGGCCCCCTGGTTCGACCGCGATCTGTCCCTGGCCGGGCGCGTCACCTATCGCCGCGATGGCAAGGTGGAAAGCCAGCTGATCGACTTCCAGTGCCCCATCGCCGTCATCCCCAACCTGGCCATTCACCTCAACCGTGAGGCCAACCAGGGTTGGGCGATCAATGCACAGAACGAGCTGCCGCCGCTTCTGGCCCAGCTGGCTGACCCGGAAGCGGCGGACTTTCGTGCCCTGCTGACCGAGCAACTGGCCCGCGAGCATGATTTCAGCGCCGATGCGGTGCTCGATTACGAGCTGAGCTTCTACGACACCCAGGCCGCCGCGGTCATCGGCCTCAATGGCGACTTTATTGCCGGCGCCCGCCTGGACAACCTGCTGTCCTGCTATGCCGGCCTGCAGGCTCTGCTGGCCGCTCCGGATGACGAGAGCTGCGTGCTGGTGTGCAACGATCACGAGGAGGTGGGCTCCTGCTCCGCCTGCGGCGCCGATGGCCCGATGCTGGAACAGGTGCTGCGCCGTGTACTGCCGGCCGGTGACGACTTTGTCCGCTGCATCCAGCGCTCGCTGCTGGTCAGCGCCGACAATGCCCATGCCGTGCACCCCAACTACCCGGACAAGCACGACGAAAATCACGGCCCCAAGCTCAATGCCGGGCCGGTGATCAAGATCAACAGCAACCAGCGCTATGCCACCAACAGTGAAACGGCAGGCTTTTTCCGCCATCTGTGCCTGGAAAACGAAGTGCCGGTACAGAGCTTCGTAACCCGCAGCGACATGGGTTGCGGCTCCACCATCGGTCCGATAACCGCCAGTCAGCTGGGTGTGCGCACCGTGGATATCGGCCTGCCGACCTTTGCCATGCACTCGATTCGCGAGCTGGCCGGCAGCCATGACCTGGCGCATCTGGTCAAAGTGCTGAGCGCTTTTTATGCCAGTGCCGATCTGCCCTGAGCAGGGTCGGCCCAGACGTTTCCGTATTTAACGAGGTTTTCCATGTTCGACTATTCCGCCCGCCCCGACCTGCTCAAGGGTCGCGTCATCCTGGTCACCGGCGCAGGCCGCGGTATCGGTGCTGCCGCCGCCGAGAGTTATGCCGCCCACGGCGCCACCGTGCTGCTGCTGGGCAAGACCGAAGAGCACCTGGGCCGGGTCTATGACCGTATCGTGGCAGCCGGCCACCCGATGCCGGTGCTGATTCCGTTCAACCTGGAAACCGCCCTGCCGCATCAGTACGACGAACTGGCGGCGATGATCGAGGCCGAGTTTGGCCACCTCGACGGCCTTCTGCACAACGCCGCCATCATCGGCCCGCGCACGCCCCTTGAGCAGCTGTCCGGGGACAATTTCATGCGCGTGATGCAGGTCAACGTCAACGCCATGTTTATGCTCACCAGCACCCTGCTGCCGCTGCTCAAGCTGTCCAAGGACGCCTCGGTGGTCTTTACCTCCAGCAGCGTCGGCCGCAAGGGCCGCGCCTACTGGGGCGCCTATGCCGTATCCAAGTTCGCCACCGAGGGCCTGATGCAGGTGCTGGCCGACGAGGTCGAAGGGGTTTCCTGCGTCCGCGCCAACAGCGTCAACCCCGGCGCCACCCGCACCGATATGCGTGCCCAGGCCTACCCAGGGGAAAACCCGGCGAGCAACCCGCCGCCCGAAGCCATCCTGCCGGTCTATCTGTATCTGATGGGGCCGGACAGCGCCGGCGTCAATGGTCAGGCCTTCGACGCCCAGTAGGCCAAGCCGTTGCCGCCGGTTTTCCGGCGGCAACTCGATGGGCGGCAGCAGTTTGCCAGCATTGCCGTCAGATACCCGGCAAAAAGCGGCAAACCTGCCTCAAGCAAACAAGCTAAACACTTGATAAATAACCACTTTTAAAGAGTGGCACGATATTCGCTCTAGCCTCGTCAATGCCGCACACAGCGCAAGAGGTAGAGCCGCATGGCCCCGCACAATCAGTCCAACACCATCGACTTCGACGCCGCCAAACTGCAGCGTCTCGGCTATGCCGGCCGCAGCCAAAAGCCGCTCAAGCCGGTCAGCCTGCCCCAACTACGGCAACAGCTGAGCCTGCAACTGCAGACTTCCCTGGAAGCCGAGCGCATCCTCGAACTGTTCTTCCGTGAAGTGCAGCGCCTGGTGCCGCTGGATGCCCTGAGCTACCAGCTGGCCTCCTGTGACCTGCGCCTGGACCTGGGCTCCCGCGCCAGCCATTCTGCCGGCTATCGCCTGAGCCATGAAGGCGAGTACCTGGGCGAACTGACCTTCCGCCGTAACCAGCGCTTCAGCGAAGACGAACTGGGTCAGTTGGAATCCCTGCTGGCCAGCCTGCTCTTTCCTCTGCGCAATGCCCTGCTCTACCGCGCCGCCCTGCAGACCGCCCTGCGCGATCCGCTGACCGATACCGGCAACCGTATTGCCATGCAGCAGACCCTCAAGCGTGAGATCGACCTGGCCCGGCGCAACCTGCAGCCGCTGTCGATCCTGATGGTGGACATCGACCACTTCAAGCAGATCAACGACCAGCATGGCCACAGCACCGGCGACGAAGCCCTGACCGCGGTGGCCAGCGCGCTGAAAGACAGCCTGCGCAACGTCGACATGGTGTTCCGCTACGGCGGCGAGGAATTTGTCGTGCTGCTCTCCAATACCTGCCGCGAGGCGGCCTCCATGGTCGGCGAGCGCCTGCGTCTGGCGGTGCTGGGTATCCAGCACCTGGTGGACAATCGGGCGCTGGAGCTGTCCATCAGCCTGGGCTGCGCCAGCCTGCTGCCCGGCGAGGATATGGACAGCCTGCTGCGCCGCGCCGACAGCGCGCTCTATGTGTCCAAGCGCGGCGGCCGCAATCGCCTGTCCATGGCCGGCTAAAGGCCAAGCGCAGATACACAAAAGGCGACCCCTGGGTCGCCTTTTGCATTCGCCGACTCGAACTTATTCCGGCTTGCGGCCGCGCCCAAACCCCGGACGCTGACCTTCACCAGCCGGCTGACTGCGACGCTTGGCCGGCGCGCCGGCGGGCTTGCGCGAACTGCGTTCGGCGGACTCACCAGCCGGACGCTGAGCAGCAGGCTTGCCGCCACGCTTCTTGTTCATATCGCTCGGCCGCTCGGCCACCACCGAGCCCTTGCTGGCCTCGTTGCGTGCACCGCGTCCACGCCCCGTTTCCTTTTCCCCGGTCGAGCCAAGAGCCGGTCGCAGCACCCGGCCCGGGCGCTCGCCACGGCCCAGGGGCTTGGCCGACTTGCGCTGCAGGCGATCAAGCTTATCGCGGGCCTTTTCCTTCATATCCGGCAGGGCCACCGGCTTGAGGCCGACTTCGGCGCTGAGGATATCCACCTCGCGCTGGCTCATTTCCCGCCAACGGCCCATGGGCAGGTCGCTGGTCATAAACACCGGACCGAAGCGCACCCGCTTCAGGCGGCTAACTACCAGGCCCTGGGACTCCCACAGGCGACGCACCTCGCGGTTACGGCCTTCCATCACCACGCAGTGATACCAGTGGTTGAAGCCTTCGCCGCCCGGTGCCTGCTTGATATCGGTGAACTTGGCCGGGCCGTCTTCCAGCATCACACCGGCTTTCAGACGCTCGATCATCTCCTCGTCCACCTCGCCGCGCACGCGCACGGCGTATTCGCGGTCCATCTGGTAGGAGGGGTGCATCAGGCGGTTGGCGAGCTCGCCGTCGGTGGTGAACATCAACAGGCCGGTGGTGTTGATGTCGAGGCGGCCGATATTGATCCAGCGCCCCTCTTTCGGCCGCGGCAGGCGGTCGAACACGGTTGGGCGCCCTTCCGGGTCGTCACGGGTGCAGATCTCGCCATCGGGCTTGTTGTAGATGATCACGCGGCGCACGCTTTCAGCGGCTTCTTCGCGCTTGAGCAGACGGCCGTCGATGGCGATGGCGTCATGCAGGTCGACGCGCTGCCCGAGGCTGGCGTCTGTGCCATTGACCTTGACCCGTCCGGCCTTGATCCAGGCTTCGATTTCCCGGCGCGAGGCCAGGCCCATGCGCGCCAGCACCTTTTGCAGTTTCTCGCCTGCGGGGCTGTATTCTTCGGTTTCACTCATCTGGGCACCTCCCGGTGTTTTCTCTGGTGATGGACGGCTTATAGCCGTCGAAGGGTCGCGGAGCATACGCGAAACGCGGCGTTCACGCACTGACTCAGCGTAGCAGGCGCCTGGCGAGTCGATGACCGGCAATGCAGTGCGGCCCGCACGAGTAGCCTGGGTGCAATCCGGGCTACCGCTAGTCCCGGGGCAGTTCCTGTTCCTCGGCAATCTCGGACGCAACGGCCGAGCTATCCAGGTCCGGTTCGCTAAGATCATCGAAGTCGGTCTTGAGGCCCTGTTCCATGGCATCCAGCTCGGCCAGCAGGCTGCCAAAGCTGGTTTCTTCGCGCGCTTCCGGTGCCTCACCGGCCAGGTCAGCACGGGCCTGCAGAGCCTCGGGCACCGGCGCTTCCTCATCGAAGGCCAGCACCGGCTCGGGCTCCAGTTCGCGCAGGGCGGCCAGAGGCGGCAGCTCATCCAGGCTTTTCAGGTTGAAGTGGTCGAGAAAGGCCTTGGTGGTGGCGAACATGGCCGGCCGCCCCGGCACGTCGCGGTAACCCACCACGCGAATCCACTCGCGCTCCAGCAGGGTCTTGGTGATATGACTGTTGACCGCCACGCCGCGCACGTCCTCGATTTCGCCACGGGTGATGGGCTGGCGGTAGGCGATCAGCGCCAGGGTTTCCAGCATGGCCCGGGAATAACGCTGCGGACGCTCTTCCCAGAGCCGGCCGACCCAGGGCGCATAATGCTCGCGCACCTGCAGGCGGTAACCGGAAGCCACCTCCTTGAGCTCGAAGGCGCGCCCGGCGCAGGAGTCGCGCAGGTGCTCCAGGGCAGCCTTGAACACCGCCGGCTCCGGCCGCTCGGCCTCCTCGAACAGCTCGGCCAGGCGCTCCAGGGATTGCGGTTTGCCCGAGGCCAGGAGGAAGGCTTCCAGCAGGCCGGCCAGTTCGCGGGGATCATTCAGGTTCATGTCTATTCGGCTCGCGCTCGCACGTGGATAGGCCCATAGGCCTCGTTCTGCACCAGTTCCACCAGGGATTCCTTGATCAGCTCCAGCACCGCCATAAAGGTCACCACCACCCCAAGACGGCCTTCCTCGGCGGCGAACAGGCTGACAAAGGGCACAAAGGCGCCGCCCTTGAGGCGCTCCAGCACCTCGCTCATGCGCTCGCGGGTGGACAGGGCTTCGCGGGTCACCTGGTGGCTCTCGAACATATCGGCGCGGCGCAGCACCTCGGCCATGGACAGCAGCAGCTCTTCCAGGCTGACATCCGGCAGCAGCTTGCGCGCCCGCGCCTCAGGAGCATCCAGGCGCGGCACGCTGAGGTCACGACCCACGCGGCTAAGCCCGTCGATACCTTCGGCAGCGGCCTTGTAGCGCTCGTACTCCTGCAGGCGGCGGATCAGCTCGGCGCGCGGGTCTTCTTCCTCGGCTTCGGCCTCCGCCGAACGCGGCAGGAGCATGCGCGACTTGATCTCGGCCAGCATGGCGGCCATCACCAGGTATTCGGCAGCCAGTTCCAGGCGTACCGACTGCATCAGCTCGACATAGCCCATGTACTGGCGGGTAATCTCCGCCACGGGGATATCCAGCACGTCGATATTCTGTTTGCGGATCAGATATAGCAGCAGGTCCAGCGGTCCCTCGAAGGCTTCGAGAAAGACCTCCAGGGCATCCGGCGGGATATACAGGTCCAGAGGCATTTCCGTGACCGCCTGGCCATAGACCAGGGCGAACGGCAACTCCTGCTGGGCATGGGCCTGGCTGTCGGGGCTTTGGGGCGGCACAGGGTTGCTCATAAGGCCTCTCAGCGGTAGTTGAGGCCAAGGGCCAGGCGCACTTCGCTCAGCGTCTCGCGCGCCTCAGAACGGGCGCGGTCGGCGCCTTCGGCGAGAATCTGCCGCACCAGATCGGGGTTGTCGCGATAATCCGCGGCGCGGTTCTGCAGCGGAATCAGCTCCTGCTGCACGGTTTCGATCAGTGGCGCCTTGCACTCCAGGCAGCCGATCCCGGCACTGCGGCAGCCTTCCTGCACCCAGGTGCAGGTCTGCTCGGTGGAATACTGCTGATGCAACGGCCACACCGGGCAACGGGCCGGCTCACCGGGGTCGCTGCGGTGCACCCGCGCAGGATCCGTGGGCATGCGCCGCACCTTCTCCTCCACGTCGCTTGCACTGTCGCGCAGAAAGATGGCGTTGTGGTTGGACTTGGACATCTTGCTGCCATCGAGCCCCAGCACCTTGGGCGAGTCACTGAGCAGTGCCTGGGGTTCGGGCAGCAGCACCTTGCCGCCACCCTCCAGGTAGCCGAACAGGCGCTCCTTGTCGCCCAGGGTCATGCTCTGCTGATCCTTGAGCAAAGCCCGGGCAGTTTCCAGGGCAGCCCCATCGCCCTGCTCCTGGTAGGCCTTGCGCAGGTTGTTGTAGAGCGTGGCGGTCTTCTTGCCGAGCTTGAGGATGGCTTGCTCGGCCTTCTCCTCGAAGCCTGGCTCGCGGCCGTAGAGGTGATTGAAGCGCCGCGCCACATCACGGGCAAATTCGATATGGGCCAGCTGGTCGCTGCCCACCGGCACCACTCCGGCACGGTACAGCAGGATGTCGGCGGCCTGCAGCAGGGGGTAACCAAGAAAGCCGAAGGTGCCCAGGTCCTTGCCGTGCAACTGCTCCTGCTGCTCCTTGTAGGACGGCACTCGCTCCAGCCAGCTCAGTGGGCAGATCATCGACAGCAGCAGGTGCAGTTCGGCGTGTTCGGGCACCTGGGACTGGATAAACAGGGTCGCCGAGCTGGGGCTGACCCCGGCCGCCAGCCAGTCCACCGCCATGTCCATGACCCGCTGGGACAGCGGCGCGACGTCATCGTAGTCGGTGGTCAGGGCATGCAGATCGACGATGCAGAAAAAGCACTCGTAGCTGTGCTGCAGCTTGACCCAGTTCTTCAGTACCCCTTGGTGATGGCCCAGGTGCAGGGGGCCGCTGGGACGCATGCCAGAGAGTACGCGACGTTCGGGATCGACAAGGCTCAAAACGCAGTTCCAAGAGAGGACGAGGGGCGATTATAGCCAGGGGCTGTTGCTGTTTCATTCACGATCCGTGCGAAACGACAACAGAGCTGAACATCAGCCAGCATTGGCAAAAGGCGCCGGATCGCCACAGCCCACCCGCAACACTTCTGGCTCCTCATCCACCAGGCTGACCACGGTGGAGGCTTCCAGGCCGCCAAAGCCGCCATCGATGATCAGGTCCACCTGATGCTCCAGCATCTGGCGCATCTCGTAAGGGTCGCTCATGGGCAGCTCTTCCCCCGGCAGAATCAGGCTGACACTCATCAGCGCCTCGCCGAGCTCCTCCAGCAGGGCCAGGGCAATCGGGTGGCTCGGCACCCGCAGGCCAATGGTGCGACGCTTGGGATGCAGCAGCATGCGCGGCACTTCGCGGGTGGCATTGAGGATAAAGGTGTAGGGGCCAGGGGTGTGATTCTTCAGCAGGCGAAAGGCTGCGGTGTCCACCTTGGCAAACAGGCTGAGCTGCGACAGGTCGCTGCAGACCAAGGTGAAGTTGTGCTTGTCGTCCAGCTGGCGCAGGCGGCGAATGCGCTCAACGGCGCTCTTGTCGCCGATATGGCAACCCACCGCGTAGGACGAATCGGTGGGAAAGATCACCACCCCGCCCTTGCGGATGATTTCCACGGCCTGCTTGATCAGGCGCAGCTGGGGGTTTTCCGGATGAATCTGGAAGAATTGACTCACGCTCGCTCCCGGCTCAGATGGCTGCAGACTGCTGGACATGTTTAAACCTGGCCCACAGGGGCGGCAGGTCCTCGGGTATAGGTCGATACATGCCCAGTTCCGACCAGTCGCCGGGGGCATGAAAATCGCTGCCGGCGCTGACCAGCAGGCCAAACTCCCGGGCTA
Source organism: Pseudomonas xionganensis (assembly GCF_009763245.1). Classification (GTDB taxonomy): domain Bacteria; phylum Pseudomonadota; class Gammaproteobacteria; order Pseudomonadales; family Pseudomonadaceae; genus Aquipseudomonas; species Aquipseudomonas xionganensis. The sequence goes on along the minus strand of NZ_WKJZ01000001.1, from coordinate 2,000,812 downwards.
GGATCGCCAGGCTGCCGACCTGCTCGGCCGGCTGCATGCCATTGACCACTTCCAGGGAATGACCGCCGGCCTGCAGAAAGTCGCTGACCAGGCGGCGGCGCTTGCTGCGGGTAAAGTCGTATTGCCAGGGGTGTGCCAGGCTGACCCAGGCCCCGGCCTGACGCAGGGTCTGCACGGCATCGGCCAGGGCCGGCCAGTGCTGCTTGACGTCGCCCAGCTTGCCGGAGCCCAGCCACTTGCGAAAGGCCTCGGCGCGGTCCTTGACGTACCCGGCACGCACTAGGAAATCGGCAAAATGCGGGCGCGCCGGCGCATTGCCGCTGTCACCCAGTTCCTGCTGAATCGCCCGGGCACCCTCAAGGGCACCGGGCATGCCCTTGGCCGCCAATCGCTTGTCGATCTCCGCGGCGCGCAGCCAGCGCCCCTCGTGCAGCTCGGCGATGGCCTTGAGCAACGCAGGGGCATCATCGGCAAAGGCATAACCGAGCACATGAATGGTGGCCCCACCCCAGGTGCAGGACAGCTCGATGCCATTGACCAGCAGCATGCCCAGCGGTGCGGCAGCCAGACGCGCCTCGGCCAGGCCCTCCAGGGTGTCGTGATCGGTCAGTGCCAGCACCCGCACGCCGCGCTCATGGGCCCGCGCCACTACCACGGCGGGCGCCAGGGCGCCGTCCGATGCCGTGCTGTGACAGTGCAAATCAACTTCCATAAGGGCCACTTTCCGCGTCATTTATGTTTGTTATTATGCCGCCAGATCAGGATTCCTGCTGAGTCAAAGCAGGATTTCCTCGACTTTGCCCCGGCCTGCTGCTTTTCTGCAGTAACAGCGACCGCGCGCCACCTCTTATTTAAGGATAGAAATGCTCTACGCCATCATCGCCACCGATGTCGAAAACTCCCTGGACAACCGTCTGGCTGCCCGCCCCGCCCACCTGGCGCGCCTGGAGCAGTTGAAAAGCGAAGGCCGTCTGGTGCTGGCCGGTCCGCACCCCGCCATCGACAGCAACGACCCCGGGCCTGCGGGCTTTTCCGGCAGCCTGATCGTGGCGGAGTTCGAATCCCTGCAGGCCGCCCAACGCTGGGCTGACGCCGACCCCTATCGCGCAGCCGGCGTCTACGCCAACGTCCTGGTCAAGCCTTTCAAGCTGGTGTTGCCCTGAGTCTTGTCCGACCTCGCCTGCCAGAACAATAACGATAAACAAGTAAGGAGTTCCGATGCGCCCAGGTCCGTTGCTGCTAACCCTTGCCCTGCTCGGCCCCAGCCTGACGCTGGCCGAACAGGCTGCGCCCGTGCCGCTGGCCGAGGCCACCTCCGCCCAGACGCACCTGGATCAACTTGAGCAGCGCCTGGCGGCCAGCGAAGCCCTGGTGGCCGAATTGCAGAGCAACCAAGCCGAACGCGAAAGCGTGCAATTGCAGCGCCTGCGCCAGGAAAACCAGCGCCTCAAGCTGCAACTCAAGCAGGTTGAGGCCCAAGCCCCCCACGCCCTGATCAGCGAACAGCAGATGTGGTTCGCCGTCGGTGCCGGCGCCGGCCTGCTCGGGGTGATTATCGGTGCCCTGCTGCGACGTGGCCGACGCAAATCCAGCGAATGGCTGAACTGACCCACCCATGAACCGCCTGTTACTGATCGACGACGATATCGAGCTGTGCGAGCTGCTCAGCCGCTGGCTGAGCCAGGAAGGCTTTCAGGTCAGCGCCTGTCACGATGGTCAGAGTGCCCGCCAGAGCCTGGCCAGCAACGCCCCGGACGCCGTGGTGCTGGATGTGATGCTGCCCGATGGCAGTGGCCTGGAGTTGCTCAAGCAGCTGCGCAGCGAGCATCCCGAGATGCCGGTATTGATGCTCTCGGCCCGGGGCGAGCCACTGGATCGCATCCTGGGTCTGGAACTGGGCGCCGACGACTACCTGGCCAAACCCTGCGACCCCCGTGAGCTCACCGCCCGTCTGCGTGCGGTGCTGCGCCGTACGACCAGCGGCAGCCCGGCCAATCCCTTCGACCTCGGTGATCTGCACTACAGCCAGGCTCGCGGCACGGTCACCCTGGGCGAACAGGAAATCACCCTGACCCTGTCCGAAAGCCGCATCCTCGAAGCCCTGCTGAGCAGCCCCGGCGAACCGGTGGACAAGCAACGCCTGACCCAGCTGGCCCTGGGGCGCAAACTGACCCTCTACGACCGCAGCCTGGACATGCACGTGAGCAACCTGCGCAAGAAACTTGGCCCGCACCCCGACGGCCGCCCGCGCATCCTGGCCCTGCGTGGCCGCGGCTATTACTACAACGCCTGAACCCTTCTTTACCCAGGCTTTACCTTGGCCTGACCGCCCTTGACCCTGACCGCCCTAGACTGAACCCATCCGCAGCCCCGCGGTTTCAGACAAGGAGATACCCCATGCGCAAGACCCTCACCGCCGCACTGCTCGCCCTGAGCCTGCCCACTCTGGCGCTGGCCATGCCCGAAGACGGCATGCGCCACGGCGAAGGCCACAAGGGTGGCCACAGCCAACATATGTTCAAGGATTTCGACCTGAGCCAGGAGCAGCGCCAGGCAATGCGCAAGCTGATGCGCGAACAGATGCACAGTCGGCATGAAATTACCCAGCGTTACCTGAGCAAGCTGCCGCAAGCCGAGCACAAAGCCATGCAGGACGAACTCAAGGCTGCCAAGGACAAACAGCAGCAAGCCATGCGCGCCCTGCTCAAGCCCGAACAGCAGGCTGCTTTCGATGAGCACCTGAAGAAGATGGAGGCACGCCGCGCTGAAATGGCTGAATTCAAGGCCTGGAAAGCCGCAAAGGATGGCCAGGGCAACTGACTGATCACCCCTCAACCCACCCGCCGCACCAGCCCGCGGCGGGCTTTTGCATAAGGAAGTCACGTGCGTTCACTGTTCTGGCGCATCTTTGCCAGTTTCTGGCTGGCCATTGCCCTGGTGGCCGGGCTCTCGTTGTTGCTGGGCCGCATGTACAACCAGGATGCCTGGATCCTCAGCCAGCACCCCGCCCTGGACAAACTGGCCGAACAGTGGACCGTCCGCTACGAGAGCCAGGGCGCGCAAAGCGCCCAGGCGCTGCTGGAGTCGCGCAAACGCGAGTTCGGTGTCGATATTCAGGTCTTCGATGAAACGGGCCGCCCCCTGGTCAGAGGCACCTTCCCCCCGCGCGCCGAAGCCTTCGAGCAGCGCCGCGCGCCTCACAAGCGTCTGCCCTGGCGCCGCCTGAGTGCCGAGTACAACAGCCCGCAAACGGGTGAAACCTATCTGTTCCTCTACCGTATCCCCATCGCCGAACTGGCCGCCTGGCATCGCAGCAGCCTGCTGATGCCGCTCAGCGCCCTGGTGATCGCGATTCTGGTGCTGACCGCCTTCAGCCTCTGGCTGACCCTGTCCATCACCCGTCCGCTCAATCGCCTGCGCGGAGCGGTGCATGACCTGGGCCAGACCAGCTATCAGCAGAGCAGCCTGGCCCAGCTGGCCGAGCGCCGTGATGAGCTTGGCGTGCTGGCTCGGGACTTCAACCACATGGGCGCGCGCCTGCAGGGGCTGATCGGCAGTCAGCGCCAGCTGCTGCGTGACGTTTCCCACGAACTGCGCTCGCCCCTGGCCCGCCTGCGCATCGCCCTGGCCCTGAGCGAGCGGGCGGATGCAGCCGAGCAGGCCAAGCTGTGGCCGCGCCTGCATCAGGAATGCGACCGCCTGGAAGCCCTGATCAGCGAAATTCTCGCCCTGGCCCGCCTGGATGCGGACCTGGGGCCGCCTCAGCCCATCGACCTGGCCCTGCTCCTGGACAAGCTACGGGAAGACGCCAGCCTGGCCGCCCCCGAACAGCAGCTCCAGATCCAGGTCGAGCCCCATCAGCCATTGAATGGCTGGACCACGATGCTGCAGGGCGCCCTAGACAATCTGCTGCGCAATGCCCTGCGCTTCAACCCGGCGGGAAAACCCATCGAGATCAGCGTGCAGGAAGAAAATGGTCAGCTGTGCATAAGCCTCAGCGACCACGGCCCCGGGGTGGATGAGGCATTACTGTCGCGCCTGGGCGAGCCCTTTTTCCGCGCCCCAGGGCAAAGCAGCCCGGGGCATGGCCTGGGTCTGGCCATCGCGCGCCGCGCCGCGCAGCGCCACGGCGGTCAACTGGAGCTAGGCAACCGCCCAGGCGGCGGCTTCTGCGCCCGCCTGCTGCTGCCCTTTAGCCCGCAGGCCAAGCACTGACAAAGTCATCGAGCGGTAATTGGGGCGCCGTGCGCAGTTCACGCTCGGGGGTGCCCAGGTAGATAAAACCGACAATCCGCTCGTCACGGGTCAAGCCCAGCCCTGCCGCTACCGTGGCGTTGTAGGCCAGCTCGCCGGTGCGCCATACCGCGCCAATGCCCTGGGCATGGGCCGCCAGCAACAGTCCGTGGGCCGCACAACCAGCCGCCAGCAGCTGCTCCTGCTCGGGCACCTTGGGGTGGGCCTGCAGGCGGGCAATGACCACCACCAGCAGGGGCGCGCGCTGGGGCATGGCGCGGGCCTTGTCCAGCGCCGGCGCCTCGGCTTCGGGGTTACTCGCCAACAGCCCCTGGGCAAACAGCTCGCCCAATTGCACAAGCGCTTCGCCTTCCACGGTCAGAAAGCGCCAGGGGCGCAACTGGGCATGATCCGGCGCACGCAACGCCGCACGGAACAGCAACTCGCGCTGCCCCGCGTCAGGCCCTGGCGCCACCAGACGCGGTACGGAAACACGATTAAGCAACAGATCCAGCGCGTCCATCGAACACCTCGGCAGAATGAATTGAGCAAAATTCTAGAGCCTGCCCTGCCCCGATGGGGAAAAAGCTTCTGCAGAAGGACGGAAAACCGCGAAGCTTATCCACCTCCAGCGGTGGATAAGCTTCGCGTTATCCACCCTACCCCGCTGATCGCAATCAGGTTTCAGGCCACCCGCTCTGGCGATACTTCAGGCTGCAACGGCGGCTCCAGCGGTGGCAGCCCATGGGCACGACGCGCATCGTCGCAGCGCGGGTTATGCTCGCCGTTGACCCAGGAAGCATCGAACTCCCGGCAGGGGCTGGAGCGCTGCTCATACAGGGTGCAGCGCACTCCCTCACCGACCTCGCCCAGCAGTGCGTTGCAACGCACCGGCTTGCTTTCGGTGCCGCGCATGGCGACCCGGTGCGGAGTGATCAACACCACCTGATCATCGGGCACGGTTCCGCCCGCCGATTGGCACTCACCCCAGAAGAAAGACACACGAAAATGCGCGCAGCAGGCGCCGCACGTAAGACAGGGATTGCTAGTGGACATGATGGGATACTCAGAAACCGGCAAGGGCCGGCACCTGCGCGCTATTCTATGCAGCGCCAAGCACTTGTAAAGCGGCCTTTTGCGTTGACCCTCAGGGCGCTGTTCACCTGTCCAGGGCCACCGCAGCAACGCCGGCTGCACAGCCTGGGCCATGGCCGCCCATGGCGGTTTACAGAGCCGGTTGCAAGAGTAGAATGGCGCCCCTCAACGCCTTAACCCGAGCCCCCTGCATGGCGCTGCCAACTCTCAGAATCATCGCGTTTATCAACGGCATCTTCCTGATCACCCTGGCCGTTGCCATGCTCTTTCCCATGCTGACCCTGCTGGCCTTTGAGCGCACCTATGAGCTCAATGCCTTTCTCTGGTCCAGCCTGATCACCTTTATCGCCGGCCTGGCCATGGTCGCCCAGGGGCGCCCGCTGAATGTGCAATTGCGCCCCCGCGACATGTATATGCTGACCACCGCCAGCTGGCTGATCGTCTGTGTATTCGCCGCCCTGCCCATGGCGCTGATCCACCATATCAGCTACACCGACGCCTTTTTCGAGACCATGAGCGGGGTCACCACCACGGGCTCCACCGTACTCACCGGGCTGGACGAAGCCTCCCCAGGCCTGTTGATCTGGCGCTCCATGCTGCAGTGGCTGGGCGGTATCGGCTTTATCGCCATGGCCGTGGCGGTACTGCCATTGCTGCGCGTCGGCGGCATGCGCCTGTTCCAGACCGAGTCCTCGGACTGGGGCGAGAAGGTCATGCCCCGTTCCCATGTGGCCGCCAAATACATCGTGGTGATCTACCTGATCTTTACCCTGTGCGGGGTGCTGGCCTACTGGCTGGCGGGCATGAGCTGGTTCGATGCCATCAACCACTCGATGACCTCCATCTCCACCGCCGGCTACTCCACCTCGGACAACTCCATGGGCAATTTCGGCCCGGCCAGTCATTGGGTGGCCATTGTCCTGATGCTGCTCGGCAGCCTGCCCTTTACCCTCTATGTCGCAACCATGCGCGGCAATCGCCGGGCCCTGGTCAAGGACGAGCAGGTGCGCGGTTATGTTGGCATGCTGCTGGTGACCTGCCTGCTGTTCAGCCTGTGGCTGTGGTTCAACTCCGAGCACGCCTTTATCGACGCCCTGCGCGTGGCCAGCTTCAACGTGGTGTCGATTGCCACCACAACGGGCTATGCCCTGGGCGACTACAGCACCTGGGGCGGCTTCGCCTTTATGGCGTTCTTCTACCTGACCTTTGTTGGTGGCTGCTCCGGCTCCACCACCGGCGGCCTGAAGATGTTCCGCTTCCAGGTCGCCCTGTCCCTGTTGCGGGCCAACCTCAAGCAGATGGTGCACCCGCGGGCGGTGATCAAGCAGCAGTACAACGGCCACAATCTGGACGAAGAAATCGTCCGCTCGATCCTCACCTTCTCCTTCTTTATCACCATGACCATCGGTGCCATCGCGCTGTTCCTGGCGCTGCTGGGGCTGGACCCGATCACCGCCCTGACCGGCGCGGCCACTGCGGTGTGCAACGTCGGTCCGGGCCTCGGCCCGATCATCGGCCCGGCCGGTAACTTTGCCAGCCTGCCGGATGCGGCCAAGTGGGTGCTGGCCGCCGGCATGCTGCTGGGACGCCTGGAGATCGTCACCGTACTGGTGCTGTTCACCGCCAGTTTCTGGCGCCACTGATCGCCTGCGTCCAGGCTCAAAGCTGGGCGCGATACTCCCCTGGGGTCAGGCCAAACCAGCGGCGGAAGGCCCGAAAGAAGTTGCTCGGGTCGGCAAAACCGAGCAGATAGGCGATTTCCAGCAGACTCAACGCGGGCTGGGCCAGATACTGCTGGGCCAGTTCGCGGCGGGTGTCGTCGAGCAATTGCTGAAAACTGCCACCCTCTTCCTGCAAGCGTCGCTGCAGGGTGCGCTGCGACAGGTGCAGCGCCTGCGCCACCGACTCGCGCTTGGGCTCACCCTGGGGCAACAGGCGACAGAGCACCTGACGCGCACTGTGGGTGACCCGGGTATCGGAAAAGCGCGCCAGATATTCCCCGGCAAAGCGGTCATGCAACTGAGCCAGGGACTCATTGGCCGTGGGGAGTTGCATGTCCATATCGGCCCGCTCGAACAGCAGCCCGTAATGGTCGGCATGAAACTGCAGGGGCCCCTGGAACACCTGTTCGAAAGGCTGTAAATCGGCGGGTGGCGGCCCCTGAAACAACACCTGCAGGGGCCGGATCGGCTGGCCGGTCATCCAGCGGCAGAAGGCCAGGGCATAGGCCATTGAAGCCTCCATGCTCTGCCTCGCCGCCGGTAGCCGATCGCCATGAATGGCCAGGGTCAGTTCATAGCCCCGGGGCGTCGGCCGAAAGCTCAGATCCGCGCCCTCGCCGATAATGCGCTGGTAGCGCACCAGGCGGGTGAGGCCGTCCTTGAGAGTACGGCTGGACATCAGGGCATAACCCACCACATGAAACGAGGCCGGGCGCACCACCTTGGCCATGTTCAGGCCAATGGCCGGGTTGCCGGACAACTCCACCGCCCGTTGCCACAGCCGGGTCATGGCATCCTGGGGGAAACGCGCATCCGGGTCGTTCAGGGCCGCGTAATCCAGGCCCAGTTCGGCGAAGATGGCGCGGCAATCGACGCCGCCCATTTCCAGGGCCTGGACGATCCCCAGGGCCCAGTTTGAAGAAGTGGAGCGCTCACGCATGGTGTTGTTCTTATTTGAGTCGGCAAGAAGGCCCGGCAAGGATACTAAACTGGCACCCAATGTCAGTGGCCCAAGGAGTCAGTCAGCCTAAACTGGCTATATAGCCCGATAACAAGAGGAGCCTCCCATGACTGCCCCCAGCGCCGAGCGTTTTGCCAGCTTCGCCGAGTTCTACCCCTACTATCTGCAGGAACACAGCAACCCCACCTGCCGGCGCCTGCACTATGTGGGCAGTCTGCTGGTACTGACCATCCTTGCCTATGCCCTGCTCAGCCAGCAGTGGTTGTGGCTGCTGGCCATGCCGCTGGCCGGCTATGGCTTTGCCTGGGTTGGTCATTTTGTTTTCGAGAAAAATCGCCCCGCCACCTTCCAGTACCCCCTCTGGTCCTTTATGGGCGACTGGGTGATGCTCAAGGATGCCTTTACCGGACGTATCCGCTTCTAGCCAGAGGCGCGCACGCCGTCTGTCCCACGCTTGCCCGCCGTTCGACGGGCATGCTTGGCCCGGCCAGCGCGCTTGGTTATGATCCCTGCTCTTTTGCACGCCCACCGTGGCGGCAAGTCGCCCAGGCGCCCAGAAGAGGCGCCCGTAGTCAGCAGGGACAGTTCCATCGGATGAACGCCAATACCACTAGCCGGCTTCCCGCAGCACCCGCCCTCCCATTGCGCGAATACTATTCGCGGCTATTGGCCTATATCGCCATTGCCGCCAGCATTGCGGCCGGCACCTATGTTCAGCATTTTTCCTTCAATATCCTGTGGATGGTGCCCTACGCCCTGCTCTATCCACACCTGGCCCATCAGCTGAGCCTGCGCTTCAAGCGCGAGCAGCCCGAGCGCACCATCCTGACCCTGCTGTTTATCGATGCCCTGCATGCCGGCGCGGCCCTGGCCCTGCTGGGCTTTTCCGTGGTGCCCAGCCTGATGGCGGTGCTGATCCTGTTGTTTAGCGCCCTGGTCATCGGCGGTTTGCGCTATATGGGCCTCGCGGCGTTGATCGCCTGCAGTGCGGCGGTGCTCTGCGCGGCCCTGGGCGGTTTTGAGCTCAATCACGAGACCCCGAGCCTGGTGGCCCTGGTCAGCATCGCCTTCGCCACCCTGTATATCTGCATCACCGCCTACTTCGTGCACCAGCAGAGCATCCGCCTGACCCAGGTGCGCAGCGAGATCAAGCGCGAGCAGGAGAAGGCCGCGCGCCTGGCCCGCAACCTGGCCAAGTACCTGTCGCCGCAGGTGTGGGAATCCATCTTCACCGGCAAGAAGAGCGTGCGCCTGGAAACCCAGCGCAAGAAGCTCACGGTGTTCTTCTCCGATATCAAGGGCTTTACCGAGCTGTCCGAGGAGCTGGAAGCCGAAGCCCTGACCGACCTGCTCAACACCTACCTCAACGAGATGTCGAAGATCTGCCTGAAATACGGCGGCACCATCGACAAGTTCGTCGGCGACTGCGTCATGGTGTTCTTCGGCGACCCGTCCAGCAAAGGGGCGAAGAAGGATGCGGTGGCGGCGGTGTCCATGGCCATCGCCATGCGCAAGCATATGAAGGTGCTGCGCCAGCAGTGGCGCGCCCAGGGCATCACCAAACCCCTGGAAATCCGCATGGGCCTGAACACCGGCTACTGCACCGTGGGCAACTTCGGCGCCGACACGCGCATGGACTACACCATCATCGGCCGCGACGTGAACCTGGCCAGCCGCCTGGAAAGCGCCGCCGAATCCGGCGAGATCCTGATCTCCCACGAGACCTACTCGCTGATCAAGGACGTGATCATGTGCCGCGACAAGGGCCAGATCAGCGTCAAGGGCTTTACCCGGCCGGTGCAGATCTATCAGGTGGTGGATTTCCGCCGCGACCTGGGCGCCAGTTCCAGCTATGTGGAACACGAACTGCCAGGCTTTTCCATGTACCTGGACACCAACGGCATCCAGAACTTCGACAAGGAAAAGGTCATCCAGGCGCTCAACCAGGCCGCAGCCAAGCTGCGCGACAAGGTCATTATGTAGGCGCTTTACCAATCATGGGTTGCATAGAGGGCAGGCCCGGAGGCCTGCCTTGCAGAGGCGGCTATGGGTAGGGTGCGCTGTGCGCACCACGTTTGGCTGCTCAATACCGGTGCGCACGGCGCACCCTACAGATCCAGTCCATCCTGAGTTCAGTGGCACTGACCGAGCGCAACACGCTATTGGGACATAGCCATTATGTAAGGGCCGCCTGACCTGCCGGCTCGCCATCGAGCTGCGACTGCAAGGCCAGAAACTCCAGGGCGCAGGCCCGCCAGGACTGGCGCTGGGCCTGCGCTACGCAGTCGGCTCGACTCAGGGCCAGGGCGCCCAGACACGCCTGGCGCAGATCCTCATCCATGACCCCGCTGACACCCGCCTGCAGCACATCCAGGGGCCCCGGCACCGGGAATGCCGCCACCGGCGTGCCGCAGGCCAGGGCTTCGAGCATCACCAGGCCGTAGGTATCGGTACGCGAGGGAAACACCAGCACGCTGGCCTGCTGGTAGGCCGCCGCCAGCTCGGCGCCATGCCGGTAGCCGAGAAAGGCCACATCGGGATAGGCCGCCTGCAGCGCGGCACGCTCCGGCCCATCGCCCACCACCTGCTTGCAGCCGGGCAGATCAAGGTCGAGGAAGGCCTGGATATTCTTCTCCGCCGCCAGGCGCCCCACATACAGGAACACCGGCGTTTCAGGTGCCTGCAGATGGGCGCTGAACAACCGACAATCGACGCCCTTGCGCCACAGCTGCAAGCGGCGCAATCCCCAGCCGGCAAAGGCCTCGCGCATGCGCTCGGTGCTCACCAGCACCGCCTGGCTGGGGCGGTGGAAGGCGCGCAGAAAGGCATAACCCCAGGCCAGGGGTACCCTGGGCCAGCGGGTATGCACATATTCGGGGAAGCGGGTATGAATCGCCGTGGAAAAGGCCAGACCACGCCTGACCAGCCAACGCCGTGCGGCCCAACCCAGGGGACCCTCGGTGGCCAGGTGCACGCAGTCCGGGCGGAAGTCGCGGATCGCCGGCCCTACCCGCCACAGGTTCCAGACCAGGGGAATCTCCGGGTAGGTTGGACAGGGCACGCTGCGAAAATCATTGGGGGATAGCAGCTTCACCTGATGGCCCAGGCCATGCAACTCGGCGATCAGCGCCTGCAGGCTGGTGACCACACCGTTGACCTGGGGCGTCCAGGCGTCGCTGACGATCAGAATCCTCATAGTACGGGCTCGGCTGCAGGCGACGGCTCGACCTGCTGGGCCTGGCGGGCCTGATCCTCGACCAGACGGTACAGCTCGATGCTGCCGTCCAAATGTTCGATCAGCGCCGTGCAGGACTCCACCCAGTCGCCGCAGTTCATATATTCCACCTCGCCCATGGCGCGGATCTCGGCATGGTGGATATGACCGCAGACCACGCCATTGAAGCCGCGCTTGACGCACTCGTGGGCGATGGCCTGCTCGAAGTCGCTGATAAAGTTCACCGCACCCTTGACCTTGTGCTTGAGGTAGGCCGACAGCGACCAGTAGCCGTAGCCGTAGCGGCTGCGCCAGTGGTTGAGCCAGCGGTTGAGGGTCAGGGTCAGCTCATAGGCCGAATCGCCAAGAAAGGCCAGCCAGCGGTGATAGCGGGTGATCACGTCGAACTGGTCGCCGTGGATCACCAGCAGGCGCCGTCCATCGGCGGTGATGTGCTCGGCCTCATCGACCAGCTGGATATTGCCCAGCATCAGGCTGGAATAGCGGCGCAGGAACTCGTCGTGGTTGCCGGTGACATAGATCACCTCGGTGCCGCGCTTGCTCATGGTCAGCAGGCGGCGGATCACGTTGCTGTGGCTCTGCGGCCAGTACACCCCGCTGCGCAGGCGCCAGCCATCGATGATATCGCCGACCAGATAGATGCGGTCGGTGTGATAGCGCTTGAGAAAGGCCGCCAGGTGTTCGGCCTGGCAATCCCGGGTGCCCAGGTGCACATCGGAAATCCATAGGGTGCGGACACGTTGCTTGCGGCTGGGCTTGGCAAACTGGGCGTGGGTCACAGGCGGCCTCCGGCAGGTTTTGCTTGATCCTCGGCGCTGGCAGTGAAAACCCTGTGACAGCCCCATGACCGTTGCATGACCGCGCGCTCGATAAGCTGCTGCGGTTAGACTGGTAACTCGTCACAAGGAGCCCGCCATGCCTACCCTGCTGTCGCTGCGTCATTACGGCCAGGAGCCGATCAACCATCGTCACCCCCATGCGCAGCTGGTTTTTGGCCTCAGCGGCCAGCTGGACTTCGAGGTAGCCGGCCACGGCAGCCTGATCACCCGGCAGCGCCTGGCGGTGGTGCCCTGGGCGGAAAAGCATGCCTGCGACAGCGCCAAGGGCAGCCAGTGCCTGGTACTGGATGTGCCCAGCGAGCAGTGGCTGGACGAGCAACTGGGGCCCCATGCCAATGCCAGCCGGCGCCTGCTCGATCGCCCGGCCGCCCTGCAGCTCAATCCGGCCCAGAGCCAGCTGGTCAACTGGCTGGCCGCAAGCCCCCTGCACGATCCGGTGATCGCCCGCCAGGGCGCGGCCCTGCTGCTGGCCAGCCTGAGCCATGGGCATTCGCCAACGCATCCGAACGGCCTGTCCCTGGCCATGCTCGACGCCCATATCGACCAGCACTGTGCCCACCCCCTGCAGGTGGAGGACCTGGCGCGCCTGAGCGGATTGTCGCCGGCGCGCTTCCATGTGCGCTTTCTCGATGCCACCGGGCAAACGCCCATGGACTATGTGCGCCAGCGCCGCCTGCAACTGGCCCGTCAGCTGCTGCAACAGAGCGAGTTGGCCATCGGCGAGATCGCCAGCCGGGTCGGCTACAGTTCCCAGAGCGCCTTCAGCGCCGCCCTCGCCCGCCAGTTCGGCTGCACGCCACGCCAGCTGCGCAGCCGCCGCGAGTAACGCGACAAAAGCCAATACGTGCGCGACAGACAGGCAGCGCCCGGCCGCCCTAGACTGCGGGATGCATATGGAGGACAGGGCAGATGCAGCAGATCGAATGGCAAGACTTTCAGCGGGTGGAACTGCGCGTCGGCACCCTGCTGGCCGCCGAGCCCAACACCGGGGCGATCAAACCGGCCTATGTGCTGCAGGTGGACCTGGGCGAACTGGGCATCAGGCAATCCAGCGCCCAGCTGACCGGGCATTACAGCTGCGCCGAGCTGATCGGTCGCCAGGTGCTGTGCGTGTGCAATTTTGCCCCGAAACGCATTGCCGGGGTGCGCTCCGAGGTACTGGTCACCGGCGTCTATGACGCTGACGGCAAGGTGGTGCTGGCCAGCTTCGACAAGCCCCTGGCCAACGGATCGCGCCTGGCATGAATACACGCACGGCCCTCTGGGCCATTCACCTGGGCGCCCTGCTGTTCGGCCTGTCGGGCATCTTCGGCAAACTGGCAGACAACCTGCCGGAAATGATAGTCGCCGGCCGGGCCATCTTTGCCGTGCTGGCCCTGGCCCTGTTCGCCCAACTGATCGGCAAGGCGCCGCTGCGCCTGCCCGGCCTGCGCCAGCTGGCCCTGCTGGCCTTGGGTGGGTTGCTGCTGGGCGGGCACTGGTGGACCTTTTTCGAGGCGGTGAATATTTCTGGCGTGGCCATTGCCACCCTGGGCTTCGCCAGCTTCCCAGCCTTTACCGTGCTACTGGAGGGCCTGCTGTTCCGCGAACGTACCCGCCCCGCTGAGTTCGCCATGGTCGGTCTGGTCTGCCTGGGCCTGGTGCTGGTCACCCCGGACTTCGACCTGGCCAGCCAGGCCACTGGCGGCCTGCTCTGGGCGGTGCTGTCGGGGCTGCTGTTCGCCCTGCTGTCACTGCTCAACCGCGCCAGCACCCGCGGCATCGATCCGGTACAGGCGGCGCTGTTTCAGAACCTCAGTGTGCTGCTGGTGTTTCTGCCATTCGCCTGGCCCGCACTACCCGAGAGCAGCCTCAATAGCTGGTTGTGGATGGCCATGCTGGGCATCTTCTGCACGGGTCTTGCCCACAGCCTGTTCGTCGCCAGCCTGAGGGTGCTCAAGGCGCGCACCACGGCGGTGATCTTCGCCCTGGAGCCGGTCTACGGCATCGCCTTCGCCTGGCTGCTGTTCAGCGAAATACCCACCCTGCGCATGCTCGCCGGCGGGCTGCTGATCGTCAGCGCGATCTTTCTTGCGGCGCGTATGGCCAGGTAATCGCAACGGCCGCCATGCGATGTGACACAACCCCGCGCCATGGCTGCGTGGACAACGCGAAGCTTGTCCACCAGCCCCTGCGCAAAGCGCGCAGCCTTCCGAACAAAAGCCGATCGGCCTTGCTCAGGGCCGATCGTTATGCCCCAGATCCCGGGCCGGGTCGATCTGGTCGCGCACCCGCTGCTTGAGTTCCTTGGCCTCGGGAAAGCCGCCATCGGCCTTGCGCTCCCAGATCTGCACGCCGTCGCAGGTGATGCGGAAGGTGCCGCCACTGGCCGGCTCCAGGCTGACCCGGGCCAGGTCATCGGCAAAGGTGCTGAGCAGCTCCTGGGCCAGCCAGGCCGCGCGCAGCAGCCACTGGCACTGGGTGCAATAGGTGATCACGACTTCGGCTTTGTGCGGGTTCATCGGGCTTGCGGTCCAGAGGCTTCAGGGCTGGCCATGATAGCGCTGCCCTGCCTAAAAAAGGCTATGCACCAATTAAGCGTTGCCTAGGTGCCTGGAGGAGAACGTCGCTATTTGCAATGGCCGCACCCGACGGCCTCAGGCCGCTCTAACGCTCAGTGGCGAAGCTGAACGCAACACACGATGTGACATAGCCATAAAAAACGCCCGCCGGCTTGGCCCTCGGCGGGCGTCTGGATGCAGAGGGGCAGCTAGGCGATCTTGGCCAACAGCTGACGGGCCTCCTGCTTCTGCTCCTCGTCGCCGTCGGCGATGACTTCATTGAGGATACTGCAGGCACTTTCCAGGCTGCCCTGCTCAATATAGGCCAGGGCCATATTGAGCTTGGTCAGGTTGTCCTGGTTACCGGCCAGATGCTCCAGGTCGTCCAGCAACGGGCTGCTTTCGGCCTGCAGAGACTCGGCAAAGGCGTCATCCAGTTCGTCATCCACCCACTCACTGTTGGAGCTTTCCTCCACCAGCATATTTTCGGCGAAGGGGCTGCGGGCATCGCGGCTGCTACCCAGCTCGAAGACATCCTCGGAGGTAACCCGCTGTTTGGCCTTGGGCTGGGCGAAGGGGGTAACCAGATCCCAATCGGCATCCAGGGACAGATCGTCCAGATTGAGCTTGGCCTCGTCCGCATCCGCCAGGGGCGCTGCGGGCTCCTCATCCAACTGCAGCACCGCCTCGTCCAGCAGGTCGTGAGCCGGCTCGGCGAACAGCTGGGCATGGCGCGCCTTGAGTTCATCGATACGCGCCGGGGTAAAGCCACTGGCGCGCAGACGCGCCTCTTCATCGAGAAAGCCCTGGGCATCACCCAGCTGAGCCAGCACTTCCAGCAGGCGGAAGCGGATGTCATTGCGCCCCGGCTGCGACTCCAGCGCCTTGCGCAGGTTGGCCGCAGCCTCACTGAAACGCCCGTAGGCGATATAGACATTGGCACTTTGCAGGGCATCAGTGGTGCCGGCCGGTGGCCAGGCCGGCCCGGCCGGCGCCTGTTCACGGCTGCTGGCGAGGGCCACGGGGCGTGAGGCGGCAACCGGCGCCTGACTGGGCACATGGGCGCGCTTGACCGTTTGCACCGGCGGCACAGGACGGCTTCTGGAGCGCCAGAACAGCCCCAGCAGCCCCAAAGCGGCCAGACCCAGCCCGGCCCAGCCCAGCTGCAACCAGCCATTGGAGGCTGTAGCGGGCGCCTGGGGCTGCGCTTCGGCAGGCGGCTCGGCGGCGGGCGGCATCTCCTGCGCAGCGTTCTGCACTGCGGCCGAGCGGGCCGCCAGTTCCGCCTGCAGGCCGGCGATCTGCCGATCCCGCGTGCTCATTTCCTCTTGTAGCTGCTGCACCTGCAGCTGGAGCTCAGCCAGGCTCTGCTGCAGCTGCACGGTTTCGGTGATCTGGTTGGCCAGCTCCGCCTCGACCCGCTGCTGCTCCTGCAGCAGTTGCGCCGGATCAGCGGCTTGGCTAACGGGAGCAGCAGCGACTGGCAGTGGTTCTGCGGCGCTGACGGCCTCGCTCGGGGGATCGACCGGAGCCAGGCTCGACGACTCGGCGACACTCGCCTGGGCAGCAGGGCTCGGCTGAGCCGCCAGTTGCTGACCAGAGGCAACTGCACTGTCTGGCAGCAGCAACTCGGCGCCGGCCAGCAGGCGATTGATATCGCCACGGCTGAAGGCACTGGGGTTGAGCGCATGGATATCGCCCATCAGGGCTTGCTGGGAGGCCGGGCTGCCGGCGTCACGCAGGCGCGCGGCAATCTTCCACAGGCTATCGCCGCTGACCACGGTATAACGCTGCCCGGTTGTCGCTGCAGGCAACTCACGCGGGGCCCGGGGAACAGGCGCCGGACTGCTGGCAGGCAGACGCGGTGCCGGGGCGGTCAGACTGGCCGCAGGAGCCGCTGCGGTGCGGTAGGCCGAAGAGCCGGGCGGGTCCAGCAACAGGGTGTATTCGCGGTACAGATCACCGGTGGGGCGTGAAACCTCGACAATAAAGTTCAGATAGGGCTCACGCACCGGCCGCGCCGAGACCACCCGGATCACCCCGCGGCCACGGCTGAATATGGGGGTGAAACGCAGGTCATTGAGAAAGTACAGACGGTCGACGCCGGAACGGCTGAATACCTCGGGCGGGGCCAGGCGTACCTTCACCTCGGCTTCGCCGAGATCGCCCAGGTTGAGCAGTTCGATTTCCGCATCCAGCGGCTGGCTCAAGGCCGAATGCAGGGTGATTTCACCCAGCCCCAGGGCCGGTGCCAGGCCTGAATAGAGGGCCGAACCCGATGCCAAGCCAATCAACAGCTGACGAACCCTTGCCATACCAACGCTCCTACTGGGCTTGCCCAGATCAACTCCGCTCTACAACAACCATAGACCAGTGCTCCAGCACCTGGGCAAAAGCGCAGTTTCGATATTGCGTATGGGCCCAACGCTCCCTGTCCAACCCTTCTAGAACGGGCCTTATGCCAGCCCCCCGATGCCTGTTGACGGACGAACGGCGCACCGCGGCACAAAGCCATTACACCCGGCAAGCATAGGCCACAGGTCAATAAACCGACAAGGCAAAATAAATGGCGCGAAATCGCCATTTATATGACACGACATAGCCTCAGCAGGCTCAGGCGATAGCCGCCCAGGAAGCGGCAACAGCCTGCTAGCTGCGCCGCTCCAAATTACGCAGCACCTGGGCATGCACCTGCTGGCAGCGGCGCAGGTCGTCCTCGTCGATACCGGCGAAGACTTCCTGGCGCAACTGAGCCGAAATGGCTTCGATCTTCTCGATCAGAGGACGAGCTTCGGGGCACAGGGCGATTTTCTTGGCACGGCGATCTTCCGGCACCGCCTGACGGGTGACCAGACCCTGGGCTTCCAGACTATCGAGCAGGCGGGCCAGGGTCGGGCCCTCGACGCCGACGCTCTGCGCCAGCTCGCGCTGGGTGGGCAACTCGGCAAAGCGTCCCAGGTGCAGCAAGACCAGCCAGCGGGCCTGGGACAGGCCCAGACCGACCAGGCGGCGATCCAGTTCGGCGCGCCAGGCGCGGGACAGTTGGGCAACCTGCATGGCAAAACGGTGTTGATCGGGGTAAGACATCGGTTACGACTCGCATAAACATCAAAAAACAATTATTAGCGAGCTAACCATAACCCCGGTATTCAGGCAAGCCTACAAAAGGCTGAGGGATGTATCACCACTTTACATACTGATCCTCGACAAAGCCCCAGAGCTGGTCGATCAACACCTCGGGCCGCCCGACAGGCCGTAGCACACCACTGAACCGGCCGAAGATCTGCTTGAAGTTGCTGGCCATAAAACCAACATTCATGCGCTCCTGATGCAGCCCGTGGCCCTCGAAGCGCAGCGCCACCTGGCCGTCATGGGAGTGGATCTGCCAAGGCTGCAGGGGCTGCTGGCGATCGAAGTCGAAGCGCACCGTATCGACCTTGATCAGCTCGCCATCGAGCCAGAAGCAGTTTTCGGTAAAGCTGGTTTCGTTGACCCCACAGGACAGGTTCAGCCCCACCCGCAGATCCCCCACCGCGCCGGACAGGCAGGCCCAGTTCCAGTGGGTTTGCGGCCGCATATAGCCGGCGGACCAGTCGTGGTGGGCAAAGGCGCCCATCTGCCCCAGGTCGAAGTCGCCCAAAGCGCACTGCACCCGCCCCTGGCAGCGCACCCCCGCGACCTTCTGCGCATAGACCCAGCCATTGACCCCGGCCTGGGTGTTGATACACATGGGAGCAAAGGCCGGCTCACGCTCGCTGAAGGCCGCCTCGATACGGGTGCCGTCATCCAGCTCGACCAACAGGCGTTTCTCCCGACTAGCCCCCACATTCTCCAGACGCAGCAGATTGGCGCCGCTGCGCAGCTCGCACACGCCATCGTCGGGCTGCTGGGAAAACCGAGTGCCCCAGCCCAGGGGCAGCTTGAACTGACGCTCAATCATGCGCCCGCTGGCCGGGTGGAACAGGTAGACGAAGCCGATACCGGCCAGGCTCAGGTTGGCCAGGGCGCAGCCGCCGATCAGCTCGTCGCTGATCAGGCCGAAGTACTGGAACTGATGAAAGCGCCGCCATTTGGCCAGCGCGCCCAGCTTGCGCCCCATGGGCGAGCGCAAGTCGTAGTCGCGGTAATTGATCAGGCCCGGCGGGCTGGCAAAGATGCCGTAATGGGGTTGGCCATTGGCCTGAATCAGTCGTTCCATGGTTCGCATCGCTCGGCAGAAAACCCGCAGGATGCTAGCACCGCCCTCGCCCGCCCACAGTCACCGCCGGCGCCAGGGCGAGCGGCAAAATAGGCCAGCGGCCGTGCTGTCAGGCTTCGAACTCGGCCTGCAGGGCCGCCCGCACGCAATACAGCACGCCCAACTCGACCCGCCCACCCAGCTGCTCGCTGATCTCGCTGGCACTGGGCAGCTCGCCCTCGCCGTCGAGGAAGGCATCCTGAATCTCGCCCAGCAATTCTTCCGGCAGATCCAGGGCCTGCTCCAGGGACAGCTGCTGCCGGCCAATGGCCTCGGCCAGCAGGCTGTACACATTCTTCTCGCTGCACCCCAGCTGATTGGCAATCTGGGTCGGGGTCATGCCGGCGCGGGCCAGGCTGATCAGCTCATGACGCAGATCGACCACCGCCCGCGGCGCTTCGGCGCTGCCGGCCAGCACCTTAAGGAAGGCCTCACCATAGCGCTCCAGCTTGCGCGCGCCCACACCGCTAACCCGGGCCATTTCCGCCAGGGTGCTGGGCTTGCTGCGCAGCATCTCCAGCAGGGTGGCGTCGGGGAAGATCACATAAGGCGGCACGCTGTGCTCCTCGGCCAGCTTGCGCCGCAGGCTGCGCAGGGCCTCCCACTGCTCTCTTTCTTCGCCGCGCACCAGCTGGCTGGCGGCGCTGCTGGAGGCCTTGGCGCTCTGCTGCGGCTTGAGATCGCGGCGCAGCTCCAGGCTGACTTCGCCGCGCAGCAGCGGCCGGCAGCTGGCGGACAGGCGCAAGCCACCGAAGCCGTCCAGATCCACATCGGCCAGACCCCGGGCCACCAGCTGGCGGAACAGCGAACGCCATTCCCCTTCGCTGAGCGCCTTGCCCATGCCAAATACGGATAAATGCTGATGCCCCACCGCACGCATCTTGTCGTTGTCGCGGCCCAGCAGAATGTCCACCAGGTGGCCCACGCCATAACGCTGGCCGCTGCGGTAGATGGCCGACAGGGCCTGGCGCGCCGGCTCGGTGGCATCCCAGGTCTGCACGCCGTCGATGCAGTTGTCGCAATGGCCACAGGGCTGCGGCAGTTCTTCATCGAAATAGGCCAGCAGGGCCTGGCGCCGGCAGCGGGTTTCCTCGCACAGGGCGAGCATGGCATCGAGCTTGTGCTGCTCGACGCGCTTGTGCCGCTCATCGCCCTCGGAGTTGTTGAGCATCTGCTTGAGGAAGATCACATCCTGCAAGCCATAGGCCATCCAGGCATCCGCCGGCAACCCATCGCGGCCGGCGCGGCCGGTCTCCTGGTAGTAGGCCTCCAGGGACTTGGGCAGATCGAGGTGGGCGACAAAGCGCACGTTGGGTTTGTCGATGCCCATGCCGAAGGCGATGGTGGCCACCATGATCAGCCCTTCCTCGTTGAGAAAGCGCTTCTGGTGGTAGGCGCGCAGCTCGTTGCTCAGCCCGGCGTGATAGGGCAAGGCGGGAAAGCCCTGCTCGGAGAGAAAGGCCGCCACCTCCTCGACCTTCTTGCGCGACAGGCAGTAGACAATGCCGGCGTCGCCCTTGCGGGCGGCGAGGAAGTTCAGCAGCTGCTTGCGCGGCTGCTCCTTGGGCACGATGCGGTAGAAGATATTGGGCCGATCGAAGCTCGACAGAAAGCGCTCGGCGCTCTGCAGATGCAGGCGCTGGACAATCTCCTCGCGGGTACGCATATCCGCCGTGGCGGTCAGGGCGATGCGCGGCACAGTGGGGAACAGCTCGGCCAGCTGGCCCAGCTGCAGGTATTCCGGACGAAAATCATGGCCCCACTGGGACACGCAGTGGGCCTCGTCGATGGCGAACAGGGCCACGTCCAGGCCCTGCAGAAAACTCAGCATGCGCGGCTGCACCAGGCGCTCCGGTGCCACATAGAGCAGTTTGATCTCGCCGCGGCGGATGCGCTCGGCGATCAGGCGCTGCTCGTCCGCACTCAGGGTGGAGTTCAACGCCACCGCCGCCACGCCCAGCTCGTCCAGGGTCGCCACCTGGTCTTCCATCAGCGCGATCAGCGGCGACACCACCACCGCCAGGCCGCTGCGCAGCAGGGCCGGTACCTGGAAGCAGAGGGACTTGCCGCCGCCGGTGGGCATCAGCACCAGGGCATCGCCACCGCTGGCCACCCGCTCGATGATCGCACCCTGGCGGCCACGAAAGCTGTCGTAACCGAATAC
Source organism: Pseudomonas xionganensis (assembly GCF_009763245.1). Taxonomy (GTDB): domain Bacteria; phylum Pseudomonadota; class Gammaproteobacteria; order Pseudomonadales; family Pseudomonadaceae; genus Aquipseudomonas; species Aquipseudomonas xionganensis. The sequence continues at coordinate 1,979,787 of NZ_WKJZ01000001.1, read as the reverse complement.
GTCTTTAAGGATGCGTTGTGCCTGATCGAGCATGCTGGGTCTCCGAAACGAGGCCGGCATTATACGCAAGTCACCCGGTTGCAGGCGGCCACCGGACGGCGGCCCGCGCCGCTGGTATTTACCGCGGCTATGGCCGCTCTGCCCGCTCTAGACTAGAATCCAGCCTCGATAAAACCATCTAAGGTAGCCCCCGATGTCCTTCGCCGAGCAACTGTCCCGCCTGCAAGCCTTCCTCGACGCCGATGAGCTGCACGAAGAGGCCCTGGACTACATCGCCGCCCATGGCTACCTGACCGCCCTGGCCATCTGCCCGGACCCGGTGCCGCAGCGCGAATGGATCGACGCCCTGTTCAGCGAGCCGCCGCACTACCGCAGCGACGCCGAGCGCGACGACATCGAAGCCACCCTGGTTCAGCTGCACAGCCATATCGCCCGCCAGCTGGCCAGCGACGATGATCCGGAAGTGCCCTGCGAGCTGGACCTGGGCGATGAACCGGACGATTCCGACCTGCGCGGCTGGTGCATCGGCTTTATGGAAGGCGTGTTCCTGCGCGAAGCCGCCTGGTTCGACGATGCCGAAGATGAAGTGAGCGAGCTGCTGCTGCCGATCATGGTCGGCTCCGGCCTGTTCGACGAGCAGCCGGAATTCGCCGAAATCGCCCGCGACCGCGATCTGGTGGACAGCATGGTCGAGCAGATCCCCGAACTGCTCACCGCCCTGTTCCTGCTGTGCCAGGCCCCGGAAGAAAAACCCGCCCTGCTCAAGCCCCAGCGCCACTGACGCCAGCCCGGGGATGACCGAGGATCTCCAGCAGCAGCGCAACCCGCTGCTGCGCGGCGTGCTGATTGCCGTTGGCTGGCTGAGCGTGGTGCTCGGGGTGATCGGCATCTTCCTCCCGGTACTGCCCACCACCCCCTTCTTGCTACTGGCCGCCGCCTGTTTTATGCGCAGTTCAAGGCGCTTCTACCTGTGGCTGGTCAACCACCGCCAGCTCGGCCCCTGGATCGTCGACTACCTGCAAGGCCAGGGCATTCCCCTTAAAGGCAAGGTCTACGCCATCGGCCTGATGTGGCTGAGCATCGGCGTATCCAGCTATCTGGTGCCGCTGTTCTGGGCCCGGGCCTTTATGCTGACCAGCGCGGTGCTGGTCAGCCTCTATATCCTCAAGCAGAAGACCCTGCCACCGCCCATGCAGCGCTGATACAGGCCCAGGTTCAACAGAACCCAGCGGTTGCATGCCGCAATTTCTTGTAGGAGCGGGCCATGCCCGCGATCTGCGCCCGCTCTGACACTTTCGCGGCCAGGGGCCGCTCCTACGCGATCAAGCGTGTGCCCCCCCTGCGCTAGGCTGGTTGCGGCACAAAGGCAATCCGAGCCGTCGCGCTAACACTTCGATACAGCGCGGGCTGCAAAGTCGCCCAGCAGCACCTAGACTTGCCCAATCATTGCCCGAGGCATGCGCGATGCCGCCACGTCAGCCTACTCATGGATGGTACCGACACCTGCAGCGGCCGTTGCTGTGTGTGCTGGTGCTGCTCGTCGGGCTGGCCAGCGCCTTGGCCAACTGGGACTTCGGCCAGATCATCCGCACCGCGGAAAGCCGCTACGGCAACCTCGGCCCGGCCAAGCAGCGCATCCAGGCCTGGGACGAGCTGATCAAGAGCAGCGGCAACCTGGCCGAAAAAGACAAGCTCACCGCCGTCAACCGCTTCTTCAACCGCCAGGTGCGCTTTACCAACGATATCGCCCTGTGGCGGGTCAACGACTACTGGGCCACCCCCGTGGAAATGCTGGTCAAGGGCGCAGGCGACTGCGAAGACTACTCCATCGGCAAATACTTCACCCTGCGCCGCCTGGGCGTGCCGGCCGACAAGCTGCGCATCACCTACGTCAAGGCCCTCAACTACAACCAGGCCCATATGGTGCTCACCTACTACGCCAGCCCCGGCGCCGAGCCCCTGGTACTGGACAACCTGATCAACGACATCAAGCCCGCCTCGCAGCGCCGCGACCTGCTGCCGGTCTACGCCTTCAATGCCGAAGGCCTCTATCTGGCGGGTTCCAACGTGAAGAAAAGCGACACCAAGAAGCTGTCACGCTGGCAGGACATTCTGAAAAAAATGCGCGCAGAGGGCTTCGCCATCGGCGAAGGCTAGGAGGAACCTCATGTCTCTACTCAAACAACTCTTTCTCGCCATCTGCCTGTTTCTGGTGGTGGCCTTCACCGGCAGCTTTATCGCCGGGGTGGAGAGCTCCCGAGAACAACTGATTAGCCAGCTGCGCTCCCATGCCCAGGACGCCGCTACCGCCCTGGGCCTGTCCATGACCCCACACGTGGACGACCCGGCGATGATCGAGCTGATGGTCAGCTCGATTTTCGACAGCGGCTACTTCGCCAGCATCCGCGTGGTGCGCATCCCCACCGACGAGGTGATCGTCGAGCGCAGCAGCGACGAAGTCACCGGCAGCGTGCCGCCCTGGTTCGGCAACCTGGTCAACCTCCAAGCCCAGGGCGGTGACGCCCTGATCATGCGCGGCTGGGAACAGGCCGCCCGGGTCGAAGTGCTCAGCCACCCGCAATTCGCCCTGGCCAAACTGTGGGACAGCGCCATCGGCAGCCTGATCTGGCTGCTGCTGTGCGGCCTGGTCAGCGCCATCCTCGGCGGCTGGCTGCTGCGCACCCAGCTGCGCCCCCTGGACAATATGGTGCAACAGGCCCAGGCCATCACCCGCCGCGAATTCATGACCCTGCCCAAGGTGCCGCGCACCCCCGAACTCAAGCGCGTGGTCACCGCCATGAACCAGATGGTGGAAAAACTCAAAACCCTGTTCGCCGAAGAAGCCGCTCGCAGCGAAAAACTGCGCGAGGAAGCCTACCAGGACAGCATCACGGGCCTGGCCAACCGCCGCCTGTTCGATATCCGCCTGGCCAACCAGCTGCTGGTGTCCGAACAGCATGCCGAGGGCTACCTGATCCTGCTGCGGGTCAACGACCTGGGCGGCCTCAACCAGCGCCTGGGCGGGCAGAAAACCGACGCCCTGATCGCCGCCATTGGCGAGCTGCTCAAGCGCCTGCTCGGCCACGCTACCCGCGCCGACTGGCTAGCCTCACGCAGCCGTGGCGGCGAATTCAGCCTGCTCGCCCCCGGTATCGGCAGCGAGGAAGCCGACCTGCTGGCCGGCGAACTGCACGCCGGCCTGGAAAGCCTGCGCCAGACCGGCGCCAGCGACTGCAAACCGGTGGCCCATATGGGCATCGCCGCCTTCCGCCTGGGTGAAGAAGCCAGCCAGGTGATCGGCCGCGCCGACCAGGCCCTGGCCCAGGCCCAGAACGACCCAAGCCGCGACTGGGTGCGCCTGGACGACTTCAACCAGCAACCGACCCAGGGCCTGCACGACTGGCGCACCTGGATCGACGACGCCCTGAACAAGCGCAAGCTGCAGCTGTACTTCCAGCCGGTGGCACACTGCGCCAACCGCCAGCAGTTGCTGCACCACAAGGTCCTGGCACGCCTGCTCGATCCCCAGGGCGAAGCCATCGCCGCCGGCCGCTTCCTGCCCTGGATCGAACGCCTGGGCTGGACCGCCCGTTTCGACCTGGCCATGCTCGAACACTGCCTGGCCCACCTGGCCCAACACCCCGCCCCCCTGGCCCTAAGCCTCTCCGCCGCCACCCTGCGCGAAGCCGAGCACCTGGAGCGACTGCTGGAGATTCTCAAGCAACACCCGCAGCAGGCACCCTTGCTCACCCTGGAAATGGACGAACGCCACCTGCCACCGTCCAGCGAACTGGAGCGCATCAGCCAGGCCATCCGCGACACCGGCTACAGCCTGGGCCTGCAGCACTTCGGTGGGCGCTTTAGCCTGATCGGCAACCTGACCCACCTGGGGCTGGCCTATCTGAAGATTGATGGGACTTATATCCGGGCGATCGATCAGGAGAGTGATAAACGCATCTTTATCGAGGCGGTGTTCCGTGCGACCAACAGTATTGATTTGCCGTTGATTGCGGAGATGGTGGAAACCGAGGGGGAATTGCAAGTTCTCGGCGAACTGGGCCTATTTGGCGCCATGGGACGCCTGCTGGGGGCGCCGGCGCCTTGGGGGGAGGTGTAAAGCTGGCTTATTTGGGTTTCTCGATGGCTTGGCATGAGCCATTGGCGCGAGTGCTGGGCGGTTGGGTTTCGCCCCTTACGGGCGACTCACTTGATTCGCTGCGCTCACCCTTCGGGCCAGCCTGCGGCTGTTACTCCGCTTCGCTTCGTAGCTTTTGCTTGTGCAAAGAAAGTAAGCAAAGAAACACACCCCTCCATCCGGCCCCGGCTACGCCGGGGTTCCCTCGCTCCATCACCGCTCCAGGGGCACGCAGCGAAGGGCCATCCCTGGCCCGTCGCGGCTCTCGCGGCATCCATGCCGCTCAACCCCTTACGCAGTGATTCCACTCGGCCTCCTGATGGGGACTTGGGCGTCGTCTGTACAAGCGCGGCTAAAGAGCAAAAGCACAGACACTGCGCAGTGCCTGATTAAGAAAATCTTGCAAGCTCGCGACCCGGTCCCGTCAGGAGGCCGAGCGCAGGTGTTGCGTAGGGGGACGAGCCGCATGGATGCGGCGAGAGGCTTAAAGGGCCAGGGATGGCCCTTTAAGCCGGCCCCCGGAGCAGCACCGGAGCGAGGGGAGTTGAGCGAAGCGAAACCCGGATGCCGGGTGCCCTTCTCTTTGGTTACTTTCTCTTGGGCAAGCAAGAGAAAGTGACGCGCCCGTGAGGGGCGCAACCAAAACGAATGATCGACGCAACAATCATCCAGGCGCCAAGCCGGATATCACCACAACAAAGACTCGCGGCTAGGAGCCGCTCCTACAGACTGCTCGCTGAATAACGGCCAGCGCCGTGGTGTCTTCTACCCTCTCCCCCAACCCCTCTCCCACGGGGCGAGGGGAGCTGAGCGTGCAACAACGCCACTCATCGCAACAATCATCTAGGCGCCAAACCCAAAGCCACCCATTGTCCAGGCCTTGTAGGAGCCAGCTTGCTGGCGATCCCGGCAGTTCAAAAGCATCGCCAGCAAGCTGGCTCCTACAGGGTTTGTCGTGGGGCAAGCGATAGCCAAGCGCCCTCTCCCCCAGCCCCTCTCCCAAAGGGCGAGGGGAGCCGGTCGTGCACGCTTCAAATCATTCCTATCAGCCACAAACCAGCAAACACACGACCCAGGTTCGCGGCTGAAGACGCTCCTACGGGGTCAGGCGCTGTTTGGTACAGACTGAACAAAACCACCGCCCATAAAAAAGCGAGCCACCCGCCAGGGTGGCTCGCTTTCGGTTAACGCAACCAGGGCCGCAAAGCCCTGGCTTTAGCCGTCAGGCACTGAGCGCCAGGTCCATCAGCTCCCGGTTGGCCACGGCATACATGGCGTAATCGGTGGTGGTGGCGGTGCGCAGTTCGCCGAGCATGACCTTCCAGCGGTCCACCAGGCGGCGGTGCTGGTCGAGCCACAGGCCGACCCGGGCTTCGATATCGTCCGGGCCTTCGGCCATCTGCAGAACCGATACGGTGATGGCGCGCTGCTGCCAGTCCAGATCGTCGCGGAAGGCTTCGCGGGCCAGGGCCTGCCAGTTGTTTTCCACCGGCAGGCTGGTGATCTGCTGCAGGTACCAGGACAGGTCCAGGGCGCCGCCCACGGTGAAGTAGGCCGCCGCGACACGGGCCGGTTCCTGTTCGGTAACGTCCGACGCCTCGATGATCGGCAGCAGGGTGTAGAGGTGGCTGGTGCCCGCAACCACGCGGGCCAGCTCCTCCGGCACACCGGCTTCCACATAGGCCTGGAAGCGCGCCAGCCACTGTTCGCGGGCCGGGCCTTCGAGCAGTTCGTCCAGGCAGCCCACCAGGGCCTCGATGCGTGGGGCGAAGTGGGCCACATCGCGGGCGGCATCCAGGTCGTTGCGACGGCTGCGCAGGAACCAGCGGGTGGCGCGGCGGCCCAGGCGCATCAGCTCGTCCATCAGCTGCAGCTGCAGGTCGGCCGGTACCTTGTGGTCCAGGGCCTCGATCTGCTGCCACCAGTGCGGCAGGCGGAACAGGTCGCGGACGATGACGTAGGCGCCAGCCACGTTGGCCGCGCTCATGCCGGTGGACTCCTTCAGGCGCTGCACGAAGGTGATGCCCATGTGGTTGACCAGGTCGTTGGCGATCTGGGTGCTGACGATTTCGCGCTTGAGGCGGTGACGGCGCATGGCCTCGCCGAACTTCTGGGTCAGCACCGCCGGGAAGGCGGTTTCCATCTCGCGGGCCAGGTAGTCGTCGTCTGGCACCTGGGACTTGAGCAGGGACTCCTTGAGGTCGATCTTGCTGTAGGAGATCAGCACCGAGAGTTCCGGGCGGGTCAGGCCCTGGCCCTTGTTGGCGCGTTCGGTCAGCTCGTCGTCACTGGGCAGAAACTCCAGGGCACGGTCCAGCTTGCCGGCGCTTTCCAGGGCGTTCATCAGGCGCTTGTACTCGCCAACCCGCTCGCGGGCGCGGCGTTCGGCCAGGGACAGGGCCTGGGTCTGCTTGTAGTTGTTACCCAGCACCAGGCTGGACACCGCATCGGTCATCTCGGCCAGCAGCTTGTTGCGCTGCTTGCCGGTCATATCGCCGGCGCTGACGATTTCGCCAAGCAGGATCTTGATATTGACCTCGTGGTCGGAGCAGTCCACGCCGCCGGCGTTGTCAATAAAGTCGGTGTTGCTGGCGCCGCCGTGCAGGCCGAATTCGACGCGGCCGAGCTGGGTCATGCCCAGGTTGCCGCCCTCGCCCACCACCTTGGCGCGCAGTTCGCAGCCGTCCACGCGCAGGCCGTCGTTGGCCTTGTCACCGACATCGGCATGGCTTTCCTTGCTGGATTTGACGTAGGTGCCGATGCCGCCGTTCCAGATCAGGTCCACCGGGGCCTTGAGCAGGGCATTGAGCAGCTCGGTCGGCGCCAGTTTGTCCGCCGTGATGTCGAAGCGCTCCTTCATCTGCGGGCTGATGGCGATGCTCTTGGCGCTGCGCAGGAAGATGCCGCCGCCCTGGGAGATCAGCGCGGTGTCGTAGTCGGCCCAGCTGGAGCGCGGCAGGTCGAACAGGCGCTGGCGCTCGACAAAGCTCTTGGCCGCATCCGGGTTGGGGTCGATAAAAATGTGCATATGGTTGAAGGCGGCCACCAGCTGCAGCTTGTCCGACAGCAGCAGGCCGTTGCCGAACACGTCGCCGGCCATGTCGCCGATGCCGATCACCGTGGTGTTGTCCTGCTGCACGTCGATGCCGCGCTCGCGGAAGTGACGCTGCACCGACACCCAGGCGCCCTTGGCGGTAATGCCCATGCCCTTGTGGTCGTAGCCGGCCGAGCCGCCGGAGGCGAAGGCGTCGTCCAGCCAGAAGCCGTAGTCGGCGGCGATGCCGTTGGCGATATCGGAGAAGGTCGCGGTGCCCTTGTCCGCCGCCACCACCAGGTAGGGGTCGTCGCCGTCATGGCGTACCACGTTGGCCGGCGGCACCACGGCGCCGTCCTTGAGGTTGTCGGTAATGTCCAGCAGGCCGGAAATAAAGATGCGGTAGCAGGCGATGCCCTCGGCCAGCACCTCGTCGCGCGAGCCGCCCACCGGCATCCTGCGCGGCACGAAGCCGCCCTTGGCACCCATGGGCACGATTACCGCGTTCTTCACCTGCTGCGCCTTGACCAGGCCGAGCACTTCGGTGCGGAAGTCTTCCTCGCGATCCGACCAGCGCAGGCCGCCGCGGGCCACGTCGCCGAAGCGCAGGTGCACGCCTTCGACGCGCGGGCTGTAGACGAAGATCTCGAACTTGGGCGTGGGCCGCGGAATCTCCGGGATGGCGCGGGGGTTGAGCTTGAAGCTGAAGTAGCTCTTCGGCGCGCCGCTGGCGTCGGTCTGGTAGAAGTTGGTGCGCAGGGTGGCCTTGATCAGGTCCAGGTAGCGACGCAGGATGCGGTCTTCGTTGAGCACCGCGACATTGTCCAGGGCGGCGAGAATCGCCTGCTCCAGCTTCTGCTGCTTGCCGTCCAGGTCTTCGCTGCTGAGCTTGCGCGCCAGGTAGAAGCGGGTCTTGAACAGACGCACCAGTTCCTTGGCGATATCGGCATGGTTGACCAGGGTGGCGGCGATATAGCTCAAGTCAAAGCCCAGGCGGATCTGCTTGAGGTAACGGGCGTAGGCGCGCAGCAGGGCCACGTCGCGCCAGGGCATGGCGGCCATCAGCACCAGGCGGTTGAAGCCATCGTTCTCCGCCGCGCCACCAACGATCTTGACGAAGGCGTCCTGCAGGGTGTCGTTGAGCTGCTGGATATCCACATCCAGGCCTTCGGCATAGGTGAAGGCGAAGTCGTGGATCCAGAACTCGCGGCCATCGGCGCGGCGCAGCTTGTAGGGGAATTCGCCGAGTACGCGCAGGCCGAGGTTTTCCAGAATCGGCAGCACATCCGACAGCGGCAGCGGCGTGTCGGCGTGGTACAGCTTGCAGTGCAGCTGCTGGCCGGCCTGGGTCAAAGGCTGGTAGAAACTCATCACCAGCTGACGATCACTGTTGAGGCTGAGCAGGTGCTGCATGTCCACCACCGCCGAATGCGGGGCGAAACGCTCGCGGTAGCCGGCCGGGAAGCCTTCCGGGAACTCGCTCAGCACTTCGGTGCCCTGGGCTTCGCCGAGGCTTTCGACGATCAGGCTGGAGTAGTCGTCCTTCCACGAACGGCAGGCCTGGACGACTTCCTTCTCCAGGCGCAGGGGGTCGATCTGCACGCGGTTTTTCGGGTCGACCTTGAGGATGAACTGCACCCGCGCCAGCACCGACTCGGAGAAGAAGGTCCAGAACTCGCAATCGGTGGCCTGCAGGCGCTCCATCAGCACCTGCTGGATCTTCATGCGGGTTTCGGTGGAGTAGACATCACGCGGCACATAGGCCAGGCAGTAGCAGAAACGGCCATAGGGATCGCGGCGCAGGAACACGCGGATCTTGTTGCGCTCCTGGATCTGCACGATGGACATGGTGGTGTTGAACAGCTCGTCCACCGAGGTCTGGAACAGGTCATCGCGCGGCAGCACTTCCAGCACCTGGGCCAGCTCCTTGCCCAGGTGGGCACTGCTGTCGAAGCCGGAGCGGTGCTCGATCACATCCACCTTGCGGCGGATGTAGGGGATGTTCCACACGCTCTCGGCATACACCGCCGAGGTGTACAGGCCCATGAAGCGGCATTCCTTGACCACATTGCCCTTGGCGTCCAGCTCGCGGATCGACACCAGGTCCGGGTAGGCCGGACGGTGCACGCGGCTGGGCACGGCGGCCTTGGCGAAGGACAGCAGCTGCGGCTCGCGCAGGTAGGCCACGGCTTCCGGCTCGATATGCAGTTCATCGGCCTTAAGGCCGCTGCGCAGGCGCTTGGACAGGCCCAGCAGGGAGCCTTCGTCATACTGCATGCTGCCGCCACCGGGGACGTCGACCACGGTGAACTCTTCATAACCGAGGAAGGTGAAGTGGTCATCGAGCAACCAGCTCATGAACACCTTGATCTCGTCCAGCTCGGCGCCATCGACCTTGAGCTTGGCCTTGTCCAGCCAGGCCAGCAGCTCGCGGGCCTTGGCCTTCATCGGCTGGAAGTCGGCCACGCTCATGCGCACATCGCCGAATACATCGAGCAGGGCCTTTTCCAGGCTCTTCAACTCGCCGGCACTGGAGCAACGGTCGATTTCCAGGAACATCAGGGCTTCCTGCTGCACGTCCTTGCCCTGGGTGCCCTTGGGCAGGATCTCCAGCAATTCGCCGCTCTTGTTGCGACGCACGCTGAACACACTGTTCTGCAGGGTGTGGATGCTGTAACCGCGACGGTTGAGCTCCATGCGCGCGGAGTCGACCAGGAAGGGGATGTCACGGTGCAGGATTTCCACGGCACTGTGGGTCGACTGCCAGCCGTGCTTTTCATAGTCGGGGTTGAATACCCGTACCTGCGGCTTGCTCGCTTCGAAACGCTGCAGCATGCGCCAGGCCGAGAGGGTACAGCCCACCAGATCGGACAGGCGCCGCTGGATCAGCTCCTCCAGAGCGATGATGCCGAAAAATTGCTCGGCGAACAGGGCTACTTGTGGCAGGGCCTGCTCGCTAACGTGCTGCGCCAGTACCGTTTGCAGTTGATGCTGGAAATCGGCTTTGCTGGCCGCCGTAAAGAACGCCATGGGTTTGCTCCGTTTGGCTTGTTATTCGACTGGGGGCTGGATGACTTTCGCCACAACCTTGTAGCTCAACGTTAGTCTAGGAGGCCGCGATTGCATTAAAGTGCTGCCTCTTACTCTAGGCGACGTCTACGACTCGCTGGTCACATTTGCCGGATGAGCTTAACGATGGAACACCGTGACGCGCTTATCGCGCTGCGACATTTTCTTTCAGCCCAGATCCTCGGCCAGGAAAAACTGATCGAAAGACTGCTGATCGCCCTGCTCGCCGACGGCCATATGCTGGTCGAAGGAGCGCCGGGGCTGGCCAAGACCAAGGCGATCAAGGAGCTGGCCGAAGGTATCGAGGCCGAGTTCCACCGTATCCAGTTCACCCCCGACCTGCTCCCGGCCGATATCACCGGCACCGAGATCTATCGCCCGGAAACCGGCAGCTTCGTGTTCCAGCAGGGGCCGATCTTCCACAACCTGGTGCTGGCCGACGAAATCAACCGCGCCCCGGCCAAGGTGCAGTCGGCGCTGCTCGAAGCCATGGCCGAGCGCCAGGTGTCGGTGGGCCGCAGCACCTATGAGTTGTCGCCGCTGTTTCTGGTGATGGCCACGCAAAACCCCATCGAGCAGGAAGGCACCTACCCGCTGCCGGAAGCCCAGCTCGACCGCTTTCTGATGCATGTGAAGATCGGCTTCCCCGACGCCAGCGTGGAGCGCAAGATCCTCGCCCAGGCCCGCGGCGAGGCCCTGCACGGCGAAACCAAGCCGGAGCGCCTAGTCAGCCAGCAGGCCATCTTCGCCGCCCGCGAGGAAATCCTCGGCCTGTATATGGCCGACGCGGTGGAGGAATACCTGGTGCAGCTGGTGATGGCCAGCCGCACCCCGGCCAAGTTCGATGCCGAGCTGGCCGAATGGATCGCCTATGGCGCCAGCCCGCGCGGCTCGATTGCCCTGGATCGCTGCGCGCGGGCCCATGCCTGGCTGGCCGGGCGCGACTTCGTCAGCCCCGAGGATATCCAGGCGGTGCTGTTCGACGTGCTGCGCCACCGCATCATCCTGTCGTTCGAGGCCGAAGCGGCTGGCATCGATCAGGACCGGGTGATCCAGCGCATCCTCGATGTAGTGGCGGTCGCATGATGCCGGGCAGCCTACTTAGCTCCCCTCGCCCGCTTGCGGGAGAGGGGCCGGGGGAGAGAACCACAACTGGTTCAGCCCTCTCCCCAGCCCTCTCCCATGCATGGGAGAGGGGGTTTGTAGTCGACGCGACCTGAGCCCCCATGCACGCCCAGCCCCTACCCAGTGCGATCCAGATCAGCCTCGCCGAGCTGATCGAGATGCGCCATCGCGTGCGCGAGGTGCAACTGTTCTCCACCCCGGCGCGGCGCAGCCCGCTGATCGGCCTGCACCATTCCAAGCTGCGCGGACGCGGGGTAGATTTCGATCAGGTACGCATCTACCAGCCCGGCGACGACGTGCGCAGCATCGACTGGCGCGTCACCGCGCGCACCCAGGAGCCCCATACCAAGCTGTTCCACGAGGAGCGCGAGCGGCCCATCTACATCATGGTGGAGCAGAGCCCACGGCTGTTCTTCGGCTCCAGCCTGCTGTTCAAGTCGGTGCTGGCGGCCCAGGCGGCCAGCCTGATCGGCTGGTCGGCCCTGGAGCACAACGACCGTATCGGCGGCCTGGTGTTTGGCGGTAGCGAACCTCACGAGATTAAGCCCCGGCGCAGCAAGCAGAGCCTGCTGCAGTTGCTCAACCGCCTGGCCCGCGCCAATCAGGCCCTCAGTAGCCACAGCGCGGCCCCCAGCGAGGCCTTCACCCTGGCCCTGCGCCGTGCCCGCGAGGTGCTGCGCCCCGGCAGCCTGGCGGTGATCATCTGCGACGAACGCAGCCTGACGGACAGCAGCGAGCAGCAACTCAGCCTGCTGGCGCGGCATACCGACCTGCTTCTGCTGCCCGTATCCGATCCGCTGGACCATGCCCTGCCCGCTGCCGGCCTGCTGCGCTTTGCCCAGGGCGCCGGCCAGCTGGAGCTGGACACCCACAGCCGCGAGTTGCGCCTGGCCTACAGCGAGCTGGCGGCCAGGCGCCAGGCCCAGTGGCAGCGCCTGGCGCAGAAACTGGCCGTGCCCCTGCTGCCGCTGGGCAGCCAACGGGAGATGGTCGAGCAGCTGCGCGAGCAGCTCAACGCTCCCGCCGGCAGGAAAGCGCCATGAACCTGCTTGAGCAGCTGCAACCCGTGATCGCCCCGCCAGCCATTCACTGGTGGCCCCCGGCCCCCGGCTGGTGGCTGCTGGCCCTGCTCGTGCCCCTGGCGCTCTTTGGCCTATGGCGCCTGGGCCGCACGCTGCTGCGTCAGCGCCGCACGAGCGCGCCCGCACAGGTCCTCGACCCATTGCGCCAGGCCGCCCTGGACGAACTGGAGCGCCTGCCCAAACCCTACTATGGCGCCGATGCCGGCCCCTGGCTGCAGCAGATCAATGCCCTGCTCAAGCGCCTGTGCCGCGAACGCTACCCCGATAGCCACAGCCATACCCTGAGCAGCCGCGCCTGGCTGGCCTTTCTCGACAGCCGCTGCCCGGCCGCCGGCCTGACCCGCTGGATGGTGCTGGTGGAAGGCGCCTACAAGCCCCATTGCCAACTGGACGACAAGGCCATCGACAGCCTGTACCAGGCCGTGGCCATCTGGATTGGCAAGCATGTTTGAATTCGCCTGGCCCTGGATCTTTCTGCTCGCGCCCCTGCCCTGGCTGCTGCGTCGGCGGCTGCCTGCCGCCGACAGTGGCGAGGCGGCCTTGCAGGTGAGTTTTATCGCCGAGCTGGAAGGCCTGAGCGGGCGCCAGGCTCGCAGCACGCTGCCAAACTGGCGACAGCAGGCGCCACTGGTACTGATCTGGCTGTGCCTGCTGCTGGCGGCAGCGCGCCCGCAGTGGCTGGGCGAGGCCGTGGCACAACCGGCCAGCGGGCGCGACCTGCTGCTGGCGGTGGATGTGTCCGGCTCCATGGATTATGCCGATATGCGCTGGCAGGATCAGGAGGTCACCCGCCTGCACCTGGTCAAGCAGCTGTTCGGCGACTTTATCGAAGCGCGCCATGGCGACCGGGTGGGCCTGATCCTGTTCGGCAGCCGCGCCTTTGTACAGTCGCCCCTGACCTTCGACCGCAAGACCGTACGCACCTGGCTGGATGAAGCCCGGCACAATATCGCCGGGCCGCAGACCGCCATCGGTGACGCCATCGGCCTGGCCCTCAAGCGCCTGCGCCTGCGCCCCAATGAAAGCCGGGTGCTGATCCTGATTACCGACGGTGCCAACAACAGCGGTGAGATCGACCCCATGACCGCCGCTCGCCTAGCCGCCAGCGAAAACGTGCGTATCTACACCATCGGCATCGGCGCCGACCCGCAGAGCGGCGGTGTGCTCGGCATGCTCGGCCTCAACCCAGGGCTGGATCTGGACGAACCGACCCTGCGCGGCATCAGCGAGCTGACCGGCGGCGAATATTTCCGCGCCCGCGATGGCCAGGAGCTGCAACGTATTGAGGCGACCCTGGATCGCCTGGAGCCGGTGCAGCAGGACCCGGCCCTGAGCCGGCAGATCGCCGTGCTCTACCCCTGGCCGCTGGCCCTGGCGTTGCTGCTCAGCGCCCTGCTGGTCAGCCGCAACCTCTGGCCCCAGGCGCTGCTGCACGGGCGGGCTCGCCTGTCACGCAGGAGGCACCAGCCATGAGCCTGCTCGCCCTCTGGCCCCACTGGGCCCGCCCCCTCTGGCTGCTCGCTGTGCCCGTGCTGGGCTGGCTGCTGTGGTCGTTGTGGCAACGCAAGCAACGCAGCGGCCAGTGGCAGCAGTTGCTGCCCGCCGCCTTCCATGCCGTGCTGTTGCGTGGCGGGCACAACCGACGCAGCCGTCTGCCCCTGCTGCTTCTGGCCCTGGCCTGGCTCCTGGCCCTGCTCGCCCTGCTCGGCCCCAGCTGGCAGAAGCTGGAGCAGGATCGGCTGAAACCGGCCGACCCGCTGGTGGTGCTGCTGCAACTGACGCCCAGCATGCTCGCCGGCGACGCCACCCCCAATCGTCTGGAGCAAGCCAAGCGCAAACTGCTGGATCTGCTCGAAGCGCGCCAGGACGCCCAGACCGCCATCGTCGTCTACGCCGGCAGCGCCCATACCCTGGTGCCGCTGTCGGACGACCTGGGCACCAGTCGCAATCTGCTCGATGCCCTCAAGCCCTCGATCATGCCCGAGCCGGGACAGCGCGCCGACCTGGCCCTGACCCGCGCCCTGCAACTGCTGGAACAGGGCGCCCTGGGAGAGGGTCGCCTGCTGCTGCTCGGCAGCAGCCTGCAAGCCGATGAGCGCAGCGCCATCACCCAGGCCCTGGCCGACAGCGATACGCGCCTGCAGATGATCGGCTTTGGCAGCAGCCAGGGCGCGCCGATCCAGCAGGAGGATGGCAGTTTTATGAAGGATGCCGAAGGCGCAATCCTGGTGCCGCGCCTGGACAGCAACAGCCTGCGTACCTTCTTCGCGCAGCTGGGCGGGGCTTACCAGCGCGCCAGCCTGGACGAGCAGGACCTGCGCAGCCTGGGCCTGCTGGAACGCAGCCCGGCGGTGCGCCACGACGCGGAACAGACCCGCCTGGAGCGTTGGGCCGAGCAAGGCCACTGGCTGTTGCTGCCCCTGTTGATGCTGGCTGCCGCCAGTGCCCGGCGCGGCTGGCTGCTGTGCCTGCCTTTGCTGCTATGCCTGCCGCAACCGAGCTACGCCCTGAGCTTTGATGATCTCTGGCTGCGCGCCGACCAGCAGGGCCAGCGCCTGCTCGACGCCCAGCGCCCGGCCGAGGCGGCCAAGCGCTTCAAGGACCCGCAATGGCAAGGCCTGGCCCTGTATCAGGCCGGCGACTATGCCGGTGCGGCCGAGCGTTTCGCCCAGGGTGAGGATGCCATCGCCCACTACAACCGCGGCAATGCCCTGGCCCTGAGCAATGAACTCGAAGCCGCCCTGGACGCCTATGCCCAGGCCCTGCGCCTGCAACCGGAACTGAGCCAGGCGCAACAGAATATGGCCCTGATCGAAGAGCTGCTCAAACAGAAGGAGCAGGCAGACCGGGGACAGTCCGCCGATCAGGCCGAGTCCCATGACCCGGCAAACGAAGCGCCCAGCCAGAGCGCCAGTCAGGGCCAGAGTCAGAGCCAAACGGCTGGCGGCGCCGGTCAGCCTGAGCCATCCGACGCACAGCCCGCCGAACAGACCGCTGCCGAACAGAGCCAGGCCACCGCCCAGAGCGCCTCACCGCCGGGCGAGCAAGCCAGTGCGGGCAGCGCCAACGAAGCCACGCCAACCAACACGGACGGCGCCGCAGAGGCGCCCAGCGAGCTGGATGGCGAACGCCGGCAAGCCCTGGAACAATGGCTGCGCCAGATCCCCGATGACCCGGCCGAACTGCTTAGACGCAAGTTCTGGCTGGAACAGCAAGAACGTCAGGAATACGCCCCATGACCCGCCTGCTCTGCCTCCTGCTTCTCGGCCTGCACCTGGGCGCTCAGGCCAGCACCAGCCACTTCAGCGCCACTGTGGACCGCACACGCCTGAACGCCGGGGAAAGCCTGGAACTGACCCTGGAAAGCAACGATGCCACCCTGTTCGGCAAGCCCGATCTGACGCCGCTCAATGAACTGTTCGAGGTGGTCGCCAGCCGCCAGGTCAACCGCCTGAACACGGTCAACGGCCAATCGCGCACCAGCACCCAGTGGATCGTCACCCTGCAGCCCAAACAGAGCGGCTATGTGGTGATCCCGCCCCTGGCCCTGGGCGAACTGCAGAGCCCGCCCATCACCCTGCATGTGCAGGAAGGCAGCGGCCAGGACGGCGGCCAACTGGCGCCGGTGTTTATCGACGCCAGCCTGGATCAGAGCAGTGTCTATGTGCAGGCCCAGAGCATCCTGACCCTGCGCATCTACCACTCCGTGTCGCTGTATGACGACAGCAGCCTGACCCAGCTGGACTTGGCCGATGCCCGGGTCGAGTCCCTGGGCGAACCCAAGACCTATGAAAAGGATCTGAATGGCATCCGTCATGGCGTGATCGAGTTGCGCTATGCCATCTACCCGCAACAGAGCGGCGAGTTGCTGATCCCGGGCCAGACCTTTACCGCCACCGTGGTCGAACGTAGCCGTAACAACGACTACAACCCCTTCGCCCCGCGCAGCGGCCGGGTGACCCGGGTCAAGTCACCGCAGCTGCGCCTGGAAGTCAGGGCCAAACCTGCCGAATACCCTGCCGACGCCCCCTGGCTGCCGGCGCGCAGCCTGAGCCTGGTGGAAGCCTGGAGCCCGCAACCGGAGCAGATCAAGGTCGGCGAATCCCTGACCCGCAGCCTGCTGCTCAAGGTCGATGGCCTGTCCAGCGCCCAACTGCCGCCGCTGCCAGCCACCCAGGCGCCGGGCTTGCGCCGCTACCCGGACCAGCCGCAACTGGCCAATCAGTCCAGCGAACAGGGCCTGATCGGCAGCCGTGAAGAACGCGAAGCCCTGGTGGCCAATCGTGAGGGTGCCATTGAGCTGCCAGCGATCGAAGTGCTGTGGTGGAACACCCTGGAAGATCGCCTGGTGCGCAGCAGCCTGCCGGCCAGAACCCTGCAGGTGGCCAGCAATCCGGCCCTGGAAGAGCCCCCCCTGCCCCTGGCCGAAGCGCCGCAGACCCTGGTGGTTCAGGGGCCGCCGCTGTGGCCCTGGCAACTGAGTACCCTGCTGCTGGGGCTGACCAGCCTCTGTGGCTTTGGTCTGTGGTGGCGTGCCCGTCAGCAACCGCCGATTGCGCGCAGCGTACAGAGCGGCCCAAGCCCGCGGGATCTGCTCGATGAACTCAAGCGCAGCTGCCTGGCCAATGACTCCCAGGCCACCCGCCACGCCCTCGACGCCTGGGCGCGCCAGCAACCGGAAACCCTGGCCGACATGGCTGCCCGCTACCTGCCCCTGTCCGCGGCTCTGGACGGACTTAACGGCGCCCTGTACAGCGAGAGCGGCCAACGCTGGCAGGGCCGTGAACTCTGGCTGGCCATCCGCAGCCTGCCGCCCCTGGACGATGCCGACAGCGCCGCCAACCCGGAAACCAGTACCCTGCCACCGCTGTATCCGCGTTAAGGCACTGGATCTATAGGGTGCGCCGCGCGCACCGGTATTGAGTTGCCAAACGTGGTGCGCACAGCGCACCCATAGCCGCCTCTGCAAGACAGGCCTCCGGGCCTGCCCTCAATGCAACAAATGATTGGTAAAGCGCCATAAAAAATGCCGCTCACCCGAAGGTGAGCGGCATCGATTACGGCACGCCGAGTCGCGCGGCCCGGCGCCCGGCCTCAGTTATGGCGGATCAGGTGGTCGAAGGCGCTGAGCGACGCCTTCGCGCCCTCGCCCACTGCGATCACGATCTGCTTGTAGGGCACGGTGGTCACGTCACCTGCTGCAAATACGCCGGGAATATTGGTGGCGCCCTTGGCGTCGACGATGATCTCACCGAAGCGGCTCAGCTCGACGGTGCCTTTGAGCCAGTCGCTGTTGGGCAGCAGGCCGATCTGCACGAAGATGCCTTCCAGCTCGACGGTATGCAGCTCCTCGCTGGTACGGTCCTTGTACACCAGGCCGGTAACCTTCTGTCCGTCACCCTTGACCTCGGTGGTCTGGGCGCTCTTGATCACGGTCACATTGGGCAGGCTGTACAGCTTCTTCTGCAGCACGGCATCGGCACGCAGGGTGTCGGCGAACTCCAGCAGGGTCACGTGGCTGACGATACCGGCCAGATCGATCGCGGCCTCAACGCCGGAGTTGCCGCCGCCGATCACCGCCACGCGCTTGCCCTTGAACAGCGGGCCGTCGCAGTGCGGGCAGAAGCACACGCCCTTGGCCTTGTACTCCTGCTCGCCGGGCACCCCCATCTCGCGCCAGCGGGCACCGGTGGAGAGGATCAGGGTCTTGGCCTTGAGCGAAGCGCCATTGTCGAACTTCACCTCGTGCAGGCCACCTTCACTGGCGGCCGGCACCAGGGCGCTGGCACGCTGCAGGTTCATCACGTCAACTTCATATTCCTTGACGTGCTCTTCCAGGGCGCGCACCAGCTTCGGCCCTTCGGTTTCCTTGACCGAAATGAAGTTCTCGATGGACATGGTGTCGAGCACCTGGCCACCGAAGCGCTCGCCGGCAATGGCGGTGCGAATGCCCTTGCGCGCGGCGTAGATGGCCGCCGCAGCGCCGGCCGGGCCGCCACCGATCACCAGCACGTCGAAGGCCTGTTTGGCGCTCATCTTCTCGGCATCGCGGTTGGCGGCACCGGTGTCGATCTTGGCGAGGATTTCCTTCACCTCCATGCGACCGGAGGCAAACACCTCACCGTTCAGGTAGATGCTCGGCACGGCCATGACCTGGCGGCGCTCGACTTCATCCTGGAACAGCGCACCGTCAATCGACACGTTGCGAATATTGGGGTTGAGCACCGCCATCAGGTTCAGCGCCTGGACCACGTCCGGGCAGTTCTGGCAGGAGAGCGAGAAATAGGTCTCGAACTCGAATTTGCCTTCAATGCCCTTGATCTGCTCGATGGTGTCTGCGTCCAGCTTGGACGGATGGCCACCGACCTGCAGCAGGGCCAGCACCAGCGAGGTGAACTCATGGCCCATGGGGATACCGGCGAAGGCAACACCGGTGTCTTCGCCCGGACGGTTGAGGGCGAACGACGGACGGCGGACATCGCTGCCGTCGGTCTTCAGGGTGATCTTGTCGGTCAGGCCGACGATATCCTGCAAAAGGCCCAGCAGCTCCTGGGATTTCGCGCTGTCATCGAGGGACGCGACGATCTCGAACGGCTGGGTGACCTTTTCCAGATAGGCCTTCAACTGGGTTTTCAGGTTGGCGTCCAACATGATGGCAAGTCCTCAATGACAAGAATTTTGGGCAATAAAAAATTGTCGGGAACAATTTTTAACGTCGCGCAGCGACGGCCTGCAGAGTCGCCGCCATGGAATGGCAGGCAATAAAATGCCCGGACGGATCGCGCCCGGGCATCGGGGGCCGTTAAGAATCAGGTAAGGCTCTTAAGGGCTGGCGTAGGGTGGATGACGCTTCACCCATCCGCCGTGGGCAACCGGTAAAGGTGGATGAAAAAAGCGTCATCCACCCTACGGATCGACCGTTGTTAGATCTTGCCAACCAGATCCAGGGACGGCGCCAGAGTGGCTTCGCCTTCTTTCCACTTGGCCGGGCAAACCTGACCCGGGTTAGCGGCGGTGTACTGGGCAGCTTTCAGCTTGCGCAGGGTCTCGGAGACGTCGCGAGCGATTTCGTTGGAGTGGATTTCCAGGGTCTTGATCACGCCTTCCGGGTTGATCACGAAGGTGCCACGCAGAGCCAGACCTTCTTCAGCAATATGCACGCCGAAGGCGTTGGTCAGCTGGTGGGTCGGGTCGCCGATCAGCGGGAACTTGGCCTTGCCCACAGCCGGGGAGGTTTCGTGCCATACCTTGTGCGAGAAGTGGGTGTCGGTGGTGACGATGTACACCTCGGCACCGGCCTTCTGGAACTCGGCGTAGTTGTTGGCCGCGTCTTCGATTTCAGTCGGGCAGTTGAAGGTGAAGGCAGCCGGCATGAAGATCAGCACGGACCACTTGCCCTGCAGGGACTGTTCGGTGACTTCGATGAACTCGCCGTTGTGGAAAGCGGTGGCCTTGAAAGGTTGAACCTGGGTGTTGATGAGGGACATCAATAACTCCTTGTGAGGGTTGAGAAATCTACGGGGCGCATAGTAGCCCGTTTGACGGAAAAAGCTTATTGATTGACGGCATGGTGACGATTGAGAGAGCCAATCGATCCGCCGTCAGGTCAGAGAGGAATCTATCACCAATACCAGTTTGCCGTTAACCCGGTTACCCGCCAGTGCAGCAAAGGCCGCCTCGGCCTGCTCGATCGGGAAACTGTCCTGCAGTTGCGCACTCAACCGCCCCTCGGCAAACAGTGGCCACACATGCTGACCCAGCTCGCGCATCAGCTCGGCCTTGAACAGCGCATCGCGGCTGCGCAGGGTCGAGCCGATCAGGCTGATGCGCTTGCCAAGCAACTGCACGAAGTCCAGCTGGGCCTGACGCCCGCCCATCAGGCCGATATTCACCCAGCGCCCGTCCAGCGCCAGCAGTTGCAGGTTGAGCTCGGCATAGGCGCCGCCCACCGGGTCGAGAATCACATCAAAGGGGGCGAAATCGGCCAGGGCCTGCAACTGGCCTTCGCCACGCAGCACCCCGCCCTGGGCTCCCAACTGCTCACAATAGGCCAGCCGCTCGGTCGAACCCACGCTGACCCAGCAGGGGCTGCCGAAGGCCCTGCACAGCTGGATGGCGGCCGAGCCCACGCCACTGGCGCCAGCATGCAGCAGCACCTTTTCCCCGGGTTTGAGCCCGGCCAGCTGAAACAGGTTGAGCCAGGCGGTGGCATAGACCTCCGGCAGCGCCGCCGCTTCCTGCAGCGACAGCCCCTCAGGCACCGGCAGGGCATGGCGGGCATCGACCACCACCTCCTCGGCCATGCCGCCACCGGCCAGCAGCGCACAGACCCGGTCGCCCACCTGCCAGTCGCACCCGGCGCCGACCTCTGTGACGATGCCGGCGCACTCCAGGCCCAGCGCCGCGCTGACCCCGGGGGGCGGCGGGTAAAGGCCGGCACGCTGCAACAGGTCGGCACGATTGAGTCCGGCGGCCGCCACGCGAATACGAATTTCCCCCACATCACAGGTCGGAGTGGGCTGTTGCAGCCACTCAACCCGGCCGTCTACGCCTTGCAATGCCTTCATGCTGCCTCCATAGTGCATTTACACCCTGGCCTGGCGTTGAACGCCGGGCTTCTGCATTGCGCCGATGGAACCAGGCGCCCTTATTGACGGCCTAATATGCGTTATCAACTGCCCACACGTCGAATCAGCATGAAGCGATCCCTACTCAGCGCCACCTTCGCCCTGGCCATTGGCCTGAGCGCCCCACTGGCGGCCAAGACCACCGGCGTCACCGACTGGACCTACCTGGACCCGGATCGTCAGCAGGTGATCGCCAGCCTCAACGTGGTGGAATTGCTCAAACGTCATCACTACAACAAGCCGCCGCTCAACGACGAGCGCTCGGTGAAGATCTACGAGGCTTACCTCAAGCTGCTCGACCCGTCGCGCAGCATCTTTACCGCCCGTGACATCGCCGAATTCGACCAGTGGCGCACGCGCTTCGATGACCTGCTGAAAAGTGGTGATCTGCAGCCCGGCTTCAGCATCTACAAGCGCCACCTGGAGCGCCTGGAAAGCCGCCTGCATTACGCCATCGACATGCTCAACCGTGGCGTCGAGCAGATCGACTTCAGCATCGAAGAGGAGCTGCTGCTCGACCGCGAGAACGCGCCCTGGGCCAAGGATGTCGCCGCCCTGGACGAACTCTGGCGCAAGCGGGTCAAGGATGAGGTCCTGCGCCTGAAAATCGCCGGCAAGGAACCCAAGGCCATCGAGGATCTGCTGACCAAGCGCTACAAGAATCAGCTCAAGCGCCTCAAGCAGACCCGTGGCGAGGACGTATTCCAGGCTTATATCAATGCCTTCGCCACCACCTACGACCCGCACACCACCTACCTGTCCCCGGACAACGCGGAAAACTTCGACATCAACATGAGCCTGTCCCTGGAAGGTATCGGGGCGGTGCTGCAAAACGACAATGAACACGTCAAGGTCGTGCGCCTGGTGCCGGCCGGCCCGGCGGAGAAAAGCAAGCAGATCGCCCCGGCGGACAAGATCATCGGCGTAGCCCAGGGCGACAAGGACATGGTCGACGTGATCGGCTGGCGCCTGGATGAAGTGGTCAAGCTGATCCGCGGGCCAAAAGGCTCTACCGTGCGCCTGGAGGTGATCCCGGCCAGCAACGCGCCGAACGATCAGACCAGCAAGGTGGTCACCATCGTCCGCGAGGCGGTCAAGCTGGAGGAGCAGGCGGCGAAGAAACAGGTGCTGGAACTGCAGCATGAAGGTCGCGCCTACAAGCTTGGGGTGATCGAGATCCCGGCCTTCTACCTGGACTTCAAGGCCTACCGCGCCGGTGATCCCAACTACAAGAGCACCACGCGCGACGTTAAACGCCTGCTCAGTGAGCTTAAAGACGAGCAGGTTGATGGTGTGGTCATCGATCTGCGCAATAACGGCGGCGGTTCCCTGCAAGAAGCCACCGAACTGACCGGCCTGTTTATCGACCAGGGCCCCACCGTACTGGTACGCAACAGCGATGGCCGGGTCGATGTACTGGCCGACGAAAACACCGGCGTCTACTACAAGGGCCCGCTGGCGGTGCTGGTCAACCGCCTGTCAGCCTCGGCCTCGGAGATCTTCGCCGGCGCCATGCAGGACTATCACCGCGCCCTGATCCTCGGTGGCCAGACCTTCGGCAAGGGCACGGTGCAAAGTATTCAGCCGCTCAACCACGGCGAGCTGAAGCTGACTTTGGCCAAGTTCTACCGGGTTTCCGGGCAAAGCACCCAGCATCAGGGCGTGATTCCGGATATCCAGTACCCGGACATGATGGACACCAAGGAAATCGGTGAAAGCGCCCTGCCCGAGGCCCTGCCCTGGGACAGCATCCGCCCGGCCATCACCCCGGAGCTGGACCCGATCAAGCCCTTCCTCGCCGAACTGCATGCACGCTTCGAAGCCCGCACCCGCAACAATCCGGACTTCACCTTCGTGCGCCAGCGCCTGGCCCTGGCCAAGGAGCTGATGAACGAAACCAGTGTCAGCCTCAACGAGAGCACACGTCGCCAGCAACAGAACGATATCGAGGCGCGCCAGCTGACCATCGAGAACAACCGACGCCAGGCCAAGGGCGAAGCCCCGCTGAACAAGCTCAAGGAAGAAGACGAAGACAGCCTGGTTATGGAGGACGACAAGAACAGCGCCGAGGACGATGCCTACCTGGCCGAAGCCGGGCACATCCTGCTTGACTACCTCAATCTCAATACCCGCGTGGCCAAACACTAGGCCGTCATCAAAGGGTCATCAAACTGTCGTGAAATGCGAGGGCGGGCCCACAGACCCGCCCTCGTTTTTTGCCCAGAGACCCGCCATGATCATCACCGAGCAGTTGAGCGAGCTGGACAGCATCCTTGCCAAAGGCGAGCTGCACAGCCTGTTCCAGCCCATCGTCTCACTCTCCGAACGCAGCATCCTTGGCTACGAAGCCCTGAGCCGCGGCCCGTCCAACAGTGCCCTGCACGCCCCCCTGAACCTGTTCGCCGTGGCCCGGCATAGCGGCCGCCTGAGCGAACTGGAGCTGCTGTGCCGGAAGAAGGCCTGCATGGCCTTCAGCGAGCAGAAACTGCAAGGCAAGCTGTTTCTCAACGTCTCACCCGACTCCCTGCTGGAGCCACGCCACCAGCCCGGCCGCACCCTGCAACTGCTGCAGACCCTTGGCATTCCGCCCAGCCAGGTGGTCATCGAACTGACCGAACAATCACCTACCGAAGACTTTGCCCTGCTCGACACGGCCCTGCATCACTACCGCGCCATGGGTTTCTCCATTGCCCTGGATGATCTGGGCGCCGGCTACTCCAGCCTGCGCCTGTGGTCGGAACTGCGCCCGGACTACGTGAAGATCGACCGCCACTTTATCGACGGCATCCACCAGGATGCGGTCAAGCGCGAATTCGTCGATTCCATTCTGAAAATGGCCAAAGCCTCCCGCGCCCAGGTGATCGCCGAAGGCATCGAGCTCAGTGAAGAACTGGAGGTGCTGGCTGAGATGGGCGTGGATCTGGTTCAGGGCTACCTGCTCAGTCGCCCCCAGGAACAGCCACCGCGCCAGGCCCATCAGCTGTTGCCCAGCCGCACCTGCCACCCGCTCAGCGAGGAAGCCTGCGAGCTGCATGGCCTGCTTACCCCCCAGGTCGCCGTCCAGCTGGATACGCCCATCTGCGAAGTGCTGGAGCTGTTCCGCGCCCAGGCCAGCCTCAACTCCCTGGCGGTACTCAACCCGCTGCAGCAACCGGTGGGCATCGTCCACCGTAACAGCCTGTCCGAAGCCCTGCTCAAGCCCTTCGCTGCGGAAATCTTTGCACGCAAGCCGATCAGCCGGCTGATGAGCGATGACTTTCTCGCCGTGGAAATCGATCAGTCGTTGCAACAGGTCAGCCGCCTGCTGACCAACCGCGCCCGGCAGCGCATCGAGGAAGACTTCATCATCACCCAGGGCAACGTCTACAAGGGCCTGGGCCGGGTGATCGACGTGCTGCGCCTGATCACCGAGTTGAAGATCCAGCAGGCCCGCCACGCCAACCCGCTGACCCTGCTACCGGGCAATGTACCCATCCAGCAGTGCCTGGGCCGCCTGCTGGAGCAGGGCCGTGAAGCGTTGATCTGCTATGTGGATATCGACAGTTTCAAGCCGTTCAACGACCTCTACGGCTATGCCAAGGGCGACGAAGTGCTGCTGTGCCTGGCCCAGTGCCTGAAGGAGAAGGTCGATCCGGCGCGGGATTTTGTCGGCCATATCGGCGGCGACGACTTTCTCCTGGTGCTCAGCGCCGAGGACTGGCGGCCACGTCTGAATCGCCTGCTGGAAGATTTCCAGAACCAGTGCCGGCGCTTCTATCGCGAGGAAGACCTGCAGGCCGGCTGTTTTATCTCCCGTGACCGCCAGGGCAAGCGCCGGGAGTTCCCGCTGCTGTCACTTTCCCTGGGGGTGGTCCACCTGTACCCCGAGCAATGCCCGCATCTGGATGCCGGCCAGCTGGCGGCCCTGGCTTCGGAGGCCAAGCGCAGTGCCAAGGCAATACCGGGCTACAGCCTGCATATTATCGACACCCACAAGCTATCGGCCTGACCGAGCCTCACAGGCCCAGCGCGGCCGCCCGCGCCCGATACTGCTGGCTGAGCGCGTTATCGACGGCAATACCTGGCGCACCTTCGGCATACAGCCTGGCCAGACGCTGGGCCGCCAGCGGGTGACCGGCGTCAGCCGCCAGCTGCCACCAGCGCTGCGCATCAAGGGGAGCGGGACTGCGACCGCTGTCGCCCTGCCAGCACAACAGCCCCAGCTGATAGGCCGCCTTGCCCTCGCCGCTCTGGGCCGCCAGGGTCAACAGACGCCGGCCCTCCTCCCGCGCCCCCAGGCCCTGGCCACGAAACAGCAGGATATGGCCGTAAAAGCTCTGCGCCCGGTGATCGCCCAGGCGTGCCTGGCGCGCAAACTGGCCTTCCATCCAGCGCCACAGGCGTGGCTGGCGCACCAGCCAGGGCCAGGACAGCAGACGACGGGCCACGGCATAACCCAGACGCGCCCGCAGACGGCTCAGCACCTACTCGCCCTCGGGATAGGCAAATTCGAATACCCGTGCCACTTCGGCGGCATGCCAGGACGCGGCGGCAATACCATCGGGGGCGCCGTTAAAGCGGCCCAGACGGCTGACGCAGTCGAAAAAGCCGGTACGCGGCAGGCGGCTGGCGCCCTGACTGATCACCAGGGCGCTGCGCAGTGGTCGTTCGGCCCGGGCATCCAGGGTTGCCAGATGCTCCAGGGCCGCGGCCAGGGTCTGCATGGCCGGGCTGGGCAAGGCCAGGCGCTCGATCAGCGCCCGGTAGGTCAGCAGATGACGCTGACGCTGGGCATCTTCCAATTCACTGAGCAGGGCCTGCCAGTGCTGACGACTGATACGCACGCTCAAGAGTCCGACTCCCAGCCTTCCACCCCCAGATGCCAGGCCAGGGCACGCAAAATGGCATCGTCCGGCTGGCGCTCGGCGCGTTCGATCATGGCCAGATAAGGCGGGCTGATCCCCACATTACGCGCCAGCTGCTCAGGGCTCAGGCCCTTGGCTTCACGCAGGGCCGTCAACTGGCTCAAACGCGGACGGCTACCGACCACCGGCGCCGTGGTGGCTGTGGCCTGCCCTGCAGCCTGCAGCAGCGCCTGGTACTCGGCCCAGGGCAGCACCGCATACTCCGGTGCGCCGTCGCGCTGAATCACTTGCACACTCATTTATCAATCTCCATGCAACGCATTCACAACTCCCGTGCAGGCCGTCATCTTAACAGCCGAGCGCGGTAAAGCGCGTGATCTATACTCCCGGCATTGAGTCTGGCAGGTCATGGGGGGACAGGTCTTGCGCAACATCACAGCCATGCTGCTACTGACCCTGGCGCTGGGCGCCAGTGCCGAGGAATTGCGCTGGGGGTTTGCCTCAGCCGATGGCATGCCTTACGTCGAGGTGCATGAGCAAGAACTGCGCGGCGGCTTTATCTATCGACTGGGCAATGCCGCCAGCCAGCGCCTGGGGGTGCCGGCGCGTTTCGTGGAAACCCCGAACAAGCGCATCGAAGAATTTATGCTGCGCGGGCGTATCCATGTGATCTGCAACGCCAACCCGCAGTGGATAAACGAACCACAGCGCTTTCACTGGTCGCCCCCACTCTACAGCGAAGAGGATGTGCTGCTGACCCATAGCCAGCAGCCCGCCATCCAGAGCCTGGAAGACCTCTACGGAAAAGTGCTGGGCACTCAGCTCGGCTACGTCTACAGCACGCCACTGATGCAGGCCTTCGCCGAGCAGCGGGTTACCCGCCAGGATGTACGGGACCTGAATGCCAGCATCAATCTGCTGAGCCACCAGCGCCTGGATGCCGTGATCGACATGCGCCGACCGATCAGCTTTCAGCTGGCCAGGCACCCGGATGCGCCCCTGAGGATCAGCCCCTGGATTATCGAGCGCTACGACATGCACTGCAGCTACAGCCCCCAGCTGCCAGTCGACGCCGCGCGTCTGGATCAGGCCTTGCTGGAGTTGCGCGAGCAGGGGCAGATCGAACTGATGCTGGCCACGCCCTGAGCCCCGACCTAGTCCTCCAGCTGCCCCGTTTTGATCTGCGCTTTCGGATCCAGGGGCAGGCGTTCTATCACCCGCAGCACATCCGGAGACTGGGCCTCGCGCCATGCCTGAAACGCTGCCAGCTCATCACGCCAACGGTGCATGACCCAGGTCAGCACGGCCAGGTCATCGACAAACCCCAGCAACGGCAACCAATCCGGCAGCGCATCGAAAGGCGCGACGAAATAAACCAGCCCCGCCACTATGGTCAGCAGCGCCTGAGGATTGATCGCCCGGTATTCACCCCGCCACCAGGCCATGCACAATGCCTGCAGCAACTGCAGATCACGGCCCAGCGCGGACATGCTCAAACCAAGCTTTTCCCGCTTGCGCAAGGCCGAAAGGAGTAATCCCGGCAAGCGCCCCGCCTTGAGGAAACGCTGAGCCAAGCCCAGGTAACGCGAGAAGTTTTTCGGTGTTTTCATCCCCGCTCCTTGCCAGCCCGCGTACTTGCTGGGTCGGCTGGGGTTATCCACCAAAGCTGTGGATAACCTTGTGAACAGATTATTTATAACCCCTGCAAACGCCCAGCCCACGGGGGCTCGACACAGATCGGGCGTTTTTTACCCAGCAAGCAAAAACCCATACAAATCAATGCTTTACCGATAAAGAGCGGCATATTTCAGAAAGTTACCGAGCGCCCACAAGCTATTCCCGAAAAATGTGCATAACAGTAACAGCCACGCCCCATGCAGCCCGGTTACGGCCCTCCCGTCAAGCCCAATTGATCGACAGCAGGCAGAAACGAAAACGCCCCGTCGAGACGGGGCGTTGTCTGCACACAGGGAGGATCAACCCTCTGCGTTGGCATCCTTGATAGCGATCAGTTCCAGATCAAACACCAGTACCGAATTGGCGGGAATGGCCGGGGTCGGGCTCTGCTCACCGTAGGCCAGTTCGCTGGGGATATACAGCTTGTACTTTTCACCTACATGCATCAGCTGCAGACCTTCGACCCAGCCCGGGATCACACCACCCACAGGCAGATCGATGGGGCTACCACGCTCGATGGAGCTGTCGAATACGCTGCCATCGGTCAATTTGCCTTCATAGTGTACGGTCACTACATCATCGGCAGTCGGCTGAGCGCCATCGGCTTTCTTGATCACTTCATACTGCAGACCCGAAGCGGTGGTGATCACACCTTCACGCTTGCCGTTCTCTTCCAGAAAGGCCTTGCCAGCCTTGGCCGACTCTTCATTGAGCGACTGCAGGCGCTGCTCGGAACGCTGCTGCAAAAAGGCAAAGGCCTCCATCAGCTCTTCGTCTTTCAGGCGCTGCTCTTTCTTGCCGATTGCATCTTCGATGCCCTGGGCAACGGCTTGGGAATCCAGATCATCCAGGCCTTCCTGGGCCAGGCTGCGACCCATGTTCAGGCCTATGCCATAGGAGGCCTTCTGCGCGGCGGTTTCCAGTTTGACTTCGCTGGTTGGCGAATCACAACCGGCGAGTACCAGACCCACCAGGGCAACTGCCGCTGCTAAACGATGCTGTTTCATGCTTGTTCCTTGTCCGCTAGGCCCTGGGGCTTTCAATTCGAGTGAAGGCGCGAGCTTAGCAGGCGGTCGCGATCACTGGCTACCGTGCTAGGAACAGGAAAATGCGTATAAGTTCAGGTGTTTAGCTTAAATTTGAGGATTTGCCGGAACGGCAAGATAAAACGCGATTGTCACAGGGGAGGTGAAGCGAGGAGTAAAAAATGGCGCAGCGGACGGGACTCGAACCCGCGACCCCCGGCGTGACAGGCCGGTATTCTAACCGACTGAACTACCGCTGCGCGTAACTTCAAAAAGCGAGTTTGGTGGGTGATGACGGGATCGAACCGCCGACCCTCTGCTTGTAAGGCAGATGCTCTCCCAGCTGAGCTAATCACCCTTCACTCTCGAAGTGGGGCGCATTCTAGACAGCCTTCGACACCTTGGCAAGCACTGTTTTGAAAATTTTTTATTGGCGCAGCAATGGTTTAGCGCAGGCTTGGCCTAACGCCTCAAGCAAGGGAATAATGCGCCCCCAAATAAAACCGGGCAGGCGCGTCGTGGTCTGATGGATCGACGCCGCCCGTATAGCGTTCTGTAGCCAGACGCTGCCGCCCCATCCGCTGCCCGCCCCTGCTGGCCGGCCTGTCAATGGAGATTCACCCCCCTATGTGGTTTCGTAACCTGCTGGTCTATCGCCTCACCCAGGACATCCCCTTTGATGCCGAGGCGCTCGAAACGGCGCTGTTAGCTAAACCGGCCCGCCCTTGCGCCAGCCAGGAACTGAGCACCTATGGCTTTATCGCGCCCTTTGGCAAAGGCGGCGACGCGCCACTGGTACACGTCAGCGGTGACTTCCTGCTGATCGCCGCGCGCAAGGAAGAACGCATCCTGCCGGGCAGCGTGGTGCGCGATGCACTGAAGGACAAGGTCGACGAGATCGAAGCCGAGCAGATGCGCAAGGTCTACAAGAAAGAGCGCGACCAGCTCAAGGACGAAATCGTGCAGACCTTCCTGCCGCGCGCCTTTATTCGCAAATCCGCCACCTTTGCCGCCATCGCGCCCAAGCAGGGCCTGATCCTGGTCGACTCGGCCAGTGCCAAGCGCGCCGAAGACCTGCTTTCGACCCTGCGTGAGGCCATCGGCTCGCTGCCGGTGCGCCCACTGACCGTGAAGATCGCTCCCAGCGCCACCCTCACCGACTGGGTCAAGGCTCAGCAGGCCGCCCCCGACTTCCATGTGCTGGACGAGTGCGAGCTGCGTGACACCCATGAAGACGGCGGCGTGGTGCGTTGCAAGCGCCAGGACCTGACCAGTGACGAAATCCAGCTGCACATGACCTCTGGCAAGCAGGTCACCCAGCTGTCCCTGGCCTGGCAGGACAAGCTGAGCTTCGTGCTGGACGACAAGCTGGTGGTCAAGCGTCTGCGCTTCGAAGACCTGCTGCAGGAGCAAGCGGAACAGGACGGCGGTGACGACGCACTGGGCCAGCAGGACGCCAGCTTCACCCTGATGATGCTGACCCTGGTGGACTTCCTGCCGGCGCTGTTCGAAGCCCTGGGTGGTGAAGAGATTCCCCAGGGAATCTAAGCGCCCCGCAGCCGCAGAGCGACCACTGATCCTCTGCGGCTTGCCCCCCCTGCCAATGTGCAAAATACCGCACAACGTGAGGACGACCTCACCACTCTGCGAGTGACCACCCCGGGACGGCCCCTCTATCTGTTAGTGGAGGTTTGTATGTCCTGGATCATTCTGCTGCTGGCCGGCCTGTTCGAAGTCGGCTGGGCTGTCGGCCTGAAATACAGCGACGGCTTTACCCGACCCCTGCCTACCCTGCTGACTGTTGCGGCGATGATCGTCAGCCTGGCATTGCTCGGCCTGGCCATGAGGCAGTTGCCCCTGGGCACCGCCTATGCGATCTGGACCGGCGTCGGCGCAGTCGGGACGGTAATTGCTGGCATCATCCTGTTTGGCGAGGCCCTGAGCCTGCTGCGCATCGCCAGCGTGGCCCTGATCCTCTGCGGCCTGATCGGGCTAAAGCTCAGCCACTAGCCGCTCGAAACGCACAAAAAAGCCCGCCAAGCTGGCGGGCTTTTTCATCTCGACGATTTAACGCCGCTCACCCCGCAGTTCGGCCACCTGAGCCTGCAGCGACTCGCGCCTGACCAGATCGGGCGCTACCGGCGTACCGGCCACCAGGGTAATGCGCGACCACAGACGCTTGAACAGGCCCTTGTGCGGATCACGGCTGAAAAAGCTGCCCCACAAGCCCTGCAGGGCCATGGGAATCACCGGCACCGGGTTTTCCACGATGATACGTTCGATACCGTTCTTGAACTCATTGAGCTCGCCATCAGTGGTCAACTTGCCTTCCGGGAAGATGCACACCACTTCACCATTGCGCAGATATTCGGCGATTTTCTTGAACGCCGCGTCGTAGATCAGCAGGTCTTCGTTACGCCCGGCAATCGGCACGGTACCGGCGGTGCGGAAGATAAAGTTGAGCACCGGCAGGTTGTAGATCTTGTAGTACATGACAAAGCGTACCGGCCGGCGCACCGCGCCACCGATCAACAGTGCATCGACAAAGGACACATGGTTGCACACCAGCACTGCCGCGCCTTCGTCCGGGATTGCCTCCAACCCCCTGTGCTCTACCCGATACATCGAGTGGCTGAGCAGCCAGATCATAAAGCGCATGCTGAATTCGGGGACGATCTTGAAGATATAGCTGTTGACCGCGATGTTCATCAGCGAAATGGTCAAAAACAGCTGCGGAATCGACAGTTCGGCGACGCTGAGAAAGAGGATCGAGACAATCGCCGAGATCACCATGAATAGCGCATTGAGGATGTTGTTGGCGGCGATCACCCGCGCCCGCTCATGCTCCACCGTGCGCGACTGGATCAGCGCATAGAGCGGCACGATATAGAAGCCACCGAACAGGCCGATACCGAGGATCGAGCCGAGAATCCACCAGGCCTGGCCATGGCCCAGCAGGCTCAGCCAGTCATGGGGCTGCGCAGCCTCGGGGAAACCACCGGAATGCCACCACAGCAGCATGCCGAAAACCGTCAGACCAATGGAGCCGAACGGCACCAGGCCGATCTCCACCTTGTGCCCACTCATGCGCTCACAGAGCATCGAGCCCAGACCAATCCCCAAGGAGAACACGGTAAGAATCAGGGTCACCACACCTTCGTCGCCGTGCAGCCAGTCCTTGGCGTAGGCCGGGATCTGGGTCAGGTAGATGGCGCCGAGAAACCAGAACCAGGAGTTGCCGATCAGCGAACGCGACACCGCCGGGCGCTGGCCCAGGCCAAGCTTCATGATCAGCCAGGACTGGCGCAGGATATTCCAGTCAAGCCTAAGCTCCGGCATGGCCGCCGCCGCCCGGGGAATGCCGCGACTGGCCAGGTAACCGGCTACCGCTACCACCACCACCGAGCTCGCCACGATACTGGCATAGGCGCTATTGGCCATGATGATACCGGCGCCGATGGTGCCGGCGAGAATGGCCAGGAAGGTGCCCATTTCCACCAGGGCGTTACCGCCCACCAGTTCCTCCTCCCTGAGGTGCTGGGGCAGGATCGAGTACTTCACCGGGCCGAACAGCGCCGACTGGGTACCCATGGCGAACAGTACCGCCAGCATCAGCGGCAGATTGCCCAGCAGCACGCCGACGGCGCCCAGGACCATGATGCACACCTCGGCCAGCTTGATCTGGCGGATCAGCGCATCCTTGGCGAACTTCTCGCCAAACTGGCCACCCAGGGCGGAGAACAGGAAGAACGGCAGGATAAACAGCAAGGCGCAGAGATTGACCAAAAGGCTCTTGTCCGCCTCGGCGCTGAGTTTGAACAGGATGGTGAGGATCAGCGCCTGCTTGAAGATATTGTCGTTAAAGGCACCCAGCAGCTGGGTGATAAAAAACGGTAGAAAGCGCTTCTTGCCCAGCAGGGCAAATTGCGATTGTTGGGTCATCGTCCGTGTACCTCTGTTTTAGCCAGGCGAGCGTTGAGCATTTGACTGCAAGAGCGTTGCGCAAAGCCACAACAATGCCGGTTTTTTACCGCAAAATCGGCGCCATGACGCAGTTACAGGGGTAACTGGCCGAACAACCCACGCAGCAGAAAGAACACCAGCAGGCCTCCGCCAATGGTTGCCAGCAGGTGTCGGGTGAGCGCAGCAATGGCAATACACGCCAGCCCCGCCAGCAGGTAGGCATTGTCCAGAGCCAGATGCCAGTGCTGGCCATCAGGTAGCAACATGCCCGGCACCACAATGGCCGTCAGCACTGCGGTGGGCACATAGTGCAGGCCCTGGCGCACCAATGCCGGGAAGCGCAGATCGGGAAAGGCGAACAGGCTGTAGCGAATCACAAAGGTGATCAGCGCCATGCCGAGAATCAGCAGCCAGATGCTCATCGCCCGCCCTCCTCGACCGCCGCCGGCGACTCACGTCGCTCCAGCGCCACACCGATGACGATTCCGCTCAAGGCGGCGGCCATCAGCCCCAGCTTGTAAGGCCAGGCATGGCAGAGCAGCGCCACCGCCGCGGCCACCAGGGCGGCGGCAATCTGTGGCTGATTGCGCAGCGCCGGCACGACGATGCCGATAAAGGTCGCCAGCATGGCGAAGTCCAGGCCCCAGCCCGCCAGATTGGGCACCTGCTGACCGAACAGCGCTCCCACCAGCGAACTGCCGACCCAGGACAGGTAAAGCGCCACGGCGACACCGGCGTGATACCACTGCGCGTGATCGGCCATGCCACGGCTCAGGTAACGACGTTGCACCACGGCAAAGGTTTCGTCGGTCAGGCCGAAGGCCAGGGGCAGGCGCCAGCGCTGCGACAAGCCACCGACATAGGGTTGCAGGGCGGCGCTGTAGAGCACATGGCGCAGGTTGACGACAAAGGTGGTGAGCAGAATCACCGCCATACCACTGCCCAGCCCCAGCAGGCTGATGGCGATAAACTGCGCCGAACCGGCATACACCAGCAGCGACATGCCCAGTGCCTGCCACAGCGTCAGGCCGGCCAGCGAGGCCAGCGCACCGTAGATCAGGCCGAACGGCAGGATGCCGACAATCATCGGAATGCTGTCACGCATTCCCTGCAGCAGGCTGCGCGCACGACTGACAGTCACAACACGGGCTCGATGACTTATGCGCTAAAGCGCGCCTCCATCTGCTGCTTGAGCGCCGGCCACTCGTGATCGGTGATGCTGTACAGCAGCGTATCGTCCAGACGACCGTCATCCAGGCGGCGATGATTGCGCAGCAAGCCCTCACGCACGGCCCCAAGCTTTTCGATGGCCCGCTGCGAGCGCAGATTGCTGGCCGCGGTCTTCAGCTGCACCCGCACCATCTGCCAGTTGTCGAAGGCATGCTTGAGCATCAGGTATTTGATCTGGGTATTCAGCCCGCTGCCGTGCTGGCCCTGATCCAGCCAGGTCCAGCCGATCTCACAGGCCGGCAGATTGGTCATAAAGTCGCCATAGCGGGTAGTGCCCAGCAGCTGCTCGCCCAGGCGTACCACCAGCGGCAGGGCCTTGCCGGCGCTCTGTTCCTTGAGGGCCTGGCGATACCAGTCCAGACGCTGAGTGCCGTTCATATAGACGAGCTGTTGGCGATTGGCCTCGGCCAACTCGGCCAGGGCATGGACATCACTTTCCTGCATGGGGTCCAGACGCAACGCTCCGCGTTGCAGACTGACAGGTTGCGGCTTGAACATCGGGGATCCCTCCACGGAATACGGCGCAGGCGGGCACGCTATCAGGCCCGCGTGCTGTGCACAATCCACAACAGGGATGATTGCCGACTCCAGGCCCGACCTGCGACCTTGGTCGCGCCTGACGCCCCGGTATATTGCTGCAACACTGTTATGCAGTATTGTCCCGGCGTATGCGCAGGCCGGCTGACCCCGTCAGGAAAGCTGCACAGGCCCTCATCTCGACCGGGCAAGGCCCGACGTTATACCAGTGGAGTACCCATGACCCTGTCCAGCGGGCTGATTGCCAGCGTTGCCCTGATCTATATGGCCCTGCTGTTCACCATCGCCTTCTATGGCGATCGCCGTCGCGCCCCGATGTCACCGCAGGTGCGCGCCTGGGTCTACTCGCTGTCGCTGGCGGTGTACTGCACCAGCTGGACCTTCTTCGGCGCCGTGGGCCAGGCCGCCGAGCAGTTGTGGGCCTTTCTGCCGATCTATCTCGGGCCGATCATCATTCTGATCTTCACCCCCTGGGTGCTGCAGAAGATGGTGATGATCAGCAAACAGGAAAACATCACCTCCATCGCCGACTTTATCGCCGCCCGCTACGG
Organism: Pseudomonas xionganensis; assembly: GCF_009763245.1. Lineage (GTDB taxonomy): Bacteria > Pseudomonadota > Gammaproteobacteria > Pseudomonadales > Pseudomonadaceae > Aquipseudomonas > Aquipseudomonas xionganensis. The sequence continues at coordinate 1,944,888 of NZ_WKJZ01000001.1, read as the reverse complement.
CAAGTCGCAGAACCTGGCGGTGGTGGTGGCGCTGATCTGCCTGGTGGGCGTGCTGCCCTATATCGCCCTGCAGCTCAAGGGCATCGTCCTCGGGGTCAACCTGCTGGTGGGGGCTGGGGCCGAGTCCGCCGGCACCCGCGCCCAGGACACGGCGCTGATCGTGTCACTGATCCTGGCGCTCTTCACCATTCTGTTCGGTACGCGCAATCTGGATGTCACCGAGCACCACCGCGGCATGGTCCTGGCGATTGCCTTCGAGTCCCTGGTCAAGCTGCTGGCCTTCCTCGCAGTCGGCACTTTTGTCACCTACGGCCTGTACAACGGTTTCGGCGATCTGTTCAGCCAGGCCAAAGCCAGTCCGGCCCTCGACGAGTTCTGGGCGCATACGGTGAACTGGCCGGCCATGCTGACCCAGACCGGCCTGGCGATGATCGCCATCATCTGCCTGCCGCGGCAGTTCCATGTCACCGTGGTGGAAAATATCGAGCCGAAGGACCTCAACCTGGCGCGCTGGGTGTTCCCCGCCTACCTGGTGCTGGCCGCACTGTTCGTGGTGCCCATCGCCCTGGCCGGGCAGATGCTGCTGCCGGTCGGCGTCACCCCGGACTCCTTCGTCATCAGCCTGCCCCTGGCCCAGGCCCACCCGGCCCTGGCCCTGCTGGCCTTTATCGGCGGCGCCTCGGCGGCCACCGGCATGGTCATCGTGGCCTCGGTGGCGCTGTCGACCATGATCAGCAACGACATGCTGCTGCCGGCCCTGCTGCGCCGGAAAAACACCGAGCGCCCCTTCGAGGCCTTCCGCCACTGGATGCTCACGGCCCGCCGCGTCAGCATCGTGCTGATCCTGCTGCTGGCCTATGTCTGCTATCGCCTGCTCGGCGAGGGCGCCAGCCTGGCCACCATCGGCCAGGTGTCGTTCGCCGCCATCGGCCAGCTGGCCCCGGCCATGTTCGGCGCCCTGGTGTGGAAGCAGGCCAACCGCCAGGGGGTGTTCGCCGGGCTAATCTTTGGCGCCCTGATCTGGTTCTACACCCTGATCCTGCCCCTGATTGCCCGCGGCCTGGGCTGGCCGCTGGAGGTATTCCCCGGGCTGCAGACCCTGCTGCATGCGCCCATCGGCTTTCAGATGGACGCCCTGACCCGCGGCGTGTTGCTGTCCCTGGCAGGCAACTTCCTGCTGTTTGCCTGGGTGTCCTATTTCTCCCGCACCCGGGTCGCCGAGCACTGGCAGGCCGGGCGCTTTATCGGCCATGACTTCGGCGCCAAACCCAGCAGCCGCAGCCTGCTGGCGGTGCAGGTGGACGATCTGCTGCTGCTGGCCAGTCGCTTTGTCGGCGAGGATCGGGCGCGGCAGAGCTTTATGCGTTTCGCCTACCGCCAGGGCAAGCCCTTCGACCCCAACCAGACGGCCAACAGCGACTGGATCGCCCATACCGAACGCCTGCTGGCCGGGGTACTGGGCGCCTCCAGCACCCGCGCGGTGGTCAAGGCCGCCATTGAAGGGCGCGAGATGCAGGTCGAGGACGTCGTACGCATCGTCGACGAAGCATCCGAGGTGCTGCAGTTCAACCGCGCCCTGTTGCAGGGCGCGATCGAGAACATCACCCAGGGCATCAGCGTGGTCGACCAGAACCTGCGCCTGGTGGCCTGGAATCACCGCTATATCGAGCTGTTCAACTACCCCGAGGGCCAGGTCTATGTGGGCCGCCCGGTGGCCGAACTGATCCGTTTCAACGCCCAGCGCGGCCTGCTCGGCAGTGGCGATATCGAGGAGCATGTGAGCAAGCGCCTGTACTGGATGCGCCAGGGCACCGCGCACACCTCCGAGCGCCTGTTCCCCAATGGCCGGGTCATCGAACTGATCGGCAACCCCATGCCTGGCGGCGGTTTCGTCATGAGTTTCACCGACATCACCGAGTTCCGCGAGGCCGAGCGCGCCCTCAAGGAAGCCAACGAGGGCCTGGAGCAGCGGGTGGCCGAACGCACCTTCGAGCTGTCCCAGCTCAACCAGGCGCTGGGCGATGCCAAGGCGGTGGCCGAAGCCGCCAACCAGTCGAAGACGCGCTTTCTCGCGGCCGTCAGCCATGACCTGATGCAACCCTTGAACGCCGCCCGCCTGTTCTCCGCCGCCCTGTCCCACCAGGAAGACAGCCTGCCCCTGGAGGCCCGGGAACTGGTGCGGCACCTGGACAGTTCACTGCGCTCGGCCGAAGACCTGATCAGCGACCTGCTGGATATCTCGCGCCTGGAAAATGGCCGTATCAACCCGGAACGCCAGCCCTTTGTGCTCAATGAGTTGTTTGCCACCCTGGGCACCGAATTCCGCGCCCTGGCCAATGAGCAGGGTATCGACCTGCGCATCCGTGGCAGCCGCCTGCGCGTGGACAGCGACAGCAAGCTGCTGCGCCGGGTGCTGCAGAACTTCCTGACCAACGCCTTCCGCTACGCCAAGGGCCGCGTGTTGCTGGGCGTGCGTCGCCAGGGTGGGCAATTGCGCCTGGAAGTCTGGGACCGCGGCCCGGGCATCCCCGAGGACAAGCGCAAGGTGATCTTCGAGGAATTCAAACGCCTGGACAGCCACCAGACCCGCGCCGAAAAGGGCCTGGGCCTGGGCCTGGCGATTGCCGACGGCCTGTGCCGGGTGCTCGGTCATCGCCTGGAGGTGCGTTCCTGGCCGGGCAAAGGCAGCGTGTTCAGCGTCTGCATCCCCCTGGCCCAGCAGAGCACGCCCAAACCCGTGGCGGCGCCCGTGGAAATCAACGGCCAGGCCCTGAGCGGCGCCCAGGTGCTGTGCATCGACAACGAGGACAGCATCCTCACCGGCATGCACAGCCTGCTGTCGCGCTGGGGTTGCCAGGTGTGGACGGCGCGCAACCGCCTGGAATGCGAGCACCTGCTCAGCGAAGACGTGCGCCCGCAACTGGCCCTGGTGGACTACCACCTGGACGAAGGCGAAACCGGTACCGAGCTGATGGCCTGGCTGCGCACCCGCCTGGGCGAACCGCTGCCCGGCGTGGTGATCAGTGCCGACGGCCGTCCGGAGCTGGTGGCCCAGGTACACGCCGCGGGTCTGGATTTCCTGGCCAAACCGGTCAAGCCGGCGGCCTTGCGCGCCCTGCTCAGCCGTCATCTAAGTCTGCGTTGAGCTGAGGCAACACCCTCTGCACGCCGGCAGCTAAACTGCCGGCATCGCCCCAATTCAAGGCCGCAGCATGCCCGATGCCCTCGACACCCTGCTGAACTTTGCCAGTGCCCTGGCCGCCGGGCTGCTGATCGGCGCCGAGCGCGGCTGGCAAAGCCGCAATGATGACGACCGGCAGTTGGTGGCCGGTATCCGCACCTTTGCCCTCAGCGCCCTGCTCGGCGGCTTCGCCCTGCTGCTGGGCGAGCGTTTTGGCGTGGTCGCCTGGGCGGTGATCTTCGCCAGCTTCGCCGCCCTGGTGATCGCCTCCTACTTCGGCGAATTGCAGCGCACCGGCGATATGGGCCTGACCAGTGAAGTGGCCATGCTGATCACCTTCCTGCTCGGCAGCCTGGCTGTGGCCGGCCACCCGCCCCTGGCCGCAGCCGGGGCCGTGGCGGTGGCCTTGCTGCTGAGCCTCAAACGGGTGCTGCACGGCGCCCTGCAGCAACTGAGTGAGGAGGAACTGTCCGGTACCCTCAAGCTGCTGTTTATCTCCCTGGTGCTTCTGCCGGCCCTGCCCAACCAGGGCTATGGCCCCTGGCAGGCGTTCAACCCCTATGTGATCTGGTGGATGGTGGTGCTGATCGCCGCCATCGGCTTTGCCGCCTATATCGCCATCCGCCTGGTCGGTACCCGCCATGGCCTGCTGATCACCGCCCTGCTCGGCGGCATCGTCGCCTCCACCGCCATGACCGTCACCCTGGCGCGCCTGGCCGAAGGCCGCAGGCTCAATGCACTGCTGGCCTGCGGCCTGCTGGCGACCTCGGCCCTGATGTTCCCGCGCGTCCTGCTGGAAGTCGGCCTGGTCAATCCCGGACTGCTGCCGCAGTTGATCTGGCCGCTGCTCGGCGCCACCCTGATCTATGCCGGCGGCGCCTGGCTGTACTACCGACGTGCCGATAATGAAGTGGCGGACAGCGCCGATGCGCCGCTGAAAAACCCCTTCGAACTGGCCCCGGCCCTGCGCTTCGCCGCCCTGCTGGCGCTGATCCTGCTGCTGGTGGAAGCGGCCCAGGCCTGGTTCGGCGATCGCGGCGTGTATGCCGTGGCCCTGCTCTCCGGGCTGGCGGATGTCGATGCCATCACCCTGTCCCTGGCCCGCAGCGCCCAGGGTGAGCTGGGCAATGAGGTCGCTGTACGCGGCATCTTTCTCGCCGCCTTGAGCAACAGCCTGGTCAAGGCCTTTCTGGTCGTCCTGATTGGCGGCCGGGCCCTGGCCGTGCTGATCCTGCCGGTGATGGCCGCCGGCCTGCTGTTCGGCGCCCTGATCCTGCTTCTGCTGTAGCGCCCGACTTTTCGCCGGCTGCGGTCAGCCGCCCGATTACCGAGAATCGGCCGATCCAGCAGGAGGACGAGACGATGCAGGCAGTGCAGCGGGTCAACAGCGATGGCGTGGAGCTGGCGGTCTACCGCTGGGGCAAGCCCGGTGGCATACCGCTGCTGCTGGTGCATGGTTATCCGGACAGCCACCACACCTGGCTGCCACTGATCGAGCAGCTCCAGGACGAGTTTCAGCTGTTCGCCTACGATGTGCGCGGCTTTGGTGCCTCGGACAAGCCTGCCGGCAACGCCGCCTACCGCCTGCCCCAGCTGGGCCGCGACCTGCGCGCCGTGGTGCGCGCGGTCAGCCCGGACCGGCCGGTGCACCTGATCGCCCACGACTGGGGCTCAATCCAGAGCTGGGAAGCGGTGTGCGAGCCACGCAGCACCGACTTTCTCGCCTCCTACACCAGTATTTCCGGACCCTGCCTGGATCATGTCGGTCACTGGCTGCGCCAGCGCCTGGGTCGGGCCAGCGTGCGCGCCTGGGGTGAGGCCGGCGGCCAGCTGCTGCATTCCTGGTATGTGCTGCTGTTCCACCTGCCCTGGCTGCCGGAGCTGACCTGGCGTCTGGGCCTGGCCAGGGTCTGGCACCGGCTGATCGGTCGCCTGGAAGGGGTGCAGCCAGCCGCCAACCCGAGCCAGCTCAGCGATGCCATCCACGGCATCCGCCTGTATCGCGCCAACTTTATCCGCAGCCTGTTCAGGCCCCGTCAGCGCCATACCCAAGTGCCGGTGCAGCTGATTATTCCGAACCGGGATCTGTTCGTGCGGCCGCAACTGTTCGACGGTTTGCAGCACTGGACCGGACCTTTGCGTGTCCGCGAGGCCCGCGCCGGGCATTGGCAACTGCTGAGCCAGCCGCAGCGGCTGGCCGGCTGGGTGGCCGAGTTTGCCCGGCAGCAGGAAAGCCATGCAACACGGCCCCAGCGCGAGACGGCCTGATCAGTCCCCGGCTGCGCTTTCTTCCAGCTGCGGCAGGCCCGCAGCGCGCTCCAGCAGCTCCGGCGCCAGGCTCTTGCTGGCCCGGGCGCCGAGCAGCTTGAGGTTCTCCACCCGGCTGACGATATTGCCGCGGCCCTCGCACAGTTTGTTGCGCGCCCCGGCATAGGCCTTGTCCAGCTGCTGCAGGCGCGCGCCCATCTCATCCAGGTCCTGAACAAAGGCGACAAACTTGTCGTACAGCGCCCCGGCACGCTCGGCGATTTCCCGGGCGTTCTGATTCTGCCGCTCCTGACGCCACAGGCTGTCGATCACCCGCAGGGTGGCCAGCAGAGTGGTGGGGCTGACGATCACGATATGCTGATCGAAGGCCTCCTGAAACAGCCCCGGGTCAGCCTGTAAGGCTGCGGCAAAGGCCGCCTCGATGGGTACGAAGAGCAGCACGAAATCCAGGCTGTGCAGCCCTTCCAGGCGCTGGTAGTCCTTCAGCGACAGGCCCTTCAGATGGCTGCGCAGCGACAGCGCATGCTGCTTGAGCGCCTGCTGGCGCGTAGCCTCGTCCTCGGCGGCAATAAACTGCTGGTAAGCGCTCAGGCTGACCTTGGCGTCCACCACCACCTGACGCTCACCGGGCAGGCGAATCAGCACATCGGGCTGGAAGCGCTCACCCTCGGCGCTCTTCAGGCTGACCTGGGTCTGGTACTCGCGGCCCTTCTGCAGCCCGGCGTGTTCCAGCACCCGCTCCAGCACCAGCTCACCCCAGTTGCCCTGGGTTTTCTGGCCCTTGAGGGCACGACTCAGATTGGTCGCCTCATCGCCCAGGCGCTGGTTGAGCTGCTGCAGGCGCTCCAGTTCCTTGCCCAGGGAAAAGCGCTCGCGGGCCTCCTGCTGGTAGCTGTCCTCCACCCGTTTCTCGAAGGCCTGGATGCGTTCCTTGAGCGGGTCGAGCAACTGGCCCAGCTGCTGCTGGCTGGTCTCGGCAAAGCGTTGCTCCCGCTCATCGAAGATCTTCCCGGCCAGCTCGGCGAACTGGGCGCGCAGCTCGTCGCGCGAACCCTGCAGGTCCTGCAGACGCTGCTGGTGGCTGTCCTGCTGCTCCTTGAGCTCGGCCGCCAGGGCAGCGCGCTGGGCATCCAGGCGGCGGATTTCACCTTCCTGCTGCTCACGCTGCTGCTGCCAGGCATGGGCCGCCTCGCGGGCAATCTGCCGCTCGTGCTGCAGCAGCTCCGCCTCGCGGCGCAGCGCAGCCAGTTCAGCCTGTTGCTCGACCTTGATCTCGCTGATTTCCACCAGCTCTTCGCGGCAATCGTCGAGCTGGGCGGCCAGGCCGCTCTGGGCCAGCTGGGCATGATCCAGGCGCTCCTGCAGCAGGCTGAGCTGCAACGCCTGGCTGGTCAGGCGCCGCTGCAGCGACCAGGCCAGATAAAGCAGAGGCAGGGCCGCCGCGGTAAAACCGAGCAGCAAGGGGGTCAGCAGCGGGACAAGATCAATGGGCATGGGCAACTCCACAGCAAAGTACTGGGAGTATAACCAGTATCAGACCTGAATCAGAGTTGCTTGAGCAACTGGCGGGCCTGCTCACAACCCTGGCCTGCGGCCAGTTCCAGCCAGTGACGCGCCTGCTGCTGCTCGCTGCTGGACTCCTGGCACAGTTGGCCGAGCTCCAGTTGCGCACGTCGATCACCGGCCCGCGCCGCCTGGCGCAGCAGTTCCAGGCCGATACGCCGATCACGGGCGTTACCGCATTCGCGGCAGAGCATGGCACCCAGGCGGCTCTGCGCCGGCACCTCGCCCTGCAAGGCCGGCTGCTTGAGCAGGCGCCCGGCGAAGCGCTTGACGCTGACCGCATGGCCCAGGCGCGGGCTGTCCAGCAGCCAGAGGGCAACGCGGGTAGGGAGACGTTTGACCGAAGAAGAAGCGGGTGCGGGAATGCGGGTCAGTGCACGAGGCATAAAACACGGAAGGGGTAGCCGGGAAGGCGCGCCACTCTACTCCTTTTTTCGCCGAGGTAAAGCCCTGCGCAGGAGGCCTAATGTCGCACGCTTGCGCGACCCCATTGCAGTCCTCTATATGGGCCGGACCGCGACGCCACTGTGCGCAGCCCGCGATCTAGAGCAAGCGCTTGGCTTAATCCACAGAAGCTGTGGATAACTTCGTGGATAACATGGGCGCAAGCGCCGCCAGCGCCTATGCCTTGGGGGCTTGAGTCAAACTGGCGTTTTTTTCACCAGCTAAAAAAGTTCATATTTTTCATTGACTTATAAAATCGTAACGAAGAATCAAGGGTTTAGCGCAATCACAAAAAGTCGATTGACAAGTCGCCTCGCAATTGTGCACAAGTCCGCCCCCTGGCTGTCCGAAGCGCCCTTTTTGAGGGCACTTTCAGCCTCGCCAAAGCCCTTTCAAGCCGGCAGCGGCAGCTGGCCTTCGAGCAGGAAACCCTGCAACGGGAACAGACGCGGCTGGTCGGGCACCTGGGCATGCTTGAAGGCGACATAGTCAGCCGTGGTTTCGCACAGCCAGGCCTGCAGGTTGCGCGGACGCTTTTCCGCCAGGGCGGCGGGCACGAACAAGGCGACATTGATCCCGGCCTCGGGACAGCGGGCCGAGCGATACTCGAAAGCCTGTACCTCGGCGGCGCGCATGGCGCTGCCCAGGGCCTGACTGGCGGCGTAGTCACGCGGATGCCCCACTGCAGCCTGATAACCGGCAAAAGGCGGGCGTTGCAACTGAATGCCGCGCTGCACCTGATAGCGGGCCTCGAAACTGCTGTGTTCGGAGCGAATACGCCCGCTGGGCGGCGGGTTGGCCATGCCGCTCCACAGCACGAAACGGTAGTAGGCCGCTTCGGCCATGGCCGTTTCCAGGCGCTGGGCGCCGTAGAACAGGCTGGGTTCATGCACCCGGCCAAAGCGCGAGCCCCAGCGCAGCGGTGGGTAACGAAACGGGGTATGCAGCAGGTAGTGCAGCGGCTCGTGGCTGTCCGGCAACGGTGGTTTGCTGTTCTCCAGCAGCTCCTCAAGCAGCGCCTGCTCGGCCAGGGTATCGACCAGCTGCAGGGTGGCCACCTGGGCCTGACTTTCCACCAAGCGCACCAGGCGCCCACGCAGGGGTCTGATCTGCTGTATCCCGTTGCAAACCTGCCAGATATCCATGGGCAGAGACTCCTTGTCCGGCCGGTTCAATGACGCTTAGGCCTTGCCACGAATGGCATCCAGATACTCCATCACCCGAACCAGCCCCTGCACCTGCAACATCAGCTGCAGGGGCACGGCGTGCAGATGGTGGTTATAGGTGCGGAGAAAATGGCGCATATCGTCAAGATCACCGCCAAACAGGGCGAATAGCGAGCGGTAGATACGGATCAGCAGCAGGGCCAGTTCGGCGCTCTTGCTGCCTGCCCGCAGGCCGTTCTCCGCCCAGCGGGGTATCGCCGTGCGGTGCACACCGACAATCTCGGCCAGCTCCTGCTGCGTCAGCCCCAATTGCTCGCGGGTATTGAGCAGTGCCTTGGCCAGTACCCGATCGGCATCGACCTGGGTCTTGAGTAATGCACTCACGCTCACCTCCAGCGTTCATTTACGACAAAACTAGCATCTAATGATGTAAATACACAAACTATCCATGTAACTGACTGGCAGCGGCGCAGCCCATGCAGTAAGTTGCCAGCAACTCACCCAGGATCCATGCCCATGATCGGCCGACGGAGTTGGCTGCCCTTTGTCCTTGTGCTGCTGTGTGCCCTGGCGCTGGGCAGCTATGGCTACTTCAGCGTGCAACGCCAGTTGCAGCAGTACGGCATCGACGTGCAGCAGTTTCAGGGGCTGGGTCTGTCCGCCCGAGGCATCGATTTGCGGGCACTGAGCCTGGCGCAGGGCGACAGCCAGTTGCACCTGCAGGGACTGCACCTGCCCTGGTCCGGCTTGAGCCTGGACGCGCCTTATGCACAGCAGCTGCAGATCAACCAGTTGCACCTGCAGTTGCAGGCGCCGGTTAATGCAGCAGAAGCCAGTGCCCCGGCCACCGGCCTGCACGAGCTGCTGGACAGCCTCGCCCTGCTGCCGGAGCAACTGCAGATCCAGCAGCTGCAGCTGGACCTGCCCTGCCCCCGCGGCCGCTGCTCCCTGCAGGGCGATCTGCATCTGCAACGTCAGGCCGCCGGCACGGATCAGCGCCTGGCGATACGGCTCAATCTGACCCCAGCCACAGGCCCGGCGCTCAATACCCAGCTCCAGCTGAACGGCACTGCCCATGACACCACGCTGCAATTCGAACTGGCGGTGGCCGGACAGCCGCAACTGCAGTTGCATAGCCAGCTCACCCAGAACCGCCAGGGCAGCCAGTGGCAGGGCCGCCTGAGCGCGCCCGAGCTGAGCGCCGCCGACGCCCTGCAAACCTGGCTGGGGCAATGGCTGCCGGAGGATCTGCCGGTGCTGCCACGCGCGCCTGGCGCCGCCCGGCTCAGTGCCGACTGGCAACTGCACCTGCCCCCCGGCCCCCTCGACGCCGCCATGCTGAGCCAGGCCCGTGGCCGCTTCAGCGCCAGCGCCGAACTGCCCGAGGCCTGGCCAGTACCAGGCCTCGGGCAACTGCAGGGGCGCCTCAATCTGGCCTTGCTCAATAGTCAGGGGCCTTGGCTGGCCGAGGCCCTGGATGGCCAGCTGCAGCTTGACCAGCCCAGCGCCCAGCTGCTGGCCCAACTGCCAGCCGAGCTCAGGCCCGAACGCCTGCTGCTGCGCCTGCAAGCCGGCCAGGCGCCAAGCGATCTGCGCAGCGAACTGCAGGGCCGGGCCCTGCCCCTGACCTTCAGCCTGGAGGGCCAGGGGCCGGCCCCCTTCCAGCTACAGGGCCAGCTGGCCCTGGCCAACACCGCGCCCTGGAGCCTGCAATGGCAACAAACCCGCCTGCAGGCCAAGACGCCTTCTCTGACACTCGCGGACCTGCAGCTCAAGCGCCTCGAACTGCAGCTGAGCCTGGACGGCTATGCCGACGCCCAGCAGCTGAGCCTGCAGGTGGCAAGCGACTCGCAGCTGCGCCTGGGTCAGCTGCAGTATGCCGACAGCCGCCTGCAGCAACTCAGGGCCAGCAGCAGCGGGTTACAGCTCAGCCTTGCCTACCCGGCAGACGCCCCTCTGGATTGGCAGCTGCAAGGCCCCTTGAGCCTCACCCTGGACAGCCTGCAACAGCCCCAGCTCAAGCCCCAGCGCTGGACCCTGCAAGGCCGGCTGCAGGCCACCGGCCAGCAGCAGCGCCTGAGCGGCAAGCTGGGCAACGCCGCTGGCCTGGCCCTCGATCTGGAGCTGCAGCACACCGCTGCCAGCGGCCTGCAACTGGATGCCCGCCTGGCCGAGATCTTTCTGCGCGGCGGCAACCCGCTGCAGCAGAGCCTCAGCGCCTGGCCGCCGCTGCTCAGCCTGAACAATGGCCGCCTGAGTGGCCAGGCCAGCCTGCGCCTGCCCCCCGGCGCCCACCTGCCCGTGATGACAGGGCAAGTAGAGGCCAAGGGTCTGGCCGGGATCTATGACCGCAGCGAGCTGAGCGGCCTGGATCTGCGCCTGCAACTGCGCAGCGATGGCCGTCAACTGGCCCTGGAGCTGGACGAGTTGCATCTGGCCGAGATCAACCCCGGCCTGCCCATCGGCCCGTTGCAACTCAGGGGCCGCTATCAGGCCGCCACGGCCCAGCCGGATAAAGGCCTGCTGCAGATTGACCAGGCCCACACGGCGCTGCTGGGCGGTCAGGTACTCCTGGCACCCGGACAATGGAATCTGGCCGATGAGGCGCTGCTGTTGCCCCTTGAGGTGCAGGGCGTGGAACTTGAGCAGCTTTTTATCCTCTACCCCACAGAGGGATTGGCCGGCAGCGGCAGCCTGGATGGGCAGCTGCCGCTGCGTATCGACGCCAGCGGCGCAAGCATCAGCCAGGGTCAGCTCAGCGCGCGTCAGCCCGGTGGCCGGCTGCAGTTCCAATCCGAACGCATCCGCGCCCTGGGTCAAAGCAACCCGGCCATGCAGCTGGTGACCCAGTCCCTGGAGGATTTTCGTTATCAGGTGCTGAGCAGTCAGCTTGACTATGATCAGCAGGGCAAGTTGAACCTGGCCATGCGCCTGGAGGGGCAGAACCCGGCGATCGAACAGGGCCGGCCGATTCATTTCAGCATCAACCTGGAGGAAGATATCCCCAGCCTGCTGGCCAGCCTGCAATTGACCGACAAGGTCAACGAGGTGATCCGCCAGCGCGTGCAGCAGCGTATGCTGCAGCGCCAGAACACCTTACCCAGTGCGCCATAACCCGAGGAGATGCGCCATGCGCCTGCGTTGCCTGACCATCCTGCTACTGGGCCTGCTCGGCACGGCCTGCACCCCCACGGTGCAGCTGGCGATGCCCAACGAGCCGATCAACATCAACCTGAACGTGAAGATCGAACACGAAATCTATATCAAGGTGGATAAAGCCCTGGACAGCATGTTCAGCGAATCCAGCGGACTGTTCTGAGGAGCCCGACCATGAGCCTGTATAAACGCTTCGCCAGCCTGTTGCTGCTGCTCAGCCTGAGCCTGTCGGCGGCGGCCCTCGACCTCAACCAGGCCATGTCGGCCCTGGGCAATGCCAAGGCCAGCGGCCAGCTGGGCGAGATGCCCAACGGTTACCTGGGGGTGGTCAAGCCCGAAGGCCAGGCGGCCGAGATCGCCCGCCTGATCAACCAGGCGCGGCGCGCCGAATACCAGAAGCTGGCCAGCCAGAACGGCATCGCCCTCAGCGACGTGGAAGCCATCGCCGGGCAGAAGGCCATCGACAAGACCCCCGCCGGGCACTACATCCAGGTGCAGGGCAAGTGGCTGCGCAAGTAGCCGCCCACCTACCCGAGCGATCACCCGAGTAAGCGCAGCGCAATTCGGGCGAGTCTCTCCCCGCTACATCACCCGGCGCTCCCCCCAGAACTGCTCGGCCAGCAGCTGCAGGCGCTCGGCCAGGCCCGCCACATGGTCGGCGGCATTGCGGCTCTGATCACTGGCCACCACCGTCCCGTCGGTGGCCTGGCGGATGCCGTCCAGGTTGCGCTGGATGCTGTCGCCCACCGCACTCTGTTGCTCCACCGCCGCGGCAATCTGCACGCTCATGTCGCTGATCTCGGCAACCCGCTGGTTGATCCCGTCCAGGGCCTGGGCCGCCTGCATGGCCTGCTCGACACTGGCCCCGGCCTGGCTGTGACTGCGCTGCATGGCCTGTACCGCCTGGGCCGTGCTGGCCCGCAGGGTTTCGATGGTCTGCTGGATCTGTGCGGTGGATTCCTGGGTGCGTGAGGCCAGGCCGCGCACCTCGTCGGCCACCACGGCGAAGCCGCGCCCGGCCTCCCCCGCCCGGGCCGCCTCGATGGCGGCATTGAGGGCCAGCAGGTTGGTCTGCTCGGCAATGCCCTGGATCACCGCAAGCACCTGGTTGATTTCCAGGCCATGGCGTTCCAGCTGATGGATGACCGCGCTGCTGTGCTGCACCTCGCCGGCCAGGCCATCGATCTGCTGACGGGTCAGTTCGACCATCTGCAGGCCACGGTCGGTTTCCTGATTGACCAGGCTGGCCGCCGCGGCGGTGAGCTGGGCATTGCGCGCCACCTCCTGCACGCTGCACGCCAGTTGGCCGATGGCACTGACCACCTGGGCGGTTTCCCCCTGTTGCTGGACGCTGGCGCTGTTGCTGCCATCCACCGCCGCCACCAGCTCGGCCGCCTCCTGGCGCAGCTCCCGCGCCGAATCGGCCATGCGCCCGACCACGGCGCGGGTTTCGGCCTTGAGCATATGCAGGGCGAAGTCGATCTGGCCGAAGGCATCACTGCGGCCGGTGTAGAGCAGCTGGCTCAGGGGGTTGTCGGCGATACCACGGGCCTTGCGCACCAGCAGATCAAGGGGGCGCAGGCTGTGCAGCAGCCAGCCGCCCTGGAGCACAGCGAGCAAACCGCTCAGCAGCGCCGCCTGGCCCCAGTCCAGCACCCCGGCCAGGCCCAGGCTGAGGCAGCAAGCCAGGCCCAGGGCAGCATTGCTCAGGGCCTGGCGTGGTCCCGGCGCCAGCCGTGGCGGGCGCAGCGTCCGCGGCGTCTTGCCGGCGCGCAGCTGGGCATACAGGGCTTCGGCCGCCGCCACCTGCTCGGCGCTGGCGCGGGTGCGCACCGACTGGTACTCCAGCAGCTGGCCGTCCTGCAGCACCGGCGTGGCATAGGCGCTGACCCAGTAGTGATCACCATTCTGGCAGCGGTTCTTGACCAGGCCCATCCACGACTGGCCGGCCTTGAGGGTCTGCCACATATGGGCGAAGGCCGCCGGCGGCATGTCCGGGTGACGCACCACGTTATGGCTCTTGCCCAGCAACTGGCTCTCGGCAAAACCACTGATGCCGATGAAATCGCTGTTGACGTAGGTGATCACGCCCTTGGCATCGGTGGTGGAGAGGATATTGGCGCTGGCCGGAAATTCGACCTGGCGACCGCTGACCGGGAGATTGATTTTCATTGTTGTACCCGACTCCTTGGCAATGTTGAGGATGACCGTGCAAACACCTCAGGCAGCGCCGCAACGGCGCCGGCAAAGGCTCCCGGACGGCCGAGCAGCGCCTGCAGCTCGGCGCCAGGCAAAGGCTTGCTGAACCAGTAGCCCTGGGCGTAGTGGCAGCCCTCATGGCGGACAAAGTCCAGCTGGGCGTCGCGCTCCACGCCCTCGGCCACCACTTCCAGCCCCAGGCTGTGGCCCAGGCCGATAATGGCGCGGCTGATCGCACTCAGTTCGCCATCGGCCGGCGTACCGCCGATAAAGCTCTTGTCCACCTTGAGGATGTGCAGCGGGAAGCGCTTGAGATAACCCAGGGAGCAGTAGCCGGTGCCGAAATCGTCCAGGGCCAGGCGCACCCCCAGGCTGGCCAGCTCGCGCAGGCTGACCAGGGTCTGGGCGGTGTCCTCCATCAGCTGGCTTTCGGTGATTTCCAGGATCAGGCTGGCCGGCGGCAAGCCGCTGTCCTGCAGGATGTCGATCAGCCTTGGAATAAAACTGGCCTGCTGCAGCTGGCGGCTGGAGATATTCACCGAGCAGCGCAGCTGGCTCTGGCCCGCCAGTTGCCAGGCGCGCACCTGGCGACAGGCCTGCTGCAGCACCCAGTCGCCGACCCGGACGATTTCCCCGGACTCCTCCAGCGCCGGGATAAATTCCAGTGGCGAGATCAGCCGCTCGCCGCTGCGCCAGCGTAACAGCGCTTCCACCCCGGCCAGTTGCACCTGCCCCTGCTGCAGCTGGCAGATGGGCTGGTAGTGCAACTCCAGCTCGCCGTTGTCCAGGGCCTGGCCCATGGCCGACTCCATGTCCAGGTGGTGCTGGGCCGCGCGCTGCAGCTCCTCGCTGTAGCGGGCGAACTGCGCCTTGCCCGCAGCCTTGGCGCGATACAGGGCCAGATCGGCGGCCTGCAGGGCGTCCAGGGGCTTGCCGCGTTCCTGCAACGGGGCGATGCCGATGCTGGCGTTGACCACCAGGGTACGCTCGTCCAGGTGCAGCGGATGATGCAGGCCATCGAGGATGCGCTGGGCCACGCGCTCGGCATCGCCGGCACAGGCCAGATCGTCGAGCAGCACAACGAATTCATCGCCGCCAAAGCGAAACAGCTCGTCCCCCGGACGCAGGCAGGCCTTGAGGCGTTGCGCCACCTCCACCAGCACGCGGTCGCCCACAGCGTGGCCGAGACTGTCGTTGATCAGCTTGAAACGGTCCAGGTCGACGAACAGCAGCGCCGCTTCCCGGGCGCCGACCTTGCCCTGGCGTAGCAGAGCCTGCTGCAGCTGCTCGTCCAGGCGCATGCGGTTGGCCAGGCCGGTCAGCGGGTCGTGACGGGCGGCGTGCTGCAGGTGCTGCTCGGCGCTTTTGCGTGCGCTGATATCGGTCTGCGAACCGGCCATGCGCTGCTGGTCCGGCCCGCTCGCCTCCGCCACCCCGCGCACCAGCACCCAGGCATAGTCACCGTCGCGCTTGCGCATGCGGTATTCGTGATGCAGCAGAGCGGTACGCCCCTGCAGGTGGGCCTCGATGGCCTGGCGCAGCCCGGGCAGATCATCCGGATGGACCCGGCTGAACCAGCCCTGACTGGCATCGCCAATGGCCTCGCGGCTGATACCGAGCATGCTGGCCCAGCGCTCCGAGACGTACAGCCGATCCTGCTCCACATGCCAGTCCCAGAGGCCGTCGTTGGCCCCGCGCAGGGCCCGGGCAAAGCGTGCCTCGCTGTCTTCCAGGGCGCGATGCTGGGCCGCGCTGTAGGTATCCAGGGCCAGGCTGATGTCGAAGAACACCGCCTTGAGCAGGCTGGCGTAGAGCTGATGCTGCGGGTGCCCGGTGAACAGCTCGCCGAGCATGCGATCCAGATACAGACGGTAGGCCCCCAGGTACCACTTCAGCTCCAGGCCCACCTGCTGGTGGATCATGCCGATGCGCAGGCGGCCGTTGACATACTCTTCATCGAACTGACCGCGCCACAGATCCTGGTAATAGCTGCCCTGGCTGTGCTTGAGGCGCTCGATGGTCTGCGGCGACTGCAGCAGGGCCGCCGGGGTGGCGAAATTCTGCAGATGGTCATAGAGCTGATCGACAAAGGCCTGCTGCGCCGGGTCCATGGCCCCCGCCATGGCGGCCAGGCGCTGGGCATCCTCCGCGCTCCATTGCAGAAAGCTCAGCCGCTCGGCCTGCTCCTGCGGGCCCAGGTGCAGGCGCCTGAGCAATTCGGCGAAATCCTCTTTTGTTCTCATTGTTCCTCACCGCCCTGTGGGTCTTTTCCTGGGCATAAAAAAAGCGCCAGGGTCGAACTTCAAACAATCGAAGTTCGACCCTGGCGCTCTGTCTTTCAGGCCCTGTGTCCTGCTCGGCAAAGCCGGCCATCGCCCTCGGGCGATGCCTACCGCAGCCATATCTACCTGATCAGGCTGGCTCTGACAACTCCCTGAGCAGGTCATGCAGGCGGCTACGGGCCTGGGCCACGGCCTTGGACTTGAAGGCATGGCGGGTGCCGTGCAGCAGTTCGACCACCTCCTGCAGGGTGGCCTGCACCCGCCCGGCCTGCCCCAGGTGCAGCTCGCCCAGCCAGCGGCACAGCGGCGCCTCGCTACAGGCCCGCGCCTCGCAGAACACCTGCTCGGCCGCCACCTGCCCGGCCAGCAGCTCACGCATCTGCTCGACCAGTTCCGGGTCGTTGCAGAGCACTTTTACCTCGTCTCTGAAACTGCACATCGCCAGAGCCTCATGAAAAAGACTATGCCTCTATTAAGTGTTGATGAGTCGCCCCAGCACTTGTAGGAGCGGCTTGAGCCGCGAATATCGCGGATAAATCCGCTCCTACAGGGGCGCAACAACTCACGGAGACACGGCCTCGTGGAAAAGGCGCCTTTGTATACCGCCACCAGCGAGCGGCGGTTGATGCAGGTCAAAGGCGCCCGCCATAGCGGCAAATTGCCACCCTGGTGGCGATGGATGGTTGCCCTACTGGTTGAGCAGCTGGCTGAGACTGGCGCGCAGCTTGCCGGGCTTGACCGGCTTGTTCAGCAGCGCCACGCCCAGGGCCTGCAGCTCGCGGCGGCAGGCATCGCTGCGATCGGCGCTGATCACCAGGGCCGGGATGGCCTGCTGGAAATGCTCGCGCAGCGCCTGCAGCACCTCGGCGCCAGTGATGCCGTGGTCCAGGTGATAGTCGGCCAGGATCAGCTCCGGCGCCTGGCCATCGAGCACCTGCAGCGCCGCCGGCAGGTCGAGGGCGGTGAGTACCTGGCAGCCCCACTGCTCAAGCAGCAAGGCCATGCTGTCGAGGATGCTCTGTTCGTTATCGATCACCAGCAGGCGCCGTCCTGGCAGGGGGTCGCCCGTGACCGGCAAGGCGGGCTGCGCCGCAACCTGACGCACAGGGGCCTGCAGCGCCAGGGGCACGCGAATGCTGAACAGCGAGCCCCGGCCTGGCTGCGATTGCACCCGGACCGGGCAATCGAGAATACGCGCGATCCGCTCGACGATGGCCAGCCCCAACCCCACGCCCTTGCGCTCGGCGGCGCGGCCACGATCCAGCTGATTGAATTCCAGAAAGATCTGCGGCAATTGCTCGGCGGCAATGCCGATGCCGGTGTCCCACACCTGCAACTCGGCCCAGGCGCCCCGCCGGCGCACGCCCAGCAACACGCCGCCGCGCTCGGTATAGCGGCAGGCATTGCTCAGGAAGTTGCGCAGGATGCGCGTCAGCAGGCGCGCATCGGTCCGCACACTCAACGCCGGGATGCGCGCGCGCAGCTGCAGGCCGACGGCGGCGGCCACCGGCTGGAACTCCGAGGCCAGGGGTGCGAGCAACTCTTCCAGGCTGTAGCTATCCAGATCCGGCCTGACCGCGGCCTGGTCCAGCTTGGCGATTTCCAGCAGGTCGCTGAGCAGGTCTTCGGCGCCTTCCAGGGCCTGCTGGCTGCGCTCCACCAGATTCAGCTCGGCACTGGGCAAGGCCCGCTCGCGCAGGGTGGCGATCAGCAGGCGTGCCGCATTCAGTGGCTGCAGCAGGTCGTGGCTGGCCGCGGCCAGGTACTTGTCCTTGCTGCGGTTGGCCGCCTCGGCGGCGTCACGGGCCTCACGCAGATCCTGCTCGATGCGCCCGCGCTGCTCGATCTGCAATTGCAGGGCAAGGTTGGCCTCCTGCAGTTCGGCCGTGCGCGCCAGCACCCGTTGCTCCAGTTCGTCATTGAGTTGCTGCAGGCGCTGCTGGGCCTGCTTGCGCTCGGTGATATCGGCGACAAAGCCCTCGAACAGGCCCTGCTCCCCTGGCTTGAGCAGCAGGTTCATCAGGACCGTGATCACCGTGCCGTCACGCCGGCGCAGCTCGGCCTCATGACCATAAAGGCCACCGGCCTGTTTCAGCGCGGCTCGAATGCGCTGCAGCTCGGCCTCGCCACCGACGAACAGCTGTGCGGCCAGGTCCGGGGGTTCGGCCAGCAGGGCCTCGGGGCTGGGGTAGCCGAGCATTCGCGCCAGGGCCGGGTTGGCCGCCAGCAGGCCCTGCTGCAGGCGGGCCTGGAAGATGCCGTGCACGGCGTTCTCGAACAGCCATTTGTAGCGGTTGCGCTCGGCTTCCAGCTCTTCCAGGCGGGCCAGCAGCTCGGGGTAGTGGCTCTTGCGCTGGGACTGGCTGCTCAGGCCCAGCAACCCGGCCAGGGCCTGGTCCGGGTTGTCAGAGGGCCTCGCCATAGACCACCTCGACATCGCGCTGGCTGGACTGGCGCGGGTTGGTGAGGATGCAGGGGTCGTGCATGGCATGGCGCGAGAGGAAGGGAATATCGCTGCTGCCCACCCCGTGCAAAGCCAGGGTCTCGTTGAAGCCCACGGCATGCTTGAGGTCGATCAGGTGCTGCACCAGGCGGGCGCGGATCTGCACATGACTGAGGCCGCGGCAGTCGATGCCCAGGGTCTCGGCGATCAACTTGAAGCGATCCGGCGCGGCGTCATAGTTGAAGGCCACCACATGCTCCACCAGCACCGCGTTGCACAGGCCATGGGGCAGGTCCAGATAGCCGCCCAGGCTGTGGCTCATGGCGTGCACCGCGCCAAGGATGGCGTTGGAAAAGGCCAGGCCGGCCTGCATGCTGCCAAGCATGATCTTTTCGCGCAGCAGGATATCGGCGGGGTTGGCGATCATCTGCACCAGGTTGCCGTTGATCAGGCGCATGGCCTCCAGGGCATGGCTGTCGGTCAGGGGCCCCGAGCCGGTGGAGACGAAGGCCTCGATGGCGTGCACCAGGGCGTCGATGCCGGTGCAGGCGCTGAGAAAGCCATCCATGCTCAGGGTGGTCTCCGGGTCGATCAGCGACACGTCCGGCACCACCGCCTTGCTGACGATGGAAAATTTCATGCGTTCCTGCTGATTGGAGATGATCACGAACTGCGACACGTCCGCCGAGGTACCGGCGGTGGTGGGGATCAGAATCAGCGGCGGGCTGGGCACGCGCAGGGTGTCCACGCCCTCGAACTCGATGATGCTGCGGCCATGGGCGACCACGATGCCGATGCCCTTGGCGCAGTCCATGGGGCTGCCGCCGCCCACCGCGACGATCACGTTACAGCCCTCGCTGCGGTATAGCTCGGCGCCGCTCATCACCTCTTCCACCCGTGGGTTGGGTGACACCCCGGTGTACAGGCAATACTCAAGGCCCTGGGCCTGCAGGCTGGCCTCGATATCGGCGACCCAGCCGGCGGCCTGCACCCCGGGGTCGGACACCAGCAGCACCTTGCGCGCGCCGAAGTTGCTGGCGACGTTGCCGACGTTATGCCGACAGCCGGCACCGAAGATGATTTCCGGGGAAACGAACTTGCGCAAGGCAGAAAAAGCCTGGCTCATACGGCAGCCTTTTATTGTTATGAATGAACACCGGCAGCCTACTGCATACACCGCTCATTGCAATACGACCGCCGTAGTAGGTCCGGGCGCAGCCAGCAGCTGGCTGCGCTGGCGCTGGAACGCCGCGCCGCTGGCGGCCAGCCAGTCACCGACCTGGGCGGTGGCGGCATGCGCCTGGGGCGGGCAGATAAAGTGATAGCGCGCAGGGCTCTGCACGCACAGGCCGAACAGGTCGACCAGGCGGCCGGCGGCAATGTCCTCCAGCACCAGAGCGCTGCGCCCAAGGGCCACGCCCTGCCCGGCCAGCGCGGCGGCCAGGGCCAGTTGCGCCAGATTGAAGCTTTGGCCCTGCTCAAGATCGCCGCGCGGTGCGCCCACCGCACCCAGCCAGTGCTGCCATTCGGCAAAGGGCGCCGCCCCGGCCCAGGGGCTCTGGTCATGCAGCAGCAGGCTGCCGCGCAAATTCTCCGGGCCACGCAACTCCGGGTGAGCCGCGACAAAGGCCGGGCTGGCCACCGGCAGCAGCCACTCATCGAGAAAGGCCCGGGCAGCCAGATCGGGGTAATGGCCCAGGTCGAAGCGCACCGCGGCGGCAATGCCCTCGGCCTGCATGCGCCGATGATCCAGGGGGTGGAACTCGCCATACACGCGCAGCCCCACCCCGGGATGGGCGCGGAAGAAGTCACCGAGGCGCGGCGTCAGCCAGCCCATGGCAAAGGACGGTGAGCAGGACAGCACCAGCGGCCCGGCCGGGTCCTGGCGCAGCAGCCCCAGGCAGCTGTCGATGGCCGCGAAGGACTCGCCCAGCACCGCCCGCAGGCGCTCGCCATTGGCACTCAACAGCAACCCCCGGGGCTGGCGCAGAAACAGCGGCTGGCCCAGCCACTGCTCCAGCTGCTTGACCTGCTGGCTGACCGCACCCTGGGTGATGCACAGCTCGGCAGCGGCGCGGGTAAAGCTCAGGTGCCGGGCGGCGGCTTCGAAACAGCGCAGCCAGCTGAGCAGCGAGGCGGACAAGTTCATTAGTTTTACTAATCCATATAGCAGTATTAGCGGTTTGCCGAATCGGCCGCTCGGGTCGACACTGCAGGGCTCACCCGCAGCCGGATACAGCACCATGCACGAGATGTCACAAGATCACCTGGAACAGTCCCTGAGAAGTGCCCAGCCGTTGCTCTGGTGCAACCCGCGCTTCCAGCCCGAAACGGCGGCCCAGGCGGACACCGGCATTAGTCTAGCTGACGTTAGAGCGGCCCAGGCACGCTTTCAGCGCTGCGCCCCGCTGCTGGCCCGGCTGTTCCCGGAGCTGGCGGCCAGCGCCGGGCGCATCGAATCCCCCCTGCTCGCCACCCCGGCCCTGCAACAGGCCCTGAACCTGCCCGTTGGCAGCGGCCGGCTGTGGCTCAAGGCCGATCACAGCCTGCCGGTGGCCGGCTCGATCAAGGCCCGCGGCGGCATCCACGAGGTTTTGGAGTTCGCCGAGGGCCTGGCCCTGGCCGAGGGCCTGATCACTCCGGGTGACGACTATGGGCGACTGGCCGAGGCGCCGGCGCGGGCGCTGTTCGGCCGCTACCGGGTGCTGGTCGGCTCCACCGGCAACCTCGGCCTGAGCATCGGCATCATGGCCGCCGCCCTGGGCTTTCGCGCCGAGGTGCATATGTCGGCCGACGCCAAGGCCTGGAAGAAGGCGCGCCTGCGCCAGCACGGGGTGAACGTGATCGAGCATCTGGGCGACTACGAGGAAGCGGTCGCCGCCGGGCGACGCCAGGCCGAACAGGACCCCTTCTGCTATTTCGTCGACGACGAGCGCTCGCCCTCGCTGCTGCTCGGCTACAGCGCCGCCGCCCTGCACCTGGCCGAGCAGCTGACGCAGGCCGGGATCACCGTGGATGCCGAACACCCGCTGTTCGTCTACCTGCCCTGCGGCGTGGGCGGTGCCCCGGCCGGGGTGGCCTTTGGCCTGAAGCAGCTGTTCGGCGCCCATGTGCACTGCTTCTTCGCCGAGCCGACCCAGTCACCCTGCTTTCTGCTCGGCCTGGCCGCCGAGCCCGGGCAGTTGCCGTCGGTGTATCAGCACGGCCTGGACAACCGCACCGAAGCCGATGGCCTGGCCGTGCCACGGGCTTCGGCCCTGGCTCTGGAACTGATGCGCCCGCTGTTGTCCGGGGTATTGACCGTGACCGACGCACAGCTGTTCAGGCAGCTGTACCTGGCCGGCAGCAGCCAGGGCCTGCGCATCGAGCCCTCGGCGGCAGCCGGCTTCGGCGGCCCCGCCCTGCTGTGCCAGAGCCCCGCCGGCCGCGCCTACCTGGCCCGCCACGGCCTGCAGGCGGCCATGCCCCAGGCCAACCACCTGCTCTGGACCACCGGCGGGCTGTTTGTGCCGGAGGCCGAATACCAGGATTTCTATGCCCGCGGCGCGGCGCTGCAGGCCTGATAGAAGGCACACTCCTCGGCCAGCGCCATGGCCAGATTGGCGGCCTGACGAAAGCCGTGGCGCTCCTCGCGGAACAGGTGGTACTCGGCCAAGCGGCCACGCTGGCGCAGGGCTGCCACCATGGTTGCGGTCTGCTCGGGCAACACCACTGCGTCCAGGCCGCCCTGGAAGAAGATCACCGGGCTCTGGATGCGCCCGGCCTGCAGCAACGGCGTGCGCGCCTGGTAACGCTCCGCGTCGCGCTCGGGATCACCGATCAGCCAGTCCAGGTAATCGGCCTCGAACTTGTGGGTGACCCGGCGCAGCGCCAGCGGGTCACTGACCCCATAGAGGCTGGCGCCGCCGCACAGCCCCGGCAACTCGGCCAGGGCAAGCAGCGCGCTGTAGCCCCCGGCACTGGCGCCGCGAACAAAGACCCGCGCCGGGTCGATGCGCCCCTCAGCGGCCAGCTGGGCGATGGCGGCGCGGATATCCTCGACCTCCAGCGCCCCCCACTGCCCAGCCAGACGCAGACGGTAGGCACGGCCATAACCGCTGCTGCCACGGTAATTGAGATCGAGCACGGCGTAGCCACGCAAGGTCCAGTAGGCGATGCGCGGATCGAACACCGGGTAGCAGGCCGAGGTCGGGCCGCCGTGCAGGAAAATAACCAGCGGCGGCGGTTTATCCCCAGTGGCCGGTTTGTAGAAAAAGCCATGGCAGCGCTCGCCCTCGCCCACGGCACAGGCGAGGGGCTGCGGCCAGGAAAGGTGCGTGTCGCTCAATGGACACTGACCACCGGCCAGTATGCGCACCGCGCCATCGCTTCGGCTTATCGCCAGCACAGCCGGCAACCGGTTCGGTGAGGCGGCGATACAGTAGTAATGCTCTGCATCCGCCGCCAGGGCGCGAAAGCGCGTAAAACCCTCGGCCAGACGCTGTGCGTAGGGTGTCGCGGGGCCGCCTAGGCGGTGCACACCCATGCCTTCTGCGCCGGTATCAATGGTGCGCACGGCGCACCCTACCAACACCCCGACACCCTGCTCGAAGCGCGTGAGCAGCATCTCGCCGTTGGCCAGCGGCAGATAGCTGCACCCGCCCAACTGCCAGGGCGCAGGCGCATGATCGTAGGGTGACGCGGGGCCGCCCAGGCCGTGCGCACCAACTTGTTCAGCGTCAAGACACCATGGCTGCCACCAGCCGCTGGTATCACTCAGGACCCAGAGTCGCCCCGCAGGATCAAAGCGCGGCTGCTGCAGGGCCTGGTCATCTTGCGCGCCGGCCAGCACGCTGACGACGCCCTCTGAATCGCGCCGGCAGAGTCGGGTCGCCACCCAGGGCAGACTCGGCCTGCTCCACTCGATCCAGGCCAGTTGCCGACCATCGCGGCTGGCCACCGCGCCGGCATAGAAATCGGCGCCCTCCACCAGCACCTGGCGGCTAGCGTCCAGGCCGATGCGCACCAGGCGATGCACCACGGCTTCGCCCTCGTGGCTTTCCTCCAGCGCCAGCAGCGCCTGCCAGGCCGGTACAAAGGACAGCTCGCCATAGCGGCAGTGGCTGCGAGCCGTCAGCGCCAGAGGCTTAGCAGGCCGTTGAAAAACTACCTGCGTGGGCAATCCTGCGTTAAAAACGGCCTCAAAATGCTCATTTACAACACGTAAACTCCGCTTTTTCGGCCGTTTCTGCCTTGTCTTGCCTGCCTCGCCTACGTTTTTCAACGGCCTGTTAGCCCCCGTAGGAGCGGCTTCAGCCGCGAAGCCCTTGGTCTCAACGCGGTTCGCGGCTAAAGCCGCTCCTACAGAAGTGTGCGCCATTGCCAGGTGGTAGATCTGCTGATCGGCCTCGTTGACAAAGGCCACGCCCCGCTCCGTGGCGCAGCAGGCACCGCCGCCGTATTCATAGACCCGGCTGCGCACGGAAAACCCAGGCGACGTCAGCTCACGCGCCAGGCCATCACGCCAGTAGAACAGCCCGCAACGGGCCTGGGCCGGATCGAAGGCCACCCACAGCAGGCCACCATGGGCGGCGTGCAACTCGGCGAAATCCACACTGGCCGCCGCGGCCTGTTCGGCGCTCCAGATCGCGTCCGGGTCGATCACACCTTGCATATGATTCGCGAGGCTTTTTCATTGCGATACTGCAACTGCTCCAACCCCAGTGGCGCGTCTTCGGCCTGCTGGCGGGCGGCGAGGATCACGCCATGGTGGGCCGACTTGCTGCATACCGGGTCGGCGTTGCTGGCATCCCCGGTGAGCATAAAGGCCTGGCAGCGGCAGCCGCCAAAGTCGCGGTCCTTTTCATCGCACGAGCGGCACGGCTCGGGCATCCAGTCGTCGCCGCGAAAGCGGTTGAAGCCGAAGGAATGCCGCCAGATCTGCTCGATGCTGTGCTCGCGCACATTGGGAAACTGCACCGGCAACTGCCGTGCGCTGTGACAGGGCAGCGCGGTGCCGTCCGGGGTGATATCGAGGAACAGGTTGCCCCAGCCATTCATGCAGGCCTTGGGCCGCTCCTCGTAGTAATCGGGGGTGACGAAGATCAGCTTGCACGGATGGTTCTGCGCCGCCAGCCTGTCGCGCCACTCATTGGTGATGCGCTCGGCGCGTTCCAGCTGGGCCCGGGTCGGCAGCAGGCCGGCGCGGTTGAGTTCGGC
This sequence comes from Pseudomonas xionganensis, assembly GCF_009763245.1. Lineage (GTDB taxonomy): Bacteria > Pseudomonadota > Gammaproteobacteria > Pseudomonadales > Pseudomonadaceae > Aquipseudomonas > Aquipseudomonas xionganensis. The sequence goes on along the minus strand of NZ_WKJZ01000001.1, from coordinate 1,919,988 downwards.
CCAGCCGTAGAACTGACAGGTGGCCAGCTCGACGAAATCCGCCTCCAGCTCCAGGCACAGCTCGATGATGCGTTCGATATTGTCGATATTGTGCCGGTGGGTGACGAAGTTCAGCACCATGGGGTAGCCGGCCGCCTTGACCGCACGGGCCATGGCCAGCTTCTGGGCGAAGGCCTTTCTGGAGCCGGCCAACAGGTTGTTCACCTCCTCGTCGGCGGCCTGGAAGCTGATCTGGATATGATCCAGGCCGGCTTGCGCGAACTCGGCGATACGCGCCTCGGTCAGGCCGATGCCGGAGGTGATCAGGTTGGTGTAGTAACCCAGGTCGCGCGCGGCCTTGATCAGCTCGGCCAGGTCCTGACGCAGCAGCGGCTCGCCACCGGAAAAGCCCAGCTGCGCCGCCCCCAGCTCACGGGCCTGGCGAAACACCTCGATCCATTCGGCGGTTGAGAGTTCGGCGCCCTGCTGGGAAAAATCCAGCGGGTTGGAACAGTACGGACACTGCAGCGGGCAGCGGTAGGTCAGCTCGGCCAGCAGCCACAATGGTTGCCCCACCTCTACGCCCGGTTTAGCGAAGCTCGATCCAGAACTGTGCATGGGCCACCTCCATAAAGGCGAGGATGTCTTCCTCGATACCGGGAACATCGGGGAAGCGCTGGCGCAGCTGGTCGATGATCTCGACCACCGAGCGCTGGCCGTCGACCTGCTGGAGAATCTCCCCGGCGCTGTCGTTGAGCTTGATCATGCCTTCCGGGTAGAGCAGTACATGGCAGCCCTGAGCCGGTTCGAACTGCAGGCGAAAGCCGCGGCGGATAACGGGGATAGTGGTCAGCATGGGTTCGACCTCCAGGGTGCGCATGGCGCACCCTACGGGCTGTGCATCGGTAGGGTGCGCCGCGCGCACCGCTGGATTGAGGCTCATAACGCGATCCCCCGATGCCAGACCCGCTCGGCCGTCACCGTGTGGTAAGGCGGGCGCTCCAGCTCGTAGGCCATGCTCATGGCATCGAGCATGCTCCACAGCACATCCAGCTTGAACTGCAGAATGTCCAGCATGCGCTGCTGCGCCTCGACCGTGCGGTAATAGGCCAGGGTGATGCGCAGGCCATGCTCGACATCGCGACGCGCTTCCTTCAGGCGCTTGCGGAAGTAGTCATAGCCGCCGGCATCGATCCAGGGGTAGTGCTGCGGCCAGGCGTCCAGGCGCGACTGATGGATGGTCGGTGCAAACAGCTCGGTCAACGAGCTGCTGGCCGCCTCCTGCCAGCAGGCGCGGCGGGCGAAATTGACATAGGCGTCCACGGCAAAGCGCACCCCGGGCAGCACCAGCTCCTGGCTCAGCAGCTGCTGGCGGTCCAGTCCCACCGCTTCGCCCAGGCGCAGCCAGGCCTCGATACCGCCCTCCTCCCCCGGCGCGCCATCGTGGTCCTGAATACGCTGTATCCACTCGCGGCGGGTGTCGCGGTCCGGGCAGTTGGCCAGGATCGCCGCATCCTTGAGCGGAATGCACACCTGGTAGTAGAAGCGGTTGGCCACCCAGCCCTGGATCTGCGCGCGCGTGGCGCGACCCTCGTACATGGCCTGATGGTAAGGGTGATGGGTGTGGTAGTAGGCGCCCTTGGCGCGCAGCGCCTGCTCGAATTCGGCGGGGCTCATGGCGGGTTGGCTCATCAAGACTCTCCGGTGCTTTGCTCCGTAGGGTGCGCCATGCGCACCGCGTTCATCAGGTGCGCACGGCGCACCCTACAGATCGATGCTCATGCCATCGAAGGCGACCTCGATGCCCCGGGCGTCCAGTTCGGCGCGCTCGGGCGAGTCCAGGTCGAGAATCGGGTTGGTGTTGTTGATATGTATGAGGATCTTGCGTTTGCCCGGCAGCCCGTCCAGCACCTCCAGCATGCCGCCGGGGCCACTCTGCGGCAGATGACCCATCTCGCTGCCAAGCTTGTCGCCCACCTCGCAGACCTGCATCTCGTCGTCGCGCCACAGCGTGCCGTCCACCAGCAGGCAATCGGCGCGGGCCATCCAGGCCAGCACCTGCTTGTCCATCTGGCCCAGGCCGGGGGCGTAGAACAGGCTGCCGCCCGTGCGCATATCCTCGACAAACAGACCGATATTGTCGCCAGGATGCGGGTTGCCGCGGTGCGGCGAATACGGCGGCGCGCTGCTCAGCAGCGGCACGGCGGTGATGGCCAGTTCCGGGCAGGCGGCGATGCTGAAAGGCTCGCAGTCCAGGCAGATCAGTTGATGCTGCAGGCCGCCATTCCAGTGGCTGAGCATGGTGAACAGGGGAAAGCCGCTGCTCAGATCCTGATGGACCATCTCGGTGCACCAGACCTGGTGCGGGCAGCCTTCGCGCAGGGTCAGCAGGCCGGTGCAGTGGTCGATCTGGCTGTCCAGCAGGATGATCCCGGCAATCGCCGTGTCGCGCAGTTTGCGCGCCGGCTGCAGGGCCGGAAAGGCGGCCAGCTGGCTGCGGATATCGGGGGAGGCGTTGCACAGAATCCACTCGCTGCCGTGATCGGACAGGGCAATGGACGACTGGCTGCGCGGCTGCGCGCGCAGACTGCCATCGCGCACACCCCGGCAGTTGCGGCAATTGCAGTTCCACTGGGGAAATCCGCCGCCGGCGGCGGAACCGAGAATCTGGATATGCATGGCAGGTTACCGATTGGGATGCCCCGGACCAGCCGGGGCCAGGGCGGGTCAGCGATTGGCGAAGTACATGGTCACTTCGAAACCAATGCGCAGATCGGTAAAGGCGGGTTTAGTCCACATGGCGCGGTCCTCTTGTTATGAATGCCGGCGAATTCCGGCAGTGCTAGTTATGCACCCCGAGGGCCCTGGGCAGAATGGTACTTTGGGAGGAAGCGGGGCTGGCTTTGGTAGGTAGCCCCACTACGCCACCGCTGCGTAGGCTGGATGACGCTCTTTTCATCCACCCGCGATAACCACGGTGGATGGCTACGGCCATCCACCCTACGGCTGCATTCCGGCGCGCAGCACAGAGCGTGAAGCCCGGTGCGCAAGGCGCACCCTACGCCACCCGAGCGCGTAGGGTGGATGACGCTCTTTTCATCCACCTGCGATAACCATGGTGGATGGCTACGGCCATCCACCCCAAGGCTGCATTCCGGCGCGCAGCACAGAGCGTGAAGCCCGGTGCGCAAGGCGCACCC